>JAGOBH010000002.1 GCA_017983495.1 Pyrinomonadaceae bacterium | reverse complement strand
CTGCAAAACCTTTATTCATCGGTTCGATTCCGATCGCCGCCTCCATAAATGCTAAATTGTTGGCGCTAGTCAACGTCCAGATAACATTCACATTTAACCCGATAAAGTGCTCTTTTGAGCACTTATTTTTTTGGCTGAAATCACATGTGTGGTAATCTGATTTTTCAATGTCTGTAAATTAATGTTTTATGCGATCGATATATATTCGAGTGGTTCTAATTCTGCGGCCGAAAGTGTTTAATCCGGGATTATTATTCGGAATCGCCGCTATTGCTATCTGCGCGTTGGTCGTTCCAACTGACGCCCAGACGTCCGGTAAAGATGGTTCGCCGGTTATCGTGCAGCCCGGGGCTCCGGGTCAGCCGACCAAGGTGCTGCCGGCGTCGACGAGAGCTAAGCTGCTGCCGCTCGCCAAAAAGGATGTGGAGTTCATGCAGGGCATGATCATGCACCACGCTCAGGCGGTCGAGATGTCGGCACTCATCGAAGCACGTACTGACAATAAGGAACTAATACTCCTCGGAGCGCGTATAAGTCAGTCGCAGTCGGACGAAATGAATTTTATGAAACGGTGGCTCGTGAGCAGAGGCCAACCGGTAGAAATGTCGATGGATGGAATGGATATGTCCGGCATGAACCACTCTAGCCATCAAATGACGATGCCGGGCATGCTAAATAAAAAGCAGATGGACGCCCTCAAAAAGGCCAAGGGAGCGGAGTTCGACAGACTGTTTTTACGCGGAATGATCCAGCACCATAATGGTGCTTTGATCATGGTGGAAGATCTGTTCGACACTGCTGGAGCTGGCCAGGATGCCGAACTGTTTAGTTTTTCAACGGACGTAGACAGCGGTCAGCGAGCTGAGATCAAGATAATGGAGTCAATGCTTGAACGTATCAAATAAAAAGGAAGAAATGATGAATCGTAAAAAATTAGGCGCGATGAATGCGATGTTGGTAACAATTTTGACTTTCGTGGTATTGGCAGCCGGAGCGTTTGCCCAGGACGGCGGCAATCCGTTTGCACCTGAAAAGGCTCCCCCGCTCCCGGCCGGAATGACGGGTTCGGATGTAAACGATCCTCGATACAAACTAAAACCCGGCCTATTTGACGCAGGTGAATTTAGTTTCGGTATCAAACATTTGAACCTTTACAAAAAGCCGGCAGCTTTCGACGTCGGCATCGACCCCAACGATCCGAGAGTGGACAAAGCTCTCTTTGCTCTCGGAATTCCGGGGAACGCCGTCCCGCCGGCTATGAAGATGACCGTTGCCGGACTGGCGCTTGCAAACTCTGACATGGCGTTTCAAGGACGCTATTTGTTCCTTGGAAATTTTTACGGCATCAACATCTACGACATTGCCGATCCGACCAAAGCACAGTTGGTGACCTCTATGCTCTGTCCAGGCGGACAGGGCGACGTCTCGGTGTACAAAAATTTGATGTTCATGTCGGTCGAGATGGCAAATGGACGTGTCGATTGCGGCACACAGGGATTCCCTATCGGAGCGACGCAAGGAGCTCCAGCGGCCGACAAGGATCGTTTCCGCGGTGTCCGTATCTTTGATATCTCAGACATCAAGAACCCGAAGCAGGTTGCGGCCGTTCAGTCGTGCCGCGGATCGCACACACACACTTTGGTTGAGGATCCGAAAGACAAGAACAATGTTTACATCTATATTTCGGGGACGTCATTTGTTCGCCAGAGTGAGGAGCTTGCAGGATGCTCGGACGGTAAGCCCGGTGAAGACCCAAATTCGGCAAGGTTCCGCATAGACATTATCAAGGTTCCCGTCGCCGCACCGCAAAACGCCAAGATCGTCGCGAGCCCGCGTATCTTTTCGGACGAAAAGACCGGCAAGATCGACTCGCTCAACGACGGCGGTTCACATGCGAATAAGGGCCGTGTCGAGAATACCGACCAGTGCCATGACATCACCGTATATTCTGCGATCGGCCTGGCAGCCGGGGCCTGTTCAGGTAACGGGATCTTGCTCGATATCCGCGAACCGGCTAACCCGAAACGCATCGAAGCGGTCAATGACAAGAATTACGCTTACTGGCATTCCGCTTCGTTTTCGAATGACGGCAAAAAGGTCGTGTTCACCGACGAATGGGGTGGCGGAATGGGAGCCCGTTGCCGTGCGACCGATCCAAATGTCTGGGGAGCAAATGCGATCTTCAATCTTGATAAGGGCAAATTGACGTTTGGCAATTACTACAAATTGCCGGCCGCTCAAGGCGACACCGAAAACTGTGTGGCCCATAACGGTTCGCTGGTGCCGATCCCGGGCCGCGACATCAAGGTTCAGGCGTGGTATCAGGGCGGCATATCGATCATGGATTTTACCGATCCGGCCAAACCGATGGAGATCGCCTCGTTTGATCGTGGACCGATCGATGCAAACATGCTCGTGCTTGCCGGTCCGTGGTCGGCATATTGGTTTAACGGACATATCTACTCGTCGGAGATCGCTCGTGGCCTGGATGTTTTGGAACTGACGCCGACCAAGTTTCTGACCCAGAATGAGATCGACGCCGCGAAGTCCGTGCAAGTGACCGAACTCAATGTGCAAAGTCAGCAAATGACCGAATGGCCGCGAAAACTGGTCGTGGCGAAAGCGTACATCGATCAATTGGAGCGTTCAAACGCACTTCCGGCGGAGCAGATCGCAGCCTTGCGGGCGTCGATCGGTAAAGCCGAAGGATCAGCGAAGGATATGGGTAAACTCAAGAAACTCGCTGCTCCTCTGGAAAAGAGTGCGATGAAAGCAACAAGTTCGGTTGATTCAAATCGAATGAAGGCTCTTGCTGAGATCCTCAAAAAGCCCGTAGCGTGATCACAAGTGGAGCGAACTCAGTCGGTAGGCTGAGTTCGCTCCCCAATTGGATCGAAGGCTCTTTTTCTCGCTAATTCCCCTCCGCGATCAATACTATTTATGGGCTATGTTCGTAATAGTCACTGGGAAGAGTGTTTGTTTGAAGTGCCGATGCCCGCAATTCTTGTATAATTGAACGAACGGATCGAGACTTATGGAATTAAAAAGAAGTTTTACACTCATTTCACTACTTCTGATCGTTACGGTTATATTTGGTGTCGATGCTGCGGGACAATCGACAACAACGGTTACCGCGTTAAAAGTTGCATCCACCAACGATGAGGTACCCGATTTCGAATTTACCGATTTTGAGGGCAAAAAGCGTAACTTTGCCGAGTTTCGCGGCAAGGTCGTCTTGATCGATTTTTGGGCGACCTGGTGCGGGCCTTGTCTCGCGGACATTCCAAAGCTCAAGAAACTATACGAAAAGTACAATGGCCAGGGATTTGAGATCCTCGGGTTAAATGCCGAGACACTTGGCGATAGTGACCCTGCCGACCCGGAATTTGCCAAAGAGTCGGCCGATCGTGCGAAAAAGATAGTCGCGACGCGCGGTGTGACATGGACCCAGGCAAATGCCGAAACGGCCCTTCCGCTCGCGGTCAAGACGTTTCAGGTAAAGGCTATGCCGAGTAAGATCCTTATCAGTGCTGACGGTAAGATCATCGCGAAGATCGGTGAAAAGGACGACACTGAAAAGATCGTGGCGGCGGCGATGACTCCCAAACAGTAAACACGCACTAGAGATATCCATTGAATTTGAATATTAAACATCTACTTTTACTGATCGTCCTATCGCTGGCGGCGATGATGCCGGCGTTTGCTCAGAACCCCGTTTCCGTCACGATGAGCGTTTCACCGACGACGATCGCACCCGGTGGAAAAGGTGCGGCGAAGGTCAACGCTAGTATAGACGGCGGTTGGAAGATGTATTCGATCACCCAAGGTAGCGGCGGGCCGATCCCGACACGTATCAGCCTTGGCGAAGGCCCGTTTACCATCGGCGGAGTGTCAGGCCCGAAACCAAAGGTCGCGATGGACCCGAATTTCGGGATCAATACCGAAACGTACTCGGGCGGTGCCGCGTTCACGCTTAATTTTACGGCGAATGCCGATGCACCTGTCGGCGAGCAGACATTGAACGTCAATTTCCGCTTTCAGGTTTGCAATGACACGGTTTGTCTGCCGCCGAAAACACTAAAGCTCGCGTCCGCTGTAACCATCTCGGGTGCGGCCTCGTCTGCATCTCCGACGCCGACAGTAAGTCCGACACCGACGCCTTCGCCAACGCCCTCCAATGCGAACACGAATACCAACGCCAATATAGATTCAACGGCGAACGCCAATGTCGATGGATCAAACGCGGTAACGAACACTAATTCGGTCGGCTCAACGACCGGTTCGTCTCAGACCGGCGGCAGTTCGGTTTCATCTACCTCGGAGCTAAAGAACGGCTCATTTTGGGGTTTTATCTGGCTGGCGATTACGTTCGGAGCACTTTCGCTACTGACTCCGTGCGTTTTCCCGATGATCCCGATCACGGTCTCGTATTTTACCAAGCATGGTGCTGACACGCACTATGGGTCGATCCGTGATGCGTTGATCTACGCTCTCGGCATTATCCTGACGTTCACGGGCCTGGGCGTCGCACTTGCAATAATCTTCGGGGCCGCCGGGCTCAATCGCTTTGCGTCAAACCCTTACATCAACCTGTTGATCACGGGTATTTTCCTCGCATTTGCCTTCAGCTTGCTCGGTGCATACAACCTCGGCGTACCGTCAAGTATTTTGACCAAACTCGACGGCATCACGCGATCCAAGGGTTCCGGCAAGATCATCGGCCTTTTGCTGATGGGCCTGACGTTTTCGCTGACATCGTTTACATGTACGGCACCTCTCGTGGGTACGATCCTCGTGGCGGCGGCAAATGGCGAATTGTTTTATCCGATCGCCGGAATGCTGGCGTTTTCGACCGTTTTTGCATTGCCGTTCTTTGTCCTGGCGGTCGCCCCGCGTTTGATGCACTCGCTTCCGCGCTCAGGTGCGTGGATGAACTCAGTCAAGGTCGTGATGGGTTTTTTGGAGATCGGTGCCGCACTCAAATTCCTGTCCAATGTTGATCTCGTTTGGGGCTGGAACATCTTCACCCGCGAAGTCGTTATCGCCGGCTGGATCGCCCTTTCCGTGATGATCTTTCTGTACCTTGTCGGTGTGTTCCGATTCGAGCATGACTCGGAACGCAAGCACATCGGTCTCGTCGGAGCGATCAACGCGTTTCTCTTCGGCACGATGGCGTTATATCTGCTGACCGGGCTTTTCGGCAGCCGTCTCGGCGAGATCGAATCATTCCTACCTCCCGCCAAGGAAGCGGCGGCGGGCCAGGCGTCCGGCAGCGGCATCAACAGCGAACTTTCTTGGGTCACAAATGACTATCAGGCGGCACTGGCGAAGGCAAAGGCGGAGAATAAGCGTATCTTCGTAGATTATACGGGCTACACATGTACCAATTGCCGTTGGATGGAAGCCAATATGTTTACGCTTCCAAAAGTGCGAGCGGAACTCGATAAGTTCGTTCGCGTCAGGCTGTATACCGATGGCGAAGGCGAACCGTACGAAGGTTTTCAGAAGATGCAGGAACAGCGATTCGGCACCGTCGCATTGCCGCTTTACGCTATCGTCACGCCTAACGATGAGATCGTCGCCAGATTTGAGGGACTAACCCGCGATCAGAACGAATTCATCGCCTTCCTTCAAAAGTAATTTCCTGCTCATCCAGATCGCTGAGCGTCTGCCGCTCGCGAGGAACGTCGAGTAGCGATGTCGTGCTTTCCGTCACACTGACATAAGGCTGGTTCGACTCCGGCAAGTATTTGTCTGTTTCGACAGGAAAGGACGTGATATTTGCATAGCCGCCCTTTTCCGCGTCGGGCCGCTTCAAAGAACGCATGCATCGGTTGATCCCAAACCCCAAAACAACTGCGGTCATCATTGCGATCACAAAGCTTGTGGCCAGAAGCACCATTATTCCCGGCCCGAGAACGATCCCTTTTGCCAGGATCGTAATGACCGCCGCACCGCTCAGGATAGCCACAGCCGAAGCCCCGATCTCACCGGCCGTTACCGACGTCAGCCCAGAGCGTACCTCTGCGGCCATATTCAGGAGCTCCAGTTCCGAATTGTTGGCGGCCATCGGCGATCCGCACCGGCGGCAAAATCGCGAATCGTCCGTACTCTCAGTACCGCAAGCCGCACAGTGTTTTTCCCGACTGCGAACGGTTGCCAGCGACGAGATCGCTTCGGCTTCGCGAGTAAGTATGTCCTTTTCGCCTGTTGATAGCGACGGGTGCTTGATCAGATAATCATAGGTCACCCGCGTCGAATGTTCTCCCGCAGGCTTTAGCTTGATCACGAGTGTCCGCGGATAGTCAAGGACATCGGCAGAACTGTAAAAAGTGCCCCATCCGGTCGCTGCCCGGCGGCCGCGGATCGCTGCCTCGCCGTCATCGATGATATCGTAACTGAGTCTCTCCAGTGCCGCGATAATGCGTGTACGAACAGATTTGAGGTCTCCGGCCAGCACTCGCCGCAAATAGTGTTCGGTAGTTTGATACGGACTTGCACCGCCAGCGTCGATCAGGAAGCCATCTGTCATTTGTTCGCTCCTTTCAAAAGCTAATTTTACGTCAAACTGATATACGACGGGCTTCAGTTATCGGTTGCGACTGTTATGAAGATTTAAGGAAATTGTAACAATTATTCCGGTACCACCTTATCCTTTTTCAGCTTTGAGGAATGAACGCGTTGATCATCCCGACAACTACCTCGGGTCGCTCTTCCTGCGGTACATGGCCGCATTCCTCAATGATCTCAAGTTTTGAATTCTTTATCGCCGAATTCATCCGCGTACCGGCTTCAACGGGGATGAGTTCATCCTGTCGGCCCCAGATCAGCAATGTCGGTACGTCGATCTCACCGAGTTCAGCTTCGATCGGAAACTCTCCAAATTGCGTGCGTGCCCTCAGGGCGGCTAGTTGACCGCCGCGTGACGTCAGTGGACGATAATAAGCCGCGACCCGGTCATCGCCGATCTTCGTGTCGTCGAAGTAGCTTTTGATCAGCCCTTCGCGAACCAATTTGTCCGACGTCAAGGCAATGGCCGACAATGCGCGATTTAGTAATGGGTTTCGCAAGTAGGCTGGGACGAGTGTCGCTGTTCCCGGTACATTCAGTCCTGCGGCGTCGATCAGAACGAGGCCGGCGACGCGGTTCGGGAACTGCAGTGCTAAATTGATCGCAGTCTCACCGCCCATTGAGTTTCCGCAGATCCAAGCTTTTTCAATGTTTAGCTGTTCGAGCAGATGACCGACGATCATCGCCTGTGCACGCCGGGAATAGTCGCCGTCTGGCTTATCGGTGAAACCGAATCCCTTCAGATCGATGGCGATGACGCGGTATTTTCGGGAGAGAGGCTCGATCATGTCCTTCCACGTGAAAGTAGACGAGGCGTAACCGTGGATCAGCACGAGCGGCGTGCCGGTTCCCTTTTCCTGATAGTGGACTTTGACACCATCAACCACCGCAAAGCGGCTGAACTCAGCAAACGGAACGACAGGTCGATATTGGTCAAAGCTGATATCCGCAGGCCGCGAGAACCAAAAGATCGTAAACGCCGCGATCGCGACGATCGATATCAGCCCGACGATCTTTCCGAGCCGCCTGAGCATATTACCTAAGGCTCGCGTTAAGCTTTCCGAGCAGATCCGTACCGGGACACAACGCCGACTGGGCAAGCATGTTTAACGGCGTTTCGGTCGTATTTATCAGGTCGTGCAACTCCTGCGAACTTTCGTCCAAATACAGCAGTCCGGTGAGTATTTCGCCCTTGGCTTTCGAACGTTGAACGGCATTGATGGCCGAAAAACGATCGAGCGGGTCCCAGTCCTTTTCAAGCTTATGGAGATGGATCGTCGTGCCGTCGTGCATGGTCAGGTCTTTAACGCTGCCCGATTCGTAGCTCGCTAAGATCTCACGAGTGATGGGCACGAAATCGACTGTTCCCGTAACTTCCATATGTTCGCGAACGTAATCGTATGATTTGGTCGAACCGGGATTGTTGTTGAATGTGACGCACGGGCTGATCACATTGAGCAGTGCAAATCCTTTGTGATGCATCGCCGCCTTGAGCAGCGGAATGAGCTGTTCCTTATCGCCCGAGAAACTCTGTGCGACAAACGTCGCTCCAAGCTCGATCGCGAGGCTCGCGAGATCGATTGCTTCGAACAGATTGACGTTGCCGGATTTGTTCTTTGAACCGGCGTCAGCGGTCGCGCTGTCCTGACCCTTGGTCAGGCCGTAGCAGCCGTTGTTCATGACCAGATAGACCATGTTCAGGTTTCGCCTGACGACGTGAACGAACTGCCCCATTCCGATCGAAGCCGTGTCGCCGTCGCCCGAGACACCGAAATATATCAGGTCGCGATTAGCTAAATTGGCGCCCGTCGCGACGCTCGGCATTCGTCCATGCACCGAATTAAAGCCGTGTGAATTGCTCAGAAAATAAGCCGGAGATTTGGACGAACAGCCAATGCCTGAGAGCTTTGCCACCTTGTGCGGTTCGATGTTCATCTCCCAACAAGCCTCGACGATCGCCGCGTTGATCGAATCATGCCCGCATCCCGCACACAGCGTCGAAAGCGAACCCTCATAATAGTCGACCGTATACCCAAGGTCGTTCTTAGGCAAAGCCGGATGGCGGAATGTTGATCGTATATAAGTCATTTCTTATCGATGCTACCTTTAATTTGTCTGAAGATATTGTCCGCTGTGATCGGCATTCCGTCGTAGTTCAGAACGGAGACTATCTTTGCCGGATCGACGCCGATCTCGATCATCATCAGGCTGCGAAATTGGGCGTCTCGATTTTGTTCGATGACAAAAAGCCGATCATGTGAATCGACGAATTCCCGAAACGACTTGCTGAACGGAAACGCCCTCACGCGCATCGCGTCAACCTGAATTCCCTCTTCCGCGAGCAGATCCAAAGCTTCGACCGCCGCGTATGTGGATGTGCCGAAATAGACCACTCCCAATTTCGAATTTCCAAGCTCGGACGATGAATCGTCGGAGCTCTTCGATTCGATATTCGATATTTGATGTTCATTATTCGAATGAAATTCGGGTTGTGGAACCAACTCCTTCGCGGTGTCCCATTTGCGTGAGAGGCGGTCGACGTTTCGGCGGTAAGCGTCACCGTCCTCGGTATAGACGGCATATTCGTCTCGCGACGAACCGCGAGTGACGAAAGCTCCGTGCGTCGCGTGCGTTCCCGGTATCGTACGGTACGGAATGCCGTCGTCGTCAACATCCAGATATCGTCCGTACTTGCCCTTGAACTGTTCAAGCGGCTGATGCGGCGAATGATCGCTGTTTGCCTGACCGTCGAGTTCGGACATGACGACCGACAATTCATCTTTGGCCTTGCCGTTAGCTCGCGATGAAGTTCGGCTAACCGCTGACATTAATGATCCCATTCCGATATGGTCCAGCTCCTGGGTGGTCAGTAATTTTCCGCGGTCGTACTTACGGTTTTCGTCCCAAACGAGCGGTTCGGTTATGTGGTCGTTCATCCCGAGATCGAGGTCGGTCATTACAATGACGGGTGTCTGAAGGCGTTCGGTAAGGTCGAAGGCGTCAGCCGTCATCTCAAAACACTCCTTCGGGCTCGCGGGGAACAAAAGCGGATGCTTTGTGTCTCCGTGCGACGCGTAAGCTGCTAGCAATATGTCGGATTGCTGGGTCCGTGTCGGCATACCGGTCGAAGGCCCCGCTCGCTGCACGTCGATCAACACCGTCGGCACCTCGGCAAAATAGCCGAGCCCGAGGAATTCGTTCATCAGCGAAACGCCCGGCCCGCTTGTTGCCGTGAATGCACGTGCGCCGTTCCAGCACGCTCCCATCACCATACCGATCGCGGCGAGTTCGTCTTCGGCCTGGACGATGGCGTAGTTGTTCTTGCCGGTTTCAGGATCGACGCGGTACTTTGCCGCGTACTTGGCGAACGCATCCACAACCGATGTCGAAGGCGTGATCGGATACCAAGCGGCGACCGTCGCCCCGGCATACACCGCACCGAGGCCGCACGCTGAATTGCCGCCGTACAGGATCTTATCGCCAAGCAGGTCGCGGCGTTCGATCCGAAGCCTGAATTCGTGGCTGAAGTTTTCCTCGACCCAATTCTTGCCGATGTTAAGAGCCTTGATATTGGGCTCGATCAGTTTTTCTTTGCCTTTGAACTGTTCGCCGATCAGCCCTTCGATCACCTCGAACTCGATCTCGAAAAGGCTCACCAAAGCGCCGATATAAACGATATTCTTAAAAAGCTGTCGCTGCCGTGCGTCGGTAAACTCCGCGTTGCATAGAGCCATCAGCGGAATGCCGATGTGCGTAATATCCGCTCGGTCGAATCCCGGTGCCAAGGGCTTTGAGCTATCGTAGAGAAAATAGCCGCCGGCTCTAACGTCGGCGTAGTCCTTCTTCATCGACTGCGGATTGACCGCGATCATCAGATCGACGCCCTCGCGGCGGCCGAGGTAGCCCTTTTCCGAGACCCGAACCTCGTACCACGTCGGCAGCCCTTGGATATTCGACGGAAAAATATTCTTCGGCGTCACCGGAATTCCCATCCGGAAGATAGCCTTAGTAAAAAGCGCATTCGCCGACGCCGAGCCGGTGCCGTTTACGTTTGCAAATCTGACTACAAAGTCATTTACTTTGTTC
This sequence comes from Pyrinomonadaceae bacterium, assembly GCA_017983495.1. Taxonomy (GTDB): domain Bacteria; phylum Acidobacteriota; class Blastocatellia; order Pyrinomonadales; family Pyrinomonadaceae; genus OLB17. Next base: position 795,641 of record JAGOBH010000002.1, on the reverse strand, counting down.
ATTTAAGTTTGCCGGGCCTGTATCCCGGATTAATTCAATTTCTTGTCCTGACCTAGCGGAACTGCCAAAGTGTTTTCTGCTGACATGCAAATACGGCAACGAAAAGCGTTTGCCGCTTCCTATTTACAGCTGTACTTCACACTTCCCGCCTTTGTCACGTTGTAAAAGAACTTCTGCATATCCCACGCGGCGGTGGGGCAGCGTTCGGCGCAGAGGCCGCAGTGGAGGCAGACGTCCTCGTCTTTGGCCATGATACGGCCGGTTTTTAGGCCGTCGGCGACGTAGATATCCTGACTTGTGTTAAGAGCCGGAACCTTTAATCGCGGCCGCAAGTCGCTCTCATCGCCGTCCGTCGTGAACGTGATGCAGCTCGTCGGGCAAATATCGACGCAGGCGTCGCACTCAATGCACTTTGGGGCGTCAAAGACGGTCTGCACGTCGCAATTGAGGCAACGCTCGGCCTCTTTGTAGCCCGCGAGCGGGTCAAAGCCGAGCTCGACTTCTTTCTTGCGGTCCTTGAGCGTTAGGTCCTTCGGAGCCTGCGGCACGACGTAACGCTGGTCGGTCTCGACCGTGCTGTCATAGGCCCATTCGTGGATGCCCATCTTCTGCGAGACGAGATTGACGAACGGGTCGAGGCGTTTATTGAGGTCTTCGCCCTTACAAAGCAGATCGATCGAAACCGCCGCTTGATGCCCGTGAGCAACAGCGGTAATAACGTTCTCTGGGCCGAATGCAGCATCGCCGCCAAAGAACACCTTCGGGTGCGTCGACTGAAACGTCGTGCGGTCAACGACCGGCATTTCCCATTTGTCGAACTCGACACCTAGATCGCGTTCTATCCACGGGAAGGAGTTTTCCTGCCCGACTGCGATAAGAACGTCGTCGGCGGGATAAAACACGTCAGGTTCGCCGGTCGGGACGAGCGTGCGTTTGCCGTTCTCATCGTAAACGGCCTCAACCTTCTCGAACGTCATGCCGACAAGCTTGCCGTCTTCGATCACGAAGCTCTTCGGAACATGATTGTCGATGATCGGAATATCCTCGTGCTGTGCGTCTTCTTTTTCCCACGGAGACGCCTTCATCGAGGCGAAGGGCGAACGGACGATGACTTTTACGTCCTCACCGCCAAGCCGGCGAGCCGTGCGGCAGCAGTCCATCGCGGTGTTTCCGCCGCCGAGCACTATAACGCGTTTGCCGATCTTTTCGGTGTGCTCAAATGCAACGCTGCCGAGCCAATTGATGCCGATATGAATATTCGCCGCACCGTCCTGCCGTCCTGGCAGATCGGGCAGATCGCGTCCACGTGGTGCTCCGGTGCCGACGAAGATCGCATCGTAATCTTTCGCCAGTACGCCCGCGAGCGAATCGACATAACGCTCAAAATGCGTGTGTATCCCGAGACGCAGGATGTAGTTGACCTCGTCGTTCAGCACCTGTTCGGGCAAGCGAAACGCCGGTATCTGCGAACGCATAAAGCCGCCGCCGAGCTTTTGCTCGTCAAAAAGATGTATCTCGTAACCCAGCGGTGCCAGATCACGCGCAACCGTCAAACTTGCCGGTCCGCCACCGATCAGGGCAACCTTTTTGCCGTTCGGGGCAAACGGACCCTGCGGCATATACGGGATCACGTCGTCGCGGTTGTCGGCCGCCACGCGTTTCAGGCGGCAGATGGCGACCGGTTCCTGTTCGAGCCGTCCACGCCGGCAAGCAGGTTCGCACGGACGGTCGCAGGTGCGGCCGAGCACGCCCGGAAACACGTTCGAATCCCAGTTGATCATGTAAGCCTCGGTGTATTTACCTTCGGCGATCAGCCTGATGTATTCGGGCACCGGTGTGTGCGCCGGACAGGCATACTGACAATCGACAACCTTATGAAAATATTCGGGATCGTTAACGTTTGTCGGTTCCAATCGATTTGTTCCTTTTTGTAGAGATATTTAATGCTCGATTCGCAATACTCCAATCATAAGGTATGGAGCGTTTGTTTGCTAGCAAAACTGTCTGGATTCGCCGAAAAAATACCGGACCGGAATGATCCGTCAATATCAACCCATTTGTCCATTCATCAATTTGTGACGAATGACACAAAAATAGCAAGGGATCTGAACTACGATGAGCGTTGATGGACAAGCCGAGATCGAACCTTGCGGCCGCACTCCGGACTAAGGAGGTCATCATTGCCATAATTACGCTCATAGCGATGGCGGTGCACCTCGTATTGCGTTTCGGCGTACAAGGCGGCCGCACGGTCTATGGGCTGCCTGTCGAAGCGATCCCGCTGCTCATCGCTCTCGCCTGCGGAACCCCGCTCGTGATCAGGCTTGTCGTGAAGATCTTTCACTTCGAATTCAGTTCGGATCTGCTTGCCGGCATCTCGATCGTTACTTCGATTCTCCTCGATGAATACCTGGCGGGCACGCTTGTTGTCCTGATGCTCTCCGGTGGTCAGGCTCTCGAGGCATACGCTGTTCGCCGTGCGTCGTTTGCCCTCGAGGCTCTGGCCAAGCGTTTGCCCACCTTTGCTCATAAAAAGAATGGTGCGGTCGTAGATGATATTCAGCTTGCCGAAGTAATCGTCGGCGACGAACTGGTGGTCTTCCCTCACGAGACCTGCCCGGCTGACGGCGTAATACTCGACGGCCACAGCACGATGAACGAGTCGTATCTGACCGGCGAACCTTATCTGTTGCCGAAAGCGGTCGGCTCGACGGTGCTTTCCGGTGCGATCAATGGCGAAGGAGCACTGACCATAAGAGCGGACAAGACCGCGACGGATTCGCGATACGCAAAGATAATGCAGGTAATGCGCGATTCCGAAGAACGTCGGCCGCAACTGCGGCGGCTCGGCGACCAGATCGGCGCAATCTATACGCCGATCACCGTCGTAATTGCCATTGCCGCTTGGTTTTTTGCCGGTGATCCTGAGCGATTTCTTGCGGTTCTCGTGGTCGCAACACCGTGTCCCCTCATTATCGGCATTCCGGTCGCGATCATCGGTTCGGTCAGTCTTGCCGCCCGTCGTGGAATTATCATCAAGGACCCGGCCGTGCTCGAGAAGATCGACACCTGCAGCGTTGCCATCTTTGACAAGACCGGGACACTAACCTACGGTGAACCAAAACTGACCGAGGTGATCCCGGCCGACGGTACTGACCCCGGCACTTCGCTCGCTGCTGTAGCCAGCCTGGAAAGATATTCGCGGCATCCGCTCGCAACCGCGATCGTCGACGCAGCTTCGTCGGCGAAACTTGTTCTGCACGAGGCGATGGAGGTGAGCGAGAGCCCGGGTGCCGGGCTTTACGGCGTGATCAACGGCCACACTGTCCGCGTCACCAGCCGAAAAAAGATCGTTGAATATTCACCGCAGGATGTCCATTCCCTGCCGCCGCTCGCGGGTGGGCTGGAGTGTATCGTATTGATCGACGGGCGTTATGCCGCGACATTCCGGTTTCGCGACGAACCGCGTGACGAGGGCAAGGATTTCGTGCGGCATCTCGGCCCGAAGCACGGTTTTGACCGGATCTTGCTTGTCTCGGGCGACCGCGAAGGCGAAGTCGGTTACCTGGCGGAAAAGGTCGGCATTACCGAGGTCCATGCGGGACAGAGCCCCGAGCAAAAGCTTGCTCTTGTTCAGGAAGAGACTCGCCACGCGAACACGGTATTCATGGGCGACGGGATCAATGATGCTCCGGCATTGACCGCCGCAACCGTCGGCCTGGCGTTCGGCCAGGGCAGTGATGTCACGGCCGAGGCCGCCGGCGCCGTTATTCTCGACAGTTCGCTCGAGCGCGTTGACGAACTGCTCCATATCGGTCGCCGTATGCGCAATATTGCCCTTCAGAGCGCTGTCGGCGGAATCGGCCTGAGCCTGATCGGCATCGCGGCCGCTGCTACCGGCTACCTGCCGCCGGTCGCAGGAGCCCTGACGCAGGAGATCATCGACGTCCTTGCCGTCCTGAACGCCTTGCGGGCTTCGCTGACGCCGAGCGTTCTCTCAGATCACCGCTCACCTGCTTCGCGTTGATCCCGCCGACCGGGTCAAACATTTACGATCCGGTTCACGGCACCTTTGCATCGACAGCCCTTAGATACTAAACTTCCGATTGGCCGATCTTAGGAGATCACGTTTTTTCGCGGCGATCCCGAAAACTACAATATGCATACAGCACTTTTAGCTTCACTCGAGGCGGTTCTTGGGGTACCCGAATGGTTTGGGTATCTGTTCGTGTTCGTTTTGGGAGCCGCGATCGGCAGCTTTTTGAACGTCGTGATCTACCGTGTGCCTAACGAAAGATCGCTTCTGACCGGTTCCGCCTGTCCCAACTGCGGATCGTCGATAAAGTTTTACCACAACGTTCCCGTTCTCGGCTGGCTGATGCTCGGCGGTAAATGCAGCAACTGCAAACAGCCGATCTCGTGGCGATATCCGGCTGTGGAACTGCTTACGGCCTTGCTGTTCTGTCTCGTTTACTGGCAAGTTGGATTTACGCCGTATCTCGCGATAGCACTCGCATTTACGGCGACAATGACGGCACTCGTATTTATCGACGCCGAGCATATGATCCTGCCAAACGTCATAACTTACCCTTTGTTTGTCATCGCCCTCATTGTTCGTGTCGCATATCCGTTGGCCTTTACAGGAAATTACTTTTCCGATACGACATACGGTCCGATATCGTGGCTGGCGGGCTATCCGGCGTGGGCTGTTTCGCTCGCCGGCGGTTTGTTCGGGGCCTTGATCGGCGGCGGTTCGCTATGGTTGGTCGGTGCGATATGGAAAGCCCTTCGCGGAGTTGACGCGATGGGCCTCGGTGACGTGAAACTGTTGCTGGGGATCGGAGCGTTATTCGGCTGGCGATTGACGATCCTGACGATCTTCATCGGGGCATTTACCGGAGCGGTCGCGGGCGTCGCTCTAATATCTCAGCAAAAAGAAAAGGATATGCAGACACAGATCCCGTTCGGGATCTTCTTAGGCGTGGGATCGTTTGTCTCGATGCTGTTCGGGGAGAAAATAATCGTCTGGTATCTATCGACGTTTATGTAATTGTGGTTCAACTTGCGGTCATCGACCTCTGAACGCAGTCTTTTGAACAATAAAATGTCCGTGCGTCGAATTTGATCGCACGATCCTGCGGCACCCAAGTCCCGCACGATGTGCAGTTGACGAGTTCTTTCGGTTCGGCGTTGATCGCCCGAGGTTCGCGTTGCTTTGTAATGCCCGAGCGGGCTTCGCGTATCATACGGCCGAACCCGATCAGCATCGAGATCTGACGCCGATAGCGGTACGCGGTCAGCCCAAGCAGGACGAAGATCACAATTAAAACAATCAGAAACTCTCTCATCTATTTGACCGTGGGAACTTCGCGGGCGGCGATCATTTTGGTCAGGCTGTCGATCGTTTCATTCTTCGGGTTTGCCGCCTTTAGCTGTTCGAGAGTCTTGGACGCATCTTCAAAATTGGACTGCCGCATATACGTCTGGGTCAAATACTGCAGCGAACGCTCGTGCTTAGGGTTTGCCTTTAGTGCCTTGCCAAACTCAGCCACCGATCGATCCAGATCCGCAGGCTCATCCAGATAGTACGAAAGAGCGAGATCAGATATGACGTCCGCGTCCGTAGGTTTGATCGCTAATGCACGGGCGTATACCTCACGCGATTTTTTAAGGTTCGCGCTGTCCTTCTTGAAATAGCCGATATCGAAATACGAGTTTCCGAGAGCCACGATCACGTCGTAATCCTTTGGATCCAGAGCGGTCGCACGTTCGAGAAGACGGGCTGCCTCGACAACGACCTCGGCGTCACGCTTTAACGTGCCGTAGCGATAAAGCGCGGTGCCAAGGCCCTTTTGAAAAGCGAAATTCTGCGGGCTCGCGTCTGCTTCGGCCACCTTCGCCTTTATCTCTTCGGGGCTGATGTTCATCCCGTCGGCGGTTGTACCGGTCGCCCCCGGAGCAGCCGAACGCTGATCTGCCTGCGACTTTAGTTCTGTGATCTCTGCACGGTTAAGCCCGTTTGCAAGCATAAATCCACCGATCAAACCGGCAATGGTACCCAATATGGCAGCAGTTATAACCTTTGTATTCATTGGTTTAAATCTTAGCAAACCGTCGCGAAAAAAAGAAAAGCACCGCCCTTTACTAAAAGAACGGTGCATAAAAAAACCTATGGTTTGTAGTTATTTCTTCCCTTCTTCAGGAATATACGGCAGGTCCTCGGCACGGCGGCGGATGGGCGGATCAGTCGCCCGGCGACGCGGTATAGCTGTTGTATCGCGACGATCGACACTGCCGGCCGGCAGTCCCTTTCCGTGGACCGCCTCGACCAGAATGCGTGTGATCTCCTGGGAGAGTGTACGATGCTCAGCCGCCGCACGACGGCGAAGTGATTCTTTCAATTCGTTAGGGACATAAGCCCCGATAAAAACTCCTTTCCTATTTGCCATATAAGCAAATTGCCTCCATTAATTGTCCAAAGTGTACGGCGTGCCAAGTTGTTCGGAGCATGCCTGTAAGCCGAATTTTGTATCTGCCCGTGGGCAGACGGCAATCATTCATCTAGGCCGGCCGTTACCGGACGGCTCAAGCGATCTACCCGGACGCATCGCCGGCGGTTTCCCGTCGGACCGTGGGCGGGCACCCACATTGAACGCGTCCCTATTTGATCTTGCACCACGAGGAGTTTACCTGGCCGCCGATGTTACCACCGACGCCGGTGAGCTCTTACCTCACCCTTTCACCCATCACCTCTTGCGAGGCTGGTTTACTCTCTGTTGCACTTGTCGTCGTACGATCTCTCGCACTCCCGGACGTTATCCGGCTCGCTGCCCTTTGGTGTTCGGACTTTCCTCTTTCGCGTTAGCAAAAGCGACTGCCCGGCATGCTCCGAAGCAAGGCTCAACGAGTATAACAAAAATTGTTGAACAAACGAAGGCTTTGAACAAGATTCTGAAATAAACCCTGCAAACCTATAAAAACTCGACAGTATCGCCGGGAAAAATATAAAGATCGCCGAGATTTGCATCGGTCAGGTCAAATGACTCAGCCCTTTCCGATGCGTTTCTTATCACACGCACCGATCTCGCCGCGGAATTCAGGACGACTCCTGCCCGCACGACAAAGAACGGCACGGCATCACGCTGGATCTGCTGTTGGCCCGGTTGTTCGACATATCCTGAGATCGTGATAACGTGACTCGCAAATTCCCGAACCTCGACGGATATCTGCGGATCCGCGAAGAGTTTGATCGCCCGCCGTAGCATTGCAGCCGCCTCATCGACGGTCGATCCGGCAACGCAAACGCCTTCGCCTGCGAGTTGGTAATCGATGCAGCCGTCCGCTCTGACTTTTACATGGTGAACGCCGATAATTGAATTCTTAAGATCGATCTTCAAAAGATCTCCGGAGCCGATCCGATAGATCGTTGACGGATGAACGGCACTGGTCTTGATATCTCGGTCGGGCGCAGTTACAGTGCGACCGGTATCGATGTCGAACCGCTTCGATCTGGCTACCAGACCCAGCGTCGGATTTGGCGTATACGGAGCAATTACGGGATCTGCCGACGCGATCTGGCCAAGGGCCGAAACGGCGGTAACACATACGAAAACCGCATGTGCAAGTATTATTCCGAATTTGAACGTTGTCGTCTTCATCGTTCGTAAATCTCCCGGCCGGGACAAACGGCCGACTGCGATTTTCACGCGGCACCGTGATTGAATCTCGCTTACGTACGAATAAAGGGATAAACAGTGTTGAATTCTACTTTTTTGTAATAAAAGTTGAGAGGTTCAGTTTCCCGAGGCCCGCAGCAGGTGCGGTGGAAATAGATGCGGCCAATTTTCTCGATAAAACTGCTTGAGCCCAAGTTCGATCTCCTTCGCGGTTGCAAGGCCGATCACACTTTTCACTAGTCGATCGGCTTCATCAAACGAGATGCCGCCGATCACCTTTTTGACGCCATCGACGGAATGGGGATTCATGCTGAATTCGCGTATCCCAAGCCCGACCAGTAGTGGGACGTAAAACGGCGATCCGGCCATCTCACCACACGCTACCGCCGGGATTCCTGCAAGATCTGCCGATCGCGACACCATCGCGATGGCACGCAACACCGCGGGGTGAAGTGTTTGGTAAATACCTGCAAGCGATTCGTTGTCGCGGTCAACCGCCAAAAGATATTGGACAAGGTCATTCGTACCAAGAGCAATAAAATCGGATTCTTTGACCAGATCGTCGATCGTCAGAACCGCTGACGGCACCTCGATCATCGGGCCGGTCGACGGGATGGATACATCAGGAAAGGCGGCCCGTAGGCCCTCGAACTCTTCGTTAATGATCCCCTGCGTATGCCGAAGCTCGTTAACCCCCGAGATCATCGGCAGGACGATGCTGACTTTCCCAAATCTAGTGGCACGAATGATCGAACGGATCTGTTCGCGAAACCTCGCTTCGTCATCGAGGCTCAGACGGATCGCACGCATTCCAAGTGCCGGATTGTTCTCACGCGAATCAGCCGAAAACGCGAGCTGATCGATATGCAGGTCAAATGTGCGTATTCTGACGCCGCGATCGCCGCAGATGCGTGCAACATTTTCGTACGCTCGCGACTGGTCTTCTTCAGATGGATATCCGACTATCGGGGCAGAAAACAGATATTCAGAACGCAGCAAACCGATCCCTTTCGAGCAGCTGTCAGCGTATTCGGCGACGGCCTCGCTCGAATCTGCGTTGATTCGAACGGCGATCTCGCGTCCGTCGAGAGTTTTCAGTTTCGCGGTCGCGGAAACTTCGGCGATCGCGACCAAACTTGCACTGTCAGTATCGTGGAGAGCCTCAAGGGTTTGGGGCCCGGGATCGACGATCACCCTACCCGAGAACCCGTCCACCGCGACCGCCATCCCGTCGGTGATATGTCGCAGGGCACCGTTAACTCCCGTAACCGCAGGAATATTCATTTCGCGAGCCATGATGAAAGCGTGCGACGTCCAACCGCCATGTTCGGTCACGATCGCCCGCGGACGATTTTGACCGAAATGGATCAGAGTGGAAGGCCGAATGCTTGACGCGATGACAACCGATTCGGGGGTAAGGGTCGAGAAATCGTCGAAATTTCCGTCGAGTGCGTTCAGGATGCGTTCTGCGACATCGTGAAAATCAGCGGCCCGTTCGCTAAAGTGGCCTTCGTCCGCAGCAGTTTGAATTTCGACATATCTGTCGGAGACCTGCTTTATCGCCCATTCTGCATTCAATCTCTCTTCTTTGATCAAGGCTTCAACATCCGCTGCGAGGGCTGAATGCTCGATCAGTACGAGGTGTACGTCGAAGATCTCCGCCGCCGACACTGCTTCGCCGGACGTATTATCGACGATCGAACGCAATTGCCCGGTGGCGGTATTGATCGCGGAGCGAAAGCGTTCCACCTCAGAACCGATCTGATCTTCGGGTATGATCGTTCGAAAGAACTGCCGTTTTCGGCCATAGAGGCAGACCGCAGTCCCGACCCCAATACCGCGGGAAACTGCAATTGCGTCCAACACGATCTCGGACCCGGCAGGGTCTTGTTGTTGAGTTACGTCGTTCAAATTGAATACTAACAGCTATGAACGGCGACCGTTAGCTGCCAAAGCTAAATCCGCTGCCGCCGCTGCCCCCTTGCGACGGGAAGAACGGCTTGAGCAACCCGGCAAATGCTGCCAGATTCCTGGTCTGGATCAGGATCTCGCCGGGACCGCTGAACTCGGCAACCAGTCCCTCGCCGCTTAGGAAACTGCGGAAATATCCACTTTTTGCCGCCTTCCTCAGGTTGTATTGCATATGGCCTTCCCACGCAACAAGATGGCCGGTATCGACGACATACTGCTCGCCCGGCCGGAGCGTTTTCCGGTGGATCGCACCGAATGAAGATACAAGAAGTAATCCGGTGCCGGAAACCTGAAGTACGAAGAGACCTTCGCCGCCAAAGAATGATTTCGCCCCGGCCATTTTGGTGTCAACGGCGAGTGACTGATCGCCCGCTAAATATGAACTCGACTGGACGCAAAACGTCTGGTTACCCATTTCGAGTCCGGCAATATCTCCGGGAGCACCGGGTGCGAGCGTCACTTCGCCCGCCCCGCCTTTTGCGGTAAATGTCGAAACAAATGCCGATTCACCGCCAACCGCACGCTTAAGAGCACCAAAAACGCCGCCCTTCATTTCTGAATGGAGTTCGACGTTTCCCGACATCGAGACCATCGCTCCTGCCTCGGCGCAGATCGCTGCCTCGGGCTGAAGGTTGACGACGGCAAGTGCAAACGCACCCTGATGCTCGATCGCCCAGGTATATCCGCGTCCCTGTCCGCGCCCGTCCGTGTCAAAGTTAAAGGCTCCGCCGGAGTGCTGGGCTGCCGAAGCCTGGGCTTGCGGCACTACGGGAGGCGGAATTGCCGCTGGGGCGGCGGCCGCTATCGTGAAACCGCACGAGCCACAAAAACGAGCATTATCGATCAATGAAGCGTTGCATTTAGGACAATTCATAAAGTAACTCCCTTTGATTTCCGAGAAATGATATCAAATGCCTGTTCGGCATCGTCCGCAAAATCGAGTATCGCAATATCGGATGGGCTGACGGCGAGCGAGTTTTGCCACGCGTCGACGACCGGCTTCCAGCAATCGCCGAGTAACACCAGCGGTCTTTTTCCGATCACCTTGGTCTGTAGTTTGTTCCAAACCAATGAGATCTCCGTAACTGTTCCCATTCCGCCGCGAAAAGCAACGAACCCGACCGACCGCATGATCAGGTTTTGCAGTCTGTCATAGAAATGATCGGTCGCCACCTTATCGGTCAGGAAACGATTTGGCTCCGACTTGAACTGGTTCATAACGATACCGAGCACGCGTCCGCCCTTCTCACGCGCGCCGCGTGACGCAGCTTCCATGATCCCGAGATAACCACCGGTACATATTGTAAACCCCGCCTCCGCAAGCCTCGCACCGAGATCCATGGCTTGCTTGTATTCCTCTGAATTTTCGGTGCACTTTGATCCTCCGAAAATAGTAATGATGCGCTCGTGTGAGTTTTCCATCGATATCTTCCCTCGATATTTATCTGGTAATTTCGCTAATTCGTACTTTTTAGATATTGTACGGAACAATCAATTTGAAGCCAATCGCGTGGGTATACTTTTCGACCGATAGATCGGGGAGTCAGCCGATGATTGCGGCGAGTATTTAATCGACGTTCAAACTGCTTCGGATGTCGATTCCAATTGCCCCGCAGGGGCATTGCAAGTCTTGACAATCAGTGCTCTTGGGAGTAGACTCACGATGTTTAGACGTAAAAATTGTTTTCATTGCAGAACTTTTCAGTACCTATTTGTACTTGGATAAAATTAGGGGAGACTCATGCGAAATATACGAAAATTCAGTGATTTTTGGTCAACCGGAACGTCCGTAAGAACGTTTTCGACGATGTTGGCTTTGGCGATGTTTATCGGCTTTGGAGTTTCGATGGTGAAGGCACAGGCTATCACCGAGGGCTTTGACGTCATTACCACCCTTCCTGCCGCTGGCTGGGCGACACAGAATAACAGCGTGCCTGTCGGTACGACCGGCTGGTTCCAGGGCAGTGCGACGTTAACGTCACAATCGGGACCCCCAACCGCATATATCGGTGCGAATTTCAACAATACTACCGGTACAAATACGATCAGCAACTGGCTGATGGCTCCGAACCGCACCATGAATAACGGTGATGTTTACAAATTCTGGACACGTACCACGACGGCAAATCCGTTCCCGGATCGCCTACAGGTTCGTCTTTCGACCGCAGGAGCCAGCACAAATGTAGGAACGGGCCCGACCGGTATTGGCGACTTCACCACGCTTCTTCTTGATATCAACCCGTTCTATGACACGGGTGGTGTCTATCCGGAAGTTTGGACGGAGTACACGATCACGATCTCAGGACTTTCAGGGCCGACCAGCGGACGTCTTGCATTCCGCTATTTTGTCGAAGGCGGCGGCCCGACTGGCGACAACTCGAACTTTATCGGTATTGACACATTTAGCTACACCCCGGGAACGCCGGCAGCACCCGGTGATGCTCCGGTCGACTTTAACGGTGACGGTCGCACGGATTACGCTGTTGTTCGCAACACGGGCGGCGGTCCAGGCGGACAGGTCACGTGGTTCTACAACCTGAATAACTCGGCAAATCCGACTGCGGCATTTGCCTGGGGCCTTGAGACGGACTTCTTTATTACCGAGGATTTCGACAACGATAACAAGGATGATATAGCGGTGTGGCGTCCCGGTGCTCCGACGGTCGCCTCATTCTACATTTTCAATAGTGCGACTAGCACGGTTCGTGTAGAGGCATTTGGACAGACAGGTGACGATCCATCGGTGGTCGACGACTACAATGGCGACGGCAGTGCTGACCTTGCGGTTTATCGTGCGGGTGCAGCTTCCGGAGATCCGAGTTTCTGGTATTATCGTACCGTTGCTAACGGACCTGTTACCTATATGCCTTGGGGGCAGAATGGTGATTTCCCGGCTCCGGGTGACTATGACGGAAACGGAAGTGCTGACTTCGCCATACAGCGGAGCATTGGCGGCGGCCAGGCGGCATTCTGGACGAAACTTTCGACCGGAGCAACGTCCTTTACCGTATTCGGTACACCCACCGACGTCGTCGTGCCGGGTGACTATGACGGTGACGGCAAAACTGATATCGCTACGGTTCGTGGATCGGGTGGTGTAGTAGTCTGGTATTGGAGACCCTCCGGTGGCGGTGCTGATCAACAAGTATCATTTGGCGCATCGGCATCTGATTCCCCGATTCAGGGTGATTATGACGGCGACGGAAAGACAGATGTTGCAGTCTGGCGTGCCGGAGTTTTCTGGGTCCGCAGCACAGCTAGTGGTGCAGTCAGTAACTTTACTCTCGGATCTACCGGCGACTTTCCGGTTGCTAACTATAATAGTCACTAATTCATAGTGCAGAATGAACATGAGTGGTTGGAAGTTTTTCTTCCAACCACTCTTTTTTTGTGGATCATTTTCGGATCTGGATCTCGTGAACACTTTGTAAGCCGAATTAGAATTGTTCCTTTGAATCAGGTTGCTCACGACACACTGCGGCCCGCACTCCGTTGACAATTTCACAGATTCGATGTAGCTTAATGGGATTCCAGTTAATTAACTCATAGAGTGAGTTTTCAATAAATTCGGATCACTGCTAAACCAGTTTGGGCACTAAGCCGCAGCTGATTGATCCTGGTAGGATAAGATATCAATTATGAAAAATAGAATCGTTTCGTTAGGTGTGTTTCTTGTTGGCCTTGTGATGTGCGTGGGTGCCGTTTCGGCTCAGACCACGTTCCCCGGTGCCGGGTTTGGTGCCATTCCTGATGGCCCTGTTGGTGGCACGGCGTGCGGCGATTTTGGAGCGCCCCTCAATGTTAGTTTTGCGGCAACCGGGTTTTCCGGAGCCCCAACGGTTGTTTCCGTAGATTTCACATTGACCCATTCGTGGCGAGGCGATCTCGACATCGTGCTGACGGCTCCGAATGGCACCGCTCATACCATCACGAAGCAGACCGGTTCGGCGACTGCCACCGGTTGCGGCAGCGGGAATGATTTGCTTGGGCTTTACACCTTCAATGACCTTGCGGCCGGTAACTTTTGGACGAACGCGACAACTACGACGCCCGCAGGATCGTATCGAACGGCTGCACCGCTTACCGGTACACAAACAGCTATGAATGCGGCATTTACCGGAATTCCGACAGCGAACGGAACATGGACCCTTAGTTTCCGCGATGGCGGTGAGCTTGATACGGGTTCGGTAACCGCGGCAAATCTCACGATCACCGCACCGACAGCAACGGTCGGGAGTGCTCCCGTCGATTATAACGGCGATGGCAAGACTGATTATTCGGTTGTTCGAAACACGGGCGGCGGGCCAACCGGTCAGATAACATGGTTCAGCTGCATCAACGGTCAGGCTGAACCCGCGTGTTACGACATCCGTGCCTGGGGAACCGCCTCTGACTTTTTTGTCCCCGAGGACTATGACGGCGATAACAAGACTGACATTGCCGTATGGCGTCCAGGTGCGGCTACCGTCGCGGCATTTTACATTTTCCAGAGCCAGACCAGTACCGTCAGGACCGAGCTCTTCGGTCAGACCGGTGATGACCCAACTGTTGTTGGTGACTACAGCGGCGACGGCAAAGCAGATGTCGCCGTATATCGGGCCGGATTGGGTGCTGGAGACCAGAGCACATGGTACTTCCGATCAGTCGCCGCCGGCCCTGTTACGTTCGTCCCGTGGGGACAGAACGGTGACTTCCCTGCACCCGGCGATTATGACGGTGACGCCAAGAATGATTTCGTAATTCAGCGAAACAATGGCGGCGGTCAGGCCCGTTTCTGGCGGTTGTTCGCGGCCGGAACAAATGATTCGATCGTATTCGGCACTCCGACTGACGTAATTGTCCCCGGCGACTATGATGGCGACGGCAAGACTGACATTGCAACAATTCGCGGCATCGGCGGAAACATCAACTGGTTCGTTCGTCCGAGTTCGACGGGAGTGGTAACTGCAACACCTTTCGCGATCTTCGGAACCTCAGCGACTGATTTCGTCGCACAGGGCGACTATGATGGCGACGGTAAAACCGACGTCGCGATATGGCGGCCGAATGTGGACCCGACACAGAACTTTTTCTACGCTCTCGGTAGCACGGCGGGCGTAAGCAAGTTCGAATGGGGTGCAAACGGCGACTATCCTGTCGCGAATTACAATTCGCATTAGTTTGACGGCAACATTTGCCCTCTTTTGGGCCGGTACCGCGTGTACCGGCCCATTTTTATTTTTGTTAACAATGCTGATTAGACTTATATTTTCGATTCGATAAAATGTTAGTTCGACGTTCGACACGCATTTATGAAAGCGATGATCCTAGCCGCCGGTTTTGGAACCAGGCTATTTCCACTGACTATCGACCGAACCAAGCCGGCGATCCCATTTTTGGGCAAGCCGCTGGTTGGCTATGTCGCTGAGTATGTCGCCAAATTCGGCATCGAAGATTTTGTTGTAAATCTGCATCACCAACCCGATTCGGTCATCGACGCCCTCGGCGACGGCGGAGCGTTTGGCGTTCACATCGACTACACACGCGAGGAGCCAAAGATCCTCGGCACGGCCGGCGGCCTCGACAACGCACGTCAGTTTCTCGAAGATGATACATTCATCGTCGTTAACGGCAAGATCATCACCGATATCGACATCGCGGCGGCTATCGAGCTGCACAAGAGTTCCGGAGCGATCGCGACGATGGTGCTGAAGCCGAATTCGAAACGCGAAAAGTTCACTATCGTTGATACATCTGATGGTTTTTTGACCGGCTTTGGCGATTACGCGACCCCTGTTACCGAGGAAGAACTGCGTGATACCGAGCACGAAATGTTCACGCCGCTGATGTTTACGGGGATCCATATTATGGAACCGCGCGTTTTCGACTATATCCCGCGGGGCGTCTATTCGGACATCGTTCCGACATTCTACAATCCGGCACTTGCGAAAGGCGAAAAGATCGCGGCATTTGTGACCGATGCAAATTGGTTCGAACTGTCCACAATTCCGCGTTATCTCGATATCTCGCTGGCTATGATGGGCAGCGGAGATGTCTATTTTGGTCACAACTGCACGCTTGCCGGGGCAGCAAGCCTTAAGGATTCTGTGTTATGGGACGACGTGACCATTGGCGACGGAGCTGTGCTCTACCGGACGATCATCGCGGACGGCGTCACGATCGGGCCCGGCGAGCATTTTGAGAATGTTGCGATCGTCCGGGCTGACATGGTCCGTAATTGTACCGAGATACCGGAAAAGGCTCTAAAGGGTTATATTCAAGGTGAGAATTACATCGTTCCGCTAAACTAGGCTGATAATGTCAGATATCGTCGAAAGACTGAAACAATATCTCAGTGTTCACGGGCTTTCGCCCGACTTTGACGCATTGACTGCCGATGCTTCGACGCGTGAATATTTTCGAGTCGAATGGCAGGGCGGAAAGGCGATCGCGTGTGTGTATCCCGAGCCGTTTGTCCCCGAAGAGCAGACATTCCTCGACGTATCGAGGCTTTTTCTGGCCAGTCACTTGCCTGTCGCCGAGATCCTCGATTTTGACGGCGGTTTGGGGGTGATAATTCAGGAAGATCTTGGGAACACCGTTTTACGCGATGTTCTGCTTCAGTCCGAAGGCGATCGCTACTCGCGGCTCCTGAACGAGGCGATCTCGCTCATCGCACGCATCCAGACGGCGACCGCTCGGGCGTTCGAGATGAACTCGGTAGCGTCCCGCATGAAGTTTGACAAGGAAAAGCTGCTTTGGGAGCTCGATTTCTTTAAGAAGCACTACTTTGAGACTTATCTCAATGCCCCACTTTCTTCGGGTATTTCGGCACAACTCGAATCTGAATTCGCCGAGCTTGCCGCTGATCTCGAATCATACGCGTCGGTGCTCTGCCACCGGGATTTTCACGCAGCCAACCTGATGCTCGACCCGAATGGCAACATGCGGATCATCGACCACCAGGATGCACGTATCGGCTCCGCCGCCTACGACCTCGTCTCGCTGCTCCTTGACCGCATTACAGAACCGCCGTCGCCCGAGTGGCTTGCCGAACGGCGCAAGTACTTTCTTAACGTCCGCACGACGCTCGGTCTGCCAAAGCTGGACGAGGCGGCATTTGCGTACGAATTTCGCCTGCAAACGATCCAGCGATGCCTAAAGGCCGTCGGCACGTTCTCGTACCAATCATCCGTCCGCGGCAAGACGTACTTCGTGCCGTTCATCAAACCGATGTTTCGCATCGTCCACCGGGCGGTCGGAAACGTCGACCGATTTCCGACGCTAAGGGACGTTCTCGAAGAACAGCTGGCTTAAACCCGGTGATGATCGGGACGCCAATTCTTGACCGCCATCTTGATCTCTTTCTGATTCGTCAATTTGCCGTCAAGCACCTGTTGGGCCAGGTCCGCAAGCTCTTCGTCAGACGCAAAACGCAGTGCAATGATCTGTCCGACAGGCAGATCTGCCGCTTTCTGCGCAAGTTCCGGCGACAGCAGCTCCCGATATCTAAGGCGTTCCTCGAGCCTGATGGTCCGATCCTGAGCCTTTAGTGCCTGCATTCGCGAAGCGAGGGCCAACAGGATCAATGCAAAGCTAAGTACTACCCAAAACGCCAGTGCCTTTCGGCCGCTTTCTGGAGCAGCCAAAAACAGGCGAACGAGATGCGACAAGAGGTTAAGCACCAACAGCGGCATCAGGATGAAATGAAAAAGCGGGTTCCAACGTGTGTGGTTGGAATAACTCTGAGTATCGGCCATATCTTATCTATATTCTCCTTATCCTATAGCTTAGTTTTTGCGAGCGTTTCTTCGATCTTTCCGGTAAAATCCTCGCCCGGATTTACGAATAGATTCTGCTCAAATCGGTACTGCTTGTCGTAAAGCTGCTTGTAGCGGCCATCCTGAGCGATGAGCTCGTCGTGGTTGCCGCGTTCGAGCACCTCGCCGGCCTCGATCACCAGGATCTGATCGGCACTACGGATCGTCGACAGGCGGTGAGCGATGACAAAGGTCGTTCGCCCTTGTCTTAGGCGGTTCAGCCCTTCCTGTATCAGCGATTCCGACTCGCTGTCGAGACTTGATGTCGCCTCGTCCAGGATCAGTATCCGCGGATTTGCCAGCAACGCCCGGGCGATCGCGATACGCTGCCGCTGGCCGCCCGACAGCTTGACGCCGCGTTCGCCGACGATCGTATCATAACCATTGGGAAATTTCTCGATAAATTCGTCCGCGTTTGCTACCTTACAGACCGCCTTGATCTCGTCGAGATTGGCCTCGGGGTTAGAAAACCGAATGTTGTCGAATATCGTGCCGTCAAACAGAAAATTATCCTGTAGCACTACGCCCAGATGCTTGCGATAATCACGCAGCTTGACCGACTGCAGGTCCTTACCGTCGATCTTGATCGTACCCGGAGAGCGGACACTCTTGTCCGCATCGCCGGTTCCTTCGGCGAGAACGTCCTTTTCCTCCATGCGGACAGGAGTATCCGAACTCCGCGTCGGTTGAATAAAATTCAACACCAACGACAGGATCGTCGATTTCCCGGACCCCGACGAACCGACGAGAGCCGTCGTCGTCCCGGCCTCGGAGTAAAAGCTGATTCCCTTCAGCACCGGCACGCCCGGATCGTATTCGAAATGCACATCATCAAATTCGATCGTACCGCGAATGTCGCCGAGCGGGGCCTTTTCGGCATCTTCTTCGTCCTCGGTGGTCATCGACATCACTTCTCGAATGCGGTCGAGACCGGCCAACGCTTCGGTGATCTGCGTCCCGATCGCGGTCAGTTCGAATACCGGCATCGCGAGCAGGAAAGTAAACGAGATGTACATCAGAAAATCGCCGAGCGTCATCGCATTCGCCTGCACCGCGTTGCCGCCAATGATGATCATTACCACCGCGACCGCGCCGATCAGTACGGCCGAAAACGACGAGATGGCCGAAACTCCGGTCACGGATTTGGCGATATTGCGAAACAGCTTATGAGCACCGCGTGCGAACGAAAGTTCTTCGCGTTTCTCGGCGGTATATGCCTTGACGATTCGGATGCCGCCGAGGCTCTCGCCCAAACGGCCGGTGACCTCGGCATTGATGACGTTACGTTCGCGAAATATCGGCCGCAGTATCTTGAACGCGTACATCAACGTCGCTCCGAACAGTATCAGCACGACCATCGTTGCCGTAGTCAGCTGCCAATTGATGTAAAACAGCACCCCGATCGAGATCGTCGCCGTCACAAAACTGCCGAGCAGTTGCCCGAGGCCGGTGCCGACGAGATTGCGTATGCCGTCCGCGTCGTTCATGATCCGGGAGATCAACTGTCCGCTCTGTGTCGAATCAAAATACGAGATCGGCAATCGTTCGATATGCGTCTGCACACGCTTTCGCATCTCGGTGATCGCCCGCTGTGCCGCCACCCCGAGGATCTGTGACAAAGCGAATCCCGTCACGCCCTGAACGAGCGCCGATACGCCGATCGCGAGTGCGATCCATTTGAGCATGCCGTAATTGCGGTTCGTGAAAACCTCGTCGCCGATATACTTGGTCGACGCCGGCAGGACCATGCTGGCCAGACGCGAAATTAGCAGCAAAACGCTCCCGATCAACAGCCGCCAGCGGGCGTTCCAGATTATCTTCCGCGCCTCAGCCCACGCGCTGGCGTAATTGACCTTTTTCTTTTTTTTCTCGTCTGCCATATTGGTGTATCCCCCAAGTCTGCTAATTGCCAGAGTTAATGTCAAACAAACGCCCGTTTTGTTTTGTTAAGGCCGCGATTTCCTTTAGAATCTAGTTTTGCAACCTTATATATGAAGCAGACATACATCAACCAGTTAAAAGATCATATTGGCGAATCGGTCACGCTCAAGGGCTGGCTTTATAACTCGCGTTCGAGCGGCAAGCTCGTGTTTTTGCAGATGCGTGACGGAACGGGCATCGTTCAGTGCGTCGTTTTTCGGCCGAATAGCGAAGAGATATACGAAGCGGCAAACGGGCTCGGGCAGGAAAGCTCGATCATCGTCACCGGTACGGTCAAAGAAGATACGCGCTCGAGCCTCGGCGTTGAGCTGGATGTCACGGGCCTCGAGGTCGTCCAGAATGCCCACGATTACCCGATCACGCCAAAAGAGCACGGAACGGAGTTCCTGATGGATAACCGCCATCTCTGGATCCGGTCAAAACGGCAGCACGCCGTGCTCAAGATCCGCCACACGGTCATCAAGGCGACCCGCGATTTCTTTGACAACAACGGTTTTACACTGGCGGACACGCCGATCTTTACGCCGGCCGCGTGCGAAGGTACGACGACGCTATTTGAGGTCGACTATTTCGGCGACGACAAAGCGTATTTGACGCAGAGCGGCCAGCTCTATAACGAAGCCACCGCCGCGGCCTTTGGTAAATCGTACGCTTTTGGCCCGACGTTTCGTGCCGAAAAATCAAAGACACGCCGCCATTTGACCGAATTCTGGATGGTCGAACCCGAGGTTGCTTATGCCGGCTACGAAGACATGATGGACCTTGGCGAAGGCCTCATTCTCTCAATCGTCGAACGCGTGCTCAACGACCGTCAGGAAGAGTTGAAGACGCTCGACCGCGACACGACCGTGCTTGAGGCGATCAATTCACCGTTCCCGCGTCTGCATTACGACGATGCCGTCAAGATGCTGCAAGAGGGCTTTGCCAAGGGCGAACTCGAAAACAATTTCGAATGGGGTGGCGATTTTGGAGCACCCGACGAGACATATCTGTCGTCGCAGCACGGCAAGCCCGTTTTTGTTCACCATTTCCCTGCCGCTATCAAAGGATTTTACTTTGAGGTCGACAAGGACCGCCCGGAATGTGCACTCGGCATCGATCTGCTCGCCCCCGAAGGCTACGGCGAGATCATCGGCGGCGGCGAACGCGCGACCTCGCTCGAGTATCTCGAAGAGCAGCTCAAGCACCACGATCTGCCGCAGGAAATATTCGAATGGTACCTTGACCTTCGTCGCTACGGCTCGGTGCCGCACGCCGGCTTCGGCATGGGCATCGAACGCTGCACCGCCTGGATGGCCGGCATCGAACACGTCCGTGAAACTATTCCGTTTCCGAGGATGCTGTATAGGTTGAGGCCGTAGTTTTATGTTAACTGACGAAGATATCGAAGGAATGCTCGCAGATGAGGATTTCGACATAAGTGCTGTCTACGATCTTGGCAAGGGCGGCTTATGTGAGGACTTTAGCTTTACCAGTCCCGCAATGACGGAGAGATTTCGAGTTGCTTTCGAGAATGGCATGAAAAAAGCCAGTCGAAAGCACAAAGAAGCTGGCGTTCCAATGGTTGTCTTGCGAGACGGAAAAATCGCATATATTCAGCCGGAAGAGATTGAGATTGATTGACTGCCACTGACGTGTTCACAGATCGGTTCAGATTGGTCTGAGGTCGTATACAATCTCAACTCCAGAATTTGAAACGTCGCCAATAAGTGCTGATGTTATGAGTTCCCAAGACGAACAACTCTATATAAAACTACACGACTGGTTTAAGGAACTGGATGCCACAGTCTTAGACTTGCACACACGTCGCAAGATTTTTCGTGATGTTCAAGAAATATTACTTTCGAACGAGAGAGTTTTTAATAATCATTTTACCTATTACCTAAACGACTGGTATGGAATGGCTACGGCAATATCAATTCGGGCTCTTGTTGATAAGGATAAAAACACACGATCTTATTCAAGATTTCTTACCTGCATGAAAATGAACCCGAACTGCATTGTACGTTCTCGATTCTTGGAAAAATGGCAAAACAAGGAAACTGGTAACGAGGTGTTTAATGAATTTGCTAGTGCGAATTCTTATAACCTTGACGCTGCACTTATTAAGAGTGATTTAGAGGAACTCAACGAAAAAACAAAGATTGTTCGTGATTATACCGATAAAGCGATAGCCCATCTGGACAAGCGTGGTGCTCCAATCATTCCGAAATGGACAGACTTTGATGAAGCCATCGACTGTATCGGAAAGCTTCATCAGAAATATTTCCGCCTTCTAGACGGTGGAACTACAACGCTTTCAACATCAATAGGCTACGACTGGAAAGAACTATTTCGGTTCGCGTGGCTCCCGGACAAGGAACCAGAGATTTGGTAGATGAACGAAAGCAGATTCACGTCGCATCATCAAATATAGTAAAGGGTACTAATCCTCAAAAATGATCCAGCCGATCTTGCCGTCTTTGTTCATGCGGAAATTGTAGTAGATGGTTTTGTTGGCGAGGACCATTGTGAATCTTTGGAACTTGGCTGCCGCGGGGTCTAGGACAAAATGGTTTTCGGCGATCTTTTCGCTGCCAAGATAGGCGAAGGACGTCATCTGTTTCAGGTTGTCGGCGAGTTGTGTGCGAAAAGCGTCGCTGACCTTTGCGGCAAAATTTGCCGACATTTCCGGTGATGACTGGCCGGCGGCAATGGCTTTTAGAATCTGTAAAGAACGCTCTCTTTGCGCAGGATCGTTAACTTCCCGCAGACCGCCGACGTACGAACCCGGAACATAGATATCGGCGACGCGTTTGGCGATATATTCCGTACCAAAACCGCCATCCTCAAGATTGCCGATGACCGCGACCGTGACTCGTTCTTTTGGATAACACTTGACGATGCTGCCAAATCCGCCGACGGTCGAACCAAAATGCTGGATCACCTTATGTCCGCCAAACGTGTCGATAAAGAATGCAAAACCGTGTGCGACCGTCCTGCCATCGTTCAGTTTCGCGGGCGTCAGCATTTGATCCAGGCTCGCTTGCTTTACTACATGGCCGTTGAGCACGGCTTCCCACCATTTTGCCAGATCGACCGCGCTCGCCAGTATGCCGCCGCTCGCCGCAATGACCTTTGGTCGAAACGGCTCGCCGTTCTTCCACGTATCGTTTCGCAATACATACCCTGACGCCCGTTCGGCAACGACATCTTCCTGATGTTTGAACCGGATCGTCGGCAGAGCAAGCGGTTTGATGATCCGCTCTGTGACGAACTCTTCGAACGATTTCCCGCTCGCGCGTTCGACGATAATGCCGATCAGTGGCAGATTTGTATTTGAGTAGAGCCAGTTGTCATTAGGCTGAAATTGCAGCGGAAACGGCCTGACCAGATCGACAAATTCCTCTGCCGAATATTCGCGTCGATAGGAAAACTCCTTGATCTCGGTCCAGTCTTTCAGCCCCGTGGTGTGATTCAGGAGGTTTCTGACCGTTATCTTGTCCCAGCTCTCGGGTGCATTAGCCGGTAGGTACTTTCTGATCGGGTCGTCTAGCCGGATCTTGCCGTCCTCGACCAGCAGCATCAAGGCCTCGGACGCAAACTGCTTGGAGATCGAGCCGATCTCATAGACCGAGTCTTTGCTCGCAGGCGTTTTGAGTTCCAGATTGGCAAATCCATACCCGGCCGCCCTGACCACCTTGCCGTCGCGAATCACCGCAATGGACAACCCGGGTATTTTTCGCTTGAGCATCGTTTCGCGAACAAACTCGTCAAGCGGATCGGCACGAACCGTCGTGATCAGACAAACGAGCAATATCGTGAGTACCGGAGCCATTCGAAGTCTCATATATTTGAAATTATGCCGAAAGGAACGATGATTTTGTGTTTAAAGAAATATACCAATCAGTTAAACTTGTCTATCAAGAAAAATAGTACACGCAATATGCGTCGAGTTCTGACGGTCAATATATGTCTATCTACACCGCCAAGATCACCTGGAAAAGCGATTCTCCCGAGACGTTCACCAAAAACCGATATTCACGCGGGCACGAGTGGTCGTTCGACGGTGGAGTGAGCGTACCGGCGTCGAGTTCACCGCAGGTCGTGCCGAGGTTCTCTGTTGAGGCCGCGGTTGACCCTGAGGAGGCTTTGGTCGCTTCGGCGTCTTCGTGCCATATGCTGACGTTTCTGTATTTGGCGGCAAAGGCCGGATTTAATGTCGGATCGTATGAGGATAATGCCGTCGGTGAAATGACGGCTACGGCTGAGGGCAAGCAATGGGTTTCGACCATCACGCTCGACCCGCAGATCGTCTGGATCGGTGATCGTGAACCGACGCCCGACGAACTTGCCCAACTGCACCACGCGGCGCACGAGGGCTGTTACATCGCAAATTCCATTAAAACAGCGGTAGTTGTAAAGGAGATCTCAACTGATGAGAACCGTTGAGATGATCTTGCCTGCCGCCGAATCGTTTTTGCCGGGCGATTTCGTGGTCTATCGTGCTCTGCCGCGGCGTGAGCTTCGTCGGGTCGGCGGTTTTGTATTTCTCGATCATTTTGATCACGAAAATGTCACGCCCGAGATGTTTGACGTGCCGCCGCATCCGCACATCGGGCTTCAGACGGTCACTTACCTGTTTGAGGGCGAAGTGCTTCATACCGATTCGCTCGATAATCAGGAAACCATTTCGCCCGGTGCAGTTAACTGGATGACCGCCGGCCGCGGCATAACTCACGCCGAACAGGTCGCCACGCCGCAATCGCGGATGCACGGCCTGCAAAGTTGGGTCGGTCTGCCGCACGGTCAACGCAAGGTCGAGCCGGCGTTCGATCATTTCACGAGCGATTCGCTGCCGGTGATGGATCTTGGTGGTTGTTCGGTAAAGGTGCTTGCGGGCAAATGTGGCGACATCGTTTCACCGATCCCGACTTATCAGGAATTAACGTATCTCGACGTGACCGCCGCCGATGGCGGAAATGCGGAATTTGCGGTCGAAGCTGGCCATGAACTCGCCGTTTACGTCTGCGAGGGCTCGATCACGGTCGATGGCCAGACGATCGGCCGGCACGATCAGGCGTTGCTGACGGCGGGCGACGCGTTTCGGTTCGAGTCGGTGGGCGGTGCCCGTTTTGTCATATTTGGCGGCGAAACGCTGCCCGAACCGACCGTTATTTACTGGAATTTCATCACCGACACCGTCGGCGAAGCCAAACAGGCGGCTCTAGATTGGGAAGACGGCAAATTCCCGCCCGTTACCAAATACAGGAAATTTACAACTACACCATGATTCGTGACGAATGGACATATCACCGGGCGAAACGGTTTGACCGCAACAAGGTACGCTGGCATTTCGTCACGCGCTATTTCGAAGCCCCAAAGGGCGGCGACGAACCGCGTGAGCTCTATTTTCGCAATGACGACGAGACGGAGTTCGGGATGATCCGTTTTGACCGTTTCAAAGACTACCCGTACCGCGACTGGGATTTTCTGATGACCAAGATCCTCAATAACATCCCCTTTCGCCGCTCGCTGCTCAACGAAGATACCCGAACCGTGTGGAAGAAAAACTGGAAATAAGGATGCCTGAGGTTGATCTGGTGCCATGCGAGAATCTCGACGAGACGATCGACGAGTACAAGGCACGCGGCTTTCGCCTCGAAATGATCTTTCCCGCCGACGATCCTCGCGAGGCATTCATGACAGTGGACGGCGAAAGCGTGCGACTTGTTCGGAGTCCCGGCTTTAGCCGGCCCACGCCAGACGAGATGCCGCCTAAAGCCGGGACTCCGAACGACTGGATCGTCGGCCGGGCCGGCATGGAGTACCGCGACCTAATTCCCGGACGAATGGACGGCAAACTTATTGCTTCGCATATTAGGTTAACTGCGGGCGGCGAAGTGCCCGATTACGTTCATTATCACAAGATCGATTTTCAGATGATCTACTGCAAAAAAGGTCGGATCCGGGTCGTTTACGAGGACCAGGGACCGCCGTTCTGGCTCGAAACGGGCGATTGCGTGCTGCAGCCGCCCGAGATCCGCCACCGAGTGCTCTACGCAGACGCCGGAGCCGAAGTTATTGAGGTCTCGATGCCCGCTGAGCACGAAACGTGGGTCGAACACAATATGGATCTGCCGAATGGTACGGTTGACGAGGCTCGCGATTTCAGCGGACAGCGGTTTGTCAGGCATATTGACGCAAACGCAAAATGGGAGACAGATGTTCTGACCGGAGTTCGGACGCGTGATACCGGAATATCCACGGCAACGGGCGGAATGGCACACGTTTTTGTTGCCGAGATCAAATTCAACGAAGAGCTTCCGCCGGCGCATGAAGGCGGCGAGCAAATCGTGCTGTTATTTAGATTAGATAGTGATCAGTGGCTGGTAGTTCGGATAATGAAAGACAAATTGTCGAAACACTGACTACTGCCGTTTAGCTGTTTCGGTCCCAAAACCGACCGAACGCTGGCTTCCCCATCGTCCTTCGAGTTTGCCGCCCGCTTCGACCTTGTAGAGCATGAATGAGCACTGATAGCCGCCAAACCCGATCGCGGCTCGATCGCCTCGCCAGATGCCGAATCCGGTCGAACGCCCGCCGGTGTTCCAGTCGAACTGATATCCGCTGCCGTTTCGCGTCACGTCGATCGAGCCTTCGTACTGTTTGCCGTAGTTGCGTGTGCCGGTGACCTTGTATTTTCCGTCAAAATTGCTGCCCTCGACTCGCGTAGCCCGCTCGGTGCCAAATGTGTATTCGCCCCACGTCGCGACACGGCCGTCGAGCACGCCATCGCTTGAGATCTTGTACAACGCCACGCCGCAATCCTTGCCGTCAGAGCCCTTTGCGTATGTGACGGCGACCGCGTCGCCGAGCTGCACGCCGACACCGTTGTAATTGCCCTTCGACGTCTGCCATTTGAAGCGATAGCCCGACTCGGCGTTCTCGACCGTCAACGTTCCGTCAAACCTCGCCCCGCTGTTCTCATTGGCACCCTCGACGCTGTAAACGCCCGACAGTTCCTGCTCGGTCGGCGGTGCCGATCTGTCGGGAGTCGGCGTCTTGTTGACGTTCGACAAGTCCGGACCGGTCTCGCACGAAACGCAAAAGATCATCAATAGCATGCCGGTGAGAGCGGTCCGAATAGTGTTCATGGGAATTTCGATATTCATTGAGTGTTAAATGGCCGCTCCAACGACCCGATCATTTTTTCTTGGCGATCTCGGTGCCGAATGACTTAGCCGACTGTCCGCCCCATTTCCCGTCTAGAGAACCGTCGGGCTTTACTTCGTAGGAAACAAACGAGCATTGCTTACCACCAAAACCAACAGCGACCTTATCACCGGTTTTGATGCCGAAACCTGACAATGTGCCTCCTGCGTTCCATTCGAATGCGTAACCTTCGCCGTCCTTTTTGACGTTTAGTTCGCCCTTGTAGGGTTTGCCGCCGGTGTTCGTGCCCGATATCTCGTAGCGGCCTTCGAGGTCGGTTCCGCGGTCGCGAACGGCTTTCTCTTTTTCGGCGTTGTTGTTTCCCCAGTAGCCGGAGGTGCCGTCGAGCGTACCGTCAGCACCGATCTTGTACAGCACGACGCCGCAGCCTTTGCCGTCGCTGCCGCCTGTAAATGATACAGCGACCGTGTTGTCGGTCATTACGCCGACGCCGTCATATTTGCTGCTGCCGGATGCCCACGAAAATTGGAAAACATCGTCCCGCGGAGTTACGACGAGGCTGGCCTTGTAGGGTGCTCCGCCGTCAGGGTTCGTTCCCGTAGCGTCATATTCGCCGGCGATGTCCTTTTTCACCGCAACCGGAGCCGCTGTCGGTGCCGGAGTTGCGGCGGTGTTCGCGGTATTGGCCGTTGATGCGCTGCTGTTTGAGCTTGTTATCGTAGTTGAGCCCTTGCTGCATGAAAAACCGAAAACGGAAACGAACAAGATGACCAGCATCAGCGGTGAGAGAACATGATATTTACGCATGTGAAATGTCTCCTAAGGTCGATTTGTAATAGTGTGAAACCGAATTATAATAAACGACATTCGGAGAATATTCTACCTTCGTCTCGCTTATGAATACCAAGAAAACTGCCTATAACTGGTTCTGCATCGTTGCCGTTCTTCTGATACTGACTGTCTGGACCAATGCCCAAAAGCCGATCAAGGACCTCAAGCCTACGATCATCCTGATCGCGGTCGACGGTTTTCGTGCCGATTATTTTGAAAAGCACGGTCCGCCGACGCTTAACAAGATCGCCTCCGAAGGCGTGCGGGCAAAATGGATGACGCCGTCGTTTCCGAGCAAGACATTTCCGAATCATTACACCGTCGCAACGGGCCTCTATCCCGCACACCACGGCATCGTCGAAAACAACATATGGGATTTCGGCGTCGTCTTTTCAATGGGCAAACGCGAAGAGGTGCAGAACGGCCGCTGGTGGCTCGGCCAGCCGATCTGGGTCACGGCGGAAAAGCAGGGCCAGCGAGCCGCGGCGATGTTCTTTCCCGGTACCGAAGCCAGGATCGACGGCATTTATTCGACCTATTGGACGCCGTACGAGCATACTTACCCGATCGACAAACGCGTCGATAACGTCCTTGGGTGGATCGATCTGCCGGTCGAAAAGCGGCCGACGATGTACACACTCTATTTCAGCGACGTCGATAGTGCGGGACACGAATATTCGCCCGACGCGGCCGAAACACGCGATGCGGTTCTAAAGGTCGATACCGCGATTGCCAGACTGGTCGACGGCCTCAAAAAACGAAAGATCTACGGCAAGGTCAACCTGATATTCTTCAGCGACCACGGTATGTCGCTGGTCGATAAGACGAGGACGGCGATCCTCGACGACTATTTTGATTTCAACCTGACGCAGAACATCCTCTGGACGGGCGAGATCGTCCAGATCTTCCCCAAGGATGGTCAAAAAGAGGTGATCGCAGAAAAGCTAAAGAACGTCACGAACGCCAAATGCTGGCGGAAAGAGGACATTCCCGACCGCCTTCATTACAAAGACGGCCCGCGTGTCGCCCCGATCATCTGCTCGGCGGACGACGGTGCGATGCTGACCAGCCGTCAGCGACTTGCTGACGCGAAAAAGCGTCCGAATTTCGATAAACCGTCGGGTGCACACGGTTACGACAACGAACTTGAATCGATGCGTGCGATGTTCGTCGGCCACGGCAAGGCGTTCAAAAAAGGTAAGATCGCCGATCCGTTCCCGAACGTCGATGTTTACAACCTGATGTGCAAGATCCTCGGACTCACTCCGGCACCGAACGACGGCGACTTTGACCGCGTCCGCAAAATGCTCAGATAACGCACTTTATTACAGGGATGAAGGGGATAAGCGGGATATAAGAGAAGCGTTATTAGGGTTTTTCAAGACCATCCCTTTCATCCCCTTGATCCCTGTAGAGACTAACGTGACCGAATAGTCAGCAACGAGATCTCGGGCGGGACCATGAATCGAAAAGGCAGCACGCTTGTTCCCGTGCCGGTCGTGACAAAGATATCGAGCCCGCTGTCGACGACGTGTCCCTGGGCCAGACGCTGGCCGTAGCTTGACGGAACGACCGGCCGTCCGAGAACAGGCAGCCAAACCTGTCCTCCGTGAGTATGGCCGGCGAGCATTAATTTGAGGTCATTTGAGATCGAAAGTGCGCCCGTGATTGCCGTGGCAATGTCCGGACTATGTTGGAGCACAAGCACATCGCCGGTGCCCTTGGTGGCGGCCAACAGGGCTTTATTCGCGTCGGAATAAACTTTCCATATCCCCATTGTCAGATGGTCTCTGAGGCCGATTATCCGCAAACGCTTGCCGTTGCGTTCGATCACCGCGACTTCACCGTCGAGTATCTTGTAGCCGGTCTTGGCCAATGCTGCCTTAATCACAGGAGCTCCGTACGATTCGTCGTGATTGCCCATTACGACAAAAACGCCGTACTTCGACTTTAAGCCCGACAGGTATTCGGCGACTTTTTCGGGCTCCATTCGCAGATTCGGTCGCCCAAGCGTGTCTAACCCGCCGCTTTCCGAAATATAGTCGCCGAGCAGTACGATCATGTCCGGCTCAAGGCTGTTCGCGGTCGCGACAATGTGTTTGATCTTGGCTTCGTCACCGCCGTTCGAACCGCCGTGAATGTCCGAGATCGCCACGACCCGCAGCCCGTCGAACGCCGTATTCCAGTTCTTGATCGGCAGTTCGGTACTGTTCACCACCAGCCGTGACGGCTCGATAAAATATGCGTATCCGAGAAAACCGAAAAACGCCACGCCGAGCAAGGCGTAGATATAGACGAATTTGGTGATCCAGGTTCTCATTTTCTCTTGCTCTGGTTTGTGAAAGTGCCTTAGTCGAAGTACTCGCCCCAACGCTCGTCGACCAGCTTGACGATGTCCTCACGCGGCTCGACAACGGCGGGATACCACGGCTTCATTCGAGCGTCGATAACGATCGGGCCGGTGTAGCCGATATGATTTTTGTGCATGGTCGCCTCTTTGGCGTAAATGTCCGATGCCGGATCGAACCGCGTCCACGTTGCCCACAGAAATTTCTCGGTCGAGCGTGCAAATTCGACGCTGTCGTGGACGATGACCATCTGCCAGTCGTCAAACTTGCCCGACTTTGCAACGCGTTCGGCAAGCTCGGTGTCGCTCTCGTACGGGTCGCCCTCGACGACGAGACATCCGCCGCAATAGGGCTCGGCCGCACGCACGCCGTTTGGCAGATCGCCGTGAAATTCGCGTGCGAGTTCCCTTTTCGCCTCGCCCGTGCCCATCAGCAGGGCTTTGCTGCCGAAATTGACCTTGCCGCTCGCATAGTCGAGCGTGTCGAACGCCGTCTGGCTGAACACGAACAGATCGCGGTGCCATTCGACACGGGCCAGGATGTATTCGAAGAGCGTTTTGAAATCACGCAGGTCCTGCGGTTTGTCGGTGAGGAGCAGAAATTTCGTCAGCGTCAGTTGGCCTTCGCCAAGGATGCGGAATCCCGCTGACAACCCTTCGCGTCCATATCTTTCGCGAACGACCGCCGCCGCCAGCGAATGAAAGCCCGTCTCGCCGTAGCTCCACAGGTCGCGGACCGCCGGCATGACGAGCGGAAACAGCGGCGAGAGCAGTTCCTGCAGGTAATCGCCGATAAAGAAATCCTCTTGCCGCGGCTTGCCGACAACGGTCGCAGGGTAGATGGCGTCCTTACGGTGAAAAACGGCGTCCGCATGAAACACCGGATAGTCGTGCGTAAGCGAATAATAACCGTAATGGTCGCCAAAGGGCCCTTCCGGACGGCGTTCGTGGGGCGGAACGCTGCCGCAGATTGCAAACTCGGCCTCGGCAATAAGCGGAGTGCGGACACTCTTGTCCGCGTTCGTAATTCCGATCTTTTCACCGGCAAGCAGCGATGCGAGCATCAGTTCCGGCAGACCTTCGGGCAGCGGTGCGATCGCCGACAGGATCATCGCCGGCGCGCCGCCGAGAAATATCGTTACCGGCAGTGCCTTGTTCAGTTGCTCCGCCTCAAAATAATGAAAACCGCCGCCCTTGCCGATCTGCCAGTGGATGCCGGTCGTCGTCTTGTCGTAACGCTGGATGCGGTACATTCCCAGATTATGCTTGCCGTCGGTCGGGCTCTCGGTGTAAACGAGCGGCAGCGTAATAAAATGCCCACCGTCCTCGTGCCAGAGCTGCAGCAGCGGCAATTTCTCAAGATCTACCTCGCGTTGACGCGATTCAAGCACCGGTGCGTTTCGCGTGCGTTTTGTCCCAAACTTTGCCGCCGAAATGGCAAGATCGCGGTATTCCCACAGTTTGCCCAGTTTTGGCGGCAGCATGTCTTCCGCCGCGTGGACGGCACGTTTTACAAAGTCGAGCGGCTTTTTGCCAAACGCCAGATCGATCCTACGTCTGGTACCAAAGAGGTTGGTCACGACCGGAAAGTCCGAGCCCTTGACGTTCGTAAAGAGCAACGCCTTGCCCTGTTCGTCGATCACACGCCGATGTATCTCCGCGATCTCAAGATACGGGTCAACCGCCGCCGAGACCTCGACGATCTCACCCTCACGCCGCAGCGAATCAATGTATGTGCGAAGATTCTTATGCATAAAGAAAAGGCGGAAACCCGCGCGGTAGCAAGGGTGCCATACCATAGATCAGAACTTACATCAGGCACCCTCCCTACCGGTCGGGTTTCCGCCTAAGCTTCTATTTTCGCAGATTCTCCTTGCTCAGATCGAGTTCGTCGGCCTTGATTACGTCAATCTTCATACCCGGAAACCTCTTCGCGAGATCGTCCTTAAAGATCGAATAATCGCCGACGATGATGATATTGCCGTTCTGTGTATTGTCCGTCGCAAAGTTCTGAACCTGCTCGGCCGTTACCGCTGAGATGTTTGGCATATATCGATTGAGTTCGGATGTCGGCGTTCCGAACGCGTACAGGTCGCTGATCGCAACGGCGAGCCCGCTCGTAGTCTCGAGATTTCGGCCAAAACTGCCCGTAAGCACGGCTTTACGCGGCGTCAGTTCATCTGTATCAACCTTCGAGGTGCCTATCTTCCTGATCTCGGCAAGGATCAGTTCGACCACTTCGGGAGCAGATTCATTTTTTGTCTGCACTCTCGTGGCAAAGTTCGCATTAAAATTACGCCACTGGATGCTGCTGCCGGCTCCGTAACTCAAGCCGCGTTTGATCCGGATCTCGTAATTCAGCCGCGACGAGTAACCGCCGCCCAGCACCGAGTTGTACGTCTGAGCCGGGTAAAAATGGTTTCCACCACCATTTAATCGACCCTTATCGAGCTTTTTCGCATAGATGACCGATGCCTGTCCGCTATTTGGCAGATCGATCACGAGTATCTTCTTACTGCGTGAATCGGCCTCGCTTAAGCGTCGTCCTGCAACAGATATGGCATCGCCGCCGCTGTTATGCGCTGCGGGCTTCCAACCCGAAAAGTGTTTGCGGGCGAGCGTATTTGCGGAAACTGCAGAAATATCGCCAGCGAAGATCAAGACTGCGTTGTCCGGCCGGAAAACTGAACGGTAAAAGTTTTTGACCGACCTTTCATCGAGTGCCGTGATACTAGCAGGTGTCCCGCCGACAGGATGCTCGCCAAACGCATAATTGCTGGCAACATAATTCGCAAGAAACGAAGGCTGTTTCAGGTTATAGGTCAGGCCGTCGAGCGATTGCGTCTTCAAGAGGTCAAGTTCGGATTTAGCAAACTTGGGCCTGAGGACGACATCCGCGAGGATCGCCAACGCCTGGTCGATCTTATCAGCGGTCGCAGTTACCGACACGAATGAACCGCCCCAGAATGCTCCGCTATTGATCGTCGCACCGAGAAATTCTATCGATTCTGCCACCTGTGATGCTGTTTTCGTCGTGGTTCCTTTGGTCAGCATCGTCGCCGTCATATCGGCGAGTCCGGCCACGCTGGCGTCTTCGGCAGACGAACCGCTCTTGATCAAGAGCTGGACGGTTACGAGCGGGGATCCCTTTCTTTCAACTGTGGCAACGGTAAGGCCGTTCGGCAGCTTCTTTTCCTGGATCGCCGGAACACTGACGGATCTGGGTGCACCCGGTGCCGGCTGCGTTTCCTGGGCACGCAAATTCACAACAGAGGCACAGAGAACACAGAGGAAAGCAAAGAAACCGATCAATTTATGTGTTCTCATTATTTTGCACCTCCTTCATTTGAGTAATAGATCACGACACGGTTGGTGTCGGTAAAGTATTTTTTCATTACACGCTGGACGTCCGCGGCGGTCACGGCTTGCAGCCTTGCTACTGCCGTATTTACCAGCTTGGCGTCGCCCTCGTAGGCTATCGCATCTTCGATCTCGCCTGCCTTTCCGTCGTTGTCTTCAAAGCCGCGAATAGCGTCGGCGACGAGCTGATTCTTTGCCTTTGTGATCTCCTTCAGCGTTACGCCGCGCGTCTGGATCAGCTTGAGCTCAGCCAACAGCGACTTTTCAAGCTCAGTCGCGGTTTTGCCTTCGCTGGCGATAGCCATAAAGTAGAGCAGCCCGCCGTCCACCTTGTTATCAAGGTTGAACGAAGCTTCTTGTGCGATCTGCTGCTTGTAAACCAGGTTCTGGTACAAACGCGAGCTTTCGCCGCCGCTTAGTATCTTACTCGAGACCTGCAACGCCGCAATGTCGGGGTCGTTCGATGGCGGCCCGAGGTATGTGATGGCGACGGCCGGAAACGGCACATTCGGAGCCGTTTTCTCGAACCGCATCTCTTTGGTGCGGGCGGGCTCTTTGATAGTGACACGCGGAATGGTGTTCGTCGGCCGCTTTACGCGTCCAAAATACTTGTCGGTCCAGGCGTCAAACTTAGCCTGATCAAAATCGCCAACGACGATCAGGTAGGCATTGTCAGGACGGTAATACTGCTCGTAAAACGATTTCGCGTCTGCCGGTGTTGCCGCATTAAGTTGATCGAGATCGCCGATCACGCCGCGTTTATATGGGTGCGTCGTGTACGACAGGCTGTTGATGTACTCAAAAAACCGGCCGTACGGGTTGGCAAGGACGCTCTGCCGAAACTCCTCTTTGACGACGTCGCGTTCGGACGCAAAATTGGCCTCGTCGACATTCAGATTGACCATCCGGTCGCTCTCGGCCCAGAGCAGTGTCTCAAGATAGTTCGACGGCACGACCTCGTAATAATTGGTAAAATCGTCCCACGTCGAAGCGTTGTTAAATCCGCCGACGTCCTCGGTCAGCCGGTCCATCTTCTCGTTCGGCATGTTCTTGGTCGATTTGAACATCATATGCTCGAACATATGTGCAAATCCCGACTTGCCCTGCGGGTCGTTCTTGCCGCCGACGTTGTACCAAACGTGAATGGCGACCGTCGGGCTCGAATTGTCCTGTACCGACACGACCTTCAGCCCGTTCGCCAGCGTCCGCTCCTTAATAGGCAGCGGCGCAACCTTGACCTGGGCGCCGCCCGCAACAGCAAGCACAAACATCGCCAACGTGATCGAAATGATATGTTTTCGCATAGATTATTTCTGATCCAAGTACTTTCGTCTACTATCCGTTGGATCAAGCTTGAGTTGTAGTTTCACCACAGAGGCACTGAGATCACAGAGATGCCACAAATGCCTTTTATGCTCCGTGCTCTCTGTGCCTCTGTGGTGAGATCCTGATCCTACTGATAATCGTAAAATCCCTTTCCGCTCTTGCGGCCGAGCCAGCCGGCGTCGACGTATTTTTTGAGCAGCGGGCACGGGCGATATTTCGGGTCGCCGAGGCCTTCGTGCAACACGTTAAGGATCGCCAGGCAGACGTCCAGGCCGATAAAATCAGCGAGCACGAGCGGGCCCATCGGGTGGTTCATCCCGAGCTTCATGATCTCGTCGATCGATTCGCGTGTCGCGACGCCCTCGTGCAGAGCAAAGATCGCCTCATTGATCATCGGCATCAGCACACGGTTAGATACAAATCCGGGCGAATCGTTGCATTCGACCGGCACCTTGCCGAGCTGCTCGGACAACGCCTTGACCTTGGCGTAGGTCTCGTCCGACGTGGCGATGCCGCGAATGACCTCGACCAGCTTCATCAGCGGGACCGGGTTGAAAAAGTGCATCCCGATGACTTTGTCCGGACGTGTTGTCGTCGCGGCGATCTTGGTGATCGAGATCGACGAAGTGTTTGACGAGAGTATCGTGTCGGCACCGCAGATGGTGTCCAGCTTTTCAAATATCTGTTTCTTAATATCAAAATTCTCGGTCGCAGCTTCGACCACCAGCGAGCATGCCGCGAGGTCTTCGAGACTGGTCGTCGATTTGATCCGGCCGAGCACCTCGCCCTTCTGCTCCTCGGTCATCGTCTCTTTTTTGACGAAGCGGTCGAGGCTCTTGCTGATATTTGCGATACCACGCTCGACAAATTCGGCCTTGACGTCGCAAATTATCACGTCAAAACCAGCCGCGGCAGCCGTCTGTGCGATGCCGTTACCCATTGTTCCTGCACCAATTACACCAATAATTTCGTTCATTGTTTTATTATGATCCTATTTTGATAAAGTACGCCTTTCATCAGCATAAACCACCGCCCGATACCAAACAAACGAGCGACAAGACTTGTGCGTCTTGTCGCTCGTTAACCGTGATCTGTTATGTTCTATTGCCAGCTATTAGGCGGCGGAGGCTGCGGCGGATTCTGGAACATCGGCTGGCTCTGGCCGCCCAGATAGTACCGTTTTCCCTCTTCGCCAAACAGGAACCACAGGCCGTAAACGCCGGCCGCCGTCCCCAGCGGAAACGACAGCAGTGACAGAATGCTGCCGGCAATTCCCCACGTGCGTGCGTTCGGTTTTTCCTTGAACAGCTTGTAGCCGCCCAAAAGCTGCGGCACCAGAAAGAATACCGAGACGACGGCGAGCACGGCGATCATCCCGATAAAGACCGCACCGACCATCTGCTCTTCGCCACGTTTACCGCCCACCAGCATTGCCGAGCCGATCACGCCGTAGATCAACGCGACGATGATCATCCCGATCCCCTGCAGAGCACCGTGCGCCATCAAAAATATACCGACCATTCTGTTATGTTCTTTTGCTGTCATTGCAAGTTATCCTCCGATCATATAAACGCCGAACCAAAACGTAATGTTGCAGGAATCGATCTTATTCTATCCTCCGGCAAATGCCGAAATCCTACTAGCATACCGTCTTTGATCAGCCAGCATCCCGAAACTCTTCCTAAGATGTCGAAACCAAATTCGGAGGAGTTTGTGATAGTTGCTCGGGCACGACCCTCTCTCCACGTGGTTCCAAGTATCTAGAATTGCAATGTTGCAAGTTCGACCCCGACTCTATTGTTTCCGTTCAAACAAAAAGCGGCTCACAATGCCTGTGCCAATACATGTAATTCCAAGAACTGCGACGTTTAGAGCCACTCCAAACCAAAGAATTTTTGTTGCATGAATCAAGCTGCCGGACTGATATACTAAAAATGGAAGTCCGAAATCATTATTGCAATCCATACAGAGTCCATCATAGTTCGTTTTGTAATCAATAAGACTGATTATGAAATAAACCAGGATTGTTATACTTACGCCAATCCAAAAAGGTCTAGAGTTCAAAGCTTTTTTCATACGAGCGACTTCAACTATTTCTTTGATGAGCATTTCGACGCGATAATCCCAACCGATCTCTTTGATATTTCTCAACCTCGACGGATGAGGACGGGGTCAAACTTGCAATAGTGCAATTCTCTGTCCGGGCGTGACCGTTCAGTGTTCTTGAAAAACCGACAATTGCCCGTTCGCCCAATGCCGCGCGATCAAAAATGATCGCGTCTGCTGAATATCGCTGGGAGGCGTCGGGCATGATGTGGCTATTGTGGAAGAGTCCGTTATCGATGTCAATAAATTTTGCGTTCGCGAATTGTCACTCTTCGGGCGTGAGTCGTTTCTTATCGACGCAGACAACGTGTGGCGGGTCAGAAACGGGATTTGGGCGCTGACAGTCGAGAATTTGATCGACGGCGAGGTCGCTCGGTTTTGACTGGAACGCAGGCGGCTTCAGCCGTCTTTCCGCGTCCTCGCGGCTCATAGCCACGCTCGTTTACGGCGTGGGAAGAAGTCCGCGATATTTAGAGGGCGTTTCAACGTCCTTACCTCAGGCGGCTTAAGCCACAGAAATTCAAGCCCGTTAAAACGGGCTGGCGATCATCCGGCGAACCTGACCACGCCCTAAAGGAGCGTGGCTATGTGCCGCGAAGACGCGGTTTGCATTGCGATCCCGGAGAGATCGCACGTTTATAGAACATCGATCACCAACCGATAACGTTCGACCCCGGCCGGGGTCGTATGTTCTCTTTATCCTGCATCGAATTTCTATAAACATTCGACGCCGCCGGCGTCGGTTCTCGTCGCCACAGTTGACACCTACGATAGGCATTGTTTACGTGCGTAAGCAAAAAGGCCGCGAGCGTAATGCTCGCGGACTTGGACTGAAAACTGACGATAGTCAAGATCAGGTCAATCGCGTTCGACGGCCATCGCGACCGAGTTGCCGCCGCCGAGACATAGTGCTGCGACACCGCGTTTTACGCCGCGACGCTTCATTTCGTAGAGCAGCGTCGTCAGGATGCGTCCGCCCGAATTGCCGATAGCGTGGCCAAGTGCGACCGCACCGCCATTGACGTTCACCTTTTCAAGGTCGAGCCCGAGTTCCTGCATTACGCCCAGAGCCTGGACCGAAAACGCTTCGTTCAGCTCAAAAAGATCGACGTCCTTCATATCCCAGCCGGCCTTTTTGAGCACGTTCAGAACACCCTGGACCGGTGCCATCATGATAAGCTTCGGCTCAATGCCCGACGTTGCCGAGGCGACCACGCGGCCGAGCGGCTCGATGCCGAGCTTGGCGGCATTTTCGGCAGATGTAACGACCAGCGCCGAGGCACCGTCATTGACGCCCGGAGCATTGCCCGCCGTTACCGTTCCGCCGTCTTTTTTGAACGCCGGACGCAGTTTGCCGAGACTCTCGATCGTCGTTTCCGGCCGCACCGGCTCGTCGTAATCCAGAACGAACGGGTCGCCCTTTTTCTGCGGGATCTCGACCGCGATCATCTCATCCTCAAATCGACCCTCTTTCTGCGCTTCGTCAGCCTTGCGGTGCGAA
The DNA here is from genome assembly GCA_017983495.1 of Pyrinomonadaceae bacterium. Lineage (GTDB taxonomy): Bacteria > Acidobacteriota > Blastocatellia > Pyrinomonadales > Pyrinomonadaceae > OLB17. Next base: position 757,628 of record JAGOBH010000002.1, on the reverse strand, counting down.
TCGAATGCAAAATCGTCCTGAGCCTCGCGCGTGATATTGTACTTCTCTGCTACGACCTCACCGGTGTTGCCCATGTGCCAGTTTTCGAACGGGCACCACAGCCCGTCATGGATCATCAGATCGGTCGCGACCTGATTGCCCATTCTAAAGCCGTCGCGGGCCGTCTGCAGCGAATACGGGATGTTCGACATCGATTCCATGCCGCCGGCAACGACGTATTCCGCGTCGCCGAGCTGCACGGCCTGTGCCGCCAATGCGACCGCACGCAGGCCCGAACCGCAGACCATATTGATCGTCAGAGCCGAAACCTCAGGCGGCAGTCCCGCCTTGATCGCCGCTTGCCGTGCCGGTGCCTGGCCGACACCCGCCTGAACCACGCAGCCCATGATGACCTCGCTCACGTCGCTGCCTTCGATACCGGCACGCTTGACCGCCTCTTTGATAGCGATAGCACCGAGATCAGGTGCCGTAAAACCTTTCAGAGCACCTTGAAATTTACCCGTCGGCGTTCGTGCCGCACTTATAATTACTGCTTTATTTGAATTAGACATACTATTTTTTCCTCTAATGTACTAACCGTTTGTTAAATGTAAATGGTCTGATTCTATCGAATGAAAACGCTCGAAAACGGCACGGTCGAGAGCCTCGCGGTGATCGGGATGAGCGATCGTGACGAGCTCGGCCGCCCGCTGACGCAGATTTTTGCCGTACAGATTGGCGACGCCGTATTCGGTAACGATGTAATGCACATGGGCCCGCGTCGTGACGACGCCCGCACCGGTCTTAAGGAACGGCACGATCTTGCTGTCGCCGTGGGTTGTCGTCGACGGCAGTGCGATGATCGGCATGCCGCCCTCCGAGAGCGACGCTCCGCGGATAAAGTCCATCTGTCCGCCGACGCCGGAATATTGCTTGGTGCCGATCGAATCCGCGCAAACCTGGCCGGTCAGATCGACCTCGATCGCACTATTGACGGCCGTTACTTTCGGATTACGCCGAATGACCGAACTGTCGTTAACGTACGCGATATCGAGCATCAAAACCTGCGGATTGTCATCGACAAAATCGTACAAACGCCGCGTGCCCATAACGAATCCCGCGACGATCTTGCCCGGATGTTTGATCTTTCGCTCGCCGGTAACAACGCCCGATTCGACCAGATCGATCAGGCCGTCCGAGAACATTTCGGTGTGAATGCCGAGGTGCTTGTGGTTCTTGAGCGAAGCGAGCACGGCGTTCGGGATCGTCCCGATGCCCATCTGCAGCGTTGCGCCGTCCTCGATCAGCTCGGCAATGTGGTTGCCGATCGCACGGTCAGTGTCGGAAAGTACCGGCATCGCCTGTTCCGGCAGCGGAATGTTGACCTCGACCAGAAAATCTATATCACGCACGTCGACGAGAGCATCGCCGATCGTTCGCGGCATATTTGGATTGACCTGAGCGATAACGATCTTTGCCGTCTCGACCGCCGCTTTGGCAATGTCGACCGACACGCCAAGCGAGCAAAAACCGTGCTTGTCCGGCGGCGAAACGTGGATGAGCGCCACGTCGAGCGGCAGCACGTTTCTCCTGAACAACGCCGGGATCTCCGACAAAAACACGGGGATATAATCACCGCGGCCGCTCTGCACGGCCTTTCGGACGTTCGCTCCGACAAAAAACGCATTTACCCGAAAGCTGTCTTCAAATTCCGCTCTCGCATACGGAGCGTCGCCCTCGGTGTGTAGATGAACGATCTCGACGTCGCGCAGTTCGCTCGCACGTGCCGTCATCGCTTCGATCAATATGGTGGGTGCTGCGGCGATACCGTGTATGAACACGCGGTCGCCAGATCTGATCGCATTTACGGCCTCAGCCGCCGTTGTTATTTTAGACATAAAACCAAAAAACTATTCTCCAATATCTTCGTTCCAAAGTTCGGGGTTCTCGCCGATAAACTTCCCTAGCATTTCAACGCATTCGGCGGAGTTCATATCGACGATCTCAACGCCCGCTTCCCTCAGCCACTCGATGCCGCCGGGAAAGTTGACCGATTCGCCAACGATGACGGCCGAGATATTAAACTGCCGAACCAATCCGCTGCAGTAATAGCACGGTGCCAGCGTCGTCACCATGATCGTGTCGCGATAATTTGCCCGTCGCCCGGCCCGGCGAAATGCGTCCGTTTCGGCGTGAAGCGACGGGTCGCCCTCCTGCACGCGGCGATTGTGTCCGCGGCCGAGCAGATTGCCGTCCGCATCGAATAACGCCGCACCGATCGGAATGCCGCCCTCGGCCAGGCCCGTTCGAGCTTCGTCTATCGCGACATCGAGCATGGCTTGCAGATCAAGATCGGTCTTCACATCTCTAATTTTACAAGCAAACGAGCGGGTATGCTAATCTCGTTGTTATGTCACAGAATTTTCAGCCCGGTGATTTTTTGGTTTTTCAGCTTGAGGCGGGATTTGCTCTGTTGCGTCTGCTCGGGGTTGATAGCGACGGCGTGGATAAAACCTGGCACGTAGCGGCTTACACAGACTTTTTTGCCGATGTCGACTCGGCCGAAGCGGCTTCTGCGGACCCGTCGAAGTTGAAGGTAAGTGAACGGCACATCGCCCTCACGACGCGTGCGTTTGAGAGCACGCAGGTGTCGCGGATCGCCAATGTCCCGCTGACCGACGCCGAGATCGCACCGCTTTCCGCGTGGAAAGCATACGCGGGCCGCGAAGTGTCCGATCGGTCCGTTAGATTAATGCTCGGGTTCCGTTGAGCGTAGTTTTGTCTTTGAGAGATGTTTGGTCGTCCGGTCGGTGACGCTGACCGGGACGAAGTCGTCAAAATTGGGCTGATCGAGCAGTTTGTCGTCCGTTGCCGTGATGCCCGCGATCTCCGGTTCGCCCGCACGTTGATTTTTCTTGAAGTGCTTCCTCAGCAGCAGCGTTCTCCACAACGACTGGATGTGCCATGCCCCGATCGCTATCAGCAGCCCCGCCGTGACGTATATCAGCGGATGTGTGTCGGTCTTAAACGCGAGCATTGAATAGAGCAGGATGGCGAGTGTGAACGCAACGACGATCGTCATCGTGCTCAATGCGAGGTTCGCCGTCACATGGTCCTGCGGCGTTTGTGATTTCTTGGCCGGTTTTGACAGGTCCGGGAGAAAAATGCCGCACTGACGGCAAAACGTCTCAGGCTGCTGCTCGGCATTTCCGCATTTGGGACAAAACATAATGTTCAGGGCGGTTATTAGTTGCAAGTTGCCGAAAAATATCAATCATCGTGCACTGACCACTGACCACTGACCACTGACCACTGACCACCGACCACCTATCACAGTTTCCGCCGTTTGATCTCTTTTTCCAGCATTTCCAGCTCGCGGCTGACCTGGCCCGCGGCGGCCGAGTTTTCCTCAGCGCGACGGATCAGATACGGCACTGCGTCCGCCACAGGGCCGTACGGCAGATATTTCGAAACTCGATAGTCGTTCTTTGCCAGTACGTACGAAAGGTTATCGCCCATGCCGTAAAGCTGCGAGAAAAACACATGCGGATGGTCGTTCGGGATGCCCATTTCCTTCATCTTGTTCGCGAGCATCTGCGTACTTTCTTCATTATGTGTTCCCGCCACAAATGCAACTTCGTCAATGTGCTTGAGGCAATATTCGATCGCGGCGTTATAGTCTGCGTCGGTCGCCTCTTTGGTCTCGTGGATCGGCGACGGATAGCCCATTTCGGCTGCGCGTTCGCGTTCCTTTTCCATATAGGCACCGCGGACAAGCTTGACGGCCAGAATGTAACCGTTCGCTGTTGCCTGCCGACGAGCCTCTTTCAAAAACTCAAGCCGGTCGGTGCGGTACATCTGCAGCGTATTAAAAACGATCGGCTTTTCGAGATTGTATTTTTCCATCATCTCGGTCGCCATACGGTCGATACAATCCTGTATCCACGAATCTTCAGCGTCGATAAAGATCGGGTGATCGACCTTGTATGCGTATTCGCAGATCTCGTTGACGCGGTTGTGGATGCGTTCACATTTCGCCTGGCTTTTGGCGTCGAGCTTTTTCTTGCTGCTCATTCGCTCGAGCGTGCCCAATGGGGCAATGCCCGTGACCTTAAAGACCGAAAACGGAATATTCGGGTCGTCCTTGCCGCGTTCGATCGTGCGGATGATCTCGTCCTTGACGGCGTCAAAATCCGTTTCCTGCGTTTTGCCCTCGACCGAATAGTCGAGGATCGCACCGATCTTGGCGTCGCCGAGCGAATCGACCGCCTTGTCGCATTCTTCGATCGTTTCGCCGCCGCAAAATTGCTCAAATACGGTCGATTTGATCAGCCCCTCGACCGGCAGGCCGATGGATAATGCAAACTTCGTTAGGCCCGTTCCTATGGAATTTAGAAACGGCGAATTCATCATTTTGAAGAGGCGATACTTCTCTTTCAGCTCTGAATTTGATTTGTGAGCGAATGCTGTTGCGGTGTCGTTGAGGTCGAGCGGTTTATTACTCATAAAAAACGGATAATATCATATTGGCCCGAGAGTCAACAGAGCGCACGGGGCACTCAAGCTGAACCGCGAAATTGTATCGTCCGCCAAATTATCTTATCATTCTCGTTTTACCTCAGTGTTCACAGAGCGAACACGGTGAGCGGTACATTATATGAGCAAAGCACTTCCGACAAGGGCAGAAAATTATTCCGAGTGGTACAACGAGATCGTCAAACGCGCCGACCTGGCGGAAAACTCCGCGGTCCGCGGTTGTATGGTCATCAAACCGTACGGTTATGCGATCTGGGAAAAGATGCAGCGGGCACTCGACGATATGTTCAAGGCGACCGGCCATCAGAACGCGTACTTCCCGCTTTTTGTCCCGAAATCGTTCCTCGAAAAAGAAGAGGAGCACGCCGAAGGCTTTGCCAAAGAGTGTGCCGTCGTTACGCATTACCGCCTTAAGGCCGACCCAAATGGCGGCCTGATGGTCGACCCCAACGCCAAGCTTGAAGAAGAGCTGATCATTCGCCCGACCTCCGAGGCCGTCATCTGGAACACCTACAGAAACTGGATCCAGTCGTGGCGCGATCTGCCGCTGCTGATCAATCAGTGGTGCAATATCGTCCGCTGGGAGATGCGTACGCGGCTGTTCCTGCGTACCGCCGAATTTCTCTGGCAAGAGGGCCACACGGCACACGCGACCGAGGCCGAGGCGATCGAAGAGACTGAACGCATGCTCGGCGTTTACGCGACATTTGCCGAAGAGTGGATCGCACTGCCCGTTCTCAAGGGCCTCAAATCGCCCAATGAACGCTTTGCCGGTGCCCTCGAAACATATTGTATCGAGGCTCTGATGCAGGACGGCAAGGCTCTGCAATCGGGCACGTCGCATTTTCTCGGGCAGAATTTTGCCAAGGCGTTTGACGTCAAATTCGTCAATAAAGAGAACGAACAGGAATACGCGTGGGCGACGAGCTGGGGCGTTTCGACGCGTCTGATGGGTGCCCTGATCATGGCCCACTCGGACGACAAGGGCCTCGTGCTGCCGCCGAAGCTCGCTCCGATCCAGGTCGTCATCGTCCCGATCCACCGCTCGCCCGAGGATCTCGTCGCCATCACCGCGGTCGTCGATCCGCTCTGTGCCGAACTCAGGGCCGCGGGCATCTCGGTCAAGTTTGACGATAATGACAATCAGCGCTCGGGCTGGAAGTTTGCCGAATATGAGCTAAAGGGCGTTCCCGTCCGGCTCGCTATCGGTATGCGTGATCTCGAGGCAGGCACCGTCGAGGTCGCCCGCCGCGACAACCTGACAAAGGAAACGCGTCCGCTCCCGGGCCTGACGGACTACATCAAGACACTGCTCGACGAAATTCAGGCGGCGATCTTCCAAAAGGCACTGGCGTTTCGTGAGGAAAACACTCACATCGTCGACACGTGGGACGAGTTCAAAGCCCAGATCGAGAAAGGCGGCTTCCTCCTCGCCCACTGGGACGGCACCGCCGAAACCGAGGAAAAGATCAAAGACGAGACCAAAGCCACCATCCGCTGCATCCCGCTCGACGCCCCCGAGGAGCAAGGAAAATGCATCTTCACCGGCAACTCGTCCACCAAACGAGTAGTCTTCGCCCGAGCCTATTAGCCGATCAGTTACTTCTTGGAATGTTTCTTAGGTTTCGTTTCCTCGGGCAGGCTGTAAATTACCTTTCCCTGTGCGTCGAGGAACTCAAGTTTGGGTACGCCGTCGGATGTGACTTCCATCACGATCCTCGGCTTGCCTTTGATATCCGACATCGCGAGTACGGTCGAATCGTCGCGGTTTTTTCCGAGAAACAGCCGGTAGGTGGTCATCTCGTTTTTGTCGGCCAACGCCTTCAGCGCCGCTTTGCGTTGGGTCTCGTCGGTGATCTTGCGGGCCGCTCGAATTTTTTCGAGCATGACGTCGCCCGGAATATTCGGCTGCTGCCACATTTCGAGTCCGGACGAATAAGTACCGTCATCGCCCTCCAGATAACGGAATCCCATCGTCTGGTCGTTGCGGACCTTGTCCCAGGTCAGCGTGCCAAAATGTCCGTTGCCGCCATTTTCGCCGAACAGTAGTCCGCCCATCTCGTCGCCGAGCTGGTTAAAAAAGATCATTCCGGGCTGTCGAGGTGTTTTTCGTTCGATGACCTTTCCATTTACTATGCCCGGATGCTGCCGAGCCTCGTTCGAGATGACCATTCTTAGCTTGCCGTCCTTTTCGACGATATTGATCCGCTCAACGTCGATCTCGCCGAACTTTTGTTTATTCTCCTGAAAAGAGAACGCGGTAGCCAAAAAAACCACGCAAGCTAGCGTGGCAACAAGTGCGTAGATCTTTAGGAAGCGAACTTCCCTCTCGAGCTTGGTTTCCATCGAAAAATCCTCCGGTCAAATTATTTTGCAGTAATATTAACACCAATTGCATTGTTTGAGTATCACCATAAATGGTCGCCGTAATCCACGCCAGAGCGTGGTCCAATAAATGAAACGTAGACGAGTGACGCCGGTTTCTCCAGCGTGACAGTGTTTGGATCACCTCAACGTCTAGCTGAACTACGTACGTTAGTTCTTAGTCGCAGAGCGACGCCGTGATTGTAGCCGTGGGTGAAAACCCACGGTTGAGTGAACGAACGATCCCCGTCGCGTCAGCGACGGTTGAACATTGCTTGACCCGGCTTCAACCGTCGCTGAACGCGGCGATGGAGAACCATCACGATATCCCGTGGGTTATCACCCACGGCTACAATCGTACTGCCGCTAACGCGGCGTTCTGAAGGGCCGGAGCGTGGATTCCTCAGCCGCGTTCACGCGGCTTTCCCGAAGGGCAAATAGCCACGTCGCTTCAGCACGTGGTTAGGTTGAAAAAAGACGCCTAAAGGGCGGTTTACCGTCCTTATTTCTTTTGGCTTAAGCCGCGAGTGGAATAAGCCCGTTGAAACGGGCTGGGATTCGGCCTTAATATTCACCACGCCGTGAACGACGTGGCTATTTGCCGCGTGGACGCGGATAGACGGCTGAAGCCGCCCGCTGACGCAGGCGGTTCTGACAAAAACTCTCTCAATCCAGCGGTATCTCCGGTACCAGCTTATTGCGTTTATCGACTAGGGTGACGAATCGGCCTTCGGGGCGTTTTTCTGAATGGTAGAGGTTGTCTTTGTTGTCAAAGGCGTACCATGATTGGGGTTTGCCGCGTTCGTCGTACTCGTCCACCCAGCGGTTGCGGCCGTACGCGTCGATCTCGTGGGTCAGGCCGTCGCCGCGATAGATCAGGCGGTGCAGGTGCAGAGCCTTGAGCCTTTCCGGCATATTTTCGGGGTCGGCATAGTCGGTCTCGGGGTCCATCAGGCCCAGATCGGCGTCGATCTCGTTAATTTCGGCCCCGGTCTCAGGGTCGTTGGCGACAGGCGGAGTTTCCGCAGCGTCGGCCCGTTCCCACGGCTGTTTTACCATCTCGACCATCTCGTCCATCGTCTTGACGATGCCCTCTTCCTTCCACATCTTGACCGCCCGGGCCTTTGCCGCTTCGATCAGGTATGCCTCACGCCGCAGAACGTACGCGTCGGCGTCTTCGCGGCGGTAGATGTCTTCATATTTAGGGCTGTCGAGAGCCTCGATATATTTCTCTTCGCCCGGAAATTGCGGGACGCGGACCTGCACTGGCGGCGGGTCGAGTTCGGGCTGCGGCTGCGAGAGGATCTGCAGCATACGGTGCACACGCGACTTGGAAATATCAAGCGTTTCCGCGATCTCGCGTAACGAACGGCCCTCTTCCGCCAGCTTTCTGGCCTCGAGCAGGTCGTCGCGGTGGTCGGCGAAACACTCGGCGTATATCTCCTGCGGCTCGTGGCTGTAATAGTTAAATTCCATCCCGAGAAAATTGCCGCCGATCTTTCCTAGCCTGAATGTCGGCAAATGGGCCTTACTGTATATGATCTCGGTGCTGCTCGTCCTGAGCTGTTTGACGTATCGGAACGGCCCTTCTTGTTCGCTTTGCCCGACCGCAAAGACCGCGTCCGCCGACCGCGCTAGTATCGCCGAAGGCCCGAGATCGCTGAGCGTCAGCTCGCGCATCACGTTTCGCCGCTCGCTGTTGACCAGCACCAGTATCGACAGCCCGTGCGTGTTTTTGAGGCGGTTCAGTTCCTTCATCAGCACGACCTCGCAGCTCGTGCTGTGTGTCGAACGCCGCAGACGTGTGATGTTGTCGATGATCAGCACCTTTGCCTCGTGCTCCGTCACCAGCCACTCGATGCCGCGTGCGAACGCCATATAACCGTCGTAACCCTTTGCCGACACGTCGGACGGCATCTGAACGCGTATGAAATTGTCCGAAAACTGGTGATCTTCGGCACCGGTTTCCGCCTCTTCGCCGGTCCTGTCGGCCGAATACCGCATCTCGAACTGCTTTTCCGACAGTGCCAGATCAAGGTACAGCACCTTTTTAGCCTCGGCCGTCATCCGCATCGGTTCTATCGGCCGGCCCGACGCGATCGAGTCGCCGATCTGCGTAGCCAGCGACGTTTTTCCCGAATCGCCAAACAGCACGGCCATTTCACCCTCGATCCAGAATTCGTCAAACAGCAGCTTCGGATCGGGACGCTGTCGGCCCTCGCTCCGCCACTGATTTGCGGTCTTTGCGCTAAATAGTTGTGAATAATCAAAATTTGCCGGTGTAGAAGATAATTCGATCATTTTCAAACGCTCCAAATGTGTATTGACACGATTGGCAGATAGTCTATACTAGGTGTTGCAGATAATGCAAGTGTTTGCATTGATGACACACAAAGAAATTAAATTTGAAAATATGCCGAATTCTGGGACAGTTGGCTTAACACTCGTAGCTACAGCAGTTAGCCTGTCCCACGTGCTGTCCCACTTTAACTATCGTGGGACAGTCGCGAGACAAAGAAAGTTCGTGCGAGCTAAGACTTTTAGCCGTTTTCGCTCGTCTAAGTCACTGTATGCGATAGTGCTTCGCACGGTTGCGGTCTTTTTACGATAATATTTTGGTGCGAATGCGGGTTTGACTCGAGCCGGATGTTTAAGAACTTTACTGATGAGCAGCTAGTCGAAATGGCGGTGTCGCAGGACCCTGACGCCTTCGGCGAGATCGTGAGGCGTTGGGAGCGAAAGATATTCGCTCTCTGCTTCGGTATGCTCGGACGCGAAGACGATGCCCGCGATGCGGCACAGGAGGCGTTCATCGCCGCTTACCGCAATCTCAAGAACTTTCGCGGCGAGGCACGCGTTTCGTCCTGGCTGCACCGCATCGCGGTCAACCAGTGCCTGACGACCAAACGGCGATATAAGTCGAGGGCTGAAGATCTTCTCGATGACGACGATGGCTCGGAGGATCGGGTTTTTGTCGCAGCACCGCAATATTCCCCGTCGCGTACGGCGGAAAAGGCCGAACGCCTGACCATTGTCAGACAGGCCGTCGTCACCTTGCCGACCGAGTTACGGCAGGTGATCGTCATGAAAGAATTTGAAGAGATGACGTTTCAGGAGATATCAGAAACGCTCGAATTACCGCTAAGTACAGTAAAGAGCAGGCTTTACACGGCATTGAAACAGTTGAAGATGAAGCTGGAAAGAACGCCCGTCGAGGTCGTTTGACGAGCTTAGAGAGGAAAAGTGATGAAGGAATTTGATAACAACTCTGCGGCGTGCAAGGATGCGGGCGATGTTGTTTCGTTCATATACGGCGAGATGCCCGAGGATGAGCGTGAGCTGTTCGAAAACCACTTGCTGGATTGCGAACCGTGCACGGTCGAGATCGAATCGCTGTCGGACGCACGTTTTTCGGTGATCGAGTGGCGTCAGGACGCTTTCGACGGCCTTGCCGTACCGCAGATCTCGATTCCCTACGCTCGTCCGGCCGTTGCGGCTGACGCAGAGCCGGGTTTTATCGAGAAAACTTGGGCAACGCTCTTTGGCGGCCGCGGACTATCGCTGGCGGCATCAATGGCCGTCATCACGGTACTGCTCTTCGGCGGCATTGCCGGATTTTATTTACTGAGAAACGCTCCGGCCGGGAACGACCAGGCCGCAGGGTCAAATTCGAACGCCGAGATCGCCGCAAACCGCAAGCCCGAGCCGACACCGACCGTTGTTCGCGAGAATGTGTCGCCTGTTGCCCCTGACCCGGCCGATACCGAGACGACCAAGGCCGTGACGACCAACTCTGGAGTTAAGCCCTTGGTTACAAAGGCCGCCGACCGCCGCACAAATAGAACACAGCGTCCGGCACCGCGTATGCCGATGGTCGCGGGAACGGGGACAAAGGCACCAAAATTGAGTGCCACTGACGAAGACGAAGACGACGGCCTGCGTCTCTCGGACCTTTTCGATCAGGTTGATACACGCTAATATTTCGGGGTGAATGTTATGAGACTTCCAATTGGATCAATTAAATACGTTATCTTGACGACGCTGATGCTGATCGTGACCGGCGGCGTGTTTGCCCAAAACGGCGAACCGGTTGAAGAACCGAAAGCCAACGCGATGAACGCCAGTCAGCGCGGCCCCGAGCTGCTGCGTCAGCTTGAGCTTTCGCGCGAACAGATCCAGCAGATCCGCCGCCTAAATATGCAGCGGAGACCGCTCCTCGAAGAGGCCCAGAAGAAGGTAGCCGAAGCCAATCGTGCACTAGACGAAGCTATCTATGCCGATCAGGTAGACGAAACCGCCCTGGCGGCACTATTAAAGCAGTATCAGTTGGCACAGGCCGAGGTCATCAAGATCCGTTCGATGAACGAGCTCGCGATCCGTAAAATACTGACGCCCGAGCAGTTGACCAAGTTTCGCGAGTTGCGGCGGCGGTTTGCGGAAATGCGTGAACGCGCTCAGGAGCGTCGGCAAAATAATGGTCAACCCGGAAACCAGATGCCGATGAGAAACCGCCAGAATATCAACCGCAATCCGGATAAACCGCAGATATTCTGATATGAAATGCAAGTTTTGCTAGACTGGCCGGCTGCGATATCGCGGCCGGTCATTTCGGTTATTTGCTCAACCGGGAATATTCGGTGTAATCTTTACGAGAAATTAGTTCTCGAATTCCTCCGATAAATGAATCCTGTAAGCAAATTTATTTTTGAGTTCCAAGAGATGGTGCTGCTGCTTTGGCGTTCTGTCCGCGGACTCAGAAAGCCGCCGCGTTATTTCGGCGAGATGATCAGGCAGATGGACCACATCGGTGTCGGGTCGCTCGGGATCGTAATTTTGACAGGTTTTTTTACCGGCGGTGTGCTCATTTTGCAGGCATACCCGACAGTCGCCTATTACGGGCAGCAAAGCAGTGCCGGCCAGGCCGTGGCGACATCGCTGATCCGGGAACTCGGCCCGGTACTAACAGCCCTGATGGTTGCCGGCCGCGTCGGTTCGGCGATCTCGGCGGAACTAGGTTCGATGGTGGTATCACAGCAGATCGACGCCATGCGTGCACTCGGCACGTCGCCCGTCCGGAAACTGGTCACTCCGCGTATCGTTGCTCTTATCGTCTCGCTGCCGCTGTTGACCATCGCGGCTGACCTGTTTGGCCTCTTCGGCGGCGGTTTGATAGCAGAACGCCTATATGGGCTCGACCCGAACGTCTATATTAACTCGGTCCGAGTCGGCGTCTCGATCGAAGACTTGATCGGCGGCATCGTAAAGCCCCTATTCTTCGGGCTGATCATCGGGCTGGTGTCATGTCACAAGGGGCTGAGCACTAAAGGCGGAACGGTCGGTGTCGGCCGTTCGACGACGGACGCAGTGGTTCTTTCGTCGATCAATGTGATCATCGCCGACTTCTTTTTATCTAAATTGCTTCAAGGGTTCTTTGAAAACACGTTGTTTTAGGATCGCGACCGATTATGGATTTATCGTTGGATATCGAGCAGCAGAACGCCGACGGGGATTTGCAGGTTCCGCCAGGGCTCGCCCTGCGAACTATACCGGCGATCGAGTTTCGCGACGTCGAGCTAGCGTTTGACGACCAGGTTATTCTGGACAAGGTCAATTTTCGCGTTCGACGCGGCGAGACCAAGATCGTACTTGGCGGTTCCGGTAGCGGAAAATCCACGATCATCAACCTGATCCTCGGCCTGATCAAACCCGATGCGGGCCAGATATTGATCGAAGGCGAAGATATTACCGGTTTTGACGATCAGGAAATGATGCGGATCAGGCAAAAGATCGGCATGGTCTTTCAGGAAGGGGCGTTGTTCGATTCCCTTTCCGTCTACGAAAATGTCGCCTACCGCCTCATCGAAGAAGGCGTCGATGAGGACGAGATCGAACACGAAGTAGTGCGAATGCTGCAGTTCGTCGACCTCGAGGACGCGATCGATAAAATGCCGATCGAACTGTCCGGCGGCATGCGTAGAAGAGTCGGCATTGCACGAGCACTCGTCGGTAACCCCGACATTGTACTCTTTGACGAGCCGACAGCGGGACTCGATCCGCCGACCGCCCGAGCGATGTGCGAACTGGCGATCAAGCTCAGGGATCTCGAGGATGTATCGTCGATTTTCGTCACACACGAGATGAATAATCTCAGCTACCTTAGCTCTGAATATGCTATCGTTGACGAAAAAGGAAATGTCCATTTTAAGGACGAAGGCGAGACACTCTGCCTGGTAAACACAGAGGTCATCATGCTGCGGAGTGGAAAGATAATTTTTAGTGGAAAAGACGAGCAGCTACGTGCTGTCGACGACCCTTATATTCACCGGTTTATTCGCGGAAAGTAGACGAAAATGCCCAAAACCAACCAAAGATTGACGATTAGTGAACTTCGCGTCGGCATATTCATGCTCGCTGCCCTTTTGGTATTTGGATTTTTGATCATCAATTCATCCGGAGATTTCAATCCGTTTGAAAAGAGGATGAATTTGAGGGTGAGATTTGCCAGTGCCGATGGCCTCCATTCGAATGCGGATGTTCAGCTTGCCGGGATCCCGGTTGGGAAGGTAAAAGACGTAAAATTCCTTCCTCCCGACAGCCCCGCCGGCGAAAGGATCGAGGCAACTCTGTCCGTTGTGCAGGTTTTCGAAAATAAACCGATCGGCGATCTGATCAGGACAGATTCGACCGCGCAACTTATTGCTACGTCTGTATTGGGCAACGAGAAGATGATAAACATCTCACCGGGAACCGCGAAAGGCGAGCCGGTGGTTGAGGACACGATCCTGGCGTCAAACTCGGCTATCTCTATGAATCAGCTGACTGCGACCGGCAATGATCTCCTTAAACAGATAAACAAGCTTGCGATACCCGCCAACGAAATTCTTAATAAGGCTAATCAGGGTGACGGCACGCTCGGCCGCATTATTAACGACGAAGCTCTTTATGAAAGTTTGGATGGAGCGGTGGCGGAGACTAGATCGACGATGACCAGGCTGCAAACGACGATCGACAAGATCAACAGGGGAGGAGGCACTGCGGGTAAATTGGTCAACGACCCGGCACTTTACGATAGTCTCAATAAGACAGTTGCAAGTCTGGAAGCGATCTCTGCAGATATAAAGGCTGGAAAAGGCTCGGCCGGTAAATTTGTCAGCGACGATGCCTTGTATAACGAAACCCGAGCCACCATAGCCGATCTGCGTAAATCAGTCGTAAAGATCAACGAGATCGCCGAAGATATCAAGATCGTTACAACCGATCTGAAAGACGGTAAGGGTACGGCTGGCAAATTCCTGAAGGACGAAGCTCTTTATCAGGACGTGCGAGACGCAATCGCAAAATTCAATTCGACCACGACTCGGATCGAAGCGGTAATCGCCGACGCTCAAGCCGGAAAAGGCACGCTCGGCAAGTTTGTTACGGACGAGACACTCTATAACAATATTAATCAGACCGCATCGACAATTAATCAGTTTTCGAGCGAGGGCACCAAACTCCTATATGATTTCAGACAAAATCCCAAGAAATTTCTTCGAATCAAAGTAGCGCTATTTTGATCTGGCTGTAACGGTTCTTCAGGCGGGATCCGAACAACACTATTGACAGCGAGCACAAGAATGTATATTATATGGATATATATTGCATATATGCACGTTCAATGCGACGATAATGCATATGATGAAAATACTATGCAAACAAAAAGATAGTGAATAGAGAGCATCGACATAGCATTATTCTAAAGATGATCGAGAGCGAGAAAATCGCCCGGCAAGATCAGATCGTTACAAAGCTCGCCGAACGAGGTTTCGATGTAACGCAAGCGAGTGTGTCTCGCGATCTGGTCGAACTCGGCGTTGTAAAGGTCGGGGGGCAATACACATCTCCTCGTCACGGTGAATCGACGGATTTTGGCCCGATCGGACTTAGGGCAGCTGGCGATAATTTAATAGTGGTTAATTGCCAGTCGGGATTAGCCTCGGCGATCGCGGTAAAGATGGATCGGGCCAAGATCAGCGAGATCGTCGGGACAATTGCTGGTGATGACACGATCTTTGTCGCGGTCGAATCGCTGCAGCACCAGCGAATAGTGATCAAAAAGCTCTGGGATGTCCTATCAAGGAAGTTTGCCTAATGATAAGCGGTACGAAGACAATTGTGATCGATAAGTATGGATCGGCAACATCGATATTTGATATCGCACGGGAGATTGATGTGATCGAGACTACGCAGCATCCGACCTCCGGCGATGTGGTGGTAGTTAAGGCTCTGGGCGAGTCCGCGACCTACGGTAATCTTGAGCTCCCAAACGGACGTCTGGCTCGGATTACCCTTGGCGATGTCCTGGTCGGCGTACTGGGTACACGACGAGCCCTCAAAGGATTTGTCGGCGACGTGCCGTCATCGATAAAGGCCGGTGATCGGCTGCATCTGCTGAATATGGGTGGCGTTATCGGTATCTGCAGCGGCCATCACTCTTCCCTGTCGGATGCGATCGAGGTTGAGGTCATTGGTTTGGCGTGCGACGTCGAAGGCATTGTTCTGAATATCGCTCGCGGGGCGCTTGCCCCCGCAGCTTACCTCGAACCTTCAGCACCGGTAATCGTGATCGCCGGTTCCTGTATGAACTCAGGAAAGACCGTCGCGGCGACGGAGATCATCAAACAAGCGAGTCATCGAGGGCTAAGGGTTGCTGCCGCAAAGCTCTCAGGTGTTGCCGCACTCCGCGACACCCTGAATATGCAGGACCATGGTGCATTTTCAACTGCGAGCTTTATCGATTGCGGCCTGCCTTCGACGGCGAATATCGAGGATCTTGCTCCGACGGCAATGGCGATCCTCAATCATCTAAACTCGCTTCAACCCGATCTGATAGTGGTTGAACTTGGTGACGGTATCATCGGCGGATACGGCGTCGACACTCTGTTGCAGGATACCGAATTGAAAAGTTGCTTTTCGACCTTTATATTCTGTGCTTCGGACTATGTTGGGGTCGTTGGCGGAATGAATGTACTTAAGGCGTTCGGTATCGAGATCGACGTTGTCGCAGGCTCCGTCACGGACTCCAAAATGGGCGAAGACTTTATCAAAGAAAACTTCAAATTGAATGCAGGTAATGCTCGGCGAAACGGATCCGGACTTTTCGACTTGGCGTATCAACCGATAGAGGAGCTTAAGCTAGCAGCATAAATGCAGGATGCGCAACAAAAATTCAGGATCGCGATATTCGGGGGGTCGGGTTACGGCGGTAGCGAACTGCTGCGTATTTTGCTTTTCCACCCGAATGCCGAGATCGTCCTGGTAACTGCGAACGAACATGCCGGAAAGGCAGTCAGTGACGTTCATCGTAACCTTAATGGTTTGACCGATCTGGAATTCGCCCCGGCCCCTGAGGATCTTTCCCTGGTCGATGATATTGACATCGCGTTTTTCGCCTTGCCTCACGGACAGGCTTTAAGCCTTATCCCGAAACTTTCAAGTCATGTCAAAGTGATCGACCTTTCGGGAGATTTCAGAATAGACGATCCGGAAGTTTTTAAAGAGTATTACAAACTAGACCAAACCGCTGCCGACCTGCAAAGGCAATTTGTTTACGGCCTAACAGAGACAAATCGTGATGCGATCGGGTCTGCTCAGTATGTTGCCAATCCGGGTTGTTTTGCCACCGCGACACTGCTTGCTCTGGCACCGATGGTCAAGAGCGGCATGATCAGCGGCAAGGTCATTGTCGACGCCAAGACCGGCTCGAGCGGATCCGGGGCAAAGCCGGCGGCAAACACCCATCATCCACAGCGGATGAATTCGTTCTATGCCTACAAGCCATTCACGCACCAGCATGTCCCAGAGATCGAACAGCACCTCCGGAACGTTGGTGATTTTCGCCACGAGTTTATATTCATGACACACAGTCTGCCGGTATCTCGCGGGATTTTTGCGTCATGCTATTTTGAAACGACTGTGAACATGTCGAACGAGGATCTCGAACATCAATACCGGCATTTCTACGCCGGTGCCAATTTTGTCCGGATCGTCAACGGATCACCGGACATCAATTGGGTAAAAACAACAAATTTCTGTGATATTGCGGTCCACTCAAATGGTAAGCAGGTGGTAGTTTTTTCAGCTATTGATAACCTTGTTAAGGGTGCCGCTGGGCAGGCCGTTCAGAACATGAATCTAATGTGCGGTCTCGACGAGACAACCGGGTTGCGGCTTGTTGGGACAAACCCGTAAAGCGTTGAGAACATTGAGTGACTAAAACCGCGGGTTGACCTCGGCAGCAGAAAATGAATTTTCAAGAAATACAACATCTAGAATCGCAGTTTCAATTAGCGACGTACGCGAAGATGGAAATAGCTGTCGAACGCGGTTCCGGACCGTGGGTTTGGACAAGCGATGGCGACAAATACCTTGACCTGTATGGCGGCCATGCTGTTTGTGCGACGGGACATTCGCATCCTCACGTTGTTGAGGCGATACGCGATCAGGCTGAAAAGATTCTCTTCTACTCTAATCTTGTTTACTCGAGCGTCAGAGCCAGAGCCGCCGAAAAGCTGGTCTCAAGCGCCCCTGATTCCCTTTCGAAGGCATTTTTCTGCAATTCCGGTACAGAGGCAAACGAAAATGCGATGCGTATCGCCCGTATGGCAACCGGTCGCGACAAGGTGATCACGTTTACCGGCGGCTTTCATGGCAGAACAGCAGATTCGATATCGGCGACCTTCTTGGGAAAATATCGCGAGATCGGTAAGCCGAATGTGCCCGGTCACGTTTCGGCGGTATTTGGTGACCTGGACAGTGTACGAGCCGTCGCTGATCTCGGGACGGCTGCGATAATGCTTGAACCGATCCAGTCGATGGCCGGCGTCTGCGAAGCTCCACCGGAGTTTTTCGATGGTCTCCGCCAGATCTGCGACGATCTAGGGATCGCGCTCATTTTCGACGAAGTACAAACAGGCATTGGGCGGACCGGCACGTGGTTCTTTGCCGGAAGCGATGCCGCGGGCGGTGTTGTTCCCGACGTTATCACCCTGGCAAAATCGCTAGGCAGCGGCGTTCCGGTCGGAGCGTGTCTCGTAAACGAATCGGTCTCGGAGCACATTAAGACCAATGATCTCGGCACAACGTTCGGCGGCGGAATGCTCGCGATGGCGGCGGTTCTGGCGACACTCGAGGCTATCGAAACAGACGACATGATCAGCAATGCTCGCCGCGTTGAACAGCATTTGCGCGATTCGCTCGCAGGTTTTCCAGGCGTCATTGGTGTTCGCGGCAAGGGCTGCCTGCTCGGAATTGAATTTGAGGGGCCTTGTGCTCCGATGCATAAGAAACTGCTCGACAGCAATATCATTACAGGAACATCCAGCGATCCTAGGGTTCTGCGGTTATTGCCTCCGCTTTGTGTGACCACTGACGAAATTGACATGATGCTCGAGGTACTCGGAAAATGAACAATTTTCTTAAAACTTCGGATCTGTCGTTAGCGGAGCTTGAATCGATCCTCGAGTCGGCTAACCTGATCAAGAGTGGTCAAACCAAGGGTAAGCCGCTTGCCGGAAAATCAGTCGCTCTGGTGTTCTTCAATCCAAGCCTTCGTACGCGGGCGTCGATGCAGGTGGGGATTTATGAACTAGGCGGCAATGCCGTGATCCTTGAGCCCGGCGGAACGTCGTGGACGCTTGAGCACCGTGAAGGCGTCGTCATGGACGGTAACAAGACCGAGCACCTTGCCGAATTTGTCCGCGTTCTTGAGCGTTACGTGTCGGCAATCGGCGTCCGCACATTCGCCGAGCTCAAAGACTGGGAAACGGAACGCACCGACCCGATACTAACCGCCTTTGCAAAGTATGCGAGCGTGCCGGTGATCAATCTGGAATCCGCAATGCATCATCCGTGTCAATCGATGGCGGATATGATGACGATCCGCGAAAAGCTTGGGACCGAGCGAAAAAAAGTGCTATTGACCTGGGCATGGCACCCAAAACCGCTCCCGATGGCCGTTCCCAATAGTTTTGCATTGGCCGCTGCTCAGTTCGGCCATGATCTGAGAATCGCACATCCGGCCGGCTACGAACTCGACAGCGAGCTTATCTCCGAGATGCAGCAGCTTTCGTCGGCGAACGGCGGATCGATCGAGTTCACGAACGAAGTTGCTTCGGCGTATGACGGCATCGAGGTCGTATATGCCAAAAGCTGGGGCAGCAAAAACTTTTATGGCGACCCCGACCGCGATGTTGCCCATCGGGCGGAATTGCGTCACAACTGGATAGTCGATGAAGCGAAGATGGCGAAAACCGACAACGCCATATTCATGCACTGCCTGCCGGTAAGGCGAAATGTGGTCGTCACGGATGGAGTGATCGACTCAGCCAATTCGGTTGTGATCGACGAAGCGGAAAATCGATTGCACGTACAAAAAGCGATAATCACCCAACTGATCAGCCGAATTTGATCTCCAGCTATGGAACACGAAACACTAGATCTGTTACGCGAGTCGCTGCCCTATATACAAAAGTTTCAGGGCAAGACCTTCGTCGTAAAATTCTCCGGAAAGGTGACAGAGGATAAGGAAAATCTCGCATCGCTTGCCGAGGAACTCGCCTTGCTGCATCAGGTCGGGATCCGGGTATGTGTGATCCATGGCGGCGGCAAGCAGTTAAATGAGCTTGCTGAGAAGCTCGGTGTAGTCCAAACAGTCATCGGCGGTCGTCGGGTCACTGATGACGACACGCTCGAGCTTGCCAAAATGATCTTTCGCGGAAAGATCAATACCGAGATACTCGCCCAGTTCCGCCGACGCGGTATTCACGCCGTCGGGCTCTCAGGTATCGACGGTGGCGTGGTCAAAGCCGTTAAGCGTCCGCCGCGTGACGTCGTGAACCGCGAAACCGGCGCGACCGAGTCTGTCGATTTCGGCCACGTCGGAGATATCGTCGAGATCGATGTCTCGCTGATCAACACCCTGCTCGACAGCGGCTATTTGCCGATAATTTCCTCGCTCGGTGCGGACAATGATGGCAAGATATTTAACATCAATGCCGACACGATCGCGTCGGAGATCGCCGTAAGCCTTAGCGCCGAAAAGATCATCCTGTTGTCTGACGTCAACGGGATCTACCTCGTTCCGGACGATGAAAGTACCAAATTCTCTCGAATAACCATCGCGGACGCCCAGCATCTGATCGAATCGGGCCGGGCCATCGGCGGCATGATACCAAAGCTCGAGGGTCTCATCTCTTTGCTGAAACGCGGGGTGCGTTCCGCTCACGTTGTCAGCGGAACGCGGCGTAATGCGATCCTGGCCGAGGTATTTACCGACGAAGGCACCGGCACGATGGTGGTCACGGAATAACGTATTCAATTGTCAAAGATCTGAGATGCAATAGTATTGCAACTATGCAACATCACGGTCCGAGAAAAGACAGGTCATGTGCCTGTCTTTTTCAGATATGGTGCTCAGGGGGGGACTCGAACCCCCACGGATTACTCCACACGCCCCTCAAACGTGCGCGGCTACCAATTACGCCACCTGAGCTAATTTGTCAAAAACTACTTGTTGGCCGGGGCCGAAGCCGGGGCATTTGCCGCAGGGGCGGCCGTATTTGCTGCCGGAGCAGCGGTATTTGCATTTGCGTCAGTTGCAACGGCCGGAGCAGCTACGGTATTGGCATTCGCATCTACCGAGCTAGTATTCGCTGCCGGTGTCGTCGTCGCGTCAGGGTTGCTCGAGAGCACCGAGACGTTACCGGTCAGGGCGGGCATCGACAACAGCAAAGCAGAGAGCATGAACAACACGGCCGCTGCGATCGTTACCTTCGAAAGTACAGTTGCCGTTCCACGCGGGCTAAACGCCGAGCTGGAAACGTTGCTCGTGAACAATGCTCCGGCATCGGTTTTGCCCGGCTGCAGCAGAACTGCAGCTATGAGCACGATGCACGAGAGAAAAAATATAAAGTACAGGAAATATTCCAACTTATTTGACCACCTATTTGTAATTCACGATCTGCGAAAAGCTCGATGCTTCGAGGCTTGCTCCGCCGACCAGTGCACCGTCCACATCCGGCTGCGACATCAGTGTCGCTATATTGTCCGGTTTAACCGAGCCGCCATAAAGGATCCGTACCGCTTGAGCGACCCCTTCACCGTGCGTTGCCGCAACGATTTGGCGAATGTGACCGTGCATTTCTTGAGCCTGTTCGGGCGTGGCGGTTTTACCCGTACCAATTGCCCAGACAGGCTCGTAAGCGATAATAATACGTTCCATATCGGCAACTGTCAAACCGTCTAAGCCCTTTACCAATTGCCCTTTGACCACATTTTCGGCATTGCCCGCTTCCCTGTCGGCCAGCATTTCGCCGACGCAGACGATGGCGGTCAGGCCGGCCGCGAGCGTTGCTTTTGTCTTTTGGTTTACCGAATTGTCGGTTTCACCGTAGAATTGGCGGCGTTCCGAGTGGCCGATAATAATGTGCGAACAGCCTGCGTCCTTAAGCATCGCCGGGGCGATCTCGCCGGTATGTGCACCAAAATCATTCTGTACTGCACAGTTCTGAGCCGCGACCTTTACATTCGACCCTTCCAAACGGTCGGCAACCGTCTTAATGGCGGTGAATACCGGTGCGATCACTACTTCGCAATGGTTTGCGTTTGCAACCAGCGGTTTGAGCTCGAGTGCCGTGTTGACGGCGTCGCCGAGCAGTTTATACATTTTCCAGTTTCCTGCTATTACAGGTTTTCTCATATATTTCCCGATCGGTTTGTTTAACCCGACCATTCCTTACTTACTCATCGTTCTGCACTACCGCCCAAAAAACCGCGAAGAAGATTATGGCACCGATTGCACTGGCGGCGATCGCGATCTTGGCGCCTGTCGAAAGGTTTTTGCCGCCGATCGATTTCACGTCGGAATACTTGACCGCCGTTGAACTGCCCGTTTTATCGACTACCACAAAATCGCTTTCCGATGATTCACGAATGTAACCTTGATAGGTGGTACCGTCGCCCAGCTTGACCCGTATCTTGGCATTTTCGCCGGTGCCCAGTTTCTTCACCTTAGAACGGATCTTCTCGGTCTTTTTCTCGGGTCCGGTGAGTTTGACCTGGCCGTAAGCAAGACCGGCAAGCGAAATGTTGATCAACGAAAAAACAAGAAGCGTCGAAAATAATCTGATCATTATTCTCCTGATACGATGAATTTCTGCATTGTTCCTTTCCGGGCAAATTCATCCTATAAACTATCAAAATCATCAGGCAAACGCGAAACGTGGTCAATCGCGACCTGCGGTGTTATCCTCAAACAACAGTTCAAGGGGAAATTTCGCATGCTCAACAATTTTTCGCGTCCGCGTCGGGTGGTGATAACCGGTTTCGGTTGTGTCACGCCTATTGGTATCGGACGCGAGCCGTTTTGGCATTCGCTGCAGACCGGGGCTAGCGGCGTCAGGCGAATACAAAGTTTTGATCCGTCTGGCCTTGCGGTCCAGATCGCTGGCGAGATCCCCGAATTCGATTGGGAAGCCCAACTCAACCCCAAGGACCGCAAGCACGTTGCCCGGACGGTTCCGCTTGCCCTGGCCGCCGCCCGGGAAGCTATCGCTGACGCCGGGATAGATACCGCCGAGATGTCCATCGACGAACGGCGTGCGATCGGAGTCGAGATCGGCACCGGCGGCGGAGGGCTCGAGTTTACCGAAAGGCAGTATGGCCATTGGTTTACCGGCACGCCGACGCAGGCCAGCGTATATACCATTCCCTCTTCGACCCACGGCGGGCTTTCGTCCGAGATCTCGATGGCTCTCGGGCTTCGGGGTTTGTCGCACGTCGTGTCGACCGGCTGTACCAGTTCGACGGACGCTATCTTTTACGCTGCTCAACATATCGCTCTCGGGCGTCAGGATGTAATGATCGCGGGCGGCGTCGACGCTCCTATCGCACCCGGGATAATGGCCGGCTTTAATCTGATGACCGTCGTGACCCGCGACTGGAACGATGAACCGCATCGTGCTTCGCGGCCTTTTGCCGTTGGCCGCTCCGGAATTGTCGCTGCCGAAGGCTCATATCTTTTTGTCCTCGAGGACCTTGACCATGCCGTCCGTCGAGGTGCCCGCATATATGCGGAAATTACCGGCTACGGAGCCACGTGCGATGCGTATCACCGTGTTCGGCTGGACGATTCGGGCATCGAACCGGCACGAGCGATGTCGATGGCGATGAGTGACGCCGGTATTGCCCCCGAACAGGTCGATTACGTCAATCTCCACGGCACATCGACCGTGCTCAACGACAAGATCGAGACCGTCGCGGTTAAGATCGCACTCGGCGATCACGCTTATCAAACACCTATGTCAGCCACCAAATCTCAGGTCGGCCATCCGCAGGGTGCGAGCGGTGCCGCAGGTCTCGGGGCGGCACTATGTGCGATAACGACCGGGATAATTCCGCCGACTATCAATCTCGATGAGCCTGACCCTGATTGCGATCTAGACTACGTTCCAAATGTCGCACGCGAGGCCGTCGTCAATACCGCTCTGTGCAACTGCATCGGCTTTGGCTCGAAAAACAGTGCACTCGTCGTTCAGAGGTGCGCTGACTGATGTTCAGCCGTTTCAAACAGCGAAGCTACCGGCTCGAGCGTCTGGACACGGGCGACTACACGCCTGAGGAGTACGCTAAATGGCATCGCGAAATGCGTTTCATCCACCGCCTTTTCGGTGAAATGCGAGCCCTGCGGCCGCTCATCCTGCGTGACGCTCGCAAGGTCGATGGCACGGTCAGGATACTCGATATCGGAGCCGGATCGGGTGAACTGCTGCGGGCCGTTCGCCGATGGCTTGGCGACCGCACGGCGTTTCTCGTCGGTGCCGAACTCAATGCCAAGGCCGCTCGTGCGATCTACCGCGGATCAGAACGCGGCGTCATTGACGTCTTACAGTGCGACGCTCTGCTGATGCCGTTTGCCGACGACAGTTTCGACTATGTTTACTGCTCTCTGTTCCTGCACCATCTGACCGACGACAAAGCGGTCAAATTGCTTCGCGAAATGAGCCGTGTCGCCGCCCGCGGAATTTACGTAGTCGACCTGCACCGCAGCCCCGTGGCATATTATTTTTATCGTGCCGTCAGCCGCGTCGTTCTCCAGCCGTTTACTCGCGAGGACGGAGCGTTGTCGATACTTCGCAGTTACAAGCCGGCTGAATTGCGAGCCCTTGCCACTGAGGCCGGGTTGAGCGATGTGCGTGTTCGGCGATCGGCCGCTTACCGTTTGGTCCTGTCGGGAACGAAATAACATGACCGCTTTGAGCCAAAAATATGACATCGCGATCGTCGGTGCCGGGCCGGCCGGTTCGAGTGCGGCGATCCGCTTGTCGCAAGCGGGCCTTAAGGTCTTGCTCGCCGAACAAAAGGCGTTTCCTCGGGAAAAGCTCTGCGGCGAATTCATCTCGCCCGAGTGTCTCGTCCATTTTAGAGAACTCGGCGTCATGACTGATATGGCTGCGGCCGGCGGAACCAACTTGAGCGAGACCGTCTTCTACACACGCGGCGGCCGTGGCGTCGCGGTCGAGAGTGCGTGGTTTGGCGATGCCGATTCGCACGCACTTGGCCTCAGCCGTGCCGAAATGGACAACATCCTGCTCGAACGGGCCGAAGCGTGCGGCGCCGATGTCCGCCGTGAAACTACTGCCACAAGTTTGCTGACCGAGAACGGCGTGGTGACCGGCGTAAAGCTTCGCGACAAAAGCGGCGCGGAAACCGAGGTCGAAGCTGCATTGACCATCGACGCCACGGGCCGGACCAGGAGCCTGGCGAGGCGACTTGATGACCGCACGTTGCCGAAAGAGGCAGCCGATCTGGTCGCTTTCAAGACGCATCTTCGCGGTGCGCGCGTGACGCCGGGAGCGTGCGAGATCTACGTTTATCGGGGCGGTTACGGCGGCTGCAACCGTGTACAGGACGATCTCTATAACCTGTGCTTTATCGCCTCGGCGGCTGACGCAAAAAGGCTCGGCAGCGACCCGGAACGCGTTATGCGCGAGGTGGTCTTTTCGAATAAGCGTGCGGCTG
Source organism: Pyrinomonadaceae bacterium (assembly GCA_017983495.1). Classification (GTDB taxonomy): domain Bacteria; phylum Acidobacteriota; class Blastocatellia; order Pyrinomonadales; family Pyrinomonadaceae; genus OLB17. The sequence goes on along the minus strand of JAGOBH010000002.1, from coordinate 732,692 downwards.
AGGCGATGCGGGACGCCGTTGTAGCAAAGCCGTGGCACGCCGTGCCGATCGCGCGTTTTGGCCGCAGCGAACTGGTTCCCGCCGCGGGCCTTTTGACCGTCGGCGATGCGGCATCGTTCATCGACCCGTTTACCGGCAGCGGCATGCTGCTCGCTCTCGAAAGTGCCCGCATCGCCTCTGAGGCGGTCGTGTCGGAGGGTTTGGTTGTCAAAGATCTGACTAATATTGCTGCCCGATACCGTGTCGGCTACGCTGCTGCGTTCGATACGCGTCTGCGGGTGTGTTCATTGCTTAGGCACGCCGCGTTTGTTCCATTCCTGGCGGAATCGACGATCGCACTTCTCAGCGTCAGCCGTTCGCTGCGGCGGCAAGTGGCACGGGCGACGCGGTTCAATGCAGGACCGGCCGTTTGATCAGCCCGCCCTGTACATCCGAGAGCGAATGCGTGACGACGAACGCGTCCGGGTCGACCTCGGCGACGAGCGTTTTGACGCTGCCGATCTCGAGCCGCGTGACAACGCAATAGAGTATCGGCTGATCGGTGTCGACCATTCCCATAGTGCCCATTCCTCCACGGCCGCTAAATACCGTGACTCCGCGATTCAACTTGCCGATAATTTGAAATTTGATCTCCTCGTTCTTTGGCGACATTATCGTGATCGCCGTGTATTCTTCGACGCCGTGGATGAGGAAATCGATCGTTTTCGAGGCCGCGACGTAGGTCAGGATCGAATACAGTGCGGATTCAACCCCGAGAAAAATTGCCGCTGCCATAAAGACAAATACATTCAGGATCAAAATGACGTCGCCGACGTTCAGCAAGTAGCTTTTTCGACTGACAAGCAAAGCCGCGATCTCGGTGCCGTCGAGCACAGCTCCGCCGCGGATAGCGAGGCCGATACCGGCACCGATGAACAGGCCGCCGAAGACAGCGGTCAGCAGCTTGTCGGGTGTTACGTCCGGAAACTTAACAAATATGAGCACCAGAGCCAGACCGGTGATGGCGAGTGAACTCTTGACCGCAAACTTGCGGCCGATCTGATGATAACCGATGGCGATGAAGGGTATATTTATCACCACCAGCAGTAGGGCAAGCGGCCATCCGGCGACCTGGGCGATCAGCATTGAAATACCCGTCACGCCGCCGTCAATGAACTGGCTGGACATTAGAAATCCCTTCAGCCCGAACGCCGTCGAAAATATACCAATAACGATCAGGACCACGCCCTTCAGTTCTAATAGAAAGTCTTTCATAGCTTTAGTTACCATTTTAGCACGGGGAGGAATGTGAAAAAGTGAAAGGTGCTCAACGGGAAAAAGTGAAAGGGTGAAAAAGTGAAAAAGTTGTCCCGTTCCCGCGTTGCTCATTTCCCTTTCTCCTCTTCTCCCCATCTCCTCTTCTCCTCTTCTTCCGCTCAGTTGAAGGCGTACAGCCTCGAGCCTCGCCGGTCGAACATGTGGGTGGCGATGGAGACGGCGTCGATTTGGTCGTCGTGTTTGCCGTGGGGGAAGGTGCAGGCTTCTTCGACGAAGGGTTTGTTCCAAGGTCCGCGGACGAGGCGGATGCGTCCTTCCGATGCGATGCTTATCCAGCGTAATGCACGTGAGTGTTTGTCGCCCTGAACGGCAATGCCTTTGAACGAGCGGCCGATGGCGGCGGCGTCCTTTCTGAGCGAATCGAGCACTGCCTGGCCGTGGACCGCCGTTTCGACGCCGTGTTCGGTGTCGCGTTCGAGCTTGAGTCGTTCGAGCATGTAGCGACGCTGTTCGGGAAACGCGATGCGTCGTCTGTAGCCGCCGTCGATGTACATATTGCCCTCGGCGTCAAAAGCGACGCGGAACGACGCTGTGTAATCGGCCGTCTGTTTGGTCGAGATGGCCAGATCGTAGCCGCGTTTCCACTTAAGGCCCTTTGGTGCGTGATCGACGATCGTTCCAAACCACTTTCGCTTAAAGACGCCGCCCTCAGACGGCACCGGACGCTGCTGATAAAGTGCCGAGAACGAATATTCGTCCATCTTGCTCCGAAACCCCTCGATCGCCGCCAGATCGAACCGCTCCGGCCAGAGAGCCTCGCCGGGGCTGCGGCCGAGGGGATCCGTTGATTGCGGATCGCGGATTGCGGATTGCGGATTTGTGGGGATCGAGCAACGGAGGTTAGTCAGCGTGTTGTTGTACGGATCGGCCCCATCACTTTGAATCCGCAATCCGCAATCCGCATTCCGCAATTCAGCCGCTTCGGCTATCGCCGGAAGATTGACCACTTCCCAATGCTCGCCGCCGTTGTTCATTTCGTTGAGGAGGCGGCCGGCGAGGTCGTCTTCGTGCCAGCGTGTCTGGATGAGGATGATCGCACCGCCCGGCTCAAGGCGTGTGTAGAGATCGTCGTTGAACCAGTTCCAGACGCGTTCGCGAAAGACCTTGCTGTCCGCTTCGGCACGGCTCTTGACGGGGTCGTCGATGATGATCAGATCGGCACCAAAGCCCGTCACGCCGCCGCCGACACCGACCGCCTTGAGCCCACCGCCATCGCTTGTCTCCCACTCCGACACGCGGTTGATCGGCCGATTGGCGAAGGGGAACGGTGACTGCGGGAATTGCGGATCTTGGATTGCGGATTGTGGATTTGTGTCGGCTGGGCGCTTTTGGGTTCTGCCATGCTGAATGCTGTTCGATGCGGGGTTTGGCTGATTCGCGTGATTCCCATCAATCCGCGATCCGCGATCCGCATTCCGCAATTGGCCGGCGGCGTCATCCGCCAGCACGCGCCTGATCTTGCGGGAGAAGTTGTCGGCGAGGTGCTGGCTGTAGCTGCCGAGGATGACGCGGAGTTTTGTGTTGCGGCGGATGCGCCATGCGGAGTAGCGTACCGTCACAAGCTCGGACTTGCCGTGACGCGGCGGCATGAAGATCATCAGACGTTTGTTCTTGCCGTCCGTGATCGCCTGCAGACGATCGTATATGATCCGCTGGTGCCGCAGGTCCCAGTTCCAAAGCCCGGGCTGCGTCTTGAGCCAGGCGTGGAAGGATGAGTCGGGAGAGTCTTTCGGGTCTTTCGGGTCTGTCGAGTCTGTCGGGTCGGTGGTTTGTTGTGGTCGGCGTCGGGTGTATGGCACGAGATCGGCACCGGGGCGTGCGTTTTCGTTGGCGACGTACGTGCCGCCCGCTGACGCAGGCGGTTCTGACAGCAGACGCCTTGCCTTCTGGCGGTTGTGGCCGCGGCCGATGTGTTTTTGGGATGTTGCGTGCCGTTCGCGGTGGCTGGCGAATGTGCCGGGCGGTTTGGACGCGGAGTTGCTGAGTCGCGGTGCAGAAGTGCTGTTGCGTCGTCTGGCGTAGGCAATGCCGCGTCGGCGTGCTTTCCTGTTTCGCGTCTTTTCGCGCACTTTCGCGGGCAAACTCCCGTCCCAGCCAAAACGCTCCGGCCAGCCCGGCGTGACCCGCCCGCTGCGTGTCCTTGCGTACAGGTTCCGTTTCGTAAAATCGCTCCAACCAAGGGCCCGCATTTCCGCAGCGATCCGGTCATGCTCAACGCCCCCGTACCGCAGATACAACCCTCGGCAATCTTCGACCTTCCGTTGTGCCACTCTGACACCCATACTCCACGAGCCTACACGATAGTGTCGGCCTTGCGGTTTACGATTTTTACGTGATTTACGGGATTGGTGAGATTTACGATATTTACGGCTCGGAGCGGAGTGAAAAAGTGAAAGGGTAAAAAAGTGAAAAAGTTCAGCGATTGAGCTGTTTAACTTACTCCGCGTTCTCGGCGGCCTCGGCGTTTAGATCCGTTCGTAACGCAGAGACCGAGGGGGAGAGAACCACCCCGTCTGCCGAAGCGGCAGCCACCCCTCCTTCGTAAGGAGGGGAGCTTCGCGAGACGGAAATGCGGTCGGATTTCAGAACTTAAAGGCCGGGAAACGTCGTACTGACGAAATTTCCGAAGTGTACTGAAGACAGAGGGCCTTTGTTCAATTACGAGGTTTAGTCGTTTTAGGTGTCAACGGCGATGGTGATGGTTCGGCCACTGTTTCATCGGTCTTTCGTACTGGCGGTTCGCCTATTCCCATACGAAAAATTAAGTTGGACCTAAAGTCGTCAAATGCGCTTGCGACCATCGAATCGTAGACGTTTCCTTTGTCCGAACTGAGCACCTTTGCGAAATCCTCGTTTGGATCGTATGGCTTCTCCGAATTCGTATCGTAGGTAATCGTTTCGGCGGGCGATGATTCTAATTCGAATTTATACTCACGCTCTTGTTCAGGAATACGCACGAGAAATGTCCAGTCAATATAAATTCCCGGATACCAGGTTCTCTCCGGTTCCGGTACTTTCTCTTGACGCAGATCGTAATATACCGAGTTCATCGGATCCACCTCGTAATTGACGGTCAAGGTAACGCATTTCTCGTGGCATTTGCCGACGATCTCCAAAATATCGTCCGGGATCACCTGGGCAAATGCCTCAGACATCAAAGTGATGAGCCGTCCTTCCCTACCGGCCATCTTTTCAGCCGACAGTGCATCTCCAAGAGGCAGAACCTTTTTGATATCAAAGTCGGACATGACCACTTCTTCGAAATTCGGGGGTATTTCGAGTTTCCGTTCGAATGCCAGCGTCACCTGGAAGTTCTGAGTGGAACGGGCATACCGAAGCATTTCGAGAACCGCCTCGGCAGCATTTTTGTCATGGCCTGAATTTAACGAGGCACGGTATTTTAGTTCCCCTTCATCATATAATTTCTGAAGATTTAGAGATGCCGGCTCTCGCCAGCGACCTGATGGATGCTTGCTTAGATAAGAGCGATAGCCGGACGCCCGGTTCGTCGATTCTGCGGAATTCCACGTCCGTAGGTCCTCGTAGTAATAGTTAGCGAGCCTAGCCCCATAAATTATCCCACCGGTGAGCATGGCGGCTAACACAATGGTCGCTGCAAACCGCAGGGCAGGCGCATTTGGGGGCATTGGTGAGTCGTCCGAACAGTCGCCTAATATTCGCAGGTCGTCGTGACCTTCCAAACGGCCAAGATCATTTCTCGCGGCAGCCTCGATGTATAGCTTTCTCTTAAGCTCTACAAGATCGACAAATTGTTCAGACTCCGCGAGGCCTGAGACAATAAACGTGCGGTGCCCGGTCTCGAAATGTAGATCTATTTCGGTGTTCAGATAGGAGCCGTACGGATATTGATGCTTGATATTGATCGACGAAATATCGCCTAATTCCCAATATGTGAGCCCATCGCCGCCAAAATCGAGCAGATAAAGCGGCGTGACGGAAAGTCGGTTGCTTGACGCCTGCCGCGAGCCGGTGACGATCGAATAAATGCTGTTTGCTAAGAGAACAAGTGCGGCTAACGTCAAGACCGTGATCACCACCATCTCGGTTACCGTCCAGTAATGAGTGACGGTCAACGGGTAAAGCAGCCCTATCCAGACCACGCACAAGAAAACAATGAGATATTGGGTTGAAGGGCGGCTCGGGCCAAACTGCCGCCGCCCCTCATAATTCATCGATAAATCGTTGTCAGCACGAATCTCCGAAAGTAGGCTCGTGACGCGTGGCGGAAGACTGTTGAACCGACAATATGCCATGGGAAGATCAGCTATTTAGACTTTGTCGTCGAGAGCCGCAACGCCGGGGAGTTCGTCGCCCGCCAGGAATTCGAGCGTGGCTCCGCCGCCGGTCGAGATGTGGCTGATCCGGTCGTTGAGGCCTGCCTGATTGACCGCTGAGACGGAATCGCCGCCGCCGACGATGGAGATAGCGCCTTTGTCCGTGGCGTCCGCGACGGCCTCGGCAATCGCGACGGTGCCCTGATCGAAGGGTTTTTCCTCGAACATTCCCATCGGGCCGTTCCAGACGATGGTCTTGGCTCCTTCGAGGGCACGTTCGAATATCGCGACTGTCTCAATACCGATATCGAGGCCGACGAGCCCGGTATTTGTGAACGCGATCGGGATGGTCTTACGCGAAGAAAGCGGATCGTAGCTGTCGACGACCTGATGGTCGGTCGGCAGCAGCAGTTCGACACCGGCATCTTTTGCCATCTGCTCTATCTCGAGAGCCTTGGGCATCATCTCGTCTTCGCAGAGCGATTTGCCGATGGTGTAACCCTGAGCTTTGAAAAACGTGTACGCCATCGCTCCACCAATGAGCAGTTTGTCGACCTTTCGTTTGATCAGCGATTCGATGACCGGGATCTTGTCGGAAACTTTCGCACCGCCGAGAATGGCGACAAACGGGCGTTCGGGGTCGTGAAGTGCCTTGCCTAGAAACTCAAGTTCCTTTTCCATCAGCAATCCGGCGACACAATCGTCAACATGGTGTGTGATGCCCTCGGTCGAGGCGTGAGCACGGTGAGCGGTGCCAAATGCGTCATTGACGTAGACATCGCAGAGCGATGCGAGCTGTTTGGCGAATTCGGGATCGTTCTTTTCCTCGCCTGCAAAATAACGCAAGTTCTCTAACAAGAGAATCTGTCCAGGCTCAAGTGCATAGACCATAGACTCCACGTCTTCGAGGGTGAACGCGTCGTCATCATCGTAGCGGTTATCAACCCAAACGCCGGCAAAAAAAACTCGCTCAAACTGCAACTCGGATTGACCGGCTACCCGAACATCGGTCAGTTCAGGCAGCGTTTTGAGGTATTCGAATACAGGCTTGAGACTGTATTTCGCCGCGTCATACGGAATTCCCTTTTCCTCAGCTTTTTTCTTGTCCTTGATCGGGCGGCCAAGATGGGATGCGAGGATGACACTGGCTCCCTGTTCAACGGCGTATCTGATCGTCGGCAAAGCCCCGAGAATGCGGGTGTCGTCGGCGATAACGCCGTCCTTGATGGGGACGTTGAAATCAACGCGAATAAAGACGCGTTTTCCGTGAATGTCTATATTTCTGATGGTTTTCTTGAACATAACTAAGCAACAAAAAGCGTCGTTTCCCGCAAAGTCGCAAAGACGCTAAGAAGAAAAATTAAAAAGAAAAAGCTACTTGTCCAGGCCGACTTGTGATTTGGTCATGATCTTATCGTTTTTGAACGACAGGATGATGGATTTGTAATTTTCACCAACCCATTTGTTGACCGAAAAACTCATATTGCCGCCTTTTGAACTGCTGACCTCGATTCCCTTGCCGCCGAGGATCGATTCGACCTTCGAGCGTTCCATTCCGATCGAAAGCTGATCGTATTTGGCCTTAGTGACGTCGTATTCGGCTTTGCTTGAGGTCGTGGTCGATTTGCCCGGTGTCAGGGTTGGTTCCGGCGTAGCTCTATTAATGTTGTTAGACGAGGAACCGCCGCCTTTGGTGAATTCGCTAAGCCTTTCGGGGCACGAACAGCCGAGAACGACAAGGAGCAATACGACAAAGCCGAGATTTACCGAATTGCCCATATTGAAGATACCCTTAACTTTACTGATCGCGTTATTGAAGTGGTTTGTCAAAACAGTTCTCCTTTCGTTTGAAATATGCCTCGTCGATCGGCTGGTTGATCTCTATTTTATCGATGAACAAAGACAGCGTTGACCCCATGTTGACCAAATGCGGCATCGTCAGGGCTCCAACCCTTCGGTAATCGCCAAATTCGGTCGTCGAATAGCGGTCCGCATAGCTGACCAGCATCTTGGTTTCGACATCGAAAGCCAGACCGATCGTGGCACCAATTTTAGACCTTGCCTGAATTATGTTACACCTTCGCCCGTCACGGTCAAAGGCACCCTGAAATTCGAGCGAAACGAGGTTTTCGTGGTCGAGCAACTCGAGGATAGTCGAGAAAATATCGACGTCTTTGATCGATCTTGGAACAGGAGTATCGACATCGATACCAAAATCGCTCTGACGAACAGAGACCTTACCGTTGACGATCTGCCGAACGTCGCCGACAACCGGCGTTGTGAATATCAAGGTGTATTTATCGGGGTCCTGGCGAAACGCACGAAACTCCGCGACAGTCTCGGATCCGCGGTATCCGATCCGCTGGGTGCCGGCGACCGAGTATGTTTTGATCGCGTTCCAACCATCGCGACCGCCGATCGCGTTGAGGTAGTCGTTGATTATCGCGACGGAACGGGCGTCCCTGACCGGGGCCGGCGGGGCCGGTGCTGAACCTGTTCCGATGCCGCTTCCAATACCGACAGTGCCGGGAGCAGCATTCGACAGCGCTTTCTTCGGAACTGCTTTGGGCGGCGGTGGAAGTGCCGCTTCAGAATCAACATCGATCGTTTTCGCGGCAGGCGGCGGCGCGGCCTCAGCCTTTGAGGCCGGAATGGTCTTGCTCTCGGCGATCAGCGAGAGCGCCTTTTGGAGCTGCGTGTCGGTGCCGGCGAGCAGCGAACGGCGGTCGAGCGATGTCTGAAAGTCGGGTTTGACGCCCAAACCCTCGAGAAATGTCCCGCTGCGCGTCTTGAAATTGGCGAAAGGGTACATGAAGACGCCGCCGGTCGGCAGAGCGACCGACATTGCGGGCAGAGCCTCGCCGGCCGTAGTATCGCCGACGATGACGGCACGGCCATTTTCTTGTAATGCAGATGCGAAAAGCTCGGCGGCTGAAACCGATTGGCCGTCGACAAGCACGACGACCCGGCCCTTGTAGTTCTTGGCCTTCGAGGTCGCGATCATCTTCTCACTTCCTACCTTGTATATCAGCGTGCCGATATCGACCGGCTTGTCCGATAGCATGCCGGAAATGGCGTACATTGTGCCGATAATACCGCCTACGTTTCCACGCAAGTCGATGATGATCGCTTTCTTGTCTTTGTGTTCGGCGATCGACGCGCAAAACTTTTCGACCACCGGCAAGGCGAACATGCTGAAACGCATGTACCCAACGTCATCATTTAGCGGAAACGAGTCGAATTTGAGGTACTGTTCGGGTAGGTTTGCCCCGATCGAAACGGTCTGGCCCTTGATGCGTTCGCGGCGGATCTTGAATTCAACGGGTTTATCGTCAGCGTCGAGGCACGTGATCGACACTTCAGAGTCTTTTTCGCCGTTGAGAAACCATAAAACGATCTGCTGCGGCAAGTAACGGTCGAAATTGCGAATGAATGAGTAGTACACCGAGATGCGGTTGACCATTTCGGACAGCGAAACGCCGTTGATCTTGTCGATGACATAGCCAACCTTGACTCCGGCATACTCGGCGGCCGAGTTGCGCTCAAATCTGGTGATGACGAACTGTTTATCGATCAACCGGAGCTCAACGCCGATGCCGAACTGAGATTCGGCCTCGTCAAAGAGCGGTTCTTCCGGTTCGGGCTCTTCGCTCTCGTCCGCTGCGGCCTTTTTCGCTTCGAGACGCCATTTTTCGCGGGCACGAGCCTCGGTCTTGGCGGTTTCGATCTCCTTAAAGACCTCGGCCGGCACGATCGCGAAGTGAGATTTGCCCAAACGGTCGATCATTTCCTGCATCACAGCATGAAAGGCAATGTCAGTCTTAGCCGCGACGACCTTTGGCTTGTATTCGAGCTTTATCTTGTCCCAATCGAGATTGTTGAACGTCTGATCAAAATAATTGTCCCGCAGCGTCTGCCAGATCTTAATAAACGAATCCCAGCGTAATTGCTGGGCGGGCGTCATGTTGAGCGGCGTTTCACCGCCGGAAACCGTGACGGAACCGAGCTTGGTGATTCGAACCGGTGCCGCAGTGACGGTCGGAGGCGATTTCGGCTTTGCCTTAGTCTTTTGAGCGAGAATGATGCCCGTCTGGGCAAAGAGCAGAATGAAACCGAGGAAGACGCAAACTACGCGGTGATGTTTCATAAATTGGGATATGAGACACGCTGCGGCGTCCCGGAAGATGCCGCAGCGTGTCGGTCCGGCGAATTACAATCCCTTGGCGGCAATGAATTTGACCAGGTCGCGAACGCGGCACGAATAGCCCCATTCGTTATCGTACCAGGACAGGATCTTGACACACGTGCCGTCGATAACCTTAGTGTTCTCAGCATCTACGATGGATGAGTTCGAGTTACCCTTGAAGTCGATAGAGACGAGCGGCTCTTCGCTAAACGCCAGAATTCCCTTCAGCGGGCCGTTGGCGGCCGCCTTGAGAACGGCGTTCACCTCTTCGACCGATGTCGACTTCTCAACGTTCATGACGACATCGACGAGCGAAACGTTGGGCGTCGGAACGCGGACCGAAATACCGTCAAATTTGCCCTTGAGTTCCGGTATTACCAGAGCTACGGCCTTGGCAGCACCGGTCGAGGTCGGGATCATTGAAAGAGCAGCGGCGCGAGCCCGGCGAAGGTCCTTATGCGGCAGATCAAGCAGCTGCTGGTCATTGGTGTAGCTGTGGATCGTGTTCATCAGGGCGTTCTTGATGCCAAACGTATCGTGCATGACCTTGGCGACCGGTGCGAGACAGTTGGTCGTGCAAGATGCGTTCGAGATGATGTGGTGATTGGCAGCGTCGTAGACGTTTTCGTTGACGCCGAGTACGATCGTCACATCCTCGCCCTTTGCCGGAGCTGAGATGACGACCTTTTTCACACTGCCGCGAAGATGCTTGCGGGCGTCCTCAGCCTTGGTAAAGCGGCCGGTCGATTCGATAACGATGTCGGCTCCGACCTCATCCCACGGGATGAGCGACGGGTCCTTTTCCGAAAAAACGCGAAAAGTGTCGTTTTCAACAGTAATTGTGCCGTCGCCGGCAGTAATATTGTGGTCAAGGTTGCCCATGACCGAGTCGTACTTGAGCAAATGCGCAAGCGTTTTGGTGTCGGTCAGGTCATTGACCGCAACGAGATCGATGTCAGCGTCGCCGAGCCAGGTTCTCACCACAGCACGTCCGATGCGTCCAAAGCCGTTAATACCTACTTTAATAGCCATTTAGATTTAGATTCCTCCGTAAAAAGTGCGTATATTAAAAGCTTGACGATAACTCAAATCGGGTGAAAATTCAACGATTCGCAGTCTGAATCGAAGTAAAGATAGTTGAAACAATGCTAAACGGCGTGACGTAGTAAGCGTTTGAGTTTCTAAGCTTTAATACATTCTCAGCGGTGAAGAACCGGAGCGATCTCATAATGACCTTTAAGCGATCAAAATCGTTAATTTTTTCAATCATGCTGACAGCGGCAGTTTCGGCCGCGGCTCAGACCGACCAGCAGGTGGCTCAGATCAAGACGAGCAACATCAGCACGACGCCCGCGGTGACCACGCCGGTTTCCCTGCCGGGCGTGACGACGATGAACCGCGTCGGCGTGCAGACAGCTCAGCCGATCTCACTGACGCTGGATGACGCAATCCGCAGGGCACTTGAAAATAACAACGACATCGAATTTTCGAGAACCAGCGTACGGATCGGCGAAACGAGTATTCGTTCTCAGTTGGGTATTTTTGACCCGGTTTTTACGGTCAACCCAAACTACACGCGTAATTCGAGCACGGGTTCGGCGGCGACCAACGATTTTCGGGTCAACGGGAACATGACCAAGTTCATAAGGCCCGGCGGCGGTAACTATCAGGTATTTTTTAACAATCAGCGTACCGAGAATCAATTCGCGCAGGCTCAGGTGACGTCAGGGTCGGTTGCAAGTGTCGGAAGCAGTGCGGTCTATTCGTCAAGTCTTGGGATATCGTACACACAACCGCTGGCGCGCAACTTTAACATTGACAGCAAGCGTCAACAGCTAAAGATCGCGAAAAAGCGGCTCGAACAGAACGATTCGGACTTTCGCCTGCAGGCGATCAGAACGATCTCGTCGGTGCAGTCCGCGTATTGGGACCTGGTTTTCGCACTTCGAAATCAGCAGAATGTCAGTGCGAACGTAAATCTCGCTCGTGAGAACCTCCGGCAGATCGAAGCCAAGATCGACGCCGGTGCGGCCGCTCCGCTTGAGCGTGCGTCGGTCGAGACCGAGCTTGCAAGCCGCGAAGGCGACCTGTTGTCCGCAACACAGCAAGTTTCGGTAGCCGAAAATCAGCTCAAGCAGTTGCTGCTCAAAGACACGACGGCACCGGAATGGACCCAGACGTTCATGCCGACCGACAAACCGGTATTCAGTGTCGATTCGGCCAATCTTGACACGGCGATGAAGGACGCGATGGACAATCGTTTTGAGCTAAAGCGTCTGAAACTGCAGAACGAGATCAACGACATCGACATCCGGTATTTTAAGAACCAGACGCGTCCGCAGATCGATCTGAACACTACTTTCTCGCTGGACGGGTTTTCACGCGGCAACATTTCGTCGGCTTCGACGTTTGTAAATCAATTCAACGGAAATGAGGAGATCCTGAGGACGAACCTGAATACGCTGCTGCCGCCGGGATCGCAGATCCCTAATCCGCTGATCGCTATTCCGGGTGCTCCATCCTACTTTGTGGGCGGCTTTGGCCGTTCAATGTCTAATATGTTTCGCACGGACGCCCCGAACTATTCGATCGGAGTAACGATCTCGTTCCCGTTTCGAAACCGCACTGCGAAAGCGAATCTCGACGCCGCCCGAATTACCGGCGAACAGATCGCGGCTCAGACACGCGGCCAGGAACAGTCGGTGATCGTCGAGGTGCGAAATGCTGTCCAGGCGGTCGAAACGACCCGCCAGCGTGTTTTGACCGCTCGGCGTGCTCGCGAGAGTGCGGAAACGCTCCTCGACGGCGAACGAAAACTCTATGACGCGGGACGCTCGACGACGTTCATCCTGTTTCAGCGTGAGAATTCGCTCGCGAACGCCCGCAACGCCGAGATCCGTGCCGAAACCGACTATAACAAGGCACTTTCGGACCTGCAGCGTGCGACCGCAACGTCATTACGTGCTAATAACATCACGTTGGCGTCACCCCTCGATATCAAGTAGATGCCGAGCTAACCTAACTCAGATAAGTGCCGCTTTCGAGCGGCACTTTCAGTTTCGTCTCAACTCTGCGAAAATTTAGCTCGTGAAGATCTCGGTGACGATCATTACATTGAACGAAGAGGCAAAGATCGCTGATGCCCTGCGGTCGGTCTATTGGGCCGACGAGGTGCTCGTTGTCGATTCGCACAGTACCGACAACACGCGAGAGATCGCGGCTGAGCTTGGTGCACGAGTGGTCGAGCGGGACTGGGCGGGATTTTCCGAGCAGAAACAGTTTGCGACCGACGAGGCGTCAAACGACATTGTATTCAGTCTCGACGCCGATGAACGCGTGTCCGCTGAACTTGCGGCAGAGATCAAACAGATCAAAGAATCGGATGAATTGGCATTTGACGGTTATACGGTTCCGAGGCTCTCGATATATATGGGCCGTGAGATCAGGCACGGCAGTTGGTACCCGGACCGTCAGCTGCGGCTGTTTGACCGCCGAAAAGCAGCCTGGAAGCAGGTCGTCATTCACGAATCGGTCGAAATGCGGGCTGGTGCGACGATCGGGCAACTCAAAGGCGACCTCATTCACAAAAGCGTTGATAGCGTAAAGCATCACGCAGCGATGCTGGTCGAGCGATACGCACCACTTGGGGCACAGGCGATGCACGAGCGTGGAAAACGAACCTCCGCGTTACAGATTGCCGCTGCTGGGCCGACCGCGTTCACAAAAGACTACATTCTTAAGGCTGGTTTTCTCGACGGCGTTCCCGGCCTGACGATCGCCGCCTTTTCGGCGTATCACGCCGCTCTCAAGCACATGATGCTCTACGAATTGCAAAATGGTAAGCCCCGGCACGGCAGCCGCGGCGGCAAATGACAACCTTAACCATTTTCCTTACATCATATCTTCCAAATAACGGGCGTTTGCTCTATATTTTAAGTTGGCAGCACTTTTCGGCGCAGCGTCATAATATGAGACTAGTAATAACCTCTCTTTTCGTCCTTTTGTCAGCCGGAACGATCTCGTTCGGGCAAAAAGGCGTCGATACTCAGACCCAAAAGATCAAGGACGAGGGCAATAAGGTCACGACACGTCCGACCGACGCCAGCCGTTCATTCGACTGGGGCAAAGGCAAGACGCGTGTCCGCGACCGTCTGGCTAATCCATACAAGCTGAATTCGCGTCGTGACGTGCTGCTCGAGACGATCGCCGAGGTTCTGCGCGAAAAGCGGATCATCATAGACGAAGCAGCTTCGCGGCCTAAAGATGGCATTATCGTCACCCAGCCGTTCGCATTTGCGAAAGGGCCGGTGACGACAAAGAGCGAGCTTGGACGCTACGGAGTGCTCGATTATAGCGATTCGGCGTGGTCACGGGCTCAGTACAGCCTGACGATCGAGGTCCAATCGATCGACGGCATCCAGAACAACGTATCGGTCATCGCCAAGGTCGAGGGCCGTGCAGGTAACGGACTGAGCAGTGAATGGCGTTTGGTGCCGAGTTCGGGGCTTGCCGAGGACGAGTTCTTATCAAAGCTGGTCGAGATGGTGACCGGAACGTCACCCGACCCAACGCAGGAAACCGGCCCGCAATAAACGGCCGAGTGAGTGTGAAGTATGTTTTCCCAGAGTCTTAGAGTCCTGGTATTTTGTGCCGTGGCCGCATTTGCTGCGGTTGCCGCTTACGGACAGGGTTCCGATCCGAATTCGCCATTTCCCGGCCCACGCGAAGCCCCACCGAAGGGCGTTCGCGAGATGATGGACAAACTCCGCATCGAAAAGGAAAAGAAAGACTACGAGGAAATGCTCGAACGCGGAGAGAATGCACTGAAACTCTCAAGCGAACTCGAAACTTCCCTTTCCAAAAACTCGCAGTTGACCGACAGCGACCGGACCAAACTCGCCTCGCTCGAAAAGCTTGTAAAGAAGATCCGCGAAGATCTCGGCGGCGATGACGACGATGAAGCGGAAGCCGCGGAAAAGGAAGAAAAACCATCGACGATAGTTCAGGGTTTCCGATCGCTTAAAGAGGCAACCGTAAGATTGGTCGATGAGCTCAAAAAGACCACGCGATTCAGCATTTCGGCGGCGGCGATCCAGACTTCGAACACGGTTCTAAGAATGACACGCTTTTTACGTTTTTGGCGGTAATCTGATCAGATAGACTAGAACACGGATGCATCGACGCTACAAAGTTGCCCTGCTCGCACTCTATATTTTTGCTTCGGCTGCCGCGATCCACGCACAGGTTAAGGATGACGATGTCATAACGGTCGATTCGTCGATCGTGCTGCTAAATGCTGCCGTGACAGATGCCGCCGGCCGTGCCGTGACGGGACTCACTCAAAAGCAGTTCACAGTGTTCGAGGATGGCGTCGAACAGCCGATCGATATATTTGCCGCCGAATCGACGCCGTTCGCCGCGGTGATATTGCTCGACACTTCGGGCAGCATGGAACAACGCGTCAGCATGGCGCGTTCGGCGGCGATCGAGTTTCTCTACGGGCTGCGGGGTGAAGATTTTGCCGCCATTTACCGTTTTGACGCTAACGTCAAGATGGTCCAGGATTTTTCGAACAGCCGTGACATCGCCGAATCGATATTTGACCTCAAGGCCAACGGGATGACGGCCCTCAACGACGCCATTTTCAAGGCTGCGTCGCTACTGAGCACGCGTACTGAAAAACGCAGGGCAATCATCGTTCTGTCGGACGGAGCCGACACAAACAGCGGCAAATCGTCCGACGCGGCCCTCAAGGCGGCCATCGCGGCAAACGCGACCATCTACACGATCGATATGTCATCGCCCGAGGAACGCGGCGCCGACCGCGCCCAGAATCAGGGCGTACTGAAAAACTACGCATCCAAATCGGGCGGCACTTTTGTCGCCTCACCTGGCGGCCCGGCGATGCGAAACGCCTTCAAGCAGATCGTCCAGGAACTCGGCAGCCAATACACGATCGCCTACACACCGACAAATACCAAGAAAGACGGCAAGTTCCGATCGATCGAGGTGAGAGTTGCAAAATCAGGCCTAACGATCCGCACACGCAAGGGGTACAACGCCCCGAAAAAATAGAAAAATAATAAGCCACCATAATCCGCACTAATGGCATCCAAAAGCGAACTGTATCGTTTACCGGCAGTTGCGCCGTATTTTGGCGGAAGAATTTTCGAACTCATATCAGACCAGGAGATGAAAAATGCATAAAGTTTTGAAAAGTGCGGCCTTGGGGCTATTGGCAATGACCATTTTGACGATCGGTGCCGGCGTGGCCGCCGCACAGGAAGACACGACGCCAAAAAAGCGGCTTAACGGGCCTACTACGGTATCTGGCATGATCGGCGGCGAGGCTCACGACAGCTATGTGATCAAGGCTCGAAAAGGCCAGCGGATGAGTGTTCAGATCACATGGGAAAAAGTAGAAAATAACAAAGCGGAGTTCAAGGTAAGCAGATCCGCCAATTTCTACGGCGGCGAGATGGTCAGGTTTGGCCAGACCACCTATCTTGAGGACAAATGGAACGGTAGAATACCCGAAACCGGCGACTATTATATCTACGTCGTCGCCCACCCGACCGCTAACTATAAGCTGCGAGTCAGCTTCAGGTAAAAAAGGAATTCCTAACGTAAAAGGAGCCGGCAAACGCCGGCTCCTTTCGCTTATAACTCTCAAATGTCGATCTCAGTGATTAGAAGGCCCTAAATTCTAAGAACTGGTCACAAGTGCACTGTCAGATGAGGGTTCCGCGACCTCATTACTTTGGCGTGAATCCTTCTTGTGGGACCATCGACTCGCCGTCACCGCAACGAAAGCCAGGACTATCAGTCCCGTCGCTACGCCGAACGTGGTTCGCATTCCGATTGCTACCGAATCGGATTCAGCTCCCGTTGTTTCGGTTAGGGCCGATGCGAACGCAAATATTGCCCCCATCACCGATGCTCCCGTTATCAGCCCGAGATTCCGTGAAAGGCTGAGCATTCCCGAGATCACTCCACGCTCCTCGGCACCTGCCCCGTACATTATCGATGTGTTGTTCGCCGCCTGAAAGAGTGCATAGCTCGATGTCATGACAATTATCGGGGTGATGTATCCGGCAACGCCTAATACCGGCGGCAAAAGCGAAACGGCTAACGCCCCGATGCCTATTCCCGCGAGCCCCGTGACGATCATTTTTTGTGCACCAAAGCGGTCGACGAGCTTGCCGGCCGGGACTCCGGCGATCGCGGCAAATAGCGGCCCGACCGACAGAGCGACGCCGGCGAACATCGTGTCAAGCCCAAGCCCTCGCGTAAGATAGAACGGGCCGACCACGAGGGTCGCCATCATCACGGTCGACACAAGCGCACTGGTGGTGAGCCCCGTTCTCAATTCCCTGTTGCGAAACGTCGTCAGGTTGATCAGCGGCGAAGACACTCTCGTTTCAATGAGTACGAATGCTGCGAGGCCAACCATTCCGGCAGCCAGTAATAAGGTATTTGCGGTGCCAAAGCTGCCTTTGCCGACGGTCATCGCCAGCGCGTAGGCCGCAAGCGTGAGGCCAAGCGTTACGGTACCCGGGATGTCGAATCGGTGGGATCTGCCCGTTTTGGCTGCGACCCGGTCGGCGGGCAGAAATCGACGTGCAAGCAGGTAGTTCAAGACGCCGATGGGAACGTTTACGAAAAAGATCGACCGCCAGCCAAATCCGGCGATCAGAATGCCGCCAAGCGACGGGCCGAGGCTTGTACCGATCGCGGACATCGTACCTAACAGCCCGATCGAACTACCAAGCCTTTCCGACGGAACCGTTTCCCGGACCACAGCTACCGTAAGCGACATCATGATGGCCGCACCGAGACCCTGCAGTGCTCTCGCCACGATCAGCACCCATATTGTCGGAGCCGCTCCGCATAAAAACGACGCGACGGTAAATAGGCCTATGCCGAAGAGCAATAGACGCCGACGGCCGACAAGATCACCGAGCCGTCCGACGCTGACGATAATCGTGGTAATCGCGAGCAGATATGCGAGCACGATCCATTGAACGGATTGGAAGGAAGCATCGAGAGCGGTGGCCATGCTCGGCAAACCCGCGTTTGCGATGCTCGTGTCGAGCGACGGCATCAGCATCGACAAACAAAGGCCGACTAGAGCCCAACGAATATGGGGTGCAAGCGGCTCGCTCTCGGCCGGACGATGTAAATGACTATTGGTATCTCTTTTGTTCATAGATCAATTATCCGTGAAATTACACCATGGCGGAAGACACACGGGTTGCACTATATAGATGCATACGACGCTATGTGTTATCATAGTCGAAGCATGTCGAACCCTGACCTGAATCTGTTATTTACACTCGATGCCGTTCTCGCCGAAGGCAGCGTCGTCGGTGCCGCAAGGAGATTGGGTCTAAGCCCGTCGGCGATGAGCCGCTCGCTGGCCCGCCTGAGACAGACGACCGGCGATCCGTTGCTAGTAAGGGCCGGACGCGGCCTTGTGCCGACGCCGAGGGCGATCGAACTACGAGCACGGGTGGCGACGCTCGTGCAGGAATCAACGGCGGTTTTGCGGCCGGCAGAAGTGCCGGATCTGAAGCAGATCGAACGGACATTTACGATACGAACTAGCGAAGGATTTGTTGAGAATTTTGGCCCGGCATTGATCGCTCGTGTCGGCAAGGAAGCGCCGGGCGTTATGCTATGCTTCGTTCAAAAGTCGAACAAGGAGAGTGCCGCTCTGCGGGACGCGGCCGTGGATCTCGAAACTGGCGTCGTCGGAAGTTCGCTGGGTCCTGAGGTGCGAGCACAGATGTTGTTTCGCGACCGTTTTGTCGGCGTCGTGCGGATGGGCCACGAACTGTCCGAAGGCGATATTACCGTTGAACGTTACGCCGCGGGCAAACATATCCAGGTTTCGCGGAGAGGGCTGGATAGAGGGCCGATCGACGAAATTCTCGTCTCATTTGGCTTTGAACGCAATATCATTACGATCGTTGGCGGGTTTTCGACCGCCGTAGCGTTGGCACGCGGCTCCGATCTCACCGCGACTGTTCCCGAACGCCATACTGGAGAGCTCCGCGATGGAATGTTCACTTTTGCGTTGCCTTTTGAGACACCCGAGATCGCCATCTCTCTGCTCTGGCACCCGCGGCTCGATGCCGACCCGGTGCACCGCTGGCTTCGCGGGATCTTCCACGAATCGTGTGCCTAAAATGACGAACGCGGCCAGATGCCGCGTTCCTTGACCCTCTATTTACTCGTCTTGTTCCTTTTTTTATCCTTATGCCGTTCGATGGCGAGTTGGATGAGCTCTTCGATCACGTGCGGAAATGCCTTGCCGGTGCCGGCCCACATTTTGGGGAAGCCTGAGGCGTCGGTAAGACCGGGCATAGTATTGATCTCGTTGACGAGAAGTGCTCCGTTGTCGTTTCGCAGGAAGAAATCGACGCGGGCGAGACCCGAGCCGTCAATGGATTTGAACGCTGAGACCGCAAGCTGCTGGATCTTTTTGACAAGCTCATCGGACACCGGTGCCGGCACGACAAACTCATTATTGCCCGTGCCCGAATATTTTTCGGTGTAATCGAGAAACGCCTTTGTCGCGTCACGGATGATGTACTCGCCGGGCAGGCTCGCCTGCGGGGTGTCGTTGCCGATGACGGCACACTCGATCTCACGCATCGCAAGGCCCTCTTCGACAATGATCTTGCGGTCGTACTGAGCGGCAAGCGAGATCGCGACACGCAGGCTTTCCGCATCATCGGCACGCGAAACGCCGACAGAAGAGCCCATATTCGCGGGCTTTACAAAGCACGGATAACCGATCTTCGCCTCAACCTGTGGTACGACGGCCGCAGCGTTCGTTTCCCATTCGCTGCGGAGAAACCAGACGTAATTGCACATCGGCAGCCCGGCGTCGCGAAAGAGCGTCTTCATAAAGACCTTGTCCATCCCGCACGAACTGCTCAGCACGCCGCACCCGACGTACGCAATATCCGCCATCTCGAACAGGCCCTGGATGGTGCCGTCTTCGCCGTACGTGCCGTGGAGTACCGGAAAAATGACGTCAATGGCGGAACGCAGGCTGCCGGCCTGCGGCGACGAATTGATATCACCGGACGCAGGCAAGCTGCCTGCGTTCCGACTATCGATCGTAAAGCCTCCGACCGTCGCATCGCCGGACAACTGGAGTAGTTCATTCGATGGAGTGCCAAACCGTTCGACAAATAGCCTCTGCGTTTCCTCCGGAAATAATGCAAGAGCCGATGCCGGCGATAGCCACCCGCCATCATTGCCGATCGCTATCGGCACGACATCGTATTTTTCGTGATCGATCTGCTCAATTACCGTCCGTGCCGACCGGATCGAGATCTCATGCTCGCCCGACCGACCGCCAAAAATAACTCCAACGCGTGTTTTCATGTGTCCAGTGTGCTCCGGGAGCGAGGGTTGCGTGTAATCCGTCTGAGAACCCAGAGGTTCTAACAGAATGTATGATTTTAGTACCTAGCTAGTTGAGTTGCAATTTACGAGAACGGCCTTAATGCGAAAAACACCAGTGGTAAATGCCTTTAAGGGGCTCACGGCCTTGAGCATAAATTCTGAAAGGGTAATAATTGGGTAACCTCGGAGAAATTGGAGAAAATAGTTCGTAATGGCTAAGCGGCCCTTTCAAATCAATACGGTATTTTGCCTGGCGAGCTATTTCAAGGGTAATGACTTTATTCGTGAATGCAAAAGCCTTGGGCATCGCGTTTTTCTGCTTACACGAGAGGTAAAGCTCAACGACGATTGGGCTCGAGAAAGCCTGGACGGCGTTATTCCTGTCGACGACAATGGCACGATAGCGTCTTTTCTGCGCTCGGCGACCAAGCTTGCCCAAACAGACAAACCGACCCACATTGTAGCGTTGGAAGAGGGCGATGTTATCACCGCCGGCCGTTTGCGTGAGCATTTTGGATTGCCGGGCATGGTCAGCTCTCAGGCTCGGCTATTCAGGGATAAACTCGCGATGCGGCGACAGGCTGCACAGTCAGGCATCCGGCAAGCCGACTTCGTGCATCTGCTCAATTATCAGGATATCGGAGAATTTATGGAGCGGGTCAAGGCTCCGTGGGTCATAAAGCCGCGGGCCGATGCTTCGGCGATCGGGATCAAAAAGGTTTATAAATCCGAACAGGTGTGGCGGTTGAACGACAGCCTCAATGAAAACGAGAGTCTGGCGGATCGGTCCGATGCTTACCTTATGGAGGAATTTATCGAAGGTGAGATCTTTCACGTTGATTCGCTTGTCGTCGGCGGAAAGGCCGTCGTAGCATGCGCCAACCAATACGGCATCTCGCCGCTTGAGGTAACGGTAAACGGCGGCGTTTCGACCTCGCATACGATCGAATACGGTTCGACGGAACAAAAACAGCTTCTCAATGCGAATCAGAAGGTCCTGAGTGCTTTTGGTTTTGAAAACGGTGTGACGCACGCGGAGTTCATTAAGAGCAAAATGAACGGCGAGTTCTACTTTTTGGAGGTCGGTGCCCGCGTCGGCGGCGCGTTTACGGCGGAGGCTTTCGAGGCCGCGAGCGGGTTAAATATCTGGCGCGAGTGGGCTAAGATCGAGATGGCGGACGGTAAGCACGTTTCCGCCCCTAAACAGACGCGGTTTGAATACGGCGGTATCGTCGTTTCGCTCGCGAAGCAGGAACGCCCCGATACGTCAGCTTATACCGATCCCGAGATCTGCTTTAGAGCGGATGTTGAACACCACGTCGCACTTGTTCTGCGTTCGCCCAAAATAGAACGCATGAAAGAGCTCCTAGAGACCTACACTCGCCGCTTCTCCATCGACTTTATGGCCTTTGCTCCCCAGCAAGACCGACCGGAATAGATTTGCCAGAAACAACCATTCCCCGATGCCAGGCTACTAACGCGGTATGAAGCTACTTTTAACCGCCATTTTGTGCGTCATTGTCGTCACGTCGTCGTATACGCAAACTGTCCGGCCATCGGTCTCGGTTGCGGGCGAGGCGAAGATGAGTATTTCGCCGGACCAGGTCGTTTTCACCTTTGAAGTGGTAACGGCAGACAAAGACCTTTCCGTTGCCAAGCGGGCAAACGACTCACGTGCCGCAAAGGCGCTTGCTGCCGCTAAAGCATTTCAGATCGGTGATGATGATATCCAGACAGACAGCCTGACGATGACGCCGCAATATGCCGCTACGAAGGACCCGCGTGCCGCTCGCGTACTTATTGGTTACGAGGTGATAAAACGGATATTCATCACGCTAAAAGACCTCGATAAGATCGATACTTTTCTTTCAAAAGCAATCGATGCCGGAGTGAACCGCGTGGTCGCCATCAGCATCGGGAATAGTCAGATGCAGAAGTATCAGGAACAGGTGCGGGCAATGGCCGTTAGAAATGCTCAGGTAAAGGCCCGATCATACGCCCAACAGCTCGGCCAAACCGTCGGCACAGCGTATGTCATCAGAGAAGAAGGTGCCGATTCACCCGCGTTCGATACCGGCTACGGTTCAGGCAATGGCAGCGGCGACGGCATGGGCGACCCCGAAACGGGCAAGATCGAGACCCCAACAAACCCATTCGTCAGCCAGATCACCTTCGCCCTAGGCAAGATCGAGATCGAGGAAAAGGTGTATGTGATATTTCAGTTGAATCGATGAAAAGGATGGTTTTTAGGACATCAAAGCCTTGTCCACGCAAGGTTTAAGGACCGACAGAAAAGCCTCTGTTTCTTCCTTGGTCGCGAAATAATTAATTTCTGTGACGCCAGATTGTGACGAATTGCCGTAACCAAAACCTGTTCGACTACTGGAAATCGAGCAAGCGGAACTGCCTTCGCCCATCAGACAGTTAACATCTTGGTCCAACCACCGCTTATAAACTGTCTTAATGTCCTCCTTTTCTTTAGGGGTAGGCTCAGGCTTTTCGTATTCCTCAATGGATTCGAGGCGGGCTTTCGGCTCAAGTGTAATCTGGTACACGAGAGCCTTGTCATCAGCTTCCCTTTCGCTCCATAGAAAATCTTTCGATATACAATCAGGACGTTTCCAACTTATCTTCACGATTCCATCGCTGTGGGGGTAGATAGCACGCTGATATTCGTCGATCCCAGTAGATGGGCCCAAGAGTTGTGCCACCTCAGCACGCGTCGTTTTTAGAGGATGGATGCCTTTCCAAGGCTTCGCCAAACTAGTCTCCGAGAAGCCCGCAATCAAAAGACAAATTCCGACGACAAACAAAATTGATCTCATTTCTAACCTATATGTTTGTAACCACACTTCGCTCGATGTCAGACAGGGAAAATGACATTCAACTAACGCCAACCGACCAAACTACAAGATCGTCTTACCCAATGCCGAAAGGATCAGTTCGCAGGCTAGTTCGACGGTGATGTTGCTCTGATCTAATAGCGGATTGACCTCGACGATCTCGAAAGAACGCATACCGCCGCGGGCGGCGATCATTTCGAGGGCGAGGTGGGCTTCGCGGTAGGTGGCGCCGCCGCGGACGAGGGTGCCGGAACCGGGAGCGAACCGCGGGTCGATCATGTCGATGTCAAACGTCACGGCATAACCGCCTGGTGCACGCGAGGCAATATCGATGGCATCTGCTACACAGGCGGCCATGCCGCGGCTGTCGATGTCGCTCATCGTAAAAAAGCGGTCGCGAAGCCCGAGTTTCTCGATCTGAGCTCGTTCGCCGGGATCGACGTCGCGGGCACCGATGTGGGCGAAATACTGCGGATCCAGCTTGGGAGAATAACCGCACAGATTAACGAGTTCGGCGTTGCCGTGGCCGAGAATGACGGCAAGCGGCATGCCGTGGATATTGCCCGATGGCGAAGACTCAGGCGTATTGATATCGGCGTGAGCATCGAACCAGATCAGGCCGATCTCGGTGCCGCGGCTGCGGTAATGCGATGCGATCGCCGAAAACGTCGGGATAGCTATCGCGTGGTCGCCGCCGAGAATTACGGGCAATTCGCCCGAATCAAGGATCTTGGTGATCTCGCTAATGATGTTGCCGCTCGAGGCGAGCATTTCGGCAAGATGTTTTGGGTTATCGCCTTCGATCGTTTCAGATGGCTTGACGATGGCGGCGTCTCCGTGGTCAGTCACGCCGACGCCCATCGATCGGATGTGTTCGGAAAGGCTGCTGCCGCGAACCTTGGAGAGCCGCATTGCGTTAACGCCAAGTTCGCTGCCTGTTTGACCCGCACCGAAACCGAGCGGAACGCCTAAAAGTCCAATCTTTTCAACTGTCATAAAATATTTCGTCAGGAGAATGTCGCCTATATCTCGCCAAATCCGCTGAGAAACAGCACGGCGACCTCTTTCATTACTTCGGCCTCGTCCGGGCCGTCGATCTTAATGTTGAGCAGCGTGCCAAACCCTGCGGCCAGAGCCAAAACGCTCAATATCGACTTGGCGTCGGCGGTATTTACGCCCCGAGCGATCGTCACGCTGCTTTTGTAGCGAACCGAGCAGCGGACAAGTTTGGCCGCGGCCCGTGCGTGCAACCCAAGCGGATTGATGATGCGAACTTCA
This sequence comes from Pyrinomonadaceae bacterium, assembly GCA_017983495.1. Lineage (GTDB taxonomy): Bacteria > Acidobacteriota > Blastocatellia > Pyrinomonadales > Pyrinomonadaceae > OLB17. Next base: position 708,351 of record JAGOBH010000002.1, on the reverse strand, counting down.
CGCTCAAGCATCTTACTTTAACTTTTGCGGCAACAGCAGATCGCCCGCACGGCAGATCGCCGATTTCCCTTCCGCTTCAACCTCGGCAGCTAGTTCCTTGAGCCCGATAGGCCGCGATTCGGTCGCGAGTTTGATCACCATTGGCAAATTAACGCCGGTGACGATCTCGACTTCGTCCTCTTTCAGGAACATAGCCGAAATATTCGTCGGCGTGCCGCCGAACATGTCGGTAAGCAGCATCACGCCGGCACCGCTGTTCATATTCTTGATCGCACGGGCGATTTCGTCGCGTGCCATCTCGACATCGTCATGCCAGCCGATCGAGACCGCCGTAATATGGGTCATATCGCCCACGACCGCCTCTGCAGCCGCAAGCAGCTCGTTGGCAACTTGTCCGTGTGAAACAATTACTCCGCCTACTCGTGGTATATCGTTCATTGCCTTATATTTACGGGAGAAGCCTAAAGTTATTTCTGAATGTCCCGATGCGATACCGAAACGTCAAAATCCTTCGTTCGTTTGAGTGCCTTTCCGACCGCGTTCGCGACCATCACAGACCGATGCCGTCCGCCGGTACACCCGACTCCGATCGTCAGGTACGACTTACCTTCGCGCTTATATTTGGGTAACAGGTACGTTAGAAAATCGGTAATACGCTCAACCGTCTCGCCGGCTTCCGGCTGTTTTGCAAAAAATGCGAGCACCTCAGGCGTATCGCCGGGTTTGTCCTTGAGTTCCTTTTGAAAATACGGATTCGGCAAATGCCGCACGTCAAACAGCAGGTCGAGCGTTCGCGGATTGCCGTACTTATGGCCAAAGCTAACGATCTCGACGTTAAGCGTCTTGCCGTCCGTATGCGGACTGAACTTTTGCACGATCAAATTGCGGAGCGTGTGTACCGTATGTTCAGACGTGTCGATTATCAGATCGGCAAGCCTTTTCACGTCGGTCATCGCACGCCTTTCAGCCCGGATCGCCGACAGCAGCCCTTTGCCGTTATCTGCAGGGTGCGGACGGCGTGTTTCGGAAAAACGACGCTGCAGCACCTCGTCGGACGCTTCGAAGAACACAACAAACGGTATCAGGCGTTTACGTGCAAGCTTCTTCAATTCCGCCGAGAATTCGGATAAAAAGTGGCGTTCGCGAATGTTTATGACCAACACCGCCTTTTCGATCGCCGGCGGGCGTCCATCGGCCGGAACGAGCAGACGGCCAAAGGTCGACAGCATCGTCAGCGGCAGATTATCGACACAGAAATACCCCAGATCCTCGAACGCGTTCGTTGCCGAACTCATACCGGAACCGCTGAGACCCGTAATTATGATCAACGCCGGTAGGTCAGCTTCCACGGCCTTGGGTTTGGGCATAAATTGTACAGTTGCCGACGACTCTATTCCTTGGTCGGCAGCGTCGCGACCTTCTGGGCCTTGTGCGACTTATCAATGATCTTTTCCTTTAATTTTCGAGCCTGCTTTTCGATCTTATCTACGGTCAGCGAGATCGAATTGTACATATCCGCGTCGACGGTATTTGCGGTGATCACGTCATTGCGCCAGTTGATCGTGATCTCTGACCTGTGTCGGCCGCGTTCGACCTCGATCACAACGTGGGCGTTGGCCGGTTTACCGTCAAATGCACCGTCGATCTTTGCCAGTTGAGTATCAACATGTGCTTTGATCGCAGGTGTTACATCCATGTGTCTGCCTGTAATATCGAATTTCATAGTGGTGTCCGTTTGCTGAATTGAACCTGTTAAATCAAATGATCGTCTTTCGTTCACGAGAACCGGCGATCTGCATCTGATCGCGATATTTAGCGACCGTGCGGCGTGAGAGCTTGACGCCCTCTTTGCTCAGGACCTTGGCGATTTCATCGTCCGTGAGCGGCTTTTTAGAATCTTCCTCCTCGATCATCTTTTTGATACGAAGCTTGAGGATGCGGGTCGAAACTTCCTCGCCCTCCTCGTTCATCATGCCCTCGCTGAAAAAACGACGCAGTTCGATGACGCCCTGCGGAGTATGGGCATATTTGCGATTTACAACACGCGATATGGTCGAAAGGTGCATGCCGATGTCTTCGGCAATGTCCTTGAGCATCATTGGTTTTATGTACTCGACACCGCGTTCGAGAAAATCACGCTGGCGGTCGACGATACACTCCACGACCCGGTAGATCGTCTGGCGCCGATGCTCAATGTTGCGGAGCAGATCGACTGCGGATCGCACCTTTTCCTTGATAAAATCCTTTGTTTCCTTGGTCGTGTCGCTCTGTTCGGCCAGTTTATGATACGTTGGGCTGATACGCAGCCGCGGACTGCCGTCATCGGCAAAATACACTAGAAACTCGTCGTCGACCATTTCGATGTAGACCTCTGGAGCGACGTAAATCGGATCCTCGGAGGAATAGCGGCGGCCGGGATACGGGTCGAGCGTGCGAATGCGTTTGATCTCGTCGTCGAGCTTGTGGATCTCGACACCGGTATTTTTCGCAAGGTGCTGGAGCCGGTGCGGCTGTAGGTCTTCAAGATGATTCTGTACGAGTCGAGCGGAGAGTCCGTCGCCCTCGCCACGAGCCCTAAGTTGGGCAAGGAGGCACTCTTTGACATCCCTTGCTCCACAGCCGACAGGGTCGAGCTGGAGCACATGCTGCCGAGCCTCTTCGACCAATTCGAGTGTGCAGCCCGCCATATCGGCGATCTCGTCGAGTTCAGCCGTCAGACGGCCGTCTTCATCGAGGTTGCCGATGATCAGGGACGCCGCATAATCGAGATCTTCGCTCAGCGACAGCAGATTGAGCTGCCATTCCAGATGTTCGCTCAAATTGGGCGAATGCGTCAGGAATTGCTCAAAACTGGGGGCGTCGTCCTTGTACTCGATCTCCTGCGTGCGATATCCGGGGTCGAGATAGTCCTGAAACTCCCGGCCGTAATCGATCTCGTCGAATGCGTCCGACGATTCGCCCGCGCCGTCGATATCATCAGCGATCTCAGCTGCCGTTGTCTCGTCAAAGCCATTCTCGGTCGGCATCTCGGGCGTAAACGCCTCGATCTCGTTAAATTCAGCACCGGCGTCCTGGACGGCATCGGAACCGGGATCATTTCCCGCCTGATACTCAGCGTCATGGCCGTCGGAATTTTGGTCAAGGATATTGTCCGAGATCTCCTGAACCTCGTCACCGGGTTGGACCTCTTCGAGAATAGGATTGGTGACCATCTCCTGCTCGATGAGTTCGGCAAGTTCGAGCGAGGTCATCTGCAGCATTTCGATCCGCTGCCGCAATTGCGGCGTGAGGACCATTTTCTGCTGAAGTTGGTGAGTGAGTCTTAAGGACGACATAGACGGTTCGATCGGACGTTTTCAGACGATTGTGAACCGGCAACTGCAATTACCGTTCCTAAACCAAATTATAGCGAGTTTAGGACGAAAAAGGGAAATCTTTATGACTATAACGTGAATCTTTCGCCCAAATATAGGCGTCTGACGTCGGTGTCGTTGACTAGTTCGTCGGGTTTTCCGCTGCGGAGTATCTTGCCTTCGGCGAGAATATAGGCACGGTCGGTGATGCCGAGGGTTTCGCGGACGTTGTGGTCGGTGATAAGGATGCCGATGCCCTGCCGTTTTAGATAAAGGATGATCTCGCGGATGTCGTCGATCGCGAGCGGGTCGATGCCGGCGAAAGGTTCATCAAGAAGAATGAACTCGGGCTCGGTCGCCAGACAGCGGGCGATCTCGACGCGGCGACGTTCGCCGCCGGATAGTGCATTGCCCTGGACGCGTCGCACGTGGGTAACGCCGAACTCTTCGAGTAGCTCCTCGAGACGGGCAAAGCGTGCTTCCCGAGAGAGCTTCATCGTTTCGAGCACGGCGAGGATGTTCTGTTCGGCGGTAAGCTTTCGAAAGATCGACGGTTCCTGCGGCAAATAGCCAAGGCCAAGACGGGCACGCAGATACATCGGCAGGCTCGTAACATCGCGGCCATTGAGCGAAATGTCCCCTTTTTCGGGACGTTCAAGACCGACGAGCATATAGAACGTCGTGGTTTTGCCCGCACCATTAGCTCCGAGCAGCCCGACGACCTCACCGGCGTGGACGTTTATACTTACATCGTCGACGACACGCCGGCCGCCGTACGATTTTTGCAAGCCGGTGCCGGTGAGCATCCCGATCTCGGGTTGCTGTTGATGGCCGTTGGTCTGGGTGTTATCTGCTGTCTCAGGCATCGATTATTGGTTCGGCTTTACATTGTACACCGAACGAATGCGGCCGGTACCGTTCGATTTGGATTTTCCTTCGCTGAGGACGCGATTTTCGCGCATCATAAACGTCAATTCCGAGGCAGAAGAAGCACCGTTAACAGAATCGTTGATCGCTGCCGGCGAACCGCGAAGTATCGCGATCTCGTCGGCGGCAGTGTACTGGACCCAACTGCCCGTTGCACGGCGTCCGGGTTGTGTAATAACGACAGCGGTTTCAGCGATGGTTCGGGACAGTTCGTTCTTCTCGTTGAGCGTCACATCGGCCGAGGCGGAAGTAAGCCGGTCGGTTCCCTGTCGGATGTCGACGTTATCGCGATATTGAATAAGGCGAGTCCCGCGGTCGTAGTTCATCGATTTGGCTGAGGCGTAAACCGGAACGGACGATTCGCGGCCCTTTTGCACCTGCTTGGCGTCATACATAACGGTTTGAACGTTGCCGTCAGCGAAAAACTTGCCTTCGCTCTGTTTCACATGCAGGCGGTCGCCGCGGACGTAATTGTCATCCTGCCAACCGCGTGCATTGCCGGTAAATGTTGCCGTTTCGGCGGCGTGATCGAATTCCGCAGATTCAGACGTCACAAATACCGGCTTGTCAGAAGAAGAAAACGGTAGCGAATCGCCCATCGATCTTCGCGAATAGTAAGTCGTGCTGACTCCGCCACGCATATACGAACGCTTATTCGCGGTGTCCCAATCTATTTCGCGTGCCTTTGCTCGTGAACGAGAATCCCACGCAGTCGGTTCGTTTCCGCGAAGCCGGACAGTGCGGTCGGCCTGAGTGTAATTCATTTCCAACGAAATAGCGGAGCGGTCAAGTTCGGTGAATTTTGCGTTGCCTGTGGCCGCCAGAGTATCGATATCCTTTGTCTTTTCGCTAAAACGTGCGTTGAGCGAATCGGCGAGCAATGTCTGCGTTCCACGCCCTTCGGCGGCGACGGTCGGAACGCGAACGGCCTTTGCCTTTTTCGCACCGACACAGGATTTAGCGTTGTTACCCGGAAAGAAATCACAATCGAACCGCGGGGCGTTGATCGTCGTGCGGTAATTCTCGGCGGAGGACTTGAGGGGTTCGATATATAGCTCGGCATTGCCAACGGCTTCGGCCTTGGAGATGTCTTTTCCGTCCGGGCCAAAGACAGTCTTGACAGCATCGGCCGTAACACGTTTATTTGCAGCGTCTTCGCCACTGTTGACGGCGTTTAGCTGAATAGTCGTCCGTCCCTCGGTCGTCATCTGCTCCATTAGGCCTTCGCCCTTGAACACAAGCCGTATCGCACGCGGTGCCGACATGGTGACGCGAGTGTAGTCAGATCCGCCGTTCGGAATAAGTTCGGCGGTGCTCTGCCCTACAGCGTTCGCGGTCTGCATCTGTCGCGAATCGCCAAAAGCCGCGTTGAGTTCCGGTGCGTTGACCGTCGTCGTTCGGGCCGGAGTGGTCTGGCGAACGAGAGCGTCGCCACGCATTACGGCGTATTTGATCTTCTTATCGGGGAAAAGATCAGCATTGATGGTCTCGCCTTTGAGATAATCGCTGCCCTGTGTGATCTCGGCAGCACCGTTGAGAGCGATCTTTAACGCTCCCTGGTCGTAGATGGCTTCGCCCCCACGAATATCAGTCGGCATATCGGCGTTCGTCGTGACGATATGGGCGCCCTTTTTAAGTTCGTAACGGTCGGATGCCTTATCAAAGAGTGCGTATCCCGCCTCGATGTTGGTCGGAGCCGCCCCGCTCTCGACTGAGTTGATGCGTACATTTTCGAACAGCTCAAACCGTTTGAGCTGTGCCGATGGTTCGCCCGATTCGGCCGGTTTGCCCGTCTCGCCCTTAAACAAAACTGAAGCCCGATCTGCGGCGACGTCTGTCTTTACAGCGTTACCGGACGTTTTCGATTTGGAATCGACGGAGATCTTTACGTTGGTATTGAGATCGATCTTGTTGTTCAGTTGGTCAAACGCAGCACTCACGGCATTGATCTTTGAATATCGGACACCGGATTTCGCCAGTTCTTCGGATTCGAAGGTCTCGATCTCGACGTCCTTTAACAGATCGAGCCGTTTCGCTGCCATGTTGACCGTTGCCCCAACCGCCCGGCCACGCACGTTATCTCGCTCAAATTCGACGAGTTCGTCAGCCTCAGCTGTCTCGTTCGATTTGGTGTAAACAATATTGGGCGTCTTTACCTTCAGGCGGTCGCGACTCTCGATATTGACCTCGCCCTTCATGTAAACGGTGAAATTCTTGTCCGCCTCGGGGACGTACAGCACTTGCTGCCCGGTCATTTTGTCAGCCAAAGTACCATCGTCCTTGTAAGTTTCGAGGTAAACGTCCTGCAGTTCCTGATGATTGTCGGCAAAGGTCTTGGCGTAGGCAGCCTTGATGAAATATTTCGGCTTGTCGCCGTCAGACTCGAGCCGCTCGTAGCCGTTCACCTCGGCGATCACATCGCTCGAAAGCTGAGCATGCTCGCTCTTGAGCCGAAAACCGGTAGTATTCCTGCCTCGATAAAATCCAACCACGACGAGAATGACCGTTACCGCGATGATCGTGACGGCGGCATATCGAAAAAGCTGCGGCAATCTGGCTCGCAGCTGAAATTCTCTTAGATCGTGGACTTTTCTCTCAGGCACTGTTTGCTAATTATCCGCTCTTAGGTCTTCGACGACAAGTTGCAGCCTCGTGTTTCCTTGCCACGAATTGGCCTCGGCAACGTAAGCTAGTTCGATGCCTGAACCGGCTGTCAGCGTTTGCCCCCGTGATCGGTCAACACCATCCCACCATACTGCTTCAAACTGTCGGCCCGAACGATCGGCGAGCCGCAGTTTCAAATGCTTGTCCTTCATAACAAACGGTTCGCCGGACAAGTAGAGCCCGCGGGTGACGAAGATCGGCTTGGTATTTCCGGCTCCAAAGGGCTCAAATTGTGCGAGATCTTCGACCAGTTTAAGGTTGAGTGTCTCAGGAGTTACGACCGCATCGATCAAGAGTTCGGGCGTTCTTTGGTCGATAGGTATCATCTCGTCCGCGTATTTATCTAAACGGGCTCGCAACTCATCAATATTTGTTTGTTTAGCTTTCATCCCGGCGGCGGCGACGTGGCCGCCAAAAGATTCTAGAAGGTCCGACACCGATCCAAGAGCCTCAAAGAGATCAAATCCCTTTATGCTCCGTGCACTTCCGGTGGCGATACCATCTTCCAGCGAGAAAACGATCGTCGGCCGGTGATTCTTTTCCGCGACACGAGACGCGGCTAGCCCGACGACACCTTTATGCCAGCCTTCTCCCGCTACCACTATAAAATTGGAGCCAGGAAACGAGGACGCCTCCAAAAGGGCTTTCTCTGTGATTTCCGTTTGAACCTTTTGGCGCTCGCGGTTACGTGCATCGAGCAACGATGCGATCTTTCTGGCGCTTGCGAAATCATCCGCCTCCAGAAGCTCAACCACATGGGTCCCAACTTCCATTCTCCCGGCGGCGTTGATCCGCGGTCCGATCCGAAATCCAATGTGCATGCTCGTCATGTCCGAGCGGCAATCGGCAACCTCCATTAATGCTTTTAGGCCCCAATTATTGGTCTTGACGAGGTCTATCAATCCAAGAGCGACGATCGCACGATTCTCACCGGTCAGGTTAACGACATCGGCAACCGTGCCGATGGCGGCGATCTTCAGCAGGCCGGGAACGGCGTCTTCGAGATCAAATTCACGCAGCAGTGCGTGTGCCAGCTTAAATGCGACGCCGACGCCGGCCAGATTGTCATCCGGATATTCACTTTCCGGGTGAAAAGGATTTATGAGTGCTACCGCGGGCGGCAGAACAGTGTCCGCCTTGATCTCGTGATGGTCGCAAATGATCGTATCCATACCGATCTCTTTTGCACGTCTTACCTCGTCAAAGTTGGATGTACCGGTGTCGACGCTCACAAGCAAGGTGAAGCCCTGTGCCCGTGCGGCTTCGAGCGGTTCGAAGTTGATGCCGCGATTCTCCGTAAAGCGATTGGTAATGTGGTAGGTGGTCTCGAGCCCCAAGAGAGCGAACGTCTTTCTCAGCAAGACCGTGCCGGTCGTTCCATCAACGTCGAGGTCTCCCCAGATCATAACCTTTTCTTTGGCCTCAACCGCTAATTTCACGCGATCGACGGCCTCACGCATGCCCATCATTAGAAATGGTTCGTGGAGGTGCTCAGGCGATGGGTTGAGGAACTGAACCGCCTTTTCTGCCGTATCGTGGCCACGTGCGATCAGCAAAGCGGCGATCAGCGGTTGAACGCCAAGATCGGAAGCCATACGGTTGACGGCGGCAGCGTCGTGTTTACGAATTGTCCAGCGTTTGTTCATCGTGAGGCGACGTCGGAATCTTTGGCCGTTGAACGCTAGTTCACAACCGGGCTGATAACACCTTGCCATAAAAGTACAAGAAGTACCGTTCCGAGGATCAGGCGATAGGCGATGAAGACAGCGGTCGAATTTTTACGCAAAAAGGCGATAAGGAACCAGATCGACAAATATCCGACGATCGCCGAAACGATGGTGCCGACGATGAGCGGCGTAAAGCTCTCGGCAGGCAGTATATGGAGTGCCTTGCGCAGTTCGAGTAAGCCGCTGGCGGTTATTGCGGGTATAGACAATAGGAATGAGAACCGTGCTGCTGTCTCGCGCTTTTCGCCGGCAAGCAAACCGCCCATGATCGTTGAGCCAGAACGGCTTGCTCCCGGCATAAGAGCGAGGACCTGACAAAATCCCACGACGATCGCGTCACTGATACCCAGGTGCTTAATATCTTTACGCTGTTTTCCGACGATCTCAGCGAGCGCGAGCAAGAGAGCGACGGCGATGAGCATGATCGAGATGACCCATAGATTTTTTGTCCCGGGACCCTCGATGAAATCTTTGAACAAGAGCCCGACAGTTCCGATCGGGATCGATCCAATGATCACAAGCCAACCAAGCCAAGATTCGTCCGAAAGCCACATCGGGCGAACGCCATCAGTGCCCGAAAATCTCATTCCCCGCTTACCCGAAAGCAGCGCGAAATGGTCCCGAATAAATGCCGTAGAAATGCCCCAAATGTCGGCGGCAAAGTAAACAAATACGGCGGCCAGCGTACCCAACTGGATCACAGCCATCGTCGCCGTGATCTGTTCGGCATTACCGCCGTAAAGGTTGGTCCAACGGCTGGCAAATACCAGATGCGCCGTCGAGCTGATCGGAATAAACTCCGTCAAACCCTGGACAATACCGAGAATTATGGCCTGTATGAGGTTCATAAGTGCGATCTTGGGGCGGTTACTGCAGTCGAAAAATCGAACCTACAATCTAACACATCGGGCGGTGTGAGACTATTCGCGATAGCGAGCTTTGCCAGCAATTCGATCGTAAAGCCAAGCGGGCATAAATTTGCCGGCACGGACGACGGTCGCAAGCTGCCACGGGAACGCGGCAAACCGCTTCTTTTTCTCAATGGCCTTAAGAAACAACGGTATTGCGTCGTCGAGCTCCATAAGATACGGCATTTTTGCCTCTCGGCCGGACGTGAGAGGTGTTTTGATGAATCCGGGCTGGATGATCGTGACATCGACGCCTTGGTGCTTGACGTCGAGGCGGACGCTTTCGAAAAACGCGGTCATTCCGGCCTTGCTAGCAGAATACGCGGCAGATTTCGGTAAACCGCGAAAGCCGGCAAGGCTTGAGATCGCTACGATGTGCCCCGAACCGCGTTTGAGCATTCGCGGCAGCACGGCGTGAACCGAATTCACGGCTCCCATCAAATTGATGTCAATGACCTTTTTCACAGCGAGCGGCTGCAGTGCTCTGGTCTCGGCATTGTTGCCGCCGATCCCCGCATTGGCGATGAGAATGTCAATGTGGTCGAATTCGTGGATGAAATCCTCGGCGGCCGCCAGCACGGCGTCTTCGTTCGTCACGTCACATTCATAGACGCGTGCCGTCCCGCCGGCCTTTTCGCACTTTTTCTTAAGGGTTTCAAGCAGGTCTTTACGTCGGGCGAGCAAGCCAACGATCGCACCCTTTTTGGCGAGTGCAACGGCCAAACCTTCGCCAATGCCGCTGGAGGCACCCGTAAGCAAAACGACTTTATTGTTCCACGAAAACATAAATTACACGTTCTCCAGTTCGGTAACTTTTGACCCCAAGACTTCTAATAGCGTATCGACGGTGCTCAAATGCGTTCTGAAAGCTAGGCACGCAAAACGGAGCGTAAATTCGCCGCCCAGCATAGTCGATGAGATGAACACACGGCCGTCGGCGACTACGGCGTCAAGCAGTTTTTTGTTAAATGTATCGGCATCGCCCGTTTTGGGCAACCAGCGATATGTTACGACGGACAATTCCGGCTCGATCTTGCTTTCGAATCCGAGTTTTTTGACCTCGGCGTGAAAATATTTGGCTAGTAGGAGCTTTTCGGCGAGGCAGGCACGAAAAGGTGCTACCCCGTGAAGCTTTAGCGGCAGCCAGAGCCGAAGCCCGCGGAAATGTTTGGTCAGCTCGGGCGACAGGTCGGCGGGCGAGGGTTCGTCGGTAACGGCGGCGGCGTCTTGCATGTAATTGGCCGAATACATGTGCGACTCGTGAAGGGCGGCGGCATTCTTGACCAGTACGACGCCAAGGCCGTAAGGCAGAAATAGCCCTTTGTGCGGGTCGATGACGAGCGAATCCGACGTCTCGATTCCCTTCAGCTTTTCCTTGCCCTCGTCGGTCAAAATGAAAAAGCCTCCGTAAGCAGCGTCGATGTGATACCAAATTCCGTTTGCATGAGCGATCTCACCGATCTCGGTGAGCGGGTCAATGGCTCCGACATCGGTCGAGCCGGCCGATGCGACGACCAGGAACGGATTGAGACCCGCGGCTTTGTCTTCGGCAACGGCAGCGGCATAAGCATCGGTATCAATGCGGTATTTATCGTCGAGCGGTAAATGGCGGATAATGCATTCGCGAAGCCCGGCGATGCGTATCGCCTTGTCGACCGAGTGGTGCGTTTGATTGCTGAGGTAGATTACCGACTGCTCGATATTTCCGGCCCTGATGTCCTGTGCATCGCGGGCCGTGACGATGGCGATGAGGTTCGCGAGGCTGCCGCCTGATGCCAGATTGCCGGACGCCGTCACGGGATAACCGACGATGCGGTTCATCCAGGCAATGAGCATATTCTCCATGCGCACCGCACCGGGCGACGCGTAAAATATGCCGGCGTAGCGGTTGAAAACGTCAGCGAGATAGTCGCCAAGTGCTGAATAATATATGCCGCCGCCCGGAATGTAGCCGAGATGGCCGCCGGACGCAGGATTGAGGCCGGGCGTATCGACATTGTCGCGGATCAGAGCGATCGCCTCGTCAATGCCGATGCCGGTGTCCGAGATCGGCGAATCAAGCAGCCCGATACCCTTTTCGGCTGAGATGGTGTAGGCGTTGATCGTCTCAATATTTTCCAGAAACGATTCGGAATACCCGACGACCGTCTCTCGAACGGCCTGCCGTCCGGCGGCGTCGGGCTCAAGCAGTCTGGCGAAAGTTTCGAGTTGTAAAAGCTTATCTCTCATCGGTTGCCGTTGCTTAATTGCCTGTAATGACTTATAAAACTATCAGTCTTCAACGCCATTATTTGCGGTTACTTCTGATAATACACCAAGAAGTGTCTTATGGAACTTTCGGGTTATCCCGCGACCGCGATCTGCGACAATATGAGAATTTGCTCGATCATTCTTGGGACGCTCCTGCTTGCGGCTGCCGCGTTGGGCCAGACGGCCGCCGTTGGAACAGACGGAGTTCGGGGCACTGACCCGTCGAACTACATTTGGTTCTCAAGCCCCGCGGCTAAATGGGACGAGGCATTGCCGGTGGGAAACGGCAGGCTCGGAGCGATGATCTTTGGCGGAATTGCAGAGGAACGCCTGCAGCTCAATGAGGACACGTATTGGTCGGGCGGGCCGTACTCGACTGTGGTCAAAGGCGGCTACAAGGTGCTGCCAGAGATACAGCGGCTGGTCTTTGCCGAACGCTATCTTGAGGCACACAACCTTTTCGGCCGTAATCTGATGGGCTACCCGGTCGAGCAGCAAAAATACCAAAGCCTCGCCAATCTGCATCTGTTCTTTGACCACGGAAAGGACGCGACGGACTACCAACGCTCATTAGACCTCAAGACGGGCATCTCGACGAACGTTTACACCGCAAACGGCATTCGCTACAGACGCGAGGTGCTGTCCTCGTCGCCCGATCAGGTTATCGCCGTGAGGCTGACAGCAGACCGGCCGGGCAGCATCACGCTGACGGCAAATCTTCGCGGCGTGAGGAACCAAGCTCATTCCAATTACGGCACCGACTATTTCAGGATGGACCCCGTCGGGCAGGACGGTTTGGCGGTCACGGGTAAGTCGGCCGATTATCTCGGCGTCGCGGGAAAATTGCGGTACGAGGGCCGTCTAAAGGCATTTGCGGACGGCGGGAGCGTCAGGACCAACGGCGTCGATCTGCGGATCGAAAAGGCCGACGCGGTGACGCTCTATTTTGCGGCGGCGACGAATTTTGTCGATTATCGCGACGTAAGCGGCGATCAGCATAGGCGTGTCGAAGACTATCTGCGTAACGTAAATGGCAAGAGCTACGAAACGGTCAAAACCGCTGCATTGTCAGACTACAAAGCCCTCTACGACCGCGCGTCGCTCTCGTTGCCCGGGACGGCAAGCTCAAGCCTGCCGACGAACGAGCGGAAGGAAAAGGCCCAAACCTTGCCCGACCCGAGCCTTGCGGCTCTCGCATACAATTTCGGGCGTTATCTGCTCATCTCGTCGTCGCGTCCGGGCACGCAGCCGGCTAATCTTCAGGGTATCTGGAACGATGATCAGAATCCGGCGTGGGACTCAAAGTACACGACCAATATCAACGCTCAGATGAACTACTGGGCGGTCGATTCGGCAAATCTGTCGGAGCTCGGCACGCCGTTTTACAAGATGATCAGCGAACTGACCGACCAGGGCTCGCAAGTCGCCCGCGAGCATTATGGAGCAAGCGGTTGGGTCTTCCACCAAAATACCGACATCTGGCGAGTCGCGGCGCCGATGGACGGCCCGAGCTGGGGCACATTCACGGTCGGCGGGGCGTGGCTAACCACGCATCTGTGGGAACACTACGAATATTCGCAGGACAAGGCGTTTCTTAATGAGAATTATCCCGTGATGGAGGGTTCGGTGCGGTTCTTTATGGACTATCTGGTCAAGCACCCGAACGGTAAATGGCTCGTCACCAATCCGTCCACGTCGCCTGAGAATTTCCCCGACGGCGGTGGCAACAAGCCCTATTTCGACGAGGTCACCGGCAGCCGAATACCGGGCACGACGATCTGTGCGGGTTCGTCGATCGATATGCAGATCCTACACGATCTGTTCGGCTACTATTTGAAGGCGGCGGAGATACTCGGCAGAAAGACGCCGCTCGTAGAACGCGTCCGGACTGCCCGAGATCAGCTGGTGCCGCCGCAGATCGGGTCGGACGGCTCGCTGCAGGAGTGGGCGGATGATTGGCGTTCACTGGAAAAGAATCACCGCCATTTTTCGCATCTCTACGGGCTTTATCCCGGCCGTGTCCTTTGGGACAAGCGCACACCGGTGCTCATCGAGGCCTACAAAAAGGTGCTGAACGAACGCGGTGACGGCGGAAAGGGCTTTTCGATGGCGTGGAAAATGGCACTGTGGGCACGTCTCGGCGACGGAAACCGTGCGAACAAGATATTCAAGGGCTATCTGAACGAGCAGAGCTGTTCGCAGCTATTCGCACTTTGCGGTAAGTCGCTGCAGGTCGACGGTTCGCTTGGCGTGACCGCCGCGATCACGGAAATGCTGATGCAGTCGCAGGACAGCGTTATCGATCTGCTGCCGGCACTGCCCGACGAATGGCCGAGCGGTGAATTTCGCGGAGTAAGGACGCGTGGCGGGTTTGAACTTGAATTTCAGTGGGCCGACAAGCGGATCATGCGATTGAAAGTTACGTCGAAAGCGGGCGGTTCTTTTCGCTTGAAAGCCGACTCCAGGTTAAATATCACGGCAAACGGTACGCGGCGAACAATGACCCCGAAAGACGGGATCGTCGAATTCCCAACGGTAAAGGGCGGCGAATATTTGCTGCAGTTGCCATAGACCTGAAGCCAAACACAAACTAGACTCATAAACCATGAAGACCAGAGCATTTATCATCGCAAGCATACTGTTGAGCATCGTTGCCGCATTTTCGCTGCCGATATTGGCACAGGACAACGCTCTCACGCTCGAGAATATTTACACGAACCGCACCTTTCGGTCGAAGGGTTTTGGGCCGGTGCGTTGGATGAAAGACAGCAAGGGATACTCGACGGTCGAGACGAACAAGGACCTGGGCGGCGAAGAGATCGTCCGCTACGACGCTCAGACCGGCGAGCGTTCGGTGCTGGTGGCGGCAAAGCAGCTTATTCCGGCCGGAGCACAAAAGCCGCTTGGGATAGATAATTACGAGTGGTCGGACGACAACGCTCAGATGCTGATATTTACGAACACAAAGAAGGTCTGGCGATACAACACACGCGGCGATTATTGGGTGCTGGACCTGAGGAGCGGCAAACTCCAGCAATTGGGCAAGGGATTAGACGAAAGCACGCTGATGTTTGCGAAATTTTCGCCAGACGGCACACGTGTCGGCTATGTCAGCAAGCAGAATATTTACGTCGAGGACATTGCGACGGGCAAAATCACGCAGATCACGGCCGACGGCGGCGGCAACATCATCAACGGCACGTTCGACTGGGTCTATGAAGAGGAACTAGACTGCCGCGACGGTTTTCGCTGGAGCCCGGACGGCAAAACGATCGCCTACTGGCAGTCGGACACCAAAAACATCGGCACGTTTTACCTGATCGACAACGTTTCGGACATTTACTCAAAGCCGATTCCGCTTCCCTATCCAAAGGTCGGCACCAAGCTTTCGGCTGTCAAGATCGGTGTAATTCCGGCAACGGGCGGCAAAACAAAATGGTTCAACATGCCGGGCGACCCGAACAACAACTACATCGCTCGGATGGATTTCATACCGAACTCGAACGAGCTGATGATCCAGCAATTGAACCGTTTACAGAACACTAACAAGGTCTGGATCGGTGACGCCGCGAAACTCACGCTCAACAATATCCTGACCGAGACGGACACGGCCTTTTTGGACATTCACGACAACATCCGCTGGCTGGACGGCGAAAAGTATTTTACCTGGACCAGCGAACGTGATGGTTGGCTACATCTTTACCGCGTTTCGCGTGACGGCAAGGAGATCAAGGCGGTGACCAACGGCGAATTCGACGTCGTCAATATCAGCTGCATCGATCCTGCCGGCGGTTTTGTTTATTACATCGCGTCGCCGGACAGCTTTATCGACCGCTATCTTTACCGGAGCCGCCTTGACGGTACCGGCAAGGCCGAACGTGTTACACCCGCCGATACGCCGGGGCATCATTCATATCAAATGTCGGCGGACGCCAAATGGGCGATCCACACATATAACAATTCGACTACACCGAACCGCATTTCGCTCGTTTACCTGCCAGATCACAAGAAAACAAAGTTAATGGAGGACAACAGCGGTTTGAAGGCGAAGTACGACGCTCTTGGTCTGAAGCCGAAGGAATTTTTTAAGGTGGATATCGGCGATGACAAGCTCGATGCCTATATGATCAAGCCGGCGAACTTCGACCCGGCGAAAAAATATCCGCTGCTCTTTTACGTTTATGGCGAACCGGCCGGCACCACGGTGCAAAACAACTGGGACGGCGGCGAGGGCCTGTGGCATCAATATTTAGCTCAGAAAGGCTATGTTGTCGTCAGCGTGGATAACCGCGGCACCAGGACGCCTCGCGGGCATAAGTGGCGGCAATCGATCTACGGACAGATCGGAATACTCGCATCGGAGGACCAAAGTAAGGCAGCAAAGAAGATATTGAGCACGTTTAGTTTCTTAGATCCGTCGAGGGTTGGGATGTGGGGATGGAGCGGCGGTGGGCAAATGACGCTTAACTGCATGTTCCGTTACCCGGAAATCTATAAGACCGGCATCGCGGTCTCATTTGTTTCGGACCAAAAACTTTATGACGCAACCTATCAGGAACGATATATGGGTCTGCTCGAGACCAATGCAAAGGGCTATTTTGACGGTTCACCGATCAATCACGCTAAAAATCTCAAGGGCAATCTGATGATCATCCACGGTACCGGAGACGACAATGTGCACTATCAGAGCTTTGAAATGCTGACCAACGAACTGATCAAACATAACAAGCTATTCACTATGATGTCCTATCCGATGAGGTCCCATGGCATCAGCGAGGGAGCAAATACGACATTGCATCTTCGGCGGACGATGGAGAAGTACTGGCTGGCAAACCTCTAAATGAGATGACCAATTACCCGAGTATCTTTAACGATGTGATAGGCCCGGTAATGCGCGGGCCGTCGAGCTCACATTGCGCCGCGTCGCTGCGGATCGCACGGCTCTGCCGCGATCTAATGGGCGGCGAGATTTCGAACATCCTGATCGAATTTGACCCAAATGGATCTTTAGCGACAACGCACAAGGAACAGGGGTCGGACATGGGCCTGTTCGGCGGCTTTCTTGGCTGGGAGGCGGACGACGAACGTTTGCCGGAGGCGGAGGGGTACCTCGCGGAAGCCGGGATAAATGTGGAAATCGTGATCGCCGATATCGGGGCGACCCACCCAAATACCTACAAGATAACGTTATCGAACCCGATCGAAACGCGACGTCTGACCGCGATCTCGACCGGCGGCGGGATGATCGAAGTAATCGAGATCGACGGAGCGGCAGTATCGATGGCCGGGGACTATTGCGAGACACTCGTCTATTGCGAATCACCGGCGTCAGTTGGCGAATTTGTTGAAACTCAGATAGACCATGAGAGCGTTGTGATCGTTGATGGCGACGCGTCAATTCTTCAGGTCAAATCACGCGTATTCCCTTCCTACGAGGCCATTGATTCCATAATCTCTTTGCCCGGCGTGCTATTTGTCCGCCAACTTTCTCCGGTGTTGCCGATACTAGCTCGAAAGGACATCGAGGTTCCCTTTCGTGATTGCAGGGAGATGCTTGCGTACAACGAAGGGAAAGATCTCCAGCTATGGGAACTTGCGGCAGAGTACGAGAGTGCACGCGGCGGGATCTCGCGGGGCGAAGTTGTCGAAAAGATGCGCGTCATTGTTCGAATTATGGCGAACGCTATCAAAACCGGGCTTGAAGGCACGGAATATGCCGACCGTATTCTCGGCAGTCAATCGCTGCAGTTTCGACAGCAGCTCGATAGTCGCAATCTGATCGGCGGAGACGCTAATAACACGATCATCATGTACGTCTCGGCGACTATGGAAGTAAAAAGTTCGATGGGCGTGATCGTGGCCGCACCGACGGCAGGTTCTTGCGGAGCATTGCCCGGTGCGGTCTTAGGTGTTGCCCATTCGCTTGAATTGACTGAGGACGAGGTCGTTAAAGCGATGCTCACCGCTGGTATTATCGGGGTCTTTATCGCCTCGGGAGCAACGTTCGCGGCTGAGGTCGGCGGTTGCATGGCTGAGACCGGTTCGGGCGGCGGAATGGCGGCTGCGGCGATCGTTGCGATGGCCGGCGGAACAGTCAACCAATCAATCGGTGCAGCCTCGCTGGCCCTGCAAAATTCTCTTGGTTTGATCTGCGATCCTATAGGCAACCGAGTCGAAGCTCCATGCTTGGGCAGGAACGTAATGGCGGCGACAAACGCCGTGGCATGTGCGAATATGGCTCTTTCCGATTATCGGCACCTGATACCACTCGACGAAGTGATCGGCGTGATGAAAGAGGTGGGCGACGAAATACATCACACACTGCGTTGCACCAATCTCGGCGGACTATCGATAACACCAGCCGCTAAGAAAATCGAGGGAGAACTCATTTCTCAGTCAAAGCCATTCTATAAGAACTGCTGAATTTTGAGCGGTCCGTCAAGGAATTAACACGCACTTTCGTTGCAATAATATTTCCCAAAGATCGTACCGACAATTATTGCCGCGGCCGCACCGGCGCCGATAACAATCCACGTCCCGGTACTCAAACCTTTTCTGGATCTCTTGATCTGTTCGACATCCGAAAAAAGGATCGTCTGCGAATTGCCGGATTTGGAGTCGGCGATAGAAAACGAATCAGTGGAGAGTGATGTGATCTTTCCCTTTATCTTTTCACCGG
This sequence comes from Pyrinomonadaceae bacterium, assembly GCA_017983495.1. Lineage (GTDB taxonomy): Bacteria > Acidobacteriota > Blastocatellia > Pyrinomonadales > Pyrinomonadaceae > OLB17. The sequence continues at coordinate 689,843 of JAGOBH010000002.1, read as the reverse complement.
AACGCAGTTTCACTTCGGCATTCGGTTTTGATTCGGCTGCGATCTTCTCGGCGGTCGCCTTTGCCTTGGCGGCCTTGTCGTCTAAACGAGCCGATTGTGCTGCAACTGGCGAGAGCAGAGCCAAATGGAACAGTGCGGTAATCATCAAAAGACGTATTGTCATTCTACGAGTGACCTCCCAAAATTAATTGATCTGGATCGTCTATTAAACTTCGACGATAGTAGTAACTATGACCGGCTTCGAACTCAATTCCTTTTGTACATAGCGCTTCAGGTGAATCCGTAGATTTTCCTTAAAAGCTTTCCGGTCGGCGATCTGTTCGGGTTTCATATCGCCGATCGCCTTCGTCACGGCATCGCGTGCCTGTTTGTTAAAGCCGTTAAGCTCATCGAGGCCGGCAACGCCCTGAAAAGTGATCTGCGGGTCGCCTGCGAGAGTGTGAGCCTTCTTGTTCACTGTCACAACGAGTGAGATCGCACCACCGTAAGCAAGTTTTTTACGCTCACGGACAATGTCGTATTCGATCTCTTCCATCGACTCTTCATCGATAAACGTCTTGTGCATCTCGTGCTTATCGACTATTTTGGCGGCATATTCATCAATTTCAAGCACGTTGCCATTTTCGATAAGGATGATGTCCTCGTCGGTGTAATTGCCAACGTGATGCTTGATAAATTCCTTTTGCCTGAACAACATGCGGTATTCACCGTGGATCGGGATGACGAATTTCGGTTTGGCCGTCTCGACCATTATCTTGATGTCGCCCTGCGAAGCGTGTCCTGAAACGTGGACGAGGCGGCGTTTTTCCTCGATGATGTTGGCACCGCGTTTGTACAGATGGCCGATAAGACGGCTGATCCCTTTTTCGTTACCCGGAATAATACGGGCTGAAAGTACGACCGTGTCGCCCTTTTCGACCTCGATCCCCTTAAATGTGGATGTCGCCATGTTCCACAAGGCAGCCCGCATTTCGCCTTGTGAACCGGTGACCAGATAGCATATCTCATCATCATCGAGGGCCCGCGAGGTGCCGAGATCGATCATCGTTCCATGTGGAATTTTGAGCAGCCCTTGCTCTTCGGCGATCTCAACATTTTTCTGCATCGATCGACCGATCACGCAAACACGTCGACCGAATTGATGGGCGACATCAAAGACGATCTGCAGCCGATGAAGCGATGACGAAAACGTGGAGATGATCAGACGGCCCTCGGTCTCCTCAAATATCTGCTCGAACGCAGGGATTACCGCCATTTCAGAGGGGGTTCGTCCGGGAACCGTTGCATTTGTCGAATCACATAGCAATGCGAGAACACCTTCGTCCCCGATGCGGCCCAGCGTTTTTAGGTCGTAGGGCTTGCCGATGACAGGTGTGTCGTCGATCTTATAATCGCCCGTGTGAATGATCGTACCGACCGGAGTGTGGATCGCGAGTGAAAAGCACTCAACCAAGGAGTGAGAAGCGTGGATGAACTCGACCTTGAAGTTGCCGATCGTAACGATATCGTTGGCCTCGACGCGATGGAGCAGTACGTCGTCGAGCATGTCGAATTCGCCCAGCCGCTTTTCAGTCAGCGCCAGGGTGAACCTCGATGAATAGACCGGCAGATTAAATTTTCTAAGGATGTAGGCGAGTGCCCCGATGTGGTCTTCGTGGCCGTGCGTGAGGATTATCGCAGTGAGGTCATCGCGATATTCCTCGAGGAAATCAAAGTTCGGAATACATATATCTACCCCGAACGGCGTTTCCTCGGGAAATCCCATGCCGGCGTCTACGATGATCATCTCATCACCGTATCGAATGCCCATGCAGTTCATTCCGAACTCACCAATGCCGCCAAGCGGTATTATCTCGATCTTTCCCAAAATTGCTCCTTAAATCAGTATCAAAATCATAACATTTTTATCATCACCGCGCTTCGACTCAAATAAATCACAATTTCCGGTGGATATACTTGACAAAAAAGTATTGATTGAACTATGCTCTTTCTAGTTCGATAGGGGAGTAGACGCCTTGCAGTAATAAAGGCTTCCCGAAGTCGTCAATACGTTGGCCGTGATTACAATGGCTGACCGGCGCGGGAAACAAGTTTCGAGACCTATCGCGGTAACAGATCCGCGATAGGTCTTTTTCCTTTTTGCGGAAGGACAACGCGTAGGAGGACGAAACTTAATGGAAGCTTATGTCAAAGCAGGGCTCGAGGCTTACAAACGCCGCCGGAGGGCCGAACAAGAATTTCTAGAACACACCGAACGAATAAAATACCTCATCGGTCTCGATGACCCTGAAAGGTACGAGACCGCGATCCTTTTTTTAACACCACTTATTTCAATAGCCTGGACCGACGGGCGTGTGGCTCGTCATGAGCAGGATTACATCCTGCACGCTGCCGAGATATACGGGCTACTAGAAAACGAAGCGGCCTATGCCGCTCTCATGCAGCATCTACACTCAAAACCGCACCCGCAGCAAGCAGAAACCTGGTGGGATGAGATCACCGACGTATGCCGAATGATGGACTCCGGCGAGTGTGCTGCCCTGGTCGCGCACCTTTACCAGCAGATCAAATTTATTGGCGAGTTCAGTGAAAAATACACGTTTGGTCTCTGGCGGGCTCATCGCCTGGGTGAAAACGAGCAGGAAACCCTCGACCATTCCGAAAAACGGATAGCCGAGATACTAACAGATCAGGCAAGATTATCCGCCGACGGCATCAATGATTCTGAGTTGCTGCGTCTCATTCCCCTGGTCCATGTTGCGTGGGCCGACGGACGAGTTACGAAGCGGGAACGAAAAATGATCTTCGCGTCGCTCGTTGATATGCAGATCCCTGAGTCTGAGCAGAATCTACGAACGCTGGCACGCTGGCTCGACATTCGGCCGGAGGACGAGTTCTTTCAGGCCGCTTTGGTCGGGCTGCGCGAGCACCTCGCCAGCCATCCGGAGGAGCACTCGCGGTCAGCGAAATACGATATCTTGTCTCGATGTGCGACGGTAGCCGAGATGTCGGGCGGAAACGGCTCCTTCGTGGCCGGCGGCCAACGGATCTGCGAAGAAGAGATCGATACCGTCAAGCATATCGCGAAGATTCTCAATGATGTTATAGTTCACGCGGGACCAACCAAGGAACTTTCGACTGCAAACGGGGGTAACAAGGTCTAAGGGACGTGATCCCTGATTTAACTGATCTTTAATAAAGAACATGAACTTATTTCCTTTCGCAGAATATTGGTGGTTTTACGGGCTGTTTCTCATTTTCGTCCTGCTCATGCTGGCGCTCGATCTGGGCGTATTTCATCGAAAAGCTCATGACGTTTCATTCAAAGAGGCGAGCATATGGAGTGTGGTCTGGGTCTCGTTGGCGATGATCTTCAATTTCATCCTGTACAAGTATTCCCTCTGGAAATTTCCTCAGGACGAGCGACTCCTCGCAGATCCGGCGTTTGTGCCGGATATCGCAGCCTGGAATGTTTCACTGGAATTTTTGACCGGATATATCGTGGAAAAATCGCTCTCGGTCGATAATATTTTTATCTTCGTCATGGTCTTCGCGTACTTTGCGATACCTACGAAGTACCAACACCGCGTCCTTTTCTACGGTATCCTTGGAGCCCTGGTTTTTCGTGCGATCTTTATTGCAATGGGCTCGGCACTGATGCAGTTTCACTGGGTGATCTACATTTTCGGAGCCTTTCTGATCATCACGGGCATTAAGATGTTCTTTTCCAACAACGAGGAGATCGATCCAGAAAAGAACTTATTGATTAGGATCTTTCGAAGATTCATGCCCGTCTCGCCAAAGCTCGACGGCAAGAATTTCTTCTCAAAGACCGCGGGTAGATGGCATGCAACCCCGTTATTTATTGCCCTTCTATTCCTTGAGGCTACAGACATTATTTTCGCGGTCGACAGCGTTCCCGCGATCTTTGCGATCACCAGCGAGCCAATGATCGTGTTCACCTCGAACATCTTTGCGATCCTTGGGTTGCGGTCGATGTATTTTATGCTCGCGGGCGTGATCGATAAGTTCTACCTACTTAAATACGGCCTCGCGATAGTCCTCGTCTTTGTGGGACTGAAGATGGTCTGGCTGAACGACCTCTTTGGCGGCAAATTTCCAGTAACGTATTCGCTGGGTTTCATTTTATCGGTCATTGCCGGATCGATAGTCTTATCCCTTCTTTTTCCGAGATCACCCACCCTCGCCAAGGACACGAACTAAAACAAAATTCTCACCATCCAATTTTGCGGCACGGTTTCAAAAATATTTTGAAACCGTGCCGCTTTCCCGCGCGTCTTTTCCCTAACGAATGATTTTCGCGGAGAAAAGTTTATGAAACGACAGCTTTCAGACGAAGAATTTGAGTCGATATTGCGAACGCTGATCACCGACGCCTCGGTCGATGAGTCGATGGTTGATGAAGTTGCCGATTCGCCGGCGCTTTGGTGGTCGGTTCAGCGTGAGATCAACAAACAAAAAGATCGTGCCACTAGTCCGTGGCCGCCGGTCTCGGTTCTGCGTCGCTGGCTGATGTTCGGCGTGCCCACTTTCGCGGCAGTTGCACTCGTTGCAGGAATATTCATTTTCCGCGGCCTGCCTACGACCGAGAGCGCCAGCGTTCTGACGGAAACGGCTCCGACAACGACCATGACGCCTGCCCCGGCAGTGCCGACTGACTCGACGACGGAGATTTCGGTCGTTGCGGCCCCGGCAAAAGCAGAAGCACCACGGGATAAGACGACCAAGGCCGCCGTCAAGACCACCGAACGCCGTGGGGCCAGGGCCGTGACCGCGACCGCTATGGAAAAGGCCGCGATCAAAACAGATTTCATAGCTTTGTCATACGCACGTAACCCCGAGAGCGGTCAGCTCGTTCGGGTCAAGGTGCCGAGTTCGATGATGGTCACGTTAGGACTGGTCGCTTCTGTGGAAAAGCCGAACGATCTGGTAGACGCTGAGGTTGTCGTCGGTGATGACGGTTTGACGCGTGCGATCAGGTTCATTCGCTAACAATGAAGTTTATTGGAGATAGAACGATGTATAGAAAATACGCATTTATAATTATCCTTTTACTAACGCTTACGGCGTTGTCATTTGCCCAGCGGCCGGGCGGCGGTGGACGTCCTGGCGGCGGTATGCCCCGGGGCGATGGCCCGCAACGCGACATGCAGCGCGAAGGCCCGGAACCGCGGCCAGATTGGTTTCGAAAATTCGATACAGGCAAGAACGGCTCGGTTGACGCAGCCGAACTCACAGCCGGCGTTGACGCGATCTTCGCAAGAATGGACCGGAACGGCAATGGCGTCGTCGAATCGGAAGAGCTTCGGCCTCAGCCCGGAGATAACATCCCGCCGCCGTTCTTTCTGAGAGACCGCGTACAGCCTGGACAGGCTTTCACGAAGGCTCAGATGCAGGAGATGGCCCGCGAGGTCTTTAACGAGATGGATCGGGATAAGGACGGGCTCGTTTCCCGCGAAGAAGGCCGCCCTCCGCGCCGCGAAGACGGCCCGCCGCAAATGGGCGGCCGCCCCGGAATTCCGCCAAACGCGAAATTCATCGGTGCTGAACTCCGGTTTGGCGACAAGCTGGTCAAGGGACAGCCCTTTTCTGCAGACATCTTGATCGAGGATACGCGACGCCTGTTCGACGGGACGACCGTCACCAAGCAAAGTCGCGGGGCCGTCTATCGTGACGGTGAGGGCCGCACGCGACGCGAACAGCCGCTTGCTATGGTTGGCGGCGTCGGCATTGTCGGTAACGACAACAAGCCGCAGATGCTTGTATTTATAAACGATTTCGCCACCAGGACTCAGATATTCCTTGACGCCAACAACAAGATCGCCCGCAAGGATCAGATCGGCCGCGGTCCAGGTCCGCAGGGGCCGGGAGAGCCGAGGGACGCAAAGACAGAATCGCTTGGAACCAAGGTGATCGACGGCGTCAGTGTCGAGGGCACCCGTGTGACTTTTGAGATTCCGGCCGGCGAGATCGGCAATGACAAGCCGATGCAGGTAATAAGCGAACGGTGGTTTTCAACTGAATTACAAGTATTGGTAATGTCGCGGCATCTCGATCCGTTATCGGGCGAGCACGTCTTCAAGCTGGTAAACATCAAGCGAGCGGAGCCGGCTGCTGACCTGTTCAGCATTCCGAGCGGCTACAAGGTCGAAACACCTCGCGAAAGGCGGCCGGAAATGCAGTAGATCAGGGAATGATGAGACTTGAGGAAAATGAGCGGAGAGGTTATAACAAGTAGCTTGCAAACGAAAGTTCAATTTCCGACGGTCGAATTCTCAGACATTTCGCCGGTCACCGATGAACGCCTCGTCGAGGCGGTAGTGAATGGTGACGAGGCGGCGTTCGGAGAGATCTTTGAAAGGTATAAGAGGCCGATGACAAGGGTTGTCAGCCGCTTTTTCAGAGAAAAGAGTGACGTCGAAGAGTTTGTGCAGCAGTGCTTTACCAAGACGTATTTTTCCCTCAAGAATTATCGCGGCAGAGAGGAACGATCCTTCAAGGCTTGGATCACGCGCATAGCGGTCAATGTCTGCTACGACGAGTTTCGCCGGCGACAGCGTAGGTCAGAAAGCCTCTTTACCGAGATGAGTGACACCGAGAATGATTATCTCGAAACAGTTGTCGACGGACGCGAGAGGCACGCAGTCGATTCGCTTGTTGCTTCGCAGCTTGCGGAGAAGATGCTTGCCACGCTCGACCCGCAGGACAGGCTGGCTATGACGCTTGTGTATTCCGACGAATATTCATTGGCTGAGGTAGCAGACGCGATCGGTATAACGCCGAGTAACCTGAAATCGCGATTATTTCGGTGCAGAAATCAATTGAAGACAAGGTTCGCACATTTGTTCCGATGATAGAGAGAACGGCGAGGGTACGTTTATGAAGAATCTTAAATTACTTGTATTTGCGGCATTTATAGCCGGGTTTGTGGGTTTTAGCCTTTATTCGACAGATCAGGTGTCGGGCCAGGCAGGCGGTCCGCTCGTGGCTCCGACCGGACTGATGGCGTCGGATAATAAGTATAACAACAAGATCAGGATCGAGTGGGATGCCATTCGCGGAGCCACGTCCTATCGCATTTTCCGCGGCTCGACAAGCGCCCCAGGCTCGGCAACAGACATCGGCACAACCGCGGCAAATACTTTTCTCGATGGGACTGCGACACCGGGACAAACGTTCTTCTACTGGGTCAGGGCCGAAAGTTCGACCGGCGTTAGTCCAATGAGCCTGGTTGATCAGGGCGTACGGGCAAACACAACTCAGCAAGGCCCCATACCGCCGCTGGAGCCGCCACCCGTTCCGCCGGCAAACCCGATGACCGCCGCCAAGGTCTACCTTGGCAAAGCACTATTCTGGGACGAGCAGATGTCGTCGACGCGTACTGTTTCCTGCGGAACTTGCCATCAGGCGGCGTCCGGCGGTGACGATCTGCGGGCCAAGAATACGCCGGCTATCTCGACCAACCCCGGTCTTGATCAATTTTTCGGCAATGCGGACGACGTCATCGCATCAAGGGGCGTACCAGCCTCAAACGCAGATGGACTTTATTCTTTTTCAAACTTGTTTGGTTTTAGAGAGCAGGTGACCGGACGCAGTTCCGTCTCATATATCGATGCGGGATATTCGCCCACGCTGTTTTGGGACGGCCGTGCGACCGGGACGTTTCGCGATCCGATAACGAACGCTATCATTATCAACAACGGCGGGGCGTTAGAAAGCCAGGTCCTGGGACCGCCGGTCAGTTCTTCGGAAATGGCCCACAACGGCCGCAACTGGAATGAAGTTGCAGCCCGTATCACGGATTCAAGACCACTGGCAGTGGCAACGAATGTTCCGGCGGCACTCAAGATGTGGATCGGCGGACGATCGTATAGCGAAGTATTCGACGAAGTGTTTGGCACTCCGGAAGTGACACCGACGCGAATAGCACTGGCTATCGGGGCCTATGAACGGAGTTTGTATTCGGATCAAACGCCTCTTGACCTCGCAAATGCGGGGATCGCACCGCTAGCCCAGCAAGAACAGGGCGGACGTAATTTATTTGTTCAAAACGATTGCGCAGTGTGCCATGGCGGCTCTCTGACTAGCGATAATAGTTTTCGGTACATTGGAGTTCGTCCGACCGGCGACGACACAGGCCGCTTTCAGGTGACGGGAAATAATGGAGATCTTGGGCGATTCAGAACGCCGAATCTGCGAAATGTCGAGTTAAGGGGTACGTATTTTCACACGGGGCGATTTGCAAGCCTTGAGGAGGTAGTCGCCTTCTATAATCGTGGCGGCGATTTCACAGCACCGAATAAGGATCCGCTGGTTCGGCCTCGCGGATTAAATCCTCAACAGCAGGCTGCGATCGTCGCTTTTCTCCGACGTCCGCACACCGACCCACGCGTAGCAGCGGAATTGCCGCCTTTTGACCGACCAACTCTCTTTTCGCAATCCGATCGTGTTCCGCAGATCGTTGGTACCGGTGTTGCCGGTTCTAGTGCTCAAATACCGGTGCCGACGGCGATAGAGCCGCCGCTCGTGGGAAATCCGAGCTTTACGGTGGCCGTTTCGAACGCACTTGGCGGAGCTAATGCGATACTTGTGATCAATTCGACGGACCCCGGGACCAGCAATGTCCCCGCGTCCGGATCGTTTTTGCGACAAACGCTCACTCTTCAGGGAAATGGAGCCGGAAACGGCAATGGTTCCGTTAGCGTAGTAATACCAAACAATATCGCGTTGATCGGCCAGACATTTTTCGGCAGGTGGTACGTAACAGATCCGGGCGCAGCGGGCGGTTTTGCAGTTACGCCAGCCTTCCGATTCACGATCTTTGGTGAAGCACCCGCAGTAAACCATGCGGCCCACGTCGACTTTGACGGCGACCGTAAGACTGATATATCGATCTTCCGGCCTTCGAATGGCCAATGGTGGTATGCTCGCAGCTCTGATGGCCAGTCTGTCGGTGCCCAGTTTGGCAACGGAACGGATGAGATCGTCCCGGCCGATTTTACCGGTGACGGCAAGACAGACATCGCGGTCTGGCGTCCGCTGAATGGCGAATGGATCGTACTGAGAAGCGAAGACAGCAGCTACTACGCAGTTCCCTTTGGTGCCGGTGGCGACAGTGCTGCACCGGCGGACTATGATGCGGACGGTAAGGCGGATATGGCCGTATTTCGTGCATCAAGTGCAACCTGGTTTATTCAGGCAAGCACACAGGGCACGATCATCCGTCAGTTCGGTGCAAACGGTGATGTTCCACAGGTTGGCGACTATGATGCCGACGGCAAGGCCGATATCGCGGTCTACCGTCCGGCCAGTGGCCAGTGGTGGATCGAGCGTTCAACCGCCGGTCTATTCGCAACCCAGTTCGGTGTATCGACCGATATGCCGGTTGCGATGGATTACACGGGTGACGGTAAGGCTGACATTGGCTTTTTCAGGCCATCGAGCGGTGAGTGGTTTATCTTGCGCAGCGAGGACAGCAGTTTCTTTGCAGTTCCATTCGGTTCGTCGACCGACATTCCCGCGCCGGGTGATTATGACGGCGACGGAAAGGCCGACACTGCTGTATTCAGGCCATCGACCGGAACCTGGTACATCAATCGTTCAACGCAAGGGATACTGATCTCGGCATTTGGCATCAGCGGCGACTTGCCGGTGCCGGCCGCATACGTGCCGTAGATTCGAAGAACGTGTTCAGAGCTTCTTGTATGTCGACTCAAACAGGCGGTACCATTCGTCGATAGTAAGAGTCTCGGCACGGCGTCGCGAGTCAATTTCTGCAGCGGCGAGAAACGCTTCAGCGTCCGGGAACGAGTGTTTTAGGTTGTTGAGGATCGTTTTTCGCTTTTGCAGAAATGCTACGCTGACTAGTTTTCTAAACACAGCGTCATCTCCGGGTGACGCTGGTTTTGGCTTTAGGCGAACCACCGAGCTCATCACCCTCGGACGGGGGCTGAACGCCTCGGGCGGTACGTCAAAAAGATACTCACTTGCAAACGCACTTTCTACCAGTACGGTCAGGTATCCGCGATCGCTGTTGCCCGGGGCCGCGGTTATCCGTTCAACCACTTCCCGCTGAAACATAAAAATGATCGTGGAAAAATGATGCCTTGCGGCCGCGACTCTTTCCAGTATTGCCGTCGAGATATTATACGGCAAATTCCCTGCTAGCTTAGCGACCGATGTGATCTGAGCCTCATTCAAAACGTCAACAAGATCAACCTTCAGTATGTCACCGGCAATTAATGAAAATCGCTCGTTGTCGCGAAACTTATCTAATAAAAGTGGATGCAGGTCACGGTCTATCTCGATGGCAAGTACACGTTTACCGGTTGCCAACAGGGCCTCTGTTAACGCTCCCTGACCGGCCCCGATCTCAATGATAACGTCATCACCCGAGACCTGGAGCGCCGCAGCGATCTGGCCAATGTAACGTTCGTCGACCAGAAAATTCTGCCCAAATGAACGTTTTGCTCGGTGCTGGTCTCCCTTATATTTGGCCATTGAGAACGATTCTATTCCTACGCTGTCCCAGATTCAATCAGGCCACAATGAAAGCGTGCCGACGAAAAATTTGAAATACGATCATTTTTCGTTTATAAACTAAGTAACTTTTCTATATATAGGCGTAAATCGACACAATTTATTTCAACGGAACGGCTATGAAACGTTTGCTATTTGTTCAATATCTGATCATTCTCTGTTTCCTCGTACCGGCGTTTGGCCAGGACGATCCCGATCCGAATTCACCGTCGCCAATTCTGATATCAGAAGCAACTATTGATAGGGCTTTGGCTGTTGACGCCGGGGCATTTCGGGGACGCCTGCCGTTATCCGGCAGATCCGCCTTCGAGCCAGGACCAGATAGATCGTTTATTTTGTTTCTTCGGCCATTGCCGCTCCTTCCAGGTGAGGGTGCAAATGCATTTCGTATTTACCTCAAGCAAAACAACGGCCGGACCTTTGAGCTGAGGTCCGAAGAGATCATTCCGACGAGCCGCGATTTTATCGCTCTGAGAGTTAGATTGTTCGATGTGGCCCGATTTCGGGGCCAACCAACTGCTTCGGGCGATTCATGGCTATATGTAACGTGGCGTGGCCTTGCGAGTAATATCCTAAAGTTCGGGATAGGATCGACAGGCGGGAAGATGGGTGCGAAACCGGTTGTCGAAGGCTCCATTGCAGACCTTGCCCCGGAGTATGTAGGTTATCGTTGGTCCGGCGACCGTTCCCGGTTTCTCGAACAGGCAACTTTTGGCCCGTCTACAATCACGGACCAGAGATTGCGGCGTATCGGAATCCGTTCATGGTTAACCGAACAGTTTGACGCACCATATCCGTACATCCCGCTACCCAATCCTCCGCAAATGCCGACTTCGCCGCCGTCCGATTGCCAACTTGCGACAAATCAAAGTTGTTATCGTGACAGGTACACCTTGATGCCATTACAGCAATGGTTCTTCAAAGAAGCGTTCTACGGAAATGCTCAACTGCGTCACCGGACAGCGTGGGCTCTTAGTCAGATACTGGTAACCTCCGGTATTACGACGACGCAATCGAGTCACGCGATCGCCTACCACAAGATCCTTCAGGAAAATGCCTTTGGCAGCTACAAAGAACTGCTTAGCGACGTCACGCTGAGCCCTACGATGGGTAATTATCTCGATATGGTTCGGAGCACGAAAGTGAATCCGAATGAGAATTACCCGCGTGAAATACTCCAGTTGTTCTCGATCGGGCTCTTTATGCTGAATCCGGACGGCACTCAAATGCTAGACTCGCAAGGCAATCCGATACCGACGTTTGACCAGAATCTAATAAACAACTTGTCGAGGGTTTTCACCGGCTGGACGTATTGCAATACGTCAGGATGTCCGAACGCGGTTCCCGGGGTCGTTAACTATAAGGACCCGATGATCCTGATCCCCGGAAATCATGACACAGGGACAAAGACCTTGCTCACTTACCCTGGTGCTGTAAATAATGTAATTCCCGCATGCTCGAACTGTACAGATGATTCCAGAACGGCTCTTTACGCAGAAACGTCGCTTCAACAGGCGATCAACAATATTTTCAATCATCCAAATGTCGGACCGTATATCGGTAAGCTGATGATCCAACACATGGTAATGAGCGACCCGTCACCGGCTTATGTCGCTCGTGTGGCAGCGGCATTTGCTGACAACGGCAACGGGGTTCGCGGCGACATGAAAGCCGTCATTAGGGCTGTATTACTTGACCCGGAAGCTCGCGGGGACATAAAGACTGCCCCTCGTTACGGAAAATTGCGTGAACCTGTTCAGTTGGTAACCAATCTCGCTCGTATCTTTCCCGCGGTTGCGTTCAATAGCGGCGGAAACTCGGATGGAGGCCTGGCCCCTTTCACCACCCCGATGGGACAGAATCCCTTTTATTCGCCAACCGTATTTAACTATTTTCTCCCGGACCATGTTGTTCCGGGTACAACGATAATTGCCCCGGAATTTGAGATATTTAATAGCGGCACGGCTGTAAAGCGTACCAATTTTCTCTACATCTTCACATTTGAGGGTATTGGGCCTAATGCAACCGACTCGCTTCGCGGTACTGCTCTCGATTACTCGGAATTCGTGCCATTGGCCCAGGGCGATCCATCCGCGAACCAACTCCTTGACGCACTGAACGCGAAGATGATGCACGGTACTTTGTCGCCGGCTCACCGTTCACTGATCTTGTCGGCCGTAACGGTTGTCCCTTCAACTGACCCGCTTTTGCGAGTGAAGACAGCTGTATATTTGATCGCATGTTCGTCGCAGTTCCAGATCCAGAAATAGAGAAATGAAAAATACACGCAGAGATTTTTTGTGCAGATCGGCCGCCGCCCTTACGACGACCGCCTTCGCCGCTCAGGCCGGTTACCTATCCAGGATGGGTGTACTTGCCCAGAAGGCAAAAAGCGAAGAAGCTGACGCACCAAGTGATTATCGGGCATTGGTCTGCATCTTTTTGGGCGGCGGAAATGACGGCAACAACATGATCATTCCGAATCACTCGGATGCCAATGTAAGCAACTACGCCGCATACAGCGCTGGTCGTTCTGCTCAGGGACTTGCTCTGGCTCAGGGAACGCTGTTGCCAATTGCTGTTCCGAGAATCGGAGGACTTACGTACGGACTGCATCCGAATTTTGGGACTGTCACGGGCGGGATCAATCCTGGACTCCATCCACTCTGGGCATCCGGTAAGATCGCTGCTGTTACTAACGTTGGAACGCTTGTGCAACCGATGACCCGGGCCGAATACCAAAGCGGCTCAGTACCGCGTCCGCGACAGCTGTTCTCACACACAGATCAGGCCAATCAACAGATGAACGCCCAGGCTGAAGCGATCATCCAGTCCGGGTGGGGCGGACGAATGTCAGACCGGATGACCGATTCAAATAATCCGGATGCCCTGATCCCGTCGGTGGCTTCGATAAACGGACAGCGACTTTTTACCGTCGGCGAGATCGAACAACCCCTTGCGATAGGGCCCGCCCCGACAGCACTAAGTACAGTTCTATCCTTAACCGGGTTTAACGGTTCCGCGGCTTCCAACGCCCGTCTCGCGGCGTTGAATGGCGGGATCGCACTCACGGACCTAAACGACCTGGTATCGGCGTCAAACGCGGTCCACCGCGAAGCGATCACGATATCGGCGTCGCTGAATAACAGTTCTGAGGTCACCGTCGCCTTTCCGAATACCGAGATCGGCAATCAGCTCAAACAGATCGCTAGACTGATCAAGAACCGGGCCGTTCTTGGAATGAAACGACAGGTATTTTTCTGTGCACAGGACGGGTACGATACTCATGCCGGCCAATTGGGGGCTCAGAATGGGCTATTTCTTCAGCTTAGCCAGGCGATGCGGGCATTTTATGATGAAATGACTGCTCAGGCACTTGGGAATAGCGTTACGCAATTCACATTGTCAGATTTTGGCAGAACTTATAATCCCGCCGGATCAGGCATGAATGTCGGAAGTGACCACGCCTGGGGTAATCATTCGTTCATCGTCGGCGATGCAGTCATCGGTGGAAATTTCTACGGAATGAACACGTCGAATGGAACGCCATTTCAAACGATAGCTCAAAACGGGCCCGATGATGCAGATATGGGGTCGAACGCCCGGGGACGATGGATACCAACCACCGGTGTCGAGCAATATGCGGCCACGTTGGCAAAGTGGTTTGGTTTACCGCAGGCGGATATGCCTTATGTGTTTCCGAATCTCGATAATTTTACTCAGTTGGATCTCGGGTTTATGCAGCCTTAGGATATCCCGTGATCTCAATGTCATCGCCGAACGGCGTGACCGTAATATCGGTCAGCCGAAGTGCTTCGGCAATAGAGATCGCTCCCATGCCGCCAATAGCTGTCGGAGCCTCGCGGCCACCAATTATTAAAGGCGCGGCAATAAGAGAAACTTTATCGACGAGCCGGGCATCGATAAACGCTCCGGCGATCTCCGTTCCGCCTTCAACCAAAACGCTTTGCAGTTCCCGCTTCTTCAGCTCGTTCAAAACTTCCTTCAGGTCGCGGCCCCCAAGCTCAAGTTCGATCACATCGACGCCTCGCTCCCTTAACGCCGACTTTTTTGCTTCGTCATGGCTATTTGTGAAAATGAGTGTCGGCGTAACAGTTGCAGTGGAAACAACGATCGAGTCGGTCGGCGTCTGGAGGCGGTTGTCGAGGATCACTCGAACAAGAGGACGTCGCCTCGGCCTGCCGCTTCGGTCTGTGAGACTTGGGTTATCCACATATGCGGTGTTTCCTCCAACAAGGATAGCATCGTGTTCATGCCTTAGGTCCTGAACGCGCATACGCGCCGATTCACCCGAAATCGCAGTTGAGACACTGTTGTCGACGGAGATGCGGCCGTCCAAAGACATCGCTAGTTTGAGGTGAACAAAGGGCCGTTGTTTCCGATGCCAGCAGATGAACTTCTCGTTTATTTTTGCGGCCTCGTCTGATAGGACACCGGCAACGATCTCGACACCTGCGGTTCTCAGGTGTTCAAATCCGCGACCGGATACTAGTGGATTTGGATCGTTGATGGGACACACAACCCTTTTTATCCCGGCATCTATCAGGACTTCGGTGCAAGGTGGGGTCTTCCCATGATGGTCGTGGGGCTCAAGTGACACATAAGCCGTTCCGCCGCGAGCTCTCTCACCTGCCTGGCCGAGAGCAATCGCCTCCGCGTGAACGACGTTGCTATAAATATATGTGCCTTCACCAACGACGTCGCCACCAGCGGAAACAATAACGCAGCCAACCAGAGGGTTAGGGCTGACAAGCCCGGTCCCGAGACGCGCGAGTTCGAGGGCCCGGTGAAGGTAGGCCTCGATTTGCTCAGTCGAATTTTGTCTTGTCGCAATTATCGCTTTCTTACCACCTTGGCTTTGCCGAGATATTTTGCATCGCCGTTTTTGCCGCCGATCAGCTGGGTACGGCTGCAGCTCGAGACGCTGAGCGATTTACCATCGGGCGAATTAGAGTAGATCATGTACGTCTCGCCTTGCTTAAACGTGAAGCCGCAAATGCAGCAGATATTGGCGGTTTCGACTTCAACCGTTTCGGTTACCCGGCCTTTCCAGGATCTTTCAACTTGGATCATCGCATAAGCCTTGACCGGTGTGTCGTTCATCTTCTCTTCCGAATAGCGTATTGAAACAACCCTGCCCTCAAATATCGCGGTGGCCGATCGCTTTGCATCCGCGACCTGTTGTCCGACACTAACGCCCGGAGCCGGAACCACACACGAGCACGCCTGTACGTCAACTGCGGACGCAAAGTATAAAATCACCAAAAATCCAAGAAGAAGAAACTTTTTCATAATGTTCCCAAGCGAATGCGAACCGGCGATGCTAAATCTAGTTAAATAGTCCGTTCACGTAGCTTTCCGCGTCAAAGACCATCAGATCGTCTACCTGCTCACCAATACCGACATAGCGGATCGGAAGATTCAGCTCCTTTGCAATGGCGACGGCTATACCGCCCTTTGCTGTGCCATCCAGCTTTGTCAACACAATGCCTGTAACGTCGGCTGTTTTCATAAACTGACGAGCCTGTTCAAGACCGTTCTGACCGGTAACAGCATCGATCACAAGCAAAGTTTCGTGCGGAGCACCGGCAACCTCTCGAGCCGAAATGCGTTTCATTTTCTCCAATTCAGCCATCAGATTCGCCTTATTATGAAGCCTCCCGGCAGTGTCAACGATGAGTACATCTGAATTTCGCGCCTTGGCAGCAGCCAGAGCGTCAAAAAGCACCGCAGCCGGGTCAGTTCCCTGCTTTTGCTGGACGATCTGAACCCCGGCTCGATCTGCCCATATTTCGAGCTGATCACTTGCCGCCGCTCGAAATGTATCAGCCGCGCAGATTAGAACATCGTTTCCTTCGTTCTTAATGCGTTGAGCAAGTTTGCCGATGGTCGTCGTCTTACCAACGCCGTTAACTCCGACGACCATCAGGACATATGGTTTGATACTCTCGTCGATGCTTCGTTCATCCGCGACTCCGCGTTCTGTTGAGTGGTGCAATATTCCAAGCAACTCGTGCTTCATAGCACGCTTGAGAGCGTCCAGATCGTTGATCTCTTGTCGAGAAACGCCACGACGAACGCTGTCGAGGACCTGCATCGTCGTGGCAACACCGATGTCGGTTGAGATGAGCATTTCCTCAAGTTCGTCAAGAAACGCCTCGTCGATCTGTTTCCGTCCCTCGAATATCGTGTCGAGCCGATTATTGATCGTATCGCGGGTCTTAGCGATCGCTTTCGTGAACCGTACACCGATCTCCCGTTCGACAGCTTCTTCCTGAGCTTTAAGCTCTTCGACCGACCTATCCAGTCCGAGAACCGAGCTCGAAAATGTATCTTCTTTTTTTCTACGCCAAAAGAACGCCATATTTATTGCCTAATTAACACCGCAACGAACTTAAGAGTATAAAAAAATATCGCACGCTGAACAACGTGCGATATTCGTACATTGATCGGATCAATGCTAACGAGCCAATTGAAGCCGATCTGAAGCCTTGAACAATGCGTATCCGATGATGCATGAGAATACTACCGAAAGGTAAAATCCGAAAAGGCTCCCGATAGCCTTTGCCGGTAAATTGCCGACGCTCGGCATATCAAATGGAACGAGGATCATGCCGAGTACACCACCGACGATTGAGGATGCGATAACCAACAATAGCCCCATCACAAGGATGAGTACATACGAACCTCCCAGGCGGCGAATGGTGTCGAGTCCAACCGCCGGATTCATGGTTGCCATGAATGACCTCGTATATCCCGCCACCGCACAGGCCGCCGGGAAATAAAACAGACCCCAGAGAAACGTTATTCCGCCCATGAGGATAAAAAAGGTGCCATATTTTAGAAAGCTGCCAAGTAATTCAGACCGTTCTTTCGCCACGGTTTCAGGCGTCTTGCCTATGGCCGACTCGAGTTGTGCTTTCCGCTGTTCGCCGATCATCCGATTCATTTCCTCGAAATTATCTTCGTTAAACCTATCGGCGTCTGCAACGGATCCTCGGGTGGGGAATTGGTCCGGAATACCCGATGGGTCATCCATCGCCGCGACCCGTTTCTGCTGCTCGTCAGCATCTCTCTTGAGGATCTCGCGAACTCGCTCACTCTGTTGGGCCGCGTTCGCGGCGTATGGAAGCCCCGGTGAGGCAGTTCGTGCGGCGTCTGATTGCACCGCGTTCATCTCGGTTTTCACTGCACCCATCATCATAAAGATCGCTATAAGAGCGACGGCTAGAAATGGGCCGAATGACGCCAGATAGACGCCGATACTCAAGAAGAAAGGATGAACGACATCGTCCCACACGGAGAAGTCATCGAACGACGGCATAAAGTTCTCATCCAACCTTCCTTGAGCGAAATTCTCGACCGTGTTCGTCAGGATCCCCACCGTCAGCATGTTTGCGAGCAGTAAGCAAAAGAGACCCGAAACCATCATGAAGATCCCTCCGACAGAAACGATGGACTGTCCAAGCGTGAACAGCATATACATGACGGCCCCGATGACGAGACTGGTCTTGAACCGAAATGGGTGAGAAAGAGCTTTTATGAAATCACCGAATCCAAAGCCCTCGCTAATAGCTGAGCGTATTCGCACTTCCCTATATTCCGCCTGCGAGGCCTCGGCAAGTGGTTTACACATCGCTCCGCAGTATGGACAGATCTTGACATTTCCCCCGTACGAACTTGGACAGGCACGGCAAAACTCGTTCATGCATGTTCCGCATACGAAGACCGCCGGAACGTCAGGATGCATGCTGCATGGCGGCTGAAGTGAATCCGCTCTTTGGTTCGTGCCTGGAGTGGGCAGCGTCGCCTGCGGTCTGCCTGCTAACTGAGTAGGCTCTAATTTTGTTGTTGTTATGACCGGGGCAATGGGCTGCCCATTGTCCTTAGCATTGAATACGGCGATCAGCGACGGCACCCTGCCGGCTTCGATCCAACGGAGATTTCCCTTCCGCACCTTGTCGCCGCGTAATAACGTGCCCTGGTCGATCCAGGACGTCATTTCGGCAAAATCGGTCTCAAAGATCTGCCCGTTTGCATCAACCTGCCATATTTCCTGTGTCTGTTCAGGGTTCATAAGCACCGAATAAGCGAACAATATGAAAAGCTATGCTACGAGCCGATCAAGAGCTTTTGTGTCTTCGGCACCGCTAGCTCGTATCGAAGCAAGTTGCCGGACGATCCCATTCGCGACTTCGCCCGCCGCACACGCATCCACGAGAGCTTCAACGACATCATGATCATATCGGGTCCCAACAAAGCTCCTTATGCGAGTGAGTGACGAAGGCAGGTCCATTCCCTTGGAATACGGACGGTCTATCGTCATTGCGTCAAATGTATCGGCAACAGATATGATCTTCGCTTGTAGGGGTATTTGATCGGCGGTGAGCCCCTGGGGATAGCCTTTACCATTGACCATCTCATGATGCATATACATTCCCGGGAGAAAGTCCTTCATTGCCGGGATTTGTGACATGATCTTATACCCACGTTGCGGATGGGTCTTCATGATCTCAAATTCTTCGTCTGTAAGTGCTGCGGGCTTTTTCAGGATCGCGTCATCGATCGCGATCTTGCCGATGTCGTGCAGCAAGGCACTCATTCTGAGAGTATCCAGTTCGTCCTCGTTCATTCCGAGCCTTCGGCCCATCGCAACGGAGATCCGTGCAACGCGTTCCGAATGGCCCCGCGTATATTTGTCTTTTCCATCGATGGCCGCGGCAAGGGCTTTTACAGTTCCCACGAACAACTCACGATTCTCAGCGGCAGCCTTCGCAAGATTGGCAATTTGCTCCTCGACCTTGTCGGTCATGATGTTGAATGTCTTGCCAAGCGTACCGATCTCGGTAATATTCCTTGCATCGACCCTGGACGTAAAATCACCATCAGCAATTCGTTTGGCGGCCGTTACGAGGTGCAACAACGGTGCGGTCATAAAACGCGACAGTACAAGCCCGGCGATCAATGCAAAAACCGCGAAGGCCATGCTGATCAGCCATGTTTGATTTCGCATTTCGCCCACCGACGCAAGAGCCGTGCGCTCGTCCTGCATCGTGATGACGCCAAAGAATTTGTCAGCGTTGACACTGGCGGTCGAATAGGCACCGATCATTTCATGAGTAAGACCCTCATACTCGGCACTGAACGGCACAAGAGCAGACTGCACTTGTCTGCCGGATTCACGCCATTCCGCGACTATCTTTAGGTCATTGAGGGTGCGACCCGAGGCGGCGAGGCGACTATCCGGATGAAAGACGGCGTTACCGTCCTCGTCAACAACAAAAATGATCGGTAGTCCGAGCCGCCACAGATCCTCTTCTTTTACGGCCGAAAATCCAACGGTCGTTCGTGTAATATCCCGCAAGGAGACCACTGAGACGATCTTTGCAGATGATGAACCATTGACCGACGTATTCGTCGCGAACGTGATCACACGCTCGCCTGACGATCCGATGTATTGATGTTCACCAATACGAACCCTGCCGTTCTTGTCGCCGGATTCTGTTTCACTGGCGATCTTCTCCACATCATCGCGATTGAGGCCGGTTGAACGGAAGACTGAGAGTGAGTCGCCATCGTCCGGTTTAACATATAGCGCGAGAATATCGGGGTTTTCGGCGAGGATGGCTCCAAGTTTGGCTTCGATATGAGGGCTAGAAAACACTCCCGAGTTGTTCGACAGTTCTATTGCGTTAGCAATACCGCTGACGAGGTCAGCATTACGCTTCCCGAACATTTCGATCTGCCGTGCCTTTTCTTGTACAAGTTGGATCTGATACCGATTCTCCGCAGAACGAAGTTCCCGGCCGGTCTTATCCGAGAGAAACCACCCGGTCAATACAACCGGAACAAGGCCGACGACCAAGAGTGTGGCGACGACAAAATAAATGAGGCTGATCTTTTTACGAGTTGAAGGCATCTACGGGGAGGCGGCAGGATTACGCCACCTCCTATTGTAGAATATTGGGCAGGAAAAGGTCAACAGGTTTTAACGGTGACTAATACTTACAACCGCTTTACAATTACAAGCGTAATATCGTCATTCGGTGCTGCAGTACCGGTGAAATCGGAAAGTGCCGATTCGACTTTATCGCGAATACCTGAAGCGGAGCGGCCGACATTCGAGCTGATCACCGCCTTTAGCCGCTCCATACCAAACTCGTCCTCGTTAATGTTGTTCGCCTCGGAAACTCCGTCAGAGTATATGAACAGAACATCACCGGAACCAAGATGAGCGTGTCCGGTTTCATACTGAGCAAATCCCATTAGTCCGAGTGGCAATCCGCCGGATGCGAGCAACTCGATCGACCCATCTGACCGAGCGATCAATGGCGGATTGTGGCCTGCATTGATAAAGCTGAATCTACCTGTTTCTATCTCCAATTCGGCAACAAAAAGCGTTATAAATCTATTCGCTGGAGTATTTTCCGCTAAGTAAACGTTCACCGACGTTACCATCTCGGCGATTGGGGTCTTTGCCGCCACCTGAGCGTGAATCGCGGCATGAAGACTGGACATCAGAAGCGACGCCGAGGTGCCTTTGCCAGAAACGTCACCTAGAGCAACCAACATTTTTCCATCGTGACGAGGGATGAAGTCGTAATAGTCACCACCGATCTCGTAGCAGGAAAAGGAAATGCCCTGGAATTCGTATCCGTTTATTGACGGAGGACCGGATGGTTGAAATCGCTGCTGGATCTCAGTCGCGAGTTCAAGCTCGCGTTCCATTCGCTCACGATTCAGACGTTCGTCAAGTAAACTCGCGTTCTCAACTCGAATTGATGCAACCGATGCGAGCGTTGTGAGGATATCAAGGTGTTCTTCCTTAAATGTAGTCGCATATGTTGGTGAATCCGCGTAGATCAATCCCAAAATGTGACGTTCATCAACGCAGAGCGGCACTGCAAGAACCGAACGTATTCCCTGGAGGACAATAGTCTGGCTCGCAAAACGGGGATCTTGCTGGGCATCGGAGGTCAGGACCGATTTGCCATTCTCGACGACCTCATTCATGATGTTCCGGCTAATACGGATCTCTTCGAGCGGAGTTTCCTTGCCCCGTTCACGTGCAACCTTGATCTGCATTCCCCCATCGGACTTTTCGTCTCGGAGCATGATGACGACGCGTTCCGCAGGAACAGCGTCAAAAACTAGTGATGCTACCTGATTTAGCGTCTCGTCCAAACCGCTTGATGAAAGCAGGGCGACGCCGACCTTGCTTATTAGGCCAAGCAAGTCGGTACGACTAGTCATCGTCGAATCAAGAAATTCGATAGTCGGATTACGCTTTCCGCTAAGGGCGATCGTTTTAGACGGATCAAGCGCCGACGTCGCATCGCCAATCAACGTCGCGCTGATACTAGGCAACGTCTCGCGATCGTCATGAAAGACAATCACCGTTTCGCCGATTTGAACAATTCCGCCACTAACGAGAGGAATTGGCGCTGCGACCGGATTACCGTTGTAGCGGGTACCATTTGCGGAACCGAGGTCATGAAGCCAAAACGAGTCGCCTTCTTGACGAACCTCAGCATGAAGCCGCGACGCAAAAGCGTCCGGAATACACACGTCGCTGCGTGCCGACCGCCCTATCGTAGTTCGAAGCCGCGACAGCGGAATTTGCTCGTCCGCAACTCCCGCACTTTTTATCACTAGATGCGCCATTTATCTCTAATTAACTACCCGCCTGCGGCCCTGCACGACCACCGTTCCCGCCATATAATCATGCAAGGCCCTGCCTTTAGCATTGAAAAGACTCAATACGCATCCCAAACCAAGTGTTACCGCGGAAACGAGTAGCCCAATCGTTTGTCGAAAGAACATTGTCCGATGATAAGGGATGGTACCATCCCGGTTTACTATGCGAAGACCCGTCAGCATCTTACCTATACTCCGTCCCGCCAACGAAGGAAGAACAACAATATTAAAAAGAAAGAGAATTGCAGAAATAAACCAGATCGTCCGATCGGTCACAATATGCATATCCCCAAATGTTTTACTGGAAAACAGTTCTAGCACCGGTAGGATCATCAATACCATGTAGTCGATTAGTAGGGCTCCGATCCGCAAAAAAAATGGAGCGTGCATTTCCTCGGGTGAAAATCCAATTATTCTCTCACTCGTGCCCGACAGGACTTCTTTTGCTTCGGTCGTCATAAAAATCAGTTCTGATTATCCAACAATAAAGTGCAAGGTAGTATCGCCGACACGGATCCGGTCACCATTAGCTAGCGGGTGCGGCTGATGAGGGACCAGTCTCAACGTATCACTAACCGATGAAAGCAAAATTGTACCGTTTGAGGATCCCAAGTCCTCGACAAGAAATGCCGTACCGTCACGCCAGATACGGGCATGGCGACGCGATATTTTTGTCTGCGGGTCGTATTTTGATAAGTCAACCTCGGGGAAAATGTTCGATGTCGGATCGCGGCGTCCTACGAGATTCTCACTTTTTTCTATGGCATAAGCGGGAGCGATCAATTCGCTCGTTCCGTCTATGACCAGGCGCGCGGTCGAAACTGCCCCGGAACTGTAGATCTCCGAGTGCACTCCGTGTTGTGCAAGTGGCTGCTTGGAACCGCAAAATGCACAAAACAGATCCGTAGCAACAATGCGCTGGCCGCAAAATCCACAAAAAACGTTCTGATTAGCAAGGCTTACTGCCGCAGGAGCTTCGGTGATGCCGTAGGTCACGTTTCCATTCCGCAGATCCTCAAGATGCATCTGTAGAGCTAACTTCATTTCGAGTGCACTTGAGAATCTGGCCTCGGCACTATACTCGACAGACCGCATCAATATTCGTTCGATCTGATCCGAAAGCCGCGGATTGATCTGTCTTGGACGCGGATTCTTCTGGAAGTCAAAGATAAGGAGCGGATTGTTTTGAGGATCTGCCCCGGTCAGAAGATGAAACATCGTCGACCCGAGACTATAAATATCGGACCTCGGTTCCACTTGCCCACTGAAAAGTTCTGGAGGAGCGTAACCCATGGTGCCCACAGCTGTCACGCCCTTTTCCTGTGTCTGATTGATCGACCGAGCGATCCCGAAATCAATGAGCATTATCCGGCCCGTGTTGCCGTCGATCATCACATTTGACGGTTTCAGGTCGCGATAGACGATGGTCGTAGGCAGCGAATGTAAGTAATGAAGGACATCAACAACCTGCAGTGCCCATTCTGTCACAGAGCGTTCGTCGATTCGGCCCTCGGGAGCCGAACGCAGACGGGCTGCCAAGTCTCCACCGGAAATGTATTTCATTACGAGGTAGAATCGACCTTCCGCCGCATCGTAGAAATAATCGTAAATCGTTGGGATCGAGGGATGGTCCAGCGTCGACAAGATCATCGATTCACGCTTAAAATCCTCTATCGCCTTTGCCTGTTGCTCTTCCTCGATGTGCGACTGAACCATCTCTTTGACGGCCCTCTGCGTACCGCCAAGATTTTGGTCGATCGCAAGATAGACCGCACCCATTCCGCCGCCACCGATCTTCTTGACGATCTGATAGCGAGAATTTAAAAGCGTGCCTTCCGGCAATGGTTTGAGACCCGATTTTCGACCATCGGTACTGCCCTCCAAATTCGGCGACGTCAAAGAATGTTTTTCCGCGTCAGACATCTCGCCGGATGGGATATCGCCGCCATTTGTCGGGTTGTCCCGATCTATACCTTCTGCATTGTGCAGTGTGCCGGACTCGCTCGAAGCCAAACTACCTATAACCACCCCTTCCTGGGATTTTCGCGACGCATCTTCAGCAGACAAATCAGTATTCAACGAGGCCGGCTCGATAGACTGTTCAACGTCGATCATCGCCCCGACTTCGGCAAGTTCAAAATGATGTTCTTCTTCGATAACTACAGAATCACGTACGGATGCGTCAGAAATCGGATCAGGATCAGCGTGAACAAATGCAGGCGCTTCTACTTCCTCAATAATGAGCGGCAAATCCGGTTCATTTTCCAGGAGGAAGACGTCTTCACGCTCGACCGCAGCTTCTTCAAGGTGATTGACCGCAGAATGCTCTTCGTTGGCCGGTTCGAGCCCCAAATGTGAAACATCAGTCTCAAATGGCGGAAGTAGATCTGAGGGATTCGAGTCAGCCGTGACTTCCGGCTCAGCTTCAGAAGATCTGTCTTCCTCTGCTCTCGTCTCGTTAGGCTCTGACATCGAAACCTCTTCTTCGGTTTTCTCGGGCATAGCGACCGGTAAGCTTACAGGTTCGTCAGCGACCGCCTCTTTCGTATCAATTCCTGGCTCGTCGACGGCTGCTTCAATCGGTGGCGATGGCACATCTGCTAAAGACGGATCGGAGGATAGTGGTTCGGCGTTGATATCTGGCAGCTCGCCAAGTATCGCCGGTGCCGGTGGAGCCTGGATAACTATGGTCCGTTCGAATGCATCCGCCGGCGAATCACCTACGGGCATTGGACGCAGTGAAATACCGCAATATGGGCAAAATATGTCTTGTTCGGCCACTTCGGAGCCGCATTCGTGACAGGTCGACATTGTTTTTAGTATCTATCGCTAACTAGGCTATTACGTGAAACCGCATAAACGTCTTCCCGACGATGACTTCGTCGCCGCTTGCCAGCACGTGCGAGTTTCCGGGAAGAAGTCGTCGCCCTCGATTGACGTAAGTTCCGTTCGTGGAACCAAGATCCTCGATAGCGTACTTCCCGTCCTTATAGACAATGCGGGCATGACGCCGTGAAACCTTCGCCTCGGCATCATGGGCGTCGAGGTCAACGTCAGGAAAAATTCCATTATCAGCGTCCCAACGCCCTATGATCGCTTCTGTGCCAGCTAGGCGAAACTCAACTCCGGGTGAATCTCCACGCTCGATCACTAACTTAGCATGCATTTGGCCAAACGCTGCGGGCGCCGCAGCGGGCACAACTTGTTCCGGTGCCTGCACCTCTCCATTAACGGCAGGTATTCCAACGGAGGTCACGCTGACCGATCGCATCGGCGGAGCGTCCGTCGTCATCGGAGCTTTGTATAGCGGCGGCGTTAAGGCCTCGACCGCATTGATCAAACGGGTCCCGCATTCATCGCAAAATCGCGATGAATCGAGATTGTCAGTTCCACAGGTGTGACACTTATTCATTGTTCCTTTGTGACACGGCAACCGCCTTCGACTTTTGTCGTATTCGACTATTGACATCTTACCGTGTAATTTAATGTTCGTAAATCGTAAATCCACGGCAGGATTACGTCAATTCAGAAAATATAGTTCTGAGCACTCAATTATTGACCGCAAGGAGCGATCACTTTTTTTGAAACTTGCGGGGAAAAGCGGTCGTAATACCTGCTTGTTGACCCGTAATTAATTAATATTTGTTTATTTTTGGAATTTCAGATTCTAGCTGCGAGGGTAAGATTAGATTATGGCATTGAGCCGCAAAAAGAAGATCATCATTGGTGTGTCGGCCGTAGTATTGCTGGCGATAATTATAGCTGTTAGCGTATTCGCTACCCGAACCGATACTCCGGAGGTCACGACTGTAAAGCTCGAGACACGTAAGGAACTCCGTTCGACCGTAACCTCGTCCGGCGAGATACGACCGATCCAGTTCATGAATCTCACGAGTGAAGTTCAGGGACGCATCGAAGAGATTTACGTCAAGGAAGGCGATACGGTAACAAAGGGCCAGCCGCTTGTTAAGCTTGACCCGAATCAGCTCCAATCAAATACCGACGCCCAAATTGCAGCGTTTCAGACCGCGCAGGATGAGGTACGAGTATCACAATCTCAGGTCACGGCGGCTCAGAATCAACTTTCTCAGGCTCAGCAGGGTCTGAATGCGACGGATGCGGCTGTAACCACCGCACGTCAGAATGTTGTTACGTCGCAGACGGATGTCGATCGTGCTCAGGTTGATGTGAATACGGCTCAACGAGAATTGAACCGTAACGCTCAATTGCTTGAGTCAGGGGTTATTTCGCGTCTCGAGTACGACCAAAAGAAGGACCAACTTGAACAGGCCACGGTCGCTCTAAAGAACGCCAAGGCACGGCTCGAATCAGCCCGTCTAAATGTCAACGAAACGATCGCTCGGCGAAATCAACAAGCGGTGGCGGTGAAGGATGCCAAACGCGGTGTAGAAACAGCATCGATCAGCGTTGAAAGCAGTCAGTCGAGGGCTAATCAACAGTCCGCCGTTCTTCGTGGTCAAAAGAATCAACGCGACAAGACGCTTCAGGTTGCTCCGATCAATGGCGTCATTGCCGAGATCCCATCTAAGGTCGGAACTTTTGCCGTCGCCGGTCTTTCGACAACGGCTTTGTTAACGATCGCCGATATGTCACAGATCAACGTCGAGGTCAAGGTCGACGAAACTGAGATCGACAAGGTCGAAGTCGGCCAAAAGGCCAAGATAAAAGTCGATGCGTTCGGTGATAAAGAGATCGACGGTGAAGTAACGCAGAAGACCCCACTGGCCGTTGGTAAGTCACAAACAAGCGGCGGCCTTTCAGTGAATATCAATGTTCAGGAAGCGAAAGAGTTCCGTGTAGTTATCAAGCTCACCGAACTTCCGGAAGATCTGAGGTCCGGACTTCGTCCAGGTATGAGCGCCACCGCGACTATCACGACTAAAACGGTAAACAACGTGATCGTCGTCCCGCTTCAGGCAGTGATCGAAAAGAAACCGGAAGGCTCGCCATCTCCGACCGTTCAGGGAGACGCCCCGCCCCCGTCGGATAAACCAAAGACAGTCACCGGGGTCTTTATACTCGACGGAAACAAAGCGAAATTTGTTGAGGTTACGACCGGTATCGTCGGCGAATCAGATCGTGAGATCACGAGTGGGTTAAAGGCTGATGACGAGGTGATAACGGGACCAAGCCGAGTGCTTAACACGTTGAAAGAAGGAACTGTTGTTAAGAGGCAGACCAAGAAAGAGGGTGAGAACGCTAACAAGTAGGGTCGATGTATAGATTTATGGATGAAGAAAACGGAAACGGGCAGGCGACATTAAATACGCAGCCGGCTGCTCCAGACTCGATCATTACAATGCGTAACATCTGGAAGACGTACCAGATGGGAACTGAACAGCTGCACGCATTGCAGGGCGTGTCCTTCGATGTGAAACGAAACGAATATCTCGCGATCATCGGGCCTTCCGGTTCGGGTAAATCAACATTGATGAACCTGATCGGCTGTCTGGATTCGCCCACGCAGGGCGATTATTGGATAAACGGCAATCTTGTTTCAGATATGACGGACGACGAACTCGCCCGGATCCGGAACAAAGAGGTGGGATTTGTATTTCAAACATTTAACCTCCTTGCCCGGGCAACGGCGCTCCATAACGTCGAACTGCCGCTGATCTACGCGGGGATGCGTGCCGGCGAACGTCACGACAAAGCTCAGGCCGCACTCGCATCAGTGGAACTTGGCGACCGTGTGATGCACCGACCAAATGAATTATCTGGCGGGCAGCGGCAGCGCGTTGCTATCGCTCGGGCACTTGTAAATCACCCATCGATCCTTTTGGCAGATGAGCCGACCGGTGCTTTGGATACGAAAACGAGTCACGAGATCATGGCGCTGTTTGAAAAGCTACACGCTGAGGGAAACACGATCATCCTTGTGACCCACGAGCACGACATTGCTGAACGAGCACATCGGGTGATCACCATTCGTGACGGCCTGATCGAAAAAGACGAACGAATCAGATAATGGAGACGGTTCCCGCTTACGTATCGATCACTTTCATCCTTTCAACTTTTGCCGCGATTGCCTTTCTGATAAGAGCTACTAGGGTAGCGGGTCTGCAAACCCTTCCGGCGAAATTGATCGTTTTTCTGTTGCCGCTTTGGATCTTTTTCCAGGCGGCACTTTCGATCACGGGCTTCTATGAAGATCTTACCTCCGTTCCGCCCCGGCTGATCTTGACCGGCATCATGCCTGCTCTGTTCCTAGTAATCCTCTATTTGACGGCATTTCGGCGGCAGTATGTAGATCGCTTACCGCTTCGAATGCTCACCTTACTCCACGTTGTGCGAATCCCGATCGAACTAGTGTTACTCTGGCTTTCGTTTGCGGGGCAGGTTCCGCAAATGATGACGTTCTACGGTCTCAATTTCGACATGTTAGCCGGGCTCGCGGCCCCATTTATTGCGGTCGCCGGATTTCGCGGGGGGAAAGTACGTCGGGGTATTCTGATAGGCTTTAACACCATTTCCCTTTTGCTACTCCTGAATATCATCTCGATAGCGGCTCTGTCACTGCCGTCGGCATTCCAGCTACTAAATTTTGATCAGCCGAACAGAGCTGTTTTGGAATTTCCGTATGTCTTTCTTCCGACCATTGTAGTTCCGATCGTACTTTTTGCTCATCTCGTAAGCTTACTCCGGCTACTTCGCCAAACAGAGCAATTCAAACAACAATGACACTTCACGAATTATGTATGAAACGCACTAGTTGCCCGAAACTTTTAAAGCCCGTAACTCGTAACAAGCATTTGATTTAGTTAAGCTAATAAGCGATGAATTTCTCCGAGACATTTAGACTTGCGTTTGACGCGATCTGGGCGCATAAGCTGCGGTCATTTCTGACATTGTTAGGAATGATCATTGGAGTGACGGCATTTATGATCGTCCTATCGCTCCTGCAAGGTTTCAGTTCGTATGTCGACGAAAAACTTGCCGGAATCGGCTCCAATTCCTTTACCGTTCGCAGGTTTAGTTTCGACGATTTTAAAGATACCGACACTATAGCCGCAGCTCAGCGTCGTAACAAGGAGCTTACTTTCGAAGAAATGGATTTTATTCGGGAACGCTCCCAGCTTATTGGCCTCATTGGTGCAAAAGCCGGCGGCAATTCTCGCGAGGTGAGGGGCGGCGGGCAGTCGATAAGTTCAGTTCAGATAAACGGTGCTGAGCCGATCATTGCGATCATTGACAAGCTCGATATCGCGGAAGGGCGTTATTTTTCGGAGCCCGAAAACAATAATGCCGTTCGCGTCGCATATATCGGTATGGACGTGGCAAAGAAGTTGTTTCCTTCCCGAAGTGCAGTTGGTGAAGAAATAACCATTTCCGGAATACCCTATCGGGTGATAGGTGTGCAAACGGCGAAAGGCACTGTTTTTGGCCAGCCACAAGATAATTTCATCACACTACCTATCAAGACATTCGGTTCGGCATTTGGCGGGTTGACGCGTCAAAGGGCTCCCTATTTCGTGGTCACAGCAAAGGACGACAAGAAGTTTGCGGATGCGGTCGAAGAGGTTCGCATGCTGATGCGAATCAAGAGAAAGATACCTTTCGGCGAAAAGGATTCGTTTGGAATATTGACGCCGGATGCGATCCAAAAGTTGATCGGCGGCGTAACTGGCCCAATTGCGACCGTTATCTTGATCGTTCCGGCGATCGCACTTGTCGTCGGAGGTATCGTGATCATGAACATCATGCTCGTCGCCGTCACCGAACGTACGCGGGAAATTGGGATCCGAAAGAGTCTCGGCGCCCGCCAGTCCGACATTCTAAAGCAGTTCTTATATGAATCCGTAACACTTTCGGCCCTTGGTGGGCTAATAGGACTTATATTGGCCGAAATTGCCGGATTTGTAATTACTGCGATCTTTTTCCCGACGCGAATATCATTATTGGCAGCATTTTTTGCCATTGCCTTTTCTGCAATTGTTGGAGCACTAGCCGGGCTTTATCCTGCCTGGAAAGCGGCACGGCTTGACCCGATCGAAGCACTGAGGGCCGATTGATCCGATGAAACTCGTAACAAGCTCATTCCTTGAAAACTTCAAGATGGCGATCGACACGCTTCGCGGCAGTAAGCTGCGCTCGTTCCTTACCATCTTTGGCGTTGTTATCGGAGTCGTTACCGTGATGGTAATTTCGTCGATGATAAGCGGGATCAAGATCGCGGTCGAGAAA
This sequence comes from Pyrinomonadaceae bacterium, assembly GCA_017983495.1. Lineage (GTDB taxonomy): Bacteria > Acidobacteriota > Blastocatellia > Pyrinomonadales > Pyrinomonadaceae > OLB17. The sequence continues at coordinate 659,360 of JAGOBH010000002.1, read as the reverse complement.
CAGGTTGAGTCATTCGGAACGCGTTCGATCTTCCTTTATAAGCAGGATATCGGTATACGGACGAGCGCCCCGACACGCGAAGAGCGAATGCGCAAACCGCTTACGATGGAGGACGCGGACGCCGTGAGCAGACTGAGCACGATCGAATTAGCCGTACCCTATCTAGATATTTCAAATAATTTTTTTGGCCAGAAGATAAATGTTACCGGCAAGAATGGTAAGACATCTTCTTCCGTTCAGTTAAACGGCACAATGCCGGATGCAGAGAAGGCTCCCGGTGAGGTTCTTGTTGAGGGACGTTGGTTTTCGCAATCTGAAAACGAGACAAAGGCCAACGTGTGCATAATTGGCGACTCAGTCAAAGAAGCTTACTTTACATATCAGTCTCCCGTGGGCGAAACGCTTGAGATTGGCGGAACTGAGTTTCGCGTAATTGGTCTTCTAGAAAAACGTGAGCAACTTTTTGGCGGCGGCGGCGGTAATAATGATCAGTCAAATACTATCTACATGCCGATGGGCGCTGCGTTAAAACTCAAACCCAATGCCGATGATCTTTTTGTCCTTGCCATTGCCCGTGAGGGACAACTGGAAAAGGCCAAGGACGATGTACAAGATCTCTTAAGGGTGAGGCGTCAGGTTCCGTTTGGGGAAAAGAATAACTTTGCAATGGAAACAGCTGCAAGTATCATTGACCAATTTGCGGCTATTTCGAACGGTGTGTTCATAGCGATGATCGTAATTTCTTCAGTCGGACTGATGATCGGCGGAATTGGGGTGATGAACATAATGCTCGTGTCCGTCACAGAACGCACGCGTGAGATCGGCATCCGAAAGGCGATCGGGGCAAAACAAAAGGACATACTCCTCCAGTTCTTGATCGAAGCGGCCACGCTGACGGGATTTGGAGGGTTAGTGGGCCTACTGGTCGGATGGCTGATCTCACTTTTGATCAGGTTAGTATTTCCATCGTACGTGCCCTGGTGGGCTCCGCCGATGGGGTTTGGAGCAAGCGTACTGATCGGTCTCGTTTTCGGACTGTTTCCCGCGTGGAAGGCGGCCAGGCTTGACCCGATCGAATCTCTCAGATACGAATAGGCAGATCAGATCCGCTTCCAGAGACGATAGTGTGTGTTTGGTCACATTCTTTTGTGGCCGATGATGTATTCTGTAATCAAGCAGGTTCCAAATATGGGCATGCGGCTTACAGATACGTTTAACCTCGCGCTCACGTCAGTTCGTGAGCATCCTCTCCGGTCGTTCCTTACACTTCTCGGCATGATTATCGGGATGAGCTCCTTTATGATCGTCCTGTCGATACTGCAAGGCTTTAACACCTACGTCGACGAAAAAATTGCCGGCATCGGATCAAATTCATTCACGGTCTCGCGATTCAGTTTTGCGGATTTCGGCAACAGCGACGCTATGGCTGCCGCACGACGGCGTAATCCTGACCTCGACCTGGACGAACTCGATTTCATACGCAGAAATATGCGCCTCGTCGGCCAGATCGGTGCTAAAGCCGGCGGCGTAACGCGTGAGGTACGATACGAGGGCGAGGCTCTGGCTGATGTTTCCATTGCCGGCGTCGAACCCGTCATCGGTGAGATCGAAATGGTCGACGTGGCCAATGGCCGGTACTTCAGCGACTCCGACAACCGTAATTCGCTCCGTGTGGCATTCATCGGAGCGGATGTTCAGACGAAGCTGTTTCCGCAAGGCGGAGCCGTCGGCAGCGAGATCAACATCGGCGGGCTGCCGTACAAGATCATCGGTGTGCAGGTGGCGAAAGGCACCGTCTTTGGCCAGTCTCAGGACAATTTTATATTACTGCCAATTCGAACATTCGCAACCGGTTTTGGCGGACTAAAGTTTAACCGTGCCCCGACATTCAGCGGGACTCCGTCGTCCGATTCAACTATGGACCTGGCCGTTGACGAAGTCCGGACCTTGCTGCGGATAAAGCGAAAACTCACGACCGACGACAAGGACAATTTCGGCATCTCGACACCCGATGCGATCAGCAGCATACGTAACCAGATCTTCGGCACCATCTCGACCGCGATACTCGTTGTGCCCGCCATCGCGTTGTTGGTTGGTGCCATCGTGATCATGAACATAATGCTAGTCTCCGTGACCGAACGAACAAAGGAGATCGGCATTCGCAAAGCCGTCGGTGCACGTGAAAAGGACATACTGCGGCAGTTCCTTTTCGAATCGGCGACGCTGTCGTTGATCGGAGGTGTGATCGGACTGCTAGTCGCTTACGTTGCAGGATGGATGATCACGAAATTTGTATTTCCAACACGAATACCGTGGTGGTCGGTGGTAATTTCGATTGCGGTGTCGGCTGCCGTCGGGATCATCGCGGGGCTTTTCCCTGCCACAAAGGCGGCGAGGCTCGATCCGATCGAATCGATGAGGTTTGACTGACATATGACTGCTGTAACCTCACGATTTGGCGAGAATTTTCTGATGGCGTGGGACACACTGCGAGCAAATAAGCTGCGCTCGGCCCTGACCATCGTCGGCGTGGTAGTTGGTGTCATCACCGTGATGCTCATCTCGTCAATCATCAGCGGTATCGAGGTGGCGGTCGAGGATCAGGTCAAATCGTTCGGCACGCGGTCGATATTCGTTTACAAGATGGATGTCGGTATCCGTCTGAGCCGTCCGACACGCGAGCAGCGAATGCGGCCAAATCTTACACTCGATGACGCGATGGCACTCCGGACGCTCTCGGAACTCGAAACAGCAGTGCCGCAACTCGATGTCTCAAGCGGGCCCGGCGGCAGCGATACCATCGTCTCGGCAAAGGGCGTACAGTCATCAAACATTAACATCAAAGGAACATTGCCCGAGATCGATGCCGCCGGTGTCGAAGAGATCGTCGAGGGCAGATGGTTCACCAACGAAGAGAACCATCTGCGTCAAGACGTCTGCCTGATCGGTGATTCCGTCAAAGAGACCTTTTTCCCCAGCGAATCGGCGCTCGGCGAAAAGCTTGATATAGGCGGCCGGGTCTTTACCGTTGTCGGAATGCTTCAGAAAAAGGAGCAATTTCTCGGCGGCGGTGGCGGACGCGGCGACCAGAGCAACACGATCTACATGCCGTTCGAATCGGCCCGTCGAATGAAGCCGTCGGCCGAGGATATGAACATCATGGCGATCGCGAAAGAAGGCCGCCTGACACAGGCACAGTACCAGGTCGAGGACATGCTGCGGATAAGGCGCAAGGTTGCATACGGCGACGTGAACAACTTTTCGCTCGCGACGGCGGACAGCATCATTGACCAATTTCAATCTATCACTGCCGGCGTGGCTCTGGCGATGATCGTCATCTCGTCCATTGGCCTCCTGATCGGCGGCATCGGTGTAATGAACATAATGCTGGTCTCGGTCACCGAACGAACACGCGAGATCGGCGTGCGAAAGGCGGTCGGAGCGAGGCGGTCAGACATCTTGCAGCAATTCCTGATCGAGGCCGCCTCGCTGACAGGCATTGGCGGCATCGTGGGCCTACTGATCGGCTGGGCACTGACGCTAGCGGTCAAGATCTTTCTACCATCATATGTGCCTTTGTGGGCTCCCGTAGCCGGCTTTGTCGCGAGCGTCGCCATTGGCGTTATCTTCGGACTGCTGCCAGCGTGGAAGGCAGCTCGTCTCGACCCGATCGAATCGCTTAGATACGAGTAACTAGAAAAATACAGCCCCGACAACCTTGGCTGCTATACCAATGAGGCCAAGCATGAGCACCACCGCCCAGGCAGCTCCGGATCCGATCTTTGCAACCCTCTGAAGTCCTATCGCAGCCAATACCCAGCCCCAAATTGCAAAAAGATCGATAGAACTGACTAGAGCATAAACTACGGGCATCGATTTCGGGTCCGAGAAAAACCCTAGATTAGCCTTGAGCAAACCGCCCTGACTACTTACAAGATCGATCGTCTCAGGATCCTTAAGAAACATCACGAGCAGATTGCCTGCCATAAATAACAATGTTGGCGGCAAACTGGAGTAGACCCAGACTGCAACCCCACGCGTGAAAGTTGCGGATCCGCCCATAGCATTGGCCCCAAGCCAGTAGATCAGGCCTCCGATAAGGAACACAATGAACATGACGATCGGCGTTGCCGCGTAGGTAATGTACTTTGCGATCGGTCCGCTTTGCTGCTCAATGATGGTCCGCTTTTGTTCATTTGACATGTCTGCAGTGCGGCTGCTGGATTCGATCCTGGCTTCCACGATCTTCTGCAAACCGAATTTTTCAACAAAAGCGATTTGAAAAACTGAGATTGCCAACACGACTAAGATCCCGCCAATGATGAAACGAGCCTTCCGGCGTTGATCATCAAAAACGCTTCCTGGTTCGAAGAAAACGTTCCCGATCATCGCCAGTTCAGACATTTGAGGTGATTCCTCGATTGCGGCCGCCTTTGGTGTTGGTGCGAGTGGCATTACTTCACTTTCGTCGTTCATAGAGTCTCCTTTTGGTAGTTACAGAATGGGCTTAAATGCATAAAGAGAAAGAAAATGTGTTGATTTCACATCTGATACGACGAATAATGACCTTGCGTTTCAACTAACTTCGTGTTGACGCCAGTTCGTATCCGTCAACCTTTATACACGCGGCAAAATGGCCCGGTATGATCTCTCGAAGCTCCGGAATTATCTCGGCACATTCTTCCGATGCCAACGGACATCTCGTTCGAAAACAACAACCTGATGGAGGGTTGATCGGCGTCGGGACGTCCCCGGTCAGGACTATTCGATCGCGCTTTTGTGCCGGGTCAGGATTCGGGATCGCAGAGAGAAGTGCTTTTGTATAAGGATGAAGGGGTAATTCGTACAACTCGCGTGCATCACATATTTCAACGATCTTTCCGAGATACATGACGGCGACGCGATCGGAAATATGCTCGACCACCGCAAGTCCGTGTGAAATAAAAAGATAAGTCAGCCCAAATTCATCCTGAAGATCCTGCAACAGATTGACAACCTGAGCTTGCACCGACACGTCGAGTGCCGAAACTGGCTCATCACAAATTATTAGTTTTGGATTTAATGCCAACGCACGTGCAATGCCGATCCGCTGTCGCTGCCCCCCGGAAAACTCATGCGGATACCGGTCGGCGTATTTCGGATCCAAACCAACCTTCTCAAGCAGATCAGAAACTCGATCATTTTGATCGGCCTTGCTTCCGATCTTATGGATCTTGAGTGGTTCAGATACGATCGACCGTATGCTTAGCCTGGGATTCAGACTTGCATAAGGGTCCTGGAAGATGATCTGCATTTCGCGTCGCAGCGACTGCATCTCGTTATTTGGCAGTCCAATGATGTTCTTACCGTCGAATAGAACTTCGCCGCTCGTCGGTTCGTGCAGCCGCAGCAGACAACGTCCTACAGTCGATTTACCACACCCTGATTCACCAACCAGGCCAAGAGTCTCCCCGGCGATTATCTCGAAAGAAACGTCGTCGACTGCTTGAACTAGATCGTCGCTGTTTTCGACAGGAAAATGCTTGACGAGATGTTTGACCTCAACCAGGCTTTTCGATTCGATCAATGGCGTAGCTGTTTCCATCAATAATTAGGCCGATTCGGCAAGGACCCTCTGCCGAGCGATATCGAATTTCCGCTTTTCATCAAACAATATGCAACGCACCTTTGTATCATTCGCCAACTCCAAAAGTGGAATCGGCCCGGCGAAGCATGCATCAATGCGAAATTCACATCGCGGAGCAAAATGACAGCCTTTCGGCAGATCCGTCGGACTCGGCACCGTTCCGTCGATTGTTTTTAGCCTCACAGTCTTAGCAATACCGGCCTCGGACAGTTTTGGAACCGAGCGAATCAGGCCTCGGGTATAAGGGTGCTTTGGATCAGCGAACAATTCGGTGACGCCAGACTCCTCAACTATTTTGCCGGTATACATGACACATACCCGATCGGCTACCTCCGCGACTACGCCAAGGTCATGCGTGATGAGTAATACTGCAAGTTTACGAGTGCGTCGCAACTCGTCAAGTAACTCGAGTATCTGCGCCTGGATGGTCACATCCAACGCAGTTGTCGGTTCATCCGCGATAAGTAGTTCCGGGTTACACGCCAGAGCCATAGCTATCATCACACGCTGTCGCATCCCGCCTGAAAGCTGATGTGGGTAATCATTGGCACGGCGATCCGGGGCCGGTATGGCAACCTCCTGCATTGCTTCGATCGCCGACTGCCATGCCTGTTTCTTGTCCAGTTTACGGTGCAGACGCAGAGCCTCGGCGATCTGCTCTCCAACTGTGAAAACAGGATTGAGCGATGTCATTGGGTCCTGAAAGATCATCGCGATGTCGTTGCCGCGAATCTGTCGCAGACGGTCCTCGCTCGCTGATGTAAGCTCCTCGCCCTTAAATTTGATCGAACCTTGTATTATTTCGCCGGGCGGATAGATCAAACGCATTATGGAAAGTGCCGTTATCGACTTACCGCAGCCTGACTCGCCGACAAGCCCGAGTAATTCGCCCTCTCCGATCTCAAAGCTCACGCCGTCAACCGCCTTAACAAGTCCCGATCTGGTCGGAAATTGTGTCTGAAGATCTTTCACTTCTAAAAGTTGGCTCATGGCTTTACGAGGATTAGGTCCTCATTGCGATCAAATCTTGAGAAAGCTCACTATCCATGCGAACAGCAATAGATCGAAGGTAGTTATCTACCGTATTGCGAACTTAATACACTGAGAGTTTAACCTAAAACTTATTGGGGCAAAAGAACGTAACAATCGATAGTAGAAGCGGAAACAGAGGCAACGTAACCCGTCGCTTTTTCCTCAAAGGGATGTTATTCTTTTTCAGATTCCACGCAGATAGAGCGTAAACGTATTATTTGGGGGGTTGTGTTAGTGAAGCAAAGATTTAGCGGCATTCTCTTAATCACATTTATTTTTGTGTTGGTTGTTTCCGGCCTTAGCCAACAGCCAACCGGTTCGACTCGCGCTGGTATCACGAAACCGTCAAATATCGTATCTAGCGACACGCCAAAGAAAGTCGTTAAAGTTGAGGACGTCGAAAAGGAGATCGCCGAAGCTGTCACAATAATTGAGCGGAACTACGGCGGGACGAAAAAGCTCGACTATAATGAGTTGTTCAAGTCATCGATCGACTCGATGCTGCATACACTCGATCCACATTCTAATTACTATGACGCCAAAGAATTCGAAGCCTTTCGCACCGAGCAGAGTTCGCGATATTTTGGCATTGGAGCAACCATTGGCGACCTGAGTGATGAAAACGGTAAGGTGGTTGCAACCTTCATTAAAGCAACTTTCGATGGTGCCCCCGCACATCGGGCGGGACTTAGATACGGCGACAAGATCGTGGAGGTCAACGGCACATCGATGCTTGGCAAACCATTTGCCGACGTTAGAACGTTTCTTCGAGGTCCCCGGGGCACAACGGCAAAGCTCGTCGTCGAGCGGCTCGCATCTGGCAAACGAGAGACAGTGGAGATCATCCGTGATGCAGTTTCTCAACCGTCGATCAGCGAATTCTACATGATCCGACCGGGCGTGGGTTACATGGCTATGCGAGGTGGATTTAACACGACTACCTATGGCGAGTTTGCTACGGCGATGCGCTCGCTGAAAGCTCAGGGGATGCAGCAACTGGTGATCGACCTGCGCGATAACGGCGGCGGATTGGTTAGCCAGGCTTATCGGGTAGCAAACTCGTTTTTACAAAACGGTCAAACAGTCTTTACTCAGAAAGGCCGAATTGAAGGCGTCACAGAGCGTTATCCGGCCGATAATCCGACTCCTGACAAATCGCCGGTTGTTCTATTGGTGAACCGAAGTACCGCAAGTGCCTCGGAGATCCTGGCCGGTGCTCTTCAGGATCACGATCGGGCTCTCATCGTTGGTGAAAGCACGTTCGGAAAGGGACTGGTCTCTAACCCGTTCCAGTTGGAATATGGAACAATGCTGATGCTCGTGATTGCTAAGTACGAGACGCCCGCAGGAAGACTTATTCAGAAAGATTATTCCGATGGGAGCCTTTACGGATATTACACGGACGGCGGCAGTCTGAAAGACGAGCTACCCGTTGATAAGAAGCCGAAAGGCACTGAAAGCAAAACGGACGCTGGCCGAACCGTTTTTAGCGGTGGTGGCATTAATCCCGATGTCGAGATCAAACCGGAAACTATACCTATCGAACGGGCCCGATTTCAGGCGAAACTTGTAAATCCTGTATTCGCTTTTGCACTCGAACTCGTTGCAGGAAAAGTAAAGGGTTTCGAAACGTACAAGGTAGATAAACCGATACTCTTCGATTACGACATTAAAAAGCAGGACTTCCCCATTACCGAGCCATTGTTTTCTAGTTTCAAAAAGTTTGCGGGGGACAAATTCAAGTTTACTGCGGCTCAGATAGAACGTGAACGGGAGTTCTTAGAACGTATCTTGCGGACGGAAATGGTGACCGCGGCGTACGGCTCTGAAACCTCCGGTCAGGTATTTAATGAATATGACGACCAGTTGCTTAAAGCGATCGAACTCATGCCGCAAGCCCGTCAGCTTGCTGCGGAAAGCGTCAAGAGCAATGCCCAGAAACAGCAAAAAAGTCCCCTGAACCGCTAAGTTTTAATGATCACACGAAAGGGCACGAACACTGTAGCAGGTGTTCGTGCCCTTTTTTCTGAGAATATACAGGCCGACTAAAACAGCCAGCGGATCAAATAAAAGAGGCCAAATCCCAGTCCGGTGAGGGCTAATAACAGAACCAGGCCGAGAGCAACAATAACGAGCTTAAATTTTTTATATCGACTCTCGTCAGGTGGCGAAAGCTGATTCTGCGGAAAATATGGCGGCGGTCTATTTAACATATATTTATTATAACAAGGTTCACGCGTATCAGCATCACCGCCTCGCCCAACTTCCGACACTTGCCTCAATCTAGCGGGGCAACGGTTGTTCGAGGTCTGCTAATCCGTATGTGAGGACAGCGACAACACCCCCAAGTTCGCGCATTTCCCTAAGTGAGATCTTGTCAAACGTATCTGCTGCCGTGTGATGATAATTGAAGTACGTCTGCATATTGAACCAGGGAGCAAACGACGGTACGCCGGCTCGGGTCAGCGGCCCAATATCTGCCCCAACACCGCCGACCTGCAATTGGGTTTGGGTCGCTCCCTGTGGAGCAAGAGCTTGTGAGATCGGTCCTAGGAAAGATGCGATCTCCGGTCGCCCGGTAAACAAAATTCCGATCGGGTGCGAAGCTCCAAGATCGGCCTCGACCGCCGCAAAATGTTTGCCAATGTTCGCCGCCTGCTCTTTTTCGTAGGCCGCAGAGCCGCGACCGCCGTTCTCCTCGTTCATCCAGGCGATAACGCGTATTGTGCGTTTCGGCCGGATCTTCAGCTGATTTAGGAGGAAAGCAACCTGCATTGACGCGGCAACGCCTGATGCATCGTCAATCGCCCCAGTCCCGAGGTCCCACGAATCAAGGTGGCCTGAGACGATCACGACCTCGTCCGGCTTCTCGCTTCCTTTCAAATCCCCAATGACATTAAAACTCTCAACATCAGGGAGAGTCTGTGGTGTCAACGTTAGCTTGACGCGGACTTTGCCCTGTTTTGCCAGATAGGCCAGCGTCTCGGCGTCTTCAAAAGACACGGCAGCTCCAGGGATCTTAGGAACACCATCCGCATATCCCATCGACCCGGTGTGAGCCAGTCGGTTTTGGGAGCCTCCGGCCGAACGATTTAATGACGCCACCGCGCCAAATCTCGCAGCCGCCATCGCTCCTCCGAATCGGAACTGTACCGCCTGTCCGTACGCTGCAGATCCAAATCCCGACGACTGCAGTTCACGGTCGAAAGCGTAGTTGAAAAGGACGATCTTTCCCTCAATCTTCCCGCGCCCCAACGCGGCAAGTTCTTCGAAACTACTCACGACTACGATCTCTGCGGTGAGTCCGGTGGCCGGTGTTGCGACGCTGCCACCCAAAGCGGTTAACACGATCTTCTGTGTTGTCCCGGGAGCCATGCCCGGGAACTCCACGATCTCACCACGCTCTTCCCCGCGTACCCACTGGGGTACCATACACTTCTGAAGCCTGACATCGAGGCCAATCTTCCTCATCTCCGCTGCCACGTATTCAACCGCTCGCGCCGCCTGAGCGGAACCGGAAAGTCGCGGACCAATGTTGTTCGAAAGATAACCAGTTTGTTCATACCCATAATTGCTCGACATCGCAGCCCGCTGGATCACGCCCATATTCTTGATGGCCTCCGGCGAATAGAGTGTCGGTGTCAGAGCCTGTGATGGCACCTGTGCAAACGCGATCAAGGTGTGCAGTACAGCAAAAACAAAGATCAATGGTATTTTCATGGATTCATACTAACGGATGCTTACATAGTTCCAAAATTGTGTGCAATAATTAAACGGAACTAATTCTCTAATGTCAGGATAAATATATGAAACGCTTACTCTTTTCGTTTGCTTTTGTCGTTTTGCTGACCTTTTCGGTGTCGGCACAACTCACCTTTTCAGTCAATGATCTCATTAACTTAAAACGCATCGCAGATCCGCAACTTTCGCCGGACGGACGAACGGTTGCGTTTACGATCGGTGTCGTCAACAAAGAGGCCAACCGGACATTGAACCAGATATACACAATGTCAGTTGACGGCAACGACCAGCGGCAGATCACCAATGGAACGTCCTCCAGTAGCGGCCCAAGATGGTCACCTGATGGGAAAAGGATCGCCTTTTCCACCGGCGGACAGATTTGGACTATGAAACCCGATGGGAGCGACAAGGAGAAAGTCACCGTAATTTCAACCGGTGCCGGAGGACCGGTCTGGTCGCCGGACGGCAACTGGATCGCGTTCTCCTCAGAAGTTTATCCCGAATGTAAAACAGATGACTGCAACGCGGCGGAAGATGCGAAGGCCGAAAAGAGCAAAGTCCAAGCGAAGGTTACTGAGCGGCTTCTATTCAAACACTGGGTCGAATGGCGGGATCGCAAAAGAACAAATGTTTTTGTTGTCTCGGCAAAAGGGGGCCCGGCACGAAACGTAACACCCGGGGATTTCGATTCGCCGCCTTATGCAGCGTCGACCGGTGTAGATTACGCATTTTCGCCTGACGGCAGCAGTATCGTCTATCTGCGAAATCCGGACAAAGTCGAGGCAATGTCGACCAACAGTGATATTTTCATCACAAAGATCGCCGGCGGTGACGGTGGCTCCAGGAATATTACTGCGGGCATGAACGGCTATGATGCTTCACCGACTTACACACCGGATGGCAAATATCTTTTGTTCCGCTCGCAGGCAACACCAACGTTCGAAGCCGATCGTTGGCGAATAATGCGATATAGCCCGCAGTCGGGTGAGATCGTGGAACTTACACGGGGGTTTGACCAACAGGTTGACGAATTTGCTGTATCGGCCGACAGCAAGACCATTTACTTTACCGCTGGCGAACGCGGCAAGGCCCCCATCTTTAGTGTCCCGGTCGAACCGGATCTTAGAACGCGAATTGCCACGCATGTCAGAAAGGTTGCCGATGTTGGCTTTGCTAGCGGTCTCAACGTAACTCCGGATGGAAGATCGATCATCTTCGCGTGGAGTTCAATGAACTCACCGGCAGATATCATGCGGGTAAATACGGATGGTTCCGGCCTAATCGCTTTGACGAAGGCAAACCAAGATGCATTGAGGGCTTTCCAATTGCAGAAGGCGGAAGAAGTTGAATGGAAGGGCGCTTTGAACACCAGCATGCATGGGTTCTTCTTGAAACCGGCAAATTTTGATGCCGCTAAGAAATATCCGCTCATCGTATTGATCCATGGCGGGCCACAGGGAGCGTGGAACGACAATTGGGGATATAGGTGGAATCCTCAGATCTTTGCTAACGCAGGGTATGTCGTTTTTATGCCGAATCCACGCGGTTCTACCGGGTATGGTCAGAAGTTTGTAAATGACATTTCCGGCGATTGGGGTGGAAAAGCCTTCGTTGACATCCAGAATGGTGTGGCGGAAATCATCAAACGCCCGTACATCGACAAGTCTAATATCGGAGCGGCTGGTGCAAGTTACGGAGGATACATGGTCAATTGGCTGTTAGGCCATAACAACGATCCCCGATTCAAATATAGTGCATTTGTTTCCCATGCTGGCGTTTACAATCTAGAAAGCATGGCAACGGCTACTGAAGAACTTTGGTTTGTCAATTGGGAGTTTAAGGGAATGCCTTGGGAAAATCCGATAAACTACAACAGATGGTCGCCTCACAAATTTGCCAAGAATTTCGCCACTCCGACACTAGTCACAGCCGGCGAACTCGACTATCGGGTTCCCGTTGATCAGAGTCTTCAGCTTTATACGACGCTGCAGCTTAGGAACGTACCTTCAAAACTGGTTATCTTTCCGGACGAAGGTCATTGGATCCTCAAGCCGCAGAACTCCGAATTTTGGTACGGCCAAGTCATGGACTGGTTCAAACGCCACCTGAAATAGATCGTTAATTGATTACTATGAGATCCATTCATATTAGGAAATTGTTCCTTACGGCCGCAATCGCATTGTTTGCGGCCGTTTTTTCTTTCGGTCAGCCCGCTGGCCTTCCGAATTTTAACCGTTCTTCCACGTTCGATGCCCAACACTATACTCTCAGAGTGAGTTTTGACCGTAGCGCGAAAAGTGTATTGGGCGATACAACCGTCGTTCTGAAACCATTGGCGGAAGGGTTCAGGGAGTTTGAACTCGACGCAGTTGGGTTGGCTTTTCAATCAGTAACACTGGATCCCGGCGGTGCTGAGCTGAAATATACCGTCAGAGCTGACACGATTCGTGTCATTCTCGACCGAAGTTACGGGCCAATGGATACGATCTCGGTCCGATTTAAGTACTCAGCCACGCCTAAAAAAGGCGTCTATTTTGTCGATGCGGTCGATGATCCGAATCGGGTGAATCATTCGGCGCAGATATGGACCCAGGGAGAGCCTGAGGAGGCAAGGCATTGGTTTCCGTCGTTTGATTTTCCAAGCGACAAGGCAACGACCGAGGCATTGATAACTGCAGAAAGCGGCGAGACCGTTATAGGTAATGGCGAGTTTCTCGGTAAGACCGACAATGGAAATGGCACTACGACTTGGCATTTAAAGATGCCGGTGCCTCACTCGACCTATTTGGTCTCATTCGTAATCGGCAAATACGTTCGCTTAGACGATACGATGGGTGAAATTCCGTTGGGCTATTACGTTTACCCAGGTAAAGAAACAACCGGTCGTAACGCATTTACTCAGACAAAAGAGATGATCCCGATATTCGAGCAGTTCACCCGTGTTAAGTTCCCGTTTAACAAGTATGACCAAACTATTGTCGCGTCATTCCAGTTTGGGGGAATGGAGAATATTACGGCTACGACGATGTCGGATAACGAGATATTCTTCGGTGACTTCGATTTTGGAAAGCCAATCGTTACGGACCTGGTCTCCCACGAACTCGCACACTCCTGGTTTGGAAATCTTGTCACCTGCAGGAACTGGGCAGAGCTTTGGCTTAACGAAGGGTTCGCAACCTATATGGAAGCAGTTTACCGGGAAGCCAGGATCGGCCGCGAGGATTATATCAAAAAGGTAAAGTCGGATGCAGCAACCTTTATTGGTGACGACGCCGTAACTAAGCGCCGGCATGGTCTTTTCAACCAGCGGGCGGGCGAAGTCGATAAGCTTTTCGATAATGCGTCGGTGACCTACAACAAGGGGGGAGTTGTGCTGCACATGCTGCGTGAAGAGATCGGAAATGCCGCATTCTGGAAGGCTGTCACCCTTTATCTTAACCGACACAAGTTTGGGTCAGTAGAGACCGTCGACCTGCAAAAGGCTATGGAGGAAACGTCCGGGCAAAAACTCGATTGGTTCTTCGATCAGTGGGTCTATAAAGCGGGGGTCCCGAAGATTACTGTCAGCGGCGTTTACAGCTCGAGCACCAAACTCTTAAGGTTGACCGTAACGCAATTGCAGAAGACAGACCGGTTAGTCCCGGCGGCATTTCGATTGCCAATCGACGTGGTGTTGAAGATGGATCGGGCGTCGCAGACAACGCCCATAATTGTAACCGCACGAACTGAGACCTTCTCGCTCAAGTCGATGGCCCGGCCACTGTCTATCGAGATCGACCCGTTGTCAAAAGTTCCGGCAATGGACGTAAAGGTTCTCCCGATCAGATACGTTCGCAAATAAAGGGGATACAAGCAAAAAAAGTTCCGTCAATCGCTTGACGGAACTTTTTCCTTTGAGAAGACCGGATGTCTGCTTCCATGTTGAAAGTTCAGAGCGGGAAGCACATCAAAATCGCGCCGATTCGGCATAATCTCTTGCTGTAACTTCTTTGCAACACCTACGAGGTTAGCTGTCGGGCTAGGAACGAAAGAGTATCCCTGCGTCCGCTATTCGGAACGCTTCGCCCCCGGTAGTGCGAAATTCGCCATACCAATGGTTCCCCCGTGTCGTCTCACAGTGAGACGGCTTCGGTGATCAACTTTTCAACATTGATAGAATACCACCTAAGGAACGGGCAGTACAAGAGAAAAATGTAAACTTTTTGGCTAGCGGCCTGGATATAGTTGATAAAGGAGCAAATACACGGCGACCCCCGTGATTGACACATATAACCATACTGGATATACCAACCTTGCCATTCGCTTGTGGAGGTCAAATGTGCCCATTAAGGCACGCCTTAGCGTCCAAATGACAAAGGGGGTGACTAAGGCAGCAAGTATCGTATGCGAGGTCAAAATCGTGAAATAGATCGGTCTGATGATCCCCTCGCCTGTAAATTTCGTAGGGCCCAGTCCGAAATAGTAAGTTCTAATAGCGTGATGGGTCAGATACGATGTTAGGAAGACGACGGACACCGTGCATGCGGCCAGCATGCAGAAGCGGTGTCGAGCGACCTGCTTGCTAAGGATGAAGTAGAGGCCGACCACCAGAAACACACCCGACAGGGCGTTAAGGGCAGCATTGAGATGCGGGAAAATTGCTAAAAGGTCAAACATTTTACTTCCAGTAGCCAAGTAGAACAAAGAGCACGATCCAGAGCAGCCCCATAAAGTGCCAATACCATCCAACGACTTGGGCCAGGTTAACGCGTTTTGCAATGATCTCGTCTGACGACGTTGGATACCACGAACGTAACAAAATGGTGGCCAATGCAGTAATACCACCTATAACGTGCACAGCATGAACCGCAGTCAGCAAGTAAAAGAATCCGACATAAGGATTGCCTTGCATATACAGTCCGCGGCGCGACAACTCGATCCAAGCTAGTAGTTGCGAAGCAATGAAGACGCCCCCAAGTATCGTTGTTGCAAGGAGAAAGTTCTTGCCTTTAGTATGGTCATTGATTCTAACTGCTCTTTCGGCGAGGTAGTAAGTCACACTGCTAGCAAATATCAGCAAAGTGCTAAGCCAAACCTGAACCGGCAACGCGAACGGTGTCCATTCCGCTACGTTATTCGTTGCGATCACCACATACGCGCCGATCAACCCGCCGAATGTCATTAGCACGATCAATAGCAAAAAGTACGTCAGAATGCGAAACTTTTCAGGCGTAAACAACTGGGTATCAACATCATCGTCACCACCCCGATGCCCGGGATCGCCACCGGGATCATATCCGCCAGCCGACGAGCCTCCGCCAACCGGCGGCCTAATCGGATCGGGATCGCCGATTCTGTCTTGGATGTCAGCAGTACCGATCTTCATGTGTTTAGCGGTTATCAGCAACCATCAGCAGAAGCAGAAGCGGTAGATAGATAACGGAGACCATCAGAAGGCGCTTAGCCGAGCCGTTGGTCTTCGATCGAGCGGTTCTGATGCTCTCGACTAAAAACCAGAGACCGAGGATCGACGCCCCAACCAAAAATATAAAGCCGGCCCTTCCAAAAAAGAACGGAGCCAAACTCACCGGCACCAACATGATGGTGAACAACACTATCTGCCGAAATGTTATCCGCCCTTCGGGTTCGACAGCAGGCAGCATCTTGATTCCTGCAGCCCTATACTGATCGCGATACATCCAGGCGATCGCCAGAAAATGAGGAAATTGCCATAAGAACTGCATAGCGAACAATGCCCATGCAAACAAGTCAATCCCATTCGCGGCGGCGGTATAGCCCATCAACGGTGGAAGTGCCCCGGGAATCGCTCCGATTGCGGTTGACGCGCTGGTTCGAGTCTTCAACGGCGTATAGATCAAAACGTAGCCAACGATCACGACAAGGCCAAGCAATGCCGTAAGGCCATTTACCAGAAAGAGTAAATAAGCTTCAGCCCCTGCACATAATGCAACGCCGAATATGAAGGCCTCGGCCGACGACACCCGACTCGTTGGTAGCGGCCGAGTGGCGGTGCGGTCCATTAACGGATCGATCGCACGTTCAACAAATTGATTAAGGGTCGCGACGCCGAACGCCAGTAACGTGATCCCGGCCATCGCATTTGCGAAAAGAATATAGTCGAACGGACCTTTTGTGCCCAAATAAAAACCAGCGGCTGAGGTCAGCACCAACAAAAATGCTATGCGTGGCTTAGTTAACTCGAAATATGCTACCGCCTTGTCGCGGGCGGTCGCACTCCTGATCTCTTCAATGTCGACGGTAATAGTATCCATTCAAAACAACTAAATGCTGCAACTTTAAGCTAGAGAATAGCGTCTAGAAATTGATATTCCAAATTAAGTTCTGATAATGATGTATTTTTTTCATCACAAGTCGAACTAATTATAAGCAGGGTGACAAACCTTTTTCGCTGGGCTATCCTCGTTAATAAGTTATGCCAGCTGCCGAGAGCGTCATTGAGCCTAAAGAGGCATTTAAGCCTAAGTCCGCCCCGATCGTAAATCGAATCCTCGATTTCTTCAGTTCGGTGCGCTTTGGCGTCGTATTACTTTGTATACTTGTCGCCCTGTCAATTGCCGGAATGCTCATACTCCAGCAAAACGTACAGGGGTTTGACGCGTATTTTGTGTCGCTAACTCCGGCAGAGCGAACCGTGTTTGGTGCTCTCGGACTGTTTGACATATATCATACGTGGTATTTCAACATGCTCCTGCTCGTTCTCTCGTTGAACATCGTGCTTGCCTCGATCGACCGGTTTCCATCAGCATGGAGTTACATCGTTAAGCCAAAGGTGACTGCGACCAAGGCGTGGCTTCTCGCACGAAAAGAGAACGATATCATAGACCTTTCGACATCGTCGCAGTCAGACGCGGCATCCGAAATTTCTTCCGTACTCAAAGATTCGGGCTTTAAGACGATCATTACCGAGAAAGATGGTGTTACCACTGTATTTGGTGAAAATGGCAAGTGGAACCGAATTGGTGCGTATATTGTCCACGTTGCCCTATTAACGCTGTTTCTAGGCCATTTCGTCGCTCTCCGAACCGGTTTCGACGCCGACGTCAAGATGGTGCCGGGCGAAAAGACGGACGAGATCCAGATGATCGAATTCGATCTGGATAAGAAAGAGAAGTTTAACGTCAAACTTCCCTTCTCGATGGAATGCACCGACATTCAGCAAAGTCTCATCGACCCAACCGGATCGATAGATGTGACGAATACCATGGATTGGCGTACGCAGTTGCGTATCGATGATCCGCAGTACGGCGTGATGACCGCTGACGTAAGTCTCAACGCTCCATTAAATTATCGCGGTTACCGCTTTTTTCAGGCACAAACCATACCTGTCGGTAGTGCCCGCAATATCAAACTCGAACTCACTCCGGTGGCCGGCGGAGATCCGACAACGATCAGTATTGACCGTAACGCCTCGGCCGCATTGGCTGACGGCACCAAGATCAGGTTCGATCAATTCCTCGCCGACTTTTCTATCGGCCAAGGTGGCAATCCTGAGACCCGATCCGGCGAGTACAACAATCCGGCTGCCGTTCTGACGGTAACGTCGCCTCAAGGCGACCCGGTACGTGTATATGCATTCGCTAACAAGATGCCGGACAACATTCCGATCAACGCGCCCAAAGCCGGATTCAAATGGAAGCTTGCCGGATTTGAGAAATCACCGATGGCCCACATCCTTTCGATCAAATACGATCCGTTCAGCGGTGCCTTTATCGCGTGGTACTTTGGTGGCTTCGGACTCATGTTCGCATTGATGTTCGTCTTTTTCTTTTCTCACAAACGTATATGGGCAATGATCACACCTCGTGACGACGGATCACTGGAACTGGTCATTGCTGGTGAAGCTAACAGGAACCAGTTTGGTTTTGAAGATAAATTCAAAAAGATCGCCGATCATCTACGAGAGCGGTCTGGTAGTACAAAAGAATGAAAGAACTCGACAGAATCGAAACACGAAACGACCTTAAAAGCTATCTTCCGTCGATCCTCGTGATCGTCGGAGCATTTATAATGCTTGGCCTCAGGATCCAGATCGGAGCGGCGTTCATCTCGGACGAAGCACTGATGATGCTCGCTCTGGCCTGTTACATTTTGGCTGCATTGTTCCAGTTGACCAATCTTTACGCGCCGTCATCGATGGCCGAGAAGATCGGCCTGGTCGGTGCCGCACTCGGTGTATTTTTCAATCTCGCAAGCTGGCTCGTGCGTTGGGTTGCCGCCTACGACCGAGAACTTGCGATGATGCGAGAGAACGGAAATATGGCGACGCCATGGCTATTCCGGTATATCCCTTTTGCCAATTTATACGACCTTAGTCTTGCGTTCGCATTCGGCGCCGGGATCACCACGCTGGTGTTTGCCCGTCGTAGTAATTTTCGCGTTCTTACGGCCTTTACGCTGCCTCTCGCTGCCTTGATTCTGATTCTTGCCCGTTTTATCGGCGGCGAGTTCATCGATCTTCCGCCCGTACTCGATTCGTATTGGCGGCCGATCCATGTCGGTGTCGCCAGCCTCAGCTATGGAATTGCTCTTGTATGTTTCGCCGTGGCCGTCATTTATCTGCTCAAAGACAAGGTAAAAGTAGAGGCAATGGCGATATGGTCAAGCTTGTTTGGTATCGCCGTTATTGCGACGGTTAGCAAATTCTCGGTATTTACTCAGTTCGTATATCGTGCCGGCCTGTTTGTCGAAAATGAGGTCGGCAAAAAGCCTTTTTCGGCACCCTTTCGCCTTGAGATACCTTTCGTCGGCCCAGCACTTGCGGTCGCGGGTGTCCTGCTACTTGGGGCGGTCATCGCGTTTACGATCTACATCTATCGTGACAACGGCGGTGCGAGGAAATTTGGCCACATCTTGCTCAAACTCGCCCTCGTGGCCCAGATCGCGTCTATCGGCCTGCTCGTCAGCGGAATCAGGAATACGACCGAACCGCTGCCTAAACTCGTCACCCAACTTGCCGCCGATCCGAGCCAGTATTTAGTAGCCGGTATGGCAATAGCCGAAACGCAAAATCTTAGTGCTCAAGAACTGTCTCAGATGCGGCCGTCGCAGTATGAGCAAATGGCAAAGAACTACGTGGTAAACGCGGGCGAAAAGATGTTCCTCAGTCTGAACACCAATCCCGTCGAGCTTGCGGCTTTGCTTACTGCACTCGTCGGAACCATTTTCGTCATATTGTTCGGGTTCCGGACCGAAAAGATCATTGAGCGGCTGCCGAGTCTCGAATCGCTCGACAATCTAATGTACAAGACCGCATGTCTCGCATTTGCGGGCCTCGCGATGCTTTTGATCACGGGTGCCATCTGGGCGAACGAATCTTGGGGACGTCCATGGGGGTTCGACTCAAAGGAAACCGGTGCACTCGTTGCCTGGCTGACCTATGCCGCGTTCCTGCACACACGCATATCACGCGGGTGGAAAGGCCGCAGCTCGGCGTATTTCGCGATCCTCGGATTTCTACTTGTGATCTTTACATACCTCGGAGTCAGCTATCTGCTCAAGGGATTGCACAGTTACGCGTAGCTATTCAACCGTCACGCGGGCGATATTTGCCATCGAGTATCGCCCCACAAAGCCCTCTTTAGTTATCAATGTCAGGACGCCCTTGTCGACGCCGAAGCGTAAGACTTCCGTCATGGGGCGTTCTATCGTTTTTCCGTCCTTGAAAATGATGATCAGGCGAAACGCCGCCATCGGATCGACTTCTGCATCAGTATTCGCGGGTTCCTTTGCGATCGCGGCGGGTTTCGGCTTTTTCACCGTCGGCGGACGTTTTGTCGGCGGATCGGCTTTGCCTGCGGCTGATTCGGCTGCGGGTTTCTTTGCACCAGTAGCCCCTGTTTTCGTCGTCGTCGATTTGGGCCTTTCGGCCGCCGTTGGCGGTACCTTCGCAACCGCCTCAGGAGCTTTCACAGCGGGCCGCTCGACGATCGTCCCGACCGAGTTGACCGTGACACCTGAATCGGCCGTCTTTTCGAGTACCGGAGCCTTGACCTCGTCCTCACCGGACGCGTTTGAGGCGACAAAACTACCGGCGAACTTGATACGAAACGTTGCCGCGTCATCATTCGGCGTCCGGCCTTGAATGCGGAGCAGCAGCCGCTCTGGCTTTCGCAAATAGACGATCCGGCCGGTTTCGTTCGTTCCCGTGTCCGAGTAGATCACGACCTTGGTCAGGGGGCGAAGTCCATCGGTAGTAAAAATATCAATATCACCGTCAAAGTTCTTTGTAACGACGTTGACGAAAATATCCCCTTGGCTGCCATCAAAAGTGTAAAAGTAGGTGGTCAGGCGATTATCGCCAATATCGCGCGCTTTGATGGTACCGCTGATCTCGTTAGATCTTACGGCAGTAGGAAAAGCCTGATCATTTGACTGACCGTGAACCGATCCGGCGCCCAAGAGGATCGCCAAAACGAAAACTGAAAAAATGAATACTGTGGACTTCACAACTTACCCTAGTTCCTTGCGAAAATGCACCAGCCGCGATGTCTCGGCGTAACCGAGCTGCGAGTGGGCCGCTATGCTGCCGGCGTTGTCGATCTCGGCGTCCGAGGCCATCTCGGAACAGCCTTTGCTTCGAGCCCAACGTTCGGCAAGACTCACGAGTCCGGTACCGACGCCCTGACGGCGATGTTCTTTATCGACGTACCAACCTTCTAAATAGCCAACGTTATCGCTTTCACAGTCTTCAACAAAGGGCCGAAGGCTCGCTTCGAGAAAACCCGCCAAGCGGCCGTCGCCGGCGTCAGCTACCGCCACGAACTGCGTATCGACGTGCTCGAGGATGTCCATCATTTCAGACTGGTGGTCGTCCTGATGGGTTTCGTCCCAGAGCAATTGTCTGAGCCGGAACCACTCGCTCAGATCTTCCTCCTGAAGAGGGCGGATGCTAATATTCGGTTCATTCATTGGAAGAAGATTTTAGCAGTCTTGAGAATTTACGACAACAACTTAAAAGCGGCCGAAAATAATATCTCCGACCGCTCCGATTATCAATGTGTTTTCAACAACTTACGGTCAGGCCGCCTTTGCGGGCTCGGCCTTGCCGCTGAGTACCTCAATGGCTTTCTTGAGTTGTATGTCCTCGGTCACGACCGCCTTCGGCTTTGGCGTTGGGGTCGGTGTCGCAGCCGGATCGGTTGCCTGTCGTTCCTGTTGGTCAAGCATGTCCTCAACTGCCAGCGGCTCAGGCGTATCGGGGCGTTTGACCTCTATCGAGGGCTTAACGCCCATCGCGGTGCGTTCTTCGCCAAAAAACGGTGTGCCTGACGGGGCGGCCCATTTGGCAACCGTCAGAAGGTAGCCGGCACCGGTCGACATCGGGAAAAGCTGCTGTTCCGTACCGGCACCGAAGCTTCGTTCGCCGATGACCTCTCCGCGTTTGCGTTCAAGTACTGCCGCGGCGACCACCTCAGCCGCACCGGCGGTACCGAGGTCGATCAGAACCACCATCTCGCCGTCAAATGCGGCTTTCGACGGGTCCGCGGTAAATGTCTTGGTGACTTTGCCTTCGCGGCCTATGACCTTAGCGATCTCGCCTTCCCTAATAAAGATATTTGCCACCGCAACGCCTTCGTCTATCGTGCCGCCGGCAACGCCCCGGAGATCTAGGATGACCTTGACGGCACCCTGCTTCACCAAAGACGCGACCTGCTCGCGAATGTCGTTGGCCTCGCCGCTGTCGAGACTGTTTACTTTGATCACGCCGATCTTGCCGGCTTCGATACGAGATTCGGCAACCGGAGTCTTGACCGCACCGCGAGTCACCTTGATCGTCTGCGGCTTTTCGCCCGAACGCAGTACACGCAAGCTAACTACCGAACCGGCATCACCGCTGATCGCCTGTCGTGCGTCGTAAAGCGAAATATCACGAGTTGCCTTGGTATCCACGTATTCGATGACGTCACCGGCTTTGAGGCCGGCCTTTTCAGCCGGACCGCCCTTGGTAACTGCGATAACGTAGACGTAGCCCGCGACCTGAGAAAATTCGGCACCAATGCCGCTTTTTTTAGCGGCGCCGCCGGACTGATATTCCTTGACCTGTTCGGGTGTCAGATACGATGTATACGGGTCGAGACCGGAGGCGAGTCCGCGCAAGGCGCCGACGCGGACCTTGTCCATGTCCGGCGTGTCCACATAGTCGTTCTGAATGTGCTGGAGCACCGATTCGACGATCCTGAGCTGTGAGCCAGGGTCATTGGTCGGCTGCTGCGCCTGCGTGGTCAGAACGGCACCGACGAACGGCAGGCCGCCGATCACAGCGTAGACCGAAATTGCTCCGGAGAGCACCATTACCCAAAGTTTTCCGCGAAATGACATATAATACCCCTAACCAAAACACGTACAGCGACGTTAAAGAATTATCCGACAACAAAAATATTCGTGCAACAGATAGATACAGTTAATACAAACGACTTTGCAGACATTTCCAACGTTCCGGACACGGGCCGCCTTGTCGCCATCGACCCCGGCACAAAACGCATCGGCGTTGCCATCTGCGACGAACTCCGCGTCACCACTCGCCCGCTCGACGTTATAACGCGTTCGAGCTGGAAAAGTTTACTTTTAACTGTCAAAACCATCGTCTCGGACTTTGATGCCAAGGCACTCGTAATTGGTTTGCCGCTCGAATCGGACGGTTCGGAAAGCGAAATGAGCACCTATGCTCGCGATCTCGCACGAAAGTTTGCGCTTTCGCTCGGTGTGCCAGTCTTTCTTCAGGACGAACGCAACACCTCATACGAAGCCAAATCCCGTCTATGGTCCGAAGGCTCGCCCGCCGACGCCCGCGACCGCGTCGACTCGGCCGCCGCCGCCATCATCCTGGCCGATTTCCTCGACCGCCTGCCCCCAAAAACCTAGTATGGTTACCTGATCCACAAATACCGAGAGTCCCGTTCATTTCACCCGATTTATTAATCCTTAATAACAATTCCTACTATTTCCTACCAAGTAGGAATCTTTAATAAAGCGAATCATTATTATCATCTCTTCTATCAATACTTTACGCATCTGGGACAGATACTTTACCTTAATTGGGACAGGCTAAACGTTCTAAGTGCCGAAGTTACGCCAAATGTCCCATTGTCCCACCGTTTTTCAAATTTTTTTCCGTATCCGGCGCCATCCGGCGCAGACCATTTTCAGGGAGCCAATTTGAATTTTCAATCAACAGCAAACTCAGATCATGTCCGATCACAATTGCCTGCAACTACGGTCGATTGACACAAATGATCACCATTGAAACGCTTATTATATTTTATATGCAGTTCGTTATTCAACGACTTTCTTCAAATCCGAGTCGAGCCCAGCGAACAAATCTGAGCCTTATCCGCGTCATCCGCGTTTACCTGCGGCAAAAGTTCGGCATTGACTACTCGGTAACGATGAAACCGATCAATGTCTAAAGATTAAGGCCGTGGGCCGGTTAAGGTCACCTGCGGCTAAAATGCGAAAAGAAAGAATTTTGCCGCAGATCAACGCAGATGACGCAGATCGAACAAATGACTTCAGTTCGCGTCTCTTCTTCTCCTCTTATCCTGTTCACCTCTTCAACTATTTTTTTGGCGACATCACCATGATCACCGCCGCGGCTTTTTCGACTGCGGGTTTGGTGAATGGGAAGATGGCGGGTTGGCCGGTTCGCCATAGGTCGAATTGGTCGCGGAAATGGGGTGACGCGGGGTCACCGCTTTGTCCGAGCGGGATCACGTGGCGTGTGACGTCCCAGTTTCCGGGGCTGGCGATGTGGCGCATCGAGACAGCCGAACCGACATTTGGCGTCTGGCCGCTGCCGCTGATAGCGACCGACGGAGTTTTGAACTGGCCGCCGATGAGCGGTACAGCAGCGAGCGGATGCTGAAAACGGGAGACCCAGGTCGTTCCCCACGTCCATTTTGTATCGTCGGGTCCCAGGCGTTTGGGATCGGAAAGCGTGGCCCGCACCGACTGATCGCATACACGATAAAGCTCTTCGTCGGTCGAAAAGCCCTTGGGCAGCCAGCGGTCGAGCTTTTCGCGGATCGCACGTTCGAGAATACGCTCGCGGATGATGTAAGCCGGAATCGGTTTATTGTCCTCCGCGATCTTGTTGGCGATACAGACCCGCAGCTCATTTGCCAGTAACGCACCTCGCGAATCGGGCTCCATACGGCCGTCCCAGGCTTTGAGCACTGCCAGCGTCTCGGCAGACGGCCCGCCGATCCGGACGATCTCTTTAGCAAGCAGTTCGAGCGGGATATTGTGTGTATCGTGCTGAGCGTCGCGGACATCGTCAAACGTGATCTTTTGTTTGTCGCCGATCTTGTTTACGATCGCGCGTGCCCGCCACGGTGGAGCCGCGTCACGCGACATCTGTGTGTATTTGAATGATGTGCCGACAATGCGCTGATTGGCGGTGATGATCATCCCGGAAGGCGGATTATATAGGTGCGGCAGCTCATCAAACGGAATATTGCTGACCCAATCGCCGTCGGTCGTCGAACCGTCATATGGCAACGCACCGTCACCCACACGCCTAATGGGAATGCGGCTGGCTGCGTACCAACCGATGTTGCCTTTTGTGTCGGCGTAGATGAAATTCTGGGCCGCACCGCCGTACGATTTGAGTGCGTCGGTGAAATCCTGCCAGTTACGAGCCCGATTCCAACGGTAAAATGTCGCGATCTCATTGTTCTTAGGGTCAAATGCGGTCCATTTGAGGGCGTACCGCTTTCCGCCGTCCTCAAGAATGATCGGGCCGTTACGGGTTTCAGTGACCTCAAATTCGACGGGCGTCGTCGCGGGCTTGACGATATTTCCGCGGACGTTGATGACCTCTTTGCGGACGGTCGCCGCCTGCCAACCCGTAGGTGTTTTGTACTCGCCTTTGTCGTTGAACGTTTCGATGAAAAGATCCTGAACGTCCGGCCCAACATTTGTCGCACCCCAAGCGATATCGGCGTTGTGGCCCAAAATGATGCCCGGCGAACCAGGCAGCGTCACGCCCGAGACACGCATAGTCGGCGTTGAAAGATGTGCCATATACCAGATGCCCGGAGCGGTCGCGGCAAGATGCGGGTCGTTTGCTAAAATGGCACGTCCGTCGGCGGTGCGTTTACCGGAAATGACCCAGTTGTTGCTTGCCGCAAGCTCTTCGGCATAAAGGCCGAGACGTTCGAGCGATGTGCGTCGGATCTGGTCGGCCGCATCGGCAGCGGCAAGCGTTTCGATCGATGGTGCGACGGCTTTCGATGCCATCTTAGGAGTTGCGGCCTTGGCATCGGTTCCGAAGAGGATCACGTCATACGGCGTCACCTGATTAGTCACGTCAGCAAGTTTCTGAGGCGAGACACCCTGCATCGATGCCCGCATGAGGTCATTACGCCACGTCGTGCTGAGAGCATCCGAGAGTATCTTGCCGATAATAAGCGAGTCGGACGACCGCCAGTCCTTAGGCCGATACTGGAGGATGCGAAATTCGACCGGCAGCGATCTTTCGTCAAGCGTCGCGATATATGCGTTGACGCCCCTGGCATAAGCGTCAAGGGCGGCGACGAGCTCTGGCGATAGAAACTTTATGCTGTCATCCACGATCCGGGAAAAATTGAAACGACGCCAACGCTTGTCCTCCTCGAGCGTGAGATTGCCGAATAGCTCGGCGGTCTCACCCCGGGCAACACGCCGCATCAGGTCCATTTGAAAGAGCCGGTCGCTCGCGGTCGAATACCCTTGGGCAAAATAAAGATCCGCATCGTTCGCTGCTTCGATATACGGAATGCTGCGGGCATCGCGTCTAATGGTTACTTCGGATTTGAGTCCCGTTAAGCTAGTCCGAGTCGGAGCGGTCTGTGTAAAGACCGATATTGACGAAAAAACAGCGATGAAAAGGGTTGCGGCGAAGCGTTGTTTCATATTGATATCCGAACGTGTTGGATTAATTTACGACCTTACGTTAAACTTTTTCAAATTCGTATTCAATCCGGAGGAAGTCTTTAGTTATGAATAAGTTGAAATTATTTCTGATCATCTCGGTGCTGGCTGCTTTTATCGCCGCCTGCGGTCAAGCGTCGACGCCGACAACCAACACTGCCAAAAACGACAATAAGTCCGCTGTCAACGCTCCGTCCCCGAACGCTCCGGCGGCAACGCCCGCAGTCGTGAACGACATCGCAAAAGCCGAGAATCTATATACCGTCAACTGTATGACCTGTCATAAGGCAACCGGCAAGGGCGGCAAGACCACCGTCGACGGCAAAGAGATCAACCCGGACGACATCACGACCGCAAAGCAAAAAGCTAAGCCCGATGAAAAGATCTACGGCTATATCTCAGATGGCTTTCCTGACGATGGGATGCCCTCATTCAAAGACAAACTCAAGCCGGAAGAGATCAATCTGATCGTCAAGCACGTTCGAACGCTACAAAAGTAGTTTGGCGGCCGCGTGTTTGCAAATAACCGCGGGCGAACCTAGAATCTTAATTCGAGCACCCGTAGCTCAGCTGGATAGAGTATCTGACTTCGAATCAGAGGGTCGCAAGTTCGAATCTTGCCGGGTGTACCAGTCTTAAACGCAAAAGGCGAGCCGTTTGGCTCGCCTTTTGTTGCTTCATTCAGCGGAGTTACCACGAGGTCTGAAGGTTTGCGAGCAGTATGTTTCTCGCAGGGCTGATGTTGTCGGCAAAGGTTTTCCGCAAGTAGTTCAGCTGGAACTTGAAGTTATTACCCTTAAAGTAATAGTTGATGCCGACAATATAGTCTCGTTCCGTGACGTTGGCCGCGGAGGTTTCACGTCGAATGTCCGGGTCGAAAGTGTCAAAACGAAAGATCGTTTCCAATTTGGGAAGAAACCGGTAACCCGCGTGGGCGTAATATCCGCGGCGATGCACGTCGCCGTCGACGCCGCCCATAAATTCGCTCTTGATCCTTAACTTGTCGCGTTCGTAGACCAATTCGGCCCCCAAACGATCGCGGCGAGGATTCGATGTCTTTCCTCCGTTGCCGTAAGCTCCGGATCCGCCGATCTGCAGCCCCTTGATAAACGAGGGCCGAAACACAAGGCGGCCGACCAGCGCTTTGCGTTCATTCTGATCAAGATCATTCTGCGATTCGCCGACGCCGTTGAAGATGCCGATCGAATAATCCACGCTCTTATTCAACGGGCCAAAGGCCATAATGCCCTGATCGCGGACATCGCCAAATGCCCCACCGCGGGCACGGTCGCTGAGAAATAAGGCACGTTCCACAGTGTCCAGAGCGGCTGAAGATTGCGGCCCTTCCTGACTTAGCGGGATCTTGAACTGGCCAACGCTGATATTCGCTCGTTTGAAGTGGCTGAGCGTTATAAAAGCCTCCTGTAGTATGCGGCCCGATTGATTGACACTCACGCTGCTGACAGCCGTCGCCCCTCCAATGTTCGTTGTTGTCGTGTTGAGCGAAAGTGCCTTGGCAAGGTCGAACATTACTGTCCAGCGAACTTTCGGGATAAGGTCGCCGGAGAATTTCAACTCGGCACGCCGCACTCGAAACGTGTCGTTAAGGCCCTGGTCGCCTGCACCGTAAAAGCCCTGAAGAAGACCGTTAAATTTGATCTTACCAAAGCCGCTTTCGACCGGACTGGCGGCCGCGGCCTGACTTTTGGAAGGTGCCGCAGCGGGCTTGTCAGTCTTTGCAACCGCCCCATCAGTTACCGGCACCGTATTCGCCGGGGCCGCCGAAATGGCGGTGGTTGTCACAGCGGGCGACGCCGGTGATGACATCTTGGCCGCAAATCCTTCGAGCGACTCGACCTTTTTTGCAAGTGCTTCTAATAGTATCTCTTGCCGCTTCCTCATTTCGATCTCCCGGCGAAGCTCCTGTTTGAGTTCCTCGATCTCGGCGTCCTGTGTTCGGACCGCATCGGTTTTAGTGTTCCCGACCTGTCCTTTGTCATTCGAGGCAACCTGTTGCCCCGATGCCTCTATTGCGACACCGACGATCAAGAAAAGGCAAAGCGACAAAAAAAACGTTCTATTCATGTTCATAAGAAGCTCCTTTGCAACAATTTGTCATAAACTATCTCTTTCTGTAAAAATTGCGCCAGGCAGATGTAACACTGTCGTAACATTTACGTAAAGAATGCTACAACTTCCAAAACTCGTAAGACTGCTGTAACGTATCGAGCGCCATGTTCCGCGACATTTCTCTATGTTACAAAAACGTTAACTGCAGGTTTCAGATTTTTGACAGTCGCTCCCGCCCAACTGATAGTTATTATCAAAGCCATTCGACCGTCGAGGGCGCATGATTCTTAAGGAGACAATACAAAATGGGACTAAAAACTTTTTATTATTTGGTGTTGGTGCTTACTGCATCAATTACATTGGTGGGATGCAGCGGACAAAAGGTTGGAAACGCGACCGGCGACAGTTCGGGCGGTTCAGTTCGACTGCAAGGGTCGGGATCGACATTTGTTAAACCCATAATGGACAAATGGATGAGCGAATACGGAAAAGCTCACCCGAATGTTAAAGCTGATTATCAATCAACCGGTTCGGGCGCAGGGATCAAGGCGATCCAGAGTCAAACGGTTGATTTTGGTGCAACTGACGCTGCGATGACCGAAGACGAAATGAAGCAGTCCCCCGCCGAGATCGTCCACATTCCGGTGGTATTGGGCGCGGTCGTACTGACCTACAACCTTGAGGGCGTTAAAGAACCGCTAAAGCTCTCACCGGAAGTCATCGCCGACATATTCCTCGGTAAGATCAAGAAATGGGACGACCCCAGGATCAAAGCTGATAACCCGACGGCAGCCCTTCCGTCAAACGACATCACGCCGGTCTATCGCTCAGACGGCAGCGGCACATCCGACGTTTTTACCGATTTCCTGTCAAAGGTCAATCCTGAATGGAAGGAGAAAGTAGGGCGTACCAAGAACCCCCAGTTGCCGGCCGGTGTCGGAATGGGAGCGAAGGGTAACGAAGGCGTGATGGGCCAGGTCAAACAGACCCCGAATACTATCGGGTACGTCGAGCTCACGTTTGCAAAAGCGAACAATCTTCCCGTCGCGTTGATCAAGAACTCGGCCGGAACATTTGTTGAACCGAGCCCCGAGACGGTTACGGCAGCTGCCTCAGGAATGCTGGCGAGTGCTCCGGCTGACCTGCGAATGCAAATCACCAATGCCGGCGGTGCTAATTCCTATCCGATCTCGGGTATTGTCTATGCTCTTATTTTCAAGGATCAGAAGGATGCTGGCAAGGCCAAACCGATGGTAGACTTTCTCTGGTGGGCGACCCACGACGGCCAGGCGTTTACCAAGGATCTGCATTATTCGCCGCTCCCGGCCGATCTGGTCAAAAAGGTCGAAGAAAAACTGCTTTCGATCACGGTCGGCGGCAAAGCGGTCAGACAGTAGTCGCGAAAAGTGAGGAAGCGGGGAGTGGGACAGGCAAACAGTATAGGCGACAAGTTGTTCCGGTCAATATTGTTCATCGCGGCGGCGGTGTTACTAATTATTGTCGGCGGCATGATCGCGATGATGTTCTACAACTCGCTTCCTTCTATTCAACGTTTCGGTTTTAGCTTTTTGACAGGTTCCGAATGGAATCCGGCAATGGATAAATATGGTGCCTTGCCGTTTGTGTACGGCACCGTTATTTCGTCGCTGATGGCTCTCCTGATCTCGGTTCCCATTTCGCTCGGTGTGGCGGTTTACCTGACCGAACAGGCTCCTGGGCGGGTCGCCCGTCCAATCGCTTTCCTTGTCGAATTATTGGCGGCAATCCCCTCAGTCGTTTACGGACTCTGGGGAATTTTCGTCCTTGCTCCTTTCATTCGGGAGTATCTTGGAGCCTTCCTCCAGGATTACCTCGGTTTTCTGCCGTTCTTTCAAGGTCGTCTGACCGGGATCGGAATGCTGACCGGCGGCATCATTTTGGCGATCATGATAACGCCAATCGTAACGGCCGTGGTTCGCGACGTACTCGAAGCCGTTCCCGCAACCCAACGCGAAGCGGCTTTGGCACTAGGCGCGACAAAATGGGAGACCACTCAGGTCGTGTTGGTTAACGCGGCTCCGGGCATCGCGGGAGCCGTCGTACTCGGTCTTGGGCGAGCGATCGGCGAAACGATGGCGGTTACGATGGTCATTGGAAATACCCCGCAGATCTCGCTATCTCTATTTGAGCCTGCTTACACCATCGCTTCCGTACTCGCGAGCAACTTTGCCGACGCGACCGGCGGTATGTATCTGAGTGCATTGATCGAGATCGGATTGATCCTTTTCCTGGTCACTTTCGTGGTAAACGCGATCGCCAAGCTGCTCGTGATGGGTGTCAGAAGACGGGAGGGCACAGTCGGTGGATAGTTTCGCAACTGTTACTGAAAACGGCCCGCGTCCGAAGCGTCCCGCAAATTCAGCTGCCCTGAGCGGCCGCCGCAAGGGCGTGAACCTGTTAATGACGGGACTCACGGCCGCTTGCACTTTTTTCACGATCGCGATCCTTCTGATAATTTTGGGATATATCGCATTCCGCGGACTTTCAGCGATCAGCTTTCAATTTCTTATCGATACTCCAAAACCGGTTGGCGAGGGCGGCGGTATCGGTAATGCGATACTTGGCTCATTTCTAATGACCGGGCTTGCGAGTTTGTTGGGACTGCCGATCGGCATCGCAGCAGGCGTTTATCTTGCCGAATACGGCAAAAGCCGGTTTGGCCAGATGGTCCGCTTTGTCGCGGACACGATGACCGGTGTGCCCTCGATCATCGTAGGAATATTCGTTTTTACGCTATTCGTGCTCCCGATGGGCCGGCAATCGGGCCTTGCAGGGAGCATCGCCCTTGCGATCATCATGCTTCCAATTGTCGCAAGAACGACGGAGGAAATGATCTTACTGGTGCCAAAGGCAATGCGCGAAGGAGCTCTTGCTCTCGGAGCACCAGATTGGCGAGTAACATGGGATATCGTGCTCCCGGCGGCGAAAACCGGCATTGCGACCGGAGCGATGCTAGCGATCGCACGCGTCTCGGGCGAAACGGCTCCGCTGCTGTTTACGGCACTAAATAGTCGTTTTTACAACTTTTACATGGATCAGCCGATGGCATCGCTGACGGTCCAGATCTTTAACTACGCGACCGGACCGTTTGAGGTCGAATGGCAGATGGCGTGGGCGGCGACCCTGATCCTGATGCTTCTGATCCTGATCATAAACGTGATCGTGCGATTCCTGACAAGAAAGAAATACTAGGCTAATATGCTAGAAATGAATACTGAGGAAAAAGTCGCGTCAATTCATACTGAATCTGAAGTCGCGCCTGAGATGACCCCGACGGGCCCTCTGCCCGAGGCGACGATCAGCGTCCGCAACCTAAATTTCTACTACGGAAAGACGCAAGCACTGCATGACATTTCCCTCGATATACCAGCACGCGAGGTAATGGCGTTCATCGGCCCGTCCGGCTGCGGCAAATCGACCTTTCTGAGGACGCTGAACCGCATGAACGACACGATCCTCGGCACAAGGCTCGACGGAACCGTGTTGATCGATGGTCAAGACATCTATTCGCCGGGCACCGATGTCGTTTCGCTCAGACGAAAAGTGGGGATGGTCTTTCAGAAATCCAACCCTTTCCCTAAATCGATCTTCGAGAATGTCGCTTACGGCATCCGGATCAACCGAATGGCATCGGGTAATGCTGACCTTCAGGAACGCGTCGAACGGGCCCTTAGAAACGCAGCACTTTGGGATGAGGTGAAAGACAGGCTCAAGGCATCGGCATTTGGACTGTCAGGTGGGCAACAGCAGCGTTTATGTATCGCGAGAGCGTTAGCCGTAGAGCCCGAAGTAGTCCTGATGGATGAACCCGCATCTGCTCTCGACCCTAGTGCCACGCAAAAGATCGAGGAACTGATCGTCGAACTGAAAAAGGACTACACGATAGTTATCGTCACACACAACATGCAGCAGGCGGCCCGAGTGTCGGACCGGACTTCATTCTTTTTACTTGGAAAACTGATCGAGTCCAACCCGACGACCAGGATGTTCACCAGCCCTGTTGAAAAAATAACTGAAGACTATATTACCGGCCGATTCGGCTAGAACGCGAATTTGGCATAAACTAGGAATATGGAAGAGCATCGATTAATTGACAAACGGCTCGAAGAACTTCGTACCATGATCATAAACATGGGCAGCGAGGCCCGCGTTGCGGTTGATCGTGCAATGAGGTCGATAGTGGACCGGGACAGCGATCTTGCGGCTGAGGTACTGGGTCACGACGCCGTGATCAATGATCTCGAACTTCAGATGGACCGCGAGGTCATCGAGATCTTTGCGTTGCTGCAGCCTACGGCTCGCGATCTAAGGTTCGTGATCGCGGTGGCGAAGATAACGCCGATCCTTGAACGTATCGCAGACCACGCCGGCAACATAGCCAGTGCCGCGATCGAACTTAACAACGAGCCTCAACTGGACAAATATGTAGACCTACCGCGAATGGCGGAGCGGGCATCGGAAATGCTTGCGAAGGCAATCGATGCCTTTAATCAAGGCGACGCCGGCCTTGCGAGGCACATTATTGCCATGGATCAGGAGATCGATTCGATATACCACAAGATCGTCCGGGAACTGATGCATAATATGCGCTCCGAACCGGCGACGTCGATCCGTTTCATGCAGTTGTTATTTGTTGCCAAGCATCTTGAGCGTATCGGCGATTACGTCACCGACATATGCGAGCTAACTGTATACATGATCGAGGCGGAGTTCATCAAACACAAGTTTGAGAAATCCACGTAAACAAAAAGCCGCGCAACCGGTGTTCCGTACCCTCGTCACGTTAACACGTCACTGAATGTCCTCAGGAAATTGCATGTTCCCGGAACGAAATGCGCCGAAACGGCGACCGCATATATTCTGGAGCCTGCCAATCGCCCGCATTTAGACCCGCAAATCATTCGAGGCTAACCCTGACAAAAGTGGTTTCCATATTCTCCGTAACCGATCTTGAATCCGACCACGCATCTGCACCGAACTCAACATTTCTGTGAAGCGAGTTTATAAGCAACATTTGCCGTCCAAGATCTGCGTGAGCTGTTCGCGACCAAACACGTGGCGGCGGAAATGGCTGCGGGAATGGGATAATGTCAAATACTGCAGCGATGCCTGTAGATCAGCGTCAAAAAAGGAAAACAAATGAATAAAAGATACGTGATCATCGGAGCGAGTAAAGGGATCGGGCTGGAGTTGGCCAGGCAACTGTCGGCTCAAGGCGACGAGGTGCTCGCATTTAACCGTACGGCAGATGAGCCTCAGGGCCTGGCAAACGTAAGTACATTCGAATTTGACGTAACAAATGCAAGCGAGTTCCCTGCCGTCACGGGTCCAATCGACGGTCTGGTCTATTGCCCGGGTACGATAAATCTCAAGCCGTTTCATCGCCTCACTGAAAAAGACTTTCTCGATGATTTTACGGTTAATGCCCTTGGAGCCGTTACAGTGATCCAGAAACTTCTTCCAAACCTCAAAGAAGTGGAGCATGCCTCGATCGTTTTGTTCAGCACCGTAGCCGTTCAGACGGGAATGGGATTTCATGCTTCGGTCGCCGCGGCAAAAGGAGCGGTTGAGGGTCTTACGCGGTCGCTCGCGTCGGAGTTCGCCCCAAAGATTCGAGTGAACTGCATTGCTCCGTCCCTAACCGACACGCCGCTCGCCGAAAGGCTGCTGAACACGCCCGAGAAGCGGGAGGCGTCAGCCATTCTTCATCCGCTGAAGTCAATCGGAAAGCCTTCTGATATTGCATCTATGGCAGCATTTCTACTATCAGATTCGGGGGCGTGGATGACAGGTCAGATATTGCACATTGACGGCGGAATGAGCTCGGTTCGGTAGCAGAATCTCTGATCCTGAAACCGAACATTTTCTTGTGGACATTAGCATAAGACTCATTTATAATCCGTGAAACTCCGAAAGACGATCTATCGCAGCCGAAACTGCACCCAAACGATTGGCTTGTGCGAATGATTGAAAAAATGTAGGTTGATCCGTAATGTAAGACCGTCCCGTTGAAAACTATGAAAAGAATAGCAATTGGTGTAATCGCATTGGCCGCATTGGGCCTGTTTTTGGGAGTTAGTCGCTTCACCCCATCCACTACCGCCCAGACTGCGCGAAATGTTAACGGACCGGGGCCAACGCCGACCGTGGCCAAACCCGTCAAGCATCCGCTCGACAAGGGCGATTTCAAGGTTGGATTTTCACCGAAGACAAAATCGCAAAATCCAAAAAAGGACATGCCTAAGGATGAAAAGGAGGTGTTTCAGGAAATTGCGACCGCACTTAATGAGCTTATCGCGATGCCCAAGGATATTTACTTGAATATGGATACCTGCGGCGAGCCAAACGCGTATTACAGCCCAGATACATCGGAGATCACCTTTTGCTACGAGCTATTAGTTCAATATGAAGAGGAATTTAAGTCGATCGAGAAGAACCAGAAGAAAGTCGATGAAATGGTCGAAGACACGCTGATCCAAACGCTATTTCACGAACTTGGCCATTGTTTGATCGACGTTTGGGACTTGCCCGCTACCGGTCGCGAAGAAGACGCCGTCGATCAACTGGCGACGATCCTGATGCTTGACGGTTCACCGGAAGGAGCAAATTCGGCGATCAACGCTGCCCTCGAATTCGAGATCGCATCACGTGATCAGGACAAGGGCGACATGCTCTTTTGGGACGAACATTCGTTCAGCAAAACACGATTCTTCGATATGGTATGTCTTGTATACGGCAGTAATCCTGATCAATACTCCGGGTTGGTCGGCCCGGATCTGTTGCCGGAACAGAGGGCCGTCAGATGCACCGAGGAATATGAGCGAGCGAATCGCTCGTGGATGAAACTGCTTGAACCGTATATCATCAAATAGTTGATAATAAATACTCACAAACGAGAGCGGCAGTCATCTGGCTGCCGCTTTTTCATACTGTTAGTTTGCTAGCTAGATGTCCGGGACCCAAAATGTTCGACCCGAATTCGTCACTGATTTGAGTCCAAGTCCGGGCAGTTCGGCCTCTGTCACGCCGAGATATGTAAAGTGCGGTAGATCCGACGAGACGGTCTGAAACCAACCGTTGTTTGCCAGGATGGCCCGAACGCGTGGATTCTCAAACTCGGCAACATCCAGGGCAAGCATCGATAGATGCTGAGATGTTCCGGGCGGAGCCACTGAATAAATGATGGATTTCGAAAGGTCTTTTGCAAAGTAGATCCCCTGCTGCTCAAGTGCCAAAATTTCAGGAACTTGTTCGAAAGGCGTCAACGCTTTGATCCGATTTGCGTCCTTTTGGGTAATACGCCCTTTGCCGACCCAATGAACAAGACCGGGATTGACGCGACTTGCCCAAAGCGTCACCGTCTGCTTGTAACCGCGTTTTGCCGAATCGGCACCGCGAGGAGTGATCGAAGCTCCGGCAGCTCTTGCTTCGGCGATCGCTGCCCGTAACGCGGTCATTGCCGCAGTTTGGAGTTCGACATTATGGGCACCAATCCGCTCCGTCGATGACCCAACAGATGTCTGGAACGCGGTAACGTCAGCGTCGTCGGAAAACACCACCTTTTTCGGTGGTGTGGCCCCATTACGGGCGACGAACAATGAACCGTATTCGCGAAAAAGCAATTTCGCGGCGTCGGTTTGCGGCTGCTCAAAATCCGCCGCGAGATTCTTTACAAAATCGCCGGACGTCTTGGTTTCATTCATGTTCGGCGTACCTTTTGGAGAAGTCGAAGCTTTTGGCGTTGGTGTCGCCGCTGCCGTATATGGCGTCGGCGTCACCCGATCGGCCGAAGCCGGCGTCGTCGAGCCCATCGACCAACATCCGACGCCGATCATAAATACGGCGGTGACTGAAACAGAACGAACAAATCTCATAAGATCTACCTACCTTGAGCAAAATTCGCGAACAGCGGTGATCGCTGATTCTATGTGCGGCTTCATATAAACATCGCTCTCGATGAACGGGATGACCGTACGCAATTTCTCATAAAGGCCGCGTGTGCCGACCCCAAGCTGCTTGTCGGCCCCAAGTACCTTTTTTCGAAAATCGATGCCCTGTGCGGCACAAAACGACTCGAGACTCAGGATCGTCTCGAGATTATCTGCTACGACGCGTAATTTGAGCGCAGCGGTTGCCCCCATTGACACGTGATCTTCGACATTTGCGGAACTCGGGATCGTATCGACGCTCGCCGGATGGGCAAGTACCTTATTCTCGGTACAGAGAGCGGCGGCCGTGTACTGGACGATCATGAACCCCGAATTGAGGCCACCCTTTTCCGTAAGAAACGCAGGCAGGACGTGTGCGTTAGACGATTCGTCTGTCAGACGCATGATCCGCCGTTCCGAAATGTTGCCGAGTTCCGAAAGAGCTATCGTCAGGTAATCAAAGGCAAGTGCGAGCGGTTCGCCGTGGAAATTGCCTCCGCTGATCACCTCGATCTTGCCGCTCTCATCGTCGATGAAGATGAGCGGGTTATCCGTGACCGAATTCAATTCGAGTTTTATCAGCCACTCAGCGTACGCAATGGCGTCGCGGCAGGCTCCGTGCACCTGGGGCATGCAGCGAAGCGTATAGGCATCCTGAACGTTGGATGGATCGAATGCACGGACAAACTCGCTTTCACTGAGCAGTTCACGCAGATTTTTGGCACATTCGACCTGTCGCGGGTGCGGCCTGAGGGCGTGAATGCGTTCGTCAAATGCCGAGACCGTGCCGTGGAGAGCCTCAAGACTTAGAGATCCGGCCACGTCGGCGAGATCCGCAAGGCGTTTTGCTTTCCAGGTTTCGAGCAGACCGACCGCGGTCATTATCGTCGTTCCGTTGGTGAGAGCTAGACCTTCTTTGGCGGCAAGTGTGATCGGTTCGAGCCCGGCCCGACGCAGTGCATCCGAGCCGCTAATGGTTTCACCCTGATATTCGGCCTCGCCCTCGCCGATCAGGACGCAGGCAAAATGTGCAAGCGGGGCTAGATCACCGCTGGCACCCAAACTTCCCTTTTCAGGGATCGACGGATGGATGCCGCGATTTAGTAATTCAAGGATCATCTCGAGCGTTGCGAGCCGGATACCAGAAAAACCGCGGGCAAGCGTATTTGCCCGAATAAGCATGATCGCCCGCACCGTCGGGATATCGAACGAAGAACCAACGCCGACCGCGTGACTGATCACGATATTTCGCTGTAGCAGTTCGACCTCCGCCCGGCTGATGATCTTGTCCTTAAACGCTCCGAAACCAGTCGTAATTCCATACGCGATCTCTCCGCGGTCAAGCAGTGACTGCACCGCCGCGGCCGCACGGTCAACTGCCGTCTTTGCAGGATCCGACAAGACAACCCTTGGTGTACCCGGCTTGCCGTACGCAACGGCAACGACTTGTTCAAATGTAAGGCTTTCGCCGTCAATGATGATCTGAGGGGTCATAAACAATGAGAGATTACCACAAATTGAAAGATTGATTTAGGAAACTAGAAAACCTTTCGCAAATGTTTGCCGAACAAGATTGCCTCCAAACTCATAGCTGATCGCTCTATAATCCGACGCGTCAACGATGGTCAGATCCGCATCTTTACCAACCTCGATCGACCCGACACTAGAGCCGAGTCCGATCGCAAACGCCGCATTTATTGTCGCGGCATTCAAAGCTTCGGCTGGTAATAGCTTCTGATAACGACATGCGATCGCCATTGCCATCGGCTGTGATGGGCACGGAGCGGAGCCGGGATTATAGTCGGTCGAGAGTGCGACGACGCAGCCCGAATCAATCAGTTTTCTTGCGTTCGCAAACTGTGTCTTACCGGCACTAAAATTCTCGGTCGGGATGACCACGCCGACCGTGTCGCTCGCGGCAAGCATCGCGATCTCATCGTCGGAAATTGCGTCAAGATGATCAATAGACACGGCGCCGGTTGTGATGGCAAGCCGCGAGCCGCCAAGGTTTGTAAACTGATCGACGTGAGCCTTTATGCCAAATCCAAGATCGCGGGCTGTTTCGAGAACACCCCGCGATTGGTCAATATCGTATGCATTTCGTTCGGTGAAAACGTCTGCAAAAAATGGCGTGCCTGCGGCGGCAAAGTGCGATACCTGATACCACTCCCACGCTAGCGGGAGAATCTCCGAACAAATAAGTTCGACGTATCCGTCGGTGTCGCCTTTGAATTCGGGCGGCACGGCGTGGGCCGCCAAAAGCGTGGGAACGATGCCGATGGCGTGTGACCGGTCAAGTTCTTCGATCACGCTCAGCATTTTCAATTCGGTTGCGGTGTCGAGTCCGTAACCGGTCTTGATCTCACACGTGGTAGTACCACAAGCCAGCATTCGGTCAAGGCGTCGAAGGCCCGATTCAATAAGTTCATCGACCGACGCCGCGCGAGTCTTTTCGACAGTCGAAATGATACCGCCGCCGCTGAGCAGTATTTCGAGATAATCCGCACCCTTGATCTTCAGTTCAAACTCATTGAGCCGGTCACCCGCATAGACAATATGCGTATGCGGATCGACAAATCCCGGACACACCACCCTGCCCTCGGCGTCGATGATATTATCGGCCGAAAACTCATCAAAAATCGTCTCGGTCGTGCCAATAGCAACGAACTTTCCATCCACAACGGCCACAGCTCCGCCATTGATGACGCCAACATTAGTCATCTCGCCTCCGCGCTTTGGCCGTCCGTCTGATGCACACGTGACGAGTTCGCCGGCATTGCAGATGATAAGGTCTGCCTGCTGCATTATGGGTTAGTCTTCGCGATCGTCTTATGTATCTCAGGCGTCGCCAGCAATGATGCCGAGCCATACCAGAGAGTCAGA
Organism: Pyrinomonadaceae bacterium; assembly: GCA_017983495.1. Lineage (GTDB taxonomy): Bacteria > Acidobacteriota > Blastocatellia > Pyrinomonadales > Pyrinomonadaceae > OLB17. The sequence continues at coordinate 620,111 of JAGOBH010000002.1, read as the reverse complement.
TCCGGAACGAGAATGCCGGCTTTCACCGCCGGGTCGGTGTCGGCGATCTTTCGCGCATCATCAATTGTCGCCACGTTAAATATATAGAGACCTCGATAGCCCTTTTCATTCTTCATAAAGGGGCCGGCGACCGCGAGTTTACCTGCGTCAGCAAGCTTGCCGATATTCGCCATGTGCGCAGCGAAAATATCGTCGCGTTCTTTTCCCGTAAAGTCGGCGTCCTTCGGGCCGGTCTTCAGGATACACAGAACGTAGGTCTTCATACCCCGTTCGTCGGCTCCGAGTTTTTTTGCCAGTTCCGCATCGTACTTGGGTTTCGGAGTATCGACCTTTTGGGCGATGGCACCCGCACTCACAAATAGCATGATCGCTGCGGCCATTAAGGATATCTTGAACTTCATTGTGAAAACCTCTAAATATTGGAGTAAAGACGATCTAGAATAATAAATATGGCAACTCGGCTCAAGCGGTCATATATTCTCGCTTTCAGACGTTGGCGGTTCATTAAAGATCTTACTCTTGAACTTGTTATACAGGAACGAGACCAATAGCAGCAGTACGCCTAAAGAAATGAAAAGTATCGTCTTTGGTATCGTTGGAAGATCCGCAACGTCATAAAGGAAAAGCTTTGCAAGTGTAATTGCGAGCAGTACTATTGCGGCAATGCGCAGGTGCTTTTTCGACCATGCGATACCGATCACGATCATCGCCAGAGCGTACACGCCCCATAGTATGCTCAGTCCCAATTTGTCTTCATCGGGCAGCCGAAGTTGTACCATAGCATTGACCAGTTCACAGCTGATCGTGATGAAGACAGTACCGTAAAATATGGCGTCATAGCCTAATTCCAGGACCTTGGCGTCTATCCGGTCGACTAAAAGCGTGCTGTTTCGATAAAGATAGAGCGAATAAAGAATCGTAGCGGCGAACAGATATGAGATATACCTGATCGCGATATTCATCGGCCCAACTACGTGGCCATCGTTCTGCGGCTCGGCCATGAAGCTGAATCTGAGCTCGTAAAACAGATACATCCCAAAGGTCACAAATATAGCGAGAGTCGCGATACTCAGAATTACACCGACAAGTGCCAGCGTAGCAGAGCGCAGCTTGCGGAGATTGACGCCGCACAATGCGATCAGGAAGAACATCGTGTAGATAATCTGCCAAACGACATTGAAGCGCGGAAGATCGTATTTGGATACCAGTGTCCATTCGACCAATGCCGAAAAGTTGCTCTCGATTCCTGCCCCGGCGATCAGCAGATGCCAATAATTCCCGATCTCGAGGCGAAACATGTTGTAAAGAACAAAAACGCCGACGGCAGCGACGACGCGACCAAAGGCCACGGAAACGCCATCATCTATTGCGGCTTCGTATTTTTTGTCCCGATTGACGACAAAGATGAACGAAAGTGCAGCAACATAGACCATGGCCGCGACAAAATCCCCATTTCGCAGCGGAAGCCGCATGTTTTCGACGACATGAGAAAAGCGATCGTCGTAGATCATCGCCCAATCCGTCAGAAGACTGCCCGTTGCGAGTGCTAATACGGGGAACGATAGATACTCGAAAAGATCGATTCCGCGAAGACGTCCGAATACGAACAACACGGCGGCCTCGACCGCAAAGACGATCGTCACCACATTGCCGTCGAATTGGATCGGTACAGCGATTGTCGCAAAAGTCACCACCAAAACCACTAAAACCTGCACGACGTCGACCGCTTGGGGTTTGATTCGACTGACGGCCTGTGAGACCGCCGAGTGAAAGAACGCGTGGGCGACGGTAAAGAGCCCTTCGTATTGCCGAAGGTTCTCTCGGCTATCCAAAATGGCATAGCCGAAGCCGTAAAAGACGAACGAATTCGTCATCATTAATCCAATGGTCTCGCTTCGCCCGATGCTATCCGACACTAGTCGGTAGATCAGAGTGGTAACGTAAAATATCGCGAAAAAGACCGACGCAAAAATGGCCGCGAAAACGAAGTGCTGCTCAGCGTTATAGCGAGCATTGAACCACGCCGCAAAAATGAGCCAGGTAAACGGATAACAAACGTATACCATCATGGCTCCAAAGAACCTGAACGAGGCGATCAAAATAGTGAGAGATGCCGCAGCCAGATAAATAAACAAAACGGTGTATTGCGGGAGATCGACGGTTGTTCCACCGATCCCAAGACACAGTACATAAAAAACCACGGCCGTCCCAATGGTAGTTATTCCGCTCTCAGCCAATTCCCGCTCATTATGCGTCACGGCGTGGACAATGCGAGCAGCAAAAAAGGTCGCGAAGAAAATTGCCAGAAACGTTAGGGCCAGACCAAAATGCTTATCGACCACGTAGTTATTGGCAAACCAGCCGGAAAATATGACCCACGTAAAAATGGACGAGGTGTAGAAAAGCGGCTTCCAATACCGCCTTATTGAAATGGCAAGTATGCCAACGTTAATGATCGCCATGTAGGCGAAAAGAAACAGGTAGTTACCGGACCTGTCGCTGAGCAAAAACGGAACCGCATATGCACCAACAAGACCGATATGGGCGATGACCTGCCGCTTGTAGATCAGTGCTGCGGCTACCGTGAAGATCGTAAAGATCGCCATCAACACAAACGCGACCGATTGCGACATCAGAGAGTAATATGCGTAAGCAAAGTAAGTTACGAAGTACATCGCCGCCATTCCGCCGCTCAGGAGCACCGCACTGAACTCGTGATACTTTGCCTTCAGACGTACCGCAATTGCCACCAGTGCCATGCCGATGGCGTAGCCAAATACTATTCGGATGAGCGGGCTGATCCAGCCATTGTCGATCGCAAATTTTGCTCCGATCCCAACGCCGAGAATCAGTATGACAATGCCTATCTTGCTGATCAGATTTTCGCCGATGAATTTTTCGAGATCGGTGCGGGCCGAGTCGGAATAGCTCGAAACCTGCCGCGAAAACGCACTTTGCTCACGCTGAGATCCCTCCGAACGCCTTGAATCGCCGACCTGCGTGAACGCTGGTGGCGTAACTTCCCTTGGCGGCTGATAACTTGAAGGCGGCGGTGTAGGCTGCGTAGGCTCTGGTACTGAGACGGGCGGCGGGATACTGGAAATGGGCTCAGTCGATTTCCCTGAACGGAGTCGTTCTAACTCAGCTCTGATCGCAGTGACCTCTTTTTGGAAATCGATCTGCGTCCGCACCAGGCGGTCCAGTTGAGTCTGAAGGCGTTCGATCTGCTCACGGTCTTCGGTCATATTGGGTGCCCGACCTATTGAGAATTCTCGTTGATCCTGCGAGGCTATTATAGTTTATTGCAGGAAACTTACAACCGATCTTCCAAATGAGTCTATTTGCCGCTCGACAGATTTTCGATCTTCTCGACAAACAGATTCAGATAGCGATTAAGTATCTGGGCAAATCGGCCGCGCGTGACCGGTCGGGTGGATTGGTCGATCGTCAGGTCGCCCAGAGTACACTTCCCTTTTGCACATATCTGCTTGATCGATAGTGCATTCCCGAGAATATCTGCAGCTTCCTTTTCCGATAATTTCCGAAGCCGATCGAACGTACCGTCTTTGCTGAGCAAATCGACACCGACACGATGAGTGTCGATCAGGTTCGCTACCGCAATGCCTTCCTCAAACTTTAGGCTAAGACCCTTCACTTGCTTGTAGGACGTAATATTGAGTTTGCTTATCGGTTTCTTATTTATCGACGCCCGCAGGTCTTTCATCAATGCATATTTTGTCGCTGCATCCAGTCCATCCGGGAAGGTAACTGTTCCGATCAATTCACGCATCCGATTAAGCGAATCATCAAACAGAAAAGCAAACTGGCGGTTGCTCAAAGGCGTTTTCGGATAAAATGCCTCACCGATGAGGGCATTGGGACGCGGCGTGGTATCCATGGCAGCAACTATAAGATCGTTACCAACAACGTCGTACATCTCAACAAGCCTCTGCAGATCCGCGTAGAAAGGGTCGGTCGGCCGCACATCCTTGAGTTGAGAGACGCTGGTCACCTGTCCCGACACCGAAAGTGAAAAGCAGGCTGTAAATATAAGCAATAGAACGGTTTTACTCGTAAGCATTGCGAGATTCTAAAAAACGGACTTAAGTTTGTCAACGAAGCCATTTATTATTGATACATAATCAGGGCTAACGCCTACAAAATTATGAAACGAGAGATACATGCCCCGACGGGTACAGAACTTAGTTGCAAAAACTGGCTGATCGAGGCCGCCTATCGAATGATCCAGAACAACCTCGATCCTGACGTCGCCTTTGATCCTGACAATCTGATCGTCTACGGCGGACGCGGCCGAGCGGCTCGTAATTGGGAAAGCTACGACGCTATACTGCGGTCGCTTCGTGATTTGAACGAGGACGAGACGCTTCTTGTTCAATCCGGTAAACCGGTCGGCATCTTTAGGTCGCATGCTGACGCTCCGCGTGTTTTGATAGCCAATACAAACATTGTTCCGCATTGGGCGACGCAGGAACAGTTTGATCAATACGAACGCGACGGCCTGATGATGTACGGCCAGATGACCGCGGGCTCATGGATATATATAGGAACTCAGGGCATCTTGCAGGGCACGTACGAGACGTTTGGTTCGCTTGCCCGCCAGCACGGCTGGGGCACGCTTGCCGGAAAACTCGTATTGACCGCCGGTTTGGGCGAAATGGGCGGAGCACAAGCACAAGCAATTACATTTAACAGCGGCGTGGGCTTGCTCGTCGACGTCGACCCATGGCGTATCGAAAGACGGCTACAGCTAAAGCAAGTCGATGTCGCAGCCAAAGACCTCGGCGATGCACTCGCGATTGCACGCGACGCCATGGAGAAACGTGAGGCCATGTCCATCGCCCTTTGCGGAAATGCAGCTGAGGTCCATTGGCAGTTGCTCGAACGCGGCGTCATTCCCGATGTGGTCACAGACCAGACATCGGCACACGATGTATTGATGGGCTACATTCCCGTCGGATATTCGGTCGAAGCTGCAGCGGAGTTTCGCAAGTCCGATCAGACCGCCTACGAAAAAGCCGCAATGGACTCGATGGCTCGACACGTCGAGGCAATGCTCGAGTTTCAACGTCGAGGTGCAATTGTCTTCGATTACGGAAACAATCTACGTCAGCGGGCCAAGGACAACGGTGTGGCGAACGCGTTTGATTATCCGGGATTCGTACCGGCGTATATTCGTCCGCTGTTCTGCGAGGGCAAAGGTCCGTTTCGCTGGGTTGCTCTGTCAGGCGACAAAGAGGACATCTACCGCACCGATGAGGCGATAATGAATCTCTTTCCGGAAGACGACCACCTTGCCCGTTGGCTGACGATGGCGCAGGAACAGGTGGAATTCCAAGGCCTGCCCGCACGCATCTGCTGGCTCGGTTACGGAGCACGAGCAAAGGCCGGCCTGAAACTCAACGAAATGGTCGCCTCGGGCGAGCTGAAAGCCCCGATCGTGATCGGCCGTGATCATCTCGATTGCGGCAGCGTTGCCTCGCCCAATCGTGAGACCGAAGCGATGAAGGACGGAAGTGACGCAATCGCCGACTGGGTGTATCTAAACGCGATGATAAATGTCGCGGGCGGTGCAACGTGGGTGTCGCTCCACCACGGCGGAGGCGTCGGCATTGGCTACTCGCTCCACGCCGGCCAAGTCATCGTCGCCGACGGCACCCCCGAAGCCGCAAGACGAATCGAACGCGTCCTGACCACCGACCCCGGCATGGGCGTGATCCGACATGCGGACGCCGGTTATGACGAGGCGATCGAATTTGCTGAAGCGAATGGGGTCATAATTCCAATGAAGAGATAATCTGCCGCCAACGACGGACAACTGTTAACATATTCGTTCGAATTACAAGTCCGTTCCTTAAAGCAGATCAGGTATGAATTCAAAGCGATCCGAAATTGTCATAGTTGACAACAAGGTCTACCACCTTGGTTTGGCAAAAGGTCAGCTCGCGGAAAATGTGTTTATTGTTGGCGATCCGGCTCGAGCGGTCCGCGTTTCCAAACGGTTTGATGTAATCACGTCTTCCGTCAACAACCGCGAATATCTCACCTTTACAGGAACCTACAAAGGTATGCCGGCAACGGTGATCGGCACTGGAATCGGAACCGACAATGTTGAAATCGCCTTGGTCGAAGCCTATATTCTAAACGAATTTGATTTCGAAACCGCGTCAAGGCAAGTTAATTGTAGGCCTTTGACAATTATCAGAATCGGAACTTCCGGTGGTGTGCAGGCCAATATTGCCCCCGGTGTTTTCGGAATTTCCTCCTATGCGTTGGGTTTAGACAGCACTGGGCCTTATTACGATTTTTCGGCTGCAGACAAGGTGGTGACGGAAATCGAAGAGTCTGCTATTGAGATTTTAGGTAAGGCCACGCCTATCGGATTTAGGTTTAAGGACAAGCTTGTTCCTTACGCTTCAAAAGCGTCGGAAACGGTTACGACTGCCTTGATCGATCAGGCAAGGCGGCAAAAGGTCGCATTCGCGGTAGGGATCACCGCTTCTTCGCCAAGCTTCTACGGTGCTTCGTCACGATTTATCGAAGGTTTGACCAACACAATTCCCGACATAAAAGCGCAATTAGCGGCGATTGATATCAACGGAACAAAGGTCATAAATATGGAAATGGAATCGAGCCTGATGTTTCATCTTTGCGGACAAATGAACTACCAAGCAGGAACAATCTGCCCGATTATCAGTAACCCCGCAACGAGCGATGCCGTGATTGACTATGACAACTTGATCGAGATGTCGATCACAATCGGCTTGGAAGCGATGGTCGATTTGAAAGGGACAGCCTAAAATCTGTACGGAATGAGAAGCCGAACTGACTATTCCGGATTGTCCTTGATGTATTTTTCAAACTTCTTTTTCTCCGGATGTTCCGTGACCTTTGCGAGAAAGGTCTTGTATTCATGCGACGCGAGATTCTTTGCACCGGCGAGGTCATATAGGCGAGCTTTTAAAAGGTGGCATTCGGCCATTCCGATGCAGGCTATGACGAGGCAATCGAATTCGCTAAACGGAATGACGTCATGGTCCCGATGGATCGCGAGTAGAAAAGTGGACATTTTTCGTCATGAGCCTGTCACAAAGCTGTTTCGAGCGGGGTTTTCTATAAGAATGCACCGAATCGACGTTTTTTTTTGATTACGGCAATGCGGCAAACATCTATATGCAAAACACCCATTCCTCGCTGCTAGCAAGGTTAGCCTGCTCCTTGCTTCTTGTCCTTGTCGCTGTAAGTTCTCACTTATCGCAGCGAAAAGTTTCCGATATCAGCTCTCAAAATACCGCTAAGATGAATGCGTATCTCGACAGTATCGAAAAAGTTGGATTTACGGGGGTGGTGCTGATCGAGAGTAATGGCCGGATTGTCGTATCAAGGGCATTCGGAATGCGAAACGTTCAAAGGAACATCAAGAACGACCCATACAGCGTGATGGACATCGGTTCGCTGACGAAGCAGTTCACTGCGGCGGCGATCTTGAAACTCGAAATGCAGGGCAAGCTGAGTACCGAGGACACGATCGGCAAGTTCTTTTACAATGTGCCGGCGGACAAGTCCCAAATTACGCTACACGACCTTCTACGTCATTCATCCGGCATGGTCGGCGACATAGGCGGCGATTACGAAAAGATCACACGTGAAGAATTTCTCGCAAAGCTGATGGCGACGCCTCTCGAATCAAAGGTCGGTGAAGAGTTCGCCTATTCCAACATAGGTTACAGTCTTTTGGCGATGATCGTTGAAAAGGCGTCGGGGAAGCGTTATGAGGACTTCCTGTATGAAAATCTTTTTCGGCCCGCGGGCATGAATTCAACGGGATACTCTCGTCCGAAGTTCGATCCGGACGTGATCGCTGTCGGATATCGCTGGGACGGCATGTTATGGGGCAAGCCGACCGATAAGGCTTGGGACGGTGATGCTCCTTTTTGGCATTTGCGAGGAAACGGCGGCATTCTCTCGACAGCGGTAGACCTCGCTAAATGGAGCGTGGCACTACGCGGTGACAGGATCCTCTCGCGATCTGCGAAGCAAAAACTCTACCATCCCCGGCTTCGCCCAGATGAACACGATAATCCGTATTACGGTTACGGTTGGGATATATTCAGGACCAGGCGGAATACCCTGCTGGCCACACACAACGGCACAAATAATATCTTCTATGCGGAGGTGCACAGATTTCTCGACGAGAAACTGTCCATAATTCACCTCACGAATAGAGGTATTCCCTCATTCGCGGATATTAACAAGCAGATATCACGTATCATCTTCGAATCCGAATACGTCCCGACCATCCCCGCCGCCGAGAATGAAGCAAATCAGCGTTACACTGAAGAAATAATTGCTCTTGCTCTTGAAAAAGGGCTCGACGCCGCCATTAGAGAAAATGCGTCCCGCAAGCCCGGAGTTGATCTGATCGAGAGGTTTATCAATAGGAAGGGCTATCAATTGATGCGTGACAAAAATCTCACTCAGGCGATCGAAGTATTTAAGTTGAATACGGTAGCATTTCCACGCTCGTCTAACGTGTACGACAGCCTTGGCGAAGCGTATGTTGAGGCCGGTGAGACAAAGCTGGCAATCGACAGTTTCCAAAAGAGCCTCGACGTTGACCCGGAAAATGAGAATGCATCACAGATGATCGGGAAGCTTCTGAAGAAGTAGTGAACGTGCACAGGCTAGACACGCTTATTGCTTTATTTGATCAGGATTGTCCTTGATGTACTTTTCGAGGTTCTTTTTCTCAGGGTATTCCGGTACTTTCTTGAGAAAAGCCTTGTATTCACCCGAAGCGAGACTTTTAGCACCAGCGAGATCGTAGAGACGGGCTTTCAACAAATGACACTCGGCCATGCCGATGGGGTCGAGTCGAAGAGCCTCGTCGAGAGCAGCTAAACCGTCGTTTCCCCGGCGTGCCTGCAGATAGACCTCACCTAGGTATCGATAGGTTCTCGCGGAATTGGGGTCGGCGATCACTGCCCGTTCGAACATATTTATCGCTTCAATGTTCCTGTTTTGCAGAGCCATCAAAATACCCAGGCTGAGCATAGCCGGAGTGTAGTCCTTTCGAAGAATGAGGGCTCGCTGAAATGACTTTTCCGCGCCAGCAAGTTCGTTTGTTTCTATCTGTAGCGTACCGATCTTGGTCCAAGCGATATAGTCTTCGGCATCGATTGCGACAACCTGAATGTAGGCTTCGATAGCCTTCACCGTCTCTTTTGCACCTTCAGCGTCGGCCCCCTTCTGATAGAGTTCGGCGGTCTTCTGATTTGGCGGACGCGCAAATTTGGTATTGACGACCGCGGGGGCGGCCGTTTGCCGGACTTCCGGAACGAATATCTCGAAATCCTCACGCATCCTGCCAGTCCCGATATCCGAGACTGATTTTCGGGCCATTTCGACACCGTCACTTTCGACAATAATGGTCCCGCCCGTGCCGCGTTTTGGGAAGCAGTAGTTGCCTGATCGGCCAAGAACCTGACGATTGGCGGGCTGTGCAGTATCCGAGTAGGTGACGGTGATGCGAGGCTTCCTGGCGTTTGACGTAAGACCACGGACAACGATACGGCCGTAGATGAAAGGAACCAGCCTGTTATCCCTGCCTACTTCACGCGAAGGCGTCTCGCCAAACTCCTGACATATGTCATCCGCCTGCGAGTATGCAAGGCCTCCAAACACCGAAATCACAATGCATAACAGAAAAATACGAAATACCGGCATGAAACTATTAAATCCGCAGAATAACACTGGTACGTTATTGATAGGTGATTCTGCTAAGAAAGTCAATGATTTCGATCGCCACAAAAAAGTACCGCGTAGCCAATGGGCCTACGCGGTATTCTTTTAATGTTTTAGAAACAGTTAGTTCCTGCGGACTTTGTAATAGCGGCGTTTCTTTTTGTTCCACTTATACGTGTATAGAGCCGAACTGCCGGCTCCGACTCCTGCTCCGATCAGAGCACCCTTCGGTCCGCCGATCAATCCGCCGATTATCGCTCCGCCGCCTGTTCCGATCGCGATGTTAACGCGGTTACGGTGTCTGCGATAAAAAGTCGGCTTTTTTACACGAATGTAGCGAACCTTGCCATTACGAACCACCCGTTGGGTATAGATCTTTTGAGCTGACGCCGTTTCCGGCATTGCAAACATAAAGACTCCCGCAAAGACCGACAATGCAATGAACGTGAATAGTATTTTTTTCATATGATAACTCTCTGAAACAAGTACTTGCCACGAGCATAACTGTTTAGTGCTCAAGTCTTGTTTAATAGATTATGATCTAAACGATTATTTTCGTATGTGCGATAGAGTACCCCTGAGACGTTCGTGCTCTTTAAGGAAAAAATATGAATAAAAATCTACAACTCGCTTTCAATGGCTTTCTATCCTTACCAAATCTCGACAAGATGAAGATGGTTGAGCTGATCAACGAATATTTTGACTCGAATGACAAAGAATCGATAAGGGCTGCTCACGATTTAACCTTTTCAGAATTGTCGCTTTCAGGAGACGCAGGCGAGCGGTGCGTTTGCTGCGGCAAGTGATCGATCAGGTTAGCGGCAATATTGTTCGGTGATGCGGCGAAAATGATATCCCATGGCCGCAAGCGTAAGTCCGTGCGCAAAGTCCCGCGGGTGAAAGCGGATCAGTTTATAAAAGTAGCCCCAGAAATGGATCCTCGAATGATCACGGATGCCAAGTCGCATAATTATCCTGTAAAACGCCTTGAGGTCCGCAAATAATGTTGATTTTCGCGGTTCGATGCGGTTCTGGTGAAACCTGGAGAGGCAATCCAGGGAACGTAGGTAATATTCTTTTGGACTGTAGATGTTCTTTAGAACGTCCTGAAACCCTTCGATGAGCCGTTCGCGGTTCATTTTCGGCTCGAAATTGAGCGAGCCGTCGGTGTTATTACCCGAATGGTATCCTTCAAGCCTGCCCTCTTTCTCAAGTCGCCGCCAGAGTTGAGTGTCGGGTAATGCTGACAGCAGTCCTACCATTGCCAGGGGGATCGCACTTTCTTTGATGAAATCGATCTGCAGATCGAAAATATTTTCCGGATCACTATCAAACCCCAGAATAAATCCGGCCATCACTTCCATGCCGTATGACTGAATTTTGTGGATCGAATCGATCAGACTGCGGCGAGTATTTTGCGATTTCTGAGCTTCTTTCAGACTTGCTTCGACCGGTGTTTCGATTCCAAGAAAGACCCTACGGAAACCTGCATCCTGCATCATCTTCAGAAGGGCGTCGTCCTCTGCAAGGTTCACGCTAGCCTCTGTGATAAATGAAAACGGAAAGTTGTTCTGTCTGGACCATTCGATCAGGTCTGGAAGAAAAAGGCGTACATTCTTTTTGTTGCCGATAAAATTATCATCGACAATAAAAACAAGGCCTCGCCAGCCAACCGCTTTTAAGGCGTCAAGTTCGTCGAGCATCTGCCTGTTAGATTTTGTTCGCGGAACACGGCCGTAGATCTCAATAATGTCGCAGAACTCGCACTGAAATGGGCACCCACGTGAATACTGTATATTCATCGCGCTGTACTTTGACATATCGGCGAGACCAAAATCCGGCACCGGCGTTTGCAGCAGCGACGGTCTCTCGTCAGCTTTATATACCTTTTTCGTCGTTCCTAATTCGATGTCACGCACAAAGGCTGGAAGAGTCGTTTCCGCCTCACCAATGAATATATGATCTGCATCGGGTACGCTCTCTGAACTGGTAGACACGTACGGACCGCCCACTGCAATACGTTTACCGAGGTTCCGTGCTCTCCGGACGACATCCTCGAGCGAATCTTTCTGGACGATCATTGCACTTACGAAAACGATGTCGGCCCATTTGATATCGGAGTCGCTGAGCGTCGCAACGTTCATATCGACAAGTCGCCGTTCCCAGCCTGCCGGAAGCATTGCTGAAACGGTCAAAAGTCCAAGTGGTGGGAAGGCAGCCATCTTCCCTTCGAACGCCAGGGCGTGCTTAAAACTCCAGTACGTATCGGGAAACACCGGAGATACAAGCAGTATGTTCATAACTTGAGCCTACGCCCTCATCACTGCTGTTGCAAGTATTTTTATGTGCGTTACAAAACAAATACAATCTGCGGAAAGTTGGGATCGAGAGATCAATCTGACAGCCACTTTTGCATAACGGGAAATGGTTCAATGCCCATAATTGCAGCTTGTCGTTCACCATACGCCATGCCGGCGGATTCCAGGCCTGGGAGTCCGATATAGATCCCCATCCTGAAATTAAACAGGATGCTCTCTGATCGACTGTGGTAGCCGTCCGGGTGAAAGACGATGCTCGGTTCAATGTTCAGGTGAAGACAGGCCGCATACGACCAGCAAATAGCCTGCACCTCGATTACGTCGATGTTCAAATCGGGCAAGAGCACCTCACCAGATAAGCCTCGCCGTTGTTCTGCGGTAGCAAATGCAAGATGGCCAGCTTCGTGGAGAAGATCGCCCGGATATCTCAGTTTGGCCTCGTCGACGACCAGACCGCCATCTTTGACGAAAACGCCCGGCAAAAAAGCGTCTTCGGGAACCTTACCCCCAATGACGGAAATGCCAATTTCGTTTAAGAATACGCCGATCTTGTCTGTGATCGGATCGTTGAATCTCATTTTCATCGTCTATCGTTGATTGTAACCTCTTTTTGCGTGGCTCGTTAAACCTATACGACTTTCGGAACGATACAAAACATATTAAGCTATCGATATGAGCAACATTTTCGACCTGACTGCCCGACCGGATGCCGCACTCTTCTTTTCCGCAAACGACAAGAATGATCCGCGGTTGGGTGAATTTGTTCACTCGGATGAGCGGCATTATGCAGCGGCCGACCTCGTCATCCTTGGTTTTCCGCAGGATGAAGGCGTACGCCGCCGAGACGGGCGTGTCGGAGCGGCAGAGGCCCCGGACAAGATCCGTGAACAGTTTTATCGACTAACAACTTTCAATATTCGTAAAAAGATCTTTGATCTGGGAAACACCAAAACGGACGGATCGCTTGAAGACGCACACGCAAATCACACGGCGGTCGTCGCACAGTTACTAAGAGATGGGAAACGAGTGATAGTGCTCGGGGGAGGCGGTGACGTTTCATATCCGGACGGCGTTGCCATGGCTGAGGTTTTCGGGCCCGAATGGTGGATCGGAATCAATATCGACTCACATCTCGATGTTCGCCTCGCTCCGGAGCGCAATAGCGGCACTGCATTTCGCCAATTGATCGAAGAAAAGCACTTATTACCTACTTATTTTTACGAGGCGGGCTATCAATCGCACCTGACGTCGCCGACCTATTACGACTATATTCGGACTCTCGGAATTCACCGCATCAGTCTTGAACTATTGCGGTCCAGGTCAGAGGCCGATCTTGAACTTAAGGACCAGATCAGGCAGAAGTTTATTGGGCATAGTTCTTCGTTAAACACCTTTTTTGGATTTGATCTCTCCGTAGTTCGTACCGCAGATGCGCCCGGGACTTCTTCGCCGTCACCGCTCGGGTTACGAGCCGGTGAACTTATTCAGTTGGTAAAATACGCAGCTTCGCTTGCAAACACCAAGATCATTGAGTTTACCGAGGTGAATCCGCGGTTTGACGTGGATGATCGCACTACAAAGTTGGTGGCGATCGCGATGCATCGATTCTGCACGGGCGTAGCCTAACACTTGCCAGAATTACCACTGCGTCTGCATTGACGCTGTTCGATCAATCTAGACACTGACGTGTGACAGCCAAAGAAAATGGGCGACCGCTCGTAGCAGTCGCCCCCGTGTTTACAATATCCTCTGATATTCCGGAACTAAATCCTACGTCCGGAGATCACTCTGAATATAAGCAAAACCACGATCGCTCCGATAATTGACGATATAAAACTCGGAAGCGAGCTACCTATATTGTTAAAACTGCTGACCATCGGATATCCGATCATCGTTCCGATAAATCCACCTACCACGGCACCGATGATGCCGACAAACGTAGTCATGATCACGCCGCCGACGTCCGGACCAGGAAGGATCGCCTTTGCGATAAAGCCAGCCAAAAATCCTAATATCAACCAAATAATTAATGAAACCATTATATCTTCTCTCCTTGCGTCCTGCGGACCCGCCTTTCAACTCAGTGCATTGTAATATCTGTCGAACTCGAACATTGTCAGACAATGCTTACCAAACGCTTTCTGAAAGAGTACAGGATCATTATTACACGCCCCTGGCCGGCGTTCTGTGCGCAAACGTACACTTCTTAAATTCTTACCGTTTGACCGATAGACTTGACAGTGTTGGCGGTGTTTGGCATTCTTTTAGTTCGCGTTTCTCTTGGATTTGCGATGGTGTAGTCTCTTAGCTCAGTTGGTAGAGCATTACCTTGACAAGGTAGGGGTCAGCAGTTCGAGTCTGCTAGAGACTACCATTTTTTTAACACACGGCCGTCCTGGCCCCGATCGTAGTTATCGGACAGTCTTAGCCACTCCTCATCCTCTTTGTATCTTAATCAGACGTGGTACTCCGTCCGTAGATCGGATACGGCGATCTTGGGTCGACTCTGGCAGTCCGCAGGAAAAATGGCCGTCATGATTTACCTCTCGTAATTTCCTATTTGATCTTCGTCCCCTAAAGTGCACTTTGCGTCTCATTTCGACCGTCTGGTTGGACGCAACTTGTGCAAAATCTGGCGCGTATTATTCCGCACTTATCTAAGGAATCCACAGAACCGGCCCCAAGCATATATCGATTCGACGCCGAAAACTCTGATGGCGTAATAGGGCACAACACTTGCACTGTAATGGGTTAAAGTTGCGACCCGGGTCTCTGAACCTGTTCTAGAGTGCTGGTTGAGAGATCACCTCGCCTGTCGAAGAATCACATCATTTAGGCGAGGTCGTTCGAAAGTGCTCAAAGGGACGCAACCGCAAGGAGTCTACGCAAGGGAGGTATGTTTATGAAGATCTTGGTCGGTTATGACGATTCGGAATGCTCGAAAGCGGCACTTACGGATTTGGAGAATGCTGGTTTGCCGTCGAATGTTGAACTGCTTGTCCTTATGGTCACAGAAAACTGGACCATGATACTGGAAAGAGCGGCGAACGGAGACGCCGTCGAAGAAGAATTCGAGTACCCGGGCCCAGAGGCAATTACTCGAATCCGAGAAAGAAATCATGCGGCATTTGCCGAAACCGAGAACCTGGTCAAAGGGGTTGCTGCTCTTCTGCAGTCGCAATATCCAAGGTGGAAGGTGCAGTCAGAGGCACTGCCAGGTTTCGCACACTGGGGAATTCTAGATAGAGCGCGCGAGTGGAATCCGGATCTGATCGTTGTGGGCTCGCACGGACGCAGTCTGATCGGGCGGCTCGCCCTCGGCAGTTCCTCGCTGAAGATATTGACGGAAGCCAGATGTCCGGTTCGTATTGGGCGTATCACGCCGGCACGGACCTGGAACGATAAATCGCCGCAGCGCATTGTGATCGGAATGGACGGATCGCCTGATTCCATTGTGGCGGTAGGGTCAGTCGCTCGACGTTCATGGCGGCCGGACAGCGCGGTCCGGTTAGTGACCGCGATCGAACCAGTTTTGGTAGCAACTGCCGGATTCGAAGTCGACATAACGAGAATGCAGGAGGCTTCCGAGGAAGCCGCTCAAAAGCTCAAATCAGTCGGCCTGCACGTTTCGAGCACGACAAAGGTAGGCGAGGCAAAAGACGTTCTTCTCAAGGAAGCAGAGATATGGGGAGCGGATGCAATATTCATCGGAGCAAAAGGCCATAGTTTCATGGAGAGAGTGCTGCTCGGCAGCGTGTCATACGCAGTCGCTTCGAGGGCGAATTGCTCAGTGGAAATCGTCCGTGAAGCAACAGAGTGATTCATACGTGTAATTTGCGTGGGGCGTCGCGTTACAGTCGGACCTCTGGGGGGAACTCATCTAACTTATATAGCGGAAACAACGAGCCAATAATATGCGGTCTCGTGAATTTTCGTCAAACGGTGTGTAGTTCCCCTTTCCGAAGCGGAACGTTGCGACATTCAGGAACGACAAAGAACAATTCTTGCCCCCTCTCTATGGTGAAGCGATCAAGACTCTACGCAAGAGTCTTGAATAGAAGTCTCAAAATGATCTGAACAAGCTTTCCGATAACAATGAAGGGAGACATAACAAACAATACGCGAGAGCACTTCTGGTTTACGATGGGCTCCGACGATATTCTCCGAATATTGCGGACTGACCTGGGACTCGGATTAACCGAAGCTGAGGCCCACCAAAGACAGGAACAAAATGGGTTTAACGAGATCGGAGACCGCGGAGCCAAATCGCCCTGGCCCATCTTGTGGGAGCAATTTACATCCGTAATGGTGCTCATTCTGGTTGCAGCCGCCGTGATCTCTGCACTTGTCAGTGATTGGAAGGATGCAGGCGTTATTATGACGATCGTCGTGCTTTTTGGGGTACTGGGCTTTATCCAGGAGTACAGAGCAGAAAAGGCGATGGCAGCCTTGAAGGCACTAGCTCACCCGCTTGTGCGTGTGCGGCGGGATGGAACGGTAAAGGAAATCGCTGCTCGAGACCTCGTTCCGGGCGACGTGGTTCTTCTGGAGGCCGGAAACACAGTTCCCACGGACTGCCGGCTGATCGAAGGCTCGAATCTGCGCGTCGACGAATCAGCTCTCACCGGCGAATCCGAGCCGGTTGATAAGGAGTTCTTTCCAATTCCCGGGGATCTGAGCTTACCGTTGGGCGACCGCCGAAATCTGGTCTATATGGGAACGGCAGTAACTTACGGGCGGGCAACGGCGGTCGCTGTAGCAACGGGAATGCAGACTGAGCTCGGGCTTATTGCAGGAATGATCCAGAGTGCCCGGGTTGAACAAACGCCACTGCAGAAAAAACTCGATCAGTTGGGCAAAGTGCTCGGTGTCATTGCGGTCGGGGTTGCCGGCATCATCTTTCTTTTGGGAATCATTAGGGGCGAGGCTTTTCTTTTCATGATCATGGCCGCCGTTGCGGTCGCAGTCGCGGCCGTCCCCGAGGGGCTACCGGCAGTTGTCACCATCACGCTCGCTTTGGGAGCTCAGAGGATGCTACGTCGTCAGGCCTTGATCCGCAAACTTCCCTCCGTTGAAACCCTCGGGTCCGTCACTGTTATTTGTACGGACAAAACCGGGACTCTCACCCGAAACCTGATGGCAGTGACCGTCTTGGATGTCGCTGGCCACAGACTTGAGCTCTCTGAAGAAGTGACGCGGACGTTGATCAGGAATAAACACGCCAGTATCGAGGAACCGATCGAACTGGATCCCGCGATACAGTTATTGCTGGTTGGGGGAGCATTATGCAATGACGCCCTTCTGGAGTTCGACGTCGAGTCCTCCGAATATTTTGCGACGGGCGACCCCACCGAAGGAGCTCTGGTTATTGCCGCAGCCAGATCGGGGATCAGTAAATTGGAGGCCGAAGCGGAGTTTCCCCGCCTCAACGAATTGCCCTTTGATTCGGAGCGAAAGAGGATGACGACCATCCACCGTTTTCCGGATGAAATATCCCGGCGAAAAGACGGTTTCAGTTTCCTGCTTGATGACGAATATAAGAACCATGATCCGTCGCCTTACATTGCCTTTGTCAAAGGTGCGGCCGACGGACTGCTTGAGATCTCGTCGAAATTTTGGAACAGCGACGGCATCCATCCGATGACCGCCGATATGCATACACGGATCCAGGAGGCAAATGAACAGCTCGCACGAAATGGAATGCGGGTCCTTGGGGTCGGATTGCGGTTTGTTGATTCCCTTGACGAGAATGCGGCCGGGAGACTCGATGCCGAGCATATCGAAAGCGAGATCGTGTTTATCGGCCTGGTCGGAATGATCGACCCACCTCGCGCCGGGGTCAAAGATGCCGTGAGGAAATGCAAGACAGCTGGAATCCGTCCGATCATGATAACTGGGGACCACCCGCTGACGGCCGCTTTTATAGCTCGCGATTTGGGATTAGCCGAGGATAATACGATTGTGGTCACCGGGCGCGAACTCGAAGCAATGAGCGACCAAATGCTTTGCGAGAAGGTCGATTCGATCTCCGTGTTCGCACGTGTTTCGCCGCAACATAAGTTTCGCATCGTGAGTGCTTTACAGGAACGCGGTCATATCGTCGCGATGACCGGGGACGGCGTCAATGACGCTCCCGCCTTGAAAAAGGCAAATATCGGTGTCGCAATGGGGCTAACCGGTACGGACGTTTCTAAAGAGGCGGCGGATATGGTTCTCCGCGACGATAATTTTGAGACGATCGTTGCGGCTGTCGAGGAAGGCCGGACGATCTATGACAATCTCAGGAAATTCATAAAGTTCTCGATTGCCGGGAACATCGGAAAGATCATAACTGTTCTAATCGGCCCTTTACTGGGAATGCCGTTGACGCTGCTACCGATACAGCTGTTATGGCTAAATCTTTTGACAGATGGGTTGTTGGGATTGGGGCTCGGTGTCGAAAGATCCGAACGCGATGTGATGCGTCGCCCCCCCATACTACCCGACGAAAGCATCTTCGCTCGCGGTTTGGGTTGGCACATCGCGTGGCTTGGAGTGCTCATAGGCGGCTTGGCGGTCGGCCTCGGATTTGCCTATTGGCTCGCCGGCTATTCCAACTGGCAAACGATGACATTCACTTCACTTGCTTTTCTTCAGGTCGGTCAGGCCCTGGCGATCCGCTCGGGCAGCGATTCCCTCTTCACCATTGGCATTGCCTCGAACAAACTGATGTTGGCGATGGTCACGATTACTTTGTTGTTACAGACAGCCGTAATTTACACTCCGTTCCTGCAGACGGTATTTGGGACACATCCGTTATCGTTCGCCGATCTGGCGATTTGTTGCGGGGCAGGCGTTCTTTTGTTTGGAGCCGTCGAAACTGAAAAATGGGTTACTCGTTCCCGCGGGGAGGCCTTGAAAGGTGAATTTCCGGCGACAATAACCTAAACAATTGCGTTTGGACCAACTTGCAATACATTTACTCAACTTGTTATACTTCTTGGCTTGGGTATGACTCGGTAGATCTACGTATAATAGATATGCTAATTCGTATCGCAGTTTGAGATTAAGGAGTGTATAGGTTTTGGTCATTGGATCCCCTTCGCTCGACTTTCTTCTCATGATATTTCGATAAGATGCTTACAAAGAATTTTGCCGGTTTTATAACTACTACGACACGCTTCTAATGGCGTGACAATCGCACTTTCCACGGAAAGTGCAAGGCAAAGTCGCTTTTATCGGATCAAATCTATTTTAGTAGTAGTGGACGAGTAAATCGTTAATTGTAAATAGTGAACGTCAGAGGCGGCAAATCTACTTTGCGGCGCATATCTGTATATGGCGTAAATAGATCGATTCTATTTATGGATCACGGATTACGATTTACATAATATGAGCGAACTGAACATAAAATTTGGAGACCATCAGAAGTTTATTCCCTCACCCGCGACCGTTTTGGACGCGATCAAGGCATTTGACCGCGATGTTCTCAAGAGATCACTTGCCGCGAAAGTCAACGGCGAGGAAGTCGATCTGAATGCTGAACTCGTTCAAACGGACGAAGTTCTCTCGATCGAAGCGATCACTGTCGGCACCCGCGACGGGCTAGAAGTTCTGCGACATTCGACCGCTCACTTACTTGCCGCCGCGATCCTTGATCTGCATCCCGGCACGAAACTTGGCGTCGGTCCCGCTCTGATGGAAGATCCGCGCTATGGTTTCTATTACGACGTGATCGCTCCTCAGACACTGACGGAAGCCGACCTTCCCGTAATTGAGAAGAAAATGCGTGAGATGGCGAAGCGTGACCTTCGTTATCGACGAGACACGGTTGAAAAGGCCGCGATCCTGGATATGTTCAAGGGCCGCGAAGAACCGCTCAAGTGCGAATTGATCGACGAAAAGGTCGACGGTTCGGCAACGGTCTATTACATCGATGGTTCGCCATTTGTTGATTTCTGCCTCGGTCCGCACGTACAGCATACCGGCAAACTAAAGGCGTTTAAGCTTCTCGCACTGTCCGGTGCGTACTGGAAAGGCGATGCCGAGCGTGAGCAGATGCAGCGTATTTACGGAACCGCGTTCGCTTCGCAGGACGAACTCGACGCATGGCTCAAGCAGCGTGAAGAGGCCGAAAAACGTGATCACCGTAAACTCGGCCGCGAACTAGATCTTTTTTCGATCTCGGACGAATACGGTGCAGGTTTGATATTGTGGCACCCGAAAGGCGGTATCGTCCGCATGGAAATGGAGCGGCTTCTCAAGGAAGAACTCGAGAGCCGCGGATACAGCTTTGTCTTTACGCCGCACATCGCAAAGCGAGCACTATGGGTCACGAGCGGCCATGAGGGCAACTACTCGGATTCGATGTATGCTCCGACGAGCATTGAGGACGAAGAGTACCGGCTTAAGCCGATGAACTGCCCTTTCCATATCGGGATCTACAAATCTTCGCCCCGAAGCTATCGAGATCTGCCGCAGCGTTACTCGGAAATGGGTACGGTTTACCGTGCCGAGCTTTCAGGAACACTCCACGGCCTGATGCGCGTTCGCGGATTTTCGGTCGATGACGCACATTTGTTTGTGCGGCCCGACCAGGTCCATGCGGAAGTTGCCGACTGTCTCGATTTTGCGATCAAGGTTTTTGATACTTACGGTTTTGATAAGGTCAAATTCGAGCTTTCCGTTCGAGGCGGTGCCGAAAACAAAGGATATCTCGGAAGTGACGAGGACTGGGCCGCAGCTGAGGATCAACTCGCAAGTGCCCTAAAGGAACGCGAGATCTCATACGAACGGATCGAAGGCGAGGCAGCGTTTTACGGGCCGAAGATCGACATCAAGATCGAAGACGCCATCGGCCGCGTATGGCAGCTCGGCACGATCCAGCTTGATTTCAATTTGCCTGAGCGTTTCGAGCTTGAATATACCGGCGACGATAATCAAAAGCACCGCCCATTTATGATCCACCGAGCTCTATTCGGTTCGATCGAAAGGTTCTTTGGCGTGCTGATCGAACATTACGCGGGTGCATTCCCGCTTTGGCTCGCTCCGGTACAGGTCACTGTCCTTCCGATCACGGACAGGATCAATGATTATGCCGAGAGTGTCGCAAGCGAATTGCGTGCGGCCGGTTTCCGTGTCGAGGCAAACACAAGATCCGATAAGATCGGTGCAAAGATAAGGGATGCTCAAATGCAAAAGATCCCATACATGTTGATTTTAGGCGACCAGGAGCTGGAAAATGCTCAAGTCGCAGTTCGCGAACGCAAACAGGGAGATATCGGTGCGATGTCTCTGACCGAGTTCAAGGAGATGATCACGCAGCAGAAGATGTCGCGTAGTCTCTAAGATCGCCGATTACAAAGGGAGGTAATTATCGCTAGAAGATTTGGTGGAAATAGATTTAAGCCGCGGTTTCGTGAACCGCTTCACCGTACCAACGAACGCATCAGGGTTCCTTCGGTACGTGTGGTGACCGAAGACGGCGAGACATTAGGTGTAATGGATACGCGTGACGCTATCCAGGAAGCGAGAAATCGCGGAATCGACCTTGTAGAGATCGCACCGAACGCTAAACCGCCTGTTTGTAAGATCATCGACTACGGAAAATTCCTTTATGAGCAAAAGAAAAAGGCTCATGAGGCGAAAAAGAAGCAAGTCACGGTCGAGGTCAAAGAGATCAAATTCAGGCCCGGCACCGACGATCACGATTACGACTATCGGATGGCGAACGCCAAAAAGTGGCTTGGCGAAGGCGACAAGGTCCGAGCGACCATTGCTTTCCGCGGACGCGAGATGACGCACCGTGAACTGGGAGCGAAGATCCTCAAGAAATTAACAGAGGATCTGCTCGAATTAGCCGACGTCGAGGTTTACCCGAAGATGGAAGGCTATCAGATGTTCACGATCTTTGTACCCAAAAAGGCGAAGGTTGCGGAAAAGAAATCTACTGCAGCGGCATCCGAGGAAGTTAAGGCTTCTAAGGCCGACCCTGAAAAAAAGACGGTGAAAAAAGCGGTCGAAAAGCCGGCACCGGTAGAAAAGGACGACGACGAAATCTTTTAGACTCCGCTTTAAGCGGACGACGTTAAGTTATACATAGGAGAGAAGTTATGCCAAAACTAAAAACACACAAAGGAGCGGCAAAGCGATTTCGCTCAACCGCCAGCGGCAAGTTCAAACGTGGACATTCGCACGCTCGCCATATTCTGACCAAAAAGACCTCAAAGCGTAAACGCAACCTTGATATCGACGCATTGGTATCCGAAGGCGACCAAAAGCGCGTGGAGAAGATGCTGCCGTACGGCCGCGACTAAGGAAATTATTGATTGCGTCATTTATTTATCGAAGCATTCGAGGGATAAATACACAGATGAACATATTGGGAGTGTAAAACATGCCAAGAGCAAAACGTGGAAATAAGCGTCTTGAGAAACGCAAAAAAATATTAGCCTTAGCTAAAGGCTATCGTGGAACGAAATCAAAGCTTTATCGGTCAGCAAAAGAGTCGGTCGAGCGTGCATTAAATTTTGCATACACCGGCCGTAAGCTGAAAAAGCGTGATTTTCGTAAACTTTGGATCGTTCGTATCAATGCTGCTTGCCGCTTGAACGACATCAAGTACTCGCAGTTCATTCATGGACTGAATCTTGCTGAGATCGAACTCGACCGCAAGGTCCTTGCCGATCTCGCCGTCAAACAGCCAGAGGCTTTTGCTTCGGTCGTTGGCCAGGCGAAAGACGCTCTGAGCAAGCAGACACAAGCTGCTGCTTAGTCTTTGAAAAGGAAATAGGCCGCGGGTTTACGCGGATGAACGTGGATGTCGACCTAACATATCCGCGCTTATCGCCGTAAATCCGCGGCTATTAGTTTCTTTAAATTCCGAGTTCTGCTTTTGCCTCGGCAAACATCGCTACGGCAAAATCAAGATCTTCCCTGGTATGTGCCGCCGAGACCTGCGTTCGAATACGCGCCTTCCCTTTTGGTACGACCGGAAATGAGAAGGCGATAACATATACGCTTCGCGCGAGCATCGCTTCTGCCATCTTGGTGGCAAGTACGGCATCGCCGAACATTATCGGGACTATCGGGTGTTCGCCCGGGACGATCTCCAGCCCAATTTCCGACAGCCTTTCGCGAAAATACCGAGTATTGTCCATTAGACGATCGCGAAGTTCGGTCGACTCAGTCAGCATATCGATGGCACGGATCGCGGCCGTCACTATCGGCGGAGCGACCGAGTTCGAAAACAAATACGGCCTGGAACGCTGACGCAGCAGATCGATGATCTCTTTTCTGCCGCTTGTATAACCGCCGCTGGCTCCGCCAAGTGCCTTGCCGAGCGTGCCGGTAATCACATCGATACGATCCATAACATGGTGATGCTCGTGGACTCCGCGGCCATGCTCGCCCATAAACCCGACCGCGTGCGAATCGTCCATCATTACCAGAGCATTGTACTTATCCGCCAGGTCGCATATTTCCGGCATCTTCGCGATAAAGCCGTCCATGGAGAATACGCCATCGGTCGCGATCATCTTGAAACGGGCCGATGACGCTTCCTGCAGTCTAGCTTCGAGATCGGCCATGTCGCCGTTCTTGTAGCGAAACCGCTGAGCCTTGCTCAAACGGATACCGTCGATCACACTCGCATGATTCAGTTCATCCGAGATGACAGCGTCTTCTTCGCCCAAAACCGTCTCAAACAGCCCGCCATTCGCGTCAAAACACGACGTGTAAAGGATGGTGTCTTCGGTCCCAAGAAACTCGCTTATCTTTGCCTCAAGCTGTTTGTGGATAGTCTGAGTACCGCAAATAAAGCGCACCGACGAAAGGCCAAAGCCCCAATCTTCCAGGCCGTGTTTAGCGGCCTCGACAATGGTCAGGTGGTCAGATAGCCCAAGATAGTTGTTGGCGCACATGTTTAGCACGCCTTTTCCGCCGGTAACCTTGATATGGGCTTCCTGCGGACTCTCGATGACACGCTCTTTTTTGAAGAGTCCCGCATCGCGGATCTCCTGCAGCGTGCCCTGAATATGATCTTTGAAATCTCCGTACATAGCTTTTAATTGCTCCAATCGAGAATGACCTTACCCGAATTCCCTTCCCGCATTACTTCGAAACCCTTTTCAAATTCCTGATACGGATACCTGTGCGTGATCACCGGTTCAATGTCCAAACCGGATTCGAGCATTACGCTCATTTGATACCACGTCTCGTACATCTCACGGCCGTAAATGCCCTTGATCGTCAGCATGTTGAATATCACGGTTTTCCAATTGATAGAAAACTCGTCGGGCGGAATGCCCAGGAACGCAATGTTTCCGCCGTGCGTCATGTTTGCGAGCATATCGCGAAACGCCGATGCATTGCCCGACATTTCCATACCAACGTCAAAGCCCTCTTTCATCCCAAGTTCTTTTTGTATGTCGGCGATCGACTTTTCCCGAACGTCGACCGCAAGCGTGACGCCTAGCTTTTCGGCAAGTTCGAGTCGCTTTGGGTTAACGTCGGTGATGACGACGTGTCGGGCTCCGGCGTGTTTCGCAACCGCCGCGGCCATTATGCCGATCGGGCCGGCTCCGGTAATTAGTACATCTTCGCCAAACACCTCGAACGCGAGAGCCGTATGCACCGCATTGCCAAACGGATCAAATATCGCGGCGACATCAAGATTAATGCCCGGTTCGTGCTTCCATATGTTGGTCATCGGCACTGCCATGTATTC
Organism: Pyrinomonadaceae bacterium; assembly: GCA_017983495.1. Taxonomy (GTDB): domain Bacteria; phylum Acidobacteriota; class Blastocatellia; order Pyrinomonadales; family Pyrinomonadaceae; genus OLB17. The sequence goes on along the minus strand of JAGOBH010000002.1, from coordinate 595,325 downwards.
GGCAAATCCGCCGTCAGTATTAACTCCAAAACCCAACGTTCGTGCGCATTTGAACCGTCGTCCGGCAAGGCAGTTTCGGCAGCGGCCGCAAACCAGATGGCCCTCGACACTGACAATGTCGCCAACATAGAAATCGTTTACATTCGAACCGACCTCGACGATCTCGCCGACAAGCTCGTGGCCGAGTATTGTCGGCACCTTGATCGTGCTCTGAGCCCAAGCGTCCCAGTTCCAAATATGGACATCAGTGCCGCAAATGCCTGTCCGTTTCATCCGGATCAGGACGTCATTAATTCCGATCTCGGGCTCGGGAACGTCCTCGAGCCAGAGCCCAACCTCAGCTTTACTTTTTACTATCGCTTTCATTTTAGAAGCTCCATTTCTGCTAATATCACCGCTGCTAATGAAATCATAACACCACGTTTCGCTTCGGTAAAAAGCCCGCCGAATGCCGCAGCATACAAATGCGGCGAAATCCTGATTCTTATGTCAAAATGTTGTTTTACGTGTTAGTCATTGCCTGATAAAATCAATAGATTGAAGAACTTCCTCTTAGGCGGTTCGTCTGGGTTCACCACTATATGTCTGAAGAGAAAGATAAAGTTGAAGCAGTTCGATCTGCGTTCTTTTCTGAGTTTGGCCATCTCGCCGACGTAAGTGTCGACGGTATCCGGCTAGAGGATGCCGAGGCTCAGCTTCGGCAGGTTGCCGATCTTAAGATCAAGCACACCGGCAAGAAATCACCTTTGGCAAACGTGATGAAGCTCATCGGCGGTGTTCCGCCCGAAGAGCGGTCGGCATTTGGAAAGCTCGTCCAATCCGTCGAGAAGGATATCAACGCCGCTGTCGAGCTTGCCGAATCGCGTCTCGCGGCACGCGTCACGGATCTCAAGATCGAACGAGACCGGCTCGACGTTACGCTGCCGGGCCGCCGGCCGAGCCCGGGCCATTTGCACCTGATCACGATACTGCGTCAAAAGATCGAGGACATCTTTGTCTCGATGGGCTACGCGATCGAGAATGACCGCGAGATCGAGACCGATCATTACAATTTCGACGCTCTTAATATTCCCGACGGCCATCCGGCTCGCGAATCGCAGGATACGTTTTACACTAGTGACGGCTTTGCACTTCGGTCGCAGACATCGACGGTCCAGATCCGGGCGATGGAACGCCGCGGAGTCCCGATCCGCATCATCGCTCCGGGCAAGGTATTTCGCCGCGATACACCGGATATGACCCATGTGCCGATGTTCCATCAGATCGAAGGCCTCTGTGTCGACAAAGGCATAACGATGGCACATCTCAAGGGCACGGTCACAGAATGGCTCAAGCGGCTGTTTGGCGAAGACACGGTCACCCGTTTTCGACCGTCTTATTTCCCGTTCACTGAGCCGTCCGCCGAATTCGATTTTTCATGTTTCAAGTGCCACGGCACCGGCCAATTCGAGGGCGAACGTTGCCGCCCGTGCAAAGGCTCTGGCTGGATCGAACTCGGCGGTTCGGGAATGGTCCATCCAAACGTACTCCGTGCGGTCGGCGTCGACCCCGAAGTGTATTCCGGATTTGCCTTCGGATTCGGCCTCGAACGCATGTGCGCAATGATGTACTCGCTTGACGATATTCGGTTGATGTTCGACAACGACGTGCGGTTTTTGGAGCAATTCAAATGATCGAAACTCGAAGAATTTCGTTCCTTATTCTAGTACTCTTATATGTTGCGAGTACCGGGATTGCTCAGGATGATAGCCGGCAAAAGGAGGCCATCCTTAACGCTCGTAAGGACGCCGCCTCAGCAAAGGCCGTTCGGGAGGAGTGCGACAAGATGGGCTGGCCGGAGTCAGGTCAGGACAACCGATGTTTTGAATTCTATCCTAATGAAACAATCGTCTGGGGCAAGGGCTTTTCAGACGGACTTGCAAAGATAACCGTTAACGGTAAAGCCGGTTTCATCGACGGATCGGGCAAAATTGTAATTAGGCCGCTACTAAGCGACGCCGGTTATTTTTCCGAAGGTCATGCACCTTTTGAAAGTAGCAATGGCAAATGGGGGTTCATCGATAAGCTGGGAAATGTCTCCATTAGACCCCAATTTGATTGGGCACTTAGCTTTCGAGAAGGGCTTGCAGCTGTTCAGGTGGGAAAGAATTGGGGATACGTTGATCGCAGTGGTCGATTGGTGATCGATGCGAAATTTGAAACGGCCTCAAGTTTTTCCGAGGGGCTTGCCGTGGTTACGTGGTACGACGAGAATCTCAAAACAGAGAGTGATCCAAAAGGAAAATGGCAGAACAACTTCATCGATTCGAATGGAAAGGCCAAATATACTGATGCATTTGAGTCGATAAGTAGAGGTTTCAACGATGGAATTGCCCTTGTCAATCGTTCCGTCAAATGCGCTTATCCCGCATGTTCAGAAACGTACGCGATCGATAAAAGCGGTGTACGTTTATGGTTGCTAGATTCTTGGTATACTTCGCCGTTTGTCGATGATGCGGTCACCGTTGCGAGAGGTGTAGACATTGAGGGTCACGACGTATATACCGTTCTGGGACGCGATGGTAAACAGCTATTTGAGGAGACCTTCTCCCAAATAGGCGGATTTTCGGATGGACTTGCCCCTGCTCGGAAAGCTTGGGTCGGTAAATACGGATTTATCGACAAACGTGGTGAGTTTGTGATTGAACAGAAATTTGATTCAGCGAGTTCATTTTCAGAGGGCTTGGCTGCTGTGCAAATTGGCTCGCGTTATGGCTACATCAACCGTTTGGGGAACTTGATAGTATCCCCGCAGTTTGAGTACGCGGATCAATTCCAAGGTGGATTTGCGTTAGTCGCACCATCTGGCAGGGGAAAAGACACCACTGGCTACATAGACCGGACCGGAAAATACATTTGGAAGCCAACGAAATAGATACCTGTGAATATAAGCTACAACTGGTTAAAAGAACAGATCGATATTGAACTGCCGCCGGCTAAGGTCGGCGAGGAATTGACGCGTGTCGGGCTCGCGGTCGAGGGCATTCATCCGCATGGGGACGATTTTGTCTTTGATATCGACCTGACATCAAATCGCCCGGATTGTCTTTCGCATCGCGGCGTCGCCCGTGAACTGAGCGTTAGCCTTGAAAAGCCGCTCACATCATCGACGGACGAAATGACGATGCCGATGCCGGCCGTATTAGCCGGCGAGACTGTGACGATCAAGGCCGCGGGTCTTTGTTCCCGCTTTACCGCCAGGATCATACGAGACGTGACGGTCGGCCCGTCGCCGCAGTGGCTCGTGGACCGGCTTGAGGCGATCGGTGAACGTTCGATCAATAACGTCGCGGACATAACCAACTACGTAATGCACGAACTCGGCCAGCCGATGCATTCGTTCGACCTCGACAAACTGGCAGGACGGCGGATCGTAGTGCGCCGGGCCGACGCCGGCGAGACAATAACCACTCTCGATGAGGTCGAACGTAAGCTCGACTCAAGTATGCTCGCGATATGTGACGCTGATAGGCCCGTTGCAGTCGCAGGCATCATGGGCGGTATCGATTCGGGAATCACTGACGCAACTGCTAACGTTTTACTTGAAGTTGCATATTTTCAAAGATCAAATATTCGGGCCACCTCGCGTTCGCTCAATCTTGCGACCGAGGCAAGCTACCGTTTTGAGCGCGGTGTAGATATTGACAACCTCGTTCGTGCGTCAAACCGTGCGACACAACTGATTTGCGAACTTGCCGGCGGCACCGCGGACGATCTGATCGACATCTATCCGACGCCGTTTCATGCTCCGATGGTCAAATCCAACGATATCTCGGCGGCAGTAAAACGTCTGACCGGGCTCGCCGTCGATACCGCTGAGTGTGAGCGAATACTCGCGGCACTCGGCATTCACCGAACGGAATCTGATAGCTCGGAGGCCACATTTGTCTCGCCCTCGTGGCGGCACGATATCGCTATCGAGGAAGACCTTGTCGAAGAGATCTCCCGGCATGCCGGTTACGAGAATATTGCCGAGGAGCTACCGCCGGCCTACGGTGCCGGCGAATATCAGCGGCACGAACTGCGTGAAAAGGCAGTCCGACAAACGCTTGTGGATCACGGTTTCAACGAGGCACTTTCTTACAGCTTTATCGATACGCGTTTCGACTACATGTTTCAGACCGTGCCCGGACTGGAACGCAATAACGGCGACGCTGGATTTGTTACACTCAACGACTCGGTCATCGAGGGAGCGGTGCGTATGCGGCACACCATCATTCCCGGTTTGCTCGACGCGGTTCGGTTAAATCTCAATCATCAACGCCGCGACATCAAACTATTCGAGCTAGGCAAGGCATTTGCTGCGATCGGCGACGGTCAGTTACCGGAAGAGCGGCAGCTTTTTGCATTCGTGATAACCGGAAATGAGATTTCCGCGGGCCGAGCCATGCCCATGCGCGAGACCGATTTCTACGACGCTAAGGGAGCACTCGAAGCCGCGTTGGATGCGTTCGGATCTCCACACGCGGATCTCGTTGCCGAGGATGTCAAACATCTTCGCCGGGGACAAAGTGCGGCGATAAATATTTCGGGCAAAAACGTTGGGTACATCGGGCGGCTCGCTGATGACATCGCAACGTCCTATAAGTTCAAACAGCCGGTCTTCGTCGGCGAGATCGACCTGCAGGAAGTTCTCGGGATCGCCGCCGACCCGATCTATTATCAGCCGCTGCCAAAATTCCCCGGCATCACCCGCGATGTCTCGGTAATTGCGGGTCGAGGCGTTGAATACAGCACCATCAAGAACGCCATCATTGAGCAAAAGATCGAACTTTGCCGCGGCGTTTCCTTCGTCGATGTGTACGAAGGCAAAGGCATGGCCGACGGCGAGCGATCAACAACTATCAGGCTCGAATATCGCAGCGATGAGCGAACGCTGGTCGATTCTGAGATAGACACGATCCATCTGCAGATCTTGTCCGAACTCGAACGCCGGACCGGAGCAAAGCCGAGATTTTGATAAAAACCTAAACTTTTACTTGAAGTTTTTGTAAAATGTCAACATAATCACATTCAAAGCTATTTCGCACCCTTTTGGAGACCAAATAATGAACGGCCTAACCGGCATGGAAAAGTTCTCGCATCTTGAGGACAAGATCTATTTGACGATCGAGTTCGTCAAGAAACTGCGCGAGGAAAAGGAAAATGCCACCGCTCAGTTCGACACGCTTCGCAATGACCTCGTCCAGGCTAATGACCGCAACCGTCAGCTCGAAGAAAAACTTGATGAATTACTTTCGGAGCGTGACGCTATCCAATTGAAAATAGAGGCGATGCTCGAGGCAATGTCAATAATCGATCCGGAGGTTGCCGAGGCCATTGGCAGATAGTCCGACATGAGTGGTATGACCGAGGAAAAATCTCTCAGGGTTGAGATCTACAACCAAACATACAGTATCCGTTCCGACGGTGACAATCAGTACATTCTCGATCTGGCAGAATATGTCGATTCGAAAATGCGTGATATATCGTCCGGGACACTCACGGTCGACTCGTTAAAGGTCGCCATTTTAGCAGCTCTGCATATCGCAGATGAATACCATCAATTGCGAGATGCTCAGGCTCAAATGGATTCGCAACTTGGAATGCGCAGCTCGGAATGCAGCGAAATACTTGACCGAATTCTCAAACATCGTGAGCCGATACCGCTCGATTTTGAGCCGCAGCAGCAAGCGTAAATTCCCTCTTCAATTCGCCGTTGCCGATGTGCTATAGTTTCTATAGGCGAAAGAAGTTTACTGCAATGTTCGTCACCGGACGCACCAACAATTGAGCCAACATATGAATGCCGGGAGGCTAATGCCGCTGTCAGTGCGATCCCTCAAGGGGGAATCGCCATAGCCATCGGCTCGGATGCTCGAAAGAGCAGAAGGCCACCCACCTGTCCAATACAGGTTCAATTCATACGTCCGAACGGCACTGTGGTTTTCATTCGCCGGAATATCAAATAACGGCCCGCATTCAACCGAATGCGGGTCTTTTTACTTTTCGCCCAGTTCGTTTTCGAGTTCTGCCCTGATCTCTTCGGCCATTTTCGCTTCTTCAAGTGCAAGTGGAAGCTCCGTAGCTCGTGCCGATAGCTTTTTGAGGATCAGTTCGGAATCAGCAACTGCCGAACCGCGAACTGATGCCGCTTCGATCATTTGCATCCGGGTTTCGGCCTCAGCAAGCATTACTTTGGCTTCATTGTTGATCGAATCGATCTTCTCGATGTCTTTGCCGAGTGTTACTTGAAATTCCTTTGCACGATCCGTATTGATCTGTTTTAACTTGTTCTGGCGACGCTGCATCAACTGCAGTTCGCGCTTGGACGATTTGATCATCCGTGTCGCCGTCAGGCGCGTCGCGAGCGTGTCGCGATACGCATCAGCGAGCAATGCGTCGCGAGCGGTGATCTCGGCTAAGGCTCTGCGTTCATTCGACTTAAGTTCGTGCTTGAACCACTCGATCTCTTCGGCACGGATGCCGTCAGCCGCGATCCGCTCACGCATCTCTTTGGTCCAGTTTGCCCGGCGATAGCCGAAATAGCCGGAAACCCCGAGGCCAACCAGTAATCCAACCGCACCGGTGATCAGTGCCAAAAAGAAAAAAACAGCGGCCGCCGGCGGCGTGGTCCCCAAGATGAACATCAACGTAAAAAACAGCGCCGCCGGGATCCCCGCCAGCAACGGCGGAGCGACAAAGGCGCCGATCAGCAGATTGCGGCCCTTTGCAAGGTCGCGTTTGTCGATGTCGTATCTTAGCGAAATATCGCTCATCTTATGCTGTACTTTACAAACACTATCTACTCAGTTCAAATTTCACTCACCGCAAAGTTTAGCATTTACAATAAAATGTATTATGATTTGAACGTTTTCACTGATCGAAAAAATTGCGGATGACCATACGATCCTTCAAATTTATTCTCTTGTCAGTAATTGTCGCGATCGCGGCCCAAACCGCCGTCCGTGCTCAAGAGCCAAACGCCGGCGACCGTCAAAAGGTTCGAACGGTGACAGTTCCGATCTCGATCTTTACCAAAAAAGAGCTGAAAACCGATCAGGCCGAAGAATTTATTCAGGCCGACCGTTTGATCGTCAAAGAGGATAAAGAAGAGCAGACGATCCTCTCGATCCGAAGTGTGACCAACGCCCCGCTTGCTCTGCAGGTATTGATCCAGGACGATCTTACCGGCAACGTCAATCTACAGCTTGGCGAACTCCGCAAATTCATCCGCGGCTTGCCCAAAGGTACGCGCGTAATGGTGGCATATATACGCGGCGGTTCGCTGCAGGTTCGCCAAAAATTTACCGATGACCTTGAAAAGGCGGCAAGCTCGATCCGGATCATTTCCGGCGGCACATCTTCGGGCAACGGCCCGTTTAGCGGCGTTGTCGACGCCCTCGGCCGATTCGATGGCCTGCCAAGCGGACGGCGAGCCATCCTGCTGGTTTCAGACGGCCTCGACGCTTCTCAAGGCTTGACCGGCTTTGGCCCACTGCAATCGATCGATCTCGATCGGGCAATAAATAAAGCTCAGAAGAAAGGCGTCGCGATCTATTCGATATATTCACCGACCTCGCTGACTCAATCGGGCGACGGTCGTATCGTCACTGCCGCACAGGGCTCGCTTGCCAAACTGTCCGACGAAACCGGGGGGCGTGCTTTCTTTCAGGGTTCGCTAGGACCGGTTAGTTTCGATCCGTTTTTCAAAGACCTCGGCCTGCTGCTCAGCAGACAATTTGCACTTACATATTTATCCACCCATATGAAAAAGGGATATCACTATCTTGATATCACCAGCACGAATCCCGAGATCAAGATCGAGCATCCTAAAGGCTATTATTACCGATAGCACTTAACCGACCTTTGAATTGCATGACGGACAAGTGCGGACGTCCTCTTTGATCAACAATCCGATCCAGAACAACGGGAAAAAGAACACGAGCAAAACGGCAAACGTGATCCAGCCGCCGGTTGAAATTCGCCGCTCGACACGCGGCAGAAACTGGCTCATGCAGTGAGGACAACGATATGGCTGGCTAAGCTGCTGCTGTCCCTGCTGAACGAGACGCTGCGGCTGATATTGCCCGATCGGGGCCGTTGCTCCCGGACGATTAACCGGTGCGGTCGAATCGATGGTCTTTCGTGCCTCATTTTGGGTTGTGAATTCGTCCGTCTTCCACGCGTACGGCCGCGGCGGAGCAAGATCGTACTGGGGCGGCGGAGCTTGCTGCGGAATGGGCTGTGGAAACGGTTGCGGAGCCTGCGCGAGGAATTTTGTGCCGCAGAAACGGCAAAAATGGCTCTCGGGGTTATTAAGATTTCCGCAATTTTGACACTTGATCATAGCATTCCCAGAAAATACAAGCCTTCAGGCTAGAACTTTACACGCTCGCCCGAGCGGATCGATACGTAAACCGACTCGACCAATTCGACCGACTTAAATCCGTCGAGAGCCGTCACTGGCGGCGGAGTTCCGGTCAGGATCGCGTCGATAAACGCCTTATCTTCCTGCACATAGCCCCAACGCTCTTCCTTTTCCGTCATGTGATACGAGAACGTCTCAAAATTAGCGTCCATGCCGCGTGAATCCAGCAAACGCTCCATCTCCTCGGTCATGATCGTCCGATGGTGGCAAAAGACCTCGACCCGTTCGAACGGAAAATGCCAGCTCGCGTCGGATGACGATGCAAATGTACAGTGAAAACCGCTCTTGAACTTGAAAATGATCGAAAATTCGTCGAGTTCAGGATATTCATGCTGCGATCCATACGCGATAAGCTCGTCGATCTCGCCAAACTGGTGCCGCATCATATCGAACAGATGGATCGTGGTTTCGTAAAGAAATCCGCCCGTCACATTCACGTCGCCCGTCCACACCGGATTTTTCAGCTCTCCGCGGTTCATTTTGATATGTGCGGAGTGAGCACGGTCTTCGGCCAAAAGCTGTTTTAACTGTGCATAGACGGGAGCGTAGCGCCGATTGTGTCCGACCTGAAACACGCCGCTGCTGCCGTCCGCGATCGCAAGCAATTTGCGTGCTTCGTCTATGCCGATGGCGAACGGCTTTTCGCAAAACACGTGCTTCCCGGCCACTACCGCCGCCGACGCGATCTCGGGGTGCGTTTTATTAGGCGTGCAAACGAGCACCGCATCGCAATTGTCGAGTAATTCGTCTCGCGACGAGCAAACCCTGCCGCCGATCGAACGCGATGCCCGCTCGGCCCGCTCGGGGATGATGTCGTACAACGCGGCGATCTCGGCACGGTCATCACGCGAAAATATCCGCCCGTGGACGTTGCCAATATAACCCGTTCCTACGATCCCGATCTTAACTTTATCCATAACAAATGTTTACCAACTGCCGCCGGCCGACCACTGGCCGAGGCCGAGAACCTCTTCGGTCGCCGCTTTCGCACGGCGGGCGACGTCGAACGGGTCCTGAGCCCAGTATTCGGGCCGAAATATCTCGATCGACACCATTCGGTCATAGCCGATATGGTCGAAACGCTCTTTGATCTCCTTGATCGGCAAAATACCCATGCCGGGATATAAACGCTGAGCGTCGGTCAGTTGTTCCTTCGGCAGGTCTTCGGCGTCGTTGATGTGAAAAATAAACAGCTTTTCCGGATCTAGTGTGTCGATCGCCTCAAACGTCGAATTGCCGGCGTAAAAATGAAACGTGTCGATGACAACGCCGATATTCGGCCGGTCGATGATCTCAATGATCTCCTTTGCCAGGTCTAGCGTTTGGACCGAGCAATCTGTCTGCCCTAGGAACTCGAACGCAAGGCCGACGCCGTAATGATGAGCAATGTCGCCGAGTTCGTTGAGCACACGGACCGATTCTTCGATGATCTGCTCTTTGGTCGCCCCGTCCGGGAGCTTTCCGGGAACGACCACGATGTACGGGCAGTTGAGTTCGCCGGCGATCTGACACAGCCGTTCGCATTCGTCGCGTATGACGGCGTAATCCTCGGGCGTACGAAACGTGATGTGTTCGATAGAGTTGATCGACCACGGTTCGAGGCTGGCCTCGTCGAGCAGTCGTTTGAGGTCAGAGGTGGAGTTTTCCTCAAGAAATTCGATCAATTTCGATTTCCAAAGCTCGATCAGGTCGAAACCAGCAGCGTGTGCCGCCTGGATATCGGTGACGAGGTTCGCATGCATCGTGGTGGCGCCGTTAAGTGCAATTTTCATGTCAGTAAGGTGTCCCGCCCAAGGCGGAAAACGAAATTTTATCACGAACTTCTGCTAATATATAGGTGCGACGGCCCGATACTATTTGCGAAACGCGTAATGCCGTGTTTAGCTGCAACTTCATATTCCCGGATGCCGTCTAAGCCGACAAGCGAGGAAATTGTGAACCATAGTTTTCTCCGAAAAAAGATCATGAAAAAGCTATTTGCCGCCTTTGTAATGGCGTTCTGCCTGTGTTTTACGGTATCGACCCAGACGTCGGGAGACCGCTCGTTAAAGGGCGTCACGGACCTCGACGCAAAGGATGTCGACGCTGCCGGCAAGCTCATAACGCTGCCCGCCGCTGAGCACATTACGCGCGGATTCGTGTACATGGACAACCGCCATTTTCCCGAGGCAAAGCTGCATTTTCAACGCGTTCTCGACGTTTACCCAAATGATCCGCTGCTACCGCGGGCACTTTTCGGTATGGGCCGATCGCTAATGTGGGAACGCAAATACCTGAGTGCCATCCCGTTTTTCAACCGGGTCTCGACCGAATTTCCCACTACTAAAGACGGACGTGAGAGCCTCGCCTTCATGGGAGCTTGTCATGTCCGTATCGGCAAAAATGACGAAGCCGCTAAGATCTATGAGCGTTATGTGTCACTGTATCCGACGGGTGAAAAGATCGATTCCGCACATCTGAACATCATCGACGCACTACGAGAAGCCGGAAAATACGATGCTGCTAATCAATGGGTCGACAAGGCGAAGGTACGGTTTACCGGGACGCCGACTGCGGTTAACGCCATGCAGGCACGTGTCCGTCTGGAGATCCACCGCCAAAACTGGCCCGCAGCGGTTGCTGCTGCCGACGATCTGCTGCTCGTGACAAACTTCGCCGGTTCGATGGCGACTGCCGCCGAGATCAAATACCTCAAGGGCATCGCTCTTGAGAGCTCGGGCAAACGAGCAGACGCGTTGACCATTTTTGCTTCGATCCCGGACGTTAACGGCTCGTACTGGGGCGGACTCGCATCGGACAAGCTCACCGCCGGAAACCGCGTAAAGCGAACTGTACAGATCGCCCCGAACGCGGACAAGGACTTCCCCGTTATGTACCGCAGCGAGTTGCTTCAGTATGCTAAGCCCAAGGGGATCGATCCGCGGTTCGTGCTTGCGATCATGAAACAGGAAAGCAGCTTCCGGACGAACGCAAAATCTCCAGCCGCTGCCCGGGGGCTGCTCCAACTGGTTTACGACACTGCCGTCAGATACAACGAACGTGCCGGATTTGCCGATTTCGCCCCCGATGATCTTTATAAACCGTCGGTCAATATCGCCATCGGCACCGCCTACATGCACGATCTCAAGGATCAGTTCGACGGTCTGTACGAAGCGATCGCCGCGAGCTACAACGGCGGCGAAGACAACGCGGCCCGTTGGATGAAACGAACGAAGCCCAAGACCCCCGGCATTTTTACCTCAGAGATCGGTTTTGCCGAGACCAAGAACTACGTCTATAAGGTAATGACCAATTACCGCGTCTATCGCGAACTCTACGACGAAAATCTCGTAAAACGATGATCACAACTGTCCCACATGAACTTAAAGTGGGACAGCAAGTGGGACAGGCTAAATATTGTCAGCAGTGATGATATGGTAGCTGTCCCACTGTCCCACGTATTTTTCAAATTTTTTGCCTAAATGGGAGTTTTTTGGATGCCAATCCGCTAAACCTCTTATTTACGGGATTTAACCACTAGCGTCTTAGAACTGAAACAATCCGATACGTGTGGCTCTGGGACAGCGGATCAATGACCCGAGATAGGGCATTTTCACCTTCAATTCGTTTGTTTTGCCGCTATTTTGTCAAAGATCGCGCGCTGCCCGCGATCTTGGTGGGCACGCTTACGGACGATGATTATACTATATTTGTTCGATATTCAGGTATGAGTATTTTTACTGGATCTTCGGTCACATTCCGTAGAGATACCATTTGCCGTTCTTTCGTTTCAGGATGACCTCTTCGTCATCTTTTCCGCCAGGGCCGAATTTGATCGCAACTCGAGCCGTGTCGCCCTCGATCTGCGGTTGACCGACGATACGGCCCTCGGCAAAGTATTCCTTGAACTTCCCTGCCTTGTCCGCCGATCCCTTGCCGTAGCCGCATATCTCTTTTGTATCGCCGTCACCCGAGCCGTCCGGCATACACATGCCCGATAGTCTCGACAGATCGCCAGATTTTGCGGCGGCAAATAGATCAGCAACAACTGCCGCCGGCCCCTCGCCCGTGACGACCGGTATCGGAGCCGCGTTCGAAGGGCCGGCGGACGTTCGCGACGGCGATGTTACGTTCGAAATAGGGCTCGTCGCCATATTCGTACTCTTATTGACCGGAACCTTATTGCCGTTCGACCTATTCGCCTGCTCGTCGCAAGAAATGGTGAAAACGCTCAATGCGGCAATGGTAAGTAAGAAAGCTCGCGTTTGAATGTCCATTATCTAGATATTGACTCTCAAGTATTAGAAGACTTTTCTAGCACCGTGTTCGTGCCGAATTAAACTGTGGCGGGCACGCAAGAGTCCTGCTGAGTTGAGAGAACTCTCGATATCGAAGAACCCAGTCGCTATCGCTCCCGGTTCTGACCACTGACCACCGACCACTGCACTTATTCTTCCCACGTGTCCTGCCCCTCTGGTTCGACGTGGTAGCCGGCGGATTCGAGGTGTTTTTGGACGTCGCGGCCGTGGTCGGCGTCGCGGACTTCGAGCAGCATTTCGATGCCGACGCGGCCTAGCGGGGCGAGCCACATTGCTCGTCGGTGAAAGACCTCGACGACGTTCGCTCCCGAATCGGCGACACATTCGAGCAGTCCGGCAAGCATGCCAGGTCGGTCCATCACGAGCACCTTGAGCATTACATAGCGGCCTTTGCGGACCAAAACCTGTTCGAGCACGCGGGCGAGCAGATTAGCGTCAATATTACCGCCGCAAAGCACGGCACAGATCGTTTCGTCCGGACGGACGCTGAATTTATTGGCGATCAAGGCGGCGACGCCGGCGGCACCGGCACCTTCGACCACGAGATGGCTGTTTTGGACGCAATGGAATATGCCGTGGGCGATCTCTTCTTCGGAAACCTCGACCACCTCATCGACGAACGCCGTGATTATCGGCAGCGTCAGTTCACCCGGAGTTTTAACGGCGATACCATCGGCGATCGTCGGCTTCGGTTCGGGAATGACGGCATGGCCGGCGGCGAGCGACGGTTTGACCCATGAAACATGGTTCGATTGTACGCCGATAATGCGTGTCTTGGGCCGCAGGGTCTTGATCGCGATGGCGATGCCCGATATCAAACCGCCGCCGCCGATCGGAACGATAATGGTCGACACTTCGGGCAGACTGTCCACTATCTCAAGCCCGATGGTTCCCTGTCCGGCGATGACGCGTTCGTCGTCAAAGGCGTGAACGTACGTATAACCGCGTTCGGCCTGCAACTCACGCGAATAGGCGACCGCCTCGTCGAACGTCGCTCCGTGCATGACGACGTTAGCACCCAGATCTTTCGTCGCCATCACCTTGGTCAGCGGAGCGTGGACCGGCAGCACGATCGTCGATTTAACGCCGTTGAGCTTTGCCGCAAGGGCGACGCCCTGTGCGTGATTGCCGGCCGAAGCGGCGACGACCCCGCGTTCTTTCTCGTCTTCGCTAAGCCGCGAAATGGTGTTAAATGCCCCGCGGATCTTGAACGAACCGCTCCGCTGCATCGATTCGGCCTTGAGATGGACGCTCGCACCGCAGTCGTTCGAAAGCTTTCGGTCCGAGATGACCGGCGTTACGAGGCTGACGCCCTTGAGGCGTGCCCTGGCGTCCTGAATGTCTGAAATTTGGACTGTCATAGCTGTCGGGAATTATAGCAAAGATGCCGCGAATAGAGTATATTTGCTACATCACATTTAGTGGAGGAAATCATGGAAATTTTTGGCGTTGGTGCGATCTTTCTTATCTTTCTAGGAATCGCGTTGCTCACCGTTGCGTGGAAAACGATCAAGATCGTTCCACAATCGAGCGTATTGCTGATCGAACGGCTCGGCCGGTTTCATCGCGTCGCCGCGAGCGGCCTGAACATAATCGTTCCGTTTTTCGAATCGCCACGTGCGGTCTATTGGACGAACACGCGTCCGGGCACGACATTTATCGATTCGCGTGAACAGTTCATCGACCTGCCGTCGCAATCCGTGATCTCACGCGACAACGTGATGATGGGCGTCGATTCCGTCGTTTATTGGCAAATAACCGACCCGATCAAGGCGACGTACGAGGTAAACGACCTCGTGGGCTCGATCGTGCAGCTGACATTTACGGGTATGCGGTCGGTGATAGGTAAGCTCGATCTCGACCACACGCTGTCGTCGCGTGACCAGATCAATAACGAACTCCGCATGATCCTCGACGAAGCGACCAACAAATGGGGCGTTAAAGTGACCCGCGTCGATATCAAGAACATCACGCCGCCCGAAGACGTTCGCATCACGATGGAAAAACAGATGACCGCAGAGCGTAACCGCCGAGCACTCATCCTGACGGCCGAGGGCGACAAACAGGCTGCCATCACGCGTGCCGAGGGTGAAAAGCAAGCAGCAGTGACGCGTTCCGAGGGTGGAAAGCAATCTGCGATCCTCGACGCCGAAGGTGCCTCGCAGGCACGCCTGGTCAACGCAAAGGCCGAGGCACAGGCGATCGCCGAGATCGCCTCCGCGATAGGCGACCGGGGCCAGACGGCCCAGTATCTGATCACCGCTCGTTACGTCGATTCGTTACGCGATATGGCACGGACGCAAAATTCGAAGGTGATATTCATGCCGACCGAAACAAGCGGCGTGCTCTCAAGCGTAGGTGCCTTTAAGGAAATATTTGCGGCGACGGGCGAAACGCCAGAGCTGCCGAAAGCACCGCGTAGCCCGCGGGAATTGGAGAAGTAATTGATGTTGAAGATCATTGGAGTAGTTATCGTTCTCGCTCTGGCCGCCGGCGTCGGTGCCGCCTATAAGCTTGGGTTTATCCTCAATCCTTCACCGTCCGAGCCGCCGCCCGAGAAATCCGTGCTCGACTTTACGATGAAGGATATCGACGGCCAGATGGTCAAGCTCGACGCCTACAAGGGTAAGGTCGTGATGATCGTAAATGTTGCCAGCAAATGCGGTTATACGCCGCAATACGAGGGCTTGCAGGCTTTGTACGAAAAGAACAAGGACAAGGGCCTGGTCATACTCGGATTTCCGGCGAACAACTTTATGAGCCAGGAACCCGGAACCGAGGCCGAGATCAAGGAGTTTTGCTCGACAAAGTTCAACGTGACGTTCCCGATGTTCGCCAAGATCTCGGTCAAGGGCGAGGACCAGCATCCGCTGTACACTTTCCTGACAAATAAGAAGTCGAATCCAGAGTTTGCGGGCGACGTTTCGTGGAATTTCAACAAATTCCTGATCGACCGCAGCGGTAAGGTCGTCGCACGTTTTGGCTCAGGCGATAAGCCCGAGGGCGATGCCATTACGGCCGCAGTTGAGAAGTATTTAGCCGCAAAGTAACCGGAACCGCCTGCGGTATTGGATTGTACTGACAAGATCCACGGATCGAGCTTACCGCAACATTCGTGGATATTTTTATTGGATATGAAGATCCTAAAATTGATCATCGCTCTGGTGTTTCTGGCACTTCTGGCGGTCGGCGGAACGGCGTTCTGGCTGTTTCGCACACTGAATACGCCGAATGAGCACGGAAAGGCTGCCGAGTATATCAAGATCGAAAAAGGCTCGACACCGAACCAGATCATTGCCAGGCTCGCCGCCGAGGGAATCCTACCGGGCGAAACGGCGACAATGATCTATCTCAGAACGATGGGCGACGCGTCAAAGCTCCAGGCAGGCGAGTTTCAGTTCCCTTCGCCGATATCGCCGCTGCAGGTGCTGAAAACGCTCGAAAAGGGCGAAGACCGAACGATCAAGCTGACGATACCCGAGGGATTTACACGATTTGATATCGCTAAGCGGATCAACGAACGGTTTCCGCAGACGCCGCCGATCGACGACAAGGCGATAGTCGCGATGATGGAGGACACCACGCTTATCCGCGATATAGCTCCGACCGCGACAAATCTGGAGGGTTTTCTCTACCCGAGCACCTACAACCTTCCGCGGGACGCAAAGCCACAGGAGATCATCAAGGTGATGGTCGATCAATTTAGAAAGTTTTGGAAACCCGAATGGACCGTGGCCGCCAAAACGATCGGCCGCACACCGCTTGAGATCGTGACGATCGCGTCCCTGATCGAGACCGAGACCGGCGTCGAGGCCGAACGGCCGATAGTTGCGGGCCTTATCAACAACCGTCTGTCAAAAAATATTCCGCTCGGGATCGATCAGACCAACGTCTATATCGCGAAAATGCTGGGCAAATGGGACGGCACGATCCACAAGAGCGACCTCGAGGTCGATTCGCCTTACAACACACGCATCAAGACTGGCATCCCTCCCGGCCCGATCTCATCCGTCACCGAAAGTTCGATCAAAGCCGCGCTGAATCCGTCGCCAAATGACTATATATTTTACGTGAGGAATGTCGAGCTAAACGACGGCAGCCATTGGTTTTACGCATCTGCCGCCGAATTTGAAAAAGGAAAAACGAAGTATCAGCAGTGGCTGGAGAAAGAACGTCAGGAGAAAAGAAATAGCGATCCTCGTCCAAATCAGTAATGCATTACCTTCGATATTTTCTAATAGCTTTGATCGCGGTCCTTTGTTTGGGATTCGTTATCGAGTTCATTCAGATGAAGCGAGAGCACCAGCAAATAATCGACGCATGTTATTCAAATACGTACGAAGGCATTAGCTTCTCCTGTGATGCGGTTCCCCAGCACATCGTAGGCGGTTTTCATTTCTTGGCGTTCATATTTCTAGCTATTGTGGTGTTTAGCAGACGATATCTTTGGATCTTAGTTCTTGCACTGAATTATCTTGCGATACACCTTTTTGCGACTTATGAACGAATTGGAACTGGGTTCTTCGGTGGGGATATGTGTCCAAACGGACATCCATGCCTCCAAGCGATTCAAAGAGCATCCTTATTTGATTGGTTTGCAACAGTAGTATTGACACTAGCTATTTTTCTGATTCTCGCACTATCTTTTGTTAGAGACGGTCACATATCCAGTAGCAATGATTAGACTCCTCGCCCTCGATCTCGATGGGACAACATTAGATTCACGCGGTAAGGTGCCTGCGGCAAATCGCGACGCGATACGGGCGGCTGAGGCGGCGGGCGTGTTGGTCACGATCGCGACGGGGCGGCGTTTTCGCGACGCGCAGCCGGTCGGACTGGAACTTGAGCTGAATGCCCCGCTGATCACTCACAACGGGGCCCTGATTAAGTTTGCCGAGTCGGGTGAGACCGTGCTTGCTGCTCTGCATTCTCATGATACGAGCCTCGAGATCGTGCGGGTGGGCAAGAGCTTTGGCGGCGACGCACTTGTCAGCATCGACCCGCACGGCATCGGCATGCTGCTCTACGACCGCGTGTCGGAGGACAACGTGCCGCTTCAAAAGTACATACGCTGGTCCGAGACGCTTCACGGCCGCGGCGGCGAGCCGTCGGTCGAACACGTCCGCGTGCTTGAGGACGTGATACAGGAGCACGACGTCGTGCACATATCGTTTTCGGGCCATTGTGCGGCGATGCGGGAGCTTGAGGCCAGCCTTAAGGACGAACTTGGAGACGGCGTGACGATACTCGCGACGATCTATCAGGCGATGGATTTCACTCTGCTCGACATTTTGCCGCCCGACGCTTCAAAAGGCCACGGCGTTGCTCACCTCGCCGGCCTGCACGGCATCACGCGGGAAGAGATCATGGTCTGCGGCGACAATTTCAACGACCTGGAGATGCTCGAGTACGCAGGAACGCCGGTCGTGATGGGAAACGCCGACCCGAGTTTGCTCGAAGGGCGAGAATTTTATACAACATTAAGTAACGACGAAAGCGGCGTTGCCGCAGCAATAGAACGTTTTATCTTTAATCAGGAGAATAATTAGTGGCAAATAGAATAGCAGTATTGGAAACAAACAAGGGTACGATCAAATTTGAGCTTTTAGAAGCAGACGCACCTAAGACAACTGAGAATTTTCGCATGCTGGCGGAAAAGAACTATTACGACGGTGTCATCTTTCATCGCGTTATACCGAATTTCATGATCCAGGGCGGCGATCCGCTTGGCGAAGGCTATGGTGGCGAATCGGCTTGGGGCGGCAAGTTTAATGACGAGATCGATCGATCATCGCCATTGTATGCCGGCGTTTATGACAAAGGCACGGTTGCGATGGCGAACAGCGGCCCGAACACCAACGGTTCGCAGTTTTTTATCATGCACATCGACTATCCGCTGCCGCCGAGCTATACAAAATTCGGCAAGGTCATCGAAGGTCAGGAGGTCGTCAATACGATCGCCATGGTCGACCGTAATCACAGCGATAAACCTTACGATCCGGTCGTGATGAACAAGGTCTATATCGAGGACGCAGCGGCGTAGTGCGAGCTATCGTCCAACGGGTATCGATGGCGAAGGTGACGGTCGGTGAGAGCGTTACCGGCGAGATCGGCCGCGGAGCTCTCGTGCTGTTGGGCGTGACGCATAATGATGTCGCAAAAGACGCGGATTATCTGGTCGACAAGATCATTAATTTGCGTATATTCGACGACGAAGACGGCAAGATGAACCTCTCGCTCCTCGACATTAAGGGCGAAATGCTCGTAGTGTCGCAATTTACCCTCTACGGCGATACGCGTCGTGGCCGCCGACCGTCGTTCATCGATGCGGCTCCTGGTGCCGAGGCAATGCTTTGGTACGAACAGTTTGTCGCTAAGGCACGCGAATCGGTGGAAAATGTAGCGACCGGAGCGTTTGGCGAAATGATGGATGTCGAACTCGTCAATGACGGCCCGGTCACAATTATGCTAGATAGTGAAAAGAGCTTTTGAATTAATGTTATGAAGAAACTTCTCGTTTTTGGATTTCTACTCACTTCGCTCGCCATCGCGGGCTGTGCCGACAAGAAGACGGCGTCGAACAACTCCGCTCCGGACGTCAAAAAGGGTGTGGCACCGGTCGCCGACGCTGAGATCGCAGTGATCGAGATGGAAAATTCGGCTGCGTACGGGACCATTAAGTTGGAGCTTTACTCGAACATAGCCCCGAAAATGGTCGCCCGATTTAAGGAGCTTGCAAAAGAGGGCGTTTACAACGGGACGACCTTTCACCGGATCAACCAATCGGTGATCCAGGGCGGCGACCCGCTGTCGAAAGACGCTAACCCGATGAACGACGGCACGGGCAAATCCGATAAGCCGAACGTTCAAGCTGAGTTTTCGGATATCAAATACGATACCGGCATACTCGGAGCGGCTCGCGGCCCGGATTTCAACTCGGCCAACTCGCAGTTTTTCATTACGTTGAAACGTGAGAGTGGTTTCGACAACAAATATACCATTTTTGGCAAAGTGATCGAAGGCATGGAAAACGTCCGCACGATCTCGGGCGTACAGCCAAAAGAAGGCGAGCGCCCGATCGAGGCCGTAAAAATCAAGAGCGTGACGATCGTTCCCCGCTAAACGCTGGAAGTGATATTATTTTAGAACAAGGTTTTGCTCGCGTAGCTCAGTGGATAGAGTGCTTCCCTCCGAAGGAAGAAGTCGCAGGTTCAAATCCCGCCGCGAGTACCATTCAAGTAAAGGGCGTGCCGAACGGCACGCCCTTTACTTTTATTTGTCCGAGATTCTACCGAACCTTCAACATCGGATCGCCGAGCAATGCCCAGGAGAATCGCACATCGCTGCCACCCGGAATGACGGTCTTGGCATCTTTGACGAGGTCACCGACCCGTGTGATATTGCCCAAAGCGATCTGCTCGTAAAACCGCAATCCCATCATAGCCTGAATGTCAGGTGTCGTACGGCCAGCGGACGCCCAACTGATGACCGAGCCGCCATTTGTTGCCCTAAGCAACTTTTCACCCAGGCTATCACTATACGGATTAACGTAATAGCCATTCAGACACGTGAGCATCGTGTAGATGGACATTCGTGTGCTGTTGGTCAGCAATGGTACGTTGTTGTTACTGAAAAATGCCGTGCTAGCCCAAAGCCCTGTCGAACCGTGACCGGAATAATTGACGATATACGGCCCAAGATTTAATTGGGTCATCAACGTCGTACCAGAATTGACATCGCCGCGGCCGATCATTGCAGCCGGCATCGTTGATGGCAACTGATTGCGTAAGGACATGCTCATCGCCTGAAAATCCCATCCATTCGGGAGATCATAGGCGAAAACGGCTCCGCGATTGAGATCCTGCATTTCAGGCGTTTCAAACGCCATAACCTTTGCCAAGGCATTCGACACATCTTGTGGTGTTTTGGCCGGAATACGACCGATAGCAAGTTCGGCGAGTCCGTCCCAATTGAGGTCGGCCAGAGCCTCGTCGCTACCCGTTTCTTCGTAAATGGTACTGATCATCTTGGCCGGGACGAGGTTGGTATAGCCAAATCCAGTGTAATTCTTGGGGTCGAACGAGGCGTCGCCAAGTATTAGGACGTACTCAGGCGGAATCTGCCAGTTTGTCTTGGCATGAGCAATAAATGCCCTGATCGCATCTGCACTCGGCTGGCCAAAGCCAAATTCGTCAAAAATGTCTTCGACATCAGCGATTATGACCGGAAATTCCGGAGTTACGCGATATTGCCGCCACACTTGTGCCTGCTGAGTGAAATCGCCGTGTGTGATGATCACCAGCTTGGCTGACTGCGAGTTAGTAGAAAGTTCCGAAGGCACATTAGCCCTGACGGACGCCGCCTGTCTGGCTGATCCATTTTCTACGGCATACATCATTCGGCCGCGAGTCGCGGGCAACCGCACGTCAAAAGTCGCTCCATTCTGCGAAGTCGGCAAATTGGTGAGTTCGACGGGTTCGCCGTCAAGCGTGGTGTCAAAGACACGAATATTGGCGGAGGAAAATCCGGTGAGCACGGTGGCCCGGTAATTTGACGAATAAAACCGTATCTGATTCTGATCGGCCGAAAACTTGCGTGTGTATTTGACCGTTATTTTGTCAAAAAGTGAATAGTCGCCGGCTACGGCAGTACTCATTTGCAGAGCATTTTGCCCTTCGACCAGATAGCTCACCGGTATCGTTACACTTGTCGACATCGGAACTGATCCGGCACCGGTAACTACCGGCAGAACGTTGCCGTTTATCGAAAAGGTCGTGGAATGAGCTCCGGAAGAAAATCCCTGGATATTGATATCGACGACAGCTGTTGAGGCGGTCGTATCTATGCCCGTAACGTTGAAATTAAAGGTCGTCGCCGTCGGGCCAATGAGATTGCCCCAGAAGTTCTCCGCGTCTCCGTTAAGGATATCCCACAAATAATTTACGCGTTCCTTTTTCGAATAGGTCGCCTGATAATTTCGTGACACGACGGTGCTAAAACTCGGACGTGTCGATCGAGCGGCAATACGCTTACCGGTTCCCGGCGTATTGACGAGATAGTAGAAACTGGCGTCGGCCTCAATCGTCTCGTTAACCTTGCCCATAAACTCAATGTAACTGCCGCCCGGCCCAACAATTATTGCCTGCTCAACACCGCTTGTGTATAGCTTCCAGTTGGTCGGATCTGCAGAGGTATCCAAACCGGCCGCCTGCAGTTCCGCAGCGGTTACTCGATAAAATCCGTCGGCCTTGACACCGATCTTTACGCCCGCTTGGCCTGTGAGCATTCGCTGGGTAGCGGAATCGGGATAGGATCTACTCTTGGTGACTTCGTTCCAGAGTTCTTTCGGCAATCGCGGAGCGGTCTGTTCGAGAAGTTCGGGTGCCGAACTATTCGATCTTTCAAGTGCCTCAAGTGATCGCCCGGCTACGGCAGAAAGGTCATTTGTGTATCCCGCGGTAACAACGAAGCTTCGCGTTCGTGCTCCCGTACTGCTAAGTGCTTCGATAATGTAGGTATTGCCAAGTGAACCATCACGATCGAAGTATTGGTATTCACCGCCGTAAATAATTTCGTTGCTAAAACTGCCGCGGGATGCAAGAACTGTATTCGGGGTGACCTTGACGAAATCCTTGCCCGTAAGACGATATACGTCGAAACCAACATTGTTTCGCTCGTATTCAAGCGTCCATTTCAAGAAGACACCGCGTCCCTCGGAGACTGCGTCAATTACTGCGAACTTTGCAGAATCAACCGTAACATTACGGGCCAATTTTGCTGATGAGAGCAGATCTTGGCCTGTCGCGACAATCGACATCGATAACGCAACGAGCAGGAAAGCGATGGTATAAACAAACTTTTTCATGACAACCTCATAATGCACGTACATCCGGAATCGGCCTTTCGCGTCCGATTCGCTTTAGTTATAGAGGGGGCTTACTTAAACTCTACAATTAAATAGCGAATTTTTAAAGAAAAATCTGCCAAGCAGTCTATAAGAGTGCGATTGCGGAAGTAATTCCCGAAGAACTTGGAAGATTTGCCGTGTGGATCAGGCAATAAGCTGGCGGAGGACGTACGGGAGAATCCCATCATTTTTATAATACTCGATTTCGATCGGCGTGTCGATGCGTAATATTAGCGTCGCATCGGTCGTCGAACCGTCCGCTCGTTTGATCCTGAGGGTCACGTCCTGTCTCGGTTTGATCTCGCCCGATTCGAGCCCGACAAGGTCAAACTGCTCGGTTCCGTTCAGGCCAAGCGATGCTGCCGACTGGCCGTCCTTGAACTGAAGGGGTAATACACCCATTCCAACCAGGTTTGAGCGATGTATACGTTCGAACGATTCGACAACGACGGCTTTAACGCCCATCAGAGCCGTTCCTTTGGCCGCCCAGTCACGCGAGCTGCCCGTGCCATACTCCTTGCCGGCAAAGATCATCAGCGGCGTTGCCTCGATGTCGTACTGCATTGCGGCGTCATAGATGGTCATTTCGGCACCGTCGGGCTGGTGAGTGGTGAATCCACCTTCTTTCGGCGAGACCATCGTGTTCTTGATTCGAACATTGGCGAATGTGCCGCGAAGCATTACACGGTCATTGCCGCGACGTGAGCCGTATGAATTGAAGTCCGCGGGACTGACGCCCTTTTCCTGAAGATATAGCCCCGCAGGTGAGTTTGCCTTAATGGCACCAGCCGGGGAAATATGGTCAGTCGTCACCGAATCGCCGAAGATCGCGAGAGCCCGTGCTCCGTGGATATCCGAAAAGTTGCCGATCGCCATCGAGAAGTTCTCGAAGAATGGCGGCTCCTGAATATAGGTCGATTCGCGGTCCCATTCGTAGATCTGGCCGACACTTGAGGAAATATCGTTCCAAAGCGGATTTTGTTCGGCAAACTGCGAATAAAGGTTGCGGTATACCTCGGGGTCGAACGCTGCCGACAGAACCTCTTTGACCTCGTCAAGCGAAGCCCAAATATCTTTGAGAAAGACATCGTTACCCTCACGGTCCTTTCCGATCGGCTGCGTATTCACATCATTGATGATCGTGCCGGAGAGTGCGAACGCAACAACGAGTGGAGGCGACATCAGGAAGTTTGCCTTTATGTTCAGATGAACGCGAGCTTCGAAATTACGGTTTCCTGACAGAACCGACGCCGCGATCAGGTCATTCTCAACGATCTCTTTTTCGATCGACGGATCGAGCGGGCCTGAGTTTCCGATGCACGTGGTACAGCCGTATCCGACAAGATTGAAGCCGACCGCGTTGAGATGCTGCTGCAGCCCTGTCTTTTCGAGATACTCGGTGACGACACGCGAACCTGGTGCAAGCGACGTTTTGACGTACGAAGGCACCTTCATTCCCTTTTCGGCTGCCTTTTTGGCGACGATACCAGCTGCTATCATGACCGCCGGATTTGAGGTATTGGTGCACGAAGTGATCGCGGCGATCAAAACGTCGCCGTGACCGATCTGAGCCATCGATTCACCTGACGGGCCAGTAACCGTATAACGCTTTGTCAGATCTTCAGCATTCTTGCCGTAACCGCCTTCGGTAAGCGGCTTGGCGAATAACTCGCGGAACTTGTTATCAAGCTCACCGAGTTCAATGCGGTCCTGCGGCCGTTTCGGACCGGCAACTGCGGGTCCGATATCGGCGAGGTTAACGTCGACCACCATCGTGTAGTCGACTTGACCCGAACGAGGAATGCCGAACATCTCCTGAGCGTTGTAATAATTACGGATCGTCTCGATCTGTTGAGTCGTACGACCGGTGTTACGGAAATAATCGAGCGTTTTCTCGTCCACGCCGAAAAAGCCCATTGTCGCGCCGTATTCCGGTGCCATATTTGCGATCGTGGCACGGTCGGTCGCGTTAAGGGCTATGGCACCTTCGCCGAAGAATTCCACAAACTTACCGACCACGTTCGTACTACGCAGAACCTCGGTAATACGCAGCACGAGATCGGTCGCGGTGGCTCCCTGCGGCAATTCGCCGCTGAGATGGACGCCGACGACGTCAGGCGTCAGGAAATAGACAGGCTGGCCGAGCATTCCAGCCTCTGCCTCGATGCCGCCGACGCCCCAGCCAACTATACCGAGGCCGTTGATCATGGTCGTATGCGAATCGGTACCGACCAGCGAATCAGGGAAATACACACCGTCGCGTTCAAACACACCCTTTGCAAGGTACTCGAGATTTACCTGATGGACGATACCGATTCCCGGAGGAATCACGCTGAAACCGTTAAATGCCTGAGTTCCCCACTTGAGGAAACGATAACGCTGATCGTTTCGCTCAAATTCCTTTTGCATATTTTGCTGATACGCAGCCTCGCTGCCGGCATAATCGACCTGAACCGAGTGATCGATGACCAGATCCACCGGGACGAGCGGTTCGATCACGCCGGGATCCTTGCCCAAACGCTGAACGGCCGAACGCATCGCCGCGAGATCTACAAGAAGCGGAACGCCGGTAAAATCCTGCAATATGACACGTGCAACCACAAACGGGATCTCTTCCGTGCGATCCGAAACCGGCTTCCATGACGCGAGAGCCTTGACATTGGCTTCGCCGACACGGCGTCCACCGTCAAAATTACGCAGTACGGACTCGAGCACAATGCGAATCGAGATCGGGAGCCGGGATATCTTGCCCGCACCGCCAGCTTCGAGCTGAGGCAAGGAATAAAATATACCGTCTTCGCCTGTGCCTGTCTTAAAAGTCTGTCGCGTATTGAAAAGGTTGTGTGTCATAGTGGTTTACCCGAGCAAGTAACTAAACTACTAGTTTAAAAAGCAACGGCATACAGGTCAAGGGCTGTTGTCGAATACGCACTCTGCCACCTTGCGCTAATCGTGAGTTCACCGATATAATTCTCATTCGTTTTGGCGCCTTCGTCTATCGGTTAGGACGCGAGGTTCTCAACCTTGAAAGAGGGGTTCAACTCCCCTAGGCGCTACCATCTTTGCAGTGGCCAGTTGTCGGCGGACAGTGGCCAGCTGCAAGGCCGCCGTCCCACTGATTACCAACCCCACTGGCCTCGGGCCGAAAAGAATATGATCGTAACTACGGGTTTTGAGATCCAGGGAAAGCAGATCTCGCAGTATCTTGGCGTCGTTCGGGGCATTGTGGTGCGGGCGACGGGCCTGGGACGCGGCATTGTCGGCGGCCTTAAGTCGCTCGGGGGCGGTAATATCGAAGAATGGACCGTCGTCTGTGAAGCTGCACGCATGGAAGCTTTTAATCGAATGGTCCAGCACGCACATGAAATTGGAGCGGACGCGATCATCGGTATGCGGTACGACGCTACCGAGTTTTCGCAGGGCGCGTCCGAAGTTCTTGCCTACGGTACAGCCGTGAAGCTTGGTTGATTATGCAGATGGAGGATAAGAAGCGGTGTCAAAGTTGCGGAATGCCCATCGATGCGGCATTTGCAAATCTTGGTACCGAAATAGACGGTACACCGGCGACCGATTACTGTACATTTTGCTTTCAGATTGGAGAGTTCACCGATCCGGAACTAACGCTCGACGACATGATACAGATGTCCGTCGATTTCATGACAAAGAACCTAAGCTTTACTCCCGAAATGGCCGCAAAGATGTCTAACGACATAATTCCACAGCTTAGACGTTGGAATAGTTTGAACTAAAGCGCCGAGCCTCGCCCTTCCCGTCCGATCTTTAGGTCAGAAAACCATCTGAACAGTCTATATTTTATGTTTTTTGGCGCCAGAAACTCGGTCAGTCCGATCGCCTTGCGCGGCCGGCCATCCCGCAGCATCAGCGTCATTTCGGAAAACGACCTTACATCAAAAAAAGTCGAATCGAACGGCTTTAGCTGCTTTATACGTAAGCGAATATTGTCGTCTGTCACCAAGCTCAAGCGAGTCGGGTACTTGATGCCAAACCGGTCACGTCGAAATCGCTGCGTCTCGAATTTCGCAGTTTTTTCAAATATCGCTCCGTTACGAACAAGGAAGATCCTTGCCTTGGCGTCGAATCGGCCGGGTGAATTCTCAATACAATAGATAGCCGTGGCATCGATAAAATGCGCACGTCCCCATTGCCGGCAGCCGATCGTCTCGTGGACCGGCAGTTCACTTCGAAAGTGATCGTGATAACCGGTACCGCGAAAATGTATCAACTTTCGTATGTGGCCCCGACGGCCGATCAGTTCGATCCTTCCCGTCACATCGGATCGTGGTGCGACAATATTCCAGCTATTTTTGAAATCCTTTGGCACTTCGGCACCGGCAAGCAAGTCTGCCTCGATCGACAGCCATTCAAAAGTTGCCTTTAGACGGCGACCGGGAATCACAGGGACATCGATATTGACCAGATAACCTGAGCCGTACGACGCTGCGTCTACATGAAACCCGCTATCGCCTATCGAGCATTCAACGAATCCGGTGTTTGATCGGAACTTGCGAGCAGGAAACTCATTTACCGTTCGAAAAACTGTGCGTCCTTTGCTCGAATAAATGAATGTTACCGCCGGAAACCGTTCCGGTCGTCCCGAAGTAGGAGTCTCGGCTGCATAACGAGGTGAAAGAACGTAGTTATCGGTAAAAATTATCACCACAGATTCTTTCCCGTCGTCTGAAAGCGCGTCGAAATACCACGACTCAAAGGCCTTGGGGCCGGATTGGTCATGCCACACGTCATCACTGACACTCGATGAAAATGTGTCAGCCAGACGCCCAGGTAACGTCAGTAATTCGGACATTGTCTGATCTGCATCTGAAAGTGTTTCGGAAAAACGAGCTTAGAATCTCAGAAATCCAATTAGATGGCAAACTTTGGCGGGGTTTGGGAATCACTACGGTGTGAATTTTCTTCCCCGCAACTCTATCCATAAGAGGAATTACGATGAACAACATTTCAAAAATCTTTCTTCTAACCACTGTACTTGTCGCTGCATTATTTGCCACGGGTTGTCCCGAACGGACGAGCATCGCCGATATTGAAGCAAATCCTTCGAGATTTCAGAACAAAGAGGTTGCTATCGCAGGAGTCGTCAAAGACAGCTACGGCATTTCGATCCCCGGAACGAATTACGGCGGCGGTGCATATAAGATCGACGACGGAACGGGTTCGATGTGGGTATTTACTAACGAAACAGTGCCGTCTAAAGGTACACAGATCGGGATCAAGGGCACTATCGGAACCGGTGTTAACTGGAAGGGTAAAGACTACGGCCTTGGTATGTACGAAAACGACCGCCGAATCAACAAGCGTTGAACCTCGCAAGAGCGATTGATGTTAGACTAATGCGGTTCGGCAACGAGCCGCATTTTTCTATGAGATCACTGATCGATGCATTCAATACACAATTTATTCGACTTCATGAGCGTTCAGTCGGATTTGTCCGCGAGATAGACAGGGGAAATTTGTTTCTCAGGCCTGACGGCATCGCACCGGAGTTAACGGTTGTGACGATCGGCGAAAATATTCTTCGTTCGGCAGCAATGGTCGAGCTTGCTTTTGGCGGAATTACGACGAGGCTGTGGGATGATCCGTTTGAATGGACGCTGCCCGAGGCACTTTCAACCGGTGACAAGATCATCGAATATCTCAACGAGGTTGAAGCGACGCGACAGCTGGGATTTGGTTGTTTTCCGGAAGATACGGCACTGGCTCGCACTATTCCTGCTCCGCGAGAGCTTAGGACCATCGGATCGATCATGCTCGATACCGTCGCAAAGGCTGAAAATTATCAAGGTCGAGCCTTTTCCATCTACCAAATGATCCAGGGCGGAAAGCTGCCGAGGTTATAAGACCATTGATTTCAGAACTTTTTCGTGGCAGAATTCGTTTGAGATTCAGTCTTAGTTTATTTCGACATCAAAACGGAGCCAGATAATGCACTGCCCAAGCTGCGGCCAACAACAGGTATCGAACGAAACGAAATTTTGCTCAAAATGCGGAATGCCGCTTGGGCTCGTTTCGGATGTGCTTGCACACGGGGGTTACCTGCCCCAGTTAGCTGAGCTGCATAAAAAGCGAAAGGTGTTCACCAGGAGAAACGGCATGGGATTCAGCCTGATCTGGTGCCTGTTTTTCCTCCTGATAATGGCACCGCTCTGGGGAATTCTTAATATCGAAGAGTTGGCCGGAGCGTCAGCAGTCATAGGGATTTTCGGCGGCCTCATTATGCTGATCTCTTCTTTGATGTACCTTCCAAAGCAGACGCCGGCGATCGATGCGTCTCAGATGGGGCACGCACAAGGTAATTTTCAGATGCCTGGACAAATAATGCCCGGACAACAATATGGTTCATTACCGCCGCAGCAATCAATACCGGTGTCAATGTACGACACTCCGCGTGCGGGCAATTGGCGAGACACAAATGACCTCGATCCCGTGAGCGTAACCGAAAACACCACAAAATTACTGACCAAGGAAGACCATTAGGACAAATTGATGTATTGCCCGCAATGTGGACAAGAGCGAATTTCCGTCGAGACGAGCTTCTGCTCGCGATGCGGGTTTCTGCTTACCGGAGCGGCAGAGTTGCTTCAGTCGGGTGGCGTCATGCCCGCGGCTTTGCAGGTAGCTGTATCAAAACGGCCGACCGCCCGAAATCGAGGTTTGAAACAAGGCCTGTTTATCTTTCTTCTGACGTTCCTCGTTGTCCCGATCGTGTCGATCCTGACCGTCGCAATAAATGCCAAACCCTTTGGCGTGGCGATTGCGGCGATATTGCTTTTCTGCGGCGGCCTGTTAAGAATGGCGTATGCGTTGATGTTCGAGTCAAATGAACCCGGCAGTCTAACATTTGAAGATAAAGTGATGGAATCTTCTTCAGCGCATAGGGTGAACGGTATGCATGGCCAATCAGCGTTGCCACCTCCGACCTCAATCCCCGCCCAAGCATATATTTCGCCGGCCGCGGGCAGTTGGCGGGACACAAACGACCTTCAGCCGCAGAGCATCACTGAAAGCACCACGAAGCTGCTCGAGAAAGATCAATAGCCGACCGCTACGCCGTCGCTCCTCGAATCGATCGCTCCGAGCCGAATTCCCTTTTCGTCGATCATTATCCCGGTCGCCGTCGCAATATATCCGGGCCTACCCGCGAATTTGTGGCCGAATGACGCCAGTATCCCAAGCGTGTCGGGCGACATTCCAAACGGCTCATACATAAGTTCGTCAGGAAACCACTGATGGTGAATGCGCGGAGCGTCGATAGCGGCCTGAATGTTCATATCGTGATCGATGACGTTGATCACGCTCTGAGTAACGGCCGAGATGATCCGCGGGCCGCCTCGTGCGCCGAGTGCAAACCACACGGAGCCGTCTTTTCGAAGAACGATAGTCGGCGTCATCGATGAAAGTGGACGTTTACCGGGCTGGACCGCATTGCGTTCGCCCTGGATCAGCCCAAACATGTTCGGTTTACCCGGCCGTGCTGCGAAATCGTCCATTTCGTCGTTTAGCAAAACGCCCGTGCCTTTTGCGGTGACGGCCGAGCCGTATAGATCGTTTATCGTGTAGGTATTTGTGACGACGTTTCCGTCAGCATCTACGACGGTGTAATGCGTCGTTTCCATCGGCTCACTGCCCGCGGGTTTCCCGGGTCCGATATCCTTGCTTGAAGACGCCCTTTTAAGATCGATACTCGCACGGCGTTTCTCAGCGTATGATTTGTCGATCAGGCCGGCCACCGGGACATTCGCAAAATCGGGGTCAGCCATAAATTCCGCACGGTCGGCAAATGCCCGACGCATCGCTTCGGCCAAAACGTGATATTTAGCCGCCGAGTTGTAACCCATCGAACGAATATCAAAGCCCTCAAGCATATTCAGCACCTGGAGCATAACGATCCCGCCCGAGCTTGGCGGCGGCATAGTGATCACCTCGTAACCGCGGTAGTTCCCGCGAAGTGCGGTGCGTTCTTTCGCTTTGTAATTCTTTAGATCTTCGAGCGTGATCAGGCCGTTGTGTGCCTTCATGTCGTCGGCAATAAGCTTTGCGGTCTTTCCGGTGTAGAACTCAGTGGCTCCGAGGGTCTGGACGCGGCTCATAGTTGCCGCGAGTTCCGGCTGCTTGAAAAGGTCACCCTCAACATAATAGTTGCCATTTCTCAAAAAGATCCGGTTGCTGTCCTCGTAAAGAGCGAGGTTCGATCTATAGGCCTTAAATAGTTCCGCAAGGCGATGCGAGAGAACATAGCCATTCTGGGCCAGAGCACGGGCCGGCTCGACAAGGTCACGCCAGCGAATTTTGCCGGAGCCGTGCTTCTTAAAGGCTAGCTCGAAACCAGCAAGCGTCCCCGGGACGCCCGACGCCCGATATCCGATCGTCGAAGACCCTTCGCCCTGGATCAGCTTTCCATCCTTATCGACAAATATGTCGCGTCCGGCTGCAGCCGGTGCCATTTCGCGATAGTCGATTGCGACCACCTCGCCGCTCTTTTTCCGGATGAGCATAAACCCGCCGCCGCCGATGTTGCCTGCTTCGGGGTAAACCACGGCAAGGGCGAGACCAACCGCGATAGCTGCATCAACGGCGTTACCTCCTTTTTTCATCACATCGGCGCCGATCTTGGATGCAAGCTCGTGCTGCGACGCGACCATTGCATGTTTCCCTCTTACGGGTTCGGGCCAAGCGGCATTCGCGGTTCTTCCCAAAGGAACGAACGCAAACAGCAGAGCGGCCAAAAAGAGAGCGGCGTACGAGCGACGGTAAAGCAGCTTTTTCATATAGGCACTCTAACAAAAGTCGGGATTTGCGCCAACCCCCCGACCCAAGTCGTCTAATTTCCAAAAATCGCCCAAAAGCGGTATAGTCAACTTTTCAAATAACATCGCCGGGCTTGCCCGGACGGCTAACGACAGATGACAGAAGGCGATAGTAGCAGAAATGATCTTAAAGCGGTTTTCGCAAAGAAAATTTGTGCAATCACTCCAGCGCATGCCCCAGCGCGTTCGCCGAAATCTGTCTGAATACCGCCTCTTCGCATACATCGCGATCCTCGGACCGGGAATAATTGCAGCAAACGCTGGAAACGACGCGAGCGGCATCGCAACCTACTCGTCGGTCGGGGCGGCATACGGATATGAATTACTGTGGGCGTTTTTCCCGATGGCGATCAGTCTGATGATCGTACAGGAAATGTGCGTCCGGATGGGTGTCGTGACCGGACAGGGCCTCGCGGATCTGATACGCGAACAATTTGGCGTTCGGTGGACGGCTTTTGTGATGTCGGCGCTTTTGATCGCAAATACTGGCGTCATCATCTCGGAATTTGTCGGCATCGCTCAGGCGTCAGAGCTGTTTGGAATACCACGCTACTTCACTATACCGCTGTCAGCCGGACTCATTTGGTGGCTTGTTGTTCGCGGCAGCCAGAAGCGTGTCGAAAGAGTATTTTTATTGATGTCGCTCGTGTTTCTCTGTTACATCGCCTCGGCCTATCTGGCGAACCCAAACTGGGCCGATGTCGGCAAGCACCTGATCGAACCCGAGATACGAACAGATACGGCGTATTTATTCATGATAATGGCTTTGATCGGAACTACGATCACTCCGTTCATGCAGGTCTACGTCCAGTCATCGGTGGTCGAAAAGCGCATGGACGTCGAAGACCTGAACATGGCGCGTGCGGACGTCGTCGTCGGAACCACCTTTGCCGTGCTGATCGCGGGATTTATCGTCATCTGTACCGCAGCTACGCTCAATGCCAACGGCATTACAAGCATCGATTCCGCTGCGACTGCCGCCGAGTCTTTTGTACCGTTTGCCGGCCAGTATGCAAAATATCTTTTCGGTATCGGCCTTTTCGGAGCGGCGATGCTAGCGATGGGTGTCTTGCCGCTTGCAACTGCGTATTCACTTAGCGAGGCACTAGGGTTTGAAAAGGGCCTTTCACGGTCTTTTCGCGAGGCTCCGATCTTTCTTGGGATCTTCACCACGCTTATAGTCGTCGGAGCATTATTTGCCCTCATCCCCGGCATTCCGCAGATCAGATTGCTGATCCTTACGCAGTCGATCAACGGCCTGCTGCTGCCCGTCATACTGATCGCGATCGTTCTACTGGCTAACAATGCCGAGATCATGGGCGAGCACAAGAATCGACTGGTCCATAATGTTATGGCTATCGGAACGACCGCGGTGGTTTCGATACTGTCTATAATGTTGATTGTAAAGACAATAGTTGATATGTTTTAGGTCGACATGCCCGCATCGGAATTTCAAAAAAAGGCCACGAGTTTTGTAGTGGTATTTGGACTGCTCGCGGTGGCCCTGACCGTATTGCCGCTTGTTGAGAACTGGCTGCAGATCTCGTTTTTGCCGCAATTCGGTTTCACCTTTGTTGCCGGCAACGGATGGAAACTTACGGAAGAATCGGCAGCCGTAATGACCACGGCCACCTACACCAATGTCATAGAAAATCTCCTATCGATCCTGAAGATCTTTCTTTGGATGGTGTTGGTAATTACCGTCGTCCGTTTTATCACCTATGTGATCTTTCTCGCGGCCCTGCGCAAATCCGGACAAACTGAGATCTCTTCGCTCCTGAAAACGATCCTCTCGATCGTTGTTTACATTGTCGCTTTTTTTATAATTTTCCAATCACAGTATCCGGGCATCAACCTTGGTGCGATCTTTACAGGTTCGGCGATCCTCGGTGTCGTAGTCGGTTTAGCGTTGCAGGATACCCTCGGCAATCTGTTTGCGGGAATTGCGTTGCAGGCCGACCAGCCGTTTCAAGTCGGTGATGTTATCACCATACCAAATCGCGGTATGGGCGTAGTCGAAAGTGTTTCCTGGCGGGGTGTAAAGATCCGCACATTCCAAAATAAGCTGCTGGTAATTAGCAATGCGGTTTTGGGTAAAGAATCGATCGAGGTTGCCCCCAAAGATAACCTAAACGCCACTCTAGTTTTTTTTAATACGCTGTACACAGCTTCCCCCGCCAAAACGGAGCAGTTGGTGCGCGAGGCAATAAGGCAGGCCGACAACGTTTCACCGAAAATGAGACCGATCGTTAGAATACGCAATTTGGGTGATCATGGTATTGACTGGGAAGTTAAGTATTGGCTCGACGATTACACCCGGTTACATGACACTGACGCCTTGATACGCCGAAATATCTGGTACGCCTTCCAGCGCGAGAAGGTGGCATTCGCGTACCCGACCCGAACGATCCATATCGAGGAAAAGCTCGAAGGCGTTTCCTTCGAGGAAAAGGTCGACACTAACGCCGAACGCCTAAGCCGCGTACCGATATTTGCACCGCTTTCGGATGAGGAACATGGGAAACTTGCGGCGGCGGCGACCACCCGAATTTACGCACCCGGCGAAAACATCGTTCGCAAGGGCCAGGAAGGAAACTCGATGTTCGTGATCGTTCGCGGAAAGGTAAACGTTCAGATCCCCGAACCGGATGGGCCGAAGGTTGTCGGCACGCTTTCCGAAAATGATTTCTTTGGTGAAATGAGCCTTTTGACCGGAGAAAACCGGACGGCAACTGTGGTCGCGGTGGAGGAGACCGAAGTGCTCCGTATTGGAAAGAATGCCCTGAAACCGGTACTCGAGATCAATCCCGACCTCGTTCTAACCATCAGCGAAATAATGGACAAGCGAAAATCCGGGCTTGTGGAGGCATCGAAGGCGACTGACAGCGTGTCCGTCGAAAAGTCGAAGGGCGTAATTCAGTCGATCAGAAAGTTTTTTGGACTGGGCTCGTGATCCGAGCGAATGGTCTTACTGCACCTTGTCGTCGTAAATATCTTGCAGCACTTCAGAGATCGATTTCCGATCGCTGTGGTAGCCCGATGGGTGACTTTGCGTTGAATTTCCGGCGTCACGCCCGGCATGTCCTGTCGGAGTGGTTTCGGAGCTAAAGAAGGACGGCATGGGATGGCTGTGGCCGATTTGATCGGCATCCGTGACACAGTTGTCACTATCAGAAAGGAATGAAGTTGCACGACTGTGGTCACCCGCCTCGGTTAAGACTTGGCCCGAAGAGTTATCTGACAACGACGATCGACAAGCTGCAAGCATTTCAGAACCGCGGATCTTCCGTAATCTCTCAAGCGAACGCAATGCTGCCGATATTTGCGGAGCTTCTGCCGGTTCACGCTCGATCTTACGAAGCATCTGAACGTATTCACGCAGATTTTGGGAGGGCGATACTATCTGGCTCTCGTTGATGACGTTAGGCCCAACAACGGCCTCGAGATGAGCTGCGGCAGAGGCATTATCGCCAATTTTTTGATAAAGAGCACCGAGAGCAAACTGGACGAGCTGCGGAGATGGCTGTTGCTGCATCAGTCGTTCGCCCAAGCTGATCGTCTCCTGCATTTCGAATCCGTACCAGCGACGGCTGTCCATCCGCAATATCTCGGCCGCCCGCAAATAAAAATCAAATATATGTCGAGCCTCGCCGCGAATCTCGGAACTGAATATCTTAAACAAAAAATAGGAAAATGCACCGAGGAAGAGGATCACGTAGAACGGCATTCCGACAAACAGCAATAGCACACCGGCAACGCTTGCGGTAAGCAAGTACTGTGCTTTGTCGTATTTAGCCGCCGAGCTGTTTGTTCTGGTAAGTTTGTTGCCCACTATTGTGCCCGTCCTGATACACTTAGAGTATAGACCGAAACAGGATTCGACGAGCAAGGGTTATTGGATTTATTCTTTTGGAGCCGCTCGTTTCGGACGCGATGCGGCTTTTCGACCGGTACCCGGAGCCGCCTTCTTCGGCTCTTCCGCAGCGGCGGGTTCGGTCTTTGCTTTGGAAGACGCCTTCTTCGCCTCGGTTTCGATCTTCATCCCATACTCGGCCAAAACATCGCCGATCTTTTCAATGATCTTGTAGGGTGAATTTACGACGTATTCGATCGTTTCGCCCAGAGCAACTGCCTCAAGGCGTAACAGTTTGCTGATCTTCTCTTCGAGCGGCATCGCCTCAAAACTCTCAACGAACGGATCCTTTTCAGTTTTCGACTCAGTTTTCGCTTTCTTCGCTTCGGTCATAATAGTAATATCTCCGGCTCTGATTATCTCAGCCTCGCAGGCTAACCTTTCACCTTCTTTACGTCCGGCAGTATTAATATGTTCCACTTCTGCTTCAGTCTCGGGCGAGAGATTGCCGCCCCCGAGACTTACTTTTACCGAGCAGTGATGTATTTGCTCCCCGGGCTCGCACGGCTGAGAAAAATATATGCCAAATTGACGCATCGCATCTACGAGCGTAGTCCCAACCGATACGTACCCCTCGACATTTTCATTTTCAAATCTGATGAGAGCACTTTCCATATAAATTCAATGGCGGTCACGGACCGACGTTTGAGCGGACACGCACGCGTGGCTGAGCTCCGGACGGCGCAATCGCCACCTCTACCGAACGCTTTTGGCACTCGCGGCAAAGTCCCCACATTCGGAGGCTATGGTGGGTCGGCAGAAAAGCGAACTGCTCGGCCATCTTGTCCTGAAGCGATTCGATAGCCTCGGAGAAAAACTCGATGACCAATCCGCAACTCGTGCAGATCATATGGTCGTGATGTTCGTGATCGTGGTGATGCTCGAAATACGTCTTGTTGTCGCCAAACCGCACTTCCCTTGCGAGTCCCGCTTCGGTCAAAAGTTTCAGCGTGCGGTAGACTGTGGTGTGGCCTACCGTCGGATCCTTTTTCTGGACGAGGCGATGGAGATCCTCGATAGTTAGATGCTCCTCCGTGCTGAGAAACGTCTCCATTATCAGATCCCGTTGTCCGGTTTTCCGCAAACCAAGCCGTTGGATATGCTCCAGGAAGATCGCCCGTTCCGTCTCAAATAGATATTTCTTTTTCGGCATCGGTAACAGCTAGTATTTAACGCAATCTTATCACTTGGCTCCGGATTTAGCCAGAAATATTCTCTTTCTGATCTCTTCTACCCTCGTCGGATCGGCACCTTGAAGCAACGCAATGTCGAGCGACCTTTCGCCCAGGGCCAAATAAAGTTCCATTATCTTCTCGGATGCTTCGGCCCTTATAGCCTCAATATGCTTCTCAAACGTTGCCAAGTCCGCCCTTGCGAATGTTCCAGTCAGTGCTCGTGCATTATCGTTGATGCTTAGATTCTTAACCGTACTTTCGATCAGAGGCAGGAGCAGTTTGCGGGCAAATTCCGGGTTCGGACCAGCCAGTGTCATCAGTTCGGTAGCGGCGTCAAACTGGGCGACGATGTGCCCGCTCGCCATGACTGCTGCCGCATGGTAGAGCGGCTTTTTCGCGGTGTCGATCTTAAATGGGACACCGCCCAAATCGTGGGCGATCATTTCGGCGAGAGCGACGGCTTCGGAATCGCCCTCGATACAAAAGTAGGCACCCTTCACCCTTTCCGGTCCAAGTTCGGGCGTGCTGATGGAGATCAGTGGATGGATCGACCCAACCCGGCAGCCTGAGTCAGAAACTGTGGAAAGAACGGTCGATGATAGGGCTCCGCTTGTATGAAGCACGATCGTACCCGGCCGGAGCCTTGCGGCTATCAAAGCGGCGGTGTCGCCGATCGACTGATCCGGCGTCGTTATAATTACGACGTCGGAGCATAACTCACGAAGGTCATCGAGCTTTCCGACATTGCGTTCGATATCGGCGGCGACAAATAACTGCTCGGTTCGGCCATAGAGGCCTTCGACCGCATATTTGTCCGGCGGTAAAGCAAGAACCAAAGCCCCGCCGACGCGCCCAATACCAATGATCGAGATCGAGATCATATACGAATGACTATAATTGAATCCCTAGTGAGAAGGAAACTGAAGTGATAACGCTGGCCGGTTATTGAGGCATTGCTTCGAGTAGAGCGTTCAGTTCGTCCACCGCCTCAGAAAAATCGGGAAGTTCGGACGCATCAACCAGAAACTCCGGCTCCGTATCTCCGTGCTTTACCGGTCGGGCTGGTACGGCGGCATCGATAGTCCGAAAAGCCCGCCTGATCAAGCGTATTTCCGCGCCACTCAAGCGTCTGAGTTCCTGTTCCTTGCCCAGATACGCCGTTAAATCGGTATATGCCTGGCGGATCCGGTCGCTTTTTTCGTGAGCCACGATGGATTTTAGCGCAGCGTGCAATTGGGGTTCCAAATCGTGCAGCGTCGCCCTGTAAGAACTCAATCCACGTGTTACAACGTGCCAAAGATCTTCCGGAAGGGCTTCGATAGCTCTGATCTCGCCAATACTAAACGGACATCCGCACGTCGGCACGTCGGCGATCATATTCAGTGTATTTCGACGGCAGTCGAGCTGTCTGATCTTCTGAATGATACGCTTCGATTCCGTGCGAAATGATCCGTCAAACCCGTCAATATCCGACAAGTTCTCGAACTCCCACCATAGGTCCGTCTTCATTATTTCGGCAAGTTTTTCGCGAAGATAAGGTGAGACCACGGCCGAATCATGACGATCGACGTAAAATTCGGCGTAAATTTTCTTGAATTTGGTCCAAAGGTTATTTAGATCGATATTGGACGACGCCTTTGGTGTGTGAAATTCGCGTGCTGTCATTTCGTACAGCTCAGAGCGCATCCTGTCGATTTCTTTAACGCCCGTAAGCTCGCATAACGAAAGCCACGCCGACACCTGTTCGCGAAGTGCGACTCCGGCGATGAAATCCTCAAGCGCGTCGAGATCCGAACGATGCCGGGCGTATTCGATCTCCGAATCAGAAAACGCGTCGGCTATCCGTTGCAATCCACCCTCGAGCGGCAGAACATTTTCTAGAACCGCCGCAATTGATTCCGCGGCAACGCGAAATGATTTCGTGGACATCGCCGCGAGACGCCAGGTTCGTGTATTTAGCAGATCGTCCCTTACGGCATCGAATCGAGCAGAGATACGCCTACCTTTCCACTCCGATAACCAGTCACCAAGGGCATCAAGTATTTCAAGCCGATCTTCGGACTTATTGAGCGACCCAAATCCTGATCGGTCGGTGATCAATGTGACCCACGTCAATAAGCGTTCATTTGAGTAAACTGATTCGGTCGGGAGGGCAACGCCGACAATGTCGTCCCAGATGACCTTCAGGTCCAGCGAACGGTGGCTGATCCGGTCGCCATTTGACGTTACGAAATCAAGCAGCCGTGCCGAGACCATCGCTGACAGCAACAGGTATCCCGCTTCGCGAACCAGCCCGTAAGGTGCGGCTCCGAGTTTCGAAAAGATCGAATTCAAGGTCGTGACTTCGCCCCTGGTGGGATTGATGCAATCGAAGAGTTCCCGAACGAGGGGTTGTTCTCTTAGTGCGTCGGCATCCGCGGGAACATAGTTTGACTCTACACTGGAAGCCGCTCCTAACGGCAGGCAGTACAGTTGAGCCATTCTCTGCACTTCCTCGATCCGCGGACGAGCACCACCGTAAAAATCGGTGACGAGTGCGGTCACATCCTTGGTACGGATGATCGATTCAAAATACGGATGCATCGGAAAACGCCCTTCGAAGAGCGATTCGAGCATTATGGTGAATATTTGGGAAAGGCTCTGCGCCGTCCGGGCCTCTTCCGTAAAATTGTATTCAAATCCCTCGATCGAAATCACGCCGTCAACAAGGAATGCCCTCTGAAACACCTTGTCGACAGCAAACGCGTGCGCCTGTGCAGCCGCGGCTACGTGATCCAGAAATTCACTACGGAGATCCGCGTCGGTTTGCAGAACGTAGAAGCGGCGAACTGTATTCGCCTCTTCGTCGGTGAGCTTTGCCGGACTCCAGGTGACAACCGGAATCCCATCGGGATGGGAAGGGTCGCAGCTGACTCCATCTCGAAGGCAGATCCCCGCAACCCAGTCCAGTGAGCCATTTCTGCTAAAACCCAATGGCTTTTCCGAGTCGATCCACGCAACCTGCCCTTTTCTCAGGCCGCCTCTCCAACTGATCACACAATCAGAGACGGGCACGCCATCGTGACTTTGCCCATCGGAAAATGAACTGTCCGGGAAACGCTCGTCGATCACGCGGCGAAGAATATCCGTAATTACATCGTCAGGCACCTTTGCCGCCCGATCATTCAATACCCGTTTAAGGTCGTCCTTGCCATCGAGAATGAAGCTGTATCGTGTGCCACGTGATTCCGATTCCTGGGCCCGGATATTGTTCGGAAATGCTGCCGCAAAAGAGGCGATCAGTGACTCGACGTAAGCAACCGCGGTTTCCGGCTCATTCTCGTCGTAGATCAACATCGACGCCCCGATCTCCGAGGCGGTCGCTCCTTCATCATTGAGCGAAAAGAGAAATAATCCTTTGAGGATCAATTTTGCCTGCAGCCGCTTAACGACGGGTACCTTCGAGATAATCTCGGTGTTTATGCGGTCAAACGCCGCAAAAGCTTCGTTCAAAGCGTCAACGTTTCGGAGGTTTTTTTCGACCTTATCGAAAACTTCGTCGGGAGCGATCAGTGAATTCGCCGGACGGCCGAGAATGCGCGAGCCAGCCTCTGACGCAAAGCTAAGCAAAGCAAAATCGTGCATGTAAAGCCGCACGAAAGGAGCGATCTCCATGATCGCGGGATGTAGCGGGTAAAGTGCGGAAAAGCGTTCCTCGCTCCAACGAAAGCTCGGTACGGCCGTTCGGTAATACTGATAAATGCCGTGCAGCACCGGCTGCATCCTATTCTGTTTTGGAAATATGTGCGTATCGACAATTCGGTAAAGATGCTCTTGATCAAGATAGTCTATGCCAAATGTCGTGGATATAGCGGAATTCGCTCCGTCGGCACCGGAGATATCGTCATCTAGGGCGATTCCGACAAAAATGCCAAGAGTCTTGGCAGTTTCAGCGATGGCCGATAAAACAGCACCGTCATCGCGCGAGACACGCGAGGACCTTTCAAATGCGGTATCGATCAACAAGATCAATGGGTCATCGCCCGTGGATTCGCGGGCCCGCATTAGGATGTCCGATAACGAATCACTAAGGGCGTCGGGTTCACATCCGATGATCGGCGCGACAGCCTTTCGCAACTCAAGAAAAAGAGTCGACTCAATTCCGCGTCGGACGAACGCGACCGGATAGCTCCGTCGGGTTATGGACTGAGCCGTAGACGACACCAGGTCATCCGAGAGCCGGGACCGCATCTCGGGGTGGGACAAGATGGTGCCAAATGTAGCAAGAAAGTGGCTTTTGCCAACTCCGCGAAAGCCGGCGAGAGCAAGAGCTGCGCCGTTACCAGGCCCAACGCGGATCGCCCTTGTCAACCATTTTGACATCAGATCCGCAGTAACGTCGGTAAAATGATATCCGGTCAGCGTACGCAGCGGGTCATCAGTGAAGTTGTTTAGACCGATATGAGTTCGGACATCAACTATGTCTTTGACCTTTTCTACAATGCGATTCATTGATGTCGGTGCCGAAAATCTGGCAAATGGAGTTTACTAGAGCGTTGCGAGGTAAAATTCGAGTGCCGGGTATCCAACGTGCTGCCCGGCACTCTATTTTAACAAGTTTTATCAAGAAATAGAACCAACTTTTTCTGTCCAGGCGACATAATCAAAAAAAATATACTATTTCGCACTTTCGCCCAACTTTCCGACCCTATTTCGCATCGTAAGTCTGTTGTATTTCAACCATTGAGAAGCTACAATTTTGCAATCGGGTAAATTCGGTTTGGAGAGGTTCTATGCATAGCGGTATGGTAAAACGATTTGGAACGTTCCTTTTGGTCTCTAGTATTTGGTTTAGCGGCGTTCTCTTTATGCCGTCAGCGTCTAACGCTCAGACCACCGATGACAAGGCTAAGCCAGCGGAAAAATCTAAAAAGGAGAAAAAAGCTGAAAAATCTGCAGCGGCATCTCCTACTGCGACTCCTGTAAACGGGCCGCTGTCGCCGAAAGATGATCCGGGACAGATCGGCAAACGAAATATCAATGGCGGCTCTGACAAGCTATTTGGCTGGCTGGGTGGTTCGCAGGAGAAAGAGA
Organism: Pyrinomonadaceae bacterium; assembly: GCA_017983495.1. Classification (GTDB taxonomy): domain Bacteria; phylum Acidobacteriota; class Blastocatellia; order Pyrinomonadales; family Pyrinomonadaceae; genus OLB17. Next base: position 553,667 of record JAGOBH010000002.1, on the reverse strand, counting down.
TCCAGATCGGACGCCAGTTGGCGATGGAGATCGAGCAACAGGCTAAGATGGTCGAGGACCCGATCATTACGGAGTACGTCAATCGAGTTGGGCAGAACATCGTTCTTCACTCAGACGCCAAGATCCCGTTTACCATCAAAGTGATCGATAGTGATGAAGTAAATGCTTTTGCGCTGCCCGGCGGCTTCTTTTTCGTAAATAAAGGCTTGATCCTCGCGGCGGACAACGAAGCTGAACTCGCAGGCGTGATGGCTCATGAGATCGCCCACGTGGCGGCCCGTCATGCAATGGAAAATCAGGGCAAAGGCCAGTTGTTGCAGTACGGCATTCTCGCCGGAGTACTACTTACAGGCGGCATCGCCGGGAGCGTCCTGCAGAATACTGCCGGTATTGCTCAGGCATTGGCATTGCTCAAATTCAGCCGCGGAGCCGAGGTCGAAGCCGATAAACTTGGCGTTCAATACCTCTATGCTGCCGGTTACGACCCGACCGGTATGTCGACGATGTTCGAAAAGCTTGCATCGAAAAATCGCAAAAAGCCGGGCACAATTTCGAAACTATTCTCGTCCCATCCGCCCTCAATGGAACGACGCGATGACAGTCTGGAGCTGGTCGCACGTTTTGCAGAGAAGGAAGAGTACATCATCAGCACTTCGGAGTTTCAGCGAGTTAGGGGACATCTGATGAAGATCACGAATGCAAAAGCTGGCGTGCTCGCAGACGTTGACGAAGAAGGCGACACCAAACCGACTCTCAAAAAACGTCAACCCGAACCTACAGATGATCCGGCGATCGCGGATCCAGGTTCGAGTACATCCGACGGTCCGCCGAAATTGAAAAAGCGAAACGAACCAACATCGCAGCCCAGTCCCTCACCGACGCCCGGCAACTGATCTAAGTTAAAAATAAGGCCGCTCAAATGAGCGGCCTTATTTATTCTATTTTTCCGCGGAGTCTGATGATGTCAGTTTCCTTGGTAGCTAATTCCAGAGCCCGCCGCCAATACGATTTTGCTTCTGCCGCCTTGCCGCTCTTGTGCAGAACGTCTCCCAGATGTTCGTTAATAGCGACCGAGTCCGGGTCAAAACGAAGTGCCCGCCGCAATTGCAGTTCAGCTTCCGACGGCTTCCCGGTTTTGAAATAGGCCCAGCCGAGACTATCGAGGTACGACGGATTAGTCGGATCAACCTTTAATGCTTGCTTGATCATAGCGATCGCTTCGTCGAGCCGCTCGTTTCGCTCAACCAGAAAGTAGCCGAGATTGTTAAGTGCGATCGGATTTCCCGGCATCTGAGTCAAGAGTTTAAGAAGTGTAATTTCGGCACCTATGTAATCGCCGGACTGCTGAAGCGCCGACGCAAGGGTCAGGTTCGCGATTTGCTGCCTTTCGCTGCTCCCAGCCGCCGCATACGCCTCCCTGGCCGTTGATGCGGCATCCTTACCGCGACCGGCGTCGCTATAAAGCGAGGCGATGAAGATAAGGTCGGAAAAGGCATCATAAGCCATCTGGTCGTTCGGCCCGACACCGCCCGCAGCACTTGATCGCGGTTCAGTCGAGCGGGCTCGCATCACCGCCACAGCTTCGCCGGTTTTACCCAACTCAGCCAGCACGGAAGCTTCGAGACGACGCAAACTTTCATCACGGGCATTTTTTTGTCTGCGGGCACGAATAACACCTAGAGCCTCATTGCGCTTTCCCGACGAACGATAATGGCCGATCAGCATACGATCAGCAGTCTGATCATCCTTTCCGTTAAGACTTCTCACGCGTTCGACGACCGACATCGCCGCAGCATCGTCCCGCCGTTGATTTGCGACCTGCAGCAGCTTTGCAAAAAGCCGCATTCTCGCCTCACGGCCATCCGGTTCGACGGCGGCATTTAACGATCCAAGTGTAGTCAATGCACGTTCAAACGCCGCAGATGCATCGCCCGGCCTATCCATCCGTCGATAAAGGTCACCAAGTGTAGATAAAAGTGAAGAAGCTACTTGAAGTTTGTCGTTCGGCACCGCTTCGATCGATCGTTTCAGCAGTACTTCCGCCTCCTCGGTCCGTCCGGAACGCTCCAAGATCTCAATAAGCATCTCGACCAAGGCAACACTTTCAGGTTTAGCAAAAACCGCCTGGCGAAGTGATTCAACCGCTTTAGCGGCGTCACCAACATCGGCCGACGAGATCGCTTCCCGGAGCAGATCGATGGCTTCAAGGTTTTCCGGCTCGTCGACCACCAATATGCTAAGCACTGATACTGCTTCGCCGATCTTTCCTGCACGAACCAGTGCGGAACCCAATTTCAGGGACGCGGCATCGGCGGTCAAACTCTCGGTTCGGCCAAGCACCACCTGATAAAACTGAGTCTCGACAGGTGCAGCAGATGCGATCCATTTTCGAAGCGCATCTATCTCCTTCTCGGTCTCCTTCCGCCGGGAATACAGTGCCGAAAGAAAAGCCCACGCCTCCGCATTTCGCGGATCGAGTTTGGTAACATAGATCCAATTCTCGATTGCACGGCCACCGCTTACTGGTTCTACCTTTCCCTCGTTAATACCAGATCTTAGTGTGTATAGCCTGGCGAGCAGACGCCTGCCGCCAAAATTTTCGCTATCAACTTTGATAGCCGCAGCCGCATACTTGATCCCTTCGTCAATATCATTGGGCGGTGAACTGACCGCGATCTCAGCAAGAGCTGTGTAGGCTTCGGCTATCGAGGGGTCATACTCGATCGCCTGAAGAAAGGCGGTACGAGCTATCCCTACGGCCACACCCATCTCAGCCGGCGAACGCGTTTTGTAACTCTGGCCTAGAAATCGCTGTCCCTCGAGAATTCTCAGCAGAGCCATCTGTCGACGTTCATTTGAAACCGCTCCGATCTGAACTTCAAAAGGCGGTGGCGAAGGAGGTTGGCCAAGCACCGCCGTGCCGGATAAGAACAGAAAACCGGCGGGCAATATGAATCTAATGCGCAACATAGGTATGGACTAAACGTCTTTAAGATTGGACGCAATGGTCTTCCAAGTGGAGAGCCGGGGAAAATTTAAAGCAAACACGATCAGAGATATTACTACGGAGCGAAATACATCTCCGCGGTCTGCGGAATATATTCCTGATGCCACACCGGCAACGACGATAAGCAGCGACATCGCAGAGATCGCGATAATATTGAATTGTAATGCAGACAGTAGGCCTTCGAAGCCACGCAGCAGTTTAATATCCCGCAACCGTTCCCAGCGTGTTAGGAATCTTCGGGCGACTATCGCAGAAACAGCCAGGAAGAAAACCAGCACCCAAATAGGCATTGTAACCGTAGTACCCGCTGATGAGACTGGCGGCACCATCATTGAGCCTGCCACGGCTGTTGCGGCGCTTACTAGAATAAAAAGGAAATAGGTCCTAACCGTTCGCCTGTATCGAACGTCAACTGCACGACTCAGTTCCGGATCCAACTCGTCCATCGGCTACTTCTGTGGGGTCGCTACCGGTACGGCCGTCGGCGGCGGAGCCTGCGGAGCAGGCTGACGCTGAGAAATGACGGTGGTCAGAGCTTTCGGGATCTGATTTACAAGAATATCACCCTGGTTTTCAATGATCTGATCGATCAACTCAAAGGTCTCCTTTTCGAAATCCTTCGTCATCAGCACGCCGTTCTTGTCAATCGTCATCGGGTACACACCAAAAAACTGATTACGAAAATTCTTAAAGAACGACACGTCTTCGGGCGGCAGGACGCTGGCACGCTCGGGGTTCGTAGCAGGAATCGTCGCACCTATCAATTCGAGCTGCTCTTTAGCCTTACCAACGTAATCGCTGTTCGGAAAATCCGACACGATGTTCTGATAATATCGTGCAGCCTGGTCGGTCTCTTCTTCGAGCTGGTAAGTAACCGCGATCTTGAAGAGTACCTCGTCCATGAACTTGAAATTCGGATATTTTTCGAGGATCTCACGGTATCGCGACTGAGCACCCTTTAGTCCACCCTTTTTCTGCTCGACGGAGAGAATGTAGTAATAATTGGCGATGTAGAGATTATGAAGCCCAAGATTATCCTGAACCTCGTTCAACCGGGTCTGAGCCTCGGTCCGCAATATAGAATTCGGATACTGCTGAAGTAGAGCCTTGAGGCGGGTCTCAGCACGCTTTGCCCTGGTTGCGTCACGGTCAGGAAGACCGATCTGACGCATCTCTGCTTCGGCGATCTTCAGCACCACTCGGTCCGCAAGCGGATGCGTCGGGAAAAACGTCAGCCAGTCCTGATAAGCGGCGATCGCCTGGATCAATGCGCTTGTCGAGCCCTCGAGAAAGAACGAGTCGGCCACGGCCAATTTTGACATCGGCAGATACTGCGAATCCGGGTATGTAGTGATGATCGTCTGGAATAGGAGGCGGCCGACGTCGTAGTTGCGTTTGCGCACCTCGCGGGTAGCTACGATGAATAGCTCCCGATCACGACCGGGAATCACGTTGCCCATCAATTCATCGTACTCATCATTGCCACCGCCACCGCCGAAAATCCCGAGAAATTTCTTTTTCTTTTTGACCTCGCGTGCCTGTCCGACCCTTGAGTCCGGATTGGCCCTTGCCGTCGCGGTATCCATCTGCACTTTTTCGACACGTGCCTGCAGTTCGGAAACTGCTTGCTCTAGCGAATCGACTTCCGATTTTTCGTGCTTTTCGCCGCGATCGACCTTACCCTTAAGATTATTGACATCGGACAGCAAACGACCCGATTCCTTTTCAAGCGAAAGTATACGGCCAAGCGGTGTATCGAGGTTTTCCTTATCGTTCTTTTTCGACTTCTCGCCCTTGTTCTCATCTTTCAATCCGGCAGCCGCCGCACCAAGCGACCGCTTCATGCGATCCAACTTGTCACGCATGACATCGAGCCGCTGCGATTCACTGCCGTCCAACGGCTTTTGCGCCGTTGTCGATATCGTGAACAACATGAGCGATAAAAACGATAGAACAACCGCGATATTTTTAGATCTAACCATAATTCCTCAAAAGCTAATTCTTACACCCGCCAACTAAACCCATTCTGTCCCCTTATCGATAAGGTCTCGGGCAGCCGTCGCTGGGTCGCCGCCGCCATAAACTGCCGAACCTGCTACCAAAATGTCGGCTCCGGCACGGACGATCTCAGCAATGTTATCGGCATCGACGCCGCCGTCGATCTCGATCCGCGTTGCGAGTCCGCGATCCGCGATCATAACCTTAAGCCGTTTGACCTTGTCTAGCACCGGCGATATGAAACGCTGGCCGCCAAACCCGGGGTTCACCGACATTACGAGAACAAAATCCGCATATTGCAAAGCCTCGTCGATAGCCGATAGCGGCGTCGACGGATTGATCGCTATTCCCGCCCGGGCTCCGGCTTCACGTATCGAAGAAAGAGTCCGGTGCAAATGAGCATCAGCCTCGACATGGACCGAGACCATGTCGGCCCCGGCTTTCGCAAACTCAGCCGCATACTGACCGGGTTCGACGATCATCAGATGAGTGTCAATGATCGCATCGGTCATCTTTCTGATCGATCTGACCACCGGCAATCCGATCGTAATATTCGGGACGAATCGCCCGTCCATTACATCAACGTGCAAAACTGTCGCTCCGCCCGCCAAAACCGCCCGTATCTCGTCGCCAAGCTTTGTAAAATCCGCTGAAAGCAGCGACGGTGCTAATTCGAAGTTACCCAACTTTATCTCTCCGTTTGTTGCCTGCTGACTGCCGTGCGTTGCTTACCTCTGCGGCCTATTAGGCGTTTTTGGCCGTGGGTCAGTGCCTGGACGGCTGGAATTCGACGGTGTCCCAGGCTTAGTCGGAACAGTCTGAGTATTCCGGTTTGGCTTTTCACTTGTATTATTGGTCGTTCCACCCTCGCTTTTGTTTGAATTACCATCGGACGAATCCGAGTTTGAATTCGAGTTACTACCCTCAACGTCCCTAGTTGTTTCGGCCTTCTTTCGATTTGAATTGGTATTTGCCTTAGGTTTTTTAGGCTTTTCCGAGATCATCTCTTCGATCTTGTCGCTGTCGTCTTCATCGGTCGACTTTTTCAACGATGGCGGCGGAATATCGCCCTCGCCACCACCTTTGCTGATCACCACATAGATCATCTGGCCGGTCTTAACAGTTTCGCCCGGTTTTGGAAGCTGCTCGATAACCGTATTCGGGGCGTCGCCGCTGACGCGATCCGCACGCTTTTTTATCTTAAGCCCTAATGACGCTAGTTCCCTTTCGCTGTCGGCAAAGTTCTTACCCGTAATCTCGGGAACTTGAATGACCGATCCCTGTAGCGACAAATATATTACGCCAGCCATGCCGCCGAAAAAGAAAATCGCTAAAACGCCAAGGGCGATCAACTTACCAATTGCAGAGATTCCTCTCATAAACGAAACCGAAGGACCTCGAAAAATTCAAAACGAAAGTTTAACACTTTTTCGCCTAACAATGTACCCGAACAAGAGTCCGACGCCGTCTAATCCAGAGGTTTTATATCAGCGATAAAGAAACCGTCCATATTATCACGATGGGGAAAAGTCCGTGCAAATCCTTCGTCGGTGATAAATTGCCGGTTGACATTTGGCGGTAAGAGCTCAAATGAGCTGTTTTCCGCGATAAAGCCCTGTATGACGTCCTCGTTCTCAACACGCTCAATCGAACATGTAGAGTAGACAATCCTTCCGCCGATCTTCACAAGCTTTGATGCATTTTTCAGTATCGTAAGTTGTTTATCCGCGTGACGCTTAAAATCCTCTGGACCGAGCCTGTAACGGATCTCCGGATTATGCCGTATCGTCCCGGTACCGCTACATGGCGCGTCGATCAGAACAATGTCGAAGCTCGAATCGGCAAACGGCAAACCGCGAGTTGCGTCATGCTGACAAACAAAAACACTATTGACACCCTGACGGGAGAGATTGTCACACAAGAGTGAAACGCGATTCGTGCGCACGTCACCGGCCACGATCATACCCGTCGAATTGTAGGCGATATGGCCCGTCTTGCTGCCTGGGGAAGCACATATATCCAAAAGCCGTCCGCCGGATGACACTCGCACTGTCGACGCCACCATCTGCGAAGCCTCGTCCTGAAAATAGATATTTCCAGATGCTTCAAGCTCGCGCAATTCGGTCGAGATCCCATTGGGAAGGTAACAACCGGCGACTACTTCAGATTTCTTGCCAAAATGGTCGAGTTCTATCGCTCCGGTTTTGTTGGTCGCACGAAACGCGATCGGGGGTATTTCGTTATTGGCCACCGCGATCTGTCGTGCGGAATCAAGTCCAAATTCCTTCGTCCAACGTTCGATCAACCAACGCGGATGCGATGTCATCAAGACCACTTGATCGGTTTCGTCGGTGCGATCCGGCTCGACCCGCTCACGCGTCAGCCGTCGCAGTATGGCATTAACAAATCCGGTTGCCGATACCTTTTTTGCCCGACGCACAAGTTCAACACTTTCGTTGATCGCCGAATAATCAGGAACCTTATTCAGAAATAAAAGTTGATAGATGCCGAGGCGTAATGATATTCGAACCACAGGATCGAGCTTTTTCCCTCGGGCCAATTTGTCGATCAGGCGATCAAGATATATCTGCCGGCGCAGCGAACCCAGAACAAGTTCGTGGCAGAGCGAACGATCCTTTTCACCGAGTTCGGGTTCAACAACTGCGAGGGCGTCAGAGGAAAATGCCCCCTCGGTCTCAATGGCCAACAGCGATCGAAAGGCAGCAAGCCTGGCGGGTGAAATTGACATTGATTTACTCTTGAGCAGTTTGGCGCTTCGCAAGCGGTATCTGCGACAGATCCGGAGCTTTACCCTTTTCGAGACTTTCGTCGACGGTGCGGCGGTCATCGAATACAAAACACTCGCCTTCCCAAAGCGACTCCTCGGGGGCGGTGACTTCGAGATACTTAAGAATGCCGCCGTCTAGCTGATATATATTCTCAAAGCCCAACTGCTTCATGTAGGGTGCAAACTTCTCACATCGGATGCCGCCAGTACAAAACATCGCGATATTTTTGTGCTTCGCTGGATCGAAGTGCTGCTCAACAAAGTCCGGCAGTTCGCTGAACTTTTCAGTTCCCGGATTCAAGGCACGTCGAAATGTACCGTTGCGATATTCGTAGTCGTTACGTGTGTCGAGGACGATGGTCGATTCATCCGAAATGATCGAATTCCACTCGTTGGGATCAACGTGTGTACCTTCACCGAGTGAAATGTCGACCCTTTTTTTAAGCGTGACGATCTCGGGCTTTATTTTGACGTCGATCTTTCGAAAAGGTACTTCCTCGTGAAATGACGACTTGATGACGAGAGTGGTCTCAAGAATGCGATTCGCAGCTTGAACGAACGAGCGGATGCGCTCGGGCGGTCCGCAGACGGTCGAATTAAACCCTTCATCGGCTAGTATTACGGTACCCCGAATACCGAATTCAGCCATCGCGGCGGTGATCTCTTCACGCAATTCAGAAAGCTCGCCGACTTCGGCAAGCTTTTTGAACTCGTAAAAAGTGATGATCTCGTATTGTTTAACCATTGTTCCGGATCAAGTTAAAACTTCGCCTACCTTCAGCTTTGCTCCGTTCAAAAAGTCACGCACCGCCACACGCCGCTTCCCTTCGGCCTGGATCTCACGCACCGAGATCGAGCTTTTACCGCCGCAAGCTACGATCAGTTCATCGCCCCTCGCCGCGGTAATGGTGCCCGGAGCCTCCCTAGTTTGCGGGCCAAGTTCCGCCTTCCAAATTGTCAGCTTTGCATCGCCCAGAAAGGTGAAGCTTGTCGGAAACGGCTGAAATGCCCGGATCCGATCAAAGACTTCTCGGGAATTTCTAGTCCAGTCGATTCGTCCGTCGTCCTTATTCATAATAGGTGCAAGTGTTGCTTGCGAGTGATCTTGTTCTCGCGGTTCGATCGACCCGGCCGATCTCAGCGTTTCCGACAAAAGATCCGCCCCGACCTGCGACAATGCTGTCATCAGCTCAATTGCCGTTTCGTCGCTACCGATTTCTATCGCGGTTTGTAAGAGTATAGCACCGGTGTCCAATCCAGCATCCATCTGCATTGTCGTCACGCCGGTTTCTGTTTCGCCGTTTGCAATTGCCCAGTTAACAGGTGCCGCTCCGCGATATTTTGGAAGCAGCGAAAAATGCACGTTGATCGCACCGAGCGGGAACGCGTTCAAAAATGTTTCCGGCAAGATCCTGCCATATGCGACGACGACCGCCACGTCAGCGTCATGCGACCGAAATTCCGCAAGAGCCTCAGGCGTTCTGACCTTGACCGGCTGGATCACCGGCAATCCGTTCGTTATTGCACACTCTTTTACGGGCGAAAAGGTGATCTTGTTTCCGCGGCCCGACGGCCGATCAGGCTGAGTATAAACCGCGACGATCTGATGTCCGTCCGAAATGCACCGCTCTAGTGACGGCACCGCCGCCTGCGGCGTGCCCATGAAGACGATCTTCATTTCCGCCCCAGCCGCAAGGCATCCGCCATTACGTAAAAGATCCAATTTTCTTCCATTGAACCACGAATAAGGTGAGCATTCACTCCCATTGCAAAGATAGCAACATCTTCGCCTGCGTGCGTTTCGGATGTCATTGGAATATTCGCTTCCTGTTTGTAATCAGGATCGGTAACCATCTCCTGGCTCAGCACCGGACGTGTTGCTCCACGAGCCCCAAGGCCGTTCGCGTAACCGAGCGTCGAATACGTCTTTTTGTCTCGATCCGTCTTAAAACTATCCTCAAGCTCGCCATTACTGCCGATCTCTTTAACCAGGCCAAGAATGTTATTTCCGCGTGCCGGATAGCCCTGAATAAAAAACGTGTGGCTGTGATCGGCAGTTACTACAATAAGCGTGTCGTCGAGGTTGACCTTGCTCACCGCCTTTCTGACAGCATCGGAAAGTGCCACTGTGTCCTTTAATGCACGATAGGCGTTGCCGTCGTGATGGGCGTGATCGATTCGGCCGCCTTCGACCATCAGGAAATATCCCTTTTTGTTGTTCGACAGGATATCGATCGCTTTTGACGTCATGTCCGCGAGCGAAGGCTCTTCCGCCGGATTCTTGAGCCGGTCGTGTTCATATTTCATGTGCGACGGCTCGAACAGGCCAAAAAGATGCTTTGTTCGCTTTGCATCGATCGCGTCAAATTGCGACTTATTCCAAACGAACGCCGAATCCTTATATTTACTAGTCCATTCGCGGGTAAGGTCACGGGAATCCAATCGTTCACCCTTTTTATCTGAGTATTCGGGGTCAACTACTTCTTTAGGTATGAACTTGGATCGACCGCCGCCTAGAGCCACCTCTAATCCGTCGCCGTATGGAAACTCGATCATTTGTCTGGCGATATCCGGGAACTTCGCCTCATATGCGTCCTTGCTTCGGGTGAATATGTCTGCGTCAGATTCCCAATCACGCGACGCTGTATGTGCATAACAAGCCGCAGGCGTGGCGTGAGTCAAGCGTGCGGTCGACACCACTCCGGTCGAACGGCCCGATTCCTCGGCATACTCGAGCAGAGTCTTGGTCTCGTTACCTTTGACCGTTTTGTAGTTGTTGAACTGAACTCGCTGATCGACAGAGATTATCCCCTCGTCAGTCTTAACGCCCGATATTATCGCACTCATTGTCGGTGCCGAGTCTGAGGTCTGCTGGTTGGCACTGTACGTTTTGGAAAGAGCCGAGAACGGAAATTCCTCGAAACTCAGGCGATTTTCTTCGCCGCTCTCGCCACGCATCTGTCCCTCAAATATTCGTGCGGCGGTCAATGTCGACACGCCCATTCCGTCACCGATAAAGAGGATGACATTCTTGGCTTTGCCTTTCCGCTGCTTGACGCTCTTGGCACTTTCGAGGGCATTCCAGCCGTCACGACGCCATTGCTCGGCAGATTCCGCACGTTTCACCGGAAAGCTGTCTTGAGGGACCTGAGCCATCGAAACGGTCACCAAACCGCCAAGAGCGAAAACACACAACAACCTTCTGATCAGCAAATTCATATTTGATCAACGCGTCAAAAAAAATGTTAAGTCCAAAGTATGAACTTAACATCTGAGGAGGAAAAAATGAAGTTTAGAAGGCAGCAGCGGCTTAATAGCCGCAGTGGTAATTGGAGAACTCGTAGGCGTTCGTCCACTTTCCGCTATCGCGCTTATACGCGGTGAATCCCGCACCTTCGAACGACTGGACGTAAGTAAAGATCTCAGCCGTGCCGTCGCCATCATAATCGAAAACGTCGAGCAGCATCTCGTGATATACGCCTTCGTCCACGTTCTTGATATCGCCGCTCATGGTTCCCTCTTCGTCGATCGACCGATAATCGCTGTGACCGGCGACGTATTTACCGTTGGAGCCTTTGTCCGCGATCATAAATACAAGTCCGCGGGTCTTTCGGTCAACATCGATCCAGTAGGTGCCAACAAGCTCAGCCTTGCCGTCATTATTGACGTCCAAAGCTGTGAGGTTCTGCGATTTCAGCTCCTTAGGAGTGAGTTTGTTCTTAACAAACACCGATCGCACGAGAGCCTCAAATTCGCTACGCTCCGCCGGTGTCGGCTTTCTGCGATAGGACGCAGCCTTATTTGAGACCGCCGCGTTTGTCGCAAGAGCCATCACCATACCGCGGAGTGTGGTCTTCGATGAGACCGACGCAACGTCCGCCATGTTCGAACTGCACTCTGCCTTTGGGTCGGACGATTTGATCTTGACCGTCCCTGCGTTCGATCCGCCAAAGATCATCTTATAGGCGGTTCCGGGTTTGTAGTAGCTTTTGCCGAATGCAGTCACGATACCGCTGTCATCGCTGCCATTTACCGGATTCTCAAGCTTGCCGCGATTGACATACGCCAGCGGTTCAACGGTCTTGCCGTCATTGAGAACGGCGAAAATTATCGGCTTTGCGGTCTTAACAGCGGGCTTGCCCTTCTGCGCAAGCGTATTTGTGGAAATTAATCCAACGACCAACAGCGACAAAATCATAAGTCGCCCAATTTGTTTATTCATAGCTGATCAGCGATTGTCGGCCAATTAAAGGCACTTTTCTTAGAGCTTTTCTGCGATCGATTTGCCCTGCATGAACTGCAGCAGGTATTCGCGTCCGCCGGCCTTCGAGTCGGTTCCGCTCATATTAAATCCGCCAAACGGATGAACGCCAACGAGTGCACCGGTACATTTCCGGTTCAGGTATAGGTTTCCGACGTGAAAATCGCGCCGTGCCTGATCGAGTCTTTCCTGAGATGCAGAATACACGGCTCCGGTTAGCCCGAATTGTGTATCGTTCGCAATTTCGATAGCGTGGTCAAAATCGCGAGCCTTTGTGATCGCCAGCACCGGTGCGAAGATCTCTTCCTGTTCGATAGTTGCTCCGGCCTCGACATTGTCGATGATCGTCGGCTCGATGAAAAAGCCCTTGCTGTCATCGCCTTTCCCGCCGGTAAGCAGTTCGCCGCCCTCGGCAATTCCCTTTTGGATGTATTCCATCGTCGAATCGTAAGAACGCTTGTTGATCACGGCCGCCACATTTGTATCGCCATTGGTCGGGTCACCGATCTTGAGCTTTTTGGTGTGTTCGACGATCTTTGCGACCAGTTCGTCGTGAACCTTTTCGTCGACGATCAGACGCGAGCATGCTGAGCATTTCTGTCCCTGGAAACCGAATGCAGCCTGAACGGTGCCAAGTGCCGCTGCGTCGATATCACCGTCATCGGCAACAACGATCGCGTCCTTGCCGCCCATTTCAGCGATAACGCGCTTGATCCAGATCTGGCCGGGGCGCGCTTTTGCGGCTTCTTCGTTAATGTGCAGGCCGACGCCCATCGATCCGGTGAACGAGATAAAGCGTGTCTTCGGATGTGTGACCATCGCCTCGCCGGTCTCTGAACTGCCACTGATGAAGTTGATCACTCCGGCGGGCAAGCCAACTTCCTCGACGATCTCCATGAACTTGGCCGCAATCGTAGGGGAATCGGACGATGGTTTAAGCACGACCGTGTTTCCTGCAACAACGGCCGCCAATGTCATCCCGGCCATGATCGCCAGCGGAAAATTCCACGGCGGGATCACTGCACCGACGCCAAGCGGGATGTAGCCAAACTGGTTCTTTTCTCCCGGATATGGCGTGACAGGCTGTTCTTCGGCCCAACGGAGCATTTCGCGGCCGTAGAATTCGCAAAAATCGATCGCCTCGGCCGTGTCGCCGTCGGCTTCGGCCCATGTTTTTGACACCTCAAAGACCATCCACGCCGAAAGCTCGTGTTTCCGCTGACGCATGAGATCGGCGATCTTAAAGAGATATTCCGCTCGCTCGGCTGGCGAAACATCTCGCCATGTTTTGAAAGCCTCTGACGCGGCGGTGATGGCACGTTCGACCAGGCTGGTGTCTGTGTCGCCCTCGGAAAAGACACCGACAACGCGGGACTTTTCGGACGGATCGTAGCTGTTAAACTTATGGTCGAGGGCGATCTTACGACCGTCGATAACGATCGGGTATTCGCGTGCGAGTTCGCTGCGGACCTTTTCGATCGCCGCTTTCATCGCGTCAGCGTTTTCCGGTTTTGAAAAGTCGGTAAATGGTTCGTTTCGAAAATTGTCTAAGCTTCGTTGTGTCTGCATATATCTATATTGTTCGACTATCGGTATTTTTGACGGTCGATCTCATGTAATTCCCACTCGTCAAGCAGTTCGGGCCGCACCGGCCGTTCTTCGCTCTGCCAGCCCAGTACAAATTTTGGCTGCTGAGTATCGCTGCTGTGCTTGACGTAACTGAGGAGCAAGACCCAACCCGATTTCAGGTAGAGGTTCAACTCCCTAATTGAACTGACCTCGGTGGTCAGCTTGGTTTCTTCGATGGCCATCCTATTTCCAATCGCCGCTTTTCTGTAGTCTTTTTATCTTACGCTTTGCCAGTTCACGTTTCAATGCGGTCATGCGATCTAAAAATACAATTCCGTCGCAATGATCCGTTTCATGCAGGATGCAGCGAGCCGCGAGGCCCTCGACGTCAATCTCAAACTCGTTGCCGTTGACATCATGCGCACGAGCGATGACGCGCATTTCGCGTTGGACGACCTGATAAAGTCCGGGAAACGACAAACATCCTTCGTCGCCGGTCTGTTCGCCCTCGACGGTAATTATCTCGGGGTTGACCATCACGACTTTGCAGCCCTCGCGATCATCGTTTTCAGGAATGTCCATCACGAACATCCTCTTCGACAGCCCGATCTGCGGCGCCGCCAGCCCGACTCCGCCGGCCGAATCCATCGTGGCAAACATATCCGCCGCCAATCGCTCCAAAGGCGCACCAAACTCCCCATCCTCAAACGGCCGCCCCACCGCCAGCAAAACAGGATCAGGATAATGAACTATCTCAAGCACCGTCATATCTCAAAAACGCGAACGATAATTGTACAACAAAATGTCTCGGAGCGACGAGGCGATCGGAACAGAGCGGGGGCAGAGCCGCCCTTCCGAACTGTGAGGTGATCCGGGCTACATTCTTTTGATCTGTGCCTTATCAAGCTCTATATTACAAATTCGACAATACCGAGATGACAGGTCAGGAAGGGCAGCTCTGCTCCCGCTCCAAGAGTGAGCTATTTCGGGACTTCTGAAGCTGGTTCGTATGTAGTGCGTTCGCCTACTTCGGCGGTTCGAGGGCGATCTGGGCGTCTAGTTTTGCCTTTTCCGCCTTTGCCCAATCGCAAAGCAATTTGCCTTCGTCAGCCGTTAGAGCGGCTTCGCCGTGTATCCACAGATAGGACGGTAGCGGCATTTCCTTTTTCTCGATTTGCTCGCACACCTCTTCGAGCTTGTGAGCTTTCTTCTTGAGCGTATACGTTCCGAAGGTGCTGAAATTCAACTCTTTGCGGGCGTCGTCGATGTGGCCTTTTAGAAACCACGCCGACGGCTGGATGTGCGAATACCACGGGTAAACAGTTTTGTGCGAATGGCAGTCAGCACATGAACGGTCGAGCACCTTTTTCACGTTGTCGGGGACCGTGATCGCACTTTCCATAGTTTCGGCAGCGTTGACCGGCGGATTAGTTTTGTCGACCACGAAGAACTGGATAACGACTAACGCCGCGATCACAACTATTGCGAGCACTTTAAGAACTTTTTTGATCATAATTTGGTTTGGATGAGCGCGAAGCGGTTCACGTTGTTAATGCCGCAAATTACATCGGTATTGCCGAATTTAACGATGCTACTATAAATAGCAGAATGATGAAACTTTTACCGAAAGGTTACTTGCATCCACAAGGGCTTGAAGCCTCTGCCCAACTGACTTAATCTATCTGTGATGTTGAGACCGACCGTTTTGGCTATTCCATTTTTCGCCCTGATGATCGCGGGCGAGGCACTCTGGCATCACTGGAAAGGCACCAGCGAATACAAGGACAGAAAAGATACGTGGGGAAACATATTCCTCGGCTTTATGAGCGTAGTTTTCGGCGCTCTGTTCGGTCTCGGTACGGGTTTGATCTATCTTTATTTCTATGACATCGCCCCGTACAAGTTCCCTGCCGACGCGTGGTATACCTGGACGATCCTGTTCTTCGCCGACGACTTTCTCTACTACGTTTTTCATCGCGTCAGCCACGAAACGCGTCTGTTCTGGAACTTTCATGTCGTACACCATTCGAGCGAACAATATAATCTGAGCGTGGCGGTCCGCCAGAGTTGGTTTTCGGGCATTTTGCACTGGCTATTTTACGCTCCGCTGATGTTAGCCGGATTTGCTCCGTGGATGTTCGCGACGATGCACGGCTTTAATTTGATCTATCAGTTTTGGATCCATACTAAGCTGATCTACAAATTTCCGAGGTGGTTCGAGTACGTTTTCAATACACCATCACACCACCGCGTCCATCACGGCGTCAACGAACAGTACCTCGATAAGAATTACGCCGGCGTACTTATCGTCTGGGACCGGATGTTCGGCTCGTTTATCGAAGAAACGGAAACCCCGCGATATGGCATAATCAAGCCGATCAGGAGCTACAATCCGCTGTGGGTGAACACGCATGCGTGGTTCGAGATGTTTGACGCAATGAAGTCGACTAGCGGAATTGGGGCTAAATTGAGGTGTCTCTTAGGACCGCCCGGAATGGAATTGGCAAAGGCAAATGAAAATTAAACTCTTGCTCGTTTTATTGGCTGTTTTTCTCTTCTCGACCGATGCCCTTTCGCAAAGCGTCGTGATAACCGGCAAGAAGATCACCTACACCAGAAAGAATCCGGTCGCTGATTTTAAGAAGAACTTCACGATCAATTATCCAAAGGTCAAGGCTCGCAACCCTGCCGTTTCCAGAAAGATCGAGGCGGCCATCGACTATCGCACCATTCTCGGCATCAACCTCAAAGAAGAATTGACCGCTCCACAGTGGTTGGAAGAGGCCGACTACGACGTCGATTACAACGCGAACGGCATACTATCTATCACACTTTCAATGAATGGAACCGGAGCGTATCCGTCCGGGATACAGAGGATCGTCGTTGTCGATACAACCGCCGGCAACAGGGTCAAAGCAGCGGATGTCTTCAAGAACGTCTCAAGCCTCATCGCCCTGATCCAAAAGGCTCAGGACAAGGAAGTTGCCGCTTCGATCACCGCTATCAAAAGCGATCCCGATAATATCGATCCGGACCCGGCGGGCTTATTTGCGAGGGCGAAGATCAGGCCCGCTGATCTCGAATGGTTCTCAGTCGATGAACGCGGCGTCACATTCCATTACGATTACGGATTTCCGCACGTGATCCTGGCGATGCAGCCGGACGGCACTTTTTTCTTTTCATGGGCTCAGATCAAACCGTTCATCAGGCCCGACGGTTTGCTCAAGGCAATGGTCCGTTGATATCTTAGTAGCTATGGCAGAACGTAAGATCAGAGTATTGGTTGCCAAGCCCGGCCTTGACGGCCACGACCGTGGGGCAAAGGTGATCGCCCGTGCCCTGCGCGACGCAGGAATGGAAGTAATTTACACCGGACTAAGGCAGACGCCTGAGATGATCGCCTCGGCAGCCTTGCAGGAAGACGTCGACGCGGTCGGTATCTCGATACTCAGCGGTGCCCATAATACGCTCTGCCCGCGTATCGTCAATCTGCTTAAGGAAAATGGCATGGACGATACCTTGGTTTTGGTCGGCGGCATCGTCCCGCAGGAAGATATTGTCACACTCAAAGCAAACGGTGTTTCCGAAGTGTTTCTGCCGGGTACGTCAACCGAGGATATTGTCAGGTTTATCAATTCGAACGTACGCAAGGGCTGACAGTTGAAGTTTTGTCAGAAGTAAAAGAACAAGGGGTTAATAAATGAAAAAATTAGTAACGTTGGTGTTTATCGCCGTCTTCGCCGTCTCGACCGTTATGGTCGCGTCGGCAGCACCCACACCTGTAACTCAGGATGTGGTCAGCATGGTCAAAAAAGGTTCCCATGAGACCAAAAAGGGGACCAAGTCGGTTTATCACGTGACGAAAAATGGAACCAAAGTCGTTTACCACCGTACGAAAGTCGGCGGCAAATATGTGTACCGCCAAGGAAAGAAAGGCACCCAGTGGACCTACCACAAAGTCAAACGAGGCGGTAAGTGGACTTACGTAAGAACACGGAACTACATCGTGGGAGAACCGAAACGCAATCTTTAATTAATTGTTCACATGACCGGCCGGGGCAGTTCTAAATATGCTCCGGCCTTTTTCTAATTTGCGATGAAACAAACAGTACGAGTTGCCGGCGGACAGGGATTTTGGGGAGATCTATTAACAGCACCGGTCGATCAGGTGCGCAAAGGCCCGATCGACTATTTGATGCTGGATTACCTTGCCGAGGTAACGATGTCGATCCTGCAAAAGCAGCGTTCACGTAATCCTGAGGCCGGCTACGCTCGCGATTTCGTCGAACTGATGCGCGAGATCTTGCCCGATTGCGTCGAAAAGAATATCAAGGTCCTCTCAAACGCCGGCGGCGTCAACGTCACTGGATGCGCGGAAGGTATTGCCAATGTCGCACGCGAGCTCGGCCTGCAAGGCAAAGTAAAGATCGGCGTCGTCACCGGCGATGACGTTCTCGACCGGCTCGACGAGTTTATTGCCAACGGCATCGAGATCAACAGCATGGACGACGGCACGCCGCTCTCGGCCATCCGCGACAAAGTGCAGTCCGCCAACGTCTATCTCGGTGCCGAGGCGTTAGTAGAAGCTCTCGGCAAAGGTGCGAACGTCGTCGTCGGCGGCCGCCTGACCGACACGGGCCTGACGCTCGCTCCGCTGATGCACGAATTCGGTTGGAGCTTTGACGACTGGGACAAGGTTTCGGCCGGCACGATCGCGGGCCACATCATCGAATGCGGTGCCCAATCCAGCGGCGGCAATTGCCAGTACGATTGGCAAAACATCCCCGACATGGCGAACATCGGCTTCCCGATCGTCGAGGCCAGCCCAAACGGCGAGTTCATCGTAACAAAACACGAAGGCACCGGCGGCCGCGTCAACATCCAGTCCGTCAGAGAGCAGCTCCTGTACGAGATGGGCGACCCGCACGAATACATCACGCCCGACGTCGTCGCCGATTTCGCGTCGATCAATCTCGAACCCGCCGGCGACAACCGCGTCCGCGTCCACGGCATCACCGGCCACCCAAAGACCGATTTCTACAAAGTCTCCATCGCCTACACGGGCGGATACAAAGCAGTCGGCACCCTAGTCTACTCTTGGCCCGACGCGTTGGAGAAGGCCCAAGCCGCCGACAAGATCCTCCGCGAACGCCTAAAAAACCTCGGCCTCGAGTTCGAAGTCATCCTAACCGAATACGTCGGCGTCAACGCCACCCACGGCCATTTGGCCTCACAAAGCTCCCCTCCTTACAAAGGAGGGGTGGCAGCCGCTTCGGCTGACGGGGTGGTAGTAACTCCCGATTACCCAGAAGTCCAACTCCGCATCGGCGTCCGGGGCCAAAACAAAGCCGACGTCGAACGCTTCACCAAAGAGATCGCCCCGCTCATCCTCACCGGCCCGCCATCCGTCACAGGCTTCGCTGGCGGCCGCCCCAAAGTCGAAGAGATCATGGCCTACTTCCCCGCCCTGATCCCCAAGTCCCTCATCACCCCAAAAGTCGAGATCATCGAGGCGTAGATTCTTATGATCGATGATGATCGTTCGAAATGGGATGAGGCGTGGAAGAAAGCAGAGGTTCGAACGGTGACCGCTCCGCAGGACGTACACATTAAGACAGGTCTCGATGTCGGAGAGATTCTAAGCGCGACCATCTCGACAGTGCCCGAGGAGTATCGGTCAAACGTATATATCCAATCAGACGATTGTGCGCTATGCGGCCTTTCCACCTCCGACGAAGACTTCTTGCTGGCGAACCTGAACCCAGTATTTGATAAGATAGGCGGTCTCGGATTCGGCGTTCGAGCTCATCACCAGTGCTTCGAATCCCTACCATTATCTGATGAACATCCTCCAATCCCTTGGTAAACGTTGATTCGCTGGCTAACCAAGGTGCTTGCGCTCAGCCACAACGACGTTGCACGCCCACACAGTAATGTTGTTTAGCTCAACAAGAACCTCACACGCTCGCACAGGAGCGTTGTAAGGCCGCACAAGAGCGTTGTGTGGCTCTGCGGGAATGAATTTCTCATTACAAAAAGCCCCTCGGGTCTGCTCGATTGTTGCGGAAGCCCGCACGTAGTAAGGGCACCCATGAGATACCGCGTACATCGGGGCAATCGAGCGGCGTGAGTTAATATCTTGGGAAATGTCGATCTAAAAGGTGCACTTACAACGTGCGTGCTTCTGCGACCAGACATTTCTATCAGTCAGGAATCTCAAAATCTCCCTGACCGTGGAGAGTGTATTCGATGGCGGCAATGACGTGCCGAGGTTTCCAAAGGTATCTTCGGCTACGGCCGCGCGACCACACTTTCATATCAGCAACTATCAAACCGCTTTCACGTAAAGCCCTTGTTGCGTTTGCTTTGAGAGCGTCTACTATCCGCTCAGGTTTCGGATCAGCCGAGAGCACTACATGAGCATGATTTGTTCGTACATGCGAAGCTTTTAATCCATAGCCCCGTCGCTCGCAGAGTTCTTGAATTGAATTATTAACAACGATTCTCATAGGGTCGGTAAGAATAAATGGCTTCCCTATCATCTCGTCGGACATCCATCTTTCAAGAGTCGAATTTGGCCTGTAACGGGGATGGCCATACTTATTCCAGCCGTCACGTTTCACCGAAGTCCGATCATCACCGTGAAGCCAGGTTCCGTAAGTTCGAAACGTAAGGAGATAGGCGAGCGGGTATGATTTTTCATCCCACACTTCATAACCGTACTCGTCAAGTTTTTCGTGCTTCGGGATCATCGGTTTCCGCTCTTAACAAGCTCTCGTAATAATAGGTCGATCACTGCCAAACGGTGCCCTTACTTCGTGCGGGCTTCTGCAACTGGCTCTGCATCCTTACTTCTCCAAAAACTTAGCGATTTCGCGTCGACAGTCGTCGGTCATGCGGGCGGTGGCGTTGACGGTGACGCCTTTTTCGATGGCGGTTTGGTAGGTGTCGGCGTCGATGTCGTGGAGGAGGCGTTTGGTCATCGCGACGGCGGAGCCGCTTACTTTTGCGTAAACGCTGGCGAGATCCATCACGGTGGCGGTGAGCTTGTCGTCGGGGGCGACGCGGTTGATGAGACCGAGTTGTAACGCTTCGCCGGCGGTGAATTCGAAGCCCTGGGTGAGCAGTTCGAAACTCTTCTTTTCACCGAGATTTCGCCGCAATATCGCCGCAACCATCGCCGGAACAAACCCGATCTTCACTTCCGAAAAACCAAAACGTGCGGATTCACCCGCGACAACCAGATCACACCCCAAAGCAAGCCCGCACCCGCCCGCAAGTGCCCGCCCATGCACCGCCGCAATGACCGGCACCCGAACACTCCGTATCAATGCAAACAAGTCGGCTAAGCTTCGAGCGTCCTCAATATTCTCCTCATAACTCGCCGTCGCGATCTTCTGCAACGCCGAAAGATCCGCCCCCGAACAAAAATCCTTCCCCGCCCCACGAATCACAACGGCGAGCAAACTTTCATCAGTATCAGCCTCACGCAAAGCGGCCTTTAGATCGGCGATCAACGCATCGTTTAACGCGTTCCGTTTATCAGGACGGTTTAAGGTTAGTGTTCGGATGCTGCCGTTATTTTCTGCAAGGATTGTGGACATATGATTTGTTTAGCCACGAATGGCACAAATTAACACGAATCAGGAATCGCTACGAACGCCTATTCTACTTACGGTCTTCGTCTAATTCGTGTCCATTCGTGTCAATTCATGGCTAAAACTCCCCCCTAAAAAAGCTTCGCGGCCTTGTCGATCTCTGCGGCAAAGCGTTCGAGCGTCGCGGCGACGATAAGTATCTGCTCGCCCGCTTCTTTCCAGTCGCGTTGTTCGATCGCTTCGCGGACGCCGGGCAGGGTCTTGACGCCATAGCCGGTGTAGAAACCGGGAGCGTAGATCTGGTGCGTGAACCAATCACGTCGCGGCAAGCCCTCAGAACGGGTCAACGCACGCTCAGTGTTGATCATTATGCGGTTCAACTCTTTCTTTCCGGCGAGTGACAATGTTCCGCCGGAGACCTTCTGAAAATTCTTTGAGCTCTCCTGAAGCTTTGCAAGTGCGTTATTCAGCGGTGCAAAGTTCAGATACGGCACGGAATCTTTCGTTGACGGCAGTATCACTTTCTTCCGCGGATCCTGTACCGCGGCGAGCAAGCCGCTGGATATCGCCTGATTCATCAAACGTGTATCTTCACGCATCGAATCGGCCAGACGCGTCACTTCGACGACGTACTGCCCGATCGTGTCGGCGAAATTGCCAAACTCAAACGGCAGCGTTTCCGCGTTAGCGAGCCGCAACACTGAGCGGCCGCATACCTTAGACAGCGTGACGCCGTAGGCAAAATCAGTGTCGCCGAAACGGGTGTAATGCTCGAACGAATCGTAGATCGAATGATATGACCCGCCGTCGTCCTCGCCGCCAAAGCCGAGATTGAGCGACGCGATCCCCAAATGCTGAAGGAACGGCGTAAAGTCCGATCCCGAACCGAGTGCGCCGATCCTGAGATCGCCGCGGTTCATTGCGTCAGAACGCTGAGCGGGCGAACCGTCGATGATCTGCTGTGCCCGGCTGCGTTCCCATACCGACATCTTTATCTGCGGATCAGGCACGTCGCGTGCGACGTCATTGATAAACCGTTCCAGCGTATGCGAACCGCCCATGCCGAGGAATCCCCGGCCGTTCGAGTCGGTATTGATATAGACCGCAGCCTTTTGTTTCAGTTCAGCCGCGTGCGTTTCGACCCATTCGGTGGAGCCCATCAATCCCTGCTCTTCGGCATCCCAGGCGGCGTAAACTATCGTTCGTTTCGGCCGCCAGCCGGTTTTGGCGAGTTCGCCGATCGCTCGAGCCTCTTCCATCTCGGCAACAAGCCCGCTGATCGGATCGTCGGCACCGTTGACCCACGCGTCGTGGTGATTGCCGCGAATGATCCACTCATCAGGAAACTCGCTCCCCGGCATCTTTGCGATGACGTTATAGATTTTCTTAATATCCCAATTGAATTCGAGCTTGATCCGAACCGTCGGTGTATTTCCGCCGAAATGGTACGTCAGAGGTAAAGCTCCACGCCATGTGTCCGGCACGACGGCTCCGTCGAGATTCTTGAGCAGCGGCTGTGCATCGGCATAGGAAATCGGCAATACCGGTATTTTCGTAAGCGTTTCAGCCTGGCTGCGATCTATTCGCTTTGCACCCTTGACGGCGCCGACGCCTTTGGTCAGCGGATCGCCGGGGTACAGCGGCATATCCATCACGGAGCCACGCTGTACGCCGTTCTCGTTGCGAAACGAACCTTTCGGGTAGACTTCGCCCTGATAAAATCCGTCATTCTTCGGATCGGAGTAGATGATGCAGCCAACAGCTCCGCGTTCGGCGGCGACCTTCGGCTTGATTCCGCGCCATGAACCGCCGTATCGCGAAATGACGACCTTTCCCTTGACGCTTATGCCGCGACGATCGAGCTCTTCGTAATCGGCCGGCGTTCCGTAATTTACGTAAACAAGCGGGCCGCTGACATCACCGTCGATGGAGTATGCGTTATAGGTCGGAAGCTGCTCGCTCTGCTGTTCGGACGAGGCGTCGCCATTGACTGGCGGCTCGTTTAGCTTCAGCGTGAATTTCTCGGGAGAGGTCATTTCGACCAGTCGTGTCTTTGGCGTCGGGAACAGTACCTCAAATTCTTCTAACGACGTCTCATAACCCCAGGAGCGAAACTGGGCAGCCATAAAATCAGCATTCTCTTTGCCGTACGCGGAACCCAAATGGTGCGGCCGTGCAGAGAGACGCTTCATCCAGCCGCGGAGGTTCTCGGGCTTAAGATATGAGTCAAATTTAGCCTCGAGTTCGCGCTGGGCCTTTGCCGCGTCTGCCGAAAAACCACCCATCGTGGCCGGCTTGACCATTCCCTGAGCCAGCATCGATGCTGAAAGTGTAGCGGTGATGATCACCTGAAAAATTGACCTGTACATTTAGCCTCCGAATCGTCGTAAGAATTGAAACCTGTTAGAAAATTTGTTCGCCGTCTAAGAATCGCCCAATGACCTCGGTCACCTCGTCGCGAGACTCCTGCTGAACCCAATGTCCGCTCTCGGCGATCCGATGCTCGGTGAACGGAGCGTCGATCATATCGCCGATGCCCTCAACTGTTTGGGGCACGACAGCTCGATCCTTCTCACCGTAAATAAAAAGCGTCGGGATCGCGATCTTGGTGAGCCCCGAGCTTTTGCCAAAAATGCGTTTGACGATATTTGCCCGGTAATAATTGAGCATCGCTGTGATGGCAAACTCCCGTCCCCACGCCTTTCGGTATTCGCCGATCTCTTCGTCCGAAAATACACCCGGTTTTGCGGTGGACTCACATATCGCTCGTGCTAACGGTCCAAAATTACTCTGCCTCAGACGAAACTCCGGCAAGCTTGGTAGTTGAAAAAAGAACATATACCAGCTGGCGAGAAATTGTGCGGCGGTCTGGTTGCGTTTCCAGATCGGGATCGGGGGCACTTGAAGAGCCCCGAGTTTCCAAATTACGTCCGGACGTTTTGAGGCAAGAGCCCAGGCGACCGATGCTCCCCAATCATGGCCGATAACGGCCGCATTTTCCCTTCCAAAGTGCTTAATTAACCCAACGATGTCACCGACCAGCTTTTCGATCTCATAATCGGACTTATTACTCGGCTTGTCGGAAAGGTTGTAGCCTCGCATGTCTGGAGCGACAACCGTGTACCGATCGCTAAGCCCGACGATCTGGTGACGCCACGAGTACCAGAATTCCGGAAAACCGTGAAGCAAGATGACGAGCCTCTCGCCGCTGCCGGCCGTGGCGTAATGCAGCTTGACGCTGCCCAAATCGGCATAGCCAAACGAAATGCGTTCGTCGTAGTTCATGCAAGCCCTAGTTCAGCGGCCTCGGTATCGGGTATTTCGACAAACATTCTCAAAAGTGCCGTCGAGAAGGTTTTGCCCTGAGCATCGGTCATCAAACTGAGTGTTCCGCCGCCACCGAGCGACCCGTGAAGAAGAAAGTTGAGTGCTCCGAGATTAGGCAATTCAAATCGTTCCACGCCGCCCTTAACCATCGGCCCGAAATGTTCCTTTACAGCGTCGGCGGTCAGTTCTCGGGCAAGGATCGGGTAAAATTCGTCTTTGAGGGCGATTATACCAACATTGGCAGTGTCGCCCTTATCGCCCGAGCGAGCATGTGCAAGTTTTAACAGTGATACTTTCATTTGGTTTATCCGTCGTCTAGGTCGAAGATCTTTCAAAATGGCTGAACCACTATTAGAAATTTGTTCTTAGCTTAAATCAAGTCGAATCGCGTCAATTCGGTACGGGTTTGGTTAACCGCCGCAACTTCGGTTGGACATTTGCCCTTTTCTATTTCAGTTTGTTTAGAGTCGCGATCGACTGATTCCGGTAACCGACAATCACTGGTGATCTTGTATTAGACGTCGCGGCGACGAAATCCTGTAAGTTTCGCTTCGCTTCCGCAATGTTACCCTGTTCGCCGTAAAGCAGACCGAGTCGAAAATAGACGACCTTTGCGTCGATCAACATTTCCCTGCCTGCCTGATCACGGATATTTATCAGTTCTGTCAGAGCTTCTGCTTTACGATTTTGTTGATACAAGACCACGGCCAGCTTTTCAGTGATGGTCGCTGCGTAGATCGGAAGTTTTGTTCTTGCTTCCCGAAATACACGCTCGGCCTCAGCTGCCTGCCCGCTTCGCTCAAGCGCCTGCCCCAGCGTTTCATAGCTTTGAAAAAGTGTGTATGCATTAATGCTATCGAGCGGAGTTTGGACTACCGCTTTTGAGTCTCGTACCGCATCGTCAAAACGCCCAGAGGCGATATAACCCCGCGCCCTTCCCATTAGCGCCAATGGCGTCGAACGGATCTCAATAGAGCGGTCATAGGCCGCGATCGAATCGGCGGTCTGCTTTTTCTCCGACAAGATCGCACCAAGCTGGCTCCAATTAGAAGCCGACGAACTATCAACCGTAACCGCCTGCTGCCAGAGAGTGAGGTCGGTAGCCCAAACCCGGCTGTATGAAACCGTTTTGATGAAAAGCGGGATCGATATCGCGACAGCTGCGACTATCAAAGCGGTATTCGCCCTTTCACCAAAGAACTTAGCTGCTATATTGAGGGCTACAGTCACCAGCAAAACACAGGCACCAAGCAGCGGAAGATATAGATACCGGTCGTGCACGATCTGTTCGGGAGGGAAAGCGATAATATTGAACACCGGGATCAGCGGTAAAACGAAGATTGCCACCGCCAAGCGCTCAACGCCGCCGCGACGCCATGCCCAAAAGATCGCCGCTCCCGCCACCAAACACGCGACGAGCGGCAAAACGAAATTGAACAGTCCGGGACTTGTGACCGGCCTAATCGAATAATTGGTCGCGAGAATTATCGGGAAAAGCGTCTGATGAAGGTAGAACGCGAAAACGAGCGGAGCGCTCATCAACGCCGAAGCCAAACTTGCCGAATCCTCTGCCGGGCGGCTAAGACTGCCGACGATAGACCATCGAACTACGAAATAAACAAAGGCGATGACGGTCATTATTCCGAACATCGGCTTCCAAACCGCGACGGTTGCGGTCGGTCCGGTATCCTCTCGCCGAAATGCCCAAAGCAGATAATAGAGCGGTAAACACAGTAGAGCGACTTCTTTCGAACCGAGTGCTGCTGCATAGAGAATTGAGGCGATCGCGATGTCAATCCATAAGGGCTTTCCTTGCTTTGTAAAAACTCGGTCGGCGAAGATCAGCGATGCTAGCAAACTTGCGGAAAATAAAAGATCGGGCGAGCCCGCCACCCAGGCGACAGATTCCGTATGGACCGGGTGAACAGCAAATAGAATTGTAACGGCGAGTGACGGCACCTTGCCCATCCCCAATCGCCTCAGAAACCAATACGCCAGCAAACAGACGCCGACGTGAAGCAGAACATTGATCAAATGCCAGCCGAACGGTTCGAGGCCAAACAATCTGAAATTGATGATTGAAAGCGCGGTAAAGGTCGGCCGCCAATAATTACTCGCGGATATCGTACCGTCGCCTTTGAAAGCCCAGACGTCGGAAAGCAGTGCCTGCGAGTACAACGCCGGGTTCTGGATCAGCGGATTTTCCGCGACCTGCCGCTTATCGTCATAGACAAAATCGCCTCCGAGCGATGGTGCAAATACAGCGAAAGCAACAACAGCTACGATCGCCAACGACAGCAGTTCCTGTTTGAAATTTGGTCGTTCCATCATCAAATAGTTCCGAATCCGAGAGCTTCCGCGAGCGGATCGTCAGAGAGCAAGTCGATCAACCCGCAATTAATGGCTTCGGCAGCCGTCATACGCATTCCGGTGAACAACATTTCAAGAGCTGTGGCTTCACCTACAAGCCGCGGAAGACGCTGTGTGCCGCCCCAGCCGGTGATAATTCCCAACCCGGCTCCTGGATGAGAAAAAAGAGCAGTCGGCGAAGCAAAGCGCTTGTCACACGCCAAAGCCAGATCGAGTGCTCCACCGAAGCAAAAACCGTTGACCGCCGCGATTGCCGTTATCTGCAATTGAGAGATCTTCGTCATCAAGGTTTGGCCGCGTAATGCGAATTCACGTGCATCTTCCCGTCGCACCGCCGCGATCTCACGCAGATCCGCGCCGGATGCGAAGATGTCCTCCATTCCCGTGAATACGATCCGATCAAACGGACTTTCATCGGAGAGGTTATCGACGATCGTGTGGAGTTGCCTCAGTACTGACACAGAAAGCGGATTTCGTATCCCGGGTCGTATAAAACGGACAACAACGGCCCCATCCCGGTATTCGATATCGAGTTCGTCTGACATTCTATGATATTTAACCACAGAGTTCGGATTGGTCACAGAGGTGGCCCCATTTACCTATGCTTCCAGAGCACGCTTTGTCCTGGTCACTTCTGCTAAACTATCGATATGTTTCGAACAAATAAGGCTCATCCATGGCATGGTATTTCGATCGGCGAGAACGCTCCTCGTGAGGTCAATGTTTTTATCGAGATCGTACCGCGTGACACGGTGAAATATGAAGTGGATAAAGAGACCGGCTACCTCAAGATAGACCGGCCGCAACAGTATTCAAACGTTGTTCCGGCCAACTACGGTTTTATTCCTCGGACATATTGCGGTGACAGAATTGCCACTCTTGCCCGCAGCCAGGCAACTAGCTCGATATCCGACGGTGACAATGACCCGCTCGATATTCTCGTACTAAGCGAACACCACATTCCTCGCGGCGACATCTTGCTGAAAGCGGTTCCGATCGGCGGCTTTTGCCTGATCGACGGAGGCGAAGCCGACGACAAGATCATTGCCGTACTAAAAGGCGACAAGGTCTTTGAGCAATACGCGGAGATCGCCCAGTTGCCAAAAGGCATACTCGAACGATTCGAGCATTACTTTTTGACCTACAAATCGCTTCCGGACGAGCCGAACATCTGCGAGATCGCATATTCATATGGTCGCGAGGAAAGCTACAACGTAATTAACGCCGCGATCGCGGATTACGCTGAATTGCTGACTGCCGATAGTTCTTCGGCGTAGTTGCAATGCAATAAATCAACGTTCTCGTAATTGACAGCTACTAGCGGAGACCTAATCTTTTTGGCCACGAATAACGCGAATGGCACGAATTTGAGCAATTCTCTTTAAGCAAGTATTTATTATTGGAAACCTGATGAGGTAAGAGCAGAGTCGCGTTCAAAGCCGAGGAAACATGAATAACTCCAGCCATGAGCTACTTGACGTAGTGCGACCCTGCTTGGGTGGAGAATAGTCTTAATCGCTCAGAAAATCCTGAAAATCAGCTGCAGAACTTTTTAGATTGTCGGAAGTACAAACGCCCCAATATGCGGAGTGTTCGTGTTCAAGCAAGTCTGCAAGGCAAGTTTCAGCGACGCGCGAAGATCTTCTGGGGTCAGGATGGCGTCGACGAGGCCGCGAGCGGCGGCGTGTTTGGCGTCAAGTTCTTTGTCGTACGTGTCGCGAACGCTTTGCATTTCAGCAAGCATCTCGTCGGGCGGTTCTTTGCCCACTTTTTTTAGCTTTTCGATCTGCGTGCCGTAGATCGCGACCGCAGCCGAATCGCCTTCCATCACGCCCATCCGGCCGGTCGGAAGCGAGAAAATGAAATCAGGGTCAAAACCCTGGCCCGCCATTGCATAATAGCCTGCTCCAGAAGCGTGATTGATGGTCAGAACGATCTTCGGGACCGTGGCGGTTGCCATGGCTTCAACAAAACGCGCACCGGCACGAATGATGCCGCTGTGTTCCGCCTCGGCACCGACCATAAAGCCCGATACATCCTGAACGAATAAGAGCGGCGTTGAATGCCGTTCGCAATTCTCGATAAAGTACGCCGTCTTTTCCGCAGATTCCGTGTAGACGATGCCGCCAAATCTAGGCGGCGTGCCCGGTTTGCCTTTCGACATGCCGCGTGAGTTAGCAATAACGCCGACGAGGATCCCGCCGATGCGTGCCGTTCCGCAGATCATCTCGCGGGCGAAATCGGCCTGAAATTCGTCAATACCGCCTTCGTCAAGAAAGGTACCAAGCACCTTTTTCATGTCGTAAGGAGCTTTATGATCTTCCGGCAAAAGGCTGTAGAGCTCGTCGATCGACGTTTGCGGTTCGCGGCTCTCGGTCAACGAAACCCTGTTTACCTCGGGCGTTGGCAACTCCGTGACCAATTGACGGATCTTTGCTATACACTCGGCGTCGTCTTTGGTCTTGAAATGAGCAACGCCGGAGATGGCAGTGTGTGTGGCCGCTCCGCCAAGCGTTTCGTTGTCGATCGTCTGGCCAGTCGCACCTTTCACAAGGTTTGCCCCGCCGAGGCCCATGAACGATGTGCCCTCGACCATCAATATAACGTCGCTCAGTGCCGGCAAATAGGCACCGCCGGCGACGCACATGCCCATCACGGCCGAGATCTGCGGGACTTTCAAATATCGCCGCATGATCGAATTGTAATAAAAGATCCGTGCCGCTCCGTATTGTCCCGGAAAAACGCCTCCCTGATAGGGCAAGTTAACGCCGGCCGAATCAACAAGGTAGATGATCGGTACGCGGTTTCGCATCGCGATCTCCTGGGCACGCAGTATCTTTTTTATCGTCTCCGGATACCATGCACCGGCCTTGATCGTAGCGTCATTTGCAACGACGACGCATTCACGTCCCTCGATCTTTCCGACGACCGTCACGACCGCGGCAGCCGGAGCCTGGCCGTCGTATTGGTCGTAGGCAACGAGCAGCCCGATCTCCTGTCGAAATGATCCCGTGTCGAACAGCAGATCAATGCGCTCACGGGCAGTCAACTTCCCCTGTTTGTGGATCTTTTCGATCTTATCCGGCCCGCCGCCGAGCATGAGCTTTTGTTCGAGGCGAACGTACTCGTCTGTAAGTTTGCGAAGTCGGGAGCGGGTTGCTGTTAGCTTCATTTCAGATCATGCGGTACGCGTTCAGTTGAACGCGAAAGCCTTACTTTTTATCGATTATAAATGTCGGGACCATGCCGCCGCCTGACGAGACATTGGCAAGTTCGCTGGATGATAAACGCGTGAACGCCGAGCCCACCTTTCCAAGGAACAAGAGCGGATCGAGGTCAACGAGTTGTTCGACCATTTCCCAATGGCCCGCATCGTCCGTAAGCATCGGGAACATCTCCTTGGCCGTACTGACACGTTCCTGAACGAGATAGTCGCCGTCCTTCAGCGCCTCGGCAATGGCTTCGTCCCATTCGGAACTGCTCGAATTCCACCCGATAAAGATACCGTTGCCGCCGTAGTCGTCATTAGGCTTAAGGACAAGCTTGCCCGAGTTGGTCCGGGTCCATTCGACAAGATCGATGATGGCACCGGCATTTTCGGTCTTTTCGGCCCGGAATCTACGCGTCCAGGGAATATGCTCGTTGATCGCCTTCAGTTCATCCGCTGAGAACAAATGACGGTAACG
The DNA here is from genome assembly GCA_017983495.1 of Pyrinomonadaceae bacterium. Lineage (GTDB taxonomy): Bacteria > Acidobacteriota > Blastocatellia > Pyrinomonadales > Pyrinomonadaceae > OLB17. Next base: position 523,063 of record JAGOBH010000002.1, on the reverse strand, counting down.
CTCGTTGGTGAGCACGGCAAAGATCGCCTTCTTATGCACAAGCTTGCCGCGGAAACTATTGACCATACATACTGCACCGGCACGGCATGCATCAAGCAAAGCAGGGTGTGCCGCCATGATCGGCAGATATTCGTTGACGAGCAGACGCTTATATACTATGTCGATCTCGACGCCGTTTACCGAAAGCCGTTTGCCGTCGAAAACCAATTCGTCGGGCGAGCAGATCACCGATCGGTAGCCATGAGATTCGAAGTAGTCACGGAAAAGCTCAAATTCCTTGATCGTCGGCAGACCCTTTAGATCGACGATCGCGATGGTCGGCGAATGGTCGGGTTTGCCGCCGCAAAATTCGGCATAGCACGAAAGCAAAACGCCGAGCAGCTTCGAGCGTCCTTCAAGCGTCTCGATGTGATACCGCTCGGCAAACTTTTGAACAACCGGCAGATCCCGAAAGATCGCCGACGCGGAATCCGAAAACGCAATTCCCGCAGGGCTCTCGCCGTTTAGCTCAACATAACTATAAGCGTCCTCGGTCAAGAACGAATCGAGGCGTGACGTCGGAGACACGTGCGAATAACCGGGGTCGATCTTGACGAGTTCACGTTCGATGGCGGTAACGCCAAGTTCGTCAAGGATCTCGTCGCTTTCGATCGCGGCGTCCTTTACCTTTTGCAGTGAGCCGAAGACGGTCTCGCAGGTTGAACTGACCATCGCCCAGTCGCTCTTTGTCACAAAATGCGGGCGCAGGTAGGGCGAGAGGCGTCGGCCGCCAAAGATAAGCTTCGAGCTTTCGAGCTGTTCGTCCAAAAAAGCCTGTGACGCTGCAGCAAGCTCTACGTCTTTCAATAGCTCGTGGTAATGTTCGACGGCCTCTTTTAGCATTGTTAAGAAATATATTCCTTTATATCGAATTCCTGCGTTCTGCTTTTCTTTTCAGCGATCGAGGACCGATGAACGAGCCAATAGCCGACTGCAATTAAGACTCCTCCAAATAGCGTCGCAATCGCCCAAACCGGCCCGGGAACAAACGCAGTCTTAAGATCGTCTTCGTGAACCAGCTTTTGTGCGTCGATGTATACAGCAAGAGCAAACATGATATTTAGCAAAGCCGTGATCACTGCGACCACGATCGAAGCGTAAATGATCATTTGGGTCCATGCAATCATTTTGACATACTCACGATCTCTTCAAATTCGTCCTGCGTTACCGGGCTGACCGACAATTGCGACTGGCGGATAAGGCCGAGATTTGCGAGGGCTAAGTTCCCCTTAAGTTGGGCGAGGGTGACCGGTTTTTTTAGAGCTTTTACCGGCTTTAACTCGACCGCGACCCATTTTTCGTCGGTCGGGTCCGGAAACTCGGACTTCGACACCGTAGCGATGCCGACGACCTCTTTACCGATGTTCGAGTGATAAAAGAGGACCTTGTCGCCCTTTTTCATCGCCTTCAGATTATTACGGGCCTGATAGTTACGCACGCCGGTCCAATCGGTCGCACCGTCCTTTACAAAATCATCCCAGGAATACGCATCGGGCTCCTGTTTTACCATCCAGTAGTTCATAGTTCCCTATTTCTTCGATTCCGCAGCCTTTTTGTTAAGCCATTTTGCCCAGCGTTCGAGGTATGGGCGGAAAGGCTTGAAGATCTTTGCACGAATGCTGCCCTCGGCCTGTTTTTCGCTCCATACTTTGAGATTCTTCTCGGCGTATTGGCGGATCTGAGGTTCGAGACTAGTGCGTTTTACCGAATGCCGAAGCGTCAGATAGTAGTGCTGGCCGACGAGCGAGAAGATGAGCCCTGCCAGATTGCCCTTGAACGAGCTTTTGGCCATGAATTTCTTTACGAAACCCTCTGTCGGCTGCAGCAGAGCACCCATCGAAAGTTCAAACCACGGTGCCTGATTCTGAACACGCGGATGATAGAGTCCCGGCAGATCGCCCTTGAGCGGCACGTCCATGTTCTTAAGCCGCGGGTCGTTGATAAAATCGACTAACTTTATCCTCTCGACGCCGCGGTACTGCTCGACCGGGAGAAAATCAAGTACTTTTTGAATGCTGCCGTCAGTGTCCTTGGGCAGAGTGATCGTGGACGCATTTTCTATGCGGATCTTTGTAATTTTCGCGGCCTTCTGGCCGGCGGTTTCTATTGCCATACTTAGTGGTTAATTGTAAATCGTGAAGCGTTAATAGTAAATCCGAGACATCAATGTGGCGGTTACGCAACAATGATGAGCATTAGCCACACATCTCACTGACGAAAGCACTGTTAAATCAGCGTAATTGCTGATTCGAGATACTGGCACGCGGATTGTAATAGAAACGGCACGCGATGAAGCAAACTACACTGGCAAATTCCATTGATATCAGCGGCGTCGGGCTGCACACGGGCGTGGCCGTCAACATTACGCTGCGGCCGGCACCTGAGAATACGGGCTATATATTCGTCCGGACCGATCTGGATAATTTCGAGATACCCGCATCGGTCGAATATATCTCGCATTGCTCGTACGCGACGACGCTGGTGAGACGCGGCGTCGTCCTATCGACGTGCGAACACCTGCTTTCGGCATTGCGCGGAGCAGGTGTAGATAATTGCTTTATCGATCTCGACAGTATCGAAATCCCGATCATGGACGGCTCGAGCGAGGATTTTATCGAACTCATCGCAGCGGCGGGCATCATCGAGCAGGATTCACCGCGGCATATCTTACGTATCCTCGAGCGAGTCGAATACGTCAACGGTGACCGCAAAATGTCGATCGAACCTGCCGACAATTTTGAGATCGATTGCGTCATCGATTTTCCGCACCCGTTTATCGAACGCCAGCACCTTAATTTTGTCTTCAATAACGGTTCGTTTGGCAGAGAGATCGCGTCCGCACGGACGTTTGGGTTTACGCACGAGATCGATATGCTCCGAAAGGCAAACCTCGCACTCGGCGGCAGTCTCGACAACGCCATCGTGCTGACCGACAGCGGCATGCTCAACGAAACGCCGCTCAGGTTCGACGACGAATTCGTCCGTCACAAGATCCTCGACATCATCGGCGATCTCGCCCTGCTGGGAATGCCGATCCAGGGAAAGATCACCGCCGAAAAGAGCGGCCACGCTGTCCACGCCTCGCTCATGAGCAAACTCCTAAAAGCCGAACACGCCTGGGAAATCGTTTAGGTTAATTTTAGTAAACCAGAATTTACGTAAGCATTATAGTTTGCTATAAAAAGGGTGTAAGCTTGGCGATTCATTGCTACGACATAGAGAGACGCAGTATGCAGTCCCCCGAGTTTTCGCCCCGATTGACCGATATGTACGAGCTTTTGCCGCTTGCGTGGTATCGATTTCTGCTTCGAAAGGCGAGCGAAGGTTCATTCTGAAGACCTGAATCATTGCTAAGGAGATAAAGATGAAAACAAATTCTAAAAGTTCAACAAAATTGCAGATGGGCCTCCATTCGCTTGTTATGGCCGTAGTTTTCGCAATGACCGTCGGTTTAACCGCCGGTCCGTTCGTCGACGCAGCAACTATTGAGATGCTGCCGGCCGAGGTCGAGGCATCGGTCGTCGCAGAGAGCTCCGGGTTCGCTGAGATGGGGTCAGCATCGTTGGGGCAGAGACAATATAGGTACGTCCGCTGCAACTCGTCGTGGCGGCGCAGAAATACCTGTAACACGTGGGGCAGGAATCCGGTAACGCTTTGGCGTCGGCACAGTTCGGCGAGTTGTGACAGACGACGTGACTGGAATACGATGAACGGCGGCCGACAAATATGGGTCGACCACGGTTGCCAGGCGACGTTCCGGGTACGCTGGTAACATATCTAATACCGGCACCTGAATTTCGTCTTCAAAAACGGTTAATAGACACGAAGGGCACGAAAAAGGATGTTTCCTAATTTCGTGCCTTTCGTGTTTTTTTTAACTACTGATGCTAAGCGCCGAGTTGCCGTAAATGATGTTCGAGATATTTATAGAGCATTTTGCTTTACTGAGTTATGGCGACCACGCCCGGGAGATCGTCTCGTTCAACAGCGGACCGCGAGTGTAAACGAGCGTGTCTGGGTGATATTATATGCTGATTGAACTATCCTCCATAAGCACATTTTCTTAGGGCCTAATTCGATGAAGCGCCTAGTCGATCGCAAAAGCAATCCGCTTATTTCGCAGATCGATCGTGATCCCATCCCGGCCGAGAATGCTTATGTCCAAAATATATTCGTAATCTGACGAGTTTGCATCGAGAACAGGAACTGACGCGAGTTTTAAGTTTCCGATTTCCAACGTGACTTTCTTTGATTGGGCAAAGACCTGGCCATCCGCTCGATTACTGTTAGCATCGAGGGCGATCAGGACTTTGGCTTTCTTACCGTCCACCAATACGTCCTCGGAAAGTACACGGCACGTTGGCGTGACTTCAATGCGTTCCCGAACTTTTACTCTAATTACGGCCTTTTTATCTGGTTCCACGGTTACATCAAACGCGGGCTTATAAGAACTATCGTTAAAGAATTTGATCTTCCTGGATCTATAGTCAATTTGAACGACATTCTTCTTGAAGAAATCGAACCCGAGTAAATATGGCGCGTCCCAATAGACCTCAAGATCGCTGATGAGAAAGTCTCCGACCCTAAATGCCGGAATAACCGATGTGGGCGAATATGAAGTTGAAACGCCGATCTGACGTCGGGTACCCTGGCGTATCCGGTTGTTAAATGCCGGATGCATGACATCTATTGCGGATGGATGAAACAGCGAGACTCCTAATTCGAACCTGTGTTTCCGGTCGTATTCAGCAATTATTCCAATCCGACTATTTTTAACGGTGAAAGGTACCTCGACTGTTGATTGGGCCTGAGTGACTTTTGGGAAGGCTACAACCAAAGATATCCCAAATAGAAGTGAAGCAAACAATGATCTGAATTTCATAATTTCCTGTCTATTTTAGAGGCTCTCGCCTGATCATTAGATTTCTTAGCCGATCTAATACGGAATTCGCTAAGCCGATTTCAAAAGCGGAAACGCGAGTGTGGACGTGTGTGTCTGGGTGATAATCATGGCACGCTCATTCACATTCGCGTTTCTGCCGTTCACGCGCCGAACTGTTGCAGATGATGATCGAGGTGTTTGTAGAGCATATTGCTGTACTGAGTTTTGCTGAGGACGCCGAACGAGACGTATTCACGGCCGTCGAAATGGTCTTCGCCGAACTCCCGGGTTCGGTTGATGTAGTCGATCAGGCGTTTGCGTTCGGCGTCAAAGTCTTTGTCAGACTTCATAATGAACTGCGGAGCTGTCGGGCTGTTGTGCTTTAGCGGTTTGTCGCCGGTGACGTAGCCTTTGACAAAGTATCGCACGATCAAACGCATCACCGCGTTCGGCCGCGGATACCGCTCCGGCTCAAAGATCATCTCGTAAGACACATTCAAATGCGCCAGCATCCTCGCCACATCCATCTTCCCCCAGCGCCGCTGCGACTCCGGCGTCAAACTGTTCAGCCTCGCGATAATTCCGTCCGAAACTTCTCTCTCGAATATATTTGGATAAGCCATACCGTCCCTCTCCGTGGTTTGTCAATAATGTACATCGAGCTCGAAAAAGACGCGAGGGTGAACAACTAACGGCTTGCCAGTATATGTATTCTACCTCGGCCCAAACATGATCAATAGCTACATACGTATCACTTCACCCAAGCGGCATTATTACAACGACAGGAAACATCGGGCCGAATTCTGTTCGGAAGACACGCTTTTACATTGTCACACTTTTCCCGGCCGGCACCTTGTAGGGTTTGCCGCCGACTTTGATAAAGACGTCGGTCGAGCTCTGATTGAGGACGATGTTCTTTTCAACCGAGAACTTGAGGCCGCGGAATGCGTTAATATAGTCGACGATCGCGATCTGCGTTGTGTAGCAGATGTCAGGACGGCGGGCGAGGAGTTTGAAGGTCCGTTCGGTCTCGGCCCATTTGCTCTCCTCGCCAAATTCCCAGCTGTGGCCCCAGATATCGAGCAATGCGGTCGAATCGGCTTTCAGAAAACCGTCGATGACCTGGTAGTAACGCTCGAGTTCGCGTTTGTCGTTCTCGGCATCGTTGGGTTTCCAGAACGCCTTGCCAAACTGATGTATCGTCGGATGCCAGCGCAGAAAATCAGCGGGGATCATATATCCGTTCGTGTCGCTAACGGTTCGTGCGTATTCGATGCCAAGTCCGCTCATTGCTCCGATCACCGCATCGTCCGTATTGCCGAACGGATACGCCATCCCGCGGACCGGATAACCCACCAGTCGCTCAAGTTCGCGGCGGTCTTCGACGATCTCGTAAACGATGTCGACCTTTGACTGATCGGGCAGATTCGGGTGATTAGCTGAGTGAACCGAGACCTCATGGCCTTTGAACAGTTCCCTGATCTCCGCACGCGTCAGGTACCCGTCGGTCCCAAGTTTATTCGAATTAAGATGGAACGTGCCGACAAGGCCGTAGGCGTTCATCAGCCTGACCAGCCGCCGATCCTCGGTCCGACCGTCGTCGTAGCTCAGGATGAGAGCTTTCGACTTGCCTTCGGGAAAAAGCATCTCAATGCGGGAGCCGCTCCAGACGATCGATCTGTTCGTCTGAGCACTGATCAATACGGGGCTTGTAAGTACGAGGAATAATAAGGCTATGAATATTACCGTAAAAAATGACGTGGCCGAAAATGGTTTAAGCATAGATCAAATCTCCCAATCGGGAGTGTGAAAAGTTCCGTCCTTATCGATCCGCTGGTACGTGTGGGCTCCGAAGTAGTCGCGTTGGGCCTGGATCAGGTTTGCCGGAAGCCTCTCGGTGCGGAATGCGTCGAAATACGCGAGGGCGGACGAGAAACACGCTGACGGGATGCCGTTTTCGTTAAACGCGACGACTGTCTTTCTGAGCGAGCTGACACGCGAATGGAGCATCTCGGCAATTGCCTTATCGAGCACAAGGTTTTCGGGCTGCGGGTCGGTTGAGTACGCTTTGCGGATCGTTTCGAGCAGTCTGGAACGAATGATACAGCCGCCGCGCCATATCCGCGCGATCCCGGCAAGGTCGAGGCCGTAGCCGCTCTCGATGGATGCTTTCTGCAGAAGTGACATTCCCTGTGCGTACGTCAGGATAAATGCACAGAACAGAGCGTCTTCGAGTTCGCCCGTCGATGTGCGGGCACGGCTCTGATCGGCAGTCGCACTCAGCTCGTCGTATTCGCGGGCAACGACCTTTCTAACAGCCTTTTGCGCAGATATCTGGCGCATCGTCACGGCCGCATCGATCGTCGGAATCGGCACACCATGATCCATCGCGGCCTGCGACGTCCATTTGCCCGTTCCCTTTTGGCCGGCAGTGTCGAGGATCATCGCGACCAGCGGATTGCCGGTCTCAGGGTCGGTCTTACGCAAGACCTCGGAAGTGATCTCGACCAGGAACGAATTGAGTTCACCGCTGTTCCACTCGGTAAACGTGCGGTGCATCTCGGTATTCGCCATCCGCAGAACACGATGCATGAAATCGTAAGTTTCAGCCAGCAGCTGCATCATCCCGTACTCGATGCCGTTGTGGACCATCTTGACGAAATGCCCGGCCGAGCCTGCTCCCATGTAGGCAACACACGGCTCACCGTCAACCTTGACTGAGACGGCCTGAAGAGTCGTTTCGATGCGGTCGTAGAAATCTCTGCGTCCGCCGGGCATGATGCTGGCACCGTGACGAGCACCTTCTTCGCCTCCGCTGACACCGATACCCATAAATCCAACGCCATTTGCTTCGAGCTCAGCGATCCGGCGATCGGTGTCAGTGAAATGCGAGTTGCCGCCGTCGATGATCAAATCATCCTTTTCAAGATGCGGCACGAGATCGGCGATCACCTTGTCAACGATCGGTCCCGCGGGCACAAGCAGCATGATATTGCGGGGAGATTCGAGCTTACCGAGGAAATCGGCGAGGTCGCTGCCGACATCGACGGGCATTCCCGCTCCTTCTTTGAGCAGAAGTTCTCGTTTACCGGCGTCAAGGTCATAGCCAACACCGCTGATGCCGTGCTCGGCGATATTCAGCAGAAGATTGCGGCCCATCGTGCCGAGGCCGATCATTCCAAAGTCTGCCTTTGTCATTGTCATTAATGTCCCAGTTGTTTAATAAAACCGCTCTTGAGATTCTTTTCGATCTCAGCGTGCAAAGGCGTATCGCTTGTTGCCCTGATGACCTTATTCCCGCACTTGCCGCACAACAAATATATGATCAAAACGCCGTGATCGCGAAAAATGAACGAATTCAGAGACATCGCATCTTTGCCCTTGTATTTCATCGATCCGATCTTTTTGCCGCACCCCGGACAATCATCGGCGTCGTAGAACCAGCGGCCCTTGATCGCCGCCCCAAAGCGCATCCGCGCCTGAGTATAGAGCATATCCATCATTTCCTTTATTTCATTGTTTGGCATCGCGACCGCATCGACCTCCTTAACTGCGAAACTTGCCCAGTCGGGCTTAGGATAATAAACTGCGTTATACGAAATATGTTATCACTACAAGACGCCATTCGCCCGACCACGCTCATCTCTTCGTCAAAACTGAACGACCATCTTGGCCTCGACATTATGATCGCGTCGGAAACATTTCAGCATACGGGTAGCTTTAAGTTCAGAGCGGCGTACAATCTGGCACTTAATGTCGAGCAAGACGAAATACTGACGGCGTCCTCGGGCAATTTCGGCCAGGCCCTTGCATATGCATGTAAGTTGGTCGGCAAGAAATGTACGGTTGTGATGCCTTCGACGTCGGCACGGGTCAAGATCGATGCGGTTCGCGGATTCGGGGCGACGGTCGATCTGGTCGATACGACCAAGGTTGGCCGAAATGAGCGGGTTGCTCAACTAGCTGCTCAGATGCCGGAAGCTTACTTTGCGAGCGCGTACGATGATAAATATGTGATCGAAGGCAATTCTACCCTTGGCGACGAACTGGCCACACACGATTTTGACGTTCTACTCACAGCGGTCGGAGGAGGCGGTCTGGTCTCGGGCCTGATAACCGGAATGTGTCGAAACGGCAAGTCGACAGAAGTCTTTGGTGCCGAACCACAGCTTGGCAATGACGCTTCACGGTCGCTGCAAGCCGGTCATCTCATTGCGAACGATTCCGAGCCGACAACCATCGCCGACGGAGCCCGAACGATTTCTCTTGGCAAACTTAACTGGCCGATCATAAGAGATGGTATTGCCGGAATCATTGAAGTCCCGGACGACAGGATAGCCGAAGCACTGAGAATGTATTTTGGCCTTGCGAATCTGAAATGCGAACCGACCGGAGCATTGAGCCTTGGTGCCATATTGGTCGACAGAAAACGTTTTGCGGGCAAAAAGATCTGCCTCGTCGTTAGTGGTGGGAATGTGGATCCGAGCGTATATCGGGATTTGATCGGATAGTACCTTAGCTAGCGTTTCTTACGGTAGACACCAGTAAACGTCACATTTGCTCCGCCACAGTACATGTTGTCCGCGACGACGAGAAACGAACCGACTAGATGAATAGTTGCCTTACAGGCATATTCATCCGTGGCGTTCTCGCCAAATTTGAGCAGATTACCCTTCGGTTCCGAAAGGCCGTCCAATTCACCGATGTGAATATTGTCGCCGAGTCCCTTCCAAAAGGCCTCGCCGGTCACATTAAGAGTTCCCGGCAATTTATTTTGCGTGAGCGAGATCGAATTGTCGGCGTATTTCCACTCGCCGAGCCACGCTGACAGTTTCGGCATCTGATCTGCTTCGGTCATCTCAAGCATGGACGACTTTATCCAACCTGTCGTTGAAGTTCCTTTCGCCGAAATGTACCAACTACAGGCAAAACCTTTAAGGTTCCGAGCAACGACAACCTTGTCGCCTGATACAACGTAGGACTTTTCGCGACAGCTCTCGCTCGTCGGACAATCGTCCTCGTAATCGTTATAAAAGTATGCCTTGGACGCCTTGACCGTACCAATACTAAACACTTCGGAGTCTTTAGGAAAAGAACCGCCGCGACACCAGTTTTCAGGATTCCCTTCCTGTTGAGCCGCTGCCGTGAGCACCAATAGCGGCAAGAGCGAAAACAGAACGATAAAGCGGCGTATCATTGTTTCAGTTCCTCGACGAACGTAACACGATTGATCTCGTAAAGTGTCGTTTGGCCGGCAAACACTTTCTTCACCGCCGACTCTCGAAGGCTCGACAATCCTTCTTTCTCGGCCTGTCTGCGGATTTCCGATCCGGGCCGACGTTCGATGATCATTTCTCTGATCGTATCGGACATATCGAGCAGTTCGTGAATTGCCGAACGGCCTCGGTAACCTGTGTGATTGCACGCGTCACAGCCGACATTGCGGAAAAACGGACGGTCACCGACATCCTCAGGCCGCATGCCTGATTCGATCAATTCTTCCGGCGTCGGCTGGTAAGAACGCTTGCACGTCGGACAAAGCAGTCGCACAAGCCGTTGAGCGAGAACACAATTAAGCGACGACACAAAGTTGTAAGGTTCGACGCCCATGTTAAGGAATCGGCCGATTACGTCAATAACATTGTTCGCGTGGACCGTGGTAAAAACTAGGTGGCCGGTTAATGCCGACTGAATCGCGATCTGAGCCGTCTCTTCGTCACGAATTTCACCGACCATGATCTTGTCAGGATCGTGACGCAAGATAGATCGCAGACCGCGGGCAAAAGTCAGCCCTTTCTTCTCATTGACTGGGATCTGGACAATACCGTGCAGCTGATACTCGACGGGATCTTCGATCGTGATGATCTTATCTTCTTCATTTCGGATCTCGTTGAGAGCCGCGTAAAGCGTGGTAGTTTTACCGGAACCGGTCGGCCCGGTCACCAGAACCATCCCGTATGGTTCCTTGATATAAAGCCTGAAACGCGAAACATCGTCCGGATCAAATCCGACAACATCGAGGTCAAGATTCTTAAAGCTCTCGTTGATCTGCTCTTTATCGAGGATACGGATCACGGCGTCTTCGCCAAAAACCGTCGGCATGATCGAGACGCGGAAATCGACCGTACGGCCCTTGTACCTGACACGAAATCGGCCATCCTGCGGAATACGCCGCTCAGCAATATCGAGCTCGGACATGACCTTAATACGCGAGATAAGCGTTTGGTGATATGCAATATCGATCGGGTCGACCTTGGCATAAAGCGCTCCGTCAATCCGAAACTTAACCTGAACATCGCGCTCACGAGTCTCGATATGGATGTCGGACGCACGCGATTCCATTGCGTTGTAGAGAATGGTGTCGACGAGCTTGATGATCGGCGACATTTCCGAATCATTTGCGAGGCGATCCAGATCTAGTACCTCGTCGCCCTGATCGGTTTCCTTAACTAACGAGATCTTAAAGGTCGAAGCTGCCTCGGCCATGACGCGCTGAGTTGCATCACCCTTTCTGAGCACGACATCGATCGCTCCGGCCGTAGCCACGTAAGGTACGATGCGAACGTTTAGCACGTTCTCAAGTTCGTCCAGCCTTTCGAGATTGGTCGGGTCGGCCATCGCGGCGTGAAGATTATTGCCGTCACGCTTTAGCGGCACAAACTGATTCCTCAGCATCAGATCGACGGGGATCTTCGAGATCTCGTCCTGGTCAACCGGCGACGATCTGTCCGGCGGCAGGAGATCGACGTAAGGCATCCGATAGCGAATTGCCAGTTGCTTGGCCTCGGTCACCTCGGGTGGCTCGTTATCGAGAAAATCCGTCAACTCGATCTTTGGCAGCGATGTGGTTGTTGATACGTCTACACTCATTGTGATCTCTCAATTAACAGTATTCGATTATTTTCTTCCGCCAAATGGACCGGACGATATGGTCTGAATGATCGGCAGATAGATCGCAAGCAAAATGATGACGACGACACCTGCCATAAAGAGCAGGATCGCAGGTTCGAGGAGCGTGGTTAGCTGCTCAAGTCTAACCTCGGCCTCGGCATCATAAAACAAGGCCACCTCATCCAGCATCTCACGCAAACTACCCGATTTTTCACCGATCCCGACCATATCGAGTGCCAATTCCGGCATCCAATTGGCCTGCTCAAGTGCTTCGGTAAATCCGCGGCCCTCTCGGATCATCGGCAATACTGCCTGACTTCGCCGCCGCAACTCGAGATTATTGATGGCCTGCGACGCGATATCCCATGAATCCGGAACGGTAATACCGCCCGACAGGAGCGTCGACAAAGAACGCGACAGTTGGGCGGTCGCCATGTTGCGAACAAGTTGACCGGCAACCGGTATCTTCAGCAGGAAACGGTGAAGCACAAGCTTCCCGCTATTCGTTCTCAGCCAAACGTACAAGCTTAACCCGACGATCAACAATAGCGGAGCGATCCACCAAATGTTGTTCGCAACCCCGGTCGAAACCGCCAACACAACTACCGTGACGGTCGGGAGACCGCCGTTCGAACTCAGCCCCTTGAAGAGGTCCGACATTCTAGGAACGATATAAAGCGTCAAAAATGCAACCATCATCATGGCTGCAACAAGCAAAAACGCAGGATACGCCAGAGCTCCGCGAAGTTTGCGTGAAATTCCGACGCTTCGTTTCAGATACGTGACGAAACGCGAGAGTACGTCGTCAAGAGCACCGCTCTTTTCACCCGCGAGAATCGACGCGGTATAGATTCGCGGAAATAAGCCCTGAGCCTCGAACGCCTCGGACAGAGGAACACCGCTTTTGATCTTTTCTTCGACGTCGTTCAGCACGACTCGCAGATTGGCGGATGCCGTTCGGGTCTTGAGTAGTCCGATCGACTGGAGAACAGGAATTCCCGCTCGCAGCAATGCCGAAAACTGCTGATTGAAAAGCAGAAAATCAGCCTGTTTTACCTTTCCCTTTTTGCCGCCGCCGAGCGACAACATTGCCGAAAGCCCTTCTTCACCGGTTGCGACCTTGAAAACCTTGTAGCCCTCGCTTTCAAGCCGAGCTCGTGCATCCGCTGCTGTCGGAGCTTCGACAACACGGGTAATGATCTCGCCTGACGGTGTTCCAAGCCGGCAAATAAACTCTGTCATAAATCAAAACAAAGGTGCTAAAAAGTCCGAAAGCTACTTAATTAAAAACGCAATTACGAAACCGGTCGGACGCCGAAGCCGAATTATATCACGCTGTACCTTCGCAAATGTTGCGATAACGGTATTTGTGACGTTTTTTTATTTTGGCCTGAACAACCCGACCGTGTTGACGAACATCGAAGAAATATCTTGCGATAGTTGTATCAATTGCTTAACATAGTCTCGATCATCCGGAGTTTATATGCCCCTAATCGCGTTGGCTCGTTTTTGCCGTAACAAAGCCTTTCATCATCCGTTGTTCGTCGGACTTTTTGCGATGGTTTTGGCATTCAATGCCGCGGCTCAGGATGCCACGCCAACCCCGACACCACAGTTTATCGAGGACGGAAATGACGCCCCGGTCAAGGTCAAGACCGACTTAGTCACCTTAACGCTCACCGTCACCGACCTTTATGGAAGATATGTATCTGGACTTGGAAAAGGTGCGTTTACGATCTTCGACAACAATCAGGAACAGGAAGTAACATTTTTCAGTGATAGCGATGCCCCGGTTTCGCTCGGAATACTTTTCGACGTCTCGGGATCCATGAGCGGTGCAAAGATCGCAAAGGCACGAAAGGCACTTTCGCGATTTATTATCACCAGCCATCCAAACGACGAGTATTTTCTGATCGCATTCAATAATCGAGCACAATTGCTACTTGATCGATCACGTGACGGTGACGCGGTCTTGAAGAAACTCACACTCGTTGAACCCAGACAGAACACCGCCCTTTACGATGCAGTTTATCTCGGCATCGAGCGTGTCACTCGCGGGACGCATCAAAAGCGGGCAATGCTTATAATCAGCGACGGACAGGACAATGCGTCGCGGTACAATTTTGGCGAAGTTCGCCGACTGATGAAGGAATCTGACGTCGTGACATATTCAGTGGGCATTATGGATGGGCGTGATTCGACCACGATGCTCGGGATGCAGGGTCAGTCGTTTTTGGATGAACTGAGCTCTGTAACGGGCGGAAAATCTTTCTATCCGCAGTCGGATGTGGAAATGGATGAAATATTTGAGCGAATCGCTCTCGAACTCCGCCATCAATATTCGATCGGCTACACGCCAAAGGATTTCGAACCAAACGGCAAATGGCGTAAAGTAAAAGTTAAGGTCAAACCCCCCCGCGGTTTACCGCGTCTAACAGTACGGGCTCGCGAAGGTTACTATGCAACGCCCAACTCAAATTAGAAGAATTCAAGTTAGATCGCTAAACAATGAAACGTACAAATTCGATGATCGGGCTGGTTGCAATTGTCGCGGGATTTTTGCTATCCGGCATTTATCTTGGTTCACGCGTCGAAGCTCAGTCGAATAGCTCGGCAATTACTCCGACACCGACACCGACGCCCGCTTCGTCGCCGGCAAAGCCAACCCCAACGCCAACACCTTTTGATGACCCTAACGAAGTCATTAAGGTCGATACCGAGCTGGTTAACCTGAATGTCCGCGTGGTTGATCGAAACAACCGGCCGATAAACAACATACAGCAGAAAGAGTTCAAGATCTACGAGGACAACAATCTTCAGGTGATCGACTTTTTCTCAAGGTCCGAGGTCCCGACCAATTACGCTCTGGTGATCGATAATTCCGGTTCGCTCCGTCCACAGCTAGAAAAGGTCATCGAGGCAAGCAAGATCCTCGTAAACACTAATAAACCAGAGGATGAAACTGCAGTCATTCGATTTGTTGGAAAAGACAAGATCAGCATCGAACAATCATTTACGAATAATAAGACGGATCTGATCGATTCGCTTGAGAATCTCTTCATTGAAGGTGGCCAGACCGCAATAATTGACGCTGTCTATCTTGCGGTGGAGAATATCGAGGAATACGAAAAGTCGAAGTCTCAAAACGACCGAAAGCGTCGTGCCCTGATCCTTGTCTCGGACGGTGAAGACCGGGATAGTTACTACAACGAAAAGCAACTTTTTGAGCTATTGCGCGAATCTGAGGTTCAGATCTACACCATCGGGTTCGTGGGCGATCTGAGCTCCGAAGGTGGTTTTATCGGTAAGAGCCCACAGGGGAAGGCCAAGGCCTTTCTCGAACGCATGGCGACAGAAACTGGCGGGAAAGCATATTTCCCGGCTGATGTTAGCGAACTGCCGGCAATGGCCAAGGACATCTCGAACGAACTCAGAACTCAGTATTCGATCGGCTATATTCCTTCAAACGATGCCCGCGACGGTTCGTTTAGGAACATTAAGGTAGTTGTGGACGACGGACCGAACAAGCAGAAGCGAATTGCGATCTCTCGCACCGGACGTGTCGCCGAGGGCGGTGCTCCGTCGTTGCAGAAACCGATGCAGGCTCCAAAGCCGAAATAGCGAGAAACAAAGGTAACAAAATAGGCGAGATACCGGTATTGGTATCTCGCCTATTTTATTGATTCACAAAGAAATTATTCGGGAACGGAGCCCGAGATCTTCTTGCGGTTTGTCTCGCCGGTATGCAGTACAGGAATTCCCTCGTCGACTTCGCCGTGTGGACGCGGAATGACATGAACTGCCGTTACGGTCCCGATGCGGCGGGCGGCGGCGGCCCCGGCGTCAACCGCTGCTTTCACTGCCCCGACCTCACCGCGGACAATTGCGGTCACGAGTCCGGCATCGATCTTTTCGTAGCCGACCAGTTTGACGTCCGCCGATTTGACCATTGCGTCAGCAGCCTCGATCATAGCGACCAAGCCAAAACACTCTACCATTCCTAATGCTTGCATATTACTCTCAACTTTCGGCCCCTTAGGTCTAATTACCCCGCGTTCGCTTAAGGAAATACCTCAACCCGAAGATCAATCCCGCAAACAACGCCAGTCCCCCAAAGATCGTGATGAAAAATATCGTTCCCGCTGTGATCATTTTACCCGTCTATTTCGAAAACACCGTGAAATATACCAGTACACTCGCAACAACAAATATCAGGAGAACAATTAAAAAATAAAGTCTGTTCGCCCCGTCGTCGACCGGCTCCCACACTACCTCAGTCTGTTTGCGCGTTCCGCGTCGTGCGGTGCGGCGTTGTGCGGCGGCGGCGGTAAGCTTTGCTTTCGGATCGCCCTCCGGAGGAAACTGAGCCCCGAGAGCCCGTTCGAGATCGACAAGGCTCTCGTTGACCTCGGTCGATGTGTCCGTCTCGGCAATTGCGTTCTCGGTGATGACACTTTCTATGGGACCGGCCAGGGGCTTGCCGCAACTGTAGCAAAACTGGGTGTCGGGCCGGATCTCCGCACCGCAACTCCAACAACCTTTTACTTTCGCCTTTCCCTTCGCCATCTATAAAGATCACTTTTGACCAACGTACCGTTTACATCAATACGAGTATACCCTTCTCCTCACCCAGGTCCCTCGCCGACGGCGTCAGGATCGTCTTCTTGGAAATATAAACTTTTTCTCCCTTATCGATCGCCTGTCGAACGTCGTCTTCACTGACAAAATCACGTGGTTCCGGCGGCCGTTCAGCAACTGGCGGTGGTTCGGGGATCAGATGATGAAGGATCGTCTTTACAGGCGACGGCGAACTCTCGGCTATAGAAGCTGCAGCGGCTACTGGTTCTACGTATGCCTCAAGTTTCTTCGAGAGAAACCCGTCGACGATCGCGGCGATCTCCTCACGCTTAAACTGCTTTCGGGGCGATTGCGAAGCTGCCAACGGTGCCTCGACAGTTGGAGCAGGCCGATTGATCGGTTTCGATTCAAACGCAACACGTTTGATGTCCATCAGATGCAGCGGCGAAACGTTATCAGAGGTTACGTTTCCGCCCCACGAACCGCACCCGAGCGTCATTGATGGCGACAAGTCAGTCGAAAATCCTATTGCACCGTGCGTCGTCGGCGAATTAATTATCACGCGGGCAACCGGCATCTGCTCACCGTACTTAATGGCCGCGGCCCGATCCTGTGTATGCATTCCGGCCGTATGGCCCATGCCGCCAAACTGAAGTATTTCGTGACAACGTTCCGCCCCTTGCTCAACGCCATCAACCACAAAGAATGCCAGTGTCGGCGAAAGCTTCTCAACAGACCACGGATATTCACGTCCGACGCCGGCGCAATCAGCTATCAAACAACGTGTACCATCCGGGATCGATATTCCGGCAAGGTCGGCAATATGAGAAGCCGAACGGCCGACGATCTCAGGGTTAAGTGTTCGCTGCGGCGTCAGCAATATCTTGCCGACGGCTTCGGCTTCGGCCGAATTTAGAAAATGGCCGCCCTGGGCCTTAAACTGTTCGCGAACCGAGCCCTCGACCGGTGCATCGACGACCACCGATTGCTCCGAAGCGCAGATCGTGCCGTTATCAAAACACGTTCCCGTCAGGATGTCGGCTACTGCTTTTTGCACATTCGCCGTACGTTCGATAAATGACGGCACATTACCAGGGCCGACGCCGAATGCCGGCTTACCCGACGAATACGCCGCTCGCACAAGCCCCGTGCCGCCTGTTGCGAGTATCACAGCCGTGCTTTTGTGCTTCATCAATGTCTCGGTGCCCTCTATCGATGAAACGGTCAGGCATTGAATAGCATTAGCCGGAAGGCCGTGTTTTATGCCCTCAGAGCGCATCACACGAGCAGTCTCCGCTATACAGTTCTTGGCTGATGGATGAGGGGACAGGACGATCGTGTTTCGCGATTTAATTGCAATTATTATCTTGAATATCGCTGTGGATGTAGGGTTGGTCGATGGAATGATCGCGGCGACTACACCCCGAGGACTGGCGATCTCGACAATGTTCTTGGTTTCCGAAACGACACCGACCGTTTTCAGGCTGCGAAAGTAGTTCCAAACGTCCTCTGCAGCAAACCGGTTCTTTTCTCGTTTGTCGTCCGCTTTGCCAAAACCTGTCTCTTCGTGAGCCATCTGGCCCAACCGTGCTGCATTGGCCAACGCAACCCCAGCCATTGCATCACAAATGGCGTCGATCTTGGCCTGGTCAAACCTCATCACAACGTCAAAGGCCGTGCGTGCAGCATCTACTGCGTCGCGTGCCTCTTGCTGCGAAATTAGGTCATTGTCACCCATTTGGTTAAACGTAAAAACAGTTCCGCCGGCGATCGTTCCAAAGTGGATCTGGTCACGCCGGCGTTATGCCGAGTTGGTTACTTGGTTTTCGACTTGCTGCCTTCGGCAGTACCTGTTGCGGAGGTGCCAGCGCCCGAGCTAAGCTGTTTGCCGCCGCCCTGGAGAGCTTTTTCGTCCGGGCTGTAGCCGATACTGCCGCCCTTAGGCAGTACGCGCTCGACTTCCTGATGCGGACGAGGAATGACGTGAACGCTAATAAGTTCGCCGACGCGTCGAGCTGCAGCGGCACCGGCATCCGTCGCCGCCTTCACGGCACCGACATCGCCACGCACAAAGATCGTCACATAACCGGCACCGATGTACTCTTTGCCGACAAGTTGGACATTCGCAGCTTTGACCATCGCATCCGCACATTCGACGGCGCCGATAAAGCCTTTTGTTTCGATCATCCCGAGAGCTTCTAAACTCATTGATTATTCCTCACTAATTGGATTGCTGTTAGGATTCTAATATATGTCACAGGCATTGCCAAAACCCGACGGCCCGAATGTCGGCCGACTTGGTTTTTATTCCGATAAAACCTATGTAATTCGATTGACATAGGCCGTCTAACAGCGATATATTTCACTATTAAGTTCGCAGGCGATTTCTGACATATTGACCGGCCAAGCAAAACTATAATGTCTCTAACACTGGGTGAAAAATTGCGGCAGGCCCGCGAAGAAAGAGGTATATCTATCAGCGAAGTAGCTGAGCAGACCCGTATCTCCGGCCATTATCTCGAATCGATAGAAAATGACGACTACCGCACGCTGCCGGGCGGTATTTTTAATAAGGGATTCGTTAAATCTTACGCCAAGTACGTCGACATAGACGAGCAAGAGGCACTCCGCGATTACGCACAGATCATGGCCGCGGCCGATATGAGCACAGGCGAAGACCTCAAGGTTTACAAACCTGAGGTTTTGACCGACGACCGTCACGGAAGTTCGATGATACCGACGGTCATCATCGCTGTCATTATCCTTGGTGCAATGACAGCCGGCCTGCTCTATCTTGTCGATTATCTGCGAAATCAGCCCGATACGCCGCCTGTGGCAAACACCGCGACCAACGCCAATTCGAACGCCAACACCGCGACGGTAGCTCCGACGCCAGGAAATGTGCCCGAGATGGCCACGTTAAAAGTTGAGTTCAAAGCGACGACCGAACCGGTTTCGCTTTCGGCAAATAGTGACGGTAAATCAACCAGTAACGTGGTTACGCCCGGTTCGACCGTGATGTTCGAACCGAAAGAAAGCCTTAAACTTGGCTATTCGCGTTCGTTGGCGGCGTTTGTACAGCTGACGATCAACGGCAAGGCGATCACGCTGCCGGCCAAGCCGCTGGTCGAGGGACGAAAGTCGATCGAATTTACGATCTCAAAGGAAAATCTCGCTCAGATCTGGACGAGTGGGTCGATCTCGACAGAGGTTCCGCCGGCTATCGTTGACGCCAACGCAAATACGGCTCCGATGACCTCGGGGCCGACGACGACGGCACCGACTACGCCGAAACCCACGCCTGTTGCTGCTAAACCTGCTGCCAATGCCGCGGCAAATACGGCAGTTCGACCGGCTGCGACGCCTCAACCCGCTCCGGCGAACAGACCGGCGGGAAACAGGCCGTAAGCTGATGACTTTATACGGTGAGAATTGATAATAAGCCCAAGAGTGTCCGCAAATGAATTGCGGGCATTTTTGTTTAGAACTATTGAAATGAATATTACAGATATTAAAGAAGGCCTTACATTTGACGACGTTCTGCTCGTTCCCGCTTACTCCGAGATATTACCGAACGAAGTGGACACACGAACGCGCTTTTCCAGAAACATCGATCTCAATATACCGCTGTGTTCGTCCGCGATGGACACGGTCACCGAGGCGAGTTTGGCGATCGCTCTGGCTCAACAGGGCGGCATCGGCGTGATCCATAAGAATTTTTCCGTCGCCCAGCAGGCCGAGGAGGTCGATAAGGTAAAACGCAGCGAATCCGGCATGATCGTTGATCCGGTGACGATAAATGAGAAAGCACTTGTTTCCGAGGCGCTCGCGATCATGGAGCGGTATAAGATCAGCGGCGTTCCGGTCGTTGACGCAGCCGGTCTGCTCGTCGGAATTATCACAAATCGCGATCTGCGTTTTGAGACGCGTTTCGACATACCGGTCTCCGAGATAATGACACCGCAGCCGCTGGTGACGGTCCCGGTCGGCACCACGCTTGACGAAGCAAAGGTCAAATTGCAGAAACACCGCATCGAAAAGCTGTTGGTCGTTGACGACGACGGCCACCTCAAGGGCCTGATAACGGTCAAGGACATCCAAAAGGCGATCAATTTCCCGCTTGCGGCAAAGGATACGCTCGGGCGTCTGCGTTGTGCCGCGGCGATCGGAGCGACAGGTGATTTTCTCGAACGTGCCGAGGCTCTGGTCAATTCCCGCGTCGACGCGATCGTCATTGACACGGCTCACGGACACAGTTCGCGCGTTATCGACGCGGTAATGACGGTCCGTGCTAAATTTCCTGACATCGAGATAGTCGCGGGCAACGTCGCTACCGCCGAGGCGACCAGAATGCTGATCAAAGCAGGTGTTGACGCCGTCAAGATCGGTATCGGGCCGGGTTCGATCTGCACAACGCGGGTTGTCACGGGTGCCGGCGTGCCGCAGGTCACGGCGATCATCGAGTGTGTCGAAGCCGCTCGCGGTACGGGCGTGCCGATCATCGCCGACGGCGGTGTGAAGTTTTCCGGTGACGTCGCCAAAGCGATCGCCGCTGGCGCGGACAGCGTTATGATCGGGTCGCTCTTTGCCGGTACCGAAGAGGCTCCGGGCGAGGTCATCCTGTTCCAGGGCCGCAATTTCAAAACATACCGCGGGATGGGCTCGATCGGGGCGATGAAGAAAGGTTCGAGCGACCGTTACGCCCAGGAAGGCACCGTCTCAGACGCCAAGTACGTTCCCGAGGGCATCGAGGGCCGCGTCGCCTACAAAGGTTCGGTCGCCGAGATGGTCACGCAACTCGTTGGCGGCCTCCGCTCCGGCATGGGCTACACCGGCTGCAAGAGCATTGCCGAACTGCAGACCGACGCCAAATTCGTCCGCATCACGTCCGCGGGCCTTCGCGAATCGCACGTCCACGATGTCATCATTACCAAAGAGGCTCCGAACTATCGCATCGAGTCGTAATGGCCCTCCGGTAGCTCTTTTTTTCCAAGGCGGCAACCTTTTCCCAAGGTTCGCCGCCTAAGTTATATGTAAGGAGTTTTCGCCACGAATTTACACGAATGAACACAAATTAGAAGAAGGATCTATTCGTGCAATTCGTGTACATTCGTGGCCAATTTCCGTCTTCGGCAGTTATGTCTCTGCGGTGTAATATAACGCTATGCTAGTTCGACTCTCGCTATTCACATTATTTGCCGCTATGACGGCATTTTCTCAGGTTCCGCAGATTGAGCCGGGCGTTTCGCAAGAGTTGGCGAAATGGCGGGCGGCACGGTACTCGGACGTGCGGTACAAGCTGAACCTGACGCTCGAAAAGATGTCGCCCGTGCTGAAAGGGACGATGGAGATCCGTCTAAAAGTGGACGAGAAGAGGAGTGGAGGAGTGGAGGAGACTGGAACGCAGGCGCCCTCGCCTGCAAACGCCGGTTCCTCCGGCGTGACGGCCCTGTCAGAACCGGGAGCGATAGCGACTGGGTTGGCGGTCAGCAATCCAACGCCGATCATCCTAGATTGGCGAAAGATTCGCGGTAGCGAAAACCTCTCGACTATTACAAATGTTTCGATCAATGGGAGGTCTATCGATCTCCCGGTATTGCATGGCCAGGAACTAACAAGTCTCTTGCGAAGGCCACCGAGCTTTGACTACCTCGAATTAAATGAACATCTTATCTTCAGCGAGGGCGTGGTTGCGGGCGAAAATGTTATCAAACTTGATTTCACTTCGCCGATACTGACCAGCGGGTCGGCGATCACGCGGTATGTGGATAAAGAGGACGGAGCGGAATACATCTATTCGCTGTTTGTCCCGTCGGACGCGAGCACGGCGTTTCCCGTGTTCGACCAGCCGGATTTGAAGGCTAGATTTACGTTGACAATCGACTCACCAAAGGATTGGGAAGCGGTTTCAAACACGGACGCTTTCGTTTCCAGTAGCTCTGAACGATCCGACAAAAATCCTAGGTCTGTCTTTTCCTTTCAAGAAACAGCTCCCATAAGTTCGTACGTCTTTTCTTTTGCAACGGGATCATTTACACCGTTTGTCGAAGATGCGGCCGACTTCAAGCAACAAACTGTTCCCATGCCAAAGGAAATGAATCTTGGAGATTTGCTAGGCAAGCCCCGAAATAAAACCATTATCTACGTCCGCAAATCCCAAGCCGCCAAGTTCAAACCCCACGCCGCCGAGGTCTTTCGTCTTAACCGCGAGGGCATTAAATATCTCGAAACCTATTTCGACTACAAATTCCCTTTTCCAAAATACGATCTGGTTCTGATCCCCGAGTTTCCGTTTGGCGGGATGGAGCATGCGGGGGCGACTTTTTTGCGGGAATCTTCGGTGATCTTTCCACAGGAGCCGACCAAGAACGACTATATTTCGCGGGCGAACCTGATCTTTCACGAGGCGGCGCATCAGTGGTTTGGCGACACGGTGACGATGAAATGGTTCGACGACCTTTGGCTGAAAGAGGGCTTTGCCGAGTTCATGGCGTACAAGACGCTCGAAAAGGTCCAAGGCGGAAACCCGACCGGTAGGGAGGGTGCGCCACGCTCCCAAAATGCTGGCCAAATGCCCGAAGTGAACGCCTGGAAGGTCTTCTACGAACGCAACAAACAGGCCGCCTACCTGACCGACTCGACAAAAGGCACCACGCCCATCTACCAGGAGATCGCGAATTTGAATTCAGCGAAATCCGCCTACGGCAACATCGTCTACCGCAAAGCACCTTCGTTCCTCCGCCAAGCCGAGTTCTACCTCGGGCCGGACATATTCCAAACCGCCGTCCGCGCGTTTTTGAAGAAGCATGAGTATGCGAACGCGGGTTGGGAAGATCTGGTGAAGGAATTTGAAGGCGCGAGCGGCAACAATCTGAGTGCTTGGGCAAACATTTGGGTGAAGCAACAGGGACTGCCAACTTTCAGACTATGTATCGGTGATTATTCGCGATCTGTGAAATTCACGGGTCACCCCGGAGAGATCAATCTGCTTTTCTCACAGTCAGGCTTTCCATGTGATCCCGTGTCAAATAGGACTGGCAATAGACCAATCTGGCCGGAGGCACTACAGTTCTACTACATCCTCGCTGACGGCAAAACAAGAATTGAAAAAGTCACGCTTGGGAAAAACGATCGAGAGATCGAGGAAATTTGGGGATACAATTTCGGTGGTCGCGAATCGAAACAAACCAAAACAAATCTTGCCGCTCCGAAGTTCGTTTTTCCAAACTACCAAGACTACGGCTACGGCATCTTCCTTCTCGACGATAAGAGCCGCGATTACGTCCTGAAGAATATCCAGAACGAAAAGGACCCTTTCTTGCGCTCAATGATGTGGGGCAGCCTCTGGGACAGCGTCCGCGAAGGCGAACTTGACCCGAAGGAGTATGTTGAGTTGGTGATAAAAGTTTTGAGTTCCGGCTTTAGCCGGCCAACTGCGGGGAAGATGCCGCCTGAAGGCGGGACTCCAAGCGAATCTGACGAGAGCACGATCGCCACGCTACTCAGCCGAGTATCGACCGCGATGAACTACTACCTCCCGGACGTCGGCGGAAACGCGAGTGTGAACGAGCGTGCCAAGTCTAGTACCACGGTCTCGGATAAACCCACGCCGCAGGATGATAACCGTGGCACGCTCGTTGACACTCGCGTCTCTGCCCGGTTGGAAACTCTTCTCATTGAACGGATGCAGAACGCTCCGACATTGGGCCTGCGGATCACCTATTATCGGGCACTTCTGACTATCGTATCGTCGGAAAATGCGAGAAGCGTGCTCAAGGAGATGCTAAAAGGCGGGAACCTGAGCGGTAGCGAGGGTGCCCTGCGACCGATCGCTGCTTCAACGGGCACACTCCCTACCGGTCGTGTTTCTGCCTCGATACCACTTCGTACAAAGGACAAATTCGACATCGTCACAAAACTGCTGATCCTGGGCGACGCGGAAGCCCCGAAACTGCTTGACGATCTCATAAAAACCGAGACCAGCGACGAGGCAAAACGCTACGCTTACGCGGCAAAGGCCGGCATCGCGACGGCCGAGAACAAGGCGAAATATTGGGCGGACTTTACCGCTAACAAGGAGATACCCGAAAGCTGGATCGAGGCCGCCTTTGGGCCGTTCAACTCCGTGCGGCATAGCGAACGGACGCTGCCGTATCTCGAACGGGCACTAAAAGAACTGCCGAACCACAAACGTAACCGTAAGATCTTTTTCGTCAACGGCTGGCTCGGTTCGTTCATCGGCGGCCAAAGGAGCGAAGAGGCACTTAACATCGTCAACAAGTTCCTCGCCGACAACCCAACGCTCGACAAGGACCTCAGACTAAAGATCCTCGAAAACGTCGACCTGATCGAACGCGCGGTAAAGATACGAGCGAAATATAAGAAGTTTTAGCCGCGGATGAACGCAGATGACGCAGATAAGAAAAAGATCAATAACTGATCTCTATCTCTCTTTTATCCGCGTAATCCGCGTTAATCTGCGGCTAAATTTCTTTCTCTCATCCGCGTTAATCTGCGGCTAACAACTCTCACCCGCCGAGTTGTTCGGCGGCGGATTCCCACTCTTCGTAAAGAGCTTTGACGCGGGATTCGGTCTTGGTGAGCTTTTCAGTAAGTTCGGCAAGACGCGGGTAGTCGGACGCGACCTTGGGGTCGGACATGTCTTTTGTCAAACCAGCGGCCTCGGCTTCGAGTGCGGGAATTTCAGCCTCGATCTGCTTGATACGCTTTTCAAGCTGGTTGATCTGATTTTTGGAAAGCGCAGATGCGGGGCGTGACGTCTTTTCCGCTGCCGGAGCGGCCGCAGGCTGCGACGCCTGTACCCTTGGCGACTGTACACCGCTCACTGCATTCTCGATCTTCCAATCGTGAAACTCGGTATAGTTGCCGTCAAAGCTGAGCACGCGGCCGTCGTTCTCGAACGAGAGCATCTGGTTCGCGATCTTATCGAGGAAGAAACGGTCGTGGCTGACCACGATGAGTGTGCCGTCGTATTCGTCCAGCGCATTTTCGAGCGATTCGCGTGAAGGGATGTCGAGGTGATTAGTAGGCTCGTCCAGCACAAGCACGTTCTTTTGCGAATAGATCAGCTTGGCGAGAGCAAGTCTTCCCTTTTCACCGCCAGAGAGAGCCGAAACCGGCTTGAACACATCTTCGCCGACGAACAGGAACTTTGCCAAAAAACCACGCAGCGTTCCGTTATCCGCCATCGGAGCGACACGGCGGAGTTCCTGAACGACCTCGTTTCGCGGCTCGAGGCCCTCAAGGTTTTGCGAGTAATAACCGATGTTGGTCTTGGTGCCCCAGTGAAGTTTGCCGCCAAGTTCACGAATATTGCCGAGCAGCGTCTTGATCAGCGTCGTCTTGCCGGTACCGTTACCGCCGATGATGCCGAGAGCATCACCGCGAAACAGCGAGAAATTGAGCCCTTTTGCGAGCACCTTCGTATCGTAACCGATGGCAAGGTCTTCGGCCGTCAAAACATTGTTACCCGTTCGTTCGACCTGACGAAGGCCAAAGTTACCACCTGATTTCTCGCTCGTAACCGCCTCGATCCGCTCCATACGTGCGAGCAGCGTTCGGCGTGATTTGGCCTGTTTGGTCTTCTGGCCCTCAAGATTTTTCCGAATAAATTCCTGCGTCTTGTTGATCAGAGCCTGCTGATTCTCGTATTCGCGGATCTGCTGTTCACGACGCAGTTCGCGTTCCTCAAGGTATTTCGAATAATTGCCCTTGTAGGTCACGGCCTGGCCGCGGTCTATCTCGATCACGCGATTCGTCGTGCGGTCGAGAAAATAACGGTCGTGGCTGATCACAACGTATGTCCGGTCGTACGTTTTTAGGAATTCCTCGAGCCACTCGACCGCTTCGACGTCGAGGTGATTGGTCGGTTCGTCGAGCAGCATCACGTCCGAATTAGAAAGCAGCAGGCGTACCATGCCGAGGCGGTTCTTCTGCCCGCCCGACAGCGTCCGCACGTCTTCGCCCCAGGACTCGGGCGGAAATCCCATACCGAGCAAAACCGACTCGGCCTTTGCCGCGTACGAAAAACCGTCTGCGTGTTCGAACGCGGTCTGCAGATCGGCATAGCGTTCGAGCACCGCGTCCGAATGATCGGTCGCCATAAGCGTCTCAAGGCTCCGCATCTCGGCTTCGATGTCGTGGATCTCCTTGAAAGCCGACAGTGCCGCCGTGTGCACCGTTTCGGCCTCGCCAAAATCTACGTGCTGGTCGAGCAGGCCGAGTTTGAGCCCGTTCATCTTAATGACATCGCCCTCATCCGCGGCTTCCTGGCCAGTGATAATGCGAAAAACGGTCGTCTTGCCGGCGCCGTTTCGTCCGACGAGACCGACCTTTTCCGACGGATTTACCTGAAACGAAACTCCTTTGAGGATCTCGGTACCACCGTAGGATTTCCACACGTCTGAAAGTCTGAAAAGCATAAAACTAATGAGAAATGGAAAAAGGTAAAAGGCAAAGTAAAGACATTGCCTTTCACCTTAATCTGTTGAAACGAGAACCGAACTATTTGTTCGCCGGTTTTGCCGCTGCGTTAGCGGCCGGTTTTGTCTCGGGCTTTGCCGGAGCGTTTGCCGTCGGCTTTGCATTGGCATTGGTGTTCGCCGCTGCGTTCGTATTCGCCACCGTGTTAGCGTTGGCCGGAGCCGCTGCGTTGGCGTTGGTATTTGCCGGTGTCGACGAGCCTGCCGGACGTGCTCCGCTCAGTTCATTCGGATTAGCAACGACCTTCTTAGCCAGCAGATTGTCGATCTTGGCTTCGTTCATCGCGATAGCCTGATACGACGCTGCGAGCAGCTGCTTGCGGTTGTTTACCAGAAGATCAGTGATCTGCTGACGAACGCCCGGGCTCTCGAGGGTCTGCGACTCTTCTTTCTCGATGCGATCCTGAAGCTTGAAGATATAGCCCTTGCCGTTCAGAGGAATGACGTTGGTCACGCCGCCAATGCTGAACTGTGCGTTCATAAATCCGGCTGCATTCTGCACACCAAAATTGGTCTTGAGGTCCTCTTCGCTGATGTAGCCGAGATCGCCGCCTTGCAGTTTGCTCGGGTCTTCGCTGTATTCACGTGCAAGTGATGCGAAATCGCTGCCCGGCTGCGAAAGCTTGGTGAGGATCTCTTTGATCTTGACGTTTGCCTCGGCATCGTTGGTCGTCGTGTCGCCCTGGCCGCTATTCGCCGGGTCGATCACGATCGCCGCGAGACGGACACCACGCTTTTTAACAAAAAGGTCCGCGTTCCCGGCAAAGAAATCGGTGATCTCCTTGTCCTTAGGAGCTTCGATACGGCCGGTGATCTTGTCAACAAGCTTTTTGATCGCAAGGCCCTTTTTGATGCTTTCGCGGAAGGCGGCTTCGTTCAAGCCGGCCTGTGCCATCTGCTTGTCGAACTCTTCGGCCGACATGCGGCTTTCGACTTTCTGCTTGTTCACTTCGGTCGTGACTTCCTCATCCGTCGGGACCGTTCCTTCCTTCTCAGCCTTTTGGAACATCACTTCCTGTTCCACCAGGCTCTGCAGGACCTGAAGCCGTGCACCTGCAAGCTCGAGGGGCGACATTTTGCTTTCCTGTCCCTGAGCCTGCTGTTTAATACCGCGGTCAACTTCTTCCATCTTAATGACCTTGCCGTTAACCGTAGCGGCAGTTTCATTCGGGTCGACCCCGCCGACACCTGTGTTAGCCGCCGGACCGCCGCATGCTGCGAAAAACGCAGCAAATGCAGCAATAAAGGCTGCGGTCGAAAACTTAGACAATTTGTTTTGCACTGTGGCTCTTGCTCCTTTCAACTTATCGATCTGTTGCATAACTTGACTATACCCGTTGTGATTTGATATAAAATCTATTTTTGAGTTTTCGAAAAACTCATTACTTAATACCTCGTATTAAATACCGGAGGCAATAATATTATGGCTAAACGCTGCGACGTATGCGGAAAAGGTCCGCAATTTGGAAACAACGTATCACACGCTAATAACAAGACTCGACGCCGATTTAACCCAAATCTGCAACCTGTTCGCATCCAGCTCCCTACGGGCGGAAACGGCCGGGCTAAGGTTTGTACCCGATGCATTAAATCGGGAAAGATCATTAAGGCTGCGTAGTATTTGAGTTTGTGATCTCTCTTTAGGTTGCCAGACGACGAAGAAAATTCGGCGTCTGGCTTTTCTGTTACCCAATTAACGCAATGCAGTCGATCTCGACGCGGGCGTCCCGGGGCAGCCTGGCTGCCTGTATGGTCGCACGTGCAGGTTTATTCGTATCGAAATACCTGCCGTAAACTTCATTCATTTCAGCAAAATCATTCATATCCGCCAGGAACACGGTCGTCTTGACCACGTTCTCAAGGCTCGAGCCCGCAGCCTCAAGCACCGCCGCGAGATTCTTCAAGACCTGCACGGTCTGCTCACCAATATTCTCAGACACAAAATTGCCCGTCGCCGGATCGATCGGGATCTGGCCCGAACAAAATACCATGTTGCCGGTTTTTACCGCCTGCGAGTATGGGCCGATTGCCCCCGGTGCTTTGTCTGTTGAGATCGTCTCTTTCATTTCGGTTGCGAATTCCTTGCTGAATGATTCCTTAAGCAAAAGGCGAATTCTAGCAAATTACCGAACAAAAAGAAAGTATGAAGTGCGGAAAAGGTATGGTTTCAAGCATTTACACGCTCAACGGCAATGACTCCGGGCACGTGCTCGATAGCTCCGACGACCTTGTCGAGATGCTTCTTGTCAAAGACCTCGACCGTCACCTCGATCATACCAATATCGTCCTTTGAAACATTGGCCCGGGCGTCCCGGATACCGGTCTTGATGTCGGCGATGGCATTAGTAATACCGGCGAGCATACCGGTGCGGTTCTCCGTCGTCGCCAGCAATTGGACGGACTGGATCTCGCTCTTTTCGCTGCGGGCCCATTCGACCTCGACAATACGGTCTTTATTGACCATCAGATGGCCCATATTCTTACAGCGTTTATTATGAACGACGATGCCTTTGCCGAGTGAGATATACCCGACGATCTCCTCGCCGCGAAGCGGGTTACAGCATCGGGCACGGCTCGTCAGCAGATTGTCGACGCCCTTGACCACAATGGCGTCCTCGCTCATGCCAATGAACTTTTTGACCGCTTTCATGCCAGTCGAAATTCGAGTCTCCTTCTTCTTTTCAGGATCGAGTTCTTCGAATTTCTCGGCACCCAGGAACTTAGCTAAGACGTTTCGGGGCAACACCTTACCGTAACCGACAGACGCCATCAGATCATCTGGACGGCTGAGGCCGTAGTCGTGTGCGATCCGTGTAAGTTCGGTGTCATTGGAGAGGAATTTCTTCGGTGCGACTCGGAACCGCTCAGCCTCTTTTTCGAGTAGCTTTCGGCCAATATCTATGGACTCTTCTCGCTGCTGCTGAGTGATCCAATGCCTGATCCGGCTGCGTGCTCGGGACGTGACGACATAATTGAGCCAGTCGCGTGTCGGCCTCGCGTTTTGGGTCGTCAGGATCTCAACAACGTCGCCGTTCTGCAGTTCTGTACGAAGCGGAACGATACGGCTGTTTATCTTGGCGCCCGTGCATTTATCGCCGACGCCCGAATGGATCGCATACGCAAAATCCAGCGGCGTCGCACCTCGCGGAAGTTGAATGACCTTGCCCATCGGCGTAAACGCGTAAACATCCTTGGGGAAAAGATCAAGCTTGAGCGATTCTATGAAGTCTTCAGAATCTTCGTTCTGCTCATTCGTTTCCACGAGCGGCAGCAGAAGCTTTTCGACTGTCTTACGCAATTCATCGAGCGTATCGTCGTCTTCGTGAGCCCCGAGACTACTTTCTTTGTACTTCCAATGGGCGGCAACACCCTCTTCTGCCACCTGGTGCATTTCCTCGGTACGGATCTGCACCTCGAACGGTACGCCGCCATCGCCGATCACGGACGTGTGGAGCGACTGGTAGAGATTATCGCGTGGTATGGCTATCCAGTCCTTGAATCGCTCGGGTACGGGCGTCCAGACGTCATGTATGACGCTTAGCGTCAGATAACAGTACTTTCGGTCGTTTGGAGTGATGATCCGGGCGGCAATTAGGTCATAAACCTGCTCAATGCGAACTTTCTGCTTCTTGAGTTTCTTCCAAAGAGAATAAAGACGTTTGACGCGGCCCTCGATCTCGACGAACGGAACATCGTTCTCGTTCAATTTGACGGCGATGGTCTCCTTGATCTTGCTGAGAGCGGCCTCGAGTTCCGGTCGCCTCGCGTCAACTTCCTTTGCGAGCCTTTTGTATTCGTCAGGGTAAAGGTTTTGGAACGACAGGTCTTCAAGTTCACTCCGGATCTTACCCATACCAAGCCGATGGGCGATCGGGGCATAAATATCGAGCGTTTCCTGGGAAATGCGTGCACGCTTTTCGGGCTTAAGAAACTGCATGGTCCGCATGTTGTGCAGACGATCGGCAAGCTTGATCAGCACGACGCGAACGTCCGTGATCATCGCCAGTACCATCTTGCGAACGTTTTCGGCCTGTTGCTTTTCTTTGGAAAGATTGCTGATGTGGGCAATTTTTGTGAGGCCGTCGACGAGAAGCGTGATCTCGTCCCCAAAATACGATCGGATCGTGTCCAGGTCGACCAGAGTGTCCTCAACTACATCATGCAGCAAGCCGGTTGAGACGCTAACTTCGTCGAGCCGCATGTCAGCCAAGATCTCGGCAACCTCAAGCGGGTGGACGAGGTAGGGCTCGCCCGAGGCTCGGGTTTGACCCCGATGATGAAGTGCGGAAAAAAGATAGGCACGACGGATCAGGTCGATATCGGCTCCGGGCCGATTATCGGTCACTTTCTTGATGACGTCCTCGATCCTGATCATATTTGCTAGACAGCTCTAAAAGTCACGTACGACAGTTCAATTAAACGGAAAAATGGCGATGCCCAATTAATTGTAAATGAGCACCGCCAAAGTTGGAAAGAAAAATAACTTTACTTCTTGTTTGCGTTACTGTTGGCGTTTTTCTTTTCCGCCTCTTCCTTGGCTACTGCACGAGCATCCACCTCGGCCTGCATTTTCTTGACGATATCGCTCAGTTCTTGAAACTTTGCTTTAGCAGCGTCAGCTTCGAGCTTAAGCCGATCATGGTCAGCCGTACGGCCTTCCATTTCAGCAAGGCGCCCTGCCTGTACAAGCAAGCTTGCTTTGTAAGAACGGGTTGATTCAAAAACCTTAAAGATCTCTCCGTAAAGCGCCAACTGAGTGTCAGTTAACGTGGTAACGTTCAAGCTTGCGGCATTCTTTACCTCGTCCGGCTCAAGAGCAACCGCTTGATCGATCAGTTTCGTACCGTCAGCGATGCACTGCTGAAGTCTCGTTAGATCCTCAGGAGCAGCCGGCTTAACGAACTGATAAACGTCCTTGCCGTCTTTCTTGATAGTCTTTTTGGTCGCCTCAGTATCGGTAATGTCGTTGGCACAAGTGTTCATTTTCGCCGTCAATGAACTTAGAGCACGAGCTCGCGCGGTTACCGGGTAATCAGCACTGTTCGCAACCTCAGCCTGCCATTCCTTAGCTTTATCCGGCTGAGTAAGGTTTTCGTACAGACTCGCAATTGCACTCGTCGTACTATTCACCGACGAAAGAGCCGCGAGGTACCTTCTCTGCTCGTCCGTACCTGCCTTATTCTTGTCGTATGCGGCTGAGGTTTCTTTAAGCTCTTTCAACGAAAGAGGAAGGCTCTTCTTGTATTCCGTAAGTGCCTGTTCGGCTTTGCTCTTGTCAGAACGGTTCCCGATGTAGATCGAGTGGAGCGTTCTGGCTAGCGAAAGCTGAGCCGTACGTCCCTCGACGGTATCTCCATTCGGATCTTTCGAGGCAGCATAGCGAAACAACTGCTCTGCTTCCCCAAACTTACGGTCTTTGTATGCCTTAGCACCATCAACCAGATTTTTGCGGGCAATGACCCGATTGTAATAAGAGCAATTTGCCCCGATAAGTACGGTTACCGTTACAAAAACTAATAACCCTAAACGAGAGAATCTCATCTTTTGACTCCATTCACCGTCTGACAACTGCCGGGGAGTGGGCTTTCGCCGCCACCCCCGACAAATCATCAAACAAAATTAATCCGTTAAATCATCGATCTGCAGCCCGATCGGCGAGGCACCGGCCGCTTTCGCAGCATCGATGACCTTGACCACGTCGCCATAACGCACGGTCTTCGGCGATTTTATAAACAGGGTCTTTTCGACCTCATTCGTGCCTTCGCGAAGCACACCGTTATCCTCACGCTGTTTGAATATCTCCCGGAGCTTGTCACCGAGTTTTTCGGTATCCGAGACATCACCAAACGTGTCGTTATTGAGGGTCACAGCTTTCGTGTCCTTGTTGATAGCGACCACCAGCGTCAGCGGGTTAGGCTTAACATTGGCTTGCGGTTCATTTTTTGGCTCCGCCGGAACCTTAGCCTCAAAACGGGCCGGCTTCAGCGGGGTGATCACCATAAAGATGATCAAAAGAACCAACAAAACGTCGATCAAAGGCGTTACGTTAATTTGCGGCGTTGCTTCACCAGAGCCGCCAGTTGACATTCCCATATCTTTATCATCCCTCCGATACGTCCCCTGTTAGGGGTGATCAAGAGCTTACTGTTTCTTCTGGTCCTTTTTCTTGTCAGCGACCAGTCCGATCTTATCAATGTCCTGTTTGCGGATCGTGTCGATAGCCTGTACTACACGGCCATATTCGACATCGACACCACTCTTGATATAGACAATGCGTTTTTCAGGCGTTTTGCCTTCCATACGCTTTTTGATCACGTCACCAAGGGCATCGATCGGGTACTGCTCCTTTCCGATATAAAAGTTATTATTATCGGGAATCGCAATAATGACCGACGTATCCTTTGCGATATCAGCGTCCGTATCCGGACTGATCATATCGCGAGGCAAGTTGACCGACACACCCTGTTGAAGCAGCGGCGTAACGATCATAAAGATGATCAAGAGCACCAACATGACATCAACCATCGGTGTGACGTTGATATCTGAGTTGTATTCCTGGGCTCCGCCCACTTGTGCACCCATAGCAGTAATTCTCCTAAACGGTTAAAACCAAATGACTGCCATTAGCCGCGGAGGCTCTTTGCACGCTGTTTGATAAAGTAATCAACCAACTCCGAAGCTGAGTTCTCCATTTCCACGCTAAAGCTTGTAACTTTGTTGGTGAAATAGTTGAACAGCCACACAGCCGGAATAGCTACGAGAATACCGAAAGCGGTAGCAACGAGAGCTTCAGCGATAGCACCACCGACGGCTCCGATACCGGCCGACTCGTTTGTCTTCAGGGCCTGGAAAGCACCGATGATACCAACGACGGTTCCGAACAGTCCGACGAACGGAGCGGTCGAACCGACAGTAGCAAGACCGGATAGTCCACGCTTGAGTTCGGCGGTCTTAACGGCAATTGCACGCTCGAGAGCACGCTTCGAAGCTTCCATTTCGTCAGCCGAGATGTCGGTATTACCCTGGTGTGCGGCAAATTCCTTCAAGCCGGACGAAACAACCATCGCGAGGTGCGAATCTTTGTGCTTGTCGCTGATGTTGATCGCTTCGTCAATATTGCTGTTCTTAAGTGCCTGAGCAACTTTCGGAGCATACTGGCGTGACTGCTGTTTTGCCTTGTTATAGGTCAACCAGCGTTCGATGCCGACCGCGATCATGTAGACCGACTGGATAAGAAGCGTGATGATAACGCCCCAACCCGGAATCGTCAGGCTCTTTGCGATATCGTAGATACCAAACGAGACGCCCTCGCCGGTAAAGAGTAAGAAAAAGCCCGAAAAGTCGGTTGCGACCAGGCTGCCAAGAAATGTCATGATTTTTCCTCCAAAGAAATCAAAAAGAATTTAATTGATTGCAATTAATTTGGTCATTTGCGGGGCGGCTCCTTCGCAGTTGCCGCCCTGCGGATCTAATACGTCCAATTACGGAACAAAGTTATATGTGATCACACCCGAAACCTTAACGGCCTGGCCGGAAAGGAGGGTCGGACTGAAACGAGCACCACGGGCGGCACCCTCAGCAGCACTACGAAGCAACGGATGCCCGCTGACAGCACTTGCCGAGACTACTCGTCCTGACTCATCGATCAAAACCTGTACGCTGACAGCACCACTGGCACGAACCGCCTTTGCTGCCGGCGGATACGCCGGTTTCGGCAGGCTAGTCGCCTTTCCGTTCAAAACACCACCCGAAACTGTTTTCGGAGCAGGCTTTGGCGTCGCCTTAGGCGGCGGTGGGGCGTCTTCGTCGTCTCCGCTCGGAGCGGTACCGGTACCGGTCGAAATTCCCTGTGTGCCGCCAGTGTCAACCACGCGTGCACTGCCCGGATCGACACGAGCACCGGTATCCGAGTTGGTGGTGCCGATCTTCGTCAGACGGTCTTCACGCATCTGCGGAATGTTACTCTTCTGAGTGCTGATCTGGTCCGGGATCTTCGGGGTAGCATTGATGTTTTGGATCAGCTCTTTACGAACGTCCACATCAGGCTCTTGCTGTTTCTTTTCCGGCTGCTTCTCCGGCTCGGGCTCGGGCTCTTCGGCAGGCGGCGGCGGCGCGACGAGCGTTGAGAGCTCAAGGTCACCAGACCCCATACCGTAGTCTTTTGCGAAAAGACTATACGTCCAGGCACTAAGCAGTACCGTTATCGCAACGAAAAGAGTTACCAGCAGAAACTCGCTGCGTCTCTTGTTTTCCTGCGAATTGCTTTTAGATTCAACTAATTGATCAAGCATTTTACTTCCTCCCTTTTTCCGGTGCCAAATGTTAGGTCAAGGGTTACGAAACCTTACAATTACCTTAGATGTTATATACCGATACCCAAGTTGTAACCGTTACAGTTCGAGAACGATACCAACAAGGGACTCTACAATTTCCGTGGATTCTGATTCGTTTCATCAAGTGAGGGACACTGTGACTTTTGCGGGTCAAACGTGCAAAAGTTCTACCACTTCCGCTCCTAATTCGATAAACGAATACGGAAAAATGCAGACACGAACATTAAATTGACCAGCAACGAAATGAAGTCTAAAAGTTTAGACATTGAAAGTCAAGAATAACCAACGACTTTGCGGTCAAAAACGATCTTTTTTCAAAAGAAAATCCGGCCATCTCTCAACTGCCGAAACGTATCAGCATTTTGCACCGCGGGAGACGGCCGGACTTTACAAAACTTTACTTAGTGACAGGCCGGCGCGTGACCGAACGTCGCGACGCTGAAGCCATTTTTTCGCCCATCTGCGGCACAAGCACTTCTTTCACCTTTGCCGATCCGATCTTGCCCTGCCACCAGATGGCGATCGGGCTGGCGATGGCGATAGTCGAATACGTACCTGTTATAGAACCTACGAAAAGGGCTAATGAGAAACCACGCAGGACCTCACCTCCAAAGAGCACAAGTGCGAGAATTGACAAGAACACCAGCCCGTTTGTCACGATCGTCCGCGACATTGTCTGGTTGATCGAATCATTGGTCAAAATATAGATGGATTTATTGCGGTGAAGAGTAATATTCTCGCGAATACGGTCGAAGATTACGATCGAGTCGTTTACCGAGAATCCCACCAGTGTCAGAAGTGCGGCTAACACCGTCAGACTGACTTCCCACTGGAAAACCGAAAAGAACGCTAACGTGATCAACACGTCGTGAAAAACTGCGATAACAGCGCCCGCAGCGTAAGTCCAGTCGTATCGGAACGCGATGAACAGCAATATACCGAGCAGACCGAGCAATGTCGCGATGACAGCCTGATTGCGAAGCTGAGCACCGGCGACCGGTCCGACCGAGTCCGTTCCTACGATTTGATAAACAGAAGACTCGTCGTCGGCAAGACGTTTTCCACCCTCTGTCTCCTTTCCAAAGGTATCCAGAGCCTTCTTGACGGTCGCACGACCTACATTCACCTGCGAGTTTTGATCCTGAGCATTCGGGTCGGCCTCGACGGCGGGCTTATTCTCAGTGCTCGACTCAAAGAGCGGCACTTTGATCAAAACTTCATCCTGCTTGTCTATTGAAGACTGGATCACGGCGTCGTTCACACCCTGACCTTGCAGTGCGTTGCGGATCTCGTCTTCTGTCGGCTTATTACGAAACTTTGCAGTAATTACCGTGCCGCCCTGAAAGTCGACGCCCAGGTTAAAAGCATCGGTTCCGCCCGGGGTTATCTGACGGCCGATCGCCGACAAAAGTCCGGCAAGCAAAATTAGAATCGACACAAAGATCAGCGGCTTACGTAAGCCCATCCAATCCACATTGATATTCTTGAAAATTTCTAACATCTTTAATTTGCCGGGGTTTTAACTACCGGCATTCGATTAAATACTAAGCTTCTCCATTTTGGGGTTGCGAGCCAGGATCCACATAAAAATGGTCCTCGAAACAAACACCGCCGAGAATAAGTTGATCAGAAGACCAAGGACGAGCGTAACGGCAAATCCGCGGATAGGGCCGGAACCATAGAGATACAAGATCACCGATGAGATAATAGTAGTGACGTGCGTGTCGATGATGGTGATAAATGCACGATCAAATCCCATTGAGATCGCATCAGGTACTGACTTGCCTTCACGAAGTTCTTCTCGAATGCGTTCGAAAATTAGAACATTGGAGTCGACCGCCATACCGATGCCGAGAATAAGTCCGGCTATACCAGGAAGAGTTAGTGTCGACTTGATCGTGATCAATGCAGCCATTGTCAGCAACAGATTCATCAAAAGCGCGACTACAGCGTTGACACCAGATCCCCGGTAATAGACGAGCATGAAGATGATCACGAAAATAACGCCGCCCAACGACGCCTCAACGCCTGATTTGATCGAATCAGCACCGAGGCTCGGTCCGACAGTTCGCTCTTCCTGATACTCAATTTTTGCAGGTAACGCACCCGATTTCAGTGTCAAGGCAAGATCTTCAGCTGAGGTCTTGGTAAATTTTCCTGAGATCTCGCCGGAATCAAAGATCTGAGATTTGATAAACGCGGCCGATTTGACCTCGCCGTTGAGCACAACGGCCATGTAATTGTTGATGTTCTTTCCGGTCCATTCGCCAAATTTCTGAGCTCCGGCGGGCTTAAATGAAAACGAGATCTGATAGTCGCCTTCGCTGCCCGTTCGGGAAACGGCGTTCGCCTCACGGAGTTCGCTGCCGTCAACGACCGAAGGATACTCGACCACTACAAAACGCGTCGGTGCCTTTGCAGGGTCCGCTGTATTCGATGCTGCTCCGGAGGGTTCGTCCCGTTCAGCATACGGATAAACTTTGCGTGTCGCCGTTTCCTGGCCACCGATCGTCTGCAAAGCTGCCTCTTTCGTCGGGTACGTTTGTACTGGCGAAGGGTTTGGCGGGCTGACCAGTTTGGCCAGCGAAAGATTAGATTCGGCTCCGATCAGTTTTTTGACACGTTCCGGGTCATCGACACCGGGCATCTGCAGCAGTATCTGGCCTGATGACTCAGCTCCGTGCCTTTGAAGAGTAGGTTCTTTGACACCAAAAGCGTTAATACGGCTTTCGATGATCTTCAGAGCCTGTTCCACGGCCTGACGCTTCAACAATTCTTGAGCCTGAGCCGGCAGTGACCAAACGATATCGTTCCCGCTGGTACTTTGGTTCCAGGCTGAAAAATCAACTTTCTTTTTTACCTCTTCGAGAATAGCCTGACTTTGTGTTCCATCCGAAACATTCAGAGTCACCGAGTAATTACCGTTCTCGGCCTTTATGGCGTTACCGGTAACCGGAAGCTTGGCGTCCTGTGCGGTAGTAAGAGCAGCCTGAGCGTTATTTTCAGTAAGGGTCTTGAGGTAATCGTCAGTCTTGACCCGCATCACGAGATGAGATCCGCCCTTCAGATCGAGTCCGAGATTAATGTTCTCGGCAAGATTGGCTTTTATCCCGGTCCAGGTAAAGTCAGCCTGCGTCGGTGTCCGGCGGGGCCCAAATACGAGGTAAAATCCCGCGATCGTGATCGCGACGATGATGATTGTTCTAATCAACAAACCTTTGTTCTTCATTACAAAATTCGGATACTGCTGGATTTTATTCGGCTTTTTTGCCGACAACCGCACTCTTGCCAACTTCTAAAAACGATTTCTCAGCACTTTGGATGATAAAACTCGTTTCCTTGATCTCCTTGACCTTGCCGATGATTCCGCCGTTCGTGACGACCTCATCGTTGATCTTTAATTGAGCGACCATGTCCTGCAGCTGCTGCTTCTGCTTTTTCTGCGGCAAGATCACGAGAAAGTAAAAGATACCAAAGATAAAGACGAACGGGAGGAGCGTCCAAAGGATACTACCACCACCGCCGGCATCTTGAAAAAAGAGCGCTAGATTGTTCATTGTTTATACTGCCTAAAGACAAAAATGCAATGATATACATTTGACGAGACATTATCAAACGCACTCGGGTTCGTTTTCTGCCAACTGGGTCAAAAACTCACGCCGAAATCGATCAAACTCGCCCGCTTTGATCGCCACGCGCGCCTTTTTCATGGTTTCGAGAAAGAACGCAAGGTTGTGATGTGAGATCAATATCGGTGCGTTCATCTCGCCAACCTGATACAAATGCCGCAGATATCCCAATGAGTATCGGCGACACACGGAACAACTGCACTCGGGATCAAGAGGACGATCATCGCGGGCAAACTTTGCATTTCGTATATTCAATTTTCCACGGGAGGTAAACGCGCTGCCAGTGCGTCCGTTTCGTGTCGGAATAACGCAATCAAACATATCGACGCCGCAACTGACCGCTTCGAGCAGGTCCTCGGGCGTACCCACGCCCATCAGATAACGTGGGGCATCTTTTGGCATTTTTGGTGCTAGATGGTCGAGCACGCTATACATTACCGACTTTTCTTCGCCCACACTCAGCCCGCCAATGGCGTAACCGTCAAAACCTATATTAACCGTACGATCCAAGCTTTCGCTTCGAAGATCAAGGTGTCCCGCTCCTTGCACAATGCCAAAAAGGGCCTGATCACCGCTCAATCCGTCAGACGATCTGTGTCCTAGATCCGCCCCTTTGTCTTGTAACTCTTCAAACCGATCCTTTGATCGAAGTGCCCACCTTGCAGTCATTTCAAGACTGCTTCTTGTAGCTTCGTGTCCGGCATCACCGGGCGGACATTCGTCGAAGACCATAACGATCTCCGAGCCAAGCGTCGCCTGGATCTCCATCGAGACCTCGGGCGAAAGAAAATGTTTGCTGCCGTCAAGATGCGAACGAAATTCCACACCATCCTCAGTCAACTTCCTAAGATCGGAAAGTGAGAATACCTGAAACCCACCGGAATCTGTGAGCAACGACCGATTCCAAGATGAGAATTTGTGCAGCCCTCCCATGTCTTTCATCGTCTCCATTCCCGGACGAAGAAAAAGATGGTAAGTGTTTCCGAGGATGATCCGAGCATCCATCTCATCCTCAAGCCATTCGAAACGCACGCCCTTGACGGCTCCTTGTGTGCCAACGGGCATAAAAACAGGCGTTTCAATTTCTGAACGCCTTGTTCGCAAAATTCCCGTTCGAGCCTCACCATCGGTCGAGGTTACTTGCCAATCTATCGGTTTCAACATCTATTTCGCTGAGTTGCGTTCCACTTTTCGTCCCAGTAGGGCCCAAATATTTGGGGCACCGATCGCGATCTCGGATGCATATCTGCCGTGCTCGTCGATCAAGATCGCTGATGGCGTTCCATGCATGCCGATCTTTCCGGCGATCGTGTAATCCTTATCGATCACGATCGGCGACTTAATACCCAATTCCCTATGAACTTCGACCTCGCCGTCTGAGAACAAAACAAGTCTTGGTTCATCATCTCCCTTACTGCTGTCCCAAGAACGAAGCTCTTCGGCTATATGCTTACAATGAGGGCATGTTGGACTCCAAAATGTAATAAGCGCATTCTGGCCACCCAGGCCCGACTTTGAAACGGTTTCACCGTCGATCGACTTTATTTCAAAGTCGGGTACTTCGGATCCCACTTCGAAATGACTATGTGCGTTCGGGCCGTTTACAAGGGTGAAGTGCACGAAAGGTTCCTCAACATCGGCCGAGCGGACCATTTCGACTAGCTCCGCGATGGCGTTGTCACCGGCGGCGACATGACTTGCGATCTTTCCATTCCTATCCACGAATACAGCCGACGGCGTCCATTTAGCATTCATTGCGTCGGCAAACTCACGGGTATTCTGTCTGAGAAATGTTCGCTGTCCGCTCTCACCAAATACCGCTTTGTTGTCCTCAACCGAACCCGAGCTTACATAAATGACGTCGAGTATTTCCCTCAATTCGTCGGCCCACTCGTTGATCTTTGGGACCACTGCCTTACATGGCGTACACGATGGGCTAACAAAAAAGAGCAATGCCGGTCGGCCGATCCCGATCGTGTCGGTCATAACAAGTTCGTCGCCATCATTGCGGAGTGCAAAACTTGGCAAAAATGCTCCAATCGGAAGGCCATCATGCGGGCTGCCAGCTTCGTCACGTTTGACGGTGCCGCCGTCCCGGCCTAACACCTCAAGCATTTCTAACCGGGTGAGTACCTCGCGCTGTTGGGCTGACAGCTTCGCTAAAAACACGATGATCGCGGTCAAAAATCCAAATCCGATGAGTGCGGTTAGTGTTTGAAATAATCCTGAGTCCATTTGAGTAAGATCGATGCCCTGTTCCGCCCGTCCAAAAACGACCAATATCAACGTAAGAATAAAAAGTACGACATTTCTGACGAGGCTCTTTACGCTAACAGGTTCACCATGGAGTTGGCCGAAGCAATGACAGTCAGGAGCCTCACCTTTTGCCATTCGGACAAGCATCCCGATCGAAAAACAAGCTAAAAGTGCGGCGGAACCTAATGCTCCGAACCAGGACACTTGGACAAACACGAGAGATAACGCGATCAATATCTCGAGGATTGGCAGGGCTATAGCAAAAACTACGGCGGCGGCAACCGGTACCCCAAAATCTACGGCGGAACGCCTTGACCCATCGCGATCAAATAACTTCGCGATTCCGGCAACCCCAAACACGCCAGCAAGTACCAGCCTTATAATCAGTAGAGCAGATTCCATCGACAAAAGAATATAGAACTTTTTCCTACGGTTCGAAAATCCTCACAGTTCACTTTTTTTCCCGCGTCTTATGCCGCTCAACAAGACGGAGCGGCGTTCCGAAAAACTCAAATTCTTCGCGCAGCTGATTTTCAATATATCGCAAGTATGAAAAATGGAGGCCGGATTTATTGCCACCTGAGGTGAAAAGTATGAACAGCGGCGGCCGCATGCCGGCCTGAGTGATAAATTGCACCTTGAGACGCGAAAAACCACCTTTCACGGGAGCTGGTGCCGACCCGCCTTTGGGTTGGGAGATCTTTTCCTCAAAGAACTTATTAAGCCGCGATGTTTGGATCCTGGTATTCCTCGCCTTATGAGCCTGAGCTACGAGCGGTAGTATCTTTGTAACACGCTGTCCTGACAATGCGGAGATCGTAACGATGGGAGCCCAATCCAGGAACTTCATCGCCATCCGTAGAGTGCGCTCAAATTCGTAGATCGTGTTGGTTTCCTTCTCTTCAACAGCGTCCCACTTGTTAACGACAATGATAACCGAACAGCCCGAGTCAACTGCATAGCCGGCGATATTAGCATCGAGATTAGTAACGCCCTCGACGGCATCAATGACGATGACAGCTACATCGGCCCGCTCAAGAGCCTTTCGAGCCATAATGACCGAAAGCTTTTCTGCCATTTCGGTCGTTTTTCCCTTTCGCCGGATACCGGCAGTGTCGATCAAAAGATAATCCTGGCCGTCGACTGTTAGGTGTGTGTCGATCGCGTCACGGGTCGTACCGGCGATCGGCGACACGATAACGCGGTCCTCGCCAAGTATTTTATTCAGAAGCGATGATTTACCAACATTGGGTCTGCCGATGATCGCCAGTCTGATCTCGCGTTCCTTTTCTTCCTCTTCGACCTCTTCTTCAAAGACGAGGTGCTCAAACACCATGTCAAGCAGGTCGCCGATACCGGTGCCGTGCTCGGCCGAGATCGGCGACATTTCGAAACCAAACTGGTAAAATTCGCCCGCCTCGTTTTCGACGGTTTTTGACTCGACCTTATTGGCTGCGATAATTACCGGCTTATTTGTGTTGCGAAGCAAAACACCAAGCTCTTCGTCGAGTGGTGTCACGCCCGCTCTTGAATCGAGAACCCATATTATCGCGACCGATTCCTCGATCGCGTGGGAAGCTTGCTTAAAAATATTAGCAGGGATGATCGCGTCGTCATCGGGCACGATCCCGCCTGTGTCAACCAGTCGAAACACCTTCGCCTTCCATTCGACCTCGCCAAACATGCGGTCACGCGTGATGCCTGGTTCGTCCCCAACGATCGCCTTGCGGCTGCCAGTCAGGCGATTGAACAAAGTAGATTTTCCGACATTCGGCCGGCCGATGATGGCAACTAGCGGAGCTTTCATTGTCTTTAAGGATAGTAGATATTGGACAAACTTGCACCTCGAATACAAAATGGCCCTGCCGAAATGATCCGGCAGGGCCAGCAATCTACTGGTTTAAGGTTGATCAGTCAGTGACTATCTCGAGGATGGTCCCGATGATAGTGCCAAGTATCGAGTACTTTCCATTCGAGTAGTTACCGTAACGATTCTGGCTGTAGTAACCGTCCTCGTATCCGCGTCTAAATCCCTCGCGGAAATAGTAGTTATACTCATTCATCGATACATAATAGCCGTCGTATCCGAATGTTCCGTCCCGATAAGCATACGAATTGCTGTAGTCGAAACCCCATCCGTCCTGCCGATCAGCCTGGCCGGCGTAAAAGCCCTCTTCGTATCCGTTCTCAACTGCATTCTGCAGCATCTGTGCACCATACTGACTTGTATAGTAATAGTTGCCGCCGCGATTGTAGCGATAATTGTTGTAGTAATTATCGTAATATCTCATTTGCTGCAATCGCTGTTGGTCACGGCGGATCCGTTCCCAATAGCGCTGTTGATATCTCAAATAAGCGTTTCGTCGCTGCTGCTGAAGTTGGCGGTATCGTTGCTTTTCGATTGTCTGCCAATTTCCCCACTGCTGATTGTACTGACTCCAACGCTGCTGCTGGAGTTGCTCTTGCTGCCGCTTGTCGACCTGCTGATACTGCCGCTGGGTGTTGTCGCGAGCATCACTGACGCGGCGATCCTCGATCGTGCGGCCATTTTGCTGCTGCCAGACAGAACCACGATTATTCTGCTGACGGGCACTCTCCTGTTGACGACGACGCTCTTCGATTCTTCGCTGCTCTTCACTATTCGTTTGATCCTGGATCTGACGGCGGTCGTTCTGTTGGCGAACCGAATTGTCCTGTATCTGCCGACGTTCTCGGGCCTGCCTCATCTGTTCGTCACGTTGACGCTGATCGTTCTGTTGGCGAACCGAATTATCCTCGATCTGACGACGCTGCTGACGTACGGTATCATCACGCTGTTGCCGGGCTTGTTCATCACGTTGGCGTTGCTGTTGTTGACGGGCCTGATCGTCCCGCTGGCGTTGCTGCTGCTGTCGAGCTTGCTCATCGCGCTGCCGCTGTTCGTTCTGTTGTCTTGCGCTGTTGTCCTGAATTGGACGCTTATCCTGATTCTGGCCAGGCTGTGTGCGAGGTGTATCTCGCTCGCCGCGCGAATCGTCACGCTTTTCAGTTCGTTGCTCTTCGTTTTGGACGTCCCGGCCACGATTACGCTGGGCAACCGCATCGGTCGCGAAAAGCAAACCGAATACACCGGCTGTTACCAGCGAAATACCT
Source organism: Pyrinomonadaceae bacterium (assembly GCA_017983495.1). GTDB lineage: Bacteria > Acidobacteriota > Blastocatellia > Pyrinomonadales > Pyrinomonadaceae > OLB17. The sequence goes on along the minus strand of JAGOBH010000002.1, from coordinate 478,821 downwards.
AATTGTCTCCTAAATTTGCTTGTCATGTCAGACCCCCTGTCGTGTTGCTGCGGGACGAAAAATATTCGTCCTCATACGGCTATCGGCAATTGCCGTACCAAAGGGCAAAATGACTGTGTTTTATTGTATTTGAGTAAAAACCGTGCTGTTTCGCGTACGAATTGGTGAACCAAAAATACGATATCGGCTATCGGTGAAAAAGGTCGCTATCCTTTCACGAAATCGTAAGTAACAAATATCTGCAGAGACCCCGCTGAAACCTCAGGTCGGACAGCAACGGCTTTCATTCGAATATTACCGGAATTTTGAACAGCAAATCCAAACGAGACCTTATCGAGCCGTACGATCTCGATCGGGTTTAGCTTTCGATCGATAGACCCCTGAAGCATTTTGGCGATCAACGTACCGCCGATACCATTGGTTCCGTTTAGATTCACATTCAGCACACGGACACGCCCAACAAGTCGCTGACCCGCCTGATCGAACTCAAGGTCAATGTTGGTCTCGGCCCACCCGGCAAAATCTACACATCCGACAAACGGCGGTGCATAGCTGCCGGAAAACGCCAGCGGTACATAGACCTTGCCTTCGCGAAATCGAACGGACGTCCTAATGCCGTTCATCTCACGCACTATCTTGACCGACTCGTCGCATATCTGGCGGTCGCTAATTGTCGCACCAGCCTGGGGCCCGGATCCAAAAGCGGTGTCTGGCTCGAACACATCAAATCGTGAAATAGCGTTATACCTAATTTCATCGATCTTCGATTCAGACGCAGCAATTGAAAATTGCGGCGGATCGAAGTTCTGGTAAATAGAATCGAGTAATGCGTCAAAAAAAGGTTCACTGAGATTTATGCTCACGTCTGCCCGTTGAGCTGACGCAATTGTCACGAATGTGAATGCAAATATTATTGCGGTAAATAGCCTTAGTAGTTTCATCGCCAGGCACCTCAAACGTAAATCGAACCAATCATGCCAAGATATTCAATAGTAAACAATCGGTCTGATGCTTAAATAACCAGGCATGTTGTTTCCACTTCTCGCCGGTTACAACCCGCTTTTCACAACATCGTGAAGTCGTAACAGTCCCACACACGTCCCGTCAGACGAAGCTACGGGCAGCACAGAAATCTGTGACGGCCGATCTTCCATCAATCTTAAAGCATCAAAGGCGAGCATTTCCGGCGTTGCAGAGATCGGTGAACCGGTCATCATAGCCCCGGCCGTGAGCGCGGACAGTTCCATCGGAGGCGTGCGTTCGATGGTGCGGCGGAGATCGCCATCGGTCACGATTCCAACCAGCCGGCCATCTTCGTCGACCACATTTACCGCGCCGAGAGCGAAGGTCGAAATGGCCTTCACAACATCGAGCCATCCTGAGTTTGGGGCAATGTTCGGGCTCGGGTGCATCATACTCTCGACGGTCAATGTTAGGCGTTTACCTAAACGACCGGCCGGATGATTTGCCGCAAAGTCTTTTGCCGTTAGTCCTTTCGCCTCCATCAACGTCATAGCGATGGCATCGCCTATCGCCAACGCCACGGTGGTCGAAGCTGTTGGAGCTAAATTTAGAGGACAAGCTTCCTTATCGACCGAACCGTCAAGTACGACATCCGACTGGCGTGCGAGCGACGAATCGACATTTCCAACGATGGATATCACCGCGACTCCGCGCTGTTTGAGCGTCGGCATTATCGCCAGCAGTTCATCTGTTTCGCCCGAGTTGCTGAGAGCGATAACTACGTCATCTTCGGCCACCACGCCTAAACCGCCGTGAAGAGCATCCGTCGGATGAACAAAAACCGCGATCGTCCCCGTGCTGGTCATCGTCTGCGAGATTTTTTCCGCGATCACACCCGATTTTCCGACACCTGTTACGATCACTTTTCCACCGGCGGAACTAAGGATCGCGATTGCGCGGTCAACCGTATCCTCCGATAGATTTTTTGAAACACGAGCGATCGCTTCGGATTCGATCATAAGAATTTCCGCAACTCGTTCGTAGGTGGTTTTAGCCATTTTTATTCGTCAACAAAGAGCCTGATCGAAAGTCATGTTACCACAACAGCGGCCTCGAAAAACAAAAGGACAGGACCCTAAAGCCCCGTCCAGAATCTCCTAATTGATGGGATTATCAAAAAAAGGACTTCATGTGCGATGAGACGTAATCCTCAATTGCCTTTGCGGACTTTAGTTCATTAAGTTTCGAATTTGCTTCGGCATCGGTGGTAAATCGCGAGCCGTTGTTAACGTAGACGGCATTCGAAGGATATGAGTCCTTAGCCGCCAAGCAACTACCGGCCATTATTATGTCTGTTTTGCCGTCGCCGTTAAGATCTTTGAACGAAACTGCCTCAACCCAGCATGCCGCCTGGCCGTCAAATGCGTCCGGCAACTCAAGCACGCTCTTGCCGCCCTTAAAAATATGAAACGTCGACCCTCGCGGCACATCCTTTTCATCAAGCATGTCTTCCTTACTACCGAATGTGGCGAAACAGCCACCAGGAAAGGGTTCAAAGTCTATCGGGAACGACTGTTTTGCAATGAAGTTCTTGCCCGACAGCTTCAGATTGTTGCATTTATCGCCCGCGGGCTTTGCCACCACCGCATTCGCCGGAGCAGCGTTAACAGGCTTATTTTGACTGGCCGTATTAGCGTTTCCGGCTCCAGCCTGTGCTCCATTCGAAGCATCGCCGGTACTTGCCTTGAAACATCCACTTGCAAACAAAGTTAGTGACAAAAGAACAGTTAAAAAAGTGAATTTCATAGATTTGTTCGAGCTCGAAATTTAAATCATCGCCGGCCACACAAGAGAGTACACGAATCGACGGACATTATTAAGCACTGAAAGCAAACAAAAGGGACAAGCGCGGAGCCTATCCCACAATTTCGATGTTTCTCGGACTACTCGACCCGGACAAAGTCCGTACCAGTGCGTCCGAACGTCTCCGGATGATACATCTCTTCGGCCTTTGCCGGCGGGACAACGAATTGGCCCGGGGTAGTGGCACGCGCTACATAGTTATAGTTGTACACGCCTTCCCACAGCAGGGCGGTAAACGCCTCGGCTCGCTCGTCGCGGAAGTTTTGATGTTCGAACCAGTTCTGCCGATACCACCAATACCCGCGACCGAATGACCGCGAACCGTATTCGACAACACTTGTATTTCCACCAGTGTCGCTCGGGATCGATTCGGTCACCGCGAGGCCCGGATTTAATATCTCTAGCCCCGCAGGCAGGTTGTCGACCAGTGCAACGTGATAACGTCTCGCCTGAGCGACCATCGTCAGTCGAACTCGGACACGTGCGCCCGACTTGATCGTCCAACTTCCGTCAGCGTTCTGCTTTACGTCATCTTTATCGTCGACAGCCTCGTATTTTCTGAGCACCGTAAAGCCGTAATCGGCCGGTTCGAGCTTCAGATTTTTCGGGGCATACTTCATACCGATCCGGTAGTAGAGCCGACCAACACCCTGTCTATCGATTATCAGGTTCGACGTGCCGCCTTGATCGGTAAGGAACGACATCGGGATATTCAACTGGTTTGAGTCAACCGTGCGCCCCTTGAACACCTCTTCGCCTGCGTACGTATTACCCAACCATATCCGCGTAACGAAATCCGGCGTGACCTTTTCGAAGGTGTTGAAGTACTTATCGAGGGCCAACAGGATGAAGACGTTCTCCTGCGTATTTGACCATGCACCTTTGGTTCGGTGATCAAGCAATCCGCGGACGAGCTTGGGAATAAGGTCATTTTTCGGATCGGCTTTGATCATGGCTTCGAGCAGCACGCCGTCGGCACGTCGGTTGGAATACATGATCAACCAGGCTCCGTCGCCATAGTTGGTGACAAAGTTGGCAGATGCCGCCGTCTCGGTCGTGCGGTTCATCAGATGTCTGATGATCGCATCAACCTCGACCTTCGAGCCGGGATCGTTTGCAAGCACCGAGAGAATCCACCCCAATGCCTCAAAAGGCATCTTCTCGATTGTTGCCTCCGTAAGCAGCTTCTTGGTCTTTGCTACGTCCTTGTCACCCATCATGTCGCGGATGTAGAGGGCGTATGCCGATATCGTCCAGCGTACCTCAGGCGATGTCTTGTACCACTCGTCGTAATGCTTCTCCACGTCCTTTAGATACGGCTTGACCTTTGTGATCATCTCTTCCGGCACCTTATAGCCTTTCGACTTAGCGAGAGCCAACGCATGGGCGACATGAACTGTGAGGAACGGGTATTCATACCGCTCCTTGTCGCGTTTCCAAAGGCCAAAGCTGCCGTCACTTCGCTGTCGCGACTGGAGTATCTCGATGTCGCGTTTGTAGTAGCTTTCGAGCTGAGCCGCCGTCGGCATATCCTTCGCTTTGAACGCCGACAGCACGTCACGCATCGCGGCGATCGAGATCATTCGCGATGAGATCTGTTCTGAGCAGGCGTAAGGATAGTTTGTCAAGTAAAGGAAAGCATCCGTCAGCTCTTGAAGCTGCGTCGAGCTGGTCGTCACCTCAAGACCGCCAAACTGCGGAAAAACATCTCCCGGCGTCTGAACAGGTTGGATCACCGCTCCGTTCTGGTCAGTCGTACCGTACGTCGCAAACGCCTCGGTCGTTGCCGGCGTCCAAACAGGGAGACTGATCTCAGCGGCGTCGCTGAAGTTACCCGAAGTAACCGCAATCTGGAACCTCGCGATACCGGCTTTCATTGCCGAGACCGGGAACCTTACTTCTGCACGGTCATTAGCTTTGACCAACACGCGTTTGCCGTTTCCGCCGGTGAGGTCCGCATTGGTCGTACGAACCGCAACATCGACCGCCATATCCTTGTCGGTCTGGTTTTGCACGACTACGGGTAGCTCGATCTTATCGCCGAAATTCATAAATCTCGGAGCCGAAGGCCTGACCATCAGTGGCTGTTTTGCCGTGATCGTCGATTCGCTCTTGCCAAATCTTTTACCCGTGTCGACCGAGACCGCCGTGATCCGGTAACGAGTCAGATTGTCCGGCAATTTGATATCGACGACCGCTCGGCCATTACTGTCCGTCCTAACGGTCGGTGAAAACAGTGCCAGCGCATTGAAATTCTGCCGAAGGTTGATCGGCGTGTCCGTTGCCTGGGCACCGCCGTCATCGATTGCTTCCGAAGCGACGGCGTCCGCCATTCGCCCCTCGGCCTTCATTTTCGCGGCAGCCATCGGGCGAAGTCCGCCGGATATCGGCACAGGCATAGCCTTATTCGACGCCATATCTGATGTCGGCGGCGGCGGAGGCTGATTCTTCACATCTGCCGGATTTCCGAGCAGAACATCCTTGCGAAGATGAAAATCACTGACACCGTCTCCACGCAAAGTGTAAAATACACCCATCGGGTCGCCGACCGAATAACGTGTCAGCGCAAGTACGCTCTCATCAACAACCATAATGGCGACTTCACTGTTTGCAACCGGTTCGCCGCGGTTATCGCTGACCTGAACATTTACCTTTGTTTCACCGCCGGGAGCCAGTGTCTTTTCCACCGGATCGGCCTTGACGGTGAGTTGACGCGACGCGGTCGAGATCGCGAGATTTATATTACCGCTGGCGTATGCCGGACGTTTCGCAAGCTTTGTGTCTACTTCGCCCTTGTCGTTAGTCCGGGTTGCGGCCCCCACTAGATCTACCTGAGCATAGATATTTGGCAGGTATTTCTCTTCAAGCGGTATTTTGAGCGTGATCGATGAGTCTTTCATCGAAAACCTCTCGGTCTTGACGATGCCGTCTCGACGGAGTGTCAGAACGCCTTCGGCCGGTGTGAACGGAGCGATCACTAGAAGCTCGGCCACATCACCAGGAGCAAAGTCTTTCTTGCTCGGTATGATCTGCACCTCTTCCTGTTCGACATTGCGTTTCGGAGGCGTCTTGCCGCCCGGTACCCAGATCGTCATCACGCTTTCGTTAAACCGTTCACGATCATCCATCACGGTCGCCGTAATCGTGTAGCGACCGCCTTGCTTCGCGACAAAACCGCATTTCTGTGCAGTCTCACCTGATTTGACCGTACAGGACTGTTCGTCGATCGTTTTTTCGACCCAACTTCCCTTTTCAAACGTCCAATCTTTCAATACGGCTTTGATCTCTGTGTCCTTTCCGGTCACGAGATTACCATCAATGTCGGAAACGATCGATTCGATCTCGATCTCCTCGCCCTTCTGAACAAACGTCCGAGCTGTCTTGATGCCCACATAGAGCGAAGAAGGATGGACCAGCAGCGAAGTCGAACTCGACCACGTTTGTCGATTGACGTCTTGTACAGACGACGCCGCGGTGATCGTGTAAGGACGCGGCGGCTTAACCGACTCGAAGTCGATCTTCAACAGGTGCTTTCCGCTCGCATCAGTTACGCCTTTGAATGACTGTGACGATCCGCCGCCGTATCCGCGGCCGCCGCCAAATTCACCGTAATCGTAAACTCTCCACCACGGAGTCCATGTCCCAAATGTGAACTCGCCGCGATTCGGCGGAGTGTAATTGGTAGCATTAGAGGTCACCGTCCAGTTGGCTTCGGCATTTGCAAGACCGCCGCCGGCGTAATATTTGGCTTCGACCGAGAGCAAAGCCTTGCCGCCGACGAAATGTGGAGCTTCGGTCTCGACCTTGGATGTTACTTCGAATTCCGGACGGCGAAATTCCTGGATCTGGAACTGGTGAGAATGTCCTGAACCAGAAAGCGAACTGTTTGTCGATAGATCGATCCGCGCATACCCAAGATTCGCATTGTCCGGCAATGTGAATTTTAGATCGAACGCACCAAACGCGTTCAAATTCGCCGTACCCTTTGCGATCTCATTATTCCGCGGATCTTTTACCGAATAAGTAATACCGCTGGCAGCGTCACCAAGCCCCTCGACATCGCCGAGCTTTCCGGCCGTGATCTTACGAAGGTAGCCTTTAACGACCACCTCTTCTTTCGGTTTGTAGAGTTTGCGGTCATCAAATACGAACCAACGCAGCGAATCGGAATCAGCCTTTTTGTACCAGTTACCGCTTTCCTGCCAATAGTAATCGGTATTCTCGGGAAGGAACGCAACGTCCTTTCCACGTTTAGCAACCAGAAGGTTCTGGCCTTTTGTTGAGGCGGTATTCGGGAGCTGCAATCTCAGAATGCCGTTCTCTCCAGTTCGGTCAGTTTGAGCTTCAGCGACCGTTTCAGTCGTTACTGCGGTTCCGTCTGCCTCAACCGATTGGATCTCGTCCGCCTGGCTACTGCCCCAGTTCGTTAGCCAATTCCAAGCCCGTTCGAGATATCCCGGCTCGATGACCGCCATTTTTCCCCCGGTCACCTGCTTTCCGTTAGGTTCGATCGAAAGATCAACACCTGAAAGCGGTTTACCGGTCTTCAGATCCGTCGCAAAGCCGACCAGTTCAGTGTTGTCGACAAATGCGTCGAGCCCGATCTGGGTAGCCTGCAGCCAGGTAAATATTCTGACGCGATCGTATTTGTCCTTTCGAACCGTCGGTTCAATATCGACGATAACATTGCCAAATCCGCCGCTGAGAGCCTTACTGACGTCGACCCTCGTCTCGACCATCTCATCTGGCTTGTTCGCGATCTGGACGACTTCGTCCGAAACGAGACGTCCCGGAATTGTCGGCCGTTTGCCGTCGTCAAAGTTCATCCGTCGGACATATTCTTGAAACTGCGCCCAATGCTCGGGACCGACATCATAGAGTCGTACCTTAACGGAACTGTAATTTGTCGAATAGATCGAAAACGATGGTGCCGCATTCGGATCGAGCACGGCCATATAACCGCCCTGAGCATAGAGGTTCTGATCTGCTGAGCCAACCTTTATCGTTGCCGATACAGATTGCCCCAAAGACTGTCCATAAATGTCTGACAATGTGCCGTCAACCGTGACCTTGTAGCTCGTCCGGCCCTTTTTATAGCCCTGCAGATATATGTAATTTCCGGAAGGATAAATATTCAGGCCCTCCACCGCCGGCTCAACCTTGACCATCTCTTTTGCAAACTTCGAGGCATCGATGGAGTTGTTAAACTCCATGTACCATGTCTCGAAAGGTGAGCAGTTTTTGTTGTCACGCCATCCGCACCAGCCGCCGTTGAACTTCATTGGGCTATACGTCTGGAAGCTGAAGCTCTGTGACTTGACCGTTGTCAACGGGCCTTCGGCGGAGGGCGTCCCTATGTCAACCGTGACCGAAATAGTTGCGGCTGACGGCAATGCATTTTCCGTCAAACCGTCCGAGTTTATCGCTCGAAACGCCAGCCAACGCTTTGGCTGAGCCTGTTTCGACTGGTAACTGATACTGCCGTCTCGGTCAACTTCTTCCTGTGTAGCAAGACGGATCAACAGTTTCTTTCCGCCACCGGTGACCGATATCGTTCGCAAAACCGCCTCGGGATTGATCTCTTGATCGAACGAAACAAACATCAACGCGTCTCGACGCGTTACGCCGCCATTCGGGATCATTGTTTCGACTTTGGGCGGTGGTGTGGTAAAGGTCCAGACAACTTCCTTTTCCAATGTCTGCCCCGTCGCCGATTTCGTTCCGGCAGGAACACGGGCAGTGAACTTCGTTGCCATCGGAAAGCGCTTTGTCGTATCGAACATCAGCGTCTTGGTGCCGAGCCAGCGCCAGCGACCCTCGACCTGCGGCGAAAGTTCAACGGGAGCAAATTTCGCTGCATCCTCCTGTGATGTAACGGCGACCATCGGCTGCGAAAACGTCACGCTAAGATCCGGTGCAAGCGGTATCTCGCCTTCGGGTGAAAAGCGTAGCACTTCAAGTGCCTGCTTCGCCGGGTCGACGTTTGGCGGCGTCCGCTGTTCACCTGACGGAAACTTTACGTTGATCCTGTTGCCTGTCTTTGGCGCCGGCAGTGTACCGATCCGCTTTGCAAAATCCGTCTTGTCGTCTGAAACGGGTTTTATCTCAGGAATGCGCTTCAACAGGCCGTTGGCATCGGCCTCAGACAATGGGTCGGTCGGGGGCAACTGCTGCTTTTCCCGCGTTTCGGCCCCTTCAACGCCTTCGCTGAGTCGAAACTTCAACCCTTCAGGAGTGTCTTTCATTCTCTGTTCCATGGCTTTTCCAAGGACCTGGCCGTTTGCCACGAGGCTCACCGGAGCGATGTATCCGAGGTAGACGGCAATAAGTAGCACCCACGAAATTATCTTTTTCATTAAAATTTCACCCTAATAATCAGATTCTGCGGCCGCACCGATCCACGGCTCCTTGTCGATTGAACGCGCCGTGATCGTCAATCTTGCGTCAGATGCCCTCAATTATTGCTAATGCCGTTTCACCGCCTCCGGACGTGATGTTTACGAGCGACCCCGGTGCTAACCTGACCATTCCGCCTTCGACCTCGCCCATAAACAAGAAAGGATCAAAATCGACCGTTAGACTTGCCATTACCGCCTCGCCTTCCAAAAACATTGGGATATCGGTTCGTGCTACGTCGGCCCTTTCCTGAACTACGTACTTAGACGCTATCGCCGACTCGATCGCGTCATCCCACTCACTCTCCGTACACTCCCACCCAAAAGAAATACCCTTGCCGCCATAATCGTCATTGGGCTTCAGCACAAACCTGAATCGTTCCTGTCTGATGAAATCAACAAGGTCTATCGTGTCGGAGCCATAGCTCGTTTCGCCAAACAGCACATTTCGGGTCCACGGAATATGTTTTGAGATAGCGTCTGCTTGCCCGGCATCGAAGAGTCGGTGGTATTTCGGGTCACTTAATATCGCCAGGCTTGCTTTTTTGTGAGGGATCTTGGAGCGGAACGAATTGGCCATACAGACCGCTCTGTCCGACATTGCCCGTGAGATCGGGTGCGTATGATCAAACCGCTCAAGAAACTCATGAATGATCACCCGTTTATAAAAGATATCAACTATAAATTCGCCGTTTCTCAATACCTTGCCGTCATATTCGAGCGAATTCGGGTCACAGATCAATGTTGGATAACCGCTGGATTCAAAGTGATCGGCGAGGATGCGAAATTCCGCACTGGTGTCGACCCCGTCCCAATCGACAATTGCGATATTCGGTCTTTCACGTTTTCCACCGTATTCACGATAAGCTCGATCAAGAACTTCGAGAAGCTTCTGGTGTGGTTGCGGAAAAAAGTGAGGTGTAGCTCCGAGAAATCGCCGCACAGCGGGAATGTGAGTAAATAATTGTTCGAGCGATCGTTGATCGCCAACGCCTGCCGGATTTTCGGCATTGTATTCAAGAAACTTAAACCCGTCAGCGTGCAGAAATGTATCCAATCGGCTCGTAATAGAAACGGATCTGTATCCTGGATCGAATCTCGCGAACGCGAGTTCACGCTCTGACATACCAAGAACGTCAGCGACCTCCTCATATTCAAGAGCGGCTATGGTCAGCGCATCGAACGCCCCACTTAGAGCCTGAGCGGCGAAACAGATATCTCGATACCGTGAAGACTCAAGAAAATATGGCCGCAAGAACGGACAGATCGGACGGTCGCCATGCAAAATGCCCGACGAACGTTGGAGTTCGACAAGCTCATCGAAAAGCCGTACGTCCGACCCATATTCTTCGATCAGTTCTCGATCAAGCATTGATAAAGTTGAGATTAGATTTCCGGTCATTTTGATAGTCTGTAGTCGATTCGTGATAACTGTAAACCACTTCACCATAAAACCCAATTTTGTCAGATGCAAAAGTCGTAATATTCTATTCACGCAAGTTATTTTCCTGATATACTGAGTGCAGATTTTGCAACTTTGGTAAACTGTCGGTCGTAAGGGATTTGACGATGTGGTTTATCGGGATATTTTTGTAGGAGCAGATAGATAACATGGGATTGTGGGCAAGAATAACTAGAGTCTTTAGGGCAAGTACCGGAGCCGCTCTCGACAAGATAGAAAACCCGGAATTGGTACTTCAGCAGACGATCCGGGACATGCGTGATCGGGTGCCGGAACTTAACAATTCTGTTGCTCAGGTGATGGCGACTGAGCGACTGCTTCTTAAGCAAAAAGAGAATCTGTCGACACAGGTTGTCGATCTGGATTCCAAGATCAAAGCTTCGGTTAAAATGGGCCGGGACGATATTGCGACGGCTTACATTGGTCAATTGCAACAGGCTCAGATGGATCTTGAGCGAACCGCCGTCCAAGCTGACCACGCTCAGGTTGCGTCGAAACAGGCTCTCAAGGCACGCGATAATTACGTCCTGAATATGAAAAAACGCACCGCCGAGGCGATGCAACTGATCAGTGCCGCAAAACAGGCAAAGCTGCAGGAGCAACTTGCCCAGACCATGGACACGTTCAATATTGGTGACGATTCCTCGACATTTAGTGAAATGCGCGAAAAGATCGACCGACGTGTAGCAGCGGCCGAAGCAAAACTTCAGCTTGGTTCCAGTTCCGTTGACGCACAGATGCAGGACATCGAGCGCGAAGCCATGGACATCCAACTTCAGGACAAGTTGCTTGAATACAAGCAGTCAATGGGAATGCTTGGAGCCGGCACACCGCCTGAGAGCAAACAGATCGCCTCGGGCTCATCCGCCGCAGACAATCAGGATGTACTGGACCAGGTGATTGTCAACGAAGCCGGCGAAACGGGACGTTCGAATTAATTTTCCAGAAGTTATCGATGATATGGCTGAAATAGCTAAATACCGGCAAGACCTTGACCGATTTCAGACAAGCTACGCGAAAGAAGCGGCAAAGGAACCGGTAAATTTCTGGGGGCTTGCAGGCTTTTTGGCAGCTGCGGCATTCACCGGGAGCGTAATACCACTACTGATCGCTTTGCTTTGCGAAGCGATCTACATTCTCGTTGTGCCCAACCTTCCGGCATATCGCCAGCTGGTGCAGCGTCGCGAGAATGATCGGCGCCAAAAGCTCCACATCGCCGGCCGCGAAAACATGATCAAGGCGTTCACGCCCCGCGAACGCGAAGCCGTCGAGTATCTCCGCTGGTTAAAGGAAAAGATCCAGGAAAATTATCGGAAATTTACTGGTGCGGGCGAATTGCCATCGAATCTTAGAGCTCTTGACCAGCGTTGGGAAGATTTTGTGGATCTGCTCGATGTTTATCGACGCCGCAAACAGCACTTAAAATCTATCAATCGCCAGGCGGTCCACAATCAGCTTTCTCAAGCATTTCGTGCAATGGAAAGCTCAACGGACGAGAAGACCAAACGCATCCAGCAGACAAACGTAGAGATCCTCAAACGCCGCATTGCTTCGTTTGACGAGATCGAGAAAAGCGTCAAGCTTGTTGAGGGTCAGCTGCAGTCGATCGAGAACTTTTTCAGCTACCTCAATGACGAGATCGTCACTATCTCGACGCCCGAGAAATTCTCGCTCCTCGATTTCGAGCAACTATCCGATTCGATAGCGATGACCAAACAAATGCTTGATGCGACCGCAGATGAGGTGGGAGCCCTGGATTCATACAATCGACAGATGGGCAACTACGAGCTTCTTCCCGGAGTAAAATAGGATTCGGGTATCATTCAATACGTGATACGATTGAGTCTATTCGATCCGTTGCCTCCTGACGTTGGTTCGGCAGCGGGTGAAAGTTCTCAAATCTCGTGTTTAACTATAAGTTAAAACAACTGTCGATAATAACCGCCTTCTTAGTCGCATTATGTGCCGCTAACAGCTTTTCACAATCTCCAGACATTTCGGGATCCGACAGAGTGAAAGCGACCGTTTGTTCAACTCCTACGTTCTATCCGCTTAGAAATTACTACTTTGAGGAAACGCCGTCGCCCGGTTTTATGGATGTGGCCGATCTGAACGGCGACCAACTGCCTGACATCATGACCGGCCAACCGACCACGGGTGGTGGTACGACGATGACTGTGATGCTCGGCACCGGTACATTCGGCGGATATCTGCAAGAAACAAACGTATCCGTGGGCGGCTATCCTCGAGCAATAACAACCGGCGACCTGAATAACGATGGTTTTGTCGATATCATAAATACGCAAATGGGCCACCTCGAGATCTTTCTCGGGAACGGAACCGGCAATGCATGGACGCAGCTTTATTACGACCCGGCCCCGACCGCTAACAATTACTTTTATAGAACGATCGCACGGGACTTAAATGGCGACGGAAACCTCGATCTGATGGTCTCGGATAACCGCGAGGACAGCATCTATATCAGATTCGGCAATGGCAACGCCACATTCAACGAGACACAAACGCTTACAAACACATGGGAATGGATCTATGCCGACGATCTGAATAATGACAGCCGTATAGACCTGCTCGCGTCCGGCGATATTGACCATTTGTCAAACATCTTTCTTGGCCAGCCAAGCGGAACTTTCGGTTCGGCGTCGTCGCTTAATATGGTTCCGGGCTGGGACGTCCAGTTGATCGACCTGAACAACGATGGTTACAAGGATATCTTCTCGGCATCCTACAACGTCTTCATACGATACAACAATCAGGCTGGTGGTTTCGGACCGCTGATCCATGTACCGTTAGCTATACCCGCAGGAACTAACGTCTTCAGCGGTAAGGGGGCTGATTTTGATGGCGACGGAATTCTAGATGTTGCCGTACTCACCGGAAGCGGCGAGCTGCATATTTTCAAGGGGCTTTCGCTCTCCAGCTTTCAGGACACCTTATCGATCGTGCTGCCCGATCAGGCTTATGATCTTCACATAGCCGATCTGAATAATGATGGTAATCAGGATATTACGTTCGTAGGCTACAACATGCATTCGGCCTATACGCTCATTAATAAATGCGGCGATAGCAGACCGACTTATTTGATCAGCGGTTCGATCACAAATGACGCAGGCTACTCAATTAACGGAGTACGCTTGGATCTTGAATCGATCCAAATCGGTGTGATGAACACTACTGGCGGCACTCAGCAGTCGTTTTCATTTGCCGATCTGCCGGCAAACGGCACATATACTATCACTCCGACACATCCGCTTTTTACTTTTTATCCAACATCTATTACCGTTTCGCCGCTGACGGCAAACAGCAACATAACTTTTGCGTCGTCAATAAAGAAATTTCGTGTATCCGGAACGGTCTCGGATTATTGTTGCAATGGTCAGGTTCCTGCTGCGAATGTGCCAATGAAATTGATCGGGCCGTTCTTCGCATTATCGGGCGAGCGTGACCTGACTTCGCCGCAGATAGATATGAGCGTTCGCACGAATTCGAACGGCCAGTATCTATTCAACGGCGTCCTTCCGATCTCTGGGAACCAGATCTACCAGATCATATTTGAACCAGACCCGATTTGGCATGGGATTACACCGATATATGCAATTCGTGGGCTTGGATCGGACGTATTTCGAAATTTCTATGCCGGGCGGAATTCATATTCATTGGGTGTTCACTTAACCATGCCGAATGGACTGCCTCGAAGCGGTGTTCGATTCTACTTGTTGCCTCAGAACGGATATCCGGTTCGTTTTTTTGAAACGGATAGTGATGGACGGGGTTCAATAGACAACCTGCTTGCGGGTTTCGACCATTCGCTTCTTCGGACGGTATCCAGTTACCGACACGACCCGATCACGCCGACAGTTGCATATATTACCGCGAACACCGAAGTTGAAACGCGCATAAGTCTCAAACCTGCAGGCGATTTTGACGATGACGGCAAGAGCGACCTTGCCGTCTGGCGTCCATCATCCGGCACATGGTATGTTCAGCGATCAAGCGACACCGGATTTACGGCACTTAATTTCGGCCTGCCAAGCGACATCCCCGCCGCTGCAGATTTTGACGGCGATCAAAAGGCGGATATTGCGGTTTTCCGGCCATCGGAAGGCAATTGGTACGTCATGAATTCAGCGACGGGCACATTCCAGGTAGTTCGATTCGGAACGGAAGAAGACATTCCAATTCCCGCTGACCTTGATCGCGACGGCAAGTCCGACTTTTGCGTTTTTCGGCCTTCATCTGGAGTCTGGTATTACCTGCAGAGCTACTATCAGACAACGATCACAACAGGATGGGGAACGAATGGCGACCGGCCTCTTGTGGGCGATTTCGACGGCGATACTTACTATGATCTCGTTGTTTTTCGACCGTCGAATGGAGTGTGGTATGTCAAATTGTCTAGTGGCGGCGTCTTTGCAACCCAGTTCGGATTTTCCAGTGACCGGCAACTTACTGGTGATTTTGACGGTGACACGGTTTCGGACATTGCGGTTTGGAGGCCGTCTACAGGCAATTGGTACATTCGAAACAGCTCAGACCTGAGTTACACGATTGTACGGTTTGGCCTTGAGGGCGATATCCCGCTTGCGGGCGATTTTGACGGAGACGGAAAGAACGACATTGCAGTATTTCGCCAGTCGGACCGGACCTGGTATGCCCTAAATAGTTCAAATGGCTCATTTAGAGCTTCGGTATTCGGTCTGACCGGTGACATCCCTGTCCAAAGCATGTTCGTCAGGTGATCACGAGAAACGATATCAGGGTTCGACGGCCAGATGTCGATCTCCTCTTGTTCCCGATCGGAATTCACCTCTCTCAAATACGTTCAACTATTTGTTAGCCTCACTCCGCAAATCGGACTTGTTTTGGCCAATGTTCTGTCTTAAACTACTGGTTTTAGCAATTTCGCGAATTTTTAGGAAAATTAATTAATGAAGAAAGTTGGTATTTTAGTGGGACGCGAACAGACGTTTCCCGAATCGATAATAAAGAGTATTGACGAGCAAAGCGGCGGCGAGGTATCCGCCGAATTGATAAATATTGGCGGCATCACCCTCGATGAAACTAAACGGTATGACGTGATCATCGATCGAATTTCACATGAAGTTCCCTATTACCGTGCCGCCCTCAAGCGTTTTGCTCTCGAGGGTACATACATCATCAACAACCCATTTTGGTGGTCGGCGGACGATAAGTTCTTCAACTTCGCTCTAGCAACCAAGCTCGGCGTCGCGATCCCGAAGACAGTCCTTCTGCCGCAGCACAGCTACATCAAGGACATAACTTCTGAAAGCCTGCGAAACCTCGAATTCCCTATCGATTGGCAAGGCGTGGTCGAGCACGTGGGTTTTCCCTCGTTCTTGAAGCCGTTTGACGGCGGAGGCTGGAAGAATGTCTCTAAAGTTAACTCGATTGAAGAACTGTGGGAAGAATATAACGCATCCGGAACACTCTGTATGACGCTTCAGGAAGGCATCGAATACGACCATTTCGTCCGCTGCTACTGCGTCGGCAAGGAAAAGGTTCTGATCATGCCATACGACCCATCGAAACCGTACCTCAGTGGAATGCAGTATGTTGATGTCGACGAATACCTCTCGCCCGAGCTTCACACCCGCGTAGAACAGGATGTGAAAACAATTTGTACCGCCCTTGGCTACGACCTCAACACAGTCGAATTCGCCATCAAGGATGGCATTCCGTACGCCATCGATTTCATGAACCCGGCTCCTGACGCCGAGCTCGCTTCGGTTGGCCAGAAGAACCATCGCTGGATCGTCGACAATATGACCGAATTCATCTTGCGAAAGCTCAAGGAGGGTTGGGATATGCCCGAATATCGCTGGACAGCGATGCTCAACCTTCCGAATGACTCGGTGAAAGCGGAAAAGGCCTAGCAATCGAATAAAAACGAAATAGATGGCACGCTCCTGGACTATGTCTCGGTTTGTGCCATCTTTTTTCGATAGAATCTCGGCTACCTAACTATCAGGATGTTTAGCGTTTCTTGGTGCTTGGTACATGACAAGAAGTACAATTTGTCGCTTTTGGAGCCTTAGTGCCGCGTGATCGGAACCCGATCTCAAAATGACAGACATCGCACGCTTGGTGAAAGGCGATCTGATTGGTAACTAATGTTTCAGCTTTCGTTTCCGGATCGATGAGGGCCGGGACCGCATCAAGTAGTTTTGGTTTCGTCCCCTTCGGAGCATGACAATCGCGGCATGCCGCAACTCCAGCTTTGATCGGATCAGCCGAATAAAGTTCTGCCGTCAGTGTCGTAGTCCGTCCTGCAGGCCAGACAGTCTTATGAGGAGGCACCTGGTAGAGATCAGCCTCCGGCTGTGCGGTGTGGTGACATTCGATACACAGGATCGGGCCACCTGCATTATACTCCCCGCCGTTATGCCGGGAGTGGTTAAACTTTACCTTCCCTACCTTCGATCTGTCTGCGAGAACGATCACGTCCGGCATTGTGATCTTCTTTTCAGGAGTTGGTTTCGATAAGCTCTGTGCCGCAGGCCGTGATCCGTTTAGCGACAAAAAAGCCGTAGCCGCTAATAGGAGCCCAAAAATCGGAACGATAACTTTTTTCATAATTTCAACCCACTTGCGCCCACGAATACAGCCCAATTCATTTTGAAAGCAGGTCATCGACTTGATCACGCAGTTAAGCGGAGTCGTCCCACCTGATTCCGGCACGCAGATGATCATTCATCATCCGATTCAACAAGCTCGTACGGAATGCGGGTGGATAGCAGCCGAATACTGACATTCATCCCGGTCCAAATCAAAAGAGCAATGGCCGATATCGCCCAGCCGACATTTGCCACCAGGCTATCTTCCAGCAGAATACCGGCAAAGATCGCTGGAACTCCGAATAATGTGACCCGCAAGGCGGTACGCTTCGATCTATCTAACGTCTCAAGCAACTGTACCCGATTTACCTCAAGCTCCATATACTCGTCATCACTATTGAGATTTGAGAAATATTCGGCCTCGGAACGCGTCCACCGCCTTAAGCTGGGTGTCTCGGCAAGGCGGTTCGCGGTTGAAAAATGATGAATGACATGAGCGATCTTTCCTTCGCGAAGAGCGATCTCTGCCAGTCCGTGTGCAGTCCTGAAACTCTCGCCAACGGTGTCGAGTGCCTTCTGGAATGACTTAGATGCCAGTTCCCACTCGCCTGCGTGGAAGAGGGCTTCGCCGAGACGTGAAAGCAGATCGCCGTCCTCTCCTGCACGGCGTCCTGCGAGGCGAAATGCTGCTATTGCCCGTCGTTCAAGCTTGTGCTGACGCTCGGTTCCCGCAAGCGAATGCAGGCATCGGCCAAATTCGAACAGCAGCCTCGCATCCCGCGGTCGAATGACAAGAGCCCGTCGAAATGCCTCGACCGACTGATGCAAAAATCCATTCAAACGCAATTCGTTTCCCAGCACTCGGAGATATTCAACGCGCTCGGTGTCACAGGTCTCTGCCTCCGCGGGTACTGAGTATCTGGTTAATGGCTTGACGGATTCCGAACGAAGAAACTCAGCCGTCGGTATATGTTCAAATTCCGCTTTCATGAGAGTCTCCTTCGGATCTTCGAGATGGTCACGCAGTTCGATAGAGCGATTGTCCAGTACGTTCTCAGAAACTCTCGGTAGAAGGCTCTTGATCATCTGACGATAATTCTCGCTACCCGAGGCAAAAGCGATCTGAATGTCGCGTCCGCGAACTGCCGTGCGATAACGATAGTAAATATTGCCACCTCGTTTCAACGTACGAATGGCTTCGGTCTCTATCTGCTCGATCTCTGTCAGCTTCAGCCTTCGTCGACTTCCGTAAAACCAAGACCAAACCGACGGCACAACGCCCGAACGGGTCAACCTCTTGCCATCGAAAACTACATGGTCGTTCAAGGCAAAGAACGGCACGAATATCCAGGAAACAATAAACAACAAAATACCTGGAAGATCGAGCTCCAAATAGAAGAATAGGGCGGAAAAAAAGGTTCCAAGCAGAAGAGCGATGAGATAAGGGTCAGGCGAGACGCGGATCGACACCGGGTCACCCTCAAGCGTAAATGCAGCCGAATTCCGGGCATTAACCTGCTTTTCCGTGATTATATGGGTCTTATCGCTCATTTCATTTATGCCAACTTCGTAGTTCAAGAAATAACCAATTGCACCCGTTATTTCAAATCGGCGGCAGATTTATTTGCCCGTTCAGAAAAAACACAAAAGCGTCCCGCCTGAGTTCTCTCGATCCGGCGGGACGCTAGCTTAGATTTTTCTTATTCTATCCGGCTGTCTAGTTGCCAAACGGCGATTCCGGCGTCGACTCCGGTATCTCTTTCGCCTTGTCAGGCGCAAGCTCTGTTACCTTGTCCTTGGCGTCCCGTGCCGTTTCCGTCAGCGGCAATGCCTTCCCATCGGCATCTTTGGCTTCGGCCGCGGACTTTGCGATATTAAAGTAGAGATCGATCGCTTCTTGTTTCTTGCCCTGCTTTTCGTAGACCTTGGCTAAATTAAAATTGATCGTATCCTTTGCTACGACGGCATCCGGCATTGCCGCTAGTTCCTGATAGATCGCGGCCGCCTCGTCAAACTTGCCGTCATCAGCCCTGGTCTGGGCAAGTGCAAATTTCGCAAGCTTAGCAGTATCCGAACTTCCCTTCGCGATTGATTCGATCTCAGCGATTCCCGCTCCGCGATCCGACATCAGCTTAGTTACCGCGATAAAATAGAGAGCTTTCTCACCCGCGGCACCGCCAAACTTATCGATCACGGCCTGAAACTCCACTATCGCCGCATCAGCACGTTCTTTTTCGGTCTTGAATGTCTTGTCGGTCGACCCGGCCGGGACCGGTTGATCGGTGACCCTCGCCTGCGAGGTCTCGATCGCTTTACCGAGAGCCGTCTGCGCGGCTCCCGTCGATCGGCGATTATACGAATAAAATATGCCGACAAGTATCAGAACGACCACGAAAGCTCCGAGGCCGTAAAGTAGTGTTCGGCCCTTGCCTTCAAACTTCTTACCGACGTCTTCGAGCTTTTTGTTGACCTGACTCTGAATCGGGTCCTGATATCGGACCGCTTCCTTGTTGTCGGCAGCCGCGGCTACCTGTTCAAACCTCTTTTGCTTTCTTGCCATGATAAAAAAAACTGCAATTCCTGTCTTTACAATCGTTGTATAATTGCCCTGACCGGACGATTTCCAAAAGAGTTAATGTAGCTTAAAAAGGCGTTTAGAGCAAATAACGGGAAATCGAAAGGCGATCCGGCCAAGGCTGTTTGGGTTTAGACAAAAGATTTTTGTTCATTTTAGGGAACAAAGTTGCTTAAACGGTGTCTAAACATATCAGTTCGCGAAAATGGGCGAACGGACAGTTTGACGGTTTCCCTTGCTGGGGACCAAAAAGGCAGGAAATGGACTTCACTAAGTCAATGACACTTGACCACGAAGATTTCCCCAGCGCCGCCGTCGCGGTACACCCGCTCTCTGTCCGCCCGTCTCTCGAATCTGAGTTGATTGAAAAATTAAAGGCCCGCGACGCAGACGCTTTTGATCGGTTGATCGGCCAGTATTCAGGCGATGTCTTTGCTCTGCTATATCGTTTGACAGAGAACGCCGATGATGCCGCTGAACTGACACAGGAGACGTTTCTGAACGCTCTTAGGTCAATGTCAAAGTTTCGCGGAGAGGCCGGCCTCAAAACGTGGCTATTTCGCATTGCGATCAACGAATCGCGAAATCGGTTCCGATGGTGGAAACGGCGAAAACGTGAAAAGACGATATCGCTTGATGCGACCATCGGCGACACGGAAATGCACGTTTCCGACACGCTTGCTGATCAGGGACTTAGCCCCGAAGACGAGGTTCTCCGCAGAGAACGCCAGACTGCTCTAAATATGGCGTTGCTCGATCTGCCAGTAGTTTTTCGCGAGGCCGTGATCCTTTGCGATATCGAAGGATTGAGTTATGAAGAAACCGCTCTGGCGTTAGATGTCGGCATCGGGACGGTTAAATCGCGGATTTCCCGCGGCCGCGAAGAGTTGCGGCGGAAATTGAAAGATTTTTGAAAATTGAATGAATGGTTGACTCGCCCCGGTCTCACTTTGCAGACAATAAACAATCGGTGCCAAACGATAGGTCAAAAGAGAGCGAGAGTTGGGGACAAAGGCCAAACGAAAATGGGTTCAAGGAATTTATTTGAATAGACCAGCAACAAGTCGAAGCAAAGGCTCCAAAGAATCTGTTCACGCAAACCTGAGCCGCAGCATAGCGTTGTTTTCTTTTTGAAAACAGCCGGGGTCAGTCAGCCATTCATTCAGCGCGGCAGCAAGGCTGCCGCAAGTGATGTGAGCAATGAGATGCAGCGAAATACAATCTAAGCTCTCGCTATACGCGGACGAAACACTCGATTCCCTGGAAGCAGTCGAGGCGGCCGACCATTTATCCGCATGCCCGCTTTGCCGTGAGCAGGTCGATGATATTCGTCGCCTGACAGCGGATCTGCGTCGGTTGGGACGGCCCGGAATTCCGGTGGGTGTTTCAAATCGAATACGTCTCGCCGTCAGGGATGAGCTAAGTGCCGGCGGTCCGACATTTCTTCCGGGAGCGACCGGCGACTGGTTACGAATGCGATTCTTGCCGCTCGGGGTCGGAGTGGTCGCGACATTGGTCATCGGGCTTTCTTTCCTTAACATGATGTTTCTCGGTGCTCAGTCGGCCGGCGAGGTCATCGCCAGCGACCGCGGACGAGATACCCGGATCATGATCGCTCCCGGTGGTTCAGGCGATGTAGATAGCATTTCCGCCACCGAATACGCGCGGACTCGCGTTGCGGTCGCCGGCGAGTCCCCAAGCATAAACCCTCAAGGTGCACTGATCGCTCTAACCCACTCACTGATGAACGGAAAGATGGGCAATGACGAAGTCGTGGTAGTTGCTAACGTGTTTTCTAACGGCCTCGCCCAGATCACCGAGGTGGTCGAGCCTTCGCGAGACGGACAAGCAATAGATGAGCTTGAGAAAGCCCTGGTATCAGATCCTGAGAACGCTCCATTCGTTCCAGCGGTCCTCGACAATCGATCAGAAAATGTTCGGGTCGTCCTTAAATTCCAGACGGTGGACGTGAACACAAGCTCAACTAAAAACAAACGTTAGACATTAGCAATTTAACAATAAAGGCGGCTCGTCGATCATGACGTGCCGCCTTTATTGTTATTTCCTATGCGAATTACATCTTATCAATATCTGCCTTCAGTTGTGCACCCCGTTTCGGATCGATCTTTAAAAGTTCGTTCATTTGATTGGTCGCTCCGGCCTTGTTCTTATTACGGATGTATGCCCTTCCCAGATTAAGTCTTGCCTTTGCAAATCGCGGATTCAGGTCTAAGCACTTACTGTATGCCTCGATTGCCTTGTCAACCTGATTATCCGAGAAATAGGCATTCCCGAGCAGATAAAAACCGTCCGAGTAGTCAGGATTGTTCCTCGTAAATTCGACCATACCCGTGACGGCCTTTGCATAAGCTTTTGTAGCGTCTGCTGTCCGGCCCGAAAGGTCATACGCACGAGCGAGATAAAAATATGTTTCGCCGTCGGTCGGATTCAACCTTAGAGCATTGTTGCAAGCGACGATCGCTCCCGGGTATTGCTTCGTATCGTTGTATGCCCGACAAAGATTCGTAAAGGCCATATACTGCTGGGGCAGGTACTTGATGCCTGACAAGGCCGCCTGGACCGCTTCGTCATGCCGGTCGGCAAGGCTGTAATACCAGCTCAGATCCGTGTAGATCGATCCGTCAGTTGGATATAGAAGCAACGCCCGCTTTGATATCTCGATTGCCTCGGTAAATCTGCTCTCGCTCCGGTAAATATCGGCGCTGTTGCGGTATGCCTGATAACTTAGCGGCTTCGCAGCGATCGCTCGCTGATAAGAATCCAGAGCACCGGCATTATTCTTTTGTTTTTGCTGTGCGTCACCAAGCAAATAATAGGCATCTCCAAGCATTTGTGTATTCTTTTTGATCGCCTCTTCCGCAGCCGACACCTGGGCCGCCGTGTTGCCAAGACCCAATTGGATTCGGGCAATATTGTAATAGTTATCACCATCCTTCGGCGCTACCAAGACCGCCTGTTGGAACGCTGCAAGAGCCTCATTAAACTGATTTTTGGCAAAAAGTATTTCGCCTTGAGCCTTCAGGAACATCAGATTCTTAGGTTCAAGGGCCAACCCACGTCGAATGTCAGCGAGGGCATCATCATAGTTCTGCTGCTCGTAGTAGATGTACCAACGAACCGTGTAGATCTGAACGGGTTTGTAACCTTGTGTCAATGCTATCGCCAGTTCTTGAAGTGCGGCTTCACTTTCTTTTAGATTGTAGTGAGCGTAGCCTTTCCAAAAGTGAGCGTAACTATTGTTGGGCACGATCAGAATAGACTGGCCGTAGGCATCTGCCGCAGCCCTATAGTCCTTTTGGTTGAAAAACTTGTCAGCCTGCGTAACTAATGCCTGTGCTCGCTGCCGTTCCTTTTTGTTTTGGGCATTCACGCCAACAGCACTGACGATAAAGACAAAGATCAGTACAACTAACCACTTTGATCTAAAACTATATTTACTGCTCATTACCACAATATCCTCTTATTACTGCTCGATCACGGTACGATCGTTATTTGGTTTTGGCTTCGGAGTAACTTTCGTGCCAGGCGTTGCCGGCGGTTTCGTGCCTGGCGTCCTTTGGGTCTGCACCTGCGGCGTCGGACGTGTGCCCGGAATACTCGTACCCTGGGTAGGCACCGGGGTCGGTTCCACCGTTACTGACGAATTCACATCGGTGTTAGTATTCGACATGGGTGTCGGGGTCTCCTCCGGCGTCGGCGTCGGGCTCGGTGATGCCGAAGGCGACGGCGATGCAGCCACCGTCGGCGTGGGTGAAGGCGTCGGCTTGGCTCCGCCAAGATAATTTGTGTAAACAAAATAACCGCCGACTGCCGCAATTACGCCTAGCAACACAACTGCTATCAATCCACCGACGATCAGACCCGTCTTCGATTTACCTTTTGAGGCACCTGCTACGGACGCCTTGGCCGCCGCAGGTGCGGTGACCGGTGCAGGTGCAATCGGTTCGCTTCGAACTGGTTCCGGTACAGTCACAGAAGCGGCCGTTTCAAAAAACTCCGGCGTAGTTGGCTCTTCAGGGGATCTTCCAAAATCCTCATTTATATTAGCCAATGGAACTGTCGCAGCGGGCTCAAAAGTCGGAACCGGCTCAGGTTCGGTGGACTGTGCAACATTATCCATGAACGGGGACGGCGGTATTGCTGCGGCAACGGGTGAATCCGCACCAAGAAATACCTCCGTCATGACATCCGCCTGACGGATCTCCGGCTGCAACTCGGCTGCATCCATCTGGATCGTCGCTTCCATCGCAGCTTGTTCGGCGGCCGTAATAGGAGCGGACGAGCCTTCGTCGGCACGCCCAAGCGATGGCACCGAATCGATCCTTGTAGCCATTTCCGACGGAGCAACCGGCGCATGAGTGTTGATCGGAGGCGATGTCATGTGGACGTCGCCGACGACATTGTCGGAGGCGTTGAAAATTACAGTTGCCGCCGACATGTCCGTTTGGATCTGAGCGTAGGCTCCACGCAACGCCTTTTGCATCTCGCTCGCGGTCGAAAATCGTTTATCCTGACTTACTTCAAGTCCTTTGAGTATGACGTTCGACACAGCCGGAGAGACCTCTGGATTTAAGTTGGAGATCGGCTCTATCGGGTCGCCTTTGGAATTGAGCATCGAATCCGCCCTCGAAAGTGCGTCGGGTGGAACCGTATCTGTCATTAACTGATAGAGCGTCGCCGATAGCGAATAAATATCGCTCCTCGGATTGGTTCCCGTTCCACGAATCTGCTCCATCGGTGCAAAATGCGGTGTATAGCCCACTACGCTCCCGGACGTACCTGGTTTCGAAACTACAGATTTGTTTGCCGTATCCTTCGACAAGCCAAAATCGAGCAGGACTATGTGATTTTCATCCGTCAGCTTTAGATTCTGCGGCTTGATGTCACGATGAATGATCGGCGGTTCGTGCGAATGCAGATATGAAAGTGCATCTAGCAGCTGATCCGCCCAAAACATCACCCAGCTTACCGGAAATGGTTTATTAGCATTCTCAAGGCGTTTTGACAGGTCATCGCCCGAAATATGCTCCATTACCAAATACTGTTCGCCGTTCTCGGCAAAATGGTCACTCACCTTTGGCAACACCGGATGTCGTAAGCGTGCCAGTATTTTTGCCTCGCGTTCAAATGCCGCCGCAAGTTGAGCGTCGTCTGCAAAGCTAGTCCGCTTTAGAGCGACCGCGCTTCCCAATCGTTGATCAACGGCAAGATAGACCTCGCCCATTCCGCCTTTGCCGATCAAGTGAACAACCAGGTAACGTCCCTGGATCATCGTATTAGGAGCAAGTGGTTTCATTAGCTTCTCTTACTTTCTCTTTCATTCTGCAAACAATCTGGGCTTAGCCGGCCCTCAATTTATCGCCGGACACCATCGCCGGCATGCCTACGTGCTGATAACATCGCACATTGCCCTTTACACGGCGTGTACAGGGAGTACCTTTCTTGGTCGCCGCCCCGCAATAGTACACGGGCTCAGCGGGCGGCTCGACGGCCTTCAATTTCGCGATCTTCTGGTCGGCACTCGGTTCGCGTATCGTCTCTGCGAGCGGAGCCGAAAGCGAAACCGGCGGTTGCGGCACCGGCACGTTCACCGATGTCAGTTTCGCGGGTACCGATTGCTCGACGGTCCGACGAGGCTGTTTAGAACCGAGTTCACTTACATCACCTGAGATCATGCGGCCTACACCGGCAAGGCCTAAGATCAACCCACCGATCACCAACACCCGCGGGATCATATCCTGGCCCTTAAACTCCGTCTCGCAAACCAGGCAGAACCGCCGACTCGTCCACATATGCCATTCGGCACGCTCTACCTTATCACCGCAATTCGCGCAAAAACTGGGACGAAACAGCATTCGAATCACCTTGGAGAGACGTGGCCCGGGTTGAAATTTTGCATTCCAGAGCCTAACCCGGTTCAGACCTTTCGATTTCTCAACGATTATAAACCAAAAATGCAATTCTGTTAAGACCTTACCGTCAACTACGCAGCATGCAACCAGACTTCCGGAAATCGCGTCTGATTGTTAAGATTTCGTTATGCGTTTTTTACGGGCAGCAATTTTATTACCGATCATTTTACTGGCCTGGATCGACGCCGTCGCACAGGACGATGATCCGATACGTGTGGATTCGTCGATCGTCCGGCTGAATGTCGGTGTCGTTGATACGCGTGGGCGACCGATCACATCGCTTGACCGGTCAAATTTTACGATCTACGAGGACGGCATCAAACAGCAGATCACGAGTTTTGAACCGTCGACCGCCCCATTTAGCGTCGTGATGATCCTTGACATGAGCGGTTCGACGCTTGGTTTTCGCCAGGTGATGAAGCAGTCGGCGTTTCGATTTATCGACGCTCTTACTCCAGAGGACCGAGTAGCCGTCATCGAGTTTTACGACAAGGTGAATCTTAGAAATGACTTTACCAACGATCGAAAAACTATCGGTACGTCGATCGATCTTTCAAATGGCCGAGGCAAGACTCAACTGTACAAAGCCATCGACTTTGCTTTGGAAAAGTTGGCCGGTGAAAAAAGCCGCCGCAAGGCGATCATCGTGCTTTCGGACGGTGTAGACACCGCAATCCGCGACAAGGATCGTGAGTTTCTTGCAAATCTAACGGACGATGCCATTCCGACGGCGATCAAGCCTGAGGCGAGCGACATATTGGTTCGTGTTCTCGGCCGGGCTGATCGACAAGGTGTGACTATTTATCCGTTGGCATTGCCGACCGGCGACCCGGCCAAGCTTGCCGACCCTACGCCGCGTCAGGTCGCGATGTACAAGGCCGCACGTGCCCGCCTGCAGATCGTAGCTGACCGAACCGGCGGTATCGTTAACAATATCAATCGTTTAGAGGAAATGGGAACGTTATACGCTAAGGTAGCAGCGGACCTACGCACGTTGTACACGATCGAATATCAACCCGCGAACGAACGCCGCGATGGCAACTGGCGAGCGATCAAGATAGAAACAACTAACCCGGAACTGATCTCCCGTACCCGAACTGGATATTTTGCAAAATAGCTTACTTGACACCTTGGCTAATGCTTTGTAGTCTATCTACTTGCCTTTTGTGCACCCGTAGCTCAGCTGGATAGAGTACTTGACTACGAATCAAGGGGTCGCATGTTCGAATCATGCCGGGTGTACCACATTCTCAAAGAAAAAAGCGGTCTCGAAATTTCGAGACCGCTTTTTCATGTATATCGGCCTAAGTTATCGATAGCGTCCTTCCCTGGACCATCGATTATTGCCTAAGATCTGAATGTAATTACTTCGCTCATAACCCGTTGGATCAGAAACATATTGCAAGCTCATTGAACCTCTGAACGCTTCGACCGACTCGAAAGGCATATCGCGCATATACAGATCCAGCTCATTCAGGATCGTACGCAGATGTGGAATTCCGTTTTTAAGCAAAACTGAGGCCACCATGCCAATATCGGCACCGGCGAGTATGTATTTGATCAGTTCGCGGGCCCCGTGAACGCCGGTCGTCGCCGCAAACGAAACGGGGACCTTGCCGTAAAGGTTTGCGATCCACAGTAGCGGCAAGCGGATCTCGGCCGGAATGCTTAGGTCGAGATTTGGCAGTACTTTGAGTTCCTCGATATCAAAATCGGGCTGGTAGAATCGGTTAAAGAAAACCAATGCATCGGCGCCCGCGTCGGACAATCGCTGCGACATGTTTCCGATCGACGAGAAATATGGATTCAGCTTTACCGCGATCGGAATGTTGATGGTGTCTCTAACAAGAGCGACTATCTCAACATAGCGTCTTTCAACATCCTCAGAGGTCAACAAAATATCTGCCGGGATGAAATACACGTTTATCTCGAGGCCATCCGCACCGGCCTGTTCGATCTCGCGGGCATATTCGATCCATCCCTCGGGCGTCGTTCCGTTCAGACTGGCGATGATCGGAATATCGACCCTGTCTTTCGCCCCGCGTATGATATCGAGATATTGTCCTGTTCCGACAGCATATTCATCAAGGTCCGGAAAGAAGTCGGCCGCCTCGGCAAAAGCATTTGTGGTCGACTGGACGACTTTGTCAACCTTTGCGGCCTCACGGCGTATCTGCTCTTCGAACAGCGAAAACAAAACGACGGCTCCTGCACCGGCGTCCTCCATCGCCGCAATATTGTCTATTTTTTGTGACAATGGGTTGGCCGACACGACAAGCGGTGACCTCAGTTTCAGACCCATGTAAGTTGTGCTTAGATCAGGCATAATTTGTCCACCCTCTTCTTCTTGTCGATCTTAATAAACCGGCTGGAACGAACTCGCTCCAAACCCGGCCATTTCTTCGTAGGTCTTCCAGCGCAGATCAACTATCTCCTGTGCTAGTACCATTAACCGTTCTGCCTCCTGCGGCGCAGTCTGGGTCAAAACCTTATATCTGAGTTCGTTGTAGGCATAATCCCTAAGCGAGATCACTGGCTTTGGCGAATCAAGCACGAACGGATTCTGTCCCTTTTTCCTCAATACCGGGTTATAACGGATCAGCGGCCAATAACCGCTGGCGACCGCGAGTTTCTGTTGATTGAGCCCCTTTTCCATGTCGATGCCATGGGCGATGCAGTGGCTGTATGCGAGGACCAGCGAAGGGCCGTCGTATGCCTCGGCTTCGCGGAGTGCAAGCAATGTCTGCTGCGGATTTGCCCCCATTGCGACCTGCGCCACGTAGATATTTCCGTACGAGATGGCCTGCAGAGCGAGGTCCTTCTTGCCCACGCGCTTTCCGGCAGCTGCGAATTTCGCAGACGCGGCCGTCGGAGTTGCTTTCGACATCTGGCCGCCGGTATTCGAATATACCTCGGTGTCGAGCACCAAAACGTTTACATTTCGACCGCTCGCGAGAGCATGATCCAGACCACCGGCACCGATATCGTAAGCCCATCCATCACCACCGATCAGCCAGACGCTGCGGTGAACAAGCTGATCAACGACCGATGACAAATGCCGGGCATCGGAACTGTCGATCTGTTCGAGCTTCGATTTTAGTTCAACCACGCGCCTGCGTTGTTCCTTTATCTGACTCTCCAGATGCTGCGGAGCGTTGACCAGTTCGTCGACAAGTGCGTCTCCAAGCTGCGGCCGCATGCGGTCGAGTAGCTGATGGGCTGTTTCAAGCTGCTTGTCCGTAGTAAGTCGCATACCAAGACCAAACTCGGCATTATCCTCAAAAAGTGAATTCGACCACGCCGGCCCCTGCCCGGCCGAATTGCACGTCCAAGGTGTTGTCGGCAGATTGCCGCCGTAGATCGACGAACATCCCGTAGCGTTCGCCACCAGCAGTCGGTCACCATATAGCTGCGTCAACACCTTGATGTACGGAGTTTCCCCACATCCGGCACATGCCCCCGAGAACTCAAAAAGAGGTTCGAGAAACTGGACGCCATGGACCGTTGAAAAATCGACCTCGGGCTTTTCGTTTTGCGGAAGCCCCTCAAAGAATTCGATCTTGTCGCGTTCCGGATCTAACGCCGCAGGCTTGTCGTCGAGATTTATAGCACGACGGTCGCCGTTACCGCGGTCATCTACCGGACACACTTCATAGCAGAGATTACACCCCGTACAGTCCTCAAGATAGACCTGAAGCGAATATTTAGTTTCCGGGAATCCTCTCGCATTGATCGGTGCGGACTTAAACCCGTCGGGCGCATTTTCCAGTTGATCCTTGTGGAAGAATTTGGATCGAATGACACTGTGCGGGCATACAAAACTGCAATTACCGCATTGGATGCAAAGCTCCGGCTCCCAAACGGCTACACGGCTCGAAACATTACGCTTTTCCCATTTTGATGTTCCGCTTGGATAGGTCCCGTCTGCCGGAAAAGCACTGACCGGGATCGAATCGCCAAGTCCCGATATCATCGCTTGCGTTACCGTGCGGACAAATTCGGGAGCTTTAGATGATATTCCGGAATACCCCGCGGCCGCAGCCGTAGCAGTCTCTGGGATCGACACCGAAAACAGATTCTCAAGTGTTTGATCGACCGCTACATAGTTTTTTTCTACCACCGAACGGCCTTTCTTCAGATATGTTTTCTCAATCGCTTTCTTGATCTGAGCTATCGCCTCATCCGGCGGCAGAACCCCGGAAAGTGCAAAGAAACACGTTTGCATGATCGTGTTTATGCGGCCGGCCATACCGGTCTTTTGGGCTACGTCCGCCGCGTCGATCACGTGCAGTTTGATCCCTTTTTCAATGATCGCCTGCTGTACTGTCAGCGGCAATTCGTCCCAAACATCATCCGGACCAAAAGGACTGTTGAGCAGAAACGTTGCTCCGGGTTTTGCGAGCGACAGCATCTCTTCCCTTTCGAGAAAATTGAACTGATGACACGCAATAAAATCTGCCGAGGTGATGAGATACGGAGCCTTGATCGGCTTTTTGCCGAATCTGAGGTGCGAGACGGTCTTTGCTCCGGACTTTTTCGAATCATAAACGAAATACCCCTGAGCAGAGAGTTCGGTGTTCTCGCCGATGATCTTTATGCTGTTCTTGTTCGCACCGACCGTGCCATCGGCCCCGAGGCCGTAAAATAGGGCTTGTGTCCAGTCCGACTCATCCAGTGTAAAGTTGCTGTCGACGTCGAGGCTCGTATTGCCAACGTCGTCGATGATACCGACCGTGAAGTGATTTTTGGGCGAATCAGCAGCAAGATTGTCGAACACGGCCTTGACCATCGCCGGTGTGAATTCCTTGGACGAAAGGCCGTAGCGGCCCCCGACGATCAACGGCATTGCCGCCATTCGGCCGCCAGACACCGCTTCCATCAGTGTGATCATCACGTCCTGATACATCGGCTCTCCGGAAGCTCCGGGTTCCTTTGTGCGGTCAAGTACCGCGATGCTCTTGACTGTCGCCGGCAATGTCGAGACAAAGTCCTCTGCCGGAAACGGCCGATACAGCGTGATCTGAAGAACACCGGTCTTCTCGCCGTTTTCCGCAAGAAAAGCAGCGGTCTCGGCCGCGGTCTCAACGCCCGACCCCATCACAACGATGACCCTTTCAGCGTCCGGGGCTCCGAAGTACGTAACCGGCGCATACTCCCGGCCCGTCAACTCGGCAAACTTACGCATTTCCTCTTTCAGGATCGACGGTACGGCATCGTAATACGGGTTGACGGTTTCTCTGCCCTGAAAATACACATCCGGATTTTGGGCCGTTCCGCGAATGAACGGATTGTCAGGGTTCAGTGCTCGGCGGCGATGGCCAAACACCAGATCGTCATCGATCATCGCCCGGATCTGCTCATCGGACAGAAAGTCGATCTTGTTCACCTCGTGCGAGGTTCTAAATCCGTCGAAAAAGTGTATGAACGGAACGCGTGCCCGCAGGGTCGTCGCCTGCGCGATCAGAGCCATATCGTGGGCCTCCTGAACGCTTGAGGCCGCGAGCAATGCAAATCCGGTGGTGCGGGCAGCCATCACGTCCTGATGATCACCAAAGATCGACAGGCCCTGTGCAGCCAGTGAACGCGCAGCGACGTGAAATACGGCCGCCGTCAATTCGCCGGCGATCTTGTACATGTTCGGCAGCATCAGCATCAGCCCTTGAGATGCCGTAAAGGTCGTCGTCAGCGAACCGGTCTGCAATGCACCATGCACCGTTCCCGCCGCGCCGCCTTCGCTCTGCATCTCGATGACCTCGGGCGTGTTGCCCCAGATGTTCTTGATGTCCTTTGCCGACCATTCGTCCGCAAATTCGGCCATAGCGGACGAAGGTGTGATCGGGTAGATCGCACAGACCTCGTTTACACGATAGGCGACAAAAACCGCCGCCTCATTTCCATCGAGCGTAACTACTTGTTGTTTATCTGATCTCATTATTTTCCGGCCTCCGGCTCGGCTATCATGTCGATGGCGTGACACGGGCATTGTTCATAGCAAACGCCGCAGCCGGTGCACAATTTGTAATTAAATTTATATCGTTTGCCCGGGCCAAGCTTGATAACTGCGTTCTCCGGACAGGCCCCAAAGCAACCGTCGCATTCGAAACAGTTACCACACGAATAGCAGCGTTGTGCCTCGTATCGGGCCTCTTCCTCGGAATATCCAGCGACGATCTCGTCAAAACCTTTGGCCGCAACCAGCGGTTCGATGTGCTCCTGCGGTTTTGCGTCCGCATTGGTTCGATACCAGATGTGAAGCTGTTCGACCGAAACAAGGGGATTGCTAGCTTGCTTTTCATAGTTGGCTCCGCTAAGCCAGGCGTCGATGTTTCGGGCTGCCTTCTTACCATGACCGGTCGCGATCGTCACCGTTCGCTCGCTCGGCACCATGTCGCCGCCGGCGAATATACCGGCGTGTCCGGTCATCATTTGCTTATCGACGACCACAGTTCCGTCCTCCGCAAACTGTATGCCCTCAATTCCTTCAAGAAAATCGGTCTCGGTCGCCTGCCCAAGAGCCAGGATCACCGAATCGGCCTCGAGCGTTTCAAAAACGCCGGTCGGCACCGGCCGGCCATCTTTGATGTCCATCTTTTCGACAGTTACCGACGTTGAATCTAGATTCTTGATACTACGCAGCCAGTGGATCTTAATGCCTTCGCTAAGAGCCTCGTCTGCTTCGAAATCGTGTGCCGGCATATGTTCGCGGTCACGTCGGTAGATGATCAACGCCTCTTCGGCTCCGAGACGCTTTGCCGTCCGCGCCGCGTCCATCGCAGTATTGCCGCCGCCATAAATAGCAACTCGGCGTCCGATCTGCGGATTCAGACCCATCTCAACATCCTTCAGGAAACTGACAGCGTCAAGTATCTTTCCGGCATCTCTCGCGGGAATATCGGTCTTTTTGCCAATGTGAGCACCGATCGCGATAAAGACTGCGTCAAAGTTCCCGGCCGTTTTTTCTGCCAGTACATCATCGACCTTGTAATTCAGTTTGATTTCCACGCCCATGTCCTCGATCCGTTTGATCTCGGCTCTGAGCACATTTCGCGGCAGACGATAGGCCGGAATTCCGAAGTTCATCATTCCGCCGGCCATCGGCCCTGCCTCGAACATCGATACAGAATGCCCCAGACGCTTTAGGTGGTAGGCCGCCGAGAGACCGCTCGGGCCTGCTCCGATGATCAGCACGCGTTTCCCGGTCGATCTTGCTTCAAGTGGGAATTTCCACTCCTCCTTAATTGCCATGTCCCCGAGAAATCGCTCGATCGCATGAATGCTGACTGAAGTGTCAACGTGTCCGCGGTTACAAGAACTTTCGCAGGGGTGATAACAGACCCGGCCGTGGATCGCCGCCATCGGGTTGTCCTCGGTCAGCTTTTTCCATGCGTCAAAATACTGTCCGGCTTGCGCAAGCGATAACCATGCCTGGATGTCCTCGCCCGCCGGGCAAGCGTTATTGCACGGCGGTAGAAAGTCGACATAAGCCGGCCGCTTACTGCGAACCGCTCCCGTACCGGATCCGTGTTCGTGAAGATCTGTGTGTGCTGTAAGGTCGGTTTTAAGAAAGGTCATAATATAATATCAAAATTTTTTGAGAACAAAACTAGGTCGTATGTCACAAATCGACATTTTTTTTCGACAAAGTGGGTCAAACATAGCATCAAATTCTCACGAGCCGCAGGTTAGCGACCAATGCTCGCCGCCGGTTTGGAAACAGATTGGCTAAGCGATAGACTTGGAAAAACGGCAAGGGAGAATTTATCTATGTCTTATAAAAATCGTATTATCGTGGCGGCGATCGCGGCCACGGCTATCGGGATCTTCACCTTTATGGGAAATAACAATTTGAACGAGGCAAAGGCGGAAACGCCGGCCGACAACCCACTTCTAAGCGAATGGGCCGGGCCGTTCGGCGGTGTACCGCCATTTGATAAGGTCAAAGTGTCCGATTTTAAGCCTGCACTCGAGGCGGCGATGGCCGAAAATTTGGCAGAGATCGATAAAATTGCCAACGACCCGGCAAGTCCGACGTTCGAAAACACAATTATCGCTCTGGAGAAAAGCGGAAACACGCTCGACCGCGTTTCCACTATCTATGGCATATGGTCGAGTAATCTGAGCACGCCGGAGATCGAGAAAGTACAAAGTGAAATGGCCCCGAAACTTGCCGCTATTTCGGACAAGATCACCCAAAACGAGAAACTGTTTAAGCGGATCGAAGCAGTCTATAATGCCGAGGAAAGAAATAAAGCGGCCCGCGGCGAACGCTATCGCCTGGCATGGGTCTATTACACCAATTTCATCCGTGCCGGAGCGAAACTTGGGCCGGAACAGAAGGCCCGCTTGGGAGCGATCAATCAGGCACTTGCCGGTCTGTTCACCAAATTTAGCCAGAATTTACTTGGAGAAGAGGGCCAGCTTTACCTCACGCTAAACAGCGAAGCCGACCTTGCAGGCCTGCCCGCCGACCTCAAGGACGCCGCAGCGGCCGCTGCTGCAGCAAAGAAGATCCCGAATGCGTGGATCATCCGCAACACCAGATCTTCTATCGACCCATTCCTGACCTATTCAGAACGACGCGATCTGCGGGAAAAGGCATGGAAGATGTTCGTCAATCGCGGTGACAACGGCGACGCCCGTGACAACAACGCGATCATCCCCCAGATCCTCAAGCTCAGGGCCGAACGCGCCAAACTTCTCGGTTATGCGACCCACGCCCACTGGCGTCTTGAGCCGCAGATGGCAAAAAATCCTGAGAACGCGATGAAGCTGATGGAAGGTGTCTGGCCGGCCGCGGTTGCCCGTGTAAAGGAAGAGGTCGCCGACATGCAGGCACTTGCCGACAAAGAAGGTGCAAAGATCAAGATCGAACCGTGGGACTACCGCTTCTATTCCGAAAAGGTACGCAAGGCCAAATACGACCTGGACGAGGACCAGATCAAGCCGTATCTACAACTCGACAAGATCCGAGACGGCATGTTCTGGGTCGCAGGCGAATTGTTTGATTTCACCTTTACGCCGATAAATAACGTTCCCGTGTACCACCCGGACGTCACCGTCTATGAGGTCAAGAGCAAATCCACGGGCAAACACATCGGACTGTGGTATTTCGACCCGTACGCCCGCGACGGCAAGCGTTCGGGAGCCTGGATGAACGCCTATCGCAACCAGGACAGGCTCGACGGCGATACGACCACGATCGTTTCGAACAACTCTAATTTCGTCAAGGGCAAGCCCGGCGAGCCGATCCTGATCTCGTGGGACGACGCGACGACCATGTTGCACGAATTTGGACACGCCCTTCACGGCCTCTCGTCCAATGTCACATATCCCACACTCGCCGGCACCAATGTCGCACGGGATTACGTCGAGTTCCCTTCTCAGCTGCTTGAGCACTGGCTCGGCACGCCTGAGGTGCTCCAGCGTTTTGCGGTCCATTATCAGACCGGCAGACCGATCCCGCAGGCTCTCGTCGACAAGATCAAGAAAGCCGGAACATTCAATCAGGGTTTTTCAACGACCGAGTACCTTGCAAGTGCACTAGTCGACATGAAACTTCATCTTGCCGGCGACAAAAAGATCGATGCGGACGCTTTTGAAAAAGAGACGCTTGCCGCCCTCGGCATGCCGTCCGAACTCGTCATGCGGCATCGCACGCCGCAATTCGGCCATGTGTTCTCTAATGACGGATATTCGGCGGGATACTATAGCTATCTATGGTCCGACGTACTGACCGCTGATGCGTATGGTGCGTTTACCGAAGCCGGCGGGCCGTATGACAAAAAGGTCGCAAAGCGGCTGAAAGATACCATCTTCTCAGTCGGCAACACCATCGACCCGGCCCAGGCCTACCGCAACTTCCGCGGCCGCGACCCCAACGTCGACGCCCTAATGATCAAACGAGGATTTCCCGTCAACAAGAAATAGCATCCGACGGGAAAGCGTGTGAAAAAGGCTGTCTGAGAATTAAGTTCTCAGACAGCCTCTTAAATATGCATCAGACCCGAGTGTTGCTTACGATCATCCCACGCTCGCCACCGGCACACTATGGGCCGATAGAATTACCAAAACCCCTTATCCCCAATCGACTGGAGAAAGTTTCGTTTTAAGTAAATAATTCCCAAGTGTTATCGCAGGTTCCGAAAACCACCAGAATCAGCTAAGTACTGAAACTACAAGCATTTCCAGAACGGATCGATACCTGAATTGTCTAATTAACCTTTTGTTTTAGATAAAACTAGACCTAAATTTGATAATTTCGCTTCTACTTTGGTCAAAAAAGTCTCTGTTTTATTCAAATCAAGAATTGTTTGATTCAAAACAGTCACTACTTGTCACAAAACAAAGAGATTCGTGCGCAATTCAGCAGGTATCTTATTTAATTAAGTGCCTGTTTCGCACAAAACAACAATGAATTCGAGCGTCACTAATTAGCTCCCGCCCAGAGTAGTTTGTCGCCTTAAACATCCGAACGGCTTTCGGGAAAACCAATAGGCCAAGACTGCGAGTCACCGCAGCCTCGACCTATTCGAAGGGAGAAATGATTGACTTGCCTTACGGCAAAGCTGTTATCTCGACCTCGGTCAACTCCTCATTGACCGTGATGACCTGGGGCGCAAACGTATGACGTTTCGACTGAGCCTGCAGAACGTATGTCTGACCTGTATCGACGCCGACTATCCGAAAATAGCCAAACGGGTTGGTGATAGATGTAAACGCAGCTCCATTACCATTCGACAGAGTGACGATCGTCCTCGGTATCGGAATCCCGTTAGCATTCAGCACCCGCCCCGCCACGGTCGTGTTAGCCGCCGTCGTACCAACTAGCGTAATCTGTCCGTTGTGCGGCGTGCTCGGAACCAGTCCGGAACCATTGAAAAAAAAGCCAGAGCTAAAAGTAAGCGGGGAAACATCTCCGGCCACCGCAAGCGGATCGGTGACAAAGCTAATGTTCAGTAAGGTCCCGGATCCATTCATAGGAAACGCGCCAAACGACGAAACACGTAGCTCATTTAAGGAGCCGTTGACCGTAATATTGCAGGTTGCTCCGATACCGACCGCCCCTGCAATTGTCCCGAATGTCGAGCAACCAAAATTAGGTCCGGTAGGATCGATCACCGCCGGGTCGTATGTGATTACGAACTGAAACGCGAATATTCCGTCTCCGGTAATATCATCAACCGTTATCGGCACAGTGAAAGGCAACCCAACAGGTCTATTCTCGATCGGTGCTGTGTATTCGACCGGCGGCGTTAGTGCTTTCAGGTCCACTTTTGCCAGAGGATTGTTGAGTCCACCTGCGGCAACATCCGATGAAAGCAGAACAGTTAGTAGAATCGTGAAAAGACCTATTTGAACATTTCCACCCCGATTTCTGAAATCGCTAGATATGCCCGCGACGAACTCATTTATCAACTTTATGAACATAAGATCGGTACCTCTTTATTAAGTTCTGAGGCGAGCGGACACTAGTACCCGCTCGCTCCGGAATCGCCGCTGACTATTGGTCAGCTATCATCTGAATTTCGACAGCCTCGCCATCGACAACTACAGATCTTGGTGTGAACGCGAACCGTTTGGCTTGTACGGTGATAGTGTAAGTTTCACCAACAACGAGTTCGCTAAATTCGAATTGACCTAATGAACTTGAGATCGTCGTTCTGACCGCTCCAGCACTACTGGTCAGAGTTACCCGGCCGTTCGCTACCGTCAAGCCCATCGCTGTCACGAGACGGCCGCGAATAACAGAATTATTAGCGGCGGCCCTGACCGTAACCTGACCATCCCGGGTAATAACCTCATCGTTTCCGTCATTGACCCTGAAGGCACGGACCGCAAGCGGCGAAGTGCTGCCAGTGGCTCCAATCGTCCGGAACTTCAGGTGGACGAATGTTCCATCGCCCCCGACCGGCACCGCACCGTAAACCGCTACCTTCAGAAGTCCGGGAATCGGAGCGTTGGAGACCACAGCAAGGCCGTTGCTGTTCGTGTCCGTCAGATCGGCCGCCACCTCGCTGGGTTCGAGTACATTGGGATCGTACTCTACGTCGAACTGATACGATCCGACCAGCTTGCCTTGAAGGTTATCGATCCTGAACGGTACGATCACCTCAGTTCCGGATGATGCCTGTATCTCCGGCAGCGACGCCCTGACGGAGTCCTTGGAACCTTCCTGCCTGGTGGCGATCGGCCGATTATTCCCCGTAACCCAGTCGCCGTTGACGTCACCCATCAATCTCGCCGCATAGCCTTGCGACGTATAACTCGCGTTTAGATTTGCGTAGTTTCGATTTGCCGGATTAAACCGCCACGTGCCGGTAGAATTGAGCGGGTTTGGGATCCCGACTATCCACTGTGCGATCAGGGCGGCGTCAAACGACGTCAGCGTCGGCAGTGGGCCAACCAGTGCTGAATTGACCTGCGTTGGTGTGAGTGTGATCAGTTGGACAACATGTTGAGCTATCAGCCCTGCATCGTTACTAAAGATCCCATTCGGCGTGAGGTAACTCATCGCGGCCCGCGACGGGGTCACAGTATATGAGCCAAAACCAAATCCCGATAACGAATAATCACCGTTAGCGTCTGACACATCCGACACGGTCGGCGTTCCGGGAGCATTCAGATTAGTATTCGGCACCGGGTAGTTAAGAACAAGTGTGTTCTCGTATGTCACCTTGCCGGCTACCGTACCTGAAATGACCGTCAGTGTCCCACTAGTAGAGCTTGAGCAGAGTAGTCCGCCATTGTACAGAAAACCACTGAGTGTCAATGGCGACACTGAGCCGATCGGACCGATCACGTTCATATTAATGTTGACCAAAGCTCCAGCACCGTTGATACCGTAAGCGTCGTAAACCGAAACTCGTATAGTTCCGGCGACATTCTTATTGATCGTGATCACGGCCGTGCCGTTCAGGAATGCTCCGGGCGTTACTGTGATATTCGCGGGGGTCGAATCGAGCACCGACGTATTGTATGTAAATACAAAATCAGCCGAGATCACACCACGCGTGGTCAGGTCGGTCGTGTTTATCGGAATAGTGACCGGAACGCCCGTTTGCGAGGTCATCACAGGCGTCGAAACATCATTGCAGGTAACAACCGTAACGGTCAACGTGACATCATTGCCGGACCCACCGATATAGCTGATCTGATATGTATTTCCACCGGCGATCAGAGTCGAGCCTTGGGCCAGGCCATTGAATGTGCCAACCACAGGGTCAACGCCATCGTTGTTGATGATAGTGAACGAATCAGCAACCGTTGGACTATAGCCGGGCAATACGTTCAGGGTCGCTCCGCCGAGACTGACGGTCCCCGTTACGTTCAATTGATCGTATTGCGTTCCGACAGCCGTTCCGTTCAGCTGCATGTTCAAATTAGATCCGGTCGAAAGCGAAACATCGCCGCTGTTTATAATTCCCGGGCTGAATCCGGGACTTATTGCCGCCCCGGCCGCGCTTGTAGTAAGCGAACCGGTGAAGGTCGGTGTTCCGAGCAGAGTGACTGCGCGGTTGATGTCCACATTACCTGAATATGTTCCGGCCAAAGCAGTGACATTTCCACCGGAATTGACCATATTGATGCCTTCCTGGATGTTGCCGCCGGCACCATTTGCCTGCGCGCTGTCAGCGTTTACCGTCAGGTTGGTCAGGTCACCCTGAAATCCGAGTGTTCCAGGCTGGGTATCAATGCCGCTGTTCAGGAACGGTGAGTAGTCAACAAACGCCGATTCCGAACCTGAGACTGTCGGATGAGATGCGGGTGCGATCGCGGTACCGCCATAGGCAACCGGGATCTGAACTGTATAGCCCGGTTCCATTAGTTCCGTCACGACTCGGGTCGGATTAGTCGTTCCTAGATAGTTACCCGACATATTGAGTGCGGCAACGCCGGCCGGTTCACGAAATTCAATATCGCTGAACCAGTTGCCCGAAATATGATTACCACGGACGGTCATCTGTGTCGGAGCCGCTCCGCCCTCAGTGCGATATAGAATTCCCATCGTCCAGTTATTGGTGATGAAATTCTCCTCGATCGTCGCACCGTTGTTGTCCACCAGATGAATTCCGGTTCGGTTAAAATCGATAATATTCCGCCGGATCGTCACGTTGTTCGAAGACTGACCGACATAGATCGCGTTTCGATTTCCGGTGAGCTTACTGTTCTGCAATGTAAATCCGGAACTGGCAGCAACATTAACACCCTGGCTTTGAGGATTTGATACCCAGTCCCCGACAGTGTTGCCGGTCCTGGTAATAGTAAACCCGTCAACGGTGACACCACTTGCGGTGATGAGAACAGTGTTTCCGTCACCGGTGAGATGCGGTCCAATAATGGTCGAAACATCGACGCCAGCGCCGATCAAGGTGAGACCAGCCTTATTCACATTAATGTCTTCGGTATAAGTCCCGGCGCATACCTGAACGGTTGCTCCGGGTCCTGCCGCGTTTATAGCAGACTGAATGGTTGAGTAACCGGCACCCGGACACTGGATCGAATCGTCATCTACCTGCAACAAAAGCGGTTCGAAATCATAAACTGTCGTTCCGGCCGACGTGCCGAATGTAAACGAATCGATATTTTCGGTGTAGCCGTCGGGATACGGTTCGCCCACACGTATTCCCGTGAATGGATATAACGCGAGCATCTTTGCACTCGGATATTGACTAAGGATCTGCGTCCAGGTCTTCAAAGTAGTTCCGGGCTCACCACCGCCGCCGATGCCGGCCGGCCATGTCGTGCCCGAGAAACTCCACAGAGCACTGCCACCGTTGATCGCATCCCATTCTTTCCAAGCGTTTTGCGCAACGGCCCCATTTTGGCTTGGAACAAAAACAAGCCGGTTCTGGTAGGTATTACTTGCGTTAAAGTCCACATTGAAATTCAGATAACCCGAACGGCTTGCCGACCCGCCATTTCCCGCTGACGGGTTGTATGTGCGGAACTTCATCGTGTTGATCGCAGAAAGATTGGTTCCGCCGAACAGGCTCGTCGAAAGATTCCGTCGTTGGGTGCCCGTTACGCTAACCTGGGCACTGCCCGAACCGTAAACCGGAGAAGACGGCCCGGATACAAATGAGACCATCGAATTGTCGACCGTATTTGTCTCATCATTGAACATGAACCAATTTGAAAGGCCGAGGTCCAGTGACGTTACCTTTGCCACCGATTGCGCACCTGACGACATCGAGAGTCCGTCGATCAGAAATCCAAAGCCAAGCGTTGCCGGGGCTGTTCCTGCTCCACTTCGAGCAAGAAATATCAGTGAATCCACGGTACGCGTCGGATTTCCCTCACAATAACGAAAATAGTCTTCCCAGCTGGTGCCGACCTTTTTCAAAACTCCGTCGATATAGACCTTGACGACATCGTTTCGCGGGCCGTCAACGAAATACATTTCGATCTTGATCGTGTGCGGAACCGTCCGATCAAGCGTAGCAATATCCGACTGAAAGAAATTGTCCTCGGTCCCACAACCTACCGCGTCGCCGAGCGATGTTCCAAACGGTGCGAGATCCTGATAGTCAAAAAACATTACATGGATCCCGTCCGGCTGATCTTCGAATCGGATCGAACTCATGCGGGAACCGTCGCCTCGATCAGGTGCAAATTGAGCCTGGAGTCCCGGCTGCTGAGCACCGGGAACCGCCGACGCGATGCTGAAACTTGCCTCAAAGTAGTTTTTTCGAGTCCCCCCTGAAAGTCCTCCATTCGCAGCACCCGCTTCACCGGCTTCGTTGGCGTTAGATGGAGAAATGGCCCAATCACCGAAGGAACCCGACGTCGAAGCGTTAGATATTCGAAAGCTCTGAAGACCAAATCCGGCTGTTCCGCCGCTCGGCGAGACTGCGACATCGTATGGACCGGTCTTCATCCAACCGTTTTGCCCATTGATATTACCCAGCGTGTAGCCGGGCGATTCGAAATCGATCGCCTGAGCGGCTACGTTTAGCGTGAAAACGGCGAATGCAACCATGACGAACGCAATGCCGATCGCAAGTTTTCTGATGGATATGAGTTTTGATCCTGCTGAAACCATTTTTGTTGAGCTTTGTTGTGCCGGGTTGGGCGGGGTTGTGAACATTCCAATTCTCCTTTATATGATAAATGAACAAGTCCAGTTTTGGATAGTGTTTTTTGGGTCGGGTCCGGGCTGATAATACACCCTACTAATTCGCGGTCTTTCCACCAGTCGTAGCTGGTATACAATCATGAAAAGCTCCGACGGATCGGAGCGCTTTCAAACTGAGAAAAGCGAAAATGGCAGGCGGGGATGGTTCCCCGCCTGCCTAAGGGATAGCGGATCTTATTGATCAGCTATCATGTCAATTTCCGTTACATTTCCGTTTACGCTGACGGTTCTCGGTGTGAATGAGAATCGTTTTGCCTGAACGGTAACGGTGTAGGTTTCGCCGATGACGAGGTCACCGAACTCAAATGATCCGAACGAACCCGACATTGCCGAACGGGTCTCGCCCGTACTGCTCGTCAGTGTTACACGGCCGTTTGACACCGGCTGGCCCAGTGCGGTCACGAGCCGTCCGCGGATCGTCGTATTGTTTGACGCGGCGACCGTTAGTTGTCCGTCTGCTGTGATGACCTCGTTTTCGCCATTGTTAAATCTGAATGCCGAAACGCTGAGCGGTGTCGTCGTACCGACCGCACCCACCGTCACGAATCTCAGATTGACGTACACGCCGTCGCCACCGACCGGTATTGCACCATATACCGTGACCTTTACCAGTCCCGGCTGAGGTGAGTTGGCGGCCATACTCAGACTCTCGCTGATCGTTCCGGCCAGATCGGCTACGATCTCCTGGGGCTCAAGCACGGTTGGATCAAACTGGACGTCGAATTGATACGAACCCACTTGCTTGCCCTGCAGATTGTCGATCTTGAACGGTATTATCACCTCAGAGCCGGATATCGCTTCCATAGTCGGAACCGATGCCCGGACGGCATCCTTGGAACCAGTCTTATTGGTCGGAATCGGCCGATTGTTGCCGGTTACCCAGTCGCCGTCAACATCACCCATCAGAAGAGCGAGGTAATCCTGCGTTCCGTTCACGTTGACATTGGGCGACGTTGTCGGAGGCGTGAATTTCCAGCGTCCGGTCTGGTTGATCGGCAGATTGATATTGACTGTCCACTGAGCAATAAGAGCGGCTTCAAATGACGATACCGTCGGAAGGCCGCTGACCTTTGCCGCCTCAAGTCTGGGACCTGTAAGCGTAATAAGGCCAACCACATGCTGAGCTACCAATCCGGCATCAAACGAAAAGATGCCGTTCGGCGTTGCATAGTTCTGATTCGGCCGGGTCGGCGTAACAGTGTACGGACCTGCTCCGAATCCTGTCAGTGAATAGTCACCGTTCGAATCCGTCACATCCGATATCACCGGCGAACCGGCAGCAGTAAGCGTTACATTCGGCACCGGAATATTTGGCGTGATCGAATTTTCAAACGTCACCTTACCGGATGTCGTACCCGAAACTACGTTAAGTGTTCCGCTGGTGACGTTCGAGCAAACCAACGTGTTGTTATAACGGAAGTTGGTCAGTGTCAGCGGTGTCGAGGTCAGATTGGCACCGATCACCCGCATGTTCAGATAAACAAGCGGACCGGCACCACTAAAGCCAGCCGTATCGTAAACCGAGACGACGACCGAACCACTCGCCGGTGTGTTGATCAGGATCACCGCACTCGGGCTAAGCGTGCCCGGTGTCACCGAAATGTCAGCCGGATTGCCGCTCAACACGGTATCGTTATAGTTGAACGTAAAATCAGCCGCGATCACACCGCGTGTCGTCAGGTCTGTCGTGTTGACAGGGATCGAAACAGCCACGCCTGTCAACGCAGGATACGTCGTCTGTGACGACACGACCGGCGTGGAAACGTCTGCACATAGCGGTGTTACGTTAATAGCAGCACTTACAGTCTGCCCGTCCACCGTTGTTGCCACACCGCCCGCTCCATACGCCGTGCTTGTGAACAATGTACCGGTGCTTCCGGAGGTCGTTGTTCCGCTCGGCGGAGTTACGGTTCCGAAGGTACCGACAAACGTCGCCGGAGTGCCGTTTGGTACATAGCCTGATCCGACAGTGTTTGTGCTAGCAGAGTTGATCGTAAGCAACGAGGTAACAGTCGAATTGTTTCCAATTGCAACCGAGTTCGGACTTGCGGACGTCGTCAACGTTAGCCACGTAGTCGCAGTGACAGTTCCGGTTGTGCCATTCGCCGTTCCGCTACAACCCGTTCCCGTAGCTCCCGGACCATAGTTGCATCCCCACCAATTGTCATTGGCGGTCGTTGTGCCTGCGGAACTATCAACGCCAAAGAGCGAATTTCCGACGATTCGATTGAAGCTGAGATTTGCGAGTCCCGGACCTTGGACGAGAACACCGGTGGCTCCATTTCGAATCGTATTGCTAATCAATTGAATCGGCTGTCCGCCGACTGGCACACTTATGGAGCTATACCATTGAAAACCAATATTTGCGCCGCTAACAGAGTTATAGGCATAAGTTACCGCTGTCGTTGGTGACGAGTGCGAAGTCACTCGAAAAGCCCTTTGCAAATTAGTTGACGGGTTGTTGCCGCCCGCCAGGTTACTAAAGCTATTCCCGTTGACAGAAATATTACTTGAATGGCCATGGGCGTTTTCCCATATTCCCAGGATCACCTGTGGATTTACCGCATCTTGAGCGAAATTCACCCGAAGGATGTTGTTAGTGATCTGCAGACCATTGTAAACTGCACCACCACTCGTATTTGACTGCATTCCGATCTGAGATGAGTAATTTACTCCGTTGCTCACGTCGTCGCCGCTGAAATCGATCGTATTGCCTGAAATCATTTGGTTAGAACCAAACGAATAGTGGATACCTATATTCTGAAAAGTTTCGCCCGGAGCGGCGACGGCGTTTAGATCGCGTGCTATACGGATGTGATTGTTTAATATCTGAGTTCCGTTGAACGCATCCGTTCCACCAGCTCCATTAAAAAATCCGATCGCAAGGTCAAAATCGAAATAGTTGATGTTTGACAACGTCCAATTTTGGTTGTCGCCGCCATCAAATATCATGA
Source organism: Pyrinomonadaceae bacterium (assembly GCA_017983495.1). Lineage (GTDB taxonomy): Bacteria > Acidobacteriota > Blastocatellia > Pyrinomonadales > Pyrinomonadaceae > OLB17. The sequence continues at coordinate 433,948 of JAGOBH010000002.1, read as the reverse complement.
CTCCCTCAAGATTCAGTGCGGGCAAATCGCCGGGTCCTTGAATCGTAGCCGCACCTGGTGAGGCTGCAGTAAATGTAATCCCATTCCGGTTTGCGGGCACAAGAATTGTGTAGTCGTCGCCTGCTCCACCTTGTGAAATGCCATCGCTGCCGAGAGCCCAGCTCGCCGCCGCGTTGGCTTCCGTCCAATTAAATGTTCCGTTAAGCGTTATCGTACCGCCGTCGGCAATGGTTTGAACAGCATCGTTGATGCGGGTGTAGTCATTATCCGCTGCTGTGGGTGAGCCAGCCGGGGAAACACTTATGCTCGCGAGTGTGAAGATCGAGCGGTCTGAGTCATCCATCGCAAGAAAAGGAAATCCATTGGTTACAAACCAACCGTACCGGTTTCCACCAACGGTCGAACCGATCACATCGGATGGGGTACTCAGGGTCCATGATGCGACGGTAACGTTTGCCGAATCAATGATCGAAAGCTCAACCGCCAGGACTCCGGCTCCACCATCGTAAAAGCGGTGCTTGAATGTGTACCAGCCGCTGGACGAGATTACTGTCGGGCTGACACCTCCGCGAGGGTCGCCGGGCGAATTATTGCTCGCACTCACGACAAAACGGTTTCCGGCACCAACGGGGCCGGCATCGTTATAAAAACCGCCGTTGAAGATGAAATCGCGACGATGCACCCCGCTCGTATCGTTGATGGCCGACGAATAATCAAATCGTGTATCATTGGCAAATGCACCGCCAACATTCAGATAGATACCAACTGACGTCGTGTATCCATTAAGCGGGAAAACTGAGCGATAGCCTCCCCAACGAGTGAAATCGCCGGCAATGGCCTCGGCATGGAACCCACCGGATTTTGATGTGATCCCGTTGCTGCCCGAAGCAACTCTCGCGACCGTCGTACCCGACCAATCACCATTAGTTTCAAAACCCTGAGCGTATTGGCTCACGGAAGGTTGTGCTAATGCCGATGTGGCAAATGCCATGCTTATCGCCAATATGACAAAAGTAAATCGTCCAAGATACCGGAAGATCGTACTCTCCGGGCGGCGCCAGCTCTCGGCTGGCGTGGGTGAACTAATAAGTTTCTTAAGCATTCCTCTTCTCCTTTAGGATCAAGTAAACGGATCGCAGGCCGGGGGAAAGATCGCTGTGGCTTTACAGCACCTCACGGATAGCGAAGCCAAAAAGTCCTAGAAACCTTGGGGAACCAGCTGCAAACGTGTGAACGTGCTCTGGTAAGGGGCAACCGGCCCCCAAGAGTTTCTAAGGTCGTCGAGGTTTTGTCGGGAAATGGAATGTCCTGGTGTGCGATTCGTACGGCCGCATTGACCGGGGACATTCCGTTTCCTGACCTTGCTCCTGCGGCACGTTGGTAACTCGAATCACCATCCGGCCTCTACGCAGGTGCAATAACCTCATTCAATTCTTAAATGAACTACGTGTAAAAACTTGTGTCGGATCGGAGCCGATCCTATTCGGCGTCAACGATATCCTCGTAAAAACTTTTTTCAATAATTTGGTTTAGTTCGACTAAAGGTATAACACCATTATCCTATCAAGTAAAACTAATACAACTATTAATAATATTTATCAGATCTGATCTTTTTTTGAGTGACCGCTCGACTCCCCGCCTGTAGATCTAAATGCCGCGATGCGAAAATTTATACTCTTAACCATCATCGGCCCGCCACCAATAGCGATAACCGCTTTATTGTCTATACTTTATGCCAGCTGCATCGTCGCTGACCGTGATCGCTACACAGTCCTCCTAACTAATACCGCGACAAAAGTCCGTAAATTGGTTCACATTCAAGAAAAATAATCTCAACTTTTCCATCCACTGCGATCTTTTTAGAAAGTCCAATGTTGGTTCGGGCTAAATCTTAATGACAAAATATCGCATTTTGTTTGCCGCAGGCTACTGAGCAATGAGGTCAAGGTTGACCGCATCGGTGCCGACACTTACCGTTTGTGGTACAAACGTGAAGCGTTTTGCCTGAACCGAAACAGTATAGGTCTCGCCGACGGTCAATCCGCTGAACGCGAAACTTCCCAGCGAGCTGGAGATCGCCGAACGCCGGTCACCCGAACTGCTGGTCAGGATAACGCGGGCGTTGTTGATTCCCAGCCCAATCGAAGTCAAAAGCCTTCCCTGGATCGAGGCGTTGTTCGCCGATGCGGTCACAGTGACGAGGCCGTATGTCGTAGTAAAGTCGGTGTTACCCTCATTTATCGCGACATGGCTGATCGTCAACCTCGACGCCGAACCCGCACCGCCGATCGTCCTGAACCTGAGGTTCATATAGACGCCGTCGCCGTTGACCGGCACCGCACCATAGACGGCAACCTTGAGAAGTCCCGGCAACGGTGAGTTTGAAACAACACTGAGACCGGCGCTGTTCGTGCCTTCGGCATTTGCTGAGTTGGCGATCGGTTCGAGAACCGTCGGATCGTACTCAATATCGAACTGATACGAGCCGATGCTTCGGCCACGCAGATTATCGATATTGAATGGAACCGTCACGACCGAACCCTGAGCCGCCTCAACATTTGGAACTGAGGTCCAAACCGCATCCTTCGCCCGTTCACTGGTCATTTCGATCGGTTCCATAAGGCTCGGGCTTGCCGCCGTACTCCAGTTGCCGTCAACGTCACCCATCATATATGCGGTGTAGTTGTCGTCTGGAAGCGTACCGGAAACGCTGCCGTGAGTGACGCTTGCCGGAGTAAAGAACCACTGACCCGCCATACTCGGGGCATCGCAAATGCCGACGACCTTTCTGGCGATCAAGGCCGCTTCAAATGACGATAGCATCGGAAGGCCGCTGACCTTTGCCGCTTTCAATGCATCGCCGGTCAAAGGCAGCAGGCCGACTACATGTTGAGCTACCAGAGACGCGTCAAATGACTGAACGCCGTTACTGGTAAGACATGGCTGAGTCGTTCGTGACGGCGTAATGGTATATGCTCCGGCACCAAAATTCGTCAGCGAATAGGCACCGAGCATGTCGGTCGTCGCAGACGTAAACACCGAACCCACACCGCTGAGCAGAACTCCCGGCACCGGTTTCGAAACGATCGAGTAAGTGACGCTGCCCGGGATCGTTCCGGTCGTAATGATATTAGTGATCGTCGTCGCACTAATATCGTTGTAGTTAGCCGTTCCGGTGAACGTCCAAAAGTCGGAGTTGTATACACCAGGCAACGTGTGGATCGTGTTGCTCAGGTCGACCGAGCCCACGGTCGGTCCTGTCTCGCCAAGTACCCCTGTTATCGACGCGACCATAGCGGTATGCGGCAAGGCATCGTACACCACGTTGTAAGGCGTAACGACGACCACTGCATTTGCTTTGTCGATCACGAAGTTCCCTGCTGCCAAACTAGTTCCGGGGTTATATCCGGGCATTGCCGGGCAGTCTGCGAATACTGGATAGGTACCGGCCCCGGTCTGGGCGGCAGATCCGCCTGTCGTGATGTTGGATGCCAGCCCGCCGCCTGAACAGGATACGTCTGCGGACTGCGGTGATCCGGTATATGTCGCCGGCGAGTTCGTCACCATGGCCGTCTGGTCGATAGCAAACGTCACCGCTCCGCTCGTATACGAGGCGAAGAGCGGGTCTGCATTGGTGTCGAGGACTTGCCTGGTGGACGGGGTGTCGCCGAATGTAACGGCTGAGCCCGACGGCGGTGATCCGAGAAACGTTGTAAAAGTGATCTTGATGAGTTCCTGGGTTCCGCTACCAAATGTCGTCGCAGTCGGTTTTGAGACCAGGACGCCCAGTTGTCCAGCCGTAATATTCGGCGTAATCGAGCAATCACCACAGTTGGAGCCCGCTGCAACAGTCGCTCCCGTCAGATACGACGTGTTCCACGTCAGGCTAAACGCAATGGTGTTTTCGTTGCCCTGGCTTTGCATTGTGATCGGCACAACGGCGTTATTTCCGGCAACGATAGTCTGGCTGCCGACAGCTATGCCCCTTGGCGAAGCTCCTGTATAGCCGGTAAAGTTCACGCCCGTAACATTGGCTGTTGTCACGTCAACGTTTCTGTAAGTTGGATCAAACGTATAAGAAGCCAGAGCTGGGGTAATCAGGTAGCTGCCCGGGGCCACACCTGTAAAGATGAAGTTTCCATCAATATCCGTCAATACCGGAGTTGGGTTACCGGAAATAGTCACCGAAACCCCAGCTAGATCGGTATTCGGCGAAGGAAAGTTAAATTGCTGTATGTTTCCCGAGATCGTATAGGTCATCACCGGGAAATTCCAGTTGTCGTTATTACCCGAATTGAGCGAGTTTGGAGCGCTGATCGCGGTGCCGCTGCTTGTAGCGTTACTGTATTGAACGTCCACAAAGCTGACCGAGCGTGAGCCCGTGGCGGCGAGATTCCATTGAGTTGGCGACGCGTTTGAACGCAGTGATAGCAGTTGGCCCGTCGCACCGTTTAGGGTCAACGCGTTTGTGACCGTCGTCGTGCTGCCGGCTGCTAAGTATAGCGTCTGCGCCGCTGCCACCGACTTAGTCAGATTATAAAATGACGTGTTTCCGGTGATCGTCTGACCGGTCGCACCGTCCAGTGTGACGCCGAAATTCCCAGCCAGAGTCCCACCGTTGTTCGTCCAGTTACCGCTGACCGTGATGTTGTTGGTCAACGTCAGCGTTCCCGCTGCGTCGATCACCACGTGGTGGTAGTCACTATGGCTTTCGTAGTTTCCGTCAATAACATGGAGTGTTCCCGTCACCTCCTGTCCGCCGTTTCCGGTAACCTTGTTGTCTTCCGCCGGGGCCGGGCCGTCCGGGCCGGAGTTATTAATCGTCAGATTTTCAACCGGCGAAGGCAAACCGTCGCCGACAGCCTGACTGACCGATCCGTTATACACATAGGTCGCACCTGCTCCGTATGTGCGCGCACCGGTCACCTGGACGTTGCCGGCGGCACCAGTCGTGATGCCATCCGGTGAACCGATGCCGAGCGTCGATCCTGATCCAACCGTGAAGCATCCCGGTCCTGAGACCGTGTAAGTGCCCATGTTGAACGTAGCCCCTGAAACTGTAAGACATCCATCGACAACGATGTCGCCGGTCAGGTTTACGACCGCAGCCGAATCGATAGTGATAGTGTCGTAGCTTCCGGCAAGCAAATCTCCGCTGCTACTGATGGTCAGATTGCGCGGGCCGACCGCGATGTTGACATTAGCCGTAGTGAATCCGCCCGAGTTGGTCGCCGTGACCGTATAGGCTGCGGCCGCTGATATCGTCGTCGGCGTGCCGCTGATCACACCCGTCGTCGGATTCAGCGACAATCCTGCCGGCAATGCCGGTAATACGCTGTAAGACGTTGGAGTACCGCCACTATTCGAAGGCGTATTGTCCGTGATCGTGACATATCTCGTATACGTCACAGGGTTGGACGAATATTCAAGCGATGTCGGAGCTGCGTCGTTAATTGTAAAGCTCTGCGGCACTGGAATTGCTGCCGCATAATTGTTGTTTCCAGCCTGTGAAGCTGTCACAGTGCAAGATCCAGGACCGGTGATCGTCACCAGGTCGACCGCGATCGAACAGTCGCCGGCCACGCCAAAAGTCACCGGGTTGCCCGAGGCTCCCCCCGATGCCGAAACGGTGAATGGCGGATTGCCAAATATCTTATTTGCAAGTGCAGCAAATATTATTGTCTGGCTTGCCTGCACTAGAGGTATCGGGAAACTTGATGAGGCGGCCGAAACGTTGTAGTTACTGTCGCCGGCCTTGGTCACCGTTGCGTTGCAGTTGCCGCTTGCGTTGGTGACGTTGACCGTCGTACCTTCGGAGATATTACATCCGGTCGATACGCCGACACTATACGTATACGCTCCAGTGCCGTCGCCACCCGCGGCGTTCAGGGTTCCCGTCGTTCCGTATGTCACGCTCGACGGCGCGGTCACTGAGGGCGTGGACTGATTTGCCTTAGCCAAAGTGACAGCGAGAGGCGACGACGAGTTCTGGTTATAATTTCCATCGGCCGCCTTGGTTGCAGTCACCGAGCAGGTACCGGTCGAATTGGTAACAGTTAGAACATTTCCTGCGACTGTGCATCCGGTGGAACTGCCGACGCTAAAGCTCACCAGACCGGTGCCGCTGCCGCCCGCCGTGTTCAGATTCACCGTCAGGGCGATGGTGACGATTCCGGGACTCACTACGCTGAGAGGCGCTTGTGCAGTTCGCGAATTCGCACCTACGGTTACAATGCCGGTGGAAGCAGCAAAAAATGAATCGTTTTTGAAATTAGCAGGAGAGCTCGTTGATCCCCATGTATCATTTATGGTACCAAGTCCGCCAAGCGTTAAGGTGCCTGCACTGATATTTGCACCGTTTCCAAGATTTGCCGATGCAGATCCGGAGATATTGAAATTGGAGCTCACCGAACTGCCGGTAGTTATTGACTTTGCCCCCGAGCCGGATAAGGTGACGTTGTAGAACGCCGTTGTGCCTGCGATCGTTTGGACACCGGCCCGGTTGAATGTCACTCGACCGATTCCAGCGGCGAATGCTCCGCCGTTTGTCCAGTCACCAGCAACATTGAAAATCGGAACACCAGTTCCACCGCTTGCAGTTGGCCTTAGAATGCCGCCATTCAATAAGACGTTGCCCACTACACTAACCGTAGGTGCACCGGTGCCACTTGTAAAATTAAGCTCCCCGGCATCAATAATCAGGTTTCCACCAATACTCACAGTCGGAGACGTACTTGCGGCCAACCGATATGAGCCACCCGTGGTGCTAATGATCTGAAGATTTCCGGCTATCGACGTAACATTGCCCCCCGCACTATTGTTACCGGTCGCGGTGTTGATTAACAGATTTCCAAATGTAATTCCCGAGGTGCTAGGAAATGTTGTTCCACCTCCGGTACGCCATTCATAGGTACTGTTGGCACCAAATATCTTTGAAGTTCCAGGGACAACTGCACCTGTTGTCTGAATGTACTTTCCACCATTCTGAATCGTGAAATTTCCGTTAACAGTCGGGGCAGTGGACCCCGTCGTCGTGGAAGTTGAAGAGATTGTGAGATTGTTAAATGAAGTCGCAGAACCGCTGATCGTTTGTGTCGTGCCGTTAAATATGACGGAACTCGAGCTTGCAGAATAAGTGCCACTGTTCGACCAGTTTCCACCCACATTGTGTGTGAACGTGCTCCCCAAGAGAAGGGTATTAGCGGCGATAGTAACACTTCCGGCAATATTTAGTGCGGCCCCAGCCGTTTTGTCTCCGCCGGCCCCACCGGAAAGTGTTAGATTTCCGTATGTAGGTGTCGGGTAGATCGTCTGACTGCCGGGCCGGCTGTAGTTTACTGTGCTGGTAGGAGCCAAAGAAATCGTATTAAAGTTCGCTGGGAAGTTACTTGCCCCTTGACCTCCAGCATTGTTTCCCAACTGCATCGTCGCTCCGCCTGCAACAGTGAGTGTTCCGCCGACCGCCGTTCGATTTGCGGTAAAAGTTAAGAGGTTCAAGGTACTGGTTCCACCGACGGTTAGATCTCCCGCAATAGTAGTATTTGCCGCGAGTGTTTTTGTCCCAGAGGTTCCTGTCGATAAGTTGCTATAGTTCCACGTCTGAATCGTCTGTGTTCCCGAGCCAGTGTAATTGACCGTGCTACCCGCAAAGGGAGTTATGGTGCCGGTTCCAGCCGCCAAAAATGCGCCTCCCAAATTCAGGGTTCCGACGCCGGTGAATATAATCGACGCACTACCAGTACTTGAAGCTTGAGTAACATCTCCGGTGACCGAAGCTGTTCCGGTCGAAATCGTCATTCGATGACGTGTGGAAGCTCCGCCACCACTTGTAAACGCAAGACTTCCCGCACTCAAAGCTCCGGCACCGACATCAAGGGTATTTGAAAATCCGTTGTTCGCTTGCGGAATGGTAATCGCTCCCGAAACAGTGAGCGTCGCCCCTGAGTCTATTGTTACCGTCTCGTTGGCGGCGGTAGTGGTGAATGTCAGAGATGTACACTCCGCATCCACGGTCACGGTTACAGAATGCCCCGAGTTGATCGTGACGGTGTCACCTGCTACCGGCACTGATAGACCGCCCCAAGTTGCGGTGTCGTTCCACGGACCGGATTGTGAAGTCGATCGCGCCGCAAAAAACACCGGCTCCATCTCCGAGCTATTAGAGTCAGACGGCTCCAATTGCTGCTCGTCGACCGGCGGGGTGCCGTAGCCGAAGAACTCGTTTACCGGACCCCAAAACGAGAGTTCGACGGCGCTCGTACCGACAGCGGTGATCGATATCAAAACAATTGCCAGGATCGTAATTTGGGAATTGCGGCCAACGAATGAGCGAAAAGACGAGATGCGATCAAGCATAGGGAATTTCCTCCGCAGTAATTGCTGCCAAGTAAACACGAACTGACGGCACGCGGAACCTCGGGGGAGACGCTGCGTGGACGTTTCCGTGTCGTCCAAAAAACTTACATCGTTTGAGAAAAGTTGGAACAGAAGGAATTGATATGCGGGTTGTACGGTCGCATTATCGTGACATTCTGTTCTCAGTTGACCGACCCTATGATTGCCGGTCGCTTCAGCGTCCGACAAAAATGTGTGTACGATCACAGCATACTAAACCAGCCTCTCCGTGAAGCCGGCGGTATAAAATTCAAGCTAGCGCGCGAATTATCGACAGCGTTTCGCTCAAATCAAGAAATGCAGCTCGAATAAGGTACCGCGGCTGGATCACATCAAATGGCTCAAAAAAAACCGAGCCCACGCCTAGCCTGCTTTACCACTGCAATTCAATTCAAAGATCAGGCCAAATATAGGACTTCGCCGGCTGTCCGCCCCGCATATCGATATTTATTAGCGGACTATTGAGTAAAGCAAACCATCATTGCCATAGTCAATTAACCACACCGCAAGCCGCTGTGACGCCGCTCACACATACAGTCCGATCCGAGCGCGCACTGTAACGCAAAGGAGAAACGACCCGCTCAAATGTTATTGCAAGTGTCGCCGCCATGTATAAATGCGTTGCCGCCGAACCGACGGCAATCGATGTTTTCGAGGTGCGGAACCGATACTGGTTAAGGGACATTGGGAAGTATCCTCGAGCAAACTCTCTCTCAAAAATATCCTGACCAAAATTTCCCGGTACTGATACATTTGAGAAACCGGGTATGGATCCAGGTCATGAAAAAGACTATTAAATTGCCCTACTTGTATGAGGCAATTATGCATAAATACCTTATCAAGTCAACCCCTAAATTATGCAGATTTATACAATCGTGCCCCGAATTCTCAGCAACCTCTCTCTGGTCGAAAGGCGCCTTCACCACATGGGCGGTTCACCGATTGTCATTGATCAGTCACGCCCTGACCGACCTGCATTCAGGTCGAAAACTCTTCACCGGCGTTTTTAAGGCACCGCGATGACCATCAGGTTCGTAACCTCGTCGGTGACACTTACGATCTGCGGAGCAAAGACATAGCTCTTTGTCCGCACGTTTAGTACATACGTCTCGCCAACCGCCACTTCGTCAAACCGGAAGAATCCGAACGAATTCGAAACCGCCGTTCTGACCGCTCCCGACTGGTCTGTCAACGTCAGCCGTGCATTCCTGATCGGCTGCCCCTCGGACGTAAGCACGATACCGCCCACCGACGCCTCGGCCGCCGTCGGGGCGAGGATCGTCACCGTGCCTGCCGTAAACGTTGTCGGTAACGCCCCCGCCTCGGCACTGCTGACCATATTGACCACCGGCGGTGCTCCTGTAAAGCTGATCGGCGTCGGCCCGAACGGTGCGTCTGGTGCGACCTGAAACTGGATCCTGACGATCTCCCTCGTGCCAGCGGGCATCGTGCCCAACGTCGGCAATGCCGTTATTACACCTACCTTGCCAGGTATCAATGTATTGGCGAACGGTGACGAGAGCGGCATGTCCGCGCCGGTCGACACGACCGGGGAGCTCAGTTTGGTACCGTCATAGCTGATGGTAAAGCCAAACCCGTTCTCATCGCCGTTAGCGTCGATCTTGATCGACACTATCACCGTCTGCCCCTGGCTCGAGGACGCGTCTTCCGCGCTTATAATACGCGGCAGCAGAGCAAGCTGATTTTGCTCCAGTTCCTTGATCATTTCCGTGATCGAGAACAGGCCCGGCGAAAGCGTTCCGCCCGCAGGCTGTAAATTATCGAGCCCGACCGCATAACGACCTGCCTGGACATAGTCGGCGGCAGTGATCAGACCGTCACCACGGGTTGCCCTCGGCGATGAGTCCGCCCGCTGGAACTCATTGCTCAAAAGATCAGGCGTTTCAATACCAACTGCGAACAATCCGGTCTTGACGTAATCTGTGATCGCAACATAGGTATCATACGGAGCAGTAATTTCGGCCTCATATCCACCGCCGAAAAGGGCGAAGTCGGCACCGGTGACATCTGCAGACAAACCGTCGTGATTGCGATTTGCCGGATTGAAAGTGTATCCGGCATAACTCGGGGTGATCACATAGCTTCCGCCATGCACAAGTCCGGTCAAACTGTAGTCTCCGAATGAATTTGTAGTAGTAGAACCGCCAACACCGCCCGCAATAGTCACCGTCACTCCCTCGATCGGGGCATTGCCCGGACCATGAACATTTCCGGAGATCGAGTATTTATTGATCTCGAACAGTGCAGTGACTGAAATGTTAGTGGTCACATTGGTGTCGGTCCGCGGGTTCGCGGTCGACAGATCGCTCCAGTTGACGAAGTGGTAGCCGAACTCAGGTACGGCCGTCACCTGCGTACCGTCAGAACCGTCGTTGACGGTCTGCGGCGTCGTTCCCGAAACTGAACCGTTCGGGCCTGCGGAGTAGGTCAGCAAATGATCGTTGTCAGTGATCGTGACGATTTGCGAGGTCGTCGCCCCGAGAGCGATGCCAGCGGACGGTGAACTGATCATCAGTGTGGCCGTTTCGGTTCCCTCGTAGACAAGGTCGTTGACGACGGTAAAGGTCACGGAGCCTGTGGTCGAGCCATTCGGGATCGTAATCGTTCCGTTGGTCAGCATATAATCGCCGGCGGTGATATCGGTTCCCGTTACACCAAGGCTAACCGTCTGGTCACCGACCACCGGGTCCGACGCCGTCGCCGTGACGGTGATTGCCGTCGTGTCGGCCTCAGTGCCTGTATTTGCACTGACCGCAAGATTGACCACGGGCGTGCATCCGCCGAGGCGGACCGAAGCATTGTTTGATCTGTAGTTAACAGAAACGAGATCCTGCTTTCCGTCCGTGTTAAAGTCGCCTATTGCCACCGTGCCGGGCTGTATTCCAACGCTGAGATTGGTCGTCCCGGAGAACCCTCCGCCTCCATCACCCATTCGAATGGAAAGGTTATTTGAGTACTGGTTAGAAGTGGCTAGATCTGCTTTGCCATCATTATTGAAATCTCCAAGCGCTACCCAATACGAACCAAGTCCAACACTGACATTGGTGCTGCCGGTAAAGCCCCCTATTCCATCACCCATCCGGATCGAGACTGTGTTTGAGTTGTTGTTGGCGGCAGCAATATCCTGCGTGCCGTCATTATTGAAATCGCCTATGGCCACTTCAAATGGGCCGCCGCCCACTGAAACGTTCGTCGGGGAGCTGAAACCGCCCTGTCCATTGCCGATGTGGATCGAAACAATACCTGTGTCAAAGCTGGAAACAGCAAGATCTATATTTCCATCACTGTTGAAATCGCCGATCGCTGCGGATCGGGGAGATCTGCCCACACTGACCTCAGTCGTGCCGTTAAATCCCCCCAATCCGTCGCCGAGCCGGATCGAGACTGAGTTTGAACTGCCGTTAACTACAGCAATATCCTGTTTGCGGTCATTGTTAAAATCGCCGATCGCTATATCAAGCGGATAGTTACCCGCGCTGACACTCGTCGACCCACCAAATCCGCCGAGGCCGTCACCGAGGCGAATCGAGACATTGTTCGCGTTGATATTGGCCGAGGCAATGTCTTGGTTTCCGTCATTGTTGAAATCGCCGACCGCCACCAAAAATGGACCGCTGCCAACGGCGACGTCGGTGACGGGGAAAAACGTTCCTAGCCCATCTCCAAGTCTGACGGACAAGGTCGCTGAGTTCGAATTGGCGACCGCAATATCCTGCTTGCCATCATTATTAAAATCTCCGACCGCAACCGAAAAAGGGAACGTGCCAACGCTAACGTCCGCAGAGTCTGAAAACGAAACATTACCGTTGCACGCCGTGCCGTTCGTTACCGTCAACGTAAATGTTCGTGTCGCCGTCACCCCGCCACCGTTGAATGCGGTTACGGTAACGCTGTAGTCTCCGGCCGGATGGGCGTTTGTCACGCGCACCACTCCTGTCACGGGATCAGCCTCGAACCGGCCGTTAAAGCTTGTCGACGTTGATACATTTACGCTGGTGACGCTATTCGTGGGGATGTCAGGAACTACCGTGGCGTTCGCACTTAATGGAATCGTTGTATCCGGGTAAGTGCCGAGCGGCGGCGGCGCGACTAAAATATTCAAACATCGGGCTGCGGTTACCAAGGCGTCAGAGACCTGCACTTTTTTGAAGTAATTTCCCGGTGCGGTGTTGATCGCCGGACTGACAGTAAGGACCGATTTGGACCGGGTAGGCGTAGTGGTGACAGGTGTCGTCGTACCGAACGATATCGGACCGGTAAATTCCGTACCCGCACAGTCCTGACTGGCCGCGATCGAAAAACTGAGCGTCTGACCGTTGTCCGCGTCGTCGGCAAAGACGTCAAACTGCGAACTCGAACCGGCTGTGACACTGAGCGTACCGGGGTCGTTAATATCGGGATTTGAATTTGCAGCCGAGACGTCGATCCTCACGTCGCGATCGGCCGTTGCTCCGTCGCGATCGGTTACGCGCACCCCGACGCAGTATGTTCCGGCATCATTCGGCCCGGCCACGATGCGCAGCCGCCCGGTGGCGGTCGACGTCGTCGTGGGGATATTGCCAAATGTCTGCGTGTCCGTCAAAACGCTCGCGCCGGCAAATCCTGCCGTTCCGCCAAGACATGATAAAGGTGCCTGCAGGCTGAATGTAAGCGGTTGATTCATATCCAGGTCGGAAGCTGACAAGGCAAAATCACTGGTCGAACTGGATGCTCCGCCGGAAGGTTCGCTAACCGCGACCTGATCATCAGTGTCGATCGCTGAAAGCAACGGCGTCGAATTCGCCCGTGTGACCGTCAACGTGACTTCGCGAACCGTCTGACCGCCCGCTCCGTCAACAGCTTTAACACCAAAGCACCATTGTTTTGACGACTGATCGGATGCCGCGTTCGGGCCGGCAGTGATCCGCAGCGTTCCGGTAGCGGTCGATGCCTCGGGAGGTGTACCCGGTACCGACGACGCGTCGACGATCGAAGCCCCGATAAAGCCCGGAGTGGCACCCGGCTGGGTACAAATTACCAACGAAACGACCGAAAGTCCGATCGTCTGGCTGCTGTCCAGGTCGGACGCCGACAGAGCGAGATCTGTCTGAGTATTCGACGACGAGCCCGCGGGCTCACCGACCGTCACGGCGTCGTCGTCGTCGATCGCCGCGAGCACGGGTGTCGAATTTGCAGCCGAAATGGTCAAGGCAACGGTTCGCTCGGCGGTTCCGCCGATACCGTCACTTACGCGAAGCGTGAAACAATAGCTTCCGGCGGCGTTTGCCCCGGCGGCGATCCTGAGCGTACCGGTCGCAGTCGACGGTGGTCCGCCGGAAGTCGCCACGCCCACGATGCTCGCACCGATAAAGCCCGGAGTGGCTTCGCCCGCGCACGATCCGGGTGTAATGATCGAAAAAGCGAGCGTCTGGCCACTATCCGCGTCAATTGCCGACAATGCGAAATCGTTTTGCGTGTTCGCAATCGTTCCAGTTGGCTCGCTTACTAAGAGCGCATCGTCACCATCGATCACCGAAAGCACCGGTAGCGTAATCATAAAATTCGCGGTTACGCCAAGATTCGCCGTCACGTTCGTGTCGGTGCGTGTAGCCGTGAGTACGCCGTCGCTCCATGCGATAAAATGATATCCCGCGTTCGGCACTGCCGTCACTGGCGTTCCGCTTCCACCGTAATTGACGATCTGCGACGAAATTCCGCTAATCGAACCATTCGGATCGGCCGAGTAGTTTAGTGTGAATTGAATGATCGTAAAATTCGCCGAGACACTTTTGGCAGTATTCATCGTTACCTGACATGTGTCCGTCCCGCTGCAGCCTTCACCGCTCCAGCCTGTGAACGTGGAACCGGTGCCGGCCGCCGCGCTGAGCGTAACGGGAGTTGAAACAGGGTATGAAGCTGAACAGGTGGAGCCGCAGTCGATGCCCGTAGGCTCACTTGTGACCGTGCCCGAGCCGGTACCTGTCTTTGCTACGCTCAGAAGATATGTCGCTGGTGGTTGGTATTCGTAAGCACCGCGATCGTCGTACGCGCGCGTACCTGAGCCGGTATTAGTGACCAATGGATCGTCCACACGGGCATTGCCATCGAGGTCGAACGTCGGCTCGTTCGGAGCGTCGGAATCGGCGCTGTCGATCGCCGGCGACCCGGCGTTGATATGGTAATCACCGGCGTTAATGGCAACGTTATATGGAGCCGTGTGCGGACGCACCCCAATTGGCGTCCGCGATGTGAAGAGCGGATCGCCAACTATTGCATTGGCCTCCTGGCCCGGAACAGCGGATTGGAATGCTGCCAGAGTTGTGTAACTGGTCCCGTTCCAGATGACCTGAATGGTGCCGCCCTCGGCCGGAGTCAGGTAGTATTGGTTGTGATCCAGGGCTGTACCCACCAACGATCTTGGGTCAACTTCAATATTGCCGGCGTATCCTGTGGAAGTCGAACCGTCATCCTGGCGGAGCAAGCCATTGTTCATCAGGATATTATTTCTGACCGTTGCTCCTCCCGAACCAGGTGCGGTGGCTCCTTCGATATTGATCCCGACGGTCACGTTTCCATGGACGGTGTTGCCCACGATGGTATTGTTCGGCGCCGCATTGTTATCGATGCCGTGGTCGCCGTTGCCATACGTTACATTTCCAACTACCTGATTATTACTCGACCCCGAGTAGAAGTTGAGGCCAGTATCCTCGTTTGAATAGGTGATGTTGTGGATGATCGTATTGCTAATGCTATTGTTGACTAGATCTATCCCGCAAGCATCCCGCTGAAACTCTGAAGCGTTGCCAAACGAAATGTTATGACTAACCATATTGTTGCTGGCTCCCGATGTCAGCATTATGCCGTGTGAGCTGTTGCGTTCGGTTATGTTTCCTTCGATCACGGAATCCGTCGAATTATTGATATAGATTCCCGCTCGCGTATTCCCCGATGTTGCCGTTCCGGCAGAAATTACGTGATTGTTTGAGATCGTCAGGTGGTTTGAGGCAATTGCGTAAATGCCGTAGCCGGCGGTGTTAGAAACCGTAAATCCGTCGACGACTATGTAGCTATGCGAAGTTATTTGAAATCCATTCCCAGCCGCTAGTCCGGTTACTATCACGCCGGGAGCTGCCGAAATGGTAAGTGGAATACCTGCCCCACCATTGGTGCTATCCCATTTTACCGTTTCGGCATAGGTGCCGGCCAAAACGCGTACGGTATCCCCGGCGTCTGCATACGGAACCGTTGTACCGAGTGCTCGGTTAATACTACAGAAAGGTGTTGCAGCCGTGCCTGAACCGACGTCATTACAGGATGAATTGGTTTTATCGACATAGTAGGTTGAACTGCCCGCGACCAGAGTCCTGAAGGTGGAATCGGGGCCATATGTTGTACCGGACCCATTTACCGCAACTACCCTGAAATGGTAATCCGTATTTGGTGTCAACACTCCAACAAGCGGAAAGCTAACCGCTACGTTTACAGCAGTTAGTGGTATCGGGCTCTGCGTTGCTGTGACGGTGATGCCATATGCGGTAGTCACGCCATATTCGAATATTACGGTCGTGATCTCACCGTTCGCAGAAACAGTGCCGTTCAGGGTCGCACTAGTTCTCCTTAATGCTGTGCGACTGCCGGTCGTAACTGTTGGGGCCGCAAACGCCGCTGACGGAACAAACGACAAAAGCGAAACCATCTCACTTGATAGAGAGCCGGGTTGCCAGTTTGACTGGGCGCTTTCGGAATATGCTTGAACCAAGGACCGATCCGAGGGTGTTTCATTGCCTTGAAAAGTTTTTGCCTGATCAGCAAATGAAAAACCCGCGGCATTTGAGCCCGCGGCGTTCATCGATGTGACTGTCGTGAAAAATGCTGCGAAAAAGACGATTTGGCTCAACAGTCGTCGCAACCAAGTGCAGTGCGTCAACATAACGTTCTCCTCCACCTCTAACTACGATGGCCGAAAATGTATATGCGACGCTGCTTCTCTTGATCGGAAGTAGTGCACGATCCCTGCACCATCGTGAGCAAAACTATTTGCGCCGATCCAGCGTATTTGCTGTACTGACTTGATACTATTCCCAGTGTCGGCAAATACTGTGACTGAGGTCACAATCTGCCAATCTAATTTATAATGTTCCTAGTACAAAAGGATTCCAGCGATAACGGCTAAAGGCCCTGCATATTCGATAACAGCCCAAAGATCAACACTTAGACTGTAACAACCTGCCGCAGACTGCAATACAGCGGCCGACGGCAAATACTCGCTCTCGACTACGAAACTTCTGCAAGTAAATATACTTTTGTAGCCAAACCACAAAAAACAATTAGCAATTATCAACCAACGATTCTTGTCAGGTAACATTCACTGCCACTGTGAAGGCGTCAGCTTACGGGTCGGTTACTTAACGCAGCTTCAGACTAACTCTTGAGCCCGAGGTTGCGCATTCGGCGGTAGAGGTGGCTGCGGTCGACGCCCATGTCTTCGGCGGCGCGGGCGACGTTGCCGTCGAACTGGGCGAGTTTGTGCTGGATGAACTCACGCTGATAGGCATCGGTCGCGTCTTTGAAATTCTGAAAGCGAAAGCTGATCGCGGGTGTCTCGTTACCGGATTCCATCGACGGCAGGTCATCGGCGGTCACCGTGTCTGACGAGGACATAATGACGATGCGCTCGATCGTATTTTTGAGCTCGCGGATGTTGCCGATCCAGACGTTCGCCTGCAGGACGGCGATCGCATCGTCGGTGAATGTTTTTGGGTGTTTGCCGTAATCGGCTGAAAACCGTCGATTGAAATGTTCGACGAGCAGCGGGATGTCTTCGGGGCGCTCACGGAGCGGCGGTATCTGGAACGGGATCACATTTAGCCGATAAAAGAGGTCCGAGCGAAAGTTACCGTTCTCGATCAGGCCGTCCAATGGTTGATTGGTCGCCGAGACCACACGCACGTCGACCGATATCGGGGTGTTGCTGCCGACCGGCTCAAAACGCTGTTCCTCAAGAACGCGCAGCATCTTTGCCTGGACCCGCGGCGACATATCGCCGATCTCATCTAAAAATAACGTCGCCCCGTCGGCGATCTCGAACTTGCCCTTTTTGGCACGCGTCGCACCGGAAAATGCTCCCTTGGCGTGGCCGAAAAGCTCAGATTCGACTAACTCTTCGGGGATCGCGGCCGAATTGATCTCGACAAACGGAGCGTTGCGGCGCTTTGACTGAGCATGGATCGCACGTGCGACCAGTTCCTTGCCCGTGCCGCTCTCGCCCGAGATCAACACGCGTCCGTCGGACGGCGCCACGATCGCGATCTGTTTCCGCAGAGCCCGCATCGCCACCGAATCGCCGACCATCACATACTGCTCGGCAAGTTCCTCCTGCAATTGTGCGTTCGTTATCTCGAGCTGACGTTGGCGGACGGCGTTTTTGACCGTCAGGACCGTCCGCTCGAGGCTCAGGGGCTTTTCGACAAAGTCGAACGCACCCAATTTGGTAGAGCGCACCGCCGTTTCGATGTTGCCGTGACCGGAGATCATCACGACGGCGGCGTCATTGCCCTCTTCACGAAGAGCGGCCAGCGTGTCGAGCCCGTCGATGCCGTCGCCGAGCCATATGTCGAGCAGGATGCAAGCAAAATGCCGCCCGCGGGCCAGCCCGAGACAAGCTTCGCCCGAATCGGCCGTCTCGACCGTAAATCCCTCGTCCTCAAGCACCCCGCGAAGTGCATCGCGGATACCGGGCTCGTCGTCAACAATTAGAACTGAATAGACCATTATTAGAGAAGGCTGATAATGTTCGGCCAAATTCCTTTCTAATTTTAGTAAACTACGTGAAATTTGAGAAATTCGCATTCATCAAAGGTTCGTACGCACTTCCGCACGAATGCCCGGCTGCTAGGATCAGCATCCGCAAAAAATGATCACTTAAACGTCAATGTAGATAGAGATGATCAACCCACGGCGGTGTCAAGGTCATATCATCTTTTGACAAAACTTTTTACTTGCCTAAACTGTTAGAAAATAATGCCAGTCAGAGGAGATCGGTAATGCCGTTAACACTAGAAGAAACAAAAAGCTGCTGCTTCATCGCGTACGACGGTCGAAGAGGCGAGAGGTATAAATTTTCCAGTGGCAGTATATGGGAAGTGACGCAGCACTGGGCAACGCGGATCAGCGGTTTCAAAGCGGCTTTGATCTCGTCGGACAGCAAAGTGGTTTTGGCATTTGCGGGCACAGATTCTTTGCTCGACGTTGCGGTGGATATTATACAGGTACTTGGCGGCGTGCCGCATCAATATTCTCAGGCAATTGCCCTTTCCACTTCCACATCGGCACGGATAGGCGGCAGGCTTCACCTTGCGGGCCACTCTTTAGGTGGAGGGCTGGCGGCATACTGCTCTTCGAGACTGCGGACCCCGACAAGCACGATCAATCCGGCTCCACTCGTTGGGGCAGCATCACTGAGGTCATTGTTCGCAGAAAATTCGCAGATCACAAACTATATTGCCGAGGGCGGTGAGGTCGTCAGCAGTTCGCCTGGCCGGAATCCGGGAACCGACGTCTCTGTCCCATCGACAGGCGGTACGTTCGGATTCTTTACCGATCACATGCTCGCCAATGTCGCCCCGTCCATACCTCTTCCGGTCAAGATCTGATCAGGAACCGACAGGGAGTTCGATGATGAATTTAGCTCCACGAGGTTGATTGGCCACCGCGTTTATTTTGCCGTGGTGTTCGCTGATGATGCGGCGGACGATCGCCAGGCCGAGGCCGGTGCCGCGCCCTTTGGTCGAAAAATAGGGCTGAAACAGCTTTTGCAGATCGCTCGGCGGAATGCCCTTACCGTTATCGCTGACCTCGGCAACTATCAGATCGCGGGCCGGATCGTATCGCGTACTGAGTGCGATCCGTTTGTCGGTCTGCCCTGAGTCAAAAGCCTCGGCGGCATTCTCGATAAGATTGACGAAGACGCGTTTGAGCTGCTCGGGGTCAAGCATCACCTCGGGCAGGTCACCGCCCAGCTCGATCGCAAACTCAATATCCGCAAAACGGCCTTCGAATACCGCCAGCGACTGCTCGGCTGCATCGTTCACACTTCCCATCTCCAGACATGCGTCGGGCAGGCGGGCAAAACGCGAAAACTCGTCGACCATCGACTTCAGGCTCTGAACTTCTCGAATAATGGTATCGGTTCCCTCTTTAACGATCTTTCGTGACTGATCGTCGCTGCCCAGTGCCGCGGGCCGGTCTGAGTTAGCGGTATCTGTACACCGTTTTGCAATGCGCTCTGCCGACAGCTGGATCGGTGTAAGTGGATTTTTGATCTCGTGTGCCATCCGACGCGCCACCTCTTGCCACGCGGACGCACGCTGGGCGGCGATCAGTTCAGAGAGGTCCTCGATCACAAGCACGACGCCATTATTGTCGGGGAGGGCGGCGGCAGTGAGGACGACCGGCAGATCGGATGTTGCCTCAGCTTCGCCATTGGTATGTACCCGCATCAGCACTGTTTGTTCCGATGCGTGACCGACACGCTTTGCCCGCGAAAGCAGACGTCCGATGACCGGCAGATTCTCGTCACGGACGATCATATCGAGCCCGACGCCCGCAAAATCTTCGTTCTCCAGCTTTAAGATATTCAGCGCTGCCTGATTGATCGTACCGACGCGGTTGTCGCTGTCAAACGAAATTACGCCGTTCGGCAGAGTGGCGACGACCGTTTCGATATACTTTTGCCGCTCGTTCAACTCGTTCGAGTTTTCGGCAAGCTTTGCCGACATCTGGTTAAATGCCGAAACAAGCAGAGCCAGTTCGTCCTCGGCAAAAACCTCGACGCGGTGACCGAGATGCCCACGGGCGATCTCGTCCGCACCTTCGGCCAAAGCCTTGATCGGGACGGTCAGGCCGCGAGCGATGTAAAAGGCGGTCCACGAGGACGCAAAGATAAGCAGAAACGTCAGCACGCCGAGCGTAAGCAAACCGACCTGGCGAACGGTAACCTGCTTGTCCTTAAGCCGGTCAAATTCCGTAAGTGAGCTTTCAACGATCTGGCTCACCGTATTTTCGCCGAACGGGTCTGTAACGATCACCAACCGGCGGCCGCCGCTGAGATCGGCAACCGCGGCGTCAAAGCCTCGGCCGTCTCGTAGAATTGCCGCCGCGAAGTCCCTGTTCCTCAGAAGTGTCAGCACGCTATCGAGTTCGACCCGCTGCTCAGGTGCTACCTCTCGTTCAAAAGTCGTGATCGAACGCATTTCCAATGTTGCGATCTCGATATGCACAAGCCTGCCTTCGGTTGCGATCTTGGCCAGTTCGTCACGGTTCGGCATTGCATCGCCGATCAAAGCTGCGAGCATGCGTACCGATTCCGTTAGCCGGGCCGAACGGTCCATGACCGATTGACTCTGCACCTCACGGGCTTCGCGAACCACATTTTCCGGTATCTGAGTAAACCAGCGGTCCAATGCCCGATTCATGAAAAGGTATGAAAACCCCGCCATTGCGATGATCGGCAGCAGGCTGACGACAAAGAAATAGAGCAGCAGACGAGTCTTGATGCGGGCGCCGAGCTGGAGCGTCCGGCGTTCACGAAGCAGCTTAAATATGCTCCGCAAAAAGATAAACCCGAATATTACGAACGCGACAAAATTAAGCGACGACAGTGCGTATAGCAGTAGCGTGTCGCTCGCGGTATCGGCCGACAGGTTTTTCCAGAGATTTGACGACTGGAGCAGGACGAGCAGCAGCAGCAGGACAAAAACGACGATGCCGAGTATCCACGGCACTTTTCTCCTCGGTCTCTGCGGCTTGGTCTCGTCCATTTCTTTCGGCAATTTTAGCACAACACCATTGTCGAGCAGGCTCGCAATTGTCCGCAGGCCGCTAATTAGCTATCATCAAAATCGCTTGGAAAATAAGAATTCAATACTTTTCGATGAAACGGGGCGTCTGCGGAGCGGTTGGCGTGTCGGGATATTTCTGTTTGCGTTCATCTTTTTCGCGATCGTGTTGGGCTCGCTTGGCCAGATAATGATCAGGATGCTGGCCATCGACGCCGTTCCGGGCTCGCCGGTATTTATGGTTAGCAACGCCATTCTTTCGCTGATACCGGCACTATTCGTCGGATGGATGTGCGGCAAACTCCTTGAGAAACTTCCCTTTCGAGCGCTCGGGGCGGCATTTACTCGCGGCTGGCTTAAGCATTTTGCCGTCGGACTTGCGTTGGGAATGGCAACTTTGGGCATCGCTGTTTTCATCGCATACGTTTTTGGCGGAATGCGATTTGAGTTCAATACGTCGGATACCACAATCGCAATACTCGGTTCGCTTGCGTCCGCCTTCGTCGTATTTGCGGCGGCTTCGGCGTTTGAGGAAATACTGTTTCGCGGGTATGTCCTGCAAACATTGTCGCGTTCGGGTTTGGCGTGGCTGGCGATATTGCTGACTTCTGTTTTTTTTGGAGCCGTGCATTTTGGCAATCCGGACGCCGGCCTCATCTCGACCGCAAACACCATCCTGGCCGGGCTTTGGTTCAGCGTCGCGTACCTCAAGACCCGCGACCTCTGGTTCGCATGGGGATTGCACCTGATGTGGAATTTTGCTCAGGGAGCGGTCTTTGGGATCGAAGTAAGCGGCCTTACTGCCTTGGTCAAAGCTCCTCTATTAAAAGAGATCGATACTGGCCCGCATTGGCTGACCGGAACGACCTACGGCGTCGAAGGCGGCATCGTCTGCACGATCGCCTTGGTCGTCTCCATCGCAGCGATCTGGTTCCTGCCGATCCTAAAACCCGACCCCGAACTCCTGTCGATGACGTCGCCGACCACTTCCCTATCGCCGACCACAGACCACTGACCACCGACCACTGTTTTAGGCTATCTGGATCTTGAATGATATATCGACAGCTCGGGCCGAGTGTGTCAGCCGTCCGACCGAGATCAGGTCGACACCGGCCTCGGCGTACGAACGCACGCGATCGAGGTCCATTCCGCCGGAGGCTTCGATCAGCACGGCGGGATTGATATCGCGTGCCATTCCGACAAGCTTAGCGGCTTCTTCAGGTGTTTGATTGTCGAGCATGACGATCTCGGCGCCGGCGAGCATTGCCTCGCGCAATTGTGCCCAGTTGCTGATCTCGACCTCGATCTTGTGCAGATGCCCGACGCTGAATTTAGCGGCATTGACGGCCTCGGTAATGCCTCCGGCCAGAGCAATATGATTGTCTTTGATAAGGACACCGTCATCCAGGCCCATGCGGTGGTTCTTGCCTCCGCCGACCGTGACCGCGTATTTTTCGAGCATACGCAGGCCCGGCGTCGTCTTTCGCGTATCGACGATCTGTGCACCGGTGCCTTCGATCGCCTTGACGTACTGACGCGTCAGCGTCGCAATTCCCGAAAGCCGCTGGATCAGATTGAGCGCGGTCCGCTCGCCGACGAGCAGAACGTCGGCGTAACCCTTGAGCGTCGCAAAGACCGTGCCCTCTTCGACCTCGTCGCCTTCGTTATAGGTCGTCTCGATCTCGGCATTGTCCGGGTCGAGGTGAAAGAACACCGCCTCGGCCACGTCGAGGCCGCACAGGACGAGATATTCCTTTGCCAAAAATCGTCCGAAACCACGTGTTTCCGGCGGAACGGTCGCCCGCGTCGTTATGTCGCCGCGGCCAATGTCTTCGGCGAGAAACTCACCGATCGCCGCCATTAAGTCTCCATTTTCTAGCCAGTTCATATTCATTCGATTATCAACTCTTGAGCAAAATGCCGCAAGCCGTTAGATGCCGCATATCGTCAGAACTGACTTTTGGGTTAAAATGCTTTGACAACCGCGATCTATCACGCTATTCTCTGCCGAATACACTTTTTGTGTGCTAAACATCCCTTTCAAAATTAATTCAGGAGAACTAAACGTGAAGAAGAAACTTTCTATTTTATTGACCATTGCGGCTGTCGCAGTTGCAGCGGGAGCTTGCAGCTTTTCGACCGCGAGCATGAGCAGCTTTAAGACCTCGAAGGACAAAGAGGGCAAAACCGAATCGACCACCTTTAAGGCCGGCGAAACGCTTTACGCCAATGCCGTCATCACCGGCAGCATGGACAAAACGACGACCAAGATCTGGATGACGGACGCCAGCGGTAAGGCCGTTACAGGCAGCGAAGTAAAGATCGATCTGCCGGGCAGCGGAACAGCAGCTTATTCGCTTCCGATCCCTGCGGGCGCTCCGGGCGGCAAATACACCGTCATGGCCGATTTCCTCGATGACAAGGGCGAAAAGAAAGACAGCAAGTCAGTAGCCATCACCATCGAAGGTGCCCCGGCACCTCCGCCGTCAGCCGCACCCGCAGCTGACGATAAGGACGCCGACAAAGACGACGACAAATAGTCCCGTCCGGCTTAAAGAACCAAAAAAAGAGCGGAAAGGCCCCGGCCGATCCGCTCTTTTTTTTTGATCAACGGCAGAAACGCGAGTGTGAACGAGCGTGCCAAGCCGCCCACTATTCCAGATTCGGAACGAAAGAAGGTTCTCGTGCTACGCCGCTAAGTCCTCGATCCGAAGCTATACTACTCACGCCCAAGATAAATATCCACTCGAATCTACCTAACGTCGGCACGCTCGTTCACACTCGCGTTTCCGCCACCGGACTAGACTGCCGCCGCCGAGACCGCAGCCAGAAACATCGTGAGAATAAGTGCAGCAACTTTCATAACCTACTTGATCGGCGCCTCGATAGGCTTGATCTTCGCCTTAATAGTCCAAGTTTGCTTTTGTATCCGACTGACCACTTTCGGATTCAACGTTCCCGAAGTATCGACAACGTTAATAAAATATCCATCCGCATCTATTGTCGCGACTTCCTCTTCAAACTGCTTGCCACTTTTGCCGGGGAAGATAGAATATTTGCGGTAGATCTTAACGCTCTTTCCATTTAGAACTTTCTCTTCAACACTATACTCGACGCTTTCTGGTGTTCTCGGACCAAATATCGTATTCGAACCGAAGCATACATATTGCGACTTTCTCCACGGGCCGTCTCCCTCTTTGCAAAAACCGTTCTGCTCGCCGATGAGAATCTCGTAAACGGTGCGGGTCTTTCCGCCGTCGACAATTGTGGTTGTCGAACGCGAATGGAGTTCAGCCTGATTTTCTACCGTTTCCGTGGATTTCCGAATCACCTTACCTTGAGAAAAGTTTTCAACTTCCACTTTGAATATAACGGGATAGGCAGAATTCGTTTCAGACACCGCATAACTAAACGTTCCGTTGTAATCCGCTTCCGTCGTGGGTTTGCTTTGCCCTTGAGAAAGAGAAATGACGAGAAGGATTACAACCAAACATAGAGTCGGTTTCAGGTTGAGAGAAAAGCTTGTCATCTTAAGGCCTCCAAGTTGTTATTCAAAGTGTCTATCTGATGCTCTAGTTCCGCAGAACGTTCTCTTAGCTCGGCGACCTTTTCGGCGGGGGCTCGGTCGACGAAGTTGGCGTTGGAGAGTTGGGCGTCGAGGCGGCCCTTCTCTTCGGTCAGTTTCGCGATCTGGTTGGTTAGGCGTGAGCGTTCGACGTCGAAGTCGATCAGTCCTATCAAAGGCACGGCGAGCCGCGCGTCGTTCGTCACCGCCTTCGCCGACGCACGCGGAACGTCGAGTTCGCTGCCTAAACACAAGTCCTCGGCCTTCGCCAGCTTTAGTATCTGAGCCTTGTTCGCCTCAAACACCTGCTGCATCGCCGCATCCGCCGCGATATGCACCGTAAACTTGATCGCCGTCGAGATATTCATCTCCGCTCGGATGTTCCGGACCTTTTTGATCAGGTCGATCACCGCCGACATCTCTTTTTCGGCCGATTCATCGATAGCGGCGGCATCTCCCGGCGGGAACGACGCGAGCATTATCGACTCGTCAGCGTCAGCGTAAGCCTTATGATGCAGTTTGTTCGACGTACCCGGCAGCTTGAGCCAAAGCTCTTCGGTCAAGTACGGCATAAACGGATGCAGCATCCTCAACGCGATCTCGAGGACAGTAAGAATACGGTCGGTCGGAGTGCGGACACTCTTGTCCGCGTCGGCGGTTCC
This sequence comes from Pyrinomonadaceae bacterium, assembly GCA_017983495.1. Classification (GTDB taxonomy): domain Bacteria; phylum Acidobacteriota; class Blastocatellia; order Pyrinomonadales; family Pyrinomonadaceae; genus OLB17. Next base: position 408,491 of record JAGOBH010000002.1, on the reverse strand, counting down.
TCCGCCGAGATATTCTTCGTGGTCCGCACTCCGTGTGATCTCGTCCTTTACAAGCTCAATATACCAATCGCAAAAATCGTCCCAGAAGAAGTGATACAGCAGCGAAACCGCTTCGTGAAACTGGTATGTGTCGAGGGCCTTATTTACCGCAAGTGCCGTCCTATTCAGACGCGATACGATCCAGCGATCGGCGAGCGACGCGTTTTGGGTTCCAGTTTCAGTTGGCAATGCGTCATGGTTGGCCAACTGAAGTTGGAACTCCAAACTCTTATGATCGACCGCCGCACCTTCAGCGTTCATCAGGCAAAAGCGGGTCGCGTTCCAGATCTTGTTGGCGAAGTTACGATAAGTCTCAACGCCGACGTCGTTCCATTTGATGTCGGCTCCGGTGGCGATTGACGCGAGATAGATGCGCGTCGCATCGACACCAAACTTGTCGAACATCTCGATCGGGTCGACACCGTTGTTCCGCGATTTCGACATCGGCTTACCGTCTTTACCCAGCACGGTGCCGGTAATAACGACATCCTCAAACGCCTTCTGTCCGGTGAATTTCTTTGTGAGCATCATCATCCGCGAAACCCACAGAAAGATAATGTCGCGTCCCGTCACGAGCACATCGGTCGGGAGAAATGTCTCAAGGTCGGTGGTCAGTTCCCCCTCTCCCCTTCTCACTTTCTCCCCTTCTTCTTCGCCCGTCCATCCAAACGTGCTAAACGCCCACAATCCGCTAGAGAACCACGTGTCGAGAACGTCCTGATCCTGACGCAACTCGGTCGTGCCGGCCTTGGCGTACGCTTCTTCGGCGGTGCGTGCGACATAGACGTTTCCGTCCGCGTCGTACCAGGCCGGTATCTGATGTCCCCACCAGAGCTGCCTCGAGATCGTCCAGTCTTTTAGATTTTCTAGCCAGTTCGTATAGACCTTCTGATGCGGAACCTCAGGCGAAAAATGCGGTACACCTTCGCCCTTGGCAAGTTCGAGAGCCATATCCCGCATCTCTTCCATATTGACGAACCACTGATCCGACAATATCGGCTCGACGATCGTCTTACACCGCTCGCAGATCGGCAGCGTGATCTCGTAATCGTCAATGCGTTCGAGCAGCCCTAATTCCTCAAAACGTTCGATCACTTTGGCCCGGGCAACATACCGGTCGAGGCCTTCGAAATCGGCACCGGCGTCCGCGTTCATCGTCGCGTCCTCATTCATCACCAACAGCTGCGGCAGCTCGTGCCGCTGCCCGATCTGGTAATCGTTCGGGTCGTGTGCGGGCGTGATCTTGACAGCACCGGTACCAAATTCCGGATCGACGTACTCGTCAGCAATGATCGGGATTTCGCGTGTTGTCAGCGGCAGAGCGATGGTCTTGCCGATCAGATGTTTATAACGCTCGTCCGACGGATTGACCGCCACGGCCGTGTCACCAAGCATCGTCTCCGGCCGCGTCGTCGCGACGGTGATATACGGAGCGCGGACACTCCTGTCCGCAACGTCGGTTCCTCCGGCGTCCGACCCTAAATCGTCACGGACGTCAGCCTGCTCTCGCAGGCTTGCGGACAAGAGTGTCCGCTCTCCTATCGGATATCTCAGATAGTAGAGCTTCCCGTCTTTCTTCGATTCTTCTTTTACTTCGAGGTCAGAGAGTACTGTCTTGTCTTTCGGGCACCAGTTGACGATACGCAGGCCGCGATAGATCCAGCCTTGCTCAAAAAGCGTGCAGAACACGTTTCGAACTGCGAGCGAAAGCGACGCGTCCATCGTGAAACGGTGCCGTGACCAATCGACCGACGCACCCTCGCGGCGCATTTGTTCGGTGATGGTGTTGCCGTACTGCTCTTTCCATGCCCAGCAACGACGCAGAAATTCTTCGCGGCCGACATCGTGCGGTGATTTGTGTTCTTCTTTCTTAAGCTGCTCGACGACCTTTCGCTGCACCGAAATTCCCGCGTGGTCCGTTCCCGGCAGCCAGAGCGTGCGGTATCCGAGCATGCGTTTCCAACGCGTAAGCGCGTCCATGATCGTGTGCTGTAGCGCGTGGCCCATGTGCAGGCTGCCCGTCACGTTCGGCGGCGGTATCACGATCGAATATTTGACCGCATTCGGATCCTTGTTGATCTCTGGCGCGAAAAAGCCGTTCTCTTCCCAGCGTTTATAGTGATTTTCTTCGGCGACCCTTGGATCGTAGGCCTTATCGAGTTCCATAATTTCGTTTGTGACAAAAGTCTTATTCTAAACCAAAAGCGGTTAGTTTTCATCACTTAGAGGAAAACTAACCGCCGTTTACATTGTCGCGTTCCGCGTCGACTAAGTTTTGCTCTCAGCTTCGAGAGCCTCGCGGATCAGCTTCTCCGCGATCTGCGGGACGGTCTCGAGAGCAACCTCGCGAACCGCCGTGTCCGACAGCCGTTCGATGACACGCCGTGCGATCATCTCGATCAACTCCGGCGATGCGGTAATAGGCGTGAGTTCGCTAACGACGGCCTGAGTTTCCGGCTCCCCGAGTTGTTCGGATTCTTCTTTCGTTTCGCCCGCGTCCATCTCATCGTCGATGACAAGTCGAAGCGGAGCGTTGATACGCTGCGAAAATTCGAATCCTTTTGTTTCGCCGACTTCTTCAGCCTCAGATTCGATCGGCCGCACTTCATCCGGCGAAAACTGGTCGGCCGGAACTTCAAACGGATCAACCGAGACTGAACGATATGCCGGAGTGTCATCGCCGCCAGGACGACTAGTCTCAATGATCTCGTCATCCATTCCCGCGTCACCTAGATCTACCGGTTCCGCCTGATGAACCGGCTCGGGGTCATCCATTACTCGTTCAAAAACAGCGTCTGAACCGAACTCCATCTCAACGGTTGCGTCAAACGGGTCGATCGTTACGGCATGATCAGCGATAGTTTCTGCGACCGGTTCACCCGTGTCCAAACTCTCATCCGATTCCAAAGCCTCGTAAGCCTCGTACGACAGTTCAGCCTTGAGTTCTGTTACCGTTTCTGTCGAATCAGTTGGCTCGACGTCATCCTGAGAGTCACCTAAGGCCTCGTACGCCGCGTCAGCTTCCGGTTCCGTTACCGTTTCTGTCGATTCAATGGTCTCGACCTCGTCTTCGGGCTCAAGAGCGGCTTCGGGCTCAAGAGCGGCTTCGGCCTCCAGGGATTCTTCGGTTTGATGGAAAGCAAATTCTGAACCGGGCTCGATATCGGGCGTTTCAATTATGCTGCGATGATATAGATCATCAATGTCGACGGTCTCCGGGGTCTTGCTGTCAAAAGACCCTAGCTCGAGGTACTCTTTGACCTTGGCGACCAGATCACGGATCGACTGGAACGGCTTTGTAAAGTAATAGTTACAGCCCACGCGAGAGGCTTCGCCGGGATCGAACGGCTCGAACGAACCCACCAAGAGGATCACTGGAATATCGCGGGTCGATTCGTCCTGCTTGATCATTTCGCAGATCTGATAACCGCCCATGCCGGGCATATTGACGTCCGCAATGACCAGATCCGGTTCGATCTCGACGAATTTCTGCATCGCCGAATCGCCATCCGGCACGGAATAAACGTCAACGCCCTCTTCGGCAAAGGTCAACTCAATGACCTTGCGAATAGTTACCGAATCGTCTGCAAGTAGTATTTTCTGTCTTGTCACTCTAGGTTTGCTCTCCAATCTCGTCGCCCTATTCTATCAAAACAAAGCGGTGGGTTACGAACCGGAAACGAGTTCCGCGGCGAGATTTATCGCGGCGCTCATGCTGGCGGATTCGGCAATGCCTTTTCCGGCGATCTCGTACGCCGTCCCGTGGTCAACCGACGTTCGCACCAGCGGCAGTCCGAGCGTCACATTGACACCCGAATTGAACGAGATCGATTTGACCGGGATCGTCGCCTGGTCGTGGTATAGCGCGATGACCGCGTCAAACTCGCCCTTTGAACATCGCAAAAAGATCGTATCCGGCGAATACGGGCCGGATACATCAAGGCCTAGTTCGTCGCGGCAATGCCGAACAGCCGGTGCGATCTCGTCGCGTTCCTCGGTACCGAACATCCCGTCTTCGGAAGCGTGCGGATTGAGCCCGGCGACGGCGATCCGCACTTTTTTGCCAAGCAGTCGGCCAAACTGCTCCGCGGCAAAAACCGTCAGATCAACAATGCGATCCTTCTTAACGAGTTCGATCGCGTCGCGAAGCGATAGATGTGTCGAGAGCAGTGCGACACGCAGATTTCGGGCAAAAAAGCTCATCGCGAACTTCTTCGTGCACGTGAGTTCCGCCAAAAACTCAGTATGGCCCGGAAAATCGTAACCGCCGAGTTTGATCGCCTTTTTGCTGATCGGGGCCGTGGCGATCGCGTCGATCTCACCGGCTCGCCACATCTCCACACCCTTGACGATGTACTCTGCGGCGGCCTTGCCCGTTTCGGCGGCATCGGAACCGTAAACGATCTCAACCGGTAAGTTGGCAAGATCGGCTACTTCGACCCGCCCGCTTTCAAGCACTTGGCTAAGACCAATGCGTTCGGCGACGGACCGCAGATGCGAACCGTCGCCGATGATAATTGCCTTAAACTTGTCCTGATCTATCGAACCCGCAAGCGATTTGAGCACGATCTCGGGACCGATACCGGCGGCATCGCCCATCGTGACCCCAATTACCGGCACTCCGGACCGCTCAAATGTCATTTACCGCTCCTGTTTGGCCTAGTCGGCCTGCCGGCGGCGAAATGTCGGCTCTTCAAAATCCTCGTCATCGCCGACCGACCCAACCGAAAACGGTATCCTCGCGGACGAAACGGCGTGAGCCTCTGCCGTCCTGTGCTGCGGCATCGCTGCGGCTACCTGCGTATCAAATCCGGTCGCGATTACCGTGATCCGGATCTCGTCGCCAAGGTCCTCTTTGATCACGCTGCCCCAGATGATGTCGGCATTGTCGTCCGCCTCTTCTTCGATCATACCGATCGCGTCTTCGATCTCGCCCAGCACCATCTGCGGGCCGCCGGTAATATTGATAAGTGCCGCCTTGGCACCCTTGATCGAATTTTCCTCAAGCAATTTGTAATCGAGAGCTGCACGCATCGCTTTGGACGCGGCATCATCGCCCGTGCCGGAACCGATGCCCATCAGGGCAACGCCCTTGCCGCGCATGACGGTCGTCACATCGGCAAAATCGAGATTAATGATGCCCGGCGTGATGATCAACTCGGTAATACCGCGAACCGCCTGCAGCAATACGTCGTCCGCACGCTTGAACGCGTCCAGGATCGTGATCTTGTCTTCGACCTCCCGAAGCTTCGAATTCGGGATCGTGATCAGAGTATCGACAACGCCGCGAAGCTCGGCCAGGCCCTTTTCGGCCTGCTCCATCCGCTTTTTGCCTTCGACGCCGAACGGCTTGGTCACAACTGCGACCGTCAGAGCACCGAGTTCGATCGCGAGCGACGCGACGACCGGAGCCGCACCCGTTCCCGTTCCACCGCCGAGACCGGCCGTGACAAAAACCATATCCGAACCTTCGAGCACGTCGAGCAGTTTCTGATGATCTTCGAGTGCGGCGTTCCGGCCGATGTCAGGGTTCGATCCGGCACCGAGGCCGCGGGTCGACTTGCTGCCTAGCTGGATCTTCATCGGAGCCTTTGAGGCGTTCAGCGCCTGCAGGTCCGTGTTCGCAACAATAAAATCAACACCTTTTATGCCGGCCTCGATCATTCGATTGACCGCATTGCCGCCGCCGCCGCCGACACCGATCACCTTTATCCGGGCTCCGGTGATGGGTGGTTCGTCGATGTACATTTTGATTCCGGTGTTGCTCATTTGTAGTCCTTTCATTGTGCTCAAGACAAATCTCAGATCAGAAAAGTATTATTTTGTAATGCTTTATCGGGTTCCGGCGTTTTATCTATATTATCTATATATTGTGCCTTCGGCGAAAGAGCATACGACAATTTGCGGTAAAAATCCAGTCGAGACGTTACGATTATCTAAACTTATTGCGAATATTTCCAAAGAACTCGACGACCTTTTTCGCCGGCGATTTTCCGCCGGTACCTGATTCACGGATCTGCGTACGAAGCGATGTCAGAGCAAGGCCCGACGCCGTCGCCCACTCGGGCCCCTGGATGCGTTCCGCCATACCGCCAAAATACTCTGGCTCAAGAAAACCAAGCCTTGTCGGAGCGTCAAAAACTTGTTCGGCAAGTTCGCACATACCCCGAACAAGCGAACCGCCTCCGGTCATAATTACACCGCCCGAGATCTGAGCTTTTGCCGAATTTGCCTCGCGGGCAATGTGCTGGAGCAATTCGACCGCTCGCGGTTGCATAATGTCGCACAGGATCTCTTTCGACAACCCACGTGTCTCGTTACGGCCGACCGGTTGGATCTCGATCATCTCGTCCCGCTCGTCACCGGAAAGCAGAAACTGGGCGACACATCCGAACGCGTGCTTGATCTTATTTGCCTCAGGAATAGAGACTCGCAGCCCGACGGCGATATCCTTGGTAAAGTGCATGCTACCGAACGGAAATACCGCTGTGTGCTGCACCGCCCCGCGGCCGAATATCATCAGACTCGTTATCTCCGAACCCATATTGACGAGAGCACAACCGTACTCACGGTCATCGTCGCTGAGCGTACTTTCCGCCGCGGCCAGCGGTTCGAGCAGCGTTTGCTCGACGTCGAGCCCGGCACGTTTGACCGCCTTGACCAGATTCTGCCTTGCGGCACTCGGGCTGATCACCACATGGACGAGTGCTTCGAGTCGTGACCCCGTCATTCCGACCGGCTCGGTGATGCCGTCCTGCCCGTCGATGATAAATTCCTGCGGAACGCGGTTTACGATGTCCCAACCCGGAGGCAGCGGCATCGCACAAGCAGATTCGATCGCTCGGTCTGCGTCCTCGTCGGTGATCTCTTTGTCCGGACCGGCAACGGCAACTACACCGTTCTTGTTTTCGCCCTTAAAATGTTCGCCCGAAAGGTTGACCGTGGCTGCATCTATCTCGATTCCGGCAACGCGTTCGGCTTCGGCGACGGCCTTTCTGATCGATTCCGCGACGGCCTCAGCCGACGTTACGATTCCGCGACGCAAGCCCTTTGACTCGGCTTCGCCAACGCCGATAATGTTCAATTTGCCGTCGTCCGACGATTCGCCGATAACGCACCGCACCTTGCTGGTGCCGACGTCCAAACCAACCGCTTGAATCTCGCTGCTCATCGTTTAGATCCTCTCTGCACTACTTCGACTAATAACCCAAATACTCGATCACCGGATAAATGCCGCCGGCGTTGACTGATTTGACACGCTCACCCTTGCCGGCTACCGCTTCGATCGCGGATTTGAGACTCTTTGCTATGTCGTCTTTCTTAAGCGTCACTGCTATCGAACGGCCCGAATCTTCGATCATCGCGGCAGGATCACGCATGTCGGTCAAATTTACTTCCTTGACGCGGTCGGCGATGCCGATGCCTTTCCATTCGTCGAGCATTTTGCGGTAAAGCTTAATGCGGGCAAGATTATCAGGCCCGGCCTTGTCCGTTTTTGATTCGTCCCAGCCGCGAATAGCAAACGGCAAATGTGGCTCCGCTTTGGCAACAGGAGCGAGAATTACGCCTTCTCCATCGACCAGAAATTCACCGCCGCCGAGTTTTACTATCGCTTGCGGCACGCGTTCAATTACAGTGACGCGGATCCCGGCTGGCAGCGTCATCGAAACTGCGGCGGTCTTTACAAACGGCAGCTTTTCGATCTTCGCTTTTATCTCGCCCAGATCGGCGTGCCAAACGCCCGTCTTTTCGGTACCGGCCGAAACGATGCGGCGAATATCCTCACCCGGAGAACGGTCGACCCCCGTGATCTCGACCTTTCTAACCCCAAAAAATGCTGACGCAGTTGCCGTCTGATAGCCCATCATGCCGATGAACGCTATGCCGCCGAGCAAGCAGAGACTGATCACCAACGGAACCGCCACACGCCCGACACGCTGAGATACGGCATTTCGCCGCATACGCCTGACGGACTGTGATTTTGTTCGCGTTGCCGTCGAACGCTTTCGCTTCACTGTGCTCTTTTTCGCCTTTGCCATATTCGGAAAAACTAGTCTTTCAATGCTGCGTAAAAATCGTCAGATAACCTGGTAACGCTGCCCGCACCGAGCGTGATCACCAGATCACCGGGCAGCAGATTCGGAATGACACGTTCAACGGCGGTGTCAATGTCGCCGACATAGGTCACGTTCTTGTGGCCGAATTTCTTGATATTTTCCGCCAGTATCTCCCCGGTAATGCCTTCGATCGGTTGCTCGCTCGCTGCGTAGATATCGAGAACGTACAGAACGTCAGCGTTATTAAAAGCAATAACAAAATCGTCCATCAGTTCCTGGGTTCGCGAATAGCGGTGCGGCTGAAATACAACGACGTTACGTTTGCCGCCCGAGCTGTTTTTCGCCGCCGACAATGTTGCCACGATCTCGGTCGGATGATGGCCGTAATCGTCAACGATCGTGATGCCCCTCGCCTCGCCCTTGAACTGAAATCTGCGGTTCGCGTTTTTGAACTTGAGAAACGATTCGGCAACCACATCGAACGGTATCTCCATCTCGAGTGCCACCGCTGTCGCCGCTAACGCGTTGTAAACATTGTGTTTACCCGGCACCGGTAGATGCATTTCGCCGAGCACTTCATCGCCTTTCCAGACCGAGAATGTCGATCCGAAATTATCATCATAACGGATGTCGTGTGCCGAAATATCAGCTTGGGCCGTCATCCCGTAGGTCACACGGCGGCGTTTGATATTTGGGATGATGAGCTGCACGTTCGGGTCGTCGAGACAGATGATCGCGGCTCCAAAAAACGGCACTTTGTTCACAAAATCCGTAAAGCACTGGACAACATCTTCCATGCCCTTGTAGGACTCCATGTGTTCCTTATCGATATTGGTCACGACTGCGATAGTCGGGTAAAGCATCAGGAACGACCTGTCGCTCTCGTCCGCCTCGGTGACAAACCAGTCCGAGCTGCCAAGACGTGCGTTCGACCCGAGCGTCTCAACTACACCGCCGACGACCGTTGTCGGGTCGATGCCGGCATGGCCAAGGATCGTCGCTACCATCGAGGTCGTCGATGTCTTACCGTGCGTGCCCGAGACCGCAACGGCGTAAGGCTTGAGCGTCATCAGTTCGGCCAGCATTTCAGCACGCGGTATTACCGGTATGCTCTTTTCTTTTGCGATGACGACCTCAGGGTTGTCTTCCTTGACCGCTGATGAATAGACCACGACGTGAGCATCACCGACGTTTTCGGCTGCGTGGCCCTCGGAGATCTTCATGTTAAAGAGCTTTTCCAGCCGATCCGTGTTCTTTGATTTTTTGATATCCGAGCCGGTCACGGTGAATCCGAGGTTCGCTAAAACCTCAGCGATCCCGCTCATGCCGATGCCGCCGATACCGATAAAATGAATATTCTTTACTTGTCGAAACATCTATTTGCCTACAACTTTTCTCAAACTCTCAATAATATCCACAGTTGCGGATGCCGCATCCGGACGAGCAAGTTGCCGCGCCGCTTTGCTCATCGCAGCCAGTTTCTCGGGTGCCGAAAACAGATCGGTGAGTTCCGCGGCTAAACGCTCTCGCGAAAGGTCCGTCTGGAGTATCATTCGCACCGCTCCGTTCTTTTGCATCGCTTCGGCGTTCTTTCTCTGGTGGTCGTCAGCCGCACTCGGCAGCGGGACCATGATCGAAGCCTTTCCGGCGGCCGCGACTTCAGCACATGTCGTTGCTCCCGCACGGCAGATGATCAGATCAGCCTTGTCGAATTCCTCGACCATATTCGTAATATACGGCCGGACATCGGCGTCAACGATCTCGGCGTCTTTATATGCCGTCTCGACCGTCTCAAAATCAGCCTCGCCTGTCTGATGCGTGATCACGAGCGAATCCACCGCCTCTTTTACCAGCGGCAGAGCCGACATCATCGCATTGTTAATTGCCCGAGCTCCCTGCGAACCGCCAAAGATCAAGAGATGAAATGGCTTTGCAGGTTTTCGCTCGACAATTCCAAAAAACTCTTCACGAACAGGATTCCCGGTAACGATGCCCTTCGTACCAAAGAACGGTATCGCGTCATCAAATGTCAGTGCCGCCCGGTCAACAAAGCGGGCTAGTCGGCGATTGGTGAATCCCGGCAGTGCGTTCGAATCCATAACGAGCGTCGGATACCCGAGAAAATGAGCTGTCAACAGCACAGGCCCGGAAACGTAACCGCCGGCACCGACCACAACATCGGGAGAAAACTCTCGCAGTATCTTTCTTGCCTCGACAAAACTCTGCGGCAAAACCGCGAGCCCCTTGATCTTTCCCGCCAGGCCGACGTTCTTGAGCCCAGCACTATGGATCAGCGATAGCTGAAAACCGTTTTCCGGCACTATCCGCGTCTCAAGCCCCTTCGACGTGCCGACAAAAAGAACTTCGGACGCGGCGTCCCGCGCCAATATCTCTTTGGCAACGGCGATCCCGGGGTAAATGTGTCCGCCGGTCCCGCCGGCTGCTATCAGTACCTTCATTACAAAAAAACGATCTATGCGTTGCGTGTCCGGCGTCCATAGACGCGCGAACCCGACGTTTCCGTTTGCGTCCGCTCGTTGCCGGCAAAACGCGAAATGCTCATCAGCAACCCGACCGCAACAAGCGTTACGACAACCGACGAACCGCCGTACGAGATGAACGGCAGCGGAATGCCCTTTGCCGGCAATATCGAGATAACGACGCTAATGTTGAAGAGCGCCTGAGCAATAATGCCCGTTATCAGCCCGATGCCGAGCAGCATACCAAATCTGTCAGGAGCATTTATCGCGGCCCGGGCACCACGCCATAACAACAAACCAAACGCACCAAGAACCGCCAGGGTTCCCATCAAACCAAATTCTTCGCCAACTACCGAGAAAATGAAATCCGAATAAGGATATGGCAGGTAAAACAGCTTCTGCTGACCTTTGGCAAAACCTTCGCCAAGAATTCCGCCCGAACCTATCGCGTACAGCGACTGTATCACCTGATAGCTCTCGTCATCTGCGTACTTATACGGATCGAGAAACGCCATTATCCGCTGCACCCGCCACGGGGCAAGTGCGATCGCACCGGCACCGATCGCGACCATTACTCCGGCGACCGCCGCAATATGGAGCATTCTGGCTCCTGCGGCAAAATAGACCACCGAGAAAATCGCGCATAGGACGATCGTCGTCCCAAGATCCTTTTCCGCCATGACTAGCCCGCCCAATAGTGCGAGTCCCAAAAGGCACGGAAAAACGGTCTTTTTTAGATCGGTCACGGTCGATTCGTTCTTAGCCAAAAACCAACTAAGAAAGATCGGCAATGCCACCTTGGCCAGTTCCGACGGCTGAAACGAAAAGCCTGCGAATCGTATCCAACGCTTTGCACCATTGATCTCAGGAAAAGCAAATACAGCCAACAGTGCGATCGATGTCACGGCGAGGATAGCGAAAACGATCCATTTGTTATTGAGTACTCGATAATCCAACCGGCTGACGGCCAGCATTAGTACGATGCCAATAACGACGAACAGGAGCTGTTTAAAAAAGTACGTAAACTGGCTGCTCTCGGTCGACTCTTTCATCGACATCATCGCCGACGCGCTGTAGACCATCAATGCGCCGAATAGTGCAAGACCCGAGGCGATCACGAAAATGAACCAATCTGTACGCTGTTTTGACGCCATTACTACTAAGCTGTCGCACTTTTTGCCGCCAGTTCGTTTACCTGACGCTTAAATTCCCTACCGCGCTCTTCATAACTTCCAAACATATCAAAGCTCGCACACGCCGGGGCTAGCAGTACCGCATCACCCGGTTGGGCAGCGGCAAATCCCCTTTCGACACATTCCTGCATCGAACTTGCCCTGATGATCTCAGCCGTGCCTTTAAGCTGTGATTCGATATTGTCAGCGTCCTCGCCAACGAGTACCAATGCACGCACGGAGCGTTCGATCAACGGCACGAGCGGTGCATATGGTGCGTTCTTTCCGCGGCCGCCGAGTATCAGTACGATCTTGCCGTCGCCTTCGCCAAGAGCCTCAAGGGCCTTGATCGTCGCATCGACGGACGTCGCTTTCGAATCGTTATAGAACCTTACGCCGTTCGGATCGGCGACAAACTCAATTCGGTGTTCGACACCCTTGAAATTAGCCGCCGTCTCGCGCATCGATTCGGGCGACGCACCGCAGGCGAGTCCGGCAGCCAACGCGGCCAGAATATTCTCGACATTATGCAATCCCTGCAAAAATATCTCGTCGCGCGTGATCAGGACCTTTTCGCTGCCGTTCGCACGGCATACAAGTTCGCGGCCGCGAAGGAATAATCCCTCTTCAAGTTCCCGTTTGACCGAAAACATCGTCACCTGAGCATTAAGTCCGCTTGCCCACTCAGAAGTGATCGGGTCATCGGCATTGAGCACCGCCAGATTATCGGCGGTTTGGTTCATAAAGATCCGGTGCTTTGCCGCGGCGTAGTCGGTAAACGATTCGTACCGGTCGAGATGGTTTGGCGTTACATTCAGGCAAAGCGCGACGTCCGCACGAAAATCCTTGATCGTCTCAAGCTGAAAGCTCGAAAGCTCAACGACGGTCCACGTGTCGTCGGTTGACGATTCGGCTAGGCTCAGCAGCGGCGTGCCGATGTTGCCGCCAACTTGCGTAGCGATGCCCGAATTACGAAGTAATTCGCCGATCAGCGTCGTCGTCGTAGTCTTGCCGTTCGAACCGGTAATTCCGACTATGCGGCCCTTGAGAAATCGGTACGCAAGTTCGACCTCGCCGATCACCTCGCCGTCTTTACGGTCGACGTAACGTGCGGGAATTGTGTTTGTCGGAACGCCTGGTGAGATCACGACCAGATCGATCTGGTCGAGCAGCCATGACGGCAAATCGCCGCCGATCAGCCCGACACCATGACTTTCCTTAAGCCCACGGGCGGTATCCGACCATGTTTCTACCTCACGCTTGTCGTGCAGAGCAACGACCGCACCACGCTCAGCGAGAAACCGGGCCGCCGCTATCCCCGAACGGCCCGCACCCAGAACCAGAGTTTTTCTTCCCTCAACTTCCATCAAAACACGCTCAAAAACAAACAAAAACTATCTCAGCTTCAACGTCGCAAGGCTCATCAGAGCAAACAAGATGGCGACGATGACAAACCTGAACACGATCTTCGGCTCTTTCCAACCAGACATTTGAAAATGGTGGTGCAGCGGAGCTTGCCGAAATATACGCTTTCCGACGCCGGACGACCGTTTTGTGAACTTAAAGTACGACACCTGTGCCATCACCGACAGAGCCTCGAGGATAAACACGCCGCCGATAAAGGGCAGCAGAAATTCCTGCTTTGTCAGGATCGCGACCGTGCCGAGTGCACCGCCGATCGCGAGGCTGCCGACATCACCCATGAACACCTCGGCAGGCGGCGAGTTGTACCAGAGAAACCCGAGGCTCGCCCCAACCATCGCCCCGCAAAACACCGTCAACTCTGACGATGCCGGATTGTGCGTAATGTCGAGACGTTCAGCCCAGCGTGCGTCGCTTGCGACGTATGTAAGTGCCGTCAAAGCAGACATCGCGATAAACGTCACGCTCGATGCCAGACCGTCCAGGCCGTCCGTCAAATTCACCGCGTTCGACGAACCAAGCAGCACAAAGACCATGAAGATCAGATAAACAAACGGCCCAACGTAGCTAATGCTGATCGAGGGATTGGTCTCGGCTGTAGCCTTGAAAAAGGGAATACTCAGATTCCAAGCGTAGTTGGTCAAAAAATAGAGTACGGCCCAAATGCCCAAAGCCGTGATCAATTGCCCTGCCAGCTTCTGCTTGCCGGTGAGCCCAAGACTGCGTTTTTTGACGATCTTGATGTAGTCGTCCGCAAAACCGATCGAAGCAAACAATGTGGTTGCTATCAGTGCGAGCCATAAATACAGACTGTCGAGCCGCGCCCATAACAGCGACGAAATGATCACAGAACCGATGATCAACACCCCGCCCATGGTCGGCGTGCCTTTTTTTGCCTGATGCTCCTCGGACAGCTCCTCGCGTATCTCCTGACCAACCTTTAATTCCTGGAGCTTTCGAATAACGAAATTACCCAGAAAAAGCGAAATCAGCAGCGAGGTTATCGTCGCGAGTCCGGTGCGAAACGAGACGTACTGGAAAACGTTGAGGCCCTTAACGAAATAAGATTCGCTGGTCGCACCGAATTCCTTGAACAGGATCTGATATAAGAGGTAATAGAGCATCTGACGTCCCGATCGACCGCCTCACATTTACGCCGTGGCCGTGTCGCTGCCCTCCGGTTTGAATTTTTCAATGATCTTTTCGATCACCTTTTCGGTCCGCACACCACGCGAGCCTTTTACAAGCACAACATCTCCGGGCCGCAAGACCGAAACCAGCATCTCGCCGGCCGCATCCGAATCCTCGGCAAATACGGCGTTTTCTAAACCGCCGTCTTTTGCTCCGTGGACCAGCTCCTTTCCAAAGCCGCGAACCCCCACGAGCATATCTACACCGCTGGCCGCAATCGATGCTCCGGTTCGGCGATGTATTTCAGCGGCATCATTGCCAAGCTCAAGCATCTCGCCGGCAACGACGATCTTTCTCTCGTCCTTTGACGCACCGTCTACGAGCGTTCGCACCATCGACATCAATGCGTCGGGATTTGAGTTGTACGAATCGTTAATGACCGTAAACCCGGCCGCAAACCTGATGATCTCGCCCCGTTGCGGCGGAGCACTAACCGTACTCAACGCGTTGGCGATCTCGTCGACGCTCATTCCAAATCGATGCCCTACCGCGGCGGCCGCGAGTGCGTTCAGGACATTATGCTTCCCATTGAGCGGAAATGAAACTGCCGCACGGCCGGACGGCGTAACAAGATCGAAACTCGTCTGACCAAAGCCGCGAAAATTAATATTCTCAGCGGTAACGTCGGCTCTATTATCTATTCCGTAAGTGATGACGGTTCCCTTTGAAAGCTCGCTCATCGCTGCCACCCGAGGGTCGTCAGCATTCAGAACGGCAACACCGCCGGCCTTCATACCCTCCACCAACTCAGCCTTTGCCTTCGCGACGCCTTCGATCGAGCCCAGATGCTCAACGTGCACGGGCAGAACGTTCAATTCGACGGCAACATCCGGCGGCGTGATGCGGCATAGGCGAGCGATCTCGTTGAGCGGCGTCGACATGCCCATTTCGAGAACTGCGACGTCGTAGCTGCTATCGGCGGCAAGATTGAGCACGGTCAGCGGATGACCGAGCCCGTTATTGTAATTCTTGATATTTCGCAGTACTTTGCGGCCGCTTGAGCTCAAAACATGTGCGATCAGCTCCTTTGCGGTCGTCTTTCCGGCACTGCCCGTTACGGCAACAACCGGCTTGTTCCACTCGAGATAGACCCCATGAGCAAGACGTTGAAACGACGCGATCGCGTCCTCGACGAAAATGAGTCGATCCTCGTATCCGGCAAACGAAGCCTTGTGTTCCTCGAACCGGTCGCGTCGAACGACCGCTGCGATCGCTCCACCCGTTAGAGCCGCGGCGGCAAACTGCGTCGAATCCGCAAAATCGCCGTTAAAGCCATTCTCGGCGTATTCCGGCTGCGAAAGCGCAAAAAACACGTCGCCCGCCTTAACCTCGCGTGAATCTATCACAAATGATGTGACTTCACGTTGAGACAAAGCGGGGGACATTGTCGGCGAATCGCCGTTCATGTGTGCTATGGCCTGTTCGAGTTTCAAGTTTCTATCGGCCTCGATCTTCTAATTTCTATATCAATAACAACGGCTGAAGTATTGCCCGGTATCTTTTTACCGTTACCCTGTTTCTTCTCAGTTTCCTTCTTAACTTCCTTCGTTTTCTTTGCCGGCTCAGCACCTTTTGTTACGGCCGCGGTTTTGTCGGTCGCCTTTGGATCCTTAGGTTCCTTTTCGGTATCAACGCCTTTCGGCATCTCCGGGATATCCTGAGCAACATTCAATTCCTTGATCGCCGGGCCGTCCTGCTTTACGTTCAATTCGGGCAGCAACTGCTCTGCGATCTGCTTAAAGATCGGTGCCGCAGCCGTACCGCCATCGCGTCCGCCACTTTTCGGCTCATCGATCACCACAGCGATCACGATCTCGGGATCATCGGCCGGTGCCATTCCGATAAAAGACGAAATATACTTGCTTGGATCGATCCGCTTCGTCACCGGATTAAATTTCCAGGCCGTGCCCGTTTTTCCGGCAGCCGAATAGCCGTTCAGTTGTGCCCTTCGGCCCGTTCCCGTAAGCACGACCTGACGCAGCATTGTGCGAAGATTGCGTGCTGTTTGGACTGAAACTACCCTTGTGTTCTCGGCTGTATTTGATGCGGCCGGTGTCTCATCGGGCTTTCTGATTTCCTTTATTAATCGGGGCTGAATCTTGATTCCGTCATTGGCTATCGTCGCAAAAGCGGTGGCCATTTGCAATGCAGTCACACCAATTTCATAGCCGATCGACATTGACGCCAGCGAGTCTCCGTTCCACTTATCAGGCGACCGCAAGATGCCGTTGGTTTCCGCCGGCAGTTCGATGCCTGTTTTGCTGCCAAATCCCATTTTTTGCAGCATCGAATAAAAATCGTCCTTGCCGACCCGCATTCCCGTCTTGATCGCACAGACGTTGCTCGAATGTGCCAACGCCTGAGAATAACTGACCGTTCCGACGTGATGCGAATCGGTAAATTTGTGGTTCGCGACCTCTATCGTGCCGTTCCCGGCGTCGATCTTGTCTTCGGGGACAAAAAGATTCTTTTCGAGGCCGGAACTGTACGTGACAAGCTTCATTACAGAGCCCGGCGAATATACGCTTTGGATCGTGTGATTGGTTATATTGCCAGCTACTGCGTCCTTGATCGCGTTCGGGTCAAAGCTCGGATAGTTGGCCATCGCCAATATCTCACCCGTCTTGACCGAGATCGCCACCGCCATGCCGGATTTGGCATTGGCGGCCTTTACGCCGTTTTCGAGAGCCTGCTCGGTCTTAAATTGATACGAGGCTCCGATCGTTAGTGCGATGTCGCCGGGCTTTTCGCGTTCGAATATCGTTTCGTCGTAAACGCGGCCCAGGCGATCGCGCTCCTGCAGTTTTTTGATTACCGCACCATGGAGAATATCGTCCTGCGACTGTTCGATCCCGGCCATACCGACATCTTCCATGTTGCTGAACCCGATAACCTGAGCCGCCATCGTTCCGTACGGGTAACTGCGCATTTGGTCTTCGGCCCAATGCAAACCGGCATACCGCGGCAGATCCGCCTTTTGAATATCGTCGACCGCCAGAGCTTTATTAAGCTTCTGAACTGATTCCTCGTCGAGCTTTTTCAGTAGCGGCACGAAACGTTTCTTCGCGGCCTTGGCCTCGGTCAACTGTCTTGCAAGTTGCACGGCGTCGAGTTTCAACGTTTTGGCGAGTTCTTTCGCGGTCTTATCAATATTCTCGATCTCGGTCGGATCGGCATAAAGCGATTTTACGTGAATGCTCATCGCGAGCGGCCGATTGTCTCGGTCGACGATCGTTCCGCGGAGCATTTTGCTTTTCTTTACGTCCTGCCGCTGATCGACGGCCTTTTCGCGAAGCCACGAGTGCTGTGTGACCTGCAGATGAACGAGTCGAGCACTGATCCCCAGCATCCAAACCGTAAAAAACGCCACGATCAGCATAAAGCGCGTAAACGCGACCTGGCGGGAATTGGTCTTTTTCTTTTTAGAAATTCGCTTAGCCATGGATTGAGTTAAATTGTCCGGGATGCTGCAAGCAGCGGTTAAATGTAGCTATCGAGCCGCAACGGCGGCAGTCGGGACGACACGGGCGCGGTCAGAACGCTCCTGTTTCGGCTTTTCCGTCTTTGCCGGACGAATATCAGCTGAAAATGAGGTCGCGACGATGGAATATCCGGGATTTACCTTTGCGGTACCACTCGCTGAGACGTTTACCGGAGCTGCATTCGACTTGGCCGGAAGGGTCGCTGACGCCATCAGTGGCGCGGCGGTTTCGGATTCGCCAATGCCAAACTTCTTCGAAACTTTCTTGATCTCGTTTGGTGAGAGGGCAACCTCGCGGGCCAGCACCAGGCGGCGCTTTTCCGTCTCGAGGTCATCGAGTTGTTTGCGGAGTTTTGAGTTACGGATTCCGTAATCCATCGACGAGAAATGCTGGCGGGCAGCGAAAAAGAACCCGGTCACGAGGATCAGAACGAACATAGCCATCGTCATATAGAGTTTCCATCGTCCCGCATGATCGTTACCTCTTGATCTTGCACTCTTTCGTCTGGCTATTTCACGTTTGCTCATACATTTCCTCCAAATCAAAACTAGAACCTATTGAACATTGAGCTTTCTACATGCTCGCAATTTTGCACTTCTCGAACGGGGGTTTTCCCTCAGTTCTGCATCGCCGGGCAATATCGGCTTTTTTGTGAGGATATCGACTCTTTTTTCTGCACCGCATGAGCATTGTGGAATGCGTGGCGGACAAATGCATTTTCCTGAGAGCCGCTGAAAAATGTGCTTGACGATCCGGTCTTCAAGACTATGAAAGGTAATGACCGCCAAAACACCGCCTACTTTCAGGCACGAGACCGAATCCCGTATAAATCCCTCGAGTATCTCGAGTTCATCATTTACTGCTATTCGCAGTGCCTGAAATGTCCTCGTCGCCGGATGGATCTTGTCCTTCGGGCTGCGGCGGACCGAACGCTCGACCAGTCGGGCAAGGTCTTTGGTTGTCAAAACCGGATCTCCGGCCTGATTTCTTTCAATGATCCGTCTCGCTATTCGCCGCGAGAATCGCTCTTCGCCGTACTCGTATATCAAATTTGCGAGGTCTGTCTCGCCTGTCGTCTGCAGCAGTTCGGCTGCTGTCTGTCCGCCCGACGCCGCGTCCATCCGCATATCGAGCGGTGCATCGAACCGAAAACTGAATCCGCGTGATGCGTCGTCAAACTGCAGCGACGAAACCCCGAGGTCCGCGATGATCGCGTCCGGCTCGCCCATTCCGGCGTTTTCGACGATCATCTTGACTGACGAAAAATTGCCGTGCTCGATCCGTACCCGCGAACCAAATCGACCCAGCCGATCCGTCGCGATCTTTATCGCCGCATCGTCCTGATCGATCCCAAGCAGTTGGCCGTCAACCGAAGTTTCAAGGATCGCTTCAGAGTGCCCGCCGAGCCCAAGAGTCGCGTCTACGATCAAACGACATGAAGCCGCTCCGATAACGTCGAGTGTCTCCTGCAGCAGGACCGAGCTATGCGAATATCCGGTTTCGTCCTCTTGCATCTTCAAAGAGCTAACTTTGCCGACTGATGTTGACCGCCCGGGCTTGACCCGGCTTCGGTAAACAGTAAATTTTTATTGGATATGTGGTGATGACCCTTTTTAGTCACTGCCCGTCACAGCAACGCGAAAACTGCGGGTCATTTTCTTTCAGCATTCGATTCACATGACTATTATTGTGCTTAAGACATTAAACACTTTCTTTACAAAAAGTACGGATGTCTCTCATTGAGTCGTGCGCCGATTCAAATACTAATCAATATAATAGGACTTAATTCCGATAAGTGTCAAGAGGATTCTTATGTCTCAAAAATCTTTTTTTGCTTAAGCAGATTTAATCAGTTGTGCGCGCGATGAACTCCCCGATTTTGTCCTTTTGGCCGCCGTTGATATACGATATGTGTTCGTCCGTAAAGCGAATGAACAGCGTATTTATCCAACTTGTGATTTTCGGTCTCATTGCCGCGGCGGCCAACGTCCTCGGCGGACTGATCCTCTTTCCGTCCAAGCTTCACTCGACCTATAAGCGCTTCTTAAAGTACCTGCTCGCACTCGGTGCCGGCTTTATGCTCTCGGTAACGATCTTTGAGATCTTGCCGAAAACTATCTTGCTCTGGCAAAAGAAGTTTCCCGAATCGTCGGAAGACCTATATATCCCGATGCTGCTGATAATGGTCGGGTATCTGCTGACGCAGTTTTTTGAGCATACGATCGCCCCGCATTTTCATCTTGGCGAAGAGGTCCACTCGGATGAGTTGATCTCGCGTTCGTCGGCATACACGGCCGTTGGCGGTCTGCTGATCCACACATTCTTCGATGGCGTGTCGATCGCGGCAGCCGCGCAGATCGATTCTAATCTTGGCCTGTTGGTCTTTATCGCAGTGTTGCTGCACAAGTTTCCCGAAGGGTTCACGATCGGGTCGATGGTGCTCGCTTCGGGCAAAGGGCTCAGATCCGTGGTGACTGCGACATCCCTGCTCGGCATTACGACCCTTGTCGGCGTAATAGCGTTTTATCTTGTAGGCAGCAGCTCGACATCCGCGGTCGCCTATGCTCTGCCGCTATCGGGCGGAGTGACGCTGTATGTTGCGGCCAGCGACCTGATCCCCGAGGTCAATCATCACGGCGGAAATAAGCCCGGCGTTTCCCTCTCGGTCTTCGCTGGTGTCGCCCTGTTCTTTGGCATTTATTTCGTATTGCACGAATTACTTCCCCACTAACAACACTTTTTTGAAACAATTTCTCGCTGCCGTCGTTATTCATCTGTGGAGGCACGACAGTTACGATGAGAGAACCTTTACTGGCAGGCATACTGAGTCTTCTGATCCCGGGGTTGGGACAGATTTATAACGGCAGAATTATTATTGGAATAATTTGGTTAGTAATAACGGGCTTTTCATGGATCGGTTCGGCCGGTCTCCTGGGTTGGGTGGTACACCTGATCGCAGGGTGGTGTGCATACAGCTACGCAAAAGATAATCCCGTTCGTGGCTGAAGTCTCTTCATACAATCCTCCTCTTCGCCCGATGTTTGATGACATCGGGCTTTTTTTGCGTTTCGGTAATAGCTCCAAATTGTGTAGTATTATCGATTGTCTTTATGGTTAAAGAAGGAATTCCATTCGTTCTGGTTCCCGGAGCGTTAATTATCTTATTCGCCGTATTTCAATGGTGGATCCCGGCCGTCATATTTTTATTGATCTGCGGATTCATGGCGTATTTTTTTCGCGATCCCGCTCGCGTAATACCGACTGAGCCGAATATTATCGTGTCGGCTGCCGACGGCCGCGTCACACGGATCGACGACACTGACGCAGGCATCGTGGTCAGCGTATTTCTGTCGCCGCTCGACGTACACATAAACCGATCGCCGATCACCGCCCGGATAGCCAATATCGAATACGTCAAGGGCAAGAAAATGCCGGCGACCAGCGACAACGCCAGTTTCGTCAACGAGCGTAATTCCCTTTTCCTCGAAGCCGACGGATTGAATGTTAAATGCACGCAGATCGCCGGAATCGTTGCTCGGCGCATTGTCTGTTGGCCGTCAACAGGTGATAAACTTGAACGCGGCCAGAAATTCGGATTGATCAAGTTCAGTTCGAGGACTGACCTGCTCATGCCGCGGGACGTAAAGATCGAAGTAAAGGTCGGCGACCGCGTTCGCGGCGGCGAGACAGTGATCGCCAGAGTGATCTAATGGAAGACGAAAAAGATAACAGGCCGCCGCACAGAGGCATCAAGAAAGGCCTTTATGTGATACCGACGCTCTTTACCGCAGCTAACGTGGGAATGGGCTTTTTGGCAGTATTGTGGTCGATCCGCGGATATCACGCTGCGGTGCTCGACCCGGCTTCGGCGGCCGTTTATTTCGACCATTCTGCCATCGCTATCGGCCTGGCTATTCTTTTCGACACGCTCGACGGACGTGTGGCACGAGCCACCCGCACCGCGACCGAGATCGGCGTTCAATTTGATTCGCTCGCCGACGTTCTCACCTTCGGCATCGCACCAACAGCTCTCGTTTACGCATGGGCGGTCGCTCCGACATTTGCCGAGAGCAGCCCTACGCATAATATCGGCGTCCTTCTGCTCTTCATGTATCTGATGTGCGGAGCGTTTCGTCTGGCTAGATTTAACCTTCAAGCGACGCGTCCGCGCGTTCTCATGGAAGGCACGGCCAAGGTGGACAAAAAGAATTTTGTCGGGCTGCCGATCCCGCCGGCCGGCGGCCTGCTGGCAGCGATCGTTCACTTTTCGCCGGCACCGCTCAATTTCTACGGGGCCGACGCTTCACGTTATTACGCGATCGCCGTCTTCGGACTGATCGCGATACTCAGCGTGCTTATGGTCAGCAAGATCCGATATTCGAGCATGAAGACGCTTGGCTCACGCCGCACCAATTTCATGATGCTGCTTGGCCTGGTCGCGATCGGAATGGCTGTCTGGTTGTACTCGGCGTATGCCCTGCTGGTTATATCCGTCATCTACGTCGGCCACGGACTCGTCTGGTGGGTCGCACGTTCGCTCTTTTCGAAAAGGTCGGAAGCCTGATAAAGAATAATTACTAACGTTTACTGAACGCAGCAACCTTTGACGACGAACGCTTTCGGCGGTGTCCGTGGTCGTCCGGGTTTCGTTCGTCGTCTTTGTATTTTCGCGTGGCGGCGGCCAGCATCGCAAAGAGTGTGAGAAACAGGACCGAGACTGCCGTGGTATGCAGCACGAAATCGAAAATGCTGTGGATGAGGATCGCAAACATCCCTGACAAAGCACCGACGGCCACACCGCGGCGAAACGTATTCTCAACCGAGATACCCTGACGCCCAACGCGAAATATCAGAAAAAGTAAGAATCCACCTATCAGTGCCCCGATCAGACCAGCGTCCGCCAGTACCTGCAGATAGTCATTGTGAGCCTGCTCGACCCGTTCAAGGCCGTTAAAGTCGTCATACGGCGTGTATGCCTGGGCAAATGCCCCGAGCCCGGCACCGAACGGCAGGTTGTTCTTGATGGCATTGATCGTAATTGACCAAATATGCGTGCGGTTGGTCGTAATATCTTTCGAGACCGCTGTTTCAGCAAACCGCGAAAGCGACGTCTCCCCGCCGACAAAGAACGCTCCGACGATAACTGCACCGATAAGCACTACTGAAAGTGCAACACGAAGTGCGACCTTTTTGGCACCGTGTGCACGGGTCGTTAAAAAGATGAGCAGCGAGATCTGGGCCAGCAACGCCACGAGACCGCCGCGTGAACCGCTGAGCAGCAATGCGACGCACATCACCGTTATCCCGGTAATATACAGCAGTTTCTTGTCACGGCTGACCGCACCGACAAACAGCATACCCATTGGGATCGAGACCGCCATTTCGATGTATGCCGCAAAATTGTGTCGGTTTACAAACGAACCGAACGGCGATTCACGTTCGAAGATACCGTAGATCTTGGTCGGTGATAACACAGATTGCAGGATCGCGTAAAACGCATACACTGCTCCGAATATCGTGATGATCAGAGCTACGCGTTTGAGCCTGGCAGCACTGTCGATATAGACGAGCGCGAGCGAAAGGAAAATACCGAGGGCGAGATAATGCAGCCCGGTCGCTTCAGTCGCGAACGGCGCGAGCGAGATCGTCCGCGGGATACCGCTGATCCCCGCCGTTTCGGCGATCGAACCGATCGGTAATATCTGAATGAAGGCATATAGTGCGGTCGCGTAAACCGGTATCTGGATCAAACTGCGGCTATATCGCACCGCACCGCTCGTAAAACAGTCGATCGCCCATATGACCAGCATCGACGCGATTGCGACGTAAAATACCGCGATCGTCGGCTGATGGACCGTACCGTAGGCAAGTGCCGAGATGACGACGCATGCCGAAATTAGGAAGAAATTTAACTTATTTACGACTGTCAATGCCTTTGTTTTCTAGTTGAGCTTCTTCAATTCAAAATCGTCATACCAGATCGTACCGACGATCGGGCAATCTTCGCCGCAGAAACTGCGCACAGTACGCACGACAATACCGTTGCAGTTTTCCGGCGTAGTAAAATCGATCGTCACCAATTGCCAATCATTGGTACCGTTCGCAAATGCGGCCGAATTTGTCAGCACCTTATCGTCGTTAGCGTTCAATATCTGCAGTTGCGGATTACCGCCGCTCCTCAGATTTTCTGTCCGTACCCAAGCAGTAAGCTTGTATGACCTGCCCGGCTCGACGACCACATTCTGCCAGACGTTTGAGAGTTCAGGTTTGTTGAACTTTCGAAAGTTGATCTTCAGGCTTCGCACGCCTGAGTGCTTAATTGTTGTATCGCCCGAGGCGTCGAATTTGTTGTCAGTCCTGAATAATTTCCATCCGAACCGCGTCTCTTTTTCATCGCCGATCCCGTGTTCAAATCCGCCGTTCGTAATAGCATTCGGCATCGCATCCAGATCCATCCCCAGCTGCTTTGCAAATTCGAGTGCTTGCGGAAAATGCCGTTTTTCGTAGAGCCCCTGAGCGATCACCGCGATGTATTGCGGATGAGCAGCTTTGGATGCGTCATCAAGCTTATTCCATATCCGAAGCGAATCGGCCGCCAGCCCGCGTGCACCGTAAAATAATGCGAGGCTAGCGTAAACATCCGGCTTGTCGGCAATGACCTGTTCGAGTTTTGCGGTGTCCTTTTCGAAATAATCCCATGCCAGCGAAAAAACCTGTTCGCGATACGTCTGGTTGTTCTCGGTCGCTATCTTAAACTGAACAAAAGCCTCGTCGCTGCGATCCTGGCGAAGGTAAAAATTGCCCAATTGCCAACGCGGAAATGTATAGGTCGGTGCGAGTTCGGTCGCACGCTTTAGCGCGGCCTCGGCACGTTCCGGCATATCCGCCTGCTCGTACGCACGGCCCAATTCGATCCACCAGCGAAAATCGTACGGCGACAGCCTGACCGTGTCCTCAAACATCTTGACCGCGGCTGCGGTCCGTTCGGGCGAGAAGACATTCTTCTCGATGGTCGCCTTGAGCCACATCGTGATCGGGTCGGACGGAGCCATCGACCTTGCAATATCGGCCGCCATCGCTGCGTTCGGATCGTTCGCTGCCGTCAGTTCCGCGATCATTCCGCCTAGCTGCCTTCGAACCGCGACCCAACCGAACACGAGCGCGACCACGATCGCCGCGACTAGCACGACGCGTGCTGTCAACGCTTTTGAATCGATCATGGCAAGGTCAGCGTTTGTCATCACTCCTGTGTACTACGCAAAAAACTCTTTGATCGCCCCAACGACATATTCCTGCTGTTCTGATCGCATTTCCGGATATATCGGCAATGCCAACGTCTCAAGAGCCGCCTTTTCAGCCTCGGGCATATCTCCGGCAGTATAACCGAGATACGCAAAACACTCCTGCATATGCAGTGGTACGGGATAATAAATGTCGGTTCCGATCCCCTTTTCGGTCATGAAGGCACGCAGTTCGTCTCGGCGATTTGGCACACGTATTACGTACTGATTATAAATGTGCTTTGCGTTTGCACGCTCGACCGGCAACCCGACCTGCTCGGTCAAACCGGCATCTGTAAATAATTCGGCGTATCTATCGGCATTAGCCCGCCGCTGCTCGGTCCACTTGTCGAGATGCGGCAGTTTTACCCGCAAAACAGCACCCTGGAAACCGTCGAGCCGCGAATTGAGGCCGACATATTTGTGATAGTACTTCTCTTCCGACCCGTGGACGCGCAATGCCAAGAGCTTTTTCGCGATCGCGTCGTCGTTTGTCGTCAAAAACCCGCCGTCACCCATGCCGCCGAGATTTTTCGACGGATAAAAGCTGAAACAGCCGACCTTGCTCATCGCACCGGCCCGAACACCATCCTCTTCGGCACCGATCGCCTGGGCTGCGTCCTCGACGAGCGGAATGCCGTGCTTTTCACTGATCGCCCGCAATGCCGCCATATCCGCACACTGGCCGTACAAATGGACCGGCTCGATCGCCTTGGTCCGCGGCGTGATCTTGGCTTCGATCTGTGAGACGTCGAGATTGTACGTAACCGGGTCGATATCGACAAAAACCGGAACCGCTCCGAGACGGGTGATAGCACTGACGGTAGCAAAAAAGCTGTACGGCGTGGTAATTACCTCATCCCCGTGGCCGACGTCGAGAGCCATCAGTGCGAGCAGGATAGCATCGCTGCCCGAAGCGCATCCGATCGCATACTTCGTGCCGCAATAGCCGGCCAGTTCGCATTCAAGCTCGGCGACCTCGCCGCCGAGGATAAACCCATTTGTATCGAGAACGCGAGCCAAGGCAGCCTCGATCTCCGGACGAAGGGCGGAATTTTGTTCTTTTAAGTCTAAAAGTGGTACGTGCATCTATTTTGAATTTTGGGTACCGGCCTTTCAATTGTGATCTTTTGACGACTGGATAATTTCCTGCGTGCCGCGGTCGGCAAGATCAAAGGTCAAAGGTCAAAGATCCAACTCCAATTTCCAAAGATTCAATTCTACCTAAACCCTCATTCATTTGCATTTTGACGCTTTCTTTTTTAGCCTTGAGCCCATGATCGAAGACAAACAGGCTCGAACCGACGAGATAATCAAGCGGTTAAAGAAGGCGTATCCGGACGCTCATTGTGCTCTCAACCACACTTCGCCTTTCGAATTGCTGATCGCCACGATCCTGTCTGCTCAGTGTACGGACGAACGCGTGAATATCGTCACTGCCGACCTGTTTCGCAAATACCGCGGCCCGGCTGCGTTTCTTGAGGTGTCGCAGGAAGAACTGGAAAAGGACATTCACTCGACTGGTTTCTTCCGCAATAAGGCTAAAAACATTCAGTCTGCCTGCAAACGTCTGATCGAAGAATTTGGCGGCGAGATCCCGCAGACGATGGATGAATTGCTTACGCTTGGCGGCGTTGCCCGCAAGACAGCCAATGTCGTGCTTGGAAATGCTTTCGGGATCGCCTCCGGCGTGGTTGTCGATACTCATGTCGGCCGCCTTTCTCAGCGGCTCGGTCTCACCGAAAACGAGACTGCCGAAAAGATCGAACGTGACCTTGCCGAACTCGTGCCCAAGAAACACTGGGTGATGTTTCCGCACTGGATGATCTACCACGGCCGCCAGGTCTGCAACGCCCGCAAACCCAAATGTACGGAGTGTGTTCTTGTCGACATTTGCCCGTCAGCCTATCCGAGTGTATAGCAGATCAATTCCCGGCATGAGAAGAAATGGAGCACCAGAAGTCTAACCATGTGTTCACCCATTTGCCGCGTTGCATACATAATACATCTTCTATTCTTTGCAAGTTTCTGATACAATTATTTCGTTTCAGGGTGGACTGGGACGCGGGAAAAAATTTGAAGCGTGGGACAGCAAAATCCCGACAAGATGGCTGCTAACCCCCTTATGTACACTAGTTACGCTGTCCCAGCGGTGGCATTATGTGGCAGTTTGTGCCACAGATCGCTACAAACTGCCACGGGCCGCAATTGTTTATGGAGGATAACGACCAATTATGTCGAGAACATCAATGAATATATCCGTACCCGAAAAGATGCGTAAATTCATCGAATTTCGGACCGAAACACTAGACTATGGTTCGGTCAGCGAGTACATTCGTGAACTGGTCCGTAGGGACCAGCAGGCCTTGCTCACTCAAACGCGACGCGAATCCTCGTATGGCACGCGGCATAGAACAACTGTCCCGCAACAGGGGCCCGGAACGGGATCGGGTCGATTCCCGTTTGGAGTTGCCGCAAGAAAGTCCAGGTGACCTCCGCCTAATACACCGCGATTACCTGTCTAACTGCGTTCGATGCCGATATAATCAATGTGCACATTAAGGCGACCCAAAAATGAAAAATAGGCTTACAAAAACCGACTATCTACTATATCTGACGTGCCCAAATGAGTTTTGGCTAAAGCAGAACCGCCCGGACGTGATCAAGGCGGACGTAGATTCGATGGAATATGAACACCTCCGTCAACAGGGCTATGCTGTCGAAAGTTACGTGAAACAACTCCGACGATTTCAGCCTGCGGACGGAAAGGTGGTTGAGTTTCAGCGAGTATTTCAAACAGCTGACCTTTACGCTCGAAGCGATGTGACCGTCACGGATACGTCTGATGGTGTGATCGACCTATTTGAGGTCAAGGCCTCGGCCTCGATCAAACCTGAGCATATCGAGGACGCCGCCTTTCAAAAGTACGTTGCTGAAAGAAGCGGATTTACGGTAGGGCGAGTTCACTTGATCACGATGAACGGGGAGTACGTTCGCCGCGGTGAGATCGATGTTGAGCAGCTGTTCATCATCACCGACGTGACTGACGAGACCACTGAATTGATGCCGACAACCGAAGAGCAAATCCTTTCTGCATTTGCCTATTCCTCGACCGAACCGATCCCCTCGATCGCTGCATTCTGTGCCGCAAATAAGCTCGAATGCCCGTTCATAAAATTGCACTTTCCGGATCTTCCGGAATATACGGTTTTCAACGTCTCGAGACTAAATAAGGCAAAACTGGCCGAACTTCTTGACCGTGGAGTGATTGATATCGTGGATATTCCCGGCGATTTTAAGCTCTCATCCAAACAACAGATCCAGGTCAACGCAGCTAAAGCAGGTGAGGTCGTAATTGATCGTAACGCGATCCGTGAACGTATTGAGAGTTGGAAATATCCCCTGCATTTTTTGGACTAC
This sequence comes from Pyrinomonadaceae bacterium, assembly GCA_017983495.1. Classification (GTDB taxonomy): domain Bacteria; phylum Acidobacteriota; class Blastocatellia; order Pyrinomonadales; family Pyrinomonadaceae; genus OLB17. The sequence continues at coordinate 379,948 of JAGOBH010000002.1, read as the reverse complement.
GAAACCTTTTCGTACGCAATTCCGCTCTTTGACGGGGTTCGGCCTTTTCAGCAAATGTGCTTCCAGTATTCGCTTCATACAATACCTGAATCCGGCAGCGAACCTGTCCACAGCTTCTACCTTTCAACCGGGGAGACGGCTCCGGCTCGTTCGTTGGCCGAAAAGCTTGAGCAGGATCTATCCGGGACAAATGGTACGGTATTTGTATGGTATGAGCCATTCGAGAAAACCCGAAACGACGAGATGGGGATGATGTATCCGGAGTTTGCGGGTTTCTTCTCCGAACTAAACACGAGAGTTTATGATCTGATGAAGATATTCTCCGAAAATCTCTTCGTTCACCCGGATTTTCGCGGGAGTAGTTCGATCAAGAAAGTTCTGCCGGTATTGGTTCCCCATTTGTCTTACAGGGAACTTGGTATAGGGGACGGAATGACGGCTTCGATCAGTTGGTTCAGAGCGGCAACATGGGAAACAACTAGAGACATCGAACGCCGGCAGATATTCGACGATCTCGAAAAGTACTGTCATTTGGACACGCTGGCGATGGTCGAGATCTTCAAAAGACTTAGGGAGCTATAGTTCGAGCAGCCAGGCGATGGCTTCATTTCGGGACGGCGTAACGAGCAGGCGGCCGCCGCGATTATTCGCTGCCATTTCGCCCATTTTGGTAATTTGTCCGGCAGGGAGTATTAAGGCGACCTTATAGTCGGACCCAAAAAGTCGGGCAAACATCTGGCCGCCCTCGAATCGCTCGACCTCAGAGATCTTGATCTCGAGTTCGCTGCAGTCGATCAGGACGCATTCTCGTTCATTGGCACCAGCCTCCGCTCGACAATGGCTGATGAATTCGAACATTTCCATTTGGGAATATTCGCCGGTCGCCGTGATAGTGACGTATTCCGCACCTAACGTTGTTTGAGAACGATATGGCATTTATTTTTTCCTGATAATAGCGACAACGCTCGAGAATAGTCAATAAAAAAAATGCCTCTCTGTTAGAAAAGAGGCATCTGAGGTCCGTTTGAAGACGGAATTTGATAAAAGGAGAACTACGAACGCGGTCTCGGCGTTGTCGCAGGCGTCGGTTGCGCCGCGGGCGGCGCCGGCGGCAAAGCAGGCATTTCACCGGCTTTGAATCGCGGCAACATTTCGTCACGCATCGCAAGGGCGTAAACCGCTGCCGCGATCACGATCGCCGATGCTTTCACATCGCTCTCGATGATCCGTTCATAGGTATCGAGATTGGTGTGCCATGTATGGGTGAAATATTCGATCGGATCCTGGGCGATACCAATACCCGGCAGACCGGCAGCATTAAACGAAGTATGATCAGTTCCTCCCAGATTTCGACCGCGAGTGCTGATCGCACCGGCTACGCCAAGATCGGCGAAAGGGGCGAGAGCTTCGCGAAGCACCGTCGAGGCTTCGGCAGGCCCAAAAACGCTCATGCCGCGGGCACGGCCGGTTCCGCTGTCGACATTAAAATACCCGTTGAATTTGCTGTATGCAGGCAGCGGAGCCTCAGCGGTGCCAAAATGTTTTTTGACATAAGCCTGCGATCCGAGCAGCCCCTGCTCTTCGCCGCTCCAAAGGGCAACGCGGATCGTGCGACGCGGTTTGACGCCGATCGCTTTGAGGATTCGAGCGGCCTCCATCATTACCGCACATCCGACAGCGTTGTCGGTTGCACCAGTAGCAGAGTGCCACGAATCGAGATGCCCACCAAGCATGACAACTTCGTCGCCTTTGTCGGTACCCGGAATTTCGGCAACTACGTTGTAGCTGGTTTTGCCTTCGGGAACGATGCGGTTGCGAACCTCGAACTCGAGGCTGACCGGAGTATTCTTGTTCATGAGGCGAACAATGCGGCCAAAATCGTCGTTTCGCATAACAACGGTTGGCACGACCTTGGCGATATCGAAGGTGCGGTTATTGAACGCACGCATCAGTCCGTGATCCATGCCGGCGTCATTCACACGAAGAGCAACCTTGTTGTCAACGAGGAATTTGTCCAGCTGTTCGCCAACCTGTCCCGGTGTCAGGGCTCCAGGTTTCGGGGTTCTTTGTTGTCCGGGACCGCCACCGCCGATGCCGGGAGTTTGCGGAGTTGCCGTCGGATCAAATCGCTGCTTTGCCGTGGCGTCGGGAATACGTCGCGGAGCCGGTTCGATTGTCACAGGCACGACAGCCGGTTTGCCCACGAAGACAATCTTTTTGGCGACAGAATCTTTGACCGACGAAAGATACGCGGTCAGTTCTTCTTGCGTCGGGCGGTCAGGCAGGACAATATTGACGGCGGTCGACTTGACCACGCCCTTGGTCGAGGGAGTCCACGCAAGAACTTCGAAGGTGAGCGTGTCCTGGATCGGAGACGTCATCAATCCCGTCGCACGTTCGCTGACCCAACCGGGGTGTCCAAAATCCCACGGTTCGAGCGCTGCATTAACGAAACCCCAGGATGTCATTTCCTTCGCCGCCCAATTTGCTGCGGCAACATGGTTAGGGCTTCCGGTAAGACGCGGTCCGTAGAGATCGGTGAAGTAATGAAGCGTGTTCATTATCTTCGAGTTTTCCATTCCTTCTTTCCTGATTGCGGCGTTAACATCGGCCGGTGCCGACTGGGCCAGCAGGAAGTTCGGAATAAGTACAACGTTCAAAAGGATCGCGGCAAGGATGGTTCTCGAAAAGCTTTGGTTTTTCATAGTAATTCGAACACCAGTTGTCGGGTGCTCAGACGATAACTCACATTTTTTATTTACATCCGGGCATTCACCCGGTGTTGGATAGTTCGTTTCTAATACTCTAACACCACGAAATTAGTTTCGAAAATTTACAGAATTCAAGATAGCGGTTTTATAGGAAATAAAAAAAGAGCCCCGCGTGAATATCGGGGCTCATTTTGCTCTTTGACAATTTAGGAGATCATTTTTCGGGAGATATCAGATCAAACCGCGAAGGCGATGCAAACCCTACAGTTTTGCCTTCACTATTCATCAGATTTACGTTGACCCAGCCTTTTTCATTTCCGGACTGATAGAGTTTTTGTAACAGCTCGGTCTGTTTTTCTTTGGCCAGCGAATCATATGTCGGCTGAGCGACAATGTAGAGCGTGTCGCCACTCAATTTCGCGGTTTTGACGATATCGCCAAGTTCTGTTCCTTGAAAACTCAGCGTTTTCACGCCGGCATTCGAGATCTTGGGTTCAGCAAAATAATTACCCCAAATGTAAATGCCCACTGAGGCAGCGATCAAAAGAACCGAAAGCGCGAGGAACCAGCGATTTACGGCAAAGGCCTGAGCCTTAAGCCGAGCAACTAGCATGTTCGGTGAAGAAACGGCTGCTATTAGGGGTTCTTCTGAATGGATTGAAGGCTTTTCAATATGTTCTTCGTGAATGTGCTCAGTTTCGGGCTCACTCTCGTCGACGACCACCGGCTTGGAACGCTCTCTGAGGATCTCTACCAGCTCAAGGGTACGCCCAGCCGCCTCGGATACGGTTTGGTCATCCAGATCACCGTATTTCTGATGGACTGTCGCCGGGTCTGAACTACGGCGCTCTCTATCGATCAAATCGACGTAAATATTGCCGATGCGAATGTTACATTCAATAGCGGCAGCAGTCACATTTGGAGCGAAAAACAACTCGGCAATGCTCTCCTTGAACAGACGCAGTCTGCCGAAGAAATCACTTTTTATGAGTTCGTCAAAGTTTTTTGCGGACTCTGCCTCGCTGGCAAGATCCTCAAAACTCATCGCAGTGAGCAGAATGTTCGATTCGTCCTGATCAACAGCATAAAGCGAAATGCTTGACCAATCGGCATAAAGGGTCTTGATATGGCCGAGCATCTCGTCGCGAGTGAAAAGGAGCATTCGCTTATCCTCTTCATCAAGCGGTCGGGAAAACAATCGAGTGATTATGAAATCAAATTTTCCACGAACTGATTCCGAACACGGCAAATTGCGGTAGAAACGGGCCATGGCCAGCATCGCCTGCGAACTGAGCATCGGACGACAGTTTTCGCAGTAACGACGAATGTTGGCTACCGTTATCTCGCGATCGCGAGCGGCCAGAGCGGAACACCAGGCCTCTGTCTCTCTCATCAGATCATATTCGGCCTGTTTGTGTTGTTCCGAGTTTTCGTCCTCGGCAACGTGTAGAAAGAAATGAAGTGCTTTTTTTGCTTCGAGATCGTCGTAGGACTTGGGAACGATCTTCATCCTTTCACGTTCTACCGCTGAAAGGACGGCCTCGACCATCTGAAGACTTGATATCTCACCGATTGCACGCTTTTGGAAAAACTCCCGTTCAGTATCGGGTTTACGTATCTCGATCGTCTCGTTGCTGCCTTGAAGCTGAAGGTCGGCGGATTCGGCAGCACCTGGCTCAGGGCCGTTGGGCATCGGTCGTGCGACATCGGTCAAACCAAATGAGCCGCTCCCCGTCGTACTCGGTTCAGCAGCTTCCCGACCGTCATGTTCCGGGTCCTGCTCATCATGGACCTCGAAGATCTCAGAATCTAATACGGAGTCATCCGTCGCAGCCCTCACCGACTTATTGTCAGCGTTGTCCATTACGGTATTCTCGAGCAGGTTTTCTTGTTTCAGTTCGATTATAAGGTCTTCGAATACATTCATTACTGATTACCCCTTGGTGACTGAGGATTTTGAAGGAGGGAGATTTGCATGAATTTGACTAAGGAAGGATCTGCCGGATCTCGCCGGTCTGGGTTAGTTCGTATTTGTAGATAACGCCTTCGCTGGCAACGTTGCGGGTCGCCGTGATCGTAAAGCCGTCACGCAGTTCCGCATTGGTTGGTGCGACCGGAGCCATATCGAACACGAACTTACCACGGTTGATCTGGTTACCCGTAGTGGTGCCGACACTCTGGCTAAGTACATTGTTTATCTCACTCAATCGACCAAAGCGATTATTTTGCGAATAATAGCCCACTTGTGTCGAAGCGATAGTTCGCATCGTAGCGAACGTGTTTCCGTTTTCGGCAGCTCTGAGGCCCTTTTGCAACGCCGGCACAGCAAGTGATGCCACGATCCCAATGATCACGACAACCAATAACAACTCAATCAACGAGAAACCACCCTCATGTCTACTTTTCATTTTCCCAACCTCACAAATCTTCAATTACGGTCAATGTGACAGATTTTGGCACCCAATTTTGACAATCTTCGGCAACTCGTTCGTGCATTTTGCCCGAAATGCCCTATTTCCTTAGTGATGCAACTGTCATCCGCTGTATAAGTCTTCTCCCAGCGAATCTGAATGCAAGGCTTATGCCAAACAATAAGCCAACCGAAAGAGATCAAATAACGCGTGGAACCCTGATGTTTATTGACTCTTGGATTTTCGGAAGATTTTTATTAAGCTAAGTGTTTTTGCTGTAGCGTTGATTTCATTCATTTAGAACCGCTGGGAGTTAGATAAATTTGAGCGCAATTATCGATCAGACAATCGAAACATATGGGATCGCCAACTGGGGCGCTGATTATTTTGGCGTCAACCGCAAAGGAAATCTCATTGTCCGTTCGCCGGAGAACGACAACCTAACCGCTGACGTAAAGGAGATCATAGACGATCTGAAAAAGCGGGGCGTGAACACTCCGATCCTTTTGAGGTTTCCCCAGCTTATTTTTGGACAGATCCGAAAACTCCAGACCGCTTTCCGCAAATCGATCAAAGAATTTGATTACGAGGGTGGTCACCTGTGTGTTTTTCCGATGAAAGTGAACCAGAACCGTGCGGTTATCGAAGAATACCTCCGGGAAGGCTCACGTTATAACTTTGGGCTCGAAGCCGGCTCAAAGGCCGAACTTTACGCGGCGCTTGGTTTGGAACAATCAAAAGAAAGCCTGCTCGTTCTCAACGGATTCAAGGATCGGGATTTCATCAAACTCGCCTTCGCAGGTGCGGCCGCAGGTAAGAACGTCGTCATCGTCATTGAAAAGATGAGCGAACTCGATCATACGATCGATCTGGCGGAAGAGACTTCGCGTCTCAATAAAGATATTAAACTCCCGATGATAGGCGTCCGAGTCAAACTATATTCAAAGGGATCGGGCAAATGGGAAAAATCCGGGGGAGAAGCCGCAAAGTTCGGATTGACCACAACCGAAATACTTGAGGTTATCAGGAGACTTCAAGAATCCGGGCGGATCGATATGCTTCGCCTGTTGCACTTTCACATCGGTTCGCAATTGACTGATATCAAGCGGATCAAAAACGCGATGAAAGAGGCAGCGAGAACCTACGCAAAGATCAGCAAAATGGGTATCCCGATCCAATATCTTGACGTTGGCGGCGGCATGGCCGTTGACTATGATGGATCGCGCACCTCGTTCGAATCATCGGCGAACTATAATGCCCGCGAATTTGCGAACGACGTTATTTATGTCATCAAAACGGTTTGCGATGATGAGGATGTGCCGCATCCAACGATCATTCAGGAATCCGGACGATATCTTTCCGCCTACCATGCCATGCTGGTCACTAACGTGCAGGATGAGATCGAAACTGTCGTTGAGGATCTGACCCCTATGATCATGGAAGCTGACGACCCGGTGGTTGTCAAAGAGCTTTTTGACCTGCGGGAAACGATCAATGCCAAGAACTATCGAGAGTATTACCATGACGCCTTGGAGCATCGTGAGGAACTCTTCACGATGTTCAATCTTGGACTGATCTCTTTACAGGCCAAAGGTAAGGGCGAAGTGCTTTTTTGGGACATATGTGAAAAGGCCGATCAATACGCTCAGTTGAAAAAGTACGTCTCAGAGGAATTTGATGACCTTCGCCGCTTGATGTGCGCGAAGTACCTGGCTAACTTTTCGGTCTTTCGGTCGATGCCGGATAATTGGGCTTTAGAGCAATTGTTCCCGATCGTCCCAATACATAAACTCAACAAAAAACCTACGGAATATGCTACGCTATGTGATATAACCTGCGATTCCGACGGTATTGTAGATAAGTTTGTCGACCTGCACGACATAAAACCGGTGCTTGAATTGCACAAGCTTGTAAAGAATGAATCTTATTACCTCGCAATGATGCTCGTTGGCGCTTATCAAGAAGTGATGGGTAACAACCACAACCTCTTTGGTGTGCCGCACGAAGCACATATCTTTATCGGTGAGGACGGATACATCATCAGAAAAGTAATATACGGTGCCACGCTGGGCGATTCGCTGGCGACGGTACGATTTGACGCCGTGCAATTGCACGACACATTCCGCAAGGCGGTTATGCTCAGGATCAAGGAAGGGATCCTGACAAATACGGAGGGTAGCAAGCTGATCGAGTTTTATGAAGATCAGGTCGACAGCTATACATATCTGACGCCAAACGGAACAAAAGAACAGAAATAACAAGATCTCAGAATTAGTTTAGGTATTTTATACGCGGAGAAATTATGGTAGCTCAAAAGAAAACAAAGGCTTCGAAATTTTTGACGGTTCCAACGAGGCCGATCCCGATCGATCGCGACCGTTCAGTTGCGGGTCTTTTGGAAAAGATGGAAGGTGCCGGATTCGGTGCAAAACAACTCGCCGAGGCACATCGCATCTGGCTGGACATGCTTGACGACAATTCGACGATCTATTTATGCGGATCAGGGAATCTGATCCCTTCCGGAATGCGTCGACTGCTCGCCTACGTCATCAAAAACCGATTCGTTGACGTTATCGTCATGTCAGGTACTGTTTTGTATCACGACATTCACGAGATACTCGGACGAAATCACTTCCAGGCTCATCCGAGCATGGATGATGAGGAGTTGGACTCCTCAGAAGTTATGCGGATGGGCGATGTACTCGCCAACCGCGAAGAATATCAGGAAGCTGACGAGTGGATCGGCAGTGTGATCAACCAACTCGAACTCAGTCGATCATATTCGGTCCGTGAATTCCTGCACCTGATGGGCCGCGAGTTGTCGGAGATCGCTCACGAAGACGGCATCCTGACCTCGGCATTCAAATCGCGGATCCCGGTATATTGTCCGGACCTGGGAGGCTCGGAGATATCCGTCGGCATCGCACGTGCCAAATTTGAAAAGAAGATCGGCATATCGTTCGATACCACGCAGGACACCATGGAGATGATGCAGATCGCTCAGAAGACGCGAAATTCGGGCATCATCACGCTTGGCAGCACAAACAGTCAGAATATGATCAATGTTGCCGAGGTGTCGTCGTACATCACACGCACTAATCTGCGCGGCCACAAGTACGCGATCTCGATCACGACGGATTCGGCTCCGCTTGAGATCCGGACGCCTTCGTTTGCCGGTAATCACACTTCGGTCTTTGGCAAACTGCTCCGCGGAGCAACGACTGCGTACGTGCCGAGCGACCCCTCGATCGCCTTGCCGATGATCATTACAGCGTTGTCACAAACTGCAGCCAAGTTCATGAAAGGCCGCAAACGTCCCAGTTTCAGCTTTGCGGGCAAGGATCTCGTCGTTGATGTCCCCTAAACGACTGTTTTTGAGTGCATGAGTCAATCAGCTGAACTTCCGATGAACTTCGGCGGTATCGATGAAGAACAATATTCTGATCTCGATACCGCCAGGGTTCTTATTCTGCCGGTTTCGTACGAAGGTACGGTTTCCTACGGCACCGGTACCGGGGCCGGTGCGATGGCGATCGTTAATGCTTCACGCAACATGGAGCTTTATGAGGAAGAGACCGATGCTGAGGTCTACAAGATCGGTATACATACCCTTCCCGAGTTCACTCCACGCGAAACGCCTGAGGCTATGATGAGTGACCTTTATGGTTACTCAAAGAAACTTCTTGATTTGGATAAGTTCGTATGTATGCTCGGCGGCGAACACTCGGTCTCTGCCCCGTTAATTAAGGCCCATTTCGAAAAGTATCCTGGTCTGAGTGTTTTACAGATCGACGCACATGCCGACCTTCGCGATTCATACGACGGAACGCCGCATTCGCATGCCTCGATCATGGCTCGTGTCGTCAAAGATCTCCGAATCCCTTCGGTACAGGTAGGAATTCGTTCGATCTCAGGTGACGAGGCTCGTTCGTTAAAAGAAGGGCTGCCAACCCGCATCTTTTGGGCCCGAGACATTGCCGGAAGGACCGACTGGATCGACGAAGCCATAAGCTGCCTCACGGACGATGTTTATTTGACTATAGATATCGATGGTTTGGACCCCAGCATTGTCCCGACGACAGGCACCCCGGAACCGGGTGGCCTGGGTTGGTACGAAACATTAACTTTAATACGTAAACTAGCTGAAAACAAACGGGTTGTCGGCATGGACCTGGTTGAATATTCGTACTTTGAAAATTACGATTCTCCGGCTTTTTTGTGCTCCAAACTGGTCTATAAATCTATCGGTTACATCTTTCGTGATATTACGCCCAAGATATCGGGCTAGCTATGGGTAAGGAGCGTAACAAGCTCGAACTTATTGCACGATTTTGTCGTAATATATCTAAATGATCATTTCTGACCGAACGGTTAGATGTTCAGTGACTACTTGATCTTCTTTGGAGAATAAATGATGTTCAAAAGTAAGCTACTTCTTCTAGCAATGGTCGGCATCGCGTGCATTGGATCCGCTTGTAAAAGTGGGATGCTCGCCGACAGCGAAACACCGCCGCCGACAAGCCAAGCTCCGGCCGCTCCGCTGGTCGTTGATGGCGTACGCACCTCATATGCTGACGTTGTCGATAAGACATCGGCTGCGGTCGTTCGTATCGAAGCCGAGCAGAAGCAGGCTCCCGTTGGTGACCGTCCACAAATGATGCCCTTTGGTGACGATATGTTTCGTCAGTTCGGACAGCCCGGTCCAAATCCGAATCAAAGGCCAAAGATCGAACGTGGTCTCGGTTCAGGGGTCATTACGAGTGCAGATGGGACAATCCTAACCAATAACCATGTTGTTGACGGTGCACAGAAAATAACGGTGCTGATGAGCGATAATAAATCGTACGAAGCGAAGATCGTCGGTACCGACCAACTCAGTGACCTCGCAGTGTTGAAGATCGAAGCCCAGTCCCTTCCCTTTCTCACACTCGGAAATTCAGACACCGTCCGTGTCGGAGATATCGTACTGGCAATTGGTAATCCGCTTGGCATCGGTCAAACGGTCACTGCCGGCATAATTTCTGCAAAAGGCAGGAGAACAGGCTTAAGTGACGGCAGTTACGAAGATTTCCTGCAAACAGACGCTCCGATCAATCGTGGTAACTCGGGTGGAGCTCTTGTTAATCTCAACGGCGAGCTGATCGGGATCAACTCGCAGATTCTCTCTTCCGGCGGCCCTGGAGGCGGCAACATCGGTATAGGCTTCTCGATTCCGTCCAACATGGCCAAATCGGTCCTCGAACAGATCCTAAAGGATGGCCGAGTCCGAAGAGGTTTGCTCGGTATCAACATCCAAAACGTCACAGATGAGATCGCTAAGGCTCTGGAACTCAAGGATAAGACCGGAATATTGGTCAGCAATGTCCAAGCGGGTAGTGCCGCTGACAAGGCAGGCGTAAAACGTAACGATATCATCACCGCGGTCAATGGTGAGAAGATCGATGACAGTAATGTCTTGAGAAATAAAGTTGCCCAGACGGCTCCCGGAAGTCAGATAAAACTGACCGTCCTCCGTGACGCCAAGGAGTTGGAATTTACAGCGACGCTAGATGAGTTTAACTCCGAGGAAACCGCAAAGAGAGGCGAAGGCAAATCGGATCCGAACGGTGACCCTCAGAGTCAGAGCGGTAAATTAGGGCTCACGCTTCAGCCGCTGACGCCCCAGATCGCTAAGCAGCTTGGCCTCGAGTCAGACACGGCGGGCCTGGTAGTTTCAGAACTTGACCAGAACGGTGCGGCGGCAGAAAGTGGGATCGCTCGCGGAGATGTCATCCTGGAGATCGATAGAAAGCCCGTTTCCAATGTAGCTGACGCCAAATCGGCGATCGATGCCGCAGTCGGCAGGCCCTTGCTTCTGCTGGTATCCCGACGTGGACAGACATTCTATCTGACCGTGAGACCGGACTAACGCAAGCCAGGGTAACAATGTAAGCCGCCGGATGACATATCCGGCGGCTTACATTGTTGTGCAGAGCGTTTTATGCTAAAAAGACGGTAATGCTAAACAGGATATATATTAGCGTATTGTCGGTCAGTGTCGTATTGATGGCGTTTTTTTCCTACTACGCCTGGAGTTGGCTCCAGAGCATCGGATTGCCCGCCTCCGCGATGGACGGATATCAATATCATTCATCGATCGCTTGGTATGTACTGTGGACGACGTTTGCCTGCCTGATCTTACTTGGAAATGCCGTTTTATGGAAAACAGAAAAATCCTGGGCTATTTGGACCTCGCTCGTGTACCTTAGTCTATTTATGGTACTACGCTATTTCTGGCTCGATGAAGCTGCATTTCGATTTAAGAAATCGTCAGGTCTTGGGGACGGGAGCTTTTCGCTCGGACCGATTCTCGGGGCAATCCTGATCGCAGGAATGGCCGTTTTCACCTTTATAGACTATTTCGTAGTGATTCGACTTTACCGAAGGGTGTTTCCTATACCTGTCGAAACCGAACCAGTTCAGGCGTCAGAATCCGTCGAAGCGCAGTCAAATTGAAGAAGCCTCGCTGTTTCATTCAAAACAGCGAGGCTCTATGTTGGTCGGGAGTCGGCGTTTGTCACGGAACGGACGCAGAATGCGATCGTGTGATCTTTGATCGTTTTGCACCAGTCCGGTTTTCCGCAAATTCGGCACGGAGATCGACTCGAGACTCGCTGGTATCCAGTTATCATTGCTTTTCCAGCTTTTCCTACCGCTTCTTTGTTATTTTGTAGCTGCGTTGGCTAGGCAGATTAAGGCAACATCTACTGCTTTGCGGCTGCCCAAATGCAAAAACTCTTTGGGGAAAAGTCCCAACCCCGGCAGTGCCCGTAAACCCTCGCAACTCTTTGCTGTTCAACTGTTTTGCCCATATTCCCATCAACATCCCCGTAGCAAAAAGTACTGTCTTTTTCCTACAAGAATGAGGCTACATCATCTCGATTGACTTCAACGTAGACCCACCACGCCGTTCTTGTGTATCGCGACATTTTTCATTGACACATGTCACGTTGCACCGCATCCTAATAGTGATGGATAAGCGACAGCAGCCATATATTAAAAAACTTGGAGTCTTCACGCTGGCTCAGGGCAAGGCTGCGGGACTTAGTCAGCAGGACATATCGCGGCTTGTCGCTAAGAGGGGTCTTGTTCGGCTCGGCCGCGGAATCTACCTTCATCCCAAGGCCTCGCTGGATAAAGATGTGGGATTCCAAATCGCATATTCAAAGTTTGGGCCGGGTTCAGCAATTGGGGGCCTTTCCGCTCTATATCACTACAATCTTGCTGAACAAGTGCCGGGAGAAATATGGGTAATGGTTCCTCCGGAGAAAAGAACCCGAGAAACCGGTTATAAACTGATTCGCACAAAAACGAGGCTCGACAAACAGGTCACAGATGAAAAGGGCTATCGGATCGTCACAGTCGAAAGGGCGGTGCTGGAGGCTCTAAAATTCATCACGAAAATAGGTGAACGAACGGCCATAAAGGCCGCCCGAGAAGCTCTTGCAATAAGAAAAACTACTGAAGTAAAGCTTGCAAAAGCAGCAAAAGAACTTGAGCTTGAATCGGTACTTGCCAAATATCTAGAGGTGATCGTCCCATGACCACAAAAGCAAAAGGCACACCCGTATTCATGAAAAGGTCAACAGGGGTTAAGATGTTTTATTCGTTGATTTAGAGGTGTGTTTGAGTAAGGGAAATGTGTATTCCTAGCTGGTACTAATCGCGGGAGATTTACCGCGGAAAAAGGATGACAAAAAGAATACTGCAACCAACCTGCAACCAAGTCAAAAAAATGGGGCTTCCAGCAATCGCTGAAAGCCCCATGTTTATTGGTCGGGACGACTAGATTTGAACTAGCGACCTCTCGCACCCCAAGCGAACGCGCTACCAGACTGCGCTACGTCCCGAAATATCGAATGGTTAGATTAGTTTTACGGCGCCTGATTGTCAACCGGAGTCCGCATTTGGGGGTGATCGAACTAAACTCGGCTTGTCTTAGGCTTTAGGATCTCCCTTATCTCAAGCAAATTTGAGGCCAATATCTTAAAGGCTTCTCGCTGGTCGCCATTCATAGCAACTTGCTCTTGATTATGTGCCGCTGGTCTTGCAGCAAGAACTGGCAGGTCAGGAAAATCGTCAAACAATGTAGGTACGTCAGAACGGGTACGTGAAACTACCTTCGTTTCCTCGCTTGGGATAAATTCGGACGTCTCAGCCAGTTCTAGCTTTGGCTTGTTTCCTTCTCTGATCTCGAGCTGAAGTTTCTTTTTCGCTCCTGCGATCGTAAACATCTCGTTGTAGAGAAGCTGTTTGATCCGGACCGCGATCTCAACATCACGCCGCCGATAGCTTCGCTGTCCTGATTTGTTCTTCTGCGGCGACAGCATCGGAAATTCGGTTTCCCAATAACGGAGAACATGAGCCTGGACGTCGAGCAGGTCACACACCTCTCCGATCTTGAAATATATCTTCTCAGGTATTACTACAGATTCTTGTGCCATCGATGCGGGGTTTATGTTAAAGTTTTTTGTAAGTTCGCAGGCGTTATTGTATGTATTTAATGCACTTGTGTCAATAGTAATTTATGGTCAGCGAATTCGAGTTCATAAATAACATTAAGTCGAGATATGGCCTTGCGAAGATTGGCGACGATTGTGCCGTTCTTCCCAAAGATGCCAAAACGGATCTCTTACTTACGGCGGACCTGTTGGTCGAGGACATCGATTTCCGCGTAGAGTGGGTGACGCCGGAACTTCTCGGCCACAAGGCACTCGCCGTTTCCCTGTCGGATATAGCCGCTATGGGGGGAAAGCCAAGTTGGGCAATGTTGTCGATCGGTATTCCCGAAAACCGGTGGCAGAGTGATTTCTTAGATCGATTTTACGACGGCTGGTTCACAGAGTCGCGGAAATGGCACGTCGAGCTCATTGGTGGCGATGTATCACGTACACCGGACAAAGTCGTGATCGACTCAATCGTCGGCGGGGAGGTGAAAAAAGGGCGTGCGATCTTGCGTTCGACTGCGAATCCCGGCGACGCGATCTTTGTAACCGGAAGGCTCGGTGGAGCCGCCGGAGCTCTCAAACTACTCGAAGATGGCGCAAGGATCGGAAGTAATAGCACAGACGGCCTGTTATCAAAACAGCTTCAACCACAACCTCAATTGGCCGCCGCTAAGCTATTGCAAGAACTAGGTATAGTTACCGCGATGATTGATGTCAGCGATGGACTGTCGTCTGATCTCGGCCATATTTGCCGAGCAAGCGGAACAGGCGCCCAAATAAGCTTGGAATATCTGCTGATCAACCCAGATCTGCGAGAGCATTTCCCTTCTGAAGTTTGTTTTGATCTCGCCTTGAACGGCGGAGAAGATTTTGAGCTGCTTTTCACTGTCTCCGAAAAGAACATTTCGCAGTTGGATTCAAGGCTATTCACCAAAATCGGCCTGATGACCGGGAACCCCGGGGTCATCCAAATTAGTATCGACGGTAAAACCTCCGGTCTAAAGGGGAAAGGTTACCGGCATTTTTAGAAGTTCACATCCGACACAGAGACTGCGTTGAGAAACGTCGGACAATGGTATACGTCATTGCTCAACGAACCTCCGGGGACGAGGGCCGCGGATTACTTCGCAGCAATCGATTGCCATTCTCGCTCCGCTTCCCGGCGAATTGCCGGTAGCAATAGATATCGTATGGCGACTATTCCGAATCTTGCCCAATACCAGTAGTTCATAAATCTCCGCCTTGCCTTCGCATCGGTCGCGGTCGCCCGGACCTCGTGAATAAACAGCGTGACATTTGGTTCGATGTCCTCGGTTTCCAGCGACCAGACGATCTTGACCTGATCGGCTTCGCTGTAGGCGGCAAATTCGTTGGCGGGGCACGCGGTAAATTTCACGTCACCGAACCACGGTTGACACGTGGCTCCGCACACTAGAAGATGGCCGGGTTCTTCAACTAAAGTTCCCCAGCCGAGTCCACGAGTTTCCTCCAAAAGCCCAACAGATCTGCGTCTGTCCGGTGTGCCGCCGAGAATGAACTTTCTAAGACGAATGATCGATCGGATCAGTAAAATCGACTGCATATCAAAATTGCAGGCTATCCGCATCACCATGTCAGCCGGCGCCTTGATACGCCGCTCAAATCGCTCGGATACATCGGGAACCGGAATGAACTGATCAAGCGGTGACTCCATATCCAGACGATATCACGTGCCTCACTTTATGCCCGTGATGCCGATCACTAGTGGATCAACGGTTGTGCCGCTTTGACCATCAAACGATTTCCGAAATCGCGCCCGATCGACCTTGGTATACGAGCACGTGCAGAGCCAGATCCAATAGGTATCTCTCTGGGAAGGAACGACAAAGAGAAATTACGATTGAACAAAAAGACGTGGATTCAAACTTCGAGATGGATTCTGCCTGGGTTTGTCCGATCTCAAATTTCGTCGGACGTAACAGCAGGCTATCGCCTTTCTGAATTCGGCGTTTTTCGCCCAGATCTTCAACAAGGTGAAAGCCCCTGTGTTGGCCCAACGCTCGAACGCGGGCAAATATTAGTCGGGACGGAAAAATCGCGAATCGTACATGAATACATACGTTCTTCTTCAAATGACGTTTGGAATTAGGAATAGAAAACAAATTAATACAAACCCACATACCTCGTCGAAAACTGCCTTTAGGCCTAATATTTAGTTTTAATTATTTGTTACACCACCAAATATAGTGCTTGCGTTTATTCTGCGTTTGATATTAAATAAAACAAAAAGTAAAGGAGGAGAAAGTGTTACTAACCGGTCGTGTTTTACTTTTGAACTTTTCATACGAACCGCTTGGCACCGTTGGCGTCGCTCGGGCTGTGTGCCTATGGTTCCGCGGGGCCATTTTTGTTGAAGAAAACGATGGCGACAATGTTCTTCATTCTCCTTCGACCACGTTCCCTGTTCCGTCAGTCGTTCGGCTTCGACACTATGTAAACGTTCGTCGTAATAGCCGCGAGACGACTATGAAACGGGCACGAATCTACATTCGTGACCGTTATCGATGTCAGTATTGCGGTGAAAGCAAGCATGCAAAAGACCTGACACTTGATCACATTTTTCCGCGTGCTCAGGGCGGCGAGAGCACCCCACATAATCTTGTCTCGGCCTGCGTCAAATGTAACCAGCGTAAGGGTAACCGCACACCTGAACAGGCAAGAATGCCGTTACTGACCTCACAAAAACTATTGCGTCTCGGCCTCGACCATGTGCTCCTTTGCCACTATGCCGAGAACCGTCCGGAATGGCGTAAATACCTGTTTATGGACGAACTTGAGGAAGTGATCCAAGAAATGGCGGCATAGTTTGCAGAATTGCTCTAAATACCAATTCAAACTCTTTGCACCGAACAACTTCGACGCAAATCTGATCGCCGATTTCAGCGATTGGAAGGAAGTTCCCATGATGAAAGGCGACGATGGGTATTTTCGCGTCGACCAGGAACTCATCGACGGGTCTTATCAGTATCGCTTTATAATACGCTCAAGAAGCTGGTTCAACCTTGAGAATGAGTGGAAATTGATCACCGATCCGTACGCCACCAACATTGATCCTTCCACTCAAAACTCCATCCTCCATTTAAGAAACGGCGTAAAGGTGGTCGATGACTACGTTTGGCAGTCAGATATTACGCCGCTACCTGAAAACAGCGAACTTGTTATCTATGAAATGCATGTAGGCGACTTTTCTGGTGGCGAAGAGGATGGTCTCGCTCGCGGCAAATACTCGGACGTCATGGCAAAACTTAATTACCTGGCCGATTTGGGAGTAAACGCTCTCGAATTGATGCCGTTAAAATCAAATCCAGGGGACTTTAACTGGGGTTACTCGCCAATCCATTATTTCACGCCGGAAGATAATTTCGGGACGACCTCGGAACTAAAAGAATTGGTGGACAAATGCCATGGACTTGGAATTCGCGTGATAGTAGATGGCGTCTATAACCACGCAAGTACTGGAATAGCTCTGACACAGATCGATCATGACTATTGGTTTCGTCGCGAAGGAAAGAATCCCGAACAGAATTGGGGGCCCGAATTTAATTACGCGTTCGTTGACGAAAGACTCGGCATAAATCCCGCATTGCAGTTTATCAACGACTCGATTCGATTCTGGATATACGAATATCGGATCGACGGCATTCGATTTGACGCGGCTAAGCAGATTAATAACTTCGATGCACTTCGAAGTTTCGTCGCAAATGCTAGAGAAATGTCGAATATGAAGCCATTTTTCACGGTCGCCGAATTCATCCCGCCGTCGCCCGAGGTAACCGAGCCTCACGGGCCGGTTGAGAGCTGTTGGAATGACAGCTTTATGTACGCCGTTGTCGAAACTCTCGGTAGTGACACTCCTGATCTAGAAAAGCTAAAAAACGCGATCGACCCGAAGCGGCTCGGATTTATTAATGTCACGAGTGTTACGAACTATCTCTCGAACCACGATCAGAACCGCCTTTTTCGAAAGCTCGGCGAAAAGGGGATTCTCGGCGAAGAGCTTTATCGCCGTGCTGGACTCGGCGCCACGATCTTGATGACTGCCGTGGGCATCCCGATGATATGGATGGGCGAGGAATTTGGTGAGCACGTTTCGATGTCAGAGCAAAGCAATAAGATCAACTGGACACTCCTGGAAAATGATGCAAACAGAGAGCTGTTCGAACATTACAGGACCCTTGTGCTGCTGCGCACGTCGCATGTGGCATTCCGATCGGCAAATATCGAGTTCTTCCACGAAGATGCCGAGTCTGGAGTGCTTTGCTTCCACCGCTATGACGACGAAGGCAACAGCGTAGCCGTTGCCCTAAACCTCTCTGACGAAACTCACGATAATTACATGATCCCAAATTTCCCCTTCAGCGGCTCATGCCGGGAATGGATAAATGACTACCAAATCGAGATCGCTAACGGCAAGATCACCACAAACCTTGCCCGACGCACGGGTCTGGTCTTTGTCAAAAATTAGGATATTGAAGTTCTACCTTGAGGAGCTGCGAGTTTTGCATCAAACTATTCGGACGCCCTCTTTCGGTAGGCCTAGTTTTCTCACAATAACGCAAAAGAACAGAAAGCTCGCTTGGCACCTGAAAAGGAGAGTCCCAGATGACAAAAATAAAACAGGATAACCATCGAAGGCCAGTTCGAGTGACTTTTATACTTGCATGAGTGTATTATATATGACACAATACGCCGCCAGTTCTTAAAGTCGTGAACAGAATGATGATCATTGATAAACCGACGGGCTGAACCTGGAATCGAACCAGCTCTTAGACGCTAAGGTATTTTCACACACAATTGTTTTACGAGAATCGCCAGGGCAAGGGGTAATTATTTTACATATCGATTAGTGTCAACAGTTTACGTTCGCTTAGTTACTGTTCAACCTTAAATATGTCGAGTTACAAATATTGTAATGCGCGCTCTGGGGCAGTGGGACATGGGACAAAATCGAATTAAAGTGAAGGCCAGATACGCTTGTGGTTCGCCACGGCCGCAGGATTCCCTGTGGTAAAACTTTCTTAACGCTGTTCAGTTTTCATTCTTGTAAAGAGAGCATGAGATACGAAACCGAGAAGAAGATCGCTGAGGTCGTCCGAACCTTCGAAGATGCGACGATATCGCGCGACGAATGGAAACACGCAGAACATCTTACTGTCGCTCTGCACTATCTTAGCCTTTATGACATCGAAACGGCGACCGAACGCATGCGTCAGGGGATATTCAAGCTACTTGGTGCTTTTGGTGTCGACCTAACTAACGAGATGCCTTATCACGAGACATTGACCATTTTCTGGATGCAAACCGTTGCAGACTTCAACGCGGCCAAAATCGGTGTGTCAATGCTGGAAAAAGCGAATGAGCTCGTGAGAAAATACGACAAGGATTACCCTCTTAGGTTCTATTCCCATGAGTATTTGTTTTCTGATCAGGCGAGAGCAGCTTTTGTGCCTCCGGACAAACTCTCTGTTGACTAGACTCCTAAATAGACGGACAATTGGCGTTTAATAATATGCTCAGGTTCTACAACACATTATCCCGTCAGATCGAGGATTTCATTCCGCTCGAAAGCGGAAAGGTTCGAATGTATATCTGTGGCCCCACCGTCTGGAATTTTGCCCATATCGGAAATTTTCGCACGTTTATTTTTGGCGACATTCTGCGACGTTACCTTAAGTTCAAGGGTTTTGAACTGACTCATGTGATGAACCTGACGGATATTGACGACCGCATCATTAAGGAAGCGGCGGCACGCAATATCAGCATCGACGAGTTTACCGAACCGTTTGCCCGTTACTTTCTCGAGGATTTTGACGCTCTTGGAAACGAACGCCCGGAGATACTTCCACGTGCAACGCACCATATTCCGGAGATGATCGATATTATTTCCACGCTGCTTGAAAACGATCACGCCTACGAATCTGATGGGTCGATCTACTATCGCATCACGGCGTTTCCCGAGTACGGCAAGCTGTCAAAGATCAGCTTTTCCGGTAACCGCGACGGCGGCAGCGAACGAATTGACACTGATAAATACGACAAAGAGGACGCCCGCGACTTTGCCCTTTGGAAGCTGGTTGGCCCGGACGATCAGCCCGGATGGGACGCGCCATTTGGACGCGGCCGTCCCGGATGGCATATCGAATGCTCAGCGATGGCCATGAAATATCTCGGGGAAACGTTTGATCTCCATGCCGGCGGCCAGGATCTGCAATTCCCACATCACGAAAACGAGATCGCCCAAAGTGAGGGGGCGACCGGAAAACAATTTGCAAAATATTGGATACATAGCGAATTTCTCAAGATCGACGACGTCACAATGTCCAAATCAAAGGGCAATTTCTTCACGTTTCGCGACCTTGCTGCACAAGGCTATTCCCCACTTGCAATAAGATATTTGTTGCTTTCTGTTCCCTATCGTAAACAGCTCAATTTTACTTTTGAAGGATTGAAGGGAGCAGAAAGTACCGTTGAAAGACTGCGGAACTTTCGGCAACGAGTCACAGAATCCAGAACTTACGACTTTGGCGTTAACTCGATCTTTGGTGAACGGGTTGCGATATCAATTCGAGACTTTACAAATGCAATGGACGACGACTTTAATACCGCTCTGGCATTGGCGGCGATCCATGATCTGGTTCGAGATATTAACTCAGGAATGCATGCCCAGGGTCTGCTCGAAAGGGATAAGGAATTATTGCTTGAAACTATTTCTCGATTCGATTCGGTCCTTGGCATTTTTGGTGCCGAGACAACTGAGATACTTGACGCTGAGATCGATGCGTTGATACAGGAGCGTCAGAACGCAAGACAGAATCGTGACTTTGGAAGATCCGATGAGATTCGCGATCTGCTGGCTGCTAAGGGCATAATCCTTGAGGACACAAAGGATGGTGTCCGATGGAAACGCAAAAATTAGGTAATAGGAATTTACAGATGTGTTGCCTATTTTTCTAAGAGCAATCGAATTGCTTTACCATTCGAAGTTTGAATGATCTTTCTTTCGCGAACTTTATAGCCACGATCTTTGAACTCTTTAACCGGCACCTTCGATTCGTCGGGTGCATCATCGCGGTAAAGGATCCATATACTGTTTTCAGCGACGTCTTGGATAGGAATTTTCTTTACCGAATCAAAGCCGCGTGGCAAAAAGTAAGCAGTGTCCTCTTTGATTCCTTCTAGATTATCGATCTTTGTGACGTTGGCGTTTTCTTTCAAGGTACGGTTCTGCTCATACCAAGCGTGGTAGGCGACCAGATCTTCAAATGCGTAGACGGGAGCATCGTTTCTTGTGGCTGCATCAGTGGCCAATGGTCCCCAAGCACACCAGATGTGCTCCGGTGCGGCTTTTTGAATTTGAAGCCAGAACGCGTAGCTACTGAGCCCGACGATGATCGCAGCAAAGGCCGGTGCCGCTCCGCGAATATCGATACGGCCGGCAATGATCCCAAGAATCAAGGAACTTGGTGCAAATATTATGATCAGATGCCGCAATCCCCACACCGAATAGGGCGAGACCCAACTGATTGCAAACGCGGCAACTACTGGAACGATAACGAGAATGGCGAATAACTTGAGTGCGAGCATGTCGTTCGATTCGGGTGCTTCAGCCGCACATCCGAGAATAGTTATTGCGATAATTATCGCGAGCACTGGAAGCGAGACGATCAAGGAGGTGAACGGGTCGGCACTGGTCGCCGGATAATAGATCGGCTCGAAAAGGCCAAACATCAGCTGAAGCAAATGGAAAAGCCCGGGACGACTGATCCAGCCGATGTTTTGCCCAACTTCGATTCCACTCACACTGTATCGAAACACCGAAATCGCCCAAGGCAGGAATGATACGAGACAAACGCCCATCATTAGCAAAACCGACCTGGTCTTTATCCTTTGGAAGATGAGGATGGCTACCACCTCACTTCCGACGACAAGCCATCCATAATAGTGGCTGTAGACCATTACAACATTTACGATTATTAGCGGGACGAGACTTTTACCTTTAAAAAAGTACCTAACGAAAAGCCAGATTGAGATTAGCGAGAGGAGTTGCAAGAGGCTGTACATCCTGACCTCTTGAGCATATTTGATTAGCGAACCGTTCACGGCGAAAACAACCAAAGCAATGATCTTCTGCCAAGTTTGGAGCTTTAACTCTTTCGCTATCAGCAGGAAAGGAACAATAGTGATAACGGAAAACAGGACCGGCAACAGCCGAAGCCAATACTGACCGTCGCCACCGATCGCAATCCACAGTTTCAGTAAGATATAGAAAAGTGGCGGATGGATAAGGTCTTGAGCAATAAATGGGATGATCGACCCCCATGGATGACTCGCCGCATGTGCACTATAGATCTCATCGAACCAGAGACAGGTCGCATCCAGTCCGAAATACCGGATCAAAATATAGGCCAGAGCGGTTAGACCGATGGTAAGGGAGCTAACAAAACGATTGAGTTCCATTTAGAGAACTATGCCGTTACATAATTTGCCGCCGATGCTTGTGTAAAAAAGCTCGACCTCCTTGAATGTGTCAGTCTCACGACAAAAAGACCGACAGCGGTCGTATGGTTTTGAGTATATGTGGATGCTCACTGCTCGCTCATCAAACTCGGGGAGATTCAATATCTGATGAATTGGTTCATCGAGTTCCACTGTAGCGGCTAAACAATCCGAAAGATCAAAGGAACTGGTTTCCCGCAAGCTACAAAAGGATCTGGACGTTTCGATTTCGACAACCGCGAAATTCTGCCCCCTAAGACGTCCAACCGGCACCGTCATCCAACATTTTTGCTCCGAATGGTCGTGTACTCTCGATATCTGTCCCTTTTCCCAACAAATCGCCATTACCTCAAATCTTTCATCCTTGTAGATGAGATTTCGTGTGTAGCAATTCTGGCTCCAGAATAGATATGGCGAGATCGAATCTACATCGACCGGATTTTCTCCAAGATATTGGTAAATGCCTTCGCATGTAAATCCTTCATTAGAAATTCCACGAAGACCCTCAACCAACTTTTCGACAGTTACCATAATGTGAATTGCGTTGTTCTTAGATAGAAGATGCGAGGCAATTGTAGCAGATTTTTTATCTACTGGAATAAGCCGGCGTAGAAAGTTCTTTTGTGATCCGTAACGGAACATTTACCATCCGCAACAGGGTCACCGATGTCTTTGCAGCATGGGTTTACTCTTGAGCAGGTTAGGCCGCCTTTCAGAAGGCGAGCGAGCGTATCTTGACCAGCAGCGGACGGATGAAAGCAATCGCAACATGATATCTGGTCGGATCGAAACCGATAGCGCCAAGCGGCGTCGCTGAAGATCACTGACGTTCCAGCCGCTTTGGTCCCCCCGCCAACGATCTGTCCGCCGATCATAACGACCGGTGATGAACCGCCGATCGGTATCGCGGCGTATTCTTCGGCAACCCGTTTGAGAATGTCTCGATATCCCTTCATGGTCGTATAAGTGTCGGCCACTCGAGTAGCCGAGCAGTCGCGTGTAAGTGCCCCGCAAATGTTCACCGTCCCCCAAAGAAACTGGCACGTGCCTGCTAACTGGCAATTCGATTTTCCGCCGAAATTATACAATTGCGATACCCTTACGGGAGCCATTACGCCGATCCGCGTATTGGTGGTCGAAATCAGGACGTCGAGCCCTTTTCTTAGTTCCCGTTCAAATGAATCACTCTTTGTTTTGCAATAGTTGACCGGATCAAGATCGGTGCTTGAACAAGATTGATTCACTTTGGTAATAGAGCCCGAGCAATTATCATTATGTCCCAAAAATACTACGGCCATTCGTTGCACCGGCTGAGCGGTCAAATAGGTTTTGACTCTACCAGCCTGAATGACAAGATCATTGAGCAGTGTCGCTCCCGACTCTGAATTATTGGGTGCAGCTGAAAAAATGCTCGCGCCGAACTCACATTCTATTCTTTCGGCAATACTAAAAACGTCCTCGTTACCTGTTGAGCAAAATGACGAGCCGTGTGTTCTGCTTGTGATCCAGTTGTAGGTTTCCTGATCACCATTCGAACACGGAAATGAACTCGCGGCGTTGAACCCTTTAGATATACTGTCGCCTGTTACATCAATTGCTTGAATGCCGAGTTGGGCATCTGTAAAAGAGACCAGCGACAAAATCAACGCGAGTGAAGTGCCTACATAAATTAACGTTCTTTTCATTGTGATTACTGCGTCCGCTCCTCTCTCTAACAAGTATCTCCAGTTTTTATAACACGCTGAAAACTACAGCACCTTCGGCTATACCTTCGGGAAGACGTTCTCATACTTTTTGCAGTTTCAAAAGCTGTCGCATATAATATTGGTTTTGTCGCAATTAGTAAATATTCGCCCATAAGGGAAATACGGAGGATCTCATTTTGCCAAAAGCAGCAACTCGCCAAAAACCAGACGCCAAATCGGCCAAAGTTTCGACGAATGGCAAGAGCAAGTCGACTAAGGTGATCGCGACCGAAGACGCCAAGTTAGAATTTATAGATGTAGAGCGGGCAAAAGCCGAATACCTGCAGCGTCGGTCGTCTCAGCTCGAGTCAATCAAACGTACAGACAAAAAGCTTCTTCGTGAAATGCTCTATCAAATGGTGCTCGGCCGCCGTTTTGAAGAGAAATGCGCGGAGGTTTACCGTATGGGAATGATCGGTGGATTCTGCCATCTGTATATTGGCCAGGAGGCGATCGGTGTCGGCTCTATGATGGCTCTTAAGCCGACAGACATGGTCATTACTTCATATCGCGATCACGTACAAGCGATGATCAAAGGTATGACACCCGAAAGCGTGATGGCTGAGCTCTATGGAAAAGAAGGCGGATGCGTCAAAGGTAAAGGCGGTTCGATGCATATGTTTTCAAAGGACCTCGAGTTTTATGGTGGCCACGGCATCGTAGGCGGCCAGATCGGGGTCGGAACAGGTATGGCCTATGCGGCAAAGTATAAAGGAACCGATCAGGTCACCTTGTGTTTTTTTGGCGAAGCGGCGGTTAATCAAGGAATATTTCATGAGTCGTTAAACATGGCCCAGCTCTGGAAGCTTCCATGCATTTACATCTGCGAAAACAACCAATACGGCATGGGAACATCGCAAGAGAGAGCAATGAGTTCTCGGAGTATCGCCAAAAAAGCAGAAGCTTTTGAAATGGCGAATGAATTTGTCGACGGTATGGACGTCATGGCTGTCCGCGACGCAACTCTGAGAGCGATAGAGCGGGCAAGAAAAGACGGCTCTCCGACTCTGCTCGAAGTTCGCGCATATCGATACATGGGCCACTCAATGTCGGACCCGGGAAACTATCGAACACGCGATGAGATAAAGAAATACCAGGAACGAGACCCGATCGTCCTGTTCCAGGATAGTTTGAAAGAGGCGAACGTTCTGGGTGACAAGGATTTTGAAAAGATCGACGCTGAGGCTCTTTTTGCCGTAGCCGCTGCCGTCAAGTTTGCTGAGGAAAGTCCATTTCCAAGTGAAAGCGAACTGATGACTGACGTTTACGCTGATTAGTATTTTCAACGTTCGGGACCGGTCGCCAAAAGCTGCCGGACACCGTAATTCTCCATTTCGTTTCAGATAGTTGGATATTTTATGGCGACATTAACAATTCGCGACGCTCTAAATCAGGCCTTGCGTGAAGAAATATTGAGGGATGAGAACGTATTCGTCATGGGCGAAGAGGTCGCCGAATACGACGGTGCTTATAAAGTCACGCGTGGGCTATGGAAAGAATTCGGTGACAAACGCGTCGTTGACACGCCGATTACGGAACTTGGATTTGCCGCAATTGGAGTTGGAGCGGCAATGGCCGGTTTGCGACCCGTGATCGAGTTCATGACATGGAATTTTTCGATCCTTGCTGCTGATCAGATTATTAACCATGCGGCGAAGATGCTCTACATGTCAGGTGGACAGTTCAATGTGCCGATCGTATTCCGGGGTCCAAACGGTTCGGCATATCAGGTCTCGTCGCAGCATTCGCAGGCACTCGAGGCTTTTTATGCCAATTTTCCTGGCTTGAAGGTTGTAATGCCTTCAACGGCCGCAGATGCAAAAGGCCTATTAAAGGCGGCCATCCGCGACAATAATCCTGTGCTTTTCTTAGAGCAGGAGCGAATGTACGGCAATAAGGGTGAGGTCCCCGAAGATGAAGATTTCATCATTCCGCTAGGCGTTGCTGATGTTAAACGGGAGGGCTCCGATTGCACGATCGTTGCCCGTTCTATGACTGTGCCGCTGGCTCTCCAGGCGGCAGAGAAATTGCAGCAAGAATTCGACGTATCGGTCGAGGTCGTTGACCCACGAACTATCAAGCCGCTGGATGTCGAGACAATAGTGAACTCTGTAAAGAAGACGAATCGTCTGGTAATTGCCGAGGAATCGCATTATTTTGCCAGCGTCGGAGCCGAGATCTCGCATACGATCATGGAGCACGCGTTCGACTTCCTAGATGCGCCCGTCAAACGTATTTCTACCGCCGAAGCCCCGAACCCATATGCCAAGAATCTGGAAGCTCTTGCATTGCCTGATGTTGATAAGATCGTCGCAGCCGTAAAGGAAGTCTGCTATTTGTAGGAAACTACTTATGAATCCCAAACTCTTAGTGATCGCTGTAGTCTTGCTTGCTGCCTCGGCTGTTGCAGCTCAGGATAGAGGTTTGGCGTCTTCTCAACTTGTTGATTCATTTGGCAAAGCTAATAGCGAAGAAAGGAGCGCGAAATTCGACGCTTTTTTTTTGCAGCTGCTGAATCTTCCGGATTCGAAAGGCTTTGTTTTTGTCTATTGCGGCCAATCTTGCCGATATGGCGAGATAGAGAGCCATTTCCGCGGGATCGAACTCAAGATCAATGGCATGAAGTTCGACCGTTCTCGTATTACAGTTGTTCACGGTGGTTGCCGTGACGGTCAAGAAGTTGAGTTATGGATGCAAGCGAGCGGTGCTAGTGCTCCTGCCCCAAACCCAACCTTAAGCATCAAAAACGTGACATTCACTAAGGTAACCACGCGTAACATAGAACCAATTGACCGTTGCGGTTCGCAGGAATCGCAGTGGAAGACCTTTCGATCGAGCAAATAGACTTAGAACTTGTTTAACAAATATGGCTGAGAAATTTTTAATGCCGAAACTTTCGCCCACGATGGAAGAAGGGCAGATTGCCCGCTGGGTCAAAAACGAAGGCGAAACCTATGATGCCGGTGAAACGCTCGCTGAAGTCGATACCGACAAGGCGACAATGGAAATGACCGCCCTGACCGGTGGCACAGTGCTAAAGATCCTGAAAGTTGCTGGCGAAACAGCTCTACTTGGCGAGGCCATTGCTATCATCGGCACCAAAGGCGAGGACATTACGGCATTGCTCAGCGAAGTTTCGGCGAACGGAGTGGCAAGCTCAACCCCGCAACCATCTGTAGACCAAGCAAAGGCGGAGGCGGCGGTTGTCGCAACAATGGCTACAGTAGCAGAGCAGGAACCTTTAAAATCGGACCTGGATAATTTGAGACAGCGGAACAATGCCATAAAAGGCCGACTGATAGTTTCGCCCATCGCTGCTCGAATGGCTGTCGAAAACAGGATCGACGTTAGTACGATCGATGGCACCGGCCCGAATGGGCGTATTATAAAACGCGATATTGAAGCAGCTATTACGGGGCATTCGAAAACGGATTCGCGCCTATTCATGGCATCGTCATTTGTTGGTAGCTCTGCATTTTCGGATGAGCCCACATCGCAGATGCGCCGTGTCATCGCTTCACGCTTGGGCGAATCAATTGGCCCAATTCCGACCTTTTACCTGACGATGGAGATCGAGATGGAAAATGCCTTTGAACTCCGCAAGGCAATAAACGCCTCCGTCCCCGACGATCAAAAGGTCAGCGTCAATGACATTGTCGTAAAAGTGGCCGCCATGGCCTTGGTGAAACACCCATTTGTCAACGCTTCATATCAGGACAAGAACATCCGATTTTACGAGCAGGCCGATATTGGAGTCGCGGTTGCGGTCGACGAGGGTTTGATCACGCCTGTGATCCGCGGAGCCAATCATAAAGGTTTCCTGGAGATATCATCTGAGATAAAGGCACTTGCAGCCAAGGCTAAAGCCAAACGGCTGCAGCCAGAAGAATATTCAGGTGCGACCTTCTCGATCTCAAATTTAGGAATGTTTGGAATCAAGGAATTCACGGCCATCATCAACCCGCCAGAAGCCGGAATTCTTGCGGTCGGTGGTGCCGCTCAGACTCCGGTCGTTCGAAACGGAGAGGTTGTCATTCGCAATATAATGAATGTGACGATGTCCTGCGATCACCGAGTTATCGACGGGGCGACGGGCTCCAGGTTCCTTCAAACCTTCAAGCAGATGCTTGAACAGCCGGCGATGATGTTGGTTTGACGTGCCAGACCAAGAGCGATCGACAGGACCTTATTTCGCCCTTGCGGGCGTGCAAATTCTGTTTGGATCTTTACCAGTAATTGGCAAGGTCGTTTTGAAGTCAATTCCAGCGATTAGCATCGTTGGTTTTCGAGTAGGGATTGCGGCTATCGTGCTTGTCATAATCCAGGGATCTCGCGGTCGGTTTTGGCTAAAGGATAAACGCGACTATTTCCGACTTGCTGTTCTCAGCCTTTTTGGCGTCACGATAAATCAGCTACTTTTCATTTCAGGCTTGTCGCTGACCAAAGCGTCGAACACTTCCCTTCTTGCTGTTACGATTCCGATCTTTGCCATGTCTGTAGGGGCCATCCTCGGAACCGAACGGCTCCGGACTGCAAAGATTCTCGGCATAATATTAGCGGCAATTGGAGTCGTTCTTATCATTGACCCGCGGAACGCATCATTTTCATCCGAAACAACGATCGGGGATATGCTGATAATAGGAAATTCCCTTTCGTTTGGTATTTACGTTGCTACATCCAAGTCCGTTGTTACCCGTAATGGAGCGTTTCGGTCGATGATGTGGGTGTTCGTCTTCGCCGCGATAGTCTGTGTCCCCTTGGGTGCCTTCAAGCTCAGCACTATCAACGTCGGCTCGGTTGAACCAATTATCTGGATCCTGATCTTTTACATTGCTCTGGCCGCAACTGCCGCACCGTACCTTCTGAACGCCTGGGCATTAGCTAGGGTTAATCCATCCACCGTTGCTGTTTTCATCTATTTTCAACCATTGATCGGATTTTTGTTAGCAGTGGCCTTTCTCGGTGAAAAAGTGGAGGCGACATTTCTATTTGCCGCACTTCTCATATTTGCGGGCGTTTTCATGGTAACCCGGAAATTCGTCGCTGCCGAAACATAAGCTTGCATTTTACGCTTTTTCAGCGTTTAATCGCATACAATATGCCAACGAATATCACGCAGATCGACGACGAATTAGGCGGCATTACGATTCTCCGAGTTAAAGGTGAAATGCTGCTTTCGGACGCCGTGTTTATAGAACGTCTGGCTTCTCAGATCCGAGATGATCAAGGAAACGCAGTTTCCTTAGACCTCGCGGATCTAGATTTTATGGACAGTGATGCTGCTCGCGTGTTGAAACGCTTGGATGCTGAACGCGGATTTGACCTGATCGGCATGGAGATCTTTCTTCAGAATGCTGTAAACCAAGCTGAGAAAGATTCGTAATTTCACATCATGACAGTAGAAATGACCATCGTTAGTTTGACCAAATGAAAACCATCGAAATTGCAACATTCCTCGGAGCGGAGCTCGTCGGAAACGCAGGGTTAGAGATTACTGGAATTGCCGATCTTCGGTTGGCGTCTATTAGCGAACTTGCATTTGTCGATCACGCGACGGAACTTAAGGGATCCAGCGCCGGGCTCCTGATCGTCCCGTGTGAACTTGAGATCGGTACAGAATATACCTTTATTCGTGTTCCGACACCAAAACTTGCGTTCGCTAGGGTGGCTGCTGAATTTTACCGGTCGGACGCATATTTTAGCGGAGCAAGGTATACCGACGTAGCGGACTCCGCAAGGGTATCAACTGATCGGATAGGGGCATTCGTATCCATCGGGGAAAATTCAGTAATCGGAGAAAACTGCTCGATCGGTGACGGCGTGCGCATCGGCCGAAATGTGACCCTAGGTGAACGAACTGTCATTCACCAGAATTGCGTTATTTATGATCGCGTTAGTATCGGGGCCGGATGCATTATTCACGCTGGAACGGTAATCGGTGCGGACGGATTTGGTTATGTCAAAAATGAAGTTGGTGAGTATATCAAATTTCCTCAGATCGGAACGGTGGTCGTCGAAGACAATGTTGAGATCGGCGCTAACTCTTGCGTCGATCGCGGGGCTTTAGGCGAAACGAGGATAGGTGAAGGTACCAAGATCGATAATCTGGTTCAGATCGCTCACAATGTCCGAATCGGCAAGCGAGTAGTCATTGCAGCCCAAACTGGCATATCCGGCAGTTCGATTGTTGAGGACGACTGCGTGATCGGCGGACAAGTTGGACTGGGTGATCATGTAAAAGTGCTCAGTGGGTCGGTAATCGGTTCGCAGGCTGGGGTATTGCCAGGAAAGATAGTTCGACCTGGGGTATGGTGGGGAACACCGATACAGCCCCTTGACGAATACAAGAGACAAAATGCCCACGTCAAGGGAATCGGAAGACTAAAAGACGATTTTAAACGCCTAAAGCTTTCGGTCGAAGAGTTGATCAAAGGCAAGAGAGACTAACTCTGAAATACGGTATTATCGATCCATAACTCTCAGTATTGCTTTTGCAGCCCTCGCTGACGCCCCACCATGACCGAGTTTTTCAGACGCAACAAATAGTTCGTCCCGCATTCTGCGATTTTCCTCCGGAGCCAGCAAACGTATTAATTCCGTGGACAGTGATTCACCAGTAAAATCGCCCTGAATAAGTTCTTTTGCAACCCGCTTTTCAGCTATCAAATTGATCAGGCCGTAATGTTCCACCTTGATCAAAGGCTCAAGCAACGCATAGTTGAGTGCTGACGTACGGTAAACAATTGCCATTGGCGTGCCAATAATTCCCGTCTCAAGAGTAGCAGTTCCGCTTGTAACAGCGGCGACATCTGCCGCGTTCATTGCATCGTAGGTTTCGCCTTCAACTACTTTCATCACCTTACAGCCCTTTACCCCTTCAGTTTCAAGTGCATTAATTGCACTAGTTACATCGGAACGATGACGTCCGTCTGCCATCGCTATCACGAACTGGATATTCGGGTCGATCGACGCCATCTTCGTTGCCGCTTCGAGCATAACCGGCAAAATTCTAACGATCTCCTTGTGTCGACTACCTGGTAAAAGACAGACGATCGGAACTTCCGGATTGAGTCCATTATCAATGCAAAACTGCAGCTTGGTGCGTTCTGCATGGACTTCGTGAGCAAGTGGGCTTCCCACATATTCGACATGCCTCACATTTCTCTCCGCGTACCAAGATTTTTCGAACGGGAGAATTGTGATCAAAAGATCCACATATTTCCTGATAGTTCTTATTCGATATTTTCGCCAAGCCCATATTTGTGGCGATATGTAGTACACCACCTTCATTCCTTGTTTCTTGAGCGCTTTGGCGAGCTTTAGATTGAACTCAGGAAAATCAACCAAAATCACAAGGTCAGGTTTTCTTAAAGCTGCTTCATTTTTTAACCTCACGAATGCATCATAGAACATCGGTAATGCTCGTCCGATCTCCGCTAGGCCAACGATCGAAAGTCGGTCGGCCTCGATAGTGGCTTCGACCCCCGAATCGCGCATGAATGGACCAGCCGAACCAAAAAATGTTAGTTCGGACAATGGGCTGCAAACTCTCAGCTCATTAACCAACTTAGCCGCATGACGATCACCGGATGCTTCGCCCGCAACGATCATTACTGTACTCTTGGAGATCATCGCTTTTCTCAGGTTTAATTCTTAGACGAAAGACTCTAATTTTACAACCTTATATTGGACTTTGGGCATCAAAATCCTGAGATCAAATACGTTGTTAGGTGAATTGACGATGTGATGCTTGCAGAACTCGGAGAATACGCTTAAAATTTAGTATTTTGGTCGTGGATTTATAGGCATTCAGCCAGTATTTATTTTGTTAATGTTCGGGTGGAGGAGTTTGTGACGTTTCGTCTTTCTTTCCTTTTTTTTATTTTCGCATTGTTTGCCGCGCCGGTCGCAGTTACTGCTCAGATTGAAGCCGTTATCGGCCAACTATCCAATTCCGGAGCTGAATCGTTCGCCGGTGGAATGAGCGGCGACGGCCGCTTCGTCGTGTTTGAATCGCGCGGAAATTTGGCAACCGACAACCCCCGCAACGCTGACAATAATTCGGAGATATTTCTCTTCGATTATGCCCAGCGTCGGATCTTTCAGCTTACAGATACAAAGAGTTTGTTGATTGACCCGTCAAGGCCCATCACTTTTGATAATATCAAGGTTGAGATCGTCAACACACGACCTGTTATTAGTAACGACGGTAAATGGATAGCATTTTCGTCGAACGCGACCACTTCGACACCCACGGCACCGAATGCCACCAACCCTGGGAATTTTGATGGAAATGCATTCACGTCACCAACGCCGACTCCAAGCCCTTCACCTAACCCAACACCCACGCCAGGATCGAATCCGTTGACGAGTGATGGGAATACCGAAATATGGCTCTATCAAGTTCCCGTGTTCGCACCCGTTTCTGACCT
This sequence comes from Pyrinomonadaceae bacterium, assembly GCA_017983495.1. Classification (GTDB taxonomy): domain Bacteria; phylum Acidobacteriota; class Blastocatellia; order Pyrinomonadales; family Pyrinomonadaceae; genus OLB17. Next base: position 347,628 of record JAGOBH010000002.1, on the reverse strand, counting down.
TTCGCTTGGTGATGAACTGCCTGTAACAAATCTGTCCGGTGGCTCATTTATTAGGGTCACAAATACTCTGCCGAGTCAGTTGCCGCGGCCGGCGACATCAACCACAGGAGCTTATATAGCGGACGATAATCACGACGCGAGTATTAGCGATGATGGTAATGTTGTCGCATTTGGATCTACGCGTGACCTTGTTCCATCTGTTGGGAACCCATTTCCGGCGGAGGACAACGATGAGATCTTTACCTACGTTCGAAGTTCCGTCGCAAGTTTTAGGGAAGACGAGTTAGGCTCCTCCGGCACTCTGTCGCAGGTCACAAAGACACCACGCGGGCCCATATCTAATCCGATCTACAATAAGAACCCAACTATATCTGGCAATGGCCTGCGTGTGACGTTTGCAAGCACTGGTGATAATCCGATCGTGGGAATGACCGGCGGCAACAATCCCCTCGCGAGCCGAAATGAGGAAATTTTCTTTGCCGATCTCAACGCTTCTGGTGCACCGGCGGGAACAAAAAAACAAGTTACTACAACAACGTCTACAAATCTGGGTGATCCGGTGAACATTTTGGATCTCGGGCGCCGAATGAGTCGCGACGGCAGATACATTGCTTTTGATAGCTATGCGGATCTTGCAAATGAGAACAGCGGTACAAATTACGCTTCATTCGCCTTGTATGTCTACGATACGGTTGCCAATACATTTAGGCGCATTGGTTCGCGAAGTGATGCTGACAGTCAGGCGACCGGTGGGGACGTTCTCCGCTACCCGGGGTTTACGGATTACAATCTTTCGGGAGAACCAACAACTTTGTTGCTGGAAACCCGCATGAACATCAAACCGGATGGAACGATTCCTACAGTTGGCGATGAAGGGCTTAATAATACCGTAGAACGGCAGGCACAAATGTACTCATTTCAATTGAGTGCTCCGGCGGCGACGGCGAAGTTTACCCGCTTGAGTAAGTTCCCTGTTCCATCATCATTTATTGCATCGACACAGCCGTTGCCGAGCAATTCATCGAAGCGTATTGCTTTTAATTTGGCTTTGAGCGAACTCGGACTTGGAAATTTTGACCTGCAGTCTGAGGTTTATTATTTGATCCAGCCGACGGTCCTCAACCAGAGTTCCATAAACGTTAATTTCGCTACCGGAGCGACACGGATCCCTGTTTCGGCGACAGCGGTGCCGACTCCCTCGCCAACGCCGACACCTTCGCCTACGGCGACGCCAACACCAACGCCGACCCCATCACCTACGCCGACTCCGACGGGTTCGCCGACCCCGACTCCGACTCCATCACCTACGCCTACGCCTCAGACGCCAGTAGCAGTTCAAGGATTAGCTCCGGGAATGCAGGCGATATTGAGTTATCAGGCGGGTATTGATCGACCGATCGTGGCCCGTTCCGCCGAGGGATCACTTCAACGGAGCTTTACATTACCTATCGAGTTGAGCGGTGTTACGTTGACTATAAACGGAGCAGCATGCGGGCTCAGATCAGTTAGCCGACATCGGGTCGAATTCGTGATTCCTCCGGGACTGGCATCATCTTCTGCAGGAACAACACTTCCGATGGTACTCAATAACAATGGCGTTCAGATGAAATCGACCATCACGCTAGTACCAGCACGGCCGGATATTTTCAATATGGAAGGCATAGTCGGGCCTGGTGGTCGGACCAAGATCTTCAATGTCACTAATCGCGTGCATACCACCGAGCCATTTACCGTTACTACGATCAGGCAGAGGCCGTTTGGAAGAACTCCGACTATCTTGCGGGTTTATCTCACGGGAGCTCAATTTGCGACCGTAAGCAATACCAGCATCCGCATCGGTCGATTCGGGCTGCTCACTCCAACCATAACGTCCGGGGCGGTTCTAGTTGCCCCCGGTGTTCATACGATCGACTTTGCTCTACCACCTGGTATGGATAAAGGTGGGGATCAGCCTATAATCATCACCGTCTTTGTGGATGGTGTGGCGTATTCGTCAAGACTGGACGACACGGCAACCATGTTTCGTATTCTTTGATGATCTCGACGAGTTGGGTACTGGAAAGGCGGGCTTCGGTCCGCCTTTCTTACTATTCATAATGTTTGTTATACACATATAACTGGTTCGAATTCTTGCTTCATTATCGAGGTTATATTATGCTCGTTATTGAAGTTAGTAGTGTTTTTGAGAATGAAAATTGTTTTACAACTTTATTATTTGTAGGCATCACGCCCGTAGCTATTATTTAATTTGCAGATAGGAGTTCCTAAAATATTATGGCCGGAAAAGACGTCAGCACGATGAAGATATCGCCAAAAGTATGGAAAAACGGTGAGTTTATTGATTGGGACGATGCCCGAATTCACGTAATGTCCCACGTGGTCAATTACGGGTCAAGTGTCTTTGAGGGCATTCGCTGTTACAACACAACCAAAGGTTCTGCGGTTTTTCGGCTTCCCGAGCACATGCAGAGGTTGGTCAACTCAGCGAAGATCTACCGAATGGACTCGAAGTTTTCTCGTGATGAATTTTGCGACGCGACAGTTGAACTCATTAGGCAGAGCGGATTGGAAGCGTGCTACATAAGGCCGTTGATCTTCCGTGGACTCGACGAAGCAAAACCTGCATTTGGGGTCAATCCATTCCCTAATCCGATAGATTCGTACATTGCTACATGGGAATGGGGTAAATACCTCGGTGAAGAAGCTCTTGAAAGCGGAATTGATGTATGCGTGTCCAGTTGGACGCGAATTACATCAAATTCGATGCCGGCGATGGCAAAGGCCGGGGCAAATTACATGAATTCGCAGCTGATCAAAATGGAAGCTCTCCTTGGCGGGTTTTCTGAAGGCATCGCTCTGGATGACCGCGGCTACGTTTCCGAAGGTTCCGGAGAGAATATATTCCTGGTCAATGGCGGAAAACTGATTACTCCGCCGCTCGGAGCATCTATCTTGCCCGGTATCACCCGCGATTCGGTCATTCAGATCGCTCGCGAAATGGGTATCGAGATCGTGGAAACAACGATTCAGCGGGCTGCCCTATACCTTGCTGACGAACTTTTCTTTACCGGAACAGCTGCCGAGATCACTCCGATCAGATCGGTTGACCGAATCACCGTTGGCTCAGGTAAACGCGGCGAGATCACACGGCGTCTGCAGGAGGAGTTTTTTGCGATCATTATGGCAGAACGGCCGGCTCCGTTCGGTAAGGACTGGCTGACATTTGTTCATTCCACCGATGAAAAAAAAACGGCGGTAGCATAGCTGGTGCGTAAACCCGTTTAATAAGTCGCACTTTGTGAGTGCATCATTTCATTAAAGGCATGAAACAGCTTTTGCTTGTTTCGTGCCTTTTCGTTTTCCGCTATTCTGTATTTTATCAACTCACTGATGACGACCACCAACACACGACAGTTCGTTTTGGATATTACTGTTTTCCTTTGCGGAGCGATGGTTATGACCTACGAGATCATCGGGTCGCGAATCCTTTCACCGTTCATTGGAGCCTCAACCTATGTCTGGACGAGTCTGATCGGTGTGATACTAGGTAGTCTGAGTCTCGGCTATTGGCTGGGTGGAAGAATGGCGGATCGCAGACCTGACATTAAGGTGCTTGCGTCAGTAATCTTTTTCGCTGGTGGATTGATATCTTTAACCGTGCTCATAAAAGAAGTCGTACTTTCTTTCGTCGCTTCGGCCTCAGTTGGTGTCGAGTTGCGTTCCATAATCGCCTCCCTGATCTTATTCGCACCTGCAAGTGTTTGTTTGGGTTTTGTCACGCCGTATACCGTCAAATTAAGGATGTTCTCACTCGAAGACGCCGGAAAGACCGTCGGTAGATTATATGCCCTATCCACCGTCGGCAGCATTCTTGGAACTTTCGCGGCGGGGTTCGTACTGGTTCCATTTGTTGGCAGCGTAAGGACGTTATATGGTATCTCCGCGGCTCTCATCATGTTATCCCTGGCTCTTGTTCCGTTTGCGGTAACGAGGACCGGAATCGCGGTCATAGTGCTATTCGGATTATCGATAATTTCGAACGAGGCTAATTCCTATTTGCTCCGCGAGGCAAGCGGCCTGCATGACATCGACACACAATATAGCCGAGTACAGATTTTTCAAACCTCGGACCCGAGAACTGGAAAATCAATCCGTGCTTTGGCGACCGATCCGTATTTTACTCAGTCCGCAATGTTTCTCGAAAGCGATTTGCCGGCACTTGATTACAGCAAATTCTATCATTTGGCTAATCATTACCGACCGGGATTTCGATCCACTCTCGTTATTGGCGGAGCCGGGTATTCCGTCCCGAAGGACTTCCTCAAGCGATACCCAGAGAACACGATCGATGTAGTTGAGATAGATCCTCAAATGACGGCGATCGCACGTCGCTTCTTTCGTCTGGTCGATGATCCGCGTCTAAGCATTTTTCATGAAGATGCGAGGACATACCTGAATAGTTCTGCCTCCGGAAAATATGATCTTATACTCATGGACGCTTTTGGCTCATTGTTTTCGGTACCATATCAATTAACAACGATCGAGGCTGTAAGAGAAATGCGTCGCAATCTGAGTGATAAGGGAGTGGTCATTTTCAATCTCGGCTCCGCAATTACCGGCGAAGGCAGCCGCTTTCTTCATGCAGAACTGGCTACCTATCGCGCGGTTTTTCAGCACGTTTCTATTTACAAGGTAAATGCTGATTACAATGACGAAAAGCTTCAAAACCTCATGATCGTCGCATCGGCGGCGGCGGAAGTTCCCGGTGATGATTCCGCAGATCCGGAGATCGACGCCCTACTCGCTAGTCGTTATCACGGTAATTTACCGAAAGACGTTGAAATCATTACAGATGATCTATCGCCGGTTGAATATTACAATTCGATCGCACAAAATCTCTACCTTAAATCGAGGCGTTAGTCCTTGTATAGATCAATTTGGGGATCCTACCGTATCCCCTGTCCAAATTGTTGAGTGCCGAACGTTCCGATTCCGTTCAGACGGAAGCTGAAGGCCCAGCGGTTTTCGGACCGGATACCGACGTTGAATGTGTAGTATTGGAGTGCGACTGAGCAGCAATCGTAAGCATAACCCACGGTATAGAGTGAACTGATCAGCGGTGAGAACTTCGCGGCTCTCCTGTTTTGAAAGTCAAAGAACAGCGACGTGCCGCCGTACCAGCCTTTGTCTCTGTTTCCAATAAAAATCGAAGGGCTCCACTGCGAACCGCGAAGCGTTCCAGCCTCTTTTCCTGCGGCATTCGAATACTGCGTTAATGACGGGATCAGTGTAACAGCCCTTGTGTAATAGAAGGTCTGAAAGATCTTGAGGAGTTTTCTGTCGTAACCGATGGTCGCTGAGATCGCCCTTAATCCATCGCCTTGGACACCAACATCCATTCGAGTGTTTACAAAGATCGTACGCTGAGGACGGTATGTCGCGTCAATACTGAGCGGCGAAAATCGACGTGGCACCCCGCCAAACGTGTAAAAGCTCAGCGCCGTCATCGATTCGATCTGATTCCGACGCCCGGCAATCAACGCCCCGCCAAAGTTCTTATCGAAAAAATATTTGCCGCGAACCGTCAACGTAAAAATCTCATACGGCTGAATGGATAGCGGCTTTTTCGTTTCGGATGTCGATCGGGCTTCTGCTGAGAGTTTGGACTGAGCATCCTTGGTCACGGCCTCAGAATACCTCCGTGTATAGATACGGTTCGTGAGGCCGAATTCCATCTCGTTGGTGTCGGTTATGGTGTCGATATGATCAAATCGGATGATCCGGTTAAAATTATCGACGCCCTTGACCAATCGATACGTGAGATATGGTTCGATAACGTGACGAAACTTGAATGTTTCGTTCTTGCCATAAACATTTCGAGCAAGAGCGACGGGCCTTACATCAAATTGAAATTCACCGTATTTTCGAATGACATCGCGACCAAGAACTTGTCGCAGTTCGTTAATAGAATTTGAGTAATACGTTACACGAGCCGACCCTGTCGCAGTGAAGTTAAAGTATTTAGTTCGAAACGGCACCGTTACCTGCGGATATACATCGAGACGTTGACCTAGTGCCGGACCGACGACCGGCAAACCACCGGTCATTTGCTGGTAAAGAACGCGGTCATCAACCTCCTCGCGACGCGAAACGCCCTCAAGGCTGGTCTTGAATGAAAAATACACGCCTTTTAAGAAGGAAAGTTGCGACGGCCTTTTTTCAAAGTTAACGCTGGGGAGATTTCGAGTCTTTATTCGAACGTTCGGGATCGAAATAACCTGCGATCGTGCAAGCAGGTTCATTGTATAGTTGTTCCAGCTTTTGTTTATAAAAACTTGTGACACCTCGATCGGTGAGATGATCTGCTGAATACCGTCCGAAAAGACTTGGCGAAAAGCGAGATTTGAAGTAAGGCGAACGTCGGCCGACGCCGTGAACCCATTGGGAAAGTAGTGAACTCCTTGGGCGTAAATGATCGAACCGCCTTGGTCAGGATTTTCCGCACTCGCTTTTGGGCCGAAAATGCGATCCTTTACGGCATAGAATCCAAAATCAAGGTACGAGCGCGAATTCGCTCGGGTCCGCACATCCATGCCATATCCTATTCCCCTTGAAGTATAAAGATCGCCCCGAATCGTAACATCTGCCGATTTTCCCAGCGTCTGATAGTAAGCGTTTGAAAGGCGAAATCCCTTATCATCTGAGTATGCAAATGACGGGGTCAAGAAGCCGGAACTGCGATCGTTCTCGCGTAACGGTATCGACGCATACGGAAGAGCTATTAACGGAATATCCTTAATACGAAATTTCGCATTTCTTAGTTTGATCTTGTCTTTGATGCTTATACGAGCCTTGTCAGCCGTAAAACTCCACTTCGGCACCGCTTCTTCGCAAGCAGTAAATTGACCTTTCGTTACTTCGAGTTCGTTCACCGAGACCCGCTCTACACGCTTAGCGGTAAAATATATTACCGTGCCGTCATTTGTCTGATTTGTAAACCCGGTGGAGTCCTCAAAATAGCCGAGCTTTGTTTTGTAATTCCAGATTCCCCGAGCACCGGTGATTCGTTGATCGTCACCCTGGTCAAAGATTACGCTGCCCTCGGCGTCCATCTTGCTTTCAGCTTCGTAGATCGTTATCTTGTCCGCCTGCATTCGGTAAATGCCGTAGCGAACATCGACATTACCCTGATGGATAACGATACGTTTCCCCTTTTCGCCTTCCACCGTCTGCCTGTCAGAATAAACAACCACTTCATTATCACCACCTTCCTGTTCAAAACTCGCTTTCTTCTTGGGCTTTGGAGCGACCACGCTTTGTTCGGCTGAGATGGGATTGATGTTTGGTGTATCGGTGATCGGGTTAGAAACCTGGCGATCAACCGGATTTGTTTGCTGCGCCAGACCCGTTGCGGTTGCACAAATGACGAACAAAATGGCTATTAAAGGCTTGGAAAACCGCATTGAATCAATAACTTAATCATTTGATGCTAACACGAACGGAGTTAAACAATAAAGCCTTGTGCTAGACTAAGCTTTCAAGATAATGCTGTGAATGAAAGTCAAAAACACACTGTTTTGATCGTCGAAGACGAGGAGTTGATGCGTGCTATCCTGCGCCAGCTAATCGAGGAAGCCGGATACAATGTCGTCTCTGCTGACAGTGCCGAATCGGCGATCGAAGCATTCAACACAGAGGATATCTCCGTGACATTGACTGATATCAAGATGTCCGGTAAAGACGGCCTCGAGTTGCTCGATCGGATAAAGACACTCGATGAAGAGGCGGTGGTCATAATCATGACGGCGTATTCGTCTGTCGACACGGCTGTGTCTGCTTTGAGAAAAGGTGCCTACGATTACATTGCCAAGCCGTTTGTAAATGAGGATCTGCTGCAAACGATCAAAAATGCGGCTAAACAGCGACAGCTCTTTAGTGAAAATCGCGTATTGCGGCGCGAGGTCCGGCGTCAATACAACTTCGCCGAGATCGTCGGAAAGAGCGAAGCTCTCCAACAGGTATTTGATCTGGTCCGTAAGGTCGCCGACACTACCGCAAACGTTCTGATACAAGGCGAAAGCGGAACCGGCAAAGAACTGATCGCTCGTTCGCTACATTTTAATAGCAGCAGGTCCGACAAGCCATTTTTGGCAGTAAACTGTGGGGCTTTGCCCGAATCGCTGCTTGAGAGTGAACTCTTTGGACATATGCGCGGTGCGTTTACCGGGGCGATTGCCGACACCCTCGGGCTGTTTCGATCAGCCGCGGGCGGCACATTATTCCTGGACGAGATCAGTGAGATGCCGCAACCGCTACAGGTTAAATTACTCCGGGCGCTGCAAGAGCACGAAGTCACACCGGTTGGATCAAGTAAGGCAATCAAGTTTGATGCCCGCATCATCGCAGCTACAAACAAGGATCTTGCGATCGAGATCGATCGCGGAATTTTTCGAGAGGACCTGTATTACCGTCTGAACGTAGTAGAATTGACACTGCCTCCGCTTCGATCTAGACGAGAGGACATACCGTTACTTGTGAAGCACTTTTCTTCAAAAGCAGCCAAAGGGCAGGGGTCTGTCGAGAGACCTTTTTCCGTCGATGCAATGAACGCTCTTATTAATTACGATTGGCCAGGAAACGTACGAGAGCTGGAAAACGCCGTCGAACGGGCCGTGATAATGAGCGGCGAAATCATCCGTCCTGACGACCTCCCCAAGAAGGTTCGGACGGCACTGGATCTCGATTCGATTGAGAATAATGGAACCCGTCCCAAATTAGAAGAGATCGAGCGTCGATATGTTCTTGACGTCCTTGCCTCGGTCCACGACGACAAATCCGCGGCTGCGGCTATCCTCGGCATCGACCTTTCAACACTATATAGAAAACTTAAAAAATACGAATAGAGGTGAGGGGGCTATTTTGCGGTCGCTTCCAGGACGAAATAGTCAGTACCTTCGATTCGGGTAATACGGCCGTAATTGTATGGCGGCTGAAGAAAGGCGTCAGCCGCATACGACTGTCCACGCAAAGTGTCATCACCGCTTAGGTCACTCTGGGCCACTAATTCATCCGGAAACCACGATTCGCTCTCGATAGTGACCATCGACGCGGTACCGACTTTTTCCGCCTCAGTCACTACCTTTGCCGAATCAACCGGTGAGAACCTTAATACCGCGATCAATTTCCTTTGCGAAGCAATCTCTTTCCAAACAATATCCTCGGTCTCATATGGAACTCGGAGGTACATTCCAAGTTCTTCGACGTTGGTTCTTGCACTGTCGGTTTCAATCGCATTCGATACCCGATTTGAGGGCACGGAATTGTTCGCGATCTTTGAACCGCCGCAACCTCCTGCCGCAGATGCAGAAAGGAACAATGCTAAAATGTAGCCAGCTCGACAATAACGCATAAGATGATTGTATGCAGTTGCGATAGCTTTTGGCAAAAAAGATAAGCATTGACCGTAGTCCTGACAGACCATGACGACAGAATCAGATCGCAGTGACTGCTGGTTCTTGCACTCAGCTGCGGCCAACCGTAAACTATAGGATGCTACTTTTCAGATAACGGCATAAAAGATGGAAACTACTGAAGCAAAAAAAGCCTCGACGCCCGCCCAGTTGGAACTCGAACGTTGGGAAACAGAAACACTCGGCACTGTTCTTGAACGTTCGCCCGAGCGCAAGACTCATTTCGAAGGTGTAAGCCTTGAGCCGGTCGAGCGTCTCTATACTGAGGTCGACGTTGAGAATATCAGCGAAGTCGGATTCCCCGGTGAATACCCTTACAAGCGCGGAATTCACCCGACCGGTTACCGCGGAAAACTTTGGACAATGCGGCAGTTCGCAGGATTCTCATCTCCCGAGGAAACTAATCGCCGATTCAAATACCTGATGGCCCAGGGGCAGACCGGTTTAAGCGTTGCCTATGATCTCCCGGCGTTGATGGGTCTTGATTGCGACTCACCGCTGAGCGAGGGCGAGGTCGGCAAATGCGGTGTCGCCGTTTCGTCGCTGGCGGATTTTGAGGTGCTATTTGACGGTATCCCCCTCGATGAGGTCACAGTCTCGCAGACTATAAATGCTCCGGCGCCCATTTTTCTGGCAATGTACCTGGTAGTTGCTGAAAAACAGAAAGCTGATTTCAGCAAGATCTCGGGCACCCTTCAGAATGACATTCTGAAAGAGTATATCGCCCAGAAAGAATGGATATATCCGATAAAACCGGCGATGAAGCTGGTCATCGACACTTTCGAATACACGACCAAGTACGTACCGAAATATAACCCAATATCAATTTCCGGCTATCACATTCGCGAGGCGGGTGCGACGGCACTGCAAGAACTTGCCTTCACTCTGCGTGATGGTGTCGAATACGTTCAATACGGCGTTGACCGCGGCATGGATGTCGACGAATTTGTTCCGCGTTTGTCGTTCTTCTTCAACGCTCACAACGACTTTTTCGAAGAGATCGCTAAGTACCGTGCAGCTCGCGTCATTTGGGCAAAGACGATGAAGGAACGGTTTGGAGCAAAGCATCCGCGAACAATGCAGATGCGCTTTCACACGCAAACCGCCGGCGTTTCTCTGACCGTTCAGCAACCGTTTAATAACATTGCCCGAGTTGCGATCCAGGCTCTTGCCGGAGTTCTCGGGGGCACGCAATCCTTGCATACCGATTCGTACGACGAGGCTCTCGCTTTACCGAGCGACCAGGCCGCACTCATCGCTCTCCGCACGCAGCAGATCATCGCCGAGGAAACGGGCGTTGCGAATACTGTCGACCCGCTTGCCGGCAGCTATTACGTCGAGTCACTGACTCAGAAAATGATCGACGGCTGTTTTGACTATTTTGAGAAGATCGACGGATTCGGTGGCATGGTGGAGGCCGTTGAATCTGGCTTTCCGCAACGAGAGATCCAGGAGTCGGCATACCAGTACCAAAAGGCGGTTGAAAGGGGTGAACAGACTATCGTCGGTGTCAACAAGTACGCGATGGACGAGGAGTTGTCCAAGATCAGCATTCTCCAGATCGACGAAAAAGTCCGTGACCACCAGTTGCTTAGATTAGAGCACGTCCGTTCTATCCGCGATTCCGGTGCCGTAGCAAACTCGCTTGAGAAGGTAAAACAGTCCGCAAGATCGAACGAAAACACAATGCCATCGATAATCGAGGCAGTTGCCGCATACGCTACCGTAGAAGAGATTTGTGTGGCTCTGCGAGATGTTTACGGGATTTACGAAGAGCCGGCATTTTAAATCTGCGGGAACTATTTTGCATAACTAACCCGCCAGATCTTTTTGCCACCGTCGTCAGTGATCAGAAGCGATCCGTCGGATGCAATGAGCAGGCCAACCGGACGTCCCCAGACCTCGTTCGAATCTTCGTCCGGCAGCCAACCGGTGACGAAATCTTCGAAGCTGTTGCCGAAGAGTTTTCCGTCTTTAAAGCGGATTCTGACGACCTTGTAGCCGCTGAGCTTCGCACGATTCCAAGAACCGTGCATCGCAACGAAGGCATCGCCATTATAATCTTTCGGAAACATCTTTCCGGTGTAAAACTGAATTCCTAGTGCTGCCACATGAGAAGTAAATAAAACATCAGGCACGATTGCTTTCTTTACTAGTTCAGGATTCTCACCTTTGCGACGCGGGTCTTCGTTTTGTCCAATATAAGAATACGGCCAACCATAAAACCCGCCTTCCTTTACCGATGTTGCATAGTCGGGAACAAGATCGTCGCCCAGGCCGTCTCGTTCGTTTACCGCCGTCCAGAATTCGCCTGTCTTCGGATTCCATGCCAGGCCGATCGGATTTCTTAACCCGCCAGCAAAGATGCGATGGTTCCTGCCGTCCGGATCATAAACCGAGATCGCGGCTCGTTTCGGATCGGCCTCGACATCGACATTAGTAGCCGAACCGATCGAAACAAACATCCGCTTGCCGTCCTGTGAGAATAGAATGTTTCGCGTCCAGTGCTGATTGTAACCGCCTGGGGTCAAGTCGACTACCTTCTCTGGTTCGCCGGCGGCTGCGGTTTGGCCGCTCTTGTACTTAAAACGCACTATCGAATCTGTATTGGCAACGTAAAACCATTCTTTGTGAAATGCCATCCCAAACGGCTGGGCCAGCTTGTCCGAAAAGACAAACCGCTTTTCGGCCTTACCGTCTTTGTCGGCGTCACGCAGAACAACGACCGCATTCGCTCGCGAATCGGCAACAAATACATCACCGTTCGGTGCCAAAGCCATCCATCTCGGATATTTGAATTCGCCTTCGGCGTAGACGTTTACCATAAAGCCTTTTGGAACATTCAACACTGCCCCTTCGGGCTGCGGCACGACACGTGACCCGCGTCGTGCACTTTCTGTAGCAAACGGTGCCGGCAACTTACTTGGATCGACCGATATTATATTGGGCCTTTCAAAGGTGACGATCGCCGGCAACCTCGGCGGCCCAGGTATCGGCGTCGACGTCGGTGTCTGGGCCAAAGCGAATGTCGAACTCGCAACAAGAAACAAAGTCGAAATCATCGCTTGTTTGATATACTTCATATTAATTGAATAAATTCCAAGATGTCCGAGATTCTGTCGATTATGGTTCAGGATAAACTCTCAACGCCCACCGGCACAAGCGGGCTGGGACGACGAGGTGAGGAGTTGGCCGCTAGGTACCTGATCGACAACGGTTATCGTTTGGTACTTTCGAATTTCAAGGTACCAGTCGGTCGTAACAGTAAGGGCGTTCAGGTGACAGGTGAGATAGATCTGATCGCTCTCGACGGCGACACACTCTGCTTTATCGAGGTAAAGACTCGTCGGTCAGATGAGTTTGCCCCAATCATAACCGCGGTCGATCTCCGCAAACAACGTCAAATTACCCGTACCGCAAGGACCTATCTCCGCATTTTCGGGATTCATGGCGTCAAATATCGCTTTGATGTGGTTACCGTGCTTATTGCGCGGGGCCTATCTCCGAAGATCAAACTAATTAAGAATTTCTGGACCGAAGCTAGCTTTAAAAAGCGAAATTGGTATCATAATGAGTGGTTTCCTGCGAGTTGAGGGTGCCCGCATCAAATCTGAAAATATGGGGAGTTTTATGAAGACTAAAATAATCGCAACTTTGACCGTTATTGCTCTTTCGTCGATATTTGCATTTGCTGCTTTTGCCGACGAGCTGGCGGGAAAATGGAATCTTACGGCTGAGGCCCAGGGACAGAGCATCTACATTACCGTCGATATCAAACAAACAGGCGAGACCTTTACAGGGTCAACGACATCGGACATGGGAAATGGCACAATAGACGGCGGCAAGGTTACCGGAAAGACGTTTACAGCCACACTTCACGCTGACGTCCAGGGCAATCTAGTGGACTTTAAGATGGACGGGACAATCGATGGTGACAAGATAACCGGGACCTTTGCCAATGCAGCGTTCGGCTCTATTCCATTTTCAGCGACACGAAGCAAATAGACTGACGCCCTTTGTTAAAAAAACAGAAACGCCCGACATTTTTGCCGGGCGTTTCTTAGTTTGTTGATATAAGAACTGTGGACTTTTACTTAATCTCCCACGTTGTGCCTATAGTGAACGAACGGCCTCGCGCCGGTGCATAGGTAAACTGTTCGCTGTAAAAACGGTCGAACAAATTTGAAACGCCCATATTGATGCTGAAGTTATACCGTTCTTTGCGGAAGTAATAACCCCCTCCGACATTATGGGTTACGTATCCGGGCTCCGGACCATCGTTGACAGGTATTAAATAACCAACCGACAGCCGCTCTTGCTTGCCTACGATGCGGGCATTGTAATCGATATAGTAATTTTTGCCGAAATTCTGCCAGCGGAAACCGGCGTTGGTCCGATACGGACTAATGAAATCCAGCGGCTGCGATTGATCTACATCGTCGCCGCGTAGATAGCTGAAATTTCCGTATGGGGTCAGGTAACCGAGGCTGATCTTGTACGTAGTTTCGAGTTCTGCCTCAAACCCCTGGATCCGTGCAGTTCGAACATTTCTGGTCTGATAGACGTCGATCGGGGCCCTCGGAGGCGGTTGTGCGATCCGGATCCCGGTGAACTGAGTCGCGAGGAAATTCTTGAAATAGTTGTTAAAGTACGTCACCGAGCCGCGCAGCTTCTTGATCTGGAATTTTGCACTTGCATCGAAGTTGATACCGGTTTCGGGAAGCAGTGACGGATTGCCGACGAGAAAACCCTCAGCGGACGCAGCATCTGTAAAGAATCTCTCTGAAATATTCGGCGTTCGAAACGACCGTCCAATTCGGGCAGAAAGACTTACGCTCTGCGTCAATGCATAGACCACGCCAAGATCACCTGTATAAGCGGCGTTGGTGACATTGAGACCCTGATCTAGTCCCGTGATGCCCAACTGATCGATCTGCTGCTGCGTGAGGCGAGGATCAATCGCAAAATTCTCGGTTGGTTCTGAGGCGGTCTGAAACCGGTCATATCGAAAACCGCCGGTCAGTCTGAGCCGATCGGTCACCAGAAAATCATCCTGGACGAAAAATGCAATATTTGACAAACTCGCATCCGGAACACTGCGTGTATAGCGAGTGGTACGGTTTGGTGAGTAGGAAGTTGTTGACGACACCGTCAAACGTCGATCTGAATTGTCGTCGAGAAAATAACTCGCGCCGGCGATAACATTGTGCTTCCCAAAGATCCAGTTTGATTGCAGATCAAAACCGCTCGTCTTTGTATCGGTAACAGTCTCACTGAATTGATACAAACCCGGAAAATAAGGCGGAACACTCGGAACGGTCAGGATATTTGAAAAATTGCGGTATTGAGTTTGATAAAACGCCTTGACCGTTACTAACTGTAAATACTTGTTAACAGCAGCAATATCGTACCGGGCACTGAAGCGGTCACGGTTACTAAATGGAAAGAACCCGTTAAAAACGCCTGTCATCCCGGACACGCCGGTGTTCGCTCCTGCCAGGCCGGACGAACCGGTATTTGAACTTCGTCGGCGTTCGTAATTTAATTTGACCGTGTTCGTATCATTAATAAAAAACCGAAGGGTTGCCTGATTGTTGCTTCCATGCGATTGCGAATTCAAGATTTCGCCTTCATCCGTGATCTGAAGATCATCAGCCCGCAACCGGTTAATATCGGTTGTACTTGGCTTTCCGGCATAGTAGTTATTAAATCGATCAAGCGACTGGCTTACACGGAAGGCAAACAGATTGCCTGATCCGTTAAGCTCAAGATTCGCCCGTCTTCCCTTTTCATTCGAGCTGAAAAACGTGTTCAATATTCCGCCAAACCGAAATCCACGTTCGCGCCGAGGCGGCGTATCGCGGGTAATAATATTGATCGTACCGGCCAGTGCGTCAGTTCCGTAGAGCACCGATCCGCTTCCGCGAATGACCTCAACCGATTCAATTTGCGAGGTCTCGACCAGGCCTGGCTCGATACCTGACTGCGCTGACGTGCGGCTATTATTGAGCCGCTCGCCGTCGACTAGGATCAAGACACGGTTACTTTCAAGACCTCTAATGCGGGGCCGAACCTGGAATGCACCTTCATTAGTCGTCGACGTTCCTGGCAGACCGCGAAACAGGTCGCCCACCGTGTTGATGTTTTTGCGTTCGATCGACTCACGGTCAATGACCGATAATGGTACGGCGGTGTCGATCGAAGCAATCTCGGTTCGTGCGGCCGTGACGCTAACCTCTGCAGCGACCATTGCCGGGTCAAGTGTGAGCGTAACATCCCGATCCGTCGCTGCCAATGGCCTTACAAAGCGGCCAAATCCATTTGACGTGACGATCAGTTCATATTCTGCCGCGTCGACGACCGACTCAAACGAAAACCGTCCTTCTCCGTTGGTTGAGACGACGCGTTCGATGCCCGTGGCCTTTTCTTTAAGGGTCACGGTAGCTCCAGCGACGGAAGCCTTGGCCGAATCTTCGACACGGCCCTCGATCGTAATTGACTGTGCGGTGATTCCGCCGACAAAGAAGAGTAAAGCAAAAAAGACTGTAAATATATATGACTTTGACATAAAAAAACTCCCAATATATTCCACAAAGTTAAACCGCAATTCGCAGCCGGACTCGTTGGTTATTTCGTTGGATGAAAGCGGGGCTCTTGTGGGTCGAGGTGTATTATCTGACCAGATTATGAAAGCGCCGATTCCATCAACTGTATCTGAACCCGTTCGATTTGATATATACCAACTAGGGTTCGCTCATCTAGTGGCAATGAGCGTGCCGCAGGCTATATACAGTGTTATTACTTCATATCGACGTCGTTATCGTGGGAATCCTCGCGATAGACCGATCGGAGGTGCGAGATTTTGCCCCGCTACTCGATGCGATTAATTTCATAATCCCGGTTTTGTTCGAGAGATATTCGTTCGGCAACATGAAAAAGGCCCGCACCGGTCGGTGCGGGCCAGTTCAACTATAATTCAACCAAACTTATCTCTTACTTCGCGGTTGTTTGCCATCAGTAAGGATCACAAAATCTCCGATATCAGTGTGCTTAGCCTTATCGAACGTTTTGAAATCGTCTTCATATCGGACGGTTACCACGAGAGCTTTGGCCTTCGGACGGTATTTCGATAAATGCTCGATCGTTCCCAGGCGGCTTTCGGTGTGAAATGCTCCGACAAGATGTACGATCAAAGCCTTTTTATTCTTTTTCAGGTACTTTGCGACCGAATTAGACATCGTCGCGTCCCAGAGCGACTGTGACGACAGTATCTTGTCGATACCCATCTTCGCCTCAGGGCTCGGGCCCATTAGCGCCTTGAATTTGTTAGCGTAAGTTTCCGAGGGTTCAGCGTATGGTAATGGAGCGATCCATTCCTTTGCGTCTTTGGTCAGCGAATTCAGGGCATCACGCCCGTTTCGCGAGACCATATTCACGTAACGACGCGGAGCGTTTGCGGCAATGACGTCGAGCTTTTTCTCCTTCGCGAGTTCAAAAAGCGGCTTGTAATCCCATTTATAGTTGCCCCACGGCCGTGAACTAGCCAAAAATTGTGCCTCGCTGATCTGCCCCTTCAAATACTCGTCGACAACTATTTGAACGTCCCGTTCGAACATTTCCAGCGAAAGTGCGACCTTTCTCTCTGCCAAATATTTTGCCACGACTCGCCTAAAGATCTCGGCCTGTATCGCGTGGCCGACAGCATCGTCGTGGTTTTCACCCAAAAACGTCGCGTCACTTTCACCGATCGCCTTGATGATCTGATCTATCGTCACCGGATTGCCCTTGGCGTCAAACGCACGAAACTGATCCTCGTTGTATGCGATCTGCCCCATCGCCGCGACTGACATCGCCATCACCATAATAATTACAAATATTATCTTATTCATTTCAGTATTAGTTCCCGTTCCAAAATTATCACTCGCCGCATATCAATTGAGCCGCCAGCAGCGGCAGAGTCAACTCATGATGCCCGGTTATCGAATATCCGCGTCCCGCACCGTTTGCGGTCGGACGCCGCACAACATTGGTCAGCGGCCGGTAATGCTGTACAAAATCAAAGTTCGCCGTGGTGATATCGCTCAGTTCGTGCCCGAGATTGCGTACGACCGTTATGGCCTTAAGAAATATCTCCGGCATCGTTACTGCCGAACCATAATTCAAGTAAACCCCGCCGCCATTCATCTCGCGGACCATCGTGCAAAACAGGCGAAAATCCGTATGCGAAGTCGCTCCTAACGCGGCACCGTCACAACTGCCGTGAAAATGGCCGATGTCGGCTCCGATGGTAAGATGAGCGGTAAAAGGGATCTTCGCATCAAATGCAGAGCACAAGAGCGAGACATCGGCGTTTGCGGGTGTCATAGATAGGAGTTCCCTGCCCATTGCCTCGCCGAGCCCGATGCCATCGGCATGGCCGCGTTTCGCCGCTGCGTTCAGCACCTCACCCGTTTCTCTGGCCGCACCAAAACCTCCGGTACCCAGGCTATTATCGACATCCTCGCTCGTAAAACCGACCAGTGCCATTTCGGTATCATGCACCAGCACCGAGCCGTTCGCAGCGACTGCAGTCACAAATCCGCGTTTCATCAGATCGAGCACGATCGGGCTAAGGCCCGTCTTGACGACATGTCCGCCAATGCCCCATATGATCGGCTTGCCAAGTTCGCGAGCTCGTCGCATTGCGTCGGCGACCTCTCGCATCGATCGGACGGCCAAAACATCGGGCAGTTTGCCGAGAAAATCACGGAGCGTATCGTCTTCGCTGATTGGACGTGCAAGTTCGTTGACCGTCACCTTGCTCGGACGCGATGCGAGTTCGTATGTGTTGATTTCGCTCAGATCGATCGGCTTAATATTGTCGTAGATAGACATAGCGGAAACGCGGCCGTTTTCAAAATAATATCATAGCCTCCGCAAAAAGCCCCCTCCGCAAAAAGCCCCCTCCGTCACCGGCGAGGGCTTTTCGTTTAATGATGGATGCTCAGCACCTAAATATTGCTAGTTGTTGCTCTGGCAAAAATTTAAGCTGAGCTGCACATCATTCCTGCGGCAGGGCGATAAAGTCGAGATCCGTTATGCTGTCCGGAAGATTGACCACGCGGCTCGGCACACTAAACATAAAGCGTTTAGAGTTGACCGTGACCACGTAGGTCTCGCCTGCCTCCAATCCGTCAAATTTGTAATAACCGAATGATCCGGTCACCACGCGCATCGGCTGCGTCAACGAATTGCCCGACAGCACCATCACCGCGTTCCTGATACCGCGTCCGTCAGCCGTCGTCACCCGCCCCGCAAGCGAAACCTCCGCCGCCGTTGGAGCCAACGGTCCCGCACCCGTCCAGCGTGAGAACGTCGTAACGCCTAACACCGGCCCGAGATTATCCACAGATGGGACGACACAGGGACCTGTCGGACACATATTGGTGATCGTACCATTGCCCTCACGACGCCATACACGGTAATTTGATTCGTCGCCGTTTGCATCTGACGCGAGATAAGCGAATGAAAGATCAGCCGTCAGGTCGCCGACCTCGCTGATCTCCCAGTTACGCGACAGCGACTGTGCCGGATCGAATCCGGCAAGCGTTCCGCCAAATACCGTAACTGTCAGGCTCGATGGCGTGACCCCGAGAGCAGTCACATTGGCGGCTGCCGGAGTAAAGCCTCCCTGCCCAACCGGAAATTCAAACAAACCCGTCGTGCAAAACTCCTTACGGACCGCACCATCGATGTAGTTAGACGCACCTGCTCCGTCAACCGACGCATCGCAGCCGAGCGTCATCGTAAAGCCGCCGCCGTTGACGTCGCCGAGCAGAAACAGCTTGTTCGTTACCGTAACATCGCCGCCAAGAGCACCAACACCAATGCCGACGTTATAATACGTACCGGCAGGCAGCGACCCGCCCTGATACCCAACGATCTCGTCCGCACCGATATCAGGCGTGGTCGCCGGCCGCGGATCATTGTCGTAATCGATGGTTAGTCCGACGATCGGCGTTGCAGACCCAACCTCAAGGCTTGTCGGACTCGAAAGATGAAGATCTGTATCTGACACAAACGGCACGGCGGTCGTGGCTCCTTGTGATGAATCGTCATTGGCACCGCCAACGCTGAGCGTACTCGTGTACGATCTAAGGTTGGAGGCCGGTGTTGTCATTGTCGGGTCGAATGTCGTAAAGAAGTTAGTTCCAGCCGTTGTTCCCGCTTGACCAGCACCCGCTCGGACAACATCGGCTCCGAAGTAATACGAGTTATTGTTCCAAGTCAGATTCATCGCCGATGTTCCGCCGGATGGCAGGTAAACCGCGACGTTTGCGACCGAGGTAGTTCCGCCAGTAATGTTGTTCGCAAAGATATTGTTACGAACATCCATACCCGTAAAAGCAGCACTACCAATCGCTAACGCTGATGTCAGAAGACTCGAATTGGCTGTTCCCGCACGAGCACCATAAAGATTCACTGAGTTGTGCAGGATCTGATGTCCGGTTCCCCCATTAATACGAATTCCGAAAATGCCGAAACTTGTTGAGAAAGCAGCACCACCGCTCATGTTTCCGGTTACGTCACTTACAAAATTGTTCCGAAGAATCACATTGTTTCCAGAAACTACATCGATTCCGAATGCTCCATAGGTCCCTGTGCTTGTATTGTTAATTCCGGTAATTTTATTCCGCTGAACAGTCGTACCACCAGACTGAATGAGGATTCCAAAGACCGCATCAGTAGCCGAAGTTCCTGTAGTAATGTTCGATACTGTGTTGCCAAGAATATTATTTCCGGAATTAACTGCCGAACTCGTGTCAGCTAATCCTATAGGACCGAAAGCGACTGAGGCCGCAGTCATTCCCAGCGTCGTGACGGTATTGGCCGACATCATTGAGTTTATGGTTCCGGTAGCAAACCAGATGCCAAAATCATCCTCTCCGTTCGAAGTATCAAAATTGCCGATCGAGTTATTGCTGACGGTCGCACCATCGGCACCCTGAACGTAAATCCCAACATTTCTGACAGCCAAAGCTCCTGAGTTATCAAGTTTATTCTGGGTGATCAGCAAATTCGAACCGTTGCCTGCACCAACAGTAGAATTGGTGAAAATACCGACGTAAGCCCTTCTGATTTCGTTGTTTTGAATGGTGATGTTATTGAAGGTTCCGGCAGTGCCAGCGTTATCAGTTACAACCACCGCCGAACTCGTATTGACGCCGTTGATGACGATCGAGTTCTTCAACGTGTTTGCAGTTATTGCAGTCGCACCGATCGAACCAAAACGGACAACCTGAGGTGTCGTAAGACTGGTGTTCTCGATTAGCAAAGACCTATCGGTCCCACCTCCGCCGATCGAGCCATCGATGGTCACACGGCTTGCTCCATTTGTTCGGATCAACGCCGTTGAGGCCGCAGCTCCTGAAACGATTCGCGCCGCACCCGTTGGGACGATAGTCACAGTGTAAGGAGCGTCAAACGCGTTAAGTGCATGCGTTCCGGTCTCTGCCGTAAGATCCGCAGAGATGTTCACCGTGATGTTTCCGGTTACGGAGTTGTTGTTTATGTACTCGAAAACACCACCAGGGTTTGTCAGAGAAGCAAAGTTCGGTGCTCCGCCGCCAACACCGTCCGCTGTCAAAGTACCCGAGACCGAGCCGACGATCAGGTACGAACTCGGCGTGGTTGGAGGGGTTGTCACAGTATTTACATCTGTAGCTGCTGCCCCTGCACTTGGGCTGACGCTGACGTTGCCGAGAGTGTCTTGAGCCACGATGAAATAGTCAATGACATCGCCCGGTGCAAATGGACCGATAATGCTGCTTTCGATGGTGCAAGTATAGTTCGGGCTCGTACCTGTACAGGATAGCGAAGAATAGTCTCCGGCTGGTGTCGGAGGTGTCGGAGGTGTCTTACGCTGATAGATACGCGGAGCGAGGCCGCCCGAAGCAACTCCTGAGGCATCGGTGATCGTAACTGTCAGCGTACGCGTTCCGGTCGATGACGTATTCAGAAGCGGAGTGTAACTGATGATCGGACCCGCGAGGTCTAAACCGACCCCTGCAAACTCGTCCGCACCGATGTCTGGTGTCGAAGCATTTCGCGTATCTCCGTCAAAATCGACCGTGATTCCCGCGACTGGAATACCGCCGCTTTCGATCTGTGTCGGAGTCGCAGTGTTGATGTGGAGGAAGTTAGCGTTCGATCCTGTCGTTGAGACGAATCCTGGATTCTCGCTTATCGAGGCTGAGTCACGGGGCGAAACAAAGGCTTTATACGCCGCCAGAGTCTGAATGCTCGTCGCGGAATCAAAGAAAAGCAAGTTGCTTGCAGAAGGCGTACCAGCGAATAGTAAATTGTTGTTTGATGCCGCGTTGTACGTAGTCAGTGTAACTGAACTGCGGCGATAGGCGACCGTCAAGCCTGCTCCGTTCGGGGTTGAAAGATTGACCAAAATGTTGTTTCGCATTGTCAGATCTGCCGAACCTGCTGTTCTTCCTAAGGCACTCGAACCGAATAATGCTCCTACGCTAGTCGCATTCATATAGACAGTATTGAAATCAACTATTACCGTCGTGCCGCCTGCAATATTGATGCCGTTCAACGGATTTGCCGCGTTTGCATTTGGTGTCGTAAGGTCTCCTATCAAATTGTTTCGGACATTGACCGTGGTGCCGCTGGAAACCGTAAGGCCGTTTACAAATCCGCCCGCATTCGTATTTGAAATACCATAAACCTTGTTCTGATAAATCGTTGAGTTTGCTCCAAGAGCGTGGATTATGCCTGCGACGGTAGCAGCCCCACTTGAACTAAGTGTATTTACTAGGTTGTTGTAACAAGAAAGTCCCAAACTCGCGGTAGTGTCTCCCAAATTGATTCCCACCACGGCACCTGTCCCTGAGCCGGAAAGGCCGGTCACAATATTGCCGTTGACCGAACTTCCAATAGCTCCGTAACCGTGCGAAATTCCCGTAACAGAAGACGTACTGCCACTCACATTTGAGATTGTATTTCCACTGATCACTTCAATTTGAGTGGTCGATGTATATTGGCGAATACCGAAAAACTGGGATGCTCCCGTAAGCGTAACATTTGAGAAATTGTTTCCAGATACCGTACCAGTGCCACCCGTCGGCGATCCAAAATTATAATAGCCGTAGGTCAAACCAGCACCGGTTCGAGTCCACGAGCCAACAATACTATTTCCGTTTACCGTAAAGTTGTTCGTTGCGCTGTTGTTGTTGATTAGGTAAGACGTTCCGGTTGTGTTGAATGAGAGATTTGTGAAGGTGTTACTGTTAATGTTTACCGTACCTGCGGTACTAGCCTGCTGGATGGCCGTAATTGCAGCAGTACCAGAAACCGTATGACCGAAGTTATTGAAATCGTTATTATTGATATTGAGCGTTGTTGTTGCATTCGTCGTTACAGCGTCGTTGTGGATTCCTAGAATCGCCCCGCCTACAAGACCACTTCGCACAGACACATTGTTATTGTTGATGCTATTCGTAATTGTGCCCGTAGGAGCATTGGTAAAGCCATTCACGAATATTCCTCTCAAGGTTCCTACCGTGACTCCGCCATTTGAACTTTGAACCGTATTATATGAAATTGTAAAGTTCTTTAGGTTTCGAATTTGAATACCGTTGACGGTTCCGGAAACGTTTGCATATCCCGAAAAGGTTCCGGTCGTTCCGTAGTTCGTGATTGTATTCGCATTCGGTGCAGTTCCTCCGATCACCAATCCATCGTTATGATCGGCAGCAGCAGTAGGACCAACTACTAGAATCCCAGTATTAACGTCCGTGATCGAGTTTCCAGTTATCGCCAATCCACTGTTGCCGCCCGCTGCCGTAGTTGCAGTTGCCGAAGTCGTAACAGAAGTTGCCGTATGAGTCGAGTTACTGTAAATCCCAAATGTGTTCTGGTATGTCCGATTCAGGTCGATCGTATTGTTCGAGATCGTGTTGTTCTGAGCACCGTTTGTGCTCGTTGCGTAAAGCAGAGCAACTCCCCACTCGGTCATGTTGTTAGTTCCAGCCACAGTCGTTGTATTCGCGGCGTTTTCGAGCATTGTGAAACCATTGATGGTAATGTAGTCGCCGCCAATGATCTTAAAGATCGCATCATTAAGATTTCCCGAAGCTTGCGGATTCGGAGCAGTTATAGTTGTTCCGGCGCCATTAATCGTGATCGTATTTACGGCTGTTCCAGTTGCTGTGATCGCATAACCTCCCGCAGGCGCAGTTTCGGTTGTACCATCTGCCGTAATTATGACCGGACTCGTGATGGTCGCGGCGTTCAATGCGGTTATAGCGTCAGCCAATGTCAGATAACTTCCGGCAAGGCCTGAGCCACCATTTGTCGTCACTCCCGCAAATACCGGCGCACCGATGCTCGGTTGAGCTGTCTCGCTTCGAGCGGGCGTTTCAGCCGATGCGAAGTACTTGAATGGATTCACATAATCCATCCAGCTTGCGGTGGCGGTGATGGCTGAGACGATGACGATGAGGGCGGCGGCCAGGAGGACGCGGGGCGAACGGGTACGGTTATGCATAGCGATTGGTCCCTTGTTGAGCAAGGGTTTACTCCTTTGGTTCTGAATTGCCTTGTTCGAGTAAACACCACAAGTGCGGTGGTATCTTGGGAAACGCAGCCGAGCAAGCCGTTTTTCCGTAGGTTCGAAACAAAAATATAAACGCCGAGATTTAATTTAGTTAACTAATAATAGGGGTTTTAGCATGAAAGTCAAACAAGCGCAGGCGTAGATCATCGAAGGACCAACACCGGACGCAGGCCGTACGATCCGCGGCTTCTCACCCCTCGGTGAATGCGACGCCGGTGATCAAAAGCTGCTCCCCGCGCATCACGCGGTGTCCCACGAAACTTAAAGTGGGACAGCAAGTGGGACAGGCTAAGTGTTGCATAGACGCAACATAGTCGCATCTGTCCCACTGTCCCACGGTTTTCAAATTTTTTTTCCAACTAGCCAGTCGCCTCACTCGCCAGGGCACAATGGGACAGCCTAAATATTGCAGCCACACCGCTTAGGGCCGATTTTGTCCCATTTGTGTTTTTGAGTTCGCAAATGGGACAGTATCAATCTAAAACGGCTCGTTGTTACAACGAACGACGAGCCGCGGATGGCAAACTACTGACCATCGACCGATAGAAATTGCCAAAGATCTGATCCCCAATTTCTATTTTACCATTTATGTCAAGAGCGAGTTTCTGTATCAACTACGCAACTCACTCATTTTCGTCAACTCACCGACCGCGCATTAGCGTGCGGAGCGTTGGCGGTGGGGTTTCGGCGATGAAATCGAGATCGGTGATAGCGTCACCGAGTGTGACGACACGCGATGGCTGTGCAAAGCCGTACTGTTTTGAATTAACGGTGACAACGTAGGTCGCACCGGCGTCGAGATCGTCGATGAAGTAATAGCCGAAAGGACTGGTCAACGCAAAGCGCGGAACTCCGAGCCCCGCACCCGTAACCGACACCACTACACGCCCGAGGCCGACGCCGTCTGCCGTCATGACGCGTCCCGCCACTCCGACACCCGCGGCCGACGGGGCAAGTGAGAGTTCGTACGCACCGATGTCCGAACCGTTTCCACCAGCCGCATTCGGCACCGAGGGATTATCAATGGGCCGCGGGTCGCCACGCTGATCCGTCGTGACGCCGCCAAAGGCCTTTCCCTTGTCATGTGCCGGCGAACCCGAGGCGAATGCATGCGTCCGCGTGACGCCTCCGTTATTTGCCAGGGCCGTCAGCAGCGGATCGATCGGCGTGCCGGCCGTACCGACCTGGTCGCCATTTACGCCGTTAGTAAAGCCCGTCGAACTCGTGCCGTTGCCGATCACATTGTATCCATCAGAAGTGAAAACGCCCGAAACGTCAGGGCCGGGGCCAGTCGAAGTGTTGTTAGCGATGATCGTATTGCGGATCGAACCGGTCGCAAACCCGGGACCGGAAAGTCCGCCGCCATTGTTGTTGCCGTTACCGGTCGAAGTGTTGAAGGCGATGGTGACGTGATTGAACGAAAGCGCCGAGACCGAAGTGTTCACCCAGATGCCTGCTCCGTCGCTATTGTTGGCGTTGGTCGTGTTCCCGCTGACGGTCGAATTGACCATCGTCGTGTTAACGCCCATCCACAAACCGCCGCCCTGCCCGTTTGACGCGGAAATTGAGTTGCCGCTGATCGTCGACCCTGTAATGCTCAGCGTTCCGCCCGCATTTGCCATATACAATCCCGCGCCAAAACTGTTGGTCCCGCTGATGGTATTGCCCGAGATCGTGCAGTTCGTCAAGGTCAATGATCCGCCGGATTCGAACGAAATGCCCGCACCTGTCGATCCCGTAGCTGACAGCGAACCGCCCGTGATCGCAAGATTGATCAGTGTAATGGTCTGATTGCCTATGTTCGGCATACGAAACACCCGGCTGCCCGGCGCCGCTGCGATCGTTACCGTACTATTTGCCGACGCGTCGATAGTCAAATTAGTACCGCCGGCGAATGATATCTGGCCGGTTGTCAGTGTGATCGTCGAGTTGGCAGGAATACCTGCGAAATTGATCGTGTCACCCGGCGAAGCTGCCGCGATCTGCGCCCGCAGGCTGCCGGCCCCGGAATCATTAGTGTTAAATACGGTTAGGGTCGCCGCAAATGTGCTGCCTGTGGTTAGTAATAAGAATGCTAATGCGAAAATTAAGGTCTTTGAATAGCTAAAATACATAAACCCCTCACAAAAGCCCTAGTATATACATTTTTCAACGCGTTTGTGAAGAAACCTTCGAGAGGTAAAGAGTCGGGCATTCCGACGCAAAAAAGCCTCCGGCAACTATGTGCCGGAGGCGAAAGGGGGTGGGCCCGTACGGGCCCGTTGTTTGTGCAAACCAACCCTACTGCGGCAAGTATGCGGACGGAGCGGGGATGTCCCCGCTCAATCCCCAGTTAACACCGGTGATCGTGAGGGTCGAACTCTTCAGCACGTACCAGTCGCCGGACGACGGACGGAACACAACGACATCTGTTGTGCCGTCACCGTCAAAGTCAGCCGGTGCGGGCACGTCGGTTGCGAGTCCCCAACTGATGACCGTCGAATTGCCGGTCAGCGAGTTGATGATCCACCATGCACCATTGCGGTAGATGGCGATGTCATAACGGCCGTCGCCGTCGAAATCACCGCTTACCGGTTTGTCGCCTGCGAGTCCCCAGCTCGTGACCGAGACCTGAGCATCGGAGCTGCGCAGTATGTACCACGTACCGTCACGGTAAACTGCGATGTCCGTCTTAAAGTCGCCATCGTAGTCACCTTGAACAGGCCGATCGGTGCTGATACCGAACAGCTGCGACGTCGTCGTTGCCGTATTGGTCAGGTAGATCGTCCACAGGCCGTTCGACGGACGGAAGGTCGCCAGGTCGGTCCTGCCGTCGCCGTTATAATCACCCTGAACAGGCTTGTCACCCGTGGCACCGACCGTAAGGCCGGTGAGCGTCGAGGTCGAGCTATTTATGATGTAATAGGTCGACGTCGCCGGACGATACAGAGCAAGGTCCGTCTTTCCGTCGCCGTCATAGTCTCCCGGAACCGGCCGATCAGTCGCCAGGCCAAAGTTGACGACATTCGGCACACCATTGGTCGAAGGCAAGATGTACCAACGGCCTTCACTCGGACGGTAAACGCTGTAATCAGCCAACAGATCATCGTCGAAGTCGCTGACGTAAGACCGGTCTTCGTCAACGATGATACCGACTCCCTGATTATCAGAGATCGTAGCACCGCCGGTCGCACCGGACAGATTAACAACGAACGTCTCGTTTGCCTCCTTGACCGTGTCGCCACTGACCAGGACAGTAACCGTCTGCGTCTGCGTCGAACCCGATGCCGGGAAGTTCAGCGTACCGCTGTTGGCAGCGTAATCGGTTCCGGCGATCGCCGTACCGTTTGCCGTGCCAAAGTTAACGGAAGCCGCTCCGCCCGCCGTATAGGTTACGGTGAAGGTGGCGGAAACAGCACCTGCGTTACCCTCAGTGACGCGAACGTCATTGACCGAGAACGATCCGGCTGCGACATCGTTGTCGACGATCGTCTGAACAGCCGAACTCGGCGAACCGATGGTTGCTCCGCCGGTCGCGTTGCTCAGCGTGTAGTTGAACGTTTCGTCGCCTTCGACGATGGCGTCGTCACAGACCGTAACATTGAATGTCTGGCTGCTGACACCGTTCGCAAAGGTGAGTGTTCCTGAGGCATTGACGAAATCGACACCTGCAGTACACGCTGCTCCGCCGGTCGCGGTTCCATTCGACGTAGCATAGTCGACAGTCACCGAACCATCAGTGCCGCCCGTTCGGGTAACAGTAATAGTGAACGGTGATCCGCCCTCGCCACCCGAATAAGTAGCATTGCTGAACTGCAATGAACCCGGTACCGCAACAACAGGAAGTTCATCGGCTCCGATCTCAGGCGACATCACAGAACGAGTCTCTCCGTCAATATCATCCGAGATACCGGCAATCGGGGTGCCGAGATTAGCAACGGGGCTCGATGCCTGCAGATGCAGGTCAGTTGCCGAAACGAACAACGGATCGACAGCAAGCGAATTCGCATCCTGTGTCGTCGCCGTCTGCCAATCGGCAAGCGTCGCCCTGGCCGACCCAAGGAATCCGACCGAGCCTGTCGAGTAGTAATCGTTGTAGTTGATCGGCGTATAGACCGTTGCCGCAGCTCCACTGTAGAAAGCGTAACGTGTAGCACCGGCTGTCTGGGTATTCGCGAAGATGTTATCGCGAACATCAAGTCCACCGGCGGTCACGACAGCTGCCTGAACTAACATTGCGGCCGACGTGCCGGTAGTCTGATTGGTATTAAGATTTACCGAGTTGTAGTAAAACTTATAACCTGCACCACTTGCTACGTTGATACCAAAACCATTGCTTGCAAGAGTTGCCGAACCGTTTGCAGCGACGTCGCCAATAAAGTTGTTGGCAACCGTCACATTCGATGCGGTCGAGGTTGAGATAAACGATATGCCGTTCGCACCAGTGCCGGATGCACTGATGTTCTTGATATCGCTGATC
Organism: Pyrinomonadaceae bacterium; assembly: GCA_017983495.1. Classification (GTDB taxonomy): domain Bacteria; phylum Acidobacteriota; class Blastocatellia; order Pyrinomonadales; family Pyrinomonadaceae; genus OLB17. Next base: position 319,088 of record JAGOBH010000002.1, on the reverse strand, counting down.
CTGTTTTTAGCAACTGTGCCGCCGTCCACCAGCAACCCGATCTGAATACCACTCATTAATGCAGTAGTGGTCGCCGATGACTGGATGCCATGAACAATGTTATTCGTAATGGTGAAGTTTTGAGCATTTCCGATTAGCATGCCGCGGAAAATGTTCTTGTCCGCCGTCGATGCCGTCGAACCAAACTCATTACCAGTAACGATCCAGTTTTGGTCAAATACCGGAGCGGTCGCGCCGCCTCTCAGATATGCCGAATTTTGCACACGATAGATCCAGTTGTTTTGGATCGTATTGTTGCTATTTGCCGCCTCGGCGTCCGCACCAATGGTCACGCCGCTGCCGGTAAGGATACCGGCAGTCGTCGTCGCGGTGGCTCCGACAGCTCCGTTAATAATACAATTCTTGATCGTATTGTTTCCGGCACCGTTAGCTGCACTCGCACTCCTGATCCAGATGACCGTCGACGTTCCGGTCTGATTGTTGGTGATCGTCAGGCTTCGATCGGTTCCGCCCGAAAGCGAACCGTCAAAGACAATTCGGTCAGCACCATTCAGATTTATCAATCCACGATTCGCCGCTGCCGTACCTGAGATCACACGTGCAGCTCCCGAAGGCTTAAATGTGACTGTGTAACCACCCATTCCGCTTTCAGCAAGCTGATTGAGGAAAACCGCGCCCGTCTCAGCGGTCAGATCAGTGGTGATGTTCACCGTCGTATTAGACGAGATACCGGCAGTGTTCATGGCCTCGAATACACCGCCCGGATTTGTCAACGACGTGTAGGCTTCGCCCGTGCCGACGTTGATCGTCCCGCCGATCGGAGCCACACCGTTGATCGTACCGTTGATAGTATCGTTCGCCGTGTTCGCATCACCCGCAAGTTCTGCCGAAGCCCGGATCGTGAATGCACCAGGTGCCGGAAGCGACGTGACCGGGAATGTTACCGTGACATTCTGTAACGGTGCGATCGCGGCGATCACCGAGGTCTGATTGTAAACCTCAGTCATCGATCCGTCGATGATCTTGTACCGTACAGTAACGTTTGTCTGTGCGGCCGTACCGATATTGGCGAACGTTGCCTGCGGAGTAAAGTTGGCTCCGACCGGCAGCGTCGCTCCGTTTAGCGGCGTGACAAATACCGTTGCCGCCATGTCGTTTGCCGCCGGTGGCAGACCTGCAAATTCGTCCGCACCAATATCCGGCGTCATCGGATTGCGAGCGTCCGTATCTATATCGGTTGTGATGCCAACCGGAGCACCGCCCGATTCGAGCCGGGTCTGGGTCGCCGCCGGGACATGAAGATCGACGTTCGACGTAAACGGCGGGGCCGTTGTGCTGGCAAACGACGCATTGTCATTTGTACCGGCCGCCGACAGAGCACTCGTGTAAGAACGGAAGTTCGTCGCCGGCGTAGTGGCAGTAGGATCGAAGTTTGCCGCAAGGAACTCTCCCGTTCCAAACGTCGTACCGGTCTGAGCCAGACGACTATTTGCATCCGTGCCAGCGAAGTACGCGTTATTATTGTTCGTCAGATTCATCGCAACGGTCGCGGCTGAGGGAAGATAGATCGCAACATGCCGCGTACCGGTCGGATTACCGCCAGTTATCTGATTGGCAAAAATGTTATTTCTAACATCCATTCCGGTTTGCCCGGTCGCTACCACCAAAAATGCTGCGGTGAGATCCGTACTTACCGTTCCGCCCAATGCACCATAAAGATTCACAGAGTTGTGGTAGACCTTATGGCCGGTGCCGGAACCAACCCGAATACCGTATGCTCCAAACGTAGTTCCAAAGCCACCCGTTCCGGCGGTTTGATCATTGATCACGCCCGAAACGAAGTTGTTCTGCACGACGTGGTTCAATCCGCCGCCCAGATTAATACCATAGGCAGCCCACGTACCCGGATTAAGATTGCGGGCACGATTGACCTTATTGCTGTCGATCGTGAAGGTTCCGTTAGCACTATTAACGCCAACGTTTATTCCATGGGTTGCTGAGCTGGACCCAATAAATCCTTCGATCCAAACAGTGTTGTTTGAGATCACACCGTTTGCCGATCCCTGTGCGGTGATGCCGATCGAATAGACCTGATCGGGGTTACCCGCAATCGAGTTCCCAATGCTGTTTCCATTGATCTGCAAGCCAGGGAAAACCGTCGTGGCCGAACCGTTGACACTAACGCCGCGTCCCGCCGTATTCACACTGTTGTTGCTGATCAACAGATTGTTGGCCGTGGCGCCGGTTCCCACCGAAGTTGAGACCGAAGTGATCGCCGCCGGGGCGGTCGTTTCGGAAACCGTCGATCCGCCAAGACCAACAATAACGCCGAACGTCGTATTCTCGCTTGCAGTCGTGGAAGTCGCAGTCGGTATGTTTCGACCGGTCGCACTTCCAAGCAAATTCAGATTTTTGATCGTCACATCGTTTGCCGAATTGACAACCGTTGCTGCTAACGCAACACGAACGACAGATGTAAACGTAACCGTATTTGCGGCTGTATTCTGGATCGTAAGGTTCCTATTGGTACCCATTGTTCCAGGATTGTCACCATCAATGGTCACATTATCCGCTCCATTTAGTTCGACAAGTCCACGACCTGTGACTGTCGGTCCGGCAATTGTGACATTGTCCGAAGTTGGTCGAACCGTAAGAGCAGTGTATGAGGCACTGCCGGCACCGCTGCTGTTCAGGACAGCCGGAGCGGTTTCGGTCGTATTTGAAACGATCGACACTGTTACAACTCCGGTGTGAGTTCCCGCATTGACCGCATCAAACGCATCTTTCAGCGTCGGATAGTCAGTCGGCCCGGTGGTACCGGTCGTCGCCGTTACTGTGACCGGCCCCAAACTGGCACTTGTGATCGTCCACGCGTAACTCGCCGGAGTAAGATCGGTATTACCGGCTGCGTCTTTCGCACGAACCTCAAATGTATGTGGCCCAACCGCCAATCCCATATAGGACTGCGGTGAGGTACAAGCCGCGAATGAACCGGCGTCGAGTTTACATTCAAAGGTGAATGTTGGCCCTCCACCGAAGCTGTCGGATCCGTTGAAGGTGAACGTTGCATTTGTATCCGACGTCGGATCTGTCGGATTTGTCAGGATCGTCGTATTGGGAGCAATCGTGTCGATCACCCAGGTAAACGAATCAGGAGATGAATCGGGATTCCCAGCCGTATCGATCGCCCTGACAACAAAGGTGTGCGAACCTTCCGATAGGCCCGTGTAGCTCTGCGGTGACGTACAAGCCGCGAACGATCCTGCGTCGATCTTGCACTCGAAACTTGCGACCGCCGCAACGGCCGAATCAGTTCCGGTAAACGTAAATGTCGCACTCGAACTGTTGCTCGGGTTTGTCGGATTCGTCAGGATCTGAGTATCAGGTGCGACGGTGTCGGTCTCGTCTGCTCCAATCTCGACCCCGGCACCGTCCGGACGCGTATCACCGTCGAAGTCCGTTGTTACGCCGACCGACGTTCCCGCATTGATGGCCGGACTTCCGGTCAGCAAATGTAAGTCAGTTGCCGACACAAACAAAGGATCAGCGGAGATCGACGCCGCATCCTCTGTTGTTGCGGTTTGCCAGGCGGCCAGAGTTGCCTGATTTGTTCCCGTTCCTACTGTTCCGCCTTGAAGTGCGGTTATTAGATCACCCGTGATGCCAACAACACCAAGGGGGCCTGAAACAAACAGGTCATTATTATTAGACAAAAGATTGACGTTTGCCGCCGGGCCGTCGAACCCAATGGCGTAGCTTTCGCCACCGCCGCCGGTCGAGCCGGTCCTAATTTGTGAATTGACCAAAACATTATTCACGACGTTGACGGGTTGATCCGTGGCGATCGAGAGTGCATAACTCGGAAACATGTTCGCGGTTATCGGGAGTCGGTCGCCAGTCATCGAAACAGAATTGTGATAAACATTCTGAGTCGACCCAGCCAAGCCATTAATGTGAATACCTGTAACTATGTCGCCGGCATTCGAATTGCCTGTCACACCAGTCACCATGTTATTGACAATATTGTTGGTGCCGGTCGTGTCCGAAGCAACGACGATTCCTGCTGCCGAGAACGTCGCATTGTTGCTGACCACGCCGATGTAGTTTCTCGAAATAGTCGCATTGCTGATTCCGCCCGTAGCTAATGGAGCGTTGTTGAGTGCTTGCGAACCTGCGGCAATGCCGATGGTGTCAGCTGATCCCGGATTCGATACGCTTGCAATGTTGTTTTCTGTGATTTGAGCGCCATCTGCAAAAGTAACGTAAATACCAACACGCCCAATGCCCGCAGTTCCGACGCCGGATAAGGTGTTACGAGTAATTACTACGCCGGTATCCTTATTCGCCGCGCTCGCCCCTAGAGAAGCGATGCCGTAAAACGCTCCACGAACATTACAATTTTCAACTCGATTGTTGTCGTTGTCGGCTCCGAGACCGCCGAACGTGTTGCCGCCGAACGTTATGCCGAGAAGAAGGCCGGTTAACGAACCATTGCCATAAACATTGACATTCTTGATCACGTTATTCTGGGCTCCGGCGAGACCGGAAGCGAAATAGATGCCGCCACCAGCGTTGGTTGCGTTTGTCGGAGCAATAGTCAGACTACGATCCGAACCACCTGAAAGCGATCCGTCCATCGTCACACCGTCCGCTCCATTGAAACCAACGAGGCCAACTGACCCCGAATTTCCGGAGATCGTCCGTGCCCCACCGCTTGGCTTGATAAGGGTCGTAAATCCACCAGCAACTTCGTTAAGGAGTACCGATCCGGTTTCACCAGTAAGATCTGTCGAAATGTTGATCGTAATGTTACCCGTTGCACCTGCCGCGTTTATCGCCGCAAAAATGCCGCCCGGGTTCGTTAACGATGTAAAAGTTTCCCCGGTACCGACACTGTAGGTACCATTGAAAGGCGCAACCGAAGTAAATGAGCCCGCAGTTGAATCATTTGCCGTATTTGAGTCGGCTAATGTCGAAGCAGTCATTGTATAGGTGCCCGGCGTCGCAAACGCAGGAGTCGAGGTAAATGTGACGGTTATTGCCTGATCAACGTCAAGACTTGCGATCGTCTGCGTATTCGAATAGTTGTATCCGCTCGGCCCTGTAATCGTGAAGGTGACATTTCGACCCACTACGGTCGCCGACCCTACATTAGTAAATCTAGCCTGTGGTGTCGTGGTTGCAGCTGTTGTAAACACCGCTCCATTTGACGGGGTCAATATAGAATTGGCCTCGATGTCGTTTGCAGGAGGCGTCGTTCCACTCGGCTCATCCGCACCGATGTCAAAGATGCCGACACGGATCTGATTGTCAATGTCACGTGTAACTCCTGCCACCGCGTTACCTGCGTCTACATTAGGAGATCCAACGGCGATGTGAAGATCCGCCGTGGTAGAGGTGAACAACGGATCCGCCTGTATCGAATTAGCATCCTGAGCAGCAGGTGTAGTGTACGCCGTTTGCCAGTTGGCTAGCGTGGCAAACTGAGTCGTTAGGGTATTTCCGGATACCGAGCCCAGTCCGCCCGTCTGCAACTGAGTATTGACCGGATTGATGTAGAGGTTATTGTAGTTCTCACCGCCCGTTCCCCAGTTATAAGCCGCTGCGTTTCCACTGATCGCATAGTATCGGTTAGCCGCGGTACTTGACGAGCTTAGGTCCATATACACACTATTACTGCTCAGCGTGAGATTTCCGTGTGTCGAACCCGAATTATTACCTACGCGAATACCACTGCCAAAATTCGTCGAAGCACCGGCAACTCCGGGATCAACGTCACCCACCATAGAGATCGAGTTAAACACTACCCGGTCACCCAATCCACCGGAAATACCAAGTCCGACAGCTTGGTCACCCCCAGTTCCATTTGATCGAACATTATAAATGAAGTTATTTGCGACGAGATTGTTTGTGTTAGAACCGCCGCCTGTCGTTCCTAAAAGCAAACCAACTGAAGAGAATGTCGTCTCTTCGACGATATCTCTGATCACATTTCTTGTGACGGTGTAGTTATTTGAGGTTAGTGTTCCAGGAGCCGTGCTCCATGATTCCTGTCCAATACCAATGCCGACTCTATCTGCACCTGTACATGCCTGTGGATCGAGACATCCGACAAACTGAACAGTGTTACGTGATACAAGGGCACCGGTGTCTGCCTGCATGAAAATGCCGACCTTATTGATCTGGTCTGTGCCGAAGGCACTCGGTCCGACAATGTTGTCCGTCACAACAGGCGAAATATTCAAATCTGTGGTGGTTCCACGCGTGACGATACCATAACGAACCTTGACGATACGGTTTGCAATGAACGAGTTATTGTCGTTATCTACACCATTTGCTGTGGTACTGATAGTCGTTCCACACATGATAATTCCAAAAGTTGAGTTACCGCTTGCGGACGTATCGGTGCCGCCCGCCAACTCCAAGTTTCGAATTACGTTGTTAGCAGCACCGTTCCCGGCCGCTACGCTCGCTAACCATATCGCCGCCGTCGCCGCCGACGTATTGTTATTTCGTACAGTCAGGTCTCGACCTGTCCCGGTACCTCCGATACGCCCGTCGATAGTTACATTGTCCGCTCCGTTCAGTTTGATTATTGCTCCAATAACCGAACCTTCTATGATTCGGGCCGCACCGACCGGTCGGACCGTTACGCCGGTATACGAAGACGAGCCCGTTCCGCTGGCGTCAAGGCTAGCTGCCGCAGTCTCCGTGGTATTACCGCAAACATCGACCGTGATCGCTCCGGTATGAGTTCCGCCGTTGATCGCTGTAAAGGCCGCACCAAGCGTTGCGTAAGCGGTCGGCGTAGTTCCTAATATCGAACCCTCGACTTCGATCGGTCCCGCGGTATCGCAGGTGCCCGGCGTGAGAACTTGTGCTTTGATCTGATTAGAAGATGTCGACGCATATTCAGCAGGCGCAAATAAATTAAGGGCAGCAAAACTGCTGCCCCAATTTGCCGCTACCGTAATCGCGAAAATAGCAATGATAACGAAACCGATAGCGATAGAACGGAACGACGATGGACGATTGTTCATAATAACCCTCTTTCTCCGAGTGGAACGTGGATGCCGATCCGCGCAAACGCTACAGACCCTTGGTCAACGGCAGTTTACGCGTCAATAATTTTATTTAGAAAATTGGTTGGAACTTTAGCTCTTTTCTTTTGCGTTGTCAACAGGTTAGTTGGTGTCCTGATCTCGTGAAAATAGTCGATCCATCCGATACGTCTTTCCAATGGCCAACATTGATACCAATTAGACTATTTGCTTGGGTTTTGACATAAGTTGCCACGCAAAAAAGGCGGAAGCAAATGCCTCCGCCTGATCCTATTGATTTGAATGAAACTACTTTCCGGATGCAAGCAAAATGCGAACATTCGCTGCTGCAAGCTGCTCACGGACGGCCTCATTATCTTCGATCGACCCTGATGCGGCTGCCGATAGAGTCTTTTCCGCATTCTCACGGTCTGACTTTGCGGCATTGAGGTCGATCTCTTCAGCAGTTTCTGCCGTGTCGGCAAGGACGGCGACCTTGTTCGCGTTAACTTCGACAAATCCGCCGGCGACGGCGAACTTCTCAGAAACTCCCTTTACTGAATAGGAGAGAATGCCGGGTTTTAGTGCAGAGATAAGCGGTGCGTGATTCGGCAAGATGCCGGCTTCACCGGTCGTTGTCGGAACGGTAACCGAATCAACCTCCGCATCGAATACGCGTTTTTCAGGAGTTACAATTTCTAGTTTAAGCATATGATTCAAGTGAAAAAGTGAAAGAGTGAAAATGTGAAAAAGGAAGAAGGTCAGCTTCCTAACTTTTTCACATTTTCACACTTCCGACTTTTCCCATTTTAGGCCGCAGCAGCCATTTTCTTTGCTTTCTCGCGAGCCTGCTCGATCGTGCCGACCATGTAGAACGCCTGTTCCGGCATGTCGTCGCACTTGCCCTCGAGGATCTCCTTAAAGCCCTTGATCGTGTCTTCGACCTTCACGTATTCGCCCTTCAAACCGGTGAACTGCTCACCGACGAAGAACGGCTGCGAGAAGAAACGTTGGATCTTACGAGCACGGGCGACCGTCTCCTTGTCGTCTTCGCTCAGTTCGTCCAAACCAAGGATGGCGATAATGTCCTGAAGATCTTTGTAACGCTGAAGGATCTTCTTAACAGCCTGTGCGGTGTTGTAGTGGTCGTCACCAACGATCTGCGGATCGAGAATTCGTGAGTTCGACGCGAGCGGGTCAACCGCCGGGTAAATACCAAGCTCAACGATCTGTCGCGACAGTGCGGTAACAGCATCGAGGTGAGCAAATGTCGTAGCCGGTGCGGGATCGGTGTAGTCGTCGGCCGGCACGTAAACAGCCTGGATGGACGTGATAGCACCTGTCTTGGTCGACGTAATGCGTTCCTGCATCTCGCCCATTTCGGTTGCGAGCGTCGGCTGATAACCCACAGCTGACGGCATACGTCCGAGCAGAGCCGACACCTCGGAACCTGCCTGCGTAAAGCGGAAGATGTTGTCGACGAAGAACAACACGTCGTTCCCCTGATCGCGGAAGTATTCAGCGACCGTTAGTCCCGACAAAGCAACACGAAGACGTGCTCCGGGAGGTTCCGTCATCTGTCCGTAGACAAGCGACACCTTCGATCCCGGGATCTCGGCCTTGTCCACGAGCGACAGGTCGAATTCGCCTGTCTTTTCCATGTGCTCGTTGAACTTGTCGCCATATTTGATAACTTTCGACTCGACCATTTCGCGGAGAAGATCGTTACCCTCACGGGTACGCTCGCCAACACCGGCAAATACCGAGTAACCGTCCGAACCGATAGCGACGTTGTTGATCAACTCCATGATCAAAACGGTCTTACCGACGCCGGCACCGCCGAACAGGCCGATCTTACCACCACGAAGAAACGGCTGAACAAGATCGATGACCTTGATACCCGTTTCGAACATCTCGAGGCGTGTCGACTGTTCGTCAAAGCTCGGTGCGTGACGATGAATCGAGGATTTGGTGTCGGAATTGACGGGGCCGAGTTCGTCGACCGGGTCGCCGATAACGTTCATCACGCGGCCAAGCGTAGCACCGCCGACCGGAACCTGGATCGGGCCGCCGAGGTCGATGACCTTCATACCGCGGACCATACCGTCCGTCGGCAGCATCGAAACTGCACGCACGCGGCCTTCGCCCAAATGCTGCTGCACCTCAGCAACGACGTCGATCGTTTCGCCGTCAAAGCCTTCGCTCGTGATCCTTAGCGCCTGATAAATAGGCGGCAAATAATTGTCTGAAAATTCTACGTCGACAACCGGGCCGATGATCTGTACAACCGTTCCGATCTGACCGTTTCCATCGTTAGCCATTATTAAAAAAGTGCTCCTCTAATAGATGCGAAAAACGCGTGTAATACAAAGGAGAAAGATTATCACATTCGGCGAAACGCTTGCAAAGGCACACGGCCACTTAGCCGCACCCAAGATGTAGTGGTTCTCGTTCGAATTAGTGAGTGCGTTACCACAGTAACGTTCTGAAAAAGATTTACATGAACGTAAGCAGCTTTTTATTGACAGTCTCAAGGCGTTCTAGTAGCCTCAAGATATCAAATCCAACGCTCGATCAGATATATAAATAATTGGGTAATCTAAGAAAACTCGAACTTCCTCCGCAAGGCTTGAATACGCTATTTGGCGTCCAAGATCAAAACATCAAATACCTCGAAACGCTGCTCGACGTGACCATCGGCGCCCGCGGCAACGAGTTGCTCATCGACGGTGACGAACGCGACATCAAGACCGTCGAAGAGATCCTCGGCGATTTTGTCGACCTTTTTGACGAGGGCAGCACCTTTACCGACAAGGAACTGCGCGATGCGTTCAAGCAGATCGCCGAAGACCGTGCGTACCGGCTTAAGGATCATTTTCTTAATGCCAGATTCAACCCCACGGGCAAGAAGCAGGTCGCGCCGAAAACCGCGAATCAACGAAAGTACCTTGAGGCGATCGCAAACAACGACCTCGTTTTCGGAATCGGCGTCGCCGGTACCGGAAAGAGCTATCTCGCGGTCGCGATGGCCGTCGATGCCCTTTTCAAAAAGCAGGTCAGCCGGATCATCCTGACCCGACCGGCGGTCGAAGCCGGCGAGCGGCTTGGATTTTTGCCGGGCGATCTGCAGGAAAAGGTCGACCCGTACCTGCGTCCGCTTTACGACGCTCTGTTCGACCTCGTCGACAGCGAAAAGGTCACAAAGATGCTTGAAAAACGTATCATCGAGATCGCCCCGCTCGCATTTATGCGTGGCCGTACGCTTTCGGACGCTTTCATTATTCTCGACGAGGCCCAGAATACGACAAGCGAGCAGATGAAGATGTTCCTGACCCGCATCGGGTTCGGTTCAAAAGCTGTCGTCACCGGCGACAAGACCCAGATCGATCTTCCGCGCGGCCAAAAGTCAGGCATCAAAGAAGCCGAAACCGTCCTGGCCGGCCTCGAGGGCATCGATTTTGTTTACTTCACCGAAAAAGACGTCGTCCGCCACAAACTCGTCCAGATGATCGTGAAAGCCTATGATGAGCACTCCCAGAAAGAAGGTGACATGTGATGAAGGTCAAATTTGTCCCTCGCTTAGCCGATTACATGTTTATTGCGGAAAGTCTGCAAGCCGGAAGGCAATATGATGTAGTCCTAAGATGGGTTTACTCCATATTCCTACTGATCAATTCGATTGTTTTTCCAGCATATCTGTTCTTGAATGAAAAACTTCTTGTCGGAGTTGGGATATTTTTGTTTAATCTCGCTGCCTATTTCGTCTTAACTAGCGTTTATTGGAATAAACGCATTTCAAGGACGTTTGAAGAGAGGTATAGGCATCTGCTAGAAGATCCTATCGAAGTTGAACTCTCAAATGCAGGAGTAATTATAACTCACCTTGGAAATAGCTCTATCGCAATCTGGAAGAACTTCACGCATGTTGAAGAAACTGATGAGTCGATTTATTACTACTTCACGCATAACGCATTGTTTGTTAGAAAGGATGCCTTTGATTCCCCCCGAAGACCTTGAGTCTTTTAAGTCGTTTGCAAAGGAAAAGATGTCTGCCGTAGTCTAATACTGTGCCGTCTATCCAAATTTTCAATCTGCAGCGAAAGTACCCAATCGAGACTATATCGATCGAATCCTTCTGTGCAGTATTAATCGAAAACGTAACAGAGGTAAGTGGGTTTTATTTTTCGGTGGCGGTTGTCGGAAATGCCAGGATGAAACAGCTAAACGAGCTCTTTCGCGGGAAAAAGTCGACAACCGATGTTCTTTCATTCCCTCATGAACCCGACGAGTTCGACCCCGACAAAGACAATCTTGGCGACATCGTAATTTCTGCCGAACAAGCTGCAAAGCAGGCGACCGAGAACGGCCTGACGCTTGAGGGTGAGATCAAGCAGTTAATACTCCACGGCGTTCTCCACCTTTGCGGCTACGACCACGAGACTGACAATGGCGAAATGAACGCACGCGAATTGGAACTGCGTGATAAGCTTGGAATCTGATCTCACCATAGAGTCACCGCGATAAGATATGAGCGACACAAAGAAAACGGCTGATCCGTGCGTCATGGTCATTTTCGGTGCGACCGGCGACCTGACCAAGCGAAAGCTCTTCCCGGCTCTTTACAACCTTGCCAAAGAGGACTTTCTGCCGCACACGTTCGCGATTGTCGGCGTCGGCCGCCAGGAGATGTCATCGGAAGAGTTTCGCAAGCAAATGACCGATCATCTGCGTGAATTTATCCCGAATGGGCCTGACGAGAAGATCCTCAATTGGTTCGAGCAACGCACCTATTACACCGGCGGCGATTTTGACGACGATAAAAAACTGTTTGCCGACTTGAAGGAGCTGATCGGCGAAGTGACGACCACGCATCAGATCCCCGACAATTATTTCTACTATCTCGCGACGCCACCCGTATTGTTCGCGAATGTCACACAAAAGATAGTTAAGAACGGCCTCGGGAAAGAGGAGAACGGCAATTGGCGGCGATTCATTTACGAAAAGCCGTTCGGCCACGATCTCGCATCCGCACAAAAGCTCAACGCCGACCTGCTCAAGATCGTAAAAGAGCGCCAGATCTACCGCATCGACCACTATCTCGGCAAAGAGACGGTGCAGAATATACTCGTCTTCCGCTTTGGTAACAGCATTTTCGAGCCGATCTGGAATCGCAATTACATCGATCATGTTCAGATCACCGTTGCGGAAAAACTCGGCGTTGAGCTTCGGGGCGGTTATTACGACTCGGCCGGTGCGTTGCGCGACATGATCCCGAATCACATTCTCCAACTCCTGACGCTGACCGCGATGGAACCGCCCGTCTCGTTCGAGGCCGATTCGGTCCGCGACGAACAGGCAAAGATACTGCAGGCGATCCACACGTTTTCGCCGGAGGATGTAATGCACAGCTCCGTCCGCGGCCAGTACGCCGAGGGTGAGATCGACGGTGTTAAGGTTCCCGGATATCGAAGCGAAGACAAGATCGCTCCTTTTTCAAACACTGAGACGTTCGCGGCCCTCAAACTCGCGATCGACAATTGGCGTTGGGCGGACGTGCCGTTTTACATACGCACCGGCAAGCGGATGCAGACCCGTCATTCGAGCATCGTTATCCAGTTCAAAAAGGCTCCGTTCATGCTATTTCGCGATACTCCGATCGAAAAGCTAACGACCAACCGCCTCGTCATCCATATTCAGCCCGACGAAGGCATCACGCTCCATTTCGGTGCCAAGATCCCTGGCCCGATCGTCAATATGGGTGCGGTCGATATGGATTTCAATTATCTCGATCATTTTGGCGAACAGGTCAGCACCGGCTATGAACGCCTGCTCTTTGACTGCATGATCGGCGACGCGACACTCTTTCAACGTGCCGATATGGTTGAGGCCGGTTGGGGCATTGTCACGCCGATTCTCGACGTTTGGAAAGCATTGCCCGCGCGTCAGTTTCCTAACTACGCGGCGGGTTCTTGGGGCCCGGCTCAATCCGATGCCCTGCTCGAAAATGACGGCCGTTCTTGGAAGAATTTAGTAGATTAAAGCGCACGACGCGGTTCGACGCCGTTTATCCTGACTTGATTAACAGTCGAAACTACCTAGAATTGAGTAGATATGGAACTTGAGTTGGTATTCGCCGTCTTGATCTTGTTGAGTCTGGTGTTTCTGGCCACGATCGACATGGCGTTTACTCATCTGTCTGACGTGAGTCTGCGTCGGCTTGCCTCGGACGTCGAGGCCGAGAAAAAGGTAAGTTCCGCGATATTCCTCCGCGAGATACTCGAAAATCGCCCGCGCTTTCGCTTTGCCATTTCTACCACAATTCAGAGCCTTCTAGTTACCTTCGCCGTTGTTCTGACGCTGATAATCCAGCGTTATACCAATGAGCCGCTCGCACTGTTCGCTTACGCTCTCGTTATCGGCCTGAGCCTGACGGTGATCGTCCGGCAGATCGTGCCGCGGCTACTGATCAGGAATAATACCGAAGAAAAACTGCTCTTTATTCTGCCCGCCGCCAGGCCGTTGTATGCGATCGCCTCGGCAGTCGTCAGCCCGTTCGCTTCGAAACGGCAATCGCGTCTCGAGCAGCGGCTTGAGCAAAGCGTCGCTCCCGACGCGGCGGACGACCGCTCGGACGATAATGACGACGATTTTCACGCCCTGATGGAAGTCGGCGAAGCCGAGGGCATTATCGAAGAGAGCGAACGCGAGATGATCGAGACGATGGTCGAGTTTTCCGACACGCGTGCCGGCGAGATAATGACACCGCGGACCGAGATCTGTGCAATAGCCGCTGGATCGACCATCAAGGACGCCCGCGAGTTGATCATCGAGGAAAAATACTCCCGCATTCCAGTCTATCGCGAATCGATAGACAACATCATAGGCCTGATCTACGTCCGCGATCTGCTGCAGGCATGGGCCGAAGGCAACGAAGAACAGCCGGTCGACAGCGTGCTCCGTGACGCGTTCTTTGTCCCCGAGACTATCACCGCGTCGGAATTGCTTAAGCGAATGCAGCTCAATCACGTTCAGATCGCGGTCGTCATCGACGAATACGGCGGCGTCGCCGGCATCGTAACGGTCGAGGACATTATCGAAGAGATCGTCGGCGAGATCGAGGACGAAGATACCGAACACGAAGAGATCATCGAGATCATGGAAGGCGACGGCAGCTACTGGGACGTCATCGGCTCGACCGAGATCGACAAGATCGAACGCCTCTTTGACCTTGAGCTAGAGGACGAAGACTACACGACACTCGCTGGCTTGGTCACCAGCGAGGCCGGTTACGTCCCCAAGGTCGGCGAAACCCTGACTATCCGCGGCCTCAATGTCGAGATCCTAATGGCCGACGAAAAGCGCCTGAACCTTCTCCGTCTGAGAAAGGCCGTCGAGACCGAGGATCCTGACGCCGAATCACTCGCCTAGTCGTGGCATCCCCTCCGTGAACGAAAAATTACGCCTATGTGTGGTAACACACAGTATTCGAATTTTCTGAAGCGTATCTTATGTTTGTTGATATTGGAGTCTGTTCGCGGGGATAAATATTATGCCACTAACTCAAATAGAAAAAGACGATGTCTATCTGACAGTATCGATCGAACTCGTAAAAATGTTCGATATACTAAACAATGCCTATGTCCGTCCCGAGCTAAAGGGCAAAGCAAAACTCGTCGCCGAGATCGAACAGAGCCTCAGAAAGGACTGGGAGATCTTCAAACTGCCGGGTTGAAACCTATCACATCACCAACCAAAAAGTCCCTAAACACGCCCGTTCGCTGAATTTGAATGCCGCGTCAATCACCCGTGGCGAAATTCACACTGTCGCCGCGGGGCAAAGTAGTGCTACTCATCGACGGCTTAATGACCCGTCTCGGATTCTTTGTTAAACTTGTCCTAATGGCAAAGAATCAAAGTAAATTCCTGAGGGGCAAGCGGATCGATCCGACGCCGATATCTAAGACGACTAGCATCGCCGATCTTATCGACGAATCGTTCATGGCCTATAACGGAGCTCGTCTGCGCGAGGCTTGTCAGTTGTTTGACAAAAAGATGCTTGAGCCGGACGTGACGATCGGCGTCACGCTGACCGGAGCCCTGACGCCCGCAGGCCTCGGTATTTCGGCTCTGATCCCGCTGATCAAGGCCGGATTTATCGATTGGATCATCTCGACCGGTGCCAATCTCTATCACGACACGCATTTCGGCATCGGGCTCTCGCTCCACCAGGGCGACGCCAAACTCGACGACCGCATTCTGCGTGACGAAGAGGTCGTCCGCATCTACGACATCTTTTTCGATTACAGCGTCCTGCTCGACACTGATTCGTTCTTTCGGCGGCTGATCGAACATGAAGAGTTTCAACGGACGATGAGCAGTGCCGAGTTTCACTACCTATGCGGAAAGTACGTCCGTGCCCGCGAGGAAAAGCTCGGCCTTAAGGAAAAATCCCTGCTCGCCGTCGCCTATGAGTACGGCGTGCCGATCTACACTTCGTCACCGGGCGACTCGTCAATCGGGATGAACATCGCCGCGATGGAGCTGCAGGGCGGCAAGCTCGTCCTCAACCCGAATCTCGACGTAAACGAAACTGCCTCGATCGTCCTCGCCGCCAAACGCGGCGTCGTCCACACTGGCAAAAAGAGTAAGAAAGGCGGCAAATCCGCGATCTTCATCCTCGGCGGCGGAAGCCCCAAGAACTTTGCCCTACAGACGGAACCGCAGATACAAGAGGTTCTCGGTATCGACGAAAAAGGCCACGATTATTTCTTGCAGGTAACCGACGCACGCCCTGACACGGGAGGCCTGAGCGGTGCGACCCCCGCCGAAGCCGTTAGCTGGGGCAAGGTCGACCCCGACAAACTGCCTGACGCGGTCGTCTGTTACGTAGATTCGACCGTGGCTCTGCCGCTGATCACCGCCTACGCACTCGCACGCCACGAGCCTCGTGAGCCCAAACGGCTCTACGACCGCCGCGGCGAGTTTATGAATTTGCTTACATCCGAATACGAGAGATCGACGAGAAGATAGATGAAACTAAAAGCTGAGATCGGCGGTAAATTGGTGGACCTTGAGTTCAAAAAAGATGGTGATCAGGTCAGCGCCGTTGTTGACGGACGTGAGTATTCGCTCGAGGTGACCGAACCCGAGAACGATGTCTGGTTGATCAAAAATTCCGGCAAGATATCGGAGGCCTCGGTCTTTACCGCGGCAAACGGAGTCTCGACCGTCCGAATGGGCGCTCATACCATCGACGTTAAGATCGTCGACCCAAAACAGCTTCGCGGAACCGACAACGGCTCAGGTTCGGGCGAAGGTTCGTCAGTGATAAAAACCGCTATGCCCGGAAAAGTCGTGCGTATTCTTGTGGCGGTCGGAGATACGGTCACCCACGGCGACGGAGTCATCGTCGTCGAAGCGATGAAGATGCAAAACGAACTGAAAGCTCCGAAAGACGGAACCATCAAGGTCATTCATTTTGCCGAAGGCGATAACGTCAATGCCGGCGATGTGCTGGTGATGCTTGATTGATCGGGCGTTACCGCGATCAGTTCGTTGACCTTTCCCGAACAAGCTCGGAAAGTTGCCGTTTTGCTCCGTCCAGATTCCCGGTCGCTGAAATAAACCACTCGGCATCCGCCACTTCTGCCGCCCGCTCGACCGCGAGTGCCCGACGCGTCTCGCTAGGTGCCGTGCCGCCATAAATTGTGCGGATATTCACAAAATTGTCCGGCGAAACGGCAAGCTCAAGTTCCTCACGCGACAACTTAAGATCCCGGCCGATAACCTCGTTCGCCACGCCCTGGACGATCTCATATGTGACATCGGAATTTTCGTCAATCGCACGGCGGACGCATTTCCCGACGATGCTGTGGGAAATGCGAAACGGTAAATTCTCAACCCGGACGATCGTGTCGGCGAGTTCGGTGACCGCAATGAAATTCTCGCTCGCACGCTTTTTCAGAACTTCGTAATTGAAAGTCGCCGATTTTAGCGTGCTTGCGAATAACGAGACCGCACGATTGGCATCGCGAATACCGCTGTATATCAGAGGCTGCAGATCATCCTCGACATCATTGATGTCGCCAAACGGCGTGTTGTGGACGCTGGTCATTACCCCGAGGCACTGACCGAGAGCCTTACTACCGATAGCCCTGATATGTTCAAGGGCGACCGGATTGCGCTTTTGCGGCATGATCGACGAACCCTGTACAAAACCATCCGGCAGCCTGATGGCGTTAAATTCCATCATCGCCATCAGCAGGAACTCTTGTGCGAATTTGCCGATATTGACCAGCATTGCCGACGTTGCACCCAACAGTTCGGTAAAGTAGTCGATCGACGCGATCGACGCGTATGAGTTAACCGTCGGAGCCTTGAACCCGAGTAACTCTGCAACACGGTGACGATCGATCGGAAATCCTGTCGTCGTGATCGCACCCGAACCGAGCGGGCAAAAGTTCATATTCTCGTACGCACGCTGCAGGCGCTTTATGTCGCGTCCTGTGTTCTCCGCCATTGCGAGTAGGAAATGAGCCATCGTCGACGGCTGTGCGGGTTGCGTATGCGTGTAGGCCGGGATCACCGTTTCGTGGTTCTTGGCGGCAAGGTCGAGCAGAACCGTTCGCAGGTCCATCGCCGAACTTAGCAGCTTCAGACACTGCGGCCGAAGATAGAGCCGGTAGATCGTAACATCAATATCGTTACGGCTGCGCGCCGTGTGGAGCTTTCCGGCAATGTCCGGATCGCACAATTTTGCGATCTCCTGTTGGAGCAAGTAGAAAAGATCCTCGAACGTGCCGTCGTACGTCCGGGCGCGGATAGCGTCAAAATCCAAAAGATTCAACGCGTTGAGCAGTATCTTTAGCTCTTTGTCCGTGATAATGCCCTGTTCGGCAAGCATCAATGCATGTGCAAGATCGACCTGATAATAAGGATCGAGAAAATACTCCTTTGCATCCGCAAAACAGTCGGCCAGGACGTTTTCCTTATAACTCTGTGCGGGAAACTTCTCTTCTATTATTTGTTCGGTCATGATCTGGTAATACCTGGGAAAAATGAAAAAGCACAGGTATGCTCGGATTACCGCGCGTACCTGTGCCTTGAATTGCCTATTTTGCTGGTGATTTAGGCAAACTTAGCATATTCGCGAACAATCGGTATGCACCGGGATTGCCCGTCGGCAACTGACGGAAGAACGAGTAGGCATTGTAAATATAGTGTCCCTTCCCGATCTTCGCGTAAACCAGTCCGCCGGTTACCGGAGCCTCACCTTCATCCTGACTCGACAAGAGTGCGGTGTATTGCGGATCGAGGCCGGTGAGCGTGTAGAGGTTGCGTTCCTGTACCCAATTGTCCCAGTCGCTGCTGACGATCTTGTTTGGAAAATTGAAAACAACGTGATCCGGGACGAGCATCGTCACCGGAGCATTTTCGTCAACCACACGGACATTCGACACTCGCTGCGTACCATTTACGACCGATTCCATCTTGGCCGGGAACGGAACCAGATTGTCCCGAATAAATTCGCTTTGCTGATACTGGACGATCAACGTTCCGCCGTTCTTGACGAACTCAAGCAGACGGCCGTTGTTAGCGGTGTAGTCAGGCCGAACCTGCGATGCTCGAATTCCGATAACGATCGTATCAAATTTCGAAAGGTCACCGGTCGTCAGATCCTTCTCAGATAACATTGTGACCGGCAGGCCAAGCAGCTTAATAGCCTCAGGTACACGGTCGCCTGTTCCCATCACGTAACCAACATTGACCGGTGAAACCTTAAGGTCGACGACCTTTGCCTCAAGCACCGACGGTGCATAACGGCGATGTGTCTGAATGTGCGGATAAGCGACCTCGAAAACCGTCTGACCGTATTCTTTACCGCCGACAACCGATTTCGCGAGTATGTTGTACGCACCGGCCTTGGTATTTGCCGGAATGGTCACGTCAAACGACACCGCGGTCTTGGCTCCTTTCGACTTTATTGCAAAATCGACCGATGCAGGGTTCACCGTCCAGCCCTGAGGCAGGTCAAGCTTCGCCGTTCCTGAAACGCCCTTTGGTGAATTATTCGTCACCGACATTACGACCTTCTGCTGTTGTGCCTTGGCCGATGTTGGAATGACCGCAAGGCTTGATTCCAATGCGTTGGTAACCATCGGCACGACATTGACGTCGCGGCGGATCTCACCGCGGATCTGATCGGCATATCGATAGGTCACTGGAACGTTGACCGTTAGTTCTTCACCGCCGACATTCATTTTGACTTGAGCCGAGGCCAAAGCGGCTTGGAACGGCATGTTTGCCGCCTGGCCCGCCGCCGACCAATTAAAAGTGAACTTGTCCCGCTGATTCTCAAGCCAATACGGCTGAGTCGGTGAGGCGTTCGCCGCGGCAGTTAACTTGAAGAACTTGCTGCCCAAAGCAACTTCGTTCCGCTGTCGGAACGGTGAGCTCGTATCCTGCGCCGGTTCGCCTGCGTCGCTTGTCGTCCAACCTTCCGGTGCCTTGATCGCCACATCGTTGATCTTCACACCAGATACTTCCGGTGCAAATACTCGTACAGCGACACCAATAGTATCGCCCGCCACGACCGTTTCCGAATCGCTCAGAGCATCAACAACAATCCCGGCGGCGGCCTGTAGAGCATTCGCAAAGTCTTTATGCTTTTGGCGAAGCAGGAACTTCACTTCCGGATCCCTGTTCATGCCTACTGCTGCTTCAGCCAACTTCATGCCCTTCGCGAGGATCGGGATCAACTTTTCAGGATGATACGGGTCATATTCTCTGAGCGCGGTTTCTGCTGTCTGCTGCAATTCGGAAAGCGTTGCCTTAAATTGGTCAGTAGAACCGCTGGCAAAAGAAGCTATTCCTTTGATCGACGTATCAATGCCGTCGAACACGCCCTTATCACTCTTGACGTCATTAACGCTCGATTCGAGCAGACGCAACCCTGATTGAGCCTTTCCGCGAGGTTCGATCGAACCCATTTCCTGCGATTTATGCTGGCTGCGCCCTTCGGTTGCGATCTCGTAATATGATCGTCCGATCAACGGATCGTATTCGCCGGTCGGAACGACTAAACTTGCCGGATTGGCTGCGTTCGGAGCAAAGCCCTGTCCGACATACAGTTTTTTGGCCTGCCACGGTTCCAGTCCTTCTGCAAAATGTTCCGGAAACTGCTTCGGATCCGCAGCAGCCTTGAAAGCGATCGGCGTCAGATAGCCCGCGAGTTGGTGTTGACCATGACCGTCAGCGGGTGTCCCTGAAAAGCGCGATATGACAACAAGTGGCCGGAATAGGCGGATAGCTCGGACCATATCGCCCAGGACTTCCTTTTCACCCCATATTCGTGCCGCTTCGGTACGCTGCTTGGAAAATCCGTATTCCATGAATCGAGTGAAGAACTGCTCCCCACCGTCAAGACGCCTGGCCTGGAGCAATTCCTCGGTCCGGATAATTCCCAGCGATTCGAAAAGTTCCGAGCCGATCACGTTCTGCCCGCCTTCCCCACGCGTTAGCGACAAGTACGAAACACGTGCATTATCACCTCGGGCCAGTCTGGCCAAAAGGCCTGAATCTTCGTCATCGGGATGTGCGGCGGTGTGCATCGCACTAGCGGTCGTCTGAAGTCTACGCAGCTTTTGGCCGAGCCCGCTCGAGCCAAGATCGTACACCGGCCGGACCTGCGCCCTGACCGGCAGCGAAAGAACAATAATGCTGACCAGGACAGCTAGATCCAGGGCAACGACCGACAAACGACGAATCTTAATTTTCGACTGCAACATAATTGTCTTCATCCTTGACGGTTAGGCTTATCAGATATCCCGCCAAAACTGTAACTAAACATCCCACGACGTTGAACCACAAAAACTCTATCTTCGTAAAGCTACTTGCTACCCAGACTGAACCAATACCAAACAACAGTCCGAAAAAGGCTCCTCGTGCCCTGGCACGCTTTACCGCTATGGCCAACACGAAAACGCCCAGCAACGATCCATAAAAGAACGAGCCAAATTTGTTTACGACCTCGATCAGCGAGCCGAGATTTGTCGCGTACATTGCGACAATACAAGCGAAAACACCCCACACCAATGTAGCCAATCGGCCGAATGCCACATAATGTCTGTCATTGGCCTCGGTCTTGAAGTGTCGCCGATAAAAATCGATGGTGGTCGCGGTCGCAAGCGAATTCAATTCCGCCGAGATCGACGACATCGCCGCCGCAAAGATGGCGGCAATGATCAACCCGATAATGCCCATCGGCATATTTGCGACAACGAACGCCGGAAAAACGTAATTTACGTCGTTAAAACTCGAGTTGCCGGTCGTAGTTTTTACAAAGTCCACTGCGTTTTTCCGGGCGCCGTTGAAGATTGTGTCGGCCGCCACATATGCTTGCCGAGTGTCGTCGTTTCGATCTCCGACAAATGCTAATGCAGCCGTTTCGCGGGCAGCGTGTGCCGACTGGAACTGCGTTTCGATCTCTTTGTATCCCTGAACATTTTCTACTTTGGCAGATTCGACCGAATTGAAGATCATGGGCGGAGTGGAGAACTGGTAAAAGACAAATACCAGCACGCCAACCAGCAGGATCATAAACTGCATCGGGATCTTGAGAAACGCACTCATCAGCAACGACGTCCGTCCCTGACTAACAGATTTCGCCGTCAGGAATCGCTGCACCTGACTCTGATCGCACCCAAAATATGACAAAAACAGGAATAAGGCCGCTATCAAACCCGACCAGATCGTGTATTTCTCAGTCAGATCAAAGCTGGTATTTATCGTCTGCAGCTTACCGAGTGTTCCCGCTAAAAAGAGGCCATCAGTAAACGAAACCTGCTCCGGAAACTGCGAGATGATCACGATAATGCAGACAAACAGTCCAACAAAGATGACGACCATTTGCTTGACGTCGGTCCAGGTAACCGCCTGCACGCCGCCAACCATCGTGTAAAACGTCGTTGATAGACCGATCAAAAAGATCGTTGCTACCTCGCTCCAACCGAGTACTATCGAAAGGATCACAGATGGTGCCGCGATGATCACACCAACACCTAGACCTCGTGAGATCAGAAATAGAAAACTAGTCAGGCTGCGTGTTTTAGCATCAAAACGCCTTTCCAGATACTCGTACGCAGTGTAGACGTTTGCCCGATAAAAGAACGGGACGACCGTAATACACAATATCACCATCGCGAGCGGCAGTCCGTAATAGAACTGGATGAACCTCATCCCGTCCGAATACGCTTGACCCGTCGTACCTACCAGGGTGATCGCCGAAAGCTGAGTAGCCATCACAGACAGACCGACGGCCCACCAAGGCAAGCTGCGGTTCGCCAGGAAATAACCCTCCACGTTGCCGCTGTGTTTGGTCATACGTATCCCGTCCCAGATAACGTAGACCAAATAGGCGACAACGACTGCCCAGTCTAAAAATCTCATGTTAGGCTAGCTCGAAAAGTACTTTGAAAATAATGACAAGGCCGCGAGCACGAGCACAAGGCTGATGATCACCGCGGCGTAAACCCGATACCACCAGGAATCCGGCAGTTCCTCGACTTGGTTGCTATTGTCTTCTTTTTCGTGTGGCTTCATCTTATGTGAAGAATGGAGGCGGACATGACCGGTCCGCCCCCTCGAATGGTTCAGATCCGACTAAAATATGAACTTGAAGCCGATCTGAAACTGACGACTATCAAGTGAGGTCACCTGGTTAGTCGCTTTTCTCAGTGCCGGCGTCGGTATCGGGCCAGTAGGATTGCCTGCGGCATCGGTGGTCACCGTAAGCGAATTCAACTGAAAGATACTGTTGATATTAAATAGGTTCAAAAACTCACCAAACGCTTCGATCTTAAAGCGTTCATTGATATTGAAGAACCTCGAATATCGAAAGTCAACATTGAACTGTTTCGGGGTCACGCCAGAATTACGGCCAATTCCGACCGGATTGTCTGATCCCGTAAATCCGTCAAGATTGATATCGTTTGCCGCAATTACATTGAATCGCTCGCCGCTATTCGCGGTCGCAATAATGCCAAACTGATTGTTATTGACCAAATATCTTAGCGCCTTACTTTCAAACTTGAATTGTGGACGCCCTACAAAGGTCATAACAAATGTGTGACGCTGATCAGCCAGCGAGGGGCCAAAATCTCGTTTGCGATTCGAGGGGTCCTGCACTACCAGGTTTCCTACCTGAGTCGCAACAAGGTTTTGTTCCGGAGCGTCGTCTTCGGACTTCGACAAGGTGTAATTGGCGCTGAACTGGTACCCGTTGGAGAATCGCTTGTTGAGTTGCAATGTCAACGCGTTGTAATTCGAGTTTCCGACTGATTCAGCCAAGAGAATGTTATTGAAACGCGGATCGAATCTGGTCGTCGCATTTATCGTATTGCTAAATATCGGACGCCCGTCGGCAAGGGTCGTAAGCGGATTAATTCTATTAATGTTCCGGTAGAGCGGAATGTGTCGGCCGCTGGAGTGAATAAAACCGGCCGTAACCGACAGGTCCGATGTAATAGCCTGTTCGACCTGAATGTTTGCATGCGTTGCATACATATTCTCAAAGTCCGTCGCTATCGTTTCTATACTCTGAACCGGAAGAACAGCACCGGCAGGCAAACTTCCCAACGTCGTCGGAAACGCCGGTGAACCAGCTGTAGCAGGGGCAAACGTAAAGTTGAAATATCGCGGGCTACCGTTGTTTTGCAGAGCACGGAGATAGAAATCAAGGTACACAGTGTCGTAATAAAGTCCCACACTGGCCCTCAATACGGTCGGAAGTTTACCCTCGCGAAGTCCATAAACTATTCCCGCTCGCGGTGCAAAGTTGTTTTTATCCACCTTAAATTTACGCGAGGCAATAAACGGCGATGACGCTTCGGCATCAGGTATGTCGTAAAGATCGTATCTCACACCGAAGTTAAACTTCAGACGACGCGTGACTCTCCAATCATCCTGAGCAAATAAGTTAAAGAATGTCGACTTATACTCAATATTTGCATCTCCAAAGGCTTCGACATAGTTCGTGTAGCTCCGAACGTTTACACCGTTTTTCGCATCAAGATAAGCCTGGATCGTCGGAAACGTATAACGCGCAAATACATTTGACCGCCTTGTATCATCGATCCAATTGACGCCACCGCCAAACTTCAAGCCGTGGTCACCAACTTGCCAGGATAAATTGTCCTGAAACTGGGTCATGGTCTCGAGCGGTGCGATCGTGTCATCATTCTCAGGTGCACCAAAATTAGCTACCCCGGTGATAACTATGCTCGGGCCGGTGCCGGAATTGGCATTTGCCACGTTTCGCGAATCACGTTTGGCATACTGGAATCGAAATTCGTTCAGGATCTCAGGACGAATGATCGACGCTAACTGGGTTCCAACTGAAAACGATTTATCATCGAAATCGATACTTCGCTGGAGCGTATTCAGACCTCCCGCAATGTTGTCCGGCGAGAGATTCTTAAAGTAGTTGAACCGAACACTCAGCCGGTTAGCATCGTTGATCTGAGCATCAGTTCGCAAAATGAAAAAGTTCACCTTCTGAGCGGTCGGAATTGCGGTCGGAAACGCCCCGGCAGGGACACCCGCTGCGATCAGTGCCGCTTTATTTGCATCGGAGATCGTAATTGTACGCTGCGGTTCGCCACCGAGATCTCGCTGCACCCATTCGTAACCGGCATAAAAATGCCAGCGATCTTTGATAATTGGACCACCGACAGCCCCTGTAAGATTGTCAACTTTCGTTTCCGGCTTTATTGCAGACGGAGCGAGGTTAAACGGCTTCGACGACATCCCTGTGCGGCGGAAACGGTAACTAGCCGACCCGTGAATACCATTCGTGCCGGAAGGAGTGACGGCGTTCATGATCAGTCCGGGCGTTCCGCCAAATTCGGCAGCAAATCCATTGGTAACCAACTGTACCTCACTTACAAAGGTGTCAGAGATCGGCATAAGCCTAATTCCACCACGATCTGCCTGTGTGTTGCTATTGCCATCAAGCTGGTAATTTGTACGGCGGGTATAGCCATTGGCATTGATCCTGGGCACGCCGAACTCAATATTTGGCCGTCCCGTCACATTTGCCTGCAAGAGAGCGTAGTTGTAAGGATTACGCGACACAAGCGGAAGGCTCTGCGTTTCGCGATTATTCATAACACGCCCGACGTCGATCTTGCCGGAGTCAGCGATCGGCGAATCCAAATTTACCGTGACCGTCTCAGACAATCCGCCCGCCTCCAGCGTGGCGTTGACAGTTGCCGTTTGCCCGGTTGTAAGCGTGATGCCCTCTCGCACAAGCCGCTTAAAGCTTGCTGATTCGATAGTCACTTTGTAAGAACCGAGCGGCAAAAGCGGAAAACGATATGCTCCGCTGGCGTCGGTAGTAAGTGAGCGTTCCGATCCCGATTCAACATTTCGCACGATAACCGTTGCGTTTGGAACAGCCGCACCAGCCGAATCTGTAACAACGCCTTCGATCTGACCGTTAATGGCTTGTGACTGGCCAAGTACCTGCAACGCAGTAATTGTCACAGCAAACAAAACGAGGATCGAGAAAAGGTGCCTCGAACTAACAAACGACTTAGGCATAAAGTAATGATCTCCTTAAAATTTGAAACTAGGGTCAACCAACCAGATGATGGTCTCGGTCATGAAATTGTTACCGATTTCTAAGATAACCGTTTGTCACGGAACCATAAAAACCAAAACGGCAAATTGTTTGTCGGTGCTTCCAACAAAGTTTTAATACAGGCGTCACATTAATGTCAAGGTAGGTTAATACTCATTTGCAGAAAGTTTGTTTCAACTTGCCGAACCAAACTTTCTCGCGAGCACCAAACCCACTGCCCCAATTAACGTTGGGGCGTCACCAAGTGAAGAAGGAACGAGCTCTGTTGGCGGCAAGCCTGCCAATACGCTTCGTTCAGATATTCTATAAAGCTGATCGGAGAACAGTGCCCATGCCTTGGTTATCCGGCCACTTACGACAACCATCTGCGGACTTAGCCCAACGATAAGATTCGAGATCCCGTTACCAAGGTAATACGCGGTTTCCCTTAGAGCCTGAGCGGCGTGCTTTTCGCCGTTAAGGGCCAGTTCGACCACGTTCGAAAAATCGATGTCGTTACCTTTCAGGTCATCCATGCTGCAGAGGCTCTGATATCGCTGGATCATCGATTTCTCCGAGGCGTAGGCTTCCCAGCACTCACGGCTCCCACACGAACAGTCGATCGGGGCATTGTCACCGGCGATCATATGGCCGAATTCGCCGCCCGCACCTTTTTCCCCGCGATATAATTGCCCGTCAAAAATGATACCGGTTCCGATGCCCTCGCCCACCAAAACCATGACGAATGTGTCTATCTTCCTGACCTTTTCGTGCCCAAACCACAACTCGGCCAGTGCGGTGGCGTTAGCGTCATTCTCGACTATTACCTTAAGTCCCGTCTCCTTTTCCAAACGCTGGCAAATATCCCAGTCCCGCCAATCGAAATAAGGAACATGAAAGATCTTGCCTAGATTTTGGTCGACAAGTCCAGGAACACTCATCCCGATCTCTACGCCCCCGGATTCACACTCCGATGCAAATCGCTTTACCCTCTCGACGATCTGGGACGTCATGAAATCGACATCAGGCGACGTGGCAAATACCTCTTGCTTGAAAACATTGCCGGCCAGATCGGCCACCGCGATCGTAGTATTACGCGGCGTAACATCGATACCGATCGCTACCGGCGTGCCGGTCTTTAACTTGAATAACGATGGCTTTCGCCCTCCGGACGAGTTGCCCTCACCGATCATGACGATCAGACCGGCCGAGACCAGGTCGTCCGTGATCACCGAAACGGTTGAGCGGTGAAGAGCTGTCTCGCGAGCGATCTCGGCTCGCGAAATCGGCGAACGGTCCCTAACGTAGTTAAGGACGATCTGTCGATTAATATCCCTGATCGTATTCGGTCTGGCGATCTGAGATTTCGCACGCTGGAGGTTTATCCGCTTCATCAAGATCAATCTCAACGTTTTCCACGGGCATTTTGTGCCCAAAAAATAGTCGACAATCTGTCTGCCTGTATACTTAGTTGTGAGTCCCGACAAACATACTAATATCAGACTGGATAAATTACAAATGAAGAATCAGTTTTTGGGGGGGACCATAAGAACGTAGCCGCAATGGCAAAACTCGCGTATGCCAAGTACTGTGCATCAGGTTCGATGAAAGCCACGCTCAATATCCTTCATGGAAAACCGCAGGATCACCGGCCGGCCGTGAGGACATGTGGTAGGCGATGTAGTGATCAACAGTCTGTCAATTAACCACTGCATTTTCTCCGTGGTCAGTTTCATATTGATCTTTACGGCCGCTTTGCATGCAAGGCTTGCAGCGATGTCGTCACGAAGCGTGCTCTTCGGCGACCCACGCTTTTCCGCATCGACCGTGTCCAATATCTCCGCAAACAGATTTCGGGCTTCCGATGCCGCAAGGTCGGTCGGCACACTTTTGATCGCCACCGTTCGGCCGGACAATCTCATTAAGCCAAATCCAAGCGATTCTAGATCACCTTCGATAAGTCGAAACGCCTCGGACTGAGCCGGGGAAAGGTCGATTGTCTCCGGCAGCAAGAGATTTTGAGACTCGATTCCCCGTTCAGTCTCGCTCTTGCGAAATTTATCGAACAGGATCCTTTCATGGGCGACGTGCTGATCGATCAGCAACAGGCCCTCATCGTCGACAGCGATAATGAAGCTATTGTGCAACTGCCCAATGGGTTGAATCTTCGCGGAGGACACATCGCCCGAGTCGATGCTTCGGACAAGCCTTTCTGCCGAATTGACCGGCGGCAGTTCGGCGTAACCCCGAGGCGGTGTCGCACCGTCCGCAGCCGAGGTCGAGGCACTTTCCTCAAATTCACGCGAATCGGCTGCGTCGAAATTACTTTCCGTGGGTAGATCAGGTTCAGAATCGACAGAAAGATATTCAGTGGATGAAACTACTTCTGCAGAATTATTGGGCTCGTTGAAATAAGGTTCGTGCTCCGGCGTGACAAGATCCGGCAACTGCGACCCCGAGAATTCGATTCTCGGCTGTTCGTGGATCAGGTCAGGCACACGAACCGGCCCCATCTCTTCTGAAATTTCGCTGGCTCTTAAAATGGTACCTTCATTATCCGGCACGATCCCGGCCGAAGCCAAAGCTTCTCTGACGGCCTCGGCAATGACATCTTTAACCGCCTCGCCACGCCGAAATCGCACCTCGGTCTTTGCTGGATGAACGTTTACGTCGACTTCTTCGTGCGGGATGTCGATAAAGAGAAATGCCACCGGATAAACGCCGTGAGGTAGCACCGATCGATAGCCTTCGAGCAGACCGCCCGTTATCGTCTTATCCCGAACGAATCGCTGATTAACGAAAAAATACTGCGAATCACGGGTGGTCCGTCTTTCTCTTGGGGCCGAAATAAAACCCGACACTCTAGCGACGTATTCGCGGCCGCCACTTACAGGCAAAAGACTATCGAGCAAACCCGCCCCGAAAATCTGAAACGCACGCTCTTTCAGATCTTTAGCCGGCGATACTCTTAGTACCTCACGCCCATTATTTCGAAGCTCAAACGCGATCTCCGGGTGAGCGAGGGCGTAGTGGGTGACGATCGTGGTCAGATGATAATTCTCGGTCGCCTCGGACCGCATAAATTTACGTCTTGCAGGTGTGTTGAAAAACAGGTCCCTGACCTCGATCGTTGTCCCGGTATCGCGGGCCGCATCCTTCACATCCAGCAGACGTCCGCCTTCGACAACTACGCGTGTGGCTTCAATTCCAACCTCTTGCTTTGTCGTCAGTCCGACTTTAGCCACGGACGCTATCGATGCCAGTGCCTCACCACGGAATCCAAGTGTGGCGATCGCGCCGAGATCTTCCAGCGTACGAATTTTTGACGTGGCGTGCCGCTCAAACGCAAGAACGGCATCGTCGCGCGACATGCCTTCGCCGTCATCGACAACACGCATCAAGCGTCGGCCGCCAAGCTCGATCTCGACGGTCAGGCGCCTCGCACCCGCGTCGATCGAATTCTCAACAAGCTCTTTGATCACAGACGCCGGACGCTCGACCACCTCGCCCGCGGCAATCTGATTCGCCAGGGTGTCAGGAAGTATCTTGATCTTGCTGATTACGGGAAAAGACATAGGCTCACAGAAGCTCGGGAATCGCCATTACAAACGGATGACGCGATGCCCTCTGTCGTCAAGGTCGATGGCATTATAGATCCAGTCAACAAAGTTCAGCCCGAATCGGTTCAGGAAATAGGAAACGTTTATTGCCCGTTCCTGCAGGTGCTTGTGCGGCAGCAGTGCAGTAAACATTCCCTCGATCTGCTGCCGGATGACCGCGTCTTTGCGAACCTGAACGTTGTAGAACTTATTCCTGAGTGCCCCGATGTGATAAATGATCTTGCGGCGACGCTTCGCTAGATTGTCCGCCAGCGTTGCGTCAATTGCGGACAGATCCTGGTCAAGTCGATTGAGCTGAGTGTTGATGACTTCCTCCACCTCTGCAAATACCTTGGCAGAGTCGGCGTTAAGATACCTTTCCACTATCTGCGGCAGCAGTTCTTCAAATCCTTCAAATAGGTCGACCAGATCGAGGTCGAATTTGGCCAGGGTCTTGGCATGTTTAGATTCGACGAATGTAAAACTCTGCCGATGCAGGATCAATGTCGGCGGGCGGTCAAGCAACCGGTAAACCTCGCCGCTCTGAGCAAAATAAGCGATCTCAGCAGCACCGCCAAAATAGCAGACCGTCGGCAAAATATAGTCCTGAACGACGGACCTGAGCACTACACTCGGGCTAAATCGTCCGGGCTCAGACGCTGCGATCTCAGCGAGTTCGTCCAGGGTGAATTCCCGCGATCCGTCCTTCTTCCTGAAAGTCCCCTTTTCGGTCTTCTTAAGCGCATTTCGCGTATCGTTTTCCGCCTGCCAAAACAGCGGAAAATAATCTTCGCCCACAAGGACCTGGGCAACATATCCGTCCGCGACCAACTCTTCGCTGCGTCGCCGTAATGCGTCGACGATCTCAGCCGAACGCTTGATAGCATCGACATAGATCGGGGCAGCGAGTTGTTTCAGTTTCGGATGCAGCGGGCACAAAATGATCAGGCCGTAGTCGCCCAGTATGTGCGTCAGCAGTTTGCCAAACGCATCACCAAAATACTCTCCGGGCTTCCAACTATCTTCGAGCAGGTGCCGCACCTCGGCAGTAAACTCGGAAGGCGAAAGTGAGGTGATGAGATCAGCGACACCCTGTCGAATGGATTCATCGAGCTTTACATATCCGACCGGGAGATTTTCATAACAATGCGATGGTTCGGTCTTGGATTCGACCAATTCGCCGCTACGGCCGACAACATAGGTCTTGGAAACCTCTTCGAAATCGTGATCTTCGGTCGCCACCCAAAAAACCGGCACCGCCTTGACGCCCTGTTCTCTCAACCGCTCAACCTGTCGGACTGCGGACAACGCCTTGTAGATCGTATATAGCGGACCCGAAAAAAGTCCGGCCTGCTGCCCGGTCACTACTGCGACCGTATCCTCGGACCTCAGCATCTCGATATTCTTCAGCGTCTTGTGGCCAGCCCCAAACTTGATGTTGATCTCGGTAAGTGCTTCGCAGAGTATTTTTCGGTCCGCCTTGTAACTAGCAAGAACCTCCGGCGCTCGACCAGCGACCTCGTCCTGGCTTGAAACGGCCGAAGGGTAATATCGTCTTAATGATAATGGGTCACGCTGATAGTCGTTGAACAGCTTCGATTGACCCGGAAACCGGGAAAAGGGAATGCTCTCCGCATGTAATGTGACCGCTCCGCTACGGCTCTGACAGGCTATTTCTTGATCCATTCTTGTTATGTATCAGATTATAGGATTACCGAACCGAACTTCCAAGTTAGGAATAAAAAGAGGCGGCCCGCTCGGGTCGCCTCAAATGCAAAATATCATGGGAACTCTAGTTGCCTGTCACGCGTGGACGGTCGGCGGGCTGGGCACCGGCCGCTCCCGCCTGTCGAACTATCTTGTACACGCCAGACGAATGCGTTCCCGCAAATATACGATTGGGATCATTCGGGTCCATGGTCATCGACCAAACGCGGCGGCTGGGCAGCTTCAATTCCTTTGTGTCTATCCGCCGCCATTTATCGCCGCCATCGGTTGATTGGTAAATACCTCCATCAGCTTCGAGCGAACTCGAAACGATGATCTCATCGGTGTTATCAGGATTGATCAGAATACTGGTGTAGTTTCCTAGCGGCAGATTGCCCCCGCGTCGTCGCCACGTCTGTCCGCCGTCACGACTAGCGTAAAACGTTTGCGACGTTCCGATGTATACATAATCCGGACGTTTCGGATCCGAAGCGATCGAGCTAACCGGGACATTATCTGCGGCACCACCGGCCTTTTGCCAGGTCTTGCCGTCATCACGTGATACCATCACGCCCGACGTTGCGGTACCAACCCAGATCACACCCGGGCGTTGCGGCGAGCTATGCACAGCGAAGATATTCTCGTTGACGCCGGCGCCGAGCGAGAGCCTCTCCCAGCCCTTAGTCAGATCGTAGCTGCGATAAAGGCCCTTATCCGTTCCCGCGTAGATCCCGCCCTTTCCGTCTTCAGTAAAGGCAAGAACCTTAACCTTTCCCGTAATCGATGGAACCAGTTTTCCTGGTATTGGAGCCTCGACCACCGCGACCGGAGTCTTTGCGGACACCGCAGCAGTTTTCTTTACCACCTTCTTTACCGGAGCCTTAGGCTTTGCCTTTGGAACAACCACAGCCTTACCGGCCGGAAGCGGCAGCCACGAAGTTCCACGGTCGATCGACTTATAAATGCCTGCGTTCGTCCCGAGGAACATCGCATTCGGGTTAGTCTTGTCCTGAAGCAATGCAAACGGGACTATCCGGCTCGAGTCGAGGTTCTTAGCAGCAACCCATGTCCCGCCGCCGTCCGCACTGGTGAAAAAGAATCCCCCGCCTGTCGCCGTATTCTGGGTCGTAGCATAAAGCCGATCCGATACTTTGTTGTCCGAGGTGATCGAATATGTAAAGCGGCTGCTAAAGTTGTCGTTTGTCTGGGCAAAATTACGACCGCCATCGGTTGAGACCATCACACCGTAGTTATTTGTCCCGATATAGACGCGATTCGGTTCAGAAGGATGAACGGCGATCGAGTTGATCTCAAGATTACGCTGTGTGGTCAATGCCCACGACTTGCCGCCATTCGTCGACATCCAAAAACCTTCTGTAGTACCAGCGTAAACAGTACCAGGCAGGCTTGGATGCTGGACAATATCCCGCGTTCGTCGCGACTGAGACGGAATGCCCTGGATCTTTGACCATTTCTCGCCGCCATTCTGCGACTCATAAATTCCACTACAAGCGGACGCGATAACATTCTCTGGATTACGCGGATTGATCGTGATAGCAAAAACATCCGAATCGTCGATCATGCCATTCTTGATCAGGCGCCAGCTCTTGCCGCTATCGGTCGTCTTATATGCACGCCACCATGTACCGGCATACATCGTGCTGTTGCTGCGGGGGTCAATAGCCAGCGAGTCGACGTTCACCGGAGCTGTCGGCGACGATAGCATTTCCCAATCTTCACCTGAATTACGTGAGATCCAGACCCCGTGTGTCGTGCCCACAGTTATGATGCTGGGGTCGATCGGCGATTGGGTCATGGCGTGAATCGACTCGTTCTTGAGTTCCTTAGACTCTTTCCAGGTCGCCCCGCCATCGACCGACCGGAAAAAGCCTCCGGGAGCCTTGTGGCGATGACCCGATGTATAAATGATCTTCGAATCACGCGAGTCAACGAAAAGTTGATCAAGTATCAATTGCGGCTTATTGAGATTCACCAACAATGACCATGTTTTCCCTGCGTCCGCAGAGGTGTGCACCTGACCATCAAGAGTGCTGATGTAAAGTCGGTTCTTGTCTTTGGGGTCGATCGCGACCACGCGAACGTCGCCGCCGCTCGGGCCTACAACCGACCAAGTTTCGAACTTGTCGGCCTCAGCTCCTTCAAAAGGCGTGGCAGTTTCGACAGCAAAAGCTATACTCTGAAAAAGTAGGGTTGTCACTATTAATGCACCCCAACCCGTAAATCTTCTGATCTTCCTCATACTGATAATTCCCTTCTCGATTTGTAATACGTAAACAGTCGGTGTTGACCCAATTGGAGAACTAGAAATCGCGATAATTAAGATGAATATTGTACTCGATCGGTTTGCATCAATTTCTCAACGGCAAAAAATACCGCTCGCGAACACAATAAGATTATTCTACATAATTTCATCCGTCACTCAAAGCGTATCCTAGGCGCGAAAAAAAACGGCTGAGGTCTTGTGATGGAAACCTCAGCCGTTTTGAAATGTTCACTTACCCGGTCGGGCAAGCAAAGCTATTGTAATTAGGGATTCGGGTTATCCGCACCAGCCGGTACAAGATAGAACTTCGTGTTCGTTCCGGCACCGGTGTCACCACCGTCAACAAACGTTACACGACCTACGTCGTATTTACGGAAGTTGATCGCCTTCATGATCTGAGCTCTACGCTTCTTGATCTCAGCCGGTGTACCGTAGTTGATGATGTAGCCCTGGGCACTCGGATTGTTGTTCAACTGGATATAGAAGTTGTCAACACGAGCCTTGACGTCATCATCCGGAGCCTTACCGAATTCGTCGATCAGGTTTGCCGTAGGTTTCGGAGCAACCGGTCCGCTTTCGCTGTACGTTGTAGTACAGTTGCAATTCGGATCGAGTCCACCAACCTCAGCCGTTGCCGTAATGTTCGAAACGCTGCCGTCTGCCGGAGCACGAACCGTGATCGAAGCAGTTCCCTGTCCCGATTCGATCGTTCCTGCAGATACCGACCAGTTGACCGTGTTCGAACCCGCACCGTTGAGCGTGAATGTCATCGTCGCTCCCGGATCGGTCGTCTGACCAGGACCGCTGATCGAGATCGACGGGCAGCTGCATACCTGAACACAATCTGCACACTCTTCCACCGTAACGGTCTTGGTTTCAGTTTTGCCGCAAACGCCGCAACCGTCATCAACACCTGTTGTGATAGTGTAAGTTCCCTTCGAGACGCCTGAGAGATCCCACTGAACGTTTGCTCCGCTGCCGACAATGCGGCCGCCCGAGACAGTGTAGTTGTAGGTCAGGACATCATTTTCCGGATCGCTAGCACTTGTTGAAACGTTAACCGTACGGTTGTCGTCACAAGCACCCGAGCGTGATTTGAAGCCCGGAGCACATCCAAGTGTGATCGTCGTGTCACTGATCGTAACCGAGTTAACCATCGGAGCCTGATTGACAGTCTCCGTCACACGCTTGATGCGGCGACCGAGGGTGATCTGAGCCAGGAATCCGTGCGGATCGCTTGAAGCAACAAATCCGTTCGGCACACCCTGCCAGTTGCTCGTGATCGTCACCGGAGCACAAGCCGTCACGCCAACTCGGCAAGGGATCGTCACGCTGTTGCTGAACCTTGTGTCCTCGTCAAAGCTGTTGCGATCCTGCTGGTTGAAGTTGTGGCGATATGCGAGGCCGATGCTGGCCCAACGTACCGGGAAGATCCTCGCGCCTGCGAGTCCGTCCATCGGGTGGTTCTCGAACGCGTTCGGAGTGCGGCCGCCAACATAGTTGAGCGTACGGAACTCCATGATCGGCTGGAAGAATTTGTTGACCGGGAAATCGACACCGATCGATGCCTGGATCTCATCCGGGCGGTCGAGAGCGGTAAAGGTTCCACCTGCCAATTCCATCTTCGTCGAACTGGTGTATTTGTAACCGATGTTACCTGAAAGGTTAGCCCACTTAGCGAGACGAGCGTCGGTGAAAAACGTAAGGCTGATGTCGCCCATGTTTCCGCCGGCACTTGCACCACGCTGGAGCTGGTTAAATCCAGAGGCATCGTTAGCGTTGTCAGCATAGAATGTGTATGCGGCAACAAAACCATAGCCGACCGCCTTGTTGATGTTGTTCATGCGCCATTTGACGCCAACGTCAAATGAGTTGAACGCTGATTCGCCGTAGCCGCGGTTAATGAACGGAGCGTCCGGCAGATATGAAGGAGCCTGTGTGAAAACAAGCGGGCCTTCTCCAGCCGGTGCACCTGCATTATTTACGAGTGTCGTGCTCTGAAGCACCACGCCCGGCAGGATGCTGCCATAAACTGAACCGATGCCAGGGAACAGGTCAGCACCGTTTCCACCGGCACGTGCCGGTCCGAGAAGTGCGTTTGTTCCGGCCGCGAAACCAAAGATCGGACCCGAGAAGAACGGCGGCAAAAGACCAAACGTTCCTGCATTCGCTCCGATAAACGGATACGTTGCATACGGGGCACCGGTCGGGCGGTAAACCGCCTGGTTCGGGTACTGGCTAACGCCAGGTCCCTGTGGAGCCAAGACAATTGCCGGAGCACGTGTCAGGCCCGGGCCGATAAAGAAAAACTGCGAGTTCGGCAGATAGTTGCTTGACAGGTTGCGGCGCGAGTTAACTTTGATAGCGCGATACGCTTCAGTTCCAAAGAACAATTCGATCTTGTTGGTCAAACCGATCTGGAAGCTAATGGGCACAGACGTAAAGTCTGCATCGCCCGGATCGCGGTCATAGTTGCTGTACGCCATGCTCAAGGTGTACTCACCTTTTCGCAGGGTCTGACCGTCATAGACAGTAAATAGACCAGTCGCTCCGCCCACCGGGCCGCCCGTACCAACGGTCGGTGCAGTGTTGCGCGGATCAGAATCCGGTCTGCCGTTGCTCTGGGCCATCGCCGCAAAAGCAAGTGTAAATAGTAAAAGTGTTGCAAAGAACACCTTGTTAGCGAGTTTCATCACATTCCTCCGCCGAAATAATAAATTGAATTTCAATGAGTAGCATAAAGAGCGATACTCTTAGCCTAAAAGCTTCGTCTTAAAAAAGCTACCCAATTATTACATACACTTGCCGCTTTTGCCAACCGCAAAAGCCTACAAATCAAGCGATGCCACAAAAGTTTAGTCCGTTAACTAAATAAATTTCCACGGGAAGACTACTGCAAAATCCAGTAATACTAATGGGACTTTAGTTTTCCCTCCAAGTACGGTAACGCACCTAATCACTAAAATCAAGTGTTTTAAACCAATTAGGACATTTTGTTACGCATAGATTCCGCGCATTCGGGTATCGTAGGCCACCCGATCTATCGCCAACATGTAAGCCGCCGTACGAGTATCGACATCATGTTTCTCGGCATAATGGCAAAGTTCGTTAAAGCTGGCCACCATTTTGTCCTCCAGACGAGCGTTGACTTCGTCTTCGGACCAGAAATATCCCATGCGGTCCTGTACCCATTCAAAGTACGAAACAGTGACGCCGCCGGCGTTTGCCAGAATGTCCGGAATTACAAATATTCCCTTGTCATGCAATATCTTGTCGGCTTTCGGCGTAGTCGGCCCGTTGGCACCCTCCGCAAGGATCTTACATTTGATGCGATCGGCATTCTCTGATGTGATCTGATTTTCAGTCGCACACGGAGCAAGCACATCGCATTCGATCTCAAGCAGGGCCTTATTGTCGATAAATTCGACGCCAGGATAGCCTTCGAGAGATTTGAACTCCTTAAGATGTTCTAGCACCTTCGGCATGTCGAGGCCGTTCTGGTTATAAATGCCGCCGTGAACGTCGGAAATCGCAATGACCTTGTAACCCGCCTGATGCAACAACTCAGCGCCGATACCGCCGACATTGCCCGAGCCCTGAACTACAACGGTGGTGTCCTGCGGCTTGAGGTCAAATCTCTTGATAGCCTCATTAACGGAGATCAACACACCGCGGCCAGTTGCCTCTCGACGACCAAGCGAACCACCGAGTGCGACAGGTTTTCCTGTCACGACACCGGTGACGGTGTGACGGGCATGCATAGAATATGTATCCATGATCCACGCCATTGTCTGTTCATTGGTATTCATGTCCGGAGCCGGCACATCCTTGTCCGGTCCAATGAAATCGATCAGTTCTGAGGTGTAGCGTCGCGTCAACCGCTCGAGTTCGCCGATCGACATCTGGCCGGGATCGCAGATAATGCCGCCTTTGCCGCCGCCGAACGGGACATTGACGACCGCACATTTCCAGGTCATCCACGCTGACAATGCCTTGACCTCATCAAGCGAAACGTCCGGAGCATATCGAATGCCACCCTTTGCCGGGCCGCGTGCAAAGTTGTGCTGAACGCGGTAACCCTCAAATACCTGTATGTGGCCGGTGTCCATTCGAACAGGTATGTAAACCTTGATCTCGCGACTCGGCACACGCATCACCGCGTAGAGGTCTTCTTCAAGCCCCAGAAGTTTGGCGGCGCGGTCAAAGCGCTCACTCATTGCTTCAAACGGATTCTTTTCGTCACTCCCTTTGAATCGACGCATTTCGTCAGCCATTGGATTTGCCATTTTAATATACTCTCCAAGTTAAAAATGTATTTCTCTCCAAGTTAAAAATGTATTTACTATATCTTTTCGTTCATCGACCCGGTTCTGAATCCCCTTGGGTCGATCAAAACGCTCTCAAAACCTATCTTTCGAAAATCAATTTCGACCGTTCCGGCCAGATCCATATCTTGAGCCCTGCTTAATTCTACAGGGGCGATCTCGAGACGCGCTGTGTCGCCGGTCACTCTAACGCGAAATTCGCTAAAACCTAGTTTCCGAAGTATTGCTTCGCCCTTCTCGACTTTTGACAGACGCTCGATAGTAACGGGCACGCCGTAAGCGATCCGCGACGAGAGGCACGGACTCGACGGTTTATCCCAGTCCTTTATGCCCAACCCCAGGCTCAACTCGCGGATCTCGACTTTGGTCAAGCCGGCATCAGCCAGTGGGCTGACGACGCCGTTCTCGTTCGCGGCATCTCTGCCGGGGCGATGTTCGCTAAGGTCGTCAGCGTTCGTTCCGTCAATAACGCAGCCAATTTCCTTCTCGGCGGCCATCTGCCTAAGCTTGCCGTAAAGCTCGCTCTTACAAAAATAACAGCGGTTAGTCGGATTTGCCGAATAATTCGGATCGGACAGTTCGTCCGTGTCGATCTCGACCAGTTCCAGGCCTTGCTCCGAGGCAACTCGTCGAGCCTCATTTCGCTGAAATTCAGATACGCTTGCCGACAGCCCAAGAACACACAGCGCATCTGATCCCAATTCTTGTTTTGCGATCACCGCCAGATAAGAACTATCAACCCCACCAGAAAACGCGACCAACACACTTCCCAGCCTGCGCATCCTATTGCGAAGTTCACTCTCCTTAACAGTTGTTGCGATGTTCTCGAGGGTGTCTAAAATTTGTTGGGGGTTTGCGATCATTATTGCCCTGTTGCGGCACCTTTGCCTGAACGTCGGCCTAAGGTAAAAATGGTAGCTTACCAAAATGTTAGACGCAAATGATTGGACTCAAAAATTATACGGTCATAACCTCAAAAATGTAGACGTACATTCGCGCAGGTGTTAACATTTCAGAACCAGTAATGCACAGCTATAGCCCCCGTTTTTATAGTACGTTCTTTCAGATGAGGCGTCTCGTAATTGTCGCCCTCGCGATCATTATGTGCGTTGCGTCGGCACGAACTGCTGTCGCTCAGGATACTGAGGAAAGTACCGAAGATGCTGTTGCGATCTTCAATCAGGCGCAGGAACTTCACGAAAAGGGAGATCTTGCAGCCGCGG
The DNA here is from genome assembly GCA_017983495.1 of Pyrinomonadaceae bacterium. Taxonomy (GTDB): domain Bacteria; phylum Acidobacteriota; class Blastocatellia; order Pyrinomonadales; family Pyrinomonadaceae; genus OLB17. Next base: position 280,291 of record JAGOBH010000002.1, on the reverse strand, counting down.
TGGAGTTATACAAAAAAGCACTTAAGGTCGTTCCGGAATTTCCGGAAGCCGAATATCAATGCGGTTCGGCGTACCTTGGACTTGGAAAGCGGCCCGAGGCCGAAGCGTCCTTTCGTCGGGCGATCGCAATACGGCCCGACTGGACGCTTGCGCTATCGAGCCTTGGGTCACTATTGATCGAGACCGGCAATTTTCGTGAGGCTGAGACCCATTTGACGAATGCTCTAAAGGTAGACGATCAAAGTTTCCCGGCGATGGCTGCCCTTGCTGAATTGAGACTCAAGACAAAGGCTCCTGCGTCCGCTCTGGCCGAATTGCTGACAAAGATCGAGGCGTTCACCCGCAAGGCAAAACCGACAGCAGGTCTTTGGTCTGCCAGGGCGGCTCTCGAGATCGCTTTGGGCAAAGCTGAATCTGCCCGCACCAGCCTGAACAACGCTCTCGCTCTTGAGCCCAGAAACAAGTTTGCACTTTCGGAACTGGCGCGGCTTGCCCTTTCTGAAGGCGATACGATCCGTGCCTCCGAGGCCGTCGCCACTCTCGAAAAGATCGACCCCGAATCGGTTGCGACAAAATTGCTTCGTGCCCGCGTTCATGCCGCGTATGGCCGATCCGATGAAGCTTTAAGGATACTTGACACGTTTGGGGACACAGACAAAGAAGTCGTCGAGTTTCGCAACAAGGTCCGCATGGCCGGTTCCGAGAACGTCTCCGACCTTGAAAAGCTGCTGGCCGCCGATCCCGGAAACGCGACTATCCTCGGCCGGCTGTGTACGCTTTATCGAGTCGATTCGCCAGCAAAGGCTCTGGACTATTGCCGCAAGGCGTCAGAGGCCGAGCCCGCCAATATTAATCACGCGATCGGTTTCGGTGCCGCCCTCGTTCAGGCAAAAATGTACGATCAGGCGGTAGGGCTGTTTCGAAAGGTGATCGCGATCGCTCCGGACAACTCGACCTCGCACGCAAATCTCGCGACCGCACTGTTTCAATCGAAAAGATATGCTGAGGCCAAGATCGAGTATCAGTGGCTTGTCTCGCGACAGCCTGATCTGGCGGCGGCGTATTACTTTCTCGGAATTACTCACGACCAGCTTGCCGAATATCTCGACGCTATGGCAAATTACCAGCAGTTTTTGAGATTAGCCGACCCATCAAAGAGTGGGCTCGAGATAGATAAGGTAAAATTGCGTCTACCGATACTTCAAAAACAGATCAAGGACAAAAAGGGCAAATAGACGAAATGCGACAACTTGCAAGATCAGCAGTTTTGGTTTCCGCGATGTCGCGTTATCTCTCGCTGTCCACCTATTTTGCCGGACTTGTGATCGTGATCGTCGCCACATGCTTTCCCGCAAACGGTCAGGTCGACCCCTCGGTCGAGACCGCACCGCCGCCGGTCAGGGTTATGTCGAAGGACGAACGCACCATTTTAACTCGCGAATTGGATGTAAAGGCCCGTACCGTGCTCGCACTAAATTTGATGACTGCTCGGATCGCGTCTGCTGAAAAAGCCGCCGCCGCTGAGGACTTCGAGAAGATGTTCACCGATCTTGGCGGGTTTCAGGGAATACTCGACAACACGCTTGATTTCCTTAGCCGCAGCAATACCGACAGCGACAAGGTGCTCGGCAATTTTAAGCGATTTGAGATCGGCCTCCGCAGTTATGTGCCGCGGATCGAAATAATTCGTCGGGAGCTGTCGCCGAAATACGAACCTTACGTCAAAAGCGTCATAAAGTATATTCGCGATTCACGCACGCGGGCGTTGGAACCACTTTTTGGAGATTCGGTTGTTCGTCAGCCGAGACAAAATTGATCAAATGAAAAGCAGTATCTTTTACATATTAACGATCGCCGCGATCTTCACGTTTTTCGGGACCTCGGCCGACGCACAGCGCCGGGATTATCTGACGGATGAGGAGATAGAGATCATTCGTGACGCTCAGGAGATCGACCTTCGGATCGCAGTCCTGGTCCACGCCATCGATCGTCGTTTGGCGGTCTTGAAGATAAATGTTGGAAATACGGAAAAAGAGCTGAAAGAAAAAGATATTTGGGGGCCGCTGCCGACCGGCTCGAAGATCGAGCTGCTTTCGGACGTAAAGCGGATATTTCAGAAGGCCATCGACGATATCGACAACCTCGCTGCCCGGCCGGACTCCGCGGTGATCTACGATACTGACGGAAAGAAACCGAAGGTTCCGAAGGATCTTTTCAACAAAGCGGTTCGCACGCTCGCGGCCGCAGCGACTCGTTACCGCCCGGTCTTTGAAAAGGAACTTTCGTTAACAGAGGTCAAAACCGAAAAGGGTGCGTATATGGATCTGATCGAAAACTGCAGCCAAGTGATCGAAGCTGTCACCAAACTCCCTGCCGAGGCAAAGAAATCGAAAAATAAATAGGGGCTCGACCTCCTCTGCGCGCAAGACCGCGGTCTCTCGCGAACCCGTGGACAACCCCTCGAAGGCCACCGATTCGACTGTGGGAGACCGCGATCTCAAAAATTATATGTCATTTTAGTACCAGAGTTACAAGCTTTTTTTTCACTCGGCGCGGTTTGGGAGTTTTTGGGAGACTTAACCCGCTCAAGCATGTTTCTTGATGAGGAACTTTGCAAAATTCTAGCTTATACCGCACCGCGACTTGTTAACCCGCCGACTGCTAAATTACACTTCATTCATATGACTGATGAAATACTCAAAAAAACACCGCTGAATAATGCTCACAGACAGCTTGGCGGCCGGATGGTGGATTTTGGCGGATGGGATATGCCGGTCCAGTACACTGCGGGCGTTATTGAGGAGCACATGGCGACCCGGACGAGGTCGGGGCTTTTTGACGTTTCGCACATGGGCGAGATCTGGGTCGAGGGCCCGGACGCGATAAGCTTTGTCAACAGTTTGACGACCAACGACGTCCTTAATTTGGTTGACGGTCAAGCTCACTATTCTGCGTTGACCAACGAGAATGGCGGCGTCGTGGACGACTTGCTTGTATACCGATTCGGCCAGGAGAAATTGCTGCTGGTCGTTAACGCAGGCACTACGGACAAGGATTGGGCATGGATATCGTCACACAAGACCGATCAGCGTGTCGAACTGCGTAATGCGAGCCCAGAGTATTGTCAGATCGCCGTTCAGGGCCCCGATGCGACCGGCATCGTTCAAAAGCTGACCGAGACTGACCTTGCGGACATCAGGTATTACCATTTCACAACAGGGCGAGTGGACGGTGTCGACGCTATCATCTCCAGGACGGGCTACACCGGTGAAGACGGGTTTGAGGTCTATGCTGCAGCGGAGTTCGCCGAACAGCTTTGGAACAAGATCCTCGAAACCGGCAACTATGGAAAAGAAGGCGGAATCGTACCGTGCGGCCTGGCGGCTAGAAACACGCTTCGGCTCGAAGCGGCAATGTCGCTCTACGGTCACGAACTTGGCGACGACATCTCGCCGCTCGAAGCGGGCCTCGGTTGGATCACCAAGCTTCAAAAGGGGTCATTCATTGGGTCCGAGATCCTTTTAAAGCAGAAAGAGGAGGGTGTCACCCGAAAGATCGCGGGTTTTGAAATGACCGAACCGGGCATTGCCCGTGACGGCTGTGACGTTTACATCGATGGCGAAAAGGTCGGCCAGGTCACGTCGGGCAGTCCCGCACCGTTCCTTAAAAAGAATATTGGCCTCGCCTTTCTGCCTCCGAAGTTTGCAATTGTCGGTCAAGAAATTAAAATCGATGTTAGGGGTCGTCAGATCGCAGCAAAGGTCGTCTCTACACCTTTCTACAAACGTTCAAAATAGATATTGTATTTCAATAAAATAGGGGTTAACTTCAATTCATATGTCCAATATTCCTGAGAATTTACGTTACAGCAAAGACCATGAGTTCGTCGGTGTAGACGGCGACGTCGCGACGATCGGGATCACCGATTATGCTCAGCATTCGCTAGGCGATGTTGTTTATATTGACATGCCGCGTGTCGGCGACAAATTTGCCGCTCACGAGTCGTTCGGCTCCGTCGAATCGGTCAAGGCCGTGTCCGAGATCTTCCTTCCCGTCGCCGGTGAGGTGGTCGAGGTAAATGACGGCCTCAATGACACTCCTGAAGCTGTCAATAACGATCCATACGGCGCCGGCTGGATGGTCAAGATCAAGATGGACAACCCCGGCGAAGCCGACGCCATGCTCTCAGCCGTCGAATACGAAGAGTATTTAACGACAGTTGGATAGTTGCTCCATGTTCTTGAGATTGACTGGCGGCATACGTTCGTCAATCGACTGGAGTAACGCGGGCGGCGACGTTCGCAGCAATATTTGAATCGGCGGTCATGTGTCATCCTGCACGTGACCGCCATTTTTAATATTTGTGATTTCCGGCACTGCATTTTCGAATTCGAAATGCGATTTTGATATCATTGTGGTTTCGCGAAATTATATATTTTTGACAATTTAGATTTAGATTCTATTCAAGATGAGATACATACCAAATTCACCCGAAGAACGCGATGAGATGTTGGAGATCGTCGGTCTTACAGCCGCAAAGGAACTATTTCGCTCGATCCCCGAGAATGTTCAGTTAAACCGTGCCCTCAATATTACCGAACCTCTTGCGGAATCGGAGGTCATCGCCTCAATGGAAGGCATGGCCGGCAAGAATACCGGCACGTCAAAACCATCATTCCTTGGCGGCGGTGTCTATTCTCATTTTTCGCCAACGGTCGTAGACCACCTGATCCAACGGTCAGAGTTTTTTACATCTTATACGCCGTACCAGCCTGAGATCTCTCAAGGCACCCTTCAGTACATTTTCGAATTCCAGACGCTGATCTGCCAGCTTACCGGAATGGAGGTTGCGAATGCGTCGATGTACGACGGTTCGACCGCCATGGCCGAGGCTTATCTGATGGCACAGCGTGTTACCCGACGTGACAAGATCGTTGTTGCCAAAAGCGTCCATAAGGAATATCGCGAAGTTGCCACGACCTACGCACAGCATGGTGACACCGAGATCGTCGAGATCGGATTCGACGAGGCCACAGGACGCGTCAACGGTTTGGAGGCTCTCGATGACAAAACCGCCGCACTGGTCGTGCAGTCACCCAATTTCTTTGGCTGTATCGAAGATCTGAGATCGCTCGCCGATGCGGCCCATGCCGTCGGTGCATTGTTCGTCGTCGTAGTGACCGAAGCAATATCGTTCGGTCTGCTCAAGACACCAGGCGAATGCGGTGCCGACATCGTCGTTGGCGAAGGCCAGTCCTGGGGCGTCCCGATGTCATTCGGCGGACCGCACCTTGGCCTGTTCGCGACGCAGGAAAAATTCGTGCGGCAAATGCCAGGCCGCCTTTGCGGCGTTGCTTACGACAAAAACGGCAACCGCGGTTTCGTTTTGACGCTTTCAACCCGCGAACAGCACATCCGCCGTGAGAAAGCGACCTCGAACATCTGCACCAATCAGGGCCTCATCGCCCTCGCCGCAACCATATACATGGAAACGATGGGCAAAAAAGGCTTGCAAGAGGTAGCGATGCAGAACGCGCAGAAAGCTGCGTATGCAGCCAAACAGATCGCTGCTCTCGACCACTACGAGATCGCGTTCTCGTCGCCGGTCTTTAACGAATTCGTCGTCCGTGCAACAAAACCGGCCGATGAAGTGCTTTCGAAGGTCCGGACCGAAAGCGGCATCCTCGGCGGCATCGCCCTGTCGAATTACTATTCCGACCGGGCTAACGAGTTTTTGGTCTGCGTGACCGAGACGAATACCAAAGACCAGATAGACAGTTTGGTCAGCGGACTTGCGTCTGCATAGCGGATGATCTTTGGTGCAACAGAAATACTCCTGTGCATCGGTCCGGTGTTTTTGGTCATTTTCGTAATTGGAATTTGGCTGTTCGTAAACAACTTGAGACAAAAGGAGACGAATAACAAAGATGACATTGCGTAGCTTTGAGAAAGACATTGATCGCCGAAGTTTCCTTTCGAATGCCGGGAAAGGCCTTGGCCTGATGGCTCTTTCCTCGTCCGTTGTGAGTTCGTTGTTCTCAAGTGTTCTGGCAGCCGGAAAGAGGATCGAACATCTTTCACCGTTGGAGGCGGCGACGGATGAAGATTACTGGGCGACGATCCAGCAGGCATTTTCGGTCACCCGCGGCATCGTCAACCTCAACAACGGCGGCGTAAGCCCAAGCCCGCGAATGGTCACCGAGGCATTTGTTCGCTACACCTGGCAGCAAGAAGACGCGACGGCTTACACGATGTGGCAGCTGCTTGAGCCGCAATCTGAGACCGTGCGTACCGGTTTAGCCGAAGTTTTCGGTTGCTCTGCTGAGGAGATCGCGATCACGCGAAATGCCAGCGAATCGCTCGAAACTCTGCTGATGGGCATGGATTTCAAAGCCGGGGATGAGATCCTGACAACCACGCAGGATTATCCGCGAATGATCACCACGCTCAAACAGCGTGAGCTTCGCGAAGGCCTTAAGCTCAATCTGATCAAAATTCCGCTCGCACCGAGCAACGTCGACGACATCGCGGCCGCATTTGAGCGAGCGATTACGCCTAAGACGAAACTGATCCTCGTTTCGCATCAGATAAACCTGACCGGCCAGATACTGCCGATCAAGAAGATCTGCGACATGGCCCGTTCAAAAGGGATCGAGACGATAGTGGATGGAGCACACGCGTTCGCACAGTTCGACTTCAAACAAGCTGATCTCGGCTGCGACTATTACGGCACTTCCCTGCATAAGTGGATATACGCTCCGAAGGGCACGGGAATGCTCTACGTCAAAAAGGACAAGATCGCTAAGGTCTGGGCACTGATGGCGTCTGAGGACAAGAACAGGAATGACATTCGCAAGTTCGAGGAGATCGGCACACACTCGGCAGCGATGCGGCTCGCTATTGGCGAATCGATACTGTTTCACAACGCAATCGGCGGCAAACGTAAAGAAGAACGTTTGCGGTTCCTCGCGCGCTACTGGATGAACAAGCTAAAAGACGTGCCAAAGGTCGGATTTAATACATCATTTGACCCGAAACAGTCGTGTGCGATCGCCAATTTCAAGATCGACGGCATCGATCCGGTCGCGATCGGTGGATATCTGATGTCGAAACATAAGATCTTCACGACGCCGATCGTTCACGAAGAATTCACCGGCATTCGCATCACGCCGAATGTCTACACAACACTTTGGGAACTCGACCGTTTTTGTAATATCGTCGAGGACATAGCACGAAAAGGATTGCCGAAGGCATAGACCGGAACGCAGGCTGCCAGCCTGCTTGTACAATTTTTATGAGCATCAAAAAAGTAACACAGCACCCAACACAGAACGAAGGTTTGATCTTTGAGCGTTCACAGACCGGACGCATCGGATATCGTCTGCCGAAACTGGATGTACCTGTCTCGGAAGATATCATCCCCGCAGAGCTTCGCCGCACCGACGATCTCAACGGCGTGCCCGAAGTTTCTGAGGTCGACGTCATTCGCCACTTTACACGTATCTCGACTTGGAATTATTCGATCGATCTCGGAATGTATCCGCTTGGTTCGTGCACGATGAAATACAATTCGCGTCTCAACGAAAAGACCGCCAGGATCGATGGCTTTGCCGGGCTTCACCCGCTGGCACCAGAAGAGGAATCGCAGGGTGCTCTCGAGCTGATGTACCTGCTTCAGGAAGATCTTGCCGAGATCACCGGCCTTCCCGGCGTTTCGCTCCAACCGGCCGCGGGAGCTCAGGGCGAAATGACCGGCGTCATGCTGATCCGCGCATTTCTTGACGCCCGCGACGGCGAAGCATCGAAAGACCGTCGAGTAATGCTCATTCCTGATTCAGCCCACGGCACCAATCCCGCATCGGCCGCTCTGGCGGGATTTACCGTCAAGACCATCCATTCGACCGCCGAGGGTTTGACTGACATGGATCATCTTCGTCAGTTGTGTGACGAAGGCGGAGTTGCAGGTCTGATGCTGACCAATCCCAACACCGTCGGGATCTTCGAACGCAATATTAAGGAGATCTGCGACGTCATCCATGCCACAGGCGGCCTCGTCTACATGGACGGTGCGAATATGAACGCCCTTGTCGGCGTTGCCCGTCCCGGAGATATGGGCGTTGACGTTATTCATCTCAATCTGCACAAAACGTTTTCGACACCCCACGGCGGCGGCGGTCCGGGTTGCGGCCCTTGCTGCTGTTCAGCGGATCTTATGCCGTATCTGCCGGTTCCGAGAGTGGAAAAGAGCGGTGAGAGATTTCACCTCAACTTTGATTTTCCGGCATCGATCGGACGTGTTAAGGCGTTTTACGGCAATTTTGGGATGATGGTCCGTGCCCTATCTTACATTTACACGCACGGTGCCGAGGGACTTCTTGAGGCAACCGAGGCGGCCGTGTTGAACGCTAGATACGTCTCGAAAAAGCTTGCTGATAATTACGACGAGCCCTACCAGTCGGATTGCATGCACGAAGCCATATTCTCACACAAACTGCAGGCGAAAAATGGTGTCGTCACCCTTGATATCGCAAAGCGGCTTATTGACTATGGGTTCCATCCGATGACGGTCTACTTCCCGCTCGTTGTCGAGGGAGCGATGCTAATTGAGCCGACCGAATCGGTTGGCCGTGCCGACCTCGACGCATTCATCGAGGCAATGATCGACATCGACGCCGAGGCTCAGTCGAATCCGGATCTGGTTATAAATGCACCGCATTCGACCCGCATCGGACGTCTCGACGAAGCGGCTGCTGCCCGAAAGCCAGTCCTACGTTGGAAGAAGGATTCGGATACGGCCGCGACGGCCGCGTAGTTGCGAAATTCTGCATAAGCAGTCTGTATCAGTAAGAAGCCGCATGGGAACTTTCCTGCGGCTTTTTCGTTTCCTTTCAAGCGATGGCAATCACCCTGAAGAAAGCGAGCTTGACTGTCCGGATCATTACCCTAGCAACGTGGGCATCTATAGCAATCGCCGGAATCGGCGGATTTCTGCTCTACCCTGATTCATTTACGGCGTCGAATATCGCTTCGATCCTGCTCAGATTTCAAGGTGAGGTATTGTTAGTTTACATTGCAATGTCTGCTCTTCGAGGTCTTTCTCTTCTTCCCAGCTCGCCGCTTGTAATTGCCGGAACTCTGATATATCCCGATCAGCCATGGCTTGTCCTTTTAGTTTCGATTAGCGGCATAGCGTTTTCATCAAGCATGATCTATTTTTTCTCTGAGTTACTTGGAACAAGTGAATATTTCGAAAAGAGAAAGGCGGCTCTCACACGTCGGCTGCACGACCGGCTGGAACATCCCACCGGATTTCTCTTCGTTGCGGCATGGTCTTTCTTTCCGTTCGTACCAACTGATGCCGTCTGCTATGTTGCCGGTATGGCGAAGATGGATTATTTGAAGTTCATCGGAGCTGTTCTGGTTGGTGAATTGGTGTTGTGCTCGATCTACATATTTCTTGGCGGTTCCCTGTTCAATTCGTTTTCGTAGACGGCAGCAAAACTTCACACTCATTTTTCGATTGCATCTAACGAAAAACGGCGATATAATCCGGCTCGTTCGCTACTTTCCCGTTTGTTCGATTATCAAGATACCGCGATATATTTGGTCATTCCGATCGCCGGATCGGTTCGTACTTATCGCTGACTTTTCGGAGGATCTTAGTAGATGAAATTGGCAGCAGGATTCTTATTATTGGTGTTTTCAATTGGTTTGTTCGTCAATGTATCCGGCACTGCGTCCCACGCGGCTGGTGCTGATTCGATCACTCCGGGCCCCACTCCTGAGACCGCAGCGGCTAAAACACCACCGTATTCGACATATAGAGGTGTTACCGTCGGAATGGCCCAGGCGGCTGCGCGTGAAAAGCTCGGCGAAGCCAGCCAACGCTCAAACGCCGGCGATTACTATGCGGTTTCTGCCACCGAATCCGCCCAGATCCTGTGGGATAAGGATCAGACCGTTAAATCGATAACCGTCAACTACTCAGGCAATCTCAAAATGGCTCCGTCAACCAAGGACGTCGTTGGCGAAGACATTAAGAAAGAAGCGGACGGGTCGATATATAAGCTTGTTCGATACCCGGAATCAGGATTTTGGGTCTCGTACAACCGCACGGCCGGAGACGACCCAACGGTCGTAATTACTCTGCAGAAAATGGCAAAACAGTAAATACCGAGTTCACATTCTTACCGAAGCATCTGAAATTCCGGTCAGCCACTAAATTTTAAACCAACTTATTTTCAAACTGTGATACGCGTCACACGCGACTCGTCCACGATGCGCGACCATTGTTTGTGTATCGAGCATGTGTCTAGCGAAGACGCGATTTTACTCATTTTAAGCGCTTCCGCCTTCGCCGGACACATGCTTCAATTTTTGACAATAAATTTCAGCCATTGCGGCCGCCATTTTGCAGGTACCGCAATAGTCCTATATATTTGTTTGTAATATGACCATAATTGGAATTCCGAAAGAGATCCACCCTGGCGAAAAACGGGTGGCCGCCACTCCGCAAACTATCCTTAAGCTCAAGAAATTAGGTTTTGACGTTGCCGTCGAATCCGGAGCCGGACATGGTATCAATTGCTCAAATTCTGAGTATAAAGAGGCCGGTGCGAGCATTGTCGAAACAACTAAGGAATTGTGGGCAACGTCCGATGTGATCCTAAAGGTTCGCCCGCCGGAAGAGAACAAGGAACTGGGCGTCCATGAAGCCGAACTGCTCAAAGAGGGCGGTTGGCTGATCGGCTTTATGTGGCCGGCTCAGAACCGCGAACTGCTCGACCGTCTTGCGGCGAGAAAGGCCACGGTTTTCGGCATGGACTGTATTCCGCGCATCTCGCGGGCTCAGAAGATGGACACGTTGTCCGCCATGGCCAATATCGCTGGTTATCGGGCGATCATCGAGGCGGCAAACAACTTTCCCCGCTTTTTCGGCGGCCAGATTACAGCTGCGGGACGCATCGACCCAGCGAAGGTCATGGTCATCGGAGCCGGCGTCGCCGGACTTTCGGCGATCGGAGCTGCCCGAGCACTCGGAGCGATCGTCAAGGCATTTGACCCTCGTTCGGCCACAAAGGACCAGGTCGCCAGCATGGGAGCTGAGTTTCTCGAGCTCGACATCAAGGAAGAGGGCGAAGGCAAAGGCGGTTACGCCAAGCAGATGTCCGACAACTTCCTGAAAGCCGAAATGGCTCTCTTTGCCCAACAGGCAATGCAGGTTGACATCATTGTCACTACCGCACTGATCCCGGGCAAGCCCGCCCCTAAACTTATTACTCAGGGCATGGTCGAATCGATGAAACCGGGCTCGGTCATCGTCGATCTCGCTGCCGAACAAGGCGGCAACTGTGCTCTGACCGAACCGGGCTCGGTCGTCACGCATAAAGGCGTTTCGATCATCGGATACACCGACCTGCCGAGCCGGATGTCGAGCATGTCCAGCCAACTCTACGGAGCTACCATTGTTGCCCTGCTCGGCGATCTGACCAATGAAGAAGGCCTACACGTCAATCTCGACGATGAGGTCGTTCGCGGTGCTATCGTTCTTCACGAAGGCAAGATGATGTGGCCACCTCCGCTGCCGCCTGCTCCACCGGAGCCCGGTGTTCCGACCAAGAGTACGGCGAGTGTAGCGGTCGCTAAGGCCGCACCTGCACATGGACATGGCGAAGGAGCGGGTATCAGCCCGGTCACGCTCGGCGTCATCGGCCTCGTCCTTGTCGGCCTCGGCCTTGTTGCCCCGGACAAGGCACTATCGCATTTCACGGTTTTCATGCTTGCCTGCTTTGTCGGATTCCAGGTCGTCTGGAACGTCAAGCCAGCCCTGCATACACCGCTAATGAGCGTCACTAACGCCATCAGCGGCATCATCCTTGTGGGTGGTATGCTTCAGCTGACCGGCACCAACATGAGCCTTACAGTTATCCTTGGCGTTATCGCCGTATTTTTTGCCGCGATCAATATCGCCGGCGGATTTTTAGTAACCAATCGCATGCTCGCGATGTTTAGAAAATGACACAGAGTCTAATCACAATTGCGTACATCGCCGCGAGTGCGTTGTTCATTTTAAGCCTTGGCGGCTTGTCCCAACAGGAGACCGCCCGCCGGGGAAACCTTTACGGCATTCTTGGAATGTTGATCGCTCTGGTCGCAACCGCTTTTGGAATGCAGACGGGCGGATTACCGGTCTTGTTCGGAGCCCTTGTTCCCGGCCTGGTGATCGGTGCGATCCTTGCCTCGCGTGTCCAGATGACCTCGATGCCCGAGCTTGTCGCAATGCTCCACAGCTTTGTCGGCCTTGCGGCAGTGCTGGTCGGATTCGCGACTTATCTTGGGCCCGCACCGGCGGTTCCATTGACCCCGGCCGAACACCACCTTCATATCGTCGAGATATTTATCGGTGTGTGTATCGGTTCGATCACATTTACCGGTTCGGTCATTGCATTTCTTAAACTGCGCGGCTCGATCGGCGGTAAGCCGTTCATGCTGCCGGGACGCCATTTGCTGAACATCGTGATGCTTCTGGTCACGATCGGCCTAGGCGTGTGGTTCTTTATGCAGCCGGGCACTGACGGTCAATTGGCATTGCTTTTGGCAACCATCGTCACGGGCATTCTGGGAATTCACTTCATCATGGCGATCGGTGGTGCTGACATGCCCGTTGTCGTCTCGATGCTCAACAGCTATTCCGGTTGGGCAGCGGCAGCGGCCGGATTTATGCTCGGCAACGACCTGCTCATTATCACCGGTGCTCTCGTCGGTTCATCCGGCGCAATCCTCAGTTACATCATGTGCAAGGGTATGAACCGCTCGTTTGTGAGCGTCATGCTCGGCGGATTTGGTACCGAGGGCGGAACGGTTGTAAGCTCGAACGGTCAGCCTCAGGGCGAGGTCCACCCGATCGAATCGCCGGGCGCCGCCGATCTTCTCACGAACGCCCGCAAGATCATAATCATCCCGGGCTACGGACTCGCCGTGGCTCAGGCCCAGCATTCCCTGGCTGAGGTCGTTAAGATACTTAGGGGTAAAGGCGTCGACGTCAAGTTCGCCATTCACCCCGTCGCAGGACGACTGCCGGGCCACATGAACGTGCTGCTTGCCGAAGCCAGCATCCCGTACGACATCGTCTTCGAAATGGACGAGGTCAACGAAGAATTCCCGACAACAGACGTCGCCTGGGTCATCGGTGCCAATGACATCGTCAACCCATCGGCACTCGACGATCCGGGTTCGCCGATCGCCGGAATGCCGGTACTCCACTGTTGGGAAGCCCGCGACACTATCGTCATGAAACGCTCGATGGCCAGCGGCTACGCCGGCGTCGACAATCCGCTATTTTACAAGGACAACACCCTCATGCTCTTTGGCGATGCCAAAAAGGTGGTCGATGAGATCCTGACGGAGATGAGAAGCTAGTTTGTTTCCTTAAATTTCCCAGCAACACTGGCCGCGGACCGCACAAGATGTGCAAAGCCCGCGGCCTTTTACATTCTGGTTGTGCCTATTAATCGCGGTTACTCGGTTCAACAACGACTAGCCGTTTGACAGGATTTCCCTTTTCAAGATGTTGTTCGATGATCTCCGGCACGTCTTCAGGCTGGACCTGAGCGTACCAGACACCTTCGGGATAGACCAAAACCGCCGGGCCGATCGTGCATAGGCCGACCGATCCGCAATCGGTCAGGACGACCTCGCCCATCGGATTGCGGCCTTTTGTCTCTTTACCCTGCCGCATTCCCTTTGACTCGAGTTCGTCCGCAAATGCCTTCTTGACGTCCGCACTGCCTACCGCCGCACACGATTTTCCGTTACACACAAAAACGTGTCTTTTGATCGGTGAAACGATCACCGGAGCGGTCTTTTCGAGTTCTTTGCGGTCGGCGATAAATTTCGGTTTACTCATTAAAAACATTTTGACACGCCGTTCGCAATTTCACATATATCCGGCGTTCAATTATGTTAGAATCCAATCGACGCGGATTCGCACACGATGGCAGTAGGCATTATCATCCACATCACGGTCGGGACCGAAAAGCGCACCGAATTTTTCTCCCAGGATCGCATCCGGATCGGGTCAGATGAATCGTCGGACCTGCAGATACACTCGCGCCAATCTGATGCGTCAAATGTCTGGTTTGAGATCGAAAGCACGGACGGCACCTACCGGATAGTCGAATTCGACCCGGGACTCAACCTCTCTATCAACGAAAAACCGATCCGCCGCTATATTGCCATTCTCGACGGCGACGTAATACAGGTCGGCGAAAGCGATATTCAGTTCTCGTTCTTTTCGCTGGAAAACAAGTCGGCGATGATCACGACAAATCGTGAACAGCCGCACATCTCGCGATTTATCGAGGACGCCGCTCTCGAATCGGCCAGTTCCGCCAAACGCGACGACGCAAAGGCGTTTTTACGCGAATTTTCACGCGAACTCATGCGTGAGGTTTCCGTAACGACAAAGCTGATCACGTTGGTGCTGACGATCGGCTTTATTACCGGCGTTTTTTATATCGGTTTTGCCGTCAATCGCGAACTGCGAGAGAGCCGAAAGCAATCTGAACAACAGAGCGACATCATCAAGAAGCTCGAGGAAAAGCTGGGGGAGACGAGCGAACAGATCGGCGAACTCGATAAAACAAACAAAGATCTGATCAAAACGGTTTCACTGGCGAAAAATCTCCGCGTCGAATACGGTAATGCTATTTGTCTGGTCGTCGGCGTATACGATCTCGTCGATAAGAGAAGCGGCAAGGTACTTCGCTACGCTGACCCACAGGCATTCAGGCCCAATCCATACGAACCAAGCGAATCCGAAGATCCCGGTTCGCGGCCATTGACGCCGCAGATCGGGCTGACGACCGAGGGCAACGGCTCGCCGGTGGAATATGACTTTATTGGAACCGGATTTCACGTCGGCGGTGGATATATCGTCTCAAACCGGCACGTTGTGCAGCCTTGGGAAGAGGACGACAACGTCAAACAGATGATGAGTGCTGCCAACGGCAGGCCACGTGTGAAGAGCCTCGTCATTTATTTTCCAAATAATCCGACACCGTTTCCGCTGAAAGTCAGCCAACTCGGCAGCCGCGAAGACATCTCGATCAGCAAGATCGATACAGCTCTGATGCCGGCCAACGTCGCAACGATCCCGATCGATATCGACACGGATTCGGCCGCTATCGGCAAGACGGTTGTCACAATGGGATACCCGAGCGGCCCGGACCGTCTGCTCGCGATGGTTGACGATGACGAGGCAAAATCGATCAATTCCCGCTTTGGCAATTCGAGGCAGAGGCTGATCAACTTCCTTGCTCAGTCGCAAAAGATCGTCCCGCTTACGACTCAAGGAGCGATCACCGACCTCGATGCCCGTCGGATAGTTCACGACGCTAAAACAGCCGAGGGTGGCTCCGGAGCTCCATTATTCGGTCAATCCGGTAAGGTCATTGGCGTCAATTTTGGTGTGTTCACCGAAAATACCGCGGCCAATATGGCTGTTCCCGTCCGTTATGCTGTCGATCTTCTCAAAAAGGCCGGTTGGAAATCACCTGAAGAAATAAAGCAGGAAGCTGAACAGACTAATCAATCGGCGGCTGGGGAAACTAACTCAAACACCGTACCAAAGACCGGCGATAAATGATCTTCAAAACGGCTAACCGTCTTCGGCTGCCGGTTGGTTACGGGCGTTTATGGTCGTCTGTTCGGCCATCAGCATTGACTCGCCGCAGTCGGCTGATGCCTCATGTTCTTTTGATATACACACCTGCCTCGGCAGCATTAGTACTAAAAACAAGGCCACTACGCATACCGCCGCACCAAACCAAAACACTGGGTGAACAGCCGCTGTCATTGCATCCTCTAGAACCTTAAGAGTTTCAGCAGGCAAAGCCGCTCGTGCCTGAGGTTCGATAAGGGCGTTCGGATTTTCGGCAAATACGCTGGCCTGTTCGACCGATATTCCACTGTTCGGAACCGCCGCGGCCTCCAAAAGATTTGCCGCTAGGCCGCCTGTTAGCACTGCCCCCATTATTGCGACTCCAAAAGCACCCCCGATAGCCCGTGAAAACTGACTGAGAGACGTCGCAACTCCGAGCTGCTCACGCGAGACCGCTTGCTGAACCGCGATGAGCAGTGTCAGCATTGTCAGCCCGAGTCCGGAACCGATCAGGATCAGATCCAGATAGAGCCACACCTGTGGCGTTGTGCGGTTAAAAGTCGAAAGCAGAACGAACCCCGTCGTCATCACAATAAAGCCCGCGATCGTGATGTTTCGATATCCAAGCCTGAGAAGCAGCCGACCGCCGACTATAGACATTAGGACCCAGCTAAGCATTAACGGCGTAAGCAGCGAGCCTGCCTGCGTCGCCGTCATTCCCAAAGCTCCCTGAGCAAAAAGCGGTATGAATGAGATGCCTCCAAACATGGCAATACCGGCCAAAAATCCGGCACTCACCGAGACTGCGACCGTCCGGTTTCGAAACATCCGGAATGGAATGATCGGGTCGGAGGCCCGTGTTTCGACCCATACGAAGATCGCCAGCAATACTGCCCCACCGGCGAAAAGCCCGAGATTTTCCGCCGAAACGATAGTTCGTATCGAACTGCCGCCCTCGACAAGGCCGAGCATCACCAGACTGATCGCGATCATCAGCAACGCGGCTCCTGCATAATCGATCGTAGGCTTCTGCCTCACTTTGGGTTCTTTTAAGGCAAGCCCGATGATCAGAGCCGCGGCGACACCGACAGGCAGATTGACAAAAAATACCCACCGCCACGATATCTGATCTGTAATAAAGCCGCCGATGACCGGCCCGATAACGCTGGACAGACCCCAGACGCCGCTAAAATATGCCTGCATCTTTGCACGCTCTTTCAGCGTGAAGATATCGCCGATGATCGTCATCCCAAGCGGAACAAGTGCTCCCGCCCCAAGTCCCTGGATAGCGCGAAAAACGATTAGTTGAGTCATTGAATCGGCCAACCCTGATAGCAGAGTGCCGAGCAGAAAGACACCGATGCCGACTTGATACAGCAACCGACGGCCATAAAGATCTGAGAGTTTGCCCCAAACCGGGACCGTGACCGTGGACGTCACAAGGTATGCCGAAAAGACCCAGCTGTAATGGTTGATCCCGCCAAGACTCGCAATAACGGTAGGCATTGCCGTGCCGACAACGGTAGCTTCCAGCGCGGCGATCGCCATTCCGGTCATGACGCCAATGGTGACTGCCCAACGCCGTCGGCTCGTCATTTCGAGCCTCGGTCCTTCGGGCATCTTTTCGGGAGAGAACGTGTCCATATTAAGTCAGTTCCCGATATCTCAGGCGCAGAATCGATCACAGCAGTGGGTGTTAGCCGAATTTTCCCCGATCCATTTCTCCGAGTTCACCGATCTTCATCATCAGATGGTCAGATATCTCTTTATGCGTCCGTAAACGATCGCCTTTGGCATAGAATTCGGACAGATCGACTTTTTCGCCAAACCAGATCCTGACTTTTGGGCCGCCGGTCCAATTACCTAATATCTGTTTCGGAAGATCGTTCCCAAGACCGGCTATGAAGACCGGAATGACCTGTGGGTGAGCCGCGTAGATCACCTTTCCGATTCCCGGCTGCGCCGGCAAGAACTCGTAAGTTCCACCCGTAAGATTTCGCTTACCTTCGGGATGAAACCCGATGATGTGCCCGTTTCCGGTTTGGCAAAGCTGAACCAAGCGACGCATCGAATATTTATCGAATTCCCGCTTTTTCGCCTCGCGTTCTTCGCGAAAAAACGGTGGATACATTGAAAACCATCCCATTACGAAATTGACCAGCCACCCGATCGGGCTCGTGTAGAAAAACTTGGCACGTACCGGAAAATATAACGTGATCGGCCGATCAAGACGGCGAAATAAGACGCTCGACACGGTATACATGTCGAAGAACGACCGGTGGTTGGCGACAAGCACGATCGGCGTATCGACATCGGCATTCTCAACGTTTTCGATGCCGAAGACGTACATTAGATTGTAGGTTGCAAGATATATCCAAAGACTGCCGATATGCCGCTGACAAAACGTCATCAGCCGCTTCATCGCCCCCAGATTCATCCTATGCGTCAGCCAAAAACCAACGCGCTCACGTCGGTTGAGCAACGCGGTCTCCGCCGCCTGCGGAACCAATGGGCCTCCGGCGGTATCAACCACCTCGATCGCGTTAGAGTTTAGGTCTTGCATCATAGCCGAAACAAAAAGTTTATCACTTCGGAGGCAAGCCCAAAACCCGCGTTTGACCAAATTTTATGGACATTTGACTCCTAATCATCTATCATGGTGGTGTTTCTCGCTCACCCGTGAAATATAATTCCGTCCAGCTACTGTCCAGGCATTCACCCTGCTTTTGTTGACTAGGCTGTTAACTCAAACCTCAAGGATTTTTGATATGAAAGAGTGGTTAGTTAGATTTGCAGGGGCATCGCTGACGATTTCCCTTTTGTTTGTTTTAAATGTAGTTACCTTCGCTCAGGCCTCAAAAGACAGTGTTTGGCAACAAATCGACGATACTGAATTGAGTCGTCGTCCATTTCAGCGTACCCGCACGCCGGACTCGTACGGCACATTCAAATTGGACAGGGACAAGATGAAGAGCCTCTTGGCGACGGCTCCTGCGGAATTTAACCGGTCGGCCATTGAAACGGTTCTGGAATTACCGATGCCGGGCGGTGAATTTGCCAGATTTAGGGTCTTTCACTCGCCTATTGTTGAGCAGGGCCTCGTTGATAAGTACCCGGAACTTGGACTTACTTTTAACGGTCAGGGCATTGACGACCCTACAGCTACCGTTCGCCTCGACTTTTTACCGAGCGGATTTCACGCAATGATCCTTTCACCGAACGGAACCGTAATGGTCGATCCGTATTCGGTCAACGACACTGAAAACTACGTCAGCTTCTACAAACGTGAATTACCTAAGATCGACGAATGGTATTGCGAACCCGCACCGAAAGGATTTGAGTCGGTTTACAAAATTGATACGTCCAGCATTCCTGACGAATCACAACAAGTAATATCGGGAGCGACACTTAGAACATACCGGACAGCCGTGGCCGGTAACGCAGAGTATTGTGCAGCGGCGTCTGTCGGCGGCAACACGGTCGCCAATTGCCTCGCCGCTCAGGTTTTGATCATGAATCGCGTCAACGGCGTTTACGAACGCGAAGTTGCCTTGCGTATGGTCCTGGTGGCAAATAATGATCTGATCGTTTACGCCGCCAACAATATGAACTGTCCGGTTGGAACCGGGGGCTCGGCTTGTACGACCGGCAATGATCCATACTCGAACACAACGGCAGCACTTGATCAGAATACGCCGAATCTGGACGCAGTGATCGGTTCGGCAAACTACGATTTTGGCCATGTCTTCACGACCGGCAGCGGCGGCGTTGCGGGATTAGGTGTATCTTGTGGAGCTTCGAAGGGACGAGGGACTACAGGATTGGGCAATCCGGTAGGCGACGCGTTCGCGATCGATTTTGTTGCCCACGAAATGGGACATCAGTGGAACGCGAATCACACATTTAATGCCAGTTGCGGAAGCAATCGATCTTCGAGTTCGGCCTACGAACCGGGCAGCGGTGTAACTATCATGGGATACGCAGGTGTATGCGGCTCGCAAGATCTAGCTGGAAACAGCATCGACACCTTCCATTTGCGCAGTCTGAACGTAATTACGTCATTTTCGCAGGTGGGCACTGGCAACACTTGTGATGTTGAGACAGCCACCGGAAACACACCGCCGACAGTTCCTGTGGTCGGAGGACCGTATAACATTCCAAAGCAGACGCCTTTTTCGTTGACCGCGTCAGCGACCGACGTTAACGGCGACACATTGACCTACGACTGGCAGGAATGGAACCTCGGTGCCACAGCCACTGCCATCCCAAATTCTGATGCAGGCGGAGCGATGCCGATCCTACGTCCGTATCTGCCGACGACTAGCGGCACACGTTACTTTCCTTCGCTCCAATACGTCCGCAATAACGCCAACGTGCCGCCGAGCACCACCGGCGGATTTTTAACCGGTGAATTGCTACCGTCGATCACGAGGGCTATGGTCTTCCAGGTCGTCGTTCGCGATAATCGCCTAAACGGCGGCGGTATCAATTCGAATTCCACAACAGTCAACGTTGACGGTGCTTCTGGTCCTTTCAATGTTACCGCCCCAAATACAGGCGTCACGTGGGCAGGAAATTCGTCACAGACCGTGACTTGGAACGTAGCAAACACGACCGCAGCTCCGGTAAGTGCAACGAACGTCAAGATCTCATTCTCGACGGATGGCGGGCTTACGTTCCCAACGACGATCCTTGCCAGCACAGCTAACGACGGCACGGAGACCATTACGGTCCCGAATGTCACTACGACACAGGGCCGTATCAAGGTCGAAGCAGTTGGGAACATCTTCTTCGACATGTCTGATGCTAATTTCAGCACCAACGCCGTTGCTGTCGGCTGGCGTGCACCGTTCGATTTTGACGGTGACGACAAGACCGATCTTTCGGTTTTCCGTCCGGGCCCGGGCGAATGGTGGTATCTGAAATCTTCGAACGGCGGTAATGCCGCTGCGGCGTTCGGAGCTTCCACTGACAGGATCGTACCGGCGGACTACACGGGCGACGGTAAGACGGATTTTGCCTTCTTCCGGGCCTCGACCGGGCAGTGGTTCGTCCTGAGAAGTGAAGATTTCTCATTCTTTGCATTCCCGTTTGGCACCAACACCGACAATGTTATCCCCGCTGATTTTGACGGCGACGGCAAGGCCGATTCGGCTGTTTTCCGTCCCTCGACATTAACGTGGTTCATTAATAAATCAACCGGCGGCACCGATATCATCGTATTCGGAGCTCCTGGTGACAAACCGGCGGTTGGCGATTACGATGGCGACGGCAAAGCTGATATCGCAATCTTCCGTCCGTCGCTTGGACAGTGGTGGATCAGACGCAGCAGTACAGGCGTTGTCTTTGCCGCAGCGTTTGGAACGTCCACCGATAAACCTGTTCAGGGCGATTTCACTGGTGACGGCAAGACCGATATGGCGTTCTTCCGTCCTTCGACGGGCGAGTGGTTTGTGCTTAGAAGTGAAAATTTCAGCTTTTACGCATTTCCGTTCGGCACCAGCACCGATACACCGGTCGCGGGTGATTACGACGGCGACAACAAAATGGATGCCGCTGTCTTCCGCTCGTCGAACAACACATGGTACGTTAACCGTTCGACGGCAGGCGTACTGATCCAAACATTTGGAATCGCGGGCGACATCGCAACGCCAAGTGCGTACGTTCCGTAAGTACACGGACCACAAATGAAAAAGAGCTGAGTGAGTTTGAAGTCACTCAGCTCTTTTCTTATTTGAACCATCTAAATGTCTACGACAATTGGCATCTGAGTAGGGTCATACGCTTCATCACATGTCGATGCATTTACAAATGTTACGCCATCCAACTCGAGCTTGCCGTAACCGCAATGGATATGGCCAAAAACGTGCAGTTTCAGATCGCCACGCCCGCTAATTCCGTTGACTTTTTGTCTAAGTTCTTCACAGCCTGTCAGTTCGTCACCCCAGACCCTCGGCACCGCATCGAGAATGCCGTTCGGTGGACCGTGGGTTATCAAAATGTTCGTATCGTCGGGGATCAATTCCCATTTGGCTGCCATCTCGTGACCGCGGTTGAGGTTAAACGCCCAGTCGTAAAACCGCGGTTGCCACGGGCTGCCGTAGATCTTGAGTCCCTCGATCTCCACCGACGAATCTTGCAAATAAACTATCGACTCATCGAGCAAACCCCGAGCGGTCTGACCGTCGCGTTCGAACAGCCAGTCATGATTACCGGCGACAAATATCTTCGTCTTGTGCGGCAGTGCCGCGAACCACGTATTAAAGCGGGCGATCTCGCCAACCGTTCCGGTCGATGTCGCGTCTCCCGAATGAATGAGCAGATCGCCGTCAGGGACGGCGATCTGCTCATTACAGTTATGTGTGTCCGAGAGACAGACGACCCGCATTATTTATATATACGCGAAACAAAATTTCCCGACATGAACGATTTGGGCTCGATCTGGCTCTGCAGCACGACGCCTTTAAGTTCGTCAGTCAGCAGCATCGCCGCCGACTGACAAAGCGGCGCCGCAGTCGTTGTCTGAATTGCCCGCAACGATTTGCCATTGATATCAAGCGGTTCCACGAAGTAAGCCTTCTCGAGCATTCGCCGCCGGCCGCCAGCGTCAAAGCCGTCAACCGATGCGTGCACCAGCACCAGATCGTCCTCGACCGACGGAACCGCCTGGAGCATTGCGTCCTGCAGTCGATTTGGCAGTTCTTCGTCCTTCGGAAGCGTCTCGATGATCGATTCGACCCAATGGTAATGCCCCGCGTACCTTAGAGTCTTATAGTCCAGCTGACGAGCTTTTCCCTCAAAATAGTCGGGCAGATCAGCAGCACCGCCCGACGTTAGATCGGCCTCGTAATTGCGTGCACCGATGATGATCGTCTCTCGCGACGAAAGTGCCGGCCGCTCGGTAATCACAAAATCGCGGATCACACGCGAATTCTTGACATATTCTGTTGCGACACCGATCGGCGACCACGTGAACCCGTAAAAATGCGGAGCGTGAGCGTGTGCCGTCAAAGCCCCGACCTTCATCCCTACACGTTCGACCTTTTCGTTTTCGTGAAGCTCGACAAACTGGTTATACAACTCCATCGCTTTTACGTTGATAAAGCCAGGAGCAAGCCCGGTCTGGAGTATGAACCCCGTTTCAGCGTTTTTGGCGAGGTCGATGATCGCATCCGTCTCGGCAACGTACTCGGTCAAATTCGCGTAATGCATCTTGAAATCGACAGCGTAGCGGGCCATTCGCGGAGCCTGGCCGCCGGGCGAACAATCGAGCAGAACATCGGCGGCCTCAAATGCCGCGTTCATCGCATCATTCGTGCCGTCTTTCGCCATCAGAACCGTCTCGACGGACGAGTTTTTATCGGAATTCGAAATTACAAAATCGTGAGCATTTTTTAAGTTATCTTCCTGAACGTCGCCTAGAATAATATTGGTGTCAAATTCGCTCCACTCCCGCAATAGAAGTGCAGCAGCCTCGCCGATCCCTCCGGAACCGGCAACAAAAATTGTCTTTGTCATAATGATTTAAAAAGAACTATCTAAAGGAAATTACTAATATTCTACAACGCAAAAGCCGGCTTTGCTACTCAGCAAAACCGGCTATTTTGATGCCACAAATGGTCCCGGGATTATTCGATATTAAAGTACTTCGCCTCGGGGTGATGAATTATGATCGCCGAGGTCGATTGCTCGGGTTCGAGCATAAATTCGTCCGTAAGCTCAACACCGATCCGCTCGGGTTCGAGCAACTCGAACAGCTTCGTCTGATCCTCGATCCGCGGACACGCGGGATAACCGAAACTGTAACGCGAGCCTTGATAGCCCTGGTGAAACATCTTTGCGAGTTCCGGAGCGTCGCTGCCCGCTATCCCTAGCTCTTCGCGTATTCGCTTGTGCCACATCTCTGCGAGAGCCTCAGCCGATTCGACCGAAAGGCCGTGGAAAAGCAGATAATCGGTATAGTTGTCCGATTTGAAGAGCTTTGCCGAATGCTCGCTTGCCTTACGTCCCATCGTTACGAGATCAAACGCAACTACGTCCATCATTCCCGATTCGACCGATGCGAAATAGTCCGCCAAACACAAGTTCTTACCGCCTCGCTGCTCAGCCGGCTGGCGGGGGAACGTAAACCGCATCCGCTCGGTCTTTTCGTCTTCGTTGTAAATGATCAGGTCGTTACCCGACGATTGACAAGGAAAATAGCCGTAAACAAGCTTAGCCTCGAGCAATTTCTCGCGGATCGCCTGCGTCTTTACCTCGGCGAATTTCGGATAGACCGTCTCGGCGAGGATCGCATCGTACTCTTCCTTCGACTTTTTGCCCTGTTTGTACTGCCACTGGCCCTTGAACAATGCTGTGTCGTTGATAAACTCAAAGACCTTGGTCAGATCTCCGATCTCGACTACCTTCGACCCATAGAACGGAGCCTTTGGAATGACAATATCCGTTGCTACCTCAGATCGAGAAGTGTGTGTCGTGTCACCCGCCGACCGCGTCGAAACCCTTGCCGCCGCCTTGCCCAATTTGGCGTCCTCGCCAACCAGATCCTCAGCGTCGACGACGGTTTGAATACTATCCGCCCCAACGGCCATTGTATTTGACTTGACCGTCTCAACAGACTCGATCGACTCGCCAGACTCAACAGAATCCGCACTTGTAATTTCGTCCATCGCGTGCAGCCCGTCAAAGGCATCACGGGCATAGTAAAGCTTGCCCTTGTAAAGCGGAACAAGATCGGCATCGACATAACGTCTGTTTAGCGCGGCACCGCCCAGGATGACCGGAACGTCGATCCCGCGTTCGTTCATCAACTCAAGGTTGTCGCGCATGATCAGCGTAGATTTGACCAGCAAACCGCTCATCCCGATCGCGTCGGCCTTGGTCTCTTCCCACGACCGCAAAATATCGTCGATCGACTGTTTGATGCCGAGGTTTACGACCTTATAACCGTTGTTGGTAAGGATGATATCAACGAGGTTTTTGCCAATGTCGTGCACGTCGCCCTTGACGGTCGCCAGCACCATCACGCCCTTGTTCGACCCCTCGACCTTCTCCATGAACGGCTCAAGGAACTTTACCGCCGCTTTCATCGATTCAGCCGACTGCAGCACAAACGGCAGCTGCATCTGTCCCGAGCCAAAAAGCTCACCGACCGTTTTCATTCCGTCGAGGAGAATGTCGTTGATGATGTCGAGCGGAGCGTATCTTTCTAGAGCGACCTGAAGCGAATCCTCAAGCCCGATACGTTCACCGTCGATAATGTGGTGCTTCAGCTTTTCTTCGATCGGCAGATTTGAGATATCCGGCTTGATCGACTGGGCCGATTTGCCCTGAAACATGTTTGAAAAATCGCCGAGCGGGTCGTACGTGCAAATATCGCCTTCGAATTTTCGCCGGTCGTAAATCAGATCGCGTGCTACATCGATCTCGTGCTCATTGAATCTCATCAATGGCAAGATCTTGGACGCGTTGACGATCGCCGAGTTCATTCCGGCCTCGACGCAATCGTGCAGAAACACTGAGTTGAGCACGACGCGAGCCGCCGGATTGAGTCCGAATGAGATGTTCGACACTCCCAAAATGATGTTCGCGTCCGGCATTTCGGACTTGATCTGTTTGATCGCGTTTATCGTCTCGTCGGCGTTCTTTCGATCTTCTTCGATGCCCGTCGAGATCGGCAGAGCAAGTGGATCGAAGAATATGTCGTGCGACTCGATGCCGGTTTCGACCGCCTGTTTGTAGGCACGACGAGCTATTTTAAGTTTGTCGGCGGCCGTTCGTGCCATACCATCTTCGTCGATCAAACCGACGACGACGCCGGCACCGTAGCGTTTAGCCAGGTCGAGAACCTTTAGAAACCGCTCTTCGCCGTCCTCGTAATTTGTTGAGTTTAATAGAGATTTGCCGCCGGCGTGCTCGAGCCCGGCTTCCATCTTTTCCCACTCGGTCGAATCGAACATGAGCGGTATCTTCACCGCCGTCGCGAGCCGAGAAGCCAGTTCGTGCATATCCGCGACGCCATTACGCCCAACAAAATCGACGTTTACATCGAGAATGTGAGCACCCTCCTTCTCCTGCGATTTGGCCAGGGAAACAAGCCCGTCCCAATCCTCGGCGTCGAGCAGGTCACGCATCTTCTTCGACCCTGAGGCATTGACGCGTTCGCCAACGATGAGAAACGATGCGTCTTGGGTGTACGGCTGTTGAAAATAGATCGATGAAGCCGATGGAGCGAGCGAGGCGTGCCGTTCCTTTGGCGAAACGCCGCTCAGACGCTCGACGACCTGGCGTAAATGCTCGGGCGATGTGCCGCAGCAACCGCCGACGATATTCGCTCCAAAATCCCTTGCAAAATGCTCGACCTGTGCCGAAAAACTCTCAGGCGTCTCGTCATAATGCTGCTTGCCGTCCTTCACCTCGGGCAAACCGGCGTTCGGCAGCACAGAAACCGGGATTGGTGAATTTTCGCAAAGATACCGGAAACTGTCTGCCATGTGCTTTGGCCCGGTGCCGCAGTTCATGCCAATCACGTCGATCGGAAACGGCTCAAGCGCGGTCAGAGCCGCACCGATCTCAGTACCGTTGAGCATCGTCCCAAAGATCTCGATCGTCACCTGTGCGATGACGGGAATTCTCAGGCGTTTCTCTTCGAAAAATTCAAATATTGCCGCTAGTGCCGCTTTTGTTTGAAGCAGATCCTGACAGGTTTCGACAATAAACAGGTCCGAGCCGCCGTCGTAAAGCCCGCGCACCTGTTCGCGATACGCGTCCTTAAGCGCGGGATACGTAATATGCCCGAGCGTCGGCAGCTTTGTTCCCGGCCCGATCGAACCGGCGACAAAGCGTCGGTGATCGTACGTCGAATAGTCGTGAGCCAGGCGTTTAGCAAGTTCAGCTGCCTTTTTGTTGACGTCGTATGTTTTGTCCGCGATCCCAAATTCCGCCAAAACCACCTCGCTGCCGCCGAAGCTGTTGGTCTCGATCACATCACAGCCGACGTCGAGAAATGACGTATGCACCTTTTCGATCGCGTCCGGCCGCGTATAAAGCAGGTTTTCCGAACAGTTCTCAAACTCCGGCCCGCCCCAATCGTCGATCGTCAGGTCAAGCACCTGGAGATTACTGCCCATCGCACCATCAAAGATGATGATCTTTTCTTTTAATAGATCGAGAAATTCTGCCATAAAATTGAAAAACTCTATGCCAAACAAGCACAGAGTTTAATGGATCATTGCTGACACTCTTGCTGTTTAGCCGATTATTTTACGTGGCCGCAAGTCGCAATAACTCACCACAATTTCAGTCAAGTTTAACGAAATCCCCAATCAATGTCGAGTAGCCGCTCAGTCAATGGGCTTCGAATCGACATAGAAATTTCGATTTACGACAAACGATCTTACCGCTTCCGCATTGCTAAACGTTTGAGCGGTTTCGTTCGGCGTGATCGTCACCTCTTTGCCGTTAACCTCCACGCGAACGGGCATCGCAAATCCGCTGACGACGTTTTCATACTTGTACGAAACGTCATTCCCGTCGATCTTGTAACGCAAAAGCGGAATCTTAGTGTTTCGCAAATACTGGTCAAACACCCCGCTCAGGTCGATCTTTGACTGTTTAGAAATATAATCCTCCACTTGCTGTGTCGTGACGGTCTGATGCCAAAAAGTCGAATTCAGGCCTCGCAATATCGCCCGCCATTTGACGTCATCGTTGACGATCTGCCGAATGGTGTGCAGCATGTTGCCGCCCTTGTAATACATGTCGCCCGAGCCTTCGCGATTAGAACCGTAGGTGCCGATTATCGGGCTTTCATTCCGGATATTGCGGCGGCTGCCGATGACATAATCTTCGCCATCTTTTTTGCCGAATTGGTATTCGACGAACAGATTTTCACTGTAGTTGGTAAACCCCTCGTGTATCCACATATCGGCGGCGTCTTTCATCGAGATGTTGTTACCAAACCATTCGTGGCCCGATTCGTGAACGATAATAAAATCAAACTTGAACCCGATTCCCGTGAAACTGACATCGCGGCCGCGGTAGCCGTTTCGAAACCAATTACCGTACGTGACCGAACTCTGATGCTCCATTCCGGCGTACCCAACCGTGACGAGTTTGTAGCTGTCCTCGTAGAATGGATACTTCCCGAACCAGTGCTCAAACGCTTTCAACATTCGGGGAACTTCGCGGAACTGCTTCATCGCCGCCGCCTTTTGGTGTTCGAGCACCCAATAACTGACGTCAAGCACACCGCCCTCGCCGCGGAATGTTTCCGACCATGTGACGTAATTTCCGATGTTGGCGTTTACACCGTAATTATTGATCGGATTGACGACCTGCCAGCGATATGTCTTGGTTTTCGCCTTTACATCGTGATCGACACCTTTCAGACGGCCATTGGAAACAGCAACAAGATTTTCAGGCACGGTGATATTGATACGCATCCCTCGGTCCGGCTCGTCATAGCCATGGTCCTTATTCGGCCACCAAATGCTAGCCCCGATCCCCTGGCAAGTCGTGGAGATAAAATGCTCACCCAGATCGTCGCGATCCCAGGATATACCGCCGCTCCACGGCGGATTTGTGCTGACCACCGGCCGCCCTTCGTAAAAGACGTGGATCTTGTCTTCAACCCCCGCGGGCAGCTCTGTATCGAACGATACCCAAAAAACATTGCCCTCACGCTCGAACTTCAACTCGGCAGTTCCATGTGTGACCTTGGTGATGATCAGCGGCATCTGCAGATCGATCTGCATCCGTTTCCCTGCTTTCAGAGTTTTGAATGTGATCAGATTCGAACCTTTGAGAGATCTCGTCTCGGGTAGAAACTGTACGGACAGATCATAATGTAGCAGATTCCACCACTCCCTCTCCGGCGTAACCGAACCCCGCAGCGTCTCCTGCCGCGTTATCGGCGGCACTTGGGCGGCCGCGGATTCAGCAAACAGTTGAAGCAGCATTATCGTCGCGACCGTGATCAAAAACGCGGCGGCGTTCACCTTCGACAAAACGAAAAACTTGTTCATAAAACAAAAACTCCATGCCGGTACAGCAAAGAGTTTCCAAATCCTTCCGATTAACTCGTTGCTGTCGTTCGGCCAACTTCGCGGTTCCCATCGGTCGCTTAAAACAACCCCAAAATCGACGGGCTGAGTTTAATCAAATCTAACCCGATTGTCGAGTTAGTCCTTCTCAACTGTCGATCATGCAACCGTATTCGTTGTGTCCATTGATGTTATAGATTTATAAAAAAAGGTTGCAAGGTTCTTTTGGGGCCTCCGTTCTCTACGGTACAGGACACGCGTGATCTTGTGTTCAATAAAAATCAGATAGGAGAAACAATGAAAAATTACTTAACTCAGAGCATAACAGCTCGCTTGTTCATGTTCGTTCTTTTTGCAGTCGGAGCCGGTACCGTCTTCGCTGCACCACCCGCTCCAAACCTTGAGGTGATGACCTGGCAAGGCAACACCACACCGCTGGTCGAGTCGCCTTACCAGTTCACGAGCCGAGTTAAAAACATTGGCAATCAGACCGCATCCGGAGTGACAATGACCGTCGAATTCCCATTGACCAACACCAGCCCCACTCGCTATATACTTGGAAAACTAACCGGTATTCAGGCAAGCGGCGGCACATGCAGCGTCGTCTCGAATAAGATAGCCTGTAACTTCGGCAATATTGGCCAAAATCAGGTCAAATACGTGAGATTCACATTTGAATTTCAGGTTGCCACAATCGTGCCGACAATCACATCGACGGTGTCTTCGACGAGCGGCAACGAGAATAATCCCGCGAACAACAGTCGTTCGTTCACCCCAGTGCCGCGATACCCTGACAACATCATTTCGTCCGGCACCTATGTCGTTACTACCTGCACCGGTACGAACCTGACCTCATTCTATGAATGCGAGTTGTTCCCAAGCTCACAACAGAGTTTTGAGATGGATCTCAACCTCGGTGGCACGATCACCATTCCCCAGGCTCCCGGCTACACAGGACTTTGGGATCAAACCGGCCAACCTACAAACAAAACTCTGCATTTCACTATCGACGGCGGCACCGGAACCGAGGCGATATTCAACGGCTTCGCTACCAGCGGAGTTTGCTTCGAAGGCATCACCACATTTCCGCAAAATTCTAATTACAACTCCGCATATCGTGTTTGCGAACAGTAGTTCTGAACCTTTCGGAAACTGAACGTTTGATCGGAGGCCGCTTCGCCAGAGGCGGCCTTTGTCTTGCCCGTGTTGCTGAACGCGCAAATAACATTGATTTAGACCAACCAAAAGCGGACAATCGGTATCTAAATAGCATTTGGTATCCCAAGGGTGTCTTTTATGAAAAATCCGTTTTCCAGGTTTGTTTTCGCTTACGCGATTATCGTGTCGGTGCTCATTTCAACAATGGGCGTCAGCCTTAGTGCACAGTCGCGGCCGCAAAAACCGGACCCCAACACCGGGAGCGGAAAGAAAAATACCCGTCCGACGCCGCCAACCGAAGAGGAACTGAAGAAGATCGAAGAAGAAAAGCGTCGTGCCGAAGAAGAAAAGAACGCCATTATCGATGACACCATCGAAAAGATCGAGACCAATGTCGTTTCGGTCGATGCCGTCGTGATCAACAAGAAAACCGGTCAGATCATTAGCGGCCTCAAAAAGGGTAATTTTGCGATCTTTGAGAACGGCGTCAAGCAGGAGATATCCAATTTCGCCACTCCCGAATCACCTATTACCGTTACGCTTGTCGTTGAATACAGTAAATGGAGCGAGATCCTTGGCTCTGCAGCCGGCGGCCGCTTTGAGCCCGGCACGTTCGAAGTGATCCGCCCGGTCGCCCAATTCCTGACGCAATTCATCAAGCCGCCCGACGATTATGCGTCGGTGATCGCCTATGACCTTCGGCCCACGCCGATAACAGATTTCACAAACGACCCGGTTCGAATTCGAGCAACGATCGACCTGTTGCTCCGCAATCGGCCGGCGTTTCGCGAAAACGCGATGTATGACGCCCTGAAACTCGCAATGGTTGGCGGCCGTGCCGATTCGGTCGTCTTAGACAACTCTAAAGAAGAAAAATCGAACTACGGCGGCATGGTCGATGTTCGTGCCAAGCGAAAAGCGATCATCCTCGTCGCCTCCGGCATCGACACGATGAGCAAGATCGGTTACGACGAGGTCCGACGCATTATCCAGGAAGCCGGCGTGCCGATCTACATCATCAGCACCGGCAACCTCTTTTACAAGATGTACGAGCATCGCCTCGGGCCGACCGACGATATCACCGGCGGGCCCGGCCGGCTTACCTTTTTACAGGCTCAGAACATAATGAATACGCTTGCGAAAGAATCCGGCGGCGCTCATTACCCGATGACGTTCGAATCGGAAGTTCCGACGTATTTGCGAAATATCAACGGCTTGCTCCGGAGCCAATACAGCCTTGCCTACGACCTCGCCGAGAAAAAAGCTCCCGGAACCAAGGCTAAGCTGGAAGTGAAGGTAGACGTCGACGGTGACGGGCTTTACGATGACAAAGTCTATCAGGTACAACATCGCCCCTACTATTTGACACCCGGCGGCGGTAAAGAAAAGAAAGACAAAAAGAAGAATTGACCGGCACCGTATGATTGTTAGTAAACGGCGGCTACGACCGCCGTTTTCTGATTTCTATTGGCACATGCCCTCCGTTCTGCTATGGTTAAAGATTGCGTTTTATGAGCAAGAAGATAATAGAGAGCTATAAGAAGAAGCTGGCGGCCGAGGAGGGACACATCATCTCTCGCGGTGCCGCACTTCGCATCGCACTTTGTTATCCCAATACGTACGCGATCGGGATGGCAAATCTCGGCCTGCATACGATGTACGAGCTCTTCAACGCAATCCCAGATGTCGTATGCGAGCGTGTCTTTTTGCCTGACCGCAAAGAGCTCGATGAATACGAAAAGACCGGTGTGCCGCTGATGTCGATTGAGACCCAGTCGCACGTCAAGGGCTTTGACGTCATTGCGTTTTCGATCTCGTTCGAGACCGATTACCTCAACATGGCCCGGATGCTCCAACTGTCGGGCGTACCCGTTTGGTCCGAGGCTCGTGGCGAACATCACCCCCTGATCGTCATGGGCGGTGCGGCGTCATTTCTAAATCCCGAGCCGATCGCCGATTTTACTGATGTCATCGCCGTCGGCGAAGGCGAGATCCTCGCATATCAGCTCGTTGACGCGATCCTCGACAATGACGGCAAGGAAGACGTTCTGCTGCAGCTTGCTCGTATTGGACGCGGATTTTACGTCCCGTCGTTCTACGACGTGATCTATAACGAAGACGGAACGGTCTTCGACTACGTCCCGAAAAAGGATGGTGTTCCACGCCGTGTCGGTCGTGCCCTGGCGGCAACTAATCCTAAAGAAGGAACCCTGCGGCGTGCTCTAAAACGCGGCGAGACGGAGTTGGCAGAATTTCTTCTCGATCTGGACACATTTTGCCCGTCGACCGCGGTATGGGCCCCCGAGGCGGAGATGGGCGACCGTCTGCTTGTCGAAATTTCGCGTGGTTGCTCGCAGGGCTGCAGATTCTGCTGGGCCGGTTATAACTACTACCCGCCGCGCGTCGTTCCGGCCAAAGACATTCTCGCAAAAGCACGTGAATGGCGTTCGAAGACAAACAAGATCGGTCTCGTTTCGACAGCAGTTTGCGATCACCCTGAAATATCGACGATCTTGAGCGAATTGCGGGCGATGGATTACCGCATTTCGGTGTCGTCGCTCAGGCTCGATCAGATCTCGGACGAATTGCTTGACGCTTTGGTCGAATCACGCGATCAGCAGATCGCTGTTGCACCGGAGACGGGTTCTGATCGCCTGCGACGCGTGATCAATAAAAATTTGACCAACGACGAGATCGTCGACATTTGCGGAGCCGTTTTTGACCGCGGGATGCTGACGATCAAGCTCTATATGATGGTCGGGCTTCCGACCGAAACGCAGGAAGATCTCGACGAAATGTTCGTTCTCGTCGAGCGGATCAAGGACCGAATGCTCGAGGCAGGCAAGAAATTTGGCCGTGCTGGCAAGATCATCCCGTCGCTAAACGGATTTGTCCCGAAACCGAACACACCGCTTCAGTGGGATGGCATTTGCGACGAAAAAGAACTCAAACAGCGTATCAAATACGTCTGCAAGGGCCTGAGCAAGATCCCGAATGTCGAGGTCCGCTATATGTCCGCACGCATCGCCCACGAGCAGGCTTTGTTTTCATCCGGCGACCGAACCGTGTCGAAAGTGATCGAAATGGCCGCTCGAAACAAGGGCGACATCAATCGTGCACTTCGTGAAACCGGCACCGATGCAGCATTTCATATCTCGCGCGACAGAAGCTACGAGGAGTACCTGCCGTGGTCGATCGTCGATTCGGGCCTGTCGTTCGAGTTCTTGAAGACCGAACACGAAAAAGCACAGGAAGCTAAATCCAGCCTCCCGTGCCCTGCAGTCGAAAAATGTACTACTTGCGGAGTTTGCCCAACGACATGGCTTGCCGATGCTCCCGAATCACTGATCCAGATTCAACCCCTAAAGATCAGGCAGTCAATGGCCGCGGCCGCCGTCTAACCAGCAACTATTGTTTCAGCAAAAATCCGGTCGGCGTCGCAGTGTGATCAAACGTGTAATTATAGTTGTAGATCCCAAACGGCAATATTGCCACCTTTTTCTGATAAGCAACGTGTGCCTGGATGACATTTCCGGTCTGCGTGACGTTCAGTAGGGCGTCAGCCGGAATGGCGTTGGTAACCATCGCCTTCTGTACTCGGCCCTTCACGTTCTCAACCGGACTGATCTTTCCCGGCAGAGCAAGTCCCTGCACGACAGCAGTCTGCATCTCGGTCCTCAAACTCTCGGCTTCATACGCGACCGGGATGTAATTGTAGCCCGCATGCACGGCAAGAAGGATCACAGTAAGAACGATCGCAAACTTCACGCCGGCGCTTCCACGTTCGGACGAACGATCTTTCAAAGCATTTTTCATCTTTGTGTAACTCCTGATCGATCATTTAAGACCGAATTCTGGCTATTTTTTTAAGAGGTATTTAAGGACTTGCAAGTGAGTAGATTTCGGAATTTCGCTGCCGCTGACGATCACGGGTTTACCGATACCCTTAAGCAGTATCATTTGCACCGAATCACCGACCAGTTTTTTATCAAAACGAAATGCCTCAAAAACCTCTTTCGGGTCGATCTTGTCCAGTTTCGGCAGGATGCCGGCTCGCCGCACAACACCGTTGAACAAGTTTACAACATGTTCATCGATAAGTGCAAGTTTTTTTGACAACTCAACAGCGTACAAGATCCCGTAGCCGACCGCCTCGCCGTGCTTGAGATACTTGTAATCGGTCACCTTTTCGAGCGCGTGGGCAAGGGTGTGGCCAAAGTTGAGTATCTTTCTCGATCGACCGTCCTTCCGGCCAACTGATTCAAACTGGTCGCCGGCGACGACCGAAGCCTTGAACGCAACCTGTTCCGAGACCAAACGGCTAAGCGAGCTCTCGAGATCCTCATACACATTCTTTCGAAACATCGTCAAAACCGGGTATTCAGTCAACAGTCTCTCGGTCTGATCAAAAAGCTCTCGCCCCGAAAGTGCACCTTGTTTGATCGCCTCACAGAACCCGGCGGTCAGTTCCCTTTTGGGCAATGTCGCGAGCGTCCTGACGTCGATCAGCACGCCCCGGGGCTGGCTGAATGTCCCGACTGTGTTCTTACCAAACGCTGTATTAACGCCGGTTTTCCCCCCAACTGACGAATCGATCATCGATAGCAGTGTCGTCGGGATTTGCAGCAATGCTATCCCGCGCATGTAAACCGACGCTGCAATCCCGGCAAGATCGCCGACGACTCCCCCGCCGAGAGCGACGACAGCATCCGATCGCGTCAGGCGTGAATCTCCGATAAATCCGAGAGCTTGTTCAAGTGAACGAAGGTTCTTATACCGTTCACCGTCGCCCATAAGAAAGACAAACGTCACGTAACCCGCCAAATTAAGACTTTCGACGACCGTTTTACCATATAATCCAAAGACCTTTCGGTTCGAGACGATCGCGATTCGTCTGCAACCTTGTCCCAGAACATCCTTTGCCCACGTTCCCGCGCCGCCGAGCGTCCCGCCGCCGACCGAAATGTCGTACGAAAGATCCGAGCTGCTGATATCTATGGTGACCGTATTATCGGACATAGTCCCGTTGAGCAAGATTACGCAAGCGAATTGCGGATCACGTCCGCCAATCTTCCTGCTTTTTCTTCGACCTCGGCCTGATCCCTGCCCTCGATCATCACTCGGGCAAGATTCTCAGTGCCGGAATATCGCAGTAGCAACCGGCCTTCACCGTGAAGCTCCGATTCGATCTCGGCGGCCGCGGCAGCTATCTCCGGCACCGATTCGAACGGTATCTTCTCCTTTACTTTTACGTTTACAAGTATCTGCGGATATTGTGTAAAGCCGCTCGTCAGGCCGGAGAGCGTTTCCCTCTTTTCGACCATCGCTCTGAGCAGAAGCAGAGCTGTACGGATGCCGTCGCCGACCAGGCTTCGCCGCGGAAAGATGATATGCCCGGATTGTTCTCCGCCAACCTCAGAGTCGGTATCTAGCAACTCGCTTAACACGTATTTGTCGCCGACCGAAGCCCGCAATAGCTCTACTCCAATCGATCTGAACGCGATCTCGAGCCCGATATTGCTCATCACGGTCGCCACGACCTTGGAGTTAGTCAGCATTTCATGGCTTTTCAGGTAATTTGCCATTATCCAGAGCGTTGCGTCGCCGTCTACGATCCTGCCGTGTTCATCGACGAACAACGACCGATCAGCGTCGCCGTCAAACGCCACGCCGATACTCGCTCCTGCCCCCACTACTTTCGCCTGAAGATCCTCAAGGTGCAGCGAACCGCAATCCTTGTTGATATTCCGGCCGTCGGGCGTTCGGTTGATCGAGATAACATCTGCCCCAAGCGACTCGAAGACCGCCGGAGCGATCTCTGAAGCCGCACCGTTCGCACAGTCCAGGACGACCTTAATACCGTCGAACCGCGTACCCTCGACCTCGGATAACAAATGAGCGATATAATCAGCGGTAAAGCTCGTAACCACTGACGTGTTTTCAATTTCCGGGTATGTCTCTCCGTCATATTTACCGGAAAAGATGTCTTCTTCGATATGAGTCTCGATCGCATCGTCCACCTTCTTTCCCGAAGGCAAAAAGATCTTCAGGCCGTTGTCCTGATACGGGTTATGCGAAGCGCTGATGACGATTCCCGCGTCGAAACCGTGAGTCGCAGTAAGAAAAGCTACGCCCGGCGTCGTTATCACGCCCGCTGATTCGCAAGTGCCGTCGCCAAGAGCTGTCCCCGAGCGAATAGCACTTTCGATCGCCGCTCCGGATTCGCGCGTGTCTCGTCCGCAGACAAATCTCGGGTCGCGGCCAAGCTTGTTCGCAAACTGCGCCGAAAGCGATGCACCGATCGATCTGATCGTTTTTTCATCCAGCGGAAACTCGCCGGCGTGTCCGCGTATTCCGTCGGTTCCAAAGAGTTTTTTCATAGAAAAGTGCTGCAAACAATGAGGATAGCATTTTTATACCCTATGTTTCACGACATGACAAACCGTTCGTCGCCATAATTTCTACTTGTAATAGCCATAACCTATGCAAATTGTATTGACAACCGTATGCCGAATGAGAGAATCTTAAGGTGCAGTGGATCGGTGTCTGTTAAACGGTTAACAAATAATCTCAATATTTTCCCCTTCTAAACATATGAAATTGCGTTTCGTGTCGGCTCTTATCATTGCGTTTTTTTCAACGATAAGTGGACTTGGACAGTCCCCGCAGCAGCCTGCACCTACGCGTTCACGTGTGATCGTCACAAACACACTGCCGCCGGCCCGACCGGCCGCGACGCCGGCACCGAGGCCGTCGCAGACCCCAATAGTCGTCGGCTCCACAAACCCGGTGCCGCAAACGAGCAACTTGACTGATTACGGCATCAGCTTTGCTCAGATCAAAAGCAAGATCGCCGAAGCTCGGCGAATGCTGCAGGTTAGGCCGCTGACGACAGCGTCCGCCGAACCGGCGATGTTCATAAGCCTGATACGCGTCGCATATTACGATTGGTCGACACGTCAGGTCGACAGCATCGTCCTGTCAAAAGAACAATTTCTAACGGCCTCCGTCCCGACACAGGCTCTTTCAGCAAACGGAAGGCAAGTTACCGTGACGACGATCCGTGCAAACGGAGTCAACACTCCTGTAAAGATCGTCGACGTAAACGGCCGGATCCAGCTCCCGCTGCTCGTTCAGTATCCGCGTGAGAATAACGGCGTGTTTCAGGAAATGGCGTATTACATTTCGACTCATCCCGGCCTGGTGACGCCTGAGGTGGTCAATGCCGGGCAATTTTATGTTCGAAATACGATAGAAATTGCACGTGAGAAGCTTCGCGAACGCGGCATCACGATCCAGCCACGCGTGGCCGATATTGCAGAGCGTTTGGCAACGGTCGAGCACGTCGACCATCTGCGATTCCGCACCGAGTATCACCCGAATATTTACAACGACATTTTTACGCTCTATGCCCTAAATGAGGGCCAGACGTACCGATATTCGGTCAGTTCCGCCGGTGCCGGCGGAATGGTGCAGATGATCCCTTCCACCTACCGCATGGTGCGTGCGAGATTTCCTAATGTTTATCTGATGCCTGATTTTGTCGAGGGTATGCGTAATCACGTAAACGCGTCGCAGGCAATGCTGCTCTACATGCAGATGACTTGGAACGACCTGATCGCCAGCCCGACGGTCGCGAGTGCGTATAGCTCGGGAATCGCCACACAGGAACAGTTGATGGCGGCCGGATATAACTCTAATCCGGCAAAACTTCCGGGTTATATCAATCGCGGGGGTGAAAACTGGGCAGATCTGATCCCCCGGGAAACCAAGATCTATTTGCAGATCTACTCGTCGCTCGAACGAGCGGTTCCGATGACACCGCGGTCTAAGTAGCGGAACAGTGGTCAATTATTCATCCATAATCTCGCCCGAGGCAGGAAGTTCGGCTCCGATTCTTGCGAGTTCACTCTGAATATCGTCAAAGGTCTTTGTGATCAGATTGCGCCCGTCAAAAAAAGGATCGAGCGTAACTTCGATAACGGCAAAAGGCGGCGGATCAAAGCTATTCATGTCTTCAGCGGTTTCAAAGGCCACGCTCACCATATTCAATCCCCACAGCCGGCCCAAATAAACATCAAACGTGAACATATGCAGGTCAAACTCGTGAAAATACCGGTTCTTGCGTATCTCGCCGCCGTATCGCGGCTCAAAAAGGTCGCATTCGAATTTGGTCAGATGCATCTCCCCCGACACGTGCCTGACAACGCCGGCCTCGTTTCGCTGCGGTTGCTGCTGCAAAAGGTAGGACCATGAGTTGGAATACGGATCTCGTATCGAACGCGTCCGAAAACGCGTGTCAGGAATATAGTTATCATAGATCTGCAGATGGCTGCTCGCGCGTGTCAGGGGCTCGGGCAGGCCTTCGATCAGAAAAGTGCGGTTAAGTTCACTCATAACAGTTTTGTCCATTTTCGATAGATTTATTATACTCTTGAGTTTGATTTGGAGTGAAGCATAAATACCTATATGAGAAACCACATCGTAATTTTTATCCTTGCCATTTTAGTGACCGCGACGTTTTCGGGCTGCGGCGGTGCCCCCGCAAATAACGCGGTAAATGCCCCAAAGGCGAACGCTGTTAACGCTGTTAACACGAACTCAGCACCGGCCAAGACCGACGACCCTGTCGCCACGCAGAAAAAGCCTGAGGTCGCGACAACTAATAATGCACCGACGATCACGCCGGTCATTACAGCGTATTTTGACGCCATGAAAAAGAAAGATGACACGGCTATCCAGACCGTGATATCCGCGAAATTTCTGGCGACATTGACCGCGGACATGAAAAAAGAGAAGAAGGCCGGGCTTGCCGCATACATTGCTGAGTATGAACTTGGCACCGGCAACGCCATGGAAGCTCGCAATGAAAAGATCGAAGGCGACAGGGCCGTAGCTGAGGTCCGCGGTGGAGCTTACGCTAACTGGACACCGTTTATTTTCATCAAAGAGAACGGTACATGGAAATACACCGGCGACAGCCCCGAGCTGCAGAGCGTTTCGTCCGAATCGACTACTGGAAAAGGAAAATAGTCGGCGATCAAGAAAAACTGAAAAAAATACCCCTCAAATGGGGTATTTTTGCGTCTGAGACGTTGCACTAGTCAGTAAAACTGGTAGTATCTGCAATTTGCATGTGATCACGATCGCGTGCGTTTTAGAAACTTAATAAGAAAGAGAGAATCAAATATGAGAACCAATGTTATTTTGACCCTGTGTATCGCTGCTACAGCCGCTTTGTTTTCGGCTTGCGGTGCACCTGCTGCCAACACATCGAACGCAAACGCAAAACCGGCTAACTCGAATGCCAATGCAAATGCAACCAATACGAACACCGCTGCCAACACCGCAGCCGCACCTGCAACTGACGGCACGGTCATCAAGATCGACGAAGCCGGCCTGATGATGGTCGTGCCCAAGGGCTTTAAGTTCAGCAAAGACGGCGAAGATACTGTGGTTAAGACCGAAGATGAAGGCGTCGACATCCGTTTCACCGTTCCAAAAGATGGTGACTATGATAAGATCATCGCCGATGCCGCTAAAGAGATCGACGAATATCTTGACGACGTCAAGGTCGAAAATAAGGGCTCCAAGTCCGACGTAAACGGAATGGAAGCATCGACACTCAGCGGTACCGCTAAGAACGAAGGCGAAGATGTCGTCTGGAATCTGACGGTTGTCAAAGCCCCGAAAAAGCCGGTTCTTGTTAACATCTACGCTGCAAAATCGAGCCTCGAAAAGCACCAGGCTGACATCAAGAAATTTCTTGATAGCGTCAAGAAGCAGTAACTGCCTGACCTAGTCAGTCTTAAAGGGCCGCCGCGGAATTTGATCTGCGGCGGCCTTTTTCCATGCACGGCAGTCGCCATGATGCCATCACTGCATCCACACACCACAATTGACACGGATGGTATAATTGATGATCTAACTAGTTCTTTGAAAATTGATAAAGCGAGCAATTGGTACGTGAAGCCCCGCCGCCTGAAAAGTGTAAACTTTTTTCAGGACGATACAATGTCCGAAAAAATTTGAAAACTGTCCCAATTTTGGGACAGCTGATACAACCCGTGTATTTGTCACATTTAGCCTGTCCCACTTGCTGTCCCACTTTAAGTCCCGTGGGACAGTTTTTGGCAGATTGTTCCACTTTCCGTCGGTAAGTTATAAGAAAAAGAGCGTCAGGAAAAGTGATTCCTGACGCTCCGTTACAAATAAAAGTGACGGTCTTGGTTACGCTGACGCTGACGCCGCGTAGGGCGGAAGAACGACGCGTGCGGCCCGCTCTTTCTTCATGCCGAGAGCCCAATCTGCCTGCATTAGGGTATGGATATCACGTGTCCCCTCATAGATCACAGCGGCCTTACAATTACGCAGGTAACGTTCGACCGGATAGTCGTTCGTATAGCCGTTCGCACCATGGATCTCGATTGCCATCGACGCTGCGGTCTCGGAACGAACCGTCGCTTGCCATTTCGCCATACTGGCGGCCTTGGCGGACGGCAATCCCATATTCTTGAGATATCCGCATTTGAGCCAGAGCAGATGTGCCATCTGATAGTCGGCTTCCATGTTGGCGATCTTTTGTTTTACCAACTGAAAGTTTCCGATGGTCTGTCCCTGCACTTCGCGAGTATTGGCGTACGCGACCGCAGCATCTCTCGACGCACGGATCACGCCCGTGGCACCCGAAGCGACCGTATATCGGCCGTTTTCGAGCGAGAACATCGCGATCTTAAAGCCTTCGCCTTCGTTGCCTAGCATGTTTGCCGCCGGGACACGGACGTCCTGCAGCGAAAAATATCCGGTATTACCGGCCTTGATACCGAGCTTTCCGTGGATCGTGCCGCTCGAAAATCCCGGCATCGTGCGTTCGACGATAAAGCAGCTGATACCGCTGTGGTCGCGAACCTTCTGCTTTTCCGGGTCGGTCCAGCAGAAAAAGAGGAAATTGTCGGCGACATCCGCGAGCGAGATCCACATTTTCTCGCCGTTTAGTATCCAGTCATCGCCATCACGCGTTGCGTACGACCGCATGCCGATCACATCGGAGCCGGCATTTGGCTCGGTCAGACCGAACGTAGCTATCTTCTCGCCTTTTGCCTGAGGAACGAGGTATTTCTGCTTCTGCTCCTCGGTTCCCCAGCTATAAACGCTTAGACTATTGAGTCCGACGTGAACCGACATCGCAACGCGAAGAAAGGTGTCACATGCTTCTAGTTCCTCGCAGACGAGGCCAAGTGATATGTAGTCAAATCCTGCTCCACCGTATTGCTCGGGGATGCAGACGCCCATCAGGCCTAATTCGGCCATGGTTTTGAAAACGGACGGTTCAAAAAACGACTTTTCGTCCCAATCTTTGATATATGGTGCGACTTCGCCCTGGACGAACTCGCGAACGGTGGCCTGTAGGGCCTTATGGTCATCGGTGAATTCTAGATCGATCACGGCTGGTACTTATCCTCACTCTGTTAAATGTATGCTAAAATTTCGGTCGTAAAGCCTAAACAAGAGTCTATCATTTCGGGTAATTTTCCGCGAAAGCAGCGTAATTCACTAAACTCATCTATGTCGATAAGGAACCTAATAACAACGATCTTTCTCGTTCTGCTGATAACGACCGGTGCCGTCACGGCACAGAACCGCTCCGGCGAACCGATCCCGGCAATGCCGGTCTTGCTAACTCAGCTCGAACAGATGAATGTCCGAGAGGGCTGGCTAAAAGAGCGGCTCGGCACGCTGCTGCTGCCGATGATGAAGAGAAATGGTATCGATATCTGGATCGTCGTCAACGAAGAGTTTCATAGCGATCCGGTGACCGAGCACATCGTCCCACCGATCCCGATTGTAGGCCGTCGCGACGTATTCCTGTTTATCGACCGCGGCGAACGGATCGAACGAATCGCGATCGTGCGGTACCTTGAGGAGCGTTTGAAGAATCATTACACGGTACTCAATCCGCCCCGAAACGAAATGGCGGCGGCACTTAAGAAGATAGTCGATGAACGTGCTCCAAAGACGATCGCACTGAATTATCTCGGCAATCGTGGACAGCAGAGCGGGTTGACCTATGACGGCTACAAGTTTCTCGCCGAGGCTCTTGGTGCCGAAAATGAAAAGAAGTTCGTATCCGCCGCGAAGCTGTTGACTGAGTATTTCGATACGCGTGTGCCCGACGAACTCGCACATTACGAAAAGGCCGTGCTCGCGACCGACGTCATCACGCGGCGCGCTTTTTCAAACCAGGTGATCAAGCCGGGTAAAACGACCGTCGGTGACGTCCGCTGGTGGATGATGCAGCAGGTAAACAAACTCGGGCTTGGTATATGGTTTCAGCCCGATATGCGTGTTCAGAGGCAGGCTAAGTCAACAGGCACTTCGCAACAATTTCTGAGCACGGCTGACGAAGCGTTGATCCTTGAACGCGGGGATGTAATTCACGTGGATTTTGGCCTGATCTACATGGGCCTCAGCACGGATTGGCAAAAACATGGCTACATTCTCAAGGCAGGCGAACGTAACGTGCCGGCCGGATTGAAAGCTGCAATGCTCAACACAAACCGCTTGCAGGACATATTGTTCAGTTTTGCACGCTCAGGCATGACGGGCTCAGAAGTTTATGACAAGACGATGGTCGAATGTAAGAAACAAGGCATTGAAGCGATGATCTATTCGCACCCGATCGGAGCACACGGACACGGACTGGGCGCGTCTATCGACTTTCGCCGCGGCATCGGCGGTGACGAGGATCGCCTCAGACTCGGATCCTACACATCGATCGAACTAAATACATCGACAGCCGTTCCAGAATGGGGCGGACAGAAGATTACGATAATGGCAGAGGATGACGCGGTCATGACACCGACTGGCTTTAGGTTCATCCGCCCGCGTCAGACCGAATTTTACTTGATCAAATAGATCTTGGTAACTAATCCTTATGATCCCGGTACAAGTGGCGATCGATATTGTTTTAAGCGAAGTGGGCCGCTTGCCGTCGGAGTCGGTCGGTCTCGCTGACGCGGTCGGGAGCGTTCTCGCCCAAGACATTATCGCCGACACCGACCTGCCGCCGTTCGACCGCTCGCAGATGGACGGGTTTGCGGTGATCGCCGCTGATATCGAGAACGCTCCGGTAACTCTCCCGATCGTTGGCGAATCTGCCGCCGGCCACGGTTGGCATTTTGAACTGAGCAGTGACCAGGCGGTACGGATCATGACCGGAGCACCGGTTCCCGCCGGAGCCAATGCCGTGCAAAAGGTCGAGTTGACCGAGCAATCCGGACTTCCCGACGGACAGATACGTATGCTCGAACCGGTAAAAGTCGGAGCCAACATCGTCCGACGCGGTGCCGAAGTGAAATCCGGCGAGACGATATTCTCATCGGGCGAACTGATCACACCGCAAATGATCGCGGTGCTCGCGGCATTCGGTTACGCCTCGGTCACGGTCGCAAAAAGCCCGCGTGTCGGCATTCTCGCGACCGGCAGCGAGATCGTCCCCGTCGATCAAAAGCCCGGGCTCGACCAGATCCGCAACTCTAATGCCCCAATGCTTGAGGCATTGGCTGCTCGTTGCGGCGCGATTGCACGCTCGTTACCGCTTGCCGAAGACGATATCGATGAGCTTACCGCCTCGATTGCCGATGGTCTGACCAAGTGTGACATCTTGATAATTACCGGCGGCGTTTCAGTCGGAAAGTACGACCTGACGAAACCGGCATTGCTACAGCTTGGGGCAGACATCAAGTTTGAAAAGGTAAGCCTGAAACCCGGCAAACCGGCTGTATTTGCGACGCTTTGCGACAAACTTATTTTTGGATTGCCCGGCAATCCCGTCTCGGCGGCCGTTACTTTTGAGCTGTTCGTACGGCCGGCGATAATGTCGTTGTCAGGTGCGTCAAACCGCCAATCGCGGGCTGGACACGCGGTGCTGTCCGACGCGGCGAAAGCTGCAAAGGGGCGTGACACTTACTTGCCGGCTACTCTCGACACGGACCGGTCGGGTCGCTTGATCGTGACGCCGTTACGCTGGCAGGGATCGTCGGATTTTATCGGATTTGCCCGTGCCGAAGCCCTTATCCGAATCGATGCAGGGCAACGTTTAGAAAGAGGCGATGCGGCCGCTATACTGTTTCTTTAACAAGACGTTTATGACCGAACCGTCAGCATTGGCACACGAGGCGATCCACGAGACCGTGGAACGAATCCTCAGCAAAACACCGAACGGGCGTTTGTTAGACATCCCGGCCGGCGAGGGAGCTCTCGCTCAACGCCTCAAACGAATTGGCTACGACGTTGCGTGCTGTGACCTCTACCCCGATATCTTTCGGCTCGACGGAGTCGAGATCCGTTCGGGAAATATGGACTCGCGACTTCCCTACAGCGACGCCGAGTTTGACGCTATCGTTTGCGTCGAGGGACTGGAGCATATCGCCAACCCGACCAACGCGATCGCCGAGTTTTCGCGTATGCTAAAGCCCGGTGGCCATCTTATCGTTTCGGTTCCGAACATTATGAACATCGAGGAGCGTCTTAAGTGGCTTTTTAACGGCTACACCTCGCATTTCAAACCGCTATCGAAACCTGTGTTGGACGGGATAAGCCGCGAATTCCCCGGCATGGAAGAGATCGCCCTTCACGTCAACCC
The DNA here is from genome assembly GCA_017983495.1 of Pyrinomonadaceae bacterium. Classification (GTDB taxonomy): domain Bacteria; phylum Acidobacteriota; class Blastocatellia; order Pyrinomonadales; family Pyrinomonadaceae; genus OLB17. Next base: position 235,785 of record JAGOBH010000002.1, on the reverse strand, counting down.
GATCGGATATTCCGAAGTGCGTTTTTTGCTTGAGAAATTCGATTTTGAGATCACCGGCACTCATCGCGATAAGAAAAAGGACAATTCGTGGGCATTTTGGCCGATCGTCGCGTTTATCAGAATGATTGCCCTATTCTCATCCAAAAAGAAACGTGCCGAACGTTGGACCAACGAGCTTAATTCGGACGAAGTGATACTCGGCGGCAACACACTTATATTCGAAGCGAGAAAAATATGAGCGAACTATCCCATTTCGACGAAACCGGCAAGATAAAAATGGTCGATGTCTCGGCGAAGAACACGACAGCCCGCCGCGCCGTCGCAAGCGGCCGCGTCCTTCTTTCTCAAGAGACTCTGCGAGTCCTGCAAACTCAAAATGCCCCCAAGGGCAACCCGCTCGAGATCGCACGTATTGCGGGAATAATGGCGGCGAAACGCACTTACGAGTTGATCCCGTTGTGTCACCAGATAAATTTGTCGAAGGTAAACGTCATTGCCGAATTTCGTGATTTTGGCATCTATCTCGAAGCCGAGGTCATCACAATATCGCAGACCGGCGTTGAGATGGAGGCTCTGACGGCCGTGTCGGTCGCCGCGCTGACGATTTACGACATGTGTAAGGCCGTTCAGAAGGACATTGAGATCACCGATGTTCGATTGGAGTCAAAGAGCGGCGGCCGGGCTGATTACGCGAGAGAGATCTGAAATGCCGTTCCCGCCGAAGTATTTGTCGGGGACAAATCACGAACTTTAGCCTACAATGGTCGTATTCACTTGTAGCTTTGCAAAGGAGTTTTTTTCGAGATATGGGATACAAGTTAGCCGAAGACGCCAAACCGCAAGTAACACTGCTGATCATCGCGACCTTGATCACGATCGGTCTGTGGTTCATACCCTACGCCGATTATCTGGTCTACCCGATCAGGCTGTTTGTGACATTTATCCATGAGGGCAGCCACGCCCTTATGGCGGTCCTGACCGGCGGCACTGTTCACAGCCTCACGATCGCCGCAGACGGCAGTGGTGCGGTTTATTCGGCGCCATCCGGCTGGTTTGGAGCGATGCTAACGTCGAGCGCTGGATATCTCGGCACCACCGTGTTCGGGGTGATAATGCTGCTCCTGATTCGGCGTTCTGTTTCGCCGCATAAGATCCTTGCTGCGTCAGGCATTTTTGTCGGCCTGATGACCCTTGTATTCGGCATCCTGAGCCCGATGTTTAACTTTCTCTCCCTAAACGTCGCGTTCTCGAGCATCCTGTTCACCGTCGTTGCCGGCGTGTTCCTTTCGGCGGGTTTACTTGCACTTGGCAAATACTCGAGCCTGAGGGTGGCAAATTTCGCTGTCGCCTTTCTTGCGATCCAATGTTTGCTCAATTCGCTCTCTGATCTGAAGACTCTTTTCTTTATCAACGCCCCGCTTGTCGGTTCCGATATCTCAAATGACGCGACCAACATGGCAAACGCGACCGGTATACCGGGCATTTTCTGGGTGCTGATCTGGGTCATCATTTCGGTCGTTATGATCTCACTCGGATTGCGTGTTTTCTCTGTAGCCAGTGGGCGAGACTCCGCCAACACAGTTTTTGAGGATTAAACTAACATGAAGCTCATCGTCCCATTTGGCCTGCTGCTGATCTTGATCGCTGGGGTATCCGCACAGGTCAAAACACCGATTCCGGCTGCGGTCAGAGTGCCGTTTGAACGCTCGCTCCAGACGATCGTTGTTACCACAAATGACTGGAACGCCACGCAGGGCGTCGCTCGCCTATTTGAACGCAAGAACGCAGGATCAAAATGGGTTGCCAATGGTGATGCATTCCCCATCGTGGTCGGCCGCAGCGGACTCGCCTGGGACGAATTGCAAGCTTCCGGCCAGAAGGATGCAAAGATAAAAAAGGAAGGTGACGGAAACGCTCCTGCGGGCAGATTTCCGCTGACCGCGTCATTCGGCAGCGGTTCAAAGCCGAACGCCCTCGATCTTCCGTACACCAAGCTCGAAGAATATACCGAGTGTGTCGATGACGTTAAGTCATCATTCTACAACCGCATTGTCAACCGCATGCAGGTGGGCAATTTCGACTGGAAATCGTCCGAAAAGATGCTGGCGATCGGCAAGGAATACGACCTCGGCATTTTTGTCGCTTACAACAGTTATCCGGTCGAAAGAGGCCGAGGGTCGTGCATTTTTCTTCACATTTGGAAAGACGCCGCTTCGGCGACCTCAGGGTGCACCGCGATGGAACGCCGCGACCTCGAACGCATACTAGGTTGGGTCACGGCCGCCAAGAACCCGTATCTTGTTCAGTTACCCAAAGACGTTTACGAAAAGAACCGAAAATCGTGGAATTTGCCGAAACTCAAATAACTCTCGATTCGCTGCTCGTCGGCTCACGCCTGCTCGTTCGGTCTAAGACCGACTGGCGACACGCTTGCGTGTCGAAGCACGCGGATGAAAAAGTCGTCCTGACCGTCTGTTCACCGTCGGGCCGCACCTATCGGATCCGCCGCGCACTAACGTCGGAAATCAGCCTTAACGGCCCAATACCGGTACTGATCGCCGAGTACCCGGACGACTGGCACTCCAATTTCAGCTCGTACGACAGTCGCTGGTAACGAATCCGAAGGTCTTGGCCTAAGAAAGAGAAATATCCGATGAACATCGCGCAAAAGCTCATGCTGATATGGCGACGATTTTCCCCGCTCGAAGAGCGGCTCCTTACCGCGGTGCGAGAGGTTTTGCCGCCGTCGGCTCAGACCATCTTTGATGCTCAGGTCGCCGGCATCACCCACACCCGTCGGTTCGACAACGAAATCTACTTTTATCGGAAGCTAGCAGGCAAGGTGGACTGGAGCGGAGTTCCGGCGTTCCCTCGCATCGATGAGTTCGAACTCGCGGAGGTTAGATTTATTGTCGATGGACGACTCTACAAGGCAAAACTCATAAGTATCGGCGGACATATTTTCGAATTCGTAGTGACGCCGAACCCCACGACCATTGGTTTCGCAGATTGGGATTCGGCGGCGACTGTCCGCTTGCTTTCTGACCCGATCACGTGTGAGTCTGCCTACGATTCTCAACCGATTCCTGACGCATGGCAGGAGTTCTTGGAGCGAGATCAAGCGTTAAATACTGGTGACTGGAGGTTTCATAACGCCGCGACGGTTTACAGCGTTACTCTCGCTGACGCTGATTTTTTGATCCTTGCGGAGTCCGAAGGGAACAAGTTCGTGTTACACCGAATCGAACCTCCGGCTTCAACGTTCTTTTATGTGGACTCGCATGATGGGATTCCCGAACCGATCAAAGGAGACCTTCTAGCTGTCTTTGCCAACGATCCGATGGTCGGATCCCCTAACTACTGAGGTTTTGAACCGCACCTTTTTGTCCGCCTAAAGAGGATTTGGTAAAATGTACTTTTGCCCTAATGCTGGGAATCTCATCTATGCAGGCTGCCAAGCTGAAAACTGAAGAACAGATCGAGGTTCGCGGAGCCCGAGTACACAATCTTAAGAACATTTCGGTTTCGCTGCCAGTCAATAAACTGACGGTCATTACCGGTGTTTCCGGTTCGGGCAAGTCCTCGCTCGCTTTTGACACGCTGTATGCCGAGGGACAACGCCGCTATGTCGAATCGCTGTCAGCGTACGCTCGTCAGTTTTTAGAGCGGATGGATAAGCCTGATGTCGATGAGATCACCGGCATCTCGCCCGCGATCGCTATCCGGCAAAAGAACTCGACCAAGAATCCGCGCTCTACCGTCGCCACGCAGACCGAGATATTTGATTATCTCCGGCTTTTGTATTCTCGAGCCGGTCAGACGATCTGCCACAAATGCGGCCGCGAGGTAAAAAAAGACTCACCCGAATCCGCGGCAGATGAGATCCTCGAAAAGCTCGAAGCCGGAACGCGATTTTATCTTCTGTTCCCGATCCAGGAAGAGGTCTCACGCGAGATCGTAAAGACCGCTAGGAAAGCCAAAACTAAGGCCACGTCCAAAGATCTGAGTACAGCCGCGTTCCTTATTTCGCTTCTCCAGCAAGGCTTTTCGCGACTTTTCCGCGATGGCGAGATGATCGAGCTGCAAAAGCCGGAAGATTATAACTTCCCGGACTTTGACGGAACATACGTCCTGATCGACCGCCTGAAATCAGATGCGGATATTCGGCAGCGGCTTGTCGATTCGCTCGAGATCTGTTTTCGCGAAGGCCACGCCGCCGTTGTCGAAACTACCGACGGCAAACAGCTCAAATACTCGGACCGGTTTGTATGCAAATACGACGGAACCCGATACGAGGAACCCGAACCGCACCTTTTCAGCTTTAATTCCCCGTTTGGGGCATGTCCGACGTGTCAGGGATTTGGCAACACGATCGGCATCGATTATGGACTGGTGATACCAAACCCTCTGATTTCGCTGGCAGGCGGAGCGATCGAACCGTTCACTCGCCCGACCCATGCCTGGGCTCAAAAGGAACTCGTCAAGTATGCCGCTTCGGCAAACATCGACATGAAGGTGCCGTATTCTGATCTGCCTGACTTCCAGCAAAACTGCATCATCTACGGTGACGAAGGCTGGCGTGGCATCAAGGGCTTTTTTCAGTGGCTCGAGACCAAGAAATATAAGCTCCACGTTCGCGTTTTTCTTGCAAAGTACCGTGGTTATACGCGCTGCCCCGATTGTGACGGCCAGCGTCTGCGGCAGGAGGCACGGGACGTCAAGATCGGGATGCGTTCTCTGCCCGAGATCGTCGAAATGTCGATCAGCGACGCGTATCAGTTCTTTGAAACGCTCGAGCTCGACACCGAACGGGCAAAGATCGCCGAAAAGCTCTTGCTTGAGATACGCCGCCGTTTGAAGTTCCTTGTCGAAGTCGGGCTCGATTACCTGACGCTCGGCCGGCTTGCTGCATCGTTGTCTGGCGGCGAAGCTCAGCGTATCCAGCTTGCAACCAATCTCGGCTCGCTTCTTGTGGGAACGCTTTATGTTCTCGATGAGCCAAGCATCGGGCTCCATCCGCGTGACAATTCGCGACTGATCAAGATCCTCGAGAACCTCCGCGACATCGGCAATACGGTCATCGTGGTCGAGCATGACGAAGAAACAATGCGGGCCGCCGACCACATCGTGGATATCGGCGTTTTTGCCGGCGAGTTTGGCGGCGAACTGGTTTTCGAAGGCGATTTCAATATGTTGCTAAAGAGTGAGACCTCGCTTACCGCCAGATATCTGCGTGGCGACGCCGAGATCAAGGTGCCGCAAAAGCGTCGGCCTGTAACGAAACGAAAGATCGAGATACACGGCGCCCGCGAACACAACTTAAAGGACGTCACGGTCGACATTCCGCTCGACATGCTCGTGTGTGTGACCGGCGTTTCCGGGTCCGGAAAATCTACATTGGTTCACGATATTCTATATGCGGGGCTGAAAAAGAAACGCGGCGAATGGAATAGCCACGTAGGATTCGTCAAGGCGCTCAAAGGCGCGGATCTGATCGACGACATCATCCTGGTCGATCAGTCGCCGATCGGACGGACGCCTCGGTCAAATCCCGTCACATACATCAAGGCGTATGACGCGATCCGCGAAGTATTCGCATCGACCAATACGGCCAAGGCGAAGGGCTACAACGCATCTCATTTTTCGTTCAATGTTCCGGGCGGACGATGCGAGATCTGTCAGGGCAGCGGGACGGTCACGATCGAGATGCAGTTTCTCGCCGACGTCGAACTGACCTGCGAAGATTGCCGCGGCATGCGGTTCAGGCAAGAGATACTCGACGTGCGTTACAAAGGTAAGAATATCCACGAGGTGCTGCAACTTACGATCCGCGAGGCACTATCGTTCTTTAAGGATGTCACAAAACTTACGTCAAAGCTCAAGGTTTTGGATGCGGTTGGCCTCGGCTATCTCAGACTCGGCCAGTCCGCGACGACGCTCTCCGGCGGCGAGGCTCAGCGTGTAAAGCTCGCATCGCATCTTGCACAAAAGACCAAATCGGAGACGCTCTTCATCTTTGACGAACCAACGACCGGACTGCATTTTGAGGACATCAACAAACTGCTTTCCGCGTTTCGAGCACTGCTTGACAACGGCAGCAGTCTGCTTGTGATCGAGCACAACATGGACGTCATCAAAACTGCGGATTGGGTGATCGATCTCGGCCCCGAAGGCGGAATCGGCGGCGGCGAAGTGATTGCCACCGGCTCGCCCGAGGACATAGCGAAGGTGAAAGGTTCATTTACCGGGAAATACCTTGCCGAAATGCTGAAGGTTAAGCGATAGCCGCTAATCGTCCCCAAACTTATTGCGCCACAGCGGTGCGATCTGTTCCATTACTTTGCAGTCGCAGTAGCCACCGTTTTCGTTGAGCCAGTTGGTTAACTTTGGGAAATTGAGGCCGTTTTCCATCATGAACCGCATCGACAGACGCAGGCTGTGGTCGCACTCGGAGTCGTAAAGTTCGTCCTCGACGTAATCGAGCATCTCGCTCACCGATTCTTGCCGTGCAGGCATCAGCTCAAGAAAAGCCTCAAGCTGCTCACCGCTCATTTGCTCCAAATTCTCTATCTGTCTTTTTCGTAGAATTGCCATAAGTTAAAATTCTGCTTCCGATATTCGCGACATTTCGCTGCGTTCGGCTTCCTCGATCTCGCGTTGCTTGATGCCCTCGCGGCCATCGTAGGTCGCGAACTTCGGCAGCAGCAGCGCAGCTCCGGCAACGGAAACGATGCAGAGTGCTCCGCCGCTGATGAGTGCCGCCTTTAGGCCAAAACGCTCGGCGACGATACCCATTTTAGCACTGCCGAGCATCGGCCCCGTAAGGTAACTCATCATTTCGATACTGGCGAGGCGGCCGCGGAGAAAGTTCGGGATCGTCTGATTCCAGATCGCCCCGCGAAAGATGCCCGAGATCATATCGAAAAACCCTGCAAGGCCCAACATCAGCAACGCCGGGACCAGCGTGTCAACAAGCCCGAAGAAAAGGATCGCGACGCCCCACAACACGGCGGCGACGGTCACCATCAGGCCATGTCGATGAACATTCTTGGTCCAGCCGCTTGTCAAACTCGCGGTCAGAGCTCCGACCGCGATCGCCGCGGGAAAAAAACCGACATACTTGTCGCCGTACACGACCGCGAGTGCCGGATACAGTGCCTGGGGAAACGCGAAGAACATCGCGGCGATGTCGATAAAGTACGTACCGACCAGTTCCTGTCGGCTAAACGCGTATTTCCACGCTTTTTTGATCGCAGCAAAGCTCGGCCTTTCTGCATTCTCGGGCGGCGGCACGAACTGAAGCATAAACACAGCGATCAATGACCCAGTGAAAGTGACAAGATCGATGGTGTATGCCACTGACGGGCTGAGTTGCGTCGCGATCACGCCGGCGACGGCGGGCCCGACGATCATGCCGACGCTGAATCGCACCGAATTTAGAGCCATCACGGCGGACATCATCTCGGCGGGAATGACTTTTTGAATGAAAGATTCGAATGCCGGCCGCTGAAGTGCAGCGAGACCCGCGTGCAACGCGACCGCGACGAAAAGAACCCAAATCCTTGGTTCGGGCAGCAGCGAATTGAGCAGCAATATCGCCGTCACCAGAGTTTGCCCGACCTCGGTGAACCGCAACAGCTTTCGTTTATCGATGAAATCCGCGAGGGCACCGCCAACAAACGCGAGGCACACCATCGGTACGAATTCGGCCAGAGCGATATAGCCGACCATCGCACTCGATTGCGTGATCTGAAACATCTGCCACGGCACGACGATGAATGTCATCATCGAACCGAAAAACGACACCAATTGCCCGATAAACAACAGGCGATAATCGCGTGAGGCCCGCAGCGGTGAGAGGTCGATCAACATATTTGCACCGATTTACAGATTATCATGGTGATTTTCTCGCAACTTTCAGAACGTTTCGACAAATTCAGTCCAGTGAAATAACCATGTCGCGTAGATATTCACGACGAATGAGACCGTATAGAGCGTCCATTCGACGGGCGAAATGCGTCTCGGCGAATTCTCCAGCAATATCACGAACGCCCACGGCAAAAGGATCATCGCGTATCGATAGCCAAACTGCCAGCCGCCCGAATTGCCGTGTATCCAGAGCAAAAAAGTCAGTACCGCGACCGCCGCCCACGACGCATATTTCAGCACACGATCACGCGACCCGAGCCGCGTCAGAAATATCAGGAACGGACTGCTAACCAGAACAGAACTGCTGAATCCGTCGGGCACTATATACGGAAATGTGTCGCGCCATTCCCATGCCTTTATCAGCATCTCATACGCCTGGTCGGGGATATAGTGTGTCGAGAAAATTCCATCGTGATACCACGGCTCTTCTAAGACACCGGGAATGCGCGCGTATCCAAAATCGACGAATGAGTGAAAGCGAAGGTAGTTATAGACCAGCGTCGCCACCCCGAGCACGAATGGAACCGAGCAGAACATCGCAAGGCTCCGGATCTTGTCAGAACCGCCTGCGTCAGCGAGCGGCTTAGACGCAGCGGGTTCTGTCTCGCTTCGAGCAAGAAGGTACATGAATATCGGAGCCGTCAACAGATTTTCCGTGCGGTTGCCGACGGCGAGTGCGAAGAAGATGCCGGCGAGCAGCGGGCGGCGCTTGTAAACCGTGTAGTAGATCGCCCCGAGCTGCCCTACCATCGCAAAACCGAGTGCCAATTGCCACGCACCGGCGAGCGTCAGGTTGGTCCACATGAAGGTTCCGAACAAGATGCCCATCGCCATCAGCACCTTTCGCATTCGTGTCGCGTCGTAATGCGACGCGATCTTGAACAAGTACCAACAAACCGCCGCGGCCTGCAGGGCAGCGATCCATTCACCGGGGTGTTCGGAAATGAGTTTCGACGCTCGAAGCGCAGCGACCGGGATCATCGTGAGCACCGAACCGAGCGGGAAAACCGAGTACCAATAACCCTCGAACGGCACAAACTCGTTCAGCCAGGGCGGACGGGCTTCGCTAAAGCCGATCGAACCTCGCAGGAAATTCTCGGCGACGCGGAATGTGTAATCGTAGTAGCTTCGCGGATTGGGGTTCGAAAAGAAATAGACGATCGCCGTCAGCAGAGACAGCCCGCCCGCGATCCAACGCGAGAGCGGCTTTGCGGCCGGCTCGCTCCCGGTCTCGTTCGAATCGTCAGCAAAAAGGGTCATGAGCCAAAGATCTTCAGCTTAAATTCATCGTTCGCCAGATAGATCTCGGGCTTGCGGCCGGAGAAACGGTTCGACTGCCGCAGTATCATCGGCAACCCGCCGTGTGGAGCGTTGACGCCGTACTCCCGTCGCGTAAATATAGCCGCGATCTGCGGATTTAAGCGCTGAGTGATGCCATAGCGTATCGCCCGCGACGCCGGCGGTGAAAACCCGTTGGTCCGACGCGGATTGATGAATTCGATCGAGCTGTCGTAGATATTGATCCGCGTCCGGATCTCACGCAACGCTAGGTCGCGATGGATAAGCGCATTGATCACGGCCTCGGCGATCGAATAATAATGATAATGCGAACGCGGTTTCACGACCGTCTCCGTCACCAGTTCGAGTTTGCGTTTCGGCCGCTCCTTGCCGAGATCGGCGTAGCGTTTGATAAATTCGACGATGCCCTCGAACTGCGTGTGCATGTTGCCCTTCAGCTCGACCGCCTCGATCAGCTGGGCCGAGCCGTTGTCGCCTGAAAATCTGGCGACCGTCACGTTCGAACGCGGCAGCAGCTCGGGCACGCGTTCGTCCTTGCCAAACAATAAAACGGCGGCGACCGTCGGGAAGAACTCGTCGGCATTCCCGACCGCCAGCAGTAGATCTTTTCGCAGAAAGTCGCTCGTTTGATAAAGGTTGGCGTTCGGGGCGTTGTCGTCAAAGCCGCTCGCGAATGACCACAGCAGAGCGTCATCAAAATCGTCCTCGGTCACGGTTTGCAGAGGAATATTCTCAAACCCGAGCGGCCGCAGTTCGTCGAGCCATCCGGATAGTTCGTCACGCGACACTTCCCTTTTCTCAGCCCCAAACCGCAGGTAAAATCGCCCGTCGCGCGTGCGATACGGCCGGCGTTTGCCGTCGATGTCGAGGGCGACGATGCGTTTGCCGCTGTCGAACGCCAGCGTGTCGATCATCGGCACGAGCGGCGGCACGATCTCTTCGCGGCAGATGCGGGTCAGCTCGGTCTGGACCCATTCCGGGTTCGAGACGCCCTCGATCCTCAGTTGGTCGTTGACGCCGAAGATGATCGTGCCGCCGTCGGTATTGGCGAGGGCGACGATGCCCTGGGCGATGCGTTCGCTGTTCGACAGCTTGACCTTGAGTTCGAGATACGTGTCTTCGCCCCCGCGAATCAGCCGCAGCAACTCGGAACGCGTTGTTTGTTGGGTCGGTTGATTGAGGAGATATTCCTGAAAGGTGCTGTCACCCGAAGACTCAAAACGCTGTGTGTGACGAAACTTTCTCCGCGGCATCAGTGTTTGTGCGTGAGATTTATGTAATAGACGGCCACGCCCGCCGCCCGAGTGCCTGTCAGGATCGCACTACTGGATTGGAATTTTCAACATCTCAATTGAACCACACGACCACCCTGAAAGCAAAAAAGAACCTCGCCGCCGTGTCTCGCTGTCCCCAATCCGCAATCCGCAATCCGAAATCCGCAATCCCTTGTCCCACCACTGTCCCACTTTTTCGCCAAAATGGGACAGGGTAAACCATTGAGTCCACGCCGCTTAACCCCGATTTTGTCCCATTTGCTCGCGCGAGAACGCGGAAATGAGATACTTTTGGTGTAAATGTTGTAAATACAGGACGTGGATCGTTAATCGTGAACCGTGAATCGTGGTTCGTCGTTCGTGGGTCGTGGGTCGTCGTCTGTGGGTCCGTTTTCACTTTTTCATTCTTCCCCTTTTTTACCTTTTACTTTTCCCCCTTTGCGTTAAAGAACAGGCTCCACGCAGAGGCCGGAGAGTTTTTCGCAGAGCCCTCCGAGATTCGATCCGGCTTTTCACTTTTTCACTCTTCCCCTTTTTTACTTTTCACTTTCCCGCGCTTGTCCCATTTAGGATCCCGGTTTTCAAACATCTGAGGGCAAGCCTTCGTTGCTCGTTGCGTATACAGAATCTTGTCGCATAGACGGCACGCATGCGTCAAGGAAATTTTGGAAGACTGCGGGCGGTGGTCGGGCGGCAGTGGTCAGTGGCCGGTGGTCAGTGGCCGGTGGTTGTGGAGCGTTCATTAATTTTCACTTTTTCACTCTTCACCTTTTTCACTCTTCCCCTTTTTCACTTTGCCCCCCTTTGCGTTGACCTTTGCGTACTTTGCGGTAAAACTCGGTTTCACGCAGAGACCGCGGGCGGCTTTGGCGTCGGAGTTTGGTACAGCGTTCATCACAAATTGCGGGGTTAGATATGCACGTTTGAATTCCAAACCGCATTGTACTGATCCCCGCCCCGGATGCCGCCCCCTGACGGAGGCGGTTCTGACAAGACATTCCGTCGAAGTCGTCTTATTAAAGATTCATAATATTTCCTACTTAGTCGGAAATAGTGGGAATCTTTCCTACCGCCCAAATACGCTAACTGTTGTTATATCTGTGGTTAGAGCATTTGCGAATTTCTGTCCCGTTGTCCCAACAAGTTCCCACATGTCGCGGACGGAACCCGCCCAAAAACCGGAAATGGGCCTTTCACATCGCCAGCTTTTTGCTTTTCGGCACTCGGTTGTCAAAGATCATATTCTGTAACACTTATTATATCATCGGTGTCAACTGTGGCGACAAGAACCGACGCCGGCGGCGTCGAATGTTTATAGGCTGCAATGCAGGACAAAGAGAACATACGACCCCGGCCGGGGTCGAACGGTATTGGGCGGTGATCGATGTTCTATAAACGTGCGATCCCTCCGGGATCGAAGAGAAGACTGGGAACAAGGCCATGGCAAACCAACCGGTGCCAGCCTAAAGCTCTTGTTAATAGCTCGAAAAAATCCGAAAATACTTATCGATGCTTAGTATTCTCAGTTTTCATTCTCCGTTTTCCATTTTCCATTGCTATCGTGGGCGGCATGAGGATGGGACTGTAACATCCCGAGTATAGTTAGTTTACAAAGGCATCGCTCGGCAACGGGTGAAGCCTTTTTCAGCTTATGACTTATTGGCTAATCGTTCCTCCTGAATCGCCGTGTGGTTGTGAAAGCGGAAAGTTGTTCGGCGATTGCCATCTGAACTCCAACGGGGATATCCAACTTATATGGAAGGATTACAATCCGCCGTTGCCTGGAACTGGCGAGCAGATCCGTAAGTGTCACTTTGCCTACACTAATAACTGTGGCGCGGGAATCTCGCGTGAGCACATCATCTCAAAGGCGGTTCTCAAGGAGCTGACGGAAGATCGAATTCGGCTCCAGACCGCGAATTTTGTAAAAGAACTGCCACTTAACAGCGACGCACTGAAGACCAAGAGAATGTGTCGACGCCACAATTCCGCCTTTGGCGTCGTTGATAGAGAGATTGGTCGATTTGTTCGCGTTGTTCAGCAGCTTCCGAAAACCCTGGAGGCACAATTCGAGAGGCCCATCCGCGCATATTTGTTTGCGGGCTTTGACTTAGAAAGATGGTTCCTGAAGACATTGCTGAATCTTTACTTCTCGAGATTAAGCGTCAATCCAAAGACATTCTCATTGCCAAATAATATTGCAGCTGCCTTTAATTCACCATTACCTAGACCTTATGGTTTATATATGCCCTTTCATGAAATCGATTCCGACAAATACAGATTTAGCATCGGTAAGCATGCGGCTTTTAACCTGACGACGGAAGGCTCGACGGTAACGGGAATAACTGCTTCCCTTGCAGGGCTTGATTTTGTCTTTTTACTTGCGGGAAGCTTGCCTTACATGCTAGAGTTTGCTTCGTCTCACACCTATCGACCTCAGAATCTTGTTTTTTTCGAAGGAAAAGAATCGGTATCAGCACTCATTGGTTGGAGCGATGGCGACAAGAAAGACATCTGGATATCTTCAAAACCTGATGCGGATGTCCCAGAAGGAATATTCTCCGACTTCGACTGAGAAAATGTAGTTAATTGGTGTCAGGCCCGCGATTCTACAAAGCAATTGAAAAGAGGGGGGCCTCCCCCCCCCCGGCGACCTTATGATTAGAAGGTATCTGCATAAAAATGTTCATTTCCCCTATTATGAAATTCAGTTTTAGACTTAAATCAATAGACATTTTTTATCTTACGATTGTAATTGGTAGCTTGATCGTAAGGACATCTGCACAGGAAGGAAAATTTTCGGCGCGACAAATCGCCCAACGGTCCCTTCCATCTACTGTCACGATTGTGATGACGGGTACCGGGACGGATGTGACCAAACTGGGAAGTGGGTTCTTTGTCGCTGACGATATCGTCGCCACCAATTTTCATGTAATTAGCGGTACTACTCGTGGTTCGATAAAAATCTACGGCCGAGAAGGTTCGTATAGAGTATTGGGAACGGTTGGACTTGATGAAAAGAACGATCTTGCCTTACTAAAAATTGGGAACGTGGTCGGCAAAGCACTAAAGCTCGGAGCCGATGGTTCCACGGTCATTGGCGACCAAGTATACGCTGTCGGAAATCCCGAAGGGCTCGAAGGTACCTTTTCGCAAGGAATTGTCAGTAGCATTCGAAAGACTCCTAGCAAGACGCTAATTCAGGTCACCGCTCCAATTTCAGAAGGAAGCAGCGGCGGTCCAATCCTCAATGATCTGGGTGAAGTTGTGGGCATAGCTGTTGGCTCAATTGAAGCTGGCCAGGCTCTTAATTTTTCGATTCCTGTAGCGTATTTGCGTAGTTTGTTATTGAATCAAACTCCACTCGTGATACTCCGTCCAGGCAACCGAGATTTGGGCTCTCAAGTTCCTAAAGCCATCAATGGATTCCCCAAACAATCTGCTCCGCCCTCGAAAAGCCGAGATATAACTCAAACAGGTCGATTCGGAACGCCTGATGTTGAACGCGAAAATCTTTTTGGAAAAGTGGAGTTGGTCCAGGAAACTGTTTATATTCCCCAAGAAAAATTTGAAAAATGGGAAAATGGTGAACCCGTCTCTACTGAGACAGTCAGATATACTCCTGCAGGCTACGTCGATTTCCGCGATAAAACAATATACTCTGATCGCGACCCGTACTCGACCCTTGCACTGATGTGGATTCAGCAAATGAACTCTATGGAATTTCCTATCAAAACGAGACAATTGCGGTTTTATGATAACGATAGCCGGTCACTCGTGATCGAGAATTATTATAAATGTACCTCCTGCGCACAATTCGAACTATCAAATAAGTTCGTCACCATTTATGGCAACGGATCCAAATCACAGTTTGATCCGGATGGCAAAATACGTTGGAAGCGAGTACAACGCTTAGATTCAGCGGGCAGAACCGTCAATGATGAATTTGATAAGACGGGTGAGCTTCAATTACGAACAATTGAGTATGAAAATAAGGGCGACAAAATTATTGAAGAATGGCGACCTGAAAAACTCGACAACTCCAAATTTGTTATGCAAAAGAAAACGACGACAACAAAAGAACGGGGCTTTCTGAAGGAAACAACTGTCTGTGTTGCTAAATCCAATTTCTGCACAAACGAATACAGATTACGGGACGCGGTCACCAATCTAGAACTTCGCTGGGAATATGGCATTTCTAATTCTAATGTTACCAAGTATCAATATGAGTTCGACGCCAAGAAGAACTGGATTAAGCGAACAGAACTCGAACAGGTCATCAAATTTGGAGAAACATATTTTGAATCGACCAAAGTTATTACCCGTGAAATTAATTATTATTGAACGATAGCGCGACAAAATTACGGTGCCAAAAATTGCTGAGAGTTGGCCTTTATGAAATCTGGACCGGGCCTGCGTTCCCGGTAACGCAAAATCGGGGACGATATTCAGATGTTAACTCTCGACGTTTCGGTTGGGAGCCTGAAAGCCCGGGCTGGCGGGCCTTTCTTGTATGTGGATGCCCGGAAGAACGAATGAAGGCGATGGGGTGAATGGCGGAAACGCGAGCATAAACGAGCGTGCAGGGTTGAATAATCGCCGACGCCCCTGACGACAAGGGCGGCGACCACATGGGCGGAATGCCCGGCGGCATGGGCATGGGAATTTAATCTTCTTACTCCCCTCCTTGCTCGTGAGGGGTGGCGCCGTTTTGGTGACGTGGCGGTAACTCATTGCTGTAAAAGAAGGCCTCGGCAATCGCTGAGGCCTTCTTTTGTTTCAGGATTCAAGGAATTGCTTTCAGCGGTTGTCCGAAACCTTAACTTTCGGATACTATTCTGTTAGTCTTAGGAAGACTTACAGGATTATATCGTTATGGCGTCTGTAATGAAACGGCTGAAATGTATCTCTCTTCGCGTGATTTTGAAGATTGATTCGACCAAGTTCGATAAGGATGCATTTATTGCCGATATCAATCCGAAAAAGCCAGACAGCCTCACTTTTTCATATTCCTACGGAACCAAAGATCCTAAAAGAAAAGAGCACGGTCATTTATTCTCTGCATTTTTTGATGACAACTGGATTATAGATGTCTCGTTTGCACCGGGCCCCTCCCCAGACCCAGACGTTCGGGAGCCCTTTTTAGAGAATATGACCACTTGGCTCTCGTCGTTTTTTAAGGAAACGATGGTTGATGCACAGTTATCCGCCGTCTTTGAATTTGATAATTCGTTCGAATCGCTCGTTCAACTGGATTATCCCCTGCTAACCCCAGACAGACTACTTACAAATGTGAAAGTTGTGGGTCACGATCTTGAGTTCCCGCCCGAATCATATATAAATCAAGCGACCATAACGCGATATGAGAAGACAGCGATTCGTATTTTTCTTTATTCGTTTAATACGATAGATGTCTCGCAATTTGTATTTATCGATGAGGTAAAGAAGTTCTCCAAATACGCTCTGAGTTTAGTTCGGCGTACGGAGTAAGAGTTATGCATGAAGTAGCTTATGGGACATTTGCCTATCGGGGTTGTGATCGAAGCGAGCACCTTAACCCTCGGGGAATCTCCGAAATAGATTTGATGCTTTACAGCGCAGGTGATGAGGATCTAGTCGCGAGTCGGCAGTACTTTATTGCACATCTTGGTCAGAAATTGTCCTTGCGCAAAAATGCGGGCAAAGAATTTCAAGAGCTCGCGAATAAATGGCAAAAAGAAACATCAAAACTCTCGATGATGCAACCCAAGGTGGCTCATCCGCTATATTTGCGGATGGTTGGAATGGGGCCGAAGGCCCTCCCGCATATCTTTCGAGAACTCAGGTTAAGGCCCTCCGGAAGCTGGTTGCCTGCACTTGAGGCAATCGTTGGCGAGAACGTCGCTAAAGACGCCACAACTATTGAACAAGCCATTAGTCGGTGGTTGAAGTGGGCCGTTACACAGAATTTGGACTAGAAAGCTAAATGACTCCTGAAGAGGAAATACTTCAAGCGTTTCCCGAACTCGCTAAAGCGAAGTTCGCTGTCACCAGCCCAAAAGACTTCCGCTACAACTGTATTGCATGGGCTGGAGATGATAGTCGCCAATGGTGGGAACCATCGGGAATGTCTATGCATTATTGGCCCCACGGCGATCTTTCATACTCGTTACAAAGTTATCTTGAAGCGTACAGGGTTAATGGCTATGTAGATGCCAGTGATTCCTCGGTGGAGATCGGCTTTGAAAAAGTCGCGGTCTACGTTGATTCGTATGGCATCCCCACTCACGCTTCTAAACAAAAACCTAACGGCCTATGGACCAGTAAGCTCGGGGAAGATGAAGACATTGAACATGAATTCCCCGAAGGTGTTGAAGGGAAAATATATGGTAAGGTACATACCATCCTAAAGCGAAGAATTCTGAAGAAGAAGTAGAAGAAGATCTGAAGCTAATCAGACTATTTGTTCCGAGGTGGCGGGGTCTGGCGTTCTTTTCTGCCTATTGCGGATATTTTGCCGGTGATGCGCGGCTTGGAAGCTTGAAAGCCCGTGTCTGCGGGCTTTTTGGTGGGTCGATGCACCGGACGAGCGGATGAAGGCGATGGGGAGAATGGCGAAAACCAGGGGTGTGAACGAGCGTTTCGGGTTGAATGATCACGGCGTTTGCACGCTCCTTAACAGCCCTGGTTTCCGCCCGCGAACGTGGGCTTTTTGTGGGATTGTTGGGCACGGTCGGCGAGGCAAGCCGTCGCCGCTCTGCGATAGGGGTAAACCCCGGCTGGAGAAAATAAACCGCGAAACGGGCGAAAGTTACTAAATAGAGAGGTTGAGCAGACGTTCACCTCTTTTTCGTTATTTTGGAGTTGTATCGCGGTTAAGAGGATATTGACCGCATATGGACGCAGATGTGATCTTATTGCCGCTAATG
The DNA here is from genome assembly GCA_017983495.1 of Pyrinomonadaceae bacterium. Lineage (GTDB taxonomy): Bacteria > Acidobacteriota > Blastocatellia > Pyrinomonadales > Pyrinomonadaceae > OLB17. The sequence continues at coordinate 218,375 of JAGOBH010000002.1, read as the reverse complement.
CGGCCGGATCGGCGGGGCCGGTACTCAGGTTGGATGTTACGCCCTTAATAACGTGCGGGCTTCCGTATCATTGTAGCCGGATGCGACCAGAACCGACGCCGGCGGCTTCGAATGTTTATAGGCTGCGATGCAGGTAAAAGAGAACATACGATCCCGGCCGGGGTCGAACGTGATCGGGTGGCAACCGCTCTTCTCTAAACGTGCGATCCTTCCGGGATCGATCAGAGAAGGTTACGATGCAATAAAAGCAACACAGCAAGCATGACTGCGGTTGCTCTTCTCGATGCTCATGATGCCTGCAAAACGACGGGCCTAGGCAGCCCAAAGAGCGGCTTCATAAGCGATGCCGAAGTAGTCGTGCTTATCTCCGCCGTAAACGACGCGATAGCCGCTGTAGAGTGAGAAATGGCCGGTAGCGTCTTTGAATTTCACGCGAAAGCCGATGATACCGCTGACACCCGAGAAATCTTCCCAATTTGCTTTCTTTCCCCGCGGGCTGTGAATCGTCGGCTTGCCGTAAGTTCGGTGCATATAGTTCCAAAATTCACCGACGCGAAGACCATAGTTCAATCCATCCTTTCCACGTTTTGTTCGAAACAACGATGAATCAGGGGGAATATGGTTACCGGAATAGTTCAGAGCCTTAGATATCCGCATAATGCAGGAGTTCTTGTAGTGTTCCTGATCTACTGCTCCACCAATTTCAGCCTTTATCTCCTCCAACGTGCCGTGAGTTGGATAGTTTGAAAGCATGTAGTGATATGACGGCAGCTTTTTTTTCATTCTTCTATTTCTCCAGTGTCGTTGCCATTGCCCGATCCTGGTCGGCAAGTTTTTTGTTTCCGAGAATGTCGTAGCAGTCTGCTCGGTAAGTGTAGGCGAGAGCGTATTTGGGCCGCAGTTCGATCGTTTTCGAATAGTCTTTTAGCGCAAGAGCGGTCTTGCCCGAGTTGTAGTAGATAGTCCCGCGTTGAAAATAGGCAAGATAATATGTCGGATCGAGCGTCGCGGCCCGGGTGCAGTCGGCCAGAGCCAACGTCGGGTTGCCGAGTTTTGAGTATCCAAGACAGCGATTGTAAACATTTTCGACCAGGACACTTGTTTGTTTTGAGAGCTCAATTGCCTTTGTATAGTCGGCGACCGCGAGAGCATATTGCTTGGTGTCGTAGTAAGCGGCTCCACGATAAAAATATGAAAGTTCGAGATTGGGGTTGAGCTTGATGACCGAGTTTATCACCCTGATCGCCTCGTTGTAATTCCTTGCCTTGTATTGCTCGGTGCCCTGTGTCATCAGTGCCGAAACGTCTGCCGAGCTTGCCGGCGGGGTTGCGGCTCCCGTTGCGGCGGCTCCGGTAAACTTGAAAGAATCAAAAAACTTCTTGATCGTCGGCGACTGTGGGCCCTTTCCGGGGGAGATCGTCATCACCTCATATAGTCGTCCGTCATAAACAAAATCCCGTGCGGACAGCAACAGCAGCCCGATCTCGGAATTGGCCGACAAGCTGTAGCTGCGACCGAAATACCCCGCAAGGCGAATGTCCGTGTCGGTCAGCAATTTCCCGTTAAAGCCTGCTAGCTGTTTATCGCGTATCGTGTCGTACAATCGCGACAATTCAGCCTCCGTATTGATCTTTTTGGGCAGAGGAGTAACGGCAACGCTGTGCAGTATTTTTCCGTCGTTAGTCGAGTACTGCCGAACCGGAATATTTTCTACCGTCGAATTTTCAGTTGTTGGTTTCGTGGGAAACCACACACTGAATTGTTCTGCCGTCGAGGTGAATGTCTGGGCGTTAATTCCGACGGTGGCACTGAGAGCAAGTATCGGCAATCCCAAAAAAAGGATAAGGCATTTTTTTATGTTCATAATTCTCCACGTGGTTACAGTGTTCTAAATAGATCGCAACGACGGATATAAATTTGCGCTATTGGCCCTATTTTAATCCCAACTTATCACAGGTTATCGGCCTGGCTCCCCAACCATGATCTACCAGGGTTTCGCCATAAGTTCCACCGCCGGCATATTCCTGGTAAAGCCCGAAGGGCTCATAGAAACAGTTGCCGCTCTCGAGATTGCGAAAGTAAACGATGTACGTTTGACTAAATTTCCGATATTTCGGAATGCCGAGGTCATTTTTGGTGATCAGCCACGAACCGGCCGCCGCCGGGGTAGCGTAAAATTTTACGACACTAAGGTTCGATCCGCCACCGCTCGAAAAACTGTTGACGTACATGCTCTTAAGACCAGACTCGGTAAATCCGCCGGCGACAGGGTTTGACCTCATCGCCCACTCTTTCGGAAGCGGCTCGTTTGCTTTTTTAGCTCTTTCAGCACGGCCGGCAAATTCGTTGGCCAGTCGTTCGCCATTCGCACTTATAGCCCTGTAATCACTGCCGCGAAATGTAAACGAATATTCTCCGACGATCTTTGCCCAAGAGGCTTCGGGGGTCGGATCACCGCGGAAATCGGTGCCCCGAGCACTGATCTGAACACCCATTTTGTAGTTTCCTTCGTCGGCTTTGGTAAGAAAATCATACATCATCCGGGCCGGCTTGTTTTCACCATCGTAGATCACCGTCGACGCCTTATCGGGTGCGGGCAGCAGATCGAAATCAAGGTACGATCTGTCGAGATCACCCTCGCTGACAACCACATAATTAGGACGAAAGCTGAGTTTCGTCGGTTCCCCGTTAGCCAGATAGAAAACGGTTAGTGGGATTGAATAGCCGTCGATACTATCGACCGGCGACCCTTTTTCCACTTTCTTCGGCGGTGCAGGATTCAGCATCGTCCGCACCGTACCGCTCTTAAGAACCAGTCTTGCGTAGACAAATTCACTTGACGAAAACGTTGCCTTGCTCCCCGCAGTGCCGCCGCCGTTGGCAAATGGCTGATCAGAGAAATAAACAGTCCCGAGCGAGCCCTGACGATTGGCAAAAGCGTCGTATACACCGAGAGACATTACGAACATTGCTGCGAAAGTCGTGAATAGTTTTTTCATTATTGATGGTCCCTTTGGATTCCGGACGTTTTTCCGGTTTGTTGATGAAAGAAATGGATGTTAGTTATCGGTCGCTGAACTATTTTGCAGACGAGTCCAGCTCAGCCTTTGTCATTCCCGACGGAACCTTGACGATCTCGGTGAATTGGCATTGGCGTAATGCGCCGTCACGGTATGTTGCATCAATGGTCAATTTGTAGGAGCTACCGATCCCGAGTTTTTTCTGATCGAGTAACCCGACGAAATATGAAAACTCGGACTTACAGGTCATTTCGCCATTGATCGATTTGGTAGTGTCGCGAAATATTTCGAGATACACGTCGTCTATCGAGCCGGGCTTCACTGTGTCGGGTTTGATAGTCGCGTATCCGCGGATCTTTACCTTTTTGTCCTGATACTTACTTAAACGATCGGGCAACTCGGTGTACTTTTTTGCAAAATCTTCGATCGCAAATTCCTCAATGGTCGTTTGCGGAGCCGCATTCTTGTCGCTCACTTTTTCCGAAACCCTTACGCAACCCGTAAGTCCGATCGAGACCGCAAGTATTGCCAATATCACTAAAAAACTCTTGTTCATTCCTAACCTTCCTTCAATGTAGAATTACGACATTTTGATCCTTTGAGAACTTCGCTCAACTTAATAAGACTATTCCGCGAAAACATTTCACTTTTCTGTAAAGTTTATTTTTGCTCTCAAAAATGAATGGCCCCGAAGAATCCTCCGGGGCCATGCGCTGCGTAACGCAAACGACGTCTAATCTTCAATCGCGGCCCAATTTCCTGATACGATAAAGCTGCCCCAGTAAAAGGGGTGTGATCGTTTGGGATCTTTGAGCATCTGTAATTGTGCCTTTCTGAGCGATTCTGATCGGCCGGAACCTTGTTTGAGATTTTTGTAATAGTTGACCATCAATTCCCGCGTAACATAGTCGCTTACCGACCATAATGACATCACCAGCGACTCCGAGCCCGCGAGCACAAAAGAGCGACGCAATCCGAAAACACCCTCGCCACTCTGAACCTCGCCAAGACCGGTTCCGCACGCTGATAGAACTACCAATTTCGTGCCCGATAGATTCAAGCCAGATGCCTCAAGAGCAGTAATTATTCCATTATTGTCCGAATGTTTGTTTGCCCCGGCCAACGCAATGCCTGAGCGGAGCAAGTCGTTTTCAACCTCGCTGATCGTGCTCTTTTCGAGGTAAAATCCGTGCGAAGCAATGTGGAGCATTTTTGGCGAGTTTGCCAGCTTCAATTCATCCTTGTTCGCCTTCGGCCCGGTCAGAAGTGTCGAATCAGGGAAAAGTGCCTGAATTGAACGGCCCTCTTGTTCGGTCCCGACTAAGGGCGTAAAGTACGTATTCGCAATATTCTCCGCTACTGTGACGCCACGCCTTTTGACCTTCTTATCTTTCTTCGCGTCGAGCGGTAATTTGGCGTGTTCGGTGGTTTCCGCCATGCCAAAATAAGGATTTACGACTATCAGCGAAGTATTTCGATTGGGCCTGGAATTCCGCATCCGCAACAGATCTCGTCCGCTCGAAAGGTAAGAGATCGAGTATTCTTCGACAAGGTACTTGCCGCTTTCGTCGACCAGAGCTTCGAACGGGATCAAATTCAGATCGCCATCCGGTGCGATCAATAGTTGATTCGAATCCGCCAAAAACTCACGGATCGGCGACAAAATGCGTTTTTCCAATTCACGGGCACGTTGCTTGATATCCTGACTTTTGGGGTCCTGCAATGCCTCGCGAAGTCTCTGCACAATGTCGTCGATCGCTTGCTTTTCACCCAGGTCCAGAGAATTTACGACGCCATCATTGCGAATGATGAAAACACAGTAGCGCGATCCAATGTTGTTTCTTGCCGTCTCATTTTCCGAATCTTTGAAGTCAACCGGCCGATAAACTGCAAATTCCAAAAGGCTCGCTTCTTTCGGTATCTGCGCCTGCACCTCCGCGATCTCAACGGGCCTCGATCTTTCGAAAAACGCGTCTGCCCGTCGACCTATTTCACCCTCAACGGTCTCTCGTTCATCCGACAGTCTGCGGATCCGAGAACTGCTTTCGATCGGAGAAATACCCGCCGGTCCGCTAAGAATAAGTGCCGACATTTGCCGATTCTTCTCGCTGAGAGCTTCAAGCAATGATCGGTCTTTCGCGTTGAAACGAGCACGCAACACGCCAATCTGATCGGAAAGCGTATCGAGAACGCGGCCCTTTTGTCGCAAGACTATCTCGGCGGCGAGATCTGTTGTCGGCCTTGACGTTGGGGCGTATTGGAAATTGAGTGTCAAACTCCGTACGTAAACCGGGTTGAGCGTCTGAAGGTACGCGACCTTCTCTCGTTCGCTGCCCGTTCCGAGATTTGTGGAGATATTGAGTTCGACAATTTCACCGGCTCTTTTCTGTGCATTAATTGCCTTTTCAATTTCGCCGTTCAACGCATAGACATTAGCGAGATTTGAAATTGAACCGGCTAATTCCGGATGAAACGGGCCCTTAGTTCTTTCCTTGATCTCGATTGCTTTAAGATACACCTTCTCGGCTTCGACGTATTTACCGCTTTTGACATATAAAACGCCCAATAAATTCAGAGGAAAGGAAACTATTGGATGTTCGGCCCCAAGAGCTTTTTCGAGATTATTCAAAGAACGCCTACCGTAGTCTTCGGCTTTCGCCTGATCACCGTTTCCAACATACACTGTCGCGATGTTGTAGAGAACTTTTCCTATCTCTGGGCTTTCACTTCCGAATGCCTTTTCCCGAATTGCCAAGGCCCTAAGATACAAGGGCTCTGCTTTCTTAATGTCGCCCGTCAAGTTTGCGATATTCAGAAGAACGTCGGCGATCTTAGGGTCATCCGGCGAAAGAGCCTTTTCCCGAATCTCCAACGACCGTTGGTAGTAGAGATTTGCTTTGACATTGTCACCCTTTTCGCGACTGGTACTACCTAAAAGGTTATAAACATCCGCGATAAGCCGATGATTTGGTTCAAGGAGCTTTTGACAGATCCCAAGGGAACGCATGTAAGCAGATTCGGCTTTTTGATGATCACCTTTCTCGCCGTAGAGATTGCCCAACTGATTCAAGATTTTCGAGCTCTCGATATTATCGCTGCCAAGAGTCTTATCCTTTATTTCGAGTGCACGGAGATAGTACGGTTCTGCTTTCGCATAATCACCTTTGTAGTTGTATTGATTGGCGATCAAGTACAAAGCAGTACCGACAAGGGAATCTTCAGAACCGAGTTGGCGTTCTGCAATTTCTCGTGCCCGCACAGCGAGCGTCAATGCGTCGTCGTATTTATCGTCAAACCACAGTGCGTTGGCCTGGAAAACTAATCGCCTCGCTTCATCCAGTTCCTTATCTTTAATGGTTGCGGTTCGCATTTCCGCGAAAGTGATCTGATAATTCCCCTCTTTCCTCAAATCCGGTTTCGAGACTTCAAGCAGATACGGCTCTGAATCAACTACGACAAATTCGATCGTCTCAACTCCTTGTTCGGTGGCATTTGCATCAACGTTAAGCTTGATCTTTCCGGAGGCATTCAAGAGACGCAATCGAATATCGACACCCTTTTGCTCAACCACAATTTTTACGTATTGATCGGGACCTGGTTTTATCTCGTACGTATTTTTTTCCGCTCCTTTTATCGCTCTTTGAACGGTCTTCATTAGCTGAAGTCCGGTCGGTGATTCGATTGGGGTTTGAGCGCAAAGCAGCTGTGCCATTAATAGGCAAAGTAACAAATTTAGTAGTGCGGAATTTGGGAAAAAAGACATTATGGGCCTACTCCGTAGGACAGCTTTAAGATGAGGAACGGCATTACTTTAGCACAGCCCGAAAAGAATAATTACCTGTGTTCTCAGACGTGCCGTCATCATTTATGCCGGAAACACTGAAAGTATAAATATCTGACCGGATCAAGGTAACAGGAAAACGAACACTTATGGCATTTGCTCTTGGCCGCACCGTTCCGCTTCGCCACAGGACCCTGCCGGACTGATCGGCAAGCGTAACGTTGAATGAACTCGCATCACCGGGTTCAAGCAAAAGACCAAAAGACAGATCGGTGGTATTTGCGGGAATTGTAATTACCTTCAACTGTCCGCCATCGCGTTTAGGGGCCGGAAGAATAAACGTTGCCAGTGTGACCTTGGGTTTACTCACGGCAACCGTCGGTTCCGGCGTGGGCGGTTCGACTGATCTGCCCGTATTGAAATTTGACGGAATTTGCTGGGGCAATTTGTCGCTGGCCGGAACCGGATCAGAACCTGACTCTGGATCATCCGTTACCAAGGCAACCTCAATGGGTTGCGAAGGGTAATTACTCAGAAACATCCACCCGAATGTTCCGACAGCTATCAAGATAATAGATGCAAATGCAATTCTGATCGCCGGACTAAAATTCGCAAACAGCCCGGCCAACGTCCATCGTTCCGAACTGTCGGGCATTTTTCCGACAGCCCTTTCGGCGACTACCTTAAGCGACCTGGCAAATTCCACCCGTTCCCGTCGCAATGGTGACGAGAGATAATGTCTTTCAAACCGCTCACAAGTATCTTGATCGAGTTGACTTTGGATATAATCATCGATCAACTCGTGTTCGGCAGACAATAGGTCATCGGCGAATATGTCATTTGTGATACTGAGTTCATCAAATCTCTCGATCATCGTCGTTGACGACGAACCGAGTAGATATTCGACGAGATCGGAGCTTCTGTAATTCTCAGTTTCCATTTTAGGAGCGTGCCTTTTTCACACGTTGATCCAACTAATTAAGACAAAATCACAAAATCATTTCATTACTTCCGGCTTGCAACGCATTTGCTGACGCAGATCTGCAGTTTTTCACGGATCCGGCAAGCCCTGATGCTAAGTGCATTGACCGAAATACCCAGCTTTTTTGCGACGTCTCGGCGGTTGTTGATCTTTTGCCTTTCCTCGCCGAAATAATAGCCGAATATCAAATCTCGATCGGAAGATACAAGTTTCGCCGAACAGGAATCCAGACAATCCATTCGCTGATCATCGATACCCGAGTCGGTCCGGTCCAAACTACTCGATCGGAGAGCAACACCTTCGTCAATTGGTACCGGATATCTGTCCTTCGCTCGCAGATCCTCCAGAAACACGTATTTAGCAACGATATAACAGTATTTTGCGGGGGTTTCGATTACAATTGCCTCCTCTTCGAGTCGGCGAGCCACTCGATTTAAAGTCTCATCGGCAAGTTCAAGTGAATTCAGACAGTTTTTGCGATCGAAGTAATCCGCCAGCCTTCGACTCATTTCAACGTATCGCCTTCCGTCAGAATTGCCTCCTTCGTCTAGCCATTTAATTAGGCCATGAAAAGCGCTTTCTGAGATCGCCCAATTTTTCTTGAGTTCGGCCGCTTTCATTAGCATCTGGTGCAATCATCTTCGAAGGAAAATGTTATTCAAACTCTACATTATTTTTGATACGACATGCGAAAGCACCAGGCACTTTCGTTAAGTGCTGAAACACCACATCGGCGAACCGATGTTTAACATTTGCCGAATATTTAATATTTAAGTGGACTCCGCGATTGACCGCACTTTGACAATTGGGGGTGGTTCGGATGATTATTGGGGAGAAAATCATGAATCTAAACGACGGCATAACTGTGGCCTATATCGGTCTGGGGTCAAATCTCGGGGACCGTGCCGGGAATCTGCTGATGGCGGTTCGCGGGTTGATGGAGGCGAGCCTGGTAGTGAATAAGCTGTCCGCGATCTACGAAACTCAGCCGGTCGATATGGACACCGATCTCCATTTTTTGAATATGGTCGCCGAGATACACGTCGCGAACGTCAGCCCGACGCAGATGATGGCACGCCTGCTGAGGATCGAATACCTGCTCGACCGCGGCGACAAATCGATAAAGCGTCCGCGAACTGCCGACCTCGACATACTATTTTTTGGCGATTCGCAGGTCGATTCGCCTTTTCTCACGCTGCCGCACCCGCGTCTGCATCTTCGCAAATTCGTGCTCGTACCGCTGGCCGAGATCGCACCAAATCTTGTTCATCCCGTCGTCGGCAAAGAGATCGCCCAGATCCTCGCCGAGGTTGACGACCCATACGAGGTCAAACGCTGGAACCCGAACAGTGACCAGTCGTCAGTGGCGGCCGGCCAGAAACCGACCTCTGCTTAGCTCTAGACTTAAGTTGTTCGAAAAGCTAGACTTGATGCAACTTTATGGCATACCTCCAACCTGACAGAGAAGGCAAAGTTTATCTCCCTGCGATCCGGGCGGCGAAAGAGAATGGCGAAAAACTCGTCTGCCTGACCGCATACGATTATCCGACCGCGCGGATCGTGGACGAAGCCGGCGTCGATATGATCCTCGTCGGTGACAGCATGGGCAACGTCATCCACGGTTACGGCAATACCATACCCGTTTCGCTGGACGAGATAACGTCGGCCTGTATCGCCGTCAAACGCGGCACCGAGCGGGCGATGGTCATCGCGGATATGCCTTTCGGCACCTATCACATCAACGAGGACGAGAGCGTCAAAAACGCACTCAGACTAATGAAATACGGCGGTGCCGAGGCCGTCAAGCTCGAGGGCGGACGCAACCGCGTCGAGCTCGTCCAGCGGCTCGTCAACGAAGAGATACCCGTCGTCGCACACATCGGCCTGACGCCGCAATCGGTCTACAAGATGGGCGGTTACCGCGTCCAGGGCCGCACGGCCGACCAGGCAAAACGCCTGATCGAAGACGCAAAAATGCTCGAGGACGCCGGTGCGTTCTCGATAGTGCTCGAGCTGGTTCCGCGTGAGGTCGCTCAGATGATAACCGAGGAGCTGAGTATTTCCACGATCGGCATCGGTGCCGGTGCGGAATGCGACATTCAGGTGCTAGTGCTGCACGACCTGGTCGGAATGACCTTCGGCCGTCAGCCGCGTTTTGTCCGGCAATACGCCAGCGTCCGCGACGTGATGACCGAAGCGATCCATAATTGGACCAAGGACGTAAAATCGGGAGCCTACCCGAGCGACCAGGAATCGTACGGGCTGACCGAAGAGACTAAAAAGGAGATGGCAAAGTCGTAATGCAGTTTTCCGAGGAAACCAAGGCCAAAATAGTCGAACTTTGTAAAAAGAACAAAGTGCGTGAGCTAAGTCTGTTCGGCTCACGAGCCCGCGGCGACGAACGGCCGGACAGCGACTTTGATCTGCTGGTAGAATTTCTACCCGATTCCGGAATAGGATTGATCGAGTATTCGCGAATGCAGATCGACTTGTCTGAGATATTAGAAACCAATGTTGACCTTGTTACCAAAAAGGGACTGAAAGAATATGTTCGTGACCACGTCCTAGCCGACGCTACTCCGATCTATGAGGCCTGAGAAACTGTATCTTCGTGACATTATTTCTGCCTGTAAACAGGCGAATCTATATGTCTGCGATATTGAGAGGACAGATTTCGAAAAGAGCTCATTGCATCAATCTGCCGTTCTTTTCAATCTGATGATAATTGGTGAAGCGGCGTCAAAGATCACTCCGGAACTAAAAGGCCGGCATCCGGAGGTTGACTGGCAGTCGCTTAAGGGATTCAGGAACATTATTACTCATGCGTACTTTTCCCTAAATCTTGACATCGTTTGGGACAGTGCCAATAGGGAATCATTGGAACTCATTGATCAGATCGAGGCGATCGTAAGACTGGAATATCCAGATCTTCCTCTGACGACTGAAAATTAAAAGTGGAAATAATCAACCGCCGACAACGTATGTTCTCGATCTCGCGCAAGTTGCGGCGTGAGGCTAAGACCGTCGGTTTTGTCCCGACGATGGGTGCCCTGCACGAGGGCCATCTGGCGCTCGTTAAAGAAGCGAGGCAGATGTGCGACATCGTCATCGTGTCGATATTTGTTAATCCGACCCAGTTCAACGACAAGGGCGATCTCGAAAAATACCCGCGTGACCTGACCGCCGACGCAGCTCTGCTGGCCGAGTACGAGGTTGACTACGTCTTTGCTCCCGAATTGCATGAGATATACGCTGAGGGCTTTTCGACCTACGTCAATGTCGAGGGCCTGACCGACGGGCTCGAGGGTACGTCGCGGCCCGGCCATTTTCGCGGCGTCGCGACGGTCGTCACCATTCTCTTTAATACCGTTCGCCCAGATCACGCATTTTTCGGCCAAAAGGACGCTCAGCAGGTCGCCGTCATCAAACGCCTGACGAACGACCTCGGATTTGAGACCGAGATCGTCGTCGTCCCGACCGTACGCGAAGAGTCAGGCCTTGCGATGTCGTCGCGAAACGCCCGGCTCACGAGCGACGAGCGTGAAAAAGCGTCGGTCATCATCAATTCCCTTCGCGAGGCCAAGCTGGCCTTTAAGAAAGGTGAACGAAATGCGTCCGCTTTAACGCAGATGGTCACGAACCGCATTGCGGCCGAACCGCTGGCACGGCTCGATTACGTTGCGATAGTTGACCGCGATTCGCTGCAAACGGTTGAAAAGATTGGTGATAGCGAGACGCTTATTACCGTAGCGGTCTATTTTGGCGACGTCCGTTTGATCGACAATGTGATACTCAACCGAAAGCAGTAGATTGGTATCAAACTTGCATCTAAACACCATGAGAACGCTCGCGGGAGCCTCTCATAAATGTATGAAAACACTAAAAGGTTTCATCAGTATCGCGGCCATCACCATTGCCCTCGCCATTGCGGCGTCGGCTCAGACGGTTTTGACCAAATTGGACGGAACACGTGTCGACGTAGAGGCTCAGGACGGCAAGATCGTCGTACTTGCGATCGGTGCAAGCTGGCTGCCGCTGTCGAACAAACAGGCGGAATTCAGCAATGCTCTGGCGAAGAAATACGCGGGCAAGAACGTGGTCTTTTACTTCGTCGTTACCGATTCGACCAACGCTCGGTCCAAAAATTACGCCAGCAACGAGGCGGTCCAGCAGTTTGCCACCGACAAGAAATTGTCGATGACCGTGCTGCGTGATTCGGACGGCTTGCTGGTGACCAAAAATTTCAAGATCGAACAGGTCCCGTCGTTTGTCATCCTCGACAAAAGCGGCAATTCGACTATCGAGCCGTTTGGAGGCATCGACCCGAAATTCGATCTGATCGGCCCGATCTCAAAGGCGATCGACAAGCTTCTCTAAACACCTCGGCCCGGCTCAGACGCCGGGCCTTTTCGTTGCAAGCTCATATACCAAACTGATCGGCAGCCCGACGACGTTCCAATAGTCGCCCTCGATCCCTTCGATAAACAACGCCGCCTGTGCCTGAACGGCATAGGCTCCGGCTTTGTCGAGCGGGTCGCCGAGCATTGCGAGGTGGTTTATCTCGGCCTCGGACATACTCGCAAATTTGACGCGGGTACGCTGAATAGCAGAGCGCGTTTTGCCGTCCTGCACGACCGCAACGCCCGTCAAAACGACGTGCCAGTTACCTGACAGCATCCTCAGCATCCGCCGTGCGTCCTCGAGATCGATCGGCTTCGCGAGGATCTGGCCGTCTATAACGACTGTCGTATCGGCACCCAAAACCATTTGACCGGGAAAATTCAAAGCGACGGCCTCGGCCTTTTCGCGAGCCAATCTGACCACATAATCTTCCGGCGATTCGCCCGGAAGCTCAGTTTCGTCGATGTCGGCGACGTGCTTTTCAAAATCCCAGCCGACAGACGTCATTATCTCAGACCTTCGCGGGCTGCCGGATGCGAGTATTAATTTGGGTAGATCGATCATAAATTCGCGTGATAGTGTTCGGAAAACGCCCTTAATTACGTGCGGGCTTCCGCATGGTGGCATTCTCGTCTAAAATGATAGTTTATTGTCGGTCGAACGCAAATGGAACAGCTATTTGGGGCATTGCCGGCCGTTTTGCAGCGGCTGGATCCGAATGAAACGGTGACCGAGGCGGTGGTCTTTGCCGCGTGGAACCGTTCTGCCGGCGAACTGCTCAGGGCGAGGACTGTGCCCGTCGGGTTTCACGAGCACCGTTTGGCGATCGCCGTCGAGGACAAGACCTGGCAGCGACATCTCGAGGATCTGAGCCCGCAAATGCTGGTCAAACTCAACACGATCCTCGGCCAGGGCTCGGTGCGGTTCATTGAGTTTCGCATCGATAAGCCGACGCTCGCAGCCGCCCGTGAGCATATTGCCGCGGCAGCGGATACCAGCGTTGACCTGTCGAATCTGGCTCCGTCGCTGGTCGACGCGGCGGGGGCGATCGCCGACGAAGAACTGCGGGACGCGTTTCTCAAGTCCGCAGCGGTCTATTTGGGAAGGCAGGACGAAGGCGAAAAAGTGAAAAAGTGAAAAAGTGAAAAAGTAAAAAAAGCCGAGACTATACTTCCCGTCTTACTTTTCCCCATTTTCACTTTTGAACTTTTACACATTAAATTTATGGACGTTAGAATGATCGCAAAACTTGCTCATCTCGAGATCTCGGACGCCGAGGTCGAGATGTATACGCCGCAGATGGCGGACATCGTAAAGTACATTGAGCAGCTTAACGAACTCGACACTGGCGACATCGAACCGATGCTCGGCGGCCTGACGGCGGAAGGTGCGGCGACGCATACGATCCGTGAGGACCACGTCGCGGGCTCGCTGGGCCAGGAACTCGCACTCGAACAGGCTCCGTCAGCGGTCGCGGGACATTTTCAGGTTCCGAAAGTTCTTTAATTAATGCGGAGAACAAGGATCAAAACTCAAAGTACGGTTTTGGTATTTTGCCTTTTTGCCTTTTGTCTCGCGTGCGGCAGCGTGCCGACACTCGAATCGGCCGAATGCACGCAGGGCCGTGATACCGTGAAGCGGTTCTATTCGTTCCATTTCGGCAACGACATGCAGCCTTCGGCGGAGAATCTTGCCCAGCGAAAGAGCTATTTGACGCCCGAGCTGTTTGCCACGCTCAGCGCGGGCACCGACACGAAGATCGATTATTTTACGGCGACGGACAGTTACCCAAAAGCCTTTCGGATCGGGTCATGTACGGCTCAGGGGACTGAAAAGGTGAGTTTTCAGATCGTCTTGTTTTGGAAGGACGACACTCGCAGCGAGCAAAAAGAGGTCAAGGCCGAACTCGTCCGCAGCTCGGACGTCTGGCTGATCAGCAAAGTTACAAATTGAATTATGTCATTGGTTTCACACATCGAGAATGTACTCGGCAACGCCGAACGGCTCAACGGCGATCTCAACTCTTTCCTATCGATCGAACGCGAACACGCTCTGGCACGTGCCGCTGAGGTCGAGGCGGCCGGCGACACGCCGCTCGGCGGCATGGCCGTGGCGATCAAGGACAACATCTGTACCAAAGGGATGCGAACGTCGTGCGGTTCGCGCATTTTGGAGAATTACGAGGCTCAGTACGATGCGACCGTGATCGAACGGCTCAACGCCGCGGGTGCCATCGTCGTCGGCAAGACGAATATGGACGAATTCGCGATGGGCTCATCGAATGAATCGTCGGCGTTTGGCCCTGTGAAAAATCCGTGGGACCTGACTCGTGTTCCCGGCGGCAGTTCGGGCGGTTCGGCGGTGGCCGTGGCGTCCGGTGTCGTTCGTGCCTCGCTCGGCAGCGAAACGGGCGGTTCCGTACGTCAGCCGGCATCGCTATGCGGGATCGTCGGCCTCAAACCGACATACGGCCGTATCTCCCGTTACGGGCTCGTGGCGTTTGCCTCTTCGCTCGACAATATCGGCATTTTCGGCCAAAAAGCGTCGGACGTTGCGGACGTTTTGGGTGCGATCGCCGGACGCGATCCGCTTGATGCGACTTCGGCCGAGGTTGACGTGCCCGATTATAAATTCGCGCTCGACGCGGATGTTTCCAGCAAGACGATCGGCGTTCCGCGTGCTCTCTTTGGCGAAGGCCTCGACGCAGATGTTCGTGCTTCGGTCGACGCGTCAATCGAGAATTTTCGCTCGCTCGGTGCCACGATAGTCGATGTCGAGCTGCCGCACGCCCGGTACGGCATCGCCGTTTACTACATCATCGCAACGGCCGAAGCGTCGTCAAATCTCGCGCGTTATGACGGAGCCCGTTACGGCTACCGAGCCGACAATGCCGCGGAGCTGCGGAAAATGTACTTCAAGACACGCGAAGAAGGTTTCGGCCCCGAGGTCAAACGCCGCATTATGCTCGGCACCTATGTGCTTTCGAGCGGATATTACGACGCGTACTACTCGAAAGCGCAAAAGGTGCGTGCCCTGGTAAAACGCGATTACGAGACCGCGTTCACGCGTTGCGACGCAATATTGACGCCGACTTCGCCGAGCGTCGCGTTCAAATTTGGTGAACGCAGCGACGACCCGATAGCGATGTACCTCAGCGACATCTACACCGTCTCAGCCAATCTCGCCGGCGTGCCCGCCGTCAGCGTCCCATCCGGACTCTCAAACGAAGGTATGCCGATCGGGCTCCAATTGGTCGGAAATTTCTGGACCGAAGACGTGCTCCTAAATCTGGCGTCCGTCTACGAAACCGCCTTCCCCCTCCACGCCAAACCTGCGGTGTTTGCGTAAAGATGAAATAATTAGAAGTGCTGCAGGCTCCGAGCGTATGGCGGTGACCGAAGAGCCAACTGAAGTTGGAACGCAAAACACTCTGCGAAGAACTCTCCGGTCTCTGCGTGGAACCCAGTCTTACCGCAAAGTACGCAAAGGTGAACGCAAAGGGGGCAAAGAAGAGGGCAAAGTAAAAGTTAAATAGCCAATGTCGAGCCGGCAGACTTGGGGCTTGGGGATCTTGGGACTTGGGACTCTATGCGAGTCTGAGGTGCGGCAGTTCTTGAGGTTTGGACTGCGGGATGATCGGCATGCCGGTGGCGGGCAGGATGTTTCGCCAGCGGTTGTTTTCAAGCAGCAGCTTTTCGATCTCGGCAACGGGCAGCGGTTTTGAAAATAGATATCCCTGGCCGTATTCGCAGTTGAGATTCCGGAGTTGGTGAAACTGATGTATGCTCTCGATGCCCTCGGCGACGACACTTAGCTTTAGGGCTTTCGCCAACGCTATCACGGTCTTGACGATCTCGCCGTTCTCGGTATTCTCCTCCATTGCGCTCACGAAGGAACGGTCAACCTTGAGCAGATCGATCGGGAATTTGTGTAGATAGCTGAGACTCGAATAGCCGGTACCAAAATCGTCGATGCTGATCTGGACTCCGGTCTTCTTGATCTCTTTGAGCATGAGGATGGCCGTTTCGGCGTTCTCCATGATCGCACTCTCGGTCAGCTCAAGCTTTAGCGATTTCGGCGATATTCCCGTCTCGTACAGCACCGCGTTGATCTGATCGACCAGATTCGGGTGACCAAAGTGTTTGCCCGAAAGATTGACGGCGACGCTCAGCGGAACCCCGTTGGGGTTTCGTGACTGCCAACGAGCTACCTGGCTGCAGGCCGAATGCAGTATCTGGATCGTCATCGGGATGATAATGCCGGTGCTCTCGCTGATCGGGATGAATTCATTGGGCGGTATCAGGCCACGCTGCGGATGGTTCCACCGGACGAGAGCCTCAAAACCGACCAGCGACACGTCACTGAGGCCGATGATCGGCTGATAGTATAACTCGAATTCCTTTCGCTCGATCGCGTACCGCAGATCCGTCTCAAGCTGCATTCGCGTGACCGCGCGGATATGCATCTTTTGGTCAAAGATGACGTAAGGCTCGTTGTTGTCCTTGGCGTAGTACATCGCGATATCGGCATCTCGCAGGATGTCTTCGGCTTCCTGATATTTTGAATTGCCGAAAGCGATCCCGATCTTGACGCTCGTAAAGACCTGCCTGCCTTCAACCGAATACGGCTCGGCAACACGTTTTGACAGGCGTTCGGCAAATGACATGGCCTCGTCCCGAACCATCAGATCGGTCAGGATCACGCCAAACTTGTCGCCGCTGAACCGTGCGACCATGTCATCTTCGCGGATCATTTCGGCCAGGCGTTTGCCCACGTCCTTGATCAGTCGATCGCCCATCGAATGGCCTAGACTATCGTTGATCGTCTTAAAACGCGTCAGGTCAAGCAGCAGGATCGCGAAATTGGTCTCGGACTTTTCACGGCATTGGGCCAGAAGCTCTTTGAGCCGATCCATGTAATAGTTGCGGTTCGGCAAACCTGTCAGGGCATCGTGAAAAGCGGCGTGACGAAAACTCTCGTGGCTCTGTTGAAGCGTTTCAGTGGTCTGCTCGAGCTCTTCGACGTATGTTTCGAGTCCGCGAATTCGGCTCTCGGCCGTTTCAGCACGACGGCGTTCGCTCGAACGAGCCCGATCGGCAGTGGTGTTGATATCCGAAACATATCGGCGATAGGTCCAGAAAACGAGGCCGAGAAATCCGGTGACGCCTGTAAGAACATAGACATTCATATGTTCAAGGCCCGAGATCCCGACTCCGGCCGCCAACCCGCTCAGGACATATAAAAGGAGCGAATCCAGCATGAACCGATCAAAGCCGCGACGCGGATCCGGAATGCTTGCAAATTTGAACAGAACCCAGTTAAGCAATGCGTTGACCGCAAACATCGCGATCGTCGAAACGGCCACAAACCATATCATGCTGGTCAGATCGTGCCGCTCCATAATGATCTCGGTCGACCCGAACATCGCTTTGACGCACTGCCAGGCGGCGGCGGCTGAAATAACAGCGATCGCCGAACTGGCGAACAGCCCGCGAAGGTCGCCTATTCCGCCGGACAGTCGGAGTATCAACGCAATGGCAACGAAAACCACGGCTGCGGCGAGCACCCCGATCTCAGCACCGTAATTGAACATTACGACCATTACCAGTGCGTTTGAAAGTACAAGATGCAGGTCAAATCGTTCGATCTGGGTTTTTAGAAAGGCCCCAAGTGCTATCACGAGTACCGCAAGTACGACAACCCCGGCATCCAGCCGGTTTGTTGACATACTCGCCGCGGCCCAACCCGTTGAGGCGAACGCAGCAACTGCGAACAAGGCCAGGCAGACGTTGAATATTGGGTCTTTCTTTTCCATTTGGTTGAGGATAGATCTTGGCAAATCGATTGCCGGGCGGCACTGGCGTGGGGGGAAGCAATAGCACAAAGCTCTGCCGAAATATTTTAACCTAGTTGTAAGATGTTTTACAAGGTCTTTTTTGTGAACAACGATGATCGGTTTGCCACGCTGGACGATCGCATCCATTAGTAGATCTGAACGCCAGTCTCGTTCAGATCGTCATATGAAATCGGCCGTAACAAATAAAAAAAAGGTGCCGGAACGGTCCGACACCCAATTTTAACATCTGGTTATTGTGAAACTACTTTGTAATACCAACCTGGGTCAACGCATACGCGTAATCGAACGCAACTTCTTTCAAACGATCGTAGCGGCCGGACGAACCGCCGTGTCCGGCTCCCATGTTGGTCTTAAGCAGGATAACGCTGTCGTTGGTCTTCATCTCACGGACCTTTGCCGCAAACTTCGCTCCTTCCCAATACGGTACCTGGCTGTCGTTTAGTGACACCTCGATCAGCATGTTTGGATAGTTTTGGGCTTTGATATTTTCATAGGGCGAATATGTGATCATATAATCCCATGCCTTCTTTTCATTCGGATTGCCCCATTCGATCCACTCTTCGCTGGTCAGCGGCAGACTTGCATCTAGCATTGTATTCATAACGTCAACGAACGGCACTTGTGCAATTGCCGCCTTGAACGTTTCAGGTGACTGATTGACGACAGCACCCATCAGCAGTCCGCCGGCCGAACCGCCCTGGATAACGAGGCGGTCCGCCGAGGTGTATTTATTCGAAATAAGCCATTTCGAGGAGTCGACGAAATCGTTGAAGGTGTTCATCTTAGTGAACATACGTCCCGCAAGACGCCATTTTTCACCGAGTTCGCCGCCGCCGCGGATCAGAGCGATGCCGTAGATCATGCCGCGGTCGACGAGGCTCAAACGAGCGGTCGAAAAATTAGGGGTCATCGAAACACCATACGAACCGTACGCGTAAAGCAGCATAGGCGATTTGCCGTCGAGTTTGGTTCCCTTTTTCATCATGACGAGAACGGGAACCTTTACGCCGTCACGGGCCGTTGTCCAGACGCGCTCGGTCGTGTACTGCGATTTATCATATCCGCTCGGTATCTCTTGCTGCTTGAGCAATGTCGATTTGCGTGAGGCAAAGTCGAATTCGTATGTCGATTGAGGTGTTATCATCGACGAGTAGTTGTAACGCACAGAGGGCGTATCGTATTCGGGATTCTGGCTCGTACCCATCGTGTAAACAGACTCGTCCGTCGGAATACGGACCGGAGCACGTCGGGTCTTACGATCCATGACGTGCAAATATTCGATGCCGTTCTCCACCTCGCTAACGACCGCGTAGTCTTTGAAAAACTCGATCGCCTCGATCTTGATCTCGGGATTGTAGGGAATAAAATCTTTCCAGTTCTTTTCCGACGGATCTTCAGCCGCCGCACGCATCACCTTAAAATTCTCAGCGTCTTTATTGGTCGTAATGTAAAACTCGCCCATATCGAAGTTGGCCGAGTATTCGTGGCCCTCGCGACGCGGAGCGATCATTTTCCATTCGCCGGTCGGCTGGTCAGCCGGAAGATAGCGGTATTCCCTGCTCGTTTTTGCGTAAGATCCGGCGAAGATCATCTTGCCGTCACGCGAGCGGCTGACGCCAAGGTTAAAGAGAACGTCCTTTTCCTCAAGCAGTTTTTCGGTCTTGCCGCCGATAGTGTGCCGCCAAAGCAGGTCAGAACGTTTCGAGGTCGCATCTTCGGTCACGACAAAAACGGTCTTGTTGTCATTTGCCCATGCAAGGCTTGTGACCCGCTCAATTTTGTCGGGCAATATCTTTCCTGTCCTGAGGTCTTTGAACTGAAGTGTGTACTGTCGGTAGCCTGTCGAGTCCGTCGAGAACGCGAGGATGTTGCCGTCGTCGCTAACGTCAAACTCGGCGATCGAGAAGTACTTGAGCCCCTTGGCCATCTCGTTTTGGTCAAGCAGTACGACGGCGTCGCTGCCGTCTTTTGCCTTGCCGCGAAGATATGTCGGGTACTGTTTGCCTTCTTCGGTTTTAACAAAGTACCACCAACCGCCTTTCTTGTAAGGCACGCTGGTATCCGTCTGCTTTATGCGGCCGAGCATCTCGTTGTACAAGCTCTCAGAAAAGCCCTTGTGCTGGCCCATGAAGGACTCAGTATGCTTGTTGTTGTCCTCGAGATAGCTGATTACCGCAGGGTCTTTCTTGTCGTTCCGATCACGAAGCCATGCGTAATTATCAATCAACTCATAGCCATGGATCTTCAAAACTTTAGGCTCTTTCTTAGCGATAGGTGCTTTCATATCTGTCTGGGCAACGATGACCGTGTTACCGATAACAATGATGATAAAGATAAATCCGAGGCTCAACAATCCGTTGATCATTTTTTAACTCCTGAGAATGGTAGTGAATTCCGATGCTTATTACGCCTAAGTCTACGATTTTGTTTCCCGGTGCACAATGTCTCAGTCTAGCGTAGACTCGTACTATGACTAAATACGACGTACACGTTATCTGTGATCAATGCGGGCAACCGCACCCGGTGAACGTTTCGCTCGACCTCGACGACGAGACGCTCAATAAAACGCCACTCGCCGACCATTTCGCCGGCCGGACGTTACCGGCCGCTATTGCATTTATGCAAACAAATAAATACCGGTGTCCCCACACCAAACAACTATTCCCGGCCAGCGACATTTCAAAAGCAATACTGTTTGCTGCCTGACGATCGGTGTGAAACTTCTATTAGGCATTAAGATGGCAGGCGGAGCAGTTTTGGATGGAAAAAAAATACATTGACCGCGATGTTTAATAGAAGCTAAACTTGTTGGTAGACCGACTCGGCGTATCGGGCGCATTTCGCGATCCACCACAACCCGTACACGTCGGAGTTTCAACGGTATCTAAACGGTATCTAAATTATGTCGACCCGAATTGACGATCTACTGCGAATGGCGATGAGCTTTGGCGCATCCGACCTGCATTTGCGTGCCGGTTCATTTCCGGTAATCCGTGTGACCGGCGAACTCAAACCGCTGACCGGCGTTGCCCGTCTGACACAAGACGAGACCCTGGAAATGGCGTTCTCCATGATGTCGAATCGCCAAAAGCAGCATTTCAAAGAGGCGTACGAGGTAGACATCGGTTACGGAGTTGCCGGCCTTGGGCGGTTCCGTGTAAATATTTTTCAGCAGCGCAACTCGATCGGTATCGTCGCCCGCGTCATTTCCGACGCGATCCGGGGCTTTGCTGAACTTGGAATGCCGCCGATCCTCAACAAGATCGCAGATGAAACCCGAGGATTGATCCTCGTGACCGGGACGACCGGTTCGGGAAAATCCACGACGCTGGCCGCGATCGTCGATTACATAAATCAGAAGAGAAACTGCCACATCGTGACGATCGAAGATCCGATCGAATTCCTCCATAAGAACAAAGAGTCATTTGTTACGCAGCGTGAGGTTGACGTCGACACACGCAATTTTGCCGAGGCTCTTCGCGGTTCGCTTCGACAAGATCCCGATGTCATCCTCGTCGGTGAAATGCGCGACTTGGAGACGATCGAAACTGCCCTGGTTGCTGCCGAAACAGGCCATTTGGTCCTCTCGACGCTGCACACCCTTGACGCATCGGAAACGCTAACCCGCATCATTTCAGCATTTCCGCCGTATCAGCAAAAATCGATCCGAATTCAGCTTGCGGGCCTGCTCAAAGCGGTCGTTTCTCAGCGACTGATGAAATCCGCCAAGGGTAACAGCCGGATTCCAGCTGTTGAGGTGCTAATGTCGACGCCATTGATCCGGGATTATATCTTGCACGAAGACAAAACTCAGAGCATACGAGACGCAATCGCAGCGGGTACGTCCCAATACGGTATGCAGACATTTGATCAATCGCTATTCTATCTCTATCAATCTGGTCTGATCGGGCTCGACGAGGCACTTCGCGGATCGACAAATCCGGACGAATTCCGCTTACGGCTTGCCGGTATCCACAACACGACAACGCTTGCCAAAGAGGAAATGGAACGGTCGAGCGGCATCGGATCCGTCAGCGAACTTATTGTTCGAAACTGATAAGATTGGGCGGGTGACCTCCGACCCGCTGTCACCCCGAGACCGTTGTTCGGCGCGTCTGACGGCTTAAATATATATTTTGCAACGTTTTTCGGCTGTTTTGTCTTGACACTTGAGCCCCAAAACGTGTAAGTTTTAGTTTTACCAGATCACGCGGAAGGACCCGAATTCATTGCAATCGCCATTGCCCTCCGTTGCATTTGCAAACTTCAAATGCGAACAAAAAGGTAAAGGTAAAAGATTTGCAGTGTTTTTCGGTTTTATATTGCGTTCTTTTCGAACATAATATGCCGCCGGGACGAGGTAAATGAAAACTATCGGGCATGCACGAGCATGGCCGATATCTAACTAAAAGGAAGTAAGAAACGCGTAAATGACAAACGAGGTTACAACAGAAACTGAAGAATCGACGGCTGCCGATAATTCGGTTGTGGAACAAACAGCAGCTGCAACAATACCCGCACCGGAACCGACTCCCGCTGCAACAGAAGAAGTTCAGAGCATGGGAGACATCGATTTCGGTGCCATTCTTGAGCAATTCGAACAGGAACAGACCATCTTTCACCCCGGTGAACTGGTCGATGGCACGGTGGTCGGAGTTTCCGATCGCGGCATCCTGATCGATTTCGGGTACAAATCCGAGGGCGTCGCTCCGGTTGAGGAATTTACCGGCGAGGACGGCAATCTGACGGTAAGCGTCGGCGACAAAGTCGAAGTCGTGCTCCGCAGCATGCACTCCGGTGATGGCCCGCCGCAGCTTTCGCGTCACGATGCGCTTGCCCGAAAGGCGTGGGATATTGTTGAAAAAGCATTTAACGAAGAAGCCACAGTAACCGGCATTGTCATGGACAAGACCAAGGGCGGCCTTCGCGTTGATCTGGGCGGCATCGAGGCATTTTTGCCCGGTTCACAGATCGATTCGCGCCCGATCCACAGTCTGGACCAGTACAAAGGTCAGGAGATCGAAGCCAAGATCATCAAATTCAGTCGTCGACGTAACAATGTCGTGCTGTCGCGGAAGATCCTGACAGACGAGGTCGTCGGCCAGCAGAAGGGTGAGACCCTAAGCAAGATCGATATCGGCTATGTCATCGAAGGCACGATCAAGAACCTGACGGAATACGGTGCGTTCGTTGACATCGGCGGCATCGACGGCCTGCTCCACGTAACGGATATGTCGTGGGGACGTCTGCACCATCCGGGCGATATGTTTAAGGTCGGCGATCACATTCAGGTCAAGGTTCTTAAACTCGACCGCGAACGCGAAAAGATCTCGCTTGGTTTCAAGCAGCTTCAACCGGACCCGTGGTCAACGGTTATCGAAGTTTATCCGGTTAACACCAAAATCACAGGCAAGGTCTCGTCAGTTACCGACTACGGCGTATTCGTCGAACTCGAAGCTGGTGTAGAAGGACTGGTGCACGTCTCTGAGATCTCATGGTCACGCCGAGCCCAGAGCCCGAAACGCATGTTCAACCGCGGAGACGAGGTTGAGGTACAGGTTCTCGGAGTTGATACAGTAGAACGCCGAATCAGCCTGGGAATGAAACAGTTCCAAGAGAACCCGTGGTCAACCGTAGATATCCGTTATCCGGTAGGAACCAAGATCCACGGCCGTGTTCGCAACATCACTGATTTTGGTGCTTTTGTTGAACTCGAAGAAGGCATTGACGGCCTCGTTCACGTGTCAGACATCACGTGGGCCAAAAAGATCAAGCATCCTAAAGATGTTCTAAAGAAAGACCAGGAAGTTGACGCGATCGTTACCAGCATCGACAAACAGGGCCAACGCCTTTCGCTCTCGATGAAGGATCTCACGCCGAGTGCATGGGAAGGATTTGTCGCCACCCATCGTCCGGGAGACACGGTTCGCGGTAAGGTATCGCGATTTACTAATTTCGGCATCTTTGTCGAACTTGGCGAGGGCCTCGAGGGTCTCTGCCACATCTCGGAACTTTCTGATGAACGTGTCGACCGGCCTGAGTCGATCGCCGAACTCGGTCAGGAAATGGATTTCAAGATCCTAAGGATCGAGCAGGCTGACCAGAAGATCGGACTTTCTGCACGTGCTGTCGGTAAGGAAGACGAGCCGATCGTCGATACACGGATCTACTCAACCGAAGCTAAGGGCGGTATGGCATCGCTCGGTGAACTTGCAAACCTTAAGTTTGGCGAATCGTCTGATGAAGCGGTCGAAGCCAAAGTCGAGGAAACGCCTGAAGAGAAGAAAGCGGCAAAACTTGCTGCCAAGAAAATAAAGGCCGAGGAATTTGCCGCTAAGGAAGCCGAAGCCGCACTTGCTGCTGAAAATCAGGAAGCGGTTGCGGAAGAAGCAACTGCCGAAGAGGAAACTCCTGCTGAAGAGCCTGCTGCCGAGGCTGAAGAAGCTGCTGAAAATCAGGATGTGGTTGCGGAAGAAACAGCCGCTGAAGTAGAAACTGCAGCTGAAGAACCTGTTGCCGAGGTTGAAGAAACTCCCGAAGCTGAAGACGCGGTTTCAGAAACCCCTGCTACAGAAAGTACAGAGGTTGATGAACCCGCTCTCGAGACCGCTGAGGCGGCATCCCCCGAAGCCGAGGCTGAAGAAACTCCTGCAGAGGCCTCCACCGAAGAGGAATCGGACAAACAGTCTGCCTAATTGCAGATCCGAGCAAGGAGAAATGGAACTTTAGTCTCTGGAGATTGATAGAAATGACAAAAGCTGATCTGGTTGAAAGGGTCGCGAGAGAAGCGGACATGACCAAAAAGGACGCTGAGCAATTGGTGGAGATCATCTTCGACAGCATTACCGGCAGCCTCAATAAGGGTGAAAAGATCGAGCTTCGTGGTTTTGGCAGCTTCCGGGTCCGTGAACGCAATTCGCGAAAGGGCCGAAATCCCAAGACAGGCGAAGCAGTCGACATTCCGGCGAAACGTGTCGCTTATTTCAAGCCCGGCAAGGAATTGAAAGAGCTGATAAATCAGTCTTAACGACAAGGAATATGCTGTTGTGGATGTATTGTGGAGTCCCTGGCGATACGATTACATTACGGCTAGCGGTTCGGTAAAGACAAGCGGTTGCGTCTTTTGCGACATACTAATTAACTCGGCCAGTGATGAAGAGAATTTTATTCTTCATCGGGCCGAGTTTAATTTTGTCATCCTCAATATATATCCTTACACATCGGGTCACCTGATGGTCGTCCCATACCAACACACGCCTGATCTCGCCTCTGTGGAAAAGGCATCGTCCGACGAAATGATGGATCTGATCAAACGATCAACTGCTGCGATCCAGTCTGTTTACCGTCCGGATGGTATTAATTTAGGAATGAACCTTGGCAGGGCAGCAGGCGCGGGCGTCGCCAACCATTACCACACACACGTGCTTCCCCGTTGGGTCGGAGACGTCAATTTCATGACCGCTATTGGCGAAACCCGAACGATCCCTGAAACACTGCAAACGACGTACGAAAACTTAATTGGCAAAATATGAGTCAGTCGGTCAAGATCGCGATCTTCCAGAATCACCAATCTTAGTAGTCTGCCTCGACCCTTGGAATAACGATAAATGCGGCGAGAAGATTCACGAAGATCAACGCGGTGAAAACGATCGGAGGCAAAAAGGTAAAATACGCCATCACTGCCAGGACCGGACCGAATATTACCAAATTGATAACGAGGATGCCGCGCATTACGTTAGGTTCCGTGTGCTTCACAAGGAGATATCCGTTTATTAGTCCGGCAAAGAGACACAGGAACGTGAAACAAGAACTTAATGCTGTAAACAGATTGCCGTAAGTCGGATGAAATCCGCTTCCGGCGTCGATCTTGTATGTCGAGACCAAAGCCATCATTTGCCGCTCGGTTTCGTTTACCGGATCCGTTGAGATAAACAGGCTTAACGAATGTAAAATACCGGTGATCAACTGAAACAAGATCGCGGCTGAAAACCAAAAGGTATATCGCTTAAACATCTCCGTTGGCCACCTCTTCTTTCAAACTCCCATCAATAGATCGTGCATCAGCCGATCGGGGTTCCGACGTACGGTCAATAGCCTCGTCCTCGATCTCGCCGCCCTTACTGATCGGAATGTCAGCAGGATTTGTGTATTTCATTCCGCGTTCTTCGCTTTCAAGATCACCCGGCGTGATCTTGTATTGACCGGAATTTGGCGGAATATAACCGGGATAATCTACCCGCGAATGATAGATCGCCACAAGTGATTTGATCATCGATTCGCGTATCTGCGTTAACTCCCTGAGTGTCAGGTCGCATTCATCGAGTTGATCATCCTGCAGGATCGCGTCAATGATCTTAGTGACGATAAAACGAATGTTCTCTGGAGTTGGTTCGGCCAACGACCTAGCGGCCGCTTCACACGAATCTGCGATCATCATTATCGCCGCTTCCTTAAACTGCGGCTTTGGCCCGGGATAGCGAAAATCGTTTTCCGATATCTCAGATTCGCTTCGAGCCTCGGCCTGTGCCTTTTTCAGAAAATAGTGGAGCGTTCGTGTCCCATGATGCTGAGGGATGAAATCGATAATCCGCTGCGGCAACCCCATTTCCCGGCCTAGCTTCATACCATAGGTGACATGGCTGATTATGATCTTGGCACTCTGTGTAGGCTTCAGACGGTCGTGCGGATTCTTCGAGAGTTGGTTCTCGACGTAATGCTCGGGTGCCGCCGTTTTACCTATGTCGTGATAAAGTGCTCCGATTCGCGCCAAGAGGCCGTTACCTCCGACGACACGGCACGCTTCTTCGGCAAGTTGGCCAACAGCGTGCGAATGCTGATTGGTTCCCGGAGCTCTCATAGCGAGTTGTCCTAACACAGGCAAGTCGGCGTTTGAGAGTTCAAGCAGCTTAACGTCGGTTAGGATCCCGAATGAAGTTTCACAGATCGGGAGCAGAACAGCGGTCACAGCGGCGGTCATCAGACCGCTTGCTAATGCGCAAGCTATCGCAAGCAGTACAGTATTAAGAACGATCGGCTGTTGGCTAAATGCGATCAAGGCGATGGCGAGAATAGCACTCGCAGCCCCCACCAGCCCGCCCGCAATAGTGACGGTCTGGCGCGAGCGATATTGCCCAATACCATATACCGCGACTGACGACGCAAGTGCGGCGTAAATCGTGAATTCGAGTCCCCGCGGAGCCAGAAACCCTCCGACCAGTGCTGTGAAAAAGCCGGTGAACAAGGCCGTCGGCCGATCAGCCAGGAGAGTTATTAACAGGCTCCCGGTCGCGAACGGTACGGCGAACGACCAGATCATTGGGTCATTCAGCGGAGCCTTAATATTCTGAATTGAAGTGAATTCGGCGAGGCGAAAAAAGATCGCCATCAACGCAGTTTGCACAATAACCACAAAACCTAGCAGTGCAAACGTCTTTCGAGGGGATAAGGCTAAACGCGGCACAATCCCGCGGTGTTGGATAAATTTCCAGGCGACCCAAAACAGACCGGTGACCAACATCAATATCCCAATAAAACGATTGAGTTGCCGTGTGGATGAAGCGTAGTTTCGAAGAGCCGCGATTTTCGATAGCACTTGCTGAGTAACGATGTCGCCTTCGTCGACGATCTTCTGACCGCGTTTTAATGAAATTGTTCGAGATTCTATGTTATCGGCGGCCGCTTGTCTGGCTGATTCGGTTGCAACACTGTCATATGCCACACTGGGCTCAACCAAGATCTCCGCAGCGGTATAAAAGGCATCGCCCTCTTTCGTGGAAAGACTCTTAATCGCGGAGAGCCTGCTCCTCAGCTTTTCTCGTGCGACGGAAAGCGGTATCCAATTACTCTCAGGCATCGAAACCGTAGATTGTTGATTTGGCTTTGACCGATCGAATACGAAGACGTCGTTTTGAAAATACTGTTTATCAGAATCGTCAAAAATGTAACCCTCCGCCGCCTCCTTTAGAGCACTTTGTACAGCCTCGGTCTCGTTCCGGCTAAAATTTCGGGCGGCAAGCGTCTTTCCTACCTCGATGCCGCCGGCGCCAGTCCAATGTGTTTCCGATTTTGAATCGGAATTAGACTGCTTTGCATTCGCTGCCTCACCGCCATGGCGCTGTAGCTTTTCCCATGACGACAGAAATCGTTGGACCGCTTGGTCGGATTTGTTTGATTCGTATCGAAAGATCGGTTTTACGGCTTTTTTTGCTTCGAGGCGAAGACGGTCAGATTCTTCGGTATCGGTAAAAAAGACGTCTGCCGGGGCAATAATGCTCTCACGAGCAATATCGCCTTCCTTATATATCTGCTCGCCCGATGCACGCCATAGCGGATTATGGATAAGCAAGGTCGTCAACAGACACAGGAATCCAAATCCCATCCAAAACTTCTGGGATTCTGAAAAACGTTCGAACGGCTTCATCACCGCTGCGACGAATCTCTCCCGCCAACGCGTTGCGGGTGATTTCATGTCCTGAATTCGTTTACTCATCTCTATCCGGCACAACTTTTAGAGTTTGGCCTTTTGAATCATATTGTGCAATCTATCCAACCGATTCGTGTACCGCAAACTCCGGCTCCGGAACGACAATAAGCTCACCGATCGCTTCAACCATCGGCCGGAGACTTTCGCGACTAATAGCTGAAATTGACACGCATTTGGCATCACTGTCAAGCGATATTTGCCGCGATAGATTCTCAATTTCTAACCCTTTTAATAGATCCGATTTATTCAATACGATCAATTGCGGAATATCATTGAAATGAAGGTCATTGATGATCTTTCCGACGGAGGCGATCTGTTGAACAACGCGCGGGTTAGACGCGTCAACTACGTGAACGAGCAGATCACTATCGGCGATCTCCTCAAGCGTTGCACGAAACGCCGAAACCAACGCCTCGGGCAGATCACGAATAAATCCAACGGTGTCATTAATGATCACTTCCTGATCATAAGGCAACCGCAGTCGACGCGATGTCGGATCGAGCGTTGCGAACATCTTCTTCTCAGCATAAACGGTCGACTGGGTCAGGCTGTTCAGAAGCGTGGATTTACCGGCGTTGGTATAGCCAACGAGCGAAATGATCGGCAAGTGCTTTTGTACGCGGGTCTTGCGGCGTTCTTGCCGCTGACGACCAAGATTGTCGACCTGTTTCTCCAATTGTGCTATCCGATCGCGAACCCGTCGGCGATCGGTCTCGAGCTTTGTCTCCCCGGGCCCTCGTCCACCAATTCCTCCGGCTAGTCGAGAGAAAGCTGAATTCTGCCCCACAACGAGCCGGGGCAGTAAATATTTAAGCTGCGCCAGTTCGACCTGCAGCTTACCTTCCCTGCTCTGCGCACGCTGAGCAAATATATCGAGAATGAGTTGCGGCCTGTCAATGACCTTTAGCTCCGTAGCATCGCTCAAACTTCGAACCTGGGCGGGGGATAACTCTGTATCGAATACCAATATATCCGCCCCTAACCTCATTGAGCGGATCAATAACTCCTCGAGTTTTCCTTTACCCAGCACCGTTTTAGGATCGATCTGCGGGCGACGCTGGATAATAGTATCAAGTATCACAACGTCGGCCGAGGTTGCCAGTTCCTTCAGTTCGGCCAGCGATTCTTCCGCCTCTTCAACATCGCCCGTCGTTACGCCGACAAGTATTGCTCGCTCCCGTCCCGTTTGACGGCTGCGTGCCGTAAGGCGAATACGGGCCATTTCGTCCTCGAGCGAATTGATGAGTGACGTAAAATCGGTATCAAGCTGGGACGGTATATTCGGTTCAAGAAACTCGTACGGCAATGATTGAGCCTCAGCCTCGAGATTCTCGGCTGTCGTAGGCACGAGATGAGCCGAATAAACCATGCCCGGCAGCCCGTCTTTTCGGTCTACCTGAATAACCGACATCAGATCGAGCCTGAGCAACGCCAGATCGGTAAGGTCATCCTGCGTAAGCTTTTCTCCGGCGAGATGAGTATGTATGCAGCGTATACCGCGAAAACGGTCTTCTGACACGCGAGCACGCCCGAAATCGGGCAGTTCGATACCCTTGGCCGTCCCGACCATAACATACTCGATCTGTCCCTTGCGATTTATGAGTACACCGACCTGACGACCGATCTCATGAGATATCTCAGTCATCTGCCGTGCGAGCTCGGGCGAGATAATCGTGTCCGCGGCAACGCGCCGCGTCCCCAATTTTTCAATGCGGCGCAATTGGTTATGCTTCAATCCGCGGGTAAAACCGTGAACAATATTGATAGAGATCAAGTCCTCCGTGAATGAATATTATAGCAAA
Source organism: Pyrinomonadaceae bacterium (assembly GCA_017983495.1). Classification (GTDB taxonomy): domain Bacteria; phylum Acidobacteriota; class Blastocatellia; order Pyrinomonadales; family Pyrinomonadaceae; genus OLB17. The sequence continues at coordinate 188,049 of JAGOBH010000002.1, read as the reverse complement.
TTCACCGGTTCGATTTTCTTTCGATTCCTAAGGAGCTATCCAACCGTGCAAAATACCGCGGCTTTCAGCTACAATCTTTTCGATGCATGCACCAACCCGGCGGCAGCGCGAAGTACTGGACTTCATTATCCGCCACATTAATTCTCACGGATACCGTCCGTCATACGCGGTCATTGCCCGTCAACTGGGGTTGAGTTCGCGCGCAGGGATCAATCGGATCGTTCGCGACCTCGAATCTAACGGTCTGCTCAATCGCGTCCGCGAAGACGGCCATTTCTTCATCGATGTAGGGCCTGATCGAGAGATCGTCACTCCGGCCGGAGTTGTTTATGTGGAATGGCTCGATGTCCCGCTCGAAGACAGAATATTGGAAGGCTGGCAAACCCGCCCGCTTGCACTGCCTGAATTCATGCTGGGATTTCAGACGTCCGAGCGCATTAGGGCATACCGCGTCACTGATAATGCGATGCAGTCAGATCACATTTTCGAGGACGATGTCGCTCTGATCGAGCTTAGACAATTTGTCCGCGATGGAGATCCCGTGGTGGCTGTGCTCAATGACACAGTCACCGTGTTACGAAAGTACTTTCGTTCAGGGGCTCATGTCGAACTCCATGAGGCCGGTGCACCAGGATCTGGAAACGTCATCCGGTTGGTTGCGGACCATGTCACGATCAAGGGCGTCCAGCGAGGCCTGCTACGGCCGGTAATTTAGCAGCGAACTAATCTAGATGTCAGCACGCACGCCTCGACCTCTCATCCTTCCAATTTGCCCTTGCCAACGTTTTTCGTCATACTTTTTCTTTTAGGAACTCATAACGTGAATCATAAACAAACACCGAACGCCAGCTATAGCCTTACATTAAGAGTACGAATACACAACGAACCCGGAAAATTGGGTCAGATCACCACGGCCATTGGAAAGGCCGGCGGCGATATCGAGGGAATCGATATTGCCAGCGTAGGTAAGGATTTTTTGATTCGTGACATCACCGTAAATGCCGCAAGTGAAGCACATGCTCAGGAGATAGTGGCGTCGGTCCATGACATCGACGGCGTGGAAGTTGTCAATGTCTCGGATCGAACGTTTCTTATGCATCTGGGTGGCAAGATCGAGGTCACCTCGAAAATGCAGCTCAAGACGCGTGCCGACCTTTCAATGGCTTACACGCCGGGCGTTGCACGAGTGTGTCAGGCGATCGCAAAGGATCCGGAAAAGGCGTTTAACTTGACGATCAAGAAAAATACCGTCGCGGTCGTTTCAGACGGCACGGCAGTGCTTGGTTTGGGTGACATTGGACCGGCCGCGGCGATGCCCGTTATGGAGGGTAAATGTCAGCTCTTTAAGGAATTTGGCGGCGTCGATGCCTTTCCGATATGTCTCAACACTAAGGACCCTCACGAGATCATCGAGACGATCAAGAATATTTCAGTCGCCTTTGGTGGTATTAATCTTGAAGATATCTCGGCACCAAGGTGTTTTGAGATCGAAGATCGCCTTAAGGAAGAACTGGACATCCCGGTATTTCATGATGATCAACACGGAACAGCGGTCGTCGTATTGGCGGCGTTGATCAATGCTCTGAAGATCGTCGGCAAAGAGATGAGTGATATTAAGGTAGTCGTAAATGGTATCGGAGCTGCTGGCGTGGCGTGCTCTAAGATAGTTATGGCCGCCGGCGTAACCAACATTATCGGCTGCGACACAACAGGTGCCATTTATGCCGGCCGAAAGGAGAACATGAATTGGGTCAAGGATTGGTATGCGCGAAACACCAATCCTGAAAAAGAAGAAGGCACGATCCACGACGTTATCAAGGGTGCGGACGTATTTCTTGGACTATCGGCACCCGGCATAATCGACGAAACGGACCTCGCGAATATGGCGAAAGACCCGATCGTTTTTGCTATGGCAAACCCGACTCCTGAGATCATGCCGGAGGATGCAGAAGGTCATGTCGCAGTGATGGCGACCGGCCGATCGGACTATCCAAATCAGATCAACAATGTCTTATGTTTTCCCGGTATTTTCCGCGGAGCACTGAATTGCCGGGCATCGCGCATTAACGAGGAAATGAAACTCGCGGCCGCTCATGCTATCGCCGAGATCATTGGGCCGGATGAATTGCACCCTGACTACATCATACCGTCTGTTTTTGATCGCAGAGTCGGCGAAGCCGTGGCGGCTAAGGTCGAGGCGGCAGCATATGCCAGCGGCGTCGCCCGTCGCCATCGATCTACCTCAGACTCGGAGTTTTAGTCTAAAAAGACGAAATTGTTACATTCAGGCGGCCAAAAGTCTGTTAACATACTGGCTTAGATGGTCAAGAAACGCATTAAATCTCAGCTAGACATTCTTTCGGTCGAAGAATTTGCCAATACGCTGACACATGGCTTTGGTCTGTTGCTTAGTATTGCCGGCTTTCTCGCTCTGGTTGTTTATGCCGGAACGCGGGGCGACAAGATGCTGATCGCGGCCTGTGTTGTCTACGGCCTTTCCCTCGTCACTCTTTATGGGGCATCGACCATGTACCACAGTGCGACGTCACCTAAACTCAAGAAAACACTTCAAATTGTCGATCATTGCTGCATTTACTTGCTGATTGCGGGTAGCTACACGCCCTTTGGGTTGGTAATAGCGGGTGACTCCTTTGGTCGAGCCTTAATGGCTGCGATATGGGGCTTTGCGTTAGTTGGGATCATCGTTAAGCTGTTGATTCGCGACCGTTTTCCCGCCATAAATGTGCTTTCATATCTGATCATGGGATGGCTGGGCATTTTTGCAGTTCAGCCGTTGTTCAACGTTCTCGGGTTCATGCCGGTTGCCCTCACGATCGCCGGCGGCGTGGCTTACACATTAGGCGTAATTTTCTTTCCCTGGAAAAGCATCAAGCACCACCACGCTATCTTTCATGTGTTTATTCTCGCAGGCAGCATTCTTCATTACGCTGCCGTTATGATCTACATTGTTCCTCATACGACGAATTTATAACCAAATCCATGGACAGTATGAATGAACTGAGGATGCCGTGGGTTCTCTTCTAGCTTTTGACGTAGCCATGCTATGTGCACGTCTACAGTGCGGGTTGTCGGCATAGCGTCATATCCCCAAACCGCATCGAGCAGCTGATCACGCGTATGCACTTCCCCGCGGTTCTCGATCAGAAATTGGAGGAGTTTGAACTCCATCGCCGATAGTTCTAGCGGGTGACCTTCGCGTGTAACCTCAGCTTTTTTGAAGTCAATTGTTATCTGGCCGAATCGATGAATTTCCGCCGTCGTACCGTTCGTATGGATCGGAGAGCGTCGGAGCAACGCTTCGATTCTTGCGAGTAGTTCAATGACCTCAAAAGGCTTTGTAAGGTAATCATCTGCTCCGAGTTTCAACCCAAGCACCTTGTCGATCGTTTCCCCCTTGGCCGTAAGCATAAGGATCGGCGTGTCGATTCCCTTTTGACGGAGATCGCGGGCAACGTCATATCCGTTTTTCTTCGGCAGCATTACGTCGAGAATTATGAGGTCAAAGTACCCTGAAATTGCCGCGTCGAATCCCTTCTTTCCGTCGTTTGCCGAGGTCACGTCAAAGCCCTCACTCCTCAACCGGTCAGTGAGGGTAATAATGAGGCCTTCTTCGTCTTCGACAAGGAGGATTTTCATAAGAGATCACTTTGCCGCAGAGCTGTCAGAGAAGGACGAGACATTTTCAATCTTTGTCTCCGTACTCTCTGTGTCATATGTGGCTAATTGCCATTTGCCGGAATCTCGAAAATAAATTTACTGCCTTTCCCAACCTCGCTCGTCACATGCACACATCCGCCGTGGGCTTTTGCGATCTGGCGGACGAGCGACAGCCCGAGGCCATTACCGTGGATCTGAGCATCAACGACCTCTTGCGAACGATAAAACGGCTGAAATATTTGCCGCAGCTCGCCTTTTGAAATACCGATTCCGTGATCCTCGACCGAGATCTTAATATTTCCGCCGCCATTTTCGGCTGTAACCCTTATCCAATTAGAGCCATTACCGTATTTGACCGCATTGACTATCAGATTTTGTATCGCACCGCTGAGCGCAGAGCGGTCAGCCTTTACCGTTGGCAATGAAACAGAGATATCGGTCTCGACATTGATCTCTTTGCCCTCAAGCAGTGCACTACACTCCGCGAGGGCGTCTTTGACGACATCTGCGACGTTTATATCCACAAAGTTGTACTGCTTGCGGCCAGAATCGGCCCCAGCGAAGTCAAGGATCTGCTCGACCATGCCCGACAGCTTTTTACCCTCGCCTTTTATTAGCTCGCCGTACCGCGACACTTGCTCGTACTTTTTTGCGACTCCGTCGGCAAGATTTTCACCGGCGGAATAGATCACTGCGAGCGGCGTGCGAAATTCATGCGATACGCTTGATACAAAATCAACCTGCCGCTGAGCGAACATCTTGGCCCTCTGTGCCGAAGCGATGATCGCGATCACTGCTACCGCAAGCAACGCCAGGATCCCGAATCCCATTGCCAGGTTCTGCCGCAAAGTCGAAGCCAAATAAGCATCGAGCGAGCCAGATGAATGCTGCACCATCAGCATCCATGGAGAATCAGCGTTGCCGCCGTCAGCCGAAGTGCGGGCAAAAACTGTTGTCCTCGGTTGGCCATCTTTTTTAACCTCAAACTGAAATGTCTCGGGCTTTGCGTCCAGCGGTTGGCCGGCAACGAGCGTTGTCGTCTCGAGCCGTGAACTGACGGTTACGTTATGTCGGCGTTCACCATCGATCGCAGAAAGGATGTTCTTATTTGTGAATTGAATGAAATTGTCCGGTGCCAAATTTAAGAGCGGGGCTGTCGCATCTCGGTTTTCGCCGCTTAGCGACTGAAATACGTCGTTTCCCGCTTTGTCCCCAACCGCTACGCGATATTCACCGTCGCCAAAATATTTTGCTGCGAGGTCGGGCAGCACCCGCTCCTTTATAACGCTTTCGTTCAGCTTGATCGCGAGAAAGCCATATCGGGGCGGCATTGTCATCCGCTCGTGAGTTGGCCCGTTTGCAGGACGGATCACGATACGCTCAAGTTTTGGCCCGACGTTGTGGATCGGCAGCGCAAGCGTATAAATATCGTCAAAAACCGGATGAAAACTCTTTTCGTCGGAAATGCGTGTTCGGATCGACGTCAAGTCGGGCGTAGATTCGACCGGAACGAAGGCCCTCGTTGCCTTATCATATTTGAGGGGCGGTGATTGCGGCTCTGCTTCGAAAAAATAAAAATCATCGATAAGCTCAGGATAGGTCGTTCTTTCACGCCAATAGTCGAGCCGTTCGTTAAACGGTGCCCAGTTTTTGGTTCTCCAACTTTCAGCGTCGGTCTGAAAATTGAAATACGCATTCTGCATTTCGCGATTAAAATCCATTGCGAAACGATCTGCCTGTTCCTGCACTCGAGCGTGGGCCTTTTCGCTCTCGGTCCGGTTGATCTGCGTCAGCCCGCGGTACTGAAGCACGCCGAGTATCGCGAGCAGCGTCAACAACCCGGCAACCAAAAGATATGTAATCCAAGATCGTTTCATAACGTCCAAGTGCATTATGCAACTATCCTAATGCCACAAACAATGACTTTTTGCCACATTTTACATCCTTAACAAATTCTTTGCGTTCTCTTAATCACTCTTGTTTTTGTCCGCCGTATGATCAAAAATGTCGATCGAGCAAAAATTCGCATTTTGGTGCTTCCTCCTAAATGAAGTAAAGTTCGGTTTAGCTCGTTCGCTATTAAAAGATCTGGAGGCTACTTATGAAAAGATTTATTATCTCTGTTTTATGCGTTTCGGTTTTCTTTGTCGGGCTGGGAACTCTAGTGGAAAAGACCAGCGCCAGTTTCAAATCGGACGAAAAGGCACTTGAAATAGTTCGCAAAGCGAGGATCGCGATCGGTGGTGAAGCTGCGATCGCACAGGTCAATAGCATGGTGATCAATGGACGTTCGGTCCACGGTGAAATGGGCGAGGCCGGAGAGACCGAGATCGCTCTGCAGTTGCCGGACAAGATGATGAGAATGATCAAGATCGGCAGCGGCGACAAGTCGGCTGGCGGTGAAGCGATCATCGAGAAACAGATAGACGTGGTCGTTGTCGGAGCACCTGACGGACAATCGAAGGTTCGAGTTGAGGGTTTCCCGATCGATCCGCAGGGCGAAACAAAAGGCCAGATGAAGGTGATGGTCAATGAAGAGGACAATGGCAACGGCCCGGTTCGGCGAGTTGTTATCAAACGTCCTGACGGCACAACACAGGAACTGACCGGTGCTGAAGCCGACAAAATGATCGCCGCACATCCCGGCAAGCCCGGTGAGAACGTCAAACGCATCATCATCAAGAAAGACGACGGGACCGTCCAGGAATTGACCGGTGCCGAAGCTGATAAAATGATCGCTTCCCGCGGCGAAGGGACCGCGACGTTTACCAGCAAAGACGGCAAAACGGTCGTCGTCGAAGGTAAGCCCCTTACGTTTCACACGGTAGCCGACGCCCACCACAGTGCGATGAGGCAGAACGATCTGCTCCGCACAACGCTTTCACTTCTCTTGACGGCTCCGCGGGGAATGGATGTCGAGTACACCTACGGCGGCGAAACGTCGATCGACGGCACACCGTGTGACATCGTTAATGCGTCGTTCGGCGGAGCTACATACAAACTTTTCATCTCGCGAGCATCGAGCCTGCCGGTCGGAATGACCTACACGGGCCACAAAATGCCGCAGATCATGAAGTTCCGCACCGGCGAACCGCTTCCGGCTGATGCACCGAAAGACAAGGATGTTGTAGTTTTCACGCGAAAGATCGACGCTGCTGCGGATACCGCTGAGTTTACTGTCAAATTCACCGATTACCGCAACACCGGCGGCGTCCAGTTGCCATATCGCTGGACCACCACCGTTGGCGACAAAACGGCAGAAACATTCGATGTCACGTCGTATGAGATCAATCCCGCCGACATAGCCGATCGTTTTAATGGCAATGGCGGACAGAAGGTAATGATCCGAACCAAAAAACCGGATAGCAATTAACCGCAGACTACAAGAAGATCGCGAAAACAAAAGGCAGGAACGAATCCATCGTTTCTGCCTTTCCTAATCTGTATCAATTGAGTTTTTCGCGTTTAATTTTCTCTTCAAAATTGGGATAAGTGCCTTTGGAGCATCGATTGCTCCTTTAATGTGGCGCTGGTTTGTGAAATGTCCGGCGACGTAGATTCCGGGGACATTCGTTTCGAAAGTCTCGGGATCATAAACAGGGACCTCGCCGCCTTTTCCTCGCGTCGTCTTGACGCCTAGGTTTTGCAGCATCGTAAGGTCGGCGTCCGAACCGATCAGAACAAACACTACATCATTCGGAAGAACAACACGATCTCCATTCTCGCCCTCAAGTTCTACTTCACTATCACGAATCTCGATAACCTTACCTAAAAAGAACAACTTAAGGCAGTTTTCCTTAAGTTCATTCTCGAGCGGTTGTTTAACCCAATACTTGATACAGCCTTGTTTCGGATCGTTGTTTTCCCAATCTTCACGAAAGATCGCAAGGGTCGTATCCGCGCCTTCCTGAGCTAAAAACAATGCAGCCTCGCCTGCGGAATTGCCGCCGCCAATTATAAGCGCACGCTTTTTCACCCAGGGATATGTCTCACGAAATTGGTAAAAGACCTTAGGCAGCTCTTCACCCGGCACATTAAGCTTGCGAGCGTAATCCATTGAGCCAATTGCGAATAGCATGTTAAGCGACTCGTACTCGCCTTTGTCCGTTAAGGTCTTAAAGTGATCATTTACCTTAACTACCGACGAGACCGTTTCTTCGGTCTGGATATGCAGATCATTGTCGAGAACAAAGCGTACATAGTACGAAAGCAGTTCTTCGCGAGTAGGTTTCTCGCGTGCCGGATCGAGTCCGCCCTCGGTGATCTCGAGTTCGTTAGTTGTTGAAAAGACTGTAAGGCCGACGGGATAATTATAGATCGTGTTCCCGATCAGTCCTTTCTCTATCACAAGGTAGTTTAGACCGCTCTGTTGGGCCTCGTATGCGGCGGAGATACCGGCAGGGCCAGCCCCAATGATGATAAGGTCAAACATTTTCAAGGTTCTTTAGCTCTTCTTTAAGCTTTTCGATTTGAACATGAGTTCCCTCGAGTGTGCGCTTTGACTCGAGGTACTTCTGCCATTCAGCAGTATTTGTCATCGCCTTGAGGACATCTTCGTCAACGGCGTGAGACATAAGCACGAGCAGGTCGCCGAGAGCTTCGTGGCCATCAAGAAGCGATTGTATGATCGTGTACGCGAGTTTCGCGTTCGGTAGGTCAATATCTAGTTTTTCCATGACAAAATGAGATTTTAACACAGGCTTATTGCCTCATAGAGCAACGTAAAGCCGACTATTTCACAAAGGGTAATTCACTCACGATCGCATCGACGTCGCCGGCAAGCAACTTAGTTCCGACTGCCAGATGATCGTAACGAACAAACGCAAGTGCAACCGTTTGAGCAAGCTTCTGAGAAAAGGTGACTGATGTTATCCGCCCCGCGTTCTTCCCGTCTAAGGTCGTCAATTCAGTCCCGGCTACGGCGTTACCGGACAACCGCAATCCCGTCAGGCTCTTTGCAACGTGTCCGCGAAAGTAAATCCGAGCAATGATCTCCTGGCCAATATAGCACCCCTTCTTGTAGGAGATTAGATCGCTCATCCCTAGTTCCGGAACGATCGTTATCTCGTCCATATCGACGCCGTATTTTGGAACACCGTTCTCGATCCTCAGCACTTCATAAAGCTCGTCCGATATCTCGACCGCTCCGGCTGAAAGCACGTTTGCTCGATAAATATCAGCCTGGTCAAGTGACACGAATATTCCGGTTGAATGAGGGTTCACAAAACTGGTTTCGGTAACTTCATGATCGGTCAATGCTCCAAACAATTCGAAATATCTGAACTGACGAGACCGATCTTCGACATAGAAATCACCGGCAAAAGTAAATCTGAACAGATTATTGAAAACCATTTCTCTCGTAGCTTCTTCGGTTTCGAACAAATATCGGTCCCCTTTCTTGAGGACGCGGACCACCGCTAAGAGTCGTCCTTGTGCATTTGGGAACGCCGCGAACATTTGCTCACCCTCAGCAAGTGTTTTCATGTCGTTTGAGATAAGTCCGTCAAGAAACTGAACGGCCTCTTTTCCCCAAACGGCTATTAGTCCACGGCTCTCCTCATGGAACCCAACACCACCGTTGCGTATCAACTGATATGTCGTCTCAAAATCATTCATTTTAGTTCGTAAATCACTTCAATAATCCTAGACAACTGGCTCATCGTTCACTTTAAAGAACTCCCATAAACTGTTGCCATTGCTGAAGTTGCAGGCCGAGCCCTCTCTGCATTGCAATCACTTGCGGACTCGGATGGTAAAGCGGCACCAAAAACCTTTCATTCCAATTATGAACACTCCCGGCGTGCTCTTTCAGCTTAAGGTCATGCGGCGAGATCTGCTTTAGAGCCTCAAGTGCGACACCGCCCAGCGTTGCGATGACGCCAGGATTGATCAGCTCGATCTGTCGTCGAAGAAAACCGGAACAATTCCTTATCTCCATGGGCGTCGGTTTCCGATTTGCATCGGTTGCCGTCCTTGGACTGCACATTACCGTATTGGTGATAAATATCTCTTCACGGCGAAGTCCGATCGAGTCGAGCAGTATCTGGAAGTTCTCACCTGACTTATCGCCATAAAAGGGCCGCCTCGTACGATCTGCCCCCTGCCTTCCGGGGGCCTCGGCCAGAAAAAACACCTTGGGATTCAGCGGTCCGTTCAAATCGCTCAAAACCGCAGTCTTATCGGCAAGGTCCGGACAGATCCGACATGCCTGAGCCTCGTCGCACAGGGCCGTAAAGAGTTTAGACTTGGAACTGATCATCTCAAGGCCTTACGAACCAAGCCTCACGGCCTCGATCATCTCCCGGACTGCCTGCCCAAGCCCGACAAATACTGCACGTGAAATAATATTGTGTCCAATGTTGAACTCAGTGATCTGTGGAATGGCCGCAAGTGCTGCAACATTTCGATAGGTCAAACCGTGACCGGCCGCAACGATCAACCCGAGATCATGAGACAAAACGGCCGTTCGCCTGATCCGAGCGATCTCAACTGCAGCACGTTTTTCGCCCTCACCGTGGGCGGCCCGTGAACTCAACGTCAGTTCAGCATATTCAGCGGTGCATAGTTCGACCTGCTGTGCCCCTGCTCGATGAGCGGCCTTGATCTGGTCTTCGACCGGATCGACGAAGATGCTAACAAATATCCCGGCCTCCCGGAGTGCCTCAATTGCTCGCTTGATAACATCGAAATTACCGACGACGTCGAGCCCGCCTTCGGTTGTGACCTCGTTCGGATTTTCGGGAACGAGTGAAACTGCATCCGGCTTTGTTCGCAACGCTATTCCTACCATTTCATCGGTCGAAGTCATTTCAACGTTGAGGTAGGTGGTCACCACGTCACGCAAAAGCTCGATATCGCGATCCTGGACGTGGCGACGATCACCGCGCAGATGCACCGTAATGCCGTTTGCTCCGGCCTGTTCGCAGACGACAGCCGCTGTAATAATGCTTGGTTCGATCGTCTTGCGAGCCTCGCGGATGGTGGCAACGTGATCGATATTTACGTTTAGCTTTGCAGTCATTTCGGATCGTACGCTCCTGAATTGGCATTCCTACGGATCTCACTGAGTTCGGTGAACATCCGCCAAGTATCGCGAAAAACGTTGACCTTGGACCCCGCAACATCATTCCAACGAACGGGGATCTCGGCGAGTCTCAATCCATTACGCTGAGCAACGAAAAGAAATTCGACGTCAAACCCGAAACGATCGATCGTCATACGCTCAAGCAACGGCCCAAATTTAAGCATGTTAAATGCCTTGAAGCCGCACTGTGTATCAAAAAACTTAAGTCCGGACATAGTTTTGATGACGAGATTCATCACACGCCCCCCCTGCTCACGTCGCCAAGGCTGATGCGTCCCGATCAAACTGCGGTCGATCGCTCGTGAACCGAATGTTACGTCGAATTCGCCGGAGCGGATCGGGTCGATTAATTTTGACATTTCGTCGACCGGAGTCGAAAGGTCTGCGTCCGAAAACAACGCAGTATCAGCCTCAGCCGCCTGCAAACCTGTTCGGACAGCGTATCCTTTGCCACGATTGTCCTCATAACGGATCAACCGCGAGGGCACCGCCGGAAACTTAGCCATCACTTTCATCGCCACGTCGGCGGTCGAATCGCTCGAGCCGTCATCAACCACGATCAACTCGCCACGAATTTTATTACTGTCGACATACTCAAGTATTCTAAAAAGCGATTCGCCGAGACGGTCTTGCTCGTTAAATGCGGGGACAACTATTGAGAGGTCAGGCTTCATCGTATAAAAGCCTTATATTAGTGGGTTGGGGCATAAATGTAAATTCGTCACCCAACGGGAATCCGTGGCAAAATTGCGGCGGGCCTATATGATATAATCACTAGGTTTTTGTTGATCGAAAATGAATAAGAAATTTCCAGTTATCGCGTTAGTTTTGGTAGGTCTCAGTGCGGCACTCGGCGGGCTGTTTGGAAGGATGCCGATGCGCACATCCGCCGGCTCGGAAGTCACACCGGAGCGGATCTCCAGTGAATATCTGGAGGCATTGGAACTCGTAAATGAAAACTATGTAGGAAAGGCTGACGCCGACAAAGTAGCAGATAGTGCGATGCAGAGCATGCTGTGGACGCTGGACCCACATTCATCATTTTTTACACGCGAAGAATTTCGCAAACTTGACGAAGAACAAACTTCACAATTTTATGGCATCGGCGTATCGATATTGCAGCATCGTGACGGCGTCTACGTCCAGTCAGTCGTACCCGGCACACCGGCAGATAAGGCTGGACTACGATATGGCGATCGATTTCTAAGCGTTGAAGGTAAAGATGCCAAAGAATGGTCGTCTAGCGAGGTTTCAAAAAATGTGCGGGGCGAAAAAGGCACGCCGGTTCGCATTCAGATTGATCGCGTAGGGTCAAAGCCGATCGACGTAGAACTTGTTCGCGGCGGTGTTCCGTTGCCGTCGATTCGTAATTACTTCATGCTTTCTGAATCCGTTGGTTATATTGGCCTAACCGGCGGATTTCAGCAAACAACTGGTGAGGAGCTTAAGTCTTCGATCGCGGATCTCAAGAAGCAAGGGATGAAGAGCCTTGTGCTCGACCTACGCGGCAATCCAGGCGGGATCCTCGAACAGGCCGTTCAAGTTGTCAGCAAGTTCATCCCCGGTGGAAAAACAGTTGTGTCGGTCAAAGGCTCGCGTTCGTCTTCAACTCGGGAGCTTAAATCATACGAGGGCAGCTTTGAAAATTTTCCCCTCGTGGTAATGATAAATGGCGGTTCGGCGTCAGCAGCGGAGATCGTCGCCGGGGCCGTTCAGGATTATGGACGCGGCCTCGTTATCGGAAACGACAGTTTTGGCAAAGGACTCGTGCAGCGTGTATTCAGGCTGCCTTTCGGCAATGGTCTGACGCTTACGACGGCAAGATACTACACGCCATACGGCCGCTCACTTCAGCGTGATTATTCAAGTGGATCTATCTATGACTATTACACGCATTTTGCCGATTCGCCTGAAAATGAGGCGGAAGGAATAGCCCCCAAACCCGCCGGGAGCCCCGTGACAATGCCGGACGGTCGAGTACTATTCGGCGGACGCGGAATTGAGCCCGATGTGACGGTAGAACAAATGAAGTCGAATCCGTTACGTTCGCGCATCAACGAAGCGGCTTTCTTTTTCGTCAGACAGGTCGTGGCAGGAAAGATCGCCGGCCTTGAATCGTTCCGGACCGAAAAGCAGAGTTTTAAGCAGAACGTCACCCAGGCTGATTTTCAGGTAAATGATCGCCTTATTGACGCATTCATATCATTCACTGTTGCTGACAAGGCAAACGGACTTACGGCTGAAAACATCAACAGCCAGATCGAGTACACCAGGATGCGGATCCGCGAAGAGCTTGCGACGGCAAACTACTCAACCGAAGCGGGGGTACAGGTTTTGTTGGAGAACGATCCGCAGATCTTGAAAGCAATCGAATCGATGACGCAGGCAGCGAAATTGATGGAAAACGCTACAGTTATGCGGTCATAATGTAATTAATTTCGGCGAAATTTCGATTTTACCGGTTCCTGAAGTAAAATTACGGTTTACTTTGGGAACTAGTTTTTTTATGTATAAGCAGATAGGAATACTTACCGGCGGCGGAGACGCTCCCGGATTGAACGCGGTTATTCGTGCGGTCGTCCGAACGGCGGTCGGTGAATTTGGCATGAAAGTTATCGGCATCGAGGACAGCTTTGAGGGAATCCTGGGTGAACCGAAGGTGATGAACCTGACAACCAAGACGGTGAGCGGAATCCTGCCGCGCGGTGGCACGATCTTAGGAACACGCAATCGCGGCAGCTTTGTTAAAATGGTCGACGGCCACGTCCATTTCCCTGAAATGCCGATCGGCGAGGCTTTGGCGAATCTTGACATTCTTGAGATCGAGGCATTGATCGTGCTTGGCGGCGAAGGCACTCTGGCTATTGCCGAACAGTTTCACAAACGGGGTTTCCCCGTCATCGGCGTCCCGAAAACAATTGACAATGATCTCGCGGCGACCGAGTTAACATTCGGATTCATGACGGCGATCGATATTGCCACCGAGGCACTCGACCGACTTCACACGACCGCAGCCTCTCACGATCGCGTAATGGTGCTTGAGGTAATGGGCCGCAATACCGGTTGGATAGCATTACATGCCGGTCTCGCGGGAAGCGCAGACATCATCTTAATCCCCGAGATCCCATTTTCGTTTGAATCTGTCGTCCGAAAGGTGCTCGAGAGGGAGAAAAGTGGCTCGCGGTTCACTAATATAGTAGTCGCCGAGGGTGCCAAAGAGGTCGGAAAAGGCGAAATGTACTCCGATGCAAAGGAACTCAGGCTCGGGGGTATGGGCGATTACGTGCGTCATAGGGTAGAGGAATTGACAGGAAAGGAATCACGATGCGTCGTTCTCGGTCATCTACAGCGTGGTGGCAGCCCTAATGCGTTTGACCGCATGCTAGGAACCAATTTTGGAGCATGTGCCGTCAGAGCACTCGCAAATGGCGAAACGGGGACAATGGTCGCTCTACGAGCGGGCGAAGTCATTACGGTACCGCTCTCCGAAGCCTGTGCTGCTATCAAAACCGTTCCCGCCGACGGTCAGCTCGTTCGGTCGGCAAGGGATATCGGAATTTCGTTTGCTGCCCCGCGGGAAACAGATCTCTAAGCCGAGTCTCCCGGCGGTGTATTTGATTATTTGAGGGTATAATAGATGGAAGCAATTAAGAAGAAACTGCAGGCAGAATTGGATGTTCTGGAACACGAACTACATTTTAAGCTGCCTAAGGCGATTCAACACGCACGCGAATTTGGCGATCTTAGCGAAAATGCAGAGTACAAGGCCGCGAAGGAACGCCAGTCGATGGTGCAGGCTCGAATAAGCATGCTTCATCAGCGATTGATGGAGGTCGATTCGATCGACATCTCCAAGATCCCAAAGGATAGCATCGCGTATGGTTCGACCGTCGTGCTTTTTGATCTGGAAAAAGAAGAAAAAGTCACCTATCGGCTCGTTACATCTGAAGAAAGTGCTCCGGAGAAGGGCCTTATTTCTACCGTGTCGCCGATCGGACAGGCCTTAATGGGCAAAGAGGAGGGCGACGAGATCAAGGTCAAGACACCGACCGGGTGGCGAAATTTCGAAGTCAGCAGACTGACAACGATCCACGATCAGGAAATATAGACCACGAGCTCTCGAAAACAAATGCTAGGAGCGGAAATAGGACGTGGAGCAATGCGTATCATCAATGCGATGGTGCGCGGCCTCGCGTCCGCTGGTATTTCGCCGAACATCCTTACGGGAATCGGAGTTACGATCAATATAGGTTGCGGCGTACTCTTTGGGATGGGCTTTTTCTTTTGGGCGGGGATCGTTCTGATCGTCGCTAATCTGTTCGACATGCTCGATGGCAATGTTGCTCGGCTCTCGGGACGTGTTACCAAGTTCGGTGGTTTTCTTGATTCAACGCTCGACCGGCTGTCCGACATGGTCGCCTTTTTCGGTATCATGCTCTTTTATGCCGGCAACGCGCCGCAGCATTCCCTTCTGAACGTATTTCTTGCGGGTGTCGGCCTTATTTCATCGGTCATGGTCAGCTACGCCACAGCACGTAGCGAGAGCCTCGGCGTCAAGGCAAACGTTGGCTTTCTTCAACGTCCTGAGCGCGTTGTCCTTTTGATAATCGGAGCCCTCTCGACATGGAACTGGGAGTCGCAGTCATTCTTTGCCAACCGAATGCCGCAGGTTCTATGGGTGCTGGCAGTTGGTTCCGTCTGGACGTTGATACATCGAATGTTTTTTATTTGGAAGGAATTCCGGAAAATGGAGGGCCGATCAGCGTAAATGAGTGAATGGCTGGCAAACATTTGGACGTCTTTTACATGGGGCAATGTTCTCCTCGGGGCAGCCTTGTTTCTTATTTCGTTAGCCGTGAGCTTTGCCGCGATCGGGATCGTGATGGTAAAGGTCCCTGCCAACTATTTCAGTGCACACCATGAACGGGACTTTTTGCCGGGCAGTTCATGGGCAGTTCGTTGGGGTGCAGTTATTCTCAAGAACATTCTTGGTGTTTTTCTTATATTGCTCGGGATCGTACTGTCACTTCCGGGCGTACCAGGACAAGGTATTTTGACGATATTACTTGGCCTGATAATGCTCGACATCCCCGGCAAGCGGCCACTGGAAGCCAGGATCATCAAGAGACCGACGGTTCTTGCGGCTATCAACAATTTGCGAGCAAAATACGATAAACCACCGCTTGTTCTCGATTAGGTATGGCGATCTGGGATAGGATCAGAAAGAGAAAGCAAGTTGACCCAAGCGAACGCCGCCGGCATCTTATGGCCCATGGTCGCATCACGGATGGCGTAATCATTAATAGTCACACCCGAGATGACGGCAGCGAGGTAGCGTTCTTTAGGTACACCCTAAATGGCGTTGATCTCGAATCGTCGGAGGTTCTGACAGATGACCAAAAAAATCAACCCGTCAAATACGCCCCCGGAGCCAGGGTTAATATCCGGTACGATCCCAGAAATCAAGGAAATTCGATAATTGAATAAATGTTCAAGAAAATACTCATTGCAAATCGTGGAGAGATAGCGTGTCGAGTTATCAGGGCGTGTCGTGAGATGAAGATCGGCACCGTTGCCGTTTATTCTGACGCGGACAAAAATGCTTTGCATGTACGGATGGCTGACGAAGCGTATCATATTGGGCCGTCGGCCTCATCGGAAAGCTATCTTCGATGGGAGAAGATCATAAATGTAGCAAAGCTTTCAGGGGCGGAAGCGATCCATCCGGGTTATGGATTTCTTTCAGAAAATGCCGATTTTGTTCGTGAGGTCACAAAAGAGGGGATCACTTTTATTGGTCCTCCGCCCGAGGCAATGGAAGGCCTCGGAGGCAAAATGTCCGCTCGAAAGATAGCGATCGACGCGGGTGTTCCGATCGTTCCGGGAACGACCGAGCCGCTGCGCTCGTTTGACGAGGCTCGGATGACAGCCGCGGAGATCGGGTACCCGGTAATGCTCAAAGCGTCTGCCGGCGGCGGTGGCAAAGGAATGCGGCTGGTCTTCGAGGAATCCGAACTTAAGTCGGCTCTCGAGGGTGCTCAGTCCGAAGCTCTCGCGGGATTTGGCGACGACGAAGTTTATGTCGAAAAAGCAGTCGTTCGCCCACGGCATGTCGAGATACAGGTCTTTTCAGATACTCATGGAAATCATGTCTATCTGGCAGAACGCGAGTGCTCAATTCAGCGACGACATCAAAAGGTCGTCGAGGAAGCTCCGTCGCCGATCAATTCAAGCGAGCTTCGCAAGAAAATGGGCGAATGTGCCGTGATGGTTTCGAAAGCTGTCAATTATGTTGGGGCAGGTACGGTTGAGTTTCTAGTATCAGACGTTGATAAATCGTTCTATTTTCTTGAAATGAACACAAGGCTGCAGGTCGAACATCCGGTGACCGAACTCATCACCGGCTTTGATCTGGTGCGGGAACAGATCCGCGTCGCGTGGGGCGAAAAACTATCGTTCACACAGGACGACGTCAAGATCAGAGGCCACGCCATCGAGTGTCGAGTCTACGCTGAAGATCCCGAGACCAATTTTATGCCCTCGCCGGGCCGGATCACCAGATTGAAGCTGCCCCACGGACCGGGCGTTCGCGATGACGGCGGTGTATACGAAGGGGCAGAGGTGTCGATCTATTACGACCCAATGATCTCAAAGCTTGCCGTCCATGGACGTGACCGGGCTGAAGCGATCGATCGGATGCGGCGTGCCTTGATGGAATACGAGGTCGACGGCATCAAGACAACTCTTCCCTTCTTCCGTGCGTTGATGGACGATCCGGAATTTATCGAGGGCAAACTCGATACTGGCTTTATTCCGAGGTTTAACGAACGGCAGAAGCCCAAAACGACCGACGACGTCGAAAATGACCTTGCAGTCCTGGCTTCGGCTCTTCAGTACGCAGGTTCCAAACGATCTTCGGATACGCCCTTAGTATCTCAAGCCGCAACAAGTGCCTGGTCACGTTCATTGCGAAATTGACCATTCGATCAAAATAATAAAGGGCGGTGCCGCGGCATCGCCCTTTGTTATTATTCAAACTGCAGCCTCCCGCAGCCCATCAAAGATAGACCAGTTACGGAGTGGCTACAAAATCAAGCCCGGAAACGTTGTCGTCCAACGTCAAAACCACGGACGACATCGGGAAGTTGTATCGCTTGCTTGCAATCGAGACAACGTATGAGGATCCGGCTTCAAGATCTTCGAGGCCGTAGTACCCAAACGCTCCCGTAATAGCAATTCGCGTTTCACCGGTACCAACATTGGTCACTGTGATAACTGCTCCACGAATACCATTGCCCTCAGATGTCGAAACGCGACCGTTGATCGATACCGGAGCAGCACTGGGAACTAACTGCGTGTTCTGGAACGTACAAACGACCACCTCATAGGGTTGGACAATTATCGATGCTGGTCCAATCGTATTCTTGGTCGAATCCTGAATACCTGACTCGACACAATTTACATTTGCTAAAGTCCAACCGCTAGTCGCTCCTTCAGTTACGGTGATCGTATTTCCCGCTCCAAAACTGGTAATCACCTGACTCGAAATATTATCGACACCTGTCCCTCCGTCATCGTCGACCAAGGAAAATGCCGTCGGTCCGAAATTTGAAGTCGCGGTAAATGAAAATGCAGTTGGATCGGCCGTACCACCGACGTTTGTTGTAACTTCTTTCCGAATGATCACCGCTCCGGAAATTGCCACAGCGTCTGCCGACAATGAACGATCTTGATTGCCACCCTGACCGTCAAGACCAATAAGTCGCATATGATATGGCGATCCCGAAATGCCGCCTGCGGCATTTCCCGGGCCCCAGTCACCGGACCAAGCAATATGTCCGCTCCAACTAAGAACTGGGTTCACCTGCTGAGCCGTAAAGGTAATTGTCACCTGACGTTCAACTTCAGCATCCGTCATCGGACCGTCAATCGCCGAATATGCCACCGAGCGAATGGTTCCGCCCCACATCGTGAAATTTTGTCCGCCGATCTGCACTACGGGAAGGCCCGTATTCGGATTGGTGCGGCTGGTAACTGCCGGTCCGTCAGCTGGGATCGCCTTAGCTGACTGCGACCAACCGGCACAGCCTGTGACTCCACTGCACGGATCAGCCCCCGCGTTAGTAGAATTGTAAGTTCCAAGGTAATCGAGGGCGTGCTTTCCACTGTTCCTAACGTCATAACCAATTATCACCGTATAAACATGCGTGGCCGGATTATTATCAAGTCCTGTATCAAGGTCGCCAAACAACATCCGGTACGGAAGAAAATCACTTTCTTGCCAAGTCGAGTTAGTCTTCCCAGCATTTCCATTGACCCAAGCACTTCCCGTACATGGAACAACCACGGGATTTCCGTTTCGACACTGTTCGAGCGAGGCCGATGGGTTTAACAAAGGAGCCTTCTGCGCGGAAATTGACACTGACAACAAACAAACAAACATCAGCGATATTATTATGCCGGGTGTGCCGAGACGATACGTCATTTTGGTTTGGAACCTGTTCATAAACTGCTCCTTGGGATCTATATCCCGCTTATATAAATTACTATTCGTTGATTCAGCTAAAGACGTAATAGAAACCAAGTTCCAATTTCGTTTTGGAGAAATTCGGAGCCCTCACTGATCGCAAAAAATCTAAGGTCTTATCAACGCTATGACTCTACTTCTAGCACATTCGTTTTTGATAAGTCAAGCCTTTTTATCAACCGTAAACCTTTTATTATCAACAACAGCGTCAAAAACAGTATCGAATTACCGCCTGAAATCCGCCCAAATTTGCAATTTGGGAACTCACTTAAAACGGCATGACCGGGGTTCCTGTCGACCCGTTTTTTGTGATCTACCGAAATGTTCAAATATAGAAATCCCTTGGGCTCCCCTACATTTCACCACTAAATTGTCTTATTTCAAGACTAGGGACTGCTCCGCGAATAAAATGCTTTCTCACCCATTTAGGGTGAAAAGATCGGTGAGTTCAACGCCGCTTCGTTACCAGTGCCCACAAACACAAAAGTTGACCTCAGCAGACACAAAAAAGCGGGCAGAGAATATTCTCTACCCGCAGGAGATCATCGTTCGGAAACTAGCGTTTCCGGACCGTTAATAAGGTGTTGGATCGACTATGAAGTTTAGATCAGTGAGTTCATCCATTAACGTGAGGAATCTCGTTCCATCTCGCACCAAATATCTCTTTGAAAAAACATTTACAACGTACATTTCGCCGACCGGCAAGTCACTGAACGAGTAGTAGCCGAACGAGTTAGTTGACGCCCTTTGGACCGTCCCACTCTCAACGCCTTCTATACGGACGATCACGCCACGTACCCCGGCTCCCGTCGGAGTAGTGATCCGGCCGCTAACGCCAACATTTGCTGCAGTTGGAGCGAGAGGCTCGCTCAGGAACGTGCAGGTGATATCTTCGCCCGCCTCCGCAAGAATGTTCGCTCTTCCGCTGGAAAGATCGGTGGTCGAATTATTCAGCGAAGGCAATCCCGTCGACACCTCGACACAACTGATCGAGCTCAATCGCCAGCCGCTGACGGGGGACTCGGTGACGCTGATCGCCGTCGATCCGGATGAAACCGGGACGTTCGTGTCGTCATATGACGCATTGTCGACAAGGGCGAAATTTGGAGAAGCGAGATTTACCGCTGAATATGGAAATTCGACTGTCGACGAGGTTCCGGTAGAATTCTGGAGTTGCTTTCGTACTTTTACGCGCGCAGGCGATGCTGGCACAGGAGTCGGACTCGGCGACGGTGTTGGGGTAGGCGTTGCCGTCGGTGTCGGCTGGGGCACCCCGTTTAGGAAGGTATAGAGCAACAGGTTCGCCGATGTCACATCGATGTTAGTCACGATCCCGGTCGTTGCGGAGTTTTTGATCGCGTTAGTTACCGTTGCAACGTTTGCCGTCGGGTTGACGCTTAGGTAGAGGGCAGCCGTTCCCGCCACGACAGGCGATGCCATTGATGTACCGCTAAGTACTCTCGAGTCGGTGTCATTGGCATTCGAAACTGACGTGACCGCGTGTCCGGGGGCGAAGACATCAAGACACGCTCCGTAGTTGGAATAGCCCGCTCGAGCATCTGTGTCTGATGTCGCTCCAACGGTAATTCCATTCGGCGTCCGGGCGGGAGTGTAGTTGCATGCGTCCATTGCGGAATTACCGGCGGCGATCGCATACGTAACCCCCGATGCGATCGAGTTGCTTAAGCCGGTCTCAAGAGCCGGCGAACTACCGGCAGCAGTAATACTAATGTTCGCAACCGCAGGTCCTACACGATTGGCAGTCACCCAGTTGATCCCGCCCAGTAGATTTGAGATTTGACCAGTGCCGCTGCAAGGCATAACACGAACCGCATGCAGTAGTGCATTTTTCGCAACGCCATAAGTTGAGCTTCCAACGATCCCGGCTACATGAGTGCCATGCCCATGACAATCGTTCCCGTTCTGACCGTCGTTGATATTGTCAAAGGCGACGCTTGCCCGGCCGCCAAATTCCGAATGTGTGGTCCGAATCCCCGTATCCAGAATGTAAACATGAACGCCTGCACCAGTTGCGGAATAGCTATAGTTGGTGTCCAACGGCAACGAACGCTGGTCGACGCGATCAAGATGCCATGGTGCACCCACCTCAGGGGAAGAAACAGATATGTAGCCATCTTCTTCGATGGACCGCACACTGGGATCTTTACTCAAGTTCTCTGCCTGCTCCGGCGACATTTCGACGACCAGCCCTTTCAGAGCACTCGAAAAGACATTCGTCACTGCACCACCGTAAACCGAAGTCAAATATTCACCCTGAGACTCAACAACCTGTTCGACCGCGTCGTTGCCAATTTTGTCTTCGTCCAGGACGACTATGTATCGGCCGGGGACTCGGTCCGCAGCTCTCGCTATTCCGCCTTTTTGACCGGTAATACGGGTTGGAACAACCGTCGCTGAGATAATCACGGCTACAAACAGTGCACCAAAGATCACAAATTTGTTCATTGTCTAACTCCGAAAAACTAGAAAAGGTGAGAGAACTAAGGGAAGCTACTTATGCGGGGCAATACTACATGCCTAGCAGTATTGTTGAGTGTATAACATTGTTTATATTGTGTCAATATGTTTTTGCTTTTATCAATGTGTTTATAACCACACTTCCGCAGCTCCATTTGCACTTTTACGCGGGAACTGTAAGATGAACGATTTTTCTAAAGGCTCACAAAATCGAGCGCAAAAAAGCGGGCGAACCGAAGTTCGCCCGCTTTGCTGAATCAGGTAATTAGAAACCTACCGATTACGCCTGATCGATGGCTTCCTCGAAGGACTCGGAACCGCTGTCCTTCGCCCGGTATCCACGATGATCGGCGGTGTGGAAACTCCACCGTCGGCAATAAATGTGAGGCCTGACACGCTGTCCAGCAAAGTGAACGCATAAGACGGAGTAGAGAATTGATGGGTCTTTGAACTAACCGATACGACGTAGAATTCACCCGCCGGCAGATCCTCAATGCTGAAGTGGCCGTACGGATTTGTGATCGTGGTTCGTACCTCACCTGATGAGGGATGCGTAACACTAACTGTCACACGCCCGATTCCTCGGCCGTCTGCGGAACGCACCTGACCGTCGATCGAAACACCTGCCGCGGTAATGATGGTCAGATCAATACCGGTCGGGTCATCTGTACCCGTCGTTTGGTATAGCGCTTGCGACAGACATGATCCGGGATTCGTTCCTGAACATCCGATGTTGTAACCCTGTACCGTTCCCGGGGTCGTATTATCCGCGGTGTCGGTCTTTACTCCGCTACTTGCTATACCTGAACCAGTTGCGGTTCCTTGGTTAAGGAAGATGCCGGTCGTGGTTACGAGGGTTTTCACCTTTATAGTTATCCTGCCGCCGGCTTTCAAATATCCAACGGGGTTGAGCATATTTGCGTTCCCCACACCGTTGTACCCCGCATTCGCGGTGGCTGTCGATCCGGCAGTAGCGGTCACCACCAGCGGGCTAACATACGTAAGGCCCGTAGCGATCGGGTCGTTGACCTGAAAATTGGAAACATCAACTGTGCTGTCGTTAATGTAGTTTAGGGTCCATTCCACAGTGTCGCCAACGTTAGGAAAACCATCTGTATTAAGGTCCGTGGACATGCGAACTACTTTGTGACCTACAACCTTTGGGATAGTAAGCCCGCAACCCTGTCTTGTCGCAGGGACCAGGAGCGAGTTGAGGATCATTCTAAGACCATTATATTGTTCACGGGGCGTATTGGTGCTGTACTGCCTCAAATAATCATGTCCACCGAGTTCGAACACATTGCCGCCGGCGGAAGAAGAACCGATTCGCGAAACTGTAGCAACGTTCTTAAGGTTATTGGCGGAGCTACCACTATTTCTAGCAGCGATCAAAGTGCCATTCTGATAGAACCCACCGGTTTTCAGAGAATACTCCGTTACAGCACCGTCCTCGTCGGCTAGTGTCCCCACGAACTGGTTGTAGGCCATCGCCGGATTTGGATAGGTCAACGTGCTGGCAACCTGGGTATTATCATTCGTTCCGAAAATATTCCACCCGGTTGTCGACTGGAACAGGCCAAAATTAATGTTGTTCTCAAAAACATCAACCGATTTACACTGGAGCAGCAAATTTCCTCCGCTCAAGGCAAAATTGCGATACTCATCAATGTAATCTATTGCATCTGCGGATGCGTGAGCCTGAGTGGCGATCGTGTAGCACGAACTTGTATTTATAGTAGAGTTGCTGACAGCCGCAAAATAAGCCGTGCCATTGGCCGCCTTAAGTTTCGCCGACGTGAAGAGCGTATTGTGAACATTAGTTCCGAAATTGCCGCCATCCGGTCCAACCGCGATCAGCGGTTTGTGCGCAAGCGTATAACGGATCATCGCGTTAAACCCGGCGTTGACCTGATAGACTCTTACGTCATTATCAGTGCCGCCCATATCGCTTTCAGAATTGAAAGCGTTTATCAAGGTCAGAGCTTGTGCAGCATACTCTGACGGGATTATCAGAGGCCCGCCGGAGAAGGATGTGTTCGCCCCGCCATTTTGGCAGTTCTGACCGGTGATCCGCGTTGCGTCCGCAACAAAATCCACGTCATCCTTATTTGCCTTGTTAGCGATCGCCCATTTGACTGGAATGTTGTTGTGCAAAAGCCTTACTGCTAATCCATATGCCCTGATATTGAAGGGGAGGCCGGCACACCCTGCGTCGTTGCCTTGCTTTGCATTATCCATCGCGATGATCAAAGCACCGCTATTAACGGCCTCAAGTGACGAAGTACCTGCCTGCGGAAATGCAGACAAAACAAAGACTGCAATAAGCAACGTCGTCAAAAACGACGTGCGAATGGCACTCAGAAAATTGATAGAACTATTGGGATTTAACATAATTTTTTCTTCCTCGAAAATTCTCCCTTTCTTTATCGTAAGATCCCGTATTCGTCTTGTGCACCGGGTGCTTATTCACGGCGTTACGATAGGTATCGAAGTGGCAGTATCCCCACTTTCGAACAACGCGAAAATTTTCTAATAACTACTGTTTAACATAAAACGCGCCGCTTGTAAAGACATTTTTGACCGTCCGCGTTCCCGCTAAACTCAACAAACGCAACAGGTTCTAAATACTGATCATTAATTCCAAGGTAACGCTTCTAGTAAATTCCGCCGTTTGTCAGCTTCTTATTGTCAGTTGTCCGGCTTATTTTTCAATATAAATAGAACGTGTTTCGAACTTGTTTTTGCATATATATAGCGAATGTCAACGATTATTCAGAAAACTCCTCGACGGGCCCCTCAAAATACGATCGTTCGTCAGCGTCATTCTCATTTACCTCCTTAAACAAATAGAACGCGTTTGAATCAGATCGAGCCAAAAAAACCTGACTGGGTCGCATGAACCGATCAATCCGCCAAATGCAAAAACAGCCTCATTGCACCTATGTGCCAGATGAAACCGTCAAAGAACAGACGCCTTATTTCTTTACTTAAAATACGCGCAATCCCTGTGCCATTCGGTTTCTAAACTGAAAGCCCGTCTTTGTTCGGGAATTTACGCTTCCGCCAGAAATTATCTGTGGAAATGCTCGCACAAGATCGTGAAAACACGTCGTACGTATGTACATGGCAAAGTCTTCACCTTAACAGATGTTTCAGGCCCCCTCTCGCTCGTGTACCAGTGACTTTTCGAAACGCACTCCATTCGCGCTCAAGTCGCTTTGAATGTAAGATGTTGTTCTGACGACCAAAAACTCTTAGGAGGCGTAGAATTCTATGGAAGAGCTGCTTAGACAGCTAATGGGCAAAAAAATTGACGTAACATGCGGAATCAATGCGACCTTTCGTGGTGATGTAGTGGATGTAAAAAGCGGCGTTCTTTATCTTCGTGACGAGACGGGCGAGGTTGCTTATGTGGCCGTCGATAAGATAGCCGTGTTGTATGAATGTAAGGATCAGCACACCCGGCCGGGTTTTGTTGTTTAGGCTAGTTACCCAGGTACGCGCAAAAAGCCCGGAGTCTTGTCGACGCCGGGCTTTTCCATCCGAAATTGGTGCTTTAACTATTGTTCGTCTGCTATCTTTGCAGCCGCTGCAGGATCCAACCGGCGGAATCCGACGATACGGCTTGACCAGTATCCCTTAAATGGCGAGTACGTAATGCCCTTGCTCGACGATGCGTGATAAAAGCCGTTTTCGTCAGCCACGATGCCCATGTGGCCAAGGCCATTGAGAAATACAAGCGTGCCGAATTTGAAGCGTTCGTCGCCTTCTACCGGCGTCGAACTTGACCAAAGGCTTCGTGCACTCGCTCTGGTAAAATTAACACCTGCTTCGTTAAACACACTCCATACAAACCCGGAGCAATCATATCTGTTCGGGCCGGTTGAACCATAGAGATAAGGGATTCCGTACCGTGCCTGAATACCAGCCATTATCCTTGAGCTGACGCCGGCGCCATATGCTGTGCGTCCGGCAGCTAAAGCTGACCCAACGGCCATAGACGAACCTGTCTTTTTGACTAAGGGCTTTTCGGCTGGGGATGACCTTACCACAACGATATCGTTGGTAAGAGTCGGGCGTGATGAAGACGTGGTTCTGGATTTGTCCTGCGGGGCCGGTGCATAAACCGGTTGATTTACCGGCTGGCTCGAGGTCGTCTTAACGACTCGATCTCTTTGCTGTGCCGTAACTGATCCGCTGAAACCTGCGACTGCAAAAGAAACGCATGCCGACGCAAAAAGAACCTTCTTCAAATTCATCAATTATTCGCTCCGATTTTTTATTTTGTACTGAAGAAACAGATGACCGGTGAATGGCTCACCTATTTAAAACAAACAGCAAATGAGGCCGTTTTCCCAAAACTCAATCGGCGTTGATCTTTTGCCAAACATGCCCGAGTTCAGGATGGCTCGCTCTTGCTATTGATAGATTATTAACTATAAGGGAGATAAATGCAAACCATCGAAATTCCGATTAGTTCGACTCAAGGTTCAAGGAAAACAAATAAAACGGGGTTTTCCGATCCAATGATCAGAAAAACCCCGCTGCCTCTTCTCCGCCTAGCGTCCCTACAGTTGTCCTTTGATACCTCAAGACACACTCAATCGCATTCGAGTTCCACTAAAAAGCGAAAAAGCCGAAGATTTTCTTCGGCCTTATCAAGTTAGATTAATGGAGTGATAAAACTACGCCGAAAACGATGTTCCGCAGCCACAGCCGCCGGTCGCATTTGGGTTTTCAAAAGTGAAACCCGAACCCATCATGTTCGTCGTGTGGTCGATGGTAATTCCATTTAGATACTGCGCCGAGAACATATCGACGAATAGCTTGATGTCCTGTTTCTCAAGCACGAAATCGCCCGTCTTTGATTCTTCCTCGATATTTAGACTGTACTGAAATCCCGAACAACCACCGGGCACAACCCGAACGCGAAGCCCCGCCGATTCCGGCAGATCTTCTTCGCTCGAAAGAAATTTCTTGATCTCGGCCACTGCCGGATCGGTTACTGTTAATTCGACGGTCGGTGCTGCAACTGCTGACATAATATTAAATTACTCCTCAATATGAACTAGGATCCGTGGTGATCGAATCCTTACAATAAAATCAATATTAAACGACAGATCGAAAAAAAACAAGCTTTCGCAAATAAATTTGCGCATAGAACGCATAACCGATCCATTCACGCAAACTAACCAAAGTACGCAAGTATGGCCATATAGACGGCAATATTGACCGCCCCGCCCGCGGCGGCGATCAACCAAAAGCCCCATTTACGGTCTTGTGAGGAAGTATAATTAAATCCGCTCATCACGCCGTTCTCTATGCGATCAACTTCGGCGGTTGTGGAAGCTGTTGCTTGATAAAAGCGAATAGCGGCATAGGTTATCAAAAATCCAATTCCGCCGACCGTCGCGATAACGAAGAGGAATTGTCTGATATCCAGTGCGTTTATCCATTTCCCAAATAGAAATGCCGACACTAAGATCGCCGCGTCAGCGATGATAAAAAACCGGAGAGATTTTTGAGATCTAACCGGGTCATTATACGAATCGAGAATATCACCGGCCGAAGCGGCCAATTTCTCGCGTTCACGCTGTTCTTCTTCGTTGTTAAACATCTAGTTCACCGGTCTGGTCAGGGCGTCGCTCGGGTCATGATCACGAGTTCCGGCTTCATCGCTTCGATCGAGACCTGGCGGGCGACCTCTTCGGCGGCGTGGCGGAACGCGGCTGACTGCGGCGAATCGGGGAACGAGACGACCACGGGCACGCCTTTGTCGCCACCCTCGCGGACTTCCATGCCCATGGGCACTTCGCCCAGCAGGTTCAGGCCGTATTCGTCACAGAGCTTTTGGCCGCCGCCTTTGCCAAATATTTCGTACTTGATACCAGTGTCGGGAGCGATAAAGTACGACATATTTTCGATCACGCCGAGTACGGGGACATTGACCGTCTCAAACATCTTGACCGCACGTCGGACGTCCGAGAGCGAGACTTCCTGCGGGGTGGTGACGAGGATCGCACCTTGTACCGGTACGAGCTGAGCGAGGCTAAGCTGCACGTCGCCCGTTCCCGGCGGCATATCGACGATCAAATAATCGAGTTCGCCCCAATTCACGTCCGACAGGAATTGACGCACGACGCCGTGCAGCATCGGGCCGCGGAGGATCATCGGTTTGTCGAGGGGGACGAGCACGGCCATCGAGATCATTTTGATGCCGTGTGCCTCGATCGGGCGAAGTTTGCCGTTCTCGACATCGGGTTGGTCGTAACCGGTTCCGAGCATCATCGGCACGTTCGGTCCGTAAACGTCGGCGTCCATGATGCCCACCTTAGCTCCGTTTGCCGCCAGGGCGACCGCCAGATTTACCGCGACGGTGGATTTACCGACACCGCCCTTGCCCGATGATACGGCGATGATATTCTTGACGCCCGGTATCGCGATATTGTTCGCGATGCCGCGTCCCTGCGGCACCTCGGCGTCCATCGTGACCTTGACGCTCGTGACGCCATCGAGAGCGCTGACGATCTCATTCGCCTGCGTCTCCATCTCTTCCTTTACGGGGCAAGCCGGCGTCGTCAGCACAACGCGAAACGAAACTTCCCCGCCCTCGATCGCCAGGTCCTTGATAAACCCGAGCGTGACGATGTCCTTACGCAAATCGGGGTCGATGATCTGCTTTAACGATTCCAATACGATCTCTTCTGTTATTTGACTCATTATTTGTATAAACCCAAACGTGTGGTTAAACTGATTGTATCAAAATTGGTTGGACTTTTGCTTATGGCGACGGCCTCATGTGTTACAACCTGGCCGCCCGCAACGCCATCAGAGAACAGTCGATCAGGTAATTCGCTTTTCACCAATCTATGAACTTCATCAAAATGTTGCTCGCCGTGACTTTATTAGTTGCTGCACAAGATACATCTACGTCCGCACAGAGCCCTGTCTCGCCGGGGGGCGTTCCAAAGACTGACGATTTTTCATTTCTCCTGAATGCGTTTGAGGATAAATGTGTGTCCGGTAACTGCGTTAACGGCAAAGGCAAGAAAGCGTACAGCAATGGCGACAATTACGAAGGTGATTTTGTTAACGGCAAACATCATGGTCAAGGCACCTATCGGACGAAAGAGGGCCAAGTTTATGTCGGGCAATTCGCCAAGGGCAACTACAGCGGGAGAGGCAAGATCACATTTGCAAACGGCGAAACTTACGACGGGGACTGGGTCAACAACGAACGCACCGGCGAAGGAAGAGCCACCTACAAAGACGGTGCAAATTACGAGGGCGATTGGCTCGCGAACAAGTGGCATGGCCTAGGACGCTCTGCGTATGCGAACGGCGATGTTTATTACGGCAACTGGGTCAATGGCGTCAGAGAAGGCAAGGCAACCTATTATTTCAAGGACGGCAGCTACTACATCGGCTTTTGGAAAAGCGATCGACAACATGGCGAGGGTAGATTTTTCGATAAACGATCCGACCAAACCATAACGGGAATCTGGAAAGACGGCGTCGCTCCCTATGCACTGGCACCAAAGCCAAATCCGACTCCAACCACTGCTACAACCGCGGGTCAGATGACATTCGAGGGCGGAGCGAAGTTTGACGGACCGGTCGCGGAGGCAAAGCCAATCAACTCGACCACGACGAAGTGCATGTCCGGCAACTGTCTTAACGGCTTGGGCAAATACCTTTTTGCCAACGACCTTGTTTACGAAGGTTATTTTGTAAACGGAAAAGCAAGCGGCAAAGGCAAGGCGATCTACAAGGACGGCGGCACCTATGTCGGTGATTTCGTTAACGGCAAAATGGAAGGCAGAGGCATCTTTCTGTATGCCAATGGAAATACTTATGACGGCGGTTGGGTCAACAATCTCAAATCAGGTCAAGGAACTCAGACCTTAAAGGCGAGCGGCGAGCTTTATTTCGGCCAGTTTGCCAACGACAAACGGCAAGGCAAGGGCAAAGCTACGTACAAAAACGGCGACGCGTACGACGGGGATTGGGTAAACGGCCTGCGCGAAGGCCAGGCGACATATACTTTCCCAAACGGCAGCTATTACATCGGCGGATTCCTCAAAGATAAACAGCACGGCACCGGCAAGCAGTTTAACAAGCTGACCGGCATCACGATCGAAGGGATATGGCAAGACGGAAAGTTCGCAAATAGTGCCGCCACCACCAAAGTAACTCCGGCGGATTCGGGGCCGAAACTTCCCATGGACGCGACTGCGACGCTCTTGCGCGAGACGCTCAACGGAAAGTTCGACTATCTGGATAGAAAGCCTCTAACGTACATTCTGACCAATAAGAAGACGAACGAGGTCCTTCGTTATCAGATCGAGTTTATCGACGACGGAGGCAAGTTAGCGTTCCGTTGGAAGGAAAGCACTAAGAAAGAACAGTCCGAAAAGCTGGTCATCACCGACGAAGCGATCAGGTCGGCGAGCAAGTACATCAACTTTTTCGTGACCAAGACCGCGATCGCACCCGACAAGGAGATCGCGTTCATCCTTAGTCAGAAGCTACACAAGGGCGTGAAAAACAAGGAAGAGATCAGTCTCGACCTCGGCGGCGGTGTCACACGTCTCTTTTATTTAATGAGCCTTACCGCTTCGAGCGGAACATACACTGATAAGAATATTAAGGTGCTCCATTACAAAGCCAACGACGGCGTTACCAAAGTTCAGATCCTCGACGACCCGATCTGCCCGCTCATCATCAAGATCGAAACCGCGGAATACACGTTAAGTCTGGTTTGACCGTGATCGTTGGTGAGAATTACTCCGCCGTTCGCAGGATCTTCTCCAACTTCTTGCCTTTGGCGAGTTCGTCGATGAGTTCGTCGAGCCAGCGGATCTTTTGCATGAGCGGGTCTTCTATTGTCCTATTGTCTTCGACGCGGATGCCGCAGACGGTACTTTTGAAGAGCGGGACGTTTGGGTTGAGCCGTGGCGCCTGGTCAGAGCCGCGAGCGATAGCGACCGGGTTCTTCGACGTCTAGACCAAAGAAACCCAGTCGCTATCGCTCCCGGTTCTGACATAATCCGTCAGCCAGCGAAAACCCCAGTCAACCTCTTCCCTATTCCGCCCCTTCTTCTCCGCCTTCGCCAAATAATGTGGATAAACGCCCGCAAAACTCATCGCGAATACTCTATCGTTTGGCATTTGAATTATTTTTATTTGTTCCACGAACGGCCAAAATCATCGGTACGAAGAACAGGTAGCGGACTCACGCCTGGTATAGGATCAACAGTCATCCTTCCCTTTCCATCTGAATTTAGTTCAACTGCTTTAATGCCTTCATAGTTGCACGACTTGAGATCCGGAGCCTTTTTGCAGGCGTCCCAAACGGTCCAACTTTGTCCGCCGTCGTTCGTTGAGGCAAACATCCAGCCCATGTAAACGAATCCAACGCCATCACTGACGAACTGAACCTGACTCTTCCTAATATCAATTGGATCGTCGTGACGAAAGGTCATCACCTCTTTCCAATCGTTGGAACCGACAGGTGCCGAAAAGAATGTGTAATAGGCGCCAGGAACAAAGCCGCCATTTGCCTCGTGAAATGCGTCCACCCGAATCTGAAAGCTGGCATTTTGTGATTGCCAAGTTTCAAACTGCGGCCCTTTATAAGGGCCAATAATAATGATGGCCAATATCCACCAGTACTTCGCGACAAATAAAGTCGCAACGCAAAGAACTACACCTCCTATTACCCATTTTTTCATTGATCAGCAACCATCTATTCCGTCGGTTTCTTCTTCCATGTCAGGCTGGATTTCTTCTCTGACTTACGGACGAAGCCCATGGCCCCGTAGAGTGGGGAGTCGTTGCCGTAGTCGGGGCTGCCGGCGACGCCTAGGCCTACTTTGGAGCGTTGTTTGTCGAGGGCTTTGTATTCGTCGTCGCGAAAGCCGCGTTTCATATGCTAGCGATCAAGCCCAAAATCGGGACTTTGTTTGTGGTGCCGGACCGAAATTATCCTGACGACGGACTCCGAAGCGATCCTATAAACGATCTGATAGGGAAAACGGTCAAGGTTTGCACAGCGAAAGTCTTTCGTTACGACTTGATATGCCTCAGGGGCTCTCAATATTCTCAAGACTTTCGCTTCGAGGTGATCGACGAAATCACTGGCCACTTTAACCCCGGCCACGCTCTTGTAATAGTCCAATGCCCGCTTAACATCGCGGCTTGCAGCAGACGTAAAAATGGCCCGAATCACTTGATATGTTCTCTCAACGAGGCAAAAAATTCTTCGTGCGTCATTACCGTCTCCGGATCAGTGTCCATCTCCCGATCACGGCGAAGGGCCTCTTCGACCCAATCGTCATCTTCGTCCACAAACGGCGAAGGCAACGACACGATCAGCTTTTCGGCAAGTTTTGCCCTATCCGCCAACGGCAAACTAAGGGCAAGCTGTTCCGCTTCTGCAGCTACTGACATATGGTTTGACCTCAACGTTATATTACCACCAAACGGCCTTGCATCACGGCACGCATCCAGACCCAGCGACTATATCGCAGTCAGCATACTCGATTATAGAACAGTTTTCAACGCCTGGCCGGTGAAGGATTTTTTGACTTTGGCGACCTCTTCGGGCGTGCCGGTGGCGACGACACGGCCTCCGCCGGAGCCGCCTTCGGGGCCGAGGTCGATGATGTAGTCGGCGGATTTGATGACGTCGAGGTTGTGTTCGATGACGATGACGGTGTTGCCGGTGTCGACGAGCTTTTGCAGGACGTCGAGCAGCTTGTGGACGTCGGCGAAGTGGAGCCCGGTCGTCGGTTCGTCGAGGATGTAGATCGTCTTGCCGGTCGCACGTTTGGAAAGCTCTTTGGCAAGCTTGATGCGCTGTGCTTCGCCGCCCGAAAGGGTCGTCGCGGACTGGCCGAGTTTGATGTAGCCGAGCCCGACATCGAGCAGCGTCTCGAGTTTCTGCCTGATAGCCGGAATATTCTCGAGCAGCGGCAGGGCGTCTTCGATCGTGGTGTCGAGCAGGTCCGCGATCGACAGCCCCTTGAACCGCACGGCGAGCGTCTCGCGGTTGTAGCGGTGCCCGCGGCAGACGTCGCAAGTGACGTAAACGTCGGGGAGGAAGTTCATCTCGATGCGTTTCATCCCGTCGCCCTCGCAGCCCTCACAGCGGCCGCCTTTGACGTTGAACGAGAATCTTCCCGTCTTGTAGCCGCGTGTGCGCGATTCGGGCAGCATTGCGTACAGTTCGCGCAGAGGCGTAAAAAGTCCCGTGTAGGTCGCCGGATTGGACCGCGGCGTGCGGCCGATCGGCGTTTGGTCGATCTCGATGATCTTGTCGACGAGATCGAGGCCCTCGATACGGTCGTGGGCGAGAGGCTCGACGGCAGATTTGTAAACGTGGCGGTACAACGCCGGATAGAGGATCTCTTCGACCAGCGTGGATTTGCCCGAACCCGAAACGCCTGTGACGACCGTCAGCAGCCCGAGCGGAAATTCGACGTCGATGTTCTTGAGATTGTACGCACGAGCACCCTTGACGGCGATACGGCTGCAATTCGGCAGACGCCGGACGTCCGGAACGTCGATCTTGAGTTCCCCGCTCATGTAACGGCCGGTCAGCGAATTAGGATTCGCCTGTATCTCGGCGGGCGTGCCGGTCGCGACGACCTCGCCACCGTGCGTGCCGGCGAGCGGCCCGAGATCGACGACGTAATCCGCGTGCTGGATGGTCTCTTCGTCATGCTCGACGACGAGGACGGTGTTGCCGAGGTCGCGTAGCGTGTGCAGCGTTTCGAGCAAACGCTGATTGTCCCGCGGGTGCAGCCCGATCGAAGGCTCGTCCAGCACGTACAATACGCCACGAAGCTGCGACCCGATCTGCGTCGCCAGCCGTATCCGCTGGCCTTCGCCGCCCGAGAGCGTCGCCGACGCACGGTTGAGCGTCAGATACCCTAGCCCTACCGCGTCGAGAAAACGCACGCGTTCGCGGATCTCCTTCAGCACAAGTCCGGCGATCTTTTCGTCACGTGCCCCGAGCGTGATGTCGGCAAACCGTTTCGCCGATTCCGCGATCGGCATCTCGGTGTAATCTGCAATGCCAAGGCCGTTGACCTTGACGGCAAGACTCTCAGGCTGCAGCCGCCTGCCCTCGCACACCGGACACGGTATTGGGGCGATGAGCTCTTCGAGTGCGGCACGTATCTTTTCCGACGGCGGGTTTTCGATGCGTTCGCGCATTGCACGCATCGCACCGGGCCAGTCGCGCTCGAATTTGTAATCACCGTGACGAAATGTCAGGCGTTTCTTCGTCCCGTTGAAAAACGCGTCGCGGATCTCTTGCGGGAGTTCTTCAAACTTCGTCTTGAGCAACTCGCCGACCTCGTCGCCCGCTGCTTCGCCCTTGCCCGGTTTGCGTTTAGATTTACGCGGCCGTTCCCTGCCGGTAGCCGGCTCGAGCGGGTCGCCGACGGTAAACTTTTCGATGATCGCAACCAGAGCCGACATCAGGAAAGTTGCCCCGGCCTTGTCGGTACCGTTAAGGAAATCGACCTTTTCCGCCGCCACGCTCTGGTCAGGCACGATCTTACCGGCGTCAATCTCAAGCACCGTGCCAATTC
Organism: Pyrinomonadaceae bacterium; assembly: GCA_017983495.1. GTDB lineage: Bacteria > Acidobacteriota > Blastocatellia > Pyrinomonadales > Pyrinomonadaceae > OLB17. Next base: position 153,680 of record JAGOBH010000002.1, on the reverse strand, counting down.
CCTGACAGCGTTTACACGCACCGTATGCGGAATTGAACGAGAACGAACGAGGCTCTAGCGTGGCGATATTGATGCCGCAATTTACGCAGGCCATCTTTTCGGAGTAGAGCTTTTCGTCACCGTCGACGATCGATATCAGGACCGCTCCGCTGGTGAGTTTGAGTGCGGTCTTGACCGATTCGGTCAGCCGCTCGCGAACGCCGTCTTTCATCAAGAGGCGGTCAACGACGACCTCGATCGTGTGATTCTTACGCTTATCGAGAACGATGTCCTCATCTAGCTGCCGCATCTCGCCGTCGATCCGGGCACGCAGGAAACCGTCTTTGTGCAGCTTTTCTAGATCCTTCTTAAACTCGCCCTTACGCCCGCGAACGATCGGGGCAAGAATCATGACGCGTTCGCCCTCAGGCAGATCAGAAATGCCGAGCACGATCTGATCGACCGACTGCCGCGTGATCGGGGCATCGCACTGGTGACAATGCGGCTGGCCGATCGACGAGAACAGCAAACGCAGAAAATCGTAGATCTCGGTGACCGTACCGACCGTCGAACGCGGCGAACGCGAAACGGTCTTTTGCTCGATCGAGATCGCCGGGCTTAGCCCCTCGACCGAATCGACGTCAGGCTTTTCAAGCTGGTCGAGGAATTGGCGAGCGTAAGCGGAGAGCGATTCGACATAACGACGCTGTCCCTCGGCATAAATAGTATCGAAGGCAAGCGACGATTTACCCGACCCGGAGAGCCCCGTGATCACGACAAACTTGTCGCGAGGGATATCTACGTCGATATTTTTAAGATTGTGCTGCCGCGCTCCGCGAACCGTTATCTGTTTGATACTCATTACAGATCGAAATCCTGTCGATAGCCGAAACGAGTATTCTATCAAATCCGGTCTACAAAATGCGAAGCACGGCAACGAGAGCGACAACGGAAATTGCGATCCAAAGCAAAACGCCCTGTAAAAGCGGACGAATGCCGACATTTCGAAGGGTCTCGCGAGAAAGACTGGCTCCGATCAAGAACAGCGTAACCGTCATTCCCGCCTTTGCGAGATTCACCAAAGCATCAAACACACTCGGTATCATGACAGTCACTGGAGCGTAGCTTCGGACTATCGTCGCTCCGACGAACAGAAAGATAAACCACGGTACTGCGATCTTGGCTTTGGCCGTTCCAGTTTTATCCCGATAGATGTAAGCAAACATCAACGCCAGCGGAGCGATCCACAGTGCTCGGGCAAGTTTGACCGTCGTTGCGATCGCAAGTGCCTCGGGGCCGTACGTGCTCGATGCACCTACGACCGAACTGGTGTCGTGAATGGCGATCGCGGACCAGACACCAAACTGAAGTTGGGTAAGATCGAGACCGTGGCCAATTATTGGAAACAAAAATAGTGCTATCGAATTGAGAACAAAGACCGTCCCCAACGAGACCGATATCTCGTCGCTCTCCGCATTGATCGCCGGTGCGACCGCCGCGATCGCGCTTCCGCCGCAGATCGCCGTACCGCTCGAAATTAACGAAGATGTTTTTGACGGAACATTCAATGCCCTACCGACGAAATAGCCGACTATCAGCGTGCCGAAGATAGTCGCGATCGTAAATAGTACGCCGTCCCGGCCCGCCTTGAGCACGGCCCCGAAATTCATACCGAAGCCGAGCAACACGACCGACGCCTGCAGCAGGTACTTCATCGGCTTGCCCCCAAGTTTTGGGTACGGAGTGCCGAATGTAGAGGCCATCGCGAGCCCTAGTGCCAACGCAACCGGCGGCGAGCCGTACGGGCTGAGGCAAAACAAAATAAGAACGATGAAGACGGCTTTTTGCCAAGTCATTTTAAATGTTCAAAAAGGCCGATCAAGAGACATTTCCCTAACGGCTTGCGGGCATGTCCCGCCGCCAATGCTGTGTATGGCGAAACTCGCCTTGAAACTGAAACCGCTCGCCGGACTAACCGACGGATCTGCCCTTACGAATCTGCTCAGAGAGCTTATCGATATCGAACGGCTTATCGCTGACATTCAGCGTCGACATAATCTCGACGTGGAGTTTTGTGTAATCTTCAAGCTTCGAGCCTTTCGGGATCGGTGAATTCAAGCCCAGAATATGCTTGCCAACGACCACGGTCAAAAACAGATCGCGGTCAAACTCGTCGGAGTATTTTGGACGGACAAAACTCCACAAGCTAGCCGCTCGACCGTTGACGGTTTTATTCTCGGTCGTCACCTTCAACTTGCCGCCGAAGGTCTCAGCCAGATAGTCGGTTTCCCATACTTGGTGAAGTTCGAGGATACGTTCGTCTTTCAGTTCCTTGCCCACAGGGACAAACTCCTCTGTGGCCGGAAAAACCAACTGGACCAGTCTGTCATCAATAATAAAAGACGGATTCTCACCGGTTTGCTGCGGCTTTACGTTCTTGCCGCGGACCTCGATCGTAAATGATTTGTCGGCGGTATTCTCAATAAAGAGAAATCCGTCCGCGGTCTTGATCGAAAATCGTTGCCCGAATGACGATACCGCGAGAACCACCAGCATCGAGACCAAGATAGCGATCCGCTTAATTGTTTGTTTTGCAGCTATGGTTTTCACAGATGAACTACTCATTTCGATACCTTGCCCTGGCTAGCGACAGCGTCTTGAGCGGCTTTGATGGCCTCGGCGTCGCCCAGATAGTAGCTACGGATCGGCTTCAGATCGGCGTCGAGTTCGTAGATCAGGGGAACACCGGTCGGGATATTCAGGTTTACGATCTCGTCGTCCGCGATGCCGTCAAGGTATTTGACGAGAGCCCTGAGACTATTTCCGTGGGCCGCAACGATCAGCCGTTTCCCTGCCTTGATCTTAGGCACGATCTCCGACTGAAAATACGGCACGACGCGGTTGACGGTGTCCTTGAGACACTCCGTCTTCGGGAAGTTACCGGCTCCGATCGAACTATAACGCAGTTCGCGGCCGAGGTAACGCTCATCCGATGGCTCGAGCGGATGAGGCGGAATATCAAAACTGCGTCGCCAGATCAACACCTGCTCTTCGCCATATTCGGCAGCTGTTTCCGCCTTGTTGAGGCCCTGCAATGCCCCGTAATGTCGTTCGTTGAGCAGCCACGATTTTGTCTCAGGTATCCACATCTGGTCCATTTCATCAAGGATGATCCAGAGTGTACGGATCGCCCTTTTGAGCACCGACGTGTAAGCCTCGTCAAACTCAAAACCCTCGGCTTTCAACAGCTTACCGGCGGCATGTGCCTCAGTAACGCCCTTTTCCGACAGATCGACGTCTTTCCAGCCCGTAAACCGGTTTTCCTTGTTCCACTGACTCTCACCGTGACGAATTAAAACTAGTTTGTACATATGCTAATTATTCAATATTTTCTTAACTTCTCCAACAAGATAGAGTGAGCCGGTGATCAAAATAATGCCGTCATCAGGTGTGATGCGCCGAGCGACATCAAGTGCGTCGGCAACCGTCGCGGTTTGGAACGCCGAGGTTTGGTCAAAGCCGGCCGGAACATACTCCGCAAGCTCCGCAGCCGTCATCGCCCTCGAATTTCCAGGCTGCGTCAGGATCAGCCTCGCTGCACTTGGAAACAACGTCTCGGCGATCTCCGTCACGTCCTTGCCCTTCATCGCGGCAAAGATCATCGTGACCGGATCCTCGACAGATTCGTCGAGAAAGGCCCTCAAAGCCAGTGCCCCGGCCGGGTTGTGTGCACCGTCGAAAAGGAACCTGTCCTGATACTCGAGGCGTCCGAAATGACGAGCAGATTCCAGCCCATCCGTAACGGCGTCGGCAGAAATTGCGGAAAACCACTTCGATCTCAGAATATCCGCAATCATAACAGCGGTACGTGCATTTTCAACCTGATGTCGCCCGATCAACCCTAAGTCCGCGTCATCGTAAAATCTTTCATCTATCTGAAATCCTACTACCGCAGAGCCTCGATTCATATTTAGGGCCCACACCCAAGATCTACACTCCGTCGTCGGCGTAACGCATAATTCACGGCATCTTGCTCTCAAGACACTCATTGCTTCGGGCATCTGCTCTCCGATAATCGCGGCCTTGGTATCCGGCCCAATAATAGCCGCCTTTTCCGCGGCGATGTCTTCGATCGTGTCGCCGAGATATTCCTGATGATCGAGGTCGATACGCGTGATGACGGCGATATCGGCATTTGCGGCCGTCGTCGCGTCGAGGCGGCCTCCGAGGCCGGTTTCGAGGATGGCAAGTTCAACCTTTGCCTCGGCAAATGCGATTAGGCCGATGGCGGTCATTTGCTCAAAGAAAGTTGGGCGATACTCCAGTTTCTCGTCTGAAAGTAGCTTTTCAGCCGTGTCGCGAACAATGGTCGCAAACCGTGCAAACTCCGTTTCGGTTATATCGTCCCCATCGATTCGCACTCGTTCGGTGATCGAGACAAGATGCGGCGAAGTAAATACGCCCGTCTTGACTCCCGCCTCACGGCAGATCGAGCCGAGAAATGCGCACACCGACCCTTTGCCGTTTGTCCCGGCAATTTGGACTTTCAAATATTGTTTATGTGGCTCACCGAGGGCTGTCAGAAGTGTCCTAATGTTCTCGAGGCCGAGTTTCATCGCACTGACCTCGTTGCCTAGTGAGTACAGATATGATTCGGATTCGCGAAAATTCACGGTCTAGTCGTTTGCAAGCAATCGTCTGTGGTAGTTGATCTGTCCAAGATGATAGGTCAAGTGGGTTGTTAGATGGACGGCAAAAAACTCGGTCGACATCGGGTGCCCAAAAACCTCGATCGGATAGGTCCGCGCCATATCTTCGTCAGACAAACGTTCGAGCGTTTGGCGAACAATGATCGAAGTTTCGTTGATCGCCTCGACGATCACGGATCGCGGAACTTGCTTATCTGAGAATTCAAGATCCCGGTCGCGAACGTACTCAATATTTCCGAGTGTAGCTCCAAAAAAGTGCTTCAGGTTGCCGACCAAATGCAGCGCGAGATTTCCTGCCGAATTTGGAATGCCGCCGGCCATTTTCCAGAGGTCAGCTTCGTCCGAGTAAAGTTCAAGCTCTGCTTTCAGCTTGGCCAGGTCACGTTCGAAAATTTCGATCAATACACTTGTAAGCATATCGGTAATATTAAGAAGCGATACTCGGGTTCATCATAAAGTCGAGCATCCTGACGATCGCGTCTTTCATCTCGCGTCGATCAACCACCATGTCGACCATCCCGTGTTCAAGCAGAAATTCGGAGCGTTGAAATCCTTTCGGCAGCTTTTGGCGGATCGTCTGTTCGATCACGCGGGGGCCAGCAAAACCGATCAAAGCTTTTGGCTCCGCTAAGATGACATCGCCAAGCATTGCAAAACTAGCAGTTACGCCGCCGGTCGTGGGGTCGGTAAGGACGGAGATGAATGGAAGCCGCTCTTCGTGCAAACGTGCCAATGCCGCCGAGATCTTGCCCATTTGCATCAGGCTTAATGTACCCTCTTGCATTCGGGCTCCGCCCGACGCCGAAAAAATGATCACCGCACCATGATCTTCGATCGCGTATTCGATCAAACGCGTGATCTTTTCACCAACGGCCGAGCCCATCGATCCGCCGATAAACGACATGTCCATCGCACCGGCGTAAACAAGATGGCCGCCTGCAAATCCCTTTCCTGAGATAATCGCCTCCGGCAATCCTGATGACGCGATCGCCTGATCGATCCGGTCTGTGTACGGTTTGGAATCAAAAAAGCCAAGTGGGTCGCCGGACGAAACCTCTTCGTCGAGCTTTTCATAACGGCCGTCATCAAAGAGGTCACGCAGCCTTCCCTCGGCCGAATAGCGGAAATGATAATCGCAATGAGTGCAAACCTCGTGTGATTCGGTCAATTCACGTTTATACAGCGCATTGTCGCACTCGGGACATTTTACAAAAATGCCTTCGGTCTTTACGGTGCGTTCCTCTTCCGATTCCTGCTCATCGATTTTGGGTCTGTCTCGGCGAAACCACGACATAATTTTTATATTAGGGCAATAAATAAGGTTAGCATACGGTTTCGGCGAGGTAAACGAGTTGAACACCATTCGGGCCGTTTATGATTGTCCGAAAATCCGCGGGTGTGTTACATTCGATTGCATATTGTTCAGTCAAATCAGGTCTCAGATCACTATTATGCGAAGTTTAACCCTGCTTTTTTTCATTCTTGTATTTGGCAGTCAAGCATTTTCCGCTACGAAAACGTGGGACGGCGGCGGAACTGACGGGAACTGGAACAATGCGCTAAATTGGTCTACTGACGTCGCCCCGGTCGCCGGTGATGACCTTATCTTTCCTGCGACGTCCGCTCAATTTACGACTAACAACAACTTTTTCTTTTTCACGACCTTCAACTCGATAACTTTTGAGGGCGGCACTTACACTGTTGGCGGAAATCCGTTCACATTGAGGACGATGACGGTTAACGGCGGCACACAAACTATCAATACCGCTATCAGCCTAACCGGAACCCCGGTGTTTACCGCTGCTCAGGGTACGGTAACGACGCTCGCCGCCCTCTCCGTCGGCAGTGTCGGTATCACCATCGACGGTGACGGCAGCTTTGGTATCGGGATCATCTCTGGTTCCGGTGCCGTTAACAAGAACGGTCTCGGGGCTTCGCTCGTGGCTGGAGCAACCAGCTTTAGCGGAGCCATCAATCATAACGCCGGCATTTTCGTCGTTGATGCCAGCATTCCGAGCAGTGTGGTTACGATAAATTCAGCAGTTGTTGGCGGCGGTACGCTCGGTTTCAGCGGATTTGGCGGAACCGGCACCGTCGGCACGGTCACGGTAACACAAGGTACGATCAGTGCAGGCACGCTCACCTCACCAACGGGAATACTGTCGACCGGCAATTTAACATTCACCCCAAATGGAAATTATGCCTGCAAGATCGGCGGAACAGCACCCGGAGCAAATGGCCACGACCAGCTAAATGTGACCGGTTCGGTCAATCTTAATAACGCCCGCCTCGCACCTGTACCGTGGAACTCATTTCGGCCCGCTCTTGGCGACACTTATGTGATCCTGCGGAATGACGGATCTGATGCCGTCAACGGCACGTTTCTGAATGCCCCCGAGGGATCGGTCTTCGGCGGACCATTGAACACGGCATTTAGGATCACGTACACAGGCGGGGACGGCAACGACATCTCAATTACGCGTGTGGCCAAATCTGCGTTTGACTTCGACGCCGACGGCAAGACCGATCTTTCGACATTCCGGCCGTCCGCAAACAACTGGAACATTCAGTACAGCGGCAGCAATACGGCATCCTCGACGCTGTGGGGACTCGGAACCGACAAGATCACACCAGCAGATTTTGACGGCGACAATAAAACCGATCTGGCGGTGTTTCGGCCTTCAAACGGCGTGTGGTACGTACTCAATTCGGCGACGGGAACGATCGACTCCACTCAGTTTGGAGCTACCGGCGACATTCCTGTGCCAAACGATTTTGACGGCGACGGCCGGGCCGACCGTGCAGTTTATCGCCCGACAGACGGCGGCTGGTATCAGTTGCGAAGCCTAACGAGCCAGGTGTTTATCCAGCAATTTGGCATCGCCGAGGACATCCCGCTCATGGTCGATTACGATGGTGACGGCCTCGGCGATCTGGCGGTTTACAGACCGTCGCAGGGCGTCTGGCATTTCTATCTGAGTGGCAATAGTGCGTATACGGCATTTCCTTTTGGCTCAAGCGGCGACGTGCCCGTACCCGCAGACTATGACGGTGACGGCAAAACAGATACTGCGGTATTCCGTGCGACCGCCGATTCGGATCAGCCGGATTTCTACATTCTGACAGCCGGAACGTTCAATTATTATGGTTTGTCGTGGGGCGTCCCGGGCGATATTCCGGTTGTTGGCGATTATGACGGCGATGGTAAGGCCGATGTCGGCATTGTTCGGCCGTCAACAATGACCTGGTACTTACTCCGTTCGACTGCCGGATTTGGCTCGGTCGCCTTTGGCAACACCGGCGATAAACCGATACCAAGTGCGTTTCTGCCGTAGTGGCATATCACTAGGCCAAGATCTTCAGCATTTGCGAGTGGATCAAGCCGTTCGACGCACATATCGGGGGAGTGTACACGCTGAATTGCGAGCCGTCATAATAACTGACTTGTCCACCTGCCTCTTCAATAAGCAGAACACCTGCGGCTACATCCCAGGCGTTTAGCCCTTCTTCCCAAAATCCGTCAAATCGGCCGCACGCCACGTACGCCAGATCGATAGCGGCCGAGCCGTCACGGCGAACGCCCCTGGAACTGAGCAAGAAATCGGTCAGGTGGCGGGCAAAATTCTCACGGTCTTTAATGTCATATGGAAAGCCGGTCACGATAAGAGCATTTCCCAGTTCTTCAGTTTCCGAAACGCGGATGGGCTTGCCGTTTAGACTCGCACCACGTCCCCGTTCTGCTGCAAACAGCTCGTTGCGGGTCGGGTCGAACGTAACCCCGAGCACGATCTCGCCGTCATGCTCGAGTGCGATCGTGACGCAAAAACAAGGATAGCCGTGAGCAAAATTGGTCGTGCCGTCGAGCGGATCGATGATCCATTTCCAGGTCGTTCCGTCGCCGATCATTACGGCATTACCGGCTTCCTCGGCAAGTATCGAGTGCTTCGGAAAATACGACTTGATACGCTCGATTATCAAGGCCTCGCTCGCCAAGTCGGCCTCGGTCACGAGGTTGATATCGCCCTTCTTGGTGATGTTGATCTTTCGCCCGAATTTTTCGAGCAGCACCTGTCCGGCATCGCGGGCCGTTTCGATCGCAAAATTAAGCATAACTGTTTACCCGAGAAATCTGCCCGGGCTCTATTTCATTATCGCAATGATCTCGCGTTGATGCGGCGAGGTAATGATCGCGTCATTTTCCGTCACGTAAACATCGATCTCGGATCTTATGCCAAATTTTCCGGCGAGGTAAATCCCGGGCTCGATCGAAAAGGCAGTCATAGGGATAAGGCGGCGGGTGTCACGCGTTTCAAGGTTGTCGATATTCGCTCCATTTCCATGACCCTCTTCGCCCAGCGAATGGCCCGTCCGGTGCAGAAACTGATCGGCGTAACCCGCTTTGCTGATGATCCCACGTGCAACGTCGTCGACGTCCGCTCCCTTGATCTGTTTTCCTGCCTTAAATGAATCCCGAACAAAATTGAACGCGGCGTCGCGTGCATCACGGACAATATTCCACACCTTGACGTATTCGTCCGGCACCGTCTCACCTACGAATCCCACCCAAGTCAGGTCGGTTGCCGGAGCACCTTTTTGCGGCACTTTGGTAACGGTATCAATAAGGACAAGGTCACCACGTTTGATCGGCGAATTACGATCTTTTGTCGGGAAGTAGTGAGGGGACGCCGCGTTGGCATTGACCGCCACTATCATCGGTGACGGTTGCAAACCAACCTCGCCGAGCCGCTTCATCATAAAGTTCTGAATATCGACCTCTGTCGTCGGGATATCTGCAACCATTCTCCGCTTGATCTCGGCAAAGGCTTCAATAATGATCTTTTGCTGTTTGATGCTCGCATCAGTGTGCATCTTAAGCTGTTCGGGCGACCAGACTGCCTCAAACTGCTGCACCAGATCGGCGCTTGTTTCGATGGTCACTCCGATTGAACGCACCATCTCAATGGTACCGGCATCAACCCGTGAGATGTACGGAATGTCGTTATTTGGCGAATACTGCATCGCGATCTTAAGAGTGTTCTTACGTTTGTTTTCGCCAAAGAACGCCATTCGCAGATTTGATTCGATCAACTGCCATTCGCGATAGATCAGCTTGACTCCTGGCAACGCGTCGATTTGCCCGGGCTCGATCGCATGGACGATCTTTGTGGGTTCGCCGTAAGCCGGAACATAATAGTACCAACGCCGCGAGCCGCCTGAACCCTCGATCTTCAAGATCCTTTGCCCAACAATATCGCTGCCGCGAAAATCATAAAAAAGCCAACCATCTAGGTTGGCCTTCTGAAGAGCCGTTTGGATCTCGGCAACTCGTTTTTCGTTTGGGGTCTGGCCGACAGCAACCAGGGCTAAGGCGATCAATGTTACAACAACCAGAATCGTCTTCCGCATAATGATTTATTTGCCTCTCAGCACCATCAATACTGCCTCCGACTCGGTCGGGACATTTTCAACCTATTTCATTCGTCGTGATGCCACGTCAAGAAATTCCTTCACATGAGCATTCCAGAACACCCAATCATGTACTCCGGGATGCTCCCGATATTCGTGCGGCACCTTCTTCTCGTTCATTAAAGCCAGAAAATCGCGATTGTTCTGGATCAGAAAATCCTCAGTCCCACAAGACTGGTAAATAAACGGCATCGCTTTCAATTTTTCCGGCGTCACTTCTCGGATCATTTTGAAGATGTCATTCCCAAGCCGCGCTTCACTTCCTTCGGGGCCAAAAATGGCGTCGATCCCGCCGCCGATCATTTTCCCCGCCGACTTTTCCGTAAAATTTGAAGCTCCGAGTGCTCCGCTGAAGCTGCCGACTAAAGAAAACAATTCGGGGTATTTTAGCCCGAATTTCAAACTGCCGTAGCCACCCATCGACAATCCGGCGATGATACGATGATCGCGGTCTGCCATTACCCTAAAGTTCTTCTCGATCTCGGGGATCAATTCCCGAACGATATAACTTTCGTATTTATCGGTCGGCACCGTTACGCTGTCCGAATACCAACCATTGTCGCCTTCCGGAGTCACGATTATGAATTTATGACCGGCAGCAAACTCAGCGACCTTGGTCCTATCCGTCCAATTGCTATAGTGTCCCGTCAACCCATGGAGCAAGTAGATAACCGGGAATCGTTCGTCCTTTTTTGCGGCGTAGCTGGCTGGGACAATAACGCGATAAGGCATTGCCCGGGCCATGAGTTTGCTTTCGAGTTTATGTTCCTGAATCTCACTTGCCGTTTTCGCCGCAGGTGCGGTTTGAGCTGTCAGTGGCGTCTGAAAAACAGGCACCAACAACATCAGCAAAAGCACAAACGCTTGTTTTTTGAGATTCCGTTTCATAGTCCTTTAACCAAATAACTTCCCAAACCAACCGGCTTCTTTATCGTTGTTATCAACGATCTGAGTCAGTTCGCCGGGATCGAGCCAGACGCCTGAGCATTTGTCACACACGTCGATCTTGATGCTCTCAAAATCCGCCTCGATCAATTTGCCGTCACATTTCGGGCACGAGATGCCGAGCCGTTTAGCATCGTCATCTTCGATCTTAGCCTTCATTTTGGCGATCAGTTCTTGTTCCTTTCGAAAAAAATAGTCGTTTTCTAGAGCCTGTCCACGGTCCTTCAAATCAATAGCCATTAAAAAATTACATCTCCTGGAAATTATTAACTTTCTGTTTTATGAATCGACCGCATACGCTGCCGTGCCTTTTTCGAACGGCGGATCGTATTGCGTCGCTTCAAACTGGTCTCAGCCCAATCAGATACCTGTTTGAGCGGATGCCATTCGAAATCTTCGAGCGGCAGCACCTCACTAGTCGAGTCGCTCAACTTAAGTGTACTAAACGCAACGAAAAATAGTACAAAGTGAAAAAATGCTCCTGCCACCAATACAAGCCACCCGGGAGCAAGTCCAACCTGTGCCCGATCTACAAATTCCGCTAAGGTTGCGGCTGGTGAAGTGTGAATATAAACCTTTAGAGTCCAACTCAGTGCCAACAAAACAAAGAGCCAGAGGTAATTAGCACGCAGGCGTCTGCCAACCGCTTCCCACTCGCTGATATTGAAGTGCGGCGAAATAAGGTCAGCGGAGATGTGCTCAGCCCACTCTTTGTCCGGGGGAATCGTACGCGACGAAAGCATTGGAGCAAAATATCCCGTTTCGAGAACGCGTACACGGTTAGCCCAAACCTCATAATAACGATATCGGCGAGCTTCCATAAACAGGAATATGCAGACCAGGATCGTGTTTATCGGAATCGCAAAATGCGGATTATTGGGCGAACTGAAGACAAAAGAAAGCGTCGCACCGGTGGTGATCACCGCCCAATTCGTTGTCGCGTCGAGCCGTCCACGCCAAACATTTGACCGCTGAATTTCACCACGATAAAAGTGGACCATTGCCGTGTTGAATTCGGCTGGCTCCAACTTACGCGCGATCGTGATCGGCGTAGTTTTCGGCTTTTGATTGCGACGACGCACCTCATCTGCAAACGCCCGGAATGATTCGGGGACGTTTGTTATATGGATGTCGTCGTCTGCGTTTTGCGTTCCGAGCCGAACCTCGTCTTTCATAGGCCGATTGGGCTGATCAAATGGGGCGAGCAGTCGTTTGACAGCAACCTATTGTTTAACATTTCCAGCCCGCCGATGCAAGGGTTTTCACAATCGTGAACACAATTCGGTAATATTCCCGCATCTGCGTTAAAATGGTCGCCCAGTGAATGAAACAGATGAAACATGGATGGCCTTTGCACTCGACCTTGCTCGTCAGGCTGAAACCGTAGGCGAAGTGCCGATCGGAGCGTGTGTCGTCGACAAAAACGGAAAGCTTGTCGCAACCGGCTTTAACCGAACGATTTCCGACTCCGACCCGACAGCTCACGCCGAGATCGTCGCTATACGAGAAGCCGCAGCCTCGGTCGGCAACTATCGACTTACGGGAATGACCCTTTATAGCACCCTCGAACCCTGTCCAATGTGCGCAGGAGCCTTGGTAACGGCCCGTGTCGCCCGAGTTGTATTTGGTGCCCACGACGAACGATATGGCGGCGTCGATACGCATTTTGGTATAGGAAAAGGCCCCGAACTCAATCACCGCATCGAGTTCGTATCAGGTGTTTTGGCCCCCGAATGCCGCTTACTATTGCAGAATTTCTTTCGGCAAAGACGAAAATAGAGAGTCAACTTGATATTAATGACCACTAGCCTTTAGAATTGATGGTTCGCGGAGAGGTGCGAGAGTGGTTGAATCGGGCAGTCTCGAAAATTGCTGTACCTTAACGGGTACCGTGGGTTCGAATCCCACCCTCTCCGCCACTATTATTTATTTGGCCGGTCCGCAGTATCAGTCACCGGCAGTTTTTATCATCGGTGGGCAGCCCGCAATGGCTGACAACGACTAGTTTTACCCTCGAAACGTACATCACGACAATCGGAGGAATTCCAGTTATGCCTTTGACCAAGAAATTGACGGCTGAGTTTTTGGGGACGCTTTGGCTCGTCCTGGGCGGATGCGGCAGTGCGGTATTGGCCGCGGCGTTTCCTAATCTCGGCATTGGGTTTGCGGGTGTGTCACTCGCTTTCGGACTTACTGTGTTGACCGGTGCATATGCATTTGGCCACATTTCCGGCGGCCATTTCAATCCTGCAGTATCAATAGGGTTGTGGGCCGGCAAACGATTTTCGGCAAGCGAATTATTGCCGTACATTGTTGCCCAGGTTTTAGGAGCGATCGCAGGTGCAGGTGTTCTGTACATCATCGCAAGCGGAAAAGCAGGATTTAGCCTCGCTGGCGGTTTTGCATCGAATGGTTTCGCTGACCATTCGCCCGGCAAGTACGAAGTGCTTGCGTGTTTCGTCGCCGAGGTCGTAATGACGTTCTTTTTCCTGATCGTCATCTTGGGCTCGACCCATAAGAAGGCGCCAAAGGGATTTGCCCCGATCGCGATCGGTTTGGCTTTAACGCTGATCCACCTGATCTCGATCCCGGTGACAAACACGTCGGTCAATCCGGCCCGTAGCACAGGACCGGCGATATTCGTTGGCGATTGGGCGTTGAGCCAACTTTGGTTATTTTGGTTAGCCCCGATCTTGGGTGCTTTGCTTGCAGGTTTTGTTTATGCTTGGCTCGGTAGTGACGATACAGAGGTTGCTCCCACGCCGACCGCGGACGAAACGTCCGACGACGAGTAATTGACAATTCAATTTGAACGGAAAGGTGCAAGAGTGGTTGAATTGGCAGCATTGGAAATGCTGTGAACCTCAAAAGGGTTCCGTGGGTTCGAATCCCACCCTTTCCGCCATATGGTCTCAGGCTCCGCACAAGGTTTGAGTCGTGAACTCCGCTAGGCGAGGAATCGAGCAACGGTAGCGATTTCAGCTTGTGTTGCGGTTAAGTCTGAGGCCACCATTTCATAAGAAAACAGGCCGGGGCAATTATTGCTCCGGCCTCTTTTTTTGACAATTACGACTTCAATTCCCTACCCCTCGATCGCAGCCTGAGCCGCTGCGAGTCGGGCGATCGGCACACGGAAAGCCGAACAGCTAACGTAATTCATACCGATCTTATGGCAGAATTTCACGCTGTCCGGATCGCCTCCATGCTCACCGCAGATGCCCACTTTCAGCTTCGGTTTGATCTCGCGTCCGCGGTCAATGCCCATGCGGATCAGTTCGCCGATGCCGTCGGTGTCGATTGTCTGGAAAGGATCATACGGCAATATCCCGAGGTCGAGGTATTTCGGCAGAAATCCGCCAATGTCGTCTCGGCTAAAGCCAAAACTCATCTGAGTCAGATCGTTTGTCCCGTAGCTGAAAAAATCAGCCTCGGAAGCCATAAGCCCGGCTCTAATGGCTGCCCTCGGAGTTTCAATCATCGTGCCGTAGAGATACGGTATCTTCTTAACCTTTTGCTTGAGGCAAACCTCTTTGTAAACTTCATCGACGATCTTCCGCTGATGGGTCAATTCATTGAATGTACACGTCACCGGGATCATTATTTCAGGAAGTGCCTTCTTACCCGCCTTGATAAGCTCAGCGGTCGCCTCTAATATCGCCCGGACCTGCATTTCGGTGATCTCAGGATAGCTGATACCAAGTCTCACACCCCGATGGCCAAGCATCGGGTTATTTTCATGCAACGCCATAACCCGGCGTTTCAGCACGCTCAGGCTTATCCCGAGCACCTTGCTCAGTTCGTTGAGTTTTTCCTTGTCGTGCGGAACAAATTCGTGCAGCGGCGGGTCGAGCAAACGAATAGTCACGGGTCGGCCGTCCATGACCTTTAGGGTGTCTTTAACGTCTTTCTTGACATACTTAAAGAGTTCGTTGAGAGCTTTTCGCCGTTCTTCCTCAGATTTGCTGACGATCATCTTACGGAGAAGGAACAACGGCTCTTCGCCGCCTTCGCCGTAGAACATATGCTCCGTCCTGAATAGTCCGATACCCTCGGCACCAAACTTCAACGCCTGCTTTGCGTCCTCCGGCGTTTCCGCGTTGGCTCGAACTCCGAGAACCTTGACCTTGTCGACCAATTTCATCAAGTACTTGTAGGACTGATTCTTGTCAAGATCGATGTCGACCAAGTCCATACTTCCCTCGTAAACTAGTCCCTTGGTCCCGTTCAGGCTTAGCCAGTCGCCTTCGTGAACAATGTGTCCATCTTTGGTCTTAAATGTACCCGCTTCGTGGTTTATCTCGATCTCACCACAACCGACGATGCAGCATTTTCCCCATCCTCGTGCCACGAGCGCCGCATGCGAGGTCATTCCGCCTTTTGACGTCAGGATCGCTTGCGATTTGTGCATGCCGTCGACATCCTCGGGCGATGTTTCTTCGCGAACCAGAATCACCTGTTCACCGCGTTTAGCCCATTCGACAGCCTCAGCAGAGGTGAATACTACCCGGCCACGTGCACCGCCCGGGCCGGCGGGCAATCCTTTTGCGATGGGCTTAGTGACAAGTTCCGCCTTCGGGTCGATCATCGGCAGAAGTAATTCGACAAGCTGATTCGGGCCGACTCTCATAATCGCCGTGTTAGTGTCGATCATCTTCTCAGCGTGCATCTCGGCCGCCATCCGAACCGCCGCGACACCGTTTCGTTTGCCGACCCGGCACTGCAGCATATAGAGCTTGCCTTTCTCGATGGTGAACTCGATATCCTGCATGTCTTTGTAATGCACCTCAAGCCGTTTCTGATATTTGAACAGCTCATCGTAAAGTTCCGGCATTAGCTTTTCGAGTGTGTCGAAGTGCCTGCTCTGATCATTAACTGAATACTCGTTGACCGGGGCCGGCGTTCTTGTGCCCGCCACCACGTCTTCGCCCTGAGCGTTCACGAGGTACTCGCCGTAAAATCGATTCTCGCCGTTTCCGGGATTGCGCGTGAAGGCAACGCCGGTGCAGCTGTCATCGCCCATATTTCCAAAGACCATCGCCTGCACGTTTACTGCCGTTCCCCATTCGTCAGGGATGTTTTCGATCGCACGGTACTCGATAGCACGCTTACCGGTCCAACTGCTGAAAACTGCACCAATTCCGCCCCACATTTGCTCCCAGGGATCTTCAGGAAAATCTTTTCCAAGAACCTTTTTTACGGTTTTCTTGAAGTCCTTTACGAGAGACTTCAACTCCGCGACAGTCAGATCCGTGTCGCTCTTATAGCCATTTTCTTTTTTGATGGCGTCGAGCTTTTCGTCGAGCACCTTTCGGACGCCCTTGCCGCCCTTCGGTTCGATCCCCGCACCCTTCTCCATGACCACGTCGGCGTACATCATGATCAGTCGTCGATACGCGTCGTATGCGAATCTTTCATCTCCGCTACGCTCGATCAGTCCCTTTATGGTGTCGTCGTTTAGGCCAACGTTCAAAACGGTCTCCATCATTCCGGGCATTGAACGGCGAGCTCCCGACCTTATCGACACGAGCAAAGGATCACTTTGATCGCCGAACTTCTTGCCGATCAGCTTCTCCATCTTCGCCATGGCCGCTTCGACCTGCGATTTCAGTGGATTCGGGTAACTTTTCTTGTGTTGATTCAGATAAGTGCAAACTTCGGTCGTGACGGTAAAACCCGGTGGAACCGGCAACTTCAGTTTCGGGTGGCCGGCCATTTCAGCCAGATTGGCTCCTTTGCCTCCCAGCAGGTTCTTCATAGACTCGTTACCGTCTGCCCTGCCGCCGCCAAAAAAGTAAACGTATTTGTGATTTTTCTCCGCTTTCGCCATATGTAATAAACACTCCTTTCATCAGAATAGTATTGTCATCGATTTGTGATTAGGACGCATATCACATTTCCGCATTTTTTTTGAGAAAGGAACCGAAGGCCCGAAATCAGCCCCAAGTCGGTAACCTTCCCAAACAAATGCGGGAAAGCCGTGAAACTCTCCCGCATGTTTGAACAGAAGTTAACAGCATTCAGGGGACAAACGCATTCGGAGTTGGAATATCGGTACTTATTCCCCAACGTACGCCTCCGAATCCGGATGTTGACCGCAGCAAATACCAAATGCCGTCGGAAGGCCGGTAAACAGAAACGTCGAATCTGCCATCGCCATCGTAATCCGCCGCGACCGGTTTATCACCGCCAAGCCCGAATGGAAAGATCGTAGATGATCCGTTGCTGCTGTTGTAGATATACCAGACACCGGTCGACGGGCGGAACACAGTGAAGTCCGTTCTGCCGTCGCCATCAAAATCCCCACTGACTGGAATATCTTCAGCAATTCCCCAACGGGTCGCCCGCTGGACACCGTCGGCACTACTAAGCCACCACCAATTGCCATCAGACGGCCTGTAGATCGCAGGGTCCGACTTGCCGTCACCATTGAAATCACCGATCACCGGTTTATCGCCGGCAGATCCAAAGTTCAATCCCGAACTTTGACCATTCGCACTGTTAATACGGAACCAACTACTGGTGGCGGGTTTGAACACAATGTAGTCAGCACGTCCGTCGCCGGTAAAATCAGAAGGCAGCGGAATACCGCCGGTCTGGCCAAAGCTGCCGTTGATCTGCTGACCGGTTGAACTGCTGATCGACCACCAATCGCCGTTCGATGGCCTGTAGATCGCAATGTCCGTCTTGCCATCGCCGTCAAAATCAGCAGGAGTGGGAATGTCGCCCGCCATTGCAAAATTGGTCAGAGTCATCGTCAGATCTGAGCTTCGCAGTAAATACCAACGGCCCTCCGATGCACGGAACACCGAAACATCAGCACGTCCATCGCCGTCATAATCGAACGGCGTCACACGCACCAAGGCTCCCGGCGTCACACGAGCAATTCCCGAACGTGTAAAGTTATTGAAACTCGTAAACTGCCCCCCGACAATGACATCGCCATTTACCTGCCGGGCCAGTGCGTTCACCACCGTATTCGCACCGGTCGGGAAGAACAGTGTATCGAGATTGCCGTTTGCATCGAACCGCGCGATATTGCCCCGAGAGACGCTATTTATCGAATAAAAGTTGCCGCCGACGATAAGCGTACCATCAGGCTGAACCAACATCGCATAAAGCCGGGGATCAGAATTGCCGAGGAACGTGTTGTTCTTGAACGTAGCATCCGCCGAACCGTCATTGTTCCTGCGCAGGAGTCCGCTAGGGGCACCGGCTCCGGAAATGCAAACATACTTGCCACCTGCGACGGGCTTGACCTCGTTGATGGTCGGGACACCGGTAGCAGTGAAATTAAGATCGATACTGCCGTTCGTGTTCAAGCGGACCAGGTTCGAGCGGTTAAATCCGTCCACGCCCGAGAAAGCTCCGCCAACGATATATTGGCCGCCGGCTTCCTGGATCGCTGAATAAACTCCGCCCGATGCGATCTGGGCGTTAAATGTATTGTCGAGCGAGCCGTCCGAGTTCAGACGAGCTAGACGCTGTTTAGCAATGCCGTTCACGAGCGTAAAACTGCCGAAGACAAGTATCTTGCCGTCCGGCTCGAGCTCTGTTCCGTTAACGCCGGTGAGAACCGGTGCAAATGCCGCATCAAGCGAACCGTTTGAGTTCAACCGAACAAGTCCGCTAACGGAAGAGCCATTGAAAGTCGTAAAGGGCCCGGCCACGAGGATCTTTCCGTCCGACTGAACAACTATTCGAGAGGGCACTTGATTAAACCCTGTGCCGGGATCGAATGCAGTGTCGGTCGTGCCATCGACATTAAATCGCGCGATATTAGTTCGCGACGAGCTGTTTGCGAAAGAAAACGAACCAGCAACTATAGTCTTGTTGTCAGGCTGAACGGCCAATGCGTAGGCTTGGCCAAAGATCGAAACATTTGGGTTGAAAGAGGCATCGATGTCACCGTCATCGTTCAGTCTAAAAAATCTATACGAACCGTCCGGCACACTTGCATAAAAAACGGTCTGTTCGGTCGAACTAATTGACCATTTACGTTGAATTGCGGTGATCGTCGTCGGAAAAACATAGCTACTATCCACCGATCCGTCCGAATTCAGCCGAGCGAGTCTGCCTCCACTTGAATACAATATCTTGCCGCTTGCCAACGGCCTGATCTGCTGGACGATCGACATGGTCGACGCAGGTGTGAAACCAAGATCAACATTTCCGGCAGGAAGCAGCCGAATAAAGTTTGGCCTGCTAACGCCGTTCATTGAAGAAAATGAACCACCGACAAGCAGAGCCTCGTCCGGCTGGAGTGCAAGAGTCTGAATGTCGGTCTGGAACGATGCCATAGACGGTTGTTCCCAGGTTGTATCCGGTGTTCCGTCAACATTGAATCGTCGAAGATAGGCAGAAGGTTGCCCGCCGGAAAAACTGGTAACGGCAATATAGATTTTGCCGGACGGCAAAACAGCTATTGAACGTAAATAACCCCAGATCAGCCTGCCGCTATCGTAATAGATAACAGAAAATGATGTATCCTGCGTGCCATCAGTATTAAGCCTCAGTAGATATCCGGCGTGGTATCCGCTGCCTAGGCTTCCGTAATGCGTGACGTAGATCTTGCCGTCGGGAGCAAAGCCATAAAAATCAGCGCTCGAACCAAGAAACCCGCTGAAAGCCGTATTAAAACTCGGATCTTGCGAACCGTCCGAATTCAATCTGACCACTCTCGACTGCCCATTAATTCCCGCTCCGGCAACGATGAACTTACCATCGGCGGCCAATCCAACGCCAAAGATCGTTGGGATACACCGACAAAAATTGAACGTATTATCGACCAAACCATCGACATTCAATCGAGCGATCATGCCCTTACCTTGGCCTTCGATCGCGTAGTTCGCCCCCCAAATGAGCACCTTGCCATCCGACTGGACAAGTTGGCCGGTTTGGACGTCAGCATTCAACGGTTTAGAAATGACCGGAAAATAGCTCTCATCAACGGTAGCGGCTGCGAAAACACCCGACGCGAATACTAATGAAAAAATAGCTGTTAAAACGAACTGGATCGTAATGTATTTAGCTAGCGTGGTCTTCATATTTCCGTTCTCCATTACAATGCTCTTGCCAAAAAGCGAAGGTCTACCTCGATTATATTCCCCAATTGGTAACTTTCATAGGCATTCCCTTCGGGCGAAACTTCGAACGCTTCGTTTGCAATATACTTCCCCTATGCAATATTCCGAATGACATATCCGCCTCATGATCGAGTCTTCCCATTGTCACTTTATACTTTTCCGTTAATGCTTTATTCTTGAGGGAATGTCTTATCAGGTGATTGCCCGCAAATGGCGACCGCAAACTTTTGAGGAAGTTACTGGTCAAGAGGTAATTACGCATACATTGCGTAATGCCATCGAGCATGACCGTCTTCATCACGCGTATCTGTTTTCGGGTGCCCGCGGTGTCGGCAAAACGACGACCGCACGAATCTTGGCCAAATCGCTTAACTGTCACAAGACCGACAAACCCAATCTTCAGCCATGTTCGACAAATGCTGTGGACGCATGCCCGTCGTGTCTGGAGATCTCGGAAAGTCGTTCGCTCGACGTAATGGAATTTGACGCGGCGTCGAATACACAGGTCGAAAAGATCCGTGACATCGTTCTTGACGGCATTCAGGTGCGGCCGGCCCGCGACCGTTACAAGATCTTTATCATCGACGAGGTTCATCAGCTTTCTAACCACTCGTTCAACGCTCTTCTAAAAACGATCGAAGAGCCGCCGGATGATGTCGTTTTCATCATGGCTACGACGGAATTGCACAAGGTGCCCGTCACCATCCAGTCACGCTGTCAGGAATTCGAATTTCGAACAATCGCCCTGCAGAAGATCTACGATCGGCTCAGGCTGATAGCCGATGCAGAAAAGATCGACGTTTCCGATGACGCGTTACGCGAGATCGCCCGATCGGGCGAGGGATCGATGCGGGACGCCCAGAGCAATTTCGACCAAGTGATCAGTTTTTCCGGTGAAAAGATCACGACGATCGATGTTGCCGGCTCGCTCGGTTTTGCCGGTGTCGAGATACTTACACGCGTCGTCAACGCGATCGCCGGCCGCGACGCTAAGGAGTTACTGAATGTTGTCGACGACCTGGTCGCCCGTGGTCATGATCTGCGTAATTTTTGCCGCGACATGCTCGGCGTATTTCGCGATATGATGGTTTTCAAGGTAGCCGGCGACGATCCTAAGTTTTTCGAGACCGCCGTGATCGACGCCGCCGATATGGCTCGTATGTCCGAGGGCTTTACCGAATCCGATGTCCTGCGGTTCTTTAATTCGCTTGCCGAGACCGAGACCAAACTGAAAGAAGCTTCGCATTCGCGGTATGTGCTTGAGATCGGGCTGGTAAAATTGATCGAGATGCGTCGCGTCACATCGGTCGAATCGCTGCTCGAACGCCTTGACGCGATCGCGAGCGGTGTTCCGTCAACCGCGTCGACTGTCCCGCCCACCTTCGAGGAAAAAAAAACTCTGAATCTCGTTGAGCCGGTCTCAAAGACCGCCGAACGAGTGCCTGAAACGATCCCCGAACCCGAATTGGAGCCCTCCGTCCCGGTTTTAGTCGAGCCGGAACCTCCGCCCGTGCTAGAGATCGAGCCGCCTATCGAGTTTTTTGACGAGCCACCGTTCGATCTGGCTGAACCGCCAGACCTGATCACTGAGCCGCCGGTTGATCCTCCGCCCGAGCCTCCGCGGCCGATCGTTGAACGCTCATACAAACCGTCGTTCGACGCTAAATCTATGCCAGTTCGACTGCCGATGATCTCGGCCGAAGATCTTGAGCATATTGACGACAAAGTCCTCGACAATGCTTACGAAGAAAAACTCGCGGTCACCGGCGACGATCTATTGCCGCTTAAGAGTTCGTTGCAGCTAGTAGAAATACTTCTCGGCAACTTGATAGACGAACCTCGGCCAATGTCGGCGGTTTTGCCGCCAGTTCAGTCGTCAGCGGCGACGGCTCCGGCATACGATATCAGTTCGATGCTGCCGGCACCCGAGCCGGAGATCGTCGCAGGCGATATGCCGAATCTCAGTTCCGCCCCGACGGAAGAAGAATTGCTTGCCTACGCAAACTCCCACCCTGCGGTGCAGCGAGCCGTTCGCATATTTCGCGGAAAGATCGTCGGCGTTGCGTTGAACAGATCGAAATCGGGAACATGAGCGGCAATCGGATCGTAATATTGATATAATTGGCAAGATCATCGAACAAAGAATGAGAAAAAACATCGCTTCGGCCCGTTTAGCTTGTTTCTTCGCTGTCATGGTTTTGCTACTGACAGCCTCGATATCATTTGGCCAGGAAGCTCAGCCTTGGTCGCAAAACACCTCGCCCTTGCCGGCTCCGACCGGTTTTGTCAACGATTACGCCGGTGTCATCGACGCCGCAACCAAACAACAGCTCGAAACCCGTCTAAGACTATTCAAGGAAGGCACGAACCCGCCGGTTGAGATCGCGGTGGTTGTCGTAAATACCACCGGAGATCGTGCGATATTCGATTACTCGCTTGCGGTCGCCCGCGGATGGAAGATCGGTTCAAAACTTGACGATAATCCTAGCGCCTTGCTTGTGGTGGCCGTCGATGACCGTAAATATTTCACTCAGATCAGTAAGGATCTTGAAGACGAATTACCCGACGGTATCGCCGGGAGTTTGCAGCGACAATATCTGGTTCCCGAATTTAAGAAGGGTAACTATGGCAAGGGCATAGCTGACACGATCGAAGCCTTCATCAACCAGATCGAGGGCAATGGCAACAAAGCGTCCGCCCCGCAACAGCCGGCATCACCAAGCAGCGACACCGTAAAACCGCCCATTTTCAGCATCGTTTGCTGTTTGGCGATAATCATCGTCATACTGATACTGATCTTTTCAGGCAAGGGCAAAGGCCCAACCAAAGGCGACCGAGACCGATGGGGCGGAGGCGGATTCGGCGGCGGTGGAAGCGGCGGCGGCGGTGATTCGAGTGCGTTGCCGTGGATCATCGGCGGCATTTTAAGCGGTGGATCCGGCGGTTCGTCATCGTCATCAAGCGATTGGGGCGGTTCGTCTGGTGGCGGCAGCGATTGGGGCGGATTTGGCGGCGGCGGGGATTTTGGCGGCGGTGGTGCCGGAGGAGATTGGTAACAGCTATGATTCAGCATTTTCAGGCTTTCATTGACGACCTGCGAAATACGCATGGAGACAATCTCGCGTCGGTCATTCTGTATGGTTCGGCCGCGGCAGGTGATTTTGTGCCGCGTCAGTCGGACTATAACATCCTTATCGCCTTGAACAAGATCGGGCCGATCGATCTGAGGAACGCTCACGGGTGCATCCGCGAATGGCGTCGAATGGGCAATCCGGTACCGGTCTATTTCACGGTTTCCGAGCTGCAAAATGCCGCCGACGTGTTTCCGATCGAGTTTCACCAGATGAGCATTGCCCGTAAGGTGTTGTTTGGAACGGACGTGCTTGCATCGCTTAATATTTCGGACCAGTTTCTTCGCCATCAGACAGAGTACGAACTTCGGAGCAAGTTGATCCAGCTTAGGAGGCAGTATATTCCGGCGTCCGTGTCGGCCGATGCACTCAAGAGCCTGATGTCTGAAAGCCTGTCGAGTTTTGCGGCATTATTTCGTGCCGTCTTGATACTTCACGGCGTCCAGCCGCCGGCGACAAAACACGAGATCGTCGCACTTACGGCCAGCCACCTCAAGATAGCGGGCACGCCGTTTGAAAAAATATTCAATATTCGTGAAAATAATTTCACGGAGAAATTGGATGAAAGGTCCGCCAATGAATTATTTGGCGAGTACATGGAGCAGATCGAAAAGGTCATCGACGCTGTAGACGCCGTCGGAAAGTAACAAACTGACTTTTTGCGGCAAATTTATCACCAACAGGAGAAAACAATGAAAAGAGCAATTTTATTATCAATAGTTTTGTTTGCGGCGATCGGCCTCAGCGGCTGCAGTTATAACGACCTTACTGCCAAACAGCAACAGGTCAAGGGTAAGTGGGCAAACGTTGAGAGTGCCCTCCAACGTCGCGCCGACCTTATTCCAAATCTTGTCGAGACCGCGAAAATGGCCGGCATACAGGAACAGGAAGTTTTTGGACAGATCGCTGACGCTCGTTCACGGTTGCTGAACGCGACCGGTGCGGCACCTGCAGCCAACGGTGACAAAACACCTGAGCAGAAACAGGCGGTAATTGATGCCAACAATAGCTTTGGCGGGACGATCGGACGACTGCTGAGCTTGCAGGAAAATTATCCCGTTCTTCGCTCAAACGAAGCGTTTATGAAAGTACAGGATGAGCTTTCGGGAACCGAGAACCGAATCAACACCGCCCGTCTTGATTTCAATGACGCTGTTACGAGCTATAACACGACCCGTAACTCGTTCCCGGCGGTTTTGACGGCCAGCTTACTCGGCTTTAAGGAAGAGCCGTTCTTCCAGGCAGATCCGGCGGCAAAGACCGCTCCGAGCGTAGGCGACGCAAACTCGATGCGTAAAGCGCAGCCGGCGGCTCCTGCAGCACCTGCTCCGGCGGCAAATGCTCCGGCGACGAACGCCGCTCCGGTGAAACCGTAATAGCTATTTTTCGATCAGCATAAATTGAACAAAGGCCGGTTCGTGATGAACCGGCCTTTGTTCGCTTAGTTTATGCGGTTGTTTCTTTTTCTTAGAATCCACGCGAGCTACACATCGAGCAGTTATCGCACGGCCGATTGTGTGGCTCGAACGTGCAGAGTTTCTCCGATTCGGCCTTGCCGAATACCGCGTCTGCGATCGCCTCGGCAATATTGAACCGTTCATGGCTCGGATGAACGTGCGGCGGTCGAACAGGCTCTGCCAAAGCCTGTTCGAGCTTATCGAGCCGAGCGTTCAATGATTCGATGCTTTGCCGGAGCATTGTCGTGTCGGTTGTTTTCGATCCTGACGCGATCATCGTCGCGATCGTTTCCGCAAGATCTTTGATCTGATTTTCGTCCATTTTGAACAAACAAGGATAAAACTCCCTGCATCCCTGCCTATTCCGAATTAACTCGCTTCGTCCTTCAGAAGATCAATGTAATCCACAACACCAACTATTGCCGAATCGATCGCCGCACCGGCCTTGCCCGTTGCCGCGGTCGATGCGGACCAGCCTTCTTGTGCAATGATCACCAGGTCGCCCTCGCCTGCGCTTACCGAATCGAGAGCAATGCACGTGTAGTCCATATCCTCGCCCTCCGGCGTCACCTGGCGGCACAGCATTATGCGCGTGCCTTCGTATCGCTGATTCTTATGCGATGCGACGATATTACCGATGACGCGGGCAAGCAGCATTATCTAACCTTGGAAAACATGTTTTTCAGAATCGATGATCCCGACGATCGTGCAGTCGGTCGGCGTTTCGTCGCGTTTGAACGGGAACGACGCCTCTTTGCCGCGGCACCAAAAGACCAGCTCGCCTTCACCCGCACCGACCGCATCAAGTGCGATCAGCGGACTTCCCTTTGGCTTGAGGTCGGCGTCCAGAGTCTGAACGATGAGCATTTTACGCCCTTCAAGAGCCTCGTTCTTTATCGAGGATACTACTGTACCAATGACACGGGCGATCTGCATGGGTATGAGTCTGTGGAGTCTGATGAGTCAGTCATCTACCTGCCGACTCAGGATTACGAAACTCGTTCAATTCTCCGCAGCCGTAAAATCAATTTCATCTATCACGCCGATGATCGCGGCATCGACCGGACAATCCTTATTACCCTCGGCGAGCCGGGCCGACGAACCCGCGACCACGATCACTTTTTCGTGAAATCCGGCACCGACGGTGTCGACCGCAACGACGTAGCCGCTCTGGTCCGACCCGTCGAGATTGACCGGTTTGACGATAAGCAACTTCTTGCCATGCAGGCGTTCGTCCTTTTGCGTGGACACGACCGTGCCCAATATGCGTGCGATGATCATTTTTATTGGTCGCTGCAAAAAGGCCGGCAGCCAGTGTCAGATCCTCTGACCACCGACCACAGACCACTATTTCTTCACTACCGGCAACGTTTCGTCGACGCTCGAGTGCGGACGCGGGATGACGTGTACGCTGACGAGTTCGCCAACGCGTCGCGCAGCGGCTGCACCGGCATCGGTCGCCGCTTTCACTGCAGCAACGTCTCCGCGAACGATAGCCGTAACAAATCCCGCGCCGATCTTTTCATAGCCGACGAGCTGCACGTTAGCTGCTTTGACCATTGCGTCGGCGGCTTCGATCATTGCCACGAGGCCTTTACATTCAACCATTCCCAATGCTTCTTGCATTTAGTTTTGCTCCTAAAATTAACCTGAAGATCCCAAAGTTTCGTTAAGTTTAACTCAAGTTGGCCGCTTGGCTCAAAAGCTCTATCAATTCTTCGCGACTGAGTGATATTTTCGCACCGGCGGACGCGGACTGAACCGGATAGCTGACATCGAGGTCGCACACGATGCCGGATTCATGCAGATAGCCGCAAGCCTGACAACGAGCATTCGTGCCAAGGAAACCCGCCTTTTCCCGTATTTCGATCAGCTTTTCAACGGCACCTTCCGGCAAGTCGTTAGCTCCGCCAAGTGCCTTTGCAAGGATCGCGATCTTGGCCGTGTGCTCAAGTGTTTCCAGCCGGTCAAATGCCTGCCACAGATGTTCGCCGTACGCGACCGCTCCATGATTAGCCATCAAAAGGGCGTTGTGATGCGGAACGTACGGCTTCATAGCCTCGGTCAGTTCGTCGGTCGAAGGCGTTCCGTAGCCGGTCAGCGGCACACATCCAAGTGTAAGTACTACTTCGGAAAGTATCGGCTTGTCGATAGCAAGTCCGGCTACCGCAAAGGCAGTGCCGTGCGCCGGGTGAGCGTGACATACAGCGTGGATATCGGGCCGCATCTTGTAGATCAACAGATGCATCGCCAGTTCCGACGAAGCTCGCTTGTCTGAAAGCGGTTTGCCGTCCATGTCGGTCAACGCGAGGCATTCCTCAGTCATTCGGCCTTTGGACGTCATCGTCGGCGTCGCAAGCACCGTGTTTTCGTCAAGCCGAATGCTCACGTTGCCGTCAAATGCAACAACATAGCTGCGTTCGTATAGCAACTTGCCGACCTCAACGATCAGTTTTCTGGCCTGCGATTCGTCCATAAAAATAGGAAACCACAGATTAACACAACACCTTAGTGCACGTTAACCTGTGGCTCAATTTAATCTAAAATATTAGCGATGATTATGCGGAATCGCAGGCGGAGGCGGCGGAGCGAGCGGAGCCTCGACCAGTATCTCTTCGCTTGAGAGTGTCCTGATGCCGTCGCGGTCGCGGTGGGCAGCACTCATTCGCATTTCATTTAGTTGGGTCTGGAGTTCAAGGTTCTCCTGGCGTAGTCTCTGGAGTTCGATCCGCGTCTGACGCTTATCACAACCACGCTTACCGTGTCCGCGATAGCTCTGACCGCCGATCGTTACAAAAAAGCTGGCGATAAAAATGCCGAGCGAAAATGCCCCCAGAAACGGTATCAATCTCTTAAAAAAAGCTTTGCTGTTCATCCTTGTTTACCTCTTTACTACTTGATACTACTAAGATACGTCAGATCTGCTCGATCGGTTTCAACCAACCTCAGCTTGGAGATCGTCGGATTTCGCCAAAAAATACGAAAGACTTTCGAGAGATGTCGTCAGATCGATCGTTTTCACTTTGACGTCGGCGTTGCCTTTTAGTGGCACGGGGGCAAAGTTGAGTACGGCCTTAATGCCGGCACCTGTAACCAAATCTAAGACCGCCTGTGCCGAACCGGCCGGCACAGCGATCACCGCAACTTCTATCTTATAATTTTGTACGGCTTCGGGAAAGTTTTTTATGTCAAGAATTGCCACATCGCCATTTTTTTTTCCGATCTTCGATCTGTCAGCATCGAAAAGGGCCGCGACCTTGAAATTTGCGCCCCGTAGTCCGTAATAATCCGTCAGAGCCATTCCCATTCGACCCGCTCCGATTATGCCGACCCGGCGTTCACGGTCGAGTCCGAGGATCGAGGTCAGATGATCACGGAGAGACTCGATGTCATATCCGACCCCGCGAATGCCAAACTCTCCGAAATTCGCCAGGTCCTTACGGATCTGTGCAGAATTCATATGAAATCGTCTGGCTAACGCCTCGGACGAAACAAAGCGTTCTCCCGCCGCAGCCAGGTCATTCAGGCAGCGGAGGTAGACGCTCAGGCGGTTGGTCGTTATCTCTGATATCTTTTCGGACTTCATTGAATTCCAATACTTAACCAAATTGTGAAAACAAGCGCAAGCGGTTTCAAAACAAAGATGCCCAGAATCGCCGCTTTCGTTGCCCTTGCCGTCGAATTGCTCTACAATCTTCGGTTCAAACGTGAAATAATGATCGCCTACCTTTCCGGAAAATTACTAGAGAAACAAGCCAATAACGCCATCGTCGATGTTGGCGGCGTCGGTTACGAGGTGTCGATACCGCTAACTACGTTTTACGAACTGGGTGAAGTAGGATCGGACGTTTCCTTGCGTATTTACACGCACGTTCGCGAGGACGCGATCCAGCTTTTCGGCTTCAACACCATCCGTGAGCGCGAGCTCTATCTCAAGCTTATTTCCGTTCAAGGTATCGGCCCGAAATCCGGTATCGCCATGCTGTCAGGCATGAGTGCCGACGAGATCATCCTCGCACTTCGTACCGACGACCTGTCGCGGCTAACGACGATACCGGGCGTTGGCCGAAAAACTGCAGAGCGCATGGTCATCGAACTTCGTGACAAGGTAGGCGACCTAAATCTCGGCGGCCACACCTCACTCGACACGGCAAAGGGCGATGGTGTGCCGGTTGACGATGTGTTTGAAGATGCCCTGTCGGCTCTTGTAAATTTAGGATATCAGCGAAACTCCGCCGAAAAGGCGCTTCAGCAAGCCGCAAAAGAAGGCACTGATATGACGGTTCAAAAGCTACTCCGTCGCGGCCTTCAGATACTTGCCAAATAACCAGCCGATGCTCGAACTCGCACGCCACATCAGGGCCGACCTCGCAAAGCTCGACCACCGGGCAGTCTTCGCTCTGGTCTACGCAGCCATCGGACTGACCTGTATCTCGTATTTCAAAAACCCCGATTATCTCGAAACGCTCCTGGCGAGCACGAGGTTCGCAGCTATCGGCACCGAGGCCGCTCACCCGACCAACAATAATCTTTACAGTCTTGGTTGGTGGGTGTTCGTGTCGGTGATGTTCTATTTCGTCGTACCTGCGATCTATGTCAAGTTTATTCAAAAGCGTAAACTGAGTGAGATCGGGCTTTCGCTTAAGCTAGAGGCCGGCTTCGCGAAGTTGCTGTTTCAATGCACGGCGATCATGCTGCCGATCGTCTATCTGATGTCGCTGACCGCCGGATTTTCGGCTAAATATCCTTTTCTCAAGGTTTACAACGGCGACCCGTATCTTTCGACCACGCTTTTGATCTGGGAGATCATCTACTTTTTTCAGTTCTTTGGCCTGGAGTTCTTTTTCCGAGGCTTTTTAGTTCATAGCCTGAAACCGTCGATCGGTGCGTATTCGATCCTCGTGATGACCGTTCCATATACGATGATCCATTTTCAGAAGCCTATGCCGGAGACATTTGCGGCCGTGTTCGCCGGCATTTTTCTCGGCTGGGTCAGCTATAAGAACGGCAGTATCTGGCTCGGCCTGGTGCTGCACTGCACTGTGGCATTTTCAATGGATATTTTGGCTTTGTACGCTAAAGGGCTATTATTTTGACAATGGAAAATGTTGCGGCGATAGACATTCGAGGCGGCGGTTCGGACGAGGAAACTCAGTTTGACGCTAGTTTGCGTCCAACCCAGCTATCTGAATATATTGGCCAGCAGAAGGTTAAGGAAAACCTGCGTGTCTTCATGAAGGCCGCCCTAAAGCGCCGCGAGGCTCTCGACCACATCTTGCTGACCGGACCGCCTGGTGTCGGCAAAACGACGCTTTCAAACATCGTCGCCAACGAAATGGGTGCAAATCTCAAATCGACGGCTGGCCCGATCATCGAAAAAGCCGGCGACCTGGCGGCGATCCTGACTAATCTCGAAGAGGGTGACGTGCTTTTTATCGACGAGATCCATCGGCTAAATCCGGCGATCGAAGAGATTCTATATCCGGCGATGGAGGATTACAGTCTCGACATCATGATCGGCCAGGGTACTGCGGCCCGCTCGATCAAACTGGAATTGCCAAAATTCACCCTTGTCGGAGCTACCACGCGTCCAGGGATGATCACGGCGCCGCTCCGCGGGCGTTTCGGCATCATTTTTCACCTTGATTTTTACGGTATCGACGAACTGCAGACGATCTGTGAGCGTTCGGCAAGTATCTTGAATGTCGAGATCGAAGAGCGTGGTTCGCACGAGATCGCACGCCGCGGCCGAGGAACGCCACGTATCGTCAACCGTCTACTCAGACGCGTTCGCGACTTTGCCGAGGTCGATCACGATGGCCGCGTGACCGAACACGTCGCCTGTGACGCGCTAAACCGAATGGAGGTTGACAGTTTTGGCCTCGACGAACGCGATACCAAACTGCTGCGTACGATCATAGATAAATTTGACGGCGGCCCGGTCGGGCTCGGGACAATTTCCGCGGCGATCAACGAAGAACGCGATTCGATCGAGGAGATCATCGAACCGTATCTGCTCCAGATCGGCTTTATCAACCGAACGCCTCGCGGACGAATGGCGACACGTCGAGCTTACGAGCACTTCGGCATACCCGCACCTGCTAAACCGGGCATCACACCGAGCCTATTCGAAGAATAGCCAACTCCGACAAACATTGCTGTAGGCGTCTGTTTACGCGATAATGACGTTATTATGCTGAAATCCGTCTTTATCGCGTCGCTCACTATCTTTTTGCTCGCCGCGGGCATTGCCGCTCAGAACAAATTCGAAGGCTACAACATCGTTGTTGACGTCCCAAAAACGCAGACCAGAGCCACATGTGCTGTCCGCTATCTTCCGCCGTCGACAACCGTTACGATCACCGATCTCAATCCCGCGACACCGATGAAGGTTTCGTCGTGCGGGACCTCGGGTGGGTCGATAGTGCAAAAGACCGCTACATCGGCCACGGTTAAAGCGTCCGCCGGAGATAACAAATGGTGCTTTCAGGGCGAGGATAAATTCTATCGAATTACGCTGCCGGGCGATCAGTATTCAGGTCCCGTGACCTACAATTGGGTGGCTCAAGCCGACGAACGCACGCGCGGATTTTACAATATCAAGGATTTCGGCGCGGTCGGTGATGGACAGACCGACGACACGGTCGCATTCAAAAGTGCGATGGCGGTCATTGCGTCAAATAATGGCGGGACACTGACGATCCCGGACGGCGAGTATATTATCACTTCGCCGGTCGCGGTTCCCTCCGCGATCATCATTCAGGGCACCAACGGACTGCATTCGATGGCGTCAACCAGTGACCTTATCCGCCGCAACCCATCACGTATCACGCTTCGCGGAAGCAAGACTAGCCTTTTTCGAGTCGGCGAATGCATCGAACACGTTTCGTTTCGCGATATCGAACTCTATGCTCAAAGTAACGACGACACCAACGCCGTCGAGGCATACGGAGCATATATTTCATCCCAGGGCTTCAATTTTGACCGCGTAACATTTCAGAACTTTAATCGCGGGATCAACGCGTACGGATTGCCGCAGACCGACCTTTCTTGGCAGATCGATTACGTAAAGGTCAACGCGTGCCGATTCGTCTATAATCGGGACACTGGCATTTTCGTAAACTCAAGAAATACCGATTGGAAGATCCAGGGCAGCCTGTTTATTAACCCGAAAAAGCAGCCCGGACAGAATGCAAACTCGATGCATTTCGAACGCGTCGGAGCGGTGTTGATCGAAGACACTTTTGGGGGCGGGTTTGTGAACGCATTTGGCGGTACGTTTATCAACATCCTCGACAGCGCCGTTACCACGATCATTGGCTCGCAGACCGAGCAGATGACCGCATCGATCGTCTATAACGGCGTCGAAAATCCTTACGCAGGCGATTATTCGTATCCGATCACTATCATCAATTCCATATTTGACGCTCCGATCATTTTTAAAGCTCGCCGAACGCTTGTCTCGACCGGCAGTTTTTACGGGCCGAAGACGTTTTCGGCTGACGAACGTGTTCGTGTTTATTCGACCGGCGACCGCTTCTGCTACGACGGAAATATTCTTGGATGTCAGGGAGCGACTAAGAACAACTTTGACCGGGCGACCGTTATTTTTATGACCGGCCAACCGTCTGAGGGGCAGGTCAAAGGCCATCCGACCTATTTCGGCACAGACGTTCAGTTCGGGGCCCCGGTTCAAATGCCCGCTCTGCCCGTCAACACGCTCCCGACCGGCAAACCCAACGGCAGTATGGTCTACTGCTCCGATTGCCGCCGAAGCTCAACCCCATGCCAAGGCGGAGGCAACGGCGCCCCAGCAATGGTCGTCGGCAATCAATGGAGCTGTCTATAAGCAGTTGGCCTTTTCAAAGAGCTCGACTGGCGAAAATAAATACTGACCGAATCGCCCGTACAGGATTGTATTGTGGTGATTTAGCGTATAATGCTTTACATTACTAAACTTCGCTCAGGTCAGGAGCATTTCTAATGTCAATGTACACTTAAGATTCAAAGCTGACCTTAAAATGCAAGCCTAACTGATCGAGGCTTGGCCAGCGAGTTAGTACAATCTATTTCCCATCTATATGTACCTATATGCGAAATATCTCAACTTTGTTACCTTCTTTTTTACCTTTTAGCAAAAGTCGACCTGCGATGTTCATCGGAGTAACTATGGTACTTATTACCATGTTATCGTCGATTAGTGCATCTGCTCAAACAAAGAAATTCGTCCCCAAAAAGCAGATACTTAAGCCGACCATGTCAGTCAAATCCGCCTCCAAGAGTCGGGCAACGGCAACTCGTTCAACTAGACAACGGTCTGAGAAATTCTTGGTCAAGACGGGCTCTCCGGTTATTCCAGCGGAGTTTAACAACGATGTTCGGATCCTATCGGATATTGTTACACCGGAAATGCGTGATGCATTTAGTGCAAGGCCCGAGCTCGAGCCAGAATTAAAGAGATCGACAAAGAGCGAAATTATTGGCAGTACTCCAATACCATTTGTTCCCGATGTGCCACTGGCCCCAATGCCAACACCCTCCCTGACGTTCGACGGAATGAATTTGACAGCTAATGGATCGGGGTGGCCACCAGACACGGTCGGAGACGTCGGCCCAAATCACTATATTCAAGCAGTAAATAGCTCCGTGCGGATCTTTAACAAGTCTGGGGCAACGTTGTCGACGTTTACGTTCAATTCACTTTGGTCGGGTGCCGGGACAGGCACATCGTGCGACACGGCAAATCAGGGCGATCCGACCGTTATTTACGATCCCGCCACCGGACGTTTTGTTATCGCGGACTTTTCGTGGAGCAATATCCAAAATGGGCCGTACTATGAGTGCGTCGCCGTTTCGAAAACAACCGATCCGATTACAGGTGGTTGGTGGCTTTATGCAATTAGAGCCGACGATGCCACTCACCCGTGGCTGCCGGATTACCCCAAAATGGGTATTTGGCGAAACGGCCTTTACATGGGCACAAATATGTTCGATTGCACGAACGCAACTTGCTCCGCTGCTACGTATTCCGGGACACGTGCATACGCCTTCAACATGGCAAAGATGGTGTCGGGAACTGCCCTCACGGCCAACGATGTTCAGGTTGTTGATATGGGCACATCCCGTTTCACTGTGCTCCCGGCAAATTACCGCGGAACATTACCCCCATCGGGCAGGTCGGCATTTTTCGTCGGCGTATCGCAATCCGTATATGCCTGGGAGGTATTCCAATTCAATGTCAATTTTGTGACGCCAGCTAGTTCGACGTTCACCGGTCCAACCAACGTATCTCAGACAACGTATTCATTAGCGGCTGCGACTTCACCAGTGCCTTCGCCCGGTATTGCAATCGAAACACTTAGAGACCGCATGATGATGCAGGTTCAATATCGCAATATTAGCGGCGTCGAATCGATATGGGTCAATCACACAACCGGCACAACATCAGCAATTACTCCGATTGGGATTCAATGGGCTCAGATCAACGTTTCTGGCGGGACGGTCATAACAACACCGGTACAGCAACAGATCTTTAATAACTCCGCTGACGGGCTGAATCGATTCATGGGAGCTCTGGCGGTTGATCGTTCCGGTAATATGGCGATCGGTTACTCCGTCGCTAGCTCTTCGGTTGCTCCAGATATACGTTATGCCGGCCGCCTCGCAGGCGATGTACTTGGAACGCTCCCGCAGTCGGAGGTAACGATGCTCCCTTCTGTCACCCGCAGCGTGCAGACAACATACAGTCGGTGGGGAGATTACAGCTCGATGTCGGTCGACCCGGTTGACGATTGCACATTTTGGTATACGACTGAATACTATCCCGCTCAAGGCACCAACTGGACCACTCGAGTTGGTAGCTTTAAGTTTCCTGGATGTCTTGCCCCAACCGCGGCAAGTGTTCCGGTCTCGGGACGTGTAATCACTTCGAGGGGAGCGGGAGTCCGTGGAGCATCTGTAGTATTGACCGACGATTTGGGCAATGCTCGAACGGTTTTGACCAGTTCATTTGGCAATTACTCGTTTGAAGATGTTGAGGCCGGACGGACCTACACCGTTACCGTATCTTCGAAACGTTATTTGTTTTCGCCGAGGATCGTAACCGTGGGCGATGCGATCGAGGATCTTGATTTTATTGCCCAATAGCTGAGAGAGCCTAAGTCAACAAAAAGGCCCCGTCCATTTCGGACGGAGCCTTTTTTGTTTACTTCATTGATAGCTAATCATCATCCTCATCATCCATTGCAAGTAGCGACGCTGAGGTGACGAGGTCGTCTTCGCCGCATTTGATGAGGGTGACGCCTTGGGCACTTCGGCCGGTTTCGCGGATCTTGTCGACGCCGAGGCGAATGAGTTTCGCCTGTTGGGTGATGATCATGATCTCGCTGTCGTCCTCAACCGGGAATGCAGCAACGACCTTGCCGGTCTTTTCGGTGGTTTTCATATTGATGACACCGATGCCGCCGCGTTTGGTCAAACGATAGCTATCGACTGTCGTCTGCTTGCCAAACCCTTTCTCCGAGACCGAGAGGATCTTTTCCGTTCCCTCCGGCGAGACTGCACAGACCGATACGACAAAGTCACCAGCACGAAGATTGACCCCGCGAACTCCACGGGCGACACGTCCCATTGGACGAACGTCGGTTTCGTTAAACTTGACCGCCATGCCATCGTGGGTCGCAACAAAGATCTGGCGCTTGCCGTCGGTGCGGATCACCTCGAGCAATTCATCGCCTTCGTCAACGTTGATCGCATTGATACCGCTTGCCCGAATATTCTGATAGTCCGCGAGCGAGGATTTCTTGATGATGCCCTGCTTGGTGACCATCGTCAGATAAAGCTCTTCTCCAAAATCACGGACCGGCATGACCGCAACGAGTTTACGCTCACTGGAGAGCTGAACGAGATTGACCACCGCCTTTCCGCGAGCCGACGTATCGCCCTCGGGGATCTCGTGTACCTTCATCTTGAAGACCTGTCCATCGTCGGTAAAGATCATCAGATATGCGTGCGTTGATGCAATAAAGAGATGCTCGACAAAATCGTCATTCTTCGCCTTTGCACCAAGCCTTCCCTTGCCGCCGCGTCCCTGGCGTGTATAGGCCGTTACGGGCGTACGCTTGATGTATCCGGCGTTTGTCACCGTGATCGCAACGTCCTCATCAGGAATCAGATCCTCGATGCTCAGTTCGACGCCAGCGTCGACGATAACAGTACGTCGTTCGTCGCCAAACTGACGTTTGACCTCCGTCAATTCGTCGGTGATCACCTGTCGCAAAACGCTTTCGTTCTGCAGGATGTTCTCAAGTTCGGCAATGTATTTAATGATCTCGGCGTATTCGTCGAGGATCTTCTGCCGCTCAAGGGCAGACAGTCTGCGAAGTTGCAAGTCAAGGATCGCCTGCGCCTGAATTTCAGAAAATTCCAGACTGGAAATTACCTTGTTGAGTTCTTTAACAAATTGCTCTTTGGTCTTGTCACCGGTTACGCCGCGCCATGCCGAGATCTCGTTTGCGGTCGACAGATTAGCTGTCAACCAGTTGCGAGCTTCATCGACCGAACGCGAATTACGGATCAGCGGAATGATGTAATCCAGAGCGTCAATGGCTTTATTCAAGCCCTCTAAAATATGGGCACGAGCCTGAGCCTTTCGAAGGTCAAATTCGGTGCGGCGTCTGACCACCTCGCGGCGAAATTCGACAAACGCCTCGAGCATTTGCTTCAGATTGAGCAAACGCGGCTGGCCGTCGACGATCGCGATATTGATGATGCCGAACGACGACTGCATCGGCGTCAACTTATAGAGCTTATTAAGAACGACCTGCGGGACGGCATCGCGTTTGAGCTCAATGACGATACGCATTCCCTCGCGGTTCGATTCGTCGCGGATCTCTGAGATGCCATCAAGGCGCTTTTCGTGGACAAGCTCGGCGATCTTTTCGATCAATCTGGCCTTATTTACCTGATACGGCAACTCGGTGATCACGACGGCGTCCTTCACGCGATCGCCGCGGCCGATCTCATCGACAACGGCACGGGCACGCACCTGGATGATGCCGCGGCCTTCGCGATAAGCTCGATGGATCTCTTCGCGCCCATAGATAAAGCCGGCGGTCGGAAAGTCAGGACCGGGAACTATCTTGATAAGTTCGTCGATGCTGATCGCAGGCTCCTGGATCAAAGCGATCGTTGCTTCCAGTATCTCCGTCAGATTGTGCGGCGGAATCTTCGTCGCCATTCCAACGGCGATGCCCTCTGAGCCGTTCACCAGCAGCAGCGGAATACGCGTCGGCAGCACCTTTGGTTCGGACAGCGATTCGTCGTAGTTAGGCTGAAAATTTACGGTCTCTTTGTTGATGTCATCGAGAACTTCGTTGGTGATCTTCGCGAGCCGCACCTCGGTGTATCGCATCGCGGCGGCATTGTCGCCGTCGATCGAACCGAAATTCCCCTGCCCGTCGACCAGCGGATACCGCATTGAGAAATCCTGCGCCATTCGGACGATCGAATCATAGATCGCCGAATCGCCGTGTGGATGGTATTTACCCATCACGTCACCGACGGCTCGAGCGGATTTTCTGTACGGTTTCCCGGCGGTATTGCCTTGTTCGAACATACCGAACAGGATGCGTCGATGCACCGGTTTGAGTCCGTCACGGACATCAGGCAGAGCTCGGCCGATGATGACCGACATTGCATAGTCGAGATACGACCGGCGCATCTCGTCTTCGATATTGATCTGATTGCGTTCTAAGAGTGAATCCATTATTAGGTAAAATCAGGAATAATCAAACTAAATATTTATTTCGCAAACTTACAACTAATTTGATCCAGGTTATGCCGAAAAAAAGTATGGAAAGAAGTCGGAAATAAATGTATGATTATTTTACAGGCATCAGGCCTGCTTCGCAACTTGCACGCTTCTCTACTTTGTCCAGATCGGTGATCCACGTCGGGATCGCCCCTGACACCTCACGCCCAGTTAAATATTGACGACCATGACCCAAACTTCGCTTAAATCTGAACAGCGCCAATCGAGGCGAATGTCGCTAGGACTTTCTGCTCGAGTGGAGGTACGAGTTGGACGCACTGTTTCCTGGAGCGAGGAAGCAACTTGCACTGATATTTCTGCATACGGTATGGCTATATGTCTCCGCCGACCGCTAAAAAGGGGCCGCGTTGTACTCCTGTCCGTCCAAATGCCGGCGGACTTGAGGCGCTATGACGCCCGCAAACCTGAATACAATGTATGGGGCGTAGTAAGACACTGTATTCCGGTCCGTTCTGGAGATAACATTCTTCCACACTATTCGACGGGCATCGCATTTATCGGAAAGAACGAACCGAGCGGCTTTTCAGAACACCCATCACGGCTTTATGATGTCGACCCGCCTCGCACTGCCGCCGACGATTTTTGGCAATTGGTTGACGGCAACGCTCGGAATAATGAGGTGCTTGGCCGACGAGAACGTAGAAAGGACACCCGCTTCAGCGTGCCCGAGCCACTAATGATCGAGATCATGGATGAAAACGGTGACGTGATCGCCATCGAACCGTCTGTAACCGAGAATATCAGTGTTGGCGGTGCCATTGTGTTCACTCAGTTTTACGCATCGATTGGCACATTCCTTCGAATCGTCAGCCAGCAACACAAGATCGAAATAATCTCGGTCGTTCGTGGCCGTCGCGACGGGCCCGACGGCCTTAGCCGCCTTCATATTGAGTTTATCGACCAGCTTTTTCCTCTCAAAGGAATTTGTTAATCAGCATGACTTCGATTGCCGCACTCGTTCCCTAATCACACCGTTTTATGCCGCAAAACAAGAAAGTTTCCAAGTCCCGGCGCAAAAAGCCTTCCGCCCTGACCAAAGATTCGATCACTATCGTCTCGGTTCGAGAAAACGCGTTCAACGAGTCGGTCGAAGTCGCCGAACTTACCGCGATATCCCGATTCGGTGCCGGACTGCAAGTCGGACGTGAGTGCCGCGTCGGAAGACTGATTTCTGTCGGTCTTCCACGTTCAAAAGATCTGAAGTCGCACCCGCATCTCGATCTCGCCAAATCGGTGGTTTGCCTGGTTCAACAATGTACTGAAGTCACCATCGACGGTAAGCCTGCTTTTCACATAGGCGTAGTGTTTGTAGGAAATACATTTCCACCAAGCTACGACGCCGACCCGACGCAATGCTATCGGATCTGCGGTAACGGTGCAGACGGTCTGTTCAAGATCACCGAAGTTGCGGGGCAGTTCAAAGCTCGCAGACACCCGAGATTTCAAGTCGAGCTCGAAGTAAGTTTGCTGCTGATAAATGCGGTTGACCGTTCGGTTATTAGGTCAACTGGCTTCACTCGCGACATCAGTTCGTCCGGGGTCATGGTCGTATGTGCTTTAAATGCGAACGTAGGCGACAAGATAAAATTCGGGTGTCGCGAGATCGATTTTCACGGCTTCGCGGTGGTGAAACAACGACGGGGGCAGTTCGAATACGAAACCTATCTTCATCTGGAGTTTGTCGAAAATAAGTTCCCTATCGAACGCGTCTTATACGGTTCGGCCCTTGTGACCGCGCCGGCTATCAACTAAATGGGGAGTACGCGCCAAAAGCAGATTTTCTTGGCTCGCGAAACCCAACAACGCGTATCGAACATCGTTGGCCGTGACCGCACCACCGGAAAAAAATATATGGAAAAACAAGTGCTCTCAATGTATACTTATAAGTAGGGGCCGCGATAAAGCACTTAAGCCCAAGGTTCTTTCATCTTCCCGATTCCGTTTATCCATTTTCCTTCGGTGCGAAACCGCAATCTGTCTCCTGACACACATCTGATATATGACCACAGCCGAACAAAGCGTAGAAAATCGCCGGATTCATCGTATATCGCTGCCGTTGCCTGTTCGTGTAGAGGTAAAGGTGGATCGAACCGTAGCCTGGAACGAGATCACGCGGTTGACTGATATTTCAGCCTTTGGTGCCGGATTTACGCTCAAGCGGCCGATAAAAAGGGGCAGGCTGATGCAGTTGACTGTGCCCATGCCGCGACAGCTTCGCTGCTACGATTACAGCGAAGCCCAGTACCGAGTATGGGCATTGGTTCGGCGATGCATTCCGATCAATGAAAACTCCGGCGACCCGATTTACTCCGTCGGCGTAGCATTTATCGGAAAGACACCGCCGGCGGACTATTTACAGCATCCGTCTCGACTATTCGACACCTCTCATCAGGAATCCGAAGGATTCTGGCATGTGGTAAGCGCCGACCTTCGTGTTGATGACAGCGATCTTCCCCGCGACCTTAGGCGACAGACCCGATTCCACATTCCCGAATCCCTCGTCCTCGAGTTGATGGACGAGAATGGCGATGTAACTCGGTCCGAGACAACGGTCACGGAGAATATTAGCCTCGGCGGTGCAGCCGTCTTTACCCAGTTTGATGTCGGTGCTGGATCATTCATTCGTGTTTCCAGCCAGCGACATAACGTACAGATAATCTCGGTGGTTCGCGGAAAACGCGTCGGGCCGGACGGCATCACCCGTCTTCATCTTGAGTTTATCGATAAATTTTTCCCACTCGAGGGCATTGAATGATGTCCTCAAGATACTAGCAGCAACGTACTTCCCCAACCCCTACTCCGAATCCCAAATGCCTTATGAGTAGCCCAAAAAAAATACCCAAAACAGAAAAACGAATAGACGAACGAGTCCCAACAGAATTACGAACGATAGTCCAAGTCAGACAATCTGAAACAGAAAGTTGGAAGGAAATAACCGATGTATCGACCGTCTCACGCAGTGGTGCCGGGTTTACCCTCTCGCGCGAATGCACGGTAGGGCATCTGATCACGCTTGTGCTGCCATTACCCCCGGAACTTCGGGCATATGACAAAGCCGAAGAACTATACCCTGTAATGGGTCTGGTCCAATATTGCAATCGGGTAACCGTGAGCGACGAGACCGTATTCCATATCGGTGTCGGGTTTGTCGGAAATCAGATCCCCGATAGCTATAAGGCGAATCCATCTCAGGGCTACCGAATAACCGGCGTCCAGGAAAACGGCCTTTGGCAAATAACTGAGGCGGAGAGTCCGTTCAAACCCCGTAAGAACCCGCGCATGTGGGTTTCGGAAAAGGTGTCGATCATTCTTATCAGAAAGGACCGAAGCGAGAAGGATCGCAACGAGAATTACAGAGAGAATACCGTCACACAAAACATTAGTCTTAACGGAATGTCGGTCGAATGTTCGCTGGACGCAGATGTCGGCGACCGCGTTAAGATCACGTGCAAGGCACATGATTTTTATTCGCTTGCCAACGTTCGCAATAGGAAATTGACCACCGGAAGGCCGGCGACTCTCCATCTGGAGTTTGTAAACAACAAGTTTCCGATGGAAAAGCTGTACGCTGCTCGAAAGCAGACTCATACCGCAGCCAACTCAGCCTCGGACACCGCGGAAGATCTTAAGGCCGCAATCGCCGAACAGTCGGATCCGCCGTTACCTCCTCCGTCAGGGAAACAACCTCCCGGCGTGTTTGAATTTAGCCGCTATTAAATTTAGTCTTACAGATCGGAACTACGGTTTCGATCTTTTTTTGTGACCAGATCAAAATCGGCAAAATATCCTCCGCAGTTCATCGTTACGATGCTGCAGTTCATCGCCTACGCGATCAGCAAAACTGTTTGGTTTATTAGATACGAGGGCGGGAAAAACATCCCGCCAGTCACTTCCGGCGGCTTTCTCATTGCCGCCAACCATCAGACCTACCTCGACCCTGTATGGATCTGCTTGCCGATGCGTCGGCGGATCAGATATTTGGCGATAGAAAAAGCGTTCGGGTGGAGATTTATCGGCCCGTTGATCCGTTTTCTCGGAGCTTTTCCGGTCAAACAAACAGACGGCCTTAGCGTTAGTTCGATCAAAGAGGCTCTGCACTCTCTCCGGGAAGGAGCAGTGCTGACGATCTTTCCGGAGGGCGGACGGGAGTTTGAGGACGGTGTCATGTTCCCGTTCAAACAAGGAGCAGTTCGGTTGGCAATACAGGCTGGCGTCCCCATTCTGCCAGTGACTGTTCGCGGCGGCAATCTGATCTGGCCGCAGGGACGGCATTATCCGCGTGTCTTCCGACGGGTAGAGATCATCTATCACCCACTGCTTAATGTTCAGGCCGAACCAGGCCTCACACAAGATGAATATTTAGATAAGTGGACGGGGCGATTACGCGAGATCATCGCATCAGGTGCTGAGATTGGAAGTAACTGATCGCTTTCACGGTTTTGGCGGAATCGGAGATGGCGGAACACCGCCGCTACGTCTGATAGCTTCGCGCACCTTTCGACGCTGAGCGGGCGTCAAATTCCGCATATCCACACCATCCAGGAATGGCGGTAAGCTATCCGGCGGATTTTTTCCGGTCGGACGAGGCATTTCTCCGTTTTTGAATATGCGTGTGGTAGTTGTCGTGCCGTCAGGGTTCTTTCTAGTTACGACCATCGTTCCAGGTATGTCTTCGTCCGGAGGTGCTTCGATATCGATTACTTCGCCGCCATTAGTAGGCTGGTTAGCGGCTCCGGCCTTCGTTGATTTCGCTGTCTCGCCGGCCTTGGGTCCGGGTTCCGTCGGCTTTGTTTTTATTTCGGTTCCCGGTGATGACGACGCTTCCGCGGTCGCCGTATCCGTATTGCTTTCCGCAACAAGCGAACTCTTTGTCGAATCTGTATTTGCCGTGTTAACAGTCGAGATCTTCTCCGGATTTGAGCCCGGGTCATTCGCTGCCGCCTTCTGCCCTCCAAACGCCGAAGGATTATACGTGTAAATTCCACCCGCGATCGCTCCGCCGACCAAAAGCAACCCAAGTAATCCGGCGGCGACGGCGAATGGACGCCGATACGACGGAGCCTGCGTAATGGCCGCTCCGACATTCGGCGTAGCAGCTTTGATACCGGTAAGGGCCCTGATGGATGTCATTTCCGAGTCGCCCGTCGGCATTACCTCAGTTTTGACATCCGTTGCCAAAGCGTTTCCGGCTCTCGTCGATTCG
Source organism: Pyrinomonadaceae bacterium (assembly GCA_017983495.1). Classification (GTDB taxonomy): domain Bacteria; phylum Acidobacteriota; class Blastocatellia; order Pyrinomonadales; family Pyrinomonadaceae; genus OLB17. The sequence continues at coordinate 110,875 of JAGOBH010000002.1, read as the reverse complement.
GGCATCAACTTGGTCTGCTGCGCAAAAACATGTGCGTCAGCGGCAGGAACCGCGACTGTCACGGCATCAGCTAAAAAGGCGTAATTCTCACTTTCACGAAGCATCTGGCGCATTTCAGCCGCGGTGGCCGGACGTTCGCCGGCATTCAGGTCGAGTGCACGCTGCAAAACGCCCGCAAACCCCCGCGGTACGTCGGGCCTGACCACACTAGCAGGAACCAAGGGGTCGGGCTTTTGGCTGAGCACGCTCATTGCTCGTGTCAACGCGTCTTCAGGTGCGACCCCCGTCACAAGATGGTAGAGCGTCGCGGCAAGCGAATACAGATCGCTTCGCGGATCGGTGCCCGTGCCCTGTATCTGTTCAAGCGACGCGTAATTTCGCGAATATCCGAAAATGCTTTTGGCGGCCGTCTGATGGCTGGCGTCAGTCGGATTTCCCTTCGCGAGCCCGAAATCGAGCAAAATTATCTGACCTTTTTGAGTTACCTTTAGGTTCTGGGGCTTTATGTCGCGATGGATGACGGGTATCTCCTGATTGTGCAGAAAATCCAGTGCTTCAAGCAGTTGATCGGCCCAGGTCATAACCTGTTCGACGGCGAACGGCTCTCCCTTTTCTTCGAGAATGTAATAGAGATCTTCGCCCGGAACATATTCCATCACGAGGAACTGCCCATTATCTTCCTCAAAATGATCGCTCACGCGAGGCAGAGCGACGTGCTTAAGGCTGTTCAGCAACCTGGCTTCACGTTCGATCGCTTTGCGGTAATTGCTATCCATGCAAAGCGTTTCTTTTATCGCGACCGTGCTGCCAAAGCGCTCATCGGTCGCGACATAAACCGCTCCCATGCCTCCCTGCCCGATCTGTTTGTCGATCCGATACCGATTCTGTAATATCTTTCCCGATTCGATCATATCGCCGACCCCAAAATACCGATTTTGCCTATGATACTACAAAAAACCTCCAACTATTAAACAAAAACGGCAGACCAAATAAGGCCTGCCATTTCTACGAATTAGGGAAACGAAAGGTTCTAGTTATTGGCTGCCAAACCAGTCTTCGGTCATATCGCACCAGATCGCAAGTCCCTTGAACGCTCCAAATGGCCGATAGTGTTCTTCTATCCTTTTGTCAGGACACCTTGTCCCGCCGTTGTGCTTTTTATAAAACTGAGCACGCAACCACGAATCGAGTGCTAAGCCATCATATCTCCCGACCAATTTCAACAAGTTTTCGGCCGCGTAGTCCCCGACACCTTTAACCCGTTTCATTTCTTTCTTGAGTTCCTCGGTCGGAAGCTCTGACGTGAGCCACGATTCCGGATCGAGTTCACCACTGGCGACGCTCCCGGCAAGTTCGACAAAGCACGCCGAGCGATAGCCTGCCCTCATCACATCGCGATAGAACACCTCCGGCATCGACGCCATTGCTTCCACGGTGGGAAACGCCCTGGCACCATCGGCCGATGAAACCCCAAGTTCACCGACGAGGTTTTCTATCATTTTTCGAGTAGCCGACCAAGAACAATTGGTCGTACATATTGTTTTTACCAGATCTTCAAATACCGTTGGCGATCTTAAAAGCCGACCGGCCTTTTTCTCGACGACCCATTCGACACGGCCTTCTTTTCTCAGAGCGTCGTAAAACCGTTCAAAATTCTCATCAAGCCTCAAAAGGTGCCGCACAGCATGGGACAATCGGTAAGCGTCGATCGTTCCTTTCCAATCTACTCTTAAACGCCTGCCATCTTCTTTGATGACCACCATTACCGCTGCGTCATTTTCCGCAAAAGTGTATCCCAACGTCCCCTTTTCAGCGTCAAACTCAAACGGCTTGAGATCATACCAACCATGGCTGCGAATCGTGTGGCCGAACGAGAAATCGTCCGACAGGTCAATATAGATCGTCGACATTATGCCTTGCCTCCACAAACCCATTTTTTTGACATTGCTGAGAACATACTATAGTCTCAACTCAAATTCACATTGCAAATTACTGTTTTCAAAGGTTGTCAACTCTTGAATTATCGACGCCAAACATCTGCTTCAATCACAGCCTTAGTTGCCCTGGGACTGCTGCTGATCTTCTCGACTTATTCACCGGCGACCGACAATTCGTTTCGGATGGACTTCGACGGCGACGGCAAGACCGATATCAGCGTTTATCGAGAGGGAGCGTGGACGGTAGCAGCCCGCGAACCTTCCTGGTTTTATTATTTCGCAAGTTCGACCGGACAGATCATTGCGGTTCCCTGGGGCTCTGGCGGAGATCGACCTGCGATTGCGGATTTCGATGGCGACGGGCGAACAGACCTCGCTATCTTTCGCTCGTGGGAGGACACACTGAAGTTTCCATGGGAAGCGAGCGATTACTGGATCAATTTCAGCTCCGATGGCCATACTGAGGTCATGTATCACAAAGGCTGGGGCGTGATCAGCAACCGTAACTTTGTCGGCGACACCCGCGCCGACCTCGCTGTCTTCAATTTTCGACTCGATGACGCCGACCCCAACGACCCTTGTAACATTTATGGATTTGTCATCAAAGATGAAAAAAACCTGTTTCAAAAAGACATCATGAGCGAATGTGACGACGACACGCTTTCGCGAGTCCCCGCTCTCGGTGACTACAATAACGATGGATATACGGATATCGCAATATTTGCGAAGTCTGAGCTAACCGAACGTCGATCTCGGTTTGAGATTTGGCATTCGCCGATGACGGCGGGATTTACTACTCCTGACATGGTCGCATATTTGAATGTGGACTTTCCGATTCCCGGCGACTATGACGGTAACGGCAAGACCGACTTCGCAGGCGGTCAATATGCTGATGGCCGCCTGGTTTGGCGTATTCGAAGAAGCACAGATGGCAATTTCTCCGAGATCGTCTTTGGTCTGGATGGCGACAAACCGGTGCCCGGCGATTATGACGGCGACGGCAAAACTGATGTTGCGGTGTTCCGGCCGAGCGATGCAACCTGGTACATCTTCCGAAGTTCCGATTCCAATTGGTGGGTCGAGCGCCTGGGTCTCCCGACCGACCGACCGTTGACCCAAGCGAACGTGTTTTGACATGCTTGTTCAGAATTTTAGGTATTGATCTGATAAACTGGCCGTCAATATTTTTTTCGACCAAACAGAAGGGGGCATCGTCTAAGTCATAATAGAAATGCACGGTGGCTCGGTCGCTTAAAAATATCTTGATTTTTTCGCCGTTCTCGTGTAAATTCGTAGTGTAAAACATTATTTAACGGCATCCCGCACTAGAGCTGTAGATAAATTTCACTTTTAACTTGTTGTTCGCCGTTCAGGAGGATTAAAGATATGTTAAGCAGAGGTACTGGCCTGTTTTCTTGGGCTCTAACCGCGTGTTTGTTTGTGTCGGGCATGGCCATAGCCGCTGCCGGACAGGACGATCCGGATCCGAATTCACCGACGCCAATTTTATTGAGCGAAAGTAGGTCGACCCGGGCATTAGCAGTTTCAAAAGATCGCTTTGGCAAAGGCGACATTACGAAACTTGCCGAACAGGCATTTGAGCCGGACAGCGAGATAGTGTTGTTTGTCACCAACGTGAAATTGATGAAAGGCGAAGGTGCAAATGCTTTTAGGGTGTACGTTCAGGATTTTCAAGGCCGTCAGTACCGTTTTCCTGTCAACAGCATCGAACCGATTCCGGAGGTCAAGGGCATTTTTGCTCTGACTGTCAAACTCTCGGACGAGATCGGCTTCTGGCCGGCACCTGTTGCCGACGGCGACCTGGCCATATCGGTAACTTGGCGCGGATTGACCAGCAACTTCGTCCAACTCGGCTACGGCCGTGCCGGCGGCGGTGTGGGCGAGATCCCCGGGGCCTTTCCGACTCCGTTGGGGACGACTGGTGCGAAAATTACGAGTGCCCGTGGACGAAATTTGACAACTCCGGAATTCGTTGGCTACCGCTGGTCCGGCGACCGTATGCGATTTCTTGAACAAGCAACCTTCGGGCCCAATGCCGCTCTCGACACCCGTATTCGCCGCATCGGACTTAAGACCTGGTTGTCCGAACAGTTTGAAGCACCGTATCCAAGCCTCGCGAATCCATATCCGAATCAGCCCCTTAAGCCGGCCAATGCTCCGCCTGACTGCGACAACGAGCAGACGATCACACCCGACGTTCCTGTAACCTGTTTCCGTGACACCTACGGCATGTATCAGCCACAAACCTGGTTTTTCCGTGAAGCGTTTTACAGCGATGTTCAGCTTCGCCACCGGGTTTCGTGGGCACTTGCACAGATCTGGGTAACATCAGGTGTCGATGTCCAGCAAGGGCGTCACATGGTCGAGTACCACAAGATCCTCTCGAAGAACGCATTCGGCAACTACAAGAATCTTATGAAAGAGATGACGCTCAATCCGGCAATGGGCGGCTATCTCGACATGGCGATCAGTACTCGCACAAATCCTAATGAGAATTACGCTCGTGAGATCATGCAGCTTTTCAGCATCGGGTTATTTATGCTCAATCCCGACGGCACGCTCCAGCTCGATGGCACCGGCAACCCGATCCCGACTTATGATCAGAGCGGTGTGAACAATCTGACCAAGGTACTCACAGGTTGGACATTTTGCCAAACTCCGGCGAGTTGCCCAAACGTGGCAGTAAGCTCGGTCAATTTTATTGACCCGCTGCTTCTAAATACAAATAATCATGATCTGACGGCCAAAACGCTATTGGCTTATCCGGGTTCAACGACCACGAATGTACCGGCATGTACGGCCCCTTGTACGACCGTCACTGATCGCACGAATTATGCAAACGCATCAATGACTCAGGCGATCGATAACATCTTCAATCATCCGAATGTTGGCCCGTATATTGGCAAGATCCTCATCCAACAGCTGGTAACGAGCGACCCGACCCCGGCTTACGTCGGACGTGTCGCTGCGGCCTTTAACAATAACGGGCTCGGCGTTCGCGGAGACATGAAAGCGGTCATCCGAGCGATCTTGCTTGACCCTGAGGCCCGTGGCGACGTCAAGACCGACCCGAATTTTGGCAAACTTCGCGAACCCGTTCTTTTCGCCACTAACATCCTTCGGACGTTCAATGTGCGTTCGGCCGATGGCCTTGGCCAAACGGATGGTTTCCTGACCGGCCGCGGTGAATTTACCGGAATGGCACAGACGCCGTTCATGTCACCGACCGTGTTTAACTTTTATCCGCCGGATTATAAGATCCCCGGAACGACGATGCTCGGGCCCGAGTTTGCGATCATGACGACAGGTACGGCGATACAACGTACCAATTTTGTCAATCGTTTTGTCTTTACGGCTATCCCGATCCCGGTTGCGGTGCCCAATTCACCGAACGGCCTGTCCCTCGATTTTGCGGATCTGCAAGCACTTTCAACGGCAGACGCGACCGCCGGGCTTCTGGTTGATGAACTGAATCGGCGAATGTTACACGGCACGATGTCGGCGACCATGAAATCGACGATCCAAACTGCGGTAACGACTTTTGCAGCCAGCGACCCTCTCAACAGGGTTCGTCAGGCGATCTATCTGGTGGCAACATCTTCTCAATATCAGGTACAGAGGTGATATCAATGAAAGAATCAAGACGCGACTTTTTAAAGAAATCAGGCGGCTGTGCCCTCGGCATGGTTGGTCTTGCAACTCAGATGCATCACCTCGGAGCAATGAGCGCTATGGCTCAGAAGGTGATCGACACCCAGCAGGAAGGCGGCGAGAATTACAAGGCTCTCGTCCTGCTGTACTGGTCCGGCGGAAATGATGGCAACAACATGGTAATTCCGAACCATAACGACGCCACCGTCAGTAATTACACCGCATATTTTAATGCTCGTAATACGCAGGGCCTTGCGATCCCTCAGGCAAATCTTTTACCGATCTCGGTTCCCCGACTTGGCGGCCTGACCTACGGTTTGCACCCGAGCCTTGGGCCGGGAGCGACCGGTGCCATCAATAACGGCATCCATGAACTGTACAACCTTGGGAAGCTTGCTGTGGTTAGCAACGTCGGCAATCTTGTCCGTCCGTTGACAAAGGCACAGTACCAGAACTCGGCGTTCAAAAAGCCATATCAGCTTTTTTCGCATTCGGATCAGGTAAATCAGTCGCAAACCAGCCGTTCGGACACACAGGCCTTCTCCGGCTGGGGCGGACTCGTTTCCGACCGTATGACGCTCGGAAACAACCCTAACGGGTTGATACCGATGGTGACCTCGATCGCGGGTGCACAGCTATTCACGGCGGGTCAGACTACACTGCCGCTCGCTATTTCGGATTCAAATACATCGCTCGCGAACGTACTCAATCCGGCCGGATTCGGCACAAACCCGACCGGGTCAGTTCTGGCTCGTTTGAATGCATTCAATGCCCTTCGTACTCAGGACCTTTCGGCAAACTACGTCGCTGCTGCCAGCCACGTGACCGATCTGGCTATGCAGGCAAACTTGGCGCTCCAAACCTCGCAGGAGGTGACCGTGACGTTCCCCAATACCAGTATCGGCCGCCAGTTAAAGCAGGTAGCCCGCTTGATCAAAAAACGAATCGACCTCAACGTAAACCGCCAGGTGTTTTACGTTCAGATCGGCGGATTCGATTCGCATACAAATGAGCTGACCGTACACAACAATAATTTTGGCCAGTTCAGCCAGGCAATGCGTGCGTTTTACGACGAAATGGTCACTCAGGGTGTGAGCAATGACGTGACGACATTCACCCTGTCCGATTTTGGCCGCACGTTCAATCCGGCCGGAAGCGGAGCAACCGTTGGCACCGACCACGCCTGGGGCAACCACATGTTTGTCATGGGCGGATCAGTCAGCGGCGGTGACTTCTACGGCAGCCTCAGGCCTGACGGAACGGGTACGTATTTCCCAACCCTCGTTCAGGGCGGACTCGATGATACCGACTCAGGAACGGCACCGCGAGGACGCTGGATACCGACGACGTCTGTCGACCAATACGCGTCGCAACTTGCCCGCTGGTTTGGACTTTCGCCCGCTGATCAGGCGACGGTTTTCCCGAACCTTGTCAATTTCCCTGGCACGTTCTCACAGCTTGGTTTCTTGCCTTAGGCAGCAATTTGTTGCTGGTCGAATGAGGCGGGCTTTCGGGCCCGTCTTTTTATGTCTGGCCGACTTTCTTGAACTTTAACCTCGGTGAACATACACTTGAAGCTAGAAACGTGAATTTGCCCAATTACATAACACTTGGCCGTATTGTCATCGTCCCACTCTTGGTCGTTGTCTTGTTGACGCCGGTTGCGGAACGCTGGTTCGGACTCAATGCGTACGCTCTCGCGATCGTCATTTTTTTGATAGCTTCGATCAGCGATATTGTCGACGGCCAGATCGCACGCCGTCGCAAGCAGGTCTCGACATTGGGCAAATTCCTCGACCCAATTGCTGACAAGTTGTTGATATCCGCCGCCCTGATCGTGCTCGTCGAAAAGCATCTCGCACCGTCTTGGGCAGTCGTCCTCATTCTCGGCCGCGAGTTTATCATCACCGGCTTGCGATCCGTCGCTGCCAGCGAAGGCGTCGTCATTCAAGCACAAAATCTCGGCAAGCTGAAAATGTGGGCACAATGCATCGCGGTCGTTGCCCTACTCGTCGCCGCGGCAAATGGCACACCGCCGGTATCAAATTTTGGCCTCGATTACCCGGCAATGTTCTGGCAGGTCGCCGAGGTGCAGACTGCGTTTTCAAATCTGACAACCCTCACGATCACTACGAACGACTGGAAAGTTTTCGGCTATCTCGTGGGCCGCGGCGCCCTCTGGGCCGCCGTCATCACGTCGATCTGGTCGATGTGGGGTTATTTATCGTACTTTCTCGTCGAACGAAAAAAGCTTGCACTTCTCGCCCAGGCCAAAGTGGATGCCGCGTCCGACAACTAAAAAAGGCAGACCGGCATTGCCGATCCGCCTTTGAACTAATTTTCTTTTACTGAAAGCCCTATTGGATCTCGACCCAGTCGCCTGTGTGGATCTCCTGAGCGGTGCGTGTGATCACGACCGTCGCGGTCTTTTCCTTGACGTTTAACACCACGGCTTCGCCAACGATCTGACGCAGATCCGGGCGGCCACGTTTGGCTCTCGCGGTGGTCACAACTCTTCCGTTGGCATTGTCGCCTGATTTACGGCCAGCCTGATTTGAGAACTTGCCGCCGCGATATTCGTCACTCTGAAATCCTTCGTCACGTGCACTAACAGATTCCTTCTGCGGCACCGGGGATAGATTGCCCGAACCCAATGGACGAAAGACCGTCAAGCGGTCGCCAACCTGAACATTGTCATCGGCACCGAGATCGACGTACGCGACATAGTCGCGCGTCAACATTTCAGCTCCGTCACGTGACATCAAAATACGTCCGCGAGCCTTGCCCGACGGATCGGCAAACATGTCCATCGCCGGTCGTGTCTCAGCAAGCGGGCTGACACGCTTTTGTGTCAGTTGAACGAGATCGCCAAGCAAAAAACTGTCACATGACGTCTTCACACGAACGACCGAAACCTCTGCCTTGACGCGCACGACCTCGACCGCTCCGACCTCTTGCACCAGGAACCCAATGTCATTCTTATTCGTCCAACGGCTTTCAACACGTCCACGCGGACGAACGACTGAGAACATATCTCCGACATTCACCCCCTTATTCGAGCCCATGTTGATATAAAGAAAATCGTTCTCGTCAAAATTGTAGGTTTCCGCTTCGGTCAAACCGCCAACGATCTTGTTCCCGGTTGCAATTGCGTTCTGTTGGATATACCCGGCGCAGTATAGATTATTGTGGCCGGCGACTGTCTTCGCCTTAGCGGGCCCCATCATCACCATTGTCGGGGTCGGCTTGACGTTCTGAGCCATGACCGCACCGGCGACGGCGACGATCAGGCAACATGCAGTAATGTGTCTTTTGAAAAACTGTTGAAAATTCACGATTTTCTCCTTTCTATTCGTAGAATGCTGACGCCTGGACGGCGTCGTTAGGTATTAGCGGGCATGCGAGGTCGAGACTGTACCCGTCTGTCATCTTGAATTATAGGACTTTACGCTATAAAAGGTCAACAAGTTTTTTCACTGTTAAACGTAGATTCTTTGCTATCACGCTTGGACAGAAATCTTCTCTTTTGCTAGTATTTTCGTTTGCGGCCCACAGCCGCATTCGCCGGTGTAGCTCAGTTGGTAGAGCAGTTGATTTGTAATCATCAGGTCGTAAGTTCAAGTCTTATCACCGGCTCCAGTTTTTTCAGTAGTAAAGGCAGCCTCGCGGCTGCCTTGTCTTTTTCGGATCGTTAACTTTGTTTAGGGCCTATTTCTTTGATGGGGGGATCACCCACAGTTCTGTAGATTCGAGAGCTTGCATTCGAGCTACCCTTTTGTAAACAGTATTTACACGAGTGGCTGAGACGCCGTTCGCTTTGAGTTCTGCCAAAATTTCACGCCGCTTTTGGTTGTATTTTGCGGTCGAGGTCTCGGCAATGACGATGCGGCCGCGGCTCTTCGGCTCGGTATTTAGCACTGAGGCGTAAGCTGCGATGTCGAAAGGTTCGCTGCAGCCGGCAATGCCTTCCGAATACTCGGCGGCAAACAGATATGGCTTTGTCGCTGCCGGAACGACTACCGCCGGCACAGCACCTTCCCCGACCACGGGTACCGGCGATTCAGCTCCCGGCGACACCATCCAAAATTGCGTCATGGCACCCTTCATCAACGAGCCGTCGACAAAAGTCACGCGGGTCTGGTCGAACTTTCGCGATTTAATATAAAACACCAATTGTTGTTTTCGAATTCGGCCTGACCTCGGAGCCGCGGTTTCGCTGTAGAGAATTATCACGCCCTGATCATTAGGGTTGTTTTGGAGCTCGATCAGGAACGCATCGAGACGCGCAAAACCCTCTTCACAGTTACTGCCAGCGGTGCGGAATTCATCAACAAGTCTCGCCGAGTGATTACCAACGACGAAGCCGGTTTCAGACGCTGTCCTAGTACACTCGATCATCCAGTCCGCATTCGCAACCTCGAGCGTTGCGGTGACGGACATTCCGCTCATTGCCGGGCCTGTCTGGACCACGATCGTCGGCGTCCCCTGCCCACTGACGATGGTTCCTGCGGACACCGTCCAGTTGTAAGCATCGGGCGACCCGCCGGTGACGCTGGCGGTAAACGTCATGTCGTGTCCCTCTTCTACCGGAGACAAAGGGCCGTATATCGAAATTGTCGGGCAAACGTCAAAATGTTCGCAATACACACATCGCTCGACATTGACGCTGACGGTTTTCGATCCGCCATAACGCCCGTCCTTATCGACGGCCGCGACGGTGAGAGTGTATGTTCCGGGCATCTCAGATGCCAGATCCCAATCGAACTCCAAATCGCTAACCTTCGTCGTCCTTCCGCCGGAAACGACCGCTTCAAGCCGTGAGCCTTTTACACCGCCGCCGGAGATCGTCGCCTTTGCTCTAATGGTGCGGCTATCGTTGCAGCCCTCGCCTTGCGCCTTGGTCCCGGGACGACAAGGCAACACTACGCGTGTTTTGTCCAGAGTAAGCGAATCGACGCGAATATCCGCAGTGCCCGACTGGGCCTTGACTATACTGACGGATCCGGCAGTACACGCAACCAAAACTGAAGCAAATACACACACAGGCCGCAGGAATCTGGAGAACATTGATAAGTTACCTCAATTAGTAATTTCCGAACGTGAAATGGATGAAATTTCAGCCCGCTCGGCTGTCTGATTTTCCCTCACTCCCAAAGCTCACTTTCGCCCGATATTTTCAGAGAAACCAGAACTCTTTGTCCCGTCAGCAACGACCGAACGTCTAAGGTTTCGGCATTTTATCGGTGCGGTATTTGCGAAAGCCCGTGTGGTGCATGATCACCTCGGACAGCCGCATCGTGCCGTCCGTGTCGTAAAGGGCCATCTCGATGACGGCGCTGCCGCTGTAGTCGGTCTTGGTGCCGAGTATCAGGTTGCGGCTCTCGCGGCGGCTGCCGCCGGACGAGAGCAGTCTGACCTTAAGTATCGCGGCTGCTCCTCCGCCTTTTAGAAACCGATCGAGCTTTCCAGCACGGACCATGCTCCGAAACTCGGTAAAGTCGGCCTTCTCAGGCACCGGTGTCGGATCGGGAACGACATTGAAGGACAGCGTCCGCAAATGTTTCTTGATGATCTTCGCACTTGCGATCAGCCTTCTTAGCGGTTCGCCATCCTGTTGCCGTTGCGGAATCTTTGTTGTCGCTTCAAGAAAATAGTCGATGTAGGCCTCTGCTGCACGCACGCGGCCAAGCGTCTCATAAAATGATGTCGGGTCGGCGACGCCGATGTCGTATTCGGGCACAAACTGCTCAGGGTTGTAGATTGCCAGACCGTTCCCCGACTTTAGCAATGTTCCGGCGATCACAGAATTTAGCGACTTGGTATCGACGACACCGACCGATTGGGTGATCGTTTGATCGGTGCGAAAAAGCGAGATCAGCTCCGCGACCGACTTCAATGCCGAGCCCGCGACTGACGGCAGCCCGAGTGCTGTCACTAATGCTCCGCCGCGATCCGGATTGACCGATTCGATCCCGAACGCTTTATCGCTGTTCTTCAAGCGTTTTGCCTCGTCCTCGACCGCTTGGGCGAGTGTCTCATAATTTGCAAGTGCCTGTCTCGCCTCTTCCCGATAGAGTCTGTACCGCGACAATGCGAGAAAGTCAGGTTCATAAAATAAAACTACGCGGCTATATTTGCCTGCAAATGGCCTGAAGCGGCTTTCGACCTTTCCGGCAATCTCGCCGAGAGCCTCATAACTCAACGCAACGGTTTCGAGGATCGGTTTTTCTTCGGTAGTGAAAGTCGTCTTGCCTCCGCTTGTGTCGCGAGTCACGGTGCTGCCAACGGCTGCGTCGCTATACGCTTTGAGGTATTCGGCTCTGGCCTTCAATAGCTCGGTCTCTTTTTGGATTAGAAGTTTTTCCTGTTCGATCTGTTCGATCTTGGATAGCGGCGTAGGCGTCGCGGTTTGAGCGGAAAGATCAGCAACGAAAAAAACTGCTGCAACGATCAAAATCAATATGGGTTTCATGGTCTGCCTCCTAAGGGCGTCTAAATTGCGCACCGACGATCGATCGTGTCGATATAGACCAATTCCACCTAACTTGTGACATACTTTCGGATTTTCTTCAAGGACATGTGCCCGCTCCGCCGGAATAGCAACGGGATCAATTACCAATCATCGCCGCCCTGTGGAAAACTCTGTGGAAAATCCCCCTTTGCCCACCATCCGGAAACATACTGTTATCAACAACCTACGTAACAAAATCTAATTTACAACCTTAGCAATTTTGTGTATTATCTAGCTGTATTTTGTCTCTGACGCAAATTTTGCAACTCTTAACCTTTAATTTTCATCTGTTTTGCGGCTAACCAATTTTTCTTGGTACGCCGCGCACCATGATCGGCGTTTCGTGGTCTTTGGAGGAAATATGTCACTCAGATCGATCATTTTTCGCAGCTCGACGGCGATGCTGCTGATGCTTTCACTAACATTAGTAACCTTTGCCGACACTATCAGACTCAAGGACGGCAGCATTCTCAAGGGCAAGATCATCAGCTTTGCCGGCGGTAAATTCACTATTGCCATTGGCGAAGGCTCAAGGCTAAAGCAACTTACCTATTCGGCCAGCGAGATAGAGTCGATCCAGTTTGATTCGCCCGACAAGATGCCGATGACATCGACGGCTAAGACCAATTCGGGCAACGCCTCTATGGTCAATACCAGCACCACGTCGACGCCCAAAGTAGTAGCAACAGACAATACGCCGCGTAACAATACGCCGAAAACGCCCGTTTCGAATCCCGGCAAGGTCAGCCCGATCGCCTGGAACGTCAAGGTGCTCGCCGATAACACTGCCAACGGCTGGACCAACTCGGGTTGGGTGCTGAAAAAAGGCCAGCGGATCCGAATCACCGGCGATGGCAGAGTCTTGCTCGGTAAGGGAAAAAGCTCCCCGCCCTCGGGTGTCGCCGAGATCAATGACGATCAGAAGCTTCTTAAAAATGTCGCGACCGGTGCGTTGATCGCCGTCATCGGCGATGACAACAACGAATTCATCTATATCGGTGCCGAACGCGAATTTACCGCGACCCGCGACGGAGCCCTGTTCCTCGGGATCAATGAAGGCGTTCTGGATGACAATTCCGGAGCATTTAACGTCAAGGTCGAGATACTCCCGGAAGGCAACTAGACCAGACCAACAAACGTAAGAAAAGCCGCCCGCGTATTTCAACGCGAGCGGCTTTTCTAGTTAATACCTCAATCCGACTACTTTTTGATCGCGGCCTTCAACGCTGCCTCCTGAGAAGCGACAAACTGCATAGCACCCGGATTATCCTTGAACTTGGTCCTGAGCATATCCAGTGCCTCCTGGCCTCGCGGATCGGCCAGTCGAACGATAGCCTGAATTCCGTTGACCATTCCCTGGATATTGTTCGAATCAAATGCTGCTTTGAATTTCTCATAGATCAACGGATACGCACGCGGGTCGCCCTTGCCGGTCTCCCCAACCACAACGAGAGCAGCCGTACGTACGTTGAAGGGCAGCGATTTGTCGATCGCAGATTTATACGCCGCCTCGAAGCCACGCGGGTCACCCAGTTCCGCGAGTCCGTTAAATCCGGCTATCTGGATGCGGCCTTTCCATGACGGCGTCGATGTCAGCTTGACCAATGCTTCATAAGCACGCGGGTCCTTGACACGTGCAAGACCCAAAGCGGACTGGTCAATGACCTCGTAACTACGGTCGCTGAGTCCTGCCAGGAGCATATCGCCGAACTTTTTGTCCTGAGTTTCTCCAAGCAGTTCGAGAGCGTCGCCGCGAATGCCGGTTTCCTTATCTTTGGTCAAACGCATCACCGCTGCCTCGACATTGGCATCAAGCTTAACTGCCGGGCGATCTTGTCCCGGTGGCGGATCGGGTGAGTATATGTTAGCGATCTCGGACAGAGCCGCACGGCGCATACGCCAAAACGTGTCCTTTTCAGCCGATATGATCAAAGCGGCAACTATTTTCGCCTTATCGCTTCCCTGGCCTTGTTGTGCAAGCTCGGCCATTGCCCAGCGGCGGCCGATCGGGTCCTTGTCATTAGCCATTTGATATAGCAGATCATCCGTCGATTTCTCGAACTTCATTTCCTTAAGCAACGTGCCTTCGTAGTCAAAATTGACCAGCTTCGGCTTTGCGGCCGAGTCGAACGTGAACACGTTCTCTGCCTGCGGTTTCAGCCACACACGGCTGACCTTGTTGTCGATTGCGACGTCGACATAGCTTTGGAAATAATCCGTCTGCGGATACTCGTTATTGAGATCGATCTTTTGTGTCTGCTTGACGTTGAGCGTCAATTGCTTTTTGGCCTCGTCATAATTTTGCGTCACTTCAAAAATGGGATGTCCCATTTTATTGAGCCACTGGTCAAAAAACCAGTCCATCGATTGGCCGGTCGTTTCCTCGATCGCGATACGCAGATCTTCGGTCGAAACAGGCTGGTGAGCGTTCTGGGTAAGGTAGTGCTTTAGCGAGGCAAAGAAGGCCTTATCGCCGAGGTGCTTTCGCAGCATGTGCAGCACTGAACCGCCGCCCGGATAGGCGTATGTGTCGAACATAGCATCCTTGTTTGCGTAATACTTGGTCACGATCGGCCGGCGATTGCCCTGATTCCACGTTCCTATCGTCGCATTCTGATTCCCGCGGACGTCCGTGTAGAGAAATTCGTCGTGGCCCTTTAGCTTTTCGGTCCACATCGCCTGCATATAGGTCGCGAACGATTCGTTGAGCCAGATCTGGCCCCAATCGCGGCAGGTGACATAGTCGCCGAACCACTGATGTGCCAGTTCGTGCGACTGCAGCCCTTCGCTGTCGGTGTCGAGCAATTCGCGTTCGTCGTGGATCATCTCTTCGATCTGCGTGGTCGCCGAAATGTTCTCCATTCCGCCGCCAAACTCCTCGACAAATGCCTGCGAATACTTGGCGTACGGATATTTGACGCCGGTGATCTCCGAAAAGAAACGCATCGTCGCCGGAAGATTCTTGACCGTCGCGGCGACCTCTTTGGTCTCGTTGACATAGCCGTAGTTGTAAACCGGTATGCCGTCAAAATCCTGCACGACCGGCGTCGTTTCACTAACGACGATCGACGTCAGATAGTTGGTGTACGGCTGTTCCATTTTCCAGACGAATGTCCGTGTGCCGTCGCCATTATCCTTAGTTTCCGTCAGTTTGCCGTTACCGACGACGGTAAAGGGCTTTGCGACCGTTGCACGCATTTCCGTCGTGCGAAAATCATTTGGTGAATCGTATGACGGGAACCAGTATCGGTTAAATTCCGATTCGCCCTGCGACCAGATCTGCCGCGGCTTGTTCGGATTGTCAGCGTTAGGTTTGATAAATCGCAGACCGCGACCGAAACTGCCGATCGCCGTTTCGGTGTCATCGACCTTATTGACGTAATTGGTTCGGTAATCGACCACGACCTTGACGTCCTCACCCGCACGGTAAACACGATCGAGCGTGATCTCGAGATTGTCGTTCTCTTTTTTGGCGTCGTACGCAAACTGCAATGCTCCACCGCCCGCCAGTTTGACCGAATTAATGGTCATCATCGCAGCGTCGAGTTCGATCGTGTTTGTGTCCGCAAATGGTGCCAGCGTCACCGTCGTTACGCCTATCGCCTGTTCCTTATCCCAGTCGAACCGCAGGTCAATATCCAGGTGCTTAACGTCAATGTGACGGCTCCGGATCCAATTGACCGCCGGAAGCGGACGTTTCTCGTCCTCCATCAGCGGCGAGAACGGCTTCAGAGGCCGAGCCTGCACTAGCGCAGACATGGCGAAAACAGCGATCAAAGCCCCGGCGAAAAACCGCCGAGCAAAACTCGTATTGGTCATAGATTCCTCAGGATAAATTTTTAATTACAAGGCAGAAAGTGACTGCTTTTGATGAAATTAGTTACGAAGTGCCTTTCGGTTATGTTTCACATTTCCCCGCAAGGATCACCGCATGTCACAGATCTTGAAACTGCAAAAAGTAAGCATGAGATTGGAAACTGCGATTCCCGATTTTTCGTTCGTGCTATTTGCGGTACCTATTGTCGTGTTTGACACAAGTGTTAGAATATAGGTTAAGAAAAAAGATCTTTGACACTTTAACGTTGGGGACAGACGAGAAATGTTCTGCCTTGAACAAAATGGTGCAGAACATCTTGGATTCAAGGCGTTGCATCTACGAAATGTGGGAACTTGTCGGGACAGCGGGACAGGATCGTCAAATCGCCCTAACCGGTTTATTTACATTAGTTATGGCTACCGGACATTATTAAAGATTCCTACTATTTCCGACTATTTCCTACTAATTCATAAAGAACCTGCTGAGAAACAAAAAACGGGCACCGTTACGGCACCCGCTTTTCGCAAGATCGCTGAAATCAGTTTATTTCTTAGTAAAGTAGTTGAACGCCATCGACGCGATGTCGTCCATCGCACTACCGTCGCGGTCTTTATCGAACATGTTCGACGCCATATCGACCATGGCGTTGCCCGACGACTGTTGCTGAACAGGCTGTCCGCCGCCGAGCAGCCCACCTAGCAATCCGCCGATGCCGTCGGCACCAACGCCTTGCTCCTGTTTTTGTTTGCCGAGATAGCTCATGACGATCGGCGCGAGAAACATCAGTATCTGAGCGACCTGGCCCATACCGAGTCCGGATTGCTCCGAGACCTGCTGGGCGACCGCACCCTGGTTGGTTCCGAGTATGTGGCCGAGTATGCCGCCGGCATCAGCCTGACGCGGTGGCGCAGCGGCTTGGCCGCCGCCGAAGATCATTCCGGCAAGGCCGCCGAGGTTATCAAGTATGCCGCCATCCGCATGATCCTGATCGAGCGCGGTATTGAGGCTCTCAGCACCCTCAGGCGTTGCGGCATTGTTGGCAAGGCCGTTGATCAAAGCCGGCAACGCCATCTGGATCGCTGAATTTACCATCGACGAATCGGCACCGACATTCTGACTGATCTGGTCGACTGCCTGGGTTCCCTGTTCCTGTCCTAAAAGATCTTGTAATGAAAACATATTTTGTATCCACTCCTTGTTTTTATACGATCGTGAAATATGCCGCTATGGTAACATATTATGCTTCAAACGAAGGCCGGTCCGACCAAGATGTTTCGCTCATTTAACAACGACAAAATGCGGTTCTTCTCCTATTTCTCGATCATTGCTGCCATGTTTTGTTCGATTGCGGCTACAGGCTGCGGCGTTTCGACGCCGGAACGGCGGCCTTTGGTTTTTGTCGAGACTGCTGCAGGAAAGGCCGGCGATATCGGCGAACCGTTTGGCGTTGCGGCCCGCGGCGGTATCGTCTATTTTTCGGACGGTCAGAACGGCAAGATCATTCGCATTACCAGCGACGGAGTGTCCAGCACCTTCGCCGAGGGACTCGACACGCCATCAGGTATCGCATTTGGGCCGGACGGCAACTTGATCGTCGCTGATGCCGGGTCGCATACGATCAAATCGATTGACGCCGACGGCAAGGTCAACGTCATCGCCGGAACCGAAGGTCGTTCAGGAAAGACCGACGGCGTCGCACTAGCATCGACATTTAACGCTCCGGTCGGTGTCGCTGTGCATGCGGACGGCCGCATTTTCGTCGCGGACACCTATAACGACCGTATTCGAATGATCGAAAGAGGTGAGGTCAAAACACTGGCGGGCGGCGAAACCGGCTACGCTGACGGCGTTGGCACCGAAGCTCGTTTTGACACGCCGGCCGGGATCACGCTGCTTCAGGACAAACTTATCGTTGCCGACACCGGAAATCGCCGCATCCGCGGGGTCGAATTCGATGGCCGTGTGGTGACGCTTACGGGAAATGGGACGGGCGAGTTAAGAGACGGTCTGCTTTCGAACGCGGATTTTGTCCAACCAACTGCCGTAACATCCGACGTCGACGGCGGCATTTTCGTCGCGGACGGCAACGCCATTCGACGGATCAGCCTCGGGCCAATCCCATTCGTCGCAACGATATCTAACAGTGCGCGCGGGTTGCGAGATGGTTCGGCATCGCAATCGCGATTCAACCGACCGTCCGGCTTGGTCATTGACAATAATGGTTCGCTGGTTGTCGCTGACAGTGAAAATCGGCTCGTCCGCAGGTTTGTCACCTCGCGATCGGAAAATGCAGTCACCGGGTCTGAGATCGGGGAACTACGCGACAAACCCGAAGTATTTCGCGGACTCGCACCGGCGCGCTGGCCGTACGATCCGCCCGCGGCGAAACGGGACGTTGCCGGCACGCTCGGTGAGATCCGCGGCGAGATGCAGCCCGGTACCGAACAGGTCTGGTTTCACAACGGGCTCGACATTGCCGGTGCACTTGGCGAAACGGCGCGATTCATACGCGACGAAAAGGTGCTGCGGATCGCGGCAGCCGAAAATTTCGGAACATTGCGTGAACTGATCCGCATGCCCTCGCTCGGCTACATTCACATTCGACTCGGGCGATCCTTGAGCGGTGAAACATTGGGCGACGAGCGTTTTCAGTTTACCCGCGACCGTTCAGGCAAACTTGTGGGAGTTCGTGTCCCACGCGGGACAAAATTCAAAGCGGGCGAGCCGATCGGGACGCTCAACCCGATGAATCACGTCCATCTGATCGCAGGACGAAGCGGTTCGGAAATGAACGCGCTCGACGCCCTGACTCTGCCCGGGATTTCGGACACGCGGCCGCCGGTGATAGAGAGAGTCGGCGTTTTTGACAAAAACTGGCGCGAAATCGAAACCGCAGCCGGAAATTCGCGTATAACAGTCACTGACCAGATTCGACTTGTGGTCAGAGCTTACGACCAGATGGACGGAAACCCCGAACGCAGACGCCTCGGCATCTATCGTGCGGGATATCAGTTGCTAAAAGCTGACGGCACGGCCGCCGGTGAAGAGAAATGGAACATCAGGTTCGACCGTCTGCCCGAAAGTGACGCCGTTCGATATGTTTACGCAAACGGCAGCAAATCGGGAGCGACCGGCGAGACGATATTTGGTTATATCGTCACAAATTTCGTCAACGGCGATGATTACCGCGAAGGCTTTTTCGACACCGCCGGGCTCGAGAACGGCAACTATCTGATACGGGTCATGGCCGCGGATTATTTTGGCAACACGTCGCATCGCGACATTTCGATTGAGGTAAAAAAATGAAAAGACTGTTGGTCACTTTTTCACTATTGATGTTGGTTTCGACGGCAATTCCGGTCTCCGGCGTCGCCGAGCCCAAGGCGGTCAAGATCGCTCCGCCAGCTCCGCGGTTCACTGAGGCTGAGCGTCATGCGGAACTCGCCCGCCGACGCGCGGCGGTCGCGGCCAAAATGGCCGACAACAGCATTATGGTGCTCTTTCCGGCAGAGCCGCGGATCTATACCAACGACGTTGATTATGTTTACCGCCAGGAAAACAACCATTACTACTTAACCTCGCTCAAACAGGATGGTTCTACATTGGTGATCGCCAAATCGGGCGGCAAGGTGACGGAGACACTGTTTCTGCCGAAACGCGTTGCTTTTCGCGAAGCCTGGGAAGGCAAAATGTACTCACGCGAACAAGCAACCGCGATCTCCGGATTAACGACGATCGTCGATTCATCTGAACGCGAAGCTCTTCTTACGGCTCTCAAGGACAAGAAAGAATTTAGGTCAAAGGACGGTGCCGTTACGCTTCCAGGCTCTGCCGACAATATTTACTTAGTGCTGCCCGACGGACCGCAGGACCGCGACGGCATGCGCGAGTTTCGTGCCGAGCACGAATTCTCAAAAACGCTCAACGGCTACAAGGTTGAAAACGCGCAAGTGATCTTCGCGGAACTTCGCCATATCAAATCGCCTTATGAGTTGAAAATGCTCCAACACGCGATCGACATTACGACCGAGGCACAGATGCGTTCGATGGCAACCGTCGGACAGGCGAATTGGGAATATGAGGTCCACGCCGAGGTCGAATATACATTCCGACGCCGCAATGCCGATTTTTGGGGTTACCCGTCGATCGTGGGGTGCGGAGCAAATGCGACCACTCTTCATTATGTCGAATCGCAAAGCCCCATAAAAAAAGGCGAGCTGCTCCTGATGGACGTCGGTGCCGAATACGAACATTACACTGCGGACGTAACACGCACTTATCCGGTCAACGGCAAATTCACAAAAGAACAGGCCGAGATCTATCAGATCGTCTATGATGCGCAAGAGGCAGTTGCAAAGGCGACCAAGCCCGGTGCAACTTTCGGTGAACTGAGCCAGATCGCACGCAAGACGATCGGCGACGGCCTTTTCAGGCTTGGGTTGGTGACCAAAAAAGATTCACCGCAGACCGGCGTCTGGTTCATTCATGGCCTCGGCCACTGGTTGGGCATGAACGTCCACGATGTCGGCACTTATTCCGGCCCGCTGCGTCCCGGCATGGTCTTTACCAACGAACCGGGAATATACATTCGCGAGGACGCCCTCGACAATCTACCGGACACGCCGGAAAACCGCGATTTTATTATCAAGGTCCGGCCCGTCTTTGAGAAATACAAGAATATCGGTGTCCGCATTGAGGACGACATGCTCGTCACACCGACCGGTGTCATTTGGATGACAAAGGCATTGCCGCGTTCGATCCGCGACATCGAAGCATTTATCGCACTCAATCAGCAGCCCGTACGTAGAACGCGTAGCAGCTTAAAAACGGACAATCTGTTTACCGACGGCACGGCGCAAATGGTCAATGGCCACTTGCGTACCGGCTTTTCGGTCAGCGGTTCATAGATAGTTGGTTTTGACTATCGCTTTGAAAAAAGCTACTTAGTTAATAGCCCGTCGCGACAAACGCGGGCTCAAACATTTTGGCCAAACGAAAATCAAATCCACACTCCGACGAAACGCTGCCGCTGGTCATTGTTAATCCTAAGTCAGCATCGGGTTCGACCCAAAGCAACTGGTCGGGCACCGCAGCTGACCTGCGTGCCCATTTCGGGCCGTTCAGTGTCGCGTTCACCAAATCGCAGGGCGATGCGATCGACATCGCCGAACGTGCCGCCAAGTCCGGGCGCAAGTTCATCATTGCCTGCGGCGGAGACGGAACCATCAATGAGGTAGCAAACGGCATTTTGCGTTCGGGCAAGGATGCTGAACTTGGCGTTCTGCCGTCCGGTACCGGAGGCGATTTTCGTCGGACGCTTGGACTGCCGAACTCGAACCGCGAGGCCGCCGTTGCTTTACGGACCGGCGAGACCAAAACGATTGATGCAGGACGCGTCACGTTCGAGGATTTTGACGGCAAAACTGTCAGCCGTTATTTCCTGAACGTATCATCGTTCGGACTCGCAGCCTCGATCATCAAGCGCGTCAAATCCGCCAAGGTATTCGACTGGCTGCCTCTCGAATCGCTCCGCGGACAAGCAAACTTCGCCGCGTCAACACTCCAAGAGGTTCTTAACCTAGACCCGGTCACTATTCGAGTGCAACTCGATGACGGTGAAGAAAGGACCGTTCAGACGATCAATTTCTGCGTCGCCAATTCGCGATATTTCGGCGGTGGAATGATGATCGCACCAGAGGCGAAGATCAACGACGGTTTTCTCGACGTCATCAACATCGGCGATATCAGCACTGCCAAGATCCTGCTTAACGCGATCACACTCTATCGCGGTACGCACCTTGACCTGAAAGAGGTGCACGACACTCTTGCACGTAGGGTGACCGTCCGTGCAGCAGATGACGCGACCGAGATCCGCCTCGAGACCGACGGCGAACTTCCCGGCCGCCTGCCTGCCGTTTATGAAATAGTGCCGGGGGCCCTACGTGTTCGCGTTCCCAGGAATAGCAACTAGGCCTCGTCACATTCGATTTGGATGCATCCGCCCGGTAATGAACACTTGAAACTGTCGGCGATTTAGACCACAATACCGCAAAAGCTTATGTCACAATCTTTTTGCTCAATGCTGATATCAGCATTTGATGAGCGGCCTGACAAGGTCGCGATGCGGATCGTCGGTAGCGACGATGAAGTTTATACTTTTGGCGAGATGCTCCACCGGATCCGTTCGGTGGCTTATCGATTGGGTCAGGAAGGCGTGCAGTTTGGCGACCGCGTGGCTCTTATTGGCGAAAATCACCCTTCGTGGGCGATCGCATATCTCGGAACTCTTTATCACGGAGCGGTCTGTGTTCCGCTCGATCCGCACGGCGAGATCGAAACGATCACGAACTTCCTCGAAAACTCCGAAGCAAAGGTTGCCTTTCTGTCACCCGACCAGACGGAACGCTTCGCACAGATCGAAGAAAAGCTCGGGCGTCATATCCCTGCTGTCGTCTGGCATCTTGAATCGTCCTTAAATGGATTTCAGCGCTTCGAGGACTGGTCTGCAACCGAATTTCCTGAGGATTACGCCAAGATCGTGCCCAAGGCCAAAGGCAAAGACATCGCATTGCTGATGTACACCAGCGGAACAACCGGAACGCCAAAGGGAGTGCCCTTGACGCATGGCAACATTGTCGGTGAGCTCTCAGGCGTCAACGACGTGCTCAAGCTTTCAGACAAAGAGCGCATCTTATCGCTTCTGCCTTTGTTCCACGCCTATTTACAGATCGTCAATTTGTGGGTCGCGACGACCTTTGGGCCGCAAGTGGGTTATCTCAAGGAGCTTACGCCCGCCGAATTGAGCGAGTCGATGAAGAAATTCAAGCCAACGATCCTCACGACGGTGCCTCGGCTCTGGTATCTGTTCCATAAAAAGATCTTTGACGCTGTCGCCGCCAAACCGGCACCGGTTCAGGCATTGTTTCGGACGATGCTGCGGACCAACGGATTTTTCCGTGACACGTTAAACGTCAATCTCGGGCGCAAACTCTTTGGAGCGGTTCACGAATCGTTCGGCGGCGAACTGCGAATTGCGATCTCTGCCGGTTCGCGATTCGACGAAAAGGTTGCGGAGGATTTTCACCGACTCGGATTTACCATCATTCAGGGCTATGGCCTGACCGAAACGAGCGGAGCGGCAACCGCGACCTATGAGGACGACAATCGCGTCGGCTCGGTCGGCAAGGCTATGAAAGGCGCCGAGATCAAGATCATCGACCCTGATAAAGACGGCGTTGGCGAGGTTCTGATCCGCGGCACAATGGTCTTTGACGGCTACTATAAGAACCCGACAGCAACCGCTGAGGCATTCACCGAGGACGGTTGGTTCCGTTCGGGCGATCTCGGAAAATTCGACAAAGACGGATTTCTCTACATTGTCGGCCGTGGCAAGGACGTCATCGTTCTGCCATCGGGCAAAAACGTTCACCCCGAGGATCTCGAGGTCCACTATCTCAAATGCCCTCTCGTTGGTGAGATGGCGGTGATCGGTATCTCGGACGAGGCAGAAGCTCGCGCCGGTGCTGAGAAGCTGGCAGCGGTGATCGTGCCGGATTTTGCTTACCTCAAGCAGGCAAAGATCGCCAATTCAAAAGAGGCGATCCGTCATGAGCTCGACTCGCTCGGCCGCGAACTACCCGAATATCAGCGTGTCCGCGATTACATTATTCGCGTTGAGCCGTTGCCCCGCACGGCAACCAATAAGATCAAGCGTTTTCAGCTCAAAAAAGAGGTAGAGACGGGCGTGATCGCGGCAGAGGCAAAAGAAGTCAAGGCTTGGGAATTTTCGGCTGAAGACACCGTTCTGATCGAGACAAATACCGCCAAAGCGGTCGTCGCGGCCATTCGACAAAATTCTAAGGACGTCGAGATAGTCCATCCGTCGATGAATCTCGAGATCGATCTGGGTCTCGACAGCCTTGCCCGTGCCGAAACGTTCGCCGCACTTGAGCAGGCATTCGGAACCGAGTTCGACGGCGACGAGGCGGCAACCGCCCTGAACGTCGCACAGGTCATTGAGCTGGTAAATAAGCACGGTGGAGCCGAAATGGAAGCTGTCTCGGTCGATCTGAACTGGGGGAAGATCGTTCGGGAGGCTGACGACGATTTCCCGGAGATCCGATCGGTGCTCAAGAGCCGACCGATCTTCTCGGCGTTCGCATTTACTTGCTACAAATTGTTTTGGCTAGTCTTTAAGGTCTTTCTACTGCTCGAAGTTAAGGGCCGTGAGAATCTCAAGGCCGCCATGCACCGCCCAAATGCCGAAGGACAGCAGTCGGCAGATCTCCAACCGTTCCTCATCTGCCCGAACCACCAGAGCTTTCTCGATCCGTTTGTGCTTTGCTCAAATTACCCCTTTGAGCTATTCCGAAATATCTTTCATGTTGGTGCAAGCGAATTTTTCACGAACAGCCTGATGCGTTTTGTTGCGAAGATGCTAAACGTGGTCCCGGTAAACCCTGACACCGAGTTGATGCGGGCGATGAAGGCCGGAGCTATCGGCCTGAAAAACGGCAAGGTGCTCAACATTTACCCCGAGGGCGAACGGGCATTTGACGGCGAACTGCACACTTTCAAGAAAGGGGCCGCGATTCTCTCGACCGAACTCGACTTGCCGATCGTCCCGGTCGCCATCGATGGACTGCAAAATGTGTGGGCACGCAATTCTTGGCGGATCCGCCCTGGCAAGGTCAAGATCACTATCGGCAAACCTATCTTCGCCCGCGATGTCCTGTTAAATGCCGACAGCGATAATTCGCAGGAAGACCGTTATGCCGCCGTCACCGACCATTTGAAGCAGACTATCTCAGATATGATCGACGACATGCGCAAATGAACTGAGACAGAAAACCATCAGATACGTTTCGCATAGTGCCATGAAATGCAGGCGCGGAAAAGGCTTCGTTACCGTCTCCCACACCGTTAACGAAGCCTTATCCAATTTTGGAGTACTGGTCAGCGCCGTCTCCCACACCGTCGCTGTCCGTTTTCCTCCGGTTTAGACAACCTTGGCGGGGAGCCTCGGCTGTCTGCCAAGAACTATAGTAAGTTCCTTTATCAATTGCAAGCGCTTTTTTGGACTGTGACAAATTAATTTCTTCATTTCAACGGGTCGCGTCTTTCCAAACGGCCAGAGCAACTTTATATTCTAGGTCGCCTGTATTCTCGATCCTTAGCCGCCAGGTAGATCCTGTCGTTTGCTTGTCATAGTAGATCGACCGGAACCAGCCCCGCGACTCGCTCGAACCCGCGAGGTTTTTGCCCATGACGGCCCCGCTGGCATCGAACAGAGTTACCGAAACTTTCGGATCGGCCATAAGCGTCACACCAAGGTTGGTCGCTGTGCCGACCGGCACCTCGAGATCGATCACTTGTTTCGCAGTCACTCGCAGATTGCGAACGAAGGGAACTTCCCCGTTGGGCATCAGCTCTTCGCCGGTGACATTCAGGAACATCGCACCGTAGTCTCGAACGGCGGTCGGCACGATCTGAACAGGAAACTGGGCAACTTCCGGCACCGCCGGCCCGTGGCCACCTTTCGGTCCGATCGCGAGTCGGGGTTTAACGAAACTCGAGAAATCCGCAGTTCCCGTCAGGTCGGTATGCAGATTCTTGGAT
This sequence comes from Pyrinomonadaceae bacterium, assembly GCA_017983495.1. Classification (GTDB taxonomy): domain Bacteria; phylum Acidobacteriota; class Blastocatellia; order Pyrinomonadales; family Pyrinomonadaceae; genus OLB17. Next base: position 85,320 of record JAGOBH010000002.1, on the reverse strand, counting down.
ATCGCGTTGTCCTTTATCTTCCAGATCGCGGACGGAACCGGAACGACACCGTCATTCCAAACCAGTGTTTTACACATTACCGGTAGCGGATCGCCGGCAAGCACCGAAAATTTAACGCCTTTGCGGTTCGTTGTGACCTGATTGAACTGCTCTACGACCGCCGGCTTAAGCTGCCTGATCGCCTCAGGTGTTTCGCCATTTGCCGAAAAGACGACATCCATCACATCGGCGCACGGCGAACCCATATTCGGCGTCCCAAGCATCACAAGATGCGAAACTTGTGGACGACCGTCGGGCATTTCGTTAGGCATGAAGGCGTGAATGTAATGCCGCGAGATCAATCCGCCCATCGAGTGAGCGACGATGTCGACGTGCCAGGCATTACGGTCTTCCTGAGCGTATCTCATGTACTTGCCAAGCTGCTGCGAGTTCTCAAAAATGCCGTTTGTCCGATCCTGCGACATAAACGCTCCGCCTGTATTCATTACACCTTTTTCCGGCTTTTCACCTACGGGGAAGGCCTTCCAATCATACGAATGAGACGTCGTCAGGATGTTCTGCCACGGCTCCCACGCCTTCCAACTGCTCCACAAACCGTGAACGAGCACGAGCGGTTTGGGGGCGACCTTTAAGTTCTTGGTCATCTCGTCGGTCTTCTTGCCATTCTCCTCGAGTTCTGCCTTGACTCGCTGCATAAGTCTCGGGCGTCCGTCATCAAACCATGCATAACCCGACGAGTCCCAAACCATCTCGACGTCTTTTTCCTCGCCTGCATCGATTCGCACGGATACCTCACCACCATCAAGCAGCCCGTCGGGCCGGGCGCCGTCCCATTTGTCACCTTTGTAGGTCTCCTTGAACTTCAGATCGGCATACTTGGTCTCACCTGAGGCATTAAGCACCTTTGCCTTGATCTTCACAAGATTGCCGTCGATCGTGCCTTTTTGCTCGACGACCTCTTGCCAGTCATTCCAGTTCGGAAACTTCATGTCTTCGAATCGAAGATCGGTCAGTCTGAGTGGAGCCCCGCATTTTTGCAGATTCCATGTGATCGTCTCGGTCAGATTCTGCCAAGTCCGCGAGTATGTACCGGACAATTTGTTTGGGTCGGACGGATCGACGCGGTTGGTCCCGTCCGATGTCAGCGAATTACCGTCAATGGTGGTTTCGGTTGCCGGCATGGTTAGGGTCTTGCCCTCTTTCGGCTTACATTGACCACTGAATGTTGAGCTTTCTTCGCCGGACACCCGACCCTTGATCTGCGGCAGACCAACGCTGACCGCATATGTGCCGTCGTCATTCACGCCAATACTCACATTCGCATCAACGCCGCCCTCGCTTGCCGTAGCCTCGGATTTCGAGGTTGATGTTCCACGCATATCTCGCCATGTCTTGCCCTGATCACAAGAGTTCTTTTCGACCGCATCGATTCTCTCGTTCGAGGAAAAAGAGTGGTTGATAGTTGCTCGGCCGACGCTGGAGCCATTCTTCTCGGGACTTTCGACAACAGCTACGCGAGCGTTGTAGTTGTATTTCATCTCCCAGTTGCGAGTGTCATACCCGCGGCCCGACACTCGCTCGGTACGCTTATTGTCTGTCTGCGAATGCGTGCGGGTGTAAGTAATACTTCCTGTCCATGCTCCCGAACACTTTGGCACACCTGAACCGACCTTGTTCGCCGCCGACTGACCGCCACGCGGCTTCTGAGCATAGAGGTTGAATGTCGGCATTAGAATTACCGACAAAGTGACGAGACTAATGGTCTTATACAGATATTTGCGGCTACGAATCATGATTTCCCTCGTGACTAACAAAATAGGGGATTCCCCTATTTGGTAAGGCGTCGTCGATCAGCAATTGGTATCAGGTGAACTAAAAAAGGACGCCACGATGGACGTCCTCACGATCTACTTTTGCTGGATCTGCTATTTAAGTTCCGCGATCTCCTTCGAACCATAGCCCTCGCAGAGTACAAATTTTCCATTCATGTATTTCTGCACGTTTGCGACGATATGTGCATCAGCCCACTCCATCGGCATCGGATCTTCAAGCTCACCTATTCCGCTGATCGCCTTGGCATACTTAATATACTCCGCGACTTTTGAGTCATCATCGACAAGGATCAACTGCGCATCGTCTTCTTGGTCATGGATCTTTTGGGCCATCGCGATCAGATCTTCCTTCTTGAGGCCCGACGGTATTTTGTAATACGCGAACTTAATACCTTTGATGGAATAACTATCGAGCTTCGCGGGAGCGGTCGCCACGACTGTCTTTTTATTATCCTCAGTCTTGTTCGCTCCCGAGGAATTTTTATTGCTATTTGTCGAAATGTCGAAATTCGAACACCCAATACCAACCAGGATTATGAGTGGCAACGCGATAACTAGGTTCACAAAATTTCTTTTCATAATTAAGCTCCTCGATAACACGAGAATAGCACAATTTTCGGACCGTTTGCCCGATGCAGAAAGAGCGGGCATTGCTACCCGCTCTTCGGCTATACGAAAAAACAACTACGTGCTATTTCTTCGGTGTTTCCTTTGCCATCGGCTTGGTTTCTTTGCCCTGCGGATCCGTCGACATCTGGTCTGCTTTCTTGACCTCGGGCGATGCGGTCGTCTTGGCCGGCGATGCTTTCGGGTCGACGGTTGGACTAACTGACGGGCTCGTCAACGGGGTTGCCGGCGTGACCGGTGCCGGTGTTGAGATCGGCTTGGTTTCCGGTTTGTTCGGCGTTGTGTTCGTCGATCCTCCACTGCACGCTCCCAAAACCGCCGTGCTGACGGCCAAAACTGATGCTAAAACTAATGTTCTTCTCATTTTATTCCTCTTTGAATATTCGAAACACGGGCTCGTTCCACCCGCAAGCTGACATCCACACAGTCGGAATGATCGAGGCAGTCTTTCCGCAAAATCAACCGATAAATACCGGTCACATTTGCCAACCAAGATCAACACTGCGCCAGTAAGAACGTCTCGTGTAAGAATTCTTGCACAAATGTGAATATTTTTTTGGGGTAAAGGAAAAGTACTTGTTCAGCTACCTGTGAAAGGAACAAAACTCCGTTGGTTCAGTATCCGCGCGAAACGTCTTCGCTTCCTTTGTCGGACAGTTGATCGTCGCTCTCATTCCCGTTATTGGACAGACCATGATCGTTACGGTTCCCCCCGGTAAACTTGGGGCGGATGAATTGCCGCCAGATCCGGTCTTCACCTCGGGAGGTTCCGCTCCGTCTTGCCAGGTGCTTGAAATCGGTGTCGGGCTTGGTGTTGGTCGGTTGTTCCCTTCCAGATCCATATCTTCATTGAGGTTCTGGATCATGTTTCGGCTCGGCAGCGTACCGATCAGAAAGAGTTCGACACGCCTGAATTCCGCCGGAACGTCTGTGACGTAGACTTCTTTGGGTTCGACCGGAAGCGGTTCATCGTATAACTCGGCATTTGGATCAGGATTCGCAGGTTTCGGCGTCGGAATTGGCGTCGGGGTTTTCGGTGCGTTTGGATCCTCGGTCGGATCAATTTCGCGAATCAATGTACCGTTTCGAATGTCGATCTCGGCTTTCCGAATACCTCCCGGCATTGCCCAGTCACCGTTCCACTCGGGATGCATGTTCAACGCCTGCTGCATAAAGTCAGCCCAGATCGGCATCGCCGAGTCCGACCCCTTCATTCCCAGATCATCACCGTTATCAAATCCGACGTAAACGACGCAAACCAATTCTGGCGTAAATCCGGCGAACCAACCGTCCCGTGATGTACCAGTCTTTCCCGCAAAGGCGGTCTTGCCCGGGACGTTTCGAAATCCCCAACCTTGAGCCTGCGCCGCTGTCCCGCGATTAATGACATCTTTCATAATGTCATCCATTAAATAGGCAACGTCCGGGCGAACAACATTCTTTCGGTCTGGTGTAACGAGCGAAATTGTCCGGCCGTCACCCGCAGTGATCTGTCTGATCGGCATCGGCATGACGCGATCCCCAAGATTTGCAAACATCGTATAAGCCGTGGCAACCTGCAACGGCGTCGCCTCGGCAGTGCCAAGAGCCATTGATGGATAGGCCTTTTCGACCTTTGGGAATCCGGCCTTCGTCGCCAGATTCATCACTTTACCGACATTTAGCTGCATTGCCAGATCGACCGTGATCACATTTTTACTCTTTACAAGGGCATCACGCAGCGTCACCTCTTTGTTTGAAAAGAAATCGCCATAATTACCCGGCGTATAACTATCCTGACTGAACGTGAAGGTCTTTTTCTCATCCTTGAAGACCGAGGCGGCCGTGAAAATCCGCGATCCCGAATCATAAGCTGAGTTTATCGCTGCCGCATAAACAAATGGCTTAAAAACTGAGCCAGGTTGCCTCATCGCATCCGTCGCCCGATTGAACTGATTCTCAAGGTAATCTCGGCCGCCGACCATCGCAACGATCTCACCGGTTTTCGGCCTGATCGCTACAAGTGCGGCATTGAGGCTGCCCTTTGGCTTCTTTGGAAAGTATTTATCCATAGCCTCGAGCCTCTTACTCACAGTTTCGTAGGCCATTCGTTGCAGGTCCGGATCGATCGATGTAAATACGCGAAGGTGTTGCAAAGCCTCCGGATCGTTTACCAGCTTTGGCAGTTCTTCAATTGCGTATTGCGAAAAATAAGGCATACCCTGCAGATCTTTCCTATTGGATATCTGCTTAAGCTGAATCGGCTCAAGCTTCGAGCCCGATGCCTGCTGTTGATCGATCTCGCCCGCTTCAAACATCGATTCGAGAACCTGATTGCGTCGTTCAGTGACCTTTGCGAGATTTTTGTATGGATTGTAACGATTGGGGCTTCGAATGATGCCGGCCAAAAATGCGGCCTCTGCAAGCGAAAGTTGGGTCACATCCTTCCCAAAATATGCGCTCGAGGCTTCTCCGACTCCATAGATCGAAACACCTGACTGTTGCCCAAGGTAGATCTGATTTGCGTATAGCGTGAATATTTCCTGTTTAGAAAGCCGCGTTTCAAGAATTATCGACATATATGCCTCTGTCAGCTTTCGCTGCAAAGTCATATCGCGATTCAACAGCAGGTTTTTAACAAGCTGTTGAGTTATCGAAGAACCACCTTGGTTTGACAGCGGTCCGACATCTTCCCCTTCATATCTGCGCCATAGTGCGCGGGCAATACCACGAACGTTCACGCCGTAATGCTCAAAGAATGCACGATCCTCTGTGACAGTTATTGCCTTCACGAGATGCTGCGGCAGGTCATCAAAGCCAACTGATTTTCGACGGCCGTCACCCTCGGCTGCGATCGAACTCAAGAGTTTGGGCTCGAGCTTGGTCTCCCGTAGCACGGCGCCGGAATCCTTGTCGATTATTGTCGCAACTGATTTCCCGTCCTTCTTGAATTTTACCTGAAGATTAGCGTAATTCCTTTGGCCGTCAATGACGCTTGTGCTTCCGGGCTCAACAAATAAAGTTTCATTTTCCACCCAGAACCGGCTTCGCGATCGGTCGGCACGATCATTTCTTTCGATATAACCTGCCGACCGAAGATGCTCGACGAGCATTGTCATAGTAGACGGCTCATCGATTCTCAAAATTTTCGGAGCCGAATAGATCCCCGCAGACTGTGTAAAAACATCTCCGCTTAACAGCTTGCGGTCAATTCGATCCGAAAATTCAAACCAGAAATATGTCAGAGTCAGGAAGACCGCAAGCAGGCTTATCAGTACGGCCGCGAGCGTCCAACCATTGAAAATCAAACGCAACAGTCTCCGAAATTTGGACGCTGGCGGAGACTGGTAAACCGCCCCGCGTCGGGCACCTACCCAGCCTTTCGGCGGCAACTTCGATCTCGAGCTTTTTATAGGCTTATTTTCCTGCATCTGACGGGTGGAAATAGGAAGACATTAGTGAGATTATCATCTTCGGAGAGCACCATTTATATATTATCGGTTTTCGGCGGTTCGTGTCGACCAAATTATCGCGGATGGACATCAGGATCTCCTCCACATTTTCTCAGATCACGCGGCGACGGCTCATTTTTGCTGGTTTCATCGTCATTCTGATGATCGTGATAGGTGCGATAGGCTTCCGACTGATCGAGCAGTTTACCTGGCTGGACAGCTTCTATACCTCCGCTCAAACCGTTACCACTGTTGGCTACGGAGACCTGGCACCTACAACCGCTCTCGGCAGGCTGTTTGCTATATTTCTAATGTTGACCGGGGTCGGAACGGTACTATATGCGCTAACGGTGCTTGCTCAGGCCGTAATTCAGTCAGAGATTTTGGAGGCGTTCGACCTTCGACGCAAACTAAGAGAAATGGAAAAGCTTGAAGGGCATTTTATCGTCTGCGGAGCCGGCCGTGTGGGCCGGCGCATAATTAGAAATCTTCAACGGCAAAATATGGCTTACGTCATTATTGAAAATGATGAAAAGAAACTCGCCGATTTCGAACGTGACGGTTCGTTGTTTATTATTGGAGACGCGACTTCAGAAGAGAACTTAATAGATGCAGGAGTATTGCGAGCCAGAGGGCTTGCCACTTGTCTCGCAGATGACGCCGCCAACGTTTATGTGGTTCTTACCGCACGAGGATTAAATCCCGATCTGCACATTGTTGCTCGTGCAGTCGAGGAACAGGCAGAACCTAAATTGATCCGCGCCGGTGCAAGCCGCGTCGTTGCTCCGACCATCATCGGAAGCCAGTCGATGGCTCGAGCTCTTTTGAGACCAGCTATAGCCGATTTTATGGACTCGATTGTCGCAGAAACACTTGACCTTGTTTTTGAGGAAGTCGCGATCGAATCCGGATCTTTGTACTCAGGGAGATTTCTTAGAGACACTAACCTGCTGAGCGAACTGAGTCTTATCGTTGTAGCTATCAGGCGGAGAGATGGCGACCTGACTTTCCATCCGAACGGTGACACACTTATCGAAGACGGAGATATGCTGATCGTCATTGGTAAAGCCGAGTCGGTGAAACGTCTCGTGGAAGAAAATAAGAAATGAAGGTTCTCGTAACAGGCGGCACCGGCTTTCTCGGAACACACGTGCGCAACCATTTCAACTCCGACGACCTATCCCGGAAATCCGGTTTTGATATTCTTGAACCATCGAATTTGCCTGATATTGAGGAATACGATCTCATAATTCACCTTGCCGCCAGTCTCGACAAGCGTCCTGAAAACGCAGATCAGGTCTTTCGCACAAACGTCGAAGGAACAGTCAACATCCTTAAACGAGTCAAAGAGAATGCGGCGTTCATTTTTGCTTCGACCAAAGACGTGTACGGTCGGTTCGCGGACCATTCGATGGAGGTTCCGGAAACTTGTCCAACAATTTACTCTGGCCAATCCGCTCTCGAATGGTCGAAACTCATCGCCGAGAAGTATGTCGACTACTACTCACATATAAGGAACTTCAGATCGTGCATTTTCAGGTTGTCTACCATCTACGCCCCAATTACGGAAGGTAATACTCCGAGCTTTGTTACGGCATACGCGGACGCTATCAATAAGGGCGAAAAGATCCGCCTGCCGGCTAAGGGCTCGCCGCGTCGGGATATAATGCACGTCGACGATCTATCGAAAGCCTGCACTGCGTTTGCCGAATCCGTGATCCGGCATGGACTGTACAATATTGGAGGCGGGCGGAGCAATACACTCTCTCTGTTAGAAGTGGTAAGAAAGCTTGAGACTGTATCCGGCTTACAGGCAGTGATCGATGAAACGAGTTCCCTTCCTCCGCCTGTCCCGATGAATTATGTCTCTGATCTTTCGCTGGCCAATCAGGAACTTGATTGGGAACCGGCGATCTCTCTGGACGATGGGCTTCGGTCGTTATTTTGAAAATGAAGATATTGATTCGGGGCACTAATTGGATCGGCGATGCCGTAATGACCATTCCGGCACTTCGAGCGTTGCGCCGGATATTTCCGAATGAGCGGATCTATCTTCACAGTCACTCTGGACCGGCCGAACTTCTGGCCGACACCGAATTCGTCGACGAATTCATTATTATCAACAGATCGGGCTCGAAAATGCTGACTGTGATAAACGAGGCACGCAGACTCAAACAAGAGAAGTTCGATCTCGCGATCTTGTTTACAAATTCCTGGGAATCAGCGTTGACCGTCCGCCTTGCCGGCATTCCTGTAAGATTGGGTTATGCAAGTGATCGGAGAGGATTTTTGTTATCGGATCCGATCCCCGTACCCGAGTGGAAAGTAACCAGACACGAGGTCTTTTACTATCTCAATCTCGCGGCCGCGGTCGAGGGAAAGTACCTAGGGACTCGCTCGATCACCGATGAATCGCCGTCAACAGATATATCAATATCATCCAAAAGACAGGACAGTGCTAAGGACCTTTTAAGATCACTCGGAGTCAAATTCGATCGTCCCGTAGTTGGCCTCGGTATAGGCTCTACAAACTCCCGTGCAAAGCGTTGGCCCGCAGGGAGTTTTGCTCAGCTTGCGGACAAGCTAAAGGCTTCACTGAATGCGGATTTATTGCTTCTGGGATCAAATGGAGACCGGTCGGTCGCTGATGAGGTGATCGCAAATTCAAATTCCAATTTGATCGATTTGACCGGAAAGACAAACGTGAGCGAAGCAGCGGCGGTCTTATGTGTTATTGATCTTATGGTGTCAAATGATATGGGCCTCGCGCATGTATCGCCCGCAGTTGGAACTCAGACCTTGGTTATCTTTGGTCCGACCGATCCGGTAACCACCAGGCCGTTTTCAGATAACGCCGAGGTGATTCGCCGCGAGGTCGATTGCTCACCATGCATGCTTCGGGATTGCCCGATCGATCACCGCTGTATGATTAATATATCGGCCGATGATATTCTTACTAAAGCGTTGCATAAACTACGATTACATGAACGAAAGTAATACGAAACTCCCGGCGGTCTTCGTCGATCGCGATGGAACTTTGATCGAAGAAGTTGATCACCTTGCAACGGTCGACGAGCTTAGGATATTTCCGTTTACCGCGGAGGCTGTTGGTCTGCTTAAAGAAAGCGGATACCTGGTAATTGTCGTCACTAATCAATCCGGTATCGGGCGCTCATATTTTGATGAATCATCGATGCACGAGATCCACGATAGGCTCCAGCTTGAAATGGGCGGAAAGATCGACGGTTTTTATTTTTGTCCGCACTTGCCCGACGCAGGCTGCACATGCCGAAAGCCGGGAACCGGCATGATCGAAAGTGCTTGTTCGGAGTTTGCAATTGACCTTTCACGGTCTTGGATCATCGGCGACAAAGTAATAGACGTTAAAACAGGCCACAATGCGGGAATTCGTACTGCTCTGGTCCTAACCGGTTACGGAACATCTCATCGAGAACTGCTGGAGGATGATTCCGATATTGTCGAGGAGCACTTTCTCGATGCTGTACGCGAAATCGTAAAACTTGGCCACTGATTTCGCCTCCGACGGTAGTCGTCAGCTACGGCCAAAATCGTCTTCGAATCTGACGATGTCGTCCTCGCCAAAGTAATCGCCGGTTTGGGTTTCGATAAATACGAGTGTTTCGCTCAAGTGCGGATTTTCAACTCTGTGGGTTGTCCCAACCTTGATGTCGACTGATGAACCGGTCGACACTAGAGATTCCACGCCATTTAGTGTAACTTTAGCTGTGCCGGAAACGATAAACCAGTGTTCAGAACGACGCGCGTGCTGCTGATAGCTGAGACGTTTGCCCGGCAGGACTTCGATTCGTTTCACCTTATAATTTGTACCTTCGTCGAGCACAAAAAAGCTGCCCCAAGGTCGGTGATCAAAAATTGGTGAGTTATCGGAATCCATAGTTTTAGGCCGTATACGATATGTCTAGTTTATCCGAAAACGCCCTTGCCGCAAGTTCAAAACAAATGCAGCGGATCCAGTCGCTGATAATAGGGCGTTTGTTGATCACGTTTCTGTTGCTTGTCACAAGTTGGATTTGGCATAGCGGACGGCTTCAACTTTCTTTGGAGAACTTTCCGCAGGGTCTCTTCCTCGTATTTATTGTCTCCGTTGGCCTCACTATCGTATATTTTTTCCTTCTTAGATTGAGTAAGGAGTATAAGTGGCAGATACGCACTCAGTTCTTGCTTGACGCTCTTCTGATAACTTGGTTGGTGTGGCGAACCGGCGATCTTACTTCGCCCTATATTACGCTCTATATTGTCCTGATAAGTGTAGCGAGTTTCTTCCTAAGACCATTGTCGACTTTGATGATGGCCATCACGTGCGTCGTACTTTTTATCGGACTATCGGTCTTGACGGCTTCGCTCACGATCGAATCATCAGGCCCATTACAGGCGACGCCAAAGGTTATCCAAATAGTCAGCTTTCATGTGGTCGCATTTCTGGTTGTGGGCCTTTTGGCATCCCGCCTCAGCGACCGCCGATCCTCGGGCGAGGAACTAAAAGAGACTGCCAAATCTCTGGCGAGCTTGCGGGTTTTGCATGAGCGCATTGTTGAATCTATTCGTTCAGGTCTCATAACCACTGACCTTGTAGGCAACATCATTTCATTTAATGCCGCTGCGGCCGAGATAACCGGCAAGACCGCCGACGAGGTGCGTGGATACCCCATCAAAGACCTATTTGGCGACATCTCCGAACCGATCCGGCTTTCATTGGAGGCTACGAGCAGTGGCGAACACGTCCCCAGATTTGAGGCCGACTTGACCACTCCTGATGGATTTGCCGTTCGGATCGGCTATGGTATAAGCGAACTTTATTCCGAGACAAACGAAGCCACCGGCCTGATCATCACGTTTCAAGATCTTACCGAAATTCGTTCAATGGAAGAGAGTGTTCGCCGAAAAGACCGTTTGGCCGCTGTTGGGCGCGTTGCGGCCGGCCTGGCTCATGAGATAAGAAATCCCCTAGGAGCGATGCGCGGAGCAATTCAAGTGCTTGAGTCGAACACCGAACGCGGATCGATGAATGCCGAACTGATGGAGATCATTCTCAAGGAGTCGGACCGGCTAAATAGCATAATCACGAACTTCCTGAGCTATGCTCGTCCGCCGGTAACTGAGTTTATGGCCACGGACGTAGCGGAAGCAATTCGCGAAATGTTCAAGTTGTTGAAGCATAGTCCGGATGTCAAAGACGTTCACGAGCTTGCGGACAATTCTGGTTCCCAAGCCGTAACTATAGCCGCTGACCCGTCGCAACTGAAACAGATATTCTGGAATCTGGCGAGGAACGCGATCCAGGCAATGCCAGATGGTGGCAGACTTTCTGTCGGGCTTGAAACGATTCCCAATAACCGCGTCAGGATAACATTCGAAGATACCGGCCAGGGGATGTCGCCGGAGCAAGTTGAGCAATTGTTCGAGCCATTTGCAAATTCTACTTCGGGGGGCACCGGGCTGGGTCTTTCGATCGTTTACCAGATCGTCCGCGATCACAATGGTACGATCAATGTTAGGAGTCTGGAAGGGCAAGGAACGATCATCACAGTAGAGTTACCTCAGGAAAGCAGGCCGGCTTTGCCTGCAGTTGATCAGGCGGAGAAACTCCCGGACACACAGTCATTAATAAACAAATTTCTGAAGGTAAAGTCTGATGAATCTGAAATCTCTTCTTGAATTGGATAGACAGCATCTGTGAAAATGAGAACGACTCTCGAAACCTAGAAGTTCATTCCGTTACCGGCGTTTTTTTTGATTCGATAGTATATGGCAAACATTCTGATCGTTGACGACGAACAAAGCTATCGGCAGTTACTCTCGCTAGTTTTTGAGAGCGATGGACACATTATCCGGACAGCAATGAACGGCCGCGAGGCCCTCGAATTGTTAAGTTCCGAGCCTGCCGATGTGATCATTTCGGATGTGAAGATGCCGGACATGGATGGCATTGAGATGCTGCGAGCCGTCCGCGAGACCCAACCCGACCTCGGCGTCATCCTAATGACCGCGTTTGCATCAGTCCAAACCGCCCGCGAAGCATTCAAGTTGGGTGCGGATGATTTTATCCAGAAGCCATTCGATGTTGAAGAACTTAAGCTCATCGTAAAAAAGACACTCGAAAAGCAGGCATTGATCGATGAAAACCGAGCGTTTAAGCGAGCTCAGCGTGAACGCGGCAGCGTTCGAAACATCGTCGGTTCATCGGCAAAAATGGGGGCGATCTTTCAAATGATCGAAACCGTTGCTGAGGTTCAGTCTACGGTGTTGATTTCGGGCGAAAGTGGAACAGGAAAAGAGTTAGTAGCCCGGGCGATCCATGATCTCAGTCCGCGTGCCGAGAAACCATTCATTTCGATCAACTGCGGAGCGTTCACAGAAACTCTTCTTGAATCCGAACTGTTTGGATACGTCAAAGGTTCGTTCACCGGTGCGACCGCCAACCGCAAGGGACTCTTTGAGGCAGCCAATAATGGAACGATCTTCCTCGACGAGATCGGTGAAATGTCTCCTGCAATGCAGGTCAAGCTGCTTCGTGTTCTCCAGGAACGCCGGGTGCGCCCTGTGGGAGCACATGATGAACTACCGATCGATGCTCGGGTGATCGCCGCAACAAATCGTGACCTCAAGCAAATGTCTGAGGATGGTACTTTTCGCGAGGACCTTTTTTATCGGATCTCGGTTATCCCGATCCACCTGCCACCGCTAAGAGATCGGCGCGAAGACATCACCGAATTGATAGATCATTTCGTAAAGAAATTCTGTGATCAAACGGGACGTTCCGTTACGATCTCAGTAAGAGCAACCCAGTTGCTTGAAAACTACGCATGGCATGGAAATGTTCGTGAGTTGGAACATACGATTGAACGCGCCGTTGCCCTGGAGCGTGGCTCAGAGATCCAGCCCGAACGGTTGCCCGATCACATTACAAACTATAACCCGGAGCGCATCAGATCAGAATTTGACCTGCCCGACACAGGGATCCATCTTGTCAGTCACCTTGATAACCTGGAGAAGACATATGTCATGGAAGCCCTGAAAAAAACGTCAGGCAACCAGACAAAGGCCGCGGACCTATTGCAAATGCCGGTTCGCTCTTTGCGGCACCTTTTAGATAAACACGCGATACGCTCGTTCTCAGCTCAAATGCGTAGTTCTGATTAGTCGATCTGAACCTACTGGATCATTTTGTTGTTTTTTGTATCGATCAACTTACCCGTTGACATTAATTGTCATCGTTTGATTGCCAAATACTGTTAATCGGCCGCCACGAACGCTCCTCTGCCTCTTCATTCCGCACACGTTCAAAACGCTAAACCATTGAAGTGACACATGTTATAGCTCCGCAGAGCGTTGCGGACCTTGTGGCACAGTACTTGTATTAATATCTGCGACCTAGGAAAGGTACAAAGATTTCTTAAACTTCAGGAGATTGTGAATTACAAATGAAAAATCAGAAAGGTTTCTCGCTTATCGAACTTCTTATCGTTGTTGTGATCATCGGCATCATCGCCGCGATCGCTATCCCCAATTTGCTCGCTGCCCGTCGTTCAGCTAACGAAGGCTCGGCCGTCTCGGCTAGCCGCACGCTGCACGGTGCTCAGATGACATATGCTTCGACCTATGGCAACGGTAATTACGCCGGTGCTCTTGCCGCTGACGTTACAGCTCTTACCCAGCTTGGAACACCGGGTCTTGTTGACCAGGTTCTGGCTTCGGGAACCAAGAGCGGATACAACTTTGTTGGTGGACGCGTTGCATCGTCAACGACCGCACCGGCAGAATTCTGGTTCTCGGCCAACCCGACGACCACCTCGGGCGTGACACAGACTGGTGCTCGCCGCTTTGGTATCCAGACCGCGGGTGTCTTGGTCGCCGATGCTACGCAGGCGTCATTGGGAACCGCATTTACGATCAATACGATCACTTCGGGAACGCCGCTGGCTAACTAATTAAGTTTCACCAATGGCTTAGCGAGGGAAGCATCATTTCGATGCTTCCCTTTTTTCATCTATCCAGAGCATCATAATTGTGACAGTTCTTGTAACGCTCACGCTAACAAAAACTGTTACACCTGATCACTGTTGCTCGCCTGCCCTACTGCCACCGCAGATTTAGGAATTCTGCTAAGTAGTTGGTTTTGCATTACTTACACGAGCATAAAACTCAGTTTAGTAGTTTGGCACAATTTTTGATATCGGATTGGTAGCCTGAGAAAGGCACTAAAGACATCAAAATTCAGGAGATTGTGAATTGCAAATGAAAAATCAGAAAGGTTTCTCGCTTATCGAACTTCTTATCGTTGTTGTGATCATCGGCATCATTGCCGCGATCGCTATCCCCAATTTGCTCGCTGCCCGTCGTTCAGCTAACGAAGGTTCGGCCGTCTCGGCTAGCCGCACGCTGCACGGTGCTCAGATGACATATGCTTCGACCTATGGCAACGGCAATTACGCCGGTGCTCTGGCAGCTGACGTTACAGCTCTTACCGAACTTGGAACTCCAGGTCTCGTTGACCAGGTTCTGGCTTCGGGAACCAAGAGCGGATACAACTTTGTTGGTGGACGCGTTGCATCGTCAACGACCGCACCGGCAGAATTCTGGTTCTCGGCCAACCCGACGACCACCTCGGGCGTGACACAGACTGGTGCTCGCCGCTTTGGTATCCAGACCGCGGGTGTCTTGGTCGCCGATGCTACGCAGGCGTCATTGGGAACCGCATTTACGATCAATACGATCACTTCGGGAACGCCGCTGGCTAACTAGTAGTTGTTCACTAAATTAGTGCTTACCGAAGGGAGCATTCGAAAGAATGCTTCCTTTTTTTGTGTATTATTGATTCATTCTTCGGGTGACATGCTAGACTAGTCAATCATCACCGCTCACTGATGGAAAAGCCGGTTCGATTCGTCGAAAACAACTTACTGCCCGCCCTGCTGTCGTTTGCATTGCTAACGATACTCTTTTCATTTCCAGAGCCTACGATTCGCGTTAATCAGCCGTTCAAAGCCGAACTCCTGCTTTCACTTGCACTTGTCGCAATACTCGCGGCCGCTTTCCGGAAATGGCCGCCTGTAATGCCGATCGCCCGAAGCTTCTCCTACTTATTCGGCTCGTTCGTTGTGTTCAGCTTGGCCTCGTCGATCTGGGCGGCCTCGATCGGTTCGGTTTTGCATCACACGTTGCTTTGGGCCGTCTACATCGCGTTCTTTATCGCGGCAAGTAGTCGCCTTGAAGCAAGTTCCTCGCTCAAATCGGTCACTAACACATTTATCATCACGTCCTTGATTCTTGGTATGCTCTGCGTGTCCGACTACCTCACCATTACAGATTTTGCTGCTAGTGAAGGTACGATCCGCATAAGATACGGCAAGTATGCAGAATTACTGGTCACGCTTTCACCGGTCTTGTGGGCCTTGACTCTTTACGCCCGCGGCCGCGGCCGAATAATCGCCGGCATTGCCGCCATTCTCAGCTGGTCGGTGGTAATGCTGTCGCTCAGCAAGGGAGCGTTCATAGCGGGAATTGCCGGATTTTTGTTAATGTTCATTGGGATCGCGGCGTTTTCGCAGGCTCGATTTCGCAAGCGGGCCGTTGTTACTGCGGCCGTCTGGTTCGTCTTCACTTCTGCTTTCCAGATAGCTTTTAGCTCATTCTCGGCGGTACCTTCGACAACGGACTATCTAACTGGCTCAGCCGACCCGACACGATCAACTTCGGCAATGCGAGTCTTTACATGGAGCGTCGGCCGGCAGATGATCTCGGACAACCTTACTCTTGGCGTCGGAGCGGACAATTTCGGCATCGCCTTCAACAATGCCCGTGTTCCTTATCGAATCGCTCATCCCAACGATCCAAAGGACGAAACGGGCGAGGATTTTCTGGTCGAACGTGCCCACAACGAGCCGCTCCAGGTGCTTGCCGAACTCGGCATTATCGGTCTTGTTTTGTTTGCCGCCCCCTTCGGCCTGTTTGGCTTCTATTTTATCCGCAAATTGCTTGAGGATAAATTCCGTCTTTCGCCGATGCTGTGGGCATCGGTCGCTGGAATGTCGGCGTTTGGCGTCAGTTCCCTATTCAGTTCGTTTTCGTTCCGTTCGGCTCAAAATGGAGTGGTCTTCTTCCTTGTATTCGCCGTTGCAGTTCACGAGTTGTCAAAGCACGGTAAGACGCCATCGAAGCCCGAAACAACGGCAGTTCGTTCGCCATCGTATTGGTTTGCATGGATCGCCGCTGTTCTGATGATCGTGTTTTGCGTAACAAAGGTCATCGCTCAATATCACGTCTACACCGCTGAGCGAACTCAGTCGTCCGAAGATGCCGGGAAACGCTATACATCGGCATTGATGCTCGATCCGGGCTATGCCGGAGCTTATTTGTCGCAAGCCGCGAGGTCCGCATCTGAAAACGATCACCAGAAGGCCGCTGACCTTACACAGCAGGCAATTGCAAACGGCACCGCAACCTCGCAAATATACGCAGATCTCGCCCGCTATCTTACACTTGCCGGAGATGTGAATGGTGCTGATGCTGCATATCGGGCCGGACTGAGCGTTTATCCGCGTTCAGTTTACCTTCGAGCAGAGTACGTAGTATTTCTCGAAAATTCCGGACAGGTAGATATGGCGGCAAAGCAACTTGGCATTGCCCATGAGGTCGACCTTCGGCAGGCGAACGGCTGGTACGCCTTGATCCGTGAGGGCGGGCTTCGTGCATTCTATCGCAGCCAAAACGATCCGCTGACAGCGAAACCATCTGAGCTTTTCCCTGCGGCGGCAGTGCCGAGATACGTCGAAAAGATCCCCGGAATGTGAACGATGAAAATCGTGTGCTTTCGTGTTAGTATAATGCCGTCGTCGGCATCCTCAAAACCTGATCAGATGCCTGTTTTCAACAACTTAAATTATGTCCATCGAAGGAACAGGATTCCTGCCCCGAATCTTGACCATCGCGAAAAATGCGTTTCGTGAGGCCGTTCGCGACCGGATCCTGTACAATCTCATCCTTTTTGTCTTGCTGATCACGGCGAGTGCGATCTTTCTCGGCGAATTGACCGCCGGACAGGAATCTCGCGTCATCGTAAATCTCGGCCTGAGCTCGATACTGCTATTCGGCTCGTTCATTTCGATATTTGTCGGCGTCAGCCTCGTTTGGAAAGAGATCGAAAAAAGGACCGTCTACTCGATCTTTTCCAAACCGATCGGCCGCGGCGAATTTATCGTCGGCAAGTATCTCGGTCTTTGTTTAACGATATTGGTGAACGTGGTCGTGATGGGGGCGGGCGTCTCGCTTGCGTTAGTGTACGTTGAGGGCGGACCTCTTATCTGGAAGGTTTGGGGAGCGGTTTTGCTCATATTTCTCGAGCTTTCGATCGTAACGGCAGTGGCGATCATGTTTTCATCTTTCTCGACTCCGGCACTGTCTGCTCTGCTCACGTTTTTTGTTTTTCTGATCGGGCATTTCAGCTCGTCGCTTCTCGATCTTGCGACCGGCCTCGGGTCAAAAGGTGCGATCTGGTTCTTTTCGGCGATCTACTACGTTTTGCCCAATCTATCGAATTTCAGCTTTATCGCGAACACCGCGAACGGCGATTTTCCGCCATCGCCGATGCTCGGTGGTGCCATTCTCTATGCGATTGTTTACGTCATCATCTTAATGACGATCACGGTTATGATTTTTAGTCGCAGAAACTTTAAGTAGATGCGCCAGAACGCTCTCAAAAGCATTGTATTTCCACTCGTGCTGATCGCCGCCGGGTTTGTCGCGGTGATCGCCCTTAGCGGCTATCTTGAACGCGTCAGGCCACCGCTCCCGGCCGATTATGACGATTCCGATCTGACGCTTAATGGTTCGCGGCTGAAAGGGTTCGGACTTGGCTTCGAGGGTCTCATGGCCGATTGGTACTGGATGCGGTCGCTGCAGTACATCGGCGGTAAGATCATCAAGTCGAACGCCGAATTTGTTAACATTGATGACCTCAGCGGACTAAATCCGCGGCTGCTTTATCCGCTGCTTGAGAACGCTACCGACCTGGATCCGCATTTCATAGCCGCCTACAGTTATGGTGCGGTCGTGATGCCCGCGATCGATAAGGCAAAGGCGATCGAGATCGCCCAAAAAGGCATTGCCAATAATCCGAACGAGTGGCGTCTATACCAGTATCTCGGTTACATCTATTGGAAGATCGGTCAATACGAAAAGGCCGCAGACACTTACGGACGGGGTGCCGAAATAGCGGGCGCACCGCCATTCATGCGGCTGATGGCCGCTTCGATGAAGACCGAGGGTGGCAGCAGATCGACGGCACGTGAGATCTTCAGGCAGATGCTTGCCGGTTCGGACGATCCGATGGTCCGGTTGACTGCGGAACGGCGTTTGAACGAGTTGGACTCGCTCGATGAACGCGATGCCATCGACGCTGCCTTAATCACATTCAAGGACAGAAACGGCCGATGTGCCAATACCTTGAACGAGATCGTGCCGATCCTGCTGCAGGTGCGACTTCCTGAAGGAAATGAGTTTCAGGTCGATAAAGCGGGCAATCTCGTTGACCCGACAGATGCACCGTATGTGCTGGACAGAGAAAATTGCCACGTAAAACTCGACGCGGAACGGACCGGATTGCCGATAAAATAGCCTATGGAATACGCTGTTGAGATCAAGAACCTGACCAAGGATTACGAGACTGGCTTTTGGCGGAAAAAGAAAGTTCGGGCTCTCGACGACCTGACTTTGGATGTAAGGCCGGGCCAGATCTTCGGTTTCTTGGGCGGCAACGGTGCCGGCAAGACGACGACGATCAAGACGCTAATGCGTCTGCAGTTCCCTACAGCGGGGTCGGCAAAGATCCTCGGTTGCGACATCAATGACGTCCAGATGCACCGCCGTATTGGCTATTGCCCTGAAAATCCATACTTTTATGATTACCTGACGGCACGCGAATTAATGGAATACTTTGGCGAGCTGTTCGGATATGACTCGGCTACTCGCCGACGAAAATGCGAGGAGTTGCTTACCGCCGTAGGCCTCGAGGAGAAGGACTGGAAACGACAATTACGCAAGTATTCCAAGGGTATGTTGCAGCGTGTCGGCCTTGCCCAATCGCTGATAAACGACCCCGAGATCGTATTTATGGACGAGCCGATGAGCGGCCTCGATCCGGTTGGCCGCCGAGAGATCCGTGAGCTGATCGCGAGACTTCGCGAAAAAGGCACGACGGTCTTTATGTCCACGCACATTTTATCGGATATCGAAGCTCTCTGTGACGAAGTAGCGATTTTGAGAGGCGGAAAGCTTGCGGCAAGCGGCAACCTAAATGAGTTGCTCACCCACGCGGAAGAATCGAAGGCACTTGAGATCAGCGTTCAGGGCGTCGCGGCCGACGCGATCCGCGATCAGATCGAGTTCATTGCAGGAGCGACGCTTTTTGCCAAGCCGAACGGAGCCAACATTCACATCGTCGATGAAACGGATATAGACGCCGTGCTCAACATAACCCGAAACGCCGGCGGACGACTTGCGTCAATACAGCCTGTAAGGCAGTCGCTCGAAGAGCTTTTTGTGAAGGAAACTGTTTGACCTAGTCAGAATGTCCAAATGAAAATAAGCGTTGCTGTCCGCGATATTTAACTCGCCGACTTGATCGCCGTCACCTTCCATCTGACGTTCGCCCGATCGTCTTTGCGGTCAAAACCATCCATAGTCAGAGTGATCGGAATAGATTCGCCAGGTGCTAGCACCGGTTGCTGGATCGGAACGACAAGGACGCGCTTTTCACGGAGTGGCTGATTTTTGGTATCGATGACCGAAACATTGACCTCGAGTACAGAGATGTTGCGTGTGCCCTTATTCTTGATCTTGCCTTTTATGAACATCGAGATCGTTCCGAGGCCCATCGGAGATTCGACCGTGTCGTCGTCCATCGAGATGATAATGTCCTTGTTGAGCGATTCAAACTCGGGTGAGCCTTCGCGGAATGAGCCCTCGAGGATCTTCGCAGTCTGCTCTTCCATCGGCGGCTTGAACGACAGCAGATAGATCGCTACTCCGACAACGACAAGCCCGGCGAACAGCCCAATGACGAACACTGGATTTATCACTCGTTTCTTAACTTCGGGTTTGAATAGTTCATTCATAACGTAATAGTACCGCAAACAACACCGAGGAAAAAGCAATGCAAAATGCCGCGGCTAAGTGCAGATCGCGCGGATCAGAATCTTAAATCGAAGGTTGATTCAAACAAGTACATACTGTCATTTAGTAACATCACGCCTTTTTGATATCTGCGTTAGGTGCGTTTATCGGCGGCAAAAACAATCTCCGTCCGGGTATTAGACGGCGGTTTCGGCAAAAGGTTCCCCGATAAGGTATCATCTTGTCCAACACCCTGTAAGATGACCAGTTCTGTACCTGTAAATTCTGTGCACCCGAAGTACGTCGAGGCCGCTTTGCCCTTGCCGCTTCGCCGCGTTTTCACGTACCGCGTACCCGAGCACTTACAGGGAATGATCAAGCTTGGAGCCCGAATGACATTGCCATTCGGCCGCCGCAATATGACGGGCTACGCCGTCGGACTTCACACCGAATTGCCACAGGACGTCGAGATCGACGAATCTAAGATCAAAGACATAATCGAGGTCACCGACGACGAACCGCTAATCACGCCGGAGATACTAAAGCTCACCCAATGGACCGCCGACTACTACGCGTCATTTTGGGGCGAAATGCTGAAAGCATCACTGCCAGCGGGAATAAACAGCGAAAAAGTCCGGCCGAAAAGACGAAAGGCGGTTAGGTTAATTCAACAAAGCTCCCCTCCTTACGAAGGAGGGGTGGCAGCCGCTTCGGCTGACGGGGTGGTTCTCTCGGCAACACAAAAGCCCCTCACTGACGATCAGATCAAGATCCTCGACCTCCTCAAAGCAAACAACGGCGAAATGCTTTTCACCGACGTGCTTGAACAAGCCAATGTCGGAGCATCACCACTGAATACGCTCGCGAAACGCGGCATTGTCGAGGTCTACATTCAGGATGTCGACCGTGACCCGCTTAAAGACGCTAAACTGCCCGAACGCGACGATTTCACGCTGACCGCCGAACAGCAGTCCGCTTTCGACGCCATTGCGACGGCGATCGCCGACACTGACAAGTTCAAGGCGTTCCTGCTCCACGGAGTCACGGGCAGCGGCAAAACCGAGGTGTATATACGGGCGATGCGGCACGCTCTCGATAGTGGTCGCAGTGCGATGATGCTCGTACCCGAGATCGCCTTGACGCCTGTCTTCTCGCGAAGATTACGAGCAGTTTTCGGTTCTGAGGTCGCGATCCTGCACTCAAACTTGAGTACCGGCGAACGTTACGACGAATGGCGACGCATCCGACGCGGCGACGCGCGGATTGCGATCGGCACGCGCAGTGCCGTTTTTGCACCGCTCGAGAACATCGGTCTTGTCATCGTTGACGAAGAGCACGACCCGTCGTACCGCCAGCACGAATCGCCGTTCTACAACGCCCGCGACGTCGGCGTGATGCGTGCTCACCTTGCCGGAGCGGTCGTCGTACTCGGCTCGGCAACGCCAGCGATGGAATCGTTCTATAACGCTCAGACCGGCAAATACACATATCTTCGCCTGCCCGACCGAATCGGCGGTCGAGGTCTGGCAACAGCGGAGTTGATCGATATGCGAGACGTTTTCAAGCGCTTCGGCAAAGACGTCGCATTGTCACCGGAATTGCTCGACGCGATCACCGAAACGCACGCGAAAGGCGAACAGGTCATCATCCTGCTCAACCGCCGCGGATTTTCGCAGTTCGTTCTGTGCCGTACCTGCGGCGAGACACTCAAATGTCCGAATTGCGACATCACACTCACCTTTCATCGCGGCGATAATAAACTGCTCTGTCACTACTGCAATCACCGCGAACGCTCGCCGAAAGTTTGCCCTCATTGCCAGAGTGAATATCTATATTTCGTCGGCGAAGGCACCGAGAACATTGCCGATCAGCTCACCAAGAAGTTCCCAAACATGCGGATCGCACGCGTCGATCGCGACACGATGGCACACAAGGGCGAAATGGAAGACGTGCTGCTCAAATTCGCCGGCGGAGGCCTCGACATGCTTGTCGGCACGCAGATGATCGCGAAAGGGCACGATTTCCCCAACGTAACCCTCGTCGGAGTGATTTCGGTCGATATCGGTTTGGGGCTGCCCGATCTTCGCAGTGCCGAGCGGACGTTTCAGCTCATTACGCAGGTCGCAGGCCGTGCCGGACGAGGAAAGCGTGCTGGAAAGGTGCTGATCCAGACATATTACCCCGAGCATTACGCTCTGCGATACGCCAAGGATCAGGACTATGACGCGTTCTACAAAGAAGAGATCAAGTTCCGCCAGCGGCTCGGTTATCCGCCATTCTTTGTCCTCGCGAGCGTGCTCATCAAGCACCGCGACCATGCCTATGCGTCAAAGAACGCAAACATTCTTCGACGGGCACTCGACGAAGCAAACACCTCACGGCAGGCCCGCGTACTTGGCCCCGCACCGGCGTCACTATTTCGTTTGAAAAATGAATTTCGCCTCCAGATAATCCTGAAAGGCACGAGCCGCCGCAACCTTCGCGAAACGCTCGATATCGCCCTGGCGGGTGCCGAACACGATGGCTGCGATCTGCGAACCATAAACGTTGAGATCGACCCTGTGAATTTGATGTAGCTATCAGTTATTTATTGACTTGCGAGTGCTAGCTAACTTATCATCTCGATATCGGCGAATCCAATAATCATATGGAAAACATAACCCAATGAAATCAATACCGGCCTTCGCAATTTTGGCAATGGTGATGTACGTTTGCGGCATCGGCGAGAGCACAAAGCAGGGCGGCGAATCGCCGTCGAACACCGCTTCGGTACCGGCCAAGTCGTCGCCCACACCTGAAAAAAAGGACGATAAGGAGACCGTTTTGCTTGAGCTGGTCAAGCTTGAAAAGGACCTTACACAGGCGGCTTTTGATGGCGACATCACAATGCTTGCCAATAACACGACCGACGATTTCGAGCTGACTGGTGTCGACGGCAAGGTGCAGAACAAAAATCAGGCATTGGCCGACATCAAAAAAGAAACCACGATCAAATCCTGGAAGATGGAAGATATCGAGCTGGTCAGCCACGACGAAAAAACTGCAGTCGTACGATATATCCAGGTCGTTACGCTCAAGAATGGACAGAGCGGCAAGGCACGGGTTACCGATACGTTCGTCAAAAAAGACGGCAAATGGCTCGTGAAATCGGAGCAGGCGACGATGCTCAAATAGTATTTGCTTGATTCAGCAATGAAAAAGGCCTCGCTCTTCCGAGACGAGGCCTTTTTATCTTGATTAGTCTATATCTAGTTTACTGCTTTCGAACTCAGTTCTGATTCTTTTAACTTCACTTGAGCATAGACCTCAGCGAGCGAGAGCTTGCAGTTGATCGATTCGAGAGTGATGACGTCATCGCGTTCGTTGTAGATCCGGTAGATCCACTGTTTGGCATTCTGCCGGGCATAATGCTCGACCCGCATCTCGTTCTCGTTAACGAGCAGGCATTCTTTGATCTTCGGGATCGCCAAAAAGCCCTCAAGTTTCTGCGTACGATCGGTGGATTTGGATAAACTCGAAAATATCTCGATCACAACCGTCGGGTTTTGGAGAACTTCGAAATTCTGGTCACTAAAAACCGGTTCGCCGTTTACAACAATGACATCCGGAAAGCAGATCGAGCTTTTACCAAGCTGGACCTGCATGTCGTTAGCGTACAGTTCGCAGGTGCTGCGGTGAATGCGGCTGCCTATTGCGACGGCAAAATTGGTCGAGATCATATTGTGCCAGCGGTTTGCGGCCGGTTTGGTGACGACCCGGCCGTCGAGAAGCTCATTTTTAACGACTTCGCGACGCTCCGGAGAGGTAAAGGATTTGGTCTGTTTGATGCCGGATTGCTCGGTTGAGGTTTGGTTCATAAGGCGATACTACTCCTGTCAAAAAAATACGAAATATC
This sequence comes from Pyrinomonadaceae bacterium, assembly GCA_017983495.1. Lineage (GTDB taxonomy): Bacteria > Acidobacteriota > Blastocatellia > Pyrinomonadales > Pyrinomonadaceae > OLB17. The sequence goes on along the minus strand of JAGOBH010000002.1, from coordinate 61,384 downwards.
CGGAAGAGTGGATTACAAAGACTGAAGACTTTGCGTGGGCTAATTAGTTTGCAAAAATAGTGTGACACATAGTTAATCTAAGTATCAAGGAATTTTTGATGAAACTTGTCTATTTGGCCGAACAAACACACGCGACGATCGAACAGGGCTCACCGGAACTTGAGATAACCTCGACCGCCGGACTCGACCTCGCCGGTCCGGGCGACATTACGTTCCTCGCCAATCCAAAATACACCCCGCAGATCGCCGACACGCATGCCGCAGCTATATTTTTGAACGAGGGCGTGGCAATCGGGCGTGACGACATCGCAGTTTTGCGTGCAAAAGACGCATATGTCGCATACACACTTGCGATGCGTTTGTTTTTCCCTGAGCCTGAATTACGGCCGTTCGTACACGCCACGGCGGTGGTCGACCCGTCGGCGACGGTGGCAAACGATGTCGAAATTCACGCAAATGCCGTCGTTGGAGCAAATTGCGTGATCGCCAGCGGTGTCCGGTTGATGCCCAATGTGACTATCTACGATGGTGTGACCATAGGCGTAGGTTCGACGGTTCATTCAAACAGCTCAATCCGCGAAAACTGCGAGATCGGGCGAAACTGCATCGTTCACAACAATACGACGATTGGCTCGGACGGCTTCGGGTACGCCCGTACGCCCGATAAGCAGTGGCTGAAGATACCGCAGACCGGCCGCGTCGTGCTCGAAGATGACGTCGAGATCGGTGCAAATTCGGCCATCGATTGTGCCTCGGTCGGCGAAACACGGATCAAACGCGGTGCCAAGATCGACAACCTTGTCCAGATCGGCCACTCCTGCACGGTCGACGAGGACGCTCTGATCTGTTCACAAACGGGCCTTGCCGGGTCGTCGCATATCGGCAAACGCGTGATCCTGACCGGCCAGGTCGGCATCGCCGGCCATCTGAAGATCGGCGACGACGCTGTCTTCACCGCAAAATCCGGCATATCTCATGACGTCGAGCCGGGTAAAGTGATGTCAGGTATCCCGGCTTTCGAAAATCGCGACTGGCTGCGCTCGACGGCAGCGTTTCGACGATTGGGTGAATTCGTGCAAAGAATAAAACGGATTGAAAAACACCTCGGATTAAAATGAAAAAGGGCTGCTTGCCAGACAGCCCTGTTCCATAACACCGCAAAGTTACGAAACTAGCTTTCGGGACAACCCTGCGGTGCCTCCACATCTGAAGTATAGTTTGAACCTGATTGCCCTGAACCGCATCCCATCGTACAAGCAACGCAGTTCAATGACGGAGAGTTGCTGTTGCATGAAACGCAAAGCATACCTTGAGGACAGTCCATTCCGCCGGGTCCGCACGAACCGGTAAACCACTGACAATCGTTTAGGTTGTTCGTATTTGAACATTTTGTCGCTTTGGCCAAAACCGCAGTCATAGGTGTGTCACGAATTGGAAGATAAACGCTGAACAGCTTACCTGTCGAGTCAAAACCCGCAACGTCTATTCGTACCGCGGATGTGGTCATTGGCACCCTAGCAATCAATTCAGGCTGGCTAAAAATACCCAAAGAACTTTTTATTGAAAGCAATTGCTTGGGTGACGCAATTGAACTGCTGTTCCCAATCTCGGTCAAAATAGGTTTGCCGTTCAGCGGTCTTTCTAGACTCAAGGGTTGAACACTAAAAACTAACGCGGGAAGTTCAGATAGATCTGGTCCTGCCGCAAGCGAAAGGTCGACTAGAACCCCTACTTGCTTGTAGCGAACAACAGAAAAACCGATACCCAAATGGCCATTACTTAGTTCAGCTTTACCCGCGACCGCCCTACGCTCAAGCCACTGTCTGTATGCCAACTCAGAAGGCCTCACATCCTGAGCCACACCTTGCTGAGACAAAACGGAAAATGCTACAAACAAAACAACGACGAAGCCAAAAGTTAATTTCATATTTACCCCCTTCGCGGAAGTCCACGGATATTAAATTAAGTTCTCTGGATTTTGAGAGATGACCTGATGGTCTATCATTTTTATAACATTGAGACTTTCATACCGTCAATATTTTTTTCTTAGCCCCACTTCCATGACCGCCAATCTGCCACCTTGCACGTCGTCGACCCGTGCACGATAATATCGTGCGTGTTGCCGTTGAGAACGGCGACCAGCTGCGCTCGACCGCCGCATTCCGCAAACTCGGCGATATGGCCGGGCGGCTGCGAAAATTGGAAAGACAGGTTTTTGGAGACGAAAAGAAGTAATTATGGAAAAAGAACTCTCAGATTCCGGATTCGATATCACGCCGCTTGCCGCCGAAGCGATAGAGCGTTTAGCTCAGGACCTTAACCAAGAGGAATATAGCATTCTCCTAAACCACGGCACCGAACCCGCATTTTGTGGGACACTGCTGGACAATAAGATGGACGGAACTTACGCCTGCCGCCTGTGCGGACTGCCGCTGTTCAGTTCCAGCCACAAGTTTGAGTCGGGCACGGGCTGGCCGTCATTTTATCGGCCGTTTGATAAGGACCATCTCGCCAATATAGAAGACAACAGCTACGGCATGCGCCGCGTCGAGATCCGCTGTGCACGCTGCGGCGGCCACCAGGGCCACGTCTTCCCCGACGGCCCACCGCCGACCTATCAAAGATACTGTCTAAATTCGGCTTCGCTCGAGTTTTTTGAGGAAGGCGAGGAAATACCGCAGAAATAAACTGAGCTACCACGGAACTTAAATCAACCGCCTGGTAAGCCCCGCGGCAACTGCTTCGGTGCGGCTTTTTGTGTGAAGTTTGCGATTGATATTGCTGACATGATTGCGTAATGTGGCTGCACTGATATGGAGTTCTGAGGTGACATCCTTAGTGATCTTGCCTGCCGCGAGGAGCCTGAGGATTTTGGCTTCCTGCACGGTGAGCGGTGAGACCGGCGGCAACCCGTTTGATTCGTCACTACCATTCACGATCTCCTTCGCGATTTCCAACATCTTGCTTGTCAGGTCTTCCGCTTTCTTTCTCACACTAATGTCTCGCATTAAATGAACGATCATCTGCCGCCCGGTCTTTTCGTCCCTTAAGAAAAGGAGCGACACATTCACCCAAATATGCTGACCAGAGCGGTTTCTGACCATCATGTCAAAATTCGACACACCTCTCCCGCTGCGCACGCACTCAAGGACGTCGCATAATTCGCAGCAGATCGTCGCACCACCGGCGGTCGAACCGCCCACAATTTCCGCACACGACGATCCAACCGCCGTCGAATCGGGGTAGCCGAAGAGTTCCTCCGCCGCCCGGTTCCACGTTCGGATCTCACCCTGCATATCCGCGGCAAAAGCGGCATCCGCTGTACCCTCCAGAAATTGTGCCAGTTGGTGCTCGTGCATACTCATTTTCCGTGACATTCGTCACACAGATCACATTAAATGTCCCATATACTTGATCCATTATTTGTGTCAGATTGATAACTATTAGGACAGTGTTTGCCAGCGACCAAAAAAGACAAGGTTAAAGAGCAGATCGGAAAGGTGTTGAAAGTGTCTTTTTGCGGCTTCGAACATGACTGTGGTCATAGGTGAACCGGCATTCGATCTTAAGCCGTAACCACCGATAGGAGGTTTCTTATGAATATCCGGAAAACTAAATTATTGGTCATGCTTCTCGCTCTAATGGTGAACGGACTGGTGGCTCTAACTCCGGGGGTTCTGGCTCAAGACGGCAACATAACAAACGATCGGCGGGACGGGACAGTGGATGACACTGCCGTTGCGGTGATCACACTTCCTGTGTTGTGGAGCGCCGGCGGCCTCTCCGCCGGCAACGAAAGTGCGGGACAGGCCGCGAGGTTAGCGGTGGATAGATCAGGCAATGTCGCCATCGTTTCTGGCCCCGCCCTTGCACGGGGATTGGGTGTTACGTCGTACACGGCGTCGGGCCTATTACGCTGGCAGAGAGTGGTAAATCCGTCTTCAGGAACATTTGTCGGAGTCTGGATCGAAGCCGCTCCCAATGGCGATTTTGTCGCAGTAGGTTCCAATATCGACTCTAGCGGACGTCGAATCGGTGTGACAATCGTCCGTTATGCTTCGGACGGAACATTGCTTTGGCGTGTTGATTCCGTAGGCACAGTCCTCGGACTCGGACGGCTGGCTCTTGATTCGCAGGGGAACGCATATCTTAATATCAACTCAATACTGTCGAAGTATAGCCCCTCCGGAAATGTATTATGGTCGACAACCATCTCAACTTTCGGCACAGGAGCAACTGTCAGTCCCGATGGTGCAGATCTGATACTGACAGGAGCATCAGGAGGCAACTGGCGAATTCAGGCATTCGACACTGCCACGGGCATCAGTCGATGGTTAGTGGTAGCTCCTGAGGGAATCTCCGCCAATGACGCGATCATTGATAATGGCCGCGTATATGTAAGCGGCCAGGGTTACACCGGTGCAGGCACGCCCGCGTTGGCATATTTTCTGACGGTCGTGGCCTACGACCAATCGACCGGAGCCCGACTGTGGCGCACGGACAAAAAACCGGCTGACAGCAGCAGCTCTGCCGGTCTTTTGATGGCAAAGGCACCCGACGGGAGCATTGTTGTAACCGGACAAGCTACAAGAGGGTTTCTCGATTGGTACACGGTCTCCTTCGCAACCAACGGAGCAGTTCGTTGGGAAGCGGTTCGGGACGGAGGTTTGAACACGGACGAGATCCCCGGCAGCGTGATCGTGCTGGCCGACGGCACGACGGTTGTTACGGGCCCTGGCGGCCCCAACCTTCCGGGCGGCTTTATTCAGGGAATCACAGCAGGGTACAGCCGGAGTGGAACGCTGTTGTGGGAAGGTTTTTCTAGAATGGCGACAACGTGGGTAAGGGCTTTACCGAGCGGCGACGTCTGTGCCGTCGGCGGCTATGACGCTCTGATCACATGTTTCGACGTGCCGGGCGTCTTTACCCCGATCGAACCCGTTGCCATAATTGCGGCAAATCCGACCACCGGAACATCGCCTTTGTCGGTTTCATTCGACGGCAGCGGATCGACCGGTCCTAACGCCATAACATCGTGGAACTGGACTTTCGGCGATGGAGCTTTTGGCACCGGAGCTCAAATCACGCACCTGTATTCGACACCCGGAACATACACGGCATCGCTGGTGGTCTCCGATAATTTTGGTCTCATTAGTTTACCCCGCATTGTATCGATCATTGTAAACGCCCCGACCTTGCCAGCAACCCCAACTAATTTCAGCGCTAGGGCCATTTCGAGGAGTTCGATCGGTTTGACGTGGACGAACGGTTCTGCCAACCAGACCGAAGTTAGGATCGAGCGATGCCAAGGATCGACCTGCACGAGATTTACGCAGATCGCCTCAGTCGTCGGCACAGCGACGTCATACAGTGACACTGGTTTGGCGGCAAATACGGTCTATAGGTATCGGGTGAGAGCATCCAACTCATCCGGTGATTCGGCCTACTCGAATACTGTTAGTGCCAGAACGGCAAAACGGTAAACGGAGCCCGGACCTTTCCTGGATCGACTAGTTGTATAACGACCGGGAAAGCGAGGATTAGTGTCCTTGCTTTCCCGTCCGCGACATACCTAAGCCAAAATTTCGGCGGGCCCTACTTTCTATTCTTAAAACTATCAAATAATTCCGTGTGCCTGCTCGTCAACGGTATCATTCTGCCGTTTATGAACACATATTTGACATTCGTTCGCGGATCGAGAATATCGCCGTCGGTGACGACCACATTTGCGATCTTTCCGACGTCGAGCGACCCCATTTTATCGGCGACTCCGAGCACCTCAGCGGCATATAATGTCACCGACTTGAGAGCATCTTCTTTCGATAGTCCGTAGGCCGCCGCGAGCCCGGCGTGATAGGGAAGATCGCGAACCTCGGCCCCGGTGTTACCGGTCGAAATACAATATTTCAAGCCGGCCGCCTGCATCTTGGACGGTGCCTCGAACAGATAATCGTACGCGTCATCGTCCCTGACCGGCAGACTGTAAATGTTGGTGTACACGACCGAAATATTGTTCTTCTTTAATTCATCAGCGACCTTCCATGCTTCCTGACCGCCGACAATGATGCCCTTGACCTTCATTTCCCCGGCGAATTTCGCAGCCGCACGAATATCGCGTTCGCGTTCGGCCGTAAAAATGATCGGCTTCTCACCGCGGACGTACGCCGCCATTGCATCGAATCGCTGGTCCGTCGGAACGAATGGCAGCGATCTGTCCTTCGCCGATGCGTCTCGCGCTCTAAGATAGTTTTCGGCGTTGCGAAATATCTTCTTCAATTCTTCGATCTGCGCATCGCGACGTTTTACAAGTTCCGCAAAATCAAGAACCGGGCCGCCGCCGAATCCTCCACCACCGAAACCGCCGCCGCCCGCTACGCGTGGAAAATTGATAACGAGTCCGAATTCGCTTATAACGGCCATTTCATCCGGCGTTGACCCGTTCAGGTTTATCAAGCTAGCCTGTCCCGCGATCAAACCGCCGGTCGGATAAGACATTACGGTCGTAATGCCGTTTACGCGGGTCACATTAACATGCGCCGAGTGGGGATGAATTGCCTTGATCGCTTTCGCGTTGGCGTTCATCGTGCCGACCTCGGAAATATCGACCGACGCATTTACTCCCTGCCCGATCTCGGTCAGTCCAATATTGGTGCCTGCGTCGATCATCCCCGGAAAGACCGTGAGGCCCTTGCCGTCGATCCGCTCCGCGCCCGATGGAACCGCCGCCCCCGCTCCGACAGCGGTGATCTTACCGTCTTGAATGACGACGTTACCGCTCTCGATCGTGGCGCCGGAAACTGTTACGATCCGCGCGTTGACGATCGCAAACGTCCCGGCCTTACCCGTCCTGTTCTGCTGCGACCCGTCATTCTGGGCATTGGCAATTAGAGCGAATAAAAGGACTGAACCGCAGATACGCAGAGAGGCCGAGAGAACTTTACCTAGGTGTTTCATGTGTCTCTGTAGTTCTGTAAACTCGAATACCGTTGATATCTGCATAATTTCGTCTCTGCGTCTCCGCGTCTCTGCGGTGAAGGGTAATTTGATCATTATTGATCCCTCCCATCGACGTACTCGGCATCATCACGGTCACCGCGGCGTCTTTCGGTCGGCACGCGGGGCGACGTGCCCCCGCTTCCCGGAGCCTTGTTAACATCGAGTTTTTCGAGAGCTTCCCGCTCCCTAGCCAACTCCGCTCGCTTTTGCACGTCCACCTTGCGGTCGAACAATATTTCGCCCTCGACCAATGTCGTTTCGACACGCGAATAAACACTGAACGGGTGTGCCGTCCAAATGGCGATATCGGCATCTTTTCCGATCTCGATCGAGCCTGTCCGTTTGTCGATACCAAGCTGTTTCGCCGGATTAAGGGTGATCATCTTGAGGGCGTCCTCTTCAGGAACGCCGCCATATTTCATAACTTTCGCTGCGTCCAGATTCAAGCGTCTCATCCGTTCGTCTGAATCGGAATTGATCGAAACATTGACACCGTTCTTCCAGAGAATATGAGCGTTATAAGGGATCGAATCGTACGCCTCGAGTTTGTAGCCCCAGCTGTCGACAAAGATAGAAACCCCTGTCCCGCGTTTGGCAATCTCCGGTGCGATCTTGTATGCCTCAAGTCCATGCTGGAGCGTCCCTATCTTAATTCCCATCTCGTCCGCGAGCAAAAGCAGGTTAAGGTGTTCGTCGCTGCGGTAGCCGTGAGCGTGAATGAGGCGTTTGCCTTCTAGGATCTCGACGAGCGGCTCAAGCTCAAGGTCTTTTCGCGGCTGCACGCGGGTCTTGCCGGACTTAAAATCGTTCCACGCCTGTCTATAATCACGGGCTCTCATGAACGCGTCGCGCATTGTCTCAACCACGCCCATTCGCGTTCTCGGATAGCGAACCGTCGTTCCCGGTTGAGCAAATGATGTAGCACGCTTAACGTTCTCACCCATTGCGAACTTGATCCCCAGTGGTGCGTCTGCGATCGGGTAATCTTCGACCGGATGGCCCCACTTGAATTTGACGGTGGTGCTCTGACCGCCGATCGAATTTGCCGAACCGTGCAACAGAAGTGCGGCGGTGACGCCGCCTGCAAGTGCTCGATATATCGAGATGTCGGACGGATTTAGCAGGTCGCGGGTCCGCGTCATCGACGTTACGGAATAGGTACCTTCGTTGATCGCGTCGAGCATTGAGTGTGAGTGGGCATCGATGATGCCGGGCGTCACAAACTTACCAGACGCATCAATGACGCGGGCCCCGGATGATGCTGCCAGATTCTTGCCGATCTTTGCGATCTTGCCGTTCTGGATCAGGATGTCGGTGTTTTCAAGCGTACCCTTTGCGGCGGTCAAAACCGTCGCATTCTTGATCAGGACATCCGTCTTGGACTGAGCCAAAACGAGCGTCGGCGAGATCATGCAGATCGCGGTCAATATTAGAACTACGAGACTTTTTCTCATCATTTTTTTCCTCTGATCGGGGGTCAATACTACGGATTTTTCGTGCCCGAAAACGGAACGGCTCCCTGCGGCGAATCTACCGAGCCGCTTATTTGATTTCCCGCAACCTTACCGCTCACGATGATATCGATCGTAGCTCCGCCAAATTCGACCGACGCCCCAAAACTGAACCCTTCAGGCGACACTTTTCCGCCTTTTAATTGTGACGAGCCAAGCTGGGACACCATCGTTCCGTTGAGCGTGGGTCCTTGCTGCGTAAAAGTCAGCGTTGCCGGCAATGCCTGTCCCGGCACCTCGATCGAAATCGAGTAAGTTCCGCTGATCGAAGCAACCGCCGGCTGAGTTCCGCCGCCCGATGTCGGAGTTGTTTCGCGTTTCGGTTGCTCCTTCTGCTCGAAATATCGGCCGTCAATAAAAACATGCGAAACGTAACGATCCTTGCCAAAGACGTCACCCTTGACTACAACGATGTTGGCGATCTTCCCTGCCTCGATCGACCCGGTCTGCTTGTCGATACCGAGAAGTTCAGCCGAACCAAGCGTCATAGCACGGATAGCCGCATCTTTGCTCAGGCCGCCTTCGACCGCCTTCCCGGCGTTTGCAAAAAAGTCGCCGAGCGACCGGATATTGTCGGTCTGAAATGCAAATTTGACGCCGGCGGCGGCAAGCTTGGCCGCGTTCTTCGGTGCCTCGGCTCGAAAGCGAAGCGTTTCCATACTCTCCGGATCTGCATCGGGCGAAGCACTCGATGTCCTTTTGGGCAGATTGAGCGATAGCAGAACCGGCACGTTCTGGGCCTTAAGGCGGTCAGCAACCTTCCAAGCTTCAATCCCGCCGGCGATCATACCGTTCAGCTTAAGCTCTTTGATCAGGTCGAGAGCTCGAATGATCTCGATCTCGGATGCTGTATTAAAGACGACCGGCATTTGGCGGTTTATTGCCGGATAAAGCGCCTCAAGCGACTTGTCCGACTCCGGCCGCTTTATGCCCATTGGATTAGCCGCATATTGCTTTTCGATCTCCTGCTGACGCTGAGCGTCGTAAAACATTTGCCGAAGTGCAGAAAACGTTCCTAATAATGACGTCGGATATTGCCCCCCGCCGATAGTCGTGAACGTTACATGCAGTGCAAAAGGCGTTTTGACCACCATCGAAGACACGGTTTCACCGGCGAGGTTGATCACGACCGATTGTCCATTGAAGATGCCCGCGCGTCCCGTTACCAATGCGGTCGTAAACCCGGCGTTCCGGTTCGCCTCAAATTGGGCATCGCCGCCCCGGAGTTCATTGACCGCCTGATCTTCTGGACGCAGGCCCGCCGGATAATTTGAATTCGACACCGGTGCCGCAGCCGTCGGAGCCGCCGCTCCCGGAGGCCCGGCCTGTCTGGCCTGTGCGGCCGGCATCCCAAGATTAGTAAATGCGTCAATAAACCCCGGGTAGACCGTCAATCCGGTTGCGTCGAACACCTGTGCGTCCGCCGGAGCACTTACGCCCGCACCGACCGCCTCGATCAGACCGTTCCGGATGACGACCGTGCCTTTGTCGATGGCCGCACCCGAGACCGTGACGATCCTTGCATTGGTGATCGCATAACTCTGGCCATTGGCGACAATGCCCGAAAACAGACAAATAGCCGCCGCGAAAAGCAAAAGTAGCTTTGATCTCATAAATTTTCTGAGTCTGAAAATAGAACCGCTGTGAAATATTTCGATACGGAGAGAATAATAAAAAAGTTTCAGATCGCAAAAGCTAAGTTCACGAATTCTGAAACTCTTATTGTTCAAGGTTTTGAGCCTTAAGCGGCTTTTTCCTTTTCGAGCAATGTCTTCTTTCGGCCGATCCCCCAGCGATAACCGCTGAGCTTTCCGTCACTCGCGACAACGCGGTGGCACGGGATCAACAGAGCGACTCGGTTGGTCGCACATGCGCGAGCCACAGCCCGCACCTTTTTCCTGTCGCCCAACTCGGCCGCCAAGTCACCATACGATCGCGTTTCACCATACGGAATTTTTCGCAGCAGATCCCAGACCTGCATCTGAAATGACGTCGCCTGAAGGTCGAGCGGCAGTACCAAACGCTTGTTCTTGCCTGCTAGATATTTGATTATGGCGTCGACCGCGTTACCCAGATCGCGATCATCCCGCGTGATCTCAGCGTTCGGAAACTCACTTTTGAGACCGTCGGCAAGTTCGCCGTCCGTTTCGCCAAATGTCACGCTGCAAATGCCTCGCGATGTGCGCGCGACGAGTAGCTTTCCGAGTTCACAATCAGTGATCACGTAGTTAATATTCATACCTTTCCCACCCTTTTTATAGACCGCCGGCGTCATCCCCATATTGTCGGTCGCGTTTTCGTACAAACGGCTGCTCGAGCCGTAACCAGCTTCATACATCGCGGTCACAACGTCGCTGCCGCCGCGTAATTCGTCCTTGAATTTCTCCATTCTCCTTGCCTCCGCATACTTTTTCGGGCTGATCCCAATGATCGCCTTAAATGTTCGTTGAAAGTGATACGAACTTATCCCGACCTCACTGCTCACTTCATCGAGCGACAACTCGGTGTCGTCATTTATCAACCGGATCGCTCTGAGCACCGCATCCACCTGCGGATTCGCCGCGTTTGCCTGTTTCGGTTTGCACCGCCGACAGGCACGAAATCCGCCGCTTTCGGCAAGCTCCGGAGCATCGAAAAACTCCACGTTTTCCTGTTTTGGCAACCGAGCCGAACATGACGGTTTACAAAATATCCCGGTCGTCCGTACGGCAAAAACAAACGCACCGTTAAACCTCGCGTCCTTCGCCTTCACCGCTTGCCAATATAATTCCGTATTCATCAGTAACGAGTTTATTCGCACTTTAAAATGAAATCTATCCGAAAATTGCTGTAGAATTTTAATATGGGTTCGATAGTACTTTTCGACGGCGTCTGCAACTTCTGCAATGGTGCGGTCAATTTTATTATCAGGTTCGATCACGCTAAACGCTTTAAGTTTGCACCGCTGCAGTCGGATATAGGTCAGGAGCTGAGGGCAAAGTACGCGATAGGCGACGATGTTGATTCGATAATTTTGATCGAGGACGATCAGGCGTTTCTCCATTCGACCGCCGGGCTGAGGGTCGCACGAGGCCTAGGCGGCATTTGGTCGCTCGGTTATGTATTCATTATTGTACCGGCCGCAATTCGCGACTTTGCGTACAAAACGTTCGCCAAATACCGCTATCGCCTTTTTGGCCGCAAAGACGTTTGTATGATGCCGACACCCGATATACGTGAGCGATTCATGTCTTAGTGCAAAAGCCCGCACGTTAGTAAGGGCTTGACCTCCAACTGGGGGTTCAAAGGACTTTATGAAAGCAACATGGAATGGCGAGACTCTCGCCGAAAGCAACGAAACCGTCGTCGTCGAAGGAAACCAGTACTTCCCCGCCGGCAGTATCAACGAGATCTATTTCCAACCGTCCGAGACGCACACTGTCTGTGGTTGGAAAGGCACAGCGAGCTATTACGATATCGTCGTGAAGGGCGAAACAAACAAAGACGCCGCGTGGTATTACCCCGAAACAAAGCCCGATGCCAAAAACATCGAGGGTTACGTCGCCTTTTGGAAAGGTGTGGAAATCAAGCCGTAAGCCCAGTACGGCCTTTCGTAACTTGTGGGAGATCGCTGGGACAGCGGGACAAGTTGTCAAAACCCTGTATTTATCGGATGCGGGAGTTTGTTGGGACAACGGGACAGCCCAAAATAGCAGATGAGTTTTTCACTCGAAACATTAGAATTTGAACGGCTGCTTAGCCTCGCCGCGACCAACGCGCAGACGCCGATGGGGTATGAGCGGATGATGGAACTGCGGCCGTTTTCCAGCCGAGTCGATCTCGACACCGCTCTCGCCGCCGTTACCGAAACCATCGCTCTCAACGAGGAAAAGCAGGTCACATGGTCGTTCAGCGGCCTCGGCGACCCGACCGATGCCGTGACAATACTGAAGATACGCAATGCCGCACTCGAGCCCGAACTGATGCTCGAGATCTCGCGTGTTTGCAGCCAGGCATTGTTCGCCCGCTCGGCAATTCAGCCGGAAAAAGAATTTGCATCGACCCTATGGCAAATGGTCGAGCACATTCCCCCGACCTTGCTCAGCGTGATCGATAATATCGGCAAAAAGCTGCTGCCGGGCGGCGAGATCAGCGATTCGGCTTCGCCCGAACTGGGCAAGATCCGGCGTGAGATCAGTGCTCAAAAAGGCCGCCTGACCAAATCGCTCGAATCGGCTATGCGTGCGGCTGGTAATGCTATTCAGGACGAGATCGTCACGATAAGGAACGATCGGTTCGTAATACCGGTCAAGACGGATTTTCGCGGCAAGGTAAGCGGCGTGGCACACGGTTTTTCGTCTTCGGGCTCGACGGTTTTTGTCGAACCGCTCGACGCGATCGAGGCTAACAACGAACTCCAGAATCTTAAAGGCAAAGAGGAACGTGAGATCGCCCGCATTCTGTTTGCCCTGACCGAATCGCTCCGCGAACAACTGCCGGCCGTCGAGATGTCGGTCGACGCGGTTGCGGAACTCGACATGGTCAAGACCAAGGTCGAATTTGCACGCAAATTCCGAGCGGTGGTCCCCGAGATAACCGACAACGAAACCCTCGACCTCATCGACGCCCGCCACCCTTTGCTCGAGGAGTCGCTAAGGCAAAATCAACCGCAGATGAACGCAGATGAACGCCGATCAAAAAAGGCGGAAACGCGTAGCGGAGAAAATGTTGCGTCAACCACAAATCCGCAATCCGCGATCCGCGATCCGCAATCCGACATCGTCCCTTCAAGCTTCACCCTGACCCGCGACCGCTCGGTCATGATCATTTCCGGAGCAAACGCGGGCGGAAAAACTGTGGTTCTTAAGACTGCCGGCTTGCTGAGCCTGATGGCGATCTCTGGGCTTCCCGTGCCGGCAAGTTCGGCGAGGGTTCCGTTCTATCGTTCGGTTTTGGCCGACATCGGCGACCATCAGTCGTTATCGGCGAATCTATCGACATTTTCGTCGCACATGTCGAATATCGCGTCGATGATCCGCGAGTGTGTGCCGCCGTCGCTCGTGCTGCTTGACGAAGCCGGTACCGGCACCGACCCCGAAGAGGGCTCGGCTCTGGGCGTCGCCATCGTTGATCATTTTCGAAAACACGGTGCTCAGGTCATCGCTTCGACACACTATCGCGGGCTCAAAATGTACGCGGCAAACGACGAGTCCGTCATCAATGCCTCGGTCGAATTTAACGAAAAAACGCTCCAGCCGACATATAAACTGCTGCTCGGGCTGGCCGGAGCGTCAAGCGGCATCGAGATTGCTCATCGCTTTGGCATCGCGGACGACGTGATCGCCAATGCTCGCAAGCATCTCGACATTTCCGCGCAGGACGCTGAAAACTATCTGAAAAAACTGCAGACCGAATCGCGTCTCGCGACCGACCTCCGCATTGCTCTTGAAGAAGAGCGTGACGCGGTCGCGATGAAATACGCCGGACTCGAGATCGAGGCAGTGAAGAAGGAAAAGGCACGGCAAAAGGAGTTCGAGGGTGAACTGGCAAAGGCGATTGACGAGTTTGACCGCCAGTCAAAAGCATTCATGCAGACCATCGAGGATAAATCCCTGAAAAACCGCCTCGACAAAGAACGCATGACCCGCAAAGCCGAATTGAACCGAGCCGTGATGGCAAAAGTCGGAACAAAAAGTGGCCGGTCGCCAGTGGCCGCTAGTCATCCGGATGAATCCGCGATCCGCAATCCGCAATCCGCAATCTTGGCAATCGGTTCACGAGTCATCACCTCATTTGGCAACGTCGGCACCATCGAAAAGATGGACAAACACGTCGCCGAGGTCCTCGTCGGCAACCTGCGGTTAAGAGAAAAACTAGTAGATCTTCAACTTGCGACCGACCTTCCCAAAGACAAAAAAGCAAAGGCCAGAGACCAACACATAAATATCGACGGCGGCGATGCCCCGGCCGAACTCAACCTTATCGGGAAGACCACCGCCGACGCCGAGTACGAGATCGACCGTTTCCTTGACGAAGCCTATATGTCATCGCTGCCCCGTGTCCGCATCATCCACGGCTTTGGCACCGGTGCACTAAAAAACTATGTCCATCACTTTCTAAAAGGCCACCCGCACGTCCAAAAGTTCGGCTTCGCTTCGTCCGAACAAGGCGGCCACGGCTCTACCATTGCGGAGTTGAAGCAATGATGAAAATATTCGTTCTTATTTTAGTCCTACTTTCTCTCCAGTCTTTCGCTGCGCTTGGGCAAACGATCGATCCCGAGAGCAATTGGCGAAAAGAGGTTTTAGGAATTGATGATTACATGTCTCGCTTCGATCTTAGCCGCTACACTTTAAACGAGATTGCTCTGGCAAAGGCTCGGTATTCGTCGCTCAAAAGTATTGAACCAATCGATGAATGGGAAGGGACATACAGAAAAGGAACTATGCTCGGAACCGACGAGCTTACGTGGAGTTTGGCGAACGGATTCGTTAACACTTACATCTACCACACGCTAGCCGTTTTGGATTTCGGACACTCACTAAGCACGAATGACACCGTTACTCTTTTTTCCGAACGCGCGCCTCACCCGAAGTACAGAAAACCCCTTAAAGAAACATTTGTTAAGGTCCGGTTCGGTAATTCGCACTATTTAGTACCCCAAAAAAGGCTTAGCGATTTTGCCGAAAGAGCCGCCGGTCTAAGTCCAAATTTGGAAGACTGGGCCTACTATTGGGAAAAGAAAAATAAATCGGAAGTTGTTTTCTCTGGACTACCGGTATTCCCAAGAAAATATGCTCATCTGATTCGAACTCCAATAAAGACACGAATTTTGAAGGTTGGTCGAAAATTAACTCACGTAAACAAATTTGACGACGGGAGTGTAAACTACAAAGAAATTTTCGTCAGCGTCACATTAAGTCATGGCCATAATCATGGTCTTAAAAAAGGAATGAATTTATTCGTTGGTGACTTAGGCGAATGGGTGGAAGTTACCAAAGTATTTCCAAAATATTCCTTAGGCAGACTGCGACGAGATTTTGGTGAGAATGAGGGCGACGAAGAATGTTTTAACCAGGAACGAGGTCAGGGCGACATTATCCCATGCAAAATCGTTAAGATTGGAATGAAGGCACAAACAAAACTGAGTGACGTGTTTTTCTGACATGCTCTACCCCCAATATTTCATTGATTATCTAAGAAACTGCCGCGGTGATCCCGGACCAAAAGCTATGAATTTATTCCAACATTTCGTATTTTTTCTCGTTCTTGGCCTTGCCACGGCCATTCCCTCGCTCGGACAAGAGATGACCTTGTTCGACGCGGTCGAGAAATTCAATTGCGAAGATCTGCTTGCTCGACTTGACGGGTTTTCGCATCACGTTGCATACGATCCAACGCCGTCGATCGGCGAAGTTGTATTGATCCCGGGGCCGAACCCAATAGAGAATGCGAAACACGCGAAATATCTGCAAAGTTATGTCTTCCGGCGAAAGCTGCCGGACAAATTAACCGTCGCCGTTACGAAGCCTCAAGGGCAGATGCGAGTTGAATTTTGGTCCGGGCCGGTCGGCTCGAAAAGAACTTTGGTTAGTCATACCTTGTCTCTAAAACTGTCAAATGTGACCAGCCCGATCGTGTTCGATTCCGATCTTTTCGAAATGTATGTAGACAAAGGGAAAAGGCATTTCGTCGGAGTTGGCTGTGCTGCATGTTGTATCTCGGTTCTCGATTGGGATCTGCTGTCTCAAGTTCTTGACGCGAACCCAAATCTGAGCACGTACCTTGTCATTCGCGGAAAGCCGAGTCGCCATCGACTGCTGACGGCCGGGATCAGGGGCTATATGCGAGATGCAAACTTTAATGAAAAAAAGGTCAAGTTCCTTTATGCTAATAAAAATATTGTAGACTCGAACCAATTTACCGAATTCGCGATTTACCTGTCGCCGAGCATAATTCGCTCTGCCCGGGAGCTCCGCAAAGACAGGGACTAATTCGCCTGAAATGCTCTACCCCCAATATTTCATCGACGATCTGAAAAACCGTGCCGATCTGGTGCGGATAATACAGCCGTACGCTCAGGATCTGAAAAAGAAAGGGGCGAATTGGATGGCGTGCTGTCCGTTTCATCTGGAGAAAACGCCTTCGTTCTCCGTCAATCCCTCAAAGGGCTTTTACAAGTGTTTCGGTTGCGGCAAAGGCGGCAGCGTTTACAACTTTTTGATGGATATCGAGGGCTTGAATTTCCCCGAAGCGGTCAAGCGTGTTGCTGAGATCTCGGGCGTAATGCTGCCCGAGCCTGTCGATGACGAAAGCTACGAACGCGGCAAAAAACAGCGTGAAGAGAAAAAGCAGCTTGCCGATCAGATCATCGACCTGAATCAGATCGCTCTCGATTTTTGGGAAGCTGAATTACAGGCAAAGAACGCCAAGGCAAAGGCTGCCCGCGAATACCTCGAGAAACGCGGCATTTCCGAAGAGACGCAAAAGGCATTTCACATCGGATTTTCGCCCGACACATGGGACTCACTTTTGGAGCTTTTGCGGGAAAAGGGTGCTGACGACAAGCTCATCGAACAATCCGGCCTTGTGTCCGTAAATGAAGAAAAGGAAAGAGTTTTCGACAAGTTTCGCGGCCGGATAATGTTCCCCGTGCTCGACGTTAACGGCAAACCCATCGCGTTCGGGGCTCGTGCAATGGGCGACGATCAGCCCAAATATCTCAATTCACCCGAGACCGCCGCTTATACCAAAGGGCAACATCTTTACGGCCTGTTTCAGGCAAAAGAAGACGTCCGCAAAAAGAAATTCGCTATCCTTGTCGAAGGCTATCTCGATCTGATCGCCCTTTATCAGTTC
Source organism: Pyrinomonadaceae bacterium (assembly GCA_017983495.1). Lineage (GTDB taxonomy): Bacteria > Acidobacteriota > Blastocatellia > Pyrinomonadales > Pyrinomonadaceae > OLB17. The sequence continues at coordinate 44,039 of JAGOBH010000002.1, read as the reverse complement.
GGCATCACCAACGTCGCCGCCAGTCTCGGGACGGCATTCACCCCTGAGCAATCCAAGCTGCTCAGCCGCTTTGCCAAGAAGGTCGTGATCAATTACGACGGCGATTCGGCCGGCATCAAAGCCGCCAGGCGTGCGATTGAGCATCTATTGCCGCAGGAATTTGATATCAAGGTTCTCGTTCTCCCTGATGGCAAAGATCCTGACGATTACATTCGCGAAAATGGCGTCGACAAATACAACGAGAGCCGAGGAAAGGCGACGCCGTTTCTCCGTTTCGCCCTCGAAGCGTCGGTTCAGGACCGTAAACTCAGCAATGCCAAGCAAAAAGCGGAGGCGATCGAGGATTTTCTGCCGGTGATCTCTGCGATCCCGAATAACATCCAGCGGCGTGAGAGCTTTGATCAGGCAATGACGTATTTTCAGATCGAGGACGCCGGGCTCCGACGCGAACTTTGGACTTCGCTCAAGACCACCGCCCACGACACACGCTCGCTTGCCCAACGTGTTTCCCGCACGTCGCGAGCAAAGGCGACCGTCGCCGAACGCCATCTGCTCGAACTTCTCGTTTTTGACCGGGCATTGCGTGATTTGATCATTACACAGTTGGAACCAAGCGATTATGAAGATCTCGCGACCGGTGAATTGTACGCGGCATTTGTCGCGATCCATAACGCAAAACAGGACATCACGCAGGAAACGATCCTCGAGCACATCGGCGACGACGAAAGCTCGGTCGACACTGCTCACGAGCTCCTCAAGGGCTCGCCCAGACGCGAAAAAGACGACCCGATCGACAATGTTCTGACCGATGCTGAGAACTGCGTTTTTGCTCTCCGTGAGATGGCGATCGCCAATCGGATACTCGAGATCAGCCGCGATGCCGCCGTCGCGGAGCAGGCGGGGGACGCCGAACTTTTTAATCAGCTGACGTACGAACAACTGGAACTAGAAAAAATACGGCGAGAACTGCAGCATCGAACCGTGCAAATGTGATATAATTTCGTTTTTTAAACCCGCCGGGTGAATGAAACCATTCCCACGCTTTCGGCGTTTACATAGTAGATCGCGAACAACCACTTTGGCGGCGATCTAATCAAAGTTTAGATACGATTTATGGCTGATTACGACGAGAAAGAAGATTTGATGGATCGCTTGGTTGCCCTCGGCAAGCGAAAGAAATTTTTGAGCCTGGACGAACTCCACCGCCAGATCCCCGAGAATATGATGTCTGCGGACGATCTCGAGGATGTGCTCGAACGTCTCGAGGGGGCGAACATCTCAGTCGCTGAGACCGATGCTCAGTTGCTTGAGCGTGCCACGACACTCGCACTTGACGAAGAAGAAGAGGAGGCCGCTGACGAGGACGAGATCGACCTCGACCTTTCGGCCGGTGCTCTCGATAAATCAAACGACCCCGTTCGCCTTTATTTGCGCGAGATGGGCATCGTGCCCCTGCTCAACCGCGAAGGCGAGGTAACGATCGCACAGCGTATCGAACGCGGCCAAATAAAGACACACAAATCGATATCGCGTTCGCCGATCGCGATCGAGCGTTTGATCAAGCTCGGAGACGATCTGGTCGAAGGCCGTGCGAGCATTCGCGAAACGGTCGTGTTTTCGGAGCAGGCCGAGATCTCGGTCGAAGAGGACAAGGCCGAAGAGTACATGCGTTGGACGCTCGAGGGTATCGGCAATATCCGCGAGCATTTCGGCACCGCTCTCAAAACATGGATCTCTCTTGTCAGTGAGCAGAAAAAGGCCGAGGGCAAGAAATCCAAAAAGGTCCTTACGCTCAAACGCAAGACGGCCCGTCTTCGGCTCGAGATCGCACAGGAGATCAAACAGCTTAATCTGACGGAGAACTCTAATCAGAAGATGATCGCTGCGATCCGAAAGGTCGTAACTGACATTCAGGCGTCTGAGAAAGCGATCAGAAAGGCGGAGGAAAAGCTCGAAAAGAAACCCGCTGCGGCTGAAAAGAAAGAACTGAACGCCAAGATCGCCGAGGCTCAGGCCGCGATTGCCGTGATCGAAGAGAAGTACCACCTTCCGACCGTCGAGATCAAGCGTTCGTACAAGACGATCAGCGTTGGCGAATACAATACCAATAAGGCGAAACGCGAGCTGGTCGAAGCCAACTTGCGTCTCGTCGTTTCGATCGCCAAAAAATACACAAACCGCGGCCTGCAGTTCCTCGACCTCATTCAGGAAGGCAACATCGGCCTGATGAAGGCCGTGGACAAATTCGAATGGCGTCGCGGATATAAATTCTCGACCTACGCGACGTGGTGGATCCGACAGGCGATCACCCGTGCGATCGCCGATCAGGCACGCACGATCCGCATTCCGGTGCACATGATCGAAACGATCAACAAGCTCATCCGCACGTCGCGCCTGCTCGTTCAAGAGTTGGGCCGCGAACCGACGAGCGAGGAGATCGCGAAACGCATGGACATTCCGGTCTCGAAGGTCCGCAAGGTCCTCAAGATCGCTCAGGAACCGATCTCGCTCGAAACGCCGATCGGCGAAGAGGAAGATTCGCATCTCGGCGATTTTATCGAAGACCGCTCGATCCTGAATCCGGCCGAATCCGTGACGTTCTCGAATCTGCGTGAGATCACCGACGAGGTTCTCGCGACGCTCACGCCGCGTGAGGAGAAAGTTATTAAGATGCGTTTCGGCTTGGGAAACACCGGCTCCGAACACACGCTCGAAGAGGTCGGCCAACACTTCGCCGTCACCCGTGAGCGTATCCGGCAGATCGAAGCCAAGGCACTGAGAAAGCTCCGTCACCCTTCGCGATCACGTCGGCTAAAGGCGTTTCTCGAAGGTAAACAGAACTAGTTATCACAATAGTAAGAGAAAAGGGGGATGGACGTTTGTTCGATCCCTCTTTTTCATTGTGTTCATTTGTGACCAGGATAAAGGAAGTGGGCGCGGATTAACTGCAAAGCGTCGGGGCTCTTCAGCTTAGGCGATCATCTTTTTCGCCTCGAGTAATGCATCATCGAGCGTCGCGATCTTACTGTCCAACTGCAGTTCATAAACGGCGTCGAGTATCTGACGAAACCGCGGCGAAGGCGATAGTCCGAGTTCGATCAGGTGACGGCCCATCAGCAATGGTTCGGGAGCTTTCTTTTCGATTGACAGTTCCCGGACCTTTTCAATAAACCACTCCTGAGCTTCGGAACCGAACCACTTTTCTTTCGGCAGCCATTCCGGATTTCGCCCAAGACTGTCGGCTTTCGCCACTCGATAAAGCAGGTCCGGCTCGACCTTACGGGCAAGCCGCCGGAACGCTCCGTCGCCGACCGGCGATTTGGCCTTGTAATATTCGCCGGGTTTGAGGTGATATCGGACGAGTTCGACGATCTGTTTACGAAGGTCAAACCCATCAAGAGTGTGTATGCCGAGCGTGTCGAGAAACGACAGCGTCGGCTCGACACCTGCTTCGTCGTGGCCGCGCGAACGAATGCGTCCGTCAACGAACTCGGTCGTCGGCGGTTTGCCGAAGTCGTGTGCGAGGGCTCCGAGCATTACCGTAAACTGACGCGGATGATCAAGCTCATCGATAAGCTTGCGGGCCTCGTCGACGACCATCAGTGTGTGGACATCAACATCACCTTCCGGATGCCAGTCAGGCTCCTGCGGGACACCTACCAGCGACTGCATTTCGGGGAAAAGTTGCCGAACGACGCCGAGATCGTATAGCCACTTCAAACCGATCGAAGGACGAAGCGGCTTGAGCAACAGCTTTTCAAGTTCACCCCGGATCCGCTCTTTCGGTAGATCAGTTACATCTATCGTCTGACAAACCGCGACGGTTTCGGCGTCGATCTCAAATTCGAACCGTGCCGCAAACTGTGCCGCCCTGAGTACCCGAAGGCTGTCCTCGGCAAACGTGTCTCTCGACACCATTCGCAACACCTTGCGCTTAATATCGACCTGCCCGCCGAACGGATCAATGATCTCGTCCGTGAGTATATCTTTGAGGATCGAATTGACAGTAAAATCCCGTCGCGAACACGCTTCATCAAACGACATCTCCGGGTCGCCTTCAACCACGAACCCGCGATGGCCGCCCGACACCTTTCGCTCGCGTCGCGGTATCGAGACGTCCAGGTCATTCCCGATCTTATAAACCGCAAACGCCTCGCCGACAACATTTACCTCGCCGATCGTATCTAGAATCTCGCGAAGCTTTCCCGGTTCGATGCCATAAACCTCAACGTCCCAGTCCTTGTGAGCGATGCCCATGATCTCGTCACGGACGCATCCACCGACGAGCATTGCCCGACCGCCGATTTCGCGGACAGCAAGAGCAAGTTCGGCTACTTTTTGCGGTACGTTGTTCATACTTAGGCTCATGCGAACCACGTTAACTGTTGAATGAGATATAGATCAGAAAAACGCCGAACACGAGTGAGAACAATCCGGCGGGGCGAAATACTCCCGTAAAAGTCGCCGACCTCTCGGCAAATTCCGTATGGCGTTTTGGTCCGATCACGATCAAAAAAAGACCGACCGCAAGCAATCCGCCGCCAAGGATCTTTATCAATGTCGGAAGCATCGTCTCACTGGCGAAATACAAAAAGACAGCCCCAAACAGCAGCCGTGTTGCGATCTCGGCAACATGAAAATGCGGCTTCTCGGAAAACCGTAAAATTCCACGTGAAAACGACTGCGGGTTCACGATCATTACGATGCTCAATCCGATCGTCAAAATACCAATTGCAGCCACGAAATACATAACACACAAATGTATCACGCCTGCAATTAGTACTTAAATGTTAAGTTATTCTAGTTGCGGAGTCAGCCTTCGCCTTCCTTTTTGATCGGGATCACGTGAACGGCGGCATCCCTGACCTCAGCAAGAAAGCGGTTAATGATAGATCCCCGCCAAAAGATCTCCCAGCGAGTGCGGGCGGATTGGCCGAAGATGACGTGGGTAATGCCGTTGTGGCGAGCGTAACCGAGCAATGCGTCAGCGACATTTCTGGCTTTCAGGCAAACTACCTTAGCCCCAAGCTCTTTCGCAAACCTTATATTTTCCTGCAATGCGGCATATGTTTCTGGAGGTATCCGGCCCGGTTCCTCATCAGGCGTCTCGACATAAACCGCCGCCCAATCTTCATTTGCGAGCCGTCCGGCGATCCGGGCACCTGTCCTGAGCACCTTCTTTGCGCTTCCACGGGATGCCATACAGACCATCACTTTCTCAGGGATGACAGCGTGTCGGAGCCCTTCGCGCTCACGATATTCCTCGTCCTGGATCGCCTGCTGTTGGGCAACCTGTCGTAGTGCAAGTTCACGCAACGTCGCAAGATTTCCCTTTCGAAAAAAATTATTCAGCGCCTGTTCGATCTTTTCGACCGAGTATATCTTTCCTTGGCGCAGACGGGTCCGCAGCGTGTCGATCGAAATGTCAACATCGATCACCTCGTCGGCATTCTTAAAAAAGCTATCCGGCACCGTCTCTCGCACCTGAATACCCGTGGCACTCGTCACCACGTCATTCAGCGATTCGATATGCTGAATATTTACCGCAGTAATGATCGATATACCGTGTTCGAGCAATTCGATCACGTCTTGATACCGCTTTTCGTTCTTTGAGCCTTCGATGTTGGTGTGGGCCAGTTCGTCGACGATCGCGACGGCCGGCTTTCGAGCGATCACGGCGGCAAGATCCATTTCGTCGAACGTGTTGCCGCGATATTCGATATGTTTGGGCGGAATTATCTCAAGATCCTTGATCTGATCCTCCGTCTCGGCCCGGCCATGGGTTTCGACCACTGCCACGACTACGTCAATGCCCTGCTCTTTCAACTGATGAGCGTCTTCGAGCATCTTATATGTCTTTCCGACACCTGCCGCGGCACCAATGTAAACACGCAACTTCGCCCGGTCGTTCTCGCGAAGCATCTCGAGCAGCAATTCCGGCGACGGACGATCACCTTCGTGGTGCGGCATTTCCGTAATTTCGGTGTCGACAAACATATTCTGGATCAATTCTACCGCTGATCAACGCAAACGGATGCAGATTTACTATATTTGGTTTAGCTTCCTATCTGCATTCATCCGAATTCATCTTTAATTCGTTCCTCCTATGTCAAAACTCTTTACGATCAAGAGCTAGGTTCAACAAAAGCACGTTCACGCGCGGTTCGCCCCAAAATCCAAAGTCGCGCCCTCGCGTAAACCTTTTTACAAGATCGCCGACCTGTGCTGTCGTCATTCCACGTGCTTTGGCGACACGCTGAATCTGAAATTCTGCCGACGCCGGAGAAATATGCGGATCGAGACCGGATCCGCTCATCGTGACCAAATCGGCGGGGATATTCACACCCGGATTCTCATGGGCAAGGGTTCTTGTGTCCGCCGAGATGCGCTCGATCAGCATTTGGCTCGTCGGACCGAGATTCGAACCGCCGGAAGACGACGCGTCATATCCATTGCCGGCCGCCGACGGACGCGAGTGAAAATACCCCGGCGATGTGAACGACTGCCCGATCAATTCCGAGCCGACGACCTTGCCGTCTTTCTCGATCAACGAGCCATTCGCCTGAAAGGGGAACAAAACCTGCCCGACACCCCAAACCGCGAGCGGATAAAAGATGCCCAGTGAAACGGTAAAGATCAAGATCATTAATACTGATGTAATTAGGTCTTTCATATAGATATTGAGTTCCGCCTTACGCTAACCCTAACGTCGTGATCAATAGGTCGATCAATTTGATTCCAATAAACGGTGCCACGATCCCGCCAAGGCCATAGATCAGGATATTCCTTTGGAGCAGTTTCGAAGCCGACATCGGCCGATACTTGACACCCTTTAGTGCCAACGGAATCAACACAACTATCACCAGAGCGTTGAATATGACCGCCGAGAGAATCGCGGATTGAGGCGTCTTAAGGCCCATAATATTAAGTGCGTCTAGCACCGGAAAGGTCGCCGCAAACATCGCCGGAATGATCGCGAAGTATTTGGCAACATCGTTCGCGATCGAAAATGTGGTCAATGCTCCGCGTGTCATCAGCAACTGCTTGCCGATCTCGACGACCTCGATCAGTTTGGTCGGGTCGCTGTCGAGGTCTACCATGTTTCCGGCCTCTTTAGCAGCCTGCGTTCCCGTATTCATCGCCACGCCGACGTCGGCTTGAGCAAGCGCAGGAGCGTCATTTGTTCCGTCGCCGGTCATTGCGACGAGTTTGCCCTCGGCCTGTTCGCGTTTGATAAGCGCCATTTTATCTTCAGGTGTTGCCTCGGCAAGAAAATCGTCAACTCCCGCTTCGTTCGCGATCGAAGCCGCCGTCAGAGGATTGTCTCCGGTTATCATTACGGTCTTAATTCCCATCTGACGAAGCTGATTGAAACGCTCGCGCATGCCCCCTTTTACGATGTCTTTAAGATAAATGACGCCAAGCGGCTTGTGATTGTCGGCTACAACAAGAGGCGTCCCGCCCGCACGTGCGATGCGTTCGACGACCTCGCGAAGTTCGGCAGGCGACTGCTGACCACCACTTAATATGTATTTCTCGATCGCATCAACCGCACCTTTGCGGATCTGACGCCCGTCAAAATTGACCCCCGACATTCGCGTTTGTGCCGTGAACGCGATAAATTCGGCCCGACCTTCTCCAAGTTCGTGTATTTCCCTTCCCCGAAGGCCGTACTTTTCCTTCGCATAAACGATGATCGAACGTCCCTCCGGAGTTTCGTCAGCCAGCGACGAAAGCTGTGCCGCGTCGGCAAAATCCTCGGCATTGATGCCCTTCAGCGGAATGAACTCGCTCGCCTGCCGATTGCCGAGCGTTATCGTGCCGGTTTTGTCGAGCAATAGCGTATTCACATCGCCGGCCGCTTCGACCGCGCGGCCGCTCATGGCCAAAACATTATGCTGAATAAGGCGATCCATACCGGCAATGCCGATCGCTGAGAGCAACCCGCCTATCGTCGTTGGGATAAGGCAGACCAATAATGAGATCAATACAAAGATCGTTTGCGGAGCGTTCGAGTAGATCGCAAACGGCTGCAACGTCACAACGGCAAGCAGAAAGACGATCGTTAGACCCGCAAGCAGAATATTTAGTGCGATCTCATTTGGTGTCTTTTGCCGAGCGGCACCTTCGACCAGAGCGATCATCCGATCGATGAATGTCTCACCCGGATTCGACGTGATCTTCACCTTGATCCAGTCCGACAGCACTCGTGTTCCGCCCGTAACTGCCGAACGGTCACCGCCCGATTCGCGGATCACCGGTGCTGATTCGCCCGTGATGGCCGATTCGTCAACCGATGCCACGCCTTCGACGATCTCGCCGTCACCTGGAATGAATTCACCCGCGACGACATAAACGATGTCGCCTTTCCTCAGATCCGGTGCGGCGACCGAACGCTGCGTACCATCCGCCTCGATCAATGTTGCTGTCGTTTCGGTCCTCGATTTCCGAAGCGTATCCGCCTGTGCCTTGCCTCGTCCTTCGGCCATTGCCTCGGCAAAGTTTGCAAACAATACCGTGAACCAAAGCCACAGCGTTATCTGCAACTCAAAACCGAAAGCGCTGTCGGCGGTTGGCGAAATAAGATTCGCGATCATCCGCAGCGTCAGAAACGTCGCTCCGGCCTCAACCACAAACATCACCGGATTCTTCAGCATTTTCCGCGGATCGAGTTTCGTGATCGAACCCGCGACCGCCTGCTGGATTATGTTCTTATCCCAAATTGAAATTGCGTTTTTCATTATTTTTGTTCGTAGTTCGTAATTCGTGGTTGGTTGCCGTCTGCAATTTTTGCGACGAACAACCAACAACGAACCACGAACTAAAAGGTTTGCCCGTTAACCATCTGGAAATGCTCGAGTATCGGCGACAAGCTCAGCGCCGGAAAGAACGTCAGTGCCCCGACGATTATCACAATGCTCACAAGCAACACGCTAAAGAGCACCGTGTTGACCGGAAACGTCCCCAAACTCGGCGGTATCAACTTCTTGCCCGCCAGGTTTCCGGCGATCGCCAGCATCGGAATGATCATAAAGAACCTTCCGATCAACATCGCCACACCAAGCGTCGTGTTATACCAGAGCGTGTTTGCGTTCAGGCCTGCGAACGCCGAACCGTTGTTGCCCGTTCCCGAGGTAAACGCGTAGATGATCTCGGACAACCCATGCGCTCCTGCATTGTTAAGCGATGTCAGACCAAATTCTGTCGCAACTGCCGAGATCGCGGCCAATCCGAGTATTATCAGCGGAAAGATCAGTAGATAAAGCATTCCCATTTGAATATCGTAAGCCTCGATCTTTTTACCGAGATATTCCGGTGTGCGACCGACCATAAGGCCGGCGATAAAGACCGTAAGGATGATCATGACCAGAATTCCGTACATTCCCGCGCCGACGCCGCCAAAGATGACCTCGCCGAGCATGATATTCACGAGCGGCACAAGTCCGCCGATCGGCGTAAAGCTGTCATGCATTGAGTTGACGGCGCCGCACGAGGCGTCGGTCGTAACGGTCGCAAACAGTGCCGAGTTCGCGACCCCGAACCGCACTTCCTTTCCCTCAAAATTGCCGCCGACAACCTGTTGATCGACAGTCGTCGGATACAGTGGATTTCCCCGCGACTCGGCCCAATACAACGTCGTAACACCGACTATGAACAGTAACGCCATCGCTCCAAATACGGCCCACCCATGTCCCTGCGATCTGACCATTCTGCCAAGCATGTATGTAAAGCCCGCGGGAATCAGAAAGATGAGCAGCATCTGTACAAAATTCGAGAACGGAGTCGGATTTTCATAAGGATGTGCCGAATTGGCGTTAAAAAATCCGCCGCCATTAGTGCCGAGCATCTTTATCGCAAGTTGCGACGCGACCGGTCCTTGGGCGATCGTCTGTGCATCTACGATAAGGTCTTGCTTTACGCTCTCGCCTTTTTCATCTTTTACAACCGTGCCGTCAGCGTCCTTCTTTTCTACCTGGATGGTTCTCACATCGATCATCTGTGCCGTGTCATACGGCTTGAAATTTTGGACAACGCCCTGGGAGACAAAGAAAATAGCCGCAACGAATGAGAATGGCAGCAGCACATATAGCGTTCCCCGTGTCAGGTCGACCCAAAAGTTACCGAGCTTATCGGTCTCAAAACGCGAAATGCCGCGGATAAATGCCGCGGCCAGGGCCATGCCGACGGCTGCGGACTTAAAGTTCTGCACCCCCAATCCCGCCACTTGCGTCAGATAGCTCATCGTTGATTCGCCGCCGTACGATTGCCAGTTTGTATTGGTCACAAACGAAACCGCCGTATTGAAGGACAAATGCTCCGAGAGACCCGACATCTCCTGCGGATTGAGCGGTAAAGAGTACTGAAACCGCTGCAGCGCATAAAGAACAAGCGTCGACACGAGACTGAACAACAACATAGCGATGCCGTATTTCTTCCAGTTCATCTCTATAGCCGGATCCACCCGGGTCAACCGATAGATCATCTTCTCAACCGGTTTAATGGCAAAGTCGAGAAAGGTCTTGCCGCCGTCGTATACCTGCACGAGAAACATCCCCATCGGTTTTGTGAGCAGTGCGATCGCGACGATAAACGCAATAATTTGTAATACTCCGTTGATTGTCATAGCCATTAAAATCTTTCAGGGCGTAATAGCGCGTAAACCAAATAGATCATTAGGGCGGCGGCACACGCCGACGCCAACACAGATTCCCAACTCATTCGCTTTTCGCTCCTTTGCGTAACCTTCCGCAACCTGCGATATAAATGATCGCGATAATATAAAACCCAACGATCACACCGATAAAAATAAGATCAAGCATTGCCTGTTACCTCTCAGTTAAAGTTGTAGCCAAGTTCAAAAAGGAAATAGTGGTTTCCCTTTGCTGCCTGGTCATTTCCGATCGAGTATGAAAAATAGGTCGTAACTTTGGGATGCGGCTTATAAATGACGCCCGGAGTGAAATACCCCGCCGCATGCCTGCCGCTGATCCAATCCGCAGCAATTGAGAATTTACTATTTATCGATTGTTCAACTCCAAATAGTCCCCCGGTCCGAACCGCCGTCGGTGCAAGAACATTCTTGCTAGCTACATATCCGCCGGCGGTTAATCGCGTCTTATTGATCGTTTTGCTGACCGCAAGGTACGAGTAGGTTCCGGCGGTGTAGCTTCGATTTCGTATAGGAATATAAATATTCGTCCCGGCGATCAACGCCGTATCCTTTTTCTTGTTTTCGAAAAACTTCCATTTGACACTTGGAACGAGAACTGTCGAATCGCTTCCCGGCTGTATATTGCCTGACACATTCAACCCAACTTCGACATTGCCGCCAAGACCGACGACGACCCTCGGCACAAAGCTCGAAAACCGTCCGTACTGATTGGTCTTATCCACCTTAAATGCCGCATCGAACTCCACATAAACCTGTCCACGACCGAGGACATCGGTCGTTGGAACGTTAAATATCGTCTGTTGAGCGCTGACAAAAATTGCAGATCCAAGCAGGATCGCCACGCAAACTATTGGCCTATTCATTTACTTTTCTCGATCTCGTCTAAGAATATTGAACCAATGAGGATCATCGGTATCGCTGATATGAGTAATACTGTACCGACACTGTCAAACGCGGTGTCATTGTTCACGAGGGCATGGAGGATCACACAAATAAGGCCGCTGAACAGTGCTGAAATGCCTCCGAATAAGCCCATTGTCGCTAGCACCGAACACAATAACGGGCTCAAAATTGAGCGCCTCAGTCGATATGCTGAACGGCTATTCTCTCTGGCCGAAGCCTCGATCCTGCTCGTGTTAACTTTTTCATCGCTATTCATCGTGTCCTCCGTGAGGCTCTTTGGGGCCTGACAGTTCTGAGATTACTCTCGGCGCGCTAAGAAATGAGTAAGGCTTGCATAAAAAGTTCGTAAAGATTTGCGCCTGCTGTTTCGCCGGTGTTCGGATCTTCCATTATGATTTTTTTACGACTTCTTTACGGAATCTTTACATAGACGGAGATAAGCTATGAGTGTTCTGTGTGGAGTATTCAGCATCTGAGCAAACGAGGCGCGGTCATTTCGGGTGGCCGTGCCTTAATTATGTTTTATGAGTTCGATCAATGGCAGTTCGAAGGGCGGGTTTAGAAATTGGCTAATGCAGGGTGCCCGGCAACCGGACGCTGCATTTACGGCGAAGGCACATCACCCAAAACACGCCTGGTGGCAAGTGATGTGTCTGACGGGTGTCGATTATTTCTCCACTCTGGGTTATCAACCCGGCATCGCATTCGCTGCCGCAGGCGTCCTGTCACCGATCGCGACGCTTATCCTGGTAATGCTGACGCTGTTTGGAGCATTGCCTATCTACAATCGGGTAGCGACCGAAAGCCCGCGTGGACAGGGATCGATCTCGATGCTCGAGTCCTTGCTCTCGCGTTGGAAAAGCAAGCTCTTCGTCCTCGCTTTGCTTGGTTTTGTCGCCACGGACTTTGTCATCACCATTACACTTTCGGCCGCCGACGCATCGCAGCATGTGATCCATAATCCGTTCGTGGAAGCGAATATTCCCGCCCTCGATCATCCTATAATTTTCACGTTGCTGATGATCACGGTGCTTGCGGCAGTGTTTCTAAAGGGATTTAAGGAAGCGATCGGTATTGCCGTCGTTTTGGTCATTGCCTATCTAGCTCTGAATCTGGTGGTGATAGTCTCCGGAATGTACCACATTTATATTGATCCGTCGACGCTGGAGAATTGGAAAAACGCACTCTTCACGACGCGAACGGGCGCACCACAGAGCATACTGATGATCATCGGATTGTCGTTGCTGGTGTTTCCAAAACTTGCTCTCGGCCTCTCCGGCTTTGAGACCGGCGTTGCCGTAATGCCGCTGATCGATAATCCGAACCGCATCGAAAAGACGAAAAAGCTGCTCCGTACCGCTGCGTTGATAATGAGCTTTTTTCTCATTTGCAGCAGTTTCATCACGAGCGTCTTGATACCGCCGCACGAGTTTGAACACGGCGGCAAAGCATCGGGCCGTGCCCTTGCCTTCCTCGCTCACGAGTATCTCGGCGAGATCTTCGGCACTGCCTACGACATCAGTACGATCCTGATCTTGTGGTTTGCCGGAGCCTCGGCAATGGCCGGCTTGCTAAATATCGTGCCCCGATATCTGCCTCGATACGGCATGGCCCCAAACTGGGCACGCGCCACGCGGCCGTTGGTGATAATTTTCGCCGTCATCTGCTTTGCGATCACAGTTATCTTCGAGGCAAATGTCGAGGCTCAGGGCGGAGCATATGCGACAGGCGTTTTGGTGCTGATGACATCTGCGGCTATCGCGGTTACCATCTCGGCCTGGGTCCGTAAACAAGGCATTAAGTGGATCTATCTCTTTATCGCTCTAGTTTTTGCCTACACGACCATCACCAATATCGTCGAGCGTCCCGATGGCATTAAGATCGCTTCGCTTTTCATTTTGGCTATCGTGGTCGCGTCGTTTGTCTCGCGAGTGTTGCGAACCACCGAACTGCGCATTCAAAAGATCGAATTTGATTCCACCGCTCTTCAGTTTATCGAGGACATGGCCGGGGGAGAGATCCGTATTGTGGCAAACCGCCGCGAGTCTGGCGACCAAACTGAATATCGGTTTAAGGAACACGAAAAACGCGTCGATAACCACATTCCGGCGAGCGATCCAATATTGTTTTACGAGATCGAGATCGGCGATGCATCGGAGTTTACCGGCAAATTATACGTTAGCGGGGTAGATATAGCCGGATTCCGGATCCTCAGGACGCACGCACCTGCGGTGCCCAATGCGATCGCAGGTTTGCTATTGAAATTACGTGACATGACCGCCAAGACACCGCACGTTTATTTTGGTTGGAGCGAGGGGAACCCGATCAAGTACATGATCCGATACATTCTATTCGGCGAAGGCGATACCGCTCCGGTGACCCGAGAGATACTGAGACAGGCAGAGCCCGATCCCGAATTGCGGCCGAGCGTCCACGTTGGCGGTTAGCCGAAGGGATCGAATCGGTATCCAACCCAAGGTTCCGTGCGCAGATAGCGCGGCTGTGATGGATCTTTTTCCACCTTTTTGCGAAGCTGCCCAACGAAAACCCGCAGATATTCAGTTTGCTCGGTAAAATTGCCGCCCCATACAGCCGTAAGGATCGCCCGATGCGTGACCACCCTATTTCGGTTCTGAAAGAGGAATATCAGAAGGTCAAACTCCTTTGGCGTCAGATGTACCGACTCGCCTTTTACCACCACCTCACGGGTCGAAGGGTCGATCATAAAATCGCCGTCTTCATATTTTGACGTTTTTTCCGCCGGCTGCTCGGGCGTTCGACGAAGTGCGGCCCGCACACGTGCCAAGAGTTCGTCGATCCCAAACGGCTTTAAGACATAGTCGTCTGCACCGGCGTCGAGAGCGGCAACTTTCGTCCTCTCTTCCCCTTTGACCGAGAGAACAATGATCGGCAGTGTTGAGAGTTTTCTGATTTCGCGACAGAGTTCGATCCCGTCCATCTCCGGCATCTGAAGATCCGTTATTATCAGGTCCGGGTGCCAATCTCGAAATGTCTCAAGTGCAGACAGGCCATCCGCGGCGGTACGGACATCGTAGCGGTGTGCGGCAAGGCTGTGCCGCAAGACCCGAGTGATCTGTGATTCATCATCCACGACTAGTACTTTCTTGGGTTCGCTCATTCTTCTCCGATCGGCAGCCACAACGTCACCTTTGTCCCAATTTCATTCTCACCCGAGTCGATCTTGATCTTACCGTTCTGAGCTTCGACAATACCGCGTGCGATCGCCAGGCCAAGTCCAAGTCCGTCCGAGTGCCCACTGTCAAGTCGAACGAATTTTTCCAGGACCTTTTCCCTCATCTCCGGCGGGATACCTATTCCTTCGTCCGCGACCGACACAAGCACGCTATTGCCTTGCTGGACGGCAGTTATAGTGATCGTCGTTTCAGGCTGCGAATACTTCGCCGCATTCTCGATCAAATTATAGACGACCTCGGCGATCGCCCGTGCGTTGACCCGAATCATCGGCAGTTCTTTTTCTACATTGACCGTCAGATGGTGACCGGCTGCGATCATTTCTGCACGCTCCAGTGCAATGGTAATGATCTCCTCAACATTTGCAAACGCAACCGGCGTCCCTGACGCTCCGGCCTCAACACGAGCAAGCTGCACCATGCTCTCGATAAACCCGTTCAGACGGTCCGTCTCTTCGTTAATGATGTCCAGAAATTCGGCTCGGCCTTCGCTGCTGAGTTCGATCGTCCGGTGCCCGCCTTCACTGTCGAGAAGCGTGGTTACGGAGGCCTTGATCGAGGTCAAAGGTGTCCTCAGATCATGAGTAACAGCATCAAGCAGTGCCGATTTCAATTTCTCGCTTTGCTTGAGTGCCGCCGCCTCGGTTGCGTCTTGGAAGGCCCTTTGGAGCTCTTCGTAAAGTCGTTCAGCCTCACGGGCCCGTCGTCTGGCATAGGCCGAAAGTTCACCCGCAATGATCGCCGTCAACGTAAACGCCGCCCATGCCACCAGGTTCTGCGATTCCGATATGTGCCATGTGCCGACTGGTGGGATGAAGTAATAGTTGAAACAAAGCATCGCGACAAACGAAGCGAGCAATGCAGGGTTACGACCAAAGAACGTTGCGGTGGTTAGAACAACGAGCAATAAAGTGAGCGAAACAGTGATCAGGTTGACGTGACCGGCCATGGTCATCAACCCAACAGTCGCTAAGAGCACCGCCGCCAATGAGACGCCAAATCGCAAGAGTTTTGAATCGAACAGTCCGTCGACTTTCATTTAATGAAGCCGTTTTAGCAGATATTCCCTTAACTCGGCAATGCTAACTCGTTCCTGCTCCCACGTATCACGGTCGCGTACGGTAACAGCATTGTCCTCAAGCGACTCGTGATCGACCGTCACGCAGAACGGCGTACCAACCTCATCCTGTCTTGCGTAAAGCTTTCCAATGCCGCCTGTGTCGTCGTAAACAGCACGCATCGATGGCTGCAGGTGTCGTTTTAGTTGCTTGGCAAGCGTGACGATGCCCTCATTGTTTTTCGCGAGCGGTAGCACCGCGACCTTTATCGGGGCGAGCGACGGCTTGAGCTTTAGAATGACACGGACCTCGCCTTTGTCGTTCGTTCTCTCAGTGTAAGCGTCCATCAAAACGGCGAGCAGTGTCCGGTTTACGCCAATCGAAGGCTCGATGCAGTAGGGATAAAACCGCTCATTCGTCTGCGGATCGAAATACGAAAGATCCTCGGTCGAATCCGGATTTATGCGTTTGCCGTCCGCATCTTCTGGCTTTTTAGAATGAACGCGAAGGTCGTAATCCGTTCGGTTAGCGATGCCCAGCAACTCGTCGAACTGCTTTTCCTCATCTTCACGCTCAGGGAAAAAGCGGTAAAGAAAATCGACCGTTCGATCGCTGTAGTGAGCGAGTTCCTTTTTCGTCTGTTCGTAATGAACGATATTCTCGCGGGAAATACCGAGAGAATCCAGCCACTCATCGTACGCGTCGATCCATTCCTGATGAATTCGGGGCGCATCCTCGGGGCGGCAAAAATACTCGATCTCCATTTGCTCAAACTCGCGGGTGCGGAAAATGAAGTTTCCTGGAGTAACTTCATTGCGAAATGCCTTACCGATCTGTGCAATGCCGAACGGCAACTTACGTCGTGATGTATCGAGCACATTTTTGAAATTGATAAAAATGCCTTGCGCCGTTTCAGGCCTCAGGTATGCAAGGGCCATCGGATCGTCGTCATCCGACGCGGCCCCGACCGTTGTCTTGAACATCAGATTGAAAGCACGCGATTCCGTCAGGTTTGTCGAACCGCAGTTCGAGCAGACGGGCTTGCCTACATCGTTGCGATCAAGCTTGTCTTCCCGCAGCCGCGTCTTGCAGTCGCGGCAATCGACAAGCGGATCGCTGAAAGTGTCTTCGTGACCGCTGTATTTCCACACGCTGCGGTTCTGAATGATCGACGAATCGACTCCCTCGACATCGTCCCGTTCGTAAACGGCCCAACGCCACCAACTCTGTTTGATGTTATTCGCGAGTTCGACCCCAAGTGGCCCGTAATCCCACGACGAGCCAAGCCCGCCGTAGATGTCGGAGGCGGGATACACAAATCCGCGGCGCTTGGAGAGCGAGACGATGGTTTCGATGTTTGGTGCAGCCATATTTGTTGCGAAAATCTTGTGAAGATTTGATTTTACAACCTGCCGCACGTACAGCAAAAACCGCATGGGAGATTTCCATGGCAGACGGTTTGTCGCTCGAACTGAAACGCCTGAGACTTTAGGCCTTTGCTAATGCCATACGCGCCCTATCTCGAAGACTTCGGTTTCAGTAGCCTCAGATTCCATGTGACTGTATGAATTCCGCTCGTCTTATCTCCGGTGGTCTTGTGTCCAACAAGTACGTCCGGATTTTTGGGATCGATCTCCCCACTGATCTTTTCGATCCCTTCTATCGTATATGCCCCGCTTTCAGGGCTCCCTTCGCCATTTGAAATTGCGGAAGAAGGCTTGGCATCAAAGCACGCTATTCCGGTAGCCGTGATCTCTCTGTGGGACGTGGTAGTGACCGCGGGATACTTGACTGAGATCGTAAATGTTCCATTGGTTTTATCAATATTGACCCAAACCGTTTCGTTCGACCTAGCTTCCCCCTGTTCGTCACCGATATCGGATTGCCTGTTGCTCAGCCTTTTCCAAAACGAATTTCCTGCCTTTGGCCGGCACCACGCAGCTTCATTTTCGTTGACAATATGTTCATCCCGATGCGTAAATCGGTGCACAACCACTGCTTTTGCTCTATTAGGGTCCTCACCCTCGCGGGAATTCAACATCGCGTGTATAAAATTCTCTGTTCGCCATAACGAAATATAGCTTCGCGTGTTCTTGCTCTTGTCTCCGCCCGGGAATGTTTCGGTCTTTTCTTCTTTGGTTTCGTACTTATATTCAAGGGTGATCGTTCCAGACCAACGCGGCGTACACCGCCCCTTCAACAGACTGGCAAGGTCCTGCAATATCTGGTTCGTAAGTGAATTGACAACATCGAGCAAAGCGTTGCCGCTGGCCGGATCGCCGACCCGGTTGGCGACCGCCCTTCCGGTCCTGGTGTCTAATACCTTGATCGAAATGAAAGTCTTACCGTCGCCCATCGGTATCGTTTTTATCACGATCAAATACGTCGCCCCGATCGATGATGCTATATTCTGCAGAAGATCGT
Source organism: Pyrinomonadaceae bacterium (assembly GCA_017983495.1). Taxonomy (GTDB): domain Bacteria; phylum Acidobacteriota; class Blastocatellia; order Pyrinomonadales; family Pyrinomonadaceae; genus OLB17. Next base: position 25,770 of record JAGOBH010000002.1, on the reverse strand, counting down.
CGTTAGGCTCACCAGTAAGCAGTTGGCGCTTTCTTTCAAGATCCAGGATTGAAACAGCAGAATCAAAATCCATCTGATCTACACAAGGAAACTGATTCAACAAGCCGATGCCGATCTGGTTTTCCAATTTGGATGCTGCACTTTTACCCTCTCCGTTGCCCTGCCCAAACGTGTAGGTAAAAACCGATGGAGCATTGACCTGTGCGGCTACTGCTCCGACCAAAACCAAGACTAATCCGAGGCCACTAAGTATCGTTCGCATGCCTTTGCCCTCCGTTCGAGTCCAGACCTTGCCGTTTTAAAGAGGTGAGTATCCCAACCTACATTTCTATATCGCAAACCATATGCCGCTGCGTTGGCTCAGCATCCGTAGCTTTTTCAAGACCGAATGACAATAAACAGTTACGGTAACGTGGATTTTTACACATCGCGGTCGAATATTCTCACGGTTCTGTAAACTAAAAAAAGACGAGCCCGAAGACTCGTCCTTGATTCTAGTTCCCTCACCATAGAGCTATTGCATCTTCGGCAATTCGGCTCCGGCCGGGACTATCCACATTTGATAGGTCGTCTTAGCGCGGTTCGAAGCCTTTATCAAAGTAATGCGTTTTGGATCGACACGCAGGTCCTTGACCATGTAGTCGAGCATTCGCTTGGACAGCCGTTCATAGGTGTTACGGGTCGTACTAACGCGATCAGTACCCGGATAAATGAAAATGTGAAGCTGTCCTTCCGGCATATTCTGAACCTGGATGGCACAGTTATCGAAACGGGCCTTGTCATCATCCGCCGAACGCGATTCGAATTCGTCACAAATAAATGCCTTCGGCACAACGATGTTCGGCGGGATCACATCGGTCGGGACCGCGATCACTTGGCGGCATTTGTTGTCATATACATCGTCATTGACATCGAGTACTGCATTGATCGTCTTCCCGCCCATTCCGGTCGAATCGACCGTGATCGTCGGTGTTCCCAATCCACTCTTAACTACGCCATTTGCAACCGTCCACGCATATTTGATCGGGATCGGAGTCGTTCCCGAGTTGATAGCGGCATAGGTGACCAGATCGCCTTCGTTGATGCGTCCAGGCCCGTCGAGTGCGAAATTGTACGGGCACGGACGTGAGATAGTCTCCCGCACGATCTTCAAGCAGACGCAGTTTTTTTGGCCTCGGCGGATCTCGATCTGCTGTTTCCAGACCTTTCCATTCGGCCCCATCACTTCAACCGTATGAAAACCGGGCGTAAGAAAGTACTCGGCACCTTTGCCGACGCCAGTCATTCCCCGTTCGACGCCGTTGATGCGGACCGGATATGCCTCTTCCGTTGTACGGATGCTCAGGGTTCCCATGTCCTTCGGACGCTTTTTTCCGCTATCATCACCCATTGCCATGGCCGACGAAACACCAAACGTAAGGACAAGTCCCACGATCATCAAAAAGTTAAATCTAATTGCACGCATTTTCATTTCCTCTGATAGACGGCAAGGGCATTCAATTAACCCTTCACAATACGCCGTCAGCCGCCCATTACCGAATAAGTGCCGCCCCCATCGTCAGCTACGGCACCGTAGTCGGTCGATCTACTTCTCTTCTTTTTCCTCGCCTTTGCCCTTCTTGCCTAATCGTCGGCGAGCTGCCAGGCCGATAGATGCCAATCCCGTACCGAAGAGCAAGATCGTGATCGGTTCCGGAACCGGTTCAGGTGGTGTCGGCGTCGGTGTTACCGTCGGCGTGGGTGTGACTGTCGGTGGTGGCGGCGGTGGCGGCGGCGTGGGCGTCGGTGTCTCTGACGTCGGAGTAATTGTTGTCGGCGTCGGCGTCGGCGTATCCTTTTTACGTTTGATCAGGATCAACGCGACCGGGATCGCTGCCAGTCCTAGCAATGCCCACTTGGGGAACTTGCTTATCTTTTCATCCTCAACGCAGTCACACACGTCGTCGTTAACAATGTCCGTTCGGGTTTCGGTGATCACCCGGCGATCCTGCGGTGACGGTGCTTTCTTTTTGTCGTCATCGTCGTCCCCTACCAAGATTCCGTCATAGTAGTTAGCGATACGGATCCGCGTAAAGCTGCTGGAGTCGGCTTTCGCTGGATTGGGATTGATGATCTGAACGACTTGGTCAAACCTTACCGGCCCAGCCTCAACCCTTACGAATGACGCCGTCAGCGACATCAGACACAAGGCCGACATCACAACTCTGAGATTGATATTCTTCATCTTTGTAACCTAAACAAACGATACCTGTAGCGTACGAAATACACTTTCACAGATCGGTTGGCACTCTCAGTGTGAATTGATTTTTTGGGGCAGTCCGGAAAATATACCAAAAACGGCAGGCAAATGCACGTATATTGTCGTTAATTTTCCATTACCGGCACCAAAAAGCCCAGTATTTCTGTTAATTCAACAGGAAAACAGGCTCAATACGGTCACATTTCCATTTTTTTCTTTTTTTGTTTGGGTTAATCTTCCGGTTCAAAAATAAAAAACCGGTTATCACAAGATAGTGATAACCGGCCCAGACTTCCCAAATTCGGGAGTTTAAGACTATTCCTCTTCAGGAGCGTCCTCGGTTTTTTCAGCGGCAAGGATCGCTTTTCGCGACAGCTTGATCTTATTGCCTTCCTTCCCGATACATTTGACCATGATCTGCTGGCCTTCCTTAAGTTCATCACGAACGTCGCGCACGCGGCGATCTGATATCTCAGAGATATGCAGCAGGCCGTCAAGCCCCGGCATGATCTCGACAAACGCACCAAAATCGACTATGCGTGAAACCGTACCCATGTAGGTCTCGCCGATCTCAGCTTCTGCCGTCAGAGCCTTGATGCGGGCGATCGCGAGCTGTGCAGCTTCGCCATCAGACGTTGCGATCAGGATCGTACCATCGTCCGAGATGTCGATCTTCGCACCGGTTTCTTCGGTGATCGAACGGATCATCTTGCCGCCCGGTCCGATAACGTCGCGGATCTTGTCCGGGTTGATCATCAGCGTGATGATACGCGGTGCAAACTCCGACAGCTCTTCACGCGGCTCAGCGAGGGCCTGGGCCATGATCTCCAAAATATGCATACGGCCCTTTTTGGCCTGCTCCAGAGCTTCCTGCAAGATCATGGCATTAATACCGCCGATCTTGATGTCCATCTGCAGAGCGGTAATTCCGTCCTCGGTACCGGTGACCTTGAAGTCCATGTCGCCGTAATGATCTTCGGCTCCGGCAATATCCGAAAGGATCGCGTAACGATTGCCTTCCATAACGAGGCCCATCGCAACACCTGCGACCGGCTTCTTGATCGGAACACCGGCGTCCATCAGGCTCAAGATACCGCCGCATACCGACGCCATTGACGAAGATCCGTTTGATTCGGTAATGTCCGAAACGATCCGGATCGTGTACGGAAAATCAGCATCGTCCGGCAGGACCGACATGATCGCACGTCGGGCAAGATTGCCGTGTCCCGTTTCACGTCGCGAAGTACTGCCAAATCTACCGGTTTCACCGACCGAATAGGGCGGGAAATTATAGTGCAGCATGAATCGACGGTCGATAGTCCCCTTTTCGAGATCGTCCATGAACTGGCCGTCCATCTTTGTGCCAAGCGTCGTGGTCACGATCGCCTGGGTTTCACCGCGGGTGAAAAGGGCCGATCCGTGGACACGCGGCAGCCAACCAACTTCGCAGTTGATAGGGCGGATCTCTGAGAATCGTCGTCCATCAGGGCGACGCTTGTTCAGCAGCATGTCCTCTCTGAAGATCTTTTCCTTGAGCTTGCCAAATGCCTTACCCGCGGTAGCACGTGCACCCGGATCGTCCTCAGGATAGCTTTCAACAACCTCTTTCTTGAGTGCATCGAGCCCGGCATAGACCTCGATCTTTTCTCGTCCGGTCGAATCAAGAGCTTTACGGAGTTTGTCCGTCCAGGTCTTTTCAACATCAGCAACGATATGCTCATCGAGTTCCGGAACGCTAAATTCACGCTTGGCGATGTTCAGGGCCTTGCCCAGTTCTTTCTGCCACAAGCAAAGGCGATTGATCTCACGGTGAGCCAGCATCAGTGCCTCGACCATGATCTTTTCATCGACCTCTTCGGCCTCGCATTCGACCATGCAGATCGCTTCTTCCGTACCGGCAACGATCAGATTGAGTTCCGACTCACGTCGTTCGTCGTACGTCGGATTAATAATGTACTTGCCGTCGATCAAACCGATACGTACGCCCGCGATCGGGTTATTGAACGGTATGTCCGACAGATACAACGCACACGACGCACCTGTAATGGCGATCACATCCGGATCATTTTCATCATCAGCCGAAATGACCGAAGCGACGATCTGCGTTTCAAATCGATAACCGTCGGCGAAAAGCGGTCGCACTGGACGGTCGATCATGCGGCATGTCAAAATTTCCTTTTCGCTCGGTCGGCCTTCGCGACGGAAATAGTTTCCCGGAATGCGGCCGGCGGCAAAAGAGTTTTCACGGTATTCGACCGTGAGCGGAAAAAAGTCCAGCCCTTCTCTGGCTGTACGAGCCGATACCGCTGCAACGAGCAGCATCGTATCGCCATAACGAATCACGACCGAACCATCGGCCTGCTTGGCTACCTTGCCAGTTTCGACGATCAGATCCCGGGTACCGAGCTTGATCGATTCGTTCAAATATTTTTTACTTGTCATTATCTATTCCTCAAAAAAACAAAGACGAAAGGAACTGTGCCGTGAAGCCCTTTCGTCTTTGAACAACTACTGGTTTTATCGTTGGCCTTCGTTTTGTCCGGTGGCGTAGAGTGCTGTCACGTTCAGCAACCACCGTCAAATTCTTCGCGAAGACCTAATGTCTGTTTGGACCCGAAGCGGCCCGATCCTTAGCCAGGTGCGTCCATTGTATCGAGAGGACAAACGCTCTCTCGACTCGCCGTACACACCCGACTTACAACTATTACCGACGTAATCCAAGTTTCTTGATGATATCGTGGTACGCCTCGATGTCGCGGCGTTTGAGATAATCAAGCAACTTTCTGCGTCGCGAGACCAATATCAGCAAGCCGCGTCGCGAATTGTTGTCCTTCTTGTGGATCTTGAAATGAGCGGTAAGCTCGGTAATACGCTGCGAAAGCAACGCGATCTGCACATGCGACGAACCCGTGTCCGATGCATGCGTCTTGTAGTCACCTACAATTTGTTCTTTTACTTCTTTAACTGTCGACATATGTCTTGCTGTATCAGCCTCTCCTTTTGCTCGCAGTAACTCCGCTAATTAAAAGCGGTAACCGCGAAAATTTAGTTTTATTTCCCTAACAACTATTTCTAATCGTTCTAATAAATCTAACATGCCCAAGCTTTAACGGCAACGCACCGTTAGTACTTGAACTCCTCCATGAACTTCGTTGAAAATTCGCCCTTGCGAAACTTTTCGTCCGCCATTATCGCCTGATGGAGCGGTATCGTCGTCTTGATTCCCTCGACGACCATCATTTCCAATGCTCTCTGCATACGTGCTATCGCCAGTTCGCGTGTCCGCGCATGGACGATCAGTTTGGCGATCATCGAATCGTAGTAAGGCGGCACGACATACCCTGGATACACGGCCGTATCGACTCGAACGCCGGGGCCGCCGGGAATGTTGAATGCCGTGATCTTTCCCGGACTCGGCGTAAACTTGACCGGATCCTCCGCGTTAATACGGCACTCGATCGAGTGGCCGACGATCTGGACCTCGTCCTGCGTATAGCCGACCTCTTCGCCGGTGGCAATGCGGATCTGATTGCGTACGATATCGGCAAGAGTGACCATCTCGGTCACGGGATGCTCGACCTGAATACGCGTATTCATCTCCATGAAATAGAAACTGCCGTCCTCGTCGAGCAAAAATTCAAACGTGCCCGCACTCGAATAACCGATCTCTTGACACGCCTTAACGGCGACGGCTCCCATCTGATCACGTAATTCCCGGGAAATAGCCGGAGACGGAGCTTCTTCAAGCAGTTTCTGATGCCGACGCTGGATCGTGCACTCGCGTTCGCCGAGATGGATCACATTTCCATGCTCGTCAGCCAGCACCTGGATCTCAATGTGACGCGGGCGTTCAATATATCTCTCAATATAAACTGCACCGTTCTTGAACGCGTTCAGAGCTTCGGTCTGAGCGAGTTCGAGGCTGCCGTGCAATTCGCTCTCTTCGCGAACGATGCGCATACCGCGTCCGCCGCCGCCGGCAGCTGCCTTAATGATCAGCGGAAAACCGATCTCGAGAGCGATCTTGCGAGCCTCTTCGGTAGATTCGATCGGATCCGGACTGCCAGGCAGGATCGGCACCCCGGCTGCCATCATCGTGCGCCGGGCCTCGACCTTGTCACCCATCATCGCGATCACGTCGGGCCGCGGGCCGATAAATTTGATGTTGCAGTCTTCGCAGATCTTGGCAAAGGTCGCGGATTCGGCCAAAAAGCCATATCCGGGGTGGATCGCGTCGACGTTGGTGATCTCAGCGGCACTGATGATCGCCGGTATGTTGAGATAACTTTCGGCGGACGCCGCCGGCCCGATGCAGATCGCTTCGTCAGCAAAACGAACATGCAGAGCATCCCGGTCAGCTTCGGAATGGACGGCAACTGTCTTGATGCCCATTTCCTTACACGTCCAGATGATCCGGCATGCTATCTCGCCGCGATTGGCGATCAATATCTTCTTGATCTCACGCATAAACAGAAAAGTTTTAGCCACAAATTACATAAATGTCACGAATAAAAAGATCTCCCGGCAATTCGTGATATTCGTGTAATTAGTGGCTAACTTTCTTATTTCCTTATTCCAAACAATGCCTGCCCGTATTCGACCGGTTGCCCGTTCTCGACATATATCTTGACGACCTCGCCCGAAACTTCGGCCTGGATCTCGTTCATCAACTTCATTGCCTCGACGATACACACCGTCGTTTCCGGGCCAACCTTGCTGCCTTCGGAAACATATGAGTCTTTGTCAGGGCCCGGTGAACGATAAAATGTTCCGACGATCGGCGAAGTGATCTTGTGCAGGCCCGCATCCTCATCGACCAGTGCTGCGGCCGGAGCCGCATCGGCCACCGGAGCGACAGGTGCCGCGACAGAGGCAACCGGAGCTGAATGAGCAGCCGGAGCCGCCACCATCTTACTCAGGCGTACGCGGATATTTTCGTTTTCAAACTCGAAATCCGTGAATCCATGCTCGTTGACAAGTGCGGCCAAAGCCTGCAACTCGTCCATATTGAACGATGGATCCGAAACATTTTGAGCCTTTCCGCCTTTTTTTTCAGCCACAATATCGTCCTCAGCCTTAGCCGAAGCTAGATTATCGGTCATCTTGGCAAGCCTCCAGTGAATTATCCTTTAGCGGCTAATTCGCGCGGACAATCGACCAACTCGATGACAGCCATCTCGGCATTGTCACCTACGCGGCGGCCGAGTTTGATGATACGCGTGTAACCACCATTACGGTCTTTATAGCGCACCCCGAGCTCATTGAAAAGCCGCTGGACCGCTTTGACGCCGGCTGTACGTTCGATCGGCTCTTTCGCCTCACCCTTTTTACCGCGAAAACGGCTCTGCTCCGCTTTGAAGGTGCTGTTTCCAGCGTGAAAGAACGCCGACGCCTGACGGCGAAGATGAACTCCGCGAAGCACGGCATCGTCACCGGTCAGATCCTGTGCCTTGCGGGCAAGCGTGATCGCCTTTTCGATGAACGGGCGAAGCTCCTTTGCCTTAGGAACGGTCGTCACAATGTGCTCTTTGTCCGCGTTGATCAGCGAGGTCGCCAGGTTACGAAGGAGCGACATACGATGTTCGGTCGTACGGCCTAATTTACGATGTGCTTTTAAGTGTCTCATTTCTTTAAGTCCCAGAGTCCCAAGTCCCAAAAGTCCCAGGCCCCATGTTCCTTATCTCAAGTAAGCTCGCCTGGTGCTCGGGACTTGAGATATGGAACTAATTAAATACTAATCCAAATCTCTCCCGCCTGAGCCCGGTATCGGGTTGCCCTGTTCGTCAAAATCCATTCCAAAATCGAGTCCCATGCCGTGAAGCATATCCTTGATCTCGGTCAGCGATTTCTTGCCAAAATTCTTGGTGCCAAGCATGTCTTTTTCGCTGCGGCGGATCAGGTCGCGGATCGACCGGATATCTGCATTTTTAAGGCAGTTATACGAACGGACCGACAACTCGAGCTCGTCGACCGACTTATCAAGCAGGTCGTTGCGCATGAGCGGCGGACGGGCAATGTCTTCGTATTTGTACTCTTCTTCCTCTTCTTCAAAGTTGATGAAGATAGCCATGTGGTCTTTGACCAGCTTGGCTGCCAGGCCGATCGAATCTTCCGGCTTGACCGAACCATCCGACCAAACCTCGATCGTCAAACGGTCAAACTCGGTGTTCGAACCCTGACGCGTCTGGTCGACGGTGTAATTAACTTTCTTGATCGGCGTATGGACCGAATCGATCGGAATATAACCGACCGAGAGATCTTCGTCATTATTGACCTCAGCCGAAACGTATCCACGGCCCGACTTGAGTCTCATTTCGATATTGATCGAACCGCCGTTGCTAACGGTCGCGATGTGGATCGTCTTGTCGAGGATCTCAACGTCGCCGTCTGCTTCGATATCTTCGCTGGTCACTTCACCGGCACCTTTCTTGCTGATCGTCAGCGTTTTCGGTCCTGCTCCGTGAAGTTTTACCGGAACCTGCTTGAGATTCAGGATGACGTCGGTCGCATCTTCGACAACGCCTTTGATCGATGAGAATTCATGCTCCACACCCTCGATCTTGACGGCGGTGATCGCTGCTCCTTCGATCGAAGACAAGAGAGCACGGCGGATCGAGTTGCCGATCGTTGTGCCGAATCCACGCTCGAATGGAGCTGCGTAGAATTTACCGTAACGTTCCGTAAGTGTTTCCGTCTCAACATTCAAACGGCTCGGCATTTGGAAATCTGTCCAATTACTCTGTGTCATATATTTAAAAAGTTTCAAGTTTCGGGTCTTCGGTTCCGCGTCAGACCGCTTGGCCTAAGTAAAGGAACCGAAAACCCAAAACTGTAAATGCTACTTGCTGTAAAGTTCGACGATTAACTGTTCGTTGATGTTTGCGTCGACATCCTCACGCCGCGGCGAACCAGAAACCGAAACGCTGAATTCAACCGCACCTGCACTAAGCCACTGCGGACGTCCGCGGCCCACGGCCGTCTGCCATGCACCCTCGACGTGCGTGTTTTTCTGGCTTCTGTCTTTGACCATCACGACATCGCCGGCCTTGACCTGAAACGAAGGGATATCAACTTTCTTGCCGTTAACGGTGATGTGGCCATGATTGACCAGCTGACGAGCCTGACGACGCGATGTCGAAAAACCCGAGCGGTAGACCACGTTGTCGAGGCGACGTTCGAGCATGAACAGAAGGTTTTCGCCCGTAACACCCTTCTGGCGAAGAGCCTTTTCAAAATAGTTTCGAAACTGCTTTTCGAGAACGAAGTATATACGCTTTACTTTCTGCTTTTCGCGAAGCTGCTCGCCGTAGCCCTGGAGCATCTTGCGACGAGCGGCACCATGCTGTCCAGGAGGATTGGTTCCGCGCTTTTCAATTGCACACGACGGTTTGTAACAACGGTCGCCCTTTAAGAATAACTTTCCACCTTCGCGACGGCACAGACGGCACACCGCATCTCTATATCTAGCCATAATTTGCCTCCGGCGATCTTGGGTCTCGCATCTGGGATTTTGGATTCACCCAAAACCTGCATGCATCGGCCAAAACCGCTGCTAATCGGAAAAGTTTACGAAAGGCTCCTAACCTTCCTTCATCCTTTCGATAAATCAAAAACTACTGGAAACTGGATAACCCAGCATCCAAAACTAAGATCCAAAAACGATCAGACGCGTCTGCGCTTCGGCGGACGGCATCCGTTGTGCGGGATGGGCGTCACGTCGCGGATCGCGGTTACGCGGATCCCGGCCTGAGCAACAGCACGGATCGCCGATTCACGGCCGCCGCCCGGCCCCTTGACCCGAACTTCGACCTCACGCATTCCTGCTTCGGCCGCCTTCCGTGCGACCTCTGAAGCAGCCTGCTGTGCGGCAAACGGTGTGCCCTTTCGCGAACCGCGGAAACCGCGTGCTCCCGATGAACATTGTGCGACCAAATTTCCGTTGGCGTCGGTGATCGAGATCAGCGTGTTATTGAACGACGCCGAGATATGAACGATCCCGTATGGGATATTCTTTTTCTCTTTCTTTTTGTAAGTCTTCTTTGCTGGTGCTTTTGCCATAATCAGTGGTCAATGTCTCGTGGTCAGTGGCAGGTGACTTTTATGATCACCGCAAGCTGCCCACTGTCGACTATTTCTTTCCTGGTGCCTTCTTCTTCGCGACAGCTGCTTTACGCGGACCTTTACGGGTGCGGGCATTTGTCGATGTACGCTGGCCGCGAACCGGCAGACTGCGGCGATGACGCAGGCCGCGATAGCAGCCGATATCCATCAGACGCTTGATGTCCATCTGGACACGCTTTCTGAGATCGCCCTCAATATCGCCATCGGTGTCGAGGATCGTGCGGATCTTGTTTAATTCGTCCTCACTGAGATCCTTGATCCGTGCATCGATGCTGATGCCGGCCTTATCGAGAATCTCGGTTGCGCGAGATTTGCCCACACCATAGATGTAGGTCATTCCAATCTGAGCCCGTTTATTGGGCGGTAAATCAACTCCTGCTACGCGAGCCATAATATCTCCCTAAAAAAACTATCCCTGACGCTGTTTATGCTTCGGATTGTCGCAAATGACCCGAACTACGCCCTTACGATGAATGATCTTGCACTTATCACAGATCTTTTTAACTGAAGGTCTGACTTTCATTACTTTTCCTCAACGCTACTTATAGCGATATGTTATACGTCCGCGATTCAGGTCATACGGCGAAAGTTCAACTAAAACTTTGTCGCCGGGGAGGATACGAATAAAATTCTTCCTCATTTTCCCCGAGATATGGGCCAGTACTTCGTGCTGATTCCCTTCGATCGAAACCTTGAACATCGCGTTCGGCAAGGTTTCAAGCACTGTCGCCGTGACCTCGATCGCTTCCTCTTTAGACATACACTCTAAAGCCAACTCTGTATCTAGTTGGACAAACCGTTAATGTTAACCGTTTTGCACACTCTTTTCAAGTCACGCCGTCGCCTTTGCTGTCAGCAACCTTTTCTGTTCTTTCGTCAGCGTGAGTATCTCAGGCCCATCCGCCGTCACTGCGAGTGTATGCTCCGCGTGTGCAGACGGTTTTCCGTCAAGCGTAACGACCGTCCATTTATCACTTAAAGTACGTGTTTCGTGCGTGCCAAGATTTAACATCGGCTCGATCGCAAAACAATATCCAACACGGATCTTTTCCTTCGTGCCAGGCCGACCATAATTCGGGATCTGCGGCGCTTCGTGCATCGCACGGCCGATGCCGTGACCCGTGTAATCGCGGACGATGCCGTACCCGAATTTTTCAGCGTGCTGCTGCACCGCCCAACCGATATCACCGATCCGGTTATTCGGGCGTGAAGCCTCGATACCAAACTGCAGACACTCTTCCGTCACGCGTATGAGTTGCTTCAATTCGTCCGTGATCTCACCCACGGGACAGGTCATTGCACAATCTCCGACAAAACCGTGATAGGTCGCGGCCATATCCAAAGATACGATGTCGCCCTCATTCAGCGGCGTCGTTTTCGAAAATCCGTGAACGATCTCGTCGTTGACCGAAGCACAGATCGCGTACGGGAAACCGTGGTATCCGATAAATGTCGGTATCGCACCGGCGTCCCGCATCATTTTCTCGGCAGCGTCATTCAGCTCCATCGTAGATACGCCCGGCGCGACCATTCCGCGCAGGGCTTCGCGGACCTCGGCGATCAGTTCGCCAACGGCCCGCATCTTATCCAGATCTTTTGCTGATTTCGCAATTATCATCTTTCTACCGGACAAATACCGCCAGACATTTCCGAAGGTATCGCCGTAACTCATCTCAAAACTTAGATAAGGCTTGTAAGCTCGGTGTAAATATCTTCCACCTCACCGGTACCGTCAACCTTCTTCAGCCTACCCGACTGCTCGTAATATGAGAGCAGCGGTTGCGTATTCGCCTGATACGTGTCAAGCCGCGTCACCACGCTTTCTTCATTGTCATCCGAACGATGGAGCAATTTCGCATCCGGATGCATATTACAAAAACCTTCGGTCTTGGGCGGCTGAGAGTAGATATTGTATATCTCACCGCAAACCGGACAGCTACGTCTTCCGGTCAGCCTTTTGAAAAGTTCCTCGCGAGGCAGGTCGACCTCGATCGCAGCGATCACTTTACCCTGCTCGGCCGCAAGTTCCTCAAGCTGCTGAGCCTGAACCGCCGTTCTCGGATAACCATCAAGTACGTATGTACCTGCCGTGTCCGGCTTTGACGTTCGTTCGCGAACTATGCGGTAGGTGATATCGTCAGATATCAGTTTCCCCGACGCCATTATCTCCTGCACCTCTCGGGCCAGCGGCGTATCCAGCGATTTCATTTCGCGAAACATATCGCCTGTCGAGATCTGCGGTATTCCAAGTCGCTCCTGCAGAAGCCTCGCCTGCGTTCCCTTCCCGGCTCCCGGAGCCCCAATCAAAACAATGATCTTATCCATCAAATCCTTTAGCCACAAAGAACACAGAGTTCACGGAGAAGGATCTATTCCTTTCTCAGCGTTCTCTGTGCCCTCTGTGGCTTAAATTCCTATGATCGCCTACCGCGAAGTCGCGAGCCGGCTCCGAGGAATCCCTCGTAATTTCTCATTACGAGTTGTGCCTCGATCTGCGATACCGTATCCATCGCCACACCGACGAGGATCAGCAAACTGGTGCCGCCGAAATAAAACTGATATCCCAAACCTGTCGGTATCCAGCTGAGTCCCGGAGTCGCCGACAGGAAATTATCAACTGCCGTGCCGATGAACGGCAATCGTGCGACCTTGAAGCCGCTAAGCAGTAACTGTGGTGCAAACGCCACGAAAGCAAGGTATAGAGCACCGACCGTCGTTAAACGCGTCAGGATGCCGTTCAGGTAATCTGCTGTCGGTGCACCCGGACGAATACCCGCGATGAATCCGCCGTGCTTCCGAAGGTTATCCGCGACTTCGTCCGTATTGAAAACGATCGTGATGTAAAAGAACGTAAACAGGACGATCATCGACAAGAAAAACAGTTCGTAGTACGGATCCCCGCCATGAAACTGCTGCATGAATGCGTACACCGAACTCCAGGTCGAGTTCGGGTCGTTCGGGTCGGGCGGAAAAGCCGAAAACAATGTCTGCGGCATCGCCAGCACCGACGAAGCGAAGATGACCGGAATAACGCCGCCCATGTTGATCTTCAGCGGAAGGCTCGTCTCTTGTCCGCGAACCGTCTGGTTACCAACACGTCGGCTGGCATAACTGATAGCAATATTACGTCTTGCCGATTCGACATAGACTATAAGTGCGATCAGGGCGACAAGGACGACCACCAGGAAGATAACTCCAAGTGTCTGCATTGCATCGCCCGCACTGACACGGTCGCTGATCTGAACGATCCCGCCCGGTAGTCCGATGACGATACCTGCAAAGATAAGCAGCGAAATACCGTTTCCGACACCACGTTCGGTGATCTGTTCACCGAGCCACATAACAAAGATCGTTCCGGTCGTCAGTGTAATAACGACCATCGATGTCGCCCACCACGTGTCTGCAATAATGCCGTTGCGGTTGAGCCACGTCGCGACAAAAAACGTCTGAACCGCACATAGTACGACGGTCAAATACCGCGTCCACTGGTTCATTTTCTGGCGTCCGACCTCGCCCTCTTCCTGGATCTTTTTCATCGCAGGCGAAAGCACCGGCATCAACTGCATAATGATCGACGCAGTAATGTAGGGCGTAACACCGAGAGCAAAGACCGAGATCGTACGGAAATTACCGCCCGAAAACAGGTCGAGAACGCCAAGTAGCGTTCCCGCTACTTCGCCCCACACCTGCTCTAGACGGACCTTGTTGATCCCAGGTGCCTGAACGTGAGCACCAAAACGATAAACAGCCAGGAGTCCCAGAGTAAAGAGTATGCGCCTGCGCAACTCCGGGATCTTGAACATGTTTTGAACGGCACCAAAAAACTTCTCCATAAACTCCTCGATCTGTCGTTATTGCCTTACGCCATCGTACTGGCTGCGGCCGACAAAGGGCAAACTAAGCAGCGGCTTCGGCAACTTTCTTGATCTCGACAGCCGTTCCGCCGGCAGCTTCGATCTTGGCTTTAGCCGTTTTGGTAAATCGGTGGGCCGAGATGGTGAACGCTTTGCTCACTTCGCCGGTACCGAGGATAACCAGATCGTGCTTGGCCTTTTTGATCAATCCGCGTTCGTGCAGCATCTCCGGCGTGATCGCATCGCCTGCCTTAAAGTTCTCTTCGATCTTGGCAAGGCTGATCTCAAGCCACTCTTTCTTAAAGATGTTGGTGAAACCACGCTTCGGCAGACGACGCTGAAGCGGCATCTGGCCACCTTCAAATCCGCGCTTGCTGCTGTAACCCGAACGCGATTTCTGGCCTTTGTGCCCTTTACCAGCAGTTTTGCCAAGGCCCGAGCCCGGTCCGCGTCCAACGCGCTTCTTCTTATGGGTCGACCCCTTTGCCGGATGTAAATTATTTAATGTTAATGCCATCTGCTTTTCCTCGTTAATCGAAAATCGTAAATCGTAAATAGCGGCGGATCGGTTTTGATCTCTCTATTTACGATTAGACGATAGACGATTTACTAATCTTTATTCAACGATCCGCAACAAATGCGGAACCTTGGCAACGATGCCGCGGGTTCCCGCCGAATCAATTCGTTCGACCGTCTGGTTGAGCTTAGTGATACCAAGGCTCTTGACGATCTCTTTCTGTTTCTTGGCATAGCCGATCATGCTCCGGTAATACTGGATCTTGATCGTTCCGCCCTCTTTGATTTCTGCTTTCTTTGCCATAACTCAATAGTTCCCGAAGTTTGCTTCGTGTCAGCGTTCTCAGATGACGCGGAAACTCCGCACACCCCGATGACGCCAACAATCTGCAACTTTAGACCAATTCCTCAACCTGCTTTCCGCGAAGACGTGCAACCTCGATCGGGTCCTTCATGCGAAGGAGTCCGTTGAATGTCGCACGGATCACGTTGTGTGCGTTATTTGATCCGAGGATCTTGGTGCGCACATTGTGGACCCCAAGGCTCTGCAGCACCGCACGAACGGCACCACCGGCGATTACGCCCGTACCTTCTTTTGCCGGCTTGAGCAGAACGCGTCCTGCACCGTATTCGCCGATCATTTCGTGCGGCAGTGTGCCGTCGATAAGCGGTACACGGATCAGATTATTTTTTGCTGACTCAACAGCCTTTTTGATCGCGTTCGGAACTTCTTTAGCCTTTCCGGTACCGAAACCGACGTGTCCGGCTTCGTCACCGACGACGACCAGTGCCGCGAACGACATGTTCTTACCGCCTTTAACGACCTTGGTCACACGGTTGATCGAGATCAACTGGTCCTTCAGGATGAGTCCGCCCGGAGAAATTTTCTGTTTATTCTTCGTCATTGCTGTTTTCTTGTGATTCCTTTACGGCTGCTTCGTGCTTGTTCAGTCCCGCTTCACGGGTAGCATCAATGAGGGCCTTGACCCGGCCATGATAGACGTATCCGCCACGGTCGTAAACGACGGTCGAGATACCGGCTTTCTGTGCCCGTTCGGCGATCGTTTTTCCGACGATCTTTGCTGCCTCGACGTTACCGCCGGTCGAAGTACCCAACGCTTTCTCAGTTGTCGATGCAGTTGCGAGCGTCTTGCCCGATCTGTCATCGATCACCTGAGCGTAGATGTGATTCAAACTGCGGAATACTGCGAGCCTCGGCCTTTCTGCCGTTCCACTAACTTTCTTACGAATGCGGCTGTGAACACCATCGCGGATGTCTGCTCTGCTTTTCTGTGCCATATTTTTAGTCTATTGCGAACTATGAGCCGGACTTTCCTGCCGCTCACGATCCGCGGTTTACTATTTACCTGTCTTACCAGGCTTCAATTTGTAAAACTTATCAGCGTAACGGACGCCTTTGCCCTTGTAAGCATCGGGCTTTCTCAAACGATTGAGTTCCGCGGCGACCTGGCCGAGAAGCTGCTTGTCGATTCCGCTCAGCGTAATGGTCGTCTGATATTGTGTGATCGACGTTTTGGCACCGACCCTTTCGGCCTTGGCGTCGATGCCGTCGGGCAATGCATACTCGATCGGATGCGAATAGCCCAGCGAGAAGTTGATCTTCTTGCCCTGGATCTCGGCTTTGTATCCAACGCCGACGATATCCATTTCCTTCGTAAAGCCCTCGGTCACGCCAACGATGGCATTATTCGCAAGTGCCCGTGCCAGACCGTGAAACGCCGCCTGGTCGTTGCTCGCACGTTCTGCCGTCAGAGTGCCATCTTCCTGTTTGAAAGATACTCCTGCCGGAACCGGGGTCGTCAGGGTTCCTTTCGGGCCCTTGACCTCCAACTGCGAATCATTGATCGTTACGCTCACGCCCGTCGGGATCGTGATCGGTTTTTTTCCTACTCGAGACATATTCTTGATCGGATTGGGTAACGAGTGCGGCCATCAGCCGTCGCCTCGCCTTCATCCTTATTCCCTTAATAAACTTCTGCCAAAATCTCGCCGCCGACCTTGTCGCGACGTGCCTGCTTTCCGCTCATCAATCCTTTTGATGTCGAAACGATGTTGATGCCGTATCCGCCCAAAACACGCGGAATGTCGGCTGAACCAACATATACACGGCGGCCCGGACGCGAAACACGCGACAAATGCGTGATCGACGAAACGCCTTTAGCGTCGTAGCGAAGGAACACGCGGATGACGTACTTAACGCCTTCGCCCTTGGTCGTAAAGCTATTGATATAGCCCTCTTCCTTGAGGATGCGTGCAACTTCAAGCTTAAGCTTTGAGCCCGGAATATCAACACGTGTGTGATTCGCAGCGATCGCGTTGCGAATCCGCGTTAGCATATCGGCTATTGGATCTGTCATTACTATTTACTCCGTCTATCTCTATTGAATTTCCGCCCTACTGCATCAAAGCCCACTGCTAAGACCGTCTAAAGCGTAACTCTTGAAAATATTACCAACTCGATTTCGTCACGCCCGGGATCTGGCCTTCGAGGGCCAATTCGCGAAGGGCAATACGCGATACACCAAACTTCCTGAGGAATCCGCGTGAGCGTCCCGACTGCGAACAGCGGTTGCGAACACGGATCGGGCTGGCGTTACGCGGCATTTTCTGAAGTTTTACGACCGCAGCGTCTACCGCTTCGGGCGTCGATTTCGGATCATTGATGATCTTCTTCGCTTCAGCACGGCGAGCTGCCCACAGCTTGACCGTATCCTTACGCCGGTTATTCATGACTACTTTGCTTATCTTTGCCATTATCTTATTAAACCTATTGTCTAAAGGGCATTCCCATTGCTTTCAGCAACGAACGAGCCTGATCGTCATTGACAGCGGTCGTAACGATCGAGATGTTCATACCACGGGTCTTATCGACCTTGTTAAAATCGATCTCCGGGAAGATCAGCTGTTCGCGAATACCGAGCGTGTAGTTGCCTCGGCCGTCGAACGCCTTACCCGAGATACCGCGAAAGTCACGAACGCGGGGCAGAGCCACCGAGATCAGACGATCGAGAAATTCGTACATACGATCGCCGCGAAGTGTGACCATCGTACCGATCGCCATTCCCTGACGGAGCTTGAAAGCCGCAATGGACTTTTTAGCCTTGGTGATGACGGGCTTCTGGCCGCTGACGACCTTAAGTTCCTCGGTAGCAACGTCAAGGATCTTGGCATTGGCACTTGCCTCGCCGAGGCCCATATTGACAACGATCTTTTCGATCTTGGGGATCGCCATCGGATTCGTTATCTCGAATTCTTTGGCTAACGCCGGTGCGATCTCGCTTTTATATTTTTCTTTTAACCTGGCCATTCTCGACCTCTCCTGATTTATCGTTTGGGTATCGCTCTAAAGCAGCGTTTCCAAACATTGTTAAATTATTCTGCGGCTTCGTCGCCTTCGATTGTTTTCTTAGCTTCGCGTTTGTACGAACCGGCTTCGGCAATCACCTTGCCGCTTTTGGCGACACGAACTTTCTTACCGTCACGAACTTCGAGTTTAACGCGGGTCGGCTTGCCTGATTCCGGGTCGATCAACGCGACGTTGGAAATGCTAACCCAAGCTTCCTGCTCCTTGATGCCGCCTTCGCGGTTAAGCTGAGGAACTGGTTTGCGGTGACGTTTGACGATCATCGCACCCTCGACCTTTACCTTACCGTTGCGGGGATCGACCTCGAGCACCTTACCACGATACGGTTGACGGTTTCCCGCACTGTCGTATCGGTTGTACTCTTTGCCGGCGATGAACACGACCTGATCGCCGCGTTTGATCTTGCTCCGTACTGTACCTACTTTTACCGTTTTCATCTTGTTATATAACCTCCGGTGCGAGGCTGACGATCTTCATGAAATTTCTTTCACGCAACTCGCGGGCAACCGGTCCAAAGACGCGTGTTCCGATCGGCGAACCGTCGTCCTTAATGAGTACCGCTGCATTTTCGTCAAAGCGAATGTAAGTTCCGTCCTTACGGCGAACTTCCTTACGCGTGCGGACGATTACCGCGTTGTAAACCTTACCCTTTTTGGCGGTGCCATCCGGCGAAGCTTCTTTCACGGTCACTTTGATCGTGTCACCGAGACGTGCGATCTTGCTGGTCGAACCACCGACCGGCATGATCATAACGACCCGCTTTGCTCCCGAATTATCTGCGACCGTTAACGAGGTCTGCATCTGAATCATAACTTTATACTCCGTTCTAAGTCGGCGAGCTTATCCGGCGATGACCGCCCGGCTCAGCCGACCTTTCAAACTCAAAACTCTACGACTGTGCTTTCTGAATGATCTCGACCACACGCCAGCGCTTTCGTGCTGATAGCGGGCGGGTCTCGATGATCCTCACCTTGTCGCCGATCTTGGCACCCGTTTCATCGTGTGCCATGAATTTCTTACGCTTCTTGACGTACTTGCGATAGATCGGATGCTTGACCAGGCGGTCGACGCGAACGGTCACCGTCTTCATCATCTTGTCCGAAGAAACGATGCCGACCTTTTCAGCACGCTTGCCGGATTTCTTCGCCGGTGTCGCCTCTGCGGTCTCTGTCTTCGCAGCTTTCGGAGCAGCCTTTGGGGCAGCGGCCTTTTTGGCTTTCGCCGGCTTTTCCTCTACGACCGGAGCCGCGGCTTCCTCAACGACTTCTGCTGCCGCTTCGACCGGTGCCTCAGCTTCTGCAGCAACCTCGGCTACTGCTTCGTCTGCGGTTGCCTCAACTGCCGCCTCGACCGTTTCTTCTGCGACCGGAGCCGCTTCTTCAGCCGCCGCGGTTTCCACAGTTTCTTCGGCTGCAGCCGTCTCGGTCGTCTCGACCGTGGTTTCTTCTATCTCTTCGTTCTTCTTCTTTGGCATTTTATTTTCTCAAGCTCTTGCCAGCTTATTTAGCCGCTGATTCCTTCTCGCCGAGTAATGTATAGACTCGCGCCAGCGTCTTTTTCTCGCGGCGAATGTCGTTCACGACCTCACCGACACCGAGTGTTTTGCGAAACTTCAAGCGAAAAAGTGATTCCTTTAACGCGTCAGCCTGCTCTTTAAGTTCGTCAGCGGTCATCTCTGACAGCTGCTCCATTTGTTCTTTTCGTTTCATGGTCCTAAACTATGCCTCCTTCGAGATCGGCACGGCTCACAAATTTTGTTTTGATCGGCAATTTCTGAGCTGCCAGGCGAAACGCCTCGCGTGCCAACGCTTCGTCGACACCCTGGATCTCATACATCACACGTCCGGGCTTGATCACAGCAACCCAGTGGTCGGGTGCACCCTTACCGCTACCCATACGGGTTTCGGCCGGTTTCTTGGTGATCGGCTTATCGGGGAACATCCGGATCCAGATCTTGCCTCCGCGTTTGACGTGACGTGTCATCGCGATACGAGCTGCTTCGATCTGTCGGTCGGTGATCCAACCGGCTTCAAGTGCTTTAAGTCCAAAGTCACCAAAACTGATCTGCTCGCCGCGGGTAGCCTTACCACGCATGCGGCCCTTCATTACTCTTCGGTGCTTGACCTTTTTCGGCTGTAACATAACTTCTCCAGTGGTCGGTGGTCAGTGGTCAGTGGTCTGAAAACAGTTTCCACGGCGAACCGCCACCCCATAATCTATGTCAAATCTTCGTTCGTGCAACAATCGTCGGCATGGTCATTCACTGACCACTGACCACCGACAACTGACCACTAACGTCTATCGTCCCGTCGCGGGCCGCGGTCGTTACGGCGTGCTCCGCGTTCGACCTTTACTTCGTTCATCGGGTCCGTCGTCGTTCCGCGTGCCATCGAGGCATTCGGATCGAGGATCTCACCACGATAGATCCAAACCTTAACGCCGATGATGCCAAATGTGGTCAACGCTTCGGCAAATCCGTAGTCGATGTCCGCACGCAGCGTGTGCAGCGGCAGGCGTCCCTGGAGCGACCATTCGGTACGTGCGATTTCAGCTCCGTTCAAACGGCCGGCGATCATTACCTTGATGCCCTGTGCTCCGAAACGCTGCGACTCTTCCATCGTCTTTTTCATCGCACGGCGGAAAGCGATACGCTTTTCGAGCTGCTGGGTTATCTTTTCTGCCTGAAGCTGAGCGTTCAGTTCAGGGTGGCGGATCTCCTGGATCGATACCAGCACTTCGCGGCCGGTCTTTCTCGACAACTCTTCACGAAGGCTCTCGATCTCGGCACCCTTTCGGCCGATGATGATACCCGGACGCGAGGTGTAGATGATGATCTTCAGTCGGGCTGCTGCACGTTCGATATCGATGTGCGAAACTCCGCCGCCGCTGAAGCGTTTCTTGAGGTCACGCTTGAGCTTGAGATCCTCAGCCAGGTATTCCGCAAAATCCTGTTTCGCAAACCAGTGCGAGTGCCAATCTTTGTTATATCCGACTCTAAAGCCGTATGGATGAACTTTCTGTCCCATAAATATCTACCTATTGTCGTTCGAGGTCCTCGTTCGTCTTTTCCATGACCTCATCAACCGGTTTGGTCGCATTCTCTTCGGCTGTCGTATGTGTCAATGCTTCCTTTGCCGCCGAAACGTCCGCGTCGCTCTTGGCCTCGGCCTCTTCGACAACTTCCGCCGGTGTCGGCTCTTCGACCGCCTCAGATGCTGCGGTCTCGACTGCTTCGACGGTCTCGACCGGCGTCGTCTCGACCGGCGTCGTCTCGACTACCTCTTCAACCACCGGCTCGACAACCTCTACAACCTCTTCGGTCTTAGCTTTCTTGGTTTCCTTCGCATCCGGCTTGGCATCCTTTCCGGCTGCCTTAGCGGCCAGTTTCTTGCCCATCGGCTTCTTCGACCTTGCGGCCTCAGCAAGCAGTTGTTTCTCGGTCTTAGCCTTTTCTTCGCTCGTGACCTGGATCGTGATGTGGCAATAATGACGTTGCTCGCGGTAAGCACGGCCCTGCGGTGCAGGACGCATACGGCGGCGATTCTTCGTCGGCCCCATATCGACATAGCAAAGATTCACCCAGAGATCATCCGGGTCGATTGCTATATTCTGCTGCTCTGCCAGGTATGTGGCGTTCGCGATCGCCGAATTAAGGCATTTCGCGATCGGCAGGGCTGCTCGCTTGTCCGTAAATTTCAAAATGGACAAGGCGTTCGATACGTTCTGGCCACGGATCAGGTCGATCACGAGTCTGGCCTTTCGCGGTGAGCCCTTCAGGTGTTTTAATTTTGCTATCGCTTCCATATTCTTTGGTTGTCAGGTGCCTGACGCCATGGGCGTGACATCTGACGATCTACTATCTACGTTTCGCCATCTTTTCGGCTTTCGTCCCCGGGTGTCCTTTGAACATACGCGTCGGAGAAAACTCACCAAGCTTGTGGCCGACCATATTCTCGGTAACAAATACCGGAATGTGACGCTTGCCGTTGTGAACGCCGAAGGTCAGTCCGACCATGTCGGGCGTGATCGTCGATCGGCGTGACCAGGTCTTGATCGCCGGCGGTTTCGGGCCGCCTTCTAAGATCCGGCGGAGCGTCTTCTGAACGCTAAGATCGATAAACGGTCCTTTCTTTAATGAACGTGGCATAACTTTCTATGTTTTGAGTACCAGCTTTAGCTGGCTCTCTGTTCAGCCTGAGCCCAGCAAAAGCTGGAACTCAAAACCCTATTTCCTTCTTCTATCCTTCACGATCATATTGGTCGTGCGTTTATTGCGTCGCGTCTTGTATCCGCGTGTCGGCTGTCCCCACGGGGTTACCGGGTTACGTCCACCTGACGTTTTACCTTCACCACCACCATGCGGGTGATCGACCGGGTTCATGGCCACACCACGAACCTTCGGACGGCGTCCTTTCCAACGCGAGCGGCCGGCTTTACCCAAGCTGACGTTTTCGTGCTCGGTGTTTCCGACCTGTCCGACGGTTGCCATACAGACGACCGGAACCTTACGAACTTCGCCAGACGGCATACGGAGCTGTGCGAAATCGCCTTCTTTAGCGACGATCTGAGCAAAGCCGCCGGCCGAACGAACCATCTGTCCGCCTTTACCGGGACGCATCTCGATGTTGTGCACCGACGTACCGAGCGGAATGTTCTTGATCGGCAGGGCGTTTCCCGGCAAGATATCTGCCTCTTCGCCGCTGAGGATCATCGTTCCGACGGTCAAGCCGACCGGTGCGATGATGTAACGCTTTTCACCGTCAAGGTAATTGATCAGAGCGATGTGAGCCGAACGGTTCGGATCGTATTCGAGCTGAGCGACCTTTCCCGGAATACCTGCCTTATCGCGTTTGAAATCGATAATGCGGTAATGACGCTTATGGCCTCCGCCGCGGCGGCGAACCGTTATACGGCCGTCGCTGTTATGCCCTGAAATTTTCTTCTTCGGCTCGAGCAGTGATTTCTCGGGTACTGCCCCCTTCGTCAACTCATCTCGGGTCAAGTACGTTTGATAACGTCTCGCCGGCGATGTCGGTTTTAATCTCTTGATTCCCATAATTACTCGTCCTTTGTCATTTGTCCTTCGTCCTTAGCAAAGGACAAAGGATTAAGGACCATTGACTAAATTGCTTCTGCGTAATCGACCATCGGCTCGCCCTTTCTGAGCGTTACGTAGGCCTTTTTGAATCCTGCACGGCGGCCTTCGATGCGGCCGCGCTTCTTGACCTTGCCGTCGTACTGCACGGTGCGAACCGATGCAACCTTGACGTTGAAGATCTCTTCGATCGCGGCTTTGATGGCGGTCTTATTCGCCTTCTTGTCTACACGGAAGGTCAAAACCTGTCCCTGTTTACGTCCGCTATCCTCATCGGTCGATTCTTCCTTAAGAATTACGCTCTTTTCGGTAACGACCGGCGACTTTAAGATGTCCCAAACTCCCAAGCTACTCATTTTCAGTCGCCTCCTCTGTGGTTTCTGCTGCCGGAGCCTCGACTACCGGAGTTTCCTCAACGGCTGCTTCATCCTTCGCAGCTTTTTCAGCTTTCGGTGCCTTTTCAGCTTTCGGCTTGGCTTCCTTCTTGGCTTTCGGCTTTTCTTCCGCAACTACCTCGACAACTTCGACGGCCTCTTCGGCTGCCTTGCTCTCACGTTTCGGATCGAGCAGAGCACTGAGCTCTTCGACCGCTGCTTTCGAGATCAAAAGCTTTTCGTGATAGATGATGTCGTAGATGTTCAGTCCGAAGCTGTTCGTAACCTTGGTCTTCTGAACGTTACGCGACGAAAGGATCAGGTTCGCGTTATCCAGCGAGTCGATGATCAGCGTTTTCGCACGCTTTTTGTTCTCGACCAGGCCGAGCGTGTCCATCACACCCAAAAACTCACTCGTCTTGGGGTTAGCGATGCCAAATTCGTCGATGACGATCAGGTTGCCTTCACGCAAACGCTCTGACAGAGCCGAACGCAATGCACCGCGACGCATTTTCTTGGGCATCTGATATGACCAGTCGCGTGGCTGCGGTCCGTGAACGTTACCGCCGCCTTTCCACAGGGGCGAACGAAGCGACGCGATACGCGCACGGCCCGTTCCCTTCTGCTTCCAGAGCTTGCGGCCCGAACCCGAGACGTTACCGCGAGTTTTCGTCGCGGACGTTCCTTGTCGGCCGTTGGCCTGATAGTTCATCACAGCCGAGTGGATCAAAGCTTCGTTCAATTCGACGCCGAACACGGCATCAGAAAGCTTTACTTCCCCGACCTCTTTATTCTTCAAATTGCGAACCTTTACGGTAGGCATAATATTCTCACTCCGTTCGAGTCTGTCCAGGTCTTGTGAGTCTGTCGAGTCATACAGACTCGAGAGACGCGATAGACCCGATCGACCTTATGACTTCTTTACAATGACCAATCCACCATTCGGTCCCGGTACAGCACCGCGAACCATCAGCAGGTTGTTCTCAATATCTACTTTGGCAACGGTCAGTCCCTTGATGGTCACGCGGGCATCGCCCATGTGTCCCGACGAACGCGTTCCCTTGATAACACGTGACGGATAAGCCGACTGGCCGATCGAACCCGGTGCACGAACGTTCATCGAACCGTGCGACTCAGGACCACGCTTAAAGTTGTGCCGTTTGATGGTACCCGCGAAACCGCGTCCCTTCGACTTGCCGACAACTTCGATCAGATCGCCGTCAGCAAAGACGTCAACCTTGATCTGGTCACCGATAGTAGCTTCCGGTTCGCCCGTCAGACGGAGTTCCCTCAGTACACGCGTCGGCGGAAGACCGCCGCCCGTTTTCTCGAAGTGTCCGCGGAGCGGCTTAGTCACGTTTTTCAGACGGATCGGCTTTTCCTCGACCAGGCCGAGCTGCACGGCGTTGTAGCCGTCGCGGCCCGCCGCACTCTTTGTTTGGACGACAACGCAAGGCCCTGCTTTAATGACGGTGACCGGTGTTACCGTTCCGTCTTCCGCAAAGAGCTGCGTCATCCCCATTTTTCTACCAATAATTCCGCTTATCATAATCTTAGTAAGTCCGGTCAGTTTCGGAAGTCTCGTAAGTCTTGAAAGGATCTAACTTCCCCGACTTTCCAGACTCTCTAGACTTCCTCGACTAATTTTTACCAAAAGCCTTGATCTCTACATCAACACCGGCCGGCAGATCCAATTTCATCAGCGCATCAACCGTTTCAGCTGTCGGATCCAGAATGTCCATCAATCGCTTGTGGGTTCTGATCTCGAACTGCTCACGTGACTTTTTGTCGACGTGGGGCGAACGCAATACCGTCCATTTATTCTTGATGGTCGGTAGGGGGATCGGGCCTGCGATCCGTGCTCCCGTTCTTTTCGCTGTATCGACGATCTCCTGTGTGGACTGATCCAGTACACGGTGATCGTAAGCTTTCAACTTGATGCGAATTTTTTCGTTTAACATTTATTCGTCCTTTGTCACTTGCCCTTCGTCCTTTGCAAATGACAAAGGACGAAGGACTAATGACTAATTCCTATTCAACTATTTCGGATACCGTTCCCGCTCCTACCGTGCGGCCGCCTTCGCGGATAGCAAAGCGGAGTCCTTTCTCCATGGCGATCGGTGCGATCAGCGTGATCTCCATCTGGATGTTGTCGCCCGGCATCACCATCTCGACTCCCGCCGGAA
>JAGOBH010000015.1 GCA_017983495.1 Pyrinomonadaceae bacterium | reverse complement strand
ATTTGGAGAAAGTTATTTAGCAATTTGGCATACCTACATAGGCGGGATGAGTGTTGAACACTGGATAAATGACGCCCTGATGGCGGTGTTTTTTCTCATGATCGGACTCGAGCTTGAACGCGAACTGTATAACGGCGAGCTTTCGAATCTCAAGAATGCGATGTTGCCGATATTCGCCGCAATCGGGGGGATCTGCGTGCCGGCCGGGATCCACTTTTTCTTCAACTACGGAACACCGGCCCAAGCTGGAATGGGAATTCCAATGGCGACGGATATCGCGTTCGCTCTAGGCGTGCTCGCGTTGGTCGGCAGCCGCGTCCCGGCATCGCTCAAGGTCTTTCTGACGGCACTTGCGGTAATGGATGACCTCGGGGCTATCGTCGTAATTGCGGTATTCTACACGGCTAAGCTGTCTGCTCTCTATCTCTTCGGTTCTCTGCTTGTATGGGTTCTGCTATTGATCATCAATCGCTATTTCAAGGTTGTATCATTGATTCCGTACCTGATTGGCGGCGTGATCATGTGGATCCTAATGCTGAAATCAGGCGTCCATGCTACGATCGCGGGCGTACTGCTCGGCTTTGCAATACCATTTTCGGCAGATGAAGACGACGAAAAGTCGCCGTCGCATAGGCTAGTACATTTTCTGCATAAGCCGGTCGCTTTTATAATTCTCCCCATATTTGCACTTGCGAATACCGGCATCGTGATAGGTTATGACGCACTCAACACGCTCGTCAATCCGAACGAAATAGGGATCATGGCGGGGTTGGTCATTGGCAAGCCGATCGGTATTACGCTGATTTGTTTTGTCGTAGTGACGCTAGGTATCTGCCGGTTGCCGCTTGACCTTAACTGGCGGCACATTTTTGGTGCCGGCCTGCTCGGCGGCATTGGTTTTACAATGTCGATATTCATTACGTATCTCGCGTTTGCCAGCAATCCGGTCGAGATCATTGGGTCCAAAATAGCGATTCTCCTTGCCTCGCTAACTGCGGGCACGATAGGGTTCATATTCCTTAAACTGTTTGGCCAACCCGAGGAATCCGACGAAGACATGGACGCGATGGACTTCGAATCCGCCTAATCCTATGTGTTTGCTGGAGTTGCAAATTTGGCAGTTTCACCTCGAAATAATCGCATCCGATTCTTTGTAATGCCCTGCGGTTTGAGGGTATTATTACTCGTCGCAAATTCAATTTTGCATTCATAACTTTTCTACGGAATAGCCCGCACCCTCACGCTATTTCCGCAAGTATTACTGTCTTTTTCGGAGTATTTTTCAACAATGGCGAGCGTATTTCCTGATTCACGAAGAGAACAATTTTTAGAAAAGCCGCTGCCCAGCAGTGAGGACAGCGAGCGCGTGATCTTGGGAGCGATATTGCTCGACAATACCGTGATCGCTCAGGCTGTCGAGCATCTGAAGCCCGAGGATTTTTATTCGCCGCTTAATCGACGGGTATTTGCGGCGATGATCGCTCTTTTTGAAAAGCAAAAGCAGATCGATCCGATCTTGATAGGTGAGGAACTTAAGAAAGAAGGCTCGCTCGAATCGATCGGTGGAACGTCGACGATCACTAACCTGACATTCGGTTTGCCGCATTTTTCGAACGTTGAGGAGTATATCAAGGTTGTCCGTGACAAGGCCGTTGTGCGAAACCTTATCCGAACCTGTAACTCGATCACAAGCGAAGCACTTGCCGAAGAAGATGATGCCGAGGCGATCCTCGACCACGCGGAGCAACAAATATTCGCACTTGCCGAGGCGAGAACTCGGCAGAGTTTTTCACGCATCGCACCAGTTGCGGAACGTGTATTAACAAGAGTTCGCGAATACGCTGCCGGGGCTGCAACGGGAATCACAGGATTATCGACCGGTTTTACCGAACTCGACGAGATCACTTCAGGACTGCAGCGAACCGACCTGGTTATAGTTGCGGCCCGTCCATCGATGGGAAAGACGGCACTTTGCCTAACGCTCGCACAGAACGCGGCACTGCATTCAAACGCCGTAGTTGCCGTGTTCTCGCTTGAAATGTCCAAGGAACAGCTTGTAACGCGTATGCTTGCGTCCGAGGCTCGGATCAATGCCCATCGTTTCCGTACCGGTCACCTGATGACCAACGAATGGGAACGCCTCGGCCATTCGATCGGGACGCTGTCAGATGCAAGGATATTCATCGACGATACGCCGGGCATCTCGGTGCTCGAAATGCGAGCAAAGTGCCGCCGTCTTGCCGCGGAACAAAAGCAGATCGACCTGATCGTTGTGGATTACCTCCAGCTAATGTCGGGAGGCAAGCGTACCGAGTCGCGTCAGCAAGAAGTTTCGCAGATCTCGCGTGAGCTTAAGGCTCTGGCAAAAGAGCTTGATGTGCCTGTCGTGGCACTTTCACAGCTTTCCCGTGCCCCTGAGGCCCGAAGCCCGCCCAAACCTCTGATGTCCGATCTTCGCGAATCCGGAAGTATCGAGCAAGACGCCGACGTCGTGGCGTTTATCTACCGCGAGGACTATTACAAACAAACTGAGGAAAACCAAGGATTGGCAGAACTGATCATCGCCAAACAACGTAACGGCCCGACCGGAACTGTGCGGCTCGCATTCTTGAAGGAGTTCACCAGGTTTGAAAACTACTATGGAGGTTAGTTTCGGGTTCCGCATGTTTGGAACTCGAAACTGCCTACAGGAGGATTTATGAGCACAGATCAACGCTTTCCGATCGGAGAATTTGACCGCAATTACGAAGTATCGCCTGCGGCCCGTGCTATTAGAATTCAGATTGTCAAAGGTCTTCCCGCCAAAGTGGCGGCTTCCGTCGCGGGGCTTAACGACGAGCAACTTGATACGCCATACCGTCCCGATGGCTGGACACTGCGGCAGACCGTTCATCATCTGGCGGACAGCCATTCAAATTCGTTAACCCGATTCAAGCTCGCGTTGACCGAAGACACACCGCCTACGATCAGGCCATATTATGAAGAGCGTTGGGCGGAACTTGCCGACAGCAAGTTGCCGGTCGAAGTCTCGCTCCAAATGCTCGATGCGATCCATACCCGTTGGGCAGCCCTGCTCGAATCGATGACGGATGAACATTTCCGCCTCGAGTTCGTGCATCCCGAGACAGGGAACTGGCCGCTCGAAGGTGCGCTCGCTCTATATGCCTGGCATAGTTTGCATCATACGGCCCATATTACGAGCCTCCGCGATCGAATGGGTTGGTGACTATCATTGGCCCACGATAAGAAAAGAAGTTGCTTTCCTTGTTTTTCTTACGCCACCTGCGTTAATCTGCCGCAAATACTTCTTTTCGGCTAAAAAGAGCATATGAGCGAGGCAAACAACCGTCTGATCTCTCTTGACGTTTTCCGCGGAATGACGATCGCCGGGATGGTGCTGGTCAATAATCCCGGCACGTGGTCGCATATTTACGATCCGCTCGAACACGCCTCCTGGCACGGCCTGACACCGACGGATTGGATATTTCCGTTCTTTCTCTTCATTGTCGGCACCGCCATCCCGATAGCTCTGGGAAAACGCATTGAAGAGGGCGTGACCGGCAAGGTCTATTACAAGATCGTCTCGCGTGCCCTGATGATATTTGCCCTCGGGCTGTCGATGTCCGCAATACCGTTCTTTCAATTTACCGCGACCGATGCACCTGACAGCCTGAAAATGCTAATCTGGCTGGCGATGACCGGCGGGCTTTTGTTTCTGCTGCTCAGAAATTTCAAGGTCGCCGGCGTATTACTTGGATTAAGCGTGGTCGGAATCATTGGCCTCAATCTTGGCGGTTACAATGTTGTTCCATACAATTTCAGTACGATGCGTATACCCGGCGTGCTGCAGCGAATCGCAGTCTGCTATTTGATCGTTTCGATCATCTTTCTTCACACATCCTGGAAACAGCAACTTGGCATAGCCGGATTTCTTCTGCTCGGTTACTGGCTTATCATGACCGTTATTCCGGTACCCGGATGCGAGGTCACGACGATTGACGATAAGGCCTGTAATCTCGCGGCCTGGCTCGACCGAACGATCATTACTGAAAATCACATCTGGCGTTCGGCAAAGGTCTTTGATCCCGAGGGGATTCTATCAACGATACCGGCGATCGCGACGACCATTTCGGGCGTGTTGACGGGTACCTGGCTAACGCATCGTGACAAGAAACAAAGTACAGGTGACGAGACGGACAACCAGTCGCTTGTCACTGTTTACTCATCACTAAACCGTGTTAGCGGTATGTTTTTCTTCGGCGTTATGCTTCTCGCCGTGGGTTACATCTGGAACAGTTATTTCCCAATGAACAAGGCACTTTGGACAAGTTCTTATGTCCTGGTGACGTCGGGCCTCGCGTTGCTCTGTCTCGGTTCTTGCTACTGGCTTATCGACATCAAGGGCTACAAAGCGTGGGCAAAGCCGTTTGTCATCTTCGGCATGAACGCCTTGGCTCTCTTTGTATTCTCCGGCATCTTTGCCCGAATGATCGGAGCCTATCGGGTGACCGGCGCCGACGGCCAGCCGGTGGCGGTCCAAAAATGGATATTCGACAGCGTCTTTATGTCAGTCGCCCAGCCTGTCGATGCTTCGCTCATGTACGCGATCTCATTTATCCTCCTATGGCTTTTCCTGATGTGGCTGTTTTACCGAAAGAACATATACATCAAGGTTTAATTCTAAGTGTCCGCGAAACGTATGAATCAGCCTATTTTTAAGGGGGCTGATTCGTGTGTTTCGCGGGCCATTATCACTGGATCTCAAATGCCCGGATCTCGGTGGCGAGTTCTCGGGTGAGCTGTTCTTTTTGACCGGTAAGGTCACGCCGCTCTTTCTCCATCTCCTCCAATCGTGTTTCCTGTTCGCCGGCTTTGGCGATATACCTGGCGATCAAGACCTTGGCCTCGGCGGTCTTTGATAGTGCCTCGATGTTCTCACGCAGGCGTTTCTGATCAGCTTCGATCTTTTCGACCTCATCGTCAAAATTCTCGAGTTTGTTGTCGATCTCGGCGATCTTCGTTCGGAGATCGATCAGTTTTTCAAGCCGAGCCCGTGTCGATTCATTAATATATCGACGCGATACGAACAGTGAGAGATCGGTCTTGGACAGCGACGAAAGCTGGTACGTATCCATCAGCGGCTGACGAACCGATATTTTGAGTTGCTTTTCCTCGAGCGGGGCGAGTTCGACGCGAAAACGATAGTACTTTTGGGTCGTATATTCGGGCTTTGGCGTATCGTCCGAGAGTTCCCAATCGTCGCGTTTCAGGTACTCGATATAGAGCACTTTGGGCCGGTCTGTCTGGTTGGATATCTCGTATGTTTTTTGCTCCGCACGGAAATAATGAACTTGCAAGACACCATTAACGGCTTTGACCAACTTGGCCGGTTCGCGGTCACCGGTCTGGCGGACGCGAACGTGGGTGCCGAGATCTAGTGCGAACGATATCAGCCGTTGTTCTTTCGGTTTCAGGCGCTCCATCAGGGCTTCGCCGGCGTATGCGTTGCCGTCAATGACCGTAAGGCTGCCGCTCTCGAGTGTAAGATTGGTCAGGTTTTTGAGCAGAACGCCGCTGTACGGGCGGTCCATTCGGACCGATTCATTATAGACTGCGACCCGTTCGCCGTCCATCTTGGTCTGGACGATCGGGATCAATGCTGAACGGTCACGCATGACCGTAACGGGTTGTTCGATGCGGTATTCAAAAAGGTCGCCGATCTCCTCGCCTGAGGCCGCCGCGGTCACGCCGGAACTGTTCCCGGTCAGGGCGTCGCTCACACGAGTTTCCCTAAGATCCCCCGTTACAACGGCGTTGTTGGAATTGAGAGTTCCTGTTCTGAAGTTCGAAACCTCCTGCCCATCGACGGTAAATGTATTGGATGAGCCGCTTGCTCCATCTACGGAGAAACCACCGGCCAGACCTTCGGCCCTCGTTCCGGGAACAGTCTTCAGGGTGCTCGTAAAATCCACACCCTTTGGTAACAAATCGCTTTTCTGCGACGAGATAGTCGAACCGCCACTACCGCTGCCACTGCCGCTTCCGGATCCGCTCTGAGGCTCGTAGATCTGCGGCTGCAGTTGCAGGTCCGATGGGGTCGGGACTACGGGACGATATCGGTAAAAGGGCTTTTGAAGCTGTTGGATGAACGAGATCGGCGAACCGGATACGAGCGAGAGCTGCACGTTCAGCCAATCTTCCTCACTGACGTTATCGACGATCGCCCAGCCCTGAAAAAAAGGCTTGCCTTCCTGATCGAGTACAACGCGGTAGGTTGTTTTCCAGATCGGTGCGGCGATGATATAGCTAACGACCATTTCACGCTGGCCGGTGCCGGTGCTTGTGACCGTGATGGTCTTGGCGTCGAGACGGCGGGCGGACGCGGTGGCGTTGGCGAACTCGCTGATGTCGCGGCGTGTGCCGTCTTCAAGCAGCTTGACGCTGCGGACGTCGGCAAGGTCAAAGCTCGATATTTCGCCGCTCTCTGATGCGATGACGAGCACGCTGGTCATCTGTGTTTCTTTGTCGGTTCGGATCTGTTTTCGCTCGACAGTCAGGATCGAACCGGTTGCAGTTCCCTTAGTCGATGCAACGAGGACCTTGGCTCCCTGGAGCTGCGACAAAACGGCCGAAATGCCGCCGCCGTCTCCCGAAACTGCATCGACCGAAAATGGTATCTCGGCCATCCGCGATGAGATCGGCGCCGATGAATTGTAGCTTACCGCACCGATCTTGCCCTGGCCGAGGTCTAGTACGACCATTGATTTGAGCACGTCGTCGACCTGCGATTGCTTGAACGACAGATTGACCTCGGCGTTGCCCGAAACGATACCGCGGCGTTCGACGTAGGCGACGCCGTTCGAGTAGAGAATGACGCGCCGGATCGGCAATTTATCGATGCCATTTCCGTTGCTGGTTATTGCCGGTGCGGTCTGTGCCGCGGGGCGGCGTACACCACGGACCTGAGCCTGAGCCGAGATCGAGCACACGAGTATCAATAGGGAAATTATCTGTTTTCGCATTGTCTTAAATGTCCTTGACTTAGAAAGTCTCTGCCGTTTCAGACTAAAGGATGGTGCGTGGGTGTACATTGGTTGCTTTGCGGTAAATATCCGTCGGGTGAGATCGGATGATACCGGTAAATAAAAAAAGCACGAACCGATGTTCCTCGGCCCGTGCTAATTATGCGTTATCACGGCCGATGATCTAGCCGGCTGCGGCGACAACCTTAACTGCCGCGTCATTCATACCCTGGGCAGTAATGATGCCGATGTTCGATTCGGCCAGCACGCGGCGGCCCTCTTCGACATTGGTGCCCTCGAGACGGGCGACGATCGGGATCGAGACACCGAGATTCTTAGCGGCTGCGACGACTCCGTTAGCGACCATATCACAACGGACAATGCCGCCGAAGATGTTGATCAATACCGCCTTGACGTTCTTGTCGGCAAGCAAGATCTTGAATGCCTGTTCGACGCGCTCCTGCGAGGCACCGCCGCCGACGTCCAGGAAGTTGGCAGGTTCACCGCCAGCCAGCTTGATGATATCCATCGTCGCCATTGCGAGGCCCGCACCGTTGACCATACAGCCGATATTGCCGTCGAGCTTGATGTAATTGAGGTCGTGGTTTGACGCCTCGATCTCGAGCGGCTCTTCTTCGGCAAGGTCGCGGAGCTCGATAAAATCCTTGTGCCGGTACATTGCGTTATCGTCAAAGGTCACCTTGGCGTCGAGTGCGATCAGTCGGTTGTCTTTGGTCAGCAGGAACGGATTGATCTCGACGAGGGAAGCGTCGATCTTTTCGTACGCATCGTAGAGCGAAAGCATGAATTTTGTCGCCTGGCCGATCAGTTCGTTCGGGATACCGAGGCCGAACGCCAGCTTGCGAGCCTGAAATCCGCGAAGCCCGACGGCCGGGTCGATCGTTTCCTTGAGGATCAGTTCTGGCGTCTCTTCGGCAACCTTTTCGATGTCCATGCCGCCGGCCGAGGACGCCATAAAGACGTTGCGTCCGGTAATGCGGTCGAGCGTGATGCCGAGATAAAATTCTCTGTCAATGGGCAAGCCCTCTTCGATCAGCAACGTCTGAACCTTCTGACCTTCCGGGCCGGTCTGATGTGTGACGAGCTGCATCCCGAGGATCTGCGAGGCGATCTCTTTAGCCTCGGCCGGCGATTTGGCGAGCTTGACGCCGCCGCCTTTGCCGCGTCCGCCCGCGTGGATCTGAGCCTTGACTACGCAGACGTCGGTGCCGAGTTCTTTTGCCGCCGCTTCGGCTTCGTCAGGTGTCCGTGCGACGATGCCGCGGGGGACGGGAACCCCATACTGTTTGAGGATGGCTTTGCCTTGATATTCGTGAATTTTCATAAAGAGATAGTTTATCGGTCTGTGGCGGCAAAATCAAAGGCGCGACGGAAACGCCGCACCTTTGAAAAATTGAAACAAATTTTATAACTCGCCGCCGACCTGGACGTTGATGCCAATGAGTTTCCACGAGCCATCGTCCATGGTGTATTTGAATTCGAAATTGGTGATCGGCTTGGTGTCATAGCTGCCCCTGACGATCAATGCGTCGAGATCTCGAACCTTTTCGATTCGAGGCTCGGGCGAGAAAGTAGCATCAAGCGGCGAGATGACACGCTTGAAATCGTAGTTCGCTTTCTTATCGATAAAGGCCTTGAATGCCTCGTTCAATTTCTCGGGAGTCGACGAATCACGCCACGGCTTCGCTACTTTTTTATGAAAATCTGTGAAATCTTCTGATTGAACGGCATCGCCGAACTCGAGAAACGAGGTTTTCACGAGTGTCTGCAATTTCTCTTTCGAGGGAATCTCGGGCTTTGCATTAGATGACGAACTTGTCGACGAGCCGCCGGATTTTTTATACACGATGCCATCGAGCGTCATCTCGCCGTTCGCGGGTGCTTTGTCGATCTTCATCGGCGAACCCATTCCGAGGAGGGCGACCCTAAGGGTCTTTTCTTTTTCGCTTACCTTGGCGACGCCGCCATTGACCGTTGTCGAGCCGATCTTGTAGTCGGCGCTGGCGTCGGAACGAATTGTGATGAATGAGCCGTCAGTCGCTGTCCAAGTGCCTACAAATTCCGGGCCGGCATCTTTCTCATCCTCAGCCTTAGGGCTGCCGCCGCATGCAAGGCCAATAGCCAACAGGGCACAGAGAGCAATTATTGAGGTTGTTAGGTTTCGTTTCATTATAGTCTCCTTTTTCAGTGTAGCTACGGAATATTGATAACAAGCTTGAGCAGCTTCCACTCGCCGCCACGCATAACGTATTCGTAATCGAACCGAACGGCGTATGGCTTGGTGGGGAACTTGCCGTTCGCCATCAGGATCTTGAGGCCCTTTTCGGTGCGGACCGACGGCGGTGAGGTAAAGTCGGCGTCCGAATCCTTGACCTTTTTGAGGATAGGGACGACAAACGATTTCTTGTTAATGTATGACTTAAAGGCCTCTTTGGTCTGTTCGAGCGTGTACGTGCTGCGGAAATCCGAAGACGCAGCGGCGTAAAGGTCCTTAAAATCCTCACCGTTTATCGCCTCGGCAAACTGAGCCGTCGTTTCTTTGACTAGGCCCTCGACTACCGCGTCGCTCGGCACCGAATCGCCCGATGTTTTATCGCCGGTCGCGGTGTTGCCCGAATCGCTCTTGCCGATGTTGCCAAGATCAAAGTCCTTGTTGCATGTACACCCGAGAGCGACAGAGGCGACCATCATCAGTGCAAGCAGGCCGCTCATCAATGAGTTTCTGCCAAAAAGAAAGTTGTTGATAAGTCTTTTCATCGTTAGTCCTTACGCCACGGTTTGAGCAGTTCGATCCAACTTTGCCGCGTGCGGGAATACTCGGTCTCGCAGCGGATGGCACGCTCTTTCGGCAGAAACCCCTCGGTCAGGATCTTTTCGTACTTGGTCGAATTCGATCCGTAGATCATGCATAGCGAATTGTAGAAACGCTGTTCCTGCAGCATATGCTCGTCGGCCAGGTCACGCTGGCGGCTGCCTCCGCCGCGTTTCGATTCGATCGCGAAAGCCTCGGCCGCGGCAAAAACGGCACGGACGCCTTCTTCGCCAAGCTCCTCAAGATTGATGTACGCCGAACAGCGGTCCGCCGCATCTTCTTCGTTGCCGGCGACGGGCAGGCTGTAGGTGTCGATCAGAGCGTGCCCGATCTCGTGCAGAAAGACGAACCGGACAGCATCAAACATCTTGGCGTAGGCCTTTTCGTCCGAGAGGCCGTCGCTGCGAAAGACGCCGTAAAAATGATCCATCAGCTCGTAGCAAACAGTGACCGAACTGCTGTCAGCCTCGTAAAAGGCGTTCTTTTCGCCGCATACCTTGGTTCGCAGATAGATGTCCTGAGGCAGTATCAACGCCTTGTTGAGCCGGTCAGCCGCCTTTTGGAGCAGCTTCTCATTGCGAACCTGACGGTCGATATCGACATATTTCGGGTCGCTGACCGCATCTTGCTCGACGATGAAGTCGCCTTCGTCCTTTTTCGAAGAACCGCTCGTCGCCGGTGCCTCGGTGCGTGTATTTGCAACCGGTTTTTCCGAAGCCGCCGGTGCCGGTTCCTGGTCGCGGTCCGAACGGCAGACGCACGCAGTAATGACGAAAAGTATCGACAATACTAATAGCAAATTCGCTACATTTCGCTGCATATTTTCTAACCGGCGTTCGTGATAAAAGGATTAGACAAGATTGTGGGTTTTGTGTCAACAAGATAGCCGCCGAAACCAGCGAAAGCGGAAAGTCAGGTAGGTCGGGAAAGTCGTGAA
Source organism: Pyrinomonadaceae bacterium (assembly GCA_017983495.1). Taxonomy (GTDB): domain Bacteria; phylum Acidobacteriota; class Blastocatellia; order Pyrinomonadales; family Pyrinomonadaceae; genus OLB17. The sequence continues at coordinate 29,821 of JAGOBH010000015.1, read as the reverse complement.
AGTCTTGGAAGTCGGGAACCGGTTGGGTCCCAATCCCCAAATCTCAGAAGTCCCAAGTCTGCCAGCCCGACATTGGCTTTTTACTTTTTACCTTGCTGTCTTCTTTGCGGTCTTTGCGTTTACCTTTGCGGACTTTGCGGTAAAATCGGCTGCCCGCAGAGACCGGAGAGAGTTTTGAGTTCCAACTTTAGTTGGCTTTTCGGTCGCATTGAAGCGGCTGCGGAGAGTCTCTCCTGATTCGTTATTCGACATTCGAAATTCGTCATTTTCCTACTCTTTCCCACTATTTCCGACTATTTCCCACTAAGTAGGAATCTTTAATAATGCGAATCGTTATTAACATTTGTTCTGTCAACGCTTTACGTGTCTGGGACAGATAAACTAGGTTCGTTGGGACAGGCTAAACGTTCTGATTGCTGGATTTAGGCCAACTGTCCCACTGTCCCACCGATTTTTCAAATTTTTTCGGCCTTCCGGAACATCGTGTATCGTCCTGTTCGGTTTAGTTGTCAAAGATCATATCCTGTAACAACTATTGTATCATCAGTGTCAACTGTGGTGGCGGGTGTTGGTTGTGAGATGCGGCATGTCGCCCGCTCACGCGGGATCCTTTGGTGTGAAGCCGTCGCCGTTCTGCAAATGGGGCATAGATCAACCGTCCTTTGCGGTAGCCGAAAGATGTAACGTTTTGCAGGATCGCTATAAATTGCCACTAGCTTCAGCTAGTGGTGCCGGTTTACAGTAATTCATGGCTTTAGCCGAATCTCCCGAGCACAAGGATATTCGACTAAAGCCCGGAACTTTTTTACCAGGCTGTCCACTAGCTGAAGCTAGTGGCAACTCATAAAAGCCGACAGCCCAACGAGCGGCTCCGCGAGACGGCGACGCGGCCGGCGTAGGCAGTAGTCAGAAAAATGTCGTTGATAGTATCCGAATGTGGGATACTGTCAACGATGTTTCAATTAGAATGCGCCGACTTCTTCTCCGCTCTTATCGATAAAAGCGAGAAGTAAATCCCCGACACGGTGACCATAGTCATTGCGGGTTGCACGGCGGCGTCTTACATTGACGGCAATTTTCCCTTCCAAAGCTGACGCAGCAGTAGGATACCCTCGAACATCTGGATGCCTTTTAATTACCAAATGCCAAATCCCATTCGAATCCGGTTCAACAAAGATGCTGTCCGTCGGCGAACAATCGATGCAAAAGTAATCGACGACTATATAAGCCCTTCGCTTCTCGTTCCATGCCTTGAGGAGAAACTGACGGGCCTTTTCCCTTAGGGCGTCACACTGTTTTGGTTGATCGCTAAAGGAACACTCTTCCACGTAACCGCCGAAATCATATCCCGACGGATTAAGCGCTTCGGTCGTATTCAGCTTGAATAGAGGTTTAACCAAGATTCGTGACGGAGGTATTTCCGTCTCCGTCTGCCACAGATTGAGCCCGACAACACCGAGAACAAAACACAATACGGCGATGAGTCTGTAGGAAATGTTGTGGGCAATTAGTCGTTTCACTAAATCCTCTCTCTTTAATCGGGTTCGATGCACCAATCACCTGAAACGCTTGCGCGCTGTTCGAAGAGGCCGAATATTCGGTCGAGTGTTCCGACCTTACTAACGTGCGGATTTGTGCACTGCTCGCGTCCGCTCACATCCACGTCACGCTGCAGCCTCGGGCTTCTACTTGGGATTCTAACACTCTTTAGATGGCGACGCGGCCGGCGTAGTCAGTAGTCAGAAAAATGTCGTTGACAGCACCCGAATGTGGGATACTGTCAACGACTTTTCCGTCACTGTTACCTAAGTGCAGCTTTACATTCTTTCCTACTCGCAAGGCCGGCAGGCTCAGAAACAAATAGAATATCAGTCACTTGATCACGAAAGCCCACCGAAATTGATATTCCCCGGGAGCGATACTCAATGTTTCTGAGTTGCGTTGAGTCTTTATCTTCATAAATTGGGAGTGAAGTTTCGTCCGCGGTGCTGGTGCAAAAACTGTAACCCATTTCCTGAAAGTCAGGACCGAATAGTTCGATAACCTGCTGCTTTGTCATTTCATCCGGTGCGATGGAGATCCACACGATCTTTTTCGTGCTCTTATCGGTGATGATGGCAAGCCTACCCGCAACCTCGCCGCTGATTTTCCCATAGTCATTCCATAAAGACTTCGGATCGTCTTCCGCCGGTCCTGATGAAGACGGTTGCCCCAAGATGCGAACCATGTCCGCAAACGTTGATTGTCCGGCCGTTAGTCCACGATATGTGCCCTCGCACCATCCTCGCTTTGGCTTGCAGTTTTCTGGTGTTGCGGGCGGCCAATCGGGAGCAATCACTTTGTTGACGATAGAAAGCGGTGTTGGCTCAACCATCGGAACAACTACGCTCATATCTTGCGTTTTGGCGCAAGAAGAAAAGACTATCGCAAAAACCAATACTGCTAGAATCATTCTCATAAGTTCGCACATCGCTTCACATCCTCGTCACGCTGCAGCCTCGGGCTTCTAGTTGGAATTCTAACACTCTTTAGAAGGCGACGCGGCCGGCGTTCGACCATACCAAAGGGAAAGGCTACCTTATTCAGGCAGCCTTTGATTTGCTCACTATTTAAATTGCCCGCATGAGAGGCCGTAGTATCGATCTACTGCGACTTTTCGACGAGGGTGAGCAGCGAACGGACGGCGACGGCGGTTGGGCCTTTGGACTGGTGCGATTTTGCACTGTCGAGCCAGGCGGTGCCGGCGATGTCGAGGTGGGCCCATTTGGCTTTGTCGACAAATTCCTGAATAAAGACGGCTCCCATGATCGTGCCGGCTTTGCCGCGGGGGCCGATGTTCTTGATATCGGCGATGTCCGAGCGGATCTGCTTGCTGTACTCGGGGCTGACAGGAAGCTGCCAAAACCCTTCGCCGGTCTCTTTGCCGCAAGCGATGATCTCGTCCACGAGGCCCTGATCGTTGCCCATGATGCCCGTATTCTGGTCACCGAGAGCGATGATAACGGCACCTGTGAGCGTCGCCATATCGACGATGCGTGTGGCACCGAGCTTTTCGGCGTAAGCGACGGCATCGGCGAGGATGAGACGGCCTTCGGCGTCGGTATTGAGTATCTCGATCGTCTTGCCGTTCATGGCGGTGACGACGTCGCTCGGGCGTGACGCTTTGCCGTCGGGCATATTCTCGACTGCGGCGACGATACCGATAACGGGGATCGACGGTTTGAGCAGGGCGATCGCACGCATCGTACCGAGAACGGTCGCACCGCCCGACATGTCGTATTTCATCGCGTCCATGCCTTCGCCGGGTTTGAGCGAGATGCCGCCCGTGTCAAAGGTGATGCCCTTGCCGACGAGTGCGAGCATTTCGCCTTTTTTGGCGGTGCTCTTAGCAGGCGTGTATCGCAGAACGATCATCTTAGCCGGCTGTTCCGAACCGATCGAGACGCTCATGAGCGAGCCCATACCGAGCTTGGTCATCTTGGCCTCGTCGAGGATCTCGCATTTGAGTCCGGTTTCCTTTGCCATTGCCTGAGCACGCTTGGCCATCTCGGTCGGATGGAGGATATTCGGCGGCTCATTGGCAAGATCGCGGGTAAAGTTCATCGATTCGCCGATCGCCTGGCCGCGTGCGATACCGTTCTTGAGTTCGGCCGGTTTGGCGTCGTCGATGCAGACCGTAAAGCCCGTGACGGCCTTTTCGTTCTTGTCTTTGGTCTTGTATTTGTCGAGCTCGAACTGGCTCGTCACAAAGCCCTGTGAGGCGTACTGGGCAACCTCGACGGCTGCGGCTTCGGCACGGGGCAGCAGGGCGAATGTCTTGACGTTACGTGAACGCAAAAAGCGTGTCGCCGTGCCTGAAACTCCGGCAACGTCACAGGCTCTGTAGTCAACCTTTTCGCCAACGCCGACGAGCAGCAGGCGGCTCGCCTTCACCGTACCCTTGGCCGCAAAGCGGAGCAGAGCGGTCTCGCCCTTGTCGCCCTTAAACTCTTCGTTCTTGATAACCGCGGCGATCAGTCCGCCGCACACCTTATCAAGATCTTTGAGGACACCGGCGGTCGTCTTTTCACCCTTAAAGACCGCAACGGCCAACGCGTCAACGTTGGCTTCTGTAAAGTTTGTGGAAATTCCCTGGAGCTTCATCTACACCTCTATAAGTAACTGTTAAATAAGCAAAAACCTTGTAATATCTATAACTTATCTGAGCTTTTCTTTCAACTCTTGCCGCGTTTCTTTGTCGATGGTCTTACGCATCTCGGTCTCGCGTTTGTCGTAGAGTTTTTTACCCTTGGCGACGCCGATCTCAAACTTGATACGGCCGTTCTTCCAGTAGATGCTCGTGATGACGAGCGTCATACCTTTTTGCGTGGTCTCTTTCTCAAGTTTTGCGATCTCGCCGCGGTGGAGCAGCAACTTGCGCGGCCGCAGAACGTCGTGGTTATTGATGTTGCCGTGCGAGTAGTGCGAGATGTGCGAACCAAACAGCCAGACCTCGCCGTCCTTGATCTGAACGTACGATTCCTTGAGCTGAATACGCCCCGCCATAATGCTCTTGACCTCGGTCCCGAGCAGGACGGCACCGGCCTCGTACTTATCGAGTATAAAATACTCGTGGTAGGCCTGGCGGTTATTCAGTATCTCCTTATCCAGCGACATAAACCTCTATTTTGCCTATACGCAAGGAGATACGCAAAGGGGTTTGACAATCCGAGGGGTGGACACGTAAATTATTAGTTACGCTGGGAGATCGTCTAATGGTAGGACTGCAGTCTCTGGATCTGCCTATCGGGGTTCGAATCCCTGTCTCCCAGCCAATTTTTACAGTGGCCAGTTGTCGGTGGTCGGTGGTCAAACAAGAACGCTGAAACTGGCCACCGACCACTGACCACCGACAACTGTTATGGACGGCTGGCACGAGACTGAGATCAGGGTTCGTTACGCCGAGACGGATCAGATGGGTATAGTTCACCACTCGAACTATCTAGTCTGGTTTGAGGTTGGCCGGAGTGACCTGTGCCGCGCACGGGGCTTTTCCTACAAGGAAATGGAAGAGACCGACAATGCCCTGATGGTCGTCGCCGAAACCTACTGCCGACACAAATCCCCCGCATATTACGAAGATATTTTAACGATACGCCTGAAGGTCGGCGAGGTACGAAGCCGCAGCCTGCGGTTTATCTATCAGATCTATCGTGCCTCGGATGAGACGATGATCGCCGAAGGCGAGACGCTCCACCTGGTCACAGATCAGGACAAGAAGGTCCGCACATTGCCCGAAACTTACCGTAAAAAGTTCCTCAACGAAGATGAGACGAAGCTGGAAGAGCATCTGGTTCCGCTCGACGACCCGCCGCATTAACGCACGATTGGCTGCGATCTTCGTCCGCTGCCACGTAAACGAAATCCAACTTGAATCTTAGGGTGCCGACCACTAAACTTGGACTATGCCAGGAGCCGGCCGAGCTGAGTTTTATTTCATTGCTGCAATGATGGTCTTGATCATGATCATCTGCGTCGTGGCGGTCTATTTCTTTATCAAAACGTATAAAAAAGAGATGCGTGAAAGGGAAGAGCAACGGTTGAAAAAGCTCGCAGACCGTGCCGCACAGGCTGAAAAGGCTGACGACAAATAAGCTATGCCGCACCCAAACACACTCGACAGCCGCAATGCCGTGCTCGCCGTGATCGACATTCAGGAAGCGTTTCGCGATGCCATCCCGGAGTTTACTAGCGTCGTGATGCGGACGGTGACAGCGATTGACGGTTTCCAGACGCTCGGGTTGCCGGTTCTGATCACGGAGCAATATCCGCGCGGCCTCGGGCGAACGGCGGAAGAGATATTGCTGTCGGTGGATGACGGTGCGGAGATCTTCGAAAAATCGACGTTCAGTGCCTTCGGTTCGGAGCAGTTCGCGGGCCGTCTTGCCGAGCTTGGACGCTCGCAGATAGTCCTGTGCGGCATCGAGACGCACGTTTGCGTCAATCAAACCGCACACGACCTGATTGCCGCGGGCTACAGCGTTCATCTGCTGACCGACGCGGTCGGTTCGAGATCTGAGCAAGACAAACTCGCCGGCCTCGAAAAAATGCGTTTGAGCGGCGTCGTGACCTCAACGGTCGAGATGGCACTCTTCGAGCTAATGCGAGACTCGAAACACGAAAAATTCAAAGAAGTTCAATCACTTGTAAAATAGGCCGACCCTATTGGAATGCTGCCGGGATCCCGGCAAACAGATGGATATATTCAATTCGCTAAACCCACAACAGATCGAGGCCGTACGTGCGACGGACGGCCCTTTGCTCATTCTGGCTGGTGCCGGTTCGGGCAAAACGCGTGTCATCACGGTCCGGATCGCTTACCTTATTGCCGAAAAGCAGGTGCCGCCGCACAATATTCTGGCGGTGACATTTACAAACAAAGCTGCCGGTGAAATGCGTTCGCGTGTCGAGGAACTGCTGAAGGGCGAAAGGCTGCAGTCGGCACCACTCATATCGACGTTTCACAGCCTGTGCGTACGCATTTTGCGGCAGGATATCGAAAAGCTTGAGGAGGGCTATAATAAATCGTTCACGATCTATGACACCGACGATTCGCTCAAGGTCGTCAAGGCGTGCATCAAGGACCTAGGGCTCGACGAAAAGCAGATCGCACCACGTGTCGTCCGCAACGCCATCAGCTCGGGCAAGAACCGCGGCGAAGATTCGGATATGTTCTCGTCGAAGATCGAGTACGGCGATGAAAAGCGTACGGCGATGGCGAAGGTCTTTAGGATGTACGACGAACGGCTCAATACGGCCAACGCACTGGATTTTGACGATCTGCTGATCAAGACCGTCAAGCTGCTGCGGAAATCGCCGGAGACACGCGAAAAGTACAACGATCGGTACAAGTACATTCTCGTTGACGAATATCAGGACACCAACGCGTTGCAGTTTGCCCTGATCAGCTTTTTGACCGAAAAGCAGCAGAATATCTGTGTGGTAGGCGATGACGCCCAGAGCATCTACGGGTTTCGTCAGGCGGACATACGCAACATACTCGGATTTGAGGAGCATTTTCCGACGGCGAAGGTGATCTTGCTCGAGCAAAATTATCGTTCGACGCAGACAATACTCGATGTCGCACACGCGATCATCGACAAAAATATCAACCAGAAAAAGAAAAAGCTGTGGACCGCCAATCCGGGCGGCGAACGCATCTTTTACTTTCAGGCGTTCGACGGCGACGGCGAGGCACGCTTTGTCGCGACCAAGATACAGGAACATCAACGCCGCGACCCGAATGCACGCCTCGCGATTCTCTACCGCACGAACGCACAGTCGCGTCTCTTTGAGGAGTCGCTGCGGCGTTTGCGGATCGAATACAACATCGTCGGGGGATTTTCGTTCTATGAGCGGGCCGAGGTCAAGGACATCATCGCGTATCTGAAACTGGCGTTAAACCCGTTTGACGACATCGCCTTGCTGCGTGTCGTCAACACGCCGGCGAGGGGCTTGGGCAAAACGAGCCTCGACGAACTGCAGCGGCAGGCAAAATCGGCGGGAGCTTCGCTGTGGATGACCATCGCGTCGATCACCGATCCGGCATTCGCTCAAGCGGTAAATCTTACGCCGCGGGCAAAAGAAGCGATGCGTGCGTTCCGCAAGACGGTCGAGAATCTGATAAACAAGATCACCGAGGTCAGCGAATCGGACAAAGCGGTCTCGGACGTCGTCATCTCGGCGATCGAGGACACGGGGTACGCCAATTCGCTAAGGTCGGAGAACACTGACGAAGCCGCGGCTAGGCTCGAGAACCTTGAGGAACTCGTTAACGCCGCCGTCGACTACGACCGGCAGGAAGAGAACGGGCTGCGGGATTTCATCGACCACGCGGCACTGACGTCGGACACGGACAAATACGACGGCAAAGCACCGGTGACGCTTATGACGGTACATTCGGCCAAGGGGCTCGAGTTTCCGGTCGTGTTTCTGGTCGGGCTCGAGGACGGCATATTTCCACATTCGCGTTCGATCAACGACCCGAAAGAGCTTGAAGAAGAGCGAAGACTTGCGTACGTTGCGATCACGCGTGCCGAGAAAATGCTGTATGTGACGCATTCGATGCGGCGGCGTATCTACGGCGAAGAGATCGCGGCCGAGCCGTCGCAGTTTCTCAACGAAATGCCGCTTGAGCTGATCGACGACCTGTCGCACGGTTCGTCGTGGCTCTCATACGCCCGCAGCACGTCGGGGGTGACCGCCAAGGCCACGATCAATGCACTAAAGGGCACTGCGGAACCACCCAAGCCAAAGAACATCTACGCCGGTAAGACCTACAACAGTGTGGACGCGATCGCGGAGTTCTTTAAGAAAAAAGACATCGCCGCACCGGTGCGGAACACGCCAGAACCGCCCATTGAAACTCCAAAGCCGAAACCGACGGTATTCGATAATCTCAAGGCGGCGTCGTCTGCGGCAAAGGGCTTGCCGGTGACGCCGAGTGCCGGCGGCCAGCTTGTGCCGGGGACGCACGTGACGCACGAGAAATACGGCCGCGGGCTGGTGCTGCGGCGCGAGGGTTCGGGCGATAATACCAAGCTGACGGTGAGTTTCCCGGGTTTTGGGCAAAAGAAACTGATCGAGAAATATGCTAATCTGCAAAAAGTCTGAACCGGAGACGTCAAATAGGCGTAAAAGTGTAGGCAATTAAAGATCAATATATGAAAAACAAGATCGGATTATTACTAACGACCGCGGTGCTTTTGGTTTCAGTGCTCGGATGCAGTTCGCTGAATCCATTTTCGGACAGCGGGAAGCCGGGCAATAACAAGGCAGCTAATAAAACGCTGACCGACAAAGCAGTCGACACGGCCGTCGGCGAACAGAAGATCGGCGTGCCTGAATGCGATGAGGTGATGGACATGCTCACCGCCGAGGCAAATAACCCGGACGACAACTTTATCGTAAAGGCCGGTAAGGCGGTAGTCCTCAACAAGATCAAAGAAGCGATCAAGACAAATGTCGAGGAAAACAAGACCGACAAGGTTGAGATGGCCAAGAATTGCCGCGAATTCAAAACTGAACTCGAGAAATACAAGGCTGAGGAAACCAAGAAGAAGGAGCAGTAGCCGACGGCCTACTGCTCTTCCTTATTCTCGTCCAGCTTTCGCGTCCAGGGGCTATTCGGATAGCCCTTTCTCAATAACGTCGATATCTCCAACTGCAGTTCCTCGCTGTTTCCGCAGCCGTATTTGGTCCAGCCATTAGCTTCGTGAAGAATGTACAGCAGCTCGGGCACACGCTTGTCTGTTGGCGTGCGTCTGGCCCAGGCGAGGACGCGTTTTGCGAGCAATGCCGGAGCGTCGCCGGCGGCGATCAGCTTTTGGCGTTCGGTAGTCGCGGCGAGCTTCATCTGAGCGGTCAGGAATTTGGGCCGCTGAAGCACTGGTGCCTCGGCCGTGGTTTCGCCGTCGCTGTCGGCCAGATACGAGGAGCACCACCAATCATTCGAATCCCACTGGCCAAACTCATTGTCGGCCTTGCCAAGTCCATCTTCGAGATAAGGGCTGAGGACCGGGTTCTTAACAATGAAATTCAGTACGGCTTTATCCATCGCCGGTTGTGTGGTCGCGGCCAGGACCGGCTTGAGCTGCTCCTCGAATGATGGGTCATATTTAGCAAGCTCCGGCGTCATCTTGAGCAAAGTCGCCATGTCGTCGAGCAGATATGCTCGTGTCCAAATCGCGATCACGAACTTTTGCCGCAGATAGTCGGGCAGAACGGGCGAACGTTCGATGTCGATCAGGACCGACTGCGGGAAGGTAACGTTCATCAGGTTGATCGTCTCGCTATCGAACATCAGGCGATCTTCCCAGAGCTTTTCGTCCTTATATCGCTCTTCGACCTCTCGTTCAAAGGCCTCACGCCCATCCTTGTTGAATTCCGGATCGTAGTATTCCTTTTGCTGGGCGATCAGTTCGTCGATCGTGCCGACGTCGCCGCCGAAATCGAAGGCAAACGGCCGCTTGAGCGAATCGGTCAGGAATTCGTCCAGCGTGGCTGCGAGCCGGCGTTTGAGGTCGAGGAAATTGTTGCGTGTCCCGATCTGGATGCTGTCGCCGCCGCTCAGGACGGCCTCGATCAATGCTTTGGCTTCGGCGTTCTTACCCTTTTCGAGGAGCAGGCGAGCCCGATGATAAGCGATGGTCTGAAATCCCGGCGAGAGCGTTGAAACGCGGTCACCGGCTTCGATAAGGCGGTCGACATCACTCGAGGCTTTGGTAGCTTTTGATAACGCCGTCATCAGCCAGATCTCCGAGCCCGATTCGTTAAATCGTTTGAGCGAATAGCTGTAAGCCTCAGGGCTCATCAACTGATAGGTGAAGAGCCAGTCGGTCAGATCGTCGTTTCTCAGAAACGCCGGCAACGCAGTAATATTGAGCGGATCTTCGCTGTAAAATCCGCCTTCGTACGCTGATGTAATACCTTCGGAGAATCTACCCGAATACGCAGCCTGCCTAGATTCGCGGACACGCTTTTTCATTTCGTCAGATAGCGGTTTGCCGACCACGCGAGCAGCCTCGGCCAACGCCTCGTCGTCGGTGGTCTTGGGCGTAATGACGATTACCCAGTTTTGGGCGAAATCGTCAGAATAGATCGTCATCTGGATCTTTTCGTCGGGGTCGCCGGGAGCTTTTTTGTCTTCAGTCACTTCGGCCGGTTTTTCGGGCTCAAGTTTAACGCCGTTCTTGGCCGCTTCGATTGCCTGTTTGCGTTTGAACTCCGCCTCAAGAGCCTCACTTTCAAATTTATCCAACAGCCACGTGTAATCGACCAGGTCCTGCTTAAAGTTCTCGTTACCCGGTTGAAAGGCGAGCTTTTTGGCAAGTTCGCTGACGCGTTCCTTGGGCCGCAGACGATATTTGACGAGACCTTCGAGCCGTTCGGACGACGCTGAGAATTTGCCTGAGCGTGAGACGAAACGCTGCAGGTGAGCCTCGGCCTCTTCATATAACGGAGCGGCGGCCGCGGTCGATTTGGATAGACTCGCCTGACGGATCAATGTTCGGGCGACGAGATAATCCGCCGTTTCCTGCCACGGCGAACCGATATCCTGAGCGATCTCGGCGAAGTGAGCCTTCGCGTTGCGATAGTCCATCGCGTAAAACTCGGCCGCGGCCTTTTGATACGCACGATCCTTTTCGAGCCATTCGGGTGCGCCGGCCGGAGGGTCATCTGGGTCGCGTCTGCCGTTCGAGCAGTTTTGAAACACCTGATCCTGAGCATTGACCCAGTTCATCACGCTCTGGTCTGTCGGGCCGTGTGACGAAACACGTGATGCCAGCGTCTCGGCCGCTACCTCAAACGCATTGGCCGTGCAATTCGGGAAAAAATCGTATCCGCCGTACGAACGCTCGACGTAGATCTCGGGTAGTTTTTCGTCCTTACTGACAACATCCTTTCGTTTTGCTAGCCACAGTTTCACCGCGTCGCCGACGTTGTCCTGGACGGCATAATCGTGATCGATAGTGGTCTTCCAGAGTTCGACGAGTGCCCGTTGGTCATCGGGCGAAAAGCTGCCGCCCGATAGATAGCGGTACGCGGCAAACAGGACCGAACGATGAAATCCGGGCTTGATGATCCCGAGCTGGCCGGCGGCAAAATCCCTGTACGGCTGCTGTGGCGTCTTGTTAAAATCGAACGCGGGCGTTACGTAGCCCGGCCCGCAGGGAAGGGCACTCGTCAAAAGTGCAAAGACCAGGCCGATGGTGACGAAAAAGCTGGAAAAGTGTTTCATGATGAGCAAAACGCCGAGCGTGAACTGGAATAAATATACCCCAATTGCAGAACGATAGGAAGAGTGTTTTTGTGCAATAAAAAAGCCCCGTTTCGATGTGTCGAAACGGGGCAGATCCTGGCATTGCCGGTCGATCAGACGATCATGATCTCGTGTTCTTTATTCTTGGAAAGTTCGTCGATCTTGGCGATGTACGTATTCGTCAATTTCTGAACATCATCGAGGCCTCCGCGTTCTTCGTCTTCGGAGATCAGCTTGTCCTTAAGCAGCTTTTTGAGCTGGTCATTTGAGCTGTGCCGGACGTTGCGGACCGCGATGCGATGTTCCTCGGCCACCTCGTGGACCTGTTTGACGAACTGCTTGCGACGCTCTTCGTTGAGTGCGGGAACCGTAAGTCGGATGATCTTGCCGTCGTTCGACGGGTTAAGTCCGAGATTGGCGGCAATTATCGCTTTTTCAATTGCGTTCATTGCTGACGCGTCCCAAGGCTGAACCGTCATCAACTGCGGTTCCGGGACCGCAACTGACGCAAGCTGATTTAGCGGTGTCATCGTACCGTAATAGTCGACGACGACCGCGTCGAGCAGCCCGACGGTCGCACGGCCGGTGCGGATATTTGACAATTTCCGCTTGAAATCCTCTACCACCCCGTCCATTTTCGGGCCTGTTTCTTTGATAATTTCTTGTGAACTCATATTCAAGTTGAGACCAATGTGCCGATCGAGAGGTCTCCGCAAACGGCTTTGACAATGTTCTCAGAACGCCGCATGTTGAAGACCATGATCGGTAGGTTGTTGTCCATACAAAGTGAGATCGCGGACGAATCCATCACTTTTAGTTGCTTTTCGAGTACTTCCTGATACGACACGCGGTCGTATTTGACGGCATCGGGAAACTTCATCGGGTCGGCCGAATAGATGCCGTCCACTTTGGTTCCCTTAAAGATCACTTCGGCTTCGATCTCGAGAGCTCGCAACGCCGCTGCCGAATCGGTCGTAAAGTACGGATTTCCAGTTCCGGCAGCGAATATCACTACACGCTTTTTCTCTAGATGCCTGACCGCACGCCGGCGAATGAATGGCTCGGCGAGCTGCGGTATGTCGATAGCCGACATGACACGTGTGAAGACGTCCTGCTGTTCGAGAGCGTCCTGCAAAACGACGGCATTCATAACCGTTGCCAGCATACCGATATAATCGGCCGCTGCGCGGTCCATATTGCCCGCCGATTCGGAAACGCCGCGAAAGATGTTGCCGCCGCCGACGACGATCGCGATCTCGATGCCGAGTTCGTGAACGGTCTTGATCTCTTTGGCGACCGATTCGGCAACCAGCGTGTCAATGCCGTAACTCTGCGAACCCATCAGGGCCTCGCCGGACAGCTTTAACAAAATACGGTTGAATGCAGGCTTCATATAAGTCGCCGGTTGTCAGTTGTCGGTTGCCAGTTCAGACAAAACGTCCGACAACCGGCAACCGACTACTGACAACTGAATTATCCAACCATTGACGCCACTTCGGCGGCGAAATCGTCGGCTTTTTTCTCGATGCCCTCGCCCATTTTGAAGCGGGCAAAGCGGCGGATCGAGATATTTTCTTTGATCGAACCGATCTTTTCAGCGACAAGCTCGCCGACGGTCTTCGACGGATCTTTGACGAACGGCTGATCGATGAGAACGTTGTCCTCGTAATACTTGTTCAGGCGGCCCTCGATGATCTTGCCAAGCACGTCTTCGGGCTTGTTAGCATTTTTCGGATCGTTCTTGAGCTGTTCCATCAGGATCTCACGCTCTTTGTCGAGAACGTCTGCCGGAACCTCATCACGGGTCGCGTAACGCGGGTCAACGGCGGCGATGTGCATCGCGACGTCCTTAACGAGCTGTTGAAACTCATCGCCACGCGAGACGAAATCGCTTTCGCAATTGATCTCGACCAGCACGCCGACCTTGCCGCCCATGTGGATGTACGAACCGACCGCACCTTCGGCGGTAACGCGACCGGCTTTCTTGCCGGCGGTTGCCATGCCTTTCTTGCGGAGGATCTCCATAGCGGCGTTCTCGTCGCCATTTGCTTCGACAAGGGCGTTTTTACAATCGACCATGCCGGCACCTGATTTTTCACGGAGTGACTTAACTCCACTTGCTGTTACTTCTGCCATAACTTACTCCAATATCAATAATTATTACTCTGTTTATAAAAAAAGCGTAGCTCGTCGTTTATTAACGGAAAAGAGCTACGCTTTCAAAAAATAAAGATGTTGACTAGCCTGCGGCTTCGTTGCTTTCTTCCGTTTTTTCTTCTTCAGCTACTGCTGCTGTTTCCTCGACGGCGGTCTCTTCGACCGGTGCAGCCTCGGCTGTTTCCGGTGCAGCCTCGTCGGCGGCAACTTCCTCGGTCTCAGCGGCGACTTCGAGGTCGTCATCTTCCTCGACCTCTTCGATCTCAGGCGATTCGATCTCGGCGACATCGTCCGGGGTCAGGAATTCTTTGGGGATCGAAATAGTCGATGCGACGACCGGAGCCTCAGCAACGGCATCACCCGTTTCCTCAACTTCCTGTTCTGCCGAACGTCCTTCGGTTCCAACCTGACGGCCTTCGATGATGGCGTCGGCGATGCGTGAGGCAAACAGCCTGATAGCACGCAGAGCGTCGTCGTTACCCGGAATGACCAGGTCGATGCCCTCGGGTGAGCAATTGGTGTCGACAACGGCCACGATGGGGATGTCGAGACGATTTGCTTCCTTAACGGCAATATCTTCCTTTCGAACGTCGATGATGAACATCATGTCCGGCATTCCGTTCATGTCCTTGATGCCGGCAAGGTTCTTCATCAATTTTTCGTGCTCACGATCGAGCTGCAGACGCTCTTTCTTGGTGAGCATCTCGAAACGGCCGTCTTCGCGCATCGTTTCGATCTCTTTCAGCTTATTGATCGATTTTTTAACTGTTTCGTAGTTGGTCAAGAGACCGCCGAGCCAGCGGTTGTTGATGTAAAACTGTCCGCAGCGTTCGGCCTCTTCCTTGATCGCATCCTGAGCCTGACGCTTGGTGCCGACAAAGAGGACCTTTTGATTGGGACGCTCGGTGAGCGATTCCGTAACGTAATTAAGTGCGTCGCGGAACAGTTTCTGCGTTTTCTGCAGATCAATAATATAAATGCCGTTGCGTTCGCCAAAGATGTATTCTTTCATCTTCGGATTCCAACGGCGGACCTGGTGACCAAAATGAACTCCTGCTTCGAGAAGTTCTTTCATCGTTACTGTAGCCAAAACTTTATATCTCCTTGGTTTATGTAGTCAGCGAAATTGATAAGTAACCAAGTATTTCGCTAATGGTATGGGGCGTGACGCCCGGTTTTTGGTCGTCGGGCTTAGGTCTTCGAATGCCGAAGACCTAAGCCCGAAGTCCGTTCTTATCTCTTCGAGAACTGGAATCGCTTACGGGCGCCTTTCTGACCGTATTTCTTACGTTCTTTCTGACGCGGGTCGCGTGTGACCAGGCCTGCTTTCTTAAGCGACGGGCGAAGGTCAGCATTGTATTCCATCAACGCACGCGTAATGCCGTGACGAACCGCACCGGCCTGTCCGGCGGTGCCGCCGCCGTCGACATTAACGAGAATGTCAAACTGCTCAGCGGTCTCGGTCAGCCGAAGCGGCTGGCGAATGATCATCTGCAAAGCTTCGTTAGGGAAGTAGGTGTCGAAATCGCGTTTGTTAACGACGATCTTACCGCTGCCCGGACGAAGGTAAACGCGTGCTGTCGAAGTTTTTCTGCGGCCCGTGCCGTAATATTGAATATCTGCCATAAACTTAACCTAACTTAGTCTCGATCTCGATCGCCTCTGGTTTCTGCGCAATATGTCTGTGTTCCGCATCGGCGTAAACTTTCAGTTTCTTCGCCATTGCTTTGCCGAGCTTTGTTTTCGGCAGCATGCCGCGGACGGCAAGTTCGATGACCTTTTCAGGCTTCTTTTCGAACATTTCCTTGACGGTCGTTTCACGCAGGCCGCCCGGATAGAGCGTATGGCGGTAGTAGATCTTCTGATCGTCTTTGGCACCGGTAAACAGGGCGTGACGGGCGTTGATCACAACACAGTGATCGCCCATATCCATGAACGGTGTCCATGCCGGATTGTTCTTTCCGGACAAGATCCTGGCTACTTCGGTCGCAAGGCGGCCAACTGTTTTGCCTTTCGCATCGACCACAAGCCATTTGCGATTTTCGGCCAATCCTTTCCCACTAGGAAAATAAGTACTCATAATTGCACACACACTGATAAAAATCCGCAAAATTGCGAACTGATAGGATATCGAAAACGCGGTATTAGGTCAAGTTGAGAGTGCGTCTAAGGAGAAAAGCCAAATTTTGAGCCGGTAATTAACAATCCAACAATTGTCTTGGCGTCCTCGATCCGGCCGTCGCGGGTCATTGCGATCGTGTGTGCGAGCGGGATGCGTTCGATCTCGATGATCTCGTCGCCGTCGAGGTTTTGAGCCGTTTCGGTCAATCCTGTCGCGAGATAGACGAACATCTTTTCGGTCAGAAATCCGGGTGAGACGTAAAACTCGGTCAGGAGTTCGACGCTCGCGGCAACGACGCCGATCTCTTCTTCAAGCTCGCGGATCGCACCGACGCGTGGATCTTCGTCCTTTTCCAGAGTGCCGGCCGGTATTTCGAGCAGATATCTCCCGGCCGCGTGGCGATATTGCCTGACGAGCCCGACCGTCATGTCGTCGAAGACGGGCACAATGACCGCACTGCCTTTGTGGACGACGATCTCACGCTTATATTCAATATCTGCCTCGCGGATGTCGTCGACGCGAAGGTCAAAAATCCTGCCCTCGTAAACAACGGAGCTGGCAAGAGTCTGCGGTTTGCTCATTTTATAGTTAGTGTTTGCCGCGTCGGTCGCCTAGGCGTCACCGTCGGTGTTATTTGTGTTGTCGTTATTCGTGTCAGCACTGTTTCCGTCCGACGGCTTTGCCTTTGGCCTGCGAATAAACAGGAAGTAACACGCAACGGCCATTATGGCGAGGATTATGAGGTAGTTAGCTTTCATAGAAAACACTCCGTGAGGTTCTGTAACATTTTACAATAGTATTGACGGATTATCTGCATCGCGTGAAACGGCAGTATTAGAAATGTCGAATTTGATCGCAAATTGCAAGGCTGGCGGGGATTTGGATGAAATCAGCCAGTCCGTGGCAAACGGAAGTACTTCGATTTGGTAAAGATTCTGAGATGCTAAAAAGGTTCAGAGGGTTTCTTGATTTGCCCCGTACAAAAGCAGATATCTTTCACTTTGATCAGTACATTCTGGCGGAATAATATGCGTGTGGAGCGACTAAATTCTCTGGCGTAGCCTTTGAAGAAAGAAACAAAAATGATTCTTTTTGCCCCCCATTTGTTCTGTAGCTTGAAATCTTGAAGTCCAATTTTGAATCGCCATCGAGATCACCGACCCAGTCCAGTTCTCCTGCACTTGGTCTCGAAGCCTCACTATATTGTTTGTACCAGACTATCTGGTTCTTTTCACTACTTTCAAGGACGAGCACTGAAAGAGGAAATCCTTCTTCGGATGTGCCCGGAGCTACTCGCAGGGTATATCGCTTGCCATCTAAATGAAATTCACGACGAAATCCGAATTCCATTAATTCAAAGGGCAGATCTTGATTCTCAAGCTCCTCGTCACTTGGACCTTGATAAAGCGTCGTAACACGACCCGGTGTAAAACCATCTTCGTCTGAAATTAAAAAAAGAGCCCTTTCAGCATCCCGGAATCTAACTGGATAAAAGTCACCAAAATCGCTCTTGACCAACTTTCCGAAAGTGGCGGAGCGCCTTTCAAGAGAATATTTGTTTCCGCGCTTAAAGAGGCCGAGCCACGACTTATTGATGCCTTGTTCCATCGCGAGCCGACCTACAGATGATTCTCCGTCGTAAACTAAAAGTAGATCAATAAAACGTAGACCATTCGGCAGGGAAACATTAGTGAACTCGGGACTTAGGCCATTGAGTTTTGCGGCCTGTGGCTTACTGAAATTGAATTCAGGTTCGGCGGATCGTTCTATTTTCACGTCGGTAGGTGACCAAGCTGTACTCACCCCGAGAAAGAATGCGGTTATGGAAACAATGGACCTGAGTGCAATACGTTTCATGTGAGAATTACCAAGTGAATGCGAAGCTCAATTCTAACATAGCGGTGGGCGGAAATTGGTGTAAAATCATTCATATAATATGGCGAATCATCGCGTAGGTTTAGGCGTGTCGGGCGGGATCGCGGCTTATAAGGCGGTCGAGGTTTTGCGCTTGCTTCAAAAGGCGGGCTGTGAGGTGACAGTCGCGATGACTCGTCACGCGACGGAGTTTGTCCAGCCGCTGACGTTTCGGGCACTGACGGACGCATATGTGATCGTTGACGACTACGACCCGCAGAATCCGGACCCGATAGCGCATATCAATTTTTCGCAGAATATCGACCTGCTGCTGATCGTCCCGGCGACGGCGAATATCATTGCTAAGTTTGCGAATGGCGTTGCGGATGATTTTCTGTCATCGACATATCTGGCGACGACCGCCCCGGTGATAATCGCTCCGGCGATGAACACGACGATGTGGGAACAGCCTGCTACGCAGCGAAATGTTGAACAGCTGCGCAAAGACGGCGTCCATTTTGTCGAGCCCGTCGCAGGCGAACTTGCATGCAAGACGGTCGGGACGGGGAAGCTGGAGGATGTCGAGAATATCGTCAGGCAGGCGCTGGAGTTATTGCGGATTGCGGATTGCGGATTGCGGATTTCTGTCGACCATCTCGAATCCGCTCGTGCAAACGCTGAAACTGCGAATGAGAAGAATCCGCAATCCGCAATCCGAAATCCGCAATCGAACGATCTTGCGGGAGAAAAGATCCTGATCACCGTCGGCGGGACTCGCGAGGCGATCGATCCGGTGAGGTTCATTTCTAATCATTCGTCGGGCAAGATGGGATTTGCGGTGGCTGAGGCTGCGGCGGCACGCGGGGCGGACGTAACGGTGGTCGCGGGCGTGACGACGGTCGAACCGCCGGCAAATGTCCGTGTCATTCGCGGCGTTTCGGCTCGCGAGATGTTTGACGCGGTGATGAGCGAACTGCCGCAGACGACCGTATTTGTCGGTGCAGCGGCCGTTGCCGATTACGCTCCGGCAAACGCGGCCGACGCCAAGATCAAAAAAGAAGGCCGCGACACGATGACGCTCGAACTTAAGAAAACGCCCGACATTCTCTCGAACGTTTCCACTAACCGGCACGACGGCATGCTCATCGTTGGCTTTGCCGCCGAGACCAACGACGTCGTCACATACGCCAGGATCAAGATGGGCAAAAAAGGTCTCGATATGGTCGTCGCCAACGATATCACCGCAAAAGGTGCCGGGTTCAATACGGACACCAACATCGCGACCTTGATCACACGATCCGGCGAGATCGAGCTGCCGCTGATGTCAAAACGTGAAATGGCTGACAAGATCTTGGATGAAATAGTGCGACTGCGAAAGTGACGACGGTAGGGAGGCGATGAGATGAGAACATTAGGCGTATTGTTTGGTTTAGTGCTTGCGATGCTACCGATCTGTGGACAAACATCCAAGGACGCGTATGGCAAGCCGTTGATCGTATTGACCGAACAAAACCCGTGGCTTATGGCCATCGGTTCCGACACTCCAAGTTTTGTCTTGTATGAGAACGGTAAGGTAATTTACAAACACGTCGAGGATAGAACTCTCACGATCTATGAAAGTCCGCTAGACTCAGATCAATTGAGGAATTTTATCGGTAGTTTGAATTTGGCTGATTCATTTTACGAACTGCCGACCAAGATCATTGCTTCCAACTGGACAGATCAGCCGAACAACGTATTGACTATGAATCTGACGATACCGAAGACGTTCATTATTTATGGCAATATCCGGCGGTCAGATAAGCTGATCGATGAGACTGTGCCCAAAGAGTTGCTTTTAGTAATAAAGAAACTGATTAATTTTTCAGGACCGTCCGCGACCGTTTGGAAACCTCAGGTAATGGAGGTGATGTTTTGGGATTTCGGTTACGCCAAGGAAATGAAAGCTTGGCCCAAGGATCTTCCGGATCTTAAATCAGTAGGCACAAAGAAGTTCGCAAACGGAATGTACAGTGTTTACTTGAATGTCGATCAGTTTGAGGCGTTCAAGAAATTCTCCACAACCATCGACGAGAGAACGGCAGTATTGATAAACGGAAAGAAGATGACCATGTCCGCACGATATCCTTTTCCCAACATTCAATAAAACGGAAATAGATGGAACCTCACCAAGAACTCGATTTACTGATTGCCGACATTCGCGAGCAGGTCCTGTATTTGCAGGAACTGGGCGTCGAGGCCTTGGATGTCCGAATCGAGAATTTGGGAGCTATGTCATCACCGCGGCCGATCGCAGATCTGAAAACTGAGATTTTGACCGCGAGGGCTGAGACTCCGCGAGTCGAGATCCCCAAATTAGAAACGCCGAAGCCCGCCGAGCCGCGTCCGGCACCGGGTTCGCGGCTGTCGTCGCTGCCGTCATTGTCTAAACGCATTCAACCATCGGAGCCGATGAGATCAGTTGCCGATGTCGTGCCGGAGAAACCAATAATAGTGGAAACAGAGACCAAAACGCCCGTCGCAATTGCCGACGCCGTGCCCGCGTCGGGCGAGACGATCGAGCAGATCCGTGCCGAGATCGGGCACGATTGTACGCGGTGCAAGCTCGCGACGCTAGGCCGCAGCAAGGTCGTCAACAGCACCGGCAATTTCAACGCGGACCTGATGTTCGTCGGCGAAGCTCCGGGAGCGGACGAGGACGAGCAGGGTTTTCCGTTCGTCGGGCGTGCGGGGCAATTGCTGACCAAGATCATCGAGAGTATCGGCATCGGCCGCGAAGACGTCTTTATCGGAAACATAAACCGCTGCCGCCCGCCGGGAAATCGTGCTCCCGAGCCTGACGAGACTATCGCGTGTAAACCATTTCTAAAACGCGAGATCGCGGTCGTTCGGCCGCGGGTAATTGTCGTGCTCGGTGCAACGGCCGCCCAAAATCTGCTTGAGACCAAGGTGCCGATAGGCAAGCTCCGTGGCCAGTTTCACGACTATCTCGGCACCAAAGTGATGCCAACCTTTCATCCGGCGTACCTGCTTCGCGACCCGCACAAAAAACGCGAGGTTTGGGAAGATATGAAGATGGTGCGTGACTTTTTGGCGTCGGCGTAGTATTTTCGTTGTTCTGAATCCGAAACACCTAGTTTTTCGAAAAGCATTGTTTGAAAGCAATTCGAATGGCATATTGCCCGCGTAAGCGGGTCTTATTCCCATTGCTTTAAGCATCAAATGAAAACTGCCGCGATAGAAAAAAATGAATTGGTTCGCAGGGGGCTCGACGAGTGCCGTGCGATCACACGTCATTACGGCACGAGTTTCTACTTTGCGACCCAGTTCTTTCCCAAAGCGGTCCGCGAGGGCATCTACGCCGTTTACGCTTTTGCCCGTATTCCCGACGAGATGGTCGACGACCCCGGAAATACCACGCGTGCCGAGCGTATCGCAAAGCTCGAGGAATGGAGGCAGTCGTGGCTTGACGCCATGTCGGCGGGCGGTTCGGAAGACGCGGTGATGGCGGCGATCGTCTTTGCGTTCACCAAATACAAGATTCCGGTGGCTGAGGGTGAGGCGTTTCTCAAGTCGATGTTCATGGACGAGGATAAAAAATCCTACGCCAATTACGCAGAACTTGAAGAGTATATGTACGGCTCGGCCGGCGTCATCGGGTTGATGGTCACGCGGATCGTCGGGTTTTCGACCGATGCGGCGTTTGAACACGCGATCAAGCTGGGCTACGCGTTTCAGCTGTCCAATTTTCTGCGTGATATCCGCGAGGATTTTGAGGAACTCGGCCGCGTTTATATGCCCGAGGATGAACTGTCGCAATTCGGGCTTGAATCGACCGACCTCCGCCGCAAGGTCTATGACGATCGGTTCGTCGAATTTATGAAATTTCAGATCGAGCGGAACCGTCAGGTATATCGTGAGGCGTTTCCGGGCATCAAGATGCTGAACTGGCGTGGGCGGCTGGCAGTCAAGATCTCGTACGTTTTGTACAAGGCGATATTGGGCGAGATCGAACGAGCAGATTACAATGTATACCGTGAGCGTGTGAGGACCGGATTCAGACAGAAAGTCGCGTTATCGCTGCTTGCACTGGCGGGTGTTTACGAATGAGTCGGTGGGGGAACAAAGGAATTCTTACAGGATGCACAGGATAAACAGGATGGAGGGTTGAGTACATGTATCTAACCACGTGCTATCCTGCTGATCTTGTTCATCCTGTAATTTTATGCCAAAGCAGAAAGTTATTATTATCGGAG
Source organism: Pyrinomonadaceae bacterium (assembly GCA_017983495.1). GTDB lineage: Bacteria > Acidobacteriota > Blastocatellia > Pyrinomonadales > Pyrinomonadaceae > OLB17. The sequence goes on along the minus strand of JAGOBH010000015.1, from coordinate 7,632 downwards.
CAGGAATAGGCGGGCTGGGAACAGCCGGCCTTTTTGCTAAAAAGGGCTACGACGTCACCGTTTTCGAGAAGAACGGAAATCTCGGCGGCCGGGCGAACATCTTTGAGGAGAACGGTTTCAAGTTTGACATGGGCCCGTCGTGGTACCTGGCGCCCGACCTTTTCGAGCATTTTTTTGAGCTGATGGGCGAACGCGTCGAAGACCATCTCGATCTTGTCCGGCTCGAGCCGTCGTACCGCATCTTTTTCCGCGAGGGCTCTGAGCAGCTCGACATACATTCCGACATCGACCGCGACGCCGCCACATTTGAGGCGATCGAACCCGGTGCGGGCGACAAACTGCGTGCGTATCTCAAGCAGTCGGAGTATCAGTACAATGTTGCGACGCAGCATTTCATGTACAAGAATTACGACACGATATTCGATTTCCTCAATAAACGTGTCGCGACCGAAGGGCAAAAGCTGTCGGTCTTTTCGAAGATGCACACGTTCGTGTCGCGGTTCTTCAAAACGCAAAAGCTGCGTCAGGTGATGGAGTACACGATGGTATTTCTCGGCACGTCGCCGTACGAGGCTCCGGCGCTCTATAACCTGATGTCGCATATGGACTTTAACCAGGGCGTGTTCTATCCGCAGGGCGGCTTTTACGAACTGATCAAGGCACTCGTCAGCGTTGCCGAAAAGAATGGTGCCGTGATGCAGACCAATGCTCCGGTCGCCGAGATCGTAGTCGAAAACGGCACGGCGAAAGGCGTGCGGCTTGAGAACGGCGAGGTTCACCACGCCGACATCGTCATCTCGAACGCCGATATGTGGTTTACCGAGACCAAAATGTTGAAGCCGAAAGACCGCACGTTTTCGGAACGCTATTGGAAAAAGCGTGTGATGGCACCGTCAGCATTTATGATGTTCCTCGGGCTTAGCGAAAAGATGCCAAGCCTGATACATCACGACCTGCTCTTTTCAGAAGATTGGCGAAAGAATTTTGACGATATATATAAAGACCCGACGTTGCCGCTCGAACCTTCGCTGTACGTCTGTGCCCCGAGCGTCACCGACCCGAGCGTCGCACCCGAGGGCAAGGAAAATCTATTTGTGCTGGTGCCGATCGCGTCGGGGCTCGACATTTCGGAGGACGAGAAAGAAGCATACGCCGACCGCGTTCTGGAACTGATGGAACGGGAAATGGGAATGGACGGCCTGCGGGAAAAGATCGAGTACAAACGGCTCTACACCGTCGAGAATTTCGCCACCGACTATAACGCGTTAAAGGGTTCGGCTCTCGGCCTTGCACACACGCTGATGCAGACGGCGATATTCCGGCCAAAGAATTTCTCGAAAAAGGTCAAAGGCCTGTACTACGTCGGAGCCGGAACCAACCCCGGCATCGGCACGCAGATCTGCCTGATCTCAGCCGAGCTCGCCTATAAACGCGTTCACGGCATCACGTCGGCCGGGCCGCTTGAAACGCTTTAGTAGAACTTGAGGATGGCGACGTACCAAAACAGGCAAAAGCCGACGAGTGCGTTAATAACGGGGAAGTACCGATAGACCTGAAATACGCCTTCGCGGCCTGAGGTCAGTGACGAAGCGATCATCATCGCGGCGTAAACCGCGCCGCAGACAATGCCGAACCAGCCGAGAAATTGGAACGACAAGACGGCTGACGCGACGTAGGAGACGAAACAGAAAACGTGAGTGCCGGTCGAACCCAAGGTTGTGGCGATAGTTGCTAAATTGGCATCGCGGTCGGCGTCAATGTCCGGAATTGCGGAATAGGCGTGCATCGCGGCTGTCCATAGGCCGCCGGCCACGATCGCCGGCCACGGCGGCAGGTCGCCCGAAACCATCGTGTATGCAAACACGCCGGGCATTATATAGAGAATATTGAATGCCGAGTCGAGAAATGGCTTGGCCTTGGCACGGATCGGCGATGCCGAATAAAATACCGACAGCAGCACGAATGCGACCAGCAAATTGATCGCCGCGAGCGGCACGTGGATCAACTGGGAGATGAACGGCAAATTTAGTGCGAAGATCGCGACGACCAAGATCGTGCGGCGTTCAGGCGTCACGAGTGCTTCGTAGGCTGCCTTTTTGGGGTTTAGCCGGTCGGTCTCATAATCGAAAATATCGTTGACGCCGTAGACCAGCAGATTTGCCGGCAGCGTGAAATACAGAGCGAAAGCCAGGTATTGCGGCACCAACAACGCGTCGATACTTGCGGCCGCCGCGATCAGCCCGACAACGTACGGACCAAGGATGTAGATCCAAAATCGCGGCCGGCTGACCTTTAGCAAGAATCGGAGATCGGGCATCAGGTAATTATATATATGTCTCACGGGCTTTGCCCGTCTATTTGTGGGAAAGCTATGCTTTTCCGGTTTCGATCTACAAAAATGCGGCTATGCCGCAGTCATTGATGCAGAAATATAGCCGGCAAAATTTGATCATCTTCAGCATCGTGCTAGTCGCTTTGGCGGTTTCGGCGTTCTTTATGGTCAACGTGGAACTGCCGCCGTGGTCGCATTACCTTTCGGGTGTGAACGTCGTGCTGTTTGCGATACCGGCATTTTGGGCGACGCGGCGATGGCTCGGGTGGCGTGACGCTCTGGGTTTGTGGGCAACTCTGGGAATTTACGCGCTGCTGCTCGAGACGTCGGCAATCTACACAGGATTTCCGTACGGACATTTTGGTTATTCGGAACTGCTCGGTGCAAAGCTTTTTGGCGTCACGCCGTGGACGGTGTTTTTGGCTTGGACTCCGCTTATCGTCGGGGCGTATGCGGTGGCGAGGGTGACCTTTGGGAATGTCATCGTCCGTGTTATCGCGACTGCAATGATCGCGACTCTGTTCGATCTTGTTCTTGATCCCGGCGCTGTCAGACTCGGGTTCTGGCAATACGCGGCGAACATCGGTTTTTACGGCGTGCCGATCTCAAATTTTGTCGGCTGGCTCGTCAGCGGAACGCTCGCGGCGATCGTTATCGAGCTGTATCTATGGCGGGCAAAGCCTTTGCTACGCATTCCGGTGCAGATGGTCTCAAGTGCGTTTCTCATCGTCTTTTTTTGGACAGCGATCGCGGTGTTTGGCGGAATGGTTTGGCCGGCGGTGATCGGTGCCGGGATCGTCATTTGGCTTGCGGTTTATTGGATTCAATATCACTACCGCTTTGATGACATGCTCGTGTACGTCGATGATGCGGGCACGCCGATCGCGACCGAGGCAAAGCCGCTGGTGCATCACGCCGATACCAAGCTTCATCTCGCGTTTTCGATCTTTCTCTTCAACTCAAAGGGCGAACTGCTGCTGCAGCAGCGTGCACTCTCAAAAAAGACGTGGCCGGGCGTGTGGTCAAATTCGTGCTGCGGGCATGTCATGCTACACGAAAGGACGGTCGACGCGGCAAAACGCCGACTTAAGTTCGAGCTCGGCTTCAGCGGTCTGGGCCTGAATACGCTGCTCCCTGATTTTCGATACCGAGCCGAAAAGGACGGCGTCGTCGAAAACGAGATCTGCCCGGTGCTGGTCGGATTTACCGACAAATTGCCGCGTCCGAACCCCGACGAGGTCGCCGCGACCCGCAATATCGCATGGGCCGACTTTCTCGAGCTTGCACGCGACCCGAACGGCGGCATTTCGCCGTGGGCAAGGGAAGAGGCCGAACTGCTTGAGGCGAATGAGGAATTTCGCCGACTGTTCGCGGCCAACTGTACTGCCTGATTATCAAAGTTTCGCAGCTATGTTAATCTGAACGATATCTGAGAACCTGCCGGAGATTCCGTTTATGCAAAGACTGACATCATTTCTTCTGATCGCCGTTACGCTCATTTTTCCGCTCGGTGCGATTGCCCAAAAGGGAAGTTTCGCCGAGATCAGACAGCTTCAGTCGCCCCAAAATCCGCGGCTCGGGTTTATCATCCATGGCGGTGCGGGTGTCATTTCGAAAGCGACATTGACTCCCGAAAGGGAAAAGGAATTTCGGGCGAAACTCGAGGAAGCCGTGCTGGCGGGCTACAAGGCCCTTCAGGCAGGTAAAACGAGCCTCGACGCCGTTGAGATCGCGATCCGTATAATGGAAGATTCGCCGCTGTTCAACGCGGGAAAGGGTGCGGTTTTTACAAATGACGGCAAAAATGAGCTTGACGCGTCGATAATGTTCGGTAAAACGCAGGCCGCCGGGTCGGTCGCGGGGCTGCGTCACGTCAAAAACCCGATCACGCTGGCACGTGCTGTGATGGAAAAGTCGGAGCACGTAATGATGGTCGGCGACGGTGCCGAAAAGTTTGCCAAAGAGCAAAAGATCGAGCTGGTCGACGAGAAGTATTTCTGGACACAGCCCCGCTGGGATGCCCTGCAGAACATTCTCAAAGAGGAAAAGGAAAAAAGTGAAAAGGTGGAAAAGGGGAAAAGTGAAAGCGTGAAACCCTCGATCGCCGCGAATTCAACTCCGGCCGCACAGGAACCGCGAAACCGTTTTGGCACGGTTGGAGCGGTGGCGCTAGACAAGAACGGCGACCTTGCCGCTGGAACATCTACGGGCGGAATGACCAATAAGAAATACGGCCGAGTCGGCGACGCCCCGATCATCGGTGCCGGAACGTATGCGAATAATGATTCGTGTGCCGTGTCGGCAACTGGCTGGGGCGAGTTCTTTATCCGTCTCGGAGTCGCTCGCGACATCGCGTCGCTAATGGAATACCGAGCATTGCCGATCCAGAATGCCGCCGATATGGTCATCCAGCAAAAGCTACAAAAGCTTGGCGGCGACGGCGGTGTGATCGCGATGGACAAGTTCGGCAACATGGCCATCTCATTCAACTCCGAAGGCATGTACCGTGCCTACATCGGCCCGGACGGCAAACCGGTCGTCGAGATATATAAAGGGGAAAAGTGAAAGGGTGAAAAAGTGAAAAAGTGAAGAGAAAAGTTGAACAGTTTGAGGACCTTTTTATCTGGCAAAAGGCTGTTGAATTTGCCAAGGATATCTACCTGTTGACGGAACGCCAGGGGTTGAAGAACGATTTCGGTCTGAAGAATCAGATGCGTGATGCGGCAGTCGCAATATCGAGTAATATCGCCGAAGGTTTCGAACGCCGGTCGCGAAAGGAGTATTTGAATTTCCTGAACATTGCCAAGGCATCGGCTGGCGAGATCAGAAGCCAGATCTATGTTGCTCACGAGGTCGGATATCTTGACGCGGTTGAGCGGGACATCCTACGTGAAAAGGCAAAGTTTCTAAGCGGATCGATCTCAAACCATATGAAGTCGATCTTCAACGCTGAAACGAATTGATCTTTTTCACTTTTTCACGCTTTCACATTTTCACATTATGTTATCTGCAGAGATCATCGCTATCGGGTCGGAGCTTTTGACGCCGACGAAGACGGATACTAACAGCCTTTGGCTGACGGAAAAGCTGAACGACATCGGCATTGAGGTGATGCTCAAGACGATCGTCGGTGACGACGGTGCTCGGCTTGAGGAGACGGTGCGTGACGCTCTGAAACGGTCGGACGTCGTGATCACAACGGGTGGTTTGGGGCCGACGGCGGACGATAATACGCGCGAATTCACGGCTGCTGCGGTTGGACGCGAGCTTGTTTATCACGAGGATATCGAACAGCATCTGCGCGAGCGTTTTCGCTCGTGGGGACGCGAGATGCCTGAGATCAACAAGCGTCAGGCGTACGTCATCGACGGTGCCGACATCCTGCCTAATCCGAACGGCTCGGCGGTCGGCATGCTGGCCGAGATGGATGGCAAAATGCTCATCATCCTGCCCGGGCCGCCGCGTGAAAACCAGCCGATGTTCACGGACCACGTTTTTGGGCGGCTCAAGGCGATCGCGGGCGAGGTCTTTGTCAAACGCCGCATTCTGCGGGTTTCGGGCTTAGGCGAATCAGCGGTCGACGAGATCGCGGCTCCGATCTACATGTCGTACGAGAGCGTGCAGACTTCGATATTGTTCAACAAAAGCGAGGTCGAGATCCACATTGCCGCTCGTGCCGACACCGAGGCCGAGGCCGTCGCGACATGCAACAAGCTGGCCGACGAACTGATCGCCGCTATTGGCAAACCCGTCTTTGCGACCCACGGCGAGACGATGGAAGAGATCGTCGGTGCACATCTGATACGCCGCGGCGAAACGGTCTCGGTCGCCGAAAGCTGCACCGGCGGGCTGATCGGCCAGCGCATCACGGCCGTGGCGGGTTCGTCCCGCTATTTTCTAGAGGGAGCCGTAACTTACTCAAATGAGGCAAAGATGCGTACCCTCGGCGTGCCTGCCGAGATCCTCGAACGCCACGGAGCCGTAAGTGCGGAGTGTGCCGAGGCAATGGCCGACGGGATGCGTGCCTACGCCGGAACCGACCACGCCATCTCCGTTACCGGCATCGCCGGCCCCGACGGCGGCACCGACGAAAAGCCGGTCGGCACAGTCTTTATCGGCTATTCCGGTGCGAAGGGGACAAAATCGGTCCGTCTCAATCTTCCCGGCGACCGCTACCTCATCCGCTGGCGCACCAGCCAGGCCGCGCTCGATTACCTCCGGCGTCAGATCATGCACTAATCAAACCTGAAGGTGCGTGGCTATTTGCCGCGAGGCCGCGGGAAGACGGCTGAAGCCGCCTTGAATAAATCAGCCTCCCGCAGAATTGGCGAAAGCAACTAAATAACGAGGGGGCTAGTTCCTTCGGTACTCGCGGTACCACGGGGCTTTGCCGCGGAGGATATTGGCGAAGCTCATTACGGGGGTCAAGATCGAGCGATAGAATTTGATCGTCAGGCCGCTGGTCGTTTTGCGTTCTATCCAATTTTTTAGAATATATTTGTCGACGGCGTCTTCGGCTATCGCAAAACCTGTGCCGAGTGTCGGAGTTATAACCAGATCAACATACGACAATTTGCTTGAACCGTCTGAGTTGAGCCGCAGGCCGACGTTGCCGATGGACGCTTCGCTGATCGGGCCGATCTCGAACTGAGTGCTCCATACGGCAGTCCATACCGCTGCCTTTAGCCGGCTCATCCAATATTCCTTTGATCCGCCAAATTCCTGACGCCTTGCACGGCCGCTATTATTGATAAATATTCTTCCGGTCATGCTGCCCTGCATCGGATGTGCGATGTAGTTGGTAAACCATTTGTTGCCGTCGCGCCATCCTTTCAGGTTTTTTAGCGAATCCCGCCAATCGGCAAAGAATTTACCGCCGAGTTCACGGGTTGTTTTAGGCTGGGACATTCGGAACGAATGCTGTATGGCCATGAAGATGCCCGACTGGATCAATGCCGGTTTCCAATTAAAGCGGTTATCCAACTCCGGTACTGAGGCGTCGTCAATGTCGGATGGTCGCGTTGAATTATTTACGGCCGTAGACTTGCGGTCGGCGACAGGCGGGTCCGGAACAACCTCAGCCGAAATTTTCTTGTCGGGAATGGCACTTAACTTGTCCTTATCGCTAGCAGCGACGACCGGGCTCGGGGATGGTTCGGCATTCTTCGGTCCGGCCTGCGGGAGCGTGGGCTGATCGTTCGTCTGCGATGGCGCAGTGTCCTGAGCCCGTGCTGAAAGGCAGACGGAGATCAGGGCCAATAACAGTATCAGACATTTCATACTCACAATACGCCGAAATT
>JAGOBH010000014.1 GCA_017983495.1 Pyrinomonadaceae bacterium | reverse complement strand
TAGAACAAATGTTAACAACGTTTCGGATTATTAAAGATTCCTACTTAGTGGGAAATATTAGGAAATAGTGGGAAAGAGTAGGAAAATGACGAATTTTGAATGTCGAATCTCGAATGTTCGAAGTCGCCGAAGAGCCAACTAAAGTTGGTACTCCAAACGCTCTGCGAAAAACTCTCCGGTCTCTGCGTGAACCGGGTTTCTACCGCAAAGTACGCAAAGGCGAACGCAAAGGCCGCAAAGAAGAGGGCAAAGTAAAAAGTAAAAGGTAAAAAGCCAAGTTAACATCGACGGACTTGGGGCCTGGGACCCGGGACTTGGGACATATGTTCTACGATCCACGAACCTCCCCCACAATATGCCTAAAATCGCGGTTTGAGGTAATATGTTCTTTATGACGACTGCTGCATTTGAGCGTGTGCAAACTGCGAGGCATCCGGACCGGCCGTATGCGATGGATCTGTTCGAAGAGATCTTTACGGATTTTGTCGAGATACATGGCGACCGGCGTTACGCCGACGACCCGGCGATGGTGACGGGCTTTGCCAAGATCGACGGCGTCGATGTCGCCGTTATCGGCCAGCAAAAAGGCCGCGACATCAACGAACGCCGGCATCGCAACTTTGCGATGTCCAAGCCTGAGGGCTACCGCAAAGCGATGCGTGTAATGCGTCTAGCTGAGAAGTTTGGGCGGCCCATCGTGACGATCATCGACACGCCCGGCGCCTATCCCGGCATCGACGCCGAAGAACGCGGCCAGGCCGAGGCGATCGCCTTTAATCTGCGTGAAATGGCTTCGCTCAAGGTGCCGATCGTGGTCGTCGTGCTGGGCGAAGGCGGTTCGGGCGGTGCACTCGCGATAGGCATCGGCGATCGTGTGCTGATGATGGAAAATGCGGTCTATTCGGTGATCACGCCTGAGGGCTGTGCGGCCATTTTGTGGAAAGACGCGGGCCGTGCCCCGGACGCCGCTGAGGGCCTGAAACTGACCGCCGACAGCCTGAAGAAATTTGGAATCATCGACGAGATCATCCCCGAACCCGTCTCATGGACGATCGGCGACGACCAACGGGACAAACGCGGAGACGCTTTTAACAAGATCGCTCTGAAGCTGAAATCGCGGATCTCCGCAGCCCTCAAAGAACTGATCGCCAAGGACGCCAAAACCCTCGTCAACGAGCGATATCAAAAGTTCCGCAAAATGGGCGAGTGGGTCTAATCGGGCGGTGCCGATCCTGTCAGAACCGCCTGCGTTAGCGGGCGGCACTCAAGTTTTATACGGTTAGCGGTTTTGGACAGTGATCCGGTCGAGCACCGATCGAACTAGTAATCGCATCACCTTATGGGAACCTGGAACGACACCGACAGACCGATCGCCTATCTAATTACGTTTCGTACCTACGGGACTTGGTTGCCCGGCGATGCTCGTGGAACTATTGACAAGCGTCACAACATTTACGGCGGCCCGCGGGCGGATTCAAACATAATCCTCGAACAGCAAAACGCTGGAATTCTAAAGTCCGATGCCTTTTTAATGGGTGCTAAAGCTCGCCAGGCGGTCAAGAATGCCATCCGCGAGGTTTGTGTTCATCGGGAATGGAAGCTATACGCTCAATGCGTTCGCATCAATCACGTTCACGCGGTCACTGCCTCAACCGCTTCTTCGGACAAGGTATTACTTGACTTAAAGGCGTACTCGACGCGAAGCTTGCGGAAACTAGGTCTTTGGACTTACCAACACAGTCCGTGGGTCGATAAAGGCAGTAAAAGGAACCTGTGGAACGGTGACCATATCTTCTATGCCTGTGACTACGTGATAAACGGACAGGGCCGAGATTTGCCCGAGTTTGACTGAGGCGGCAGGTGGCTGGTTATCCAAGCTTCGACCGATGACCGAGTTGGATGCCGCCCGCTCACGCAGGCGGTTCCGACATTGGGCGAATGGGTCTAATCGGGCCGGTATGAACTGGCACCGCCCGCGTACGCAAGCGGTGCCGCCTGGGTTTTAGAACGGTATATCGTCATCGCCCGCGGGAGCCGCGACAGGTGCTGCTCCGGCTGAAGAGCCACTCGACGATGCCGCAGGTGCCGGTCCACCGGTGTAGCCGCTGTCATGGTCGTCATGTCCGCCGGAGTATTCTCCGCCGCCGCCTTCGCCGCGTGAACTGATGAACTGCATATCCGTCGCCTGAACGTCGAGCGTGTAACGCTTGTTCTGGTCGCGGTCGGTCCATTCTTCGATCCGCAGACGGCCCTCGATATAGACGGGCGAGCCTTTGGTCAGGTACTTTGCCGCATTTTCAGCCTGCTGACGCCAGAGCGTGATCTTGAACCACGTAGTCGTGTCCTGCATCTCGCCGGACTTGTCACGGCGTTTCTCGTTCGTCGCCATCGTAAAGCTGCAAACGGCTACGCCCTGCGGCGTGTATCTCAATTCCGGGTCGCGGCCAAGGTTGCCGACGACGATGATCTTGTTAAAAGACATGTGTGTATCCTCGTGTTTTGTGTAATTTATTCGAACTAATTGTTAACTGAAGTCATCAATATAACACGGTCCGGCACTGTGATAAAATCCTAATTTCGCTTCCGTCGCTATTGTCCGGGCATGAGGACATCTGGTTAATGACAAGCACTGTAAAACAGTATCTCTCTGACTACACGTTCGCTGCCGCGTGCCTGCTCGTCGTGCTCGCGATGTCGGCCGCTACCCTGTTTGGGCAAAAGCCGGCGTCGGACGAACTGCAGATCCAGAAATGCTGGGAACATAAGTTTGACAGCGGCGGCGACGGCCGTATCACAGCCGCCGGTGGAGCGGTTTACGTCGTGCGGGCAGGTTCGGTCATCGAGGCCGTCGCCGCCGACAGCGGAAAGCTGCTGTGGACGAGCGATTCGGGCGGTGCGATCGATTCGAACCTAATTGTCGAGGGCGACAGCGTCTACTTCATACGCCGCACTATCCCGGCAGCAGGAACCGCCACCGAGGCCGCTCTCCGGGCCGTAAGTACGTCGACCGGCATCACCCGCCGGAGCGTGGCGATCGGTGCGGGCGAGGGTTTTTCGCTCGGAAAAAACGACAGCGGGCTGATCGCGGTTTCGAAGAGCGGCGAGGTGTTGAGTTTTGCCCTTGCCGACGGCACGTTGCGATCGAGGCGGCAGTTGGCGACCCCGATCGAGCTACCGCCGATCTTTGAGGCAAATACGACGCTGGTTGTGAGCGATAAAAAGCAGATCGCGTCGTTCAATGGTACCGGCGACCCGTCAGTGATCGCGAAGTCTGAATACAATATCTCGACGGTCGAGCCTAACACAGTTGAGAGGATCTATTTCGGCGATGAACGCGGTAATCTTACGTCGTTTTCGACTGATTCGGGCAGCGTCTATTGGCAATTTAAGAGCGGCGGCGGCATCTCGGACATTATCAAATTCGACGGCAAGGTCATTGCCGCTTCGAACGACAATTTTGTCTACGCGCTCGCGACGTTTAACGGCAATCGTCTTTGGAAACGCCGTGTTGCGGGCCGCGTGGCAGCTCTACGTGGTGTGGGCACCGAAACGCTGCTCGTACAACCGCTCGGCGATGACAACGTCATCCTGCTCGCGGCAAAGAACGGAAAGGTGGTTGGCCAGATACCGGTGAGCTCGGGTGAATTCGTCACCGGCTCAGCCGTTCCGGAGCTGAGCCGAATCGTGATACTTACGGATTCAGGGCTTTATTCATACGGGATCGGCGGTTGTCCGGTTATAAAATGAAAACGGCCCGGGCGTGATGACTCCGGGCCGCGTTTTAATAAAACCAGATCGATCAACTCGTCTTAATGCGACGTAGTGTGATCGTGCATCATTGCGTAGATCTCATCTTTTATCTGTAATTTCTTTTTCTTGAGGGTAACTTCTTCCAGCTGCTCGTCGTCACTGGGGTATGTAAGGTGGGCTAACTCAACCAATCGTTTTTCGTAATCTTCGTGCTGATTTACCAGCTCTCTGAACTCGGAATTGCTCTTTAGCAGTTCGTCTCTCACCGGATCAGCTATTGACATGTCCATGGCGTTTTTTTCCTCACTTTTCAATGATATCCACCCGTTGGCGGATCGTTAAGATTCTCGTAACGGGCTTGAGTTAATAGTAGCCGAATTGAATGCCCATATCAAGCATTACTTAGAATTATGGCACTTTTTATCGTTTCAGCCAGCATCGCATCAGAATGCCGTTCTCGCGGGGATCGGCGTAAAAATCACGACGGACAGTTACCCTCTCAAAACCGTTTCTCTCGTAAACGCTGAGGGCCGCCTCGTTCGATTCGCGAACCTCAAGCCAAATCGCCCGCACCTCGCGAGACGAACATTCGGCAACAAAGGCATCGAGCAGCGCCTGGCCCAAACCGCGTCGCTGTTCGGCAATTTCGACACCGATATTATAGATCTCGGCATCGACCGCCTCGTGGTCATCATTTGCGGCAACAAGGCGTCCGACGATAAACCCGATCGTCAGATTATCCGGCGATTCGAGACGAAGCATTATAGAATGAGGATTTCTGAGTTCGTCAAGGTAGCCGTTCGCCGACCATCGATTGAGGTTGGTCTCTTCGGCGATCCGGATAAGATCGGCAATGTGAGAGCTTTCGATCGGTCGGATGCGTGGGTCGGACATGACCGTAATTATCCACTATTTCCGTTTACCGACAAATAGCGGTTCAGGCGTTTCGTCGAGGTTGTAGGTCAGGGCCACATTACCTAGTATTGCGGCGAGGTCATCGCCGACGTTGGTAACGCCGGAACGCAGTTCGTCCGGAAGCTGTTCAAAAAGCGAGGAATTGACAACGGCGGTCTTACCGGCCTGTAGCACCGAATGAAATTCCTCAGGAGTTAGCGGATGTGGTTCGTCGCAATTGGCTAAACCGGAATCCGTTCGCTCAAATGTTTGAGCACAGACCGTATCGCGTCCGACCGGGAGAACAACGGTGAACGTTCCCATTATCTGCGTGGACACGGCAATCGCCTCAAGCATCGAATATTGCCGCAGATCGACGTTTAATGCCGCGGCTAGACCCATTACCGTCGCTATACCGATCCTGATACCGGTAAAGCTGCCCGGACCGGCCGAAACGGCGATGTGCGACAAGTCCAATTTGTCGATATTATTGCGGCTAAGCAAAAGCTCGATATTTGGCAACAGATCCTCAGCCCGCGATACGCCGGCCGGCCCGACTACACCTTCTATTTGTTGGCCAATTGCAAACAACGCTATACTACCGCCACCAACAGCGGATTCGACAGCGAGCAGATATTTGACATTAGAGCGGTTCATCTATGTTTTAGAGGGGAAAAGCGTACCGATGATACGCTTTACGGACGGGCCAATGCGTTTAAGTATGCTCCCGATCTGATAGTGAATACGGGTCGGAGCGTCAATACTTCCCTCCACATCGATCATGCTCTGTATCTTATTTGGCGGAAAGCGCTTTCTGATCTGTCTCAGAAGTTCCTTTCGATCACGCAAAACTGTGTGAATGGGGCGCAATGGAATGTTGTAAGCCCACTCCTTCTCGACTTCGTTTATAAACCATGCTGGCAGAATTGTGGCTTCGTCCGCAAACGGCAATCCATCAATATTCAGGTCCATGTACCGATGAGCCAGGCCAATCACGCAGACGATCCAACGGCGGCGTGTTTTGCTGACAATATTCAGACAACGATTCCAATCGAAATCGGGAGGTCGATTCTCAACAGCATAATAGATGTCCCAAAGCCGTTCCTTGTACACTCCACCGTCTGTTAGCCAGTGAACGCAAAGTACCCGAAGATGATCTTCCGGCCGCAAGATTCGAATCGGGACTGTATCGATATCAATAGTGATCGAATTTTGGAAAAGATCGTCCCAATCAATTGAATCAAGGTGTCTCAGACCACGGTGTAAATCAATGTTAAATGTACGATCTTCGAGTAAGTTCCATTTCCCTTCAGCAGCATCAAATTCACAAGGGGGCAAAGCCAGATCAATATCAGTGTAGGTTCGGTGGATCTCTTGTGGATAATTCCGACGTGCGGCCCATCCTTTTATGAGTACCGGCTCCGTTCCCAATCTGCGGAATATTACAAATGCCTGCATTAGATCGAGTTCGTCTTTCCGAGAGTGAAGGATGTTCCAACGGAGAGTATCTGGATCGGTTGAGTTGGCCGTACGAATAGAATCGTTCACAAAAAAAGAGTAGCAAAGAAGTTTTTCCTTCACTACTCCCTATTGATAAAAATCAACTAACGGTTTACGGAGCACAAGTTCCGCTGTTACAGTTTACAGTAGAAGGACATCCCGTCTGAAGAGTGCAATTTCCCGGTACGGTGCACAAACACGACGTCGCTGCCATCGCACTTTGCGGTGCAACGAGCGATGCGATTACCGGCAAAGCTACGATCGATGCCAGGCCGATCTTTTTCAAAACATCGCGGCGGGACTGGCCGGCAAATTTAGAATCTACATTTCCCATCAGCAAGCCGTTCGAATTAAGCTGATCGATCGCCAGCCATACAAAATCTTCGGAGATCTTTCCGCCAGAAGTTTTTTCGAAGTTTTTAACAATATCTTCAACGGTGCTTGAACCGTCGCATGAACGCCATACGATCGCTGCACTTTCATTGAGACAGTGGGCTTTGTTGCTTTCGAGATCATATACCAACACTTCCCCGGGCATATCCTGAACAACAAGTCCAGTTTGCCGAGCCATTGGCTTCTGCGAATTATTCATCTTCTCCTCCAAATATCAAGTAAACACCAGAGCAACTAGAGTAGTTTAGCTTCTTTTGATGTTTTGTCAACAAAATTAATAATGTTTGTGGCTGCAATTTTTGCGTCACCACGCACAGACTCTATAATTATTGCACTACCTACGGCCTTTTTCAATACCTTTAAGGTGAATTGAGTGTTAACCCTCGTCGGAAACGTATGCATCAGCATCTCCATCACGCCGACCCCTGGACTCAGTTTGCGTGGCCGCCAATTAGCATTACTCTTAAACTTCGTCAAAACCAACATTCCGAGTGGCAAAGGCACGGTTCCAACGTTTCCTCCCAACGATTGCGCGGTAATGTTCTTTCTCAATTCCGGCTGTTCGCGATCGCGCATAGCCAGCGGCCTTGCGAAAGGGTGAACATGTCCATTTTTATCAAAAAGAGCATATTCGTCTGAATAATAGACCGCACCTTGTTTAACCAGTTCTGCGACGAGAGTTGTCTTGCCATCGTGACTACGTCCGGGAATGACAATAGCCTTCCCTTTCCAACCAACGACTCCCGAATGTACAAAGACGAAATCGGTCGCGTATTCCGCAATTATCAGCGTAACCCGACTCTCGAAGTAATTGAGTAAGATCTTGAGGTTAAAAGATTCGCCGAAATCTTCGTCATCGAAGCCGGCGGTATACCCGTCGCGAGTCTTGTCTAGATAAAAATGATATTCTGCCTCGTCAGCGGCGATCAAGCTACACTGTCCAAGCAACGATCGCTCGATCAGACCGCGGACCCTGGCAAGCAGATGTTTGCGGTTACTGGTGAACGCGACCTTCACACCAAATGATTCAATAGCAAAATTATGTATTGGCATTCTTTGTAATGTTTCCAAAAAGACAGCCCCGTTTCCAGCAAAGTGCCAGCAGTACGGCCGAGCCTACCGCTGCGGCGATCAATGCCCAGTAAGCCGGGATCTGAGCTGGCCGATCGACGGTCAATGTTGCAATCATAACAATAGATAGGGAGATCGTTCCGTAAATAAGCGTTGTTCGTAAATGCGAATATCCTGAGATCACCAGCCGCTGGTAAAGGTGCTGACGATGGGCCTGCCAGACCTTTTCGCCGTTGATCAGCCGCCGCAGAAATGTAAAAACCGAGTCGAATACAAACAACCAGACTAACAAGATCGCCAGCAAAGCCGGAATCCCAGTGTCAGGGGCCCTAGGATCTCGAACAAGAATTGGTATCGACGCAAATACGAATCCGAGAAACGCGCTGCCCGCGTCACCCATAAAAATTCTCGCCGGCGGCCAGTTATGGAGCAAAAATGCCAATGCTGCGAATAGTACGGTTCCGCCCAGCAGGTATGCGACGGGCGACCCCGTGATCAGACCGAAGAGCAACCAGCCAGTTCCAGCGGTCACAGCTTGAGTACCTGCAATGCCGTCTATACCGTCCATGAAATTGTATGAATTGACAAGCCATATTACCCACAAAAAGGTAGGAACGATACCAAATCGTCCCACCGCGACTGGGTCTGCAGCGTCGATCAGTACGATCGCCGACAGCCAACCGGCATCGTAGATCAGCAATGCGGCAGCCATCGAATGAGCGAGAATTCGCCAAACAAATGAAACGGAATATACATCGTCAAGCCAGCTTATTGCGACAATAATTAGGGCTCCGGCGAGAAAGCCCCACGAAATTCCGAATGCAAGTAATTGAGCCCCGACGATATAGGCAGCAAGTATCACCAATGCCAAGACGAGCCCGCCGCCTCGAGGTGTCGCGACCGTGTGAGAACTTCGTTCGTTTGGGTGATCAAGTACGCCGCGTTTCAGCGTCCACGCGCGAAACCACCTTACGCCGAAGTACGTCAGTATAAATGAGCCCAAAAATATAGAAAGTTCGAACAAATTACTTTAACTTGCAGCCATTTCGCGTCGGTACTTGGCCAGTGCAGCATCCAGCGAGTATTTCCCGAGAGCGGAGGCTCTGGCTCGGTGTCCATAAGCCTTAAGTCGGCTCCGGGAATCGTAGATCTCATTTATCAACGCAGTCAAACGGTCGGGGTTTCCCGGTTCGCAGTGCCAACCTGTCTGATCTTCGTCGATGACCATCGCAAGCTCACTTTTCGGGTCCGTAAGGGCGAGCATTGGCTTCCCTGCGGCCAGAATATTATACGTTCGGCTCGGCATCGAGACACCTAGCATCTTCCCGACCAGCGACACCAACGCCACATCGCAGGCGTTTAAGAACACGATCTGCTCGGCCCTGGGTTTCGGACTCAGAACGACCACATTTTTGAGATCATTATCGGCAACTGCCGCCTTGATCCACTTTTCCTTTACGCCCGTACCGAGGAAGATGAACGCAAACTCAGAGCGATCCTTCAAACGCGAAGCACATTCGATTATTGTCTCAACATCGTTCGGATATCCCATATTTCCCGCATAGAGAAATACAAACTTATCCAGCAGGCCAAGCTCCGCTAGCAACTGGTTGCTGTTACGCGGTTCGGGACGCACGGTTTCGAGTTCTGCCCAGTTTTGAATGACAGCAATCGGTACGTCGAGATTCGATATTTTCGAGAGCAGCAGAGTTTTCATATCGCGGCCTACGCCGATAAGTTTGGCGGCGTGCTTGTAAAGCCAACGGTTGCAGTGGTTAAGCACTGTCGCAACGGCCGAATCCTCACGCATTTTTCCGACGGCGAACATTATCTCAGGATAATTGTCGTGGATCAGTAGAGTATAGGCGGCACCGCGAAACAAGGCTGCAACTGCAACCACAAACGGTAACGACGGCGGCGTCGTGACGACTAAAATCCTGTCACCCGCACGAAATCTGAAAAGTCCTTTGAAAAAGATCGACATACTGAGCGTAAGCATGTTGATCAGTTTGAAGAGGATCACGTTTTTATTCAGCGTGGTGCCGGCAGCCCGAAAGATCTCGACACCGTTGCGGAACTCGTGCTTCGCCGCCTTTGTCCCGCGCGAAGAGTAATTTGGCTGTCCGCATAGAACCTTAACCTCGAAATCGTCGGTCAGGCCTTCAGCGATCCGCGTCAAATAGTAGCCAGTGGATGTTTCTTCCGGATAATACAGTTCACTGACGACCCACAACGTCGGCTTGCTCTCCTTTGATTTTGAAGGTTTGCTACCCATTTGTGGTCCCAAGAGCCCGTTCTAGAACGCGGGCAGTCGCATCCTCGACCTTCTTGTCGGCAAGCCATTCGAGAGCAAATGCTCGTGCGGCGTTCGACATCTTTATGTATTCATCACCCGTCATTGCGACACACTCGTTCAAAGCCTTTATCCATTTGCAACTTTCCGCTAGTGGAATGACCCAGCCTGCGTTGCGTTCGACGACCTCGTTCCAGACGGTCTGGTCACTGATAAGGATCGGAGTCCCTGCGGCGAGGCTCTCGATAAAAACATAACCGAAATTTTCGTTCAGTGTCGGCAAAATAAAGAAATGCGCGTTCTTTAGTAATTCAAGTCCTGCTAAATAATCTACACTTCCGTGAATTTCTACCGCAACGTTCTGAGGCAGCGTCGCTATTATCTTTTCGCACTCAGCCCAATAGCCGGGCTCCTCGGCCGGGCCAACGATCTCAAGGTGGACAACTCCCTCTCGCACCTCGGCGAATCTCTCGAGTGCATATTTGAGATTCTTTTTCGGAACGATCCGGGACAGAAATATAAACCGAGCTGAGCCCGGCTCCTTTACCGGTTTCTGGTCCGCACTAAAGTCCGGCAGGATCGATAGCGGTGTCAGATCAGGAGCAACCATCGGCTCGACCGAGTCGCCGAAAACCCCTCTAATTTCCTCAACCTCAGCAACTGTTGAGGCTTTCCATTGGACACCTGCGTATAGCCCGACGGCCTTCGCGTATGCGAGAAACAGTTTCTTCTTGAAACTCTTGCTTTGCAAAGCTCCCACCGAAAGCTCGCCACATGGAGCCAGAATGATCGGAACATTCGGTGTCATTTCCGCCCGGCGTGCCGATAGAAACTTGATACCGCTGGTGCTGAATACACTGTTAAGAAACACACAATCCGGGCCAACTTCGTTCGAAAGTCGTGCGCAAGTCTGTTTTGTCAGGTCGGACGCCGCGGCGTAATAGACGCGGGCGTTCCCCACCTCGTTCCATTCGCCGGTCATAACGGCCGTGTACGGTACGGTGTCGCCCGGGCTGTCGTAATTTCGCGTGACAATGTGAAATTCGTATCGATCGCAAAACCTATCGACCAGATTGGCGACCGTCCACATCCCGCCGCCGCTCTTGACGCTCGGGCGGTAGTAATCGCAAAAGACTAAGATCTTTTTCATCGCGCGGCAGCTACTATTCGGGATCTCAATGGTGTTGACGGCGGCTCAAGTAGCCAAGCACGATCTTGCTAACGACCTGCGATACGTTTTCCGCAAGATATTCTTTCGGAGCGGTCCACGACGCGGGCTGGGCCATTGCAAGCTCGACCGCCCGAACGATAGTTTCCGGGTCGGCACCACTCAAGATGTTGCTGCCGCATTCGATCGTCTCGGGGCGCTCGGTGACGTCACGTATAGTGACGTTCGGAATGCCGAAAATCGCACATTCCTCTTGAACCGTTCCACTGTCGGTCATAACCGCAAGCGAATTCTTCTCAAGTTTCACAAAATCAAAGAACCCGAATGCATCGAGCAGTCGCACCTTGTCCGATCCCGGAGCTATCCCAAATTGGTTTATCTTTTCAGCCGTACGCGGATGGACGCTGATCAGAATTTCCTTTCCAAATTTTTCACTGATCTGCGAGAATGCCTTGAAAATTCCGACGAGACGATCGTGGATATCGACGTTTTCAGCACGGTGCAGAGTAACAAGAAAATACTCGAACGGACGTACGTTCAACCGTTTAAGAACATCGCTCTCCTCGATCTTCGGCGAATAGAAGTCGAGAACCTCTTTGATCGGATTACCGGTCACAAAGATACGGTCGCGTTCGATTCCCTCGCGAACCAGATTTTCCTTGCTGCGTTCCGTGTACGGCAGCAAAACCGCACTCGAATGGTCGATGATACGGCGGTTGACTTCCTCGGGAACGCGGTCATCGAAACAACGGTTTCCGGCTTCCATGTGAAATACCGGGATCTGCCTTCGGGCCGCAGTAATCGCGGAAAGTGCACTATTGGTATCGCCCAGGATCAATATCCGGTCCGGGTTGTGTTCGACGATCGCCTCATCGCATTTAGCTACGATCTGTCCGATCTGCCCAGCAAACGACGCCGACCTGATGCCAAGATGGACATCGGGCGTCCTGACCTCGAGGTCGCGGATAAAAATGTCACTCAAGCTCTCATGGTAATTCTGCCCCGTATGTACCGTCACATGCTCGCAATGCTGGTCGAGCACCTTCATCACCAGACTTAGTCTGATGATCTCGGGGCGGGTACCGAAAATGGTCATTACCTTCATAAGAAAATATCTGTTACGGCTGTTAGTCGCCGGCGATGAATCTGTCGATCTCCGAACTCGCGTCAGCCAGCAACACCTGGAGGTCAGGAATTGAAATATTGTCGTCCTTTGACGAATATTCACCCGAAAGTGCAGGCGTCAGGTCGTGGTCATTTCTGATCTCGGGCAGAACAGGCAGTATCACGTAATATCCGTTCTCTTCGATCGTTCGGAAACACTCTTCTTCAGAGACCATGATCTCGTGGATCTTTTCGCCAGGGCGAATACCGGTAAATTCGATCGGAATGTCGCGATCGCCCATTAATGCCTTGGCAACATCCGTGATCAGGGCAGCGGCAACTTTGGGAACAAATGTCGCTCCACGCCGCGGGCTGCGGATCGCCTCAAAGACCGTATCGACAGCACGATCTAGGCTGAGCAGGAACCGCGTCATTTCAGGCAGCGTCACGGTTACCGTCCGCCCCTGTTTGATCTGTTCGACGAAGAGCGGAATGATCGACCCCCGTGAAGCGATGACGTTGCCGTATCGAACGCAGCAGAGTGTTACCTTTGAGTCGCGATTTGCTTCGAGCAGAACGCGCTCCTGCAGAGCTTTTGTCATCCCCATGACATTGATCGGTTTGCAAGCTTTATCTGTCGAAATGCCAATGATCTTGGTCGTCGGCAGGTCGTTTTCCCGGATCGCACGAACGATATTGCCCGCACCACCGATGTTCGTCATTACGGCTTCGTACGGGAAATACTCACACGACGGCACCTGTTTAAGTGCGGCAGCGTGAAAGACGATGTCGGCATCCCGCATTGCCGCGAGCAACGCTGAATAATCGCGAACGTCGCCGATCCGAAACTTGAGCAGATCCTGCGAATTCTGATAGATGATGTCGTCGGTAGCGGTATTGCGGTCTAGAAAATCGAGCCGCATATAATGCTGTTTTGCTTCGTCACGCGAAAAGACCGTTACGGACGCAGGCTTGCCCATTTCGCCGGACAATATCCGTTTCACAAGTGTCTGGCCCAGCGAACCCGTCCCGCCGGTTACCAGAATTCGTTTTCCTTCGAGTTCGCTCATTTTATCCAGTTGTCGTAAGGCGTCATATCGGCCGCCATTTTTCGGATCATTTCTTCCCACGGTTCCGGAACAAAGCCGGTCAGCTTATTGAACCGTGATGCGTCAAGGCTGCGGTCTATTCTGAACTCTTCCGAAGCTTCGATGTTTACCGATGCGTCGTAATACTCGTTGACCAAGGTCAGCAGATCAAATTTGTTGATCGGGTCCGATGCGATGTGATACAAACCACTAAGTTCTTTATGATCAGTGATCAAACTAGCAATTATATCGGCAAATACGATAGTTGGAAAGCCGGAGTAGATCGCATTCTTAAAGCCCTTGACAGTTCCTCCCCGATTGGAGAGAAACCATTCGATCAGGCTGTGGGCTGAGCCGAGTTCCCTGCCGATGATCGAAGTCCTTACAGTCAGGCAGTTGTCACATGTAACTTCACCGAGGTTTTTGCTTTTGCCGTAGAGATCGGTGGCGTTCGGTGTGTCCGTTTCATTATAAGATCCTTTGACGCCGTCGAAAACACAGTCAGTGCTGACCGTAATGAGGCGAAAACCATATTTTGCCCCAAATTCGGCAAGCCGATGCGGAAAAATGGAGTTGATCTCGAGCGTGGTGATAACGTCCTTTGCCGAAGGCAGCTGCTTGATCACGCCAACCGCGTTGACCACAACATCGGGCTGAACGGTTTGGATCGCACCCTCGATCGAGGGGATATCCTGAGCACTGACATTTTCGATCGTCGATTCCCGCTCAAAAAAACCAAAAGGCTCGACGGTTTCAAACGAGCCGCGGATCGTGCCGGATACGTCAAATCGGCCTCTCAGCTGCTGCACAAGCTTGTGCCCGAGCATTCCGTTGGCACCAAAAATGAGGATCTTCATTGTCAATCTTGTGTCGAATAAAATCACTAAAACAAAAATCGGAAATGTACAAAAAGAGCAGCCTTTCACTAAAAGCGAATTAGACTGCTCAAAACTCTCAAATCTATTACATTCTTCTTAACCAATTATTTACAAGACCATTGACCATTCACAAAAATCGCTAATGCTCCTCCTCCCCCCGTTTGACACGGTGTAGTGCTCGGTGCACAGTTTGAACAATACACCATGTCACCATTTGACACTGTTCCGAGACCACCCATTATAGCGAGCTCATAACTCTGCAAACGCACAGGACCGTCGAAATTGTAGCCTTTCCAGGGAGAGATGGCAGGCTTGTCAGACGTAAAACTCAGTCTGCCAATACCATCACGTTTCAATCTATAAACAGATTCACCATCAGGAGTGTAATTTCCTAATTCGAGTAATATCTTATTTATCGCGGGTTGTTGGATCTTTAAAGCTGGTTTCAAAAGATCAGCTTCGGCGTTTTCCGAGCTGACATTCTGTTGCAGAAGGGTCGCAGTATCCTGAACCAAAAACTTGCTGTTGGCACAAAACTCGCTTGGCTCACTTAGGTCCCAACAAAAACGATCGCCCACGGAAAAGACATTCGATTTACCTTTAATGACCGGATTGGAAACTTTCCAGTTATTCCCATACATATTAGCCATAGAAACCACGATGGCGTTGTTGATCGTAACGGCGTCACCCCAATCACTATTCGAGAGCAAAATCGGATGATCTCGCGCAGGTGTATCAATGTCCAAAGACTTAACAAAGTTCTCGCTGATTGAATTGTGGATGCTTGTGACGCCTTGCTTACGTATTCTGACGAACGTTCCCGATTCGGGTATGGGTTGGTTCGTGGGCGTGCAAGGATTACACACGGTTGGCGTGTATCCGTTTCCGACGATTAAATTCATCGAAATATACCCGCCTTTAATGATATTTATTCCATTGTCATTCTTACGGGATACAATGTTAATGTTGTTCATCGTCCATCCTGTGTCGGACGAATCAAGTTCGATCGCAGTGCCGCAATGTATGAAACTGGCGCGATCTAATCTAACATTATCGAATTGGAACTTGTCCAGATTCTGCCATGTATGAATATAGATTCCTTTTTCAAAACCGCTTATGTTCAAATTACTAAATTGGAAGTTCGCACTAGACGTGACCAGATTGGTGTTGTATCCTTCGATGCCAACGGTTCCTGCGGTAGGTCGATCAGTCTGATTAGGACCGCGAGGGGTCGATAAACCGAGATCGCGAATCGCAACCTCCGCGACTCCGCCGTTGATTAAGAACACACTCTTAAACACAGTATTAGCTGTAACAGTTAAATTGATCCTAGACGATGTTGTAGTAGCACCGATACTGGAACTCGTCCCTTCAAGAATCAAATTTGAATTTAATTTGAGTGCATTACTTATTTCATATGTGCCTTCGTTGAAAATCAGTTTTCCGCTACCAGTGTTAACGGCTCCTCCAGGCCCAACCGTGGCGACTATAGTATCAATTGCGAACTGAAGCCTGTCCGTATCATCCGGAGCGGCAGGATTCTTTGGAAAACAATCTGTGTAGTAAATACCAGCGCGCTTTCCGCCGCTACATCCGGTTCCTTGCGCTGAAGCGTTGGTCGCCATTACAAATAAACATAAGAGTATAGACAGAAGTGAGCATTGTGTCTTCATAAATCTCCTTTTTCAAGATAGATGCCCAATCGCATCTTGGTTAAACTTTTAAAAGTCGCCAGACCAGAGCACACATCGTTAGAGGTTTCGCCACAGATACTTTTATTTTGGGATCAACAGCGCCAATCTAGCACGGTTTTTGTTCGAAAACAATAGAATTGGAAAAAAAATGTACGGAAGGGTCACCATCGGGATCCGGCGCACGACGTTCGAATCCAAGGCTCTCGATTATCGGGACAATTTCTTCCGATCTGCGCCCGTTTCGCTCGTGAATCTCCATTATCACGTACCGGCATTGCTTAAGGCTTTGGTGCGACGGATTTAGAAAGACGTCGAATTCCGCCTCTTCTACATCGATCTTACAGATATCAATCACCTCATCCTTGAAGTAAGTGTTGTATAGGTCATCCAGAGTCATTCCCTGAATCTTATACAGTTTTAGGTCAGACGATTTACTCTCGGAATAGATACTGTCGGAAACACTTCCGTTCCCAAGTGATAGTTCGAGATTGGTGCTTTCGCCGCAAAGAGCGGCATTTAGGGGAATTACTTCGCATTCCAGGTTACGAGTGAGATTGAAGTGGAGGCGCGTATAGGTTTGAGGGTTAAATTCTACGCTGACCACCTTTTTCATCGAGACGCCGCAACTCGCGAGTAGAAGCGGAAAGCCGCCGTTGTTCGCTCCGAGGTCCAATATATTTGCGGGGCCGGTTAATTTCATCCTCGGTATGTACCGGCGATACATTTCGGACGTAAGGACGTCGCGCGCGCCATTGGAGTCTCCGCCGAGATGGTCGGTCAAGATATCGAGACCCTTGTAGCGGTAAACGTGAAGGTTTTCGCCCGGGAAAAGTATTTTGGTGAAAGCGAGCCAAAGCCGGTTATCAAACGCCCAGACCTCACGCAAGCCTTTAATTTTATTGTGCAAACTCATTCGCTTCTCTCTAAACGGGAATAACTTCGATCTCACTAGTTTGACCTTTGTTAATTTTAGACGCAAAGGCCGTCAAACTTTTCCAGACAGAATCGACGGAAATGCCGTTCATGCACGGATGATCAGTTACGAGACACTCGGGCAATCGGCAGCCGGCACATTCTACCCGATGGAAAACGACCGTGTGCGAGTCGCCGAGAGGAAACCAGTGCCCTGGGTTGTTACGTTCTCCATAAAGGGCAAAACACGGCGTGCCGACAGCCGCCGCAAGATGGGTCGTTCCCGTGTCGAGCCCAACGTAAAAATCGCACATCGAAAGCAGCGTGCCCGATTGCGGAACGGTGAATTTTCCCGCGGCGTTGATCCCGCACTTCCAGGCGGCAACCATTTCTTCGCCGAGGTCAAATTCCGCTTTTCCGCCAACGATCAAGATCTCGCAATTCTCTTCTGAGATCAATCGTCTTCCTACTTCGATAAATCTGTCCAGCGGCCAGTCATTTGCGTGGGTCTTACATCCAGGAGCGATCGCGATCAGACGCGATCCCGGTTTTACTCTCTGACTCGCAAGCCAAATTCCAGTTTGTTCGAGATCCTCCTTTTGAAACGTCATCAGCGGCTGCCGAAGGTCTATTTCCGGGATGGGGCTGATCCCATCAAGTTCAAGACGGTTCAACTTGCGAACCGCCTCGTGCTCCGTAAATGATGGATGCCCGTTCGCATCTGAAGGATACAACTCATCCGTCGAAAATGGGTGGAAGCCATAGGACTCGCTGATGCCGCAAGAACGAAAAAAGAGTTTATCGCGGTGAACAGAAAGTGACGGACGTTCGCTAATAACTAGATATACAACTGCGTCAAACTGTTCGCCCCGCGTCGTTTTCCATAGCCGATAAAAGCTTTGCAATTTGCCAGAGCCGCTTGTTTCGCTAGTGTAATCAAGATATCGGTCGATAAGGTCAGAAGGTATTACCTCAGATGCACTTACAATATTGCCTTTCTGGAC
This sequence comes from Pyrinomonadaceae bacterium, assembly GCA_017983495.1. GTDB lineage: Bacteria > Acidobacteriota > Blastocatellia > Pyrinomonadales > Pyrinomonadaceae > OLB17. The sequence continues at coordinate 23,236 of JAGOBH010000014.1, read as the reverse complement.
ATTTTGCAGCAAAACGATCTCGGCTTCGCTAAAATGCCTGCGGACCGCGCGCAAGGCCGGGATTGCAACTATCGTGTCACCGAGCGAACCGAATAGATAGACCAGGACCTTGTGTTGTGTGGTTTTCCCAGATCGAGATGGCATAACTATCAGATCTTATCTACTGGTTCTCATCCGTCAACATTTTACCCGTGACGGGTGTCGTGCCAACCGTCTCGACCACCAGACCGGCGGCTAGATTCGCGATTTCGGCTGCCTGATAGAAATCCAATCCGCTTCCCAATGCGACGGACATCGTTGCGATCACCGTATCGCCGGCACCGGTCACATCAAAGACTTTACGTGCTGTCGCGGCTAAATGGCGATGCTCGTGCCCGTTTTGTAAAAGTGTCATGCCTTCCTCGCCACGAGTGATCAAGAGGGCTTCGAGGTTTAGGCTCCGCATGAGAATCTCGCCGGAACGGTCAACAAGATCGGGGGTTCCTGGATTAAGCGCCGTAGCCTCGGCGGCCTCTTGTTTGTTTGGGGTCAGAAGCGTAGCTCCGGAATATTTAGAATAATCTTTTCCCTTTGGGTCAATGAGAACTGGTTTGCCGTTGCTCCTGGCCAGATAAATCAGCTTTTGGGTGATCTCCGGAGTGAGAAAGCCTTTCGCGTAATCGGAGATAACCAGAACGTCAATCGACGCGATCATCGGAATTATCTGCTTGAGAATAGATTCGGCTTCGGAAAGCCCGATCTGAGAGGTCGTTTCCTGATCGAGGCGAACTACTTGTTGATTATGGGCAACGATCCGCGTTTTCACTGTCGTTTCGCGGCTTTCGAGGGCGATGAAGCGGCAAACGATTAGAGGGTTTTCGCTCACGATACCTCTGAGTAGTTCCGCTTCCGCATCCTCGCCGGTAATACCAACGAGGATTACCGATGCACCAAGTCCGGCAATATTCGCCGCCACATTGGCAGCACCACCGGCGGCGTTGCTTGTCCGGCCGAGCCTGACAACCGGCACCGGAGCCTCGGGCGAAATTCGGTCTACTGATCCCCACCAATAGCGGTCGAGCATTACGTCGCCGACGACGAGTATCTTTACATTTGTGAAATCTAATTCGGTCATTACTTGCTAATTCGTTGATCCACGGCCTCGCACCAAATATGAGCGATCGTGATGTGAGTTTCCTGAATACGTGCGGTTCTGGTGGAAGGCACCAAGACACATGCGTCTGATAGACCAGCGAGTTTCTTGCCGTTTTTGCCAGTCAACCCGATAACCCGGCACCCGTGGCTGCGTGCTTCCATTACGGCGGCAATGACGTTTGGTGAATTCCCGCTGGTGCTGATCGCGATCAGGCAATCGCCGCTGACGGCCAAGCCTTCGACCTGTCGGGCAAACACGCGTTCAAATCCATAATCGTTCGAAATTGCGGTCAAAGCCGATGTATCGGTCGTCAACGCAATTGACGGCAGTGAACGGCGTTCTGTTTCATATCTGCCGACAAACTCGGCCGCGATGTGCTGAGCGTCGGCAGCACTACCGCCATTACCGCAAACAAGTACCTTGTTACCACGTTCAAATGTGTCGGCGAGAATGTCGGCACATTCGCGAATAATATCGAGCTGGGTGGCGGCGATCTGTGCGAATAGCTCGTTATGTTCGGCTATCGAACGAGTAACGTGATCGTCGTTCTCTATGTGAGACTCAACCTTATTTATCGCCCGGATACGGTCGACGATCCCGCTCGACGAAAATCCCTCAACCAATGGTAACGATTGGACTTCCCCGCCGCGGGCCAAAACGGTTTCGGCTCCGACGATGTCACTGATAGGCCAGTCGCCTCCCTTGACCAGCACATCCGGACCGATCCGCTCGATCAGTGCCGCGGGCGTTGTCTCGTCAAATATCTCCACTTCATCGACCGATTCGAGCCCAAGCAATACTGCACGTCTCGACTCCTGATCGACAAATGGTCGTCCGTCTCCTTTTATCCGGGCAATTGAGCGGTCGCTGTTGATTCCCACGATAAGTTTATCGCCGAGTGCCCTGGCCCGCCGAAGAAGGTCAATATGGCCGGGGTGCAGTAAGTCGAAACACCCGTTTGTGAATACTACCTTTTTCATAAAGTGGTCATGTTCAACACGTCAACTCGTCTTCTTGATGCGTTTCGCGAGCAAATTTACGAGGAACAGGCTCACTACAAGTATGAATGCGGTTCTGACGATCGACGGAAATATTGTCGCATAAAATCCTTCGTACGAAACAAGCGTCAATAGTGGAAAATAAGCGACTTTCTTCCACATTGCCGGATTTGCCGTGTCGATCAGCGTTGCATGTATTATCCGTAAATATATACCTAACAATAGCATCCCCAGCGGTATGCCGATCGGGCCAAAATTACGGACGAGGTCGCCAAACGGCGAGATCGCAAATGAGTTTTCGCCGTAATTAAAGTATAGATCGCTGTAAGCTCGGGCGTCAGACGTCGGAGGCTTGTCGTTCCAGATAAATCGCGGTATGAACGATGTCAAGGTATCGTTGACGATGTTGTTCTCAAGACGATAGCTCTCTTCATAAGGAGCAAGGCGCTCGTAATTTGCGACGACAACAGCGAGCGAGCTTAAATTTTCGATTCGATCGGCAAGTGCCTGAGAGCTGCTTTGCAATAGCACGACCGGATCCTCGGTGGATAAATAATCCAGTGTTGCACCGACCTGTCCAACATAATCGCCGGCGTCGATACGTGATTCTGACCCCTTGATGTTACGGAATGACGTACCGTAAATAATCCCAATAAATACAGCAAGTATCAATCCTACACCTAGTAGGACAGTCGAACGAAATCGCAACCGCCGCCCTGAATATTGGAACGCCATTGCGACGATCAAGACGCTTACGAGCAAACTGCCGCGGCTTCCCAACAGAGCCATCCTCAAAGGAATCATGATGACGAGCAGTGCGAAGATCAGGTAATAGGTGCCATGCTTTTCTTTCGACCCAAAAACTGCGAGCCAGAGCATCATCGAGCCTTCGGACAAAAGTGTCAACAAAAAGAACAGCGATGCGTCGAAGATGCCGACTTCGTTCAGGCGCTGATAGCCCATGATCCCCTGAACAAACCCGATCAGGTTAACGCCAATACCCGCGATCATCAGCATTACACCCGGGACCCAAACCTGATGCGGCGTCCACTGCCATTTCGGTAATCGTGGTTCGATCTTATCCGAGATAAAGCGGCCGATAGGTAAAAAGAACCCAACGGTCAAGCCAATAAACCCGATCGCAACATATACCAGACTCAGCGGAAGATTGTATTTCGGGTCGTCGATGAACGACATAAAGAACGGATTTACGAGGTCGAACGCGATGATCACTCCGCCAACGACAAACGCCGGAAATACGTACGACCATGCCGCAAACGTCAGCGGATGAAATGGGTCGAAACGGCCTTTGTAAGCGAGATACGCCGTCGGTGCCAATACCGCGATTCCGGCAAACGCGACCCACGGCAACAGGTAAAACCCCTTGATCGAATCGCTCAGGCCGTTCTCATACCAAACGAACGAAAACAGGAGTACCGCTCCGACACCCCAAAGGAGGAGGATCGGGATCAGCAGATTGCCGCGTCCCGTTGGTCGCAGACCCTGATTGTCCATTCTGTAAGACGACATTTACTCCAAAAAAACTCGGCACCGTTGCGCTGCTTTGCAACAGATATATCAACGATCTGAGCGCTTCCGCATCGCTCCACAAACCCCTATTATCGTTCGTTATAAAAGATACGGCAAATACGTGTCCGAGTTTTCGACCCGCAATCGCTGTCCCTAAAAATGACGATTCTCAACGCTGATTATCGAGAACGTATTGCGGTTTGTTACTATTGGTTGTGCCCGACACAGGTTTGGTAAGCCTAACTGTTCAGCGGCATCGATGATCACAATATGAGTCTGGTCCAAAGTTTAATTCGGCACTACACGCTGAATACACCGATTAGGAAGGGCAAGTATCGGCTTGCGGAGTTGGCGTTAGGCCTCACATCTGACTTGCCGGAACGGCTCGAAGTGCAGACAACCGACGGGCGAAAGTTGATCGTTAACACCGCGAACACCTCTTACCGCTACATTTATTACCTTGGTGAATATGAAGAGGCGATAACCGAGGTATTTCGGGCACTTGTTCGCCCGGGCGACGTTTGTCTCGATATCGGGGCAAATATGGGTTGGTATACGACGCTGTTCCAACGGCTCGTAGGGGGCAATGGCGTTGTTCATGCCTTTGAGCCTGTGCCTCCGATCTTTGAACATTTGACCGAGAATGTCGGACTGAACGAGCCGCAAAACGTTCGCCTCAATAACCTCGCACTTGGAGATGAGGAAAAGGACATCGAACTGCACATTTTCGACGACTTGCCCGATGGCCATGCATCGATAGCGACATTTGGACACTTCGATTTTCGGAGTTACACAAGCCGGATGATCACGCTCGACTCGTACCTGGAGGAGACCGGCACGAACGACGTTCGAGTTGTCAAAATGGACATCGAGGGAGCCGAATTGATGATGCTCAAGGGTGCCTCAAGACTGTTTGAGCAACAGAACCTGCCGATCCTTGAGGTCGAAATGGCTCTGGCGACCTCCCGCGGATTCGACTACCTACCGAATGACTTGATCAAATATATTCGAGGAAAAGCTGACTACGATTTCTTCGCAATTGACGAACGCACTTTCAAACTGGTGCAGATCGACGGATTTAAGGCAGAGGACGAAGGAGCGAACGTACTCTGTCTTCCAGCCGGTACGGATCGCACGGTGCTTTCGCGCTGGTTTAGTTAGTTTCCCCTTTCTTCAATTTACACACCGCGATGACACCGTCGCTCAATTGCGGAGATACGGCAACGGAAACGTCGTTTATCAGTTTCAGGTACCAAGGGCAAAACGGCCTGTGTTCGGGTCCGATGTCGTAAAAGTAGAAGGAATCAACCTTAAGTCCTGCGCGTTCGACTATTAATTTCAGCGTCTTGTATGAATAATAAGCCACGTGGTCAGGATGAACCGGTTCATTTACGCCGCCCTTGCCCCTGACGGCGTAACTCGCAAATCTAAGTGCCGAATAGGCGTTGATCGTCGTGATCACAAGCTCGGACTCGGCTGTCATAAACCGCTGAATGCCCTTTAGAAACATCCCCGGATTATTGAGATGCTCGATCATCTCGCCCGCCACGATTACGTCAAATGTCTCTTCCAGTTGGACATCCTCAAGTCTTTCAAGATCGGCACGATATAGTTTGTCTACACCTGCTTTGTTCAAGACATCGATGCCTTCCTGGTCAAAATCGAAGCCGTAAAGTTCGCTCGCCGTCTTCGCCAGTGCACTATGAAGCAGCATATCGTTGTCGATCGAATCCTGCGTATACGGCCAATTAGTGCATCCGAGATGGAGCACCTTTTTGCCTTTGCATTTTCGTTCTATAAATTCGACCCGATGAACTAGTTCCATATTTCAAACACCCTGTCGTGACAACAGTCTTTTGGCGAGCATTTTCTCATCCGCCGTTACAAACCCTAATAACCACAGGACAAAACAATAAACCGCACCACCACACACAACCGAAAGCAAAAATGCCGGCCAACTTGGTGATAGGGCCAGGTTAATGCCGTATTCTACCAACGCGGCCAATGCAGTCGCAATCGCCAGGAACGCGCCGAGGTTTAACCAAAATCGGACCTGGACATGCTTGAAAAACCATCTTTCGATGTAAAATACCGAGAGAAAAATGACCGCGAACGCTGTCAATCGAGCCAAAGCAATCCCGGGATTACCGTATTTTCCGATCAACAATATCATTAAAGTAACACCAATGGTCGTACTAACTGCGATTGCGATCGTGTTGAATATCGGGTGGCCCAAGCCCTCCGTCATCTGCCACGATATCGACATCACCGAGATCATGCCAAAACAAACAATGTGCAGTATGAGCAATAGCGAGGACTGACGCGAAAAATCCTCGCCCATCCACAAACTAAGAAAAATGCCGCTCTGGACAATAACACTGCCAACGATAAACGCAACTATGAATAATACCGCCTTGGTTGCCTTTAGATAGAGCCCCAATAGCTTTTCTTTTTCGTTCTTAAGTTCACTGGCGAGCGGAAATACGACCAACACCAGACTCGAAATAAAGGCCTGCAGTTGCATCGCAAGTGCCATTGGCACAACGTAATGTGTCAGATCGTCAGTACCGAGACGCTGCGTGATCCAACCGCGTTCAAATAGAAAAAGCACATTCGCGAATATCTGATAAAAAATGGTTGCGGTGCTGAAACTGAGCACCATACGAAGCGTTTCCCCACTAAATTTCAGGCGTAACGTAAATTCGGGCAACAGTCGCCCGGCAGCGACCCCGAGCACAACGCAAAAGATCCCAAGCACTGCCAAATTCCAGGCCAGCAATACAAGCAAACCGTAACCGAGATACGCGAGTACCAGATTGCCGCCGATCAATGCAAAGCTGCTCGCCGTCGTTACTTTCGAATAGATATCGAATCGCTGAACGCCCTGTATCACGGAACTAAGGATCTGATTTAGCATCGACAAGAATATTATGGCCGATGCCAGATACAGCGCCCAGATCGTCTTGTCTTGCGAATCTTGCTCGATCTTGAACACGGACCTGACCAGCCACGGAGCGAGTGAGCAAATGACGACAACTGCTAGAACACCAAAAACTATGTTTAAGAATAGACTTGCGGAAATAACCTCGCGGATCCTCTGGCTCTCACCCGTAACGCGAAATTCGGCGATGTATTTGGTTATCGGACGACCGAGATTGAAAGTGAACGAATAACCAATAAAGCCCAATACCAAAGCATAAATACCGTAATCACTGTTGCCGAGCGAACGCACAATTATCGGCGTCGCGGCAAAGCTCAGGCCAAGCGGTAATAGCCATGTCAAAGAACCGTAGAATACGTTTCGAATGACACTGCTCGAAGTTTGCCGCTTGATCTCGATGCTCATTGTCGATTGAGGGACCGCTTGTACAATTGGACGACCGCTGCCGCGATCTTACGTTCGTCAAAATTCTCGAGTACGAATTTCCGGCCATCGGCTGATAGTTTGGCCCTCAGAGCCTCATTGCCCTGCAGTTCCAGTATTGCCGCGGCAAGTGCCCCGCTGTCACCGGCTTCGATCAAAATGCCTGTCTCGTGGTCGATCACGGCTTCCGGGATCGCGTACACTCTGGTAGAGATGCTCGGCACGCCGAGTGCCATTGCCTCAAGTAACGCGATCGGCAAACCCTCGACATAGCTTGGCAGTGCGTACACATCTGCGATCCTGAAAAACCGTAGAACATCGTCTCGTTTCTTTCCGACAGAATCCGATAGGATCGCTTTGAACGCGTCGCCAAGTCCGTACTCACCGATCCGCTTCAAATCGACATCATCAGGCAGTTTAGGCGTGAGCCAGACGAATGTAACATTATTCGTTTGCTCGACCACCTTCTTCGCTGCGTCTAGAAACACCCATCGGCCCTTGCGGTCTATAAATTGACCCACACATAGCACTATAAACTTGTCAGCGTCGATACCATGGCTGAGCCTGGCCACCGATACGTCGAGTGGTGCAGCAAAGGCGGCATTGATCTCGTCTGGGTCGACAGCGGTATGAGCGACCTCCATATTTTCCCAAAACGCATCGGTGACCCATCCCTTAAGTTTGTCCTTGGTGTCGCGGTTAGACGGTACAATATGGAATCCCTGCAATCGCGAAACCCATTTCAGACGCATTTTCCACATGAACTCCCTTAACTTCGACGCCCGGGGCATGAAGTTGTGCATCGTCACGAATACGTTTGCCCGACGGATAGCAAGCGCCGTCAGCAGCATCCAAGACTGCCACGGAGCAGTTTCAATGTGAAGGATCGAGTTACGAAGGTCATACTTGAGGAGATATTTGAAGGAGGTGATTTCAGCGTGGACGCGGCTCCATTGCCGGCGTAGCTTTTCCGAGAGCGATGGTGCCGCAGACATATTCTGTACGACATCTAGAAACTCGTATTTGATAGTCAACTGATCCAAAAAGTGCAGGATCGTCGGCATCGACTTCCGCGGCAGGATAACGATAATGTCAAAATCCGGCTTAGCCACCTTCATAATGGCAAGCAGGAATATCTGGGCGCCGCCCCATTCCACATAGTTCCAAAGGAAAATGAGCTTCGGTTTACCTGTCGACATCGATCACCTTGTCCGCAAAGGTCTCTGAAAGAGGCGGCTCGCGCTGCGTTAGAGCCCAGGAACCCTCCGCGTTTCGTCCGATCAATAATCTAGTAAAAAATATCGGTATGGCGATCAGTCCGAGCAGCGCATTCGGGGCACCCGCCATGGTCATATGATATCGCCGCCGCAGACTATATGGTCCGGTGGACTTGAAAAGTAGTTCGTCCAAACGCTTCGTCATGTTCATTTGACGGAAACCCTTGACCTCATCATTCGGTTTGCAAAAAACACGAGCCCTCGGCTCGATCAATAGCCGCCATCCACGCCTACGCATACGCGGCGTGTACTCGGCGTCGCCGTACTGCGGGAACTTGACCGCATCCATCAGGCCCACTTCCCTCACGGCATCGGCCGGGTACAACACGCAATTGCCGACCACTACTTCGACCTCCCACGGCCTATCCGGAACGGTCCAAACCGTCTGATGAAACCAGTGTCGAAAACCGCCCACGCCTAGTTCCCATCGAGGTGAAACCTGAAATATACGATGCGGCGTCTCCCAGTTAAGCAAGAGCGACCCGACAACCGAACGGGGAAACTTCTCAGCACACTCGACCATGAATCTGATGCAGTTCTCATCGAAGATCTGATCGTTATTGATCGACAAAATGTAGTCTGGGTTATGTTTAAGGGCGGCAGTTAAACCGAGATTGATCCCGCCGGTGTACCAGAGGTTTCCGGCGCCACTGACGACTTCGACATCGGGAAATGCCTCACCGACCGCGTCGGCTGTGCCGTCGGTCGACCCGTCATCGACGATAATGACGTGAGTTCTGAAGCCGTCCTTTTGTGAAGCGGCAATGCTGCGAAGGCACCTGAGCGTGTCTTCCTTGCGGTTAAAGACCGGCGTAATGATCTCGATTTTCTTCTGACTCATTACGGGACTAGAAATTGACTCCCGGCTCACGGATGGCTTCGCAGTCGGCATCGACCATTATCTTGACCAATTCGTCGAACCGCGTTTTCGGATCCCAGCCAAACGCATTTTTTGCTTTTTGGGCGTCGCCGATCAGAAGGTCGACCTCGGTCAGACGCAGATACGACGGGCTGAGGCCGACGACGATGTCTCCAACCTTGATATGCTGCTCGTCCGAGCCGATCTGGAGCTCCAATACCGAGGTATCTATTGAACTAACAATACCCTTTTCATCTGCCTCTTTACCTGACCACTCGATCGAAACGCCGGCGTTTGCAAACGCGGATTCGACGAATTGCCGCACCGAGTTTGTCTCACCTGTTGCCAGAACGAAATCGTCCGCCGTGTCAAGCTGCAGCATTCTCCACATACCCTCGCAATATTCCGGGGCGTATCCCCAATCGCGCTTTGCGTCAAGATTCCCGAGCACCAGCATCTTTGATCGGCCCGATAAAATGCGAGCCACTTCGCGAGTTACCTTTTTCGTGACGAACGTATTTCCGCGACGAGGTGATTCGTGATTAAAGAGAATGCCGTTGACAGCATAGATATCGTAGGCCTCGCGATAATTTACGATCGTCCAGTATGCGAAAAGCTTTGCGACGCCATACGGCGAACGCGGATAGAACGGCGTTGTTTCCCGCTGCGGGACTTCCTGAACCTTTCCAAATAGCTCCGACGTTGACGCCTGATAGAACTTGACCTGGCGCAATCCGGTCTCTCTGATCGCGTCCAAAAACCTGAGCGTGCCGAGTGCGTCGACCTGTGCCGTGTAATCCGGTACGTCAAACGAAACCTTGACGTGGCTTTGTGCGGCAAGATTATAGATCTCGTCGGGTTCTGTCTTTTCGAGCAAGCGATTGAGACTACTCGGGTCAATCAGGTCGCCGTAGTGTAAAAACAGACGCTTATCTAGGATCTCGGGGTCCCGATAAAGGTGATCTATGCGACCTGTATTGAACGAGCTCGATTTTCGGATAATGCCGTGAACCTCATAGCCTTTGTCGAGAAGAATCTCGGCCAAATAGCTGCCGTCCTGACCAGTTATCCCCGTAATTAGTGCTTTCTTCATTTGAATATTGTTCAAAATTTCTGAGCTGCGATTACGTCCGGTTGTTCAAGAACCAGCTGTAGGTTCGCTCCAGCCCAACTTCAAGTTCCGTCTTGTACGTCCAGCCAAGATTCCCCATTCGCGAGACATCCATGAGCTTGCGCGGAGTTCCGTCGGGCCTGGTCCTGTCAAAACTGATATCTCCGTTGTACCCGACGACCTTCTTTACAAGCTGTGCCAGATCACCGATCTCAATGTCCTGTCCGGATCCGATATTGAGATGCGATATCCCCTTATCGTAGAGTTGCGGAGCTTCGACGTATTCCATAAGGAAAACAATGGCCTCGGCAAGATCGTCAACGTATAAAAACTCCCTTTTTGGCGTCCCAGTACCCCAGACTACAACCTCAGCGGCCCCAGCGGATTTAGCATCGTGAAATTTGCGTATTAACGCCGGTATCACGTGCGACGATTCGAGGTCAAAATTGTCATTTTCGCCGAACAAGTTGGTCGGCATTGCCGAGATAAAATTACATCCATACTGTCGATAAAAGCTCTCGCAGAGTTTTATACCGGCGATCTTTGCTATCGCGTACGGCTCATTTGTAAACTCAAGCGGCCCGGTCAGTAGTTCCTCTTCGGCCATCGGCTGCTTGGCAAATTTCGGATAAATACAGGAACTACCCAAAAATATTAGCTTTTCCACACCGTGACGATAGGCAGAATGGATTACATTAGCCTCTATCATCAGGTTGTTGTATATAAAATCGGCCCGAAACGTATTGTTGGCAAGAATTCCGCCGACCTTTGCCGCCGCAAGTATGACGATCTGAGGCTTCTGTGCTTCAAAAAAACAGTCAACTGCCTTCTGATCTGTCAGGTCGAGATCCGAAGTCGCGGAGGTGATGATGCCGTCGTGACCACGTCGGTTCAATTCCCTCACGACAGCACTCCCAACCATGCCGGTTGACCCCGCCACGAAAACGCTTTTTTCAAATTGACTCATTCTGAAGCTTTTACGATCTACCGGGCGATCTAAGCCGCCACTGCCAATTTGCCTTTTGCGATCAGATCTTCCTGCACTTGCTGTTCGATCCAGCGATACGTGATCCCGAGGCCCTCTTCGAGCGATACTTTAGGCTCCCAGCCGAGAACTTCCCTTAACTTTGTATTGTCCGAATTACGTCCGCGGACGCCCTGTGGTCCATCGACATGCTTCTTCTGGATATCGTAACCGGCTAATGCGGCGATCATGTCAGCTAATTCATTGATCGAGACCATGCGGTCCTGGCCAAGGTTGAGCGGTTCATTGTGATCCGACCGCATCAGGCGATAGATTCCCTCGACGCAATCCGCGATATAACAGAACGACCGCGTCTGTTCTCCATCACCCCAGATCTCGATGACCGGCTCGCTGGTGAGTTTGGCAATTGCGATCTTGCGGCACATCGCTGCCGGCACCTTTTCGCGGCCGCCGTCCCAAGTGCCCTTTTCACCAAAAATATTGTGAAATCGTACGGTGCGGGTTTCGATGCCGTAATCTTCCTGATAGTGCATGCACAACCGCTCGGATATAAGCTTTTCCCAGCCGTAAGCGTCCTGTGGATATGCCGGATACACATCGGACTCTTTAAGTGGAACTACATCGGCAGATTCTTGCAGGTGTTCCGGGTAGACACACGCCGAACTAGTATAGAGATATCTTTTGACGCCGTTTTGGTGTGCTGCTTCCAGCGTGTGTAAGTTGATCAGCGAATTGTTGTAAAGAATCTGGGCGTGATGAGCCGAAATAAAACCCATGCCGCCCATATCGGCTGCTAGTGCATAAACCTCGTCAATCCCTTCAGTCGATCTGAGACAATTCTCCCATCGACGCAGGTCGAGCTGCAGGAATTCATCAGCGTCCGATGCTCCAAAATCAGGCAACTTAACGTCGACGCCGCGAACCCAATAACCCTTTTCCTTCAAATAAGTTACAAGGTGGCTGCCGATAAAACCGCCGGCACCCGTAACCAATACTCGTGTTTGATCGCTCATAAAAGAAATGAAAACAGGCTACGCAGTCTACTCCTCGTCGGCTTGCCCCTCGTTGTTCGAGCGATAGTAGCTCTGGTAGTAGTAATAGTTGTCCTGGGCCCGGAGATTTGCGTTATTCAGTACCACGCCAAAGATCTTGGCACCGACATCCTGAAGCAACTGACGCGATCGGCGGATGATCTGACGCGAGCTCTTACCTGCGTGGACCACCAAAATTACGCCATCGACCATCGACGCGATCAGCACGCCGTCTGTGAACGACGCGATCGGCGGCGAATCGATTACCACATGTGTAAATTCACGTGACAATATCTTTAGCAGATCGGACATCTGCGTCGAACCGATCAGCTCGGCCGGATTTGGCGGAACCGGCCCGGACGTCAGCAAATGAAGCTTCGTACCGGGATCCTGCTTGATAACAGCAAGGGTTTCGGCGTCACTTAATTCGCTCGAGAGCAGCGTGCTGAGGCCCTCACCATTTCCGATGTTAAATACCTGATGCAGCCGTGGGCGACGCATATCTGCATCGATGATGAGCACCTTGGCTCCGGTTTGGGCCAGACTGATCGCGGTGTTCGTCGCGGTCGTCGTTTTACCTTCCGACGGCAGACTCGAGGTGATCAGAAGAGATTTCGGAGCGTGTCCTGCCGTGGACAGAAGTATCGAAGTACGTAGCTGTCGATAAGCCTCAGCCAACGCCGAGCGCGAATCCGCGTAGATCAAAAGCTCTGAATTTTGCCGCTCTTGTTCCAGTTCATCTGCACCGACCAAAGCGAGTCGCCGCTTTGGCATCGCATCGAAGGTCGGTATTGCGGCAAGAGCCGGCAACTGCAGATAATTTTCGATCTCTTCGGTCGACCGGATCGTGTCGTCGAGGTATTCAAGGAAAAGTGCCAGGCCCATTCCGAAAAGTGTTGCAAGAAACATTGCGGCGGCAACAGTCGTCAGACGACGGGGCGAGATCGCGGTATCCGGCGGAATCGCGATCTCCGTTACGCTGATGTTGTTGTCGGTTCCCTGTGCGGCAACGTCATTGCCGCTCATCTGCTTACGCAAATTTTCGAGAAATCCCTTATTGGTGTCGATCGTTTGCTGCAATATCTTTAAGCTGACAGCACCCTGATTCTGGCCCTGAGCTTCGTTATATTGCTTGTTGAAATCAGCACGGATCTTGTCTTCACGGTCCTTTGCACGCAAATAAGTGGTTTTCAGATTTTCGAGGATCGTCTTTGTCGTTCGCTGACGGAAATTATCGAGATCGGTGCGAAATCGAGCGAGCAACTTATCGATGGAATCCTCGTAGCTCTTTATCTGAACGTCGATCTCTTTGATCTCGGCGGCACCCTCCTGATATTCCTGCAGCCGCAATTCGCGTGACTGCCTTAGGTCGGCGATCTTCTTTTGCAGATCCGATTGTTGGAGCCGGATGGTATTTTCCTGTTCGGTGATGAACCGCGCCATTTCCTGCTCGGCCAGGGCTTTAATGCGCTCCGGATTGTTGCTGACCGTGACGTAATTCGCTTCGGCGTTTTTACGTTCGTTCTCGGCGTCAAGCAAAGCTTTGTTAAGGCCCGAAAGACGCTCGATAACAAGCGTTGTTTCGCCGTCGGTTTTCAGGATACCTTCTCGCTGGGTCAGATTGACCAGCTTTTCTTCGTCTGATTTGATCTCGGACTGAAGATTGGCGATCCTCTCCTGAAGAAAGTCGTTCGTCTTGCGGCTCGTGCCCGAACGCTTTTCCTGATTCTGATTCGTAAATGTCTCGGCGATGCCATTTACCACAAATGCCGCAAGCTCGGGGTTCGTCCCGCGAAATGAAATTTCAATAAGCCGCGTGTCTTTGACGGTCGCTCGGGCCTCGCGGACAGGTTCGATACCGAGATTTTTTCGGACTAATTCAACGTAGGGTGTCAGTCTGACTGCCTCAGCTATTTCGTCTGAAGTAGCAAGTGTCGAGTTGGCCGAGAGTTCGGTGGAGCCGGGCGATTTCGCCGCATCGTCGCTCGCGAGCCCGATAGACTTGAGGATCGAACGCCATGCAGAAACAGAGCCTTCGTTCTTTGCCTGCTGAAACTCCTTATTTGCGTCGAGATTATGTTCCTTGATGACGCGTCGGATCAGGCTCTCACTCCAGAGCAACTGCAGCTGAGTATTAAAATACGACGGGTCGGTGTTTACGACCGGGCGTGCCCGATCCGAGGTGACGAGATCCGGGTTGGTCTGTTCCATGTCGACCTGAACAACCGCTCGCGCCTGATAAATATTCGGTTTACGGGCCATGTATATGGCCGTCAGCGTGGTTATGAGTACGGTTATACCGATGATAAGCCACAGCCTTTTCCTGATCGCACGCCAATAATCAAGGATCTGAAATCCCTCAGCGGCTCCTCCGTCACGATACGCCGGATATCGTCCGGGCAAAGACACTGCGGCTTCGAACGGACGCTCGATCTCAGTGGACTCACTTGTCGGGGGCTTAATTATCCCTCGTGTTTCTTTCATAAAAAAATCCTAGAGTACTGGGATTCCGCGCGAAAGGATCGTCGGGATACCGTTCGTTATGGTCTTCAGAATACCATTAAGGATATCCTTTGTGCCGTCCTTCGATATAGCAACAATGTCGTTGGGTTCGAGGTACGGATCGCTGGCTTTGCCTTTGTCGATGGCGTTTAGGTCGAAGACCAATTCGGTTCTTTCAATACTATCAGGTATCTGCCTTAGGATGCGCACGGCATTCTTTTCGGTAGCCGGCTTGAGGCCCTCGGAAGATGCGATTGCCTGGCGAAGCGTGATCGGTTCACGAAAACGGACTTCACCCGGTTTAATGACATTGCCGTAAACGTAAACGGTGTCGGCGTCCATCACTGACACAACATCGCCGGGCTGCATCCAAAGCGTTTTTTTGCCTTCCTGAACGTCGCGCATCTTAAATCCGAGCAATGCGATATTGTCATCAACGATCGATGAACCGTCGGGCATTTTGCAGTTGGTCGAGCTGCCCGGACGCTGGACGATCACACGGGTTCCCGATTCCTTGTTAGGGCCGCCGGCCATGGCGATCAATTCGAGCAAATGCACCCGTTTGCTGACAAAGAATGTTCCCGGCTTTTCGACCGCACCAATGACCGCCATCGACTGCGATTTTTGCTCACGGACAATGACGTTGATCTGGGGATTCTTGAGGTAGCTGACCTTGTACGCCGCCGCGATGTCGTCGGCCAATTCGCGTTCGGTCTTACATACCGCAACGATCGGCTTTTCAAGGCGATACAGGTAGATCACGCCGTTCGGGTTGACCGTGGCGTCGATCGTGAGCTCCGGATGACGGAACACCTGTATGCTCAGAATGTCCTGGAAACCAATGCGGTAACGCTCGTCGCGGATGGCCGAACTCGCAGGCGTCTGGGCAATAGCCGCAAACGACAGCATAAATACAAACAAAAAGGCGAAACTTAATTTGCTACGTAACATCATATTGGCCTCTCGAACCAAAACTACTGTAGAGAGGTATTACAGGCTGCCAAATTCGAGCCGGCCGCCGCCGACTTTTTAACGTACCTAAAATTTTGCGAAATCCCCGCAGGCATGCAAACCGTTATCTTACCAAAAACAAACAGGTTTGGAAACTTTCGTTTTGATTTTCGGGTCCGATTAGCTAAACTTTGACTCTTACAAACCATGCAAAATGCGACGCCGATGCTCCGGCAATATCTGGATATAAAAAAGCTCTATCCGGGAACGATACTGTTCTTCCGGCTTGGCGACTTTTATGAGATGTTCAACGAAGACGCCGTGTTGGCCTCTCGTGAACTGCAGATCACGCTTACCGCCCGTCATAAAGACTCGCCCAATCCCGTGCCGATGTGTGGCGTTCCGCATCATGCGGCTGCCAACTACATCGCTCGCCTCGTCCGTAAAGGCTATCGGGTCGCCATATGCGAGCAGACCGAAGAGGCCGGAAAAGGCGTCAAGCTCGTAAAGCGCGACGTCGTACGCGTCGTCACGCCCGGCACGGCGATCGATCCACAACTCGTCGAGCCAAAAGACACTATCTATTTGGCTGCGGTATGCGGCAGCGGCGAGACCTTTTCAGCCGCATTCCTCGAGCTCTCTGCCGGTCTGTTTTCAGTCACACAGATAGCTGCTACCGATTCGTGGCAAAGAATCTGCGACGAGATCGCTTCGTTTTCACCTCGCGAGATCATATTTCCGCGTGCCCTGGAGCAAAACGTCACGCGTTCGCTTGGCTCGTCACAGGCGGCCCCAACATTCTTCGATGAACTGAACCGCGGTGCAGGTTCGCCGGTTTGGACGCTTACACCGCTCGATGACGGCGATTTTGACCGATCGGAGTGCGAACGCCTGTTGAAGCTTCAGTTCGGGGTCAAGGAACTCACCGCGTTCGGCTTGGCTGACCGGCCCGAGGCGATCCGAACGGCCGGAGCATGTCTAAAATACGCGAGCGACACTCAGCGGGCATCGGCCGGCCATATCACCGACATTGAGTATTTCGAGAATACCGACTACATGATCCTCGACGCGGTGACGCTCAGAAATCTGGAAATCGTTGATTCTCGTGGCGAAAAGAACAGGCGAACACTTTTCGACGTGATCGACCACAACGTGACCGGCATGGGCTCTCGTCTGCTCAAACAGTGGCTGCTGCGTCCTTCGTTGAAGCGAAGCGAGATCCAAACGCGACTGGCCGCGGTTACTGAGCTTATCGATACGATATTTCGTGAAAAGATCAGGTTTTTGCTCAAGGAGGTTAGTGATCTCGAACGCCTCATCGGCCGTCTGAATATCGGCACCGCAAGTCCCCGTGATCTGATCGCCCTAAATCGTTCGATCCGTCAGGCACCGAGGATAAACGAGGTGCTGGCGGATGCGAGTTCCCTGCTTTTGCAGGTTCTGGCCGAGAATATATTTGAATTGCCTGACATTCGCGACCTTATCGACCGAGCCATCAGCGACGAGCCGCCCGCCAATACGAGCGATGGCGGCGTTATTCGACCGGGCTTTAACGCCGAACTCGATGAACTTCGCGGAATATCTTCGTCTGCCAAGCAGACTATCGCCGGATTTGAGGAAAATGAGCGACAGCGATCAGGGATCAGCACTCTTAAAGTTCGTTTCAATAACGTCTTCGGCTATTACATAGAGATATCCAAAGCCAATCTAGATCGCGTTCCCGACGATTACGAACGCCGCCAGACGCTTGCTAATGCCGAGCGTTACACGACGCCGCAGCTCAAGGAATGGGAGCAAAAGGTCTTTGGTGCAGATGAGCGGATAATGCGTCTTGAGGCTGAGCTTTTTCAGCAGGTGCGGTCAAAAGTTTGCGAGGAGACCCGAAAGCTGCAATCTACCGCGAGGGCGTATGCAACGCTGGACGCACTATGTTCGCTTGCGGAAACGGCGGCGATCCGGAATTATGTCGCTCCGGTTCTCCACGACGGCGATCAGATCGAGATCAAGAACGGCCGCCACCCGATTGTCGAGGCGTTTCTGAAGGAAACTTTTATCCCGAATGACACGCTGATGAACAACTCGACCGACCGGCTGCTCATCATTACCGGTGCCAACATGGGCGGTAAGTCGACAATTCTCAGACAGATAGCGTTGATCCAGGTGCTTGCGCAGATCGGTTCGTTCGTTCCCGCGACCGCTGCCAAACTCCCGATCCTCGATCGGATATGGACGCGTGTTGGGGCATCGGATGATCTGGCATCGGGCCGATCGACGTTTATGGTCGAGATGACCGAGACCGCCGCGATCCTGCACAATGCCACGTCACGAAGCCTCATACTCTTGGACGAGATCGGTCGTGGGACATCCACCTTTGACGGGATGTCGATCGCTTGGGCTGTCGCCGAGTATCTTCATAATTCGCCGGAACATTCGGCAAAGACCCTGTTCGCGACCCATTATCACGAATTGACCGAACTTGCGGAAAACATGCCAGGGGCGAAAAACTACCAGATCACCGCATCCGAGAAAGACGGCGAGGTCGTCTTCTTTCACAAACTTCAACCCGGCAAGGCGTCGAAATCTTACGGCATTGCCGTAGCTCGACTCGCCGGACTGCCACAATCTGTAATCGAGCGCGCAAAAGACGTCCTCACAAAGCTTGAACAGTACGAACTTGCCGTGTTTTCCGATGCAGGCAAGAGCGGCCTTGCCAAAGTAGCTGGCAAATCGGCAGTGTCGCAAGTCTCGCTATTTGCAGTGTCGAACGAGGGTGTGATCGATGAATTGCGGGACGTTGATGTCGATAGCCTCGATCCGGCCGAAGCAAAAGAAATGCTCACCCGTGTCAAATCACGAATTATTTGATATTTGTGGAATTTTTCTTTGTAGGGTGAAATGCTCGCCTTTCGGTTAGCGGGCAAAAGAAATAGTATTGCTTTTATGACCAATCGGAGAGATTTCATTCGTAACGCGGCCATCGGGCTTCCCTTGCTCGCGGCGACCGGCGTATCAGGGCAAAGACCCTCTAAGGCGGTTTTTAATAAGCCGCTTGTCGTCTCGACTTGGGACAGTGGTTTTAGGGCAAATGCTGCTGCGTGGAAAGTGCTTGAAAAGAGCGGCAAGGCGATCGACGCGGTCGAGCAGGCTGCACGTTCTGCTGAAGATGAGGTCAGCTGTTGCGTCGGGCTCGATGCCTTTCCGGATCGTGACGGTTTTGTAACGCTGGACGCCTCGATCATGGATGAACGATCAAATTGCGGCAGTGTTCTTTTCCTGCAGCACATCAAAAATCCGATCTCTGTCGCACGAAAGGTCATGGAAACCGACAAACACGTTGCTCTGGCCGGTGACGGAGCTTTGCAGTTTGCTCTAGCGAATGGATTTGAGCGAAGGCCACAGAGGCTTTCGCCCGATGCCGAAAAAGCATGGAAAGAATGGCTTAAGGAATCTGAATACAAGCCGGTCATAAATATTGAGAATGCCAAGCCTGGCAAATCGAACGGCCCCAGTGCCCCGCTTACATTTCCCGACGGAAGGCCGAACCATGACACAATGGGAACTATCGCACTGGACGCAAACGGTGACCTTTCTGGTGCATGCACGACTAGCGGAATGGCATTTAAGATGCACGGCCGAGTCGGCGATTCGCCGATCATCGGCGCCGGTCTGTTTGTGGATAATACGGTAGGTGCTGCGACCAGCAGTGGTGTCGGCGAAGAAGTTATTCGCATTTGCGGCACACATCTGGTGATCGAGCTCATGCGTTTCGGCTATTCACCTGAAAAGGCGTGTGCCGAAGCGGTCAGGCGAGTCGTCGAGCGCGATCCCAAAAAAGCCAAACTTATGCAGGTAGGATTTATCGCGATCGCAAAAAATGGCGAGGTCGGTGCTTTTGCCATTCAAAAAGGCTTCACCTATTCGGTCACGAACGCCGCCGTCAATAAAGTGTTGGATTCAAAAAGCTACTTCAAATAGGATTATCCGCCCGCAAACGGTCGCCGGAATATACGTGGAAATGCAGATGTTTCGATTCCTGATAATCGCCTAAGTTGGTCAAGACTCGCGCCGCACCTCGCTTCTCGACCACGCCTTCCGCTACATCCCGGATCACAGATAACAACTCAAGGAGGATCTCGTCATCGCTTTCATTCACAGTCAAAAGTGACGAAATATGACGTTTGGGAATGACCACGATGTGTGTTTCCCAAAACGGACGAGTGTGATGATAGGCGAGCACATTTTCGGTCTCTTTGATCCGTTCGACCTCGACCTTTCCGCTCAGGACATTATCGCAATAGAAATCGTCACTCATATTTGGTTTAGTTGGTCGGCTTTATTATGCTGCCCGTAATTGATAAACTCAAGAGATTAGGACGTCTAACGGATCAATGACCATTTACCTCAGAGATCTTCCAATAGAGCAAAAGATAGGACAGTTGTTTTGTGTTGGTATCGCGGGGCCGGAACTCGACGATCAGACACGGGCTCTGCTCGACGATATTTCGCCGGGCGGTATCTGTCTGTTTTCAAGGAATATTCGTGACGCCGAACAAACTCGTAAACTGAACGACGACATAACCGAATACCTGGAGTTCAAGCCGTTTTTGAGCCTCGATCAGGAAGGCGGAACCGTTGACCGGCTTCGACGCCTTGTTACGCCCATGGCGGCAGCGGCAAAGGTTCGCACTTCGGATCAAGCGTCGAAAATGGCATCGATCATCGGCGAACTGATCTCGATTCTCGGGTTCAATATGGATTTTGCACCGGTTGTCGATGTCGTCGACAATGAGCGGCTTGTATCGTCAAATGGACTATTTTCACGGCCATTTGGCAGCAGCAAGCACGATGTTGTCGAACTTGCCGGTACATTCTTACGCGTCTTGCAGGAGCACGGCCCGATCGGCTGCCTCAAACACTTTCCCGGCCTTGGCGGGGCGAGGGTAGATGCGCACGAAGAGCTGCCGGTAGTACCAATTTCACGCGAGGAGCTGTTTGATACCGATCTTTACCCGTACCGAAAACTACTTAAAACTGGCAATGTGCACGCGGTTATGGCTGCTCACGTGTGCTTTCCATCGGTTGACTTGCAGGAAACCGATCGAGATGGCAGACTTTTACCGTCCTCATTAAGTTACAACTTCCTTACAAATTTGCTTCGCGACGAGCTTGAATACGACGGGCTTGTTATTACCGACGATCTTGAAATGGGGGCGATCGTCAAAAATTACGGTATTGGCGAAGCGTGTAAGATGGCCGTAAAGGCAGGTGTCGATCAATTAGCGATCTGCGCCGACCCCGTAGCAATAAGAGAAGGATTTGGTGCGGTTCTTTCTGCGGTCAAGAATGGTGACATTAGCCTCGATCGGCTGGACCGTTCGCTAGTGAGGATCGAACACCTTAAGAACAAACTAGCGTCGTCAATCCCGTTTGACGCGGGCCGGATATCACAATTATCGGCCGAAATAGCTGCGTTCAATGAAGAACTCGGCGCTTAGATAGGAGAAAAGATTTGCGTAAAACCATCCTGTTCACAATTGTATTGAGTGTGCTGTTAACAGCATCATTTTCTTGCCGAAAGCGTGACGCCGAATACGTCACGATCGCTTTGCCCGAAAAGTTCACGACCTTTGACACGCTTACATCGGCCGGCTCCGATGCCATGGCCGAACGCGTCAAGAACCTAATGTTCAACTCGCTTGTAAAAAAGGACGCGAACTTCGATTATGTTGGTGAACTTGCTAAAGAGATAATTACCTCACCGGACGGCATGGTAATAACCTTCAAACTGCAGGACGGCATAAAATTTCATAACGGCAAAGAATTTACCTCGGCTGACGTTAAGTACACTTTTGATGAATTGTTGAATAGTAAAGGCTTTAAGTCAGGTGCCTTTTTTGATACCGTCCCGGTCGGCAAGGCTGAAGCACCGGCCGCAACTCCAGCGGCGCCCGCAAATACAAACGCCCCGGCAAAAGCTCCCGAAGAACCGAAGACCAAACGCGTTCCGCACATAACCTCGATCGAGACGCCCGATGCGAAAACCGTGATATTTACGGTGACCCGTCCGGCTCTTCGTAACCAACTTCTGGCAAATCTCGTCGCGATCCCGATCATCCCGACCGGATCTGCAGCAGAGCAAAAGGACAAGCCCGTGGGGTCTGGCCCGTTCAAATTTGTAAGCTTTGACGCGTCGCAAAATATTGTCGATCTCGCCGCAAACTCCGAGTACTGGGAAGGTGCTCCGAAGATCACGAAACTTCGGGTCAAGACCGTGACGGATGCGAATTCACTGCAGGCCGAACTGCAAACCGGCGGTGTTGATATCGCGGCAAACCCGAACAACCTGCCGCCAGATACGCTGAAATCGCTCGGCAACAGCCCGAATCTAAAGGTCGAGCAATCGGACGGATCGAATATTCAGTATCTCGTATTCAACACCCAACAGGCACCGCTCGACAATGCGAAAGTCCGTCAGGCGATCGGCTACGCGATCGACCGGCAAAAGATCGTGACCGAACTGCTTTTTGATCAGGCCAAGGTCGCCAATTCGATCCTGCCGCCGCAATCATGGGCGTACACACCGGGAACCGAATACAAATATGATCCGGCTAAGGCCAAACAACTGCTATTGGACGCCGGATACAAGAACGAGCCGATCGTATTTAAGTATAGCTCGGGCAATTTGGCGATAAATCAGTATTCTCAGGTAATTCAGAGTGCTTTGGCGGACATCGGCCTTAACATTCAGGTCGAGACCCTTGAGGTCAATACAATTCGCCAGCAACTCGCACAGGGGCAATTTCAGATCTACACCGGCGTTTGGATCGGTGGCAATCAGGATCCGATCTTTTTGCGTGATCTGTTTAGCTCGACCAAGATCCCTGGCGGAGCGGTATCATGCTGTAACCGAAGCCGCTACATCAATCCGAGTGTCGACAAGGATGTCGAGGACGCGATCAATTCGATCGATAAAACTGCGGCAAAGACTCTCTACCACAGGACGTGGAATACCGTAAGCGGTGATCTTCCCCTTCTGCCATTGTGGTATCCGTCGAATATTGTTGTTACCACCAAACGTATCGGCAATGTCAAGATCAATCCGAGCGGCGATTGGAGCTTTGTTAAGGACGTAACTGTTACAAACTAACAGAGAATCGTCAGGTAAACTTGACAATTTAATTGCAAACGGTAAAATTATCATTTGCCACGCGGGAGTAGCTCAGTGGTAGAGCGCGACCTTGCCAAGGTCGAAGTCGCGAGTTCAAGTCTCGTCTCCCGCTCCAGTTCTTCAAAAGGATGAAGGATGACTCGCATCCTTCATCCTTTTTGTCATAATGGCGGCGTAGCCAAGTGGTAAGGCAGAGGTCTGCAAAACCTTTATTCATCGGTTCGATTCCGATCGCCGCCTCCATAAATGCTAAATTGTTGGCGCTAGTCAACGTCCAGATAACATTCACATTTAACCCGATAAAGTGCTCTTTTGAGCACTTATT
>JAGOBH010000013.1 GCA_017983495.1 Pyrinomonadaceae bacterium | reverse complement strand
ACCGCCTCGATCGCCGATTCCTGATTCATCCGGAATTCGTCGTAACCGAAGCGGTGCTTGAGTATATCTCTGGCATTTTCGATCGTCATGGGTTGTGGGTTCGTATCAGTTTTCTTCCCGTGTATATAGATAATACATTATACAAAAAACGATTGCCATTACCACGGTAATGTATTATTATGATCTCATGGTTCTGGCACAATCAAAAATTACTTCACAAGGACAGATCTCGATACCCGCCAGCGTTCGGCGTGAACTCGGTCTCGGCCCCGGCTCGGTTATCGAATGGGAAAATGAGAACGGCCAAATGATCGTAAGGCGGGCTGGCTCATCCACTTCAGCAGATATTCGTAGGAAACTGTTCCCCGACCCGCCAGAGCCACGATCCTTGGAAGATCTGAAAGAAGGGATAGTCCTCCACATACGCGAAAAACATGCGCGCGATTGACACTAATGTACTGATCCGCTCGTTGACTCGGGACGATGCCGAGCAAACCAAGGCAGCTGACCAGTTTGTCATGCACGGCGCCTGGATATCGCATATTGTTCTTGCCGAAACTATCTGGGTATTGAAATCGCTCTATCAAAGAACGCCGCGGCAATTAGCTGACGCGATCGAGATGCTGCTCAGCCACGAGCATTTCGTCCTAGACGAACCCGATGTGGTAAAGGCCGCTCTCGACGTCTACACCGCCAATCCTTCACTTGGTTTTTCTGACTGTCTGGTCCTCGAAATTGCCCGCAAGGCCGGACATATTCCGCTTGGCACATTCGACCGCAACCTTTCAAAAAAAACGGACGCCGATTTGATCGAGGCGTCCGGAAAATAAAGTTTGGTTTTACGATCAGATCTCGACCTCATCGATCTGAGCTTTCTGTAATTTGCCTGAGTAATCGACATACAGCGATTTCCACTCGGTGAAGATATCCAGCACCTGCGTGCCAGCTTCGCGGTGACCGTTGCCGGTGCCCTTTGTGCCGCCAAATGGCAGGTGAACCTCGGCTCCGATCGTTGCCGAGTTGACGTAGCAAATGCCGGTGTAGAGCTCCTGCATCGCGTAAAACGCCTGATTGACATCCTGCGTGTAGATCGCCGACGAGAGGCCGTAGGCGACGTTATTGACGATACCGATCGCTTCATCAAGCGTCGAGAAAGGAATAACGCTCGTGACCGGCCCGAAGATCTCTTCCTGGCCGACCCGCATGCCCGGCTTGACGTCGGTAAAGACGGTTGGCTCGATAAAGAATCCGTTTTTGTATGCACCCTTGGTCAGACGGTTTCCGCCACACGCAAGCGTGGCCTTGTCGTGTATCTGGCCGATCTCGATGTACCCGAGTATCTTGTCCATCGCCTGCTGGTTGATGACCGGGCCGACCTCGGTCTTGGGGTCGAGGCCGTTGCCGACGCGAAGCTTTTTGACGCGTTCGACGAGCTTTTCGCAAAACTTTTTATAGATCTTTTTATGAACGACCAGCCGCGATGACGCCGTGCAGCGTTGGCCGCTGGTGCCAAATGCACCCCACAGCGAACCGTCGACCGCGTTATCGATATCTGCGTCGTCCATCACGATAATTGCGTTCTTACCGCCCATTTCGAGACTGACGATCTTGTTGTCGCGGGCACATTGTTCGGCAATGATCCGTCCTGTCGATGTGGAACCGGTAAACGAGATCAGACGAACATCCTTGTGGCCGACAAGTGCCGCACCGGCTTCGCCAAAGCCGTTGACGACGTTGACGACACCAGCCGGAATTCCCGCCTCTTCACACGATTTGACAAGATTGATGGTCGAAAGCGGAACGTCCTCACCCGATTTGATGACGACCGTGTTGCCGCAAACCAGGGCAGGGATCAGCTTCCACGACGGGATCGCCATCGGGAAATTGAACGGCGTGATCAGTCCGCACAGGCCGACCGGTTGGCGGACGCACATCGCGAATTTGTTGGGCATTTCAGCCGGCGTCGTAAATCCGTGCAGGCGTCGGCCTTCGCCGGCTGTGTAATATGTACAGTCGATCGCCTCCTGAACGTCGCCGCCCGCTTCTTTGAGCACCTTGCCCATTTCGCGGGTCATCTGCCGTGTGAACTCGTCTTTGTTCTTACGCAGGATCTCGCCAAGTGTGAATAGGATCTCGGCACGTTTCGGTGCCGGTGTTCGGCGCCAGCGTGTCGCTGCATTCTTTGCGGCGGCGACCGCTGCGTTGACGTCGTCTTCGTTCGACGCCGGAAAACGGCCGACGATGTCGCTTGTGTCAGCCGGATTCTGGTTATCAAACCACTCGCCGGAAGACGATTTTACCCATTCGCCATTGATGTAATTGTAGTATTTCTTAACTGATTGTTTTGAAGTTGCTTTTGCCATAAAAATTGAACTATCTGACTGTAAATTGAACTAATTTAAGCTGCGGCGCACGCGACCGCGGGTCATAACTAATGACATGCAGCACGACCGCGTCGCCGACCTTTAATTTCGCGACCGCATCGCTAAAGCTCTTGGTGTCGGTCACCGCAACGCGGTTGATACGCTGGATCAGGTCACCTTCGCTCAGCACCGGTTCACCGATGGTCGTGCGAATGTCGGCGATATAGCTCGCGGGGTTGACCTCTTTGACGATCAGGCCTTTTTGACCTTCGAGCTTGTATGTTGCCGCCAAGGTCGGTGTCAGATCGACGAGCGTCAGTCCAAACGGTTTTTCGGCCGGCTTTGTGCCGTCGACCGGCAGTTTGCGAGGCGTGTCGCCATCGTCAGAGGCACGGCTAACCGTCGGGCGTTCGGCGAGTTTGATCGTCGCGGTCTTGCGGTCGACATTCGCACCATTCTCACGGAAATAGACGATGTCGACCGACGCATCCGGGCCCGTCGAGGCGACTTTGGCGATCAGATCCTGAGCGCTTTCGACTCGTTTTCCGTTAAATTCCGTAATTACGTCGCCGACCTGCAAACCGGCCATCCCGGCCGCACTCTGTTTGTCGCGAAGCTCGGTGATGATCGCACCGCGAGCGTCACCGAGACCGTAAACCTTGGCAAACTCGACCTTTACCGAATCCAGCAAAACGCCGAGATAGCCGCGTCGAACCTTGCCGTACTTAACGATCTGACCGTAGACACGCGACGTCTCATCCGCCGGCAGCGCAAAGCCAACGCCGTTCGAATCGCCGTTGGTCGTCGCGATCTGCGAATTGACACCGATCACCTCGCCCGCCATATTGACGAGCGGGCCGCCTGAATTTCCGCGATTGATCGCGGCGTCGGTCTGAATAAATTTCTGAAATGCACTAGTTCCCGGCGTCTCTCGTTTTTTCTGAGAAATGATGCCCGCCGTGACGCTTTTTGCGAGGCCGAAGGGCGAACCGATCGCAAGCACCCAATCGCCGACCTCGGCATTATCGGGGTCGCCAAAACTCACCGCCGGCAGGTCCTTTCCTGCTTCGATCTTCAGCACGGCAATGTCCGTTTCGTCATCAGCCCCGACGATCTTGGCAGTAAATTCCTCACCCGAATCAAGCTTGATCGTTATCCGCGAAGCGTTATCGATCACGTGAGCGTTCGTGATGATATACCCCGATTTATCTACGACAAATCCGCTGCCGACCGCAAAAACCGGCCGTCTGGCATTCTGCCGACGCAAAAAATCGAGGATGTCATTTGATTCGCTCGGGGTCGCGTTGGCCGTTGCCGACACCTGCGGCACCTTACCCTTGACCTCAATACTGACTACCGAGGGCGCGATCCGTTTCGCGATCGCCGCAAATGACGTCGACAACGTCTCGCGAGTCACCGTCCCCGAGGTCTGAGCCATCAGCGGCGACGCAAATACCATTGTCGTCAGCAATAACGCCGACATTATGAGAACCAATTTTGAATAATTCGTTGATCGTAACATTGCCGTTTCTCCTAAAAAACAAGATCTCCTGCAATATATTTCTTCGCAGATTATAGCAAATGAGAATAGGAATTTCGCTCGCGGGTTGTCTAAGGCTTTAGGAGTATCTTGAGCGAGCCCTTTTCCGTGGTGGCGGCCATCGCTTCGACACCTCGGCCGAGCGGCATTTCGTCATCGATCAGCGACATCACATCTACCGCGTTTTGGGCAAGAAGTTCGACTGCAGGAGCGAAACGTCCGCAACGGGATCCGACGATCGTGATCTCGTCGACCACGACCCGTGATGCCTGCCAGACGGGCGTACCGTGAAACGTGGATTTTAAAACGATCTTGCCCCGCGGCCGCACCAGATCGGTAGCCGTTGCAAAACCGCTTTCAGAACCGCTCGCCTCTACGACGACATCAAACCGGCCATTCATGCTCGCCGTAACATCACGCAAAATGACGCCTTCGATACCCGCCTTTTCGGCGATCGCGACCTTTGAGGGGTGTTTGCCGATAATGACGACATTTTGCGATCTTAGCCCAAGGCTCATCGCACATAACAGCCCGAGTTTCCCGTCGCCGATCACCGCGACCTTTGTATCCGGTTCAATATCGACCTGTTCGGCAATGCCATATGCGGCTGCGAGCGGTTCGGCAAAGACGGCCTGCTCGTCCGTTACGCGGTCAGGAACTTCGATCAGGTTGACCGTCGGCAACGTTAGATATTCGGCATGCGCCCCGTCGCGGCCGACGATGCCGAGGACTGTCCGCGTCGGGCAATGGCGAGGATCGCCCGCGAGACATTTTTCGCACGTGCCGCAACCCGCATTGATCTCGCCGACCACGCGTTTGCCGATCAATTCGGGCCGGTTAACGGCACTTTCGACGACCCCTACAAACTCATGCCCGATAGTTCCCTCAAACCCGGCGTATCCGCGAACGATCTCGATGTCGGTGTTACAGATTCCCGACCTGGTGACACGCACAAGTGCCTCGCCATGCGCGGCGGGCGGCGGAATATCGTCGAGACTCAATCGGCCTCCGGTAAATCTAAGTGCTTTCATGTCAATAAGGGCTAAGGCCGGCGTTTTTAGAATAATATGTCACGACCGCGTTTAAGTAAAAGCTGACCCACTCTACGTCCAAAATTTACATTTCGACCTTGTATACTTATACTTGCAAAGATAAACAGCAAAGCTGGTAAAAGATCGTATAGGAATTATTACGTTTATGAAAAGAATTATTTTGTTGATCGGAGCACTTAGTATTCTGGCTATCAGTTTCAGTTGCGGCGGAAACGCCGGCGGCGGCCTCATGGGCGGGGGCGAATCACCGACCGAGGCTTACAAGCGGCTCTACAATGCCGTTAAGTCAAAAAATACGGATGCTATCAAGGCCGAAATGACGGTGAAATCGCTTGAGTTTGCTCAGATGGCGGCGGCACGAAACAACACGCCGATCGAAAAGGTGTTTGAGAACGGTTTTACCGCGACAACCTTTTCCGAAAAGCTTCCTGAGATCCGCGATCAGCGTATTGCCGACAATATGGGAGCCGTCGAGGTTTACAACGCGAAAGACAGCCGCTGGGAAGATCTTCCGTTCATACTTGAAGACGGTAAATGGAAACTAGCGGTCGGCGACCTTTTTGCCGGCACATTCAAATCGCCCGGCAAGGGCCGTGACGCTCGTGAAAAGGAAGCTGCCAACGTGGCAAATCCCAATCTCGTGCCGGCACCCGCACCCAACGCGGCGGCTAACACCAATCCGAACGTAGTCGTGCCGATCGTACCAAAACCGGCAACCAACGCTTCGAACGCGGCAAAATGATCCGTCCGGCGGTGGTCCGCGACATTATCGATCTTTACGCAAAACACGGCTGGGTATTACGCCGTGTTTTGCTTTCTGCCGGATCGCGAGCGGCCGTCGGGAGTGAAGCCGCATCGCTTTTTGGCGATGCCGCGGTGATCGATTCACCGTTTGACGCGGCGTGGTTCTCGCGGCCGCCGGCAGATGGGCCGATCGCATGGGAGATCAGAAATCTCGGCGATACGCCCTACGCATTGGTCGAACATCTTGACGAAAGCAGTCCCGATTTCGAAAACTCGCTTACGGACGTCGGCGAACGTCTCGTCAGCGCAGTTTCCGCGAAAAGATCAGCTTGACAACCTAAGCCAGTCACTGCAAACTTGAGAGATTGACATGATGATCAAAGATTTCGGCGGCAGGGTTGCAAGTGTATGGGAAGGCTTACGACCCATCACCAAAAAGATGCTCGTCGGAGCAATGCAATCTACCGGTTCCGCCCCGGCCCCACAAATAGCCAGAAAGTATTACGATGCCCACGCTGATTGGGAGGTTAGCCGTCTGCTTACCGCTCTTGACGAAGAATCGACCGTTGTCGAGGTTCGCAAGGACGCCGCAAAGCTGACCGAGATCGAACAGCTTGCCGACACATGTGTTCGCGTGCTTGAAGATCAGACGGCGTCGGCTGAGGTATTTATACAGCTTGCCGAGCGAGCCCTGAAGGAGAATGATTACGATCATCTCGACAAGCTCGCCGACCGCCTGGCCGAACGATTTTCTGTAAGTGAGATAAGCGAGATAATTCGCCAGACGACCGTGCCTCAGATCCGTGCTATCGCCTACGAGACGCTAGCGATGATGCCCGTTCAGTCCTTGACGCCGATGCTCGACGACCCGCTCTACGCTGGCATTGCCGCTAGTGCACTTGAGCTTAAGGCTTTTGAATTCGACTCAGAAGAAGCCCGCGATGTCCTCGACCTGTTCGACGCCGAAAACGATTCGAACTCGGGCTGACCTATTCGACCACGATCATTCCGTTCTTGATCTTTAGCTGATCCGGCTCCATTTTCAGAACCATCTTTATCAGCATTCCGGCAAGCTGGCTGTACATCTTGACGGTCTCCGGGCTATTGCCCTGTTTGCCTTCGATGTAACCCGCCAGCAGCAGTCCGCCAAACGCGATCATTGTATTGTGAAACGCCTGCTTCTCTTTGTTAGTTACCTTAGCAAATTCAGGCATTTCGTCCAGCGTGCGATTGACGACTGCGTAATAAGCGGCGACCGCATCATCACTTGGCTCGTCGGCATCGTTATAAACGGTCATTGCCGTGATCGTGAAAAATGTTAGCGAGCCGGCAATATTATTTCCCCATCCTTTGGCAGCGGCTTCCTTTTCATATGCGGACTTAGTGCCCGCGTAGATCTTGCGGACCAGAGCCTTTTCCTCGGGCGTCTCGCCCATAGCGTCCGCGACCGCCTTGGCGGTATCGACCGTCGCGTCAGGGCGAAACAGGCCATAGTTTCGGACAACGGGCGGCGGCGGAACGTCGACTTTCGGCGCAGCCGTACTTGTGCTGCGGCTGCCGGACCCGGACTTGGCTTCGCGTTCGGCCTTTTCTACGGCCGCCAAGCCCCACTTCTTGATCATCGCGTTGCGGGCCATGGTTCGCTGCATTTGCATCTGCATCGTGTTGTAGATGTTCTGCGTCGCCATCGCGAGACCAAATGAACCATAGACCGTTCCGTAGCCGGTATTGTAACCACCGGCGTTGGAGTTCCACGTCTGTGCATTCAGAGTGGCGGCTGCCGCAGCAGCCACCATGATCAAAAATAAGAACTTTCTCATATTCGGTCCCTCATTGATTGTCTAGAAACTCAGCGAACAAATGCGTTTGGCACCGGCCGGTCGCCTGCCTGGCCAAATTGCTGGATAAGCACGCCGGCCGTCGACCGGTTTACATACCATGTCGAATTTGACGGGCGGAAAACACCCGCGTCAGTTTTACCATCACCGTCATAGTCTCCGGGAACCGGCAGATCGCCATTTGTCCCAAACGGGAAGGCGTAAAAGCTGTTGTCTTCGCTTCTGAGAATGTACCATTTGCCGTCCGACGGCCGGAAATATGCGACGTCTGCCTTGCCGTCACCGGTATAATCGCCGGGAACCGTCAGGTCGGTCGACAAGCCAAACTGTGTTGCAAAGACCTGTCCGTTGGTACTGCGTCTCACCCACCATTCCGCACCACCCGATCCGTTCGGCCTGAAGACAGCAATATCTGCCTTGCCGTCACCGTCGTAATCAGCCGGCACCGGTTTATCACCCGCCGCACCAAATCCGACAATATCCGTCCCGCCGCCCGATTTATTGATGTACCAAGTCAGGGTCGACGGCCGGAAGACCGCAGCGTCGCTCGTGCCGTCGCCGTCATAATCCGCTGGAACCGGCACATCCGGGTTAGCACCGAACGGGAATGCGTAGTACGTCGAATCTTGACTACGCAACACGTACCATTTACCCGTCGAGGGCTGCCAAAACACAAGATCCGTCTTCCCGTCACCGGTGAAATCCCCTGGGGCTATCACGTCCGACGACGTACCGAACTGGGCCGCCGGCGTCAATCCGTCCGAACTACGCCGGTACCACCACTCACCCGGGCCGGGCCGGAAGATCGAAATGTCCGTCTTGCCGTCGCCATCAAAATCGAACGGCGATCTTTTTGTAATCGGGAAGTATTTGACAAATTCGATCGACGATTGCCGATTCGAAGCATCGGGATGGAGCCCTCGTGCCCGTATATAACCACCGGCGAATGACGCTCCGCCTAATCGCCAAATCACTCCACCGGGATCCGGGGCCGCTTCACCCAGGGGAGTGTAATTCACTCCGTCGCTCGAACCTTCGATGATCAAGCGATTCACCTTAGGAGCGTTGAAGATACCGGACCAGACGATCTCGCTGCTAGAGCGGGTGATGTCATAAGCCGCCAAATCGCGCGTGGCGAGTTTGGCCATCCCGTTTCGGGGAACGCCTCCGGCAGTCGTAAACGCCCCGCCCAATAATGTTTTTCCATCTTTCTGCACGAGGATCACCGTCGGCACGTTGTTTACGCCCGGATTAAAAGTAGTATCCTGCGTGCCGGTTTGGGTGACCCTTACGAGGCCCTGCCACGAGTTTCCGTTAAATAGCGTAAATTGACCGCCGATAATTATCCTTCCGTTTGCTTCCTGGGCAAACGCCGTTGCCTGAAAATTGGCGGTTACTGCGAATGGAAGATCGACTGAACCATTGCTGCTAAGGAGGACGATGTTTTGCCTGGGGGTGCCGCTGACACTGTCAAAATTGCCCCCGACCAGGATCTTTCCACTCTGTAAAAGCAGTATCTTACGCACGGCCGGAGTCGCGGGCAGGGTATGCGAAAATGTCGGGTTAAAGGAGGCGTCCAGCGATAAACCGGCCACATTCAAACGGGCTAGCATAGGGCGGTTTACCCCGTTGACCGTTGTAAAAGTTCCAGCTATCAGTATATTTCCGTCCCGCTGGGTGACTATCTGATCGATCGTGCCGTTCACCGTAAAATTGAAGGACGTGTCGAGCGTACCATCTGCATTCAACCGGGCGATATTGCCGACGTTCGTTCCATTGATTTGATTGAGAAGACCGCCGATTATGATCTTGCCGTTATCTTGCACCGAGATCGCATACACATTTCCATTAACCAATGGATTAAATGTGGTGTCGCGTGTTCCGTTTGGGTTCAATCGGGCTAGTTTTCCAATCCCTGTCAGCACGATCGAATCAAAGAACCCGCCGACGACGATCTTGCCGTCGGCTTGGAGGGCCGTCGCCAGCACCAGGTTGTTTGCTCCGGGATCGGGAAAGGTGGTATCAAGGCTTCCGTTGGGATTAAGTCGCGCGAGCCGCCCGCGGGCAACTCCGCCGACAGAAGTAAAAAAGCCGCTGATATAGATCTTTCCGTCAGGCAGCGAGATCATTGACGAAACGCTTCCGGTAGTGCCGGTGTCGGGATTGAAGTTTGTTTCTAGTGAGCCGTCCTGATAGACCCGGGCGATACGATTCCTTGCAATTCCGGCGACTGAGAGAAAGAAGCCGCCGAAAACTGTCTTTCCGTCCGATTGGGCGGTTACCGAATACACCTCAGTGTTTGGTGCGGGGTTGTAGCCCGTGTCCAAAGTGCCGTCAATATTTAGACGTGCGAGATAACCGCGTGCGGCACCGCCAACCGTCGTGAACGAACCGCCAACCAGGATCTTGCCGTCCGATTGCGTTGCAAGACCCCACACGGTGCTGTTGACGTCCGGATTGAATGACGTATCGAGTGTGCCATCCGCATTGAGTCGGGCAATCCGGTTTCTGACGACGCCATTGACCGTGCCGAACTGTCCGCCGACAAGCACTTTGCCGTCTGCTTGCAATTCGACGGCGCGCACCGTGAAGTTTACGTTTGCGGCAAAGGTCGTATCGAGCGAACCGTTGGCATTGAGACGGGCGATCCGGTTACGGCCAACTCCGCCGACAGTCGTAAAAAAGCCGGCGATCACGATCTTTCCGTCCGGCTGTAGGACCATCGATTCGACGACGTCATTGACGTTAGGGTCAAAAGTCGTGTCGACTGTCCCGTCTGAATTGTGCCGCGAGATACGGTTACGCGGAACACTGCCTACCATTGTGAATAGCCCGGCCATGACGAACTTCCCATCCGGTTGCACTACGATGGTTCGCACCGCCGAATTCGGCGCTGTGAAAAGGGCGTCGGGCGAGCCGTCTATATTGAGACGGGCGACGTTGTCATGTTGTACACCACCGACGGTCGAAAATGCACCGCCGATGAGGATCTTCCCACCGGGCAGCGGCACGATCGCATTGACGTTACCGTTTACGTCGGCGTTGAAGAACGTGTCCCGCGACCCATCGAGGTTCAGTTGGGCCAGCCGGTTCGCTGCCGCTCCCCCGATAGTCGTAAATCCGCCGCCGATCAATATCCTTCCGTTCGAGCGAGCGACGACCTTCTGAATCTGGGCATTTGCATCTGGATCAAATCCGTCGTTCGCCGACTGTCCAAAGATCGACAAGCCTAATGCCATTGAGGCGAAAACCACGGTCAAAATTGCGGCAGCGTATTTTCTTATAAACATTGATTGCACTCCTATGGAAACTTCCAATTGATCTCTGACACACTACGCGAAATTTTTGCGTGAAATGGCTCAGTCTTTTTCAAAAAAAGATACCTCCGATGGAAAGTGACGCGGATCCAGCGGAGGCATGACTGCAGTGATAATGAACCCATCTAGTTACCGGTAAACCGCATCGAATACAGGTACTGGCCAAACGAGACACCGCGAACCGCCACACGCATTCCAAGTTTGATCGTCATCGGCCTCCTATAAAGCTGGTTAATGACATGAGGCGGCAGTCCTAAAGCGGCAAAATACGTGCGGGCAAATCCCGTCGATGCGGCTGCGCTGCTGTGGTCAAAGGACGCTTCGAATGCTCCCGCCCCGAGCGATCGGTTGAAGATATGGGCACCGAAGGCGGAAACAGTCAGAACACCGTTTAGCGGATTTCCATTTTCATCCACAGCCGCCGGGTCATTAAGAGCATCACTTTCGATCGTCAATCTCGGCGAAAAAGAGAAATACGCCGGGATCTCATTCACGAACGGATTCTCAAAATTGCTGTTGATAGTTCGGTTCAACACGAAATAGACCACATTGTCGGCCGACCTGCCGGGTATTGTGATCCTTCCAAGATCAGTGTAGGTGCCGGATGTGATCGGCCCGCCGATAGTATGGACAAAACACCGATCATCCGAGCCTAGCGTCACACCAAGATCTGCTAACAAACCGCGGGGTCACAGCTCAAATAGGCATATACGACACCCGTTCTTGCCGTTCCCAGAAATTTGACGTTCTTTCCGAACGAATCAGGTTCGCCCACGTCAGCCGCAGACAATAGTGCATTGACCGGCGCCTGGCTCTCCTTTCGGGCGGCGGCCATTTCCTTTTGGATCTCTTCTCTTGCCTGCTTTGCGTCCTCACGGTTTTGAGCAAAGGCGACCTGAGCAGCGATCACCAACAATATTGCGATCATCGTTAATTTCTTCATTTTGGTTTTCTCCTTTATAACTTCGAGGAATTTTCGACCAACACACTACGCGAAAATTTTTAGGTTTTTGGCTCAAACCTATCTGCGCAAATTGTCTCCGACCGGCAAAAGATCCAATTCCGTAACATTGTCGGTAACGGAAACCACCCGCGGTGCAAACTGAAAGAGTTTTGATCTGACGTTCAGGATCACAGTCTGTCCGGCCTCGACGTCGTCGAAACGATAGTAGCCAAACGAACTCGTGCGAGCGATGCGTGTCACGCCCGAGCCGTCCGTCAGTGCGACGACGGCGTTACGCAGGCCTGCTCCGTCAACCGTGCGGACGCGGCCCGAGATCGAGACCATCGCCGCCGTCGGTGCGAGATCGAACTGCCAAAAACCGTGGTCCAGGATAAACCCAGTACCGGAACTCTGCCGGGTAACCGATTGCCCGGCGGTTCCCTCGATCGTAAAACCGCCATTCGAACTCACTCCGCCGCCACTCGCGACAACCGCCTTTTCTAACGCGTAACCGTTACCCGACGCGATCTGAGAGCGGACGGCCGCCGAAGCACCGATAATCGCCACAATACACACTGCCGCAAAATATTTGCTTTTCATCTTTCGATCCTCCGATCTGCTTTTAGCGTCAAAAACCTACAACGACCCAATTTCTCCCGCTGAACATAATATGTAAAACTGACCGCCCCCGAGATAGATAAGCTCGACGGAACTTGCAACCAGATATACCTTTTCATTTCTTTCGTCTCCTAATGATCTCAGCAAGCTCCTTTCTTACAACGATGCCCGAACCAACTAATAGATCCGGCTCGAAAACTTGTGCGCTATCCTTTTCCAATTGACGGCATCAAGGAAAAGCCGGCAGTCTCGTCACAGTGTCGCTGGCGCTGTTTGTCACCCAGATATTTGCGCCGTCAAACGCAACTCCGGTAACACCAGGGCTGCTAATCGTAAACTCCCGAAAAGCTCCGTCGCTTGAATGCAGTTTTGTCAGACGATTGGTAAGCGTATTCGCCACCCAGATATTTGCTCCGTCAAAAGCCATGCCGGAGTTATTTGAACCGTTGTTCGAGACGACGAAGTTGCCGACAAAAACGCCATCGCTTTGGCGAAGCTTGAATACGCCGGCGCCATGCGTCACCCAGATGTTAGCGCCGTCAAACACGACTGCCTGGGGAATGTAGCTGGCGTTGGGCATCAAAATTGTACCCTCAAGAGTTCCGTCGCTGGCTCGCAGCTTTGTCAAATTTTTGCTACCAATGTTCACCACCCAGATACTTGTGCCGTCAAAAGCAATTGCTTGGGGATTAGTGCCCACCGCAAAGGTGCCCTGAAGAGCTCCGTCGCTGGCTCGCAGCTTTGTCACATTGTTACTGGTAAAATTTGCCACCCAGATATTTGCTCCGTCAAAAGCCAATGCCCGGGGATTAGTACCGACGGCAAACGTCCCTTCAAGATTGTTGGAAATTGCATTCAGCTTCATCACATTATTGCTGTTGTCATTCGCCACCCACACACTCGTGCCGTCAACAGTAACCGCAATCGGGGCACTGCCAACCGTCACCGCCCCAAGATTCAAGCCGTCACTTGCACGCAGCTTTTGCAAACTGTTAGAGTCCCGATTCGCCACCCATACGTTTGCACCGTCAAATGCAATGCCGACCGGATTATCTCCGACCGCAAAAGTTGCGTGCTGGAGCAGATCCCAACGAAGGGAACCGAGTAGTTTCAAATTGTAGTTGGACGGAACAGCGTTCGGTGCCAGAGCCGAAGCGTTGATCGTGTTGTTTGCGATGTTTGCCCCGTTGATGTTCGTCAAGCCAGAACCATTCCCTGTGATCGTGCCGCCAACACTCAGGTTAGAATTTAGAAACGTAGAACCGACAACCGTCAGAGAACTTCCGATCTTACCGTTGCCAGAAATGTCAAAACCACCACTCTGAGTGTTTGGCGGACCGATTTGGACGTAGCTCGGGCTTCCAGCCAATGGCTGTCGGGCGTCTGTTAACCGCAGATCACCTTCCTTGATCAGTTGCTCAGGGGCGAAACCTCCGACGGTGTTGGCGTCATTCGCGGTATTTGCCGTGTTTGCTGTCTCCGCTGTCAAAGCGCTGATTGCTTGAGGTGCGGCCGTGATCTTCTGTCGCGGGTTCAGCTTTGTATAGTCGCCGGTGCTTTCTCCCGGTCGTACTTCGATCTGCAGCCACCGGCGC
Organism: Pyrinomonadaceae bacterium; assembly: GCA_017983495.1. Taxonomy (GTDB): domain Bacteria; phylum Acidobacteriota; class Blastocatellia; order Pyrinomonadales; family Pyrinomonadaceae; genus OLB17. Next base: position 34,924 of record JAGOBH010000013.1, on the reverse strand, counting down.
TCGGTCACAGGAAATGCCTGACCGAAGTCAAGAACTACAGTAAATATCCCGGCCGTTACTTGTACGTTGTCGATCGTCGACGGTATCGCGGAGACCTCGGTTCCGCCCACCTCCACGTCGAACAAACGAAAGATCAGATCGTATTGCCCGCTCGCCGCCGCACCGCTGACCGTCAACTTGCCCTGATAGGTAAATTCACTCGACTGGGCCTGCACCAAAACTGACTGGATGCTAATCACCAGCACCAATAGGAACATCGCTGATATTGTTTGTCTCATCTCCGTTTTCTCCCCCCGAAATCTAATAAAAATTTGCTTCAACACGCTACGCGAACTTTCTGGTAGAATTGGGTCAACATTTTTATGTCGGAAGAAGTAACTCGTTGGTTAAACGAACTCGGCAAGCAAGGTGGCGGCGCAAATCGCGACGCTCTCGATAAGTTGATGCCTCTCGTTTACGACGAACTTCGGCGTCTCGCCGGCAGTTTTCTCAATCGCGAGCATGCCGTCTCGATCCAGACGACGGAACTTGTTCATGAGGCGTACTTCAGACTTACAAATCAACGCAGTGTCGACTGGGAGAATCGCGGACAGTTTTTCGCCATCGCTGCACAGGCGATGCGGCGGATACTGATAGACGCGGCCCGCCGCCGAAAGACGGTCAGGTACGGAGCCGAAAAGATCTCGCTCGACGACGCCCCGACGCTCGCGGCCGAGGTCAATCAGGAACTGCTCGAGCTGGACACGGCTCTGACCGAACTCGAATCGTTTGACGAGCAGCAATGCCGGATCGTCGAGCTCCGGTATTTTGCGGGCCTGACTATCGAGGAAACGGCGGACGTGCTCAAGATCTCGCCGACTACCGTCAAACGTGAGTGGGCGATCGCCCGGTCCTGGCTATTTCGCACGATCAACGGCAAATGAGCCGATTTTCACCTTTCCCTCGCGTAGTGTTGTGAGACCGATCTATGGACACAGCGAAATGGCAATCTATTAAGGGCTTAATGTCGGAGCTGCTCGACCTGCCGGAGAGCGAACGAGCGGCCGCACTTGAGCGTGAGCCCGACGCCGAGATCCGCAACGAGGTCGAGTTGCTGCTTGCCGCTCACGATAGTTCTGACAGATTTATCGAGCGGCCTTTCCTGATCGAACATGGCATCGCCCCGGACGAAACCGCCGACAAGATGATCGGGCAGCAGATCGAGGATTATCTGATCCTCGACCGTATCGGGACGGGCGGGATGGGTGCTGTCTTTCTGACCCGGCGATTACATTCGGATTTCACACAAAAGGTCGCCCTCAAGCTGATCAAACGCGGCATGGATTCCGAGGCGATCCTGAAACGGTTTGCGACCGAACGGCGCATACTTTCGACATTAAAACATCCGAATATCGCCGCTCTCGTCGACGGTGGCATCTCGTCCGAGGGTTTGCCCTTCTTCGTGATGGAGTATGTCGACGGCATGCCGCTCAATCAATATTGCCGCGAAAATGACCTGTCGCTTAACGAACGGCTCGAACTCTTCTACAAGATATGTTCAGCCGTCGAGCACGCCCACCGAAACCTCGTCGTTCACCGTGACCTCAAGCCGTCGAACATCCTAGTCACCGCGGACGGAACGCCCAAACTGCTTGATTTTGGAATCGCCAAGCTGCTCACGGACGACGGTTCGGCGACGGCCGAGACACTTACACAGGGCAAGATCTTCACGCCGGAATACGCATCGCCCGAGCAGATACTAGGCAAGCCCGTGTCGACCTCGACCGATGTCTATTCGCTCGGCGTAATCCTTTACGAACTTCTTGTAGATCACCGGCCGTTCGACGTTAGAGGAAAATCCTTCGACGAGATCGTCGAGGGCATCTGCCGGACCGAATCGCCCAAACCGAGTGATACGGCCGATCAGCCGCACATTACTGTGGACGACGCACCCGCGGCACGGCGGATACCGAGAACTCACCTCCGCGGCGATATCGACAATATCGTTCTCAAGGCACTGAGAAAAGACCCGACCGAACGATACGGCTCGGTCCAGGAGTTTTCCGCTGACATCCGGCGATACTTGAGCGGCATGACCGTAATGGCACGTCCGCAGACGCTGGGTTACCAGTTTGGAAAATACGTCCGCCGACATAAGGCAGCGGTTTCAGCAGCCGCCCTTGTGGTGATCTCGCTAGTCGCCGGAGCCTCGATCGCAACGTGGCAGGCGGTAGTTGCCCAACGCGAAAGGGCAAAGGCCGAACGGCGATTCTCCGACGTCCGAAAGCTCGCAAATTCGTTCCTGTTTGAGTTTCACGATGCGATCCAAGATCTAAAAGGGGCCACACCGGCGCGCAAACTGGTGATCGAACGCGCACTTCCGTATCTAGACGATCTTGCCCGAGAGGCGGCCGATGACGATTCGCTGCAGAATGAACTTGCCAAATCTTATCGCCAGCTGGGCGAGATCCAGGGACATCCGTCATTCCCGAATATCGGCGATGTGAGCGGCGGTATTGACAGTTTCCGCAAGGCCATTGTGATCGGCAACGAACTCGTCAGCCGCAACCCTAACAATCGCGAGTATCGCTTTAATCTGGCATGGTTCCACTCAATGATCGGCGATATGTTCGAACGAGCCGCGTACGATACGCCCAAGGCGGTCGAAAACTATCAGATCGCCGTTGGCCTCTTCCGCGAGTTGAATACCGAAAATGCCGCAGATCAAAACGTAATGCAGGGTTTGCTGACTGGCTACGAGCGCGTTGGCAACATCAAGGCCAAATCAGGTGAGTTAAACGCTGCCATCAACGACTACCGTGAATCGCTCGCGATGGCTGAAACGCTTCTTGCTCTTGACCCTGCAAAAAGCGAACGTCAGCGCGACGTCTACTTAAGTTATTACGAGATCGGACGTGCATTTCAGGCCGACGGAAAATATAGAGAGGCTCTTGAGCAATATTCAAAAGGCCGGGCTATGCTCCTCAAGTCGCTTACCTCGAACCCTGAAAGCGCCGATATTCAGAGGTTGCTCGGGATAAACGATGATCTGTCGGCGAACTCGCACCTCGAACTCGGCGAGATCGACATTGCAAATACCCTCGCCAACAACGCTCTTTCGATACGAGAGAAACTCTTTGCCGCCGACCCGACAAATATCCAGGTCTATGGAGACTTGACCGTGAGCCTCGATACGGCCGGCGACCTACGTGTGAAGGCCGGCGACGTTGCCGGAGCGTTGAAACTCTTAAACCGTTCGCTCGAGATGCGCGAGGCCGCACTAAAACAGGATCCGACGATGACTCTCGCAAAGCGTTACGTCGCCATCAGCCGCAACAAGATCGCGGCCGCTTATCGGGTCAAGGGTGATCTGTCCGCGGCTCTCGCACAACTCAATACCGCTCTGACGATCAATCGCGAGCTATGCCGCGATGATCCGACAAATATGGAGTTGCGGCGGGAACTCGCGTCGACCTTGATGGCAACGGGCGAAACGACGGCTCTGATCGCTTCCCGAGAGCGAGACCCCGAAAAATGGCACGAGGCTGGCAGGCTGCTCAATGAAAGCCTGAAAATTTACGACGACATGAGGACCAATGATCGTTTCTTTGGTGCGGACAGCGGACGCGTGGTAAGCCTAAAGACGTTCATCGAAAAACACGCACGTGAGCTCAACGGCTAACATGGCTCCCTCCAATCATAATCGGAACAAACTAGAAATTCTGACTCGGTTCGAATGTGTACAGGATCTGGGCGAGTTCGCCCTTGGTTCCGACGTCGTCGACGCTGCGGACCTCGTCTGCGTAGGATGTGGCGAGCATGGTGATCTCAAATCCGGAACGGACACCCGGGCGTGCCGCTGGCACAAAGAGGCGTCGTCCCCAGACGATCAGACGCTCGCCGTTCGGGCCTTCGCCGCTTCCCTGAAATTTGACCTCGTACGCGTTCCATCCGCCGTTGACGGTGGTGTTGCCCTCGGAGACCAACTGGTAATTCGGGAGCAATTTCTTGAGCGTCTCGTTGGTTTCTTTGACGAGCTGAGGGAACTTGGCGGCGTCTTCCTTAAATGTACCGTTGCTCGCATAGTAGCTGACGAGCATCTGCTCTTTCAGCTTGCCGTCAGGTGTGTTCCGGGCGATATCGAGAAACTTTCCGCGCGATTTAAGGTCGGGGCTTTCCAGTGAGCGGGTAACCTTCCAGTCTTTCGGATAATAAAGCGAAAATCCAACAAAATTCCTTAGCAGGTCGCCCTTTAGGCTCTCCCTGTTGCTTTGAAAATAATCGCTGTTGGCCGGCTGCGAGATCGTTCGCGGCGGCGGCGGAACCTCCATGTCGCGTGCTATCTGCTCAGGTGTCGTCGGTGGAGCCACGGGCGAGTTTCCCGGGTTGGCCGCCTCACGGTCGGTCGGAACCCGAAACGCGGGCTCTGATGGTTGGTTGAGAACGTAGTACCAGACGCCCGCGGCAATCGCCGCCAGAGCGATAAACCCAACTATAACTATATTTAACCAATTCGTATGCGGCTCGGACGGGGGCTCCGGTGAACGCCGTGTCCAGGCGGCTTCTTTATCGGCCGCAACCTTGCGGCTGGCTTTGTAAACGATCACCTCGGAATCGGGAACGATCGCACCCTCCTTCGTCTTGAGATCGACAACGTCCGCGATCACCTCGGGCAGTCGTTCACCCCGCTTATTTTCCACGTTCGCGACCGGTGCGGTCGTGAGGGCGGCAAACAGAGCATCGCCAAATTCCCTTGCCGTCGAAAACCGTTCGAGCGGCTCAGGGCTGAGCACTTTTCCAATAACATCGTCGACGTCGTGTGAGATATCGGATCTAACATCCGACGGCATTACCTCAAGCCCCGCTCTCATCGAACGGGCGATCTCACGCTCGGTATTTCCGGGAAATGGCAAGCGATCGGTAAGCAGTTGGTAGGCGATGACCCCAAGCGAGTAGATGTCGCTGGCAACTGTCGGGATACGTCCGTCAAATATTTCAGGGGCCTTGTAGTGCAGATTATCCGAATTCGGCTCTCCATCCGTAATACCAAAGCCGGACAGCTTGACTATCTCGGTGCCATTGTCCGTCAGGACCAGCACAAGATAATCGGGCCGCAGGTCGCGGTGCAGAATGCCCTCGCGATGAACCTCGCTCAGAGCATTTCCTGCTTGGCGGATTATTCGCGCGATCCGTGTTGCGTCGAGCGACCCGTGGATCTGGAGTATCTCAAGTGCGGTGAGTGCGTCGATATATTCGCTGATCAAAAAGGTCGTCCCATCGACAAACTGGCCGGAATCTATCAATCGAACGACATTCGGGTGACTGATGTGCGACAACGAAACGCGTTCCTCGGCAAATATGCTCTCGGTCACCTCATCGAGTTCCTCATGCGAAAGTATCCGGACAGTAACGCGTTTGTCGGGAATAAGGCCGTCCTCGGCAAGAAATGCAAAACCTGTGTCTTCTTCGCCGACCAGTTCGGTAACGCGATAGCGGCCCTTGACGATGCGGCCGACAAAATCCTGCGGATCATTGGCGTCAAAGTCCTGATTTCTCAGCGACGGATGTTCGCGTTCGCCGTCCTCGTCAACCTCGACGTGCCCTGCCGGGATCTCGTATGGATTTATCTTGCGTCCAAAGATACGCTCATCCGTCGGTTCCTCGACCAACCGATCGAAGATATCGTCATCGCCCAAAATGATCCCGTCATCCTCGTCCGTCTCAAAGAACAACTCGGTCATTTCCCGGTCGATCTGATTTTCCCGCCTGTCAGGCTTAACAAATTTTGATTCCAGTCTCAGTTCATCCTGGCGAGCGGTTTCCGTCACCGTTACCGGTAAGATAGTGGAAAATACGCCGGTCCTGCCGCGTTGATAGCTTTTATCCGAAGGAGATACCAGGCGGGCACCGTCGGTGTCGCAAAATCGCTGCGATCCTTCGGTGTAAGTCAGGCCACATTTTGGGCAATGCATCATCGATATTAATTCCGCGGGGAAAGCGTCCGAACTTCACTCGTTCTAATGAACCCGCGACTTCTGCAATTTCAAGTGCAAAAAAAGACCCAATAGGCTCTTTATTTCAGTTATATTGGCTCAGGGCTTATCAATTTATGCGAGCGATCTTGGAAACTACTGATTTCAGGTCAGGGTCAAATGCTCGTGCTCTTCGGTATGCCCCGAGTGCCTTAGCCGACTTTCCTTCGCGTACGTAACCGTCGCCGACCGCCTCGAATTGAGCCGCGAGATCATATTTATTCGGGGCCGATACGGTTCGCGAAGCACTGATGAATGCCGTTTCCGCGTCCGCATATCGCCCCTGCCGCAAATATAACCGACCCAGCAGGTATTCCGCACTATATCCGCCCGATGTGATCGTAACTGCTTTGCGAAGCACGCCCTCCGCCTCGGTAAGGTCACCGGTCGCCGTCAACGCCCTGCCTAACATCAGCAATGCGGACGGATCTTGCGGGTCGGCGGTGAGTGCTCGACGCAATAACGAGATCGACTCCGCGAATCGTTGTTCTGACTGAAACACCTCAGCGACACGCACCTTCTGCGGTGCCGTTTTAGCCTTTGCGACGGCCGAGTTGTAGGCATCGATGGACTCATTCGTCTTTCCACCCCGCCGCAGGAGACGGCCTAAGTGAGCATAGGCCTGCGCAAATTCCGGCGAAAGGGCGATCGCTTTCAAATAAGCGTTCCCGGTCTCGTTACCGATCAGTCCCTGCATTTCAAGAGCTACGCCAAGCTGGTCGTAGGCCATCGCATTTCCAGATTCGATCGACACGGCCCTTCTAGCCAACTGTTCGGCCTCGGTGTAACGCTCAGACAAATGAGGCGATGCGATCGGTATGGTCAAAACGCGACTTAGTGCGATGTAATGGCCGGCGTTTCCAACATCGTTCCGAAGCGCCGACCGATATTCCTTTTCGGCATCTTCCCAACGATGCTGCTCCGCAAATATATTTCCGATGCGGTACGAAGCACGAGCGTCCGACTGAATCAGGCCCTGAGCCCGCCGGTATGTCGATTCTGCAAGCGGATAATTACGCTGCCCCTTGGCGGAGTCTCCCGCCTCCAGCAGTTTATCGAACTGAACTGATGTCGCCGCGTCGATCTTGGCTACCGGCCGCGGGCTCGAAATCGGTACTTTCTTTTCGGGTACGCCCATTCCCGTTCGGACAGGAGGATTAGACGCTGCCGGCTTTTTAGCCGTAACTTTTTTCGGGGTTACCTTTTTGGCAGTAAATTTTGGCTTTGAGGTTTTCTTTTTTGCGGTGCTGGCGGCCTCAGGTTTGGGCCCGACAAAGAGCTTATTGCTGGTGCCCAGATCCTGGGATCTAGCCGCAAGGCCGAGGATCGCGAGGCTTGCGAGGAGCGTGATGATTCGAGTTACCTTTCCCATAAAAACCTCAGGATAGGGAAATCTCACTCAACACATACGAGACGAAATCCCAGTTCCTTATCGCGTTTTGTAACATCCACATCGACACGATATGTCGCTGAGATGCCAAAATCTCCGGACGATTTATTCAACGCCGCACCGCCGCGGATCATATTCCGCTTTTCAGATGTCGGCTTGATCTCGCCCTTGCTGCCCGGATAAAGACTAACGGGCGAACTTGTCCATTCAAAAACATTTCCGATCAGGTCGATGACGCCCCACGCGTTCGGGCATGACTTCGACCCTACCGGTTTCGGTTCGGTATTCGATTGATCCACGACCGCACACTCAGCCCTATAGGAATCTCCCCACGGATATAGATTGTTTTTCGCACCGTTTCGGGCCGCATACTCCCATTCCTCTTCCGTCGGCAGCCGATACGTCTTGCCGTCATTTTTCGACCGCCACGCGGCAAATGCTTTAGCGTCCTCGACATTTACGAAACGCACCGGCCATTGCTCCTGCCCGGCGATCGGCTTGTCGTTGACCCAGTCGACCGGAACCGGCTTGTAACCCACGGCCGAGACAAACGCGAAATACTCGGCGTTGGTCACTTCGGACTTGTCCATCCAGAATGACTTAACATCGACCTGATGTTCAGGACGCGATTCAGGAGGGCCGTCACTTCTTCCCATCTTGAATGTGCCGCCCGGGATCATGACCATCTCGGCTTTGGGCACCACGGCCGGCGAACTCACGGGCGTTGGCGATTTTGTATTCCCATTCGACACAACTTCCCCGGAACCGCCAAATGCTCCGAGCATATACGCCGCACCAAGTCCTGCAATTCCGATAACAGATAGGACTAATATTCCGATTATTCCCAAAACCAGCGGCGAGAAAAACCCCTTTTTCGGCGGAATTGTCGTCGACGCGACAAACCCCTGGCCAGTCTGTTGCGGCTGCTGGATCATCGTCGCGTCGAGTTCCGGCGTACCCGACATGCTGCGATGCGGTGCCGTCGCGGCCTCTGATCGCGGGACCGCTGTCGGGAGAGCGTCCATCGTGGGACGCGGTATGGCGTAAGGGTCGAGGGTATTCCCCCTCAGCTCGGCCACGATCTCGACCGGCTTGCCGTCGCAAACGACATCACCGACCCAGTCCTGAAAACCGTCCTTGCTGACACGCAGCAGATGGTTGCCGCTCTGGATGCCGTCGAGCAGAAGTAGACCGCTATTAGTGGTCGCACCCACAGCTATATTATCGACATAAACCTTCGATTCAGGCGGTTTGGTCCGTATCCGCAACGATGAAACGGGCAACGTCTGCGAGGCGGTCGAATGGATCGCCGACATATTCGGATATATGGCCGCCCGCATTTCCTCGACGAGTGCCTCGACCGACTCCGTGCGGTGAGCCGGATCCTTTTCGAGAGTGTGAAAAACTGCCCGTTCGAGTTCGGGCGAAATATCGGTACCGAGTGACGCAAATGTCGGCGGCGGATCGGAGATGTGCTTCTTCATGATCGCCGGTATCGACGATCCTTTGAACGGCACGTCGCCCGCAAGCATTTGATAGAGCATCACGCCAAGGCTGTAAATATCCGCACGCGAATCCGGGTCTTCGTCCGCCCACTGCTCCGGAGCCATGTAGTACGGGGAACCCATCAATCCCGTGGTTTGAGCTTGTATGAACGACCCTAGCAACTCGCCGGATTTGATCTTTGCCAATCCGAAATCGAGGATCTTGACCGCCTGCGACAGATTCGGCTTGTCGCTGCAGATCATGACATTGAGCGGTTTCAGATCGCGGTGGACGATGCCCTGATGATGAGCGGCTCCGACGCCCGCACAGATCGGCGTTATGAGTTCGAGTGCCCGTTCAGGCGATAGTTTATTCTCACGGGCCAGCAGATCATGGAGCGATTCGCCTTCGACGTACTCCATCACCAGAAACGGTATCGACCCGTTAATGACGCCGTAATCGGTTACACCTACGACATTAGTATGGCGGATGGCAGCGGCCGCAAGTGCCTCCTGGCGAAATCGTGTGACAAGCTCGGGGTCGTTACCGACAAGGTCAGGTAAAATGACCTTGATCGCCAGCATCGTCTTGAGATATGCGTGCCGGGCCTTGTATACAACGCCCATACCGCCTTGCCCGAGCCTGAGTTCGATAAGGTACTTGCCCTCGAGCACAGGTTCGCCCGCAATTGTGTGCGCGGTCGGCATCCCGTCGTTTGGACAGGTCGTGACCGTATCAGAAAAGCAATGTTTACAGAGTTGGCACTCTCTCATTTACGAAATTTAGATGCAAAAATCACAAGTCGGTTTTCCCCAATTCCACCGGCTCTTACCCACGAGATAAACGTGCAATTCGGCACTTAACGATTCTAAAGACTTTATACCCTGCAAGCAAGGAAAATACGACTAATCCGCTCTAACCTTTTATAACGATGTTCACGAGTCGGTTCGGGACGACGACAACTTTAACGATCTCCTTGCCGTCCGTAAATTCCCGAACCTTCTCATCTGCCAAAGCCATCGCCTGCAGTTCGTCGTTCACAGTACCAGGGGCGGCCATCACGCGCGAACGCAATTTGCCGTTGACCTGGACCGGTATCTCGATCTCGTCGGCCTTGGCAAACTCGGGGCTGTAATCGGGAAATCTCGCCCCATTCGCCAGCATTCCGTCCTCGTTTCCGATGATCACCGAATACAATTCCTCAGCCGTATGGGGCGAAAACGGCGTCAGCATCAGCGTCAGAGCAGTGACCGCCTCGCGAACTGCCGCGACCTCGGATGGCGATGCGGCAGCGGGTTCGACACCGACGTCATAGATCGCGTTTGATAGTTCCATCAAAGCAGCGACCGGTGTGTTGAACTGCAGGCTGTCGAAATTATCGCTTACACGCTTGATCGTCTGATGCGTCTTTTGTCGCAGCTTTTTCGCATTTTGAGTCACGTCTTCAGAATTGCTCGCCGATGACAATCCGGTTCTGATCGCGTCTTTCCATTTATAAACGAGTCGCCAAACACGCTGCAGAAATCGTACCGCACCCTCGATGCCGGCCTCGTTCCAGACAAGCTCGTTGTCGATCGGGGCGGCGAACATTACGAAGAGACGCGCCGCATCCGCACCGTAGATCTCGACCATCTCGTCGGGATCGACTCCATTGCCCTTGGATTTCGACATGCGCTCGATGGCGTATTTCAGCGTCTTGCCGTCCGAACCCATCGCCCCGGTGATCTTGCCCTTGGCATCACGCGTCACGTTTACGTCGGCCGGAGCGTAATATTTGCGCTTGCCGCTCTCATCGTCAAAAAACGTCTCGCCGACGACCATTCCCTGCGTCAACAGCCGTTTTACGGGCTCGTTGAAGGTGACAAGGCCCATGTCACGCATCACTTTTGACCAAAATCGCGCGTAGATCAAATGCATCACGGCGTGATCGTCGCCGCCGATATACTGATCGACCGGAGCCCAGTACGCCGCCATCGCCGGGTCGAACGGCATCACCTCGTTTGTCGCGTCGGTGTACCGGAAAAAATACCACGACGAATCGACGAACGTGTCCATCGTGTCGGTTTCACGCTTTGCCGGGCCGTGACATGTCGGACAGCTCGTCTCGTAGAACTCAGGCACCTTGGCCAGCGGCGATTCGCCCGTGCCGGTGATCGGCGCATTTTCGGGAAGACGGACCGGCAAATTTTCGTACTTTTCGGGCACGACGCCGCACGCGTCGCAGTAAATGATCGGGATCGGCGAACCCCAAAATCTCTGTCGCGAAATGCCCCAGTCACGCAGACGATAGGTCGTCGCACCCTCACCAAAACCGTGTAGCCGGGCGTATTCGGTCATTTGCGCCATTGCCTGGTCGCTTGGCTTTCCGTTCCAATAATCCGAGTGCACAAGCACCCCATAGCTGGTCAGCGGTTGTTCGAGCGCAAGCGCCTGCATCGTATGATGTTCGTGAGTGAGATGCGGTTCGGAGATGACCTGCCGGATCGGGAGACCGAATTTCTTTGCAAATTCGAAATCACGCTCATCGTGTGCAGGCACGCTCATCACGGCTCCTGTACCGTATTCCATCATTACGTAATTGCCGACCCATACGGGCAGAGCCTCGCCGCTGAACGGATTGATGACCTTCAGGCCGGTGTCGATGCCGTCCTTTACGACCTCTTCATCACGTTCCTTCGGCTTCAGATTTTCGGCGGCGATAGCGTCGATCTTGGCGATCACATCGGCGGCGAGCGTCGAACGATGCGCCGCGATGATCGGGTGCTCGGCAGCAACGACAACTGAGTTTGCTCCATAGATCGTGTCGATGCGTGTGGTGAAAACTCGGATCGAATCCGGTGCACCGAGTGCAACATTACTCAGCTTGCCCGTGGCAATTCGTATCTTGAAATCTACAAACGCACCCTCAGACCGCCCGATCCAGTCCTGCTGCCGTTTCAGCACATGCTGCGGCCAGCCGGCCTCGATCTCGGCCATATCATCGAGCAGTTGGTCGGTGTACGCCGTGGTTTTCAGAAACCACTGTTCCAGATCTTTCTTCGTGACCGGGTTACCGCAACGCCAGCACAGGCCGCCGCTCGCCTGCTCGTTCGACAAAGTCGCCTGGTCGGTCTCGCACCAGTTGACCTGTGTCAGACGCTTATAGGCGAGGCCCATATCGTACATTTTCAGAAAAAACCACTGGTCAAATTTGTAGTACTCAGGCCGATGGGCGTACATCTGGCGACGCCAGTCATAGCTCAGCCCCAAACGCTCGAGCTGGCCGCGCATCACGTTGATATTCGCCTCGGTCCAGTCACGCGGATTGACTCCGCGTTTGACTGCCGCGTCCTCAGCAGGCTGCCCAAACGAATCCCACCCGATCGGGTGCAGCACGTTAAAACCGCTCAGCCGCTTGTACCACGCCAAGGCGTCGCCCGCCGAATAGTTGCGCACGTGGCCCATGTGCAAATTGCCCGACGGATACGGCAGCATCTCAAGTGCGTAAAACTTCGGCCGCTCGTCGCCCGCCTCAGCATTAAAAGCACCACTCTCGGCCCACTTGGCCTGCCATTTCTGCTCTACCTTTTTCGCGAAATATTTCTCGTCCATACAGATGAATTAAATATGACCTTGCCCCGCCTAAACGTGCAAAAGACTTATGTTAGCCGATAAACCGCGGTCTATCCACTTAGTTGATTTTTATTTGTGTTCGAAGGCTGCGCCGCGTCGTCAGAACAAGTCGGACGAGCGGCTATCTAAGGGCGAGAGTGAGTCTCGAAAGCAACATGAAGCAAGTCTATAAAAACGTCGCCGAAATGTCCAGATTTTTCTTGGAACACAATAAGAATCGTGATATATTTGTCGGTACTTTAAGACTCGAGGAGTTTTTATACACGAAGAACTTAATGATAACCAAAACAGTTTTGCAGACCGTCGAAACTTGATCTTATAGGTGTTCGGTTCGACCGTCTGCCCCGAAAAATGGGAGGTAGCAGAGATGGTCAGCCGAAATGATACAAATACCCCACGCCGTTCAGACAATATCCACCGTTCCGAATCAACCCAAACCAGACAGGCAGCAGCGCGTCGCGAGACGCCCCAGGACGACGACATGATCATGTCGCTGGCAAATTCGTACGAAAATAAACGTGCCCGCCAGGTGACCGAATGGGAACTGATGCGCCGCGTGACACGGCTCGATTCATGAAGCAAACAGCATTCAATAACCAGTTGCGTATTGCTTCATTCTTGTTCATGCTTTTCGCGTGTTTCGCGGTCACCACTTCCGGCCAGGACATTGAGAAGCTCGCCGAACTGGTCCGCACAGGTTCGACCGAGCAGAAACGCGATTCACTTTTCGACCTCAGAAATCTCCGCACCGCCGCCGCCTCGCGTGCAGCTGTCCCCGCGCTCAGCGACGCGGACGCGATAGTTCGAGCCACGGCTGCATCGTCGATCGTTTTCTTGCCGGAAACCGAGCTAGCTGTTTATCTTCGTCCGCTGTTAAGTGACAAGGACGCTTTCGTCCGTCGTGAGGCCGCTTACTCGCTGAGGAATGACCGGACCGGGATCGCCACCAGTGCTCTTATAAAACTCCTTTTAGAAGATAGTGTCATGGAGGTTCGCACAGCTGCGGCTGTTGCCCTGGGTTCCGGCGACTCATCTGCCGTCGAAGCCTTGACGCGTATTTTGGCGAAAAAGCCCAAGGACGACAACGAATTCTTACGCCGCTCGGCTGCCCGCTCGATCGGGCAGATCGCGGAGACCGTTCGCGGCGGCCGTCGGCAAAATGTCACGCCGCAGGATTTCCTGCCCGAAAAGTTCAAGTACACCGCCCTCGCCGACATGCCCGCCGCGTCGGCACCACAGTTTCGTCAGGCCGTCACCGTCTTGCTAAAGGTGGCCGCAAACTCCAAAGAGACGGACGACACACGCCGCGAAGCCGCGTTTGCTCTCGGCGGCATCGGCGACCGTTCGGCCGTTGCGTTTTTGACCGCAAATCTGACCAATAAAGACACTTACCTCGCCGAGATATGCCGCGAGGCTTTGCTCAAACTGCCAAAGCCTGAATAAATTCCTTTCCCTCGTCCAAGATATTTGTTCTAATTGAAACCATGCAAGCCAGTCGATCATCGGCGAGTCCGGCAGTGGACCTTTTGGAATTCTATACACGGGTACGCTCGCAAACCGAACGTCTGTGCGTACCGCTCGAGACGGAAGATTACATTCCGCAGCCGATCGTCGACGTGTCGCCGACCAAGTGGAACATCGCTCATACGACGTGGTTTTTCGAAGAGATGATCCTCAAAAAGCACCTCGCGGGCTATCGCGTCTTTGACGAACATTTCGGTTATCTCTTTAACAGCTATTACAACACCATCGGCGAACGCACCCGCCGAGACAACCGCGGCAACCTCAGCCGCCCGACCGTCAAACGCGTATTCGAATACCGCAAATACGTCGATGAGCATATGCAACGACTCCTTACGAGCTCCCCTCCTTACGAAGGAGGGGTGGACGCCGCTTTGGGCGGACGGGGTGGTTCTCTGGAGATCCGCGATCCGCAATTTCGGGCCCTCGTCACCCTCGGCCTTAACCACGAGCAGCAGCATCAGGAACTTTTCCTGACCGATCTGAAATACATGCTCAGCGTCAATCCGCTCTATCCCGCGTACCGCGAGGGCTACGCACCGGAGGAATTGTCAGAACCGCCTGCGTCAGCGGGCGGCACGAATCGGTTTATAGAAATCGAAGGCGGCATCCACGAGATCGGCCATTTTGGCCCAGGATTTTGTTTCGACAACGAGCTTGCACGGCACAAGGTGTATCTCGACGATTTTTCGATCAGCACACGGCTGGTCACCAATGCCGAGTTCATCGAGTTCATCGACGCCGGAGCCTACACGGACCATCGACTGTGGCACGCCGAGGGATGGGATTGGGTCAATCAGAATACGGTCGAATCGCCGCTCTATTGGAAAGATCGTGCGGCCGGTTGGCACCAGTTCACGCTCGGCGGCAAACGGCCCGTGCCGCCCGACGCTCCGGTTTGTCACGTTTCGTATTACGAGGCCGCCGCGTTTGCCGAATGGAAAGGAATGCGTCTTCCGACCGAATTCGAATGGGAAGCGGCCAGTTCGCGGTTCGACTGGGGAAAACGCTGGGAATGGACAAACTCGGCATACCTTCCGTATCCGGGTTATTCAAAGGCACCCGGTGCTGTCGGCGAGTACAACGGCAAATTTATGATCAACCAGATGGTGCTCCGCGGAGCTTCCGTCGCAACGCCCGACGGCCACAGCCGCCCGACGTACCGAAACTTTTTTCACCCGCACCTGCGATGGCAGTTTACGGGCATCCGGCTCGCTAAGTGAGAATTTAACAGGATGTACAGGATAGGCAGGATGTGATCCCTTGAAACGACGTTCGGTTTTTTGCTTGTGAATTTTGCTTATCCAGACAGACCTATTGCCGATTTCAACCGGGCGATCATCCTGTAGATCCTGTGCATCCTGTTTGAATTGACCTAATGGAATCTTCAACCTCAACTGAACTCTCCCAATTCGCCGAGGACGTCCTCGCGGGGCTTTCGTCTTCGCCAAAATCGCTCTCGTCCAAGTATTTTTACGATGACGAAGGCTCGCGGCTGTTTCAGGAGATAATGAAGCTGCCCGAGTATTACCTGACCAAGTGCGAACTCGATATCTTTACGACCCGGACAGACGCAATATTTCGTTCGTTTGCAAATGGCGGCGACGGCTTTGACCTGATCGAGCTTGGTGCGGGCGACGGCACTAAGACCGCAGTTCTGATCGACCATTTTCTAAAGCAGAACGCCGAGATCTCGTATTCGCCGATCGACATCTCGCAGGAAGCCCTTGATGCGTTGACCGAGAAATTCAACGCGGATTTCCCGACGCTCAGGATGGATGCGAGTAACGGCGACTATTTTACGATCCTCGAATCGCTGCGGGACAACTCGACGCGGCGAAAGATACTGCTCTTTCTCGGCTCTAATATCGGCAATTTCTGCCGTCAGGCGTCGATCGATTTCTTTCGGCATCTTCGCGAGGTCATGAACCCTAACGACCTGCTGTTCATCGGCTTTGACCTGCAAAAAGATCCGCACGTGATCGCGGCAGCCTACGATGACGCTCAGGGCGTAACGGCCGAATTTAACCTCAATCTTCTCAAACGGATCAACCGCGAACTCGGCGCCGATTTTGACCTCGACAAGTTTACGCATTACGCCAATTACCGCCCGATCGAGGGCTCAGCACGTTCGTTCTTGGTCAGCCGCGAACGCCAAACCGTCAACATCTCCGCCCTCGGCCGCTCGTTCGAATTCGACGCGTGGGAAGCCGTCTTTATGGAGATCTCGCAAAAGTACAACCTGAAAATGATCGAAGACCTCGCCCGTGAAAGCGGCTTCGCCGTCAACCAAAACTTCTTCGACAGGAAGGAATACTACTGTGATTCGCTCTGGCGGCCGCTTTGAGTTCCAACTTCAGTTGGCTTCTTGTTACACTGACGCCAGCTAAAGCTGGAACTCAAAACTGTCATGAACTTCACCATCCTCCGTTTTGACACCATTGACTCGACCAATACCGAGGCGGCCCGGCAGGCGAGGCTCGGGGCGGACGAAGGTCTGTGCATCATCGCCGCACAGCAAACGGCCGGACGCGGGCGGCATGGGCGAACGTGGGTTTCTGAAGCTGGCTCCGGTCTTTATTTCAGCATCGTCCTAAGGCCAAAGCTCGAGCTTCGGCACTTGCCGCTGATCACGCTGATGACCGGTGTCGCAGTACATGACGCCCTAAAGGAGATCGGTGTAAGGCCCGATATCAAATGGGTCAATGACATACTTGTCGGTGACAAAAAGATCTGCGGCATTCTTGCCGAGACCGTGGAAACCCCGACCGGCCTCGCCGTTATCGTCGGCATCGGCATTAATCTGACGTCGCGAAACTTCCCCGACGAGATCGCCGGGACAGCAACGTCGATCGAAGCGGAAACCGACGAGCTCAAATCTGCGGACACCGTTGCCGAGAGCCTCACACGCTATATCGCCTACTTTTACGGCATACTTGCTGACGAGAACGGCCCGGCCGAGACCATCGGCCATTGGCGTCAGCGTTCGACATATTTCAGCGGTAAAGCGGTGCGTGTCACGCTTCCCGACGGCACTCTCGAGGGCGTAACCGACGGCCTCGAAGAAAACGGCGCACTCCGCGTGAAAACATCGGACGGCTCGGTTAGAATCATTCAGGCCGGCGACGTCGAACGTCTGAGAAAGCTAGGCGATGAATAACATGGATACCATTATTGGTTCGAATTCGTGCTATTCGTGGCAAAAAATATCTTGAAGAAACGATTATCTGAAATCAATCCCGTCTTTTACCACAGCCGTATCTGGCAAAAGCGGTTCTTTCGCCGCTTGGCCGATCTGCCGCGGGTTGGCAGATTTGCGTCCGAACAAAGCGCGGAGCAATTGCCCTATACGTGTAAAAAACACCAATCGCTGCTCCGCAGGCGTCTCGGCAACTCCGATCCGGAATTGCAGGAGAACAAAGTCGAAAACCTCAAGATCGCTTGTCCGACGATCGACAGCATCCTGATCAAACCCGGACAGATATTCTCGTTCTGGCGGCAATTGGGCGAAGCGACGGCCGATAAGGGATACCACGAGGGCATGCAGCTTTCACGCGGCGAGGTCGTCCGCGGCGTCGGCGGCGGGCTCTGCCAACTCGCCAATCTGCTCTACTGGATGGCGTTGCATACGCCGCTCGAGATCACCGAGCGTCACCACCACAGTTTCGACCCGTTTCCGGATGAAAATCGCGTTTTGCCCTTCGGCAGCGGTGCCGGCGTGTTCTATAACTACATCGACCTTCGTTTCTACAACCCGACCGATCTTACTTTTCAGATCAAGCTCTGGATCACGGACGACCATATCAAGGGTGCGATCTACTCGGACCGCGAAACGCCGTATTCGTATCACGTTTTCGAGAAAAACCACCGCTTTATCAAAGAGGACGGCAAGAATTTTCGCGAGAACGAGATTTGGCGGAGCCTGACGGACCGGCGAACCGGCAACCACGTCGCCGAGGAAATGCTCGTTAAAAACCACGCGGAGGTTAAATACGAATTGAACTTTGAGGCGGGAGAGTGTAGTTTGTAGATACGCCGACACGGGAGCATTATGAGTAACGAGTTTGATTTTGAAGCCGATTTTGGATTTGACGACGAGTTTGACGAGGAACTTGCCGAGTTCGACGAATTTGACGACGACCTCGACGACGTTTCCGTCCGAACGGCCGTCATGCAAAAGAACGATATGATCGCGCTTCTCTGCATCAAAACCGCTACAGCCGGTGCCGCCATCTGCCGCGTCGACCCGCGCGAGGATCGGCCCGCCGTGCAGATCTACGATGACCCGACCGCTGCCGTCGAATGGTTCACCCGCAGTCTCCGGACCAGCCGCCGCAATGGATGGAACGTCATCTACGATGGTCTGCCGCTGCAGGGCTGACTGGAGCGCAAGCGTCCCGCTTGCCTCGCACATAGAAATGTCCATCGATTACAATTTCCAACCTAAAGGATTGAAATCGGATCGCGGCTGGTACAGCCGGGGCTATTTACCGCACTTCGACGGCGGACAAATCCCACAGTTTTTTACATTTCGCATTTTTGATTCGGTTCCCGCTTTGGTTATTGAACGCTGGAAGGAAAAGGTCAAAGACCTGGGGCCTGAAGGGCAAACAATATTCCGAAAAAGGGTCGAGAAATTTATGGACGCGGGCCACGGCGCGTGCTTTTTGAAAGTGCCCGAAGTCGCACAGCTTGTTGCCGATAGCCTTAAGTTCCATGATGGCTCCAAGTATCGCCTTCATTCATGGGTGGTAATGCCTAATCACGCCCATTTTTTGGCCACTCCGAATCGCGATGTGGAGATACGCGAGATCGCCCACTCGATCAAATCTTATACAGCTCACGAAGCGAACAAGATACTGGCCCGTAAAGGGCAGTTCTGGCAGCACGAGCCATTTGACCGCTACATCCGTAACGCCCGGCATTTCGCAGCAGTGATTCGTTACATCGAAAACAACCCGGTGAAAGCAGGGCTATGTGAGATGCCTCACGAATGGCGATATTCTAGTGCGTTTCAGGACATACCGGTAATTGTGACTTAGGTCGTATTGGCGCTACGTTGTGGCAAGCGGGACGCTTGCGTTCCAGTCACATTTTCAGTTATAAGTTATCGATTATTTTCTTATGCTTCTAACGATCGACATCGGTAATACCAATATCAAGTTCGGTGTGTATGACGGCGAAGTGCTTGTTTCTAAGCTGGCGATGCCGACGGTTCGAGACCTGTCGGTCGAGGCTCTGACGCGTGTCATTGGGGGCCGAATTACCCAGCCGATCACGGCGGCAATCGTCAGTTCGGTCGTGCCTGAGGTCGACGCAGCGATCCACGGGTTCATCGCGGCGGCGTTCAATGTCGAAGCTTTGTTCGTCAAAAACAACGATGATCTTGGACTGACGATCAAGTACGAACCGCTCGAGGACGCCGGTGCCGACCGGCTTGTGAACACATTCTCCGCGGTCGAAAAATACGGTGCTCCGGCGATCGTCTGCAGTTTCGGAACTGCTCTGACAGTCGATTACGTCAATAAATACCGCGTTCTGATCGGCGGCCTGATCGCTCCGGGCATGAATACCCTGGCAACGGCACTTAAGATAACGACGTCGAAGCTACCCGAGGTCACGATAGAAAAACCTGAGTCTATCGTGCAGACCACGACCGTCGGCTCGATCCGTTCAGGCATCGTTTACGGCTACTTCGGCCTTGTCGAAGAATTGCTGAACCGCGTCAAAAAAGAAATGGGCGATGCCCCAAAGGTCATCGCCACAGGTGGTTTTGCCAAGCTGATCGCTGAAAATACCACACAGATCGACGTCGTCGACGAAAATCTGCTTCTCGACGGCCTTCAGCGGCTGCACGTTCGGCTTACGGCCACATAAACCCGTTGACCGGATTGCCGTAAAATGCGTCCGTCTTCCACGACACCGAGTTCCACTTATCCTTGTCACCCATCACTTTTACCGGGACGATAAATTTCGATTCGCTGAACCCGTTTGACGACGCGACACCCTTATCATCAAAATTCCCGCCCGAGACGGTGAACGAAACCTCGCGGATCTGCACACCCTTGTGATAGACCTTTACCGTATAGTTGCCGTCTGATTCGTTCATAAATCGTGCTTGCGGGAACATCTTTCGCCCCTGAGGGTTGGCGGCGTATTTGAATTTATACCACTCAAAATTGTATAGCTCCCAGCGGTGCGTTTCTTTGTTTTCGAGGCTATTCGGGTAGCGTGACTGGCTCGATGTTACGGCACCCATTTCGTCGGTCGTCAGGATCTGCTGACCGTTGAGAAACAGGCGTCCTTCGAGATCATCGAGACGATTTTCGCCCTTCAGCCACATGCTCACCGTCGGTGCCGGAGCGTTGCGGTCCTTTGCCCAATCGAGCCAGACGTAGCCGAACGGCAAATTCCAGTCCTGATCGACAAAGAAATCGTTCTGATTCTTAAACATCGGGATATTCGGCCCGTATTTGAATTTCCCGACCTTGAATTTACCCTGAAACAGCACGCTGCCGTCGCGGGTATCGGTTATCTTGACGCCAAACAGTCCCGTCGCGATCGTCGATTTGCCCTCAAAACGCGGCCCGACACGGTCGGTGATGATCTCGGTCGTTTTCTCGACGGCCTGCGATGTGTTCGGCTTTAGCGTCTCGGTAAACCACGATTTGCCGTCCGGCGTGAAATACTCAGCCTGCAAACGCAGTTTCGCGGCACCGGCGTAAAGCACCTTGAATTTGACCATCGGCACCCAGCTTGTATAGTTCGACTCATTCGGCATTTTCCAATATCGTGCCTCGGTGTCACAGCGGATATCGAGAGTAGTTTTCAACAGGATCGGATTGTCGCCTGCCGTCGGCGGCTGCGCTGTCGATCCGCCGCCTGACGTGCTCGTGGTGCCGCCCTGATTTAGCGGAACTTCCTTTGGCCCGGAGAGCGGCGTCGGTGTCGGTTTCGGCTGCCCGACCTTTGGTATCTTGATCGTAAATTGACCGGACACCGCCAAGGCGCTAAAAAACACGGCCGTAACGAGAAGAATGCTCGCAAAGCTCTTGATTTTCATATTGATAGATTGTTCCCTTTTATGAAGAAGTTAGGTACAGCTATTTACCGTAGACGCGCGAAAGGGCCCGCCGGTTTCAACTTTCCGCGCGGGCCTGCGTAACTTTCTATTTATATGTCGGCAAGAACTTTGGCAAGCGCCGTGCCTTCGCGACCTGTTCGAACGAATACGCCATCTTGATCAGCGTGCCCTCCGACCACGCCTGGCCAAAGAACGAGATCCCGATCGGCAGCTCTTTAGCAAAGCCCGCGGGAACCGTGATATTCGGATATCCCGCGACTGCCGCCAGCGACGAACTGCCGACATATCCGCTGCCGCAATCGCCGCTGACGGTGTCGATCATCCATGTCGGAGCGTTTGACGGAGCCACGATCGCATCGAGCTTGTTTTCGTTCATTGCTCGGTCGATGCCTTGTTCGCGTGCGTATTTGCGGCACGTTTCCAGAGCATCAATATACTCTTTGTCCGTCAGCGGTCCTTTTTTCGCGGTAGTCTCAAAGATCTCCTGGCCAAAATACGGCAATTCGCGTGCTCTGTTGTCGATATTGAACTTGATCAGATCGTCCATCGTCCGGTGCCGCGAACCGCGGTTTCGCAAGTATGCCTCAAGCCCGTCCTTGAATTCGTACTGCAGCACCGTAAACTCGGCGTCGCCAAATTTCTGCAGGTCCGGAAACTTGATATCGATCAATACGGCACCTGCCTTTTGCATTATCTCAAGTGCCTTGTTCGTCACTCCGTCAACGTCCGGCCTTCGCCCCCAATAGTCGCGCGCAACGCCGATCCGTGCCCCCTTGAGGCCGTCGCTTTGCAGAAAATTCGTGTAATCGACCCGTTCACGTTTGCCCTTCATCGCCGGGTCGGCGCCGTCGACAAAGTTTATCGCATTTAGAAGCACAGCCGCGTCGGCAACGGTGCGTGTCATCGGCCCCGCGGTGTCCTGCGAGGCTGCGATCGGGATAATACCGCTGCGTGAAACGAGTCCGATCGTCGGCTTTAGGCCGACTATTCCGCAGATCGATGCCGGGCATACGATCGAGCCGTCGGTCTCGGTCCCGATCGCGATCGCCGCCAGATTTGCTGCGATCGCGGCCCCCGAACCGGACGACGAACCGCAGGCATTGCGGTCTAAAATGTATGGATTTCGCGTCTGCCCGCCACGGCCGGACCAGCCGCTGATCGAACTGTTATCCCGAAAATTCGCCCATTCGCTCAGGTTTGTCTTGCCGATCAGAACGGCACCGGCTTCTCGCAGCCGTGCGACGATAAAAGCATCCTGCTTTGGCGTCGGGGCGTCCGCAAGAGCCAGACTGCCGGCCGTCGTTTTCATTTTGTCGGCGGTGTCGATATTGTCTTTGATCACGATGGGAATTCCGTGCAGCGGCCCGAGCACCTTCTTCAAGCGGCGGTCGCGGTCGCATTGACGAGCGATCGCAAGTGCGTCCGGATTGAGTTCGATCATCGAGTTGATCTTAGGGTCGATCGTCTTGATACGGGAGAGATACCACGACGTTATCGCTTCGGACGTCAGTTTGCCGCTGCTCATCGCCGCTTGCAGCTCTGAAATGGTAGTCTCTTCGAGGTTTACCGGCCCAAATGAGCCGCCACTAGCAGAACCAATTCCCACCAGCGTGATCCCGCTGACGGCTGCCGCTTTCAAAAAATCTCTTCTTTCCATCTTGCTTGTTCGTTTTGTCATATATCTTATCCCGACCCTTCGGCTATTTTAGCGAATCGGTCTCAAGTTGATGAGGCTCGATCTCGTGATAATATTCGCCCCTCGCTTCCCCATCACGCGGCAGGAACAAGGGTGACTGCATTACGCCCATCTTGTGGAGCCGAAACCTCAGCGACGTCACCAGTACGCCAAACCCGTATCGGACGCTTCGCGTAAAGCCGATCGACGACGATTCGGCACAATACCTGGTCGGGCACGAAACTTCGCCTATCTGAAAGCCCATAAAGATGATCTGTGCCAGCATCTCGTTATCAAAGACAAAATCATCCGAGTTTGCCTCAAGCGGCAGCGTTTCGAGCACCTCACGGCGAAACGCACGGAACCCGGTGTGATATTCCGACAGCTTGTAGTTAATCACGATGTTCTGGACCAGCGTCAGGAATCGATTGGCGATGTATTTATAGAGCGGCATGCCGCCCTCGAGCGCACCTTTTCCCAAAATTCGCGAGCCGATCACGGCGTCATAGTCGCCAAATGCGATCATCGATGCCATCGGAGCGATCAGCTTTGGCGAATACTGATAATCAGGGTGGACCATGACGACAATGTCCGCACCGTGCCGCAGGGCCTCGGCGTAACATGTCTTTTGATTACGGCCGTAGCCAAAATTTGCTTCGTGCCTGAAAACGACCAGCCCGAGCTCGCTTGCCGCCGCGACCGTCTCATCCGAACTGCCGTCATCGACTACCAAGATCTCATCGACTATGCTTCGCGGTATCTCCGCCACCGTCAAGGCAAGCGTTTTTGCCGCATTATAAGCGGGCATCACGACGATGATCTTTTTACCGTTGAGCATGAGCTGAGATCTAAATCAGAGAACGCCGAAATTATACCAAATATTCGAAAATTCCCTGCAGGGCTAAGACTTTGCGGGTCGCTCTCGGCTATACTCCAATAAATGGACCCTCGACAAAGTATTCCGCCGCCGAAACTCATCGCATCGCTAAGGCGCAATGACCTGTTGCCGGCGATCGTCTTTATTCCGACGCGGCGAGGGTGTGACGAGGCGGCGAGCGAGGTATCATTTGACCGTTCGCAGCCGCAGGACCCCGAACGCCAGGCCGAGCGGCAATCGATGTTTGACCGGTACGCCGAGACCAATCCTGAGATCCGCGGTCATAAGCACCGCAAGATCCTCGTTCACGCGGGCGTCGCCGCCCATCATGCGGGCCACATTCCGGCGTGGAAGCTGCTGGTCGAAAAGATGATGTCCGCCGGATTGCTCAACGCCATCTTCGCGACATCGACGGTCGCGGCCGGAGTCGATTTTCCGGCTCGGACCGTCGTACTGAGCAATGCGGACGCACGCGGCAATGACGGTTGGCGGCCGTTGACCGCCAGCGAACTCCAGCAGATGACCGGCCGGGCCGGGCGACGCGGCCGCGACAATGTCGGGTTCATCGTCCTCGCTCCGGGCCAGTTTCAAAACCCGCGAAAGATCGCCGAGCTGCTCCGGGCAAAACCCGACCCGCTCGAAAGCCAGTTCAAGGCCACATATACCAGTCTTTTGAATCTGCTCGACGCATTCGGCAATTTCGCACAGGTTCGTGAGATCGCCGCTAAGAGTTTTGCGTATCGCGGGCTCAGCGGTTCGCCCGATCTGCAGGACCGCATTTGGCGGCCATTCGAAAAGCGTGCCGAGATACTCGACCATTACGGCTATATCGATTTCGCAGCCGAAAAGGTGACGGAAACCGGCAAATGGCTTGCCGATCTACGTGTCGACCGCCCGCTACTCGTTGGCGAAGCCCTGCGACGCGGGATGTTTGACGAACTGCGGCCCTCGGACATCGCCGGCCTGATCGCGTCGATCGCCGCCGACGCCGACCGCGATTTCGGTGCAGGCCGCGTCTCTGGCAGTCTTGCATACGTGCTCGGAAATTTTGAAGATGTCGTCTACGAGATCTCAGGCATCGAGTGGAAACACAACATCGAACCCGTCGAGGAGATCAACTACTCCGCCGCCGCAGCCGCCGAACGGTGGGCTAAAGAGATGTCCTGGGACGAACTCGTCACTCGCACCAAAGCCGAAGAGGGCGACCTCGTCCGCCTGCTTTCACGAACCGGCGAAGCCCTCCGCCAGGTCGCCGGCCTCGCTATTGCCAACCCGACCGCCGCTGCCGCCGCCCGCGAGGCCGCTGAGATCGTCCTCCGAGAACCCGTCCGATAGCCCAAAAAGCACCTTCATTTGAATATTTGTGACATCGGTCACACAGCCGAATAACACCACTTGCTTTTCACCCGCAATTGGGGAAAACTAAAATTGAATGTCCGTCCAGACGATCAAACTTGCTCTCGTAGGCATTGCCATCGGCCTTTTCGTCGGCATCGGCCTTTTCACGTTTGTTTATGCCAAGGGTTACTCGTACATGAGCAATGACCCTTCCGCCTGCGCCAACTGTCATGTGATGAACGAACAGTTCAACGCCTGGCAGAAATCGAGTCATAAGGCCGTCGCCACTTGCAACGATTGCCACACGCCGGCCGATTTCATCGGCAAGTATACGACCAAGGCCTCGAATGGATTCTGGCATTCATATTATTTTACGTTTAACAATTTCCACGAGCCCATCCAGATCAGCGGGCGAAATCTTCGCATTACCGAAGAGTCGTGCCGGAAGTGTCACGGGGACCTGACCGAATCTATCACCGGTCATGTGTCAAAGCCGGGCGACGAAGTGTCCTGCATCCGCTGTCATCGATCTGTCGGGCACATGCATTGACGAGTGAGGTTTGAAAATGAATACCGAAGAGACCAACACCGAAAATAACGCCGTCGAGACTAAGGACGCTCCGAAAAAGCGTTCGAGCTTAAAATTGATATTCCTCGTTGGCTTTTTTGCGTTCATCGCTGCCATACTCGGCGTCGCGCTTTTGACCAATATTATGGAGCGCAAGCAGGAGGGCAAGAACCCTTTCTTTCGTGTGGTTGAGTTGACCGATGAAATCGACGATCCGGCGATCTGGGGCAAGAACTTCCCTCTGCAGTATGACGGATATAGACGTACCGTCGACCAGACGCGAACACGTTTCGGCGGCAGCGAGGCTATCGCGACCACCCCAAAAAATTCGGACCCTCGCTCGGTCGTTTCGCAATCACGTCTTGAAGAGGACCCGCGTCTGAAAGTGATGTGGGACGGTTATGCCTTTGCTGTGGATTTTCGCGAGGAGCGTGGACACGGCTTTATGCTCGACGACCAGACATTTACAGAACGCCAGGGCGTCACGCAGCAGCCCGGCAGCTGTATCAATTGTCACGCATCGGTTTACACTACGTACAAAAGACTGGGTAATGGCGATATTTTTGCAGGTTTTGATGCGGTCAATAAACTCCCGTATTTTGAGGCACGCAAACAGGTCAACCATCCGGTCGCATGTATCGACTGCCACGAATCGCAAACAATGGCACTCCGCGTGACGCGTCCGGCGTTCATGAACGGCATCAAGGCACTTAAAGCTTCGCAGGGTGTCGCAAATTATGACGTTAACCGCGACGCCACCCGCCAGGAGATGCGCAGCTTTGTTTGCGGCCAGTGTCACGTCGAATACTATTTCAAAGGGCCCGAAAAAACACTTACCTACCCGTGGCAGAACGGCCTGAAGATCGAGAATATTGTCGCCTATTACGACGAGGTCAAGCACAAGGACTGGACACACAAACGCACCGGTGCCGACGTGCTCAAGGCCCAGCATCCCGAATTCGAGATGTATAATCAGGGCATTCACGCCCGGGCCGGAGTTGCATGTGCCGATTGCCACATGCCGTACAAACGCGAAGGTGCGATGAAGATCAGCGACCATCACGTCCAAAGCCCTCTCTTGAACATCAATCAATCGTGCCAAACTTGTCACAAAGCTAGCGAGACCGAATTAAAATTCCGGGCTGAGACCATCCAGCAACGCACATTCGACCTGCGAAATCTGGCGATGGACGCTCTGATGGACGTGATCAACGAGATCGAAAAGGCCAAAACGGCGGGCCGCCCAGATGCCGAACTTGTGTCGGCACGCGATTTTCAGCGAAAGGCTCAGTTTTATCTCGATTTTGTCGAAGCGGAAAATTCGATGGGCTTTCACGCTCCGGCTGAGGCCGCCAGAATTCTCGGTGAATCGATGAATTTTTCGAGGCTCGCGTTGATGGCCCTTTCCGGGGTACAGGCGACCCATACGAAAATTATCTTGCCCGAAAAGAAGTTGTAATTTCGACGCCTCGTAAAACTAAGCCGGCTGATCGTGTGGATTCGTCCCAAACGATCAGCCCGTTTTTCTTTCAAAGGAACTCTCTGCTTTGCACCTCCGTGAGGTCAAACGGCATCACATGATCTGAAGATCCGAGCAGTTCGGGGTTTGTTGTATACTATCCATTTGATAAAATCGTGTTTTGGGCTTTCGTGGGTGATATAAAAAAGGTTATTAGACTATAAAAATGCAAGTTTTATTGGCGAATGAATACGGGTTTTGTTTTGGGGTCGAACGCGCGGTCGAGATGGTCGAAGATGCTATCCACGACGGCGACACTGTTCGTGCGCTTGGGCCGCTGATCCATAATGAGCAGGAGATGCAGCGTCTTGCCCACGAGGGCGTGACCACCATCAGCGAACCGATCCAGATCGGCCGCAACGAAACTGCCGTCATCCGAGCCCATGGCGTGACGCCCGAGGTTCAGCGTACGCTTGAGGCAAATGCCGCCAAGGTCGTCGATGCGACTTGCCCGTTCGTCACACGTGTACAAAAACTTGCCCAGCGGGCCGCTGCCGAAGACCGCCACGTGGTCATCGTCGGTTCACCCGAGCACCCGGAGATGATCGGCGTAAAGGGCTACGCGCCCGACCACGCGTTTATCATCCGCGACGAGACCGAGATCGATCTGCTGCCGCGGCTCCGCCATCCGCTCGTCGTTTCGCAGACGACCATTAAATCAAAGACTTTCTTCGACACCGCTGAGGCCGTCAAGACAAAGACCGACGACGAGGTGCAGATCGTCAACACCATCTGCTCCGCCACACGCGACCGACAGGACGCCGCCCGTGCCCTCGCCGGCATGGTCGACGCCTTTTACATCATCGGCGGCCGCCACTCGTCAAACAGCGTCAAGCTGCTTGCCGTCTGTAAAGAACAGTGCGAAAAGAGCTTTCTCGTCGAGACCGAGTCCGAGATCAACCCCGACGACCTCATCGGCGTCAACCAGGTCGGCGTCACCGCCGGAGCCTCAACCCCCAAATGGCTCATCGACCAGGTAGTAAAACACCTCGAATCCATCGGCAAAAGCCTCGACACCACGCTGGCTCCATGATCTAAATTGGACCGCAAGCGTCCCGCTTGCCCCACACCGTTCGGCCCAAGGCCCGTTATCTCGATCCGCCGTTCAATAGTAATCGCAATTACAACGTGCTGTTTCGCGGGCGTGTCGGGCACCGACAGCGAATCGCAGATCACGGCGTTCGGAACGAATAAAATTCCGTTCTTCGTCGCGTCGCGACGCCGTGATTGTAGCCGTGGGTGAAAACCCACGGTCGAGCGACCAATCGATCCCCGTCGCGTCAGCGACGGTTGAACATTGCTTGATCCGAATTCAACCGCCGCCGTCGCAGGTGGTTTCGACAACTCCCCGCGTCACTGTTGCCAATTTTTACTGAATAGTGCTACATTTTCCGTCAGAACATCCCATGAACACTCATTACTACGGCGACAATCTGAAGAACTCGCTGGTCTAATGTCGAATTCGTATGCTCGTAGGAATAAAGGAAAATATCCTTGGGTACTACAAGGAAATTGAAAATGACCCACACGGTCGGTATCGGTCTTGGGAGCACTGTTATTCGTTTTTCCAAGAATCTCATGACGCCCGAAATGACAAATCTAGGGATGAGGCTACTCTGCATCTAGCTTTTTATCTTGCAAGCTGGGGAATGTATCGCCCTTCGTCTAGGTTGCTTCAAAAGGACTTCCGTGTCCATTATCCGATTGTCGAGGAAATTCTCGATAACAAATACAGCGAATTGTGGAAGCTGGATTTTTTTGAGAATAGAATCACTGACCCAGAACTTGATCTTATCTTTCAATTGGTGCATTCAATAAGTCAACTTTACCGTGAGCAGCAAATAAGTCCTACCGCGACTCTCGTTACGAAAATACTACTGGGCACATTAGGCTGTGTTACCGCCTACGATGAACTATTTATTATGGGTGTGACCTACTGGAATCAAAGATTGCCAGCGGAATACAAGCCGAAATTTCCGGCACGCTTTAGTAAGGTTAGCTTTCGGGGCGTATCTGATTTTTGTCGTGAAAATATAGACGAGCTGAGACAGGCCCAGGCTTATATCGGGCAACATGGCATTACTTATCCGGCGATGAAATTGGCAGATATGTACTTCTGGAGCCTTGGCTATCAAATTGGCAGATAGCGAACACTTGGCTCCCGTTTGAATCGACCGGTGCCCGAAAACTGATGTCAGCTGTTAGAACTCCGAGGAGAGACCCTTGCTATGCAATTCGTTTGGCATATTTCTTATTGAACCAGCCGAACTGTGAAGTGTCTTCTGTTGGGTGAAAAATCTCAGCGAATATCCATTTGTGGCTCCGCTCAAATAACAGCGCTCGACTTCCAGAAAGCGCTTTCCCCAAACGGAGTGAGTTCCATCTTGGTGCCGACATTAGAGGAACATCTCTCTCGATGAAATACTCAATCTCGATCTCGTCCTTCAGAAGGAAAGGAACGTATCGCTCTAGGAAATCTCTCTGAAAGTTCTGTAAGAAATCTATTCTAATTACCGGCGCCGGTTGGGGACGTTGCGAATCCATGTACTGAAGTGTTTGCAGCACAAGGGTATAAACGCCGAAAACAAACGTTATGACCATGAAGGCGATGGAAATTCTCTCAAACGTCGTAAATCGACTCTTATCCGATTTCTCTAAGCCCTCTTCTACAATCGCAGTTATATTAGTTGCTAACTCCTCTTCGTTTCCGCTCGATTCGACCGCTTCACCAACGCGTGTTGCCAAATCCGCGAAATGCGTCCCGCGAAGAAATTCTAAGTTCGCAAACGCTTCGCTCGTACGGATTGACTCGAAGACATTCTGACCAAACGATCCGAGCAGCGCAGCATTGTTCTTCGCGAACTGACTCGTCACGCCTTCAAGCATCGAAGCAATCTCCGGCGTTCGGAGCGCCGAAGCGAATACGGCTGGACTCCATGAAGTAGCAAGCAGTTCGGCTTGTCGGCGACCTACGTCTGCGACAATTTTAGATACTTGATCCATCTGCTGGAATGCAAGACCCCGCGTCACGTCCCGTACCGCCGCAAACGTTGGAGCAAGTGTGTCCGACAAACCTCTCAGCAAATCTTTGTTCATCGCCAGATGACTAGACATCGATGCCATCGACCGCGACAACTCCGTCAGCTGTTCATTAGGCAACATCATTTGCTTCTGAAATGCCCTGATTGATTCCAAAGCTGCGTTATTCGGACGTACCAAGTCTTGTTGAAGGGCTTTCATTGCTTGATTGACGGCATTGTTAGGTCTATCCATCTCGCGTTGCAGCATCTTCATCGCTTCACGAGCAGCATTGTTGGGCCGATCAAAATCTTGCCTTATGGCCTCGATAGCTTGGCGGGTGGCACTGTTGGGCCGATCCATCTCAAGCTGGAAGTTCTTAAGCGCTTCATTGGCCGAACTATTTATTCGATCGAAATGATCACCGAAACGTTGACGGTGCCTCTTCTGGTCGTCTAGTAATCTGTCTATATCGTTCCTATGCATAACATCTCCGTTTACTTCCCGGATTTTCTTCGATTGTCATCTTTGCACAGCATCTGGCAATTATCGGCTGATGTTTTGCCGCCGAGGTGCCAAGGGGTTATGTGGTCGGCTTCCATTTCGTTTAGTTCGAAGTGTCTGTTGCACCTTACGCAGACTCCGGCTTGGCGTTCGTAGGCTTCGCGTTTTTGGTTGTCGGTGAACGCCCTGATGCTGAGGTGTCTCTCTTCGCCCGTCAGAACATACTGATAGATGCCCGATTTCTTGGTGACATCGTCGTCCATCATCAGCCTTGTAATCTCGGCTTCTAGTTTGTCGGTATCAAAAAGCGTGTCTTTGTATTCGTTATACAGAGATCCCCAGTCGATGCCTTTCATTTCCCTGCGGTATTTTGGAAATGTGACTTCCACCCAATGAATAACCTTCTGAAAATGGCTCCACAGCACGCTGGCGTTCTCGTCGTGCTGGTGAATAGCCATATATCCATCGACATTCCCGTTGTTAATCCACTCAATAGCCGTTTCTAAAAGCTCCTGACGATTTGCCGAGCCGGTAAGATACTTGCCGCCGACTCCTTCAGCGGCTGAATTTCGACGACTAAAGTATCTCTTGGCGTCCGTTACCCAAGTTCCTGAGTAAACGGCGTTTCGCAGCTCTTGATCGGTGAGTTTCTCTCCGGCGATGTTGATCGTCTTAAACCATTCGAGCTTTTCGCTGTCGGTGCCGGAGCAGAGATACACCATGAGCTTGTAATCTAGTACTTGCTCCTTTTTATCGTCCTGGAGATTGTGGATATAAAGTTGCTCGAACGAAAAATCGCCCGCGACATACTGACAAAGCGAGATGGTTCGCTGTTGTCCATCGATCACCTCATAGTTTCCGTCCTCGCGAACCGCCCAGTACATCACGTTCAGCGGAAAGTCTTTTCTAACCGTGTCGATAACCGCATCGCGCTGTTTGTCCTTGTAAATAAACTCCCGCTGATAAGGCGGGCGAATATCGAGCTTTCCGCCGTAGCCGACAACTCCGGCCTCACTATTGTCCTTGTAGCCCTCGGCCAGTTCTCTAACGGTGATTTCTCTGAGTTTAATATCCATTTATTTGCCCACCTTCCGATTCCGGATAAGAATCCTCGCGTAATAGCGCCTACCGTTGATGTAACCTCGGTCAATCTTGCCGTTCCACTCTGGCTTTATTAGCTCTGGAAGCAATCCTTGTTTCACTTCGTAATCGGAGCCAACAATCTCAAACTGTTCGGGATTGTATTTATCTAGAAATGTGATTGGAACGCCCATCACGCCGTCGTAGTCTTTCGGAATGTCGGCAACTTTTGAAACCTCTATCGCGTGATAATTGTCGTAGCTTGGATATTCTTTATCGTTGTATGTCTTGAAAAGAATTATTTCATCGTGGCGTTTTGCAATATCAAGGTTTGTGAACCAACAAGCGTTTCCTAAACTTCGCCAATTCGTCCCGTCCTCGTCTCGCCAGCTCCTGACTTCTCGCATTTCATATTCGTCGGGAACAATAAACGCTACTGGATGGGAAACGCCCAGCCAAATCTTGTTTTGTTTAATCCCGCCAAAGACTTCCTTGTAAGTAAGTGCATTTTGATTGCCAATTACCAGGAATTTTCGGTCTAGTTCCACAACCTGGGAAATATATTCGCCAAACAGCGAGAACGGCGGGTTTGTTACTACGATGTCGGCTTGCTTTAGCAGTTCGATCGATTCGTCGCTGCGGAAGTCGCCGTCGCCTTTTAGGGGAACGATGCCGATCTCTTCGGGGTCTGGGACCTTGTTGCCGTCGCGGTCGCCATAATATTCGAGATAGATGGCGTGTTCACTGGTATGTTCGCTAAAAAGATCGCGTTCTTGGTTCTTGTAACAGGTCGTAATCAGCTTTTTCAGTCCGAGGTCTTCGAAATTGTGCGAGAAGTAATGAAAGAAATTACTCACCCGAGGATCATCGCAGTTGCAAAGCACGGTTTTGCCCTTGAAATGCTCTTTGTAATGCTTGAGTTCCTTCTCAATATCCGAAAGCTGAGTATAAAACTCATCCTTCTTAGAACTTTTCGCAGCGTGAAGATTCCTATTCAGCGACCTATTTGCCATTATTTGTGAGAATTCCAACAGATTTTGGACAATTATGCCACGAGTTGGCTTTTGTCTCAAGAAATTTCCGCCGGAGGTGCTTTCGGTGGATTCAACCGTCGCTGACGCGACGACGGACATTTATCACGCTTTTCCGTGGGTTATCACCCACGGCTACATTCATACTGCCGCTGACCCGGCGTTCTGAGGTGGGTCACTCAATAATTCGCGTGAAACCACGCATTCGATAGCTCAACCTCCCAGCCGCCCGCTGACGCGGGCGGTTCTGACAAAAACTCTCTCAATCCAGCGGTATCTCCGGGACTAGTTTATTGCGTTTATCGACTAGGGATACAAATCTCCCTTCGGGGCGTTTTTCTGAGTGGTAGAGGTTGTCTTTGTTGTCGAAGGCGTACCAGGATCGGGGTTTGCCGCGTTCGTCGTATTCGTCCACCCAGCGGTTGCGGCCGTAGGGGTCGATCTCGTGGGTCAGGCCGTCGCCGCGATAGATCAGGCGGTGAATGTGCAGTGCCTTGAGCCGTTCGGGCATATTTTCGGGGTCGGCGTAGTCGGTTTCGGAGTCTGTCGAGTCTGTTGAGTCGGTTGAGTCGATCGAGTCGGTCGGGTCTGTCGAGTCTGTTGAGTCGTTCGAGTCTATTGAGTCTATCGAGTCGGTTGGGTCGATCGAGTCTTTTATTTCCTGAATAAAAGCGGAGTAGGTCGGGTCGCTGGCTAGGGGCGGGGCGATGCCGTTGGCTTGGTATGCACGACGGGCAACGCCGCGGGCGGCTTCGATCAGGTACGATTCGCGTCTGAGGAGCCTGTTCTCGTATGTATCCTCTCTGAATATCCCTTCGAAACGCGGGTCTTCGAGTGCAAGGTCATATTCCTCCTGGCCCGGGAAATAGTTCGGGTCGGCCTCGGGTGCGGGCGGTTCTGCCTTTTGCGGTTCGCACCACATATTGAGCAGGCGGTGAACGGTCGTCTTCGACATCTCCAGCTCGTCGGCGATCTCGCGTATCGTCTTGTCGTCGTCATCGTGCATTTGTTTGATACGGTCGATCAGCTGCCAGTCGCGTGTTTCGCGATAGTCGCCGTACAAATACCCCTCGGGCACGAGCGAGCCGAACACCATCCCGAGAAAGTTACCGTCGATCTTCTCTATCCGGCACGCCGGCACGAGCGTGTGGTCGTAGAGCACCTCGCCGCTGCGTGAATTGAGGTGCTTGATGTACCGCTGGTCACCGCCGCGGCCGCCGTCGCCGATCGCAAAGACGCTGTCGGCAAAGGTCCCCAGCATCTTGGCACTCTGCAGATCGTCGATCGTCAGACGGTTGCGGCTGATCCGCCTCTGTGACTGTGCGACGACCAGCACCGACAGGCCCGTCTCCTTTTTCAGACGGTTCAGTTCACGCATCAGCGGCAAAGTGTCGCGGACGACGTCGTTCGAGTGTTTGAGATGGGTGATGTTGTCTATCACCAGCACCTTTGCACCGGTGCTTTCGACGAGTTGGGAGACGGAGCGGCAAAAGTATTCGGAAAAGCTGCGGCAGCCCTCGGGGACGTCTCGGTGAATGTCGACGGCGACGCGTTTGAGCCCCTTGGAAAACTCGTATTCGTCGGCAAACGGTGCGTCCGCGTCCGCACGGTAACGCGACGCAAACTGTATCGCCGTCAGCTTGAGGTCGAGATACAGCACGCTCTGCGGGCCGGTTTCGCACTCCATGGGCCCGACGCCCTCGCCGCGTGACACCGCCTCGGCGATCTGCGTCGCCAAAAGGCTCTTGCCCATGCCCTTGGCTCCAAACAGTATCGCCAGCTCGCCCTCACGCCACAGCCCGCCGCACAGCTTCCGGGGCGTCGGCAACGAACGCGTGTCAGCCAACCACTCGTCCGCCCCGCGTAGATCGAACAATCCGCCCGCAAACAACCCCGATACCGCCTCTCTCTCACTATGCATACCTTATCTCTCGTGTATCTGATCTTTTTGTGAGACAAATAGTAACAGATGTTGCACAGCGTGTAAAGTGTGCTATCCTTGAAACAGAGAGGCAAGGCAAAAATGATGAATGCGGAATGATGAATGATGAATTATAGGGACTTTGGAATTGGGACTTAGGTCTTGGGTCTTGGGACTTGGGACTTCTGGGTCTTGGGACTTGGGACTTCTGGGTCTTGGGACTTGGGACTTCTGGGTCTTGGGACTTGGGACTTCTGGGTCTTGGGACTTGGGACTTCTGGGTCTTGGGA
>JAGOBH010000001.1 GCA_017983495.1 Pyrinomonadaceae bacterium | reverse complement strand
CTTTTTTCACACCTGATGTTTTCCCTCCGCGTTTTCGGGAAGAGGGTTAGAAGGGAATCGTTGGGGGGTTTTCGGGCCCCCCCCCCGGGGGGGGGGGGGGGGGGGGGGGGGCGAGTGACGGCGAGGCGTAGCCATCGCCGCTCTGCGATAAGGGCATAGCCCGTCCGGCAGATCACGATTCACGAAAGACGATCCACGAACTACGATCCACGAACGCAAAATTTATTGACATCGATAACGTACTCTTCCACAATAGCCTCATCATGCCCTACGCCTCCCAGCGATATTCAGCAGACACAACCGTCTCTAACCGCGCCGCGTTGGGAGACAGGGCATTTGACGGTTTTTCAAGAACACTGAATGGTCAGGCTCCGGCCAGAGAATTGCAACATCGCATTCCTGACCCCGTGCTTCCCTTTATGCAGTCTTTTATTTTGACAGGGGTAATGGCGCTGGCCTTCATACTCAGTTCGTGTGTACATAGTGGCGATTTAGTTTCGGACAGCGATAAACTCACGGACGATTTGAAAACGATCAGCGAACACAACTATAGTTTATCGATCCCCAAAGACCTTGTTAACGAAGATATAACGGTACAAGACTCGTTTGCTGAACGTTATTCGAATCGGGATTTGACGGTATCGATCGAATCGGCCGCTGGAACTAGTAAGCTGAACTACCTAAAAGCTCAAGACAGGGTTTTGAATTTCCAGGAAATTCCTCTAAATCGCTCGGATCTAATAGGTGGTCAGGCGGCTTTTGAATTCACAAAAGAGCAAGCAAACTTCGAAGATCCCGATAAACCAATCGTAAGAATCCTAAGTGTTGACTGCAAAAATGTGGAGAAGAGCGTAACGTTTATGGTTCTGTATTCAAATAGAAAATATGACGATATTGCGTCGCGAATACTGAAGTCAGTTACCGTGAGTTGCTCGAACTAGTATGTCACATATAGAACGATGGAAGTAACAGAAAGACGAACGGGGTCAAGAGCGATCAGGCTTGACCCCGATTGCTTCTGTGACCCCGATTGCTAGTATTTGTATGAGTAATACAAATGAAACAGGAAAGCGTTCCGAAAAGACACGTGCGGTCTTTTTTGGGTTTCTCCTCGCATGTCTCGGTTTTGTAAACTGTGACACTAATTATAGGTTAGACGTTTCGAACGCAGTTCTCAGGATGAAGGAACTACGAACTGCTCAAGAGAAATACCGAACAGCACATGGTTCTTATGGCCGGTTTGACGATCTTTACCGTGAAAGAATGATCTCACCGGACATTGCGGATGGCTTGGACAATAATTATAGATTTGAGCTTACTGTCAGCGAATCGAAATATAGATTAACCGCAATGACGACAATGGACGTCCCCAAAGAAGCTCCTGGAATTTGCCTCTTCATGGATGAGACCGGCGTGATTCGAGCCACCGACAAAGCCAAAGTTTATGCGTCTGAAACTAGTTCCCCGATCGTTAATCAATGACTCCGATGGTAAACAAAATGGAAATAGCGAGTTTTGGGAGAATGGCGGAAACGCGAGTGTGAACGAGCGTGCCGAGTTGAATGATCACGACGCTGGCACGCTCCTTAACAGCCCTGGTTTCCGCCTTCGCCCGCTCTCGCGGGCTCCTTGGGCGTTCGGTGGGCACGGTCGGCGAGGCAAGCCGTCGCCGCACTGCAATACAGGCATAGCCCGGCTGGAAATAATAAACTGCGAAACGGGCGAAAGGGACTAAAAAAAGAGGCTGCCTTTTCAGACAGCCTCAAATTTATCGTTACAAATGGTGGCGGGGGGGAGACTTGAACTCCCGACCTCGGGGTTATGAATCCCGCGCTCTAACCAGCTGAGCTACCCAGCCACGAATTGATGATTATAGTATTGCAGGCGAAAAAATCAAGGTCTGAGAGCTGCAGAAGATAGACAATCGGCACTTTTTACCCACAACTGCTAAAATATTGGAGACCTTACAGGCCGGATCGTCTGACAACGCGACGACTCGGATATGCGTCGAAACACTCAAATGAAGACCGTTCTATCAACAATTTCGATCTTTATCCTGGCTATTTCCGCTCTATTTCTGACGTCGGATATCTCGGGCCAGGTCAGGACCGCAGCCCCGGCGGTAAAGCAACGCACGCTCCGGATCGTTACCGAGGCCGGTGCCACCGTGTGGCTCGACGGCGTCCGTTACGGAAAGGCAGACTCCGGCGGAAAGCTCGAGATCAACACAGTTTCGACCGGCAACCATGTGCTGAGGGTCCGCGCCGATGGATTCAAGGAAAGCTCACAGCCGATCACCGCAGCGCAAAAGGGCGACATTAAGGTCACACTCGTCAAAACGTCCGACAAGGCGGAACTTGCTTTTCAGGAGGCCGAACGCCTGACCGCTGTCGACCGTGAATTGGCCGCCGAAGCTTATCGCCGGGCGATCAAACTGCGCCCAAACTATCCCGACGCATACGTTGCCCTTGCCCGCGTGCTGACCGAAACAGGCGATCTGGAAGACGCCGAAAAGGCGATAGCGTCAGCACGAAAACTCCGACCCGTGTTTCCCGAAGCCTCGGCGGTTCTGGGCCGCATCCATAAGGAAAACGGCGAAGAGGACAAGGCTGTCGCGGATTTTAAGCGTGCGATCACCGAGGGCAAGGGTTTTCAGCCCGAAGCACTGACGGGTCTCGGCCTCCTATATAAGCAAAAAGCCGAGGGGTTTGGGGGTGCCGGCGATTTCGAACAGGAACAAGCCAATTACGCCGAATCTGCCAAATATCTCCGCTCCGCACTCAAACAACTCTCAGGTGCTCCTGACGCGATGATCATCTACCAGCTCGTTGGGCTGATCTACGAAAGACTCGAAAAATTTGACGACGCCATCGCAGTCTATGAGGAGTTTCTGCGGATCTTTCCCGACAGCTCGGAGGCAACGGCCGTCCGTTCGTTCATCGTTCAGATCAAGAAAAGAGTTCAGGACCCGCAGTAGTCAAGCCCCAAGCACTCCTCGTTCATATTGACCGAAATTCTTCCAAATATTTTCCAAAATTTTGTTGACATCAGGCGGTTTAACAATGTAGTATTAGGTGTCAACGATGTTTATCATCGTTTTCCTTATAGCCTCTCAGCAATTTGACCGAACACTTCTCTTCAGCATTCTCCACCCGGTTGGGATTGATCAAAAAGGGAACACCAACTCTACATGTCAGCAAAACTTGGGGAAATACTTGTCCGTGAAAACCTCATAACGTCACAGCAATTGCGTGAGGCGTTGGATTACCAACGTGCGAACGGTGGACGTTTAGGTTCGAACCTCGTAAAACTCGGCATCGTCTCGGACGATGTCATCACCGCCGTTTTGTCCCGCCAGTATGGCGTTCCGTCGATCAATCTCGAACTCTTCTCGATCGAAACGGAAGTCATCAAGCTCATCTCACACGAAGTCGCTCTAAAATACTCAGTCCTTCCGATCTCGAAGGTTGGTGCCACGCTTACCCTAGCAATGGCCGACCCGACCAACGTTTTCGCGATGGACGATATCAAGTTCATGACCGGTTTCAATGTCGAACCGGTTATCGCATCCGAATCGTCGATCCAGTTTGCGATCGGTAAATACTATGTCGGATCGAACGAGATCGATATTTTTGACGCAGCATTCGCGGTCGAGAGCGAAAAGGTCGCGAGCAAAAACGGCAATGGCCACGTTGCCAAAAGCTCCGGGGCCGCTCCTATGGGCGAACGCTTGCATGCCTCCGATCTTGAGGTTTCGCTTGACCGATTCGAATTTGGCACCACCGTCAGCGAGGAATTCGAAGTCCTCGAAGACAACGACGAGATCGATCTCGCTGCCCTTGCCCGTGCCAGCGAAGACGCTCCGGTCGTCAGGCTCGTAAACGTCCTGATGGTCGACTCGCTCCGCCGCGGAGCGTCCGACATCCACGTTGAACCGTACGAAAAGGATTTCCGCATTCGGTTCCGTATCGACGGTATCTTGTACGATGTGATGCATCCGCCGATGCAGATCCGCGATCCGCTCATCTCGCGCCTTAAGATCATGGCGAAACTCGATATTTCCGAGAAACGCCTGCCGCAGGACGGCCGCATCAAGATCAAGGTCAAGATCGACAACCGCTCACGCGAACTCGATTTCCGCGTATCGACCCTGCCGACACTGTTTGGTGAAAAGGTCGTGCTTCGTCTGCTTGATAAAGACAAGTTGATGCTCGACATGACCAAACTCGGCTTTGAGGTCGAGAGCCTTGAGAAATTTAAGCGTGCCATCGCCAATCCGTATGGAATGGTGCTGGTCACGGGCCCGACAGGTTCGGGTAAAACGAACACGCTGTACTCGGCTCTCCAGTCGCTGAATACACCGGAAACGAACATCATGACCGCGGAGGATCCGGTCGAATTCAATCTGCAGGGTATCAACCAGGTGCAGATGAAAGAGCAGATCGGGCTCAACTTCGCCGCCGCACTTCGCTCGTTCCTCCGCCAGGATCCGAACATTGTGCTCGTCGGCGAAATTCGAGACTTCGAGACGGCCGAGATCGCGATCAAAGCCGCTTTGACCGGCCACCTTGTGCTTTCGACGCTGCATACCAATGACGCTCCGTCGACCGTTTCGCGACTCGTCAATATGGGCATCGAGCCGTTTCTGGTCGCAACATCGGTCAACATCATCCAGGCACAGCGGCTGATCCGCCGCATCTGTGTCGACTGTAAGGAAGAGGTCAGCTTGCCGCCCGAAGGCCTTGCCGGCGTCGGATTCTCTATCGAAGAGGCGAGCACGCTCAAGTTATACAAGGGCCGCGGCTGCAAGACCTGCAACAACACCGGTTTTAAGGGCCGAGTCGGCCTGTACGAAGTTATGGAGATAACGGACGAACTCCGTGAACTCATTATCATCGGCGC
The DNA here is from genome assembly GCA_017983495.1 of Pyrinomonadaceae bacterium. GTDB lineage: Bacteria > Acidobacteriota > Blastocatellia > Pyrinomonadales > Pyrinomonadaceae > OLB17. The sequence continues at coordinate 972,640 of JAGOBH010000001.1, read as the reverse complement.
AAGTGCGATGGAATTAAGGAGAAAGGCGATCGAAACGGGCATGATCACGCTTCGCGAATCCGGGCTTTGCAAGATCCGCGAGGGTATCACAACGATCGAAGAAGTGGTGAAGGAAACGGTTCTGTAGGGGAATTTTGGAGGAAATATGTTAGTAAGGGCAATTGCATTATCGTTAGCATTGTTAATAGGCATCGGTGTTATAGTTCCGCTCGCGACGGACAACGCCGAGGCCGGACCGCGTAAGGCTCGTAAGCAGCAGCGGAAGCATTACAAAAAATACTCAAAGAAATGGTGGCGTCAGTATCGGGCCCGCATGAATCGCCGCAAGGCTCTTCAGGCTCGCCAGCGCACTCTGCGCCTTCGCCAGCTGCGTCTGGCCCGTATCCGTGCCGCCCAAAAGGGCAACGGCACCGTCGCCAAGGTAACCAAGCTGGTCGTTAAAAGTCCGACGCTGCCGCCCGGCAACAAAACCTGGAGTAACGCTCAGGCGACGCCGGGCGAACTCAAGTTCCGCGTCGACGATTCGGCCGGTTCGCAGGTCGGTTCCGCTTCGATCTCGGTCGTTGGACCGGCGATGAGCGATGCCGTCGCGACTGGACGAAACAAGTCCGTCGGAGGCGTTTCGACCTCATCGCTTCGCCGCGACGTCATCAACAAGATGATCCAGGAGAACGGTTGGGTCGTAAACGACTATCAGAAACAGATCGGCGGCCGCGAAGTTTATGTCGTCGTTGCTCAATCACAGGCCAAAAACGGCAGGGTCCAATCGCGGATGTTCTATTTCACCGAGGTTGACGGCCGTATCTACAATGTCGCCACCAATTCACCGGTCGAGGAGGCCGAACGCCTCGCCGAAGAGTCGGAGAAGGTGATCAATTCCCTCCAGAGCCGCATTCGTCCGGTTCAGAGAGCTTCCGTCAAGGAATAAAAAACTATGTCATTCGAACAACAGGCAGGCGTGGAATCACAGCTCACGCTCCCTGACCTCCTTAAAAAGTTGACCGATCTGGGCGGGTCCGACCTTCACCTGTCCACACACTCTGCTCCGCAGGTTCGCGTCAACGGCCACCTATCACCGCTGCCGGGCTTTCCTGCAATGACGCCCGGCGACACCAAGCGGCTCGCCTACTCAGTGCTGACCGACGCGCAAAAGCACAGGTTCGAGGAAAATCTCGAGCTCGACTTTTCATTCGGCCTTAAGGGAATGTCACGTTTTCGTGCCAATCTCTTTAACCAAAAAGGAGCGGTCGGTGCGGTATTTCGTGCAATTCCCTACGAGATCAAGACATTTGAGGCTCTCGGTTTGCCCCAGATCGTATCGGATCTCTGCAAAAAGCCCCGCGGCCTGATCCTCGTTACAGGCCCAACCGGTTCGGGTAAATCGACCACGCTTGCCTCGATGGTCGACAAGATCAATATCGAACGTCATGAGCACATCCTGACGATCGAAGATCCGATCGAATTTCTCCACAATCACAAGAATTGTGTGGTCAATCAGCGTGAGGTCGCCGCCGACACACACTCATTCGGTGCCGCACTGAGAACCGCACTTCGTCAGGACCCGGACGTCGTGCTCGTCGGCGAAATGCGTGATCTCGAGACGATCGAGATGGCTCTGCGGATCGCTGAGACCGGCCATTTGACGTTTGCCACCCTGCATACTAATTCGGCCTATTCGACCATCAACCGTATCATCGATGTGTTCCCCGCGGGCCAGCAGGCCCAGGTCCGGACACAGCTTTCACTCGTTCTCGAAGGCATCATGTGCCAATCGCTGCTGCCCAATGCCCAGGGCAACGGCCGTGCGATGGCCCTCGAGATCCTCGTACCAAACCCCGCCATCCGTAACCTCATCCGCGAGGACAAGATCCACCAGATCTACTCGATGATGCAGACCGGCCAGGATAAATTCGGCATGCAGACCTTTAACCAGGCCCTCGCGACGCTCGTGCATAAAAAGAACATCACGCTCGAGGTTGCCATGCAGCGTTCGTCCAATGCCGACGAACTTAAGGAACTGATCGACCGCGGTATGGGCCTCAACGAAGCCTACTCGGGCCAGGGCCGACCGCTTAACCGCCCCGCTCCCGGCGCCAGTCCTTACGCACAAGCCAGAAATATCGGCGAACGTCCCCGTTAATCGCCATTGACCGATAGGAGCTAAAGAAAACAATGCCAACATTTGCATACAAGGGTAGAAATCGTTTGAACGAACTCGTCGCCGGTGAACGCGAAGCCGCAACACAGGACGAGCTTCGTGCTCTGCTGCGACGCGAACAGGTCGTGATGACGCAGGCCTCTGAAAAGGGCCGCGAGATCTCGATACCAAAATTGGGCCGCCGCAAAAAGGTCAAGGCCAAAGAACTAGCCGTGTTCACACGTCAGTTTTCGGTCATGATCGACGCCGGCCTGCCGCTCGTGCAGTGCATCGACATCCTCGGCGAACAGCAGCAGAACGCGTTCTTTAAGGACGTTCTGCGTCAGGTCCGCCAGAGTGTCGAGGAGGGTTCGACCCTGTTCGCCGCTCTGCAAAAGCACCCCAAGGTTTTCGACAGCCTATTCACGCACATGGTCGAGGCCGGTGAAACGGGCGGTGTGCTCGATCTGATCCTGCAGCGTCTCGCTACATTGATCGAAAAGGTCGTCAAACTGAAACGAAGCATCGTTTCGGCATCGATCTATCCGGCAGCCGTCATCATGGTGGCGATCGGTGCGATCGCGATCATCATGATCGTGGTCATCCCGCAGTTCGAACAGATCTTCCTCGGCCTCCTTGGACCGGGAGAAGCCCTGCCGCTGCCGACGCGTATCGTTATGTCGATAAGCGGATTCATCGCCGGATGGGGCGGTCTGGCAACACTGGCGACACTCATCATCAGTGCGGTCGGCATCAGCTATTATTACAAGACGCCAAAGGGCCGTTGGCAGATCGACGCTCTGTTACTGAAGACACCCATCTTCGGCAGCATCTTGCGTAAGGTCGCGGTCGCACGTTTTTCGCGTATCTTGTCAACGCTGCTGTCATCGGGTGTGCCGATCCTGCAGTCGCTCGACATCACGGCCAAGACGGCGGGTAACGTCATTGTCGAGGACGCGATCCTCAAGGTCCGTGCCGGCGTCGAACGCGGTGAGAACTTTGTCGATCCGCTCAAGGCAACCAACGTCTTTCCGCACATGGTCGGCCAAATGATCGGCGTCGGTGAACAGACCGGTGCTCTGGACGCGATGCTGGCAAAGATCGCCGACTTTTACGAAGAAGAGGTCGATACCGCCATTGCCGACTTGCTCGGTTTGATGGAACCGGTCCTGATCGCCTTCCTCGGTGTGACCATCGGTTCGATCGTCATCTCGATGTATCTGCCGCTCTTCTCGCTCATCGGCAAACTCGCCGGCGGCCCGAAGTAGGCATCAATTCGGACTTTCTCAACTCCAAAACCACTAAGGGTGTCGCCAAGCGGCACCCATTTTTATTGCCCGGACGCGGCCAAAAAGTGGCCAGTGGCCAGTGGTCGGTGGTCCGCCATCACTCTTTTACTTTTTCACTTTTTCACTCTTTCACTTTTCCCCTTCCCCCTCTGTCCCACTTTTTCGGCAAAATGGGACAGGGTAAACGTCTGATTCCACGCCACTTAACGCCGATTTTGTCCCATTTGCTCGCGCGACACCGCCGAAAATTGGTACTTTTGGTGTAAATACTGTAAATACGGCGGTTAACTGCATATTTTGTCCCATTTCTATTTTCGATTCTCAATTACACGAAATAGTGATGTATGCACCTACGCAATAGTGTCGCATAAATGATACATCCGAATCAACAAAAAACTGTAATGTCGGACGCCACTGGCGTTCCACGTCCCAAGTCCACGGACCACCGACCACTGACCACTGACCACTGACCACTGTCCCCCGACCACTGGCCATATGTATTTTTTGTTGCTTGTAATATCCTAATATCGTCCGATACCGAACAGCGATGAAGAAACTAATTGAGTGCGTACCTAATTTTAGCGAAGGCCGCGATATGGCGGTTATCAAACAGATCACCGACGTGATCGAGGCCTCAGACGGCGTCAAGCTGCTGGACGTCGATCCGGGTGCGACGACGAACCGCACGGTGGTGACATTTGTCGGGACACCGGACGAGGTGATCGAGGCGGCGTTTTGCGCCGTCGCAAAGGCGCAGGAGCTGATCGACATGCGGCGGCATAAGGGCGACCATCCGCGGTTTGGAGCGACGGACGTCTGTCCGCTGGTGCCGATCTCGGGCGTGACGATGGCGGAGACGGCCGAGTACGCACGCCGTCTGGCACGGCGGATCGGCGACGAGCTCGGCATTCCGGTCTATGCTTATGAGAACGCCGCGACGGAAGAGAAACGCCGCAACCTCGCCAATTGCCGCGAAGGCGAATACGAGGGGCTCAAGGACCGTCTTTCGTCGGCCGACTGGCGGCCGGATTTTGGGCCGGCGGAGTTTAATGAGAGCGTCGCGCGTTCGGGTGCGACGGCGGTCGGTGCTCGCGATTTTTTGATCGCGGTCAATTTTAACCTCAACACGACATCGACGCGGCGTGCGAACGCGATCGCCTTTGACGTGCGCGAAAAGGGCCGTCCGCTACGCGAGGGCAATCCGATCACGGGCAAGGCCGTCCTCGACGAAGCGGGCGAGCCGGTAATGCTGCCCGGCACGCTCAAGGGCACCAAGGCGATCGGCTGGTACATTGCGGAATACGGCATTGCGCAGGTGTCGATGAACATCACCAACCTGTCGGAGACGCCGCTGCATGTGGCGTTTGACGAGGTCTCGGACAAGGCTCGAAAGCGTGGATTGCGTGTAACGGGGCTCGAGATAGTCGGGCTGGTACCGAAAAAGGCGATCATCGACGCGGGCCGTTACTATCTGGCAAAGCAGCAGCGTTCGCTCGGCATCACGGACGCCGAGACGATCAAGATCGCGATCAAATCGATGGGGCTCGACGACCTCAAACCGTTCGACCCGGCGGAAAAGATCATCGAATACGTCCTTGCGGCCGAAGACCGGACGCCGCGACTGATAGATATGACCTGTGCCGAATTTGCCGATGAGACGGCGTCCGAATCGCCCGCTCCGGGCGGCGGTTCGATCTCGGCGTACCTCGGCGCACTCGGTGCGGCACTGGCGACGATGGTCGCCAACCTGTCCTCGCACAAGGCCGGCTGGGACGAACGCTGGAGCGAATTTTCCGAATGGGCCGTCCGCGGCCAGCATATCAAGGATGACCTGCTCCACCTGGTCGATGAGGACACCAATGCATTTAACCGCGTAATGGACGCCTTTGGCCTGCCAAAAGGCACGCCCGAGGAAAAGGCCGAGCGGACCGCCGCCATCCAGGCAGCGACGCGTTACGCGACCGAGATCCCGTTTCGCACGATGGAACGCACGCTCGACGCCTTTGCCGTAATTCGCGCAATGGCCGAGCATGGCAACCCAAACTCCGTCTCCGACGCCGGCGTCGGCGCCCTCTGCGCCCGCTCCGCCATCATGGGAGCCTACCTCAACGTAAAAATAAACGCCGCCGGCCTAAAAGACCGCGAATATGCCGACCACATCCTAACCCAAGGCGCCGAAATAGAACTCCAGGCCACCCAACAAGAATCCGAGATCATGGCCATAGTCAACGCCAAGATCGGGTAAAGCGTTCAGAATCGTTCAGAGTTATGCCTTCAGGCGTGATAAACGCTAATCATCCCAACCCTTTCCATAGTCCAAAGTCGGATATTCATTCCAGATCTCAACGGTTTTCTCTCTCCCAAACCGATCCAAAAAGCTGCTTGCACTCGAGAAACTCCAATCTTGCCACTTCTGGCAGTAGCCGTGACGAACAGGATTGTTGTGAATGTAATTAACGCTTGCCCAAAAATGAGCGTCTGATTTCATTGGCCGCTCAAACGACTGATACCATACTTTTCGTCCACGCATACCTTCTTCACCATTCCAGCGGAACGATGTTGCTCCATGAACTTTTCCGAGTGTCTTTCTGAATCCCTCGATATCTTCCGTTTGGATCAAAATATGATAGTGGTTCAACAGTATGCACCAAGCATAAACGTAAACCCCGAAACCATGACATGCCTTAAGAAGTTCCGATTCGAACTCAGCCATTCGAGCAATACTATGTCCAATTATCCGCTTATGTTCATAACAGGCAGCAGTAACGATGAACCGAACCTTACCCTCATATTTCCAGTGCGGCGGAGCGTGCCAGGCCAGTTTCCGCCCTTTGCGTTCTCTAAGAACTTCAGTTCGCTGAGCCGCAGTCATTTTTCGCCAGTCGTACATGATCTTCCGTTCAGAGTTACGCCTTCAGGCGTGATGTTCAGGGTCGTTTAGAGCAACGCCTTCAGGCGTGATCCTCCCGCATAATATTATGTTCGTGGTGCTCAACGCAAAACCTCACGCCTAAAGGCGTAACTCTGAACAAACTCCTCACGCCTAAAGGCGTAACTCTGAACAAATTGCTACTAATTGTCGGTTGATCGCTGCATACAATACGTATAGTTTCAGAGGGATGCTAAATCAGGCCCTGATCGAAGCCTTCGGTCGCCGGATCCGCCAACTCCGCACCGCCAAAGGCCTCTCACAGGAAGAACTCTCATTCCAAACCGGCTTTCACCGCACCTACATCGGCATGGTCGAACGCGGCGAGCGCAATATCTCGCTGTCTAATATCGGCGTCTTCGCCAAGACGTTTGATCTGACAGTTTCGGAACTATTGAAATTCGACCCGAAGAGCGAGGCGTAATGGCAAGATACTACTACTCAAATTCAGTATCTGCTTTCCTTGCAGACGATGAGACTCGGATTTTTGGTGAACTAACGGGGCAACATCCATTTCAGACGCTGACACCTGAGCTCAAGGCGTCATGGAGAAGCCAAATCACAATTCTTCAATCTAGTCTCGTCTCATTTGAGGGTGGGCATCTATTCTTCGAATTTTCGATTCCGCGAATGGGCAAAAGAGCCGACAACATACTTGTCTACGACGATCTAGTTTTCGTAATCGAATTTAAGGTCGGCTATGCCGGATATGACAAATACGCTATTGACCAAGTCGTTGACTACGCCCTCGACCTAAAGAATTTTCATGAAAGTAGTCACAATGCCGCTCTCATTCCCATTCTGGTCGTAACTAATGCTCCGCCCGAAGAAAACGAGTTGAAGCCAAATGAAGATCTAACGTACGAGCCGTTGCTGGCGAATTCGAGAAACTTGGCAGAAATATTAAGGTACGGAACTACAGCTCAGCGAGGATCTTCAATCGAACCCACGCAATGGGCAAGCGCAAGTTATAAGCCGACTCCAACAATAGTCGAGGCCGCACAGGCACTCTACGCTGGGCACACCGTCGCTGAGATTGCCCGAACAGATGCTGACGACACGTCAAATCTGAGCACGACCTCGGATTGTATTCAGCAAATCATCGACGAATCGCTTCTAAACGGGACCAAATCCATTTGCTTTGTGACCGGCGTACCGGGTGCCGGCAAAACGCTCGCAGGCCTGAACATAGCGATCCAAAACATGGAAAGGGATATTCGGCACGCTACATACATGTCTGGAAATGGTCCGCTTGTGCAGGTTCTACGCGAGGCCCTTAGTAGAAATCGTGTAGCCATCAATAAACTCGAAGTCGAAGCCGCAAGTGATCCAGAAAATCCTATGGCAAGGGCGCAAGTGCGACCTTTACCACTTTATGCTGCAAATGATTGGGCCAAAACGATAATTCAGGCTATTCACGAATTTCGAGCCGACCAAATGGATACAGACGAAGCTCCGGCGGAAAGAGTAGTTATTTTCGACGAATCGCAACGCGCGTGGACTAGAGAGAAACTTAGATCTTATCTTGGTCCGACGGTTTATCCAGATTTTGACCAATCGGAACCTCAATTCTTAGTGGGCCAAATGGACAAACATTTGGGCTTCTGCACAATTGTCTGTCTTGTTGGCGGGGGACAGGAGATTCATGATGGCGAAGCCGGACTTGAAGAATGGTTTCGCGCACTTAAAACTTTTTTCCCGGACTGGGCAATCTACTACTCTGACAAGATTGAGACCGTCGACGACTATCTCAGAGACGCGGAAATTAGAGACTGGCTAAGGGATCACGGTGAAGCCAAATCTGAGCTTCACTTAGACATGCCGGTTCGGTCGTTTCGATCTGATAGGCTGGCAGCATTTGTTGAATCGATTCTTGCCGGTGACAGTCAAAATGCAAAACCGATTTATGAAGAACTGAGCGAAAAGGATTATCCAATTTATCTAACAAGAAGCCTCGAGAGCGCAAGAAGGTGGCTTCGCGAGAAGGCCCGAGGCACTAATCGGACAGGCCTTGTCGCGTCGTCTGGGGCCGGACGCTTAAAACCTCACGGAATATTTGTAAAAAATAAGATTAAGGCCGCCGATTGGTTTTTGAAGGGAAAGGACGATGTGCGGTCATCATTTTTTCTGGAAGATGTAGCTACGGAGTTCGATATTCAAGGACTTGAATTAGATTGGATAGGTGTTTGCTGGGATGGAGATTTCTACTTTGACGGAGATCAGTGGCAATCTCAAAGTTTCTCAGGTTCGTCTTGGAAGGATGTAGGTGTAGAAATTAATCAACGCTATCTTAAGAATACATATCGTGTTCTTCTGACCCGAGCACGACAAGGAATGGTCATTTTCGTTCCTCATGGCAATGACGAAGACGCAACGCGTCCTCCGAATTATTACGATGGAACATTTGAATTTCTGAAGGGTATCGGCCTCTCAGAAATATAGGCCATCTTCAATTCCATAGTTCAAACGGTTCCCATTTTTCCCAGACGAATACAGTGTCTTCGTCTTCGAGCACATCTTCATCGGTGAGGCCGTCCCAGTCGTCATCTTCGCCGTAGCCTTGGGAACGGACGTCGAGTAGGTTCGAGCCATCTCCGGCATAGCCGTCGAGAAAGAGCATCGCGACTTCGCCACGGGTCAAAGGAATGCCGCCGCCCGAACCGTCGCACGGTCGGGTGAGAATTGCTTTTACAACGTCAGTATATTCAGCACACTTCATTTTTGGACTATTTGCCGCCGAGAGGAATGTTACCGATCGGCGGTAAATAGTCCAAAATCGCTTAATGCCAAAAGCAGCCGTGGACGAAGATCGCGAGTTTTTTGCCGACGTAAGAGATATCGGGGCGAACCCATTGATTGCGGATCGTGGATCGGGTCGGTCGGGTCTTTCGAGTCTCTCGGGTCAGGCGTATCTTGAAGTGCAGGCGGTAGCCGCGGAGGCCGTTTGACCAGAGGGCTTTGCGGAGGAGGAGTTCGGGCGGATAAACCCGGTCGCTACCGCTCGCGGTTCTGACAAGATCGGAGTTCATCACCCGCGAGACGGCTTCGCTCTTAGGCGTCGGAGAGCGTTTGTCGCGGATGTACATGTGCTAATTATGTCAGAACCGGGAGCGATAGCGACTGGGTTTTTCGTACGTGGGGTGCCCGTGTTGCGTTGGGTGCTCAGCCGAGAAGAACCCAGTCGGTTCTGGCACACAATACGTGCCAGTGTTGCGGTAGGCCCGCAACCGCGGCTCCCGGTTCTGACTTGTGGACCCAGTCGGTTCTGGCACACGATACGTGCCGGTGTTGCGATGGGTGCGCAGCCGCGGCTCCCGGTTCTGACCTGCCGACCGCGAAGAACCCAGTCGCTACGGCTCCCGGTTCTGACTTGTCGCTGCTGCTCGCGGGGCTGACTTGGGGACTCGACCGAGAAGAACCCAGTCGGTTCTGGCACATAATACGTGCCAGTGTTGCGGTAGGCCCGCAACCGCTGCTCCCGGTTCTGACTTGCGGACCGTTAAGAACCCAGTCGCTACGGCTCCCGGTTCTGACTTGTTGCTTCTGCTCGCGGGGCTGACTTGGTGACTGACCGACTGCGTCCTAAGAACCCAGTCGCTACGGCTCCCGGTCCTGACTTGTAGTACTACCAATCGAAGTCGGGTAGTTTGTCGCCTTGCTCGTTATTTACGTAGTTGCATGCTTCCCACACGCTATTTTCGTTCCAGAGATTTCGCTTGCTGCCTTTGTCCGCCCAAGGTGTCTCGTCGGAGCACCACAAGCCGTCAGATCTGAGCTGGCGCGTCGCGTTGGCTTTTAGCGCGATCAAGACGCTTTTTGAACTCTTAGCACCGATCTCGACGACGACGTGAACGTGGTTTGTACGAATATTGATCGCGATCAGGTGCCAGCCGCGTTTGAGACAAGTATCGCGAATCGCCTTTTCGACCGACGCTCGCATGGCGGCGTTCAACCTGACGGGCGGCCGAAGAAGTTGGTTCTCGTTATGCTTGCGCCAATTATTGTTCGGAGCAATTCGTGGAGTTCCATAGGAATTATTGTGCCGATCGACGGCACCGCGTTCGTCACCGTGGAGCCATGTGCCGTAGCATCGAAAGGTAAAGAACACGGCAAGCGGAATGTCAGTGTCGTTCCACATATGGCAGATCAGGAGCGAATTTTCGTGTGTTGGCCCATTCCCGATTCTTCCGCGTCCCCCGATATCTTTTAGCATGACCGTTGCCGATCTATCAAGAGCCCCGGGAGAAGAACCCAGTCGGTTCTGGCACACAATACGTGCCAGTGTTGCGGTAGGCCCGCAACCGCTGCTCCCGGTTCTGACTTGCAGAGAAGAACCCAGTCGCTACCGCTCCCGGTTCTGACTTGTGGAGCGGTCTTCGGTGATCATATCGATCCAGAGGTTTAGGGTCAGGTCCTCGCGTTCGGGGATGGCTAGATACGGGCGGAGTTCGTCGTGGTACCTTTGCCGGAGAATACCGAGGTCGAACGGTGCCGGAAACGGGTCTGCTGGGTCTTTCGAGTCTGTCGAGTCTGTCGGGTGCCCTTGAGAAACGACCGCCATGGTTCGGGCACGGCGTTAGTCGTCATAGTAGCCTAAGGTTTGCGGTGCAAGGTCGGTGAGCAGGTGCCAGCGTTTTGCCTGTTCGGGGCGGTTAGTGGCGAGCCAGCGACGTTCGGCGTTGGTCATCGTCTCGTTACAGAGTGTCTCTTCGCGAACCAATAGCGAGCGGTATAGTTCCATCTCGTGACGCTCCAGTTTCATAGCGGCGGCAGTGTCGCCGCGGCGTTCCGCGACCTGGCGGGCCAGGCATACGACATATCCGAGACGATTTTGCAGATCATAGGCCTTTGCCATTCGAAAGAGCCGTTTCCAGGCTATCTCGGGAAACGTCAGAACGACCCACGGCAGAGCCTCAACGACGCGAGCGTCACGCTTTTCCGCATTGAGGGCAGCGAGCAGCACGACGGCCGGATTCCGGAGCCGCGACCGGCGCAAATGTGCAAAGCCCTTATAGCCCAGGGCGGCGAGATCGGCAGTGAGCTGCTCATCGGTAGCCGTCGGCACGTCAGGCATTTCGAGATCCGCCGGAAGCTGCGTCGGCGGCAAGCCAAAGACCCGTACGGCCTTTTTATGCAGTACCTCGGTAACCGGCCGCTTACCGGCCTCAAGCAGAGACAGATACGTCTGAGAAACGCCAAGCGCACGTGCCGTCTGCGGCTGTGTCCTGCCGTTGTGCCGCCGATGCCGTGCCAGTTGATCTCCGGTCATAAACCCTCCGTATAAATTGTATTATATTTGACCTGAATATTACAACTATGTAATATTTGCGACCTTATTGCGACACGATGTGGCGGGATTGAGAATAGAAGGCTTCATCGGTCTTTGCCTATCTGTGTCCATCCGTGTTTGTCTGCGGTTTAATTCTCTTTGGTATCGCTCGTGCCGGACGCGACGGGCCGAAATACCGAAAATGGTTCGGGGTTTGGGGGGTGGTGTGGTACATTCGTTTTGTTATATTTCGACAATTCAGCAGTACCGTACGGAGGTTTTTTGTGAAGATTTGTTTTACGCGGATCAGTCTGGGGTTTGGGGTGTTTTTTGTTTTGGCGGCGGCGGCTTTTGGGCCTGCGACGCTTGCGCAGAATGTGGTCGAGGGCGGGCCGACGGTCAAGACGGCGGCTAAGTTTGACGTGTCGCCGCCGCTGAGTTCGATGCGGCCCGATCTGTCGACGACGGCGAAAAAGGCCAAGGACGACGTCGGCTCGGGCGGCCCGGTCGGCAGGACGGATCACGAACCCGATCCGGTGCTCCAATCGACACTCGGAAACGGCGTTTTCACACAGCGTGACGCGGCCATTCCGTCGACGATCGCCAATTTCGGCGGTATGGGCGGCCTCGGCAGCACGCCTCCGGACCCGAACGGCGACATCGGCCCGAACCATTATGTCCAGACCGTGAACGCACGGTTTCAGATCTTTACGCGTGCGGGCGTGTCGGTCTTTGGCCCGTCGAATATCAATACGCTGTTTGCCGGTTTTGGCGGCCCGTGTCAGACCGAGAACGCGGGTGACCCCGTCGTGCTCTATGACCAGCTCGCCGATCGCTGGCTGATCAGCCAATTTTCCGATAGTACGGGGCCATTTTTTAATTGCGTTGCCGTCTCGACGACCGGCAACCCGACGGGCACGTATTACCGATACGCGTTCGAGGCACCGACATTCCCCGATTATCCGAAATACGGTGTCTGGCCCGACGGCTATTATCTGAACACACGCGAGACCGGCGTTTTGGGCCTGTACGTGCTCGAGCGCGAGGCGATGATCGCCGGCAACCCCGTCGCCCGCTCGGTCCGCTTTTCAGTGGCCCAGAGCGCCAGCGGTCCGAACGGCCTGCTCAATGCCGACCTCGACGGAGCGACATTGCCACCGGCGGGCAGCCCCAATTTCCTCATCGGCACGATGGATAACGACATCGGTGCGGCGTCGGATTCGCTGATGCTGTACAAGTACAAGGTCGATTGGGTCACGACGGCCAACTCGACGCTGACCGGCCCGACGCTGATCCCGATCGCACCATTCGACACGGTATTTCCCTGCTCGGGCGGCACGACACCGTCGCGAAACTGCATCCCGCAGCCCGGCACGACCGTCAAGATCGATATTTTGTCGTATCGACAGCGGCCGACATTCCGCCTGGCGTACCGCAATTTTGGCACGCACGAATCGCTTGTGACCAGCCAGTCGGTCGAGGCGAGCACGGCAATGGCGGGCATGCGTTGGTGGGAAGTGCGCAGCCCGAACACAACGCCGACGCTCTATCAGGAAGGGACATTCGGGCCCGGTGCGACCGACGGCATCCACCGCTGGATGGGCAGCATCGCGATGGACCGGCTCGGCAATATGGGCCTCGGCTATAGCGTTTCGAACGGGAACGCGATCGGCTCGGGTGAGGTCTATCCGGGCATTAGGTACACGGGACGTCTCGCCGGCGACCCGCTCGGGCAAATGCCGCAGGGCGAGGGCATCATCATCAACGGCGGCGGTTCGCAGACCAGCGCCGGCAGCCGCTGGGGCGACTATACGTCGATGAGCGTCGACCCGCTCGACGATTGCACCTTCTGGTACACCAACGAGTATTACGCAACGACATCCAATACCACCTACGCCACACGCATCGCGTCGTTCAAGTTCCCCAACTGTGCCGCCCCGACCGCCCAGAGCCCGGCCGATTTTGACGGCGACGGCAAGACCGACCTTTCGATCTTCCGGCCCGTGCCGGGCGAATGGTGGTGGCAGCGGAGCAGCAACGGCGGCAACAGTGCGGCCCAGTTTGGCACGGCGACCGATCGCGTCACACCGGGCGACTATACCGGCGACGGCAAGACCGACCTTGCGTTCTTCCGCTCCTCGACCGGAACCTGGTACATCCTTCGGAGCGAGGATTCCTCGTTCTACGCTTTCCCGTTTGGCACGACCGGCGACACGCCCGCACCGGCCGACTATGACGGCGATGACAAGACCGACGCGGCGATATTCCGCCCGTCCAATTCGACGTGGTATATCAATAAGTCTACGGGAGGCACGACGATCTCGACGTTCGGCACCGCGGGCGACCTGCCCGTTACCGCGGATTACGACGGCGACGGCAAATCCGACATTGCCATCTACCGGCCGAGCCTCGGCCAGTGGTGGATCGACCGCAGCACGGCCGGCGTCGTAGCATACGCATTTGGCGGGCTCAGCGACCGTGCCGCCTCGGGCGACTACACCGGTGACGGCAAGGCCGACGCTGCGTTCTGGCGGCCGTCCTCGGGCGAATGGTTCATCCTGCGCAGCGAAAATCTGTCGTTCTACTCGTTCCCGTTCGGCACGGTCACCGACATTCCGGTACCGGGCGATTACGACGGTGACGGCAAGACGGACGGTGCGGTCTTCAGGCCGTCAAATTCGACCTGGTACGTCCAGCGTTCGACCGCCGGCACGCTGATCCAGCAATTTGGCGCGACCGGCGACCAACCTGTCCCGGGAGCGTACGTCCGCTAGCCGCGGCCTCAGCGTCGCACGCGCAAAAAAACGCGGCCGGTGTACGAACCGGCCGCACGTCTCGAAGGACTAGTGGAGAAGAGACTAACTCGGTGGGATCTGCTATTTGGGCACGCGATCCCACCGTGACGTGCCCAAAGCTGTAATTACTGATTGACCAAACGCATGCGACCGTCCGCGAGACGGATGGCGATCGGGTTTGGTTCGTAGACGGCCAGCGGCCGAGCTTCTTTTTGCTCAAGCTTGGCTGCGGTCGCGTTGTTGACACGCTTTGCCGTGCGAACATAGGACGGATTGGTGATCGAACTGTAGCGGGCCGAGATGCGGCGAACGTATTCGCGTGTCTCAGCATACGGCGGAATCGAATTGCCGTACTTCATCACCGCACCCTCACCGGCGTTATAGCCCGCGAGTGCCAGATTGACGTCCTGGCCGAACATGTTGAGCAGCATCCGCATATATTTCACACCGCCCTCGATGTTCTGTTTCGGTTCGTAGATATTGGTTACGCCGAGGCGTCGTGCCGTCGCCGGCATCAGCTGCATCAGGCCGCTCGCTCCCTTGTACGAGGTCGCACGCAGCTTGAATGACGATTCCTGGTGCATCTGTGCATAGATCAGCAGCGGATCGATGTTGTATCGGCGGCTCGAATCGACGATATACGCGTCGATCACTGAGTCGCCGGTCGTAAAGCCCTTCATGCCCGACCCGGCGGCCATGATCAGACGAGTCACCTCGGCGGAGCGCGGAGCCTCGCGTTTTGCGAGGGCGTTGGGGGGATCCATCAATGGTTTGCCTGTCGATGCGTTTGCCTGTCCGGTTTTGACGACCAGCGAATTGTTACGGGAATTCTTACCCTTTTTGCCGTTCTTTGACGGCTGGACCAAGGGCTGGACAACCTTTGGCTGTTCCGGGCGATAGACATTGACGCCGCGGGCCGTGTCAAAATTATCGAAAAATCGTGGGCGTTGCTGCGCAGCGGCAGAGACACTAAAGATAAGTGTGGCGATGATTATTAGGTGAGACTTTTTCATTTGGCTGGATGTGACTGAGGTCGAGGGTCGTCTGGTACCGAAGCGGTAACATATCCCCTCAGTTATTATAAAACAATATTGGGCAAATGTTTCCACATTTTTGGCACTTTTTTAACGTTGTTTTGCATTTTATTTTTGATCGGGAATTTAGGCTCGTAAAAATATCGCCGGCACACGTCTTTCGGGCTTCAACCTTTGGCCAAGTTGGGCTATCTTTTAGCTATGCTTTACCTCTCGCAGATCCTGAATCGCCCGATATTTGATGCCCGCAACGAGAAAATTGCGGTCATCAATGACGTTATCGTGCGTTATGGCCGCGAAGATTACCCGCCGGTCATCGGCCTGGTGGCGAGGTATCGGCGACGCAATTTTTTCATGCCGCGGCGTGACGTATCGGAGCTCGGGCTGCACGGGGCGAAGATGCGTTCGGCGATACTCGACCTGAGCCCTTTTGTGCGGCGTGAGGGCGAAGTTTTGCTGGGCAAGGACGTGCTCGATAATCAGTTGATCGACGTCGACGGCAAACGCGTCGTCCGCGTCAATGACGTGCAAATTATCCAGGCGGGCTCGATGTGGCGTGTCTCGGGTGCGGACGTCAGCCTGAAGGGGTTTGTTCGCCGGCTGATGCCGAAAGGATTTTACGGCAGCGACCATATTGTCGAAGTGCTCGATTGGGCCGACGTCGGTTATCTGGCGACCGACACCGCGACCGTCACCGTCCAGCTGAAATCGTCCAAGGACAAGCTCTCGCGGCTCCATCCGGTCGAGATCGCGCAGCTTGCCGAGACGCTGTCGCCGATCCATCGAACCGAGGTCGTCGAAAGTCTCGATGACGAGATCGCCGCTGATACGCTCGAGGAAATGTCGACCGAGGCTCAGGCACGCATTCTCGAAGACATGGACGAGGAACGCGCCGCCGACATTCTCGAGGAAATGTCGCCCGACGACGCCGTCGACGTGCTCGACGAGATGGACGACGACAAGGCCAAGGAGCTCTTTGACCTGATGGAGGACGATGAAAAGGCCGACGTCGCCGAGCTGATGCATTTTGAGCACGACACCGCCGGCGGCCTGATGACGACGGAGTTTGTCGTTTTCCCGAAAGCCCTGACGGTCGGCGAGACCATTTCGCGGCTGCGTGAGATGGCCGAGACGCCGAACATGATCTATTACCTCTATGTGGTGGAGGAAGAAAATTCGTGGAAACTGTGCGGCCTCATCTCGCTCAGGTCGCTGATCCTGGCGGACCCGACGTTTAAGCTTGCGGACGTGATGCGAAGCGAATTTCGCTTTGCACACCCGTCGGAATCCGCCGAGACCGTCGCCCAGACCATCTCGGAATACAACCTGCTCGCCCTGCCGGTTATCGACGACGAAGGCGACATCGCCGGCATCGTCACCGTCGACGACGCGATGGAAATACTGCTGCCAAAAAATCTCCAGCGCCGTCTGCCGCGGCTATTTGGCTAGACTGGCAACCTGAAACCGTTTTCTGCTATCGAACGTAAAGACAACAAAAGCCTTGTGACTTCGCGGTTGAGATTGGTAAACTCAACGTACAATTAACTATCAGATCTGGAGGTAAAATGTTTATGAAACGAGCTATATTTTTGTTCACGCTGATGTTCGCCCTGTCCGTTGCGGCAAGTGCTCAGGCATTGGCGGTCGGTGCGACGATGGAGAATTTCTCGATGCCCGATCTCGACGGCAAGACCCAGACCCTGAGCGGCCTGTCGGGCAAGAACGGCGCGGTCGTCGTTTTTCTGTCGGCACAGTGCCCCGTCGTTAAACTTTACAACGATCGCATCAATCAGATCGCGGCCGACTATCAGGCTAAGGGCATCAACTTTATCGGCATCAATTCGAACTCGACCGAGGATCTTGCCTGGGTCAAGTCCGACGCTGAAAAGGTCGGCTACAAATTCCCTGTTTTGATCGATAAGGGTAATGTCTTTGCCGACAAACTCGGTGCAAACGTGACGCCGGAGATCTTTTATGTCGACAGCAAGGGCGTCCTGCTCTACCACGGAGCGATCGACAATGACCGTAACGGCAAGAATATTACCGAGCAGTATCTGCGGACCGCGTTTGACGCGTCGCTGAGCGGCAAACCGATCGCACGTAAATCGGCTAACGCGTTTGGCTGCACAATTAAGCGTGCCGGACAGCAGTAGGCATTAATATGAAGTTTTCAAACTTGGACCGGGCGGGAGCGTTGGTTTTTTCGATCGCTCTCGTCCTGTTTTTATCTCAGACCGGCTTAGGCCAGACAACTGCGGCCGCCTTGCCTAAGGTGACAAAAGTCGATCTCAAGGGCCTTGAAAAGCTGCTCAAGCCGAACGGCAAGCCGCTGCTCATCAATTTTTGGGCGACGTGGTGCGACCCGTGCCGCGAGGAGTTTCCCGACCTGGTCAAGATCGACACAGAGTACCGCGGCAAGATCGATTTTCTGACCGTGTCGCTCGACGATCTGGCGGATATCGACACTTACGTCCCGAAATTTCTCGGACAGATGAAGGCAGAAATGCCTGCGTATTTGCTCAGCACGCCTGACGAATCCGAGGCGATCAAGCTCGTATCGAAAGACTGGCCGGGCAACCTGCCGCTGACGATACTCTACGACGAAAAAGGCGTCGTGACCTATCAGCGTAATGGCAAGGTCAGGTATCTTAACCTCACGACCGAACTCGATAAGGTACTGGCAAAACCGGCCGCCGACAAATAAACAGGAGATAATTGGGATGATCCGAAAGGTAGAAGATTTTTTGAAAGACTGGGACTATGAGATCGAAGCGACCGTCAAGGTAATGAATGCCCTGACCGACGAATCGCTCTCGCAAAAAGTGTCGGACGACGGCCGCACACTTGGGTTTTTAGCGTGGCACTTAACTCAGACGCTCGGAGAAATGCCGGGACTCGTCGGCTTGACCGTTGACGCTCCTGAGTTTTCTGCCGAATGTCCGGCGACGGCGGCCGAGATCGCCGCGGCGTTTGAGACGGCGGCACGCTCGGTCGCGGCTGAGGTCTCGGCGAACTGGACCGACGAGACGCTACTGCTGACGGACGAGATGTACGGCGAAACGTGGGCACGCGGGCTGACGCTCTTTTATCTGATACTCCACCAGGCACACCACCGCGGGCAGATGACCGTGCTGATGCGTCAGGCCGGACTCGCCGTTCCTGGCATTTACGGCCCGGCAAAAGAGGAATGGGCGGCGTTTGGAGCACCGGCGATGCCGTAGCCGAACTGTTTTCCCGGCAGATATTACAAAGAGTTTATGCGGGCGGATTTGATAATGGCATCCGAAACGCATAAACTCTTTTGTTTATTTCAGGCATATTTTTCCTAACAGAATGAGCAATATCACACCAGAAATCGTCGAGCAGCACGGACTCAAACCCGATGAGTACGAAAAGATCAAAGAACTGATGGGCCGCGAGCCCAACCTGACCGAACTCGGTGTTTTCAGTGTGATGTGGTCCGAACACTGCTCGTACAAATCGTCGCGCGTCCACCTCAAGCGTTTGCCCGTCACCGGCGAACGCGTGATCGTACCGCCCGGCGAAAATGCCGGTGTGGTCGATATCGGCGATGACTGGTGCGTGGCCTTTAAGGTCGAATCGCACAATCACCCGAGCTTTATCGAACCGTTTCAGGGTGCGGCGACCGGCGTTGGCGGCATTTTGCGTGACGTGTTTACGATGGGAGCTCGGCCGATAGCGGCGATGAACTCGCTCCGTTTTGGCCCGCTCGACGATCCGAAACACGGCACGCGTAACCGCTCGATCCTCAAGGGCTGCGTCGAGGGCATCGGCCATTACGGCAACTGTTTCGGTGTGCCGACGGTCGGCGGCGAGGTCGTTTTTGACGAATCGTACAGCCTCAACCCGCTCGTCAACGCATTTGCACTTGGCATCGTCCGCAAGGACCAGATCTTTTTCGGCAAGGCGTCCGGCATCGGCAATCCCGTGCTCTACGCCGGAGCCAAGACGGGCCGCGACGGCATCCACGGAGCGACTATGGCGTCGGCCGAGTTTGACGACGAGGCACTCGAAAAACGCCCGACGGTGCAGGTTGGCGATCCATTCTTAGAGAAACTGCTGCTTGAGGCGTGTCTTGAGGCAATGCGAAGTGGTGCGATCGAGGGCATTCAGGATATGGGGGCCGCCGGCCTGACGTCGTCGTCAGTCGAGATGGCAGCTCGTGCCGGAACGGGCCTTGAGATCGACCTGACGCTTGTACCGCAGCGTGAGACCGGCATGACGGCGTACGAGATGCTGCTGTCCGAATCGCAGGAGCGGATGCTGATCGTCGCCCGCCGCGGCCGTGAAAAAGAGGTCGTTGAGATCTTTAACAAATGGGACCTCGACGCGGTCGTCATCGGCAACGTAGTTACCGGTGACCGGCTCAAGATCATCCACAACGGCAAGCTTGAGGCCGATCTGCCCGTGCTCGCTCTGACCGACGAGGCTCCAAAATATCACCGCCCGATGACGGCTCCGGCTGAAAAGCCGAAGGTCCCGACTCGGCGGCCCGCGAACGGCGTTGACGCCGGAGACGCTCTAAGGTCTCTGCTGGCTTCGACCAATATCTGTTCGAAACGCTGGGTTTACGAGCAATACGATACGATGGTCCGCACCAATACGGCCGTCATGCCGGGAGCCGATGCCGCGGTGATCCGCGTCAAAGAAACGCGGCGTGCGATCGCGATGTGTCTCGACGGAAACGGCAAGTTTACGGCTATCGACCCCAAGAACGGCGCAAAGCTCGCGGTTGCCGAAGCCGCACGCAACGTCGCCTGCGTCGGAGCGAGGCCGATCGCTGTCACCAACTGTTTGAATTTCGCGTCGCCCGAGCGGCCCGAGGTAATGTGGAGCTTCTCAGAGGTCGTCGACGGCATCGGTGAGGCGTGCGAGGCTTTCGCTTCGCCGATCGTTTCGGGCAACGTGTCGTTCTATAACGAGACCGACGGCCGCGGCATCCTGCCGACGCCGACGATCGGAATGGTCGGGCTGATCGAGGATACACGGCAGATAATCACGCACGGTTTTAAGAATGAAGGCGACCTGATCGCCGTCCTCGGCACGACAAATGACGATCTCGAAGCGAGCGAATACGCCCAGACGATCCTCGGCCGAACGACGGACGAACTGATCGCAAACGGCATCGCACCGCAGATCGATCTCGATCTGGAGATCCGTGTCCAAAACACCCTGCTCGCTCTCGCGGCCGAATCGCTCGTCGCGTCGGCGCACGATTGCTCCGACGGCGGCCTCGCCGTCACAATCGCCGAAAGCTGTTTCTCTTCGCTCGGGCGTGACGCCATCGGAGCGTCGATCGATCTAAGCTCGTATGGCCTCAGCTCGGACTCGTTGCTCTTCGGCGAAAGCCCGTCGCGGATCGTTATAAGCTTTGCCGCAGAGAACCTCTACAAAGTAACTGCCATCGCCGGCGACTGCCCGTTCGAAGTCATCGGCAAGGTCGGCGGCGATTCGCTTAGTATGCGCGTCGATGGGGATGTTGCTATGACGACTCCGATCTCCGAACTTGAAGCTTCATGGACCGGAGCCCTCTCAGATCGATTGGATAATTAACGTTAGGAAAGATGACCGGGTCTTTTTTCACTCACCCTAGTTAAACGCAGCTTTTGCACGCAAATCAGGGAGCCCGTCCTTGATTATTTCGAATCATTATTTTATTGTAAAGATTAAATCTGACTTGCCCTCACCGGGTACCCCTCTTGCAGCTGAAACGTAGTTGGCTATTGCTCACGCACGCTGAGGTGTGGCAGTTACGCGTCCGTATATCAAACGAATAGGAGAATTGAGAATGACATCAACCGAATCGGCCGCCGACAACTTCGGCGGAAGCTTTCTAAACAAAGCCTTGAATCGCCTGGAAAAGATGGGGAACAGTATTCCAAATCCGGCCCTGCTATTTGTAGGATTTGCGATAGCGACATTGGTGCTGTCGGCGATCGTTTCGTGGGCAGGACTATCGGTCACACATCCCGGCACGGGCGAAACGGTCAAAGCGGTCAATTTGTTGACCGTCGAGGGGCTTCACCGCATTCTGACAGGATTTGTAACGAACTTTACGGGATTTGCTCCGCTCGGCGTCGTGCTTGTCGGGATAATGGGAATCGCCGTAGCTGAGGCCAGTGGTCTGATCTCCGCCGTCCTGCGGGCACTGGTGCTCTCATCGCCACGCAAACTCCTAACCGCCGTTGTCGTGTTTGCGGGCATAATGTCCAATTTGGCGAGCGATATCGGTTACGTCGTTCTGATACCGCTGTCTGCAATGATATTTTTGGCGGTCGGGCGACATCCGTTGGCGGGCCTTGCCGCGGCATTTGCCGGCGTGTCAGGTGGATTTAGCGCTAACCTGCTGCTCGGCCCGACCGATGCTTTGCTCGCGGGTTTGTCGCAAGAGGCGGCCCGCATCATCGATGTGTCATACACGGTCACTCCGGCGGCAAATCTGTATTTCATGGCCGCGTCGACATTTTTGGTCACGATACTCGGAACCTGGATCACCGAACGTGTGGTCGTTCCGAGGCTCGGTGAATACAACGGCGAAGCGAAACCTGAGAGCCTCGAAAAACTTGAGCCGAACGAAAAGCGTGCGTTGCTCTTTACGGGAATTGCCACCGCCATTTTCGCCGGGCTGATACTGTGGGGAACCATTCCATCCGATGGATTTCTTCGGGATCCGAAGACAGGCAGCTTACTCAAGTCGCCGTTTCTTTCCGGCATTATTACGCTCATCTTTTTTGGCGGCGTTGTACTCGGGTTGGTTTACGGGTACACGGCAAAAACATTCAAGAAGATAGACGAGGTCATAGCGGCGATGTAGGGGTCGATGAAAACAATGGCTGTGTATCTTGTCCTGGCATTTTTCGCTTCACAATTCGTTGCCTTCTTTAACTGGTCCAATCTCGGTATTATTCTCGCGGTCGAAGGTGCTGAGTTACTTAAGAGTTTGAACCTCAGCGGTGTTACGTTGATAGTCTCGTTCGTTATTTTGTCGATAGTGCTCGATTTGTTCATCGGGTCGGCGTCAGCAAAATGGGCGGTGATGGCTCCGGTATTTATCCCGATGCTGATGCTGCTTGGCTATTCGCCCGAGCTGACCCAGGCGGCGTACCGTATTGGCGATAGCGTTTGTAATATCATCACGCCGATGATGTCGTATTTTCCGCTGATCGTCGCGTTCGCGCAGAAGTATGACCCCAAGGCCGGTATTGGAACGATAATGTCGCTGATGATGCCGTTTTCGATAGTTTTCTTCATCGGCTGGACATTGATCTTGATCATCTGGTTCCTGTTTGGAATCCCGCTTGGGCCCGGAACCGGATTGTATTATCAGCCTGCAGGCAATTGATCGCTGTCTGGTTAGAAATCGTTTAAATGCCCTAAGTCGAAAACACAATATCGGTCAAAAGTGGTACATTTGAGCGATGAAACCAGGGGGCATTTACATCCATATTCCATTCTGCAAATCGCGGTGTTCTTACTGCGATTTTGCTACGGATGTCTATCGCGGCAATGACGTGGTGGAGCGGTATGTTGATGCTCTCTGTGGGGAGATCGACGGATTTTTGCCGCAGATGGACGCAGATATTAAGTTCTTTTCAGATCCGCGACATCCGCGTTCATCTGCGGCTGATTCCTTTCCGTACATAGACACGATCTATTTCGGTGGCGGAACGCCTTCGCTGCTGCGGCCGGATCAGCTTGAGCGGATATTGTCGGCGGTTCATGGCAAGTTTGAGATCGCGGACGGTGCCGAGGTGACGATGGAGATGAACCCCGCGACCGTCACGCCCGGGTCACTTGCGGCTTTTCGCGATCTCGGCGTCAACCGTGCGAGCTTTGGCGTGCAGACGTTCAACGAACGCGACCTCAAGCTGCTCGCCCGAGGGCACGACGCGACCGACGCGAGAAACACTTACGGAATGCTTCGCGACGCGGGTTTCGCCAACGTCAGTTTTGATCTGATCGCCGGATTGCCGGGCCAGACGATGGACGATTGGCGGCGGAATCTGAACAAGGCCGTTGCAATGCGGCCCGAGCACCTTTCGCTCTACCTGCTTGAGATCCACGAGAGCACGCCGCTGGCCGAACAGCTGCGTTCCGGCCGCCGCGAGCTACCTGACGAAGAGCTTGCCGCCGACATGTACGAACTGATGATCGACCGTCTCGCCGGTGCGGGTTATGAGCAATACGAGATATCCAATTTTGCCAGGCCCGGTTTCGCCTCACGCCACAATTCGAAATACTGGACACTTGACCCGGTTTACGGGTTTGGCGTCTCGGCCCATTCGTTCGACGGTACGCAGCGATACGCCAATGACCGCGACACAGCGAGATACGTCTCGATGATGGAAAATTCAGCTTCTGCCGAGGTCATGCGCGAAGATATCGATCTGGCGTCGGAATTTGTGTTTCTTGGGCTACGGCTCACCGACGGGATCGATCTGGACAACTTTCAGCAGCGTTTTGGTATCGATATTGACGAACGTGTCGCCGGACTCGTGGAAAACGAATTGGTCGAGGTGATCGATGGCCGCTTGCGCCTGACGCGACGCGGCATGTTGTTCTCAAACGAAGTTTTTGCCGAATTTGTATGAAACTTGTCCTGCTCATAATGCTGTTCGCCGTGTGCGCTCTGGCACAGCCGATGCCGCCCATTGTTCGGGAATTTCGGGCGGTCTGGGTCGCGACGGTCGATAATATTGATTTCCCGACGTCTAAAGGGCTGTCCGCCGAAAAGCAAAAGGCCGAACTTACCGCCATTCTCGATCTCGCGCAGAAGCTGCGTCTGAACGCCGTCGTTTTTCAGGTCAGGCCGATGACCGACGCGGTCTATCGCTCAAACCTCGAGCCTTGGTCCGAGTTTCTGACCGGGCAAATGGGCAAGGCACAGGACTTTGACCCACTCGAATTCCTCGTAGCTGAGGCACATCGCCGCGGCATTCTCGTCCACGCGTGGTTTAACCCATATCGCGCGTATCACCCGGCGGCAAAGACGATGTCCGATGAACACGTCTCAAAAACTCAGCCGTCGATCGTTCGTCAGTATGGCCGTTATATGTGGCTCGACCCGACGGACGAGGCAGCCAAGCGGCATTCACTGAACGTGATCAAGGATGTGGTCCGCCGCTATGACATCGACGGCGTTCATTTTGACGATTATTTTTATCCTTACGCCGAAAAGGACGCCGCGGGCAGCCGCATTGAGTTTCCCGATGACGCAAATTGGGCGGAGTATCTGAAAACAGGAGCAGAAATGAGCCGTGCGTCCGGCGTCAATCGCAGACCGCTCAGCCGCGACGATTGGCGGCGCTGGCATGTCAATAATTTTATTGAGAGTGTCGGCCGCGAGATCAAACGGATCAAGCCGGACGTGGTCTACGGCATTTCTCCGTTCGGGATCTGGCAGCCGATGCCCGAGCTCGGGATCACGGGCTTTAACGCCTACAAGGAGCTTTATGCCGACGCACGCAAATGGCTCCGCGACGGAACGGTCGACTATCTCGCACCGCAGCTCTATTGGGAAACGGCTCGTAAGGGACAGAGCTTTCCGGTGCTGCTCGACTGGTGGCGTGAGCAGAATGTAAAGAAGCGTTTTATCTGGCCGGGCATCGCGGCTTACAGGATCGGGTCGACCGAGACGTTCAACGCCGGCGAGATCGCGTCTCAGATCGGCATTACGCGCAAGACAGTCGACCCGGGAGCGATATTTTTTAGCCAGAAATCGCTGCGTAACGATCTCGGCGGCATTCAGCGTGAGATGACCCAACGGGTTTACACGACCGACGCTGTCATTCCGCATTTTTCCTGGATCGCGGCGGCACCAATGAGGTCGCCCGAGGTCAAGATCGAACGCGAAGGTAAATATGTGCGGGCGTCGTGGCGCGAACGCGGTGAGCGTCGTGCCTTTTGGTATGTTGTGCGGGCAAAAGACAAAGACGGCTGGAGCCAGTCTGTGCTGCCCGCAAGCGAGCACGCCATCACACTGTCAGCCAGCCGTCAGATCGAAAAGATCGTCGTCACCGCTGTCGATCGTCTTGGTAACGAGAGCCGTTAATTTATCCGCTTGATGCGACCGTCGAGCTTGGGCCCGATCGTTGAGTTCGGAGCCGTCTTGATCGCGGCCTCGAATACGTCCGAGTCTTTTGGTGCGGCCGCGGCATTGGTCAGCACCTTGCCTTCCTTGAACATCGTGTAGCCGTCACCCGAACGCGAAACCAGAAAATCCGACGTCGCGACCGTGTAGGTCTTTGCTTCATCCAGCGGTTGGCCGCCGACGGTCACCGATGACACGCGGCTACCGGCCGGCTTTTTGACGTCGTATTCAAATCTCAAGCCCGACACCTGCGGAAAGCGTCCCGGCTCGGAATCTTCACCCGGGGCACTGCGTGCAACGCCGTGTTCGAGTAGCGATTTGAGAACCTTGCCGGTCACTTCGACCTTGACGATCGGGTTGTTAAAGGGCAGCATCGACAGGACGTCGCGTTTGGTCAGCGGGCCGGGCTCGTAAGTCAGATCCGCTCGGATCGAACCGCCGTTGACAAACCCGATATCGGCCGCGACCGCGTTGCGATATGCGTCGGCGATGAAATTTCCGATGTTCGTTTCCTTTGTCCGGCTTGTGACCGACAGGGCGTCGAGGCGTTCGGACGTCGCACCGACCGGCACAGCGAGTTGTTCGAGCAGTCCGCGGTATTTCTCAAAAACCGGAGCAAATTCCGGTGCGTCGGCGATCTTGTTAGTTACGGGTATGATCTCCCAGTCGAGACTCGTCAGGCGTTTTGTCGCCGCGTCGAACGTCAGGTTGAACTTGCCCATTTCGCGGGCGTCGGCCGTCATCTTAAAGATCGGCGTGCCGTTCGCGGACGATTGGAGCAGGCTGTGCTCGTGGCCGCCGAGGATCAGATCAAAATCGGCACAGCCCGTCAACTGTTTGTCCTGAGCCATCGACAAATGCGTCAAGCCGATAACTGCGCTGACCTTGCCCTTTTTCCGCATTTCCTTGACCAGCTTTTTGGCGACGGCACAAAAATCGGTAACGCTCAGGCTGTCTTCCATCGACGAAGTCTGTTTCGTTTCCGGCAGCAGCAGGCCTATGATGCCGATCTTGACACCGTCAAATTCGCGGACCACGTACGGCGGCGTGTCGCCAAAGATCTTGCCCGTTTTTGTATCAATGACATTGGCACCGAGCCATATGAATTTAGATTCCTTCATCCGGGCGAGCAGCTCGGGCGTTTTGATATCAAACTCGTGATTGCCTAATACCGAATAATCGAGGCCGAGCACGTTCCACGCGTCGATCATCTGGGCACCTTTGTAGGTGCGAGTCTCGACTGACGGAGAAACGGTATCGCCGCCAAGCGTGAATATAGTGTTCGGATTTTCAGCGAGAGCCGCTTTTTTCAACGTCATCAGCCTGGCAAGTCCGCCGCGTGCGTTGCCGTCGACCGGTGCAAACTGATAGACGTCATTGACGTGCAGGATCGTGACACGGACATTCTGCCCGAAGGCCGCTGCGGTGAATAGCAGCAGCAATATTAACGATATAAGTGA
Source organism: Pyrinomonadaceae bacterium (assembly GCA_017983495.1). GTDB lineage: Bacteria > Acidobacteriota > Blastocatellia > Pyrinomonadales > Pyrinomonadaceae > OLB17. Next base: position 945,616 of record JAGOBH010000001.1, on the reverse strand, counting down.
CTTAGGCATATTTTAATTTACCCGCGGTCTTCGATACGAAGATGTGTGCGGGCCTCCCATATTTCGGGGAAAAATTTCTTGGTAAGTGTGGACATCAGATAGCCGACGCCGTCAGAACCGCCGGTTCCGCGTTTCATGCCGAGCATTCGTTCGACCATCATGACGTGATGATATCGCCAGAGTGAGATGTTCTCATCATGGTCTATCAACAGATCTTGCATGATAAAGAGGTCGGCGTACTTCTCAGGGTGCGTTAATATTTCGACAACGGCAGCTACGCGTTCCTCGTGCGTCGAGACGGCAAAGCCGGTTCTCCCGACGTACGCCCAAAATTCGTCCGCCAGGCTCGGGTTGTCGAAACGAGATTTAAGCCGCTCGAACGCAAATTCGTCCTCTTTGAAACTGTTGAGTATGCGTTCGTCCTTTTGCCCGGAGACAAATTCCAGTTCGCGAAACTGCATTGACTGAAATCCGCTGGCCGGGTTGAGCTTATCGCGAAACTCGAGAAATCCGATCTGCGCCATCGTCTCGAGCACGTGGATCTGGCCGACCATGACCTTTTCGATCGCCGTCACGGCTCGCAGACTGTGATTAACACGAAACAAACGGCCCTCACGCATCCAGCCCACGGTCGCGTCGACCTCATGCAGGATCTGCTTGAACCACAGCTCATACGTCTGGTGAATGATAATGAAGAGCAGTTCGTCGTGGCTGGCCGGCTCGGAAAGACGTTCCTGCAGCTCGAGCAATTCGCGGACCTTTAGATATTTGTTGTAAGACAGCGGCGCGTCTTTTCCGTATTCAGGTGACATAAGGGGGTGTGTCTAAAAATTAGGCTAAAGCACGGCTTTATCATCGTTTATGGACTAATTTATGTCAATTTTCGCTTAAATCGCACAATTTGCCCTCAAACCTCTTGACACGCTGTTGCGATTTAGTTAAATTTTGCTTCGTCTAAATAAAACACACTCAAAACGGCCATCAGAGATCTTGCAGTCTAAGATTTATTTTGTTTCGAAATGAATGATACGAAATAGGTATAGCTGTATTGGCATATGCGTGCCGGGGTGACCGCGTTCGGGGGTGTTTATTATTCACAGGCTTAGTTGGAGGCACAACCTTATGAGCCATGTGAAATTTGTTTTTTTGTAGTTTCAGGAGGATTTACTAGAGATGTCTAAAACAATCGGCAAGGTCAAATGGTTTAACAATGCCAAGGGTTACGGTTTTATCGAGCAGCCCGGCGAACAGGATATATTCGTCCACTACAGCTCGATCGCGGGTGATGGTTATAAAACCTTGATCCAGGGGCAAGAGGTCGAGTTCGAAGTGACAAACGGACCCAAAGGCCCGCAGGCAGAGAACGTGGCGACCGTTGCTTAATTGTTCAATTTTTGTTTGGGAATTGGAAAAGGCGAACCTCGCGGGGTTCGCCTTTTGTCATCTCTACATTAGCTCTTCGCCTTTGGCCTTTAGCCCTCGCCGCCACAATTCACGGTAAGACGTAAAGCGTGCGACCAGCGTATTGAAATAATACCGTTGAGCAAACGTCAGGTTTCGGTTGTCCGCGATTCGCTTGATATACGATTCCATTCGAGCACGAGCCTCAAGCGGAGGACGCTTGGTCGCACCGTTAAAGTAGATGTCGAAATCTATCTTCAGCTTGCGAATGTCGTCCTCGAGACGAGAGAGCTGTTGGTCCACCTCGACCGAATCTTCCTGTTTGGACTGTGCTCCGCGATAGAGCTTGTTGCCGATCATAGCCATAATTTTGTTGTAAATGAACGGCGGGCGTGGGATGGCCGTCTATTTAAATAAACCTCTAAGCCAAACCTTTTTCCGCAAATTGCCGAGTATCGTCTAAAATGTGTCTATGAAAACGGAAAATGCCGCAGAATCGGGCCGCACATTGCGAAATCTGCCGTCGATCGATGAGTTAACGCGGAGCGATGCCGGCCGCAGGCTCATGCATGACGCGGGTCAAACACGGCTTACCGAGATCGCCCGTGAGGTCGTCGGCGAACTCCGTGCCGAACTGCTCGGCCCGGGGCTCGGCGTAGGTTCTGCCGATGAACTGCTGGCCATTGCCTCTGAAAGATTGACGGCCGCATGGCGACGAAATCGCCGCTCTGGTATCCGGCGAGTGATCAACGCGACCGGCGTCATCATCCATACCAATCTCGGCCGTGCCCCGCTCTCTGACAGTGCCCGCCGTGCCGTTTCGGACGAAGCCGCTCGCTATTCAACGGTCGAATACGACCTGGATGCAGGCGGCCGCGGCGGTCGCGGCGAACATGCGGAAGAGATGATCGCCTCACTGACCGGTGCCGAGGGTGCGATCGTCGTCAATAACTGTGCTGCCGCGGCTTATCTGGTAATGACGGTTTTTGCGGCCGGCGGTGAGGTGGTCATTTCCCGCGGCGAACTGGTCGAGATCGGCGGCGATTTCCGCGTGCCCGATGTGCTCGAACAGTCGGGTGCAACACTCCGGGAGATCGGCACCACGAACCGCTCAAAGCTCGCCGATTACGAGCGAGCGGTCGGGCCAGCGACCAGGATGATCCTGCGTGTTCATCCTTCAAATTATCGCATTATCGGGTTTACAGCGACGCCCGGCATAGCGGCGCTTGCCGAGCTTGCCCACAAGAACAATATCTTGCTTTTCGAGGACATCGGTTCGGGTGCGATCACCGACCTTGCGGCATTCGGGTTGGGCGGTGAGCCGCTGCCATCGCGTTCGATAGCGGACGGTGCCGACCTGGTATGCTTTAGCGGCGACAAACTGCTCGGCGGGCCGCAGGCAGGCATCATTGCCGGTCGCAGCGAGTTGATCGAGCGCATTCGCCGTCATCCGCTCTATCGAGCCTTGCGTGTCGATAAGCTGATCTATGCGGCGCTTGAGGCAACGCTCGACGCCCATCAGCGAGGTACGGCGGCGGACGAAATACCGGTTTTGAAGATGATAGCGGCGAGCGAAGGTGAGATCAGGGATCGGGCAAACGACATGATCAGTCAGTTTAAGCCGGGAAAATTGTCGGTTGAGGTTGTCGATGGTTCATCGGTCATTGGCGGCGGTTCGGCACCGGACGTCCATCCGCCGACGGCCCTCATCGCCGTGAGGCACGTTGAACTCTCGGCCGATGAACTTGAGATGAATCTTCGCAACGCCGTTCCGCCCGTGATAGCCCGGATCGAAGACGGCCGTGTGGTCATCGATCTGCGAACCGTTTCAGCGGACGAAGAGTCGGAGTTGGTCTCGATATTAAATTCCCTTTAGCCGTTTCGCTGCGAAAAATCACGCATAAATTCGACAAGAGCCTCGACGCCCTCGCGCGGAAAGGCGTTGTAGATCGACGCCCTTACACCGCCGAGCGAACGGTGGCCGCGCAGTCCGTTGAGCCCCGCATCGGTCGCCTCGTCGCAAAATCTGTCCTCGAGTTCAGGGGTCGGCAAGCGAAACGTGACGTTCATCAGCGATCTCGCCTCGCGTCTGGCGTGGCCTTCAAAATAACCGTCGCTGGCGTCGATCGCGTTATAGAGGATCTTTGCCTTTTCTACATTTCGCCGTTCCATCGCGGGTACGCCGCCTTCGCTTTTCAGCCAATGGCACACCAGATCGATCAAATAGATGCCCCACGTGTTCGGCGTATTTACCATCGAGCCGTGCTTTGCGATATTGCGGTAATCGAGCAGCGAATGCAGCCCCTTTGGCACGCGTTCGAGCATGTCGTCGCGAATGACGACAACGGTAACGCCGCTCGGGCCGATGTTCTTTTGCGCACCGGCGTAGATCAGAGCGTATTCGTCGACATTAAATGGCTTAGAGAGAATATTGGATGACGCGTCGCAGACCACCGGCATTCCGCCCGCGGTCATTTCGTACTTGAATTCAACGCCCTCGATCGTCTCGTTCGACGTGTAGTGGACATAGCTAGACCCGCTTGAAAAGTTCAGTTCGGCTTGCTCCGGAACCGAACGGTAGCCTTCGTCGGCGGTCGAATATATAACGTTTACGTTTCCGCATCGGCGTGCCTCGACCGCGGCCTTTTCGCCCCACGCGCCTGTCAAAACATAATCGGCAGAGCCGCCGGGAGCGAGAAAATTGATCGGCACCATCGAAAACTGCAGCGTCGCACCGCCCTGTAAGAACAGGACGCGGTAATTGTCCGGCACGCCGAGCAGTTCGCGCATCCCGCTTTCTGCCGAGGCGAGTATTGCCTCAAACTGGGCCGAGCGGTGGCTGATCTCCATTACGCTCATGCCGCTGCCGCCCTGTGAGCGAAATTCCTCACGGGCACGCTCAAGAACCGCGGCGGGCATCATCGCCGGACCGGCACTAAAATTATAAATTGCAGGTGTCATTGACTCGCTTTTTTGCTGAAATTTCGGGCATTTGTCGAAAACTAAAGATATCATACGGACGGCTGCTTTTTATACCACACGATTTTTTGGAAAATGCCGTGGCGCCGGCACCTTTTGCTTCGGATTTAGCGGAATATTGCGATAGAATGGTGAGTTATCGACAAACTCTTATATAGAGTATGGCATCCTAACACGCGCGTGAGTACGCGGCTCGTGACATATCGGAGGAATTCAATGATTCGCAGATCCTATTCACTATTGATCTTAACAATTGCTTTTATCGCACTCGGTGTTTCGGCCTCGTTGGCCCAGACCGTGATCACGTCCGGGTCCGTCGAGACTGAAAAAGACGGTACTCGTGTCCCGGTAGCCGGGGCCTTGGTCGAGGTCTATCGCACCGACACTAAATCAGGCTTTCCGTCGTCAAAGACGGGAAAGAACGGAAACTTTAGCTTTGCCGGATTTCAGCCGGGCGGCATCTACGCTTTTTCGGTGAGTGCACCGGGCTTTGCTCCGACGATCTTTACTGGCGTTAAGGCCGGCCAGGAAAAGCTGCTCATCACGATGGTTGCGGGCGACGGCAAGAAGTACACCGAAGCTGAAGTTCGCGATTTTGTCGCTCAAAATGCTAAGTCCGGCGGCGGCTCAGGTGCAGCGACGGGTGAACTTACTGCTGAGCAGAAAAAGCTGAAGGCCGAAGAAGATGCCAAGCGTAAAGAGATCGAAGACAGGAACGCAAAGGCTCTCAAAGCTAACGAGGTCGTCAACCGAACCCTGAAAGAAGGTAATACGGCATTCGAGGCCAAGGATTACGACACGGCGATCGCAAAATTTACCGAGGGCTATGAGGTAGACCCGACATTTGTCGGCAGTGCTCCGGTCATGCTCAACAACCGTGCGACCGCCACCCGTGCCCGTGCGGTCGATCTTTACAACAAGAACGCCAAGAATACTGATATCAACGCAAAGGTCGAAGCATTTGGAAAGGTTCGTGCGTCATTTCTCGAAGCGATCACGCTTTATGATAAATCGCTGACGATGATCCGCAATGCGTCGGCTGCTGACAAGGCTGATCCGAACATCGAATCGTTTCGCAAGGACGCGGTCAACGGTGCGTACGAGACGATCAGACTCAGCGTGCTGACCGAACAGGTCGGCGAGGGCGTCCCGGCAATGGCGGCGACCATCATGCCCGATTACATTACGCTCCAGACCGATGCCGCCAAAAAGAACGAAGGCAAACTGATCATGGCGGATCTTTATCGTGTCGCTAATGAGTCTGAGAAAGCCATCGAGGCCTACAAGGCGATACTCGAAACCTCGCCGGACAACATCGACGCACTTGCCGGTGCGGGCCTGAGTCTGGTCAATCTCGGCTACATCAACGGTGACAAGACCAAACTGCAGGAAGGTGCTAATCTGCTTCAGAAATTTGCAGGCCTCGCACCGGACACGCACAAATATAAGCCGGACGCGGTCGGTCTGATCGAGACGCTCAAGAAAGAGCAGAACGTGACCCCGCAGAAGGTGACCACAAAGAAAAAGCCGTAATAACGGCCAGTAGAGCCAAAAAAGCCGTGTTCGATACAATTCGGACACGGCTTTTTTGCGCGGATCGGCAATGTTTGCAGCATGACTTTTTTCGTATTTTGGTCATACTTTGTCACAAACCGGACGGGCGCGGTGTTTCCATTCTGTAAAACGAATTCAATTGGTCGGCATACGATCAACGGAGGTTACAGACAGGAGAAATCTATATGATCAAAACACTTAGCTCGCTCGCCATTATTTTCATCATCATCGTCATCGGAAATTACGTCATTGTCGCCCAATCGGCCATAAGCGGCGAATGGAAAGCTGACGCTCGTATTAACAGCAAAAGCCAGGACGAAGACGCCGGCAAGCTGCATGTGTCGTTCTCGATCAAGACGGAACGCGGCCGCAATTCGAACGGCAAGAGCTTTTCGTACGACGAACTGCAAGGCCTTTCGCGTGGACAGACCGAGAACGGCCGCGTCAATTTTCGCCTCGTTCGCGAAGCCGGAACCATCGACGCCGAGGGCACGTTCACGAACGGCAAAGGTTCGGGCACATTCCGCTTTTCGCCGGCTCCGGGCTACGTCGAGGGTATGAGAACGCGTGGATTTGATTTCGAAAAGACCTCGTCACGCGGCAGCGGCTCGACCGAGGAACGTCTGTTTGCGGCGGCGATGATCGACGTAACGATGCGGCTCGCCGACGACCTGCTTTCGGCAAACTTCGGCCAGCTCGATATAGACGACCTCTTTAAGGCCGCGATATTTAAGATCGATTCGAAATTTATGTCGGAAATGAAAGCGACCGGCTTTCCGGATCTGACGATGGAGGACCTGGTCAAAGCACGCATCTTCAAGATCGACGCCGACTACGTCCGTCAGGTCAACGAAATGGGCCTCGCCGGCAAGGATTTTGAAAGTCTGGTGAAGTTTCGGATCTTTAAGGTGACGCCCGAGTTTTTGGGTGAACTAAAGGCCGAGGGCTTTACAAATCTCTCGTCCGAAGAGATCGTTAAGTTCCGGATCTTCAACATCAGTGCCGACTTTATCCGCAAAGCCAAAGCAGAAAACCCGAACGTGACCGTCGAAGAGATGGTCCAAATGAAGATCGGCGTCCACAAGATCAAGATCACCGACTAGCCTGTCAGAACCGCCTGCGTAAGCGGGCGGCAAAGGTGATGGGAATAATCTAGCCGCAGATCAACGCGGATAACGCAGATATGAAAGAACTTTTTTGATCTGCGTTATCCGTTTTTATCCGCGGCTGTTATTTTCTTTACTATCGTTCCGCCCGCTTACGCAGGCGGTTCCGGGTTTATTCGAACTGCTTTCGAAACTCTTCGAACGTCGCTTTGATCTCGTCGATCTCGGAGCGGAGGGCGGCGACCTCTTCTTCTAGTTTCTCGACCCGTTCGCTGTCGACGCCGCCGCGGCTTGACCGGGTTGCGTGTGCGGCCGCGAGTGCCTCGACGTCGATCTCGCCCGACAGCAGATGGGCAAAGCGGGCTTCTTTTTGGCCGGACTGGACGGGCAGCCTGACGACCAGCGGGTCGTCACGGCGTGCGAGCCCGTCGAGCGTCTCCTGTATTTCGCCAAGGCCCGTGAAATTGAAAAGCCGTTCGGTCCGCGTTCGCAGTTCGCCGAGGGTCTGCGGCCCGCGAAGCATCATTACACACATTACGGCCACCTCGGCCGGCTCAAGCTCGTAGATGCTCGGCAGCATGTGTTTGTACTTCGGCACGCGGCTCGTGCTGCCGTAATAGACGTAAACGATATTGCGGTCGCGGAGCCGTTCGAGAACGCTTGTGACGGTCGACTCATCGTAAGACACAACGGGGTCGCGATTGCTCTTTTGATTACAGGCCGCGACAAGGGCGTTGAGCGTCAGCGGGTAATATTCGGGAGTCGTCAATTGCTTTTCGACAAGTGACCCGACGATTCGGGCTTCGGTTTCGTTTAAGGTTACTGGCATAGCGGCGGTTTCTCCCGGACCGGTTTCTGGGTTTATCTATAGTAATTTACAATTTAGAGCGTGGATATACTAGTCGCACGCACCGAAGACGAGATCGAGCGTTCTTATGAGCGGCTGGCGGCGGCCGCACGGCTCGGCTGCGATACGGAAACCTCCGGCCTCAGTGCACGCCACGGCCGGCTCTTTTCGGTGCAGTTCTCGGACGGCGAATTTAATGTCCTGGTACCGGTCAGCGAGGGCGTGCCGCTCGGTAAACTGAGCTCGATCCTTGAGGACGTGTCGATCGTCAAGATCTTTCACAACGCCAAATTTGACCTCGATTTTCTCGGTGAAAATGGCTATTCCGTCGCCAGCGTTTTTGATACGATGATCGCCGAAAAGGTACTGACACGTGGAGCAAATCAGTCGGCGTCACTTGCCGAAACGCTCTATCGCTATTTCGCCGTCGATCTCGACAAATCTCAGCGTGCCAAATTTAACCGCAAATGGGACGGTATCTGGACCGACGAACTAGTCGATTACGCTCTGTCCGACGTCATTCACCTGCCGCGATTGATGGACGAGCAATTAAAGTGGCTTGAGAATTTAGGGCTTGCAGAATCTTACCGGACAAAAGCGGGAGAATTGACATAGTTTCCAGACCATATCGCCGGATCAAACGTCAAAAATGGTCGACGGCATTGACCATCTAATATGAGATCCTTTATTTTCCTGCTAATAATAACGACGCTGATCTCGATCCCTGTCCGGGGTCAGCGGCAGAGCGTTTTTGTGGCCCCGCAGGCGACCGATCCCGCGATCTCAACAAATCTCAACAATCATTACGTCTCGTTCAATGGAAGTACTCCCAGTAAAGGCCAGTTGTTTGTGTTTCTTCCGGGAACGGGCGGCGTGGCGTTCAATTATCTTGAGATCAACAACACGGCCGCTTATCTGGGCTTTCACGCGGTAAACCTGAACTATCCGAACGATGATGCCGTCAATTCGCTATGTGGCGGAACAAACAGCGATCTCAATTGTTACGGCAAAATTCGCATGGAAACCGTCGACGGTACCGATCGTAGCCCGCTTGTTAACGTCAATCGTGCAAACTCGATCGAAAATCGGCTGATCAAACTCCTGATATATCTTCGAAATACATATCCAGCTCTCGGTTGGCAACAATTCCTGACCGCGGATTCGCAGATCGATTGGTCCAAAATAGTGATCGCCGGCCATTCGCAGGGCGGCGGTCATGCCGGCATTATCGGCCGATATCACGGCGTTTCGCGGGTTTTGATGTTTGCCGCGATGGACTTTAACGCTCTTTCAAACGCTCCGGCGAATTGGATCGCGGTACCTGATTCGACGCCAAACGCTACAGGTGCGGCTCGTTTTTGGGGGTTTGGGCATCAACAGGATGAGATGGTCAACTTTACGTTGCTGTCAACGAGGATCTGGCCTGCATACGGCATGCCGCAATATGGCTCTATCCAAAATGCTGATAATACGTCACCGCCTTACGCCAACTCACATTCCCTGACAAGCAGCCGTGCTTGTGACAATTATCATGGCTGCATAGCGGCCGACATCAGGCTCGTATTAGAAAATGGCGTTCCGGTATATAAGCCCGTATGGGAATATATGTTGTCGCAGACAAGTCCGCCGTCAGCGATCGGGAATATTGCGTTTGAGCGTTTCGGTGCTGGAACCATCCGCCCGACGGTCGGAATATCTACCAAGGGTCACAGGTTAGTGCTTTCGGGCACCGGATTTGCCCCGCAGTCCGCGGTCTATATAAACGGTTCTCGTGTGCCGTCCGAGTTTAGTAATGCAAACATCATCAAGGTCTCGCTGCCGGCGGGCAAATTTGGAGCTGTCGGCGCCACCAAGGTCGAGATCCGCGACGCTGACGGAACTAGGTCGAACACCGTAATCTATTGATGATCCTACCAGCGATGATATGCCGGATGGCCTTCTTTGACTGCGACGAAGGTGCCTCTACAGGTTGCACAAACCTTGTCGTTTGCTATCAGTTCGGCCTCGACGGTGGCTCTATCGTCCTTTGATTCGACCACGCGTGCCCGCAGGTGAATGAGAGCGTCGCTTGGCGTCGGGCGAAAGAGCTTGACGTGAAAATCGGCCGTGACCGTACAGTCGGGCTCGGACTTGCCGTCGCGTTTCATTAGGAAGTATGTTGCCGTCCAGTTTGAGTGGCAATCGAGCAAAGCACCGATGATGCCGCCGTTGAGCATTCCGGGAAATGCCTGGTGATGCTCCTCGGCCCGCCATTCCGCTATGACTTCGCCGCCCTCGGGAAAGCTGTTGATATGCAGCCCTTTGGTGTTGGCCGGCCCGCACCCGAAACAGATGCTTTCCGGCGAGTATTCCTCTTGCAAAGATAGTTGTTTACTCATAGTATATTCCCCAAGACTAGCACAAACTCATACACAATATGGAGCAAACATCCGTCCCGGGACAGCGCACGCTGCTCGACATGAACGGCTATCAGTGGACCGTACTCTTTGCCGCGTGGCTCGGCTGGGGTTTCGACATCTTTGACAGTATTTTGATGAACTACGTCGCGCCAAATGCGGTGCCGACCTTGCTCGGGATACCGCTCGGCACGCCCGAGGCACAGAGTGCGACTTTGTGGTGGACAGGTGTTTTTACATCCGTTCTGCTCGTCGGCTGGGCGGTCGGCGGAATCATTTTTGGCAAGGTCGCGGACCGCATCGGACGCACCAAGACACTGCTGCTGACGATGCTGCTTTATTCTATCGGTACTGCGGCGTGCGCGTTTGCGCCAAACATCTGGGTCCTGCTGCTCTTCCGGATCGTCGCGAGTCTCGGCATCGGCGGCGAATGGGCGGCCGGTGCGGCGATGGTCGCCGAGGTCGTGCCGGAAAAACGCCGCGTCGAGGCCGGAGCGTTGCTCTACACCGCAGCTCCATTCGGCCTGTTTCTCGCGACCTTTGTCACCTACCAGATAACGGGCGTCTATTTTACCGACCCGGCGGTGTCGTGGCGATACGTCTTTTTGTTTGGGCTTATCCCGGCGGGTGTCGCATTCTTTGTAAGGCTATTTGTTAAAGAACCCGAACGCTGGAAAAAGGTCGGCAGCGAACACCGTGCCAAGATCTCGGAGCTTTTTTCGCCTAAATATCGTGCGTTGACCATCAGCGGATTTTGCATGGCTGTCACGGCCCTGATCACGTGGTGGAGCGGGAACGCATTTATCCCGATCGTCGCCAAGGGCCTCGCTTCACGCGAGTGGACCGAACTCACCAACGCCGGTGTCACGGGCCTGCCGACAATGGAGATAATGGGCCAGCAATGGGTCAAGACAGCGACCAACGCATTTAATCTCGGCGGCCTGATCGGTACGCTGCTGACGATCCCGATCGCCAAAAATTTTGGCCGCAAGACGATGTTCTTTGTGTTTTATCTAGTGGCCGCTTTGTCGATAATGGCGGCATTTGGATTAGACCTGGCACCGCACACGCGGCTCTACTTTTATTTCCCGATCGGGCTCTCGGTGTTCGGTATTTTCGGCAGCTTTACGTTCTATTTGCCCGAACTTTTCCCGACGCGACTTCGCGCGACCGGCTCGGGCTTTACGTATAACATCGGCCGCTTTATTGCAGCGTTCGGGCCGTTTCTCGTAGGCAGTATTGCCGCAAGCGGTGCAAACGCTCTGGACAGCGCTATCAAAGTACTGTTTTGGGTAGGTGTGATCCCACTGATCGGGCTGGCGACGCTGCCGCTGGTAATTGAGACAAAAGGACGGCCGCTGGAAGACTAAAGAAACTGAACGAGAATGGATGAAATCGAAAAAGCTACTGCCCGCTTTTGAGAGGCACCTTGTCGAGGATCTTGGTCGTGTGGTCGGTAACACTCATTACCGGTTCGCGAAATTCTTCGAGTTGAGCGGTGGTTCGCGGTGTAAGTTGATGCGGTGCGGAATACTCGTTCGGGCGATTGATGGTGTTTAGCTTGGCGTCGATCAGCTTTGGCACCTGACGCACCAATGTGACGCAGATGCCAAACACCGCCGCCAGATAGGCAATGGCGATGACGACCACGACCTCGGTTTTAACTTCGTTGCCAAGCAAAACCGCGATCAGACCGACCAGAATACCGAAACCGAACATCACGATCAGGAAAAGTGTGGTCAGCACGTTGTCAAGCATCTTGCCGGGCGTGCCGTCCTTGTCCGGATCACCGCCGAGCCGCTTGCCGCAGCCGTTACAGTAATTCAGATCGTTGGGAACCGAGTTTCCGCAGTTTGAGCAGAACATATTTCGCCGTTTCTATTTTTTGTAACTGATCTTTTCTTCGAGCCAGTTCGTCATGCCGTCAACCGACTCGATATGGATCGGCTTACCCTGAAAAGCCTTGACCGCAAAGATAATGAGCATGATCGTCGTCACCAGCGTAAATATAAATGCTCCGATATCCGCGATATCGGTGACGCCCTTAACTATGCCGAGTATCGACGTGACGATCAGGATGCCGATGTGGGCCGCCAGGCCCTGTGCAGCGTGAAAGCGGACCTTTGCCTCGCTCTTGGGCACGAACAGCAGCTCAAGTATTCCCGCCACCAGCCCGATCGAGAACGGCAAGTACGGAAGTGCGACCAGAACGTTCTCGGGCAAACCGACCTTATCGACCTTTCGCGTACGTGACTGGTCCGGAGTTGCAAACGCCGCCGGCGTATACTGCGCCGGGACGTACTGACCGTTGTAAGGCGGCGAATACGGCGCTGAATAAGCCCGAACATCAGGCTCGGCAAACTTTCGCGTCTGCTCTTCGGTCGGTGCAGCGTAGGGCAGTGCATTAGTCTCAGCACCACTGTAAGGCAATGTCTGAGTGTGCTCCGGGTCGGCCGCCGCCTTTGCTTTCTCCGGAAATGCCGGATCGAGCGGATTTGTGTCGTACTTTGTCGCCATCGCTAAAAATTTTACGACATTTTCAGTCAAATAGTTCGAAATTTCTTGGTCGCTAACGGCGACGAACATTAAAGCCTAGGGTGCAATGAGCGAAGCGAACGGAACCCTAGGTTTGATCAACATGCCTTTTGCGTCCCTGAAGGGGACGAACCGCTCGGATTGTTGCTCCCTTTCAGTGAGCGGAAACTTGGCCAAAACCTACCTAGGGTTACGCCGAAACGGCTTCACCCTAGGCTTTAATATTGGTCGCCGTTGGCGACGGATTCCACGAAATAATCTTGACGTGGTTGATAATTTCTCCAATCTGACTCTCAGACGACAACTCAAATCCACCCCATTCTTCCGTAAAAAAATGGATATGTTCGGATTCTTCGGTCTGCATCCTATCACGCAATCGAGATAACTGTTCGATCAAGAAATCGAGGCCACCGACGTCCGTACATACATGAAGCTCGTCCTTTTCCTCACTTAACTCGAATGTCAATAGATAGTCGTCCATACTAATCATTCACGTTTATTCCCAATTCCCTTAACTGCGAACCATCCACCTCGCCCGGCGAATCCATCATCAGATCCTGTGCCGAGGCCGTTTTGGGGAACGCCATGACGTCGCGGATGTTTTCGGTGCCGCATAGGATCATGCAGGTGCGTTCGACGCCGGCGGCAAAGCCTCCGTGCGGCGGCGTGCCGTATTCGAGTGCGTCCAGGAAAAAGCCGAAGCGTTCGCGTGCCTTTTCCGGCGAAAGTCCGAGGGCTTTGAAATTCAACGCCTGAATGTCCTTTTGATGGATACGGATCGACCCGCCTGCACATTCGTAGCCGTTGATGACGGCGTCGTACGCCTTGGCCCGAACGCTGCCAAGCAGGTGATGCTGAGATTCGTCGTTCACCGCAGTCTTAAATTTCTCAAGGTCCTCATCCATCGGCGACGTGAACGGATGGTGAGCCGCCGCATACGAATCGCTATCCTCGTCGTGTTCGAACATCGGAAATTCGGTCACGATCAGCGGTTTGTAAGCGGAACGATCGATCAGGTCTTCGCGTTTGGCAACCTCGACACGCAGGGCCCCGAGCGATGCCGCGACGACCGACTTACGGCCGGCGACGATCAGCACAAGATCGCCTATCGCGGCACCTGCGGTTTTTGCTAGCTGGCCGATCTTCTCTTCGCCAAGGACCTTGAGCAATGAGGATGAAAGAACCCAGTCGCTATCGCTCCCGGTTCCGACCTCAGACTCGCCAACCTTGATCCACGCAAGAGCACCGGCACCGTAACGCTTTACAAAATCCTGCAGGTCGTCGAGCTGCTTTCGCGAATAGTCCGCCTTGCCGCGTACGACGATACATTTGATCTCGCCGGACCGGGCGTCGGAACGCGGGATCCCAGCCAGCCCGTCTGCTTCATTTGCGGGCAAGGATGCCCGCGTTCCGGCAAGCACCGCCGCAAATGGGGCAAAATCCGTGTCGCGAAGATCATCGCTCAGGTCAACAAGCTCCATCTCGAACCGCAGATCCGGCTTGTCCGAACCATATCGACGCATCGCCTCGGCGTACGTCATTCGCGGCCATTGAGCCGGCAGATCGACACCGATCAACTTGAACACGTAGCCAAACATTCCCTCGATCTCGCGGTACGCCATTTCCTGGTTGGCAAACGACATTTCCATATCGAGCTGCGTAAACTCAGGCTGGCGGTCCGCGCGGAGGTCTTCGTCACGAAAGCAACGTGCGATCTGATAATACTTGTCGAAACCCGAGATCATCGTCAGCTGTTTGAGGATCTGCGGGCTCTGCGGCAGAGCAAAGAACTTACCCGTATGGATGCGCGACGGGACGATAAAATCACGTGCCCCTTCGGGCGTCGATTTGAGAAGGATCGGTGTTTCGATCTCGATAAATCCGCGGTTGTCGAAATACTCACGGATCGCCGCCACAGCCTTGGCACGCATGCGGATGTTGTGCTGCAACTGCGGCCGGCGCAGGTCGAGATAGCGGTATTTGAGACGCGTCGATTCGTCCGCAAGGTTTTCGCTGCCGGCTACCTCAAGCTGAAACGGAGGAACCTTGGCGTCGTTCAGTATCAATATTTCGGACGCGTGAACCTCGATGTCGCCGGTCGCCAGCTTTGCGTTGTGCGTGCCTTCGCGGATGACGACCTCGCCCTTGACCGCGATGACAAATTCGCCGCGTAGATTCTTGGCCTTGGCGTGAGCCTCGCCCGCGTCCTCTTCGTTCATCACGACCTGCGTCACGCCTTCGCGGTCGCGCAGATCGATAAACGTCAGCACGCCAAAATCGCGCTTCTTAGCCACCCAACCCATCAGCACAACATGCTTGCCAGCATCGCCCTCGCGAAGCTCCCCACAAGTATGCGTCCTCTCTAAAGTTCCAAGTACATCTAACATATGATTTTTTGCCCGCAAATAACACGAATGAACGCGAATAAAAACTATTCGGAGGCTTGTTCTCGATTCCCGATAATTTCGTAAGTTGTAGCTGAATGATTGCGTTTGTTATACGCGAGCCTTTCGTGTATCAATTTAGGGAACTGGCCGAAATTAACCAGCAAGCCAAGTTCAAACGCTGTTGCGTGCAAATAGTTTATCGTTTGTGCACGATGGGCATCAGTTAACCCCGCCACCGACTTTATCTCTACGACTATTTTTTCAAAACAAATGAAATCCGGCTTGAACTTCTGTGCTAGCTGAATCCCCTTGTAGGTCATTGGTAGCTCTGGCTGGGCAACAAATGGAATGCCTTGCAGCGTAAATTCATGCTGCAAACATTCCTGATATACCGGCTCCGTAAACCCGAATCCCTTATGGTTATAAACTTCGAAACAAGCCCCGATTATCTGGAAACCTTCATCTTTGTAAATGATCTCACCCATTTAATTTCTTTTATTCGCGTCTATTCGTGTTATTCGCGGGCAAAAACAAAAAAACGCCTTTCGATTTTCGACAATCAAAAGGCGGAGCGTCATCTGTAAACACTCTCGCCAGTCAATTATTATTGTCGTTAAACCGAACTGCGTTCATGATCGCCAAAAGTGAATGATACTAGAGGCGCGTTATCAAAGGCAAATACCGTGTCAGAATGTCCATGGAAGGGTCAGCATATAGACGAATGGCACGATCAGTATTAGACCGCCGGCGATCAAGACCTTCCACTTGATCTCCGTCTTGAATACGAGTGCGATACCCATAAAGAACATACTGACGGCGAACAAAACGTTTGCGAGCTCAAATTTGTCGCCCGTGTCATTCGCATCGTTGCCTTCCTTGAACGTCTTTTGCGACTGAGCATTGAGTTCGTCAGACTTTGCGAGCATTTCCTTTAGATAATTTTCATCACCGACCAGATCCTTATTGCTCGCTTTGTCGAGAATATCGCCCTTGAGAGCCTCGGTCTTTTCCTCGTCATCGCCCGAATCTTTTTTGGCTTCAGGCGGTAACCCAAGGGCCTTATAGCCCGCGTCACTCATTTGCCGCGTATATAAATACGATGCGATCTCAAATGAACTGTTCGAGACCGAAGGGTTTGATTCTGCGTTGTTCAATCCCTGCTCGATCAATTGATACGCTGTAATGTCGATCTGGGCGTCCTTTGACATCTCGACCGTCGCCCTCGCTCGTTCGGCCGCCGCCGCGGTCGCCTCGGTGTTTGCTCTGCCGTATGCTTCGGCCTGTTTGCCGTCCCACATACCAGCCTGGAAACTCGATAACGCCGTGGAGATGGCAGCGAGGCCCAGCAGAATTGCTGCAAAAAACTCAAATCGGTCAACCATCGCCCGTTTTTCTGACTCTTCACTCATCTGTATGTTTCTCCTTTGTAGTAAATAGATTTTTGTTAGGTAATGCTAAAAATAAAAGCGTGCGAAATAATACAGTATCGGTGCCCCAAAAAGCAGGCTGTCGAGCCGGTCGAGCAATCCGCCATGGCCCGGCAGGATGCTGGCGGCGTCTTTCGTATTAGAGCCGCGTTTCATCGCACTCTCACAGAGATCGCCGAGTACGCCGACTGCGGCCAGCACCATTGCGAGCGGGATCGACCATTTGTACGGCAACGCCGGAAAGAACCAAAACGTCGCCAATGCCGCAAACGCCGCTGCGGCAACAAGTCCGCCGACGAGACCCTCGACCGTTTTGCCCGGCGATATCGCCGGCGCGAGCTTATGCTTGCCAAACGCCCGGCCCGCGAAATACGCTCCGGCATCCGAGCCAAAGATCACCAAAAAAAAGTACGCCAGAAGATGCGTCGAGAGATTTGCCGGCGTCTCAAATCCAACCCGCGTCGCGACGAGAAATCCTCCGAGAAAGGCTACGTAGATCACCCCGAGCATAGTCACGCCGACGCCCGTCAGCATCTTTGAAAAGTCCTTCTGAAAGCGGAACGCTTGCGTGATCAGCACGGCCGCCGCGAAAAGCGCCAACGTCAGCAGCAGCAGATCCGGGGTTCGGGACGGTGCGTCAAATAAAAACCCGACGAACAAAGCCGCCGCCCCAATATAGCCGATGCCCGCATCCGCCTTAAGCTCAAGCTTTTTGGTCAGCGAATAGAACTCGAACAAGCCAGCCGCCAGAGCAAATCCCGCGATCGCCACAAAAAGCCATACCGCCACCGGATAATAAACCGGCAGCACGATCGACGCGATGATGATCGGTAAGGCGATCGCTGCTGTGAGTAATCGGGTTTTCATAGTCCCTGAAAAAAATTAAACAGGATAGTCAGGATTAACAAGATAGATCGAAAGAGGACGAAACGCTCTGTGCAGACCATCCTGCCGATCCTGTAGATCCTGTTTGAATTTGACCTCTTTCCCCTTGAATTTATTTAACCCCGCCGAAGCGACGGTCGCGTTTCTGGTAATCCAATATCGCTTCAAATATTTGCGGACGACGAAAATCCGGAAACAGCACCGGCGTGACGTATATCTCGCTGTAAGCGAGCTGCCAAAGCAAAAAGTTCGATATCCGAAACTCGCCGCTAGTTCGTATCATTAGATCGACCTCGGGCAGCCCGTGGGTATAAAGGTTGCGTTCGATGTCCGCGTCGATCAGGCCCTCGATCGATTTTCCCTGATCGATAAGCTGCTGAGCGGCCCGACGGGCGGCCTGCGTTATCTCCTCACGACCGCCGTAGTTGAGAGCAACGCTCATGATCATTCCGGTGTTGTTCCTGGTCTTTTCCGTTGCGGAGGCCAACTCTTGCTGAACGTCGGTCGCCAGTCCGGCGATGTTCCCGATCGCCTGAAAACGAATATTATTGCCGTGTACCTGGTCGAGTTCACGCCTGAGTACCTTTTTGAGCATCGACATCAGTCCCGACACCTCAGACTTAGGCCGCTTCCAGTTTTCGGTCGAAAATGCGTAGAGCGTAACGGCTTTGATCTCTAGGCGGGCGCAAGTATCGATGATCGCCTTGACCGATTCAGAACCGGCTCGGTGGCCGAAGATGCGCGGCTTGCCCTGCCGTTTGGCCCAGCGGCCGTTGCCGTCCATGATCACCGCCACGTGTGCAGGCATGCGCTCAGCGTCGATCGCCGCAAGCGATGCAGCCTCAGCGGTGTTTGGTTTTACGATTCCGGCAAAATTCTCGTGCATTCGGACCTAACTGATAGTATTCAAATTGGTGAAAGAGGTTAGAGCCGGATTCGTTGGCCATCCCGTTTATCACCTACATTCCTGTCAATTTCCTTTCCGTAGCTTTGACGATGGCATCACGATCGATTGGCCCGTAAATGTGCGGGTAGACCTCGCCGCCGGTCGACGGCTCTTCGACAAGCCGCGAGGTCAAACGGTCTGTGTCGAGTGTCAGGATGATGACGCTCTCGGCACCTGAGTAATATCGTCCGAGCACCGCATCGATCTGATGCTCATAGCTGCAATGGATAAAGCCTTCGTCGGCAAGACCCGCCGCTTCGTACGCCTCTCCCGCAAAGGCCGCCCACACGTCCGGCATCAATATGTGATAAATGTGCATTTATTCGTAATCGACACGGTGAAGCGTCAAGCCGTGCGCCGGTGCTGTTTTGCCCGCCAGTTCGCGATTTCCTGTAACGATTGCCGTCTGAATTGTATCAGAATCCTTTTCTGCACGCCCGACCTCGAGCATAGTCCCGACGATCGATCGGACCATGTAGCGTAAAAATCCGTGTGCCGCGATGCGAAACTCGATCATCACGCCGCCGGCACGTGCGTCCCAATGAGATTCGACCGTAAAATCCGTTACCGTTCGAACGCGATTCTCACCGTCGATCTGAGCCGATGAGAACGCTGTCCAGTCGTGTTCACCCAAAAAGAGCCGGGCCGCGTCATTCATACGGGCGACGTCCAAAGGCCGGATCTCGTGGTGGGCAAACCGCCGCCAAAACGGCGACATAACCGGAGCGTTCATGACGCGGTAAATATAGGTTTTTCGTTTGGCGGAGAACCTTGCGTGAAATTCGTCTGGCGCCGCTTCGGCCTTCATTACACGAATGTCGCGCCACATATTGCCGTTGATCGCGTTCTTGAGTTTGTCGGGCGTAAAACCCCGATGCATATGGACATTGGCGACCTGGCCCTCGGCGTGCACGCCCGCGTCCGTGCGGCCTGAGCCGACCACCTTAACGTCCGCGTCCTCGAGCATGCCGATCACGCGTTCCAGTTCGCCCTGGATGGTGCGTGCATTTTCCTGCACCTGCCAGCCGTGAAAGTCGGTGCCGTCGTATTGTAGTAAAAGCCTGTAATTCATCTTGGATACAACAATTCAAACCGTTCGCAGCAGATCATCGAATCTTCACCAAATTCGACTCCGAGTTCAGCGGCCTCGCTCGAAAAGTACCTATCATGTACTTCACGCCAGTATTCGAGCGTTCGGTCACCTTCGCCTTCATCGAAAGCAAACGACGCATCGACATCCGCGAACGCCATGTGCCGGATCTCGGATGTCCGAATAACGCACAGAGGAACTCCGTCCATGTCGGTGACAACGCTGTAACCACGGTGAACCGGAGCCTCGTCCGGCTTGACCTCGTTGACCGCCGCAAGGCTCGCCGTCGCGGTCTTGGTCCCGGCTAATACGAGGCTGGCAAGTTCGCGTGCCATCTCCGGCGTATTGCCAAAATACCAGACCTGATACGGTTCGTACGGATCGACGCCTGCCGCGGCACAGAACCGAGCCCAGAATTTCGCCGCCCTTTCGTTCTCCGCCATCATTTCGTTCCCCGCATTCGGCGATCGATCGCGGCCGCAAAACGTGCTGGCGAGCCTTCGTCCATTCTTAGGTACAGTGCCGGTTCGATCAATTCGAGTTCCATAACGACGAGACTGCCGCCCGCATCGCGCACAAGGTCGACACGTGCGTAGAGCGGAGCCGAACCGATCAGGTCAAATGCAATTTGCCCGGCAGCAAGCAATTCGTCGGTCGGCTCGACTGCCGTAATTATGCCGCCATGCTCCTCCTGGACGCGGAAATCGGCGGGCTTAGGCGCCTTTAATATTGTATGACTGTATTCGCCGTTAAAGTAAAAGAGCGAAAATTCGCCCTCGTCGATCACGCTCTGCAGAAACGGCTGAACCATAAACGCCCGCTCGGCAAAAACGGCGGTCAACTCGTCGTCAAATTCCTGAAGCCGGTAGGTGTGTTCTGCCGTCGCACTGATCGTCGGTTTGATGATCAGTTCGTCCGTGCCAAGATCGGCCATCCACCGGTAGAACGATCGCTGGTCGTAAGTAGCATCCCAGATGGTCGGCACGATCGGCGAACCGCGCTCCTCGACATCACGAAGGTATCGTTTGTCGAGATTCCATTTTACGATATCGATCGAATTTTCGAGTCGTGCGGACGACGCATCGATACGGGCCAGAACTTCGAGAAACTCCTGCGGCCGTTTCTGATAGTCCCAGGTCGTACGGATAACAACGATCTCAAAAGCGTCCCAAGTCGCCTGCGGGTCGCTCCACGAGAGCGTCGTGAAGTCCCAACCGACATCATTGAGAGGCGAAATGGCCAGTTCGTCATCGCTGACGTAATGGGCCATGTCGTCCATTGTCAGAAAGCAGCAGCGTGGCCGACTCATTTTGCTGTCACCGTCCTGCTACCGGGTTTTACTGCTTCGATGCCTTGAGCGCACATGGGACAAATGGCCGGATCATAGCTTGGGACGTCCAGGCTGACGAGAGATGTTCGCTCGACACCGACGTCGGCTGCACCGTTCGAACGGTCAATGACCGACGCGGCAGCGATGACATGTCCGCCGGCGGCGACCAGAGCTGCGATGCACTCGCGGGTCGAACCGCCGGTTGTGATCACATCCTCAACGACCAATATCCGCTCGCCCTCTTTAAGAGTGAAACCGCGTCTGACGGTCATCTCGCCGTTCTGCCGTTCGGTCCATATAAAGCGTACATTGAGCGCAGCGGCGACCGCATATCCAATGATCAGGCCGCCGATCGCCGGCGAGGCGACTGTTTCAATGCCACCGTCAACATATCGCTCAGCTATCGCTCGCCCGTAACGGGCAGCATCCGCGGGATACTGCAGAGCCAATGCACACTGCAGATAGCGCGGACTGTGGAGCCCGCTGGATAATATGAAATGCCCCTCGAGCAACGCACCGGAGGCTTTGAAGTGTTCGAGAATTTCGCTCATTGTCTGGTTGGTTTTACGCTAGGTCGATAAACCGCTAAAATCGAGTATAGATGACACCGTATCCTAACCTAATTTCTGAGTCATTGCTAATAAGCGAAACCGTCTCGCTGCTGCGTTCATTTGGCGGCAAGGCGTCGGCCGTGAGCATCGTTGATTTTGTAATGAGGATACGCAAGCCCGATCCCAAGCTTGCGCGTTTGCTCGTTGCCGATCTGATCGAACGCGACCCACGGCTAACGTTAAATGAAGACATGGTTGAGCTTGAGCTTGACGGCTTTGAAAATCGCGAGATAGCCGGAACGGATTTTGTCGTATTTGACCTTGAAACGACCGGGGCGAAGGCACCGCCGTGCCGCATCACTGAGATCGGGGCTTACCGCGTCCGTGACGGCAAAGTGACCGAGGAATTTCAGACGCTCGTTAACCCCGAAATGGCGATACCGCCGTTTATCACCGGCCTGACCGGCATCAGCGATGCAATGGTCAAAGACGCACCGGTCTTTGCGGATATAGCACACGATTTTCTGAGCTTTATCGGCGATTCGGTGTTGGTGGCGCACAATTCGGGATTCGACATGCGATTTCTCAACTATGAGATCGGGCGTATTTACGAGGATTACCGAATCGCCAATCCCTGTCTGTGCACGGTCCAATTGTCCCGCAAATTACTGCCCGACATCACTAATCACAAGCTCAAGACCGTCGCCGAGCATTACCGGATCGACCTTTTCAACCATCACCGGGCAAGCGCCGACGCATATGCGACCGCACATATTTTTGTTAATCTTCTAGATCAGCTCTCGACCGACGGCGTGACCAACCTTGCCGCCGTCCGCGATATGAGCAATCGAAAAAGTCATTATGCTAGACGAACGAACGCCTGACGGCGTCAATAAACAGGGCCTGGATATAAGGCCAACGCCGCGTGCCGAGATGGACCTGTTTCCGCTCGACAGTTTTCCGTATGAGTATGCGGGAAAGGAAATTTGGGTTGAGTTTGAAATGCCGGAGTTCACGGCAATCTGCCCGTTCTCGGATTTTCCCGATTTCGGAATCATCCGGCTCAAGTATGTGCCAAACAAACTTTGCGTTGAACTCAAAAGCTTAAAGCTCTACATCAATTCGTTTCGTGACGTCAAGATCTTTCACGAACACGTCGTCAATTTAATACTCGAGGATTTTGTCGCGGCATGCGACCCGCTGCGGGTCGAGATCGAAGGCGATTATCACGTTCGCGGAAACATCAAGACGGTCGTCCGCGCTAGTTATTCAAAGCCGGAATAGTCGGAGCGTCGCGAAACGGCGTACTGTAGCATTTACAGGCGAGCTCTTCGAGGCGTTTTCGGTCGTTTATCGTCACCCTGCCGCGGACGTAGCTGACGATGTCGCGGCGTTGAAATTCGGTTGCGGCTTTATTTACGGCCTCGCGGCGAACCCCGACCATGTACGACAAAAATTCCTGCGTGATCAGAAAATGATCTGCTTCCATTCGATCTTGCGTCATCAATAGCCAGCGTGCGAGACGCGAATCCGTCGAGTGAAAGCGATTGCAAAAGGCCGAGCGGCCGATCTGCGTAATTATCGAGTACGTAAACAGCCGCATGATCCGCGATAGGTCTGCTCCGGCCGCACATTCGCGTGCAAAGTCTGTCGCCTTCATCCGTAACGCTGTGCCGGCACCCTGGACAATGGCACGGTCATTCGACGTCATAATGCCTAAGAAAACGGGCAGAGCAACCATACCTTCACGACCGACCATTCCGACCTCTATCGCAGACTGCTCGTCCGCGGAGACGAGCATCGAGACAATTCCGCTTTCGATAAAATAGACGTGCGTAAATGTATCACCGCGGTCATAGACGATCTTAGAGAATTCGAGTTCAAACGGTTCGAATTTCGGGACCAATTCGGCGTAAACTTTTGCCGGCAGAGCGGCGAGCATGCTGTTTGTTGAGATCGAGGATGTGGGCATCGTGAAAAAACTCCATTGAGGTCGTGTTGTAAAAACAACAGACGGCACAAGAATGGAAGCGTTAATTCTTTCCGATGTCGAATGATTGCAATGTCAAAGATATCTTCGCGTAAAGCCTAAGAAATCTAACATTAACAATAAGTGACGGTAATAGCTAAACGTATTAGGCGAATGTTCGCGACGTTCCGCTGCCGAGAAGGCGTTTGTATTCGTCATTTACGACTTTGTAGCACTCACAGCAGGCGCGTTCGAGGCCGGGACGGTCGACGATGGTCATGGTTCCACGGACGTTTTTTATAAATCCATGGTCGGACAGTTTGCGCGCGGCGAGCGTGACACCTTCGCGGCGAACGCCAAGCATGTTTGAGATGAGATCATGCGTCATAACCAGTTTGTCTGACTCAAGCCGGTCGTGGCTGAGCAAAAGCCAGCGGCAGAGTTGTTGTTCAACGCTATGGAGACGGTTACATACCGCAGTCTGAGATATCTGTGTGATCAGAGCCTGTGTGTATCTCAGCAAGATGTTGTGAAATTTGCCGCCGAGCGAAAACTCGTTCATTAGGTCTTTTGCACGCATTCGGTACGCGACTCCGGCACTCTGTATGATCGCTCGGTTCGGCGTCGTGACGCCACCCATAAAAAGAGCTATCCCCAAAATTCCGTCACGGCCGACCACACCTATCTCCGCTGTCGAGCCATTTTCCATAATGTAGAGCAGTGAGACGATGCAGTTAGTCGGAAAATAGACATAATCGAGGCGATCGCCTGATTCATAAAGGACCTTACCAAGCGGCAAACTCACGCGTTCGAGATGCGGCCTGATACGTTCGAACTCAACACGCGGCAATTCCGCAAGCAAACTATTTTTACTGACCTCGGTCGAATCCGCCAATGGAGACATATTTTCTCTCTCAAACAACAAAGACAAAGTGAGTGCCAAGACTATAACACAGATAATGTGCGATGCCGCACATAAAACTAAAAGGAAAAACGGGTGATCGGGGCCGGAAACCTTGTCGTTCCACAGGCAATTTTCGACACCGTGGACGACATGCCTGCTATCCGTTTCCAGCTTGAGCACATTTTCGCGTATTACAGTTAGGTCGCAGCCCTGGGTGAAGTAACCGCAAATTCGTCGCGGCCAAATATTTGTGTATCGGGAACATTCTCGCTTCGTAAACGGCGAAAGCACTTAACACAAACGCGTTCTCTGACATGATGAGCGAGGCCGATCCTGGCGTCGCACCAAAGGCACCTAACAATATTGGCCAAATCTCCGACGCCTTTTTCACGGTTCATGGGAATCACTATATGCGATGGAGCACATACAGTATGTGCGCTGTCGCACAATGTTCAGGCTCGGTAAACTCTATTTTATCGTGCGTGCTTCAACGCACATACGACGGGCCATTCAACGCGTACTCTCCAGCTTAGGCTCGTCGCACTTTCTTAAGGTGAAAGGCGATACAGAAAACAGCCGTTTCGACGGCCAATGGGTCTCGCTGTTTCTGCTTCTCGGCGTCTATAACAAACTAGTCAAGATCGGCGGCTCGGGTCGCGTTCATAACAAGCGTTAACTACTCAAAAAAACGGGGGGAAGTATGCATGTCGTCCAATTCTCAGTTTATTACCTTAGGCTGCGGCTGATGTCGCTGCTCAATTTGTCCAATACCACGCTACCGCTGGATATGTCCTGGCGTTACCAATACTGGCAACGCCGCATACGCTTTCAGGGACGTCGGTAGTCGCCTGGAAGGAGCGGGGGCTCAACTCGGGGCATTAAATACGCCCGGGGCGATCTGACGTGCTTCGTGCTAGACCTAGGCGAGCACCAACGCAATTGAAGCAAAAGGAAAATGGGATACAGGAAGCGTGCCGCATGCCGAAGCATCCGGACGCTGGCCGGGCTCAGTGGCGAACGATGAGTTGTTATGTTCGGAAGTTAATGGGCCGCAGACAAGGCATCAGGCTGAGAATCGTGATGCTTGGTGCACGCGTTTGCAACTCGTTCGATGACCTCGCTCTCTACCTTTGAACGGTCGCTCGGGTCGGCGTTGGAGATCTCGGAGACGATGAGGAACTTCGCCTTTTCGAGCAGCGTCTGTTCGCGAAAAGAGAGCCGTTTTTCCTGACTCAGGAACGTGAGCTGTTTCAGGACGATCGCAGCCTCAAAAACATCTCCGGACTGCAACTTTTCCATAAAGGCACGCGAGCGCGTCTTCCAATTGCATGTGACGCTCTCAAAATCCTCCGAAAGCTGTCCGATGAGTTTTTTGCACTGTTTGCCGGTGATCAGCGGCCTGATGCCGACGTTGCCGGCCTTTTCGGTTGGGACGCAAATGCTCGAGTTGTCGTTAAGTACGCGCAACATGTACACGCTCATCGTACCGTCCCCGATCTCACGTGTTTTGATGCTTTCCACAAGGCAGACGCCTTGGCCGGGATAAGCTACTTTCTGACCGATGTGCAGTTCCATGACCGTTTTCTCCCTGTGTGTAGGTGAGAAGCCGACAAAAAAGCAGGCCTAAGCAAAGCCGTGCTTATCTTGATAATTAGCTATCAATGTAAAGACAGTATAGCACGCATTCCGACGCGTGTGAACAATATTTTTCTTTGCCCTTAATGATTAATTTGCCGGCAGTTCGATGCGGAATGTGGTGCCTTCGCTGAGGACTGACCGGACTGAGACTTCGCCTCCATGCAGGCGAGTGAGATGTTTGACAATTGCGAGGCCGAGGCCGGTGCCGCCGATCTCCCGCGAGCGGGCACGGTCGATCCGGTAAAATCGCTCGAAGATGCGGCCGAGATGCTCGGGCATAATCCCCTCGCCGGTGTCTGTGACCGAGATCGTATTGACGCTGCCAAGGCGTTCCCAGGCAACGGTCACCGAGCCGCCGCGGCGGTTAAACTTTATCGCATTGTCGATCAGGTTGATCAGCATTTGCTCGAGCCTTATGCCGTCAGCAGCGACGAGCGTGTCCGGCGGGATATTATTGATCAGTTCGATGCCGTATTCGCGTGCTTTCACAGTGAGATTTGTGTATATCTCGGCAGTCATTTCAGACAGGCGGACGGGCCGCTTTTCGATCGAAACTTTTCCCGATTCGATCATCGAGAGTTCGAGAATGTCGGCGATCAGGCTGCTCATCCGCTCGGCGTTGCGGCGAATGACGCTGAGAAACCGCAGGCTGTTTTCCGGGTCATTTATCGCACCGTCCTCGAGAGTCTCAACAAATGCGAGTATCGACGTCAACGGTGTTCGCAGTTCGTGGGAGATGTTCGACAAAAATTCCTGTCGCACAGACTCGAGCCTTTCGATCTGGGTCTTGTCGTAAAAGAACCCGATCGCCTGCGGCCGGCCGTCGAGATCCAATGGTGCAATGTGCACGTCAAACCTGCGCCTTTCGGCATCGATCATCTCGAGCCTGACATCCGACGAGACCCGCTGATTCAGAGCGTTGCGAAACGCCTCATGAATATCGAGGTCACGTATCACCTCGCTCAAACGGCGATGTTCGAGCTGCATGCCCGAACGCCCGAATATCAGCGTTGCCGGGGCGTTACAGTTCGCGATGCGCATCTCGCTGTCGACGATGAGCACACACTCGCGTGTGGTGTCGATTATCTTCTGAAGTATTGTCGGAGAACTGGCGGCAACTCCCGTCTCTATTGCCGCGGTTTGAAATTCACTCATTTGCACCCGATGAAACGATATCCTATGCCGACGACGGTTTCAACGCAACCGCCGCAATCGCCCAGTTTCTGCCGCAGCCGCCGAATGTGCACGTCCAGCGTTCGCGTATCGCCAAAATAGCTGTAGCCCCAGACATTGTCGAGCAATTGCTGCCGGGCGGAGACGCGGCCAGCGTTCTTGATCAGATGCGTCAACAGTGCAAACTCTTTACGGGTGAGTTTGACGTCCGCTCCGTCACAAGTGACGCGCATATCGCCAAAATCAACGAGTAGATGATCGTCCGTGTATTTCGGTGCCGTTTCGTTTTCCGCCCGCCTCAGCACCGCCCGGACGCGTGCGATCACCTCTTTGATCGAGAATGGCTTGACTATATAGTCGTCCGCTCCGACCTCGAGACCGGCGATCTTATCGCCCTCGGCAGCCTTGGCGGTCAGCATTATTATCGGAGTTTTTTCAGTGAGCGTCTCTCGGCGCAGCCGACGGCAGAGTTCCATTCCCGTCATTCCGGGGAGCATTAGATCCAAAATGATCAGCGAAGGCGTGTGCTTTTCGTCAATAGCGAGCCGCAGTCCCTTTTCGCCGGACTCGGCAATAATTGGCCGAAAACCCTCTCGCCGCAAGTTGTATTCCAAACTCTCGGCAATATCGGCATCATCTTCGACGATCAGGATAGTTTGCATTTCGTATTGTTCAATTCTATTCGATTTTTCGGCAGTAAGCGCTATCCTATGCCGCCAACCTTAAGGGCGTATGAACAAAATGTTACGGAAATGTTAAATGTTACGTCTGGAAGCGTATTCTGTAAGTATTATTTCGTGTTCATCTCATCACGCGGCCTAATGACAGTGCGCAGTTCTCCGCAATCTATATCGACGTCGATCCAATTCTTAATATTGAGGTCGATGATCGCACAGGCAGCAGTTGGCATCGGCACAAGCGAACCGGTCAAAAAGCGTATGAAGCCCTCGGTGCCCGGATTGTGGCCGACGATCATAGCGGACGCGTATTTCTCAAGAATATCGTGAACGACGTTAAGCAAACGATGCGGGCTCGCCTCGTAGATACGGTCGTCGAAGATCACGTCAGCACCGGACCCGAACGCGGCGATAACCAGCCTGGCGGTCTCGACGGCACGCTTTGCCGGCGAACAGATAATGATCTCCGGGACAATTGAGCGTTCGACGATCAGCGAGCCCATGAAGGATGCCGCGCGACGTCCGCGATCGTTCAGCGGACGCTCGAAATCCGACATCGACGGGTCATCCCAGCTCGATTTCGCATGCCTCATTAAGTACAAGGTCTTTGCCATTTGCCAAATATTACCGCTCATCATGCCAAAAGCTCAATCTATTGAGTTAGAATTGTTCGCGCACCTTATTTGGCGATAGCATCAAATGAATATGAATTCGCTCAATGCCGCCCTGCTCGTCAACCTGATCGGTTTCACGGTCGGCGTGGCGCTATACGCATTGATCGCGGCGATGGTGATCCGACATCGGCCGAAATCGCGGCTTGCGAACGTCGACATTCTACTGCTTGCGACCGCAGCTCTTGGGTTGTTGTGGAATCTCGGTGAGCTCTACACATATGTCTGGCAGGATTTTTCCCCCGGCGGCGTTTCGCCGTGGCTGACGGCTACCGCGTTTACGGCGCTAGGTGCATTGCCGTCGGTCGTCGTCCATTCGGCCCAGGCCGACGACGAGGGTACACATTGGCTGACATATGCTGCGTACATGTTGAGCGGCCTGGCCGCCTGCTTGCATTTCTACGCAGCCTTTAACGGGCTCTCCGTTCCCTCCGACGTCGCACTACAGGCGCAGACCGTTGGGGCCGTCGCCCTTGCTGCCGGGCTGCTGCTTTTCAATCTAAAACAGACGCTTGAGAAAAAGACAATTTGGGCAAGCGCTTTGCTGGTTTTTGCTGTATCGGCATTGCACCTGAGCGGTGAACGCGAGGGCAGTTCCTGGCCCGTGGAACTAGTGGCCCATCAGGCATCACTGCCGCTTGCTCTGACGATACTTTCGCAAAATTACCGCTTTGCATTCGCCGACCTTTTTCTGAAGCGGGCGATCTCGCTGATCCTTTTAGCCCTGACCGCGTTCGGGCTTTATGCGTTTATTGCTGCTCCGCTGCTGCGTTATCACGAAACGCACGACCGTAATGATGTCCAGGCTGTGGGGCTGATAGTGACGCTCTGGATCGGAACCGCACTCGTTTACCCGTCGCTCAATCGGATCGCTTCCTGGTTCGTTGATACTATCATTTTGCACCGTGCAAACTATGCTGAATTGCAAACCGGCATTGCGTCTCGGATCGAACAGATCGATTCGGTCGAGGGAATTCTCGACCACGTCCGCACACGACTAGCCGATGTTTTGACCGCCAGGGCGGCTCATTGGTCACCTTCACTGATCAAGGAATCGGATCTCGGCCATGTCGAGATCAGCTTTACACCCAATGATGTTCGGATCTTTGTCCCGACCGCCGAATCTCCGTTCTATGAGATCCGTCTGGGCGAATTTTACGGCGGCAGGCGTCTGCTGTCGGACGAGATAAAGACACTCGAGGCCATCTCGCTTGTCACGGCCCGCCGTATCGACGCTCTGCGCGTTACACATGAGCGTTGCGAACAGGAATTTCGTGAACAGGAATTTGCCAAGCTCGCGACGGAGGCTCAGCTGACCGCCCTTAGGGCTCAGATCAACCCGCATTTCCTGTTCAATTCCCTGACCACGATCGGCTACCTCATCAAGGCGGACCCGGACAAATCTTACGACACTTTGCTTCGCCTCACGCAGTTGCTACGAGGCGTGCTAAGTTCCAACAGCGAATTTTGCTCGCTCGGTGATGAGATGCGTCTGATCGAGAGTTATCTCGAGATCGAGCGTGCCCGATTCGAAGAAAAACTCTCGGTTAGCGTCGATGTCGCCGATGATCTCAAGCAGATCCGAGTTCCTGCCCTGATCCTGCAGCCGCTCGTTGAAAATGCCGTAAAACATGGCGTCTCCGAAAATAAAAAGGGCGGTACGGTCCGCATCACGGCGACCAAAACGCGTCGTACGGGGCATGACGCCCTGAAACTTTCAGTCTGGGATTCCGGTTCCGGCGGCCAGCCGAAACCGGCTGACAAAAATGGCGGTGTTGGGCTCCGCAACGTCCGCGAACGTCTTGCGTCGTATTACGGCGACGAAGCAACGTTGACGTTCGTCCATGCCAACGGCAGCGGCACGACAGTCGACATCGAACTGCCGCTGGAGCCACGAGGTCCGGCCAACGAAACAACCGGCAACAATTGATCTGATGTTATGAATAAACTTAGGGTGATAATTGCCGATGACGAACGTCCAGCTCGCGAGTTTCTGAAATCGATCCTTCGCGAAATTGAGAACGTCGAGTTGGTCGGCGAAGCTGAGAACGGCGCCGACGCCGTCGAGTTGATCAAGGCCGTTCGGCCCGATCTCGCACTTCTCGACCTAAACATGCCCGAGATGTCGGGCATCGACGCGGTTAGATTGCTCCGCAAAAGCCAGATGCCTCAGGTCGCGTTTGTGACAGCTCATGACGAATTTGCCGTTCAGGCATTTGAGGTCAACGCCGTCGATTACCTTCTAAAACCCGTCGAACGAGCGCGTCTGGCCGAGACTGTCAATCGCGCTATCGAACGCCTAGAACACGACGATTGGCGCATCGTTGAGGCGGAAAAGATCAAACAGGTCGCAACGGCCTACGCCGATGCCGAACATCACGAAATCATCGAACGCATTCCGGTCCGTCTGCGGGACGAGATCATACTAGTGCCGGTCGCGGACGTTGCCTCGATCGTCGCAGACGGCGAACTGCTCCACATTACGACGGCGCAAAACAAAAAGTACGTCATTAATTACCGTCTCAAGGACCTCGAACTGCGTCTCGACCCGCGTCAGTTCGTCCGCCTTTCTCGCGGCACGCTGGCGAACCAGTCGATGATCACGACCATTCACCCGATGCCCGGCGGCACATACCACGTCACGCTGACCAACGGCGAAGAGCACGCGTCAAGCCGCCTTCAATCAAAAATACTGAGAACGAAATTGTTGAAATTGTAGGATGCTCCGGCGTCTGGTTGACGCCGGTCAGGTCATTTTGTCGATTCCCGCTTGTTTGCAGTGATCGTTTTCGTCTTATCGCCAACCTTAAACGCGAGATCGGCCTTCTTGCCGTTGAAATGGCAGATCACCAGATTTGACTGCTCAGGAAAGCTCTCAAAAAAGAGCGTGTTTCGAAGGCTGTAGCCGTCTGGGCCATTTGCCGAATCAGTTTTGAAAAATACACGGACCGATTCGACATCGGCTTCCATTCCGACCCAGACCAGCTTTTTAACTTCGCCGCTTTTGTCAGTCAGCACGAAATTAGCGTTAAGGTATTCGAATATTACTGCATCAATTCCTGGTGTCTGATCTAGTTCGACCCGCTTCCCCAACTTTTTTTCAAGCAACGGTAACAGGTCGTGTTTGAAAAGTTGCGTCGATATCTCGAGTACCTTGTCGTCCTTTTTGAAATCGATCCGCGTCAAACTGGTGTGAAAATTGTGGGCTCCGGTAGCCCACACGCCCGTCGACGCTAGCATGAAGAGCAATAATATTTGAACTGATCTGAGTATTTTCATTTGAAAGTGTTATGGTTTCGGCGAAGTTGTCTGCTGCCGCTGTTGCTGCATTGGGTTCGGGCCCTGTTGGCCTCCAAATCCGCGTCCCCGGCCTTGAGTAAAGACCTCAAAGCGTGTCGGCACGGCACGCCGCGGGAAGAAATTGTTGCTAAGATCGGCATCGGCCGTCTCAAGATTCGGGTCAAGCACGATAGCCTTGGCTTCTTTGCGCGTGACGATCAGTTTTGAAACGTCGAAATTGTTATAACGCCATATCTCCGCCGGTATTCGGATCTCCTCGCTCGATCCGTCCACATATTCGACCTTAAATATCACCGGCATGACGAGTCCGCCGATGTTCTTAAGGTCGACGACGTAAAAGTACAGATTCTGATTGATCAGTGCCTTTTCCTTTTCGCCGAGGCCGGACAGAAACGTCTGATACTGTTCCTTTTCACTGTCTGTAACGCGATACTGGTCGTAATCGTTATAAAAATCGCGCAGGCTCGGGTATTGATCAAGCCTTTTTGGCAGTGCCTCGTTCCGCTGTTGTGACAAAGTTCGCGGCTGAGCTTTCTCCTGCTCGCGCTGGAGTGATTTTTCGACTTCAGGATTGCGCGTGTTCATCTGAAACAGGCGAACGTTATCGATCGAGATGTCGACGTGGTCCGTGGTGTAAAACCACCCGCGCCAGAACCAATCGAGATCGACGCCAGACGCGTCCTCCATCGTACGAAAGAAATCAGCCGGCATCGGACGTTTGAATTTCCAACGTAAGGCATATTCCCGGAACGCAAAATCGAACAGCTCACGGCCCATGACCGTTTCGCGAAGAATGTTCAACGCGGTCGCGGGCTTGCCGTAGGCGTTATTGCCAAACTGAAGGGCCGACTCGGAATTTGTCATGATCGGCACCTGATTCTCCGACAACATATAATCGGTGATCCGAGCCGGTTCGCCGCGTCCTGACGGATAGTTCTTTTCCCATTCCTGCTCTGACAAATACTGCAGAAACGTATTTAACCCCTCGTCCATCCACGTCCATTGCCGCTCATCAGAATTGACGATCATTGGATAATAATTGTGGCCGACCTCGTGGATAATGACCGAGATCAGGCCGTATTTCGTCCCTGCTGAATACGTACCGTCGGGCAGCGGCCGCGGGCCGTTGAAACAGATCATTGGATATTCCATACCGCCGACCGGCCCGTTGATGCTCTGCGCAACCGGATACGGATAGTCGAAGGAATAACGGGAATAGACATTTAGCGTATGGATGATCGCCTGTGTCGAGTATTTTTCCCAGAGCGGATTGCCCTCTTTCGGATAGAACGACATCGCCATCACTTTGTTGGCGTTTACGTTGTGGCCCTGAGCGTCCCAAATGAATTTTCTCGATGCGGCAAACGCAAAATCGCGGACGTTGTCGGCCTTAAAGACCCAGGTTTTCTTGCCCGTTGGCTTGCTCTTTTCGTTCGCGGTCGCCTCGTCCTGCGTGATTATCTTGATTGGCTCCTTTGCCGTTTCCGACTGTTTCAGCCGCTGGATCTGCGTTGGCGTAAGGACAACCGAAGGATTTTGCAATACGCCGGTGGCCGACACGACGTGGTCGTTGGGCGTGGTGATGCGAACCAGATAGTCGCCAAATTCCAGTGTAAATTCGCCCGACCCGAGAAACTGCTTGTGCTGCCAACCACTGACGTCGTTATACGCGGCCATTCGCGGAAACCACTGAGCCATCTCGTAGATGTAGTTGCCGTCGACCGGAAAGAACTCATAGCCGGCTCGTCCGCCATAGACGCGATTGTTGTTGATCGCATAACTCCAATCGACAGAGAAAACAAAACTCTGCCCTGATGCAAGCGGAGCGGGCAGGTCGATGCGCATCATTGTCTTGTTCAGCGTTGCCGTCAGCTGTCTGCCGGCACCGTCACGTACGGATGTGATATTTACCTTTCCGTCATAATCGCGTACGGCAAGTTGCTCGATCCGGCTGAGCGGCATTGTGTTCAGATCCGGTGCCGTTTGCGTCAGGACCGTGTCTGAATCTTTAGAAAAGAGATTTTGATCGATCTGCAACCAGATGTAGTTCAGCGTGTCCGGCGACAGATTCTTATAAGTAACGGTTTCTTTGCCCGTCAGCCGTTGGTTCGTGTCGTCGATCTCCACATCGATGACATAATCGGCGCGCTGCTGCCAATATCCTTTTCCCGGAGCCCCGGAGGCGGCTCGCTGTTCATTTGGCGTCGGCAGGTTTTCTTCAAGCTGACGAAATTTGTCGCTCGGTTTCGATTTAGACTGGGCGAAAACGGCGGTAGATAGCAAGACGATTATAAGTACGGCGGATATGCGATTAAGCATCGGATGTTTCTCCTGAAAGGGCGGCGAAATAATGTACCAAGTAGGTACTACGCAAAACGCGGGAATATGATTCAAATTTTGTCACTCGTGACCTTTTACTGCAAGTTGCACCATCGTCGCCCTGTGACCGTTCATTTTTCGAAAACAGCCGTTCATTAAAAACCGCTCACCGCCTCTCATCCCGACTGGTTAATATCAGTGTTTAATTATGCTGGCTTTTTTATGTACAAAATGAACAAAACTTTTTCTCCTCTTATTCTCATTATTTTGCTCGCGGCGGCTGCGCTGGCTCAAACCGGTGGTAAGATCACCGGCAAAGTTACCGGCCAGATCAATTCGCTTCCGGTTGCTAATGTATCGATCCAGATCACACAGCTTAGGCGTTCCGTCGAGACCGATGACCAAGGAAGGTTCGAATTCACGGACGTTCCCCCCGGGCGATATACATTGGTGACCCACGTCGATGGTTTCGCCGATCAGGTTCAGAATATCGTCCTTTCGGCAGGAGCAAATGGTGTTGTGGATTTTTCACTGAGCATTAACGCTCTGCAGGCTCAGGTCACCGTTACCGCCAGCGGTACTGAAGAATCGGTCTTTGAGTCGTTTCAGTCCGTAAGTTCTGTCGGTTCGACGCGCATCCTCGAACAGGCAAGCACGTCGATCGGCGAGGTGCTCGAACGCGAGGCCGGCGTCGGCAAACGCTCTTTCGGACCCGGCACATCGCGTCCCGTCATCCGCGGATTTGACGGTGACCGCGTCTTGGTCCTTCAGGACGGTACGCGTAACGGCTCGCTCGCATCACAATCCGGCGACCACGGCGAACCTGTTGACACATTGAACCTCGAACGTCTCGAAGTTATCAAAGGGCCGGCAACGTTGCTCTATGGTTCGAACGCTATCGGCGGAGTGGTCAACGCCGTCACGTCAGACGAGGGCGATCCTCACCCGGGCGTACGGGGTTACTTCAGCGGCGTCGGAGCGACCAATAATCGCCAGGGCGGCATCTCCGGCGGCCTCGAATACGGTTATAAGAAGTTCCTTTTCAACGGCAACGGCAACACCATGCGTGAGGGCGATTTCCGCACTCCGCTCGGCCGTATTCCAAATTCGTCGTCCCGTTCCTGGGGCGGAAACACGAGTGTAGGCTACTATGCCGACAAGGGGTTTGTAGTTGGTTCGTTCGGTCTTGACCGCAGGCGTTATGGTGTTCCATACGCTCCGCTTTTCGAGTCCGGCGAGTTACTCAGCGACGGCAACGGCAATCCGTGCCCGGTGGCGGCACGCGGAGGCGATCCCGTATGCCAGTACGATATTTTCGCGATTCGCGACCGATTTGCCGACACCCTGCCGGACCCGCCGGACGAACAGATCGATCTGCGTATGCGACGAAACAATTATCGCGTGCGCGGCGGATTCAAGGATGTGAAGGGACCGATCCGACAGGGCAATTTTTACGTCGATTTTACAACTTACCGTCACGAAGAAATCGAGACCGCTGATGCCGTCGATACGACCGCGACCAATTTTTTCAACGATACATTTTCGTACCGGGCGGCGTTTACACAGACGAATTACAAGCAGCTCTCGGGCCAGTTTGGATTCGAAGGCTATCGCCGTAGTTATTTGACCGAGGGTGCCGAACAGCTCATCGATGGTCGTGTACGTCACAACAATTTCTCAGTCTTCGGATTGCAGGAACTCAGTTTTGACCGCGTCTCGTTCCAATTTGGCGGCCGTGTAGAGAACAACAACTATCGCCCCGTAAACTCGGCGGCATACGCAGATCGCGATTTCACAGGATTTTCCGGTGCCGCCGCAGCTCGCATTCGCTTATGGGAAGGCTCTGCGTTCATCGCCAACTTCACTAGTGCGTATCGCGCACCGGCGCTCGAAGAGCTTTATAACAACGGTGCACATATCGGTACAGTCACTTTTGAAATCGGTGATCAGGGACTTACGCGCGAGCGTTCGAATGGTATCGAACTCAGTCTTCGTCAGCAGCTGAAGCGGTTTCGCCTAAACGGCAGCTTCTTCATGTACAACATCGATAATTTTGTATTTCTTTCACCTCAAGATCTGGACGGCGACGGCAATATCGATGTCGAAGACAATTTGCCGATCGGGGCATATTCGCAGAGTGACGCTAGATTCATCGGGGCCGACATCTCAGCTGATGTCGATATCAAAGATTGGCTCGGTGCGTTTGTCTCAGCCGATTATGTCAGTGCTAAATTGCGTGATGGCGATATCCCTTTGCCGCGTATTACACCGATGCGTTTGCGTGCGGGTGTCGATTTTAGGTACAAGGGCCTGTCCGTTCGGCCCGAAGCGATCTTTACCGGTGCGCGAAAAACCGGTGACGTATTCACGCTTGAGACCCCAACCGACGGCTATCAGCTGTTTAACGTAAATGCGTCTTACACGATCGCCCGTCAGCACTCTGCCCATACTTTCTCGGTGAGTACGTCCAATTTGGGCGACCGGCTGTACCGGAACCATCTCTCGTTCATCAAGGATCTCGCTCCTGAACAAGGCCGAAATTTCCGGTTCAGCTATTCGGTTCGCTTCTTCTAATAGAATTGGAATATAACTTACCATTGACGGCCGCGATCCGCACGGATCGCGGCCCTTTTTTATACAGACTGTATCGACTAATAACGGATTAGCTTTTATACCGATTTTTCTCTTTATTTTCCGTTCGAAATTTGTTACATTGCTCGCACAAATTAGCAGTGGTCGCCATCCCATGAACTACGAGCAAACTGTCACTCTTATTCATCGTCTTGAGGAGTACGCCGCGTCGAACCCGCGTTCTTATGAATATAAGGTCCTCGGTTTGACCGCACTTGGATACGCATATTTCGTCGGACTTGTCCTGATGTTCCTGATACCGCCGCTGGTCATCATCATGGGCCTGATCTTCGCGCCGGAAGAAACGTTCCGTATTCTCCTTCTGACGTTGAAACTCTGGTGGTTGGTGCTTCCGGGCATTGGCATCTTTTTTGGCTTTATTGGAGGAGCAGTCAAGGCGATGACTGCAAAGGTTCCTGAGCCACCCGGAATGCCGCTAACCGCCGAACAGGCCCCTGAGCTTTTCGAATTTATCCGTGAGACGTCGTTAGCACTTTCCTCAAGGATGCCGGACCAGGTACTTGTAACCGACGATTTCAACGCCGCGGTGGTAACGCTCCCGCGTTTTGGGATATTCGGACGAAAAGTGTTCCTGCTGGTCGGCCTACCGTTGATGCAAGCTCTTTCACTTGAGCAGTTCAAAGCGGTCGTCGTACACGAAATAGGGCACATTTCCGGCAAGCACGGTGCATTTGCCAAATGGGCATATCAGGTCGGCGACGCCTGGGAAAAGTTCATCGACGCGCAGGAGTTGTCGGAGCACAAGTTCGACACACTATATAAGAAGTTCGTTAACTGGTACTTCCCATATTTTACCGCTTATTCATTCGTACTGATGAGAAACCACGAACGCGAGGCGGACCAAAACGCGGTGCAATTGGTCGGAGCGACCGCGGTGGGGGAGTCGCTTATATCCATCTGGACACGCGAGGCCGAGGTGCAGGCGACTTTTTGGAAAGACATCCATGAAGAGAATCTCAAGGCTGACACTCCCTCTGAAAGGATGTTCTCGCGTATGCTGGGTGCCCTGGCATTTGTCGATCCCCTCCGTGCTCGCGAAACACTGACGAAAGCCCTCGAGATACCAACCGACTATGGCGATACGCACCCTTCACTGGCGGATCGACTCCGCGAAATCGGTTACTGGAATGGTCTTCAGGTACCCCCGGTTCCTGAACCGCCCAGGCTCACAGCAGCGGATCATTTTGTCGGTTCGTCGATGGACGGCTTTGTCACAGCGTTCGACTCCGTTTGGGAGGAACAGGCCGCCATCCAGTGGAAATCCAGACACGAACATTTTCAGCAGTCTCAAAAGCGCATTGATGAACTCGATGCAAAATCTGAGGAGGGTGACTTGACCGCCGAAGAAGCCGTCGAGGCTGCCATGCGTATTTCCGAAATGGGCAATACCGAGGCTGCATTGCCGTTGCTAGAAGCGGCGGCGGAGAAGTTTCCGGAGAGCTCCTTGGTTTGGTATAACCTCGGATGCACTCGTCTGGCCCTGGATGACGAACAGGGCCTGACGGACCTTGAAAGAGCTGTCGAATTCGACAAGACATACAAGCTCGTTTCAAGTGAGTCCTCGTTTCAGTTTCTTCGCAGTAAAGGGAGACTCGAAGAGGCAAAGAAGCACGCAGACGGAGCTGAGAAACAATACGAGATGTTGGAACAGGCGAAGAAGGAGCGTTCGGTCGTACTGCCTACAGATCAGTTTGAAGTTCACACACTGCCGCAGGCGATCATCGATATGGTACCGGTCAAACTGAGCACATTCGAAGAGATCACGGCCATTTATCTCGTTCGAAAGCGTGTCGAATTGCTGCCGGAGATCCCGATGCACGTAATGTTTCTGGAAACCAGGCCGAGCGGTAGATTTAAGAACTCCGGCGACCTCAAAACGAATGACATTCTCAATATCGCGGCCGACCGGTTCAACGGGCCAGATATCAACTTCTTCGCGGTTCTTGTCGGAACATTCGCGGCCCTCAAGCCGCCGTTGGAAAAGATCGATGGTGCCAAGGTCTTCGACCGTTACACGTGGCAACTGCAGAAGGATGCGGTAGAATTGAGGAATAGCGAGGAGGCAATCAAATGATCAGAACAGAATCGTCATCTTTCGAAACGGCAAACGGCATTACGGGAGCGTATGTTGCTTTACCGGAAAGCGATACGGACAAGGCTGTCATACTTATCCACGAATGGTGGGGTCTGAACGACCATATAAAGGACATTGCGGGACGCTATGCGTCAGAGGGTTTCATTGCCATCGCCCCCGACCTGTACCGCGGCATGGTCGCGGGCGACCCGGACGAGGCCTCAAAGATGATGCATGGGCTCGCTATCGATGACGGACTCGACACCATTAAGAACGCCATCGACGCCGCGGGACTTTCCTACGGGATTTCGCACTTTGGCATCTCTGGCTACTGCATGGGCGGGACTTTTGCCCTGCGAGCCGCCTGCGAACTCGAAGGCATCAGCGCCGCAGCTCCGTTCTACGGTGACATTCCCGAAGAAGAGATCCTGCAAAAACTAACGACGCCGACCATTTTCATATCGGGCATCCGGGACCAGTGGATCAATACGGAGAAGATCGCCGCCCTCGAGGATGCCGCCGAACGCTTCGAACTGCCGATCCACTCGGTCAAATACGACGCCGATCACGCGTTCTTTAACAACACACGCCCTGAGGTCTACGACGAAACTGCCGCTCGCGACGCATGGGCGCTAGTTATCGGATTTTTTAAGGACAAGTTGTAGGGTTCACGAACATGGTCACTCGCTAATTTCGGAATTAGATCTCAGACTCAGCCCGATCTGAAGAGCGATCAGAAGGATCACACTTACTACAAGTACGTACATGCCTGAGCGGAGATCGCCGGTTTGATTGGATACGAAGCCGATCAGCCAGGTTGATGATGCGGCACCGAGCGTGCCGAGGATGAAGAGCGGTGTCGCACGTCTCGTTGCTGACGGGCCGAATGTTTTTGAGAAGCGCGAGACGTTTGTCGGAAATATCCACGAGGTACCAAATCCAGCTATTGCGGATCCCAAACTGAGTACTGTTGTGGAATCTGCGGTAACCGTTAGGACCATTCCACCGAGTACAACGATTAACCCCAGCATCAGCATCCGGTTCTCATTCAGGAAGCGAAACAAAAGCGGAGCAACTCCGCGGCCCGCGACAAAAAACAGAAAATAAAGCAGCGTTGGCGACAGCCAGTGGGCGACGTTCGCCTGATCGATCCGTTCCGAATAGGTCGTCAGCCAACCGCCCATGCCGCTTTCAAAACCAACGTGAACAAAATTGAACAACGCGATCGCCCAGGCCATTGGCAGCGTCCAGATCGGTGATCGTGCTGCGCCCGCCTTTGATTCGGCCGAGCCTGAAACAGTGATCACCCGCGTCGGTTGAAAATAAAGTACTGCGGCCGCAATGAGCATCGGGGCAGTGAGTATCAGTGTCGTGATCAGGATATCATTGCCGCGGCTGGTCATATCGACGAAGGGTTTGCAGATGATCGCTCCGACGCCCCAAAAGAAATTAAGCAGGCTGAGGGCCGAAGCGGTCTTCAGCGGGCTCAGTTCGAGCACCGTCATATTGATCGCTGGCAACGTTAGTCCGATACCAACACCATTGAGAAGAAACGCGATCAAGGAGACGGCAAATGAGTCTACATTCATCAAAACAAGTCCGAGGGCCATCAACATTGCTCCCGCGATAGATGCCGAAATAAAGCGGTTCTTTTTGGAGTAGCGACTCGTAAGCAGCGTACCCACCAGTGAGCCTACAAACTGCGACGGGAAATAAAGGCTGACCTGCAGGTCGTTGAGTTGATATTGCCGTGCCATTATCGGCAGCAATTGGCCGATGAGCACCGTGACGCTGCCGGAGACGAGAAAAAGTCCGTGCAGAATAAATTTTAATTTGGCGGTGTTCTCGGGTCGCGAAAGCGGCATAAACTGCTATTTTGGCAACATAATCCACAAAGACAAACGTGCGACGCACTTTGCCGCGTTCGGCGGTGAATTTCGTTGGGGTTCGAATACCATAATATTGTTCGCAATAAGGCCCATATTCCGTTAAAATCTAGAAAACAGAGTGCTGCCGGACACAGTCGGTAATTGCAATTCAAACAGATGTCCCTATCCACAATCGAAGATGCCGCACGCGACATTCGTGACGGTAGAATGATAATAATCGTTGACGACGAAGACCGTGAGAATGAGGGAGACCTCGTTTGCGCCGCCGAAAAGGTCACGCCCGAGATCATTAACTTCATGGCCAAACACGGCCGCGGCTTGATCTGTATGCCGCTGACCGAGGAACGTTGCGACGAACTGCAGCTTTTTCCACAGACATCGGAAAATACGTCGAGCATGGGAACGGCATTTACGATATCGATCGAGGCCCGCGAGGGCGTAACGACCGGCATCTCGGCGGCGGACCGTGCCAAAACGATCTTGACCGCGGTCGACCCAACGTCAGGACCCTCCGATCTTGCTCGTCCGGGCCACGTCTTTCCTTTGAGAGCAAAACGCGGCGGCGTGCTCGTCCGCATTGGCCAGACCGAGGCGAGCGTCGATATCGCAAAGATCGCCGGCCTCAGTCCAGCGGCGGTCATCTGCGAGATCATGAACGACGACGGCACGATGGCCCGGATGCCGCAGCTGACCGAATTTGCAGCGATTCACGGCCTCAAAATAATCTCGGTCGCGGATCTCGTCCGCTATCGCGTTGAAAAAGAGACGCTTGTTCGGCTTGTCGCCGAGAGCGAACTGCCAAGCGAATTCGGCACTTGGCGTGCAATGCTCTATGAAAACATTGTTAATAAAGAGGTTCACGTCGCACTGACGATGGGCGATGTTTCCAGGACAACTGATGCACCGCTCGTGCGCGTCCAAACTGAGAACATTACGTTTGCGATGTTCGGGTCAACCATCGGCGAAGCGTCGACAGCGATGCGTGCGTCGCTCCGGGCGATCTCCCAGGCCGGATGCGGCGTTGTTCTTTATCTTCGGCAGCGTGAAAACAACCTCGATCTGGCAAATCAACTCAAGACCTACGCGTTGATGCAGAACGCGGGGGTTGACTTTCGGACCGCCAAGCGTGAAACCGGCTATGGCAAGCAACATGATTACGGCATCGGTGCCCAGATCCTCAAAGACCTCGGCTTGCAAAAGATCAAACTTTTGACGAATCATCCGCCAAAATTTGGGGCGATCGATGGTTTCGGGTTGGAGATAGTCGAAACCGTAAGTCTTGGATCAAGCGATTAGTCGGCGAAATTATTAATGGCAGCTAGCGATATTGAAAAGGTCGAAGCGGAAGAGCCCGGTGCAGACGAGATCGCACCGAGCGGCCGTCGGCTGTTCACGCGTCGCCGTGCTCTCACGGGCGTCGGAGCAGCCGCGATCATCGCATTAATTGTCGCGATAGTCGCCGTCGTGCTCTATCAGACGGGCGTCTTTTCAAACTACGTCCGTGATCAGCTGGTATCAAAATTCTCGGGAATGGGCGTCGCGTTCGAAGCGGAAACATTCCGTGTGACGGTCGCACCGCTCGAGGTGGATCTACGCAACGCGGTTTTCAAAGATAAGATCACAGGCGAAAAGCTGGCTACGGTACGTGACATGCGGCTCGGCCTGACGATGGTCGATGTGCTCGCCTGGCGGCTTAGCCGTGATATTAGCATCGACAGTACAGACATTAGCGGTGCCGAGGTGTGGGTAAAATTTGACGAAAATGGCCGCTCGAACTTCTCTAATCTGAAGTTTATCGAAGATGAAAAGGGCTCGGCGGTAAATTTTCGATACGATTCGGCATCGGTCAATATAACGGACAGCGTGATCCATTTCGGGGATCTTTCCCGCCGGATCGCGGCGGACGGCAAGAACATCGTCATTTCGCTCACACCCGAGACCGCCGGCGAGGAAAGACGTTTCAAGTTCGACATATATTCGAAAGACTCTAATTTCGTTTACGACGAGCGTGCGGTCGAAAACATTAGCCTGCGAGCGATCGGCGTTGCCTTTAACAGTGGAGCGGATATCACGGACCTGCGTTTGAACACGCCCGTCGGCGACGCGTCGCTGACAGGGACCATACGCGATTGGGCAAAGCCCAAGTACGATCTAAACGTCGAATCAACGGTCGACATCACACAGATCTCGAATATCATGTCTCCCGCAACGGCACTTCGCGGCGTTGGCAATTTTTCAGGCCGCGTCACGGGCGAGGGCGAAACTTACCGCGTCGAGGGCAAAGCGGACGCGGACGCGATACGGGCGGGCGGCGTTTACCTGAAAGCTCCAAATGTCGCCGCGACGGTCGAAGGCACCAATTCGAACTACACCGCCGACGGCACGGCCGTGGCTGAGATGCTCACGTTTGAGGATTTTCAGGTCGATTTTCCAAAACTAACGGGAAACGTACGCGGGACAGGAACCGACTTTCGCTGGGTCGGCGAACTGCAGGCGATCGCCGCAAAATCACCCACGCTTTCGCTCGGCGGCCTGTTTCTTTCGGACGCAATGGCGGAATACAAAGACCGTCAGTTTCGTGCCGAGGTCGGCAGCGGCAGCGCGAAGAAATTTTCGGTCGAGGACCTTGTCTTCAACGAAATGCGGGCCCGGGACATCAGGCTTAGCTTGCCGAATGGCGGACTCGAACTTTCGTCACCTAATATATCGACTGCTTCATTTGTAACGCCCGACTATCGGCTTGACCGCATTACCGGACGTAATTTGCGTGTCAGGACCGCTAACGGCAAGACGAACGTGATTACTCAGGATCTGCGTTCGGACACCGCGGATGCGAAAGGTGCAAAGCTCAAGAATTTAAGTGCCAAAGAACTGACTGTTGACGCTCAGCGCGGCAGAACAACGCTGACCGCCAGCGGAGCACGGGCCGAACGGCTCGATCAGGACGGTACACGCATCGATGGGCTGGAAACACCGTTGGTCACGGTGGAAGATACATCCGCAGGAACGCTGATCTATGCTGATAAGTTGCGTGTCGCGCGCATCGACACGGGATCGGCGGTCCTTGGCAGCCTCAATATCGCCGGCGTGCGGCTGACGATCCGCAAAGGTACGGTCGAGGGACGCTCGAATGACATTGACGCCGGAACGGTTGCCCTCACCAAGAGCGGCAACCTGCCCGAAGGCGGCACGCTCGATGGCGTCAAGATCTTACGGCCGGTCTACGTGCTCGAACCGTCCGGCCGTTATCGGGCGACCGCCGATATGAGCATCGGCGGCGGCATGGTCGGCTCGGTATCGCTCGGTTCGGCAACCGCCAAGGTTGCGATAAATAATGACCGTGTGCTCGTCGATGAACTGACCGCCAAGGTTATGGAAGGCGATGTCAACGGCTCGGTCTCGATCGCACTAAACGCCCGTTCACAATCGCGGATCGACGCGACGTTCTCGGGCCTTGACCTTTCAAAACTCGCCGCAATGCAGAGCGGACGCGTGATCCCGATCGAGGGCAGCACGACCGGCTCTGCCAACCTAACATTTAATGGAACGGACTACCGAACGACGTCGGGCAAACTCATCGCCGAGATCACCGCCAACGCCGGTAACGCCGAACGCGGCCTCGTGCCTGTAAACGGCAATGTAGAACTGACCGCGGTCAACGGCCTTTTTGATGTCACACTGGCCAAGCTTTTTACCGGCAAGAGCGAACTGACGGCTACGGGCCGCTTTGATCTGCGTGATAACCAATCAAACCTAGCTCTCGCACTACGTTCGACCGATGCCAGCGAGATCGACCGCCTCATCAGAGTCACCGGCATTTCATCCGACCTTGAGGAACAGCTCAATTCGCTACATGTCGAGTTTGCCGGCAACCTCTCGTTTGACGGCACCGTTACTGGTAATCTTTACGATCCGACGGTCAATGGCCGAGCGTCGCTTGAGACGATAATAATGCGAAAACGCACGCTCGGCAGCGTTGCGGCAAATATCTTTGTCGACCCGACGGGCATCGAACTGAGGGACGGAAAACTTATCGAAGCTGGAGGCGGAACAGCTGATTTCAGGGTGCTCATCCCGTATGGTGGAGCTAATAACGTCACGGTTGCAGCCAAACTAAACGGCGTTAATGCAGGTAATTTGCTTGCCGCACTTCCGATCGATCTGCCGGAACGGATCAGCGACCTGAACGGCAAAACCTCGGGCAGTATCAACATCATCGGCCTGCCAAATCAGGCTCAGGGTGATATTGATCTGGCCTCGACGAAG
Source organism: Pyrinomonadaceae bacterium (assembly GCA_017983495.1). Lineage (GTDB taxonomy): Bacteria > Acidobacteriota > Blastocatellia > Pyrinomonadales > Pyrinomonadaceae > OLB17. The sequence continues at coordinate 900,650 of JAGOBH010000001.1, read as the reverse complement.
GGTACGATCGCCGGACAGGATTTCGACGATCTCAGGGCCAAGGCGGTGCTCAAGGGCACGCTGGTCGAACTTGAATACGGTGAGATCAAGGTCGGCAACGGTATCGTTTCCGTCAAGGGCACTTACGATCGACAGTCAACAGCTTTTGATCTTGACTTTACCGGCAAGAGCGTTCCGTTACCGCTTGTACTTGCGGTCTTTCCAAAAAATGACGGCATCCCGACGATCACGGGTCTGGTCGATCTGACCGCAAAGGCGGTCGGGGTCTCGGACCGGCCATCTACATATCAGATCACATTTGACGGAAAAGCGAACGATGTAACGATCGGTGAAAATCCTTTTGGCGAAGTACTGCTGAGCGGAAAAACTCAGAACCAAATACTGACCGCGAACATGATCGCAACGCTAGAAGGCCGTCAACAGGTCTTCGACGCAACGCTCCAATTTGGCAACGAAACGATGCCGTTCAACGTTACGACGATATTCGACCAGACGCCGATCGCACCTTTTCTCGCTTTTGTTCCACAACTCAAGGGTGTGCCGATCACCGGAACAGGCACCGGCCGTATCGAGTTTGGCGGCGAACTTAGAAAGCGAAATGACAAGGGCGAGTTTGAATTTACGAGAACAAATCTGACTGGCACGGCTCAGTTTACGCAGCTGGCGCTGAACGTCCAGGACACGCCGCTCGCCGCGTCCGAACCGATCATGATCAGGTTCAATACTCGCGAGGTCGATTTTGTAAGTGCTCGATTTTCGGGCGGCGGTTCGAATATGAAGATCAGCGGCGTCAAGGCGTTGACCGACGACGGTGTGAACAGCCTCTCGGTCGATGGTCGCATTAACCTGAACCTGCTCAATCTGGCAAAAACCGACATATTCTTTGCCGGATTCGCCGACGTTGCCGTGCGCTATGCGGGACCGAACGTGACCGCCCGCCTGACAGGCACGGCACAGACCGAAAATGCCGCAATTGCCACATTTATCGGCTCAGACAGACTGACGTTTGACCGGGTCAAAACTCGTGTAATATTCACGGCTAACCAAGCCGAGATCGAAGAGGCATCCGGATATTTGGGCGGTGGAAAATTTAACGGATCGGGCGGCGCCCAGCTCGAAGGTATTTCGGTAAGAGCATTTCGCGTTAGTGTCAACGGCGATAATGTGACCGTGCCGTTGCCAGCTGATTTCATTACGACCGGTGATGCCCGTCTGGAGATCTCAGGCGTCCGGCAGACAGGCGATCTGCAGGTGACGATCGCCGGGCGCGTTTTTGCAAAGCGCAGCCTCTACTCTAAAGATATCGAACTGGCGACAATCGTCGGCGGGCGGCGTGACACGAAGTTGTCCTCGGGCCCTTCGTCCGGTTTGCCGGTCAGATTTGACCTTGTGATCGAGGGCCGGGACGCTCTTGTTGTAAAAAACAACATTGCCGACCTCACCGCTTCTGTCGCATTGACCCTTGCCGGCGATTCAGATAATCCGCGGTTATCAGGTCGCATTACCGCGAATAGCGGCACATTGCTTTATCGAAAGGATCGATACGAGGTTCAACGCGGAGTACTCGAATTCCCCCCCGACACTGACATCGAACCGATCATCAATCTTCAGGCGGAGACCGAGATCGGTGGTTACCAGATCTTTATTAATCTTTCCGGCCCGCTAAATGACACCGAGCAGCTCTCGGCGACGCTTCGGTCGAGCCCGGCCTTGCCGCAGGCGGACGTCGTCTCACTGATCACGACCGGTTCGCTTACGAACACCGCCGGCGGCATCCCGACGCTTGCTCAGACCGGCATAAACACGGCGGCCGAGATTCTGACCGATTCGATCATCAACAACCCCGCTAGGCGGGCAACCGACAAGCTGTTTGGGCTTAATGTTTTTGAGATCGACCCGATCATTTCGGGACAGCAGCTAAACCCATCGGCGAGACTGACCGTCGGGCGGCAAATAAACAACAACTTACGCGTAACGTACTCGACCAATCTTTCGCAGGATCAGAATCAGGTGTTGGCTCTCGAGTATCGCGTGTCGAACAAGCTTTCGTTCGTTGCTCTTTATGAACAACGATCATTGACGAACGTTACGCGAAATCGCGACAATTTTAGTTTTGAGATTCGGTTCAGAAAGCGTTTTTGAGTATTGCAGATATTTGGTAAATGAATAGCATCAAGCAAACCGAACCGATCAGAACGTCCGGGCACACGCGACCCGGCGTTATTCCGTTTGCCTGTTCGATGGCATTACTGCTCGCGATACTGACGATTCTGACGGGTGCCGCGACCGCCCAGAATAAATACGAACGGATGCGAATCGACAAGGTCGACATCACGTTCAACGAAACCGACATAAACCCGCCAGCGGCGGAGAACTACCGCGGGATCATTAAAGAGATCATCGGGGCAACCTACTCAACGGCAAAGATCCACGATTCGATCCAGGCGGTCTATAAGACAAAAAAGGTCTCACTGGTCCAGGTTTCGGCGGAGCTCAACAATACCGGCGGGGTCGATCTGACATACCTGATACGACTAAAACCGCTCGTGCAAAAGGTCTCGATCCTGCTAGACGACGCGGCGAAAAGACTTGTGACCGAACAGGAACTGCTCTTTAAGCTCAACCTGCTTGAACCCGGAACGGCGATCACTGAACAGTCGCTCAGCAACAATGCGGACCAGATCCTCGACTATCTTCGCGAGCACGGATTCTATCGTTCGGAGGTGACGTTTGAACAAAAGCCGATAGCCGGCTCAAATGCTGTCGACGTTGTCTTTAAGGTGTCACCGAATGCTCAGACAAAGATCGCGGCGTTCGTAGTAAGGATCGACGGTCTCGCTGAACCGATACCGCAAAAGGAGATCAAACTCCAGCCCGGATCGAGGTTTACTCGTGAAAAACTAACAAATGACATAGCCTCGATCCGGAACTATTTACGCAAAAAGGACTTTGCCGCCCCCGAGCTTGACGACCCGAAGGTCAGTTATGACAGCGACGCAGATACGATATCGATCGAGCTTGACGGAAAGGTCGGCCCGGTCGTTAAGGTATCCGTCGAATCGGAAAAGCTAAAGGTCGGCGATTCGACACTCAACCGCCTGCTGCCGATCAAGCGTGAGGGAACGCTCGACTTTGCCGCGATCGTCGAAGGTGAGCGGCGACTCGAAAACTATTTTCAGGAAAAAGGCTATTTCTTTGCCGATGTCTCGCCTGTCTGCTCGGTCGACCCACCGTTAAATTTGGACGGAACGGCCGTGCCGAATAATACGGAATTTGTCTGTTCGTCGCTCGGCAGTTCGGACCTCAGGGGTCGAACTGTCAACGTCATCTACCGTCTCAACGAAAACCGCAGGCTCAGGCTCGTAAGTCTCCGGATTCGCGGCACCGACCGATTGCCGATCGAGGAGATACGTACAGTTTTTGAGTCGCAGGAAGCCAATGCTCTCGGCATTATTCCCGTTCTCGGTTACGGCCGCGGCTTTACCAGCCTCAACATTCTCGAACGCGACGCGGCCACCATTCGCTCATTGATGAACGAACTCGGTTACCGCGACGCACAGGTCCGCGTCAATCAAGGTGTTTCGCCGAACGGCGAAGACCTGATCATAACGTTTCAGGTCGACGAAGGTGCTCCGACGATGGTCGCGAGTGTTAATATCGTCGGGAATAACGCCATTTCGAGTGACGAGTTGAAACGTGAGCTGCCGAAGCTTGCCGGTCTGACGTATTCGCGAGCAAGAGTCAGAAATGCAGTTCGCAAGATCTCCGAGATTTATTCAAACGCGGGATTTTATGACGCACGCATCACATCGGCAATCATCGACTCGCCAGCCGTAGTTGGCGAAACAAAGCACGAGATCAAGGTCGAACTGCGTGTCGAGACCGAAGGACGTAGGGTGGTCATAAACCGCGTGCTGGTCAGTGGCAATAAAAAGACGAAAAGTGGTGCGATCCTTAAAGCTGCAACGCTCAAGCCGGGAGCCTTTCTACGTGCTGCTGATGTTTATGGCAGCGAACTTAGCCTATATTCGACCGATGCATTTGACCGGGTAGTGATCAAGCCGGAACCTGCCGGCGACACGCCCGCGGGGGACAAAGCTGTTGACGTACTGATCAATGTCAACGAACAACCACCGCGTCTCCTTACTTACGGCGGCGGTTATTCGACGGATCTCGGGTTGAACGGATTTTTCGACATCCGTCATGTAAACCTCCTCGGAAATCTCTGGCAGGGCGGAGCGAGGGTGCGTTGGAGCCAATTCCAGCAGATCGTCCAATTTGATTTCATAAATCCGCGCTTTTTCCGCGACGGCGAAAAGCGGTTTGCCCCATTGACGTTCTCAGCGGAGTATCAGCGGGACGCTACGGTCACGCGCTTTTTCCGATCGGCGTTTGATAAAGGAACGTTCGGAATCGTTCAGCGGATCGACGCCGATGGCAACCCGATCGATGTGCTTGGCGGTCCGGCAGGCAGCCCGACGATAAATCGGCTTTTGCTAACGGCCGAAACAAGTCGGACACTAAGCCGCAAAAAACGCAGCATTCTGTTTGCAAGATACCGCTTTGAAGACGTGCGGCTTTCAAATATCGACAGCTTGCTCATTAAGGATCTGCTCGAACCAGACAAACGTGTCAGGATCTCGGGCTTTGGATTTACATACGTTCGCGACACGCGGGAAAATTGTTCGGTCAAATTTACGCTGCTCGATCTGATCGCCAAAGGTGAACTTGGCGACCCCTGTCGTTACAATGCCAGCGACCCAACTCGTGGCAGCTATATTACAGCCGAATATAACATTTCGCTGCCGCTACTCGGTGCGAACATCGGCTTTCAGAAGTTTCAGGCGAGCTACAATATTTATTACACCTTTCCGTGGCTCAAAAATACAACGCTGGCAGGTCGCGCTATCCTAGGCCTGGCTACGGTTTTCTCATCCGGAGATCGCTTTCAAAGCGCTCAGTTCCCCGGCCTCGAAGGAATACTGCCGATCAGTGAACGATTCTTTGCCGGCGGTTCGAACACGTTACGCGGATTCGATTTTGAAGAGGCTGGTCCTCGCGTTGTGATCGTACCACAGGGAACCTATTTGAATAGTGCCGGCAACCAGGTCTATCTCGATCCGTTCACGATCCCGTTTGGCGGCAACGCCCTTGCGGTCATCAATCTCGAGGCAAGGATCCCGATTTCGAAGTCGGTCCGCGTCGTGCCGTTCTACGACGGCGGCAACGTATTTGCTCGAATCGGGGATATCTTTAACCCCCCTGACGTTCCGCCCAATGATGTGTTCAGACGTAATCTGCGTGCACTTTGGTCGCATACGGCCGGCATCGGATTGCGTCTGAAGACGCCGGTGGGCGGCGAATTTGGGATCGACTACGGACGCCTGCTCAACCCGCCAAGATTCCTTATACCGCAAACAACGGGCCCGAACGCGACCTACCAGTTGCGGCAGGATCAGATCCATTTCCGCTTTTCCCAAGCGTTCTAAGTTAGAGATCAGTTTACCGACGAGGTCGAGATAATGTGCGATTCGTCGAGTTCGATTATAAAGCCTTCGTTTGAAGGCATATCGAGGGTCTCGCTGCGTACGTTCGCGGCATCGGGCCGTCCCGCCAGGATTTCCGACAGCGGTGCGGTACGAATGTTGCGTTCGTAAGTGTTGCTCAGTTTGCGGCTCGACTTGCGCGCGTACATGGCTTTGTCAGCGGCTACGATCATTTGGTCAAATGTGCTGCCGCTCTGCAGATACCCGGCAGAACCGAGACTGACACCGACCGACGCGAATCTGCCGCCGTCGACCGGGAGCCGGAAAGCCGCCACGGCAGATTCGATTCGCGAGCATAGCTCTACAACGCCATCGTACCCAGTCTCGGGTATCAGTGCGACAAATTCGTCGCCGCCATAGCGTGCCAGGAAATCGTAATCGCGCAGCTGTTGTTGTATGACCGCACCGACCTCGCGGAGCATTTCGTCGCCGACCAGATGTCCAAAATTATCATTGACCAACTTGAATCCATCGAGATCGAGAACCAAAACTTGAAAAGTGCTGCCAAAACGGCTGGCTCGGCCAACCTCCTTCTCAAACTGGATCTGGAGGCTGCGCGCATTCGGAAGCCCTGTCATTGGGTCGGTCAGTGCATGAGCCTGGGCCTCGGCGTGCTGCTGCGACTTACCGATCGCTTCGGCGGCGATGCGTGAGACTGTCTCGAGCAGTCGGAGATGCTCGTCCTCATAGCTTTCGAGGTCGACCGAGTAAATCGAGACGGCACCGATCAGTTCATTATCGACCATCAGCGGCAACGCAGCCATCGTCGAATATTGCTGTATTAGCTCAAGCTGTGACAGCGAAAAGTCGAGATCCGGATTGACGTTGCTTACCGTTTGACGCTTTTTAAGAGCAACGCCCGTAGCTCCTTCGCCGATCTTTATCCGCTTGCCGGCGAGGACTTGCCAGTTCAGACCGTTCACATGTGCGGCCAGGGCAACTTTCTTCGTATGATCCAGCAGATACACCGCACAAGTATCAAACGGTATCAGCTGCTTGATGCGGCTGGTAAAGAGAGCGAGCATTTCGTCGAGATTCGCCGACGAACCAAACTCTCTGGCGAGTTCATAGAGCGTAAATACTTCTTTATTCGCCAGCTTTATTTGTTCGACATAGCTGTTCGACGGAGCGGCCGAAATGTTTCGCTCATCAGTTTTTTCTGAATATGCGAGCCCCTGCTCGGCGATCTCATTTTCGAGGCCGCTAAGCAATTTGAGAAACACATCGACCACCTTTGGATCAAAATGAGCACCGGCCTTTTCGATCATCATCTCGCGAGCCTTGTCACGTGTGACAGGCGGACGAAACGGTCGAGCGCTACGCAGCGTGTCGTACGTGTCGGCAACGGCAAGGATCCGCGCCGTTAGCGGTATACGCTCGCCGGCGAGGCCGTCCGGATATCCGGTGCCGTCCCACGATTCGTGGTGATGGCGGACCGCAGGCACAACCGGGTAATTAAAACCTACCTGTTCGAGGATCGAGGCACCCACGGACGCATGTATCTTGGTCTTGACGATCTCGGCTGCGGTTAACGGACCGGGCTTGCTGAGAATGTGATCCGGCACAGCGAGCTTGCCAATGTCGTGGAGCAGGGCTCCGGTTCGCAGTGCGCTGATCTCGTCTTTACTCAACCCCAACGCCCTGCCCAACCCGACTGCGTAGATCTGAGTTCGCCGGACATGACCGCTGCCGACCTGATCGCGGGCATCGATCGCGGTTGCGAGAGCCTCGACCGTGGCGAGTTGGATTCGGCTGGCCTCAAGTATCTGCGCAGTCTTATTCTCAAGGCGGCGCGTATGGATCCGATATGAAACGATGGCGAAAATCACCACCGGCACGACCACCAGGCCAAACGCCAGTCCGAAATACGCAAACAGGCCACTTAGTGTGATCGTAAGTGATGATACAGTTACGATCTCGAACATACTGTCGGACGCCCGCATACGGTGACTCGCCGTACTTTCGGTCACGACGCGAAATATGAACATGAGAGACGCGTGTACGACGCTGAGGATAAGCGTCATCAACAAAGTCCCGCCCACGATCACATTGACGTCCGACAATTCCGCGATATGGTTTTCGGCAAAGGCCACATGACCAAAGCCAACGCTGAAAATTAGTGCAGCCGTAACGACGGCGAAGGTACGTGCGGCGACCGCATATGCTTTCTTGGCCGATATTTTGCGGGTCCGCATCTGATAGGAAAATGAAGCGGCGGCGCCGAGCAAAACACCGCCGCTTACCCCAAGCCAAAACACGCCCCAGATCGCAATTATGTCCCCAACTGAGATCTCAATGGACGTTTTTGGCAGCCGCAACTCGTACTGACTGAGAATTACTGCAACAAATGTCGCCGCAAGCAGGGCGACGGATTTGGAAAAGGTGTATTGAGTCACCGGGAATACCGACGCCGCAACGGCAATAGCCGCGGCGAACACCACCACGAGCCATAACAGCTTTGTGAAGGATCTGTATTCGTTGTATCCGGCGAAACTCATATCGAAATTATTTGGCGACCGTTGGGATCCTTAGCGTTAGCGGAAGCCGGAAAATGGCGGTGCACCGTGGATGCGATGCTAATTCGCCGCCCGTCGTTAACGCTTGACTCAGGCGAATCTCCGCTATGACCCAAATCAAATAGCGTGCCATTCATTGACGATAGCCAATGTTACGAAAATGTTAGCGTTTTGCGGGAAAGCTGTGCGGCGGGTGTGTCGGTCAGGACTCGGTCTGACCGATGTGTGAGAAGTATTCGGTCAATTTGAACGATATTGAAAAATCGGGCCGCCAATCGAGAAAAGGCGGCGGCCCGACAGGGTCAATTGAGCATCAGCGATCAATAATGATCGTCATCGTAGCCGTATTCGCTAAAATCGTCGCATTTGACCGAACTATCGGCGTCATCGTCGCCGTGCGGGTCGAGTTCGATCGGGTCGAGTCCGACGACGACAAGGTTGATACCGCATTCGTCGCACGGGATGATGTCGCCCTGTTCGGATTCGGCGTCAACGTAAACTTCTTCGCGGCATTCTGGGCAGATCGATGTAGGCATGCTTCAATTTCTCCGGACAATCTATGAAATTATTGAACAACAACGTCGGAAACAAAGCGAAAGTTGATATTCTAATTAAATCTAACGTGGATGGCGTTGGCTTGGCAAGATATCATTGCCAATAATTGCTGCCGCCATACATTGCTCAACAAACTGCTATGAACTTTCCGTTCGAATTACGCACCGACGCCGAATTTGACGCTGCCGGATTTGGCACGAACGCGGTCGATTTTCTGATCCGCGTACCTGTATATCCTGAGTACGACTCGAAGGTCGAGTTGACCGAATACATTCAGGCGGCGGGCGGCGAGGTGGCGACGACGATGGCCGGGCTTCGGCGTCTGGGCCTGGCGACGGCGTATGCGGGCCGATTTGGCGACGACGCGGCGGGCGACATCGGCTGGCGTTCGATGACGGACGACGGCGTCGAGATGCGTTTTGCAGAGCGCATCGCCGGTGCCCGGACCCAGATCGCCTTTATCGTCATCGACGAACGCACCGGCGAACGCACGGTCATCTGGCAGCGGGACAAGATGCTCGGCTATACGGCGGACGAGGCTCCGGTCGAGGCGGCTGCGTCGGCAAAGGTGCTCCATTTCACGCCGCACGACACGGCCGCGTGTCTCGTGATGGCTCGTGCCGCACGTGCCGCGGGTGCGATCGTCTCGATCGACATCGATAACATCTTTGACGGCGTCGAGGATGTGCTGGCAAACGTCGACGTCCTGATCGCGTCGGCCGAATTCCCCTCGAAATTTCTCGGTATCAGCGATACGCGTACCGCCCTCGCTGAACTGCAAAACCGCTATGGATGCAAGGTCGCCGGCGTGACGCTCGGTGCCGCCGGTTCGCTGCTGCTCTGCGGCGGCAACTACATCGGAACTGCGGGTTTCGCCGTGCCGGGCGGCTGTCAGGACACGACCGGTGCCGGCGATTCGTTCCGCGTCGGCCTGCTCTACGGCCTGCTGACCGGCGAGTCGGTCGAAACAAGCGCACGCATGGCAAACGCCGTCGCCGCCCTCAAATGCCGCTCCCTCGGTGCCCGCACCGCCCTCCCGACCGAGAGCGATCTCCGCACATTTCTGCAAAGCGTGTGAATCGGGTGGCAGGGGTCGGTGGCCGGTGGCCAGATGTCCCAAGTCCCAGGTCCCAAGAGTCCCAAGCCCCAAGTCTGACGGCTCGACATTGGCTTTTTAATTTTCACTTTTCCACTCTTCCCTTTTTTCACTTTTCCACTTCCCTGCGACCTTTGCGAACTCTGAGTTAACATTCCGTTCCACGCGGAGACCGCAGTTGGCCCGAGATGTCAGAACCGCCTGCGTGAGCGGGCGGCTTGGGCGTTGGAGTTTGGTACATCGTTCATCACAAATTGCCGGGTTAGATATGCACGTTTGAATTTCAAGCTGCACTGATCTCATCCCCAACTCGGATGCCGCCCCCTGACGGAGGCGGTTCTGACAAGACAGTCCCGGACGGCCCGTCTTATTAAAGATTCATACTATTTCCTACTTAGTGGGAAATAGTGGGAATCTTTCCTACCGCCCTATTACGCTAACTGTTGTTATAACTGTGGTTAGAGCACTTTCACGTTTCTGTCCCGTTGTCCCAACAAGTTCCCACATCATGCGAGTGGAGCGAGTCTAGAAAGTCGAGAAAGTCATGGAAGTCCCTAGGTCCACGGATCCACTTTGGAACTTCACCCTTTACTTTGCGACCTTTGCGGTTACCTTTGCGAGCTTTGCGAGCTTTGCGGTAAAAATCAGCCGCGAGCAGTGTATCGTCCTGCTCGGTTTCGTTTTCAAAGATCAAGATCCGTAACAACCATTGTATCATCGGTGTCAACTGTGGCGAGATTGGATCCGATCTATCCGACTGGAACGGCAAGCCACAAACCGAAGATATCTGCCGCAGATGAACGCTGATCAACGCGGATCAGATTTAAAGAGATCCCATCCGTGTCCACACGCGTTCATCTGCGGTTAATTTCTCTGAGGGTTCACAATCACCCCAGCCGCCATTGCGCGGCTTTCCCGAAGGGCAAATAGCCACGTGGGTTTAGCACGTGGTCAGATTGAAAAATGATCCGATAAGGGCGGTTTACCGTCCTTATTCTTTTGGCTTAAGCCGTTCGGAAAGGTAAGCCCGTTGAAACGGGCTGGGGATCGGTTGGACGATCTAACCACGCCGTAAACTAGCGTGGCTATTTGCCGCGAGGACGCGGGAAGCCGGCTGAAGCCGACGGCAATTTATTGAGGATACTAGTCCGCGGAGCGGACGTGATAGTTGTAGCCCCATGAGAAGCGAAAGCGGAACGTGGGGTTTGTGCATTAAATAACCGGAGCGTGTGGAACACGCGACATATGTCGCACGCTCTTGCACGCTCAGATCGATCGGGGTGATTGGCCACACGTTCGCACGTGTGGCTAAAGTTATGTCGCCCGCTCACGCGGGCTGCTTTGAGGATTGGTGGGGCCTGACGCCAGAAACTCCACGGCTACATTCATCCTGCCGCTGTCGCGGCGGTGTTCCGGCCTTCGAACTCGACGTGGTACGCCAACCGTTCATCGGCGGGTGTTTTGATCCAGCAGTTTGGCACAACGGGCGACGTGCCGGTGCCGAATGCGTTTGTTCGGTAGGCCAGGTTTCAACGGCAACATGCCGGGCAGATCATCGGCAACTCGTTAACGACAAATGATCTCCGCGGCCACTGCGGCCACCTCAGCGGACTCGGCGTTAACGATCGGGTTCACGCAGAGACCGGAGAGTTTTACGCAGAGCCCCGCAGAGAGTAGATCTGGCTTGGACAGAGAGCGAAGAAACTGCTGGAAATTGCGGTTGATAAGGTGTATTTAAATAATGTATAGTCGAGTTTTCCGGCGCGCTTTCCTCCTACGCTTTTTTGTACTTTGGTATTAAATTAATGTCGTATAAATTTAAGGCTTTGGCCATCGTTGCGGTCGTGTGTTGTGCGGTCATCGGCGTTTTGATGTATGCGGGTGCCTCGCGTGCGGACAAGTTTGACTATTGGGTAACTGTTGATAGTGCTGAGCTTACACATATCCAGAACACGCTTGCGGCGGACGAAACACAGCTCAAATCGGTTGACGTGCGTGTCGTCCGGGACGGCATCGCGGTCGTCCGGCTGAACGAGCCGCAGATGGAGGCCTTGTCGTCGTCGATGCACGACAAGTTTCATAAGTGCAGCGGCTATATCGCCCATCCGACCGAGGACGCTGCCATCGAATCGATCAACGAACTTGCACGGGTCGATGCCGCACAGCAGCTGGTCACATACACGATCGACAATCAGGCGGCCGTCACCCCGATGCTGGTGGAGGCCAACGAACTGCAAAACCGGCAGGTCATACTCGACCTTTCGGCGTTTCCAAACCGCCGCTATAACCAGCCGAGCGGGATGGATTCGGCAAACTGGATCAAAAACAAATGGACGACGCTGGCGGCCGGACGCAGCGACGTAACTGTCGAATTTTACGCTCATCCGACCGCGACCTCGCCGCAGCCTTCGATCATTTTGACGATCAACGGCACGACATTGCCGGACGAGATCGTCGTGCTCGGTGCACATCAGGATTCGATCAATACGGGCGGCTCGACGCTGGCAGCACCGGGCGCGGATGACGACGCCTCGGGCATCGCCTGTCTGACCGAGACCATCCGCGTGCTGATGGCGAAGAATTTCCGCCCGAACCGCACCGTCAAATTTATGGCGTACGCGGCCGAGGAGGTCGGGCTTCGCGGTTCGAACGCGATCGCCGCGGAATATCGCACCTTAAATAAGAACGTGATCGGCGTCATGCAGCTCGACATGACCAACTACAAGGGCACGCTCGGCAATGACATCGTTATCTTCACCGATTACACCAACGCCGCCCAGAATCAATTTGTCCGCGACCTGATCACGGCATATATGCCGACAATGGTCGTCGGAACGTCGTCCTGCGGTTACGGCTGTTCGGATCACGCCGCGTGGCACAATAAGAGCTATCCGGCGTCGTTCCCGTTCGAATCGACATTTAGCGACGACAATACCGCCATCCACAGTGCGAACGACACAATCTCGCGCAGCAATAACAACGCGACGCACGCACTTAAGTTCACAAAGCTGGCGCTGTCGTACGTCGGCGAATTGGCAAAGGGTTCGCTCGCGGTTACGCGGCGTTCGCCGGCGGATTTTGACGGCGACGGCAAGACCGACATGTCAGTATTTCGTCCGGGCCAGAACGAATGGTGGTACCAGCGGAGCAGCAACGGCGGCAACGGTGCGGCACAGTTTGGCGCCGCGGGCGACACCATCACGCCAGGTGATTTCACCGGCGACGGCAAGACCGATATGGCGTTTTTCCGCCCGTCGACCGGTTTTTGGTACGTCCTGAGGAGCGAAGATATGTCGTTCTTCGCGTTCCCGTTTGGCAGCAGCGGCGACGTAACGGTTCCCGCGGACTATGACGGCGACGGCAAGGCCGACGCGGCCGTTTTCCGTGCGTCAAACTCGACCTGGTACATCAGCCGTTCGACCGGCGGCACGACGATCGCTCAATTCGGTGCAAATGGCGACGTACCGCTCACGTCCGATTTTGACGGCGACGGCAAAACCGACATCGGCATCTACCGGCCCGCGTCGTCAGAATGGTGGATCTCAAAGAGCACCGGCGGACTGATAGCGTACCAATTTGGCCAGTCGGGCGACAAGGCCGTTTGCGGTGATCACACCGGCGACGGCAAGGCCGACATCGCGTTCTTCCGACCGTCGAGCGGCACGTGGTTCGTGCTCCGCAGCGAGGACAGCAGCTATTACTCGTTCCCGTTCGGCACCGCGACCGACCTGCCCGTCCCCGGCGACTACGACGGCGATGGCAAAACCGACGCCGCCATCTTCCGCCCGTCAAGCTCGACCTGGTACGCCCAACGCTCGACCGCCGGATCACTCATCCAGCAATTCGGCCAAACCGGCGACCTGCCGGTGCCGAATGCGTTTGTTCGATAATTTGCCGATCAGCGGCTAAAAGATTGGGGCCTTGCGGTAAGCAAGGCCTATTTTTTGCTGGGTTCAAGGTTCGCGAGCGAGCGACGGGTTGAGTTAAGCGCGTCGGCAACCTCGGCGTCGTCGGGGTTTTTCTTTAGCGCATCTTCGTACACTGCGATGGCTTTTGTGAAAAGCTCGAATGCCTCGATTCGTTTGCCAAGCGTGGCGTACGATTCAGCCAAACTCTGCTGATAGGTGGCGAGATCGAGACGGGATTGTTCGTTTTTTGGGTCCAGACGCGTGAGTTCGCTTTGAACGGCGATCGCTCTCAGGTCAGCTTCGACCGCTCCGTTAATATCGCCGAGCCCTCGTTTGTCGATGGCGATACGGTTAAGGAAAAGTGTGAGTTCGCGTTTCGAAGTGGCATCCGAGTCGTCTTCGAGCAGCGGCCCGAGCACCTCAGTCGCCTTCTGGTGATGATCGAGGGCCGATTTGAGATCAGCCGAATCAAAATAGACGTCGCCCGTCTTCAGATACGCGACGGCTACCGCGTGGCGATAATCGACATTCCCTGGTTCACCCTCCAAGAGCACTTTGTTGAACTCAAGCGAACGGCCAAAACTGTCGAGAGCACCGGCGAGATCGCCCATTTTTCGCAGGGTCTGCCCGATAGAATAATGCCGGTGGGCTAGAGCGTACTTGTTTGCGGCGTCTGACGGGTTGTCGTTTGCCACGGATTCGGCCATCTCCAATGCACGCCTGTATTTCTCAAGTGCGCTTGGATATTCGCCTTTTGCCCAGTGCAGATCGCCGATCGAACCGAGGCTGAGCGACAGGTTGAACTTAAGGTTTTTGTTGCCCGGATCGCCGGCAAGCAGATCCTCGCGGATAGCCAATGCTTTGTTGTAGCTGGCGAGTGCCCCGTCCATGTCGCCAAGGTTGGCATAAAACGGATTGCCCTGAATGTCGCCGATCTTGTCGTAAGCACTCGCTAGCTCGCCTCGCAGTGAAGCATCGCCACCGCTTTCAGCGGCCAGATTGTCGAGATAAATGATTGCGTCACTGACCATTTTTTGACGGATCGGCGTCGTACCGGGCAGGCGTTCGATCTCGTCCTGATAGTCAAATATCATCGCGTTGGCAAGCTTGCGAACTTGTTCGAACCGCCGTTCGGCCTTAGCACGCTCGCGGTTCGCCGTAATTCCCTGCCAGACTGCGATCCCTGAGATCGCGAAGATGAGTACGGCCGCAAACGAACCGGCTGCAACGCTCATTCGGTGGCGAGCCACGAACTTTGATAAACGATAGAGCCTGGTGTCGGCCGTCGCCGTGACCGGCAAGCCCGACAGATGCCGCCTGATGTCTTCGGAAAATTCCTGTACGGACTGATACCGGCGTTCGGGCTCTTTGCGCAGGGCCTTGAGGATAATATTGTCGAGGTCGCCTTCGAGCGAGCGGCGGTCGTGAACACCAGCGGCGTCATTCCCACTGCCGCCGCCAGTCCGGCGTTGATCATCGGGTGAAGTGTCGCCCTGGATCGCCTGCTGTGTTCCGCCAAAAAATGACGACGGACGAGCAGGCTCTTCGGTCATAATGCGGTTGACGATGTCCTGATAGCTTTTGCCGGTTGACCTGAAAGGACGCTGGCCGCTCAGCATTTCGTAGAGGACAACGCCGAGGCTGTAGACATCGGACGCGGTCGTAACGGGCAAACCGTTTAGCTGCTCGGGCGATGCGTATTCCGGCGTGAACATCCGTGCCTGCGTCGCGGTCGCCTCGGTCTCCTCAGATCCGAGCATTTTTGCAATACCGAAATCCAGAAGTTTGGGTGTGCCGTCGGCTGTCACCAGTATATTTGACGGTTTCAGGTCGCGGTGGACAACGAGATTTTGGTGGGCGTAACTGACCGCCGAGCAAATGCGGCGAAAAAGCTCGATCCGCTCACGCACGTCGAGCCGGCGGTCGTCGCAAAATCGCGTCACCGGGACGCCATCGACAAACTCGAGCACGAAATACGGCAGACCGTCATCGGTCGTGCCGCCGTCGAGCAGGCCGGCGATATTCGGGTGTTCGAGACGCGACAATATCCGGCGTTCGAGCTGAAACCGACGCAGAACGGCGTCGGTGTCCATTCCGCGTTTGATCAGCTTGACCGCAAACTCCTTTTCAAACCCGTCGCGGCTGGCGCGAAAGACGGTGCCCATTCCGCCTGTACCGACAACCTCGAGCAGCGTGTAACTTCCGATCTGCTTGCCGATCAGCGCGTTCGTATTCAGGCCGTATTCGTCGGCGGCCGATCTCGCGATAAAATCTTCGGCGCTCTCGTGCGAAGCGATCAGTTCGGCAACCTCACGCCGGACCGTTTCGCTCTCACCGGCAAGAAACTTCGCACGCTCCGCCGCATTAAGCCCAAGCGTTTGGTGAAAAAGCTCCTTGATATGTGCCCAGTCGGCCTTGTGCATCTTCCTCTATCAGATAAACGCGTATTTTGTGCGGATTTATTTCAGACACCGTTGATCTTTCGATGAAGCCACGCTCGGGCAAAGGTCCATTCGCGAAACACGGCGGCGGTCGAGATCTGCAAAACGGCGGCGGTCTCGTCAAATGTAAGCCCGCCAAAATAGCGAAGCTCGACGATCCTGGATTGCAGTTCGTCAAACTCAGCCAGTTCCTTGAGAGCAATGTCGAGATCGATGAGCGATTCGTCCATCTGGACCGACATCGCGTCGGCGTCGTCCAGCACGATCTTGATGCCGTCACGCTTTTTCGCGTTCCGGTTGCGGGCGTGATCGACCAATATTCGCCGCATTGCCTGAGCCGCGATCGCAAAAAACTGTCCGCGATTTTCCCAATCGACCGAGTGCTGGCCGGCGAGTTTCAGGTAGGCTTCGTGAACAAGTGCGGTCGTCGGGAGCGTCTCGGCGTATTCGTTAGCGAGCAGATTGCGTGCGACGCGGCGCAGTTCGTCATAAACGATCGGCAACAACTCGTCGAGAGCGTCCTTTTTCCCGTCCCGCCAGTCCTGCAAAAGCCTTGTTACTTCATTCGCCATTTATTTCTTTGAAAAATTCTACCAATACTTTCGCGTTTATGGTTAGAGAAAAAATTCCGAGCTTTATCCGGAGGGTGGTTATGGTGAAAACAGTCTTATTCGCGATCTTTGTTACAGTGTTTTTATTTAGTTCGATGGTGACGGCACAATCGCCGCTGGATGGTCTTGATGTAAATGTTAGTGGAAGTGTATCAGCAATTGCGGTTCAAGCTGACGGCAAGATAATAATCGGCGGCTTTTTTACACAAGTTAACGGCGTAAACCGCAACAACTTGGCACGCTTGAACGTCAATCGGACGCTTGACACGTCATTTGTTCCAAACCCAAACGGTTCGGTTTATACCATATTGACCCAACCTAATGGCTCGATCCTGGTGGGCGGAATTTTTACTGAAGTTGGCAGCGTCTCTAGGCCGGCAATTGCCAGACTCCTGCCTGACGGCACGCTTGATAGTGATTTCTATGCCGGGGTCGGCGGCTGGGTCAAGACCATTGCTTTGGAATCAGGCGGACACGTCCTGATCGGAGGTTTTTTTACCATCGCCGGCTCACCGCCACAAAACCATCTAGCACGACTCGATAAGGATTCCGGAAATCTCGATGGGTCATTCCTTCCTGATGTTCAACGCAACGGAATTGTTGAGGTTAGGGCAATATCTGTGCAATCGAACGGGAAGATAATTATCGGCGGACTATTCTCGTCAGTCGGCGGCTTGGCAAGAAATTGCCTGGCAAGAATTGATCCGATCACCGGAACTGCGGATTCTTTTGATCCCTATTCCACCTCCGCGACCGAGGTCAATACAATAGTCGCTCAACCAAACGGTAAAATTCTAGTTGGCGGACTGTATCTAGGCGGTTTTGTTACTAAAAAGGTAGCTCGAATAGATACGATCACCGGCACCGAAGACCCGACATTTTCAGCAACGTTTGCCGGCAATATAGAAACGGGATATTCGGTTTACGCTCTCGCCGTGCAACCCAACGGCAAAGTTTTGGTCGGCGGATTCTTTAATAATGTCAACGGAGAACCAAGCATCAGTCTTGCGAGGCTAAATTCTAACGGCTCGATCGATCCGGCCTTCACCGTCAATAATACTAATGGTGTAGTTAATAGTTTTGCTCTTCAATCAAGCGGCAAGATCCTCGTTGGCGGACAATTTACAACTATCACCAGCGGTGGTTGGCTCTCAATACGAAACAACTTTGCGGGGCTGGAAATTAATGGAAATGTGGACAAAACTCTTGACATTGGAACACTAGATGGAGCGATCCGAATAATTGTTCCGCAGCCTGACGGCAAAGTGATCATTGCGGGTTCGTTCACGTCTGTTTTGGGCGTGCCGCGCAACAAAATTGCCCGGCTTAATGCTGACGGATCTCTCGATATGGGATTTGATCCGAATCCGAGCGGCGGCGGTCTGGGGCGAATATTTGCGGTTGCACTTGGTGCATTTGGCCGAGTTTACGTGGGCGGAGAATTTACGTTTATCGGCGGACAAAGTCGGCAGTACATTGCCAGACTCGATCCGGTCACTGGCGCCGCTGATTCGTTTAACCCAATGCCGTCGGATTACGTTCTAGCGATTCACGTCAATCCGAGCGGCAGTGTTTTCATTGGCGGAGGGTTTCAGTCTATCGGTGGGGACGGTTTTCCGCATATCGCCAAACTTGATGCGAATACGGGCCAACCGGATCCCTACTTTAAGCCGGTTCCCAATGGCGATGTACATGCCATCGCCCAGGAACCTACCGGAAGGGTAATATTCGCAGGTGATTTTACAGAACTATCGCCTAAGGGCACACCCGAAGTGCACAACAGAATTGCGAAGGTATTTGCCGACGGCACAGTAATTAGTTCGTTTGTCGCTGGTATTGATGCCCGTGTCTTGGCTTTGAAACTCCAATCTGATGGGCAGATCTTGATCGGCGGAAATTTCACGACGGTAAATGCGCAAGTTCGTAACTACATTGCGCGGCTCAGTTTTGACGGCATTGTTGATCCGACCTTCGATCCAAATGCCAATGGCCAGGTAAATTCCATTTCGATCCAGTCGAACGGAAAGATCATAATTACCGGGGGATTTTCGACAGTCGGGGGACTGCCGAGAAATCGCGTTGCAAGACTCGATGAAGCGACCGGTGTGCCTGAGGTTCTCGGCGGGACGGTCGGCCAGTACGACCCGGATGTAAATGGGGTAGTTTACGCAAGTGCAATTTTACCAGACGGCAAAATTCTGATCGGCGGAGATTTTATAACCGTTGGTGGTGTACCGAGAAGCAATTTTGCCCGCCTGACAAATGATACCTACGCGGTTTCAGAACTTTCGATCACCCGGGACTCGGTCTCGTGGCAGATGAATGGCTCGACGCCGCAATTCAGCGGCGTAAGATTTCTACTGTCGACCGACGGCGGTGTGACCTATGCGCTGCTGGGAATTGGGACTACGGGCTTAAATTCGGCTAAAAATGGTGAACTGTCGCGAACTGCTCCGCAGGCAAGCACGTATACGTTGGCTGGACTGGATCTGCCGGTAGGACAAGAAATTCTTATTCGTGCGACAGATCCGGAATCAACCACTGAAAAAGTGCAAGGTGCGTTTTTGCTTGCCCCAACCGCGGCAATGGTTTCAGTAACGGGGACAGTTCGAACATCAGGCGGAATGGGTTTGAGCAATGCGATCGTTCATATGACCGATAGTGCCGGAATTATACGCACGACTCGGACCAGCTCGTTCGGCCATTACCGATTTGACGATATTGAGGCAGGTCAGATCGTCGTAATTGCGGTAAAATCCAAGAGCTATCAATATCAACCACAGTTAGTGTCGGTCAACGGAAGTTTGGTCGACATCGATTTTGTGCCTATTGGAGCAAATTTTAAATAGTAGTAACCAATAAAAGTCCATGAAAAATCGAAATGGTTTCCTGATAATTTCACTAATCGTCATTTTTCTGATGAGCGTCAATGTAGCTCACGGGCAATCGTTCTGCGACGCTGCCGGTGATGCGACGGCTGACAACGCTTCGTTGCCCTGGAAATCCCGGCCTGAAACGAGGACCGGTAACTGGGCAAACGCGATGAAACCGGTAATTGCGGAAATGCAGCGGGTGTTTCCCCAGCCGCCGAAAGGCCTGGAGCTCACCTACGGCATATACGATGCGATGGGCATTCAGACCGCACCGCCAAACGCTCTTCAGTATTACGAGGGCTTTTTCATGATCAAGGATATTGTCTGCTACAAGGATCAGGGGAAAAACGTCATCGGGCCGGAAGGCGAGACGGGCAACTGGATCTATTTTCGAGTGAACGACTTTAAGGACTTCGCCGTGAACGGAAATTCGGGGGATCTGGTGCTGTCGGGAACCGAATTGCGTTTGAATTTGAGCGGAGATATCCGCATCGTCGAAAACAAAAAAGGAATGAAGAATATTTATTTCTTCAACGAAAACAATGAGCAGCAGTTCTCGGGCTGGTACTTTTCGGAAAGGAAAGCTCTGCCCTATCGCCGGATCAGCAGATCTGAGTTTGCCCAATCATATCGTGAATATTGGTTAAAGAAGCTCGACGAGGAGATCAAACGGCTCGAGGGCGTTCTGGCGACCTCGCAAAGAACCTTTACTCGCGTTTCGGCTGAAAAAGGAATTATGACCGACGCCGAAAAGCAGAAGTTTTTTCAGAGTCTCCGCGAAGGTGATCAGAAAACCCAGCAAGCCATTGATCAAAACAAAGCCAAACGCAGCGATGCGATCAGATTCACGGACACAGTACTAAAAGCCGCCGACTCACGATGTGAGGCTTTTATTTCAAACTTCAACGAGATACTTAATCAGCCAAGCGAAATTCGATTTGGCACCGGCAGTGGAAGAGGAAAATTTGCTTATGTCGCCAATCAGGATTTCTATGACCCCAAACTGCCGAAATGGCAGCCGCAGGTGGTAGTTGTCCAGCACCGTCAAGGGGGCGATTCGCCTGCCAAAGTCGCCTTTGCCAAGAAATTTGAAGACGAATTCGATTTCAATGTGATACGAAAAATGGTCGGGATGAGCCCGATGCCCCAACCGCCGACGGTCTCCGGTATGGGCGACACACCGATCAGAAACACCGGCAAACCTGCGGCGGACACTGTTCCAACCGGAGAAAGCGGCGAGGGGTACTTTGAAGATTTTGCCAATGCAACCGTCGGCCAGGCCCCGGGCAAATGGACCGTCAGCAACATTACGGGGATCGTAAAGAACAAGACCGGCCAGCCGGGAAACTGGCTTGCGATGAGCAAGGAAGGGTTGTTTTTCCCCGACTATGCGGTTCTGGCATTGCCGAATAATTTTACTTTGGAGTTTGATGTCACCTGGACCAAGAACATCTCGTATTACAGCCCGAGTTTCTATTTTCACCTCGGAGCGGCCCCGTACGACAACACTCTCAAACGCTATGACCGCGCGCTCGTCAATCTAAATGCATACACGTCATCGCGAATGGAGCGCGTCGCCCTGTGGATCGATCCGCACTGGAATAACGAACAGGGCCGATACGGCCTGCAGGTCTTTGACGCTCGCGGCGGCTACAAACTTGATAAAGCCGATAAAACGAAGATCTTTTACAAAGACAGAAACCTCGTCAAGGTAAAACTCGTCCGCCAGGGATCGCTGCTCTCGATCTACTTTAACGGAACCAAAATGACCGAGGACGCGGTGCTCAGCGAAAACATCCGCTGGAACTTTTTCGGATTCGGCGTCGACAACGCTCCGAACGCCGATCCGAGCGACGAGTTTTACGTGAGCAATATTCGACTGACGAAATAGAGGTTATATGAAGAATCTAGCGATCATTTTTACTGTAATTGCTGTCGGTCTATTTACCAACGCGGCCCGGGCGCAGTCGGACGGCGGGTTGGGCGGTGTGGTGAAAAGCGGCGGATTGTCGCCGGCGATGCTCGGAGCGTTGAAAAAGAGCATTGAAAAGGTACCACAGTCTGTGGCCGGGCCTGAGACGGGCGGCAAGGCAAAGAATGTCGCGGCTTTTCGCCCGACGCCTGGATCGAAAAACCTCGAAACGATCGCGTCCGAGATCGGCAAAACGCCGGACGAGCGTGCGGCATTGCTCGAGATATTTACTCAGACAAAAATGGGTTTTGAGCAGGAAGCCGCAAAGACCGGGGCTAAAAACAACCTCGCCGGAGCGATGACATTTTTACTTGCGACGTGCGTGACGGTTTTCAATGACGCGCCCGAACCGTCGGACGAGATCACCGAAAAGCTGTTTCGCGGCCTGAATGCAATGCTCGATTCGACGCCGGAAATGGCGAGTGCCCCGGCCAAGGATAAGGAGTTTTTGTACGACACGTACATCAGTTTTGGCGGTATGGTCCTAGCGGGTTACATCGAAGCTAAACAGTCGAACAACAAGGAATTATTGGATCAGTTTCGCGTGATCGCCGGCGGTCTGGTGCAGCAGACATTCGGTGTCGACCCGACAAAGGTGCGGTTCGATCCGCAAGGCCTGCAAATACAAAATACTCAGAACACGGGTGTTGGACCTACGGCTCAGCGTACTTCGCAAAGCCATTCTTTCGCAAAACAGGTCACAAACTTCGACGACGGTTGGGTCTCAACGCCGACGGAAGATTACGTCAGCGTTCGCAAAGGCGGAACAGAGGTCCGTCTTTATTATGATAATCCGCAACTGGAAGCGACCAAACGCAATACGGACGGTCACAGCGCATTCTATTGGGACCGGTACATTTTGCCGTTTTTCAACGTCGGCAACGTCCAAAAAGGAGACGAGGTTTTCGGCGGTTTTGCAATTAACGAACTGCTAATGGCCGATGCGGTACATAAGCAAACGGGCGAGCGGCGCTTTGTCGGTCTGTGGTTTCTGAGTCCGCATTCGGGCGGCAGCAAGGTCTTTGTCGTTGTCGCTCAGAGCCGTGCCGAGCTGCAGCAATTGTTCCCAAAGGCAGAGAATATTTACCCGATGCTGAATAGCAACAGATTCGCCGTTACGGCCGAAGATATGGTCGGCACGTGGGCCGGCAGCGGTGGCGGAGGCGTCGAATATTACAGCGCATATACCGGCAATTACACCGGGATGAAAGCTCTCTCGACTTCAGACAACTTTGTGTTTTCGCCGAACGGCAGCTATCAGCAGACCTACCTCAGTGCGAATGTCGCATCCGGCGGTTCGCAATTCGCACGTATCGATTATAAAGGACGCTTTTCCGCTACCGACTGGGAAGTCACCGCGACGAATCATTACGGCGGCAGAACAGCAAAATTTGGGGCCCAGTTCATCGCCGTCCGCGGCGGCTATCTGCTCGCACTCACCGACCCGCGAAACAACGTCAGGTATATGTTGTTCAAGCAGCGTTAGCTTTTATCCCAAAATTCTGCCGGCGGCGAAAACCTCCGGACGTGGCGGGCCGCGATCGGCCCGCTTTTGATCTTTGACGCCTCCCGGCCGCTGATCACAATACGACCTTCACAAATTTTCCTGAAATATTTCGGCAAAAATTCCGCGTTTTTGTATGAAGGAGATATTTATGAAGACATTTGCAGCAATCGTGATCTTTCTGACAATCGGCGTCGGTGCCGCACTCGCGCAGTCGACCGCCTTTACTTATCAGGGATTCCTTAAAGACGGTTCAACGCCCGCGTCCGGCAATTACACCATCAGCATCAGCCTCTGGGATGCAGAGACCGGCGGGGCATTTATAAACTCGAATACATATCCGACCGTTGCGATTGTAAATGGGGTGTTCACTTTGGAGCTGGATTTTGGCGAGAGCGCCTTCTCGACAAGCGCCGCAAGATATGTCGAGGTTGCGGTCAAGCCGGTCGGCGGAGCAACGTTCACGACCTTGACGCCGCGGACCCGAGTCAGAAGCGTTCCGGCGTCGATCCAAAGTCTCAATTCTGCGAAACTCGGCGGCGTCGGTGCGGCCTCTTACGTTCTGACGACCGATCCGCGACTTTCGGACCCGCGCGACCCGCAGCCGAATTCGCCGGACTATATTCGGAACAGCGGATCGGTTCAGGCGAACAGTAATTTCAGCATAAGCGGTAATGGCACGGCGGGCGGGAACCTTTCGGCAAGTCAGTTCAACATAGGAAGCAATCGATTTATCGCCGCTGACCAATATAACAACCTGGCGATCGGCATCGATGCAGGTGTTACAGCAAATGACACGGCCATTTTTAACAATTCCTACGTCGGTTTTCGCGCCGGCAAAAACAGCAATGGGCTTGCTAATTCCTTCTTCGGCGCTTTTGCCGGTGAACAAACGATCGCTGGCAGCAAAAATTCGTTCTTCGGTGTGGGTGCAGGTATTTCTAACATCGGGGGAAACGACAATTCGCTATTCGGATTCGATGCGGGACGAAATCGAAACGGGCTGACAGCGACCGGAAGCCGCAATACGATCATTGGAACTGAAGCGGGCGTCAGTGGTATCGGCAGCGACAACACTTATATAGGCTATCGCGCTGGCTATTTCCCTGATCTCGAACGAGCAGGAAGTTTCAACACAGCCATCGGAGCCGATAGCGGCGTCAATTACCTTAATAATTTGCAGTATGCGACCGCTATCGGAGCAGGAACGCGTGTATCGGCAAGCAACACGATCCAACTTGGACGACAAGGGGGCGCCGATATGATCTATATCCCAGGAGGAATGACCCTAGATACGATCGGGTCGGGCGGATCGATCTCACTTTGCCTCAATTTTAGTACGAACATCGTTTCGAGTTGCTCATCATCCGCACGCTACAAGGACAATATCAACACATTCACATCCGGCCTGGATCTGATCCGTAAACTGCGACCCGTGTCATTCAACTGGAAAGACAGCGGAATGGCCGATATGGGCCTCGTCGCGGAAGAGGTTGCCGAGGTCGAACTTTTGCTCACATCAACCAACGCCAAAGGCGAGGTCGAGGGCGTCAAGTACGACCGCGTCGGTGTGGTGCTGGTCAACGCCGTCAAGGAACAACAGGCTCAGATCGAGGCTCAGCAGAAACAGATAGAGCAGCAGCAACTTGAGATCGAACAACTCAAAAAGAAGGTAGCTGAGGTCGATGAGCTAAAGGCATATATTTGCGGGCTGAAACCGGACGCTCAAATTTGCAAAAAACAAGACTGAACATTTAGGCAGTGCATCGTGTCGCAGGAAAAAGATTGGCAATTTCTAGGAAATGGGCTATTTTAGGGAATATCTTTTCCAGAGAGCTAACACCTGTTGACCTCAGTGGCCATCTTGGCACCTGAAGTCGTTTTCCTAGAGTATAACGGAGGAACTCAGATGAACTTAATTTCCCGGACGACTGCCCTTTCAATGCTTGTGACGGCCTTAGCGATATCGGCATTTGCTCAAACCACGGAATTCACCTATCAGGGCAGCCTACAAAGCTCATCTGCTCCGGCGAGCGGGAATTTTGATTTCGAGTTTGCTCTGTTTGATTCGCTGACCGGCGGCTTGCAGCTGGGCTCGACGCTGACGCGAAGCTCCGTCGCGGTAGCTAACGGAACATTTGTCGTCAACCTTGATTTCGGCGGGCAGTTTCCGGGCGGAAATCGGTTTCTCGAGATTCGCGTCAGGACGACAGGCGGCGGAGCATATACACTGCTATCCCCGCGACAGCCGGTAAGTAGTTCACCATATTCCGTGCGAAGCTTGAACGCCACGAATGCCGCCACCGCGACAACGGCAACAAATGCGACCCAGCTTGGCGGCATTGCGGCTGATCAGTATGTAATCACCACCGATCCACGCATGTCCAATGCCCGCAGTCCGCTGCCCGGCAGTAGCAACTATATACAAAACGGTGGAATTCAGGCATCGAGCAACTTCAACATCAGCGGCATCGGAAGTGCAAGCGTTTTTAACGCCAGGACGCAGTTTAATATTGACGGCAATCGAGTTCTGACGGCGACAGATATCGGAAATACTATTGCGGGCATTAGCGCTGGACAGTCGAATACAACTGGAAATTTTAACACGTTCGTTGGAGGTGCATCCGGATTCTTTAACACCACCGGTGGACAAAACTCTTTTTTTGGATCGAGTGCCGGACAAGGAAATAACGGAGAAGCAAATTCCTTTTTCGGAGTCTCATCCGGACTGAACAACTCGACCGGAAGTTTCAACTCGTTTTTCGGCCGCAGGAGCGGTACGGGCAACTCGACAGGCACCCGGAACACGCTCATTGGTTACGAGGCCGATGTCAATTCAGGCGACCTTACGAACGCTTCTGCGATCGGTGCACACGCCTCGGTAAACCGAAGCAATTCGATCGTTCTCGGTAGCGTTGCCGGCGTCAACGGCGGGCTCGCCAATACCCATGTCGGCATCGGCATTAATAGCCCGAACTACCCACTGTCCGTGATCGGGTCTGCAGGAAATGGGGCGGATCAGGGCATCGCCGAATTCTCCAGCGATGTCAATGATGCTGGGGTCAGGATCCGAAACTTTGCCGCAAACGGCCGTATTTGGGCTCTTTTTTCTTCGGGCGGAACGACCGGTCTCTGCGCAGGGTGTTTCAGTATCTATGACGCAACGCAGGGACAAGCCAGGTTGACAATCAACGCGAGCGGCAACGTCGGCATATCCGCACTTGGTGCTGCCGGATCAACTGCACTATGCCTCAACGGTTCGAACCAGTTCTCCACATGTTCTTCGTCCGAGCGGTATAAGGACAACGTCGCCATCTTCACATTAGGGCTCGATCTAATTCGAAAACTCCGTCCGGTGTCCTTTAACTGGAAACACGGCGGGATGGCGGATATGGGGCTTGTCGCCGAAGAGGTCAATGCGGTCGAGCCCTTGCTCACGTCGACCAACTCCAAAGGCGAGGTCGAGGGCGTCAAGTACGACAGAGTTGGCGTCGTGTTGGTTAACGCGGTCAAAGAGCAGCAGGCTCAGATCGAGGCGCAAGCCAAACAGATAGAACAGCAGCGAGCTGAGATCGAGGCGTTGAAGGCACTGGTGTGTTCGCAGAATCCCGGAGCGGCTATCTGCGTTCCAAAGAACTAGACAAATGAGGTCAAAATGAAAAGTTTTCGAATCTTGTTGGTTATATTCGCCTTCGTGGTTATACAGACCGTCAATGTCCGACCGCAATCGGGCGGCACCTTCACGATCACGAAATCGGTGATCGCGGGCGGCGGCGGTTCGGCGGCTGGCGGGACGTTTTCGCTGAACGGGACGATCGGGCAGTCCGTCGCCGGGACGACCTCGGCGGGCGGAGCGTTTAGCCTGTCGAGCGGATTCTGGGGCGGCGGTTCGGCGAGCGTGCCGCAGTTGAGGACGGCGTTCGACTTTGACGGTGACCTGAAGACGGACCTGTCGATATTCAGGCCAAACGGTGCAAACGGTGCCGAGTGGTGGTGGTTGAAGTCGTCAAATGGCGGCAATGCGGCGTTGCAGTTTGGTGCGGCGACGGACACGATCGCGGCGACGGATTTCACGGGTGACGGCAAGACGGATGTTGTGTTCTGGCGGCCTTCGACCGGTCAGTGGTATGTGCTGAGAAGCGAGGACTTCTCGTTCTACGCGTTCCCGTTCGGGGCAAATGGCGACGTGCCTGTTCCGGCTGATTATGACGGTGACGGCAAGGCAGACGCGGCCGTTTACAGGCCCGGTGCTTTGACCTGGTTCATCTCCAAATCGACGGGCGGAACGGACATCGTTGCGTTCGGTGCGGCAGGCGACAAACCGATCGCAACGGACTTCGACGGCGACGGCAAGGCCGACATCGCTGTGTTCAGGCCGAACGGTGCAAACGGTGCCGAGTGGTGGATACGCCGCAGTAGCAATCTGTCGGTCTTTGCGACACAGTTCGGATCATCGACCGATAAGGCAGTCGCGGCTGATTACACCGGCGACGGCAAGGCTGATGTTGCGTTCTGGCGGCCGTCGACCGGACAATGGTACATCCTGAGGAGCGAGGATTTCTCGTTCTTCGCCTTCCCGTTCGGCACCGCGACCGACGTTCCGGTTCCCGGCGACTATGACGGCGACGGCAAGACCGACGCGGCCATATTCCGCCCGTCGAACGCGACGTGGTACGCCCAACGCTCGACCGCCGGCATCCTCATTCAGCAGTTCGGTGCCACCGGCGACGTGCCCGTGCCGAATGCGTTTGTCAGGTAAAGATCGTTTAAGATCGCACTGCGGCCCGCACCCAAACTACCGGGGTGGGCCGCATTTTTCTTCTGAAAATACATTTTCAAGATGTGACGGCAGTCACATTTATTAGCCAAGACAGGCATACCATCAAATTAGATATATTCGGCGCAATATGCAGTTTTGCCGGGTGCGGCGGAAACGGGAAACAATCCCCTTTCCGAATAAGCATCGATCCCACACGGTTCGTGCCGGCCCGGCTCGACCCTTTGGGAGGTAAAACGCAATGTTGACACTCAGCCGCGACACTAATTTCCGCATCATTCTATTCATACTGTTTTCGATCATCCTGATAACGATCGCACTCGCGTTTGCGATTGGCACCAAGTCAGCCGGTCCGGCGATCGGCACGTATCCGGCCACAGAGGTCGGACTGGGAGGCCAGACGCTGGTCACACCTTCAGGAGGGACGATAGGGTCGCTGCGGCTCGTTGCATATTCGAATACCAATTTTAAGGGCACGATCGAAGCCGACCCTGTGACAGGCGTGGTCCGCGTGACCAATGCCCACCCGGTGGGCGTTTACCCTGTAACGCTGGTGTCATTTGAATCCGGCGGCATATCGTCGACAGCATTTGCGCTTACGGTCACAAAGCTCACTTCGTGCAGCAATGCCGCGCTTTCGTCCGCGATCAACACCGGCGTCGCCACGGGCCCGCGGCAAGCGGTCGTTGCCGACTTTAACCGCGACGGCAAACAAGACATTGCCACCGCTGATTTTGGCGGAATGGGCGTCTCGATCGCGCTGGGCAACGGCACCGGCGGCATGACCTACACCTCGACCAGGATGGTTGGGGCAAACCCGAACAACGTGGCAGTGGGCGACCTTAATGGCGACGGTAAACAGGACCTGGTATCAGCAAACTGGGGAGCAGGCAACATTTCGGTCCTCATCGGCGACGGCTCGGGCGGCTTTGACGTTGCTGTAAATTACGACGCCGGCCCAAATCCATATTGGGTGGCACTCGGCGATGTCAACGGCGATAACAAATTAGACGCGGTGGTCGCGATATCCGCCTTGCCAAATGTCGCGGTTCTGCTCGGTGACGGCACTGGCGGATTCGGCACCCCGACGTTGGTCCCGGTCGCATCCGGCGCGAACTCGGTTGCGATCGGTGACTTTAACACTGATGGAAAAAAGGACATTGTTACCGCCAATTCTATTACAAACACGGTCTCTGTCCTGATCGGCAACGGCAACGGTACATTTGCGGCCGCCTTAAATCTCCCGGTCGGGTCCGACCCGATCTACGCTACGATCGCGGACGTTAACCTCGACGGCAATCAAGACATTTTGTCGGCTAACCGAAATTCGGCAGACGTAACCCTGCGGCTCGGCGACGGTACTGGCGGATTTGGCCCGGCTGTGAGCATCGCCGTCGGCTCTGCACCCAACCACGTCGCCGTCGGTGACATCAATGGCGACGGCGTGCCGGACATTGCCTCGGCGGATACAAGTTCGAATCAGATCAGCGTACGTCTCGGCGACGGGTTTGGCGGCTTTGCGGCCGCTACAACCTATCCGGTCGGCACATCACCGTTTTCGGTGACCTTCGGCAATTTCAACGGTGACGGCCGCCTCGATCTGGTGACGGCAAACTCAGGCACGGATAACGTCTCGGTGCTGCTAAACAATTGTCAGACCTTGTGCACAGCGGCCCCGGCCGGCCGGATCAGTTGGTGGCGTGGTAATGATTCGCCGCTCGACTCGGCGGGCATCAATAACGGCACATTGGTCAACGGTGCCACCTACACCGATGGTGTGGTCGGGCGGGCGTTCGCCTTCAACGGGGCAGATCAGTACGTCGATATTCCGGATAGCCAGAGCTTGCGGCCGACAAACGGCCTGACGGTGGAAGGCTGGATCAAATTTAACAGCTCTGGAGCCCAAGCCGCGATGATCTCAAAGCCTTTCCTGAGCGGTTCGTCAAATTCGTATGTCATCTGGCGGCAGGACACCTCGCTCTACGCCGGAACTTCATCCGGTGCGATCGGGGCATCGTTCACGCCCACCGCCGGACGCTGGTACCACATGGCGTTCACCTACGACAGCACGACATTCGTCCACCGGCTGTATGTTGACGGAGCCATCCTCGCGACATCGACCTATGAGGCAAATATCACCTACGACACGGCTCCGCTGCTGATAGGCACCGACAAAGACAATGGCCAGGCGGTGCTGCAGCTTGACGGTGCAGTCGATGAGGTCGGCATTTACGGCCGTCCTCTGTCGACAGTCGAGATACAAAAGATCTACAACGCAGGCGGCAGCGGCATCTGCGGGTCGTGTCTAGCACAGCCGGCCGATCTGGCTCATTGGTGGACGGCCAACGGCCAAGCCAATGATGTAATCGGTACCAATCACGGTGAACTGCGTAACGGTACGGATTTTGTCACCGGGATGGCAGGACAGGCATTCAGCTTTGACGGTGTCGATGACCGCATCGATCTGCCGGGAGCCGGCGGCGTTTTCGGCACCGATCCGTTTACGGTTGCCTTTTGGATGAATGCCGCCAATCCCGGCAATACGACACACGCCTACATCTTGGGAAAGAGCCACCCGGATGCCGGGCTCGGCTGGGATATTCGCGTCGGCAGCGGCCAGATACTTGTCGCCGGTGTAAACGGCTGGGGATTTAACATCACCAGCGACGCATCGATAACGCAGGGTACGTGGCACCACGTCGCGGTCTCGGCGACCGGTTCTGGCGTCAAGCTGTACATCGACGGCGTCGAAAAGGGCTCGTCCGGTCGTTCGGCGATAACGGCGACGACCAACCCGCTACGGTTCGGATTTACAACCAATTACGGCGGCATTCCGTTTGCCGGCAAGTTGGATGAGGTCCAATTTTTCGGCCGTGCGATGACGGCGGCCGAGATCAATGCCATCATCAACGCGGGCTCGGCGGGCATATGTGCTCCGGTATATCCGCAGCCGAAGCCTCATTTCGATTTTGACGGTGACCTGAAGGCGGACGTTTCTGTCTTTCGGCCGTCGGGCGGCGAATGGTGGATCCTGAAGAGCGGCGGCGGCACCTTTGCTACGCAGTTCGGCGCCGCAACTGACAAGGCCGTACCGGCTGACTTTACGGGCGACGGCAAGGCCGATATCGCCTATTGGAGGCCGTCGGACGGTTTCTGGTACGTCTTAAGAAGTGAAGATTTCACGTACTACGCCTTCCCGTTTGGCGGCACGGGCGATATTCCCGCTCCGGCCGACTACGACGGCGACGGCAAGGCTGACGCGGCCGTATTCCGGCCATCGACTACGACCTGGTACATCAACTGGTCGACGGGTCGTATTGTCATACGCCAATTCGGACTTGCGGGTGACATGCCCGTCGCCGGAGATTACGACGGCGACCGTCTGGCCGATCTTGCGGTCTTTCGCCCCAACGGTGCAAACGGTGCCGAGTGGTGGATATCGCGAAGTTCGGGCGGCGTCTTTGCGACGCAGTTCGGTCAACCGACAAACAAGGCGGTCCCGGCTGATTTCACCGGCGACAAGCGGACCGACATCGCCGTCTGGGATCAGGCGGGCGGTTACTGGTATGTGCTCAGGAGCGACGACCTTTCGTACTACGCTTTTCCGTTCGGTGCGGCGGGCGATATGCCGATCGCGGGCGACTTTGACGGCGACGGCAAAGCCGACCCGGGGGTTTTTCGTCCGACATTGGCCAACTGGTACATCAACCGCTCGACCGCCGGCATCCTGATCCAGCAATTCGGAGCCACGGGCGACATGCCGGTGCCGAACGCGTTTGTGCGGTGACATCACACTTTCCGCGTGGTTAGTTGTTTGACGGAGCGTCATTTTAAGAAGGGCCTCGTCCAACCGGACGGGGCTTTCTTTATTTCCCCGTCGCCGAAGCGTCGAGTGTTTATCGAGACGTGATTGGGGTAATAAGGAAAGATTTGACCGCGCCCCGCGCGGTCTGCCCTGCTTCCGCTCTTAAATGGCGTCTTCGATGCGTAACCGTTCAATTTCCCAGCTCAAAGATCCATGCATGGCCGCAAAAAAAGTTCTAGACTATTAAACATTGTTTGTACTATACTCTTTAACGAGGTCTCCCTTCTCAGCACACCCCCGATCGATTCCGCACAGACGGAAACTCCCCGCCAGGTTAAGTCGCCCGCCTCCATATTATGGATTCGAAGATAGGTCTGATCATACAACTCGCCGGTGTTTCGCTGATCACGTTGCTGACGCTGTTTTTACGGCGTTCGCTCAAGGTCGTCGCTCTGGTGCATTGGACCCACGCGTGGCTATTCATGTCGTTTGCACTGTTTTGCCTGCGCCTAGCGTTTAGCTATGACGAATATTCGACACAGCTATTCAGCTTTTATTTCCTGACCCAGTATGTATTCGGCTTTTTCCTGATCGCGGGCTGCCGCAGCCTCGGTGATAACGGCGAACTGCCCATCAGGCAAGAGATATTGATACTGCCGTTCATCCTGATCGCCTTTGCCCTGCCGTTTGTCGCCGCCGATTTTAATCTCGTATTTAATCTCCACTCGCTGCTGCTGTCGGGCTTTTTCGCAATGGCGTTTTACGAACTGTGGCGAACCAAGATCCGTAGCTTTGGCTGGAAGGTGATGTTGGTCGCACTCGGCCTGCTCGTAGCTGATTTTGTGCAGTATTTCGTCGCCTTTTCGATGCGGCAATATTTCGATTTTCCGGCCGAGTATCTGATGTACAATTCGATCATCGATCTGGTACTGCAGATATTGCTCGGGTTTGGTATGGTCATCGTCCTGCTCGAACTCGTGCTGTCGGACGCCAAGATCGCTAACGAAAAACTTAGGGCGGCGCACGAAAAGCTCGAGGGGCTCGTCCACATCGACCCGCTGACGACCGCTCTAAACCGGCACGCGTTTCATGGCTATGTAAAACGGCATGCCGGTGACGACCGCCCGTCATCGGGCAGCGTCGGCTTTTTTGATATCGACAATCTTAAGACGATCAACGACATTTACGGCCACGCCGTCGGCGATATCGCGATCCGAGCGGTCGTCCGCGCAATTCGCGAGATCGTCCGCAGCGAAGATCTGATCTTCCGCTGGGGCGGCGACGAATTTTTCATCATCATGATCGGGCTCGACGCCGACGCGGCATCGGTGCGGATGGCGAAGCTCGAAACAATGCTCTCAGACGTTCGCGTCGAGGGAGTTCATCATTCGCTGTCGATCGGCGTTTCACACGCTTTCGAGGATTTTGCGGATATCGCCGATCTCGAAGCCACCATCCAATCCGCCGACGCCAAGATGTACCGCCAAAAACAAATGCGCAAAATGGCGCCGACCCCGCAATTCATGCCATCGGTCGCCGTTGAAGACACTCAATTGATCCAACGATAGTCGGATCGATCCGCAGAGTAACCAAATAAGAAACGCCGCGAGCAATGTGCTGGCGGCGTTTCTAGTTCGAACTGAGACTATTACTCCGAACTTATTTAAGCTAACGCGTGCTAGCTCGATCGGCCTGTTAACGATTCAGATCAAGACTCCTCAGATACTCGCGAAAATCGCCGCTCAGGTCGGGGCGTTTTAGGGCGTATTCTACGGTGGCGATGAGAAAGCCGAGTTTGTCGCCGGCGTCATGGCGCGTGCCTTCGAGCTTGACGGCGTAGAACGGACGCTGTTTCAGCAACAGGCGCATCGCGTCGGTTATCTGGATCTCGCCGCCGGCCCCGGGCTCTGTTTGCTCGATCGCGTCAAAGATGTCAGGAGTGAAAATGTACCGCCCGATGATCGCAAGATCGGACGGAGCGTCGGCATAAGCCGGCTTTTCGACCATGTCCTTGATGCGGTAAACGCCGGGTTCGATCTCGTCGGCATCGATAACGCCAAAGCGCGAAATTGCCTCGCCATCGACCTGCATCGTCGCGATCACCGGTGCCTCGTACTTCTCGTAAACGTCCATCATCTGCCGCAACGCCGGCCGTTCGGCATCCACGACGTCGTCAGCGAGCAAAGCGGCGAACGCTTCGTTGCCGACAAAATCCTTTGCCTGATAGATAGCGTGCCCGAGCCCCAACGCCTGTTTTTGCCGCGTATAGCTGATCTTGGCGATGTCCGAAATGGCCCGAACCTCTTCGAACATCTCGGTCTTGCCCTTTTCCGTCAGCATTTGTTCGAGCTCGTACGAGATGTCAAAGTGGTTCTCGATCGCGCTTTTGTCGCGGCCGGTGATGATCAGTATCGATTCGATACCGCTCGCGACGGCCTCTTCGACCGAATACTGAATCAGCGGTTTGTCGACCAGCGGCAGCATCTCTTTCGGCGATGCCTTTGTGGCCGGCAGAAATCTCGTCCCGAGGCCGGCGGCGGGAAAAACAGCCTTGCGAATTTTGTTTGTCATACCAGGTCTTCTAACTACGAAAAGTCCAATAGTTAAGTTAAACTCTAGATTTTAGGCTATTAGTTGGCGGGAAACAACCTTGTTCGCGTCAGCCGTATAACGAAGTTTGTCGTTGGCATGGCCGGATTAGGCCAAGTGATAACAATGTAGCCACCGGGGTGAAATAGAAAGATGCTGGACCTCAGTTTTGTCAGAGATAATTTAGAGGCGGTCCGTCATGCAATGGCCAACCGCAATTTTCCGTCCGATTCGCTAGATAAATTTGTCGAGCTTGACGCCGAGCGCCGACGCGTGATCGGCGAGGCAGACAATATCAATCAGATCAGAAACGCGTCGAGCAAAGAGATCGGAGCGTTGATGCAGGCCGGAAAACGAGACGAGGCCGAAGCGAAAAAGGCCGAGGTCGCCGGACTGAAAGATAAGCAGGCCGAGCTCGAACGTGCCCGTGACGAGGCCGACGCAGCAATGCGCGACGTGCTTATCAATCTGCCCAACATGCCGGCAGACGACGTTCCCGTCGGAGCTGACGAGACGGCAAATGTCGAGATCCGCCGATGGGGCACACCCCGCGAATTCGAATTCGAGCCCAAGGACCACGTCGATCTCGGCGAGGCTCTCGGCATAGTCGATTTCGAACGAGCGACCAAGATCGCCGGTTCACGGTTTGCCATTCTCAACGGTGCCGGTGCCCGGCTGGAGCGTGCTCTGGTCAATTTTATGCTCGACGTCCATACGACCGAGCACGGATACACCGAGACGATGCCGCCATATCTGGTCAACCGGACGGCCCTGTTTGGCACCAATCAGCTGCCGAAATTTGAAGAAGATCTGTTTCACATCAAGGATGAGCGGGCCTTTGCCCTGATCCCGACAGCCGAGGTCCCGGTGACCAATTACTACGCCGACGAGATACTCGACGCGTCAAACCTGCCCAAGCATTTCACTGCGTATTCGATGTGTTTTCGCAGCGAAGCCGGCAGCTACGGCCGCGACACCCGCGGGCTGATCCGGCAGCATCAGTTTGAAAAGGTCGAGCTCGTCAAGCTCTCGCTTCCCGAAAACTCTGAGGACGAGCACGAAAAGCTGACGGCAAATGCCGAACGCATTCTGCAGCTGCTCGGCCTGCCGTACCGCACGGTTGTCCTTTCGACCGGTGATATGGGCTTTGGCGCACGCAAAACCTATGACCTCGAGGTCTGGTTGCCAAGCCAGAAGACCTACCGTGAGATCTCGAGCTGTTCTAATTGCGGTGATTTTCAGGCACGGCGTATGAATCTCCGTTTTCGACGGGCCGGCGGAGCCAAACCCGAGTTTGTCCACACGATGAACGGCAGCGGCCTGGCCGTCGGGCGAACTTGGCTCGCCATTATCGAAAATTATCAGCAAGCGGACGGTTCGGTCGTGATCCCCGATGTTCTCCATAAATACATGAACGGAGTAACAAAGATCGGTTGACGAAATTCGGCCATGTAATTACGATGTAATTATGAAAACCCAGATCATCCAGATCGGTAATTCTCAGGGTATCCGCATCCCTAAGGTCCTGCTCGAAGAGAGCCGCATCACGGGCGAGGTCGATCTCGAACTCCATCCTGACGGCATCCTCATCCGCAACGCCCAAAAGCCGCGTGCCGGCTGGGACGAGGCGTTCAAGGCAATGGCAGAAAACGAAGACGACGAAATGATGGACGGAGCGACGCCGACCGCGTTTGAAAAAAGGGAGTGGCAATGGTAAGTCGATTTGACGTCTATCTTGTAAACCTCGACACCGAGGTCACCAAAAACGCCCGCAATACGCGTCCGTGCGTCGTGCTGTCGCCGGACGAACTCAACCGTAACCTGTCGAACGTCATCGTCGCGCCGCTGTCGTCCTCGACAGCCAAATACCCGACACGCATCGCGGTTAATTTCCTCAACAACGAACGCATGATCGTCCTCGATCAACTCCGAACGGTCGATACCGCCCGCCTCGTCAAAAAGATCGGCGAAGTCGAAAGATCGGCGCACAAGGAAACGTTGGATAAACTGCAGGAAATGTTTGCGGAGTAAACCGCTTATCTAATCAACGATCAACTCATCAGGATCCCGTCGATTTGAAAAGAACGACAAAATCTCGATATTGTTCTGAGCCAATCGATAGTAGAGCGTGTTGTGAGGAGTTACTAGCGCCCGCCGCACATGTTCAATGCTATTTGATGGCGGATAAAGCAGCGGATTTTTTGAAATTAATCTGAGGGTAGATTCGATCTTGTTGGCCAGCGCTGGATCTCTTTGTCTGAGAAATTATGCTCAAGATACTTAAATGTCTGTTCGAGTTCATCGAGAGCATGGTCTGTCCATAACACTCTCATAGCCACTTTTTATAGATCTCGAAAGCCTTGGAATGAGGTTGCAGCTTTCCCTGCCCGGCATCGGCGAGACCTTTGGCGATCGATGCTATTTCGTCATCAGCAAGATCATCCGCCCAGTTGCCTTCGACCTGAACTTTTAAGTCGCTGATCCTATCAGGCAGCGAAATGTCATCAATTACAGAAAGCCACTGAATCAGCTCGATCTTGCGTTCTTGAATGTCTGTGGTCGTTGCCATGACTTATTGAGCTCCTGAAAATAAATATAACATGACTAGGAAGATGTGCGTGCTGATTTCGACTTGTTCCATAGCTCGTCCATTTCCTTCAGATCGGCATCTTCCAGTGTTTTCCCTTCCCGCTTTAGCTCATCCTCGATAAACTTGAAACGCCGGCGAAATTTGCGGTTGGTCTTCTTGAGTGCGGTCTCCGGTTCGACATCCAGATGGCGGGCGAGATTTTGGACGACAAAGAGCAGATCGCCGATCTCTTCGGCAATGTTGGCGGTGTCACCGCGTTCGATCGCTGCCCTGAGCTCGGCCGACTCTTCGTCTAGTTTTTCAAATATTTGCCCCGCGTTCTCCCAGTCAAACCCGACTTTTGCCGCCTTTTTGGTCAGCTTGAGCCCCTCGAGCAGTGCCGGAAAGTGCAGTGGGACCTCGTCAAGTATAGATTCGCGTTCCTTTTCGACCTTGCCGGACGCCTTTCGTTCGTCGGCCTTGAGCTGGTCCCAGTTGTCGAGGACGTCTTCGGCACGAGCGAAATTCGCGTCGCCGAAAACGTGCGGGTGACGCAATATCAGCTTTTGTGTCACGCCGTCGGCAACGTCGTCGATTGTAAAATCACCGCGTTCGGCCCCGATCGTCGAGTGAAAGACCACCTGCAGCAACAGATCGCCCAGTTCCTCACGCAGATTTGCCGTGTCGCCCGTCTCATCGGCCTCATGGATCGCGTCGAAGGTCTCATACGCCTCTTCGAGCAGGTATTGCGACAGCGACTGATAGGTCTGCTCCGCGTCCCAAGGGCACCCGCCCGGAGCCCGTAAACGTGCCATCACCGATATCAATTCATCAAAAGATTTGGACATTGTTTTGTTCGTAGTTCGTTGCCAGTTGTTCGTCGCCGCAGCATCAGCCACGAACAACGAACCACTAACAACTAACGGCTCGGAATGATTTTGAATTCTTTTTTCCCAAAATGCTACTATCGATACAAGGTAAAAATATATGATCGGTCACGACGACGAGAACGAAGAAGTACATTACAAGGTCGCTGACAAGCGAAAATTTAACGCGGACGGCTCAATACGTGAGGGCGTGACGCTCGACGCGGCTCCCGTAAAACCGGCCCCTCCGGCAGAAGACGCTCCTCCGTCGGCACAGCAGCCAGCGCCGCAGGTCCAGGAAACACACATCGGCCCGGCGGACGTTGAAGAAGAGTTTGAAGGCGAAGATGACAGTGAGGAGATCCCCGGAGCACAAGACCCGGCGAGCTTTGTCAATTTTCTCTCGACGCTCGCGACCAACGCCGCCGCCGCGCTCGGAGCTATGCCGCACCCCGCGACCGGCCAGCGGAGCCTCGACCTCGACAGTGGCAAATACTGGCTCGATATTTTGTCGATGCTGAGTGCGAAGACCAAGGGCAATCTTCACCCGCAGGAAAGCCGTCTGCTCGAAGGCCTGCTCGCGGATCTTCGCATGCAATACGTCCAGATCGTTCGTGCAACCGAAGAAAAACTAAAGGCTCAGGCCGCTCAGAAATTCTCCGGTGCGGACATCCTGGGTAAAAAGTAACCAAATTATAAAAATTAAAAAGAGAGGCGATCTCAAAAATCGATCGCCTCTCTTTATTTTAATTAATCTCCGAATTACGGGTTTACCATAAAAGTAGAGAATATCCTGCTGGTCGGACGTGTGACATCGACGTCTTCGATCGTCACAAGTAGGCCAAAATCAGCCAATGCAGTTTCGCCCCGGATCTCCGCCTCATCACGGCTGCCGGTGTTGATCACCTGGCCGATCTTGATATAACTTCCGTCCGTTCCCGATGCCCAGAGCACCATACGAGTGTTCATCGGAACTTTCTTCATATCGCCGAAGCGCATTTTGATCGAGGTCTTTCCGCCCTCGGGCTTGAGATACGCTTTTCCGTCCAGACCGCTAAGTTCGCCGCCAAACTTTACGCGAACTTCCGTCGTTTTGCCTTCGAATTTCGGCACGCCGAGCATCGGCACATTGTATGATGCGTCTGCCAGCTGCGTTCCTGCTACGGCTTTGGTGGTATCGGTAATTGTACGCGGAACTATCGCATATCCCTTTGGTGCTTCGCTGCGGAAGACATAAGGGCTGGTTGCGTCATAGGTGCTCAGGCCTTCGACCGGCGACAGCACCAACATGAACTGGTTGAGCGGCGTATCAAATTCCGCCTTTCCCATGCCGCTCATAAACTGTATCGGTCCAAGCACTGATGTCGAGCCGCTCGGGTCGACCGCGTAAGCGTAAACATTTTTCCAGTCGGCCGGAGCACCGGCGAGATCAAAGTAAACCTTTGTTCCGCTCACCGTTCGCACGACCCTGGCCGTGCCGGTACTGGTCAACCCGGTCATCGGTACGAGATTTACGATAACCTCTTTACCAACCGGATATTCGATCACCGAGTAGGTTCCATCCGGATTAACGACCAGCTTTTTCTCTGTGTTCTGTGCGTTCGCAGAAAATGCCAGCGTAACTGCCACGGTAAATACCATCGCAAGATTTTTTATTATTTTATACATAATTATTAACTCGTTCTACTTCACTATTTGCCTTTGAGCCGTCCTTTTGGCTGATGCGTTCAACAGTCCGTTGACCCGGGGCACAGGTTAATAATCCCGCATCGGAAAATAAATAGATGTGCGCCAACGTACACCCACGAAATGTTCCGTTACCGGGCTATTTTCGTCTCCGGGCGGTGTTAGGGTTAGAATAAAGGTGATGAAGCTCACTTTCTTAGGCACAGGCACATCGACGGGCGTTCCCTCAATCGGGTGCGACTGTGAGACGTGCATGTCGGATGACCCGCGTGATAAACGCCTGCGGGTCTCGGTTCTGGTCGAGCACCGCAGCACTAAGATCCTCGTCGATACGTCGATCGATTTTCGCCAACAGGCATTGCGTGCCAACATTCGCCATCTCGACGCCGTCTTGCTGACCCATTGCCACGTCGACCATGTTTTCGGGCTCGACGACATCCGGCCGCTCAATTTTCGTTACGGAGCGATGGGCGTTTACGCTAACGAGATCGCCTGGACCGATCTGCGCCGGATATTTCAATACATCTTTAAGCCGACGCATTTTGGCGGCGGCCTGCCGCAGCTGATACCGCACACGGTCGAGCCCAATGCACCGTTCTGCTTTGGCGAAGACCTCGTCGTCACGCCGCTTGAGGTCACCCACGGCAAACTGCCCGTCATTGCCTATCGCTTTAACGATTTTGCCTACGCGACCGACCTCAAGACCATCCCGCCCGCCTCGATGGACGGCCTGCGTGACCTCGACGTCCTAGTGCTCGACTGCGTCCGCATCAAGCCGCACTCGACACACCTCTGTCTCGAAGAGGCCCTAGCGATCATCGAAGATCTGCAGCCAAAGCGTGCGTATCTGACGCACCTTAACCACGACATCCTCCACGAACGCGACACGCGGCTTTTGCCCGATAATGTGCAGTTCGGCTACGACGGCCTGATCGTCGAAACACACTGATATTTTCGTTTTCCACATGTGGATTCCGCTTTAAATCCTTGCGCCGTAAGGCGTTACCAAATTGTTACGCATAAATTAACGCTCTACCTTAGGCTGAGCGCGTTAATTGTTGTAAAAAAATGACTTAGCAAAAAGTTTTAAAACCACTATATTTTGTGTTGACAATGGCTTTTGACTACCATATAGTCTATATCCACGCGGGAAATGCTGCAGGTCGCTCGGACAGTGTCCCCCGTGAAAATACATTAAAAACTTCGGTGTAACAGGTGGCCTCGCCCAGTAAAATGCGATGCGGGCTTGGGGGACTTTCTCTCTCTTCTACACCAAAATAGCTCCAAACGTTGTGCTCAAAAACGGCAAACGTCAGGGAGTTTTGACGACTCGATATGGAAACTACTTACGGACAGACCGGCACGGCAACCTCAAGACAAACAGACAATGCGGCACAGACCTCGATGCAGGTACGCAAGCGCAACGGAAACCTCGAACCCGTCGATATCAATAAGATCGTCCGGGCGATCACACGCTGCTGCGTAAATCTGCCGTCGGTCGATTCGCTACGCATTGCGACCAAGACGATCAGCGGCCTTTATGATGGTGCCACCACCCAGGAACTCGACAAATTGTCGATCCAGACGGCGGCCAGCCTGATCTTTGAGGAGCCCGAATATTCGCGTCTCGGTGCCCGCCTGCTCAATCAGTATATTGAGAAAGAGGTTCGCAATCAGGAGATCCATTCGTTCTCACAGTCGATCGCATTCGGCGTGAAAGAAGGCCTGATCGGCGAACGCGTCGCACAATTTGTGATCGACAACAGCCGTAAGCTAAATGACGCGATCGACCAGACACGCAATGACCTGTTCGAGTTTTTCGGACTGCGTACATTGTATGACCGTTATCTGCTGAAAAACCCGGTGACCCGCGACGTTATCGAGACGCCGCAGTTTTTCTGGATGCGCGTCGCCTGCGGCCTGGCTGAAAATCCGTACGAGGCGATCGATCTGTACAATCTGTTTTCGTCGCTCGAGTATGTGCCGTCGACCCCGACACTGTTCAATTCCGGCACGCGTCACGAACAGCTTTCGAGCTGCTTTCTGCTCGATTCGCCGCAGGACAGTCTTGAGAGCATATATAAGAAGTACGCCGACGTCGCGATGCTCTCCAAATTCTCGGGCGGTATCGGCATCGCTTATCACCGCGTTCGTTCGCAGGGCTCGCTCATCCGCGGCACCAACGGCCATTCGAACGGCATTGTGCCGTGGCTCAAGACGCTTGATTCCAGCGTAGCGGCCGTCAATCAGGGCGGCAAGCGCAAGGGTGCCTGCTGCGTCTATCTCGAAACGTGGCACGCGGACATCGACGATTTTCTCGAACTTCGCGACAACACCGGCGACGACGCACGACGCACGCATAACCTCAATTTGGCCAACTGGATACCCGACCTATTTATGAAGCGTGTCCAGGCAGACGGACAATGGTCGCTGTTTGACCCGAAGGTCGTGCCGCATTTCCCCGACCTGTACGGCGAAGAATTTGAGGCCGCTTATATCCAGGCCGAAGAAGAAGGCCTCTTTATGCGTCAGGTCAGTGCCCGCGACCTTTATGCCAAGATGATGCGTGCGATGGCACAGACCGGCAACGGCTGGATGACCTTTAAGGACGCCAGCAACCGCAAATCTAACCAGACCGGGCGGCCCGAAAACGTCGTTCACCTGTCGAATCTCTGCACCGAGATCATCGAGGTGACCAACGAAAAGGAGACCGCGGTCTGTAATCTCGGTTCGATCAACGCTGGCCGGTACGTTCGTGACGGAGCGGTCGACTATGACAAACTGCGTCGCAATGTACGGCTCGCCGTCCGCCAGCTCGACAAGGTCATCGACCTCAATTACTACGCGATCCCGTCGACCGCCGACAGCAACAACCGCTGGCGCAACATCGGCCTCGGCGTGATGGGCCTGCAGGACGTGTTTTTCCAGCTTCGTCTGCCGTTCGACTGCGACGAGGCTCGCAAGATCTCGGCAAAGATACAGGAAGAGATCTATTTCGGCGCTCTCGACGCCTCGAGCGATCTGGCCATCGAACGCGGGCCGCACCCGGCGTTTCCCGAAACGCGTGCCGCCCAGGGCGATCTGCAGTTCGATTTCTGGGGCGTCACGCCCGACGATATCGGCCGCTGGGACGCTCTGCGTGAAAAGATCAAGACGACCGGCCTGCGCAACAGCCTGATGATCGCCATCGCACCGACCGCGACGATCGCCTCGATCGCCGGCTCGTACGAATGTATCGAACCGCAAGTGTCGAACCTTTTCAAACGCGAGACGCTGTCGGGCGATTTTGTCCAGATCAATAAGTATCTGGTCAACGAACTGAAGGCCATCGGCCTCTGGACCGAAGAGATCCGCAACAAGATCAAACTGAGCGAAGGCTCGGTCCAGGATATCGAAGAATTTAACGACGAGCTCAAGGCCATCTACCGCACCTCGTGGGAGATCCCGATGCGTTCGCTGATCGACATGGCCGCCGACCGCGGGGCATTTATCGACCAGAGCCAGTCGCTAAACCTATTCATGGAAAGCCCGAATATCGGCAAGCTCTCGTCCATGTACATGTACGCGTGGCAAAAGGGCCTGAAGACGACATATTACCTGCGTTCACGCCCCGCGACCCGCATCGCCCAGGTCGCCGCCGCCGACAACATCGCCGCCGTCATCGAAGAACCGAAAAAGGTCTACACCGATGAAGAAGCCTTGGTCTGCTCGCTCGAAAACCCGGAAGCGTGCGAAGCATGTCAATAAAGGCGGTTGATTGCGAAGCGATCATGTGAATTTAGAAATTTGAAAGACGATTTTCCGTCGCGTAGCGACGCATGAATCAATCGTCGCTACGCGACGAACTGTTTTAATCCGACATTTCCGTGGACAGAAGTCCACGGCTAAAGTCATCTGCCGCGATGCGGCGAAATCAAAATTATGCTTTTGGATCAAGGTTTCAACTTAACGCTTCGCCCGATGAAGTACCCGCAGTTTTATGAGATGTATAAAAATGCGATCAAGAATACGTGGACGGTCGAGGAGGTCGATTTTTCGACTGATGTGACAGACCTTCGGAACAAGATGACGCCGTCCGAGCGTCACATGATCAATCGGCTTGTTGCGTTTTTCGCGACCGGCGATTCGATCGTGTCGAACAACCTAGTGCTGAATCTCTACAAGCACATCAATTCGCCCGAGGCACGCATGTACCTCTCGCGGCAGTTGTTTGAAGAGGCTACGCACGTCCAGTTTTACCTGACGCTGCTTGATACCTATATTCCGGACCACCATGAGCGCGAACAGGCGTTTGCCGCGGTCGATAATATTCCGTCGATCCACAAAAAGGCCGAATTTTGCTTCAAATGGATCGATTCGATCAACAATCTCGACGCTCTTGAGACAAAGGACCATCGGCGGCAGTTTTTGCTCAACCTGATGTGTTTCGCGACGTGTATCGAAGGGCTGTTCTTCTTTGCGGCGTTTGCGTACGTCTATTTTCTGCGTTCCAAGGGCCTGCTTCATGGGCTTGCGGCCGGGACCAACTGGGTTTTCCGTGACGAATCAGCACACATGGCGTTCGCTCTCGACGTGATCAAAGAGGTCCGCAACGAAGAGCCTGACCTATTCGACGAATCGCTCAATCGCCAGATCGTCCAGATGATCGACGAAGCCGTAACCTGCGAGATGCAGTTTGCCGAAGACATCCTCAGTGGCGGCATCTCGGGCCTGTCGATCGCCGATATGCGTCAGTATCTCGAATACATAGCCGACCAGCGTCTCGTCATGCTCGGACTCCAAAAGGTCTACGGAGCCAAAAACCCATTCTCGTTCATGGACCTCCAGGACGTACAGGAACTGGCCAACTTCTTCGAACGCCGCGTCTCAGCCTATCAGGTCGCCGTCGCCGGAGATGTGAGCTTTAACGAAGCGTTTTAAGAATACACTGCCCGCAAATAATCAAATAGACGCGAATAAGATAAGCTCTTCTTATTCGCGTCTATTTGTGTAATTCGCGGGCGGGACTTTTCTAAAATGTCATATTTGCTTGAGTTTGTGTTGGAACGAGAGAACGTGCCGTCGTTTGACGAGTATCCGTTTTCGCTCAAGGCTCTGACCGGTCTGGACCGGTTAAAGTTTCACCCCAAGGTCACATTCTTTGTCGGTGAGAACGGCAGCGGCAAATCTACGCTGCTCGAGGCGATCGCCTATCACGTCGGCCTCAATCCCGAGGGCGGCAGCCGTAATACTACGTTTTCTACGTCAGAAACACACTCGGATCTTTTTAAATACACTCGACTCGTAAGAACCTCAAGATATCCGAAAGACTCCTTCTTTCTCCGG
Organism: Pyrinomonadaceae bacterium; assembly: GCA_017983495.1. Taxonomy (GTDB): domain Bacteria; phylum Acidobacteriota; class Blastocatellia; order Pyrinomonadales; family Pyrinomonadaceae; genus OLB17. The sequence goes on along the minus strand of JAGOBH010000001.1, from coordinate 856,011 downwards.
GCCGAGAGCTTTTACAATCTCGCGACCTACATGGACGATGCAGATGATCCCGAATATAGCCGTAACGAATATCTGTGGACCTACGGCGGCAGATCGCTGCACGAACAGTCGCACGGCGAATCGTTTATGGCGACGATGACCAACAAACTGCGCGGTGCCGGCATCTACTTGTTCGACGAACCCGAAGCCGCCCTGTCGCCGTCACGCCAGCTCGTCGCTCTGGCCGTTTTTAACAAATTGGTCAATCTCGAATCGCAACTGATCGTCGCCACCCATTCCCCGATCCTGATGGCCTATCCCGACGCTCTGATCTACCAGTTTTCCGAAAACGGCATCGCCCCGATCGCGTATGAGGACACCGAGCATTTCACCATCACCAAAGAGTTCCTGAACAAGCCTGACAAAATGCTGCGGTACCTGTTCGAAGAAGACGAAGACGCCTGATCCGCACCGCCGAAGTCAGGTGGCGAGCTTGATCGTCGAACTGATAAAATTTTCTCAGTTATTGCGTTGAAGACACCCGTTTGGAAAAACCGAGATCACCGCTTCGCGAGTTTGCACTTAACGACTTCCTGCAAGTTCGTTTAGGTCGTTTATATCTTTGGGTCGACCGCTTGCCTTCTTGTTGGCGATAAGATCGTCATAACTGATCAGCTTGACGTCGCATCCATCGATCTTCGTGTTGGTTCGATTTGAGTAACATTCGTCGAAGTGCACGCCATCGATGTGAGTAATGACCTCGATCTTAAATGGAGCGATCCCCATTCGGACTATACTTTTTGGCAGGGTAAAAAGCTCCGGCGAAACTTCAGGAGAGGCAAATCCAAACTCAACGAAAACACGATACACCTTGTCGGCGTTTTCCGAAGATCGTGAGATCCAAAAATCGATGTCGCCCGTTGGTCTCGGATAGCCGTAGAGGCCAACGGCATAACCTCCGACAAGGAGATACTCAACGTCGTTAGCCTCTAACAATTTCAAGAACTCTCTGAAGTCTTCTGGTAGCCGGATCGTTGTATCCATAGGCACTTTGTCGCATAAGTTCGAGAGCGAATAGGCGTTCATCGACGCTGGCGTCACGCCAGTGTTCCCTGTCTGCCTTGTCGGCGTCTTCAAAACTGGTAAACACCTGAACTGCCGTCCTGTCGAGCTTTACTTTATCGATATCCACCGTTCAATTATACCACTGTTTGACACGCATTTTTGATACTATTAGAGAGCATTCAAAAGGAAAATTCGCGATGGAACACTTCGACGTACTCATAATTGGTGCGGGCCTTTCCGGGATCGGGGGCGGGGCTCATTTGCGGATGGAGTGTACGGAAAAGACGTTTGCGATACTTGAGGGCCGCGGGGATATGGGCGGGACTTGGGATCTGTTTCGTTATCCGGGCATTCGGTCCGATTCGGATATGTTCACGCTCGGCTACAGCTTTCGGCCGTGGCGCGACCCGAAGGCGATCGCCGACGGCCCGTCGATACTAAACTACATTCGCGACACGTCCAGGGAATTCGATCTCGATAAGGAAATCCGTTACGGGCATCGGGTAAAGCGTGCGGAATGGTCGTCGGAAAATGCGATTTGGACTGTCGAGGCAGAGGTCGAGCGCTCGGAGTCCCCGCTTCAGCGGGCTGCCACATTGGGTGAGGACACTTCGGGCTCAAACGAGGGCCGCCTGAAGGCGGAACTCAAAACGGCGGTCTTTACCTGCAATTTCATTTATCTCTGCACCGGCTATTACGAGTATGAGGAAGGCTATACGCCTGATTGGCCGGGCTTTGGCGACTATGCGGGAACGGTCACCCATCCGCAAAAATGGCCTGAGGATCTCGAATACGCGGGCAAAAATGTACTCGTTATCGGCAGCGGTGCGACGGCCGTGACGCTCGTGCCGGCTATGGCTGAGACGGCGGCACACGTGACGATGCTCCAGCGTTCGCCGACCTATGTCGTGACGATGCCGTCGCGTGACAAGATCGCCGATACCTTTCGCCGTTTGCTGCCCGAAAAGGCCGCATATGTCCTGTCGCGTTGGAAGAACATCGTCCGGCAAGCGATCTTTTACGAGGGGTCAAAGAGGTATCCAGACTTCATGAAGCGGCTCATCGCCAAGGGCGTCCATAAGGAGCTTGCCGACGAAAACCTCGAGCGGCATTTCGAGCCGACCTACAAACCATGGGATCAGCGCGTCTGCGTCGTACCCGATTCGGATATGTTCGAGGCGTTGCGGGCCGGCACAGCGTCGATCGTGACCGGCAATATCGAGACCTTTACCAAAACGGGCGTACGCCTCGAAAACGGCGAAACGCTCGACGCCGACATTATCATCACGGCCACCGGCCTCAAGCTAAAGATAATGGCGGGACTTGAGTTGTTCGTTGACGGCGAAAAGGTCGATCTTTCGTCGAAAATGGCGTACAAGGGCATGATGTACAGCGACGTGCCAAATCTCGCACAGGCGTTTGGGTACACCAACGCCTCGTGGACGCTCAAGTGTGACCTGACCAGCGAATACGTCTGCCGGCTTATCAAGTACATGGACGAACACGGCTTTGCGAGCTGCACGCCCCGCGACAATGACCCGACGGTCGTCCGGATGCCCGTGCTCGATTTCAATTCCGGCTACGTTCTGCGTGCTCTCGACGAACTACCGAGCCAGGGCTCAAAACATCCCTGGCGGCTGCATCAAAATTATTTCCGTGACCTGTCGATGCTGCGCTATGCCCGTCTCGACGACGGAACCGTCGAATTCAGGTCCGCTCAGAAACCTGCCAACAATTGAAAAAGCCGCGCAAAATTTGCCCGGCCTTTTCAAGATCGATCGGTTCTCCATTTCGGTCAACGAGAGATCGTGGCCGTTAACTGGCTTCCTGCCGTATCAAACCGATAACCGGTCTTCGCGACATTTGTGACTGTCAGCCGATAGGTTCCGCGGATCGACCGTACGGTAAACACGGCCGCCCCGCGACTATCGGTTTGGGCCGTCTGAGGTTCGATGCGGCCTTTCGGCGTCCGCCACGAGACGTCCACCGTCGCACCGGGTACCGCATTTCCGGCTGCATCGCGGACAAAAACGAGCCCGGTGACATAGACCACCGTGCGGCCGATAGCCGTCAGCTCAATATTGCTGACCCGCATCAATGGAATTCCCGTACCGACATTTACGTTGACCTCGACCTGGTTCCAATTGCCGAGCGTATCGTATGCGTACGACCTCAGCCGATATGTCGCCGGAGCGAGAGCGTTCGTGTCCCAATTTACGTTCAGGTCGCCGCCGCTCGCCGCCGACCCGATTACCACTTGCTGACCGGTGAACTGGTTCCAGAAACTGATCTCCTGATATTCGACCGCGACATTATCCGTGGCCCTTGCCCGAACGGGTACAATGCCAGAAACGTTTGCGCCTTCGACAGGTTCCAACAGAACCACGGTCGGCGGCGTAGTATCGAGAGGAATTGCCGGTGACGTGACCGTCACGACATTTGACCACGGACTCGCGCCCCCGAGCCCCGTCGCCCGGACCCGATAATTGTATGTGACGTTGACCCCAACCGTTGTATCCCGGTGGTTTGCGGCAGTTCCGGGCGGCGTCAGTGCGAGCGTCGTCCAGTCGGTCAAACCCTGCACGACCCGCTGCAGTTCATAGCCGCGCGTCAGCGGACTGGTGTTGACCCATGTGAGGTCGATCGAATTAAACGGTTCCATCCGTGTCGCTGTATGGGAAACCCCATTCAGATCGGTCGGTGCGGTCGGTGTCGGTAAGGCACCGATCGGCGTTAGCAGAACCGCACCGGTTTCTCCCGTGATCGTATTTCGCCCCACCGTCGCGACGACCCGTAGATCATTGACCAAAGTTCCGTTGCCGGTGATGGTCCAACCCGCATTCCTCACCGCCGGATCGAGAAGATTTCCGACCGCGAATGTGCCTAGTCCGTCGAGATATAGCCCGGCTCCAAGCTCGCCATAGCCGATATCGCCAAGGCTGTTGATACTGGATGCCGTCGTATAGCGGCTTGATCCGGCGATAAATGTCCATCCGCCGCCCGGGACATAGCGAAACACCGAGATGATGTTAAGTGATGTCGAACGAAGCGACGATGCTCCGGCGATCATTCCGCTCGCGTTTATCGCGACGCCGGTGATCGCATTGTAATTCGCCGGCCCTTGTCCGATGACGTCCACCTGACCGGTTGCCAGATTCAGTCTTTCCTGGCCGCCGATAATGAATCCGGCGTTGTTTAGATCGCGCGGCACGATCCAAAACCCTAACGTCGTCAGATCGGTAAAACCGGCCGTGTCGCTGTAGATCCATCCGGTGCCGGTCGGCTGATATCCCAATGTCCGTCGGGCTCCGATGATCTGACCAAGGTCGTTGATCGCAGTCGCGTACGACGATGGGTCATTAGCAATTCGAGGCAATATCTCAAGTGTGTAACCGGTTGTTCCGCGAGTCCACCGGACTGCGACCGGATTCCACTGCGGGCTAAAGGAAACACCGACAATGACGCCGCTATTATTGATATCGGTCGGAAAAGTGCTCATCGATCCGGCGGGTACCGGCAGTGTCACCCACGGCGCCCCATCCGAACTAACGAGCGGCTCGTAAACTGTACCTATCGTTCTCACGCCGACGACGGTTCCCGAGTTGTTGATCGCCGATGGCGAGCCATTTCCCAGAAAATCGAGGTCGAACGAAGGAGGAACGCCCTGAGCGTTAACCTGAGATAGATTTCCCGTCAGTAAGAGCAGGAAAAGAAGAATGAAACTAATTAGATGTGAACGGCTGTTGATTCCGTGACGAACATGATCTGACTGCATAACACTATCCTCCAAAAGAAGTGATTGCATCCTACCGGTCGTCTCGGCTCTGTCGGCGGTTCGTAGATGAAGGACTCCGCAAGTACCCGGCGTACACAAAGTACTCCTGTATCTAAATGATTGCACCCGGAGCCTTAACCGAATGTGACCTGGGTCACAATTGCCGAAAGATATTCTCCTTGCCCGACGCCTAGGGTTCCATTGAGACCTCGAACACAGTAATTTCGCTTCAAGCTTCTACACGCGTTTCGCAAGTATAAATTTGTACCCGGCATCTCCGAAGCCGAGGAACGGGCTATCGCCGTCTCATAGATAATAATTTCACCTTACTATGCAACATGTGCTAAAATAGTTGCAATTTCCGTTACATTTTGGCGGCTCGTCGGAGCAAGCTGAATTTGGATTCGGGAGATGTGGGAAGTTTGCGGGACAACGGGACAGCCGTGGGACAAGAATTTCCCGAAAACACGGATCTGCAGGTAAGATATTGATTTACAACGGGTTAGGCGAACGATCGGACGAGATGACTGCGGCGGCTCACCACATACTGTAATACAACGTATTACTACCCGCGAGCGTGCGGGACAAAACGATCGTGGCCGACATTGCCCGGGACGGCGTACGCCGATCTGGGTGAATGTATGTCCCGTCGTGGTAAAATACCCTTTTGTTTTTATTGTATGAAGATCTATCACGGAACCGAGAATGCCAACATTATGCGGCCGACCGTCCTGACGCTCGGCGTTTTTGACGGGCTGCATCTCGGGCACCAACGGATAATGCAGACCGTCGTCGAACGCGCCGCTGCGATCGGTGCCGTACCGACGGCGATAACCTTCGACCCGCATCCGCGAGCCGTGCTGCACCCCGAGACGGCACCTCCACTGCTGCAGACGCTCGACCAGCGTTTGGCTAATCTCGAGGTAATGGGCATCAAGCAGGCGATAGTAATTCCCTTTGACCGCGAGTTTGCCGCCCGCGAGGCAGACGAGTTTTTGACCAACATCATCCATGAACGCCTGCAGGCAAAAGAGGTCTATCTGGGCAAAGGATTTGAGTTTGGACGAAACCGCGGCGGTAATATCGATCTGCTTAGGAAAATGAGCTCAGAGCTTGGTTTTATTGCCGACGAGGTTGACGAGGTGCAGCTTCGCGGCCAGCGAATCAGCTCATCGGCGATCCGCCGGCTTCTGGCCGAGGGCAAGGTCAATCTTGCCCGGCGCATGCTCGGCCGGCCGTACGGCGTCGAAGGAGTCATCATTCGTGGGCTGCGACGCGGTCACACGATCGGGTTTCCGACCGCCAATCTCAAACCGCATAACCGCGTAATTCCGCGCTACGGCGTTTACGCGACCGCCACGCTGATCGACGGGACATGGCGCAAGAGCATCACGAATATCGGCGTTCGCCCGACGTTCGAATCCGAAGCTGACGTGTCGATCGAGACGTTCGTTTTCGACTTCGACGGCGATCTTTACGGAGCGGTGCTTCGGGTACGGTTTCTGCACCGTATTCGTGATGAACGCAAGTTTAACGGCATCGAAGAATTAACGGCCCAGATCAAGACGGACTCGGAACGCGCGAGGAACTATTTCCGCCACGAGGGCGTAAGGAATATGCTCGAGATCTTATAAAGCGAACATCTCAGCGGCCGGGTGCATCGAATTCGGCTTGGGCGACGAATTAAAAGTTAGATGAGCAATATTTCACAAAACGGAACACTGGCGGTTGCTGAATTGCCGATCGATGCAGGAAACGGCAATGGCAACGGCAAGCCCACCATGGTCCCGACCGTAAAGCTGCCGATCGCAAAGCTGGTCACTAATCAACAATTGATCGAAGAAGAGCGTTTCCTCCAAAAAAAGGAAGCCGAGGTCGAGGGCGGCTATCACGGCCTGCGCGGCTATCTCCGGCTCTTTCAGATCTCGCGTGTCATTACGATGGTGGCGATGTACCTTTATCTCGACCAGTTTGACATGCACCGCGTCCAGCAAAACCGGCAAAAGAAGCACCGCATGAAGACGGCCAGTCGCCTGACGCGAATGGCGGTTTACGGCGAATGGTTCTACGCTGTCAGGCTCTGGCTGATCCATCAATTTACGCTGCTGCTTCGCCGCTTTATGCTCGGTTCGAACGCGAACCGTGAGCAAAACCAGGAGAAGCAGGCCATCTGGCTCAAGGAAAAGCTGATCACGCTCGGGCCGACATTTATCAAGATCGGCCAGTCGATGGGCACACGCGCCGACCTGCTGCCGTTGCCGTTCGTCAAAGAACTCGGCACGCTCGTCGACAGTGTTCCGCCGTTTCCGAACGAGATCGCGTTTGCCCGTATCGAACACGAACTCGGGTGTAAGATCAACGAAATGTACGCCGAATTTGAGCTTGAGCCGGTCGCCGCCGCGTCCTTGGGACAGGTTTACCGTGCCCGTCTGCATACCGGCGAAGAGGTCGCCGTTAAGGTCCAGCGCCCAAATCTCGAAGCGACGATCAAAGGCGATCTGGTCATTCTAAAAAGGGTCGCGCGGTTTGCCGAACGCTTTCCGCAACTCAATGAGAACGCCGACTGGGCCGGGATGTTACGCGAATTTGACGTTACCGTCCACGAGGAAATGGACTATATGGCCGAGGGCCAGAACGCCGAGCGTTTTCGTGCGAATTTTAAGAACTGGGATAACATTCATGTCCCGACGATCTACTGGAACGCGACGACCTCGAAAGTGATGACGATGGAGTTTATCCACGGCGCCAAGGTCACCGATCTGGAGGAGCAGAAGCGTCGAAACGTCTCGCCCGAAAAGGTCAATCGGCTGCTGATCAAGACATATCTCAAACAGCTGCTCGAGGATGGATTTTTTCACGCGGACCCGCATCCCGGTAATCTGCTGGTAATGGCTGACGGCCGCATCGCGTTTTTCGATTTTGGAATGGTCGGACGTATCACGCCCGAACTGCAGTCAAAGATGATCGACGCGTTTTTTCACGTCGTCAGCAAGGACGCAAACGGTATCGCCGACGACCTGATCGCTCTTGATTTTCTCAAACCCGGGACGAGCCCCGACGTGGTCAAACCGGTAGTCGAAAAGATGTTCGAGTTTCATCTTAACCGTAAGCTCAAGGACGTCAATTTTAAGGAGCTGACCTACGATCTCGCGGACGTAATGTACGATTATCCGTTCCGTTTGCCGTCCAATTTTACGTACATCATGCGTGCCTTGATGACGCTCGAGGGCATCGGCATCATCACCGACCCCGAGTTCAATTTCTTTGAAACGGCCAAGCCCTACGCTAAGGAATTTATGCTCCGCCGCGAGGGCAACGATTTCCGCAAGGTGTTTGTCGACAAGATAATGGGCCGCGACGACGGCGGCAAGATCGACTGGGACCGCACCTGGAAACTCGCCAAGATGGCGTTCAAATCGGTGCTGAACTCAAACTGAAGTTAATCACAAGTTGTTTGATCTATGGACGATGCGTACCGCTTGATTGTTGCATTCTGTAAGTCGACGGTTGAGGGCCAGAGCCTTTTGGCGGCCGAGCCGGATCTTGCCGTTGCTCGGACCGGCTTGGAGGAAACGCCATTGCATTACCTCGCGGTTGAGAACCAATTAGAAGCGGTTCAAGTACTTGTGGCATTTGGATCGGATATCAACACGCTCAATCATTTCGGCGCAACACCCCTCTCCGACGCAGCATCGCTTGGCCACGCCGAGATTGTTAAGTTCTTGTTGTCCGCTGGAGCAAAAATTGGTGTTGATGGGCAAGACGAGCCGACTCTTATTCGGGCGGTAAGTTCCGGCAGTGTGGAGACCGTACATATGCTTCTGGATGCGGGTGCGGACGTCGACGTAAGAAACGATCTTGATGAGACCGCCCTCCACATAGCTGCCGAAAAAGATCATATAGAAATTATTCGTCTCCTAGTGAGTGCCGGAGCCGATTTGAACGCTCGGGCTAACTTCGACAAAACACCCTTGATGGCCGCCGAATGGGCCGGGGCAAACCTGGCCGCGGAGGAGTTGTCCTCTTTGGCAACCCGAGCTCTCGTCCGGCACATAGGCCGTGATTTTGATGTTACGGAGCTTGACCATGAACTCTGGTATTCTGCTCAGGACGTGGGCGTGAATACGTATTGGTCGGGCCAACCGGCACTGACGAAGCACCGATTTCGCTTCAGGCTCCTGTGGTCGAAGGAGGCTCTGTACGCTCGATTCTATGCTAATCAACGCGGGCCGCTCAACATCCTAGGGAGCCCAAATTTGACAGAAAAAACCATCGAGCTTTGGGATCGGGATGTTTGTGAGATATTTATCGCACCGGACAAAGCGGTGAGGAACAAGTACTTTGAGTTTGAGATCGCTCCGACCGGTGAGTGGGTCGATCTGGCTATCGAGGTCACGCCCGAGGGGCGATTGACCGATCTGGATTACAGTTCCGGGATGACATCTGCGGCGAAGATCGAAAAGGACAAGATCGTGACGGCGATCCGGATACCGTGGACGGCCTTCGGCAAGGTGCCTGAGCCCGGCGATATTTGGCTCGGCAATATTTTTCGCTGCGTTGGCGAGGGCGAGACCCGCGGTTATCTTGCATGGCAGTCGACCGCGACCGCAAAGCCCAATTTTCACGTGCCGTCGAGGTTTGGCGAATTTGAATTTGTTGAATAGGACGGGAACGGCGGTTTACGTCTGCAGCAGTTTTTCGTAAACAATATATGCCCCGAGGCCGATACTGAATAGACTCGAACTGAGCCTGATGCCTTTGTTCAGCAGATCAAAACGGTCGGCGGTAAAGTGAAAAGGCAGCCCGATGAGAAAGCTCATGACCATCATGCCGCCGATCGACCCGATGCCGAAGACAAGTATGTACACCATTGCCACAATGGGCGACGAGATCAGCGGCAGGATGATGAACATTAGAGCACCGCTTCCCGCCAGGCCGTGGATCATGCCCACGATCACCGACCGCGGGCTGAACCGATGGTGCGAAGCCTCGGCCTTTTCATCCACGTGAGTGTGAATGTGAGTGTGCGGGTGGCCGTCGTGATCGTGCGAATGGGCGTGGATCTTTTTGGACTGTAGCAGTTTGCGAAGGGCGTTTGCCCCAAGCAGAACGAGCATTACGCCGACAACTGCTTCGAGCTTGGCCTCCAGCGATTCGGAGATCTGGAGCTTTGCCAGTATCACGATGAGGCCGACGACAAACAGCGAGATGGTGTGGCCGACGCCCCACATTCCGCCGATGATCGACGCCGAAAACAGGCTCTTTCGTTCGCTGACGATGGTCGAAACGGCCGCCAGATGGTCCGCCTCGGTCGCGTGACGCAGGCCGAGCACGAAGCCAAAGGCCAGGATCGAAAATGTGGTCAATTCCGGTGTGATCTCCATATTGTGTTAGACGGTCATTCCGCCGTCGACCGCAATAGTCTGGCCGGTAATATAGCTTGATGCTTCGGACGCGAGAAAGACCGCGACGCCCTTTAGTTCGCCTTCGCTGCCGACACGCGGGATCACGTTGTTTTCCTGTATCGAGCGTTCGTAGATGTCAATAACCGCGTCGGCAAGCCGCGAATGGAAAAATCCGGGTGCGATGGCGTTGACCCTGATGCCCTTTCGGCCCCAACTTGCGGCAAGCTCACGCGTTAGGCCGATCAGACCGGCCTTGCTCGCGACATACCCGGCATAAAACGGGCCGTTTGCCGAGGATGTCAAACCGGCGATGGACGCGATATTGATGATCGAACCGCTGCCCTGCTTGAGCATCTGCCGGCCGGCGGCCTGGGCGAATAAAAAACAGCCGGTCAGATTAACGTCGATGACCTTTTGCCATTGTTCGATCGGCATTTCCTCGGGCATTGCTCCCCAGGATATGCCGGCGTTATTGACAAGTATGTCGACCGAGCCGAACCGCGTGACGGTTTCGTCAACGACGGTCTGGACTTCGTCAGGTTTCGCGACATCGCACGTGCGGCCGTCGACCGAATAGCCTTTTGCGGCAAATTCCGCGACCGTTTCATTGAGCCATTCGGCGCGTCGTGCGCACAGCATCAGATTTGCTCCGGCCTCTGCCAGTGCCTCGGCCATTTCTTTGCCAATGCCGCGTGAGCCGCCGGTGACGATAGCGGTCTTGCCGCTGAGATCAAATAGTTCTTTTACGTTCTTACTCATCAAGATATCCCGGACTGATAGGATATCACGCCGGCGGCGAGTGTGCGGTTTGCGGTGGCACGAGATGATAGGGTTTAATTAAAGTATGTCGAAAACACAAAAGGAACTGGCCTTTTTGCGGGACCTGTATATTCAGGAAGAGTGGACCAAGCGTTTTACCGACCTGGTCGATAAACATATGGATCTCCGCGATTCCGAGAACATGTTGTATCTGAACGCCGGAACCGGCTTTCACGCAATGGCCGTCGAAGAGAGATTTGGCGAAAAGACCGACATTTTTGCGACCTGTGAGAATGACGATATCCTGAATATTGCCCGCGACAAGGCGGCGGCGATCAGTTCGAAGGTCGATTTTTCGACGCTCAGGTTTGAGGACGATGCGTTTGACGCCGTACTGGCCGATGCGAGCTTTGTTCCGCCGGCAGAGATCGAGGAGTTCATCGAAAACACCGCAAGAGTCGCCAAGACCGGTGGCGATGTCGCCATCTTTCTGCCCTCGGCGGGCAGCTTTGGCGAGATATTTTCACTATTGTGGGAAGTGCTGATCACCGAAGATCTGCCCGATTACGGTACCGAGATCGAAAAACTGATCGCCGGCCTGCCGCCGGTCTGGCGTGCCGAAGAATACGCGGAGCGTGCCGGGCTCGTGAACATCAACACTCAGATAGCAACTGAGATGTTTGCGTACGAAAACAGCGAGGAGTTTGTTACCTCGCCGCTTATAGCGGATTTTCTATTGCCGATCTGGCTGGAATCGCTGGATGAAAATGAAAAAGAGCGAGTCACGAAACAACTCGCTCACCTGATAGATTCTGAAGAGGGCTCGCTCCCATTCGTTTTCTCGGTCAAAGCAACATTGCTTGCCGGAGAAAAGGGATAAGTGGACGAACTATGATTGCTTTACTTCAGTACGGCGGCGCATCTCTTCGACCAGAGCCTCGTCGCTCATCTGGTTGATCTGCGGAGCCTCGGCGTTAGGCAGTTTTTGCTGTTCAGCCTTTTCCTCTTCCTCGGCCTCTCGCATTCCGTCCTTGAACGCCTTGCGGGTCGCTCCAAGAGACTTTGCCAATTGCGGCAGCCGTGTAGCGCCGAACAGCAGGAAAAGCACTGCGACGATCAATATGATTTCAGTTGTTCCAAAACTTCCCATAATTAACTCAACTATTGGTCACGATCACTACCCCGAATCTCTGACGAACCGGACAACTTTACCAACTCCGAACATGATACCCCTAATCGCGGTAAAGTTCACCCATTTTGTTCGTCTTTTTCGCGTCAGTGCTTCAACTTGAATCTGTCAGTCGCCTCGACAAGTGCCGAAATAATGCCCTTTTCAGAGACCGAGTGGCCGGCATCAGGCACCACGATGAACTCCGCCTCTGGAAATGCACAGTGCAGATCCCATGCCGATGTGATCGGGCAAACGACATCGTATCGGCCCTGGACGATCACGGTCGGGATGTTGCGGATCTTATCGACATTTTCGAGCAGATAATTCTCGGTCGGAAAGAACGAGTTGTTAACGAAATAATGACATTCGATACGTGCCAGACTAAGTGCCTCGTGAGCGCCTTCCCAATGATCCATCAGATCTTTATCGGGAAAAAGCTTGGACGTCGAGCCTTCCCAAACGCTCCACGCACGCGCGGCCGACAGGCGGGTTTCTTCGTCATCGCTGAAAAGGCGCTTGTGATACGCAGCGATGAAATCACCGCGTTCCGACTCGGGTATCTCGTCTCGGTATCGTGCCCAGTAATCGGGAAATATCTCGGACGCACCGTATTGATAAAACCAATCCAGCTCTTTCCTGCGTGTCAGGAATATGCCGCGAAGGAAAAGTCCGAGACAACGATCGGGATGCGTCACCGCGTATGCAAGGCTAAGCGTGCTGCCCCACGAACCGCCGAAAACGTACCATTTATCGATGCCAAACTTGTTTCGCAGCTTTTCCATGTCCGCGATCAGGTCCCACGTCGTGTTTTCTTCTACGCTGGCGTGCGGAGTCGACCTGCCCGAACCGCGCTGGTCGAACAATATAATGTGATACGCCTCGGGGTCAAAAAACTGGCGATACATCGGTATCAGCCCGCCGCCCGGGCCGCCGTGGAGAAACACGACCGGAATGCCGTCCGGATTGCCGACGCGTTCGTAGTGGATAGTATGGATATCAGACACGACGTACATGCCTGAATCGAATGGTTCGATCTCGGGATACAAGGTTGTCATAGATTTGATAATACGCCTGATGGGCGGCTCGACTCAATTTAGCTGTGAGGATTGTCAATAAATCGGTCGTACCAAAGCTGAAATACAAGCAGCGTCCATAGCTGTTTGTGATGCGATGCCCTGCCGGTTTCGTGCTCATGCATCAGTCGCTGGACATACCCGCTCTCGAACAATCCCTGAGCATCGAGCCGTTCGGGCGTAAGCAGGTCGTGCATCAGCGAATTAAGCCGTCCCTTGAGCCACTCGGCTATGGGAATGCCAAAGCCCTTTTTCGGGCGGTCGAGTATCTCGCGCGGAAGCAAACCTTCGACCGCACGTTTCAGTATGTACTTACCGTTATTGCCCTTGAGCTTGTATTCGAGCGGCAGAGCGGCGGCAAATTGAGCCACCCGAGGATCGAGAAACGGCGCTCGCGTTTCGAGACTAACAGCCATCGCGGCCCGGTCGACCTTGGTCAGGATGTCCTCAGCCATATAGTAATTCATGTCGAGAAACTGCATCTGCTCGATCTCGTCTGTCGCGTCGCACAGGCCGAGCATTTCCCGCGGACCACGATATATGTCGCCGTCGGTTGCCGCAATTATCTCGGGCCGCAAAAGCTGCTGCTGCTCGCCGAGAGCAAACGAGCCAAACCAAGAATGGTGGCGCTGGACGGTATCAAAATTAGCGGCACGCACAAAGCGTTTCGCCTTGTAGTCGAACGACATATTTTTGGTCGAGACCGGGAGAGCGTTGACGATCGGCTCGATCAGTCCGGCCCGCAGAAATCGCGGTATCGACGTGTAGGTCTTTGCCACCTTGTGAGCATAGTACATCGGGTAACCGGCAAAGACCTCGTCGCCGCCGTCGCCGCCGAGGGCGACCGTGACGTGTTTTCGAACGAACTGCGACAGCAAAAAGGTCGGTATCAGCGAACCGTCGGATAGCGGTTCATCGAGCCATGTGCCGATCTCACTGATCAGATCGCCAGCAGTGGTTGCACTGAGTTTGTCTTCGTAATGCTCGGTGTTTAGGTGCTTTGCGACCATCCGTGCATATTTGGTCTCGTCGAATGAGTCTTCCTCGAAACCGATCGAGAATGTCTTGACCCGCTCCGAAGCGTGGCGAACGGCAAGCGCCGCGACTGTTGACGAATCGATGCCGCCCGAGAGCAATATACCAAGCGGCACATCAGCCACCATCCGCATGCGGACAGCGTCCGAAAGCAACTCCTGAAGTTCCGCCGCTGCAGCTTCAACTGTCGGTCTGGCGTCGGGCTTCTTGAATGATTGTTCCCAATATCGGCGTGTCCTGACCTCACCATTCTCGACCGTTAGAACGTGGGCTGCGGGCAACTTGGAAATGCCCTTATAGATCGAACGCGGTGCCGGCACGTAGTCGTACGAAAGGTATTGCCGCAGAGCATCAAGATCGAGTTCGGCCTTGACCGCCGGGTTTGCGAGCATCGCCTTTGGCTCGGACGCCCATATCAGCATGTCGTCAAAAACACCGTAATAGAGCGGCTTTTCGCCAAAACGGTCGCGGGCAATGATCAGCTTTTTTCGCCGCGTATCCCACAGCGAAAACGCGTACATGCCGTTCAGATGATCAACAAGATCCTCGCCGTATTCTTCGTAAAGATGCGGCAATATCTCGGTGTCGGATTTGGTAATGAACTTGTGCCCGCGTTTTTCGAGGTCAGTTCGCACTTCGCGGTAATTATAGAGTTCGCCGTTCATCATCACGATGACCGACTTGTCTTCACTAAAAACCGGCTGGTCGCCGGTGTGCAGATCGATGATCGAGAGTCGCCGCATCCCCAACGCGACCGTATCGTCAAGCCATAGCCCTTCGGAATTCGGCCCGCGGTGAATTATCCGCTCACACATCTGGTGCAGAACGGCCTCATTGTCTGCAATCGAGCTGTCAGACTGTTTTAGGTTGACCCACCCGGCAATTCCGCACATATAAAGACAAATTAACCGCAAATCAAAGCCGATAGACACAGATGCATGATCCAATAAGATCTGTGTCTATCTGTGTCCATCTGCGGTTCAATTCTTAAATCCGATCTTCTCCCGCACCGCATAGATCGCCTTGTCTTGCGACTCGTGATAGGTTCGCACAAGCAACTCGGCGAGCAGGCCCATTAGAAAAAACTGCACTGAAATGGCGAGCATCACGACGGCGATTATCGGCAGCGGCGTAAGGATAAATGAGGTGCCGTAGCCGATCTTTAACACAATGGCCCAAACGCCGGCGATCATCGAGATAAAGAACGCGAGCATGCCAAACGCACCGAAGACATACAGCGGTTTGGTGTGATATTCGGCCATGAACTTGATGGTAATCAGATCGAATACGACCTTGACCGTTCTCGAAATCCCGTATTTTGATTTGCCCATCGTCCGGGCATGATGATCGACCGGTATCTCGGTCACGCGGGCACCGGCCCAACTAGCATAGATCGGAATAAAGCGGTGCATCTCACCGTAAAGCTTGACGTCCTGGATAACCTCGCGGCGATACGCCTTGAGCGAGCAGCCATAGTCGTGCAGCGGCACATCACCGATCCACGAAATGATCTTGTTCGCGATCTGCGACGGGATCTTACGAGAGATCAGCTTGTCTTGTCGATCCTTTCGCCAGCCTGAGACTACGTCGTAGCCCTCATCGAGTTTGTCGAGCAAACGCTTGATGTCAGCCGGGTCGTTCTGCAGATCGGCATCCATCGGGATCAAAATATCGCCCCTTGCCGCGTCGATACCCGCAGACATCGCGGCCGTCTGACCATAATTTCGCCTTAGAGAGATGACTCGAACACGGTCGTCACCGGCGGCGATCTCACGCAATACGCTAAGGCTCTTATCAGTCGAACCGTCATCTACATAGATGACCTCAGCAGACTTACCGAGTGCGTCGAGTGCCGACGCTATCTTTGCATGCATCGGCCGCAGGTTGTCTTCCTCGTCCAGCACAGGCAGAAATAGCGAAAGCTCGGGGGTATCGTCGGTTTTAATTTCTTGAACGGGGCTCATTCTTAACCTCATTAGGGTGACAAACTCTATAATGTAGCCGTTTTACGACCGAAAATACAGCAACCGCCGTGTTTTGTGGTTAAATCAAGCAATGAACAACTGGCAGATCATTCGGCGGCTGATGCCATTTGTGCGTCCATTTCGCGGCCTGGTCATCGCTTCGCTTTTCCTGACGATGATCGGTGCTGTGGCGGCGCAGGTCAATCCTCTCGTGCTTCGCTACACGGTGGATACGGTTGAGCGGCTGCTAAAGGAAAGTGTTGCAGTTAGTGAAACTGCATCGCTGCTGCTATTCATTTCCGCAATTCTCTTCGGGAAAGAACTGATAAACATAACCGTCAAATACGGCCAGAGCATGATCGGAGAGAATCTGCGTGTGCGGCTGTCGAGCTCGCTCGCTCAGCATGCGATCGAGCGCATCTTGTCGTATAAATATGCTTTTTACGCCTCTGACGACAATGCAACGGGCAAGCTGCAAACCCGCATCGACCGTGGTGTCGAGAGCCTGACCGCCTTCGTTCAAAATATATTCATCGAGCTGCTACCGCTTTTTGCCAACGCACTCCTCGCGCTCGTTTTAATGTTCTCAGCCAATTTTTATGTTGGCTTGGTCGCATCGATCGTGATGCCGGTGTATTTTTTCCTTAGCTGGCGACAGGCAAAATTGCTGCGAGGTGTTCGTCGCGGGCTGCGGGCATTGCGTGAGCAGAAGACAAACGGCCTTTTCAACATAATCGAGTCGATCATCGTCATTAAATCCTTTGTTCGCGAAGAGTATGAACGCGAAAAGCAGTATCAACTGCAGCAAGGCCTCGTGAAAGCGCAGCTAAAACAGCGAACTACCAACTACGCATTTGACGCATTAAAGACCTTTGCTGAGCAGGTCGGCGTGACCGTGATCATCATTCTTACCTCGTATCTTGTGCTCGATCAGCAGATGACGATCGGGGCGATAATGTTCCACATTTTGCTGTTTAATAACGTATCGGCTCCAATCCGTCAGCTTCATCGCATCTACGACCAGATGAACGAGGCGTTGACCTATGCCGAGGGATTTTTCGAGATACTCGATGCCGACGACGCGATCGAGGAAAGCGGGAGCCTGACGTCCGAAAATATCAAAGGCGAGTTTGTGCTACGCAACGTCAATTTCACATATCCAAACGGCACCCAAGCACTCTGGGATGTGAACATGACGATCCCGGCCGGAAAGACGGTTGCGTTTGTCGGCCTGTCAGGTGCGGGAAAATCGACGCTGCTCAATCTGTTGTGTAAATTTTACGAACCATCGAGCGGCGAGATCCTGCTAGATGGGAAAAACCTGCTCGAATACGACACGCATCTGCTGCGGAGAAGTGTCGGCCTGGTGCTGCAAAAGAACCACATCTTTCGCGGCACGATTGAGGAGAACATTCGGTACGGGTACATGCGTGCAACATTTGACGAGGTCGTCGTAGCGACTAAAAAGGCATATCTTCACGACCAGATCGAAAAGCTCCCAAACGGCTACGCCAGCGAGGCACAATCGCTCTCAGGCGGCCAGCAACAACGCATCGCAATTGCCCGGCTTTTCCTCAAACATCCGCCAGTGATCTTCCTTGACGAGCCAACCGCCAGCCTCGACGCGATCGCCACCGAGCAGATCAAGAACAGCCTCGACGCCATAAAAGAAGACCGCACGACGGTAGTCATCTCGCACAGCATTTCGCAAATAATCGATTCGGATGTTATCTACGTGCTAAAGGAAGGCCGAGTTGTCGAGATCGGCACGCACGACGAGCTGTATGGAAAAGAAGGAACCTATTTTGAGATCTTCAACGCCTCGGCCCGCAGCCTGAATTTGGACAAGATCTCTCGAACACTGGAGCACGAGAGCTAGATCGCACTGATGGTTTGTCGAATTACCTCGGCATCCGTTACCGCTCGCGAGTACTCCGGCGGACGCAGTGTGCCGCCCATAAAGACCCGTTCGTTGCGGTACTGCATCTCACTCTCGACGGAACGAAACCCGGAAAAGTGAAGTTCTTTAACGCGAGTTTCCGCGACGACGCGGTTGATATTGCGTTCGTTCAGATTACCGCACGCCATGATGATAATGCGGTCACCGGCGTGTTCGACGAGCTTTGCGATCAGCTCAGAGCCCTCAACAGCAGTCACTTCCTGACCCGAGGTTAGGATGCGGTCGACACCTATCGCCGCAAGTTCGTCGATAGCTTTCAATGGATCACGGCATACGTCGAAAGCTCGATGACAGGTAACCATCATAGGACGCGCAAGCTCGACAAGCTCGACCGTTCGCGGTACATCAACGTTTCCGTCGCTATCGAGCAGACCGAACACAACTCCATCAACACCTAGCTTTTTCGCAGCGTCGATGTCGCGTTTCATGATATCGAATTCGATATCGGAATAAAGAAAATCGCCGCCGCGTGGGCGGATGATGACGTGGAGTTTAATGTCGAGTAGCCTTCTGGCGACCTCGATAGCACCAAAGCTCGGTGTCGTGCCGCCTTCCATCAGGTTGTCACAAAGTTCGACGCGATCGGCACCACCGGCCTGAGCCGCGATGGCGGATTCAACGGAATCAACGCAGATCTCAACCTTGATTTCGCTCATGCGGCTTTCCTCGCGACCACCACTATCGACACCCCAAACGGGAAATTGAAATTCTTGAGCCAAAATCGCTCGGCGCCGAAGAGTTTGCCGAAGATTCCGTTGAGGCCGTTGATGGTGATGTTGTTCTCGGATTCGGGTTTGATGCCGGTGACCTTCATTATCGTACGGCCGCCGAGGATTGGGGCGAAGAACGTCCAATTGGCATATGTCGCACGCTCGATCTCGTAGCCGGCTGTTTTGAGGCGGTCGACAATCTGCTTTTTGGTGTAGCGGATCCGGTGATTTGAAATATCGTCCTGAACACCCCACAGCCACATAAACGCCGGAACGAAGATAAGCGAATAACCGCCGTGTTTTGTCACGCGGAACATCTCTTTTAAGCCCGCGATATCGTCATCCAGATGCTCGACCAAGTCGAGAGCGGTCGTGAGTTCAAATGACTCGTCTTCGTACGGGAGCGTTTCTGCCAATCCCTTTTGAACCTTTAGCCCTTTGCGTCGGCAGAATTCTAGAGCATCGTCCGAAACGTCAACGCCTTCGGCGTCACCATACGCAGACAGCATTTCAATGTTCGCTCCAGTTCCACAGCCGACGTCCAATATTCTTATATTTTGGCGAGTGGATTTTAATTCATGGATTATTTGCTTGAGAAACGAAGCGAGGATCGCGCGCCGGCCGACGAACCACCAGTGCGAGCCCTCGACCTCGTCCATGATAGCGTATGTGTGCTGCTGCATTTCCTGCGGCAAAGTCGCGTTCATAACTTTATTTTGCCACGAACAGGAACTGAAATCACATTCGCTCCATTCGTTCCATTCGTGGCAATAACCCTTATATTCTCAAACCCATCATCTCGCTCGCGAGTGAGCCTTGGTTGCCGTCGACCTCAAGGCCGTAGCTGTTCCTCAGTCGCTGCATAATGCCCTCATCGCTCACGGTACAGCCGCCGCCGTCTGCGGAGCAAAGGATCATTAGATGCAGCCCCTCGTCAATATATTCAGGCTTGTCGATGCAAAGCATGTAATCACCGGCGGTCTTGTGCGCTTCCCATTCAAGTTCGTAGAGCGTCGGGTTAAAAACGCTGAGCGGATTTACGTCCGCATTCGAGAGACTCTCGATCGTTTGTGCAAAATCATACGCGTGCCGCCCTTCGTGAACGAATGTGCCCTCGCACCCACGTTGTCCGCCGGTATCGATCGTCTCTTCGGCGATCGCAATATAGATCTCACCCAACGCCTCACGCAAACTCATACGCTCGGACCCCATCTTGTCGTTCGTCTCAGAAGCATCGATTATGCCGGTAATACCCGACGCATTGATCGCCTTGACTGGCTTAACCTGTATCAAGAGGTTTGACTCTATGATCTCATTCGTCATGTGCCGATGAAATTCGTTACCGTTAGCAATGATCGCCGCAAAAGCTGCCTCGACCGACTCGCGGTATTTCTTATCAATTCCACGATCAAACTTCATAGGAATCTCTATAACTGATAAACACAGATGGACACGAATTGATCGTAATCGAGTCAGATTTGTGGTAATCGGTGTGACTCTGTGGTCAATTTACACACTGCTCCACCGCGTCATGGCGGTTCAATTTACCTTCCCAAATCCACACCAACTATTTTGATTATGCCAGGTGATCTTTACGTCCTCGGCGCCGATCTCGTTCCACCAGCCGGCGAAGTCATCCTTTGAAATATAAAACGCCGTCGGAGCGACGAGGTGGTCAAAGACTATATTGTGCTGCTCGCGCCAGCCAAAACTGCCGAGGTGATTGAGGTATTCGTTGTAAAAGAGCTTATTGGCGATCGGTTTCGAAACCGCGTTCAGCGGTCGATAGATAAGTTTGGTCGAAAGAAAAACGCCCAGAGTCGGCAGCTTTGACAGTTGGTAAAGCACGGGCTGGCTGATCTGCGACGTAAAACCAGTCCGCACCGGATCGACATAGTTCGTGATCCATTCGTTATTTTCCGCACCGTAGATCCATGCCGAAATATGGCCGCCCTTTTTTACCTTTCCGGCGAGCGAAACAAATGCCTTTTTCGGATCCGGCGTGTGGTGCAAAACGCCGACGCTGAAAGCATAGTCGAATGCCTTTTTGAGCGGCAGCTTAAAAATATCGCATTGGACAATGTGTGCATTCGGCATGTCACGGGTCAGGGCGAATGCCGACTCGACTCCATCGCCGAGATCGATGCCAATGACCTCTTTCGCTCCCCACTCGGCGGCAAGCTTAGTGTGACGCCCTTTGCCGCAACCGCCTTCAAGGATGATCTTACCTTCAAAAAAATCAGGCTTAACGGGCTGCAGCCAGCCGAGGAACTGATCGTTATACTTTGGGTCTTCCTGCGTGAAATTGGTCCACTGCCAACCAAAATTCTCCGCCGTCGCGGCCTTGTCCTCTTCGATCTTGCCGAGATCGACAAATCGCGGCACCCCGCGAATGACCTTGTATTCGCGTGTGCACTTCTTACACGTCAGCACGCCGTCGATTATCTCTTTGCCGTCATACATACTCGCGTATGCCAGCAAAATATCTCCGCCACATGTTGGACATGCCAATAGGTCTAGTAATTTCTCTTTCATTAATGATTAACAGGGCTGCGGTTGAATGATGGGGTCTGCGACACACGCTTTTCCATCTCACAGACTGCTTATACCTGTTGAATTCGACTTCGGAACTCTTCGTACTCCGCAAAAGGAAACGGTTGTCGCCAGTTGATTTCGAACTCGTCGGTCTCGCGATCCGCATATAGCTGTTCAAACGTGTCTGCAAAAGCCTCGCACACATCGCGAACCGTTCCCTGATGCGTAAAGACCATCTCACGTTCGTCGCCAACGCGCTCATCGGTCGGGTACTGGTATATCTCAAGCCTCAGGCTATCGCCGTCGCGAACAAAACGAAAATCGAATTCCTCCGGGTCACGATTCCACCGCAGCAGACACTCGTTTTCCGCAACTTCGGCATCAAGTAACTCCGAAAGTACCCGCATCAAATCGGGCAAGGCCGACTCGTGCGGAGCGTGCGCCGTCGTCGTGTGAAATTTACCGATGCCGTCGTCAAATCCGATCGACATCCATCCGCACTGCGGGCTGTTAAAACTGACCTCAAGTTTCCCTGACATAAGCTACTTATGGTAACTTTATGTCGAAAGTTCTACAACTTAAGGGCATCAGACATTGGAGGAAAAAATATGAGAACTCGCTATTTCGCCGCCGTGGCGTGCATGTTGCTTTTGGCTGCATTTGTAAACGCACAACCGGCCAGAAAAAGACCGGTAAATAAAGCCGGTTCGAATCAAGCGACCTCAGATTTTGACTTCGAAATTAGTATCACACCGCTGGGGTTGGCAGGAATTACTGTCCGAAGAAAGTCCGGATTGAGTCTCTTCACGCCGGAAATGCTCAGTAGTTTTACGAACCAATCCGCAAAAAACTCGCTGAATCCGTCCTTTGTCATTCGGCCTGATAAGGGATCAAAAATGGCGGATATCCTGGCGGCAATAAACGCAATTCGCGTGTCGCCAAAGACCGAAATGAGGATCGAGGTTGACGCCGACCTCGCTATTTTTATTCCCCAAAAGGTGAATCCCAATGCTGGCCCGCCAAAACCGAACCCTCTAACCCTTGTCGTAAATGTTGATGAAAGTTCGAGCATTACGCTTAATGGGGAAAACGAAGGCTCGTTTCCGGTCACATCTAAACTCGGACAACATCTGAAACAGATATTCCAGGCCCGTGAAGAAAACGGGGTTTTGCGATCGGGGACCAATACGATAGAAACGACGGTAATGGTTAAGCTGTCTAAGACTATGACATTTGCAAACCTCATCGACCTCGCCCGGGCGGTGAAGAATGCTGGTTCGGACGCCATCGGCTTGCAGGTCGATGAGACAGATGTCGAGTTAATCGTCGATATTACTCAACGATGAAGCAATACCACGATCTACTAAAGCATATTCTTGAAACCGGCGTTCGCCATGAAGATCGTACGAGGACAGGCACGATCTCGACATTTGGCTATCAAACGCGGTTCGATCTGCGAGACGGATTCCCGATCGTGACCACAAAACGCGTGCCTTTTCGCTGGGTCGCGGAGGAATTGTTTTGGTTCCTGAGCGGCAGCACGAGCGAGCAAGAACTCAACGCACGCGGGGTGGACATCTGGGCGGAATGGGCGACGAGTGAACAAACCGCGCGCTTTGGCCGTGCGGCGGGCGACCTTGGGCCGGTTTACGGATATCTTTGGCGTTCTTTCGGCGGCGATTATCCGCAGGTGAATGGAATCGACCAGATCGCAAGGCTGATCCGCGAGATCGAAACCAACCCCAACTCGCGACGTCTGTTAATCAGCGGTTGGGATCCGCGAGTGTGTGACGATGTCGCCCTGCCGCCTTGCCATACGTTATTTCAATTCAAGGTTGAGTCTGGAAAGATACTGCATTGCCAGCTTTATCAACGCTCTGCCGACGCCTTTCTCGGCGTGCCTTTTAACATCAGCAGCTACGCTCTGCTCACCTATCTCGTCGCGCACGTCTGCGGCCTCGAAGTCGGGGATTTTATACACACTTTCGGCGATCTGCATATTTACAGCAACCACCTCGAACAGGTCAAAGAACTGCTATCACGCGAACCGCTAGAACTGCCAAATCTGGATCTTGTTAATGCTGATGAACTAAAAGGGCTCGACGGGTTACTGAATTTCAAGTTTGAGAATTTGAAACTGCAAAACTACCAATCCTACGGCAAGATAGCGGCTCCCGTGGCGGTCTGATCATTTTCGAACGATGGAATACTCGATGCGACGGTTTCGGTATTTGCCGTCGACCGTGTCGTTCGTCGTGATCGGCTTTGCAGCTCCGTAGCCACGCGTTTGAAGCGTGCTGTCAGCGACGCCGAATTTGACCAATACGGCCTTGACCGCGTTCGCACGAGCCTCCGAGAGGGTTTGGTTTGACGCAGGCTGTCCAACATTGTCGGTGTGGCCGCCGACCTCCAGAACGATGCCTTGCGGAAGTTTCTTGATAAATATCGCTCCCTTTTGCAGTGCGGCAAGACGGACCGGCGGAACATCATACTTGCCGCTTTCAAAGTTAATGATGAGTATGTTGAGGGCCTTTATCAGATCTTCGGCGGTAAACGGATCTGGCAAGGCGTCGAGTGCTGAATTATAACAACGCTCAGCCTTATCATCTTCGCCAAATCTGATATTCCCACAATCATCGGTCGATTTGGCAACAATGGCCGTACAGCCGGCATCGACAGCAGGCAGGATCTCTCCGTCCTTGCCGACCACACGCCGCACTGGACATTCAAAACTCGGATGCACGACCTTGATCTCGCGGTCGCCGGCTCGTAAATTCTGCAAACGCCTCGAACCGCTCTCGTCCGTCACTCCTATCGGAGCATTGTCGATAAGGATGCTGCTTCCGGGCGGGGCATTTTTGACGGTCACCTCAAAACTTGCATCTCTCGAGATCAAGAACCAGGCGACACCAAGCACGACGATCGCAAACAGAAATACTGCCCCGAGAGCTCCGCCGACCCACGCCCAAACAGGCACACCGCCCTTTTGCTTTTCTTCTTCGGCCACTTGGGCTGCCTGTTCGGCCGGTGTCGGCGGCAGACTTTGATACTTTGCACGTTCGGCGTCGGGCAGTTGAAAATATGGTGTGGTCTTGTCGTAAGCCTGACCGCCGCCAAAATCCTCGGGCCGCGTTCCGAGATCTGCCGGGTTGATATTTACGTTTGCCTCGGTCATACCCCAGTCGGGCGTCGACGGTGCTTTGCTACCAGGATAAAAGGTCTTATCAAAATCGCCGCCGGTATCGATCGGCCTGATATTGGTTACGGTCTTGCCCCATTCATCCGGTGCAGGTTGTTTCGGATAATTGTAATTGGTCTTATCCCAGTCGGCATCGGGCGAGT
This sequence comes from Pyrinomonadaceae bacterium, assembly GCA_017983495.1. GTDB lineage: Bacteria > Acidobacteriota > Blastocatellia > Pyrinomonadales > Pyrinomonadaceae > OLB17. The sequence goes on along the minus strand of JAGOBH010000001.1, from coordinate 831,238 downwards.
CGTTTTCGGGCAAACGGATATTAGGCGTCGTCTTAGAAAAATCGTCAGGCGGCGGTGGCGGCGGAAATTTGTTATCTTCGCTCACAGATCTATGTACCTAAGGCTTCAGCCAAGATCATTGAAATACTGTGAGTTTATCACAAGCCAAAATTTTCGCGTAAATTTTTTGAGGTTACTTGATGTTTGGAGGTTGGGCGGTTTTTGTCCGTAATGAGACACCTTCATCACCCAGGATCAGTAGTTTGCGGGCATCGTAAGTGGACGTGTTTGCCGGAATGTATGAAAGCAGATATCGATTTCGGCGAAGCTCGTCACAGATAGCCTTTGCTGCTGTTTGGGCTTCATCAAACGGGAACACTCGGCCGCCGGTCGCCTCGGTCAGTTGCTGGATCACACCGCTTGCCTTTGGTTGGTCACGCCGATAAGCTCCGCCGGTGCGGTCTGGGATCTGCAGAGCGTACACCGTGATGTTTTGATATTGGAGCTCCCCGAGGATCTTATCAAATTGTGTTTTGCTGCCACGGTCAAGACCGTCCCCGATCAGAACGATGGCGGTCTTTCGGGTTCCAGGCATTAGCGGCAACAATATCTCGTTTACCGTTGCGGTCAATGCGTCAAACAGGTACGGATTGCCCTTTTTGCGAAATGTCGCATATGACACCTCCATCTTCTTGGCGTCGTCCGTCCACTCCTGAATGATCTCGGCCTTTTCGTCGTAGGCGATCGTAAAGAGCTGGTCACCCTCGAATATCTCGTAGGCAAATTCCATTGCCGCCTTTTTCATCGTCTCGATCGAGGTCGGCAGCGTCTGCGAATTGTCTACGAGCAGGACGATCTTGGCAGGCGAAGGGTCGTAACTGAAGTTCTTTATCTTTTGTTCAATGCCGTTTTCGTAAAGAAACAGGCTCTCGACCTTTATCGGATCCGATTTGCCGTCACTGCGGGTCGCGGTAACCGAAAGGATCGTTCCCTCAAGATCGCCGCCCTTGGCACTGTGACGGGATTGCGCGGTAACAAAAGCTGTCAAAACAAGCGTCGTGATAGCCGTCGCGATGATCTTTGCGGGTATTGCCCTCATTCAGTACCTGACTTTGTAGTCGCTTCCTTAGTGCTCGAACCACTGTCGGTTGCGCTCGAACTGCTCTCGGTTGTCGACTTGGATGCCGAATCTGTCGAAGAGGTTGATTCGGTCGACGAACTTTTTGCACCCGAATCGCCGACGACGCCTTTTTTACCGGCGTAATCGGTAACGTACCAGCCGGCACCCTTGAACTGAAAACCTGAAAGGGACCACTGTTTCTCCAGGCGTCCATGACACTTTTCACACGTCGTCAGCGGTTCATCAGAAACGCTTTGGCGCTTTTCAATGTGCGCGCCGCACTGCTGACATTTGTATTCGTATATTGGCATAATTACTGCTCACAAAAACTAATGTGAAGTAAAATATTATTATAGACCAAAATCTAAACTCAAAAGGGCATCGAATAGATAGAAGAAGCTTTATTACCCTTCAAATATGAAAAACTATTATTTATCAATTATCGCAATCACTGTGTTTGTCCTCGCCTCGGGTGAAACTTTGTTTGGTCAAAAGAACGCGAACGCCGCACTTCAGTCGGTGCCGAGTGTTGATCTAACACGTTATGCCGGCAAATGGTACGAAATCGGCAAATACCCTAATCGTTTCCAGAAGCAGTGCGTTGCCAACACCGTCGCGACATATACCGTTAAGCCGAATGGCAAAATCGAGGTACGCAACGAATGTCTGCTGAAGGACGGAAAGACGGAGACTGCGATCGGTGAAGCAAAGGTTGCGGACAAGAAGACAAATTCAAAACTAAAGGTGCGATTTGCCCCGTCTGCACTTTCGTTCCTCCCGTTTGTTTGGGCCAATTATTGGATCATTGACCTGGATCCGGAATATGGGTATGTTGCCATCGGCGAACCAAAACGCCAGTATTTCTGGATACTTTCGCGAAAGCCGTCGATGAATGACGCCCAATACCAGAACATATTACGACGTGCCGAATCGATGGGCTTTAGTCCCGCAAAGGTTGAAAAGACCCTTCAGAACGCCGACGTTCTGAAGGGTACAGTCATAATCAAAGACCCGAATTAAAGACCCGATCGATCAATTGACCGCCTACTCGCCGTGCTCTGCTAAAAAGCGCTCGGCGTCGATAGCCGCCATGCATCCGGTGCCCGCAGCGGTGATCGCCTGTCGATAATATGCGTCCTGGGCGTCGCCGCAAGCGAACACGCCCGGGACGTTGGTTTTCATAGTCTTCCCTTCGGTTACCAGATAACCTGTCTCATCCATGTCGAGAATTCCCTTGAACAAACTAGTATTTGGCTGGTGACCGATAGCGATGAAGACACCTTCGGTTGGGAGCGTGCTCTCCTCATTGGTCAGATTGTTAAATGTCCTGACAGCCTCGACACCTTTTTCTTTGGTTCCAAGTATTTCCCTGACCTCAGTGTTCCATAGAATCTCGATCTTTTCGTGACTTAGCACACGGTTTTGCATGATCTGTGACGCCCTGAATTCACCCCGCCGGTGAACAAGCGTCACACTCGATGCGAATTTTGTAAGAAACAGAGCCTCTTCCATCGCCGTATCTCCACCGCCAACCACCACGATCGGGCGGCCGCGGAAAAAGAATCCGTCGCAAGTCGCGCATGCCGAAACGCCGTTTCCGCCCAAACCCTCGGGCACGGGGGCTTCTCCGGGTATACCGAGCCACTTTGCCGAAGCTCCGGTTGAAACGATTAGCGTATCGGCCTCGATCACCGCACTGACATCTTCACTGTCAGGACTTTCTTTTGCATAAAGCTTAAATGGCCGCACCGAAACGTCGACAGAATCTATCCACAGATTGACGATCTTGGTGCCAAACCGAAGAGCCTGTTCCCGGAACTCATCCATCAAGATCGGCCCCATGATGCCCTTGGAGAATCCTGGATAATTTTCTACGTCGGTTGTGATAGTAAGTTGACCGCCAGGCTGCGGCCCATCGATCACAAGGGGATCAAGTTGGGCCCGCGACGCGTAAATTGCCGCAGTCAGGCCTGCGGGCCCGGATCCGAGAATTACTACCTTGTGTTTGAGATGCATCTCTGTCATATATTCTTGTTGCCGTGAAATCGACATTTTCAATCAGTTGGTCACTAAACGATAGTATAACTATCGTATGGAGTATTAGTCCAAAATGACGTCCGCGTGTTTTAGGGGGTAGCCGCCTTTTGTGACCGGTAAACCGTCTCATCGACCGCTCATTTTAGGTTTTGGTTATACGAAACTAGATTTCATGTTAAACTATTTTCAATTTTGGCTTTAAGATCATTTAAATAGAACTAGTTTTCATACCTCTATGCAGCCCCAACATGAGGAAAAACGATTCGCCCTTCGGATGGCTCTGCGTCTGCCAATTGTGGTTTCCGGCCGGGCAGATGATGGCGCAACGTGGAGTGAGCCGACCGAGACCGACGATATATCCACGCTCGGGGCATTGTTTCAACTTAATCAGAAAATCAGCCAAGGTGACAGCCTTTATATTCGTTCACACAGACCTGATGGCGTTCCGGTCGAGGTAAAGGCTCATGCGGCTCGCGTACTGCCGGCAAGCTACGGAACAACCAGAGTTGGGGTCGCAATTGTCGAGTCAAAGGAAAGCTGGCTTCGGCTTTTTGTTGCATGGATCGCCGACGACAATGTCATAGAGGGCATGGACGAATAGCCCCTATTTTATTTCCATTAAACCCATTTTATATGTCTAACTACGAAACCATTACCGTCGAAAAGAACGGCGCGATAGCCGTGCTCACCATTAACCGTCCCGACAAACTGAACGCACTTAACCGTCATGTGCATGCCGAGGGCGTTGCCGCTCTTGATGATCTTCGCAAGGACGACTCGGTCCGGGTTCTTGTCATCACCGGCTCAGGTCCGAAGTCATTTGTCGCTGGTGCTGATATTAGCGAATTTGAAGGACAGACCCCGGTTACGCAGCGTGACCTGTTTCACGAACGGACGCTTTTCAACACTATCGATAATTTTCCCAAACCGGTTATTGCAATGATCAATGGCTTTTGTCTCGGTGGCGGAAATGAACTTGCGTTAGCGTGCGACATCCGTATCTGCTCGGAAAACGCTCGATTTTCACAACCTGAGATCAATCTTGGCATAATGTGTGGCGGAGGCGGCACCCAGCGGTTAGCCCGCCTGATCGGTGAAGGCCGCGCTATGGAAATGGTCCTTTCCGGCGACATGATCGACGCCGCGACCGCTCACAAATTGGGAATCGTAAACCATATTTTTTCATCCGAGGAACTCCATCTCAAAACTATGGAGTTTGCGGCGAAGATAGCCGAGAAAGCCCCGATTGCTCTTCAGCTTTCGAAGGAAGCGGTAAAGTTCGCGTCTCGATCCAATTTAGATGAAGGGCTTCGCCGTGAGGTCGATCTATTCGCGATCTGTTTCTCTACGGAAGACAAACAGGAAGGAGTCACTGCCTTTCTCGAAAAGCGAAAACCGGTTTTTAAGGGTAAATAGTAGTGAAAACTTGACGCTCGGCGTCATATTCGGTAGATTCAAAGATTGCTTTATTCGAAATTTGGCAACTTATGGTCCAAATTTCGTCGAAAAGCGGGGACGTAGCTCAGCTGGGAGAGCGCTGCAATGGCATTGCAGAGGTCAGGGGTTCGATCCCCCTCGTCTCCACCAGTTTACCGCTTATCTTTAGGGCATCGACGTCGATGCCCTTTTTCAATGGGATCTTGAACTTTTTGTTAGAAATAGTCGTTAGAATTCGGTTATCCTAGAAGCGAAGTTCATTTCAAGATGACCCCCGAGCGTTGGAGCCAGATCGAAGAAATTTTTCAGACGGCACTCGACCTTCCTCGCGCCGAACGCCGAAGGTACGTCCGTGAATCATGTTCGGACGACAACGACCTGCTTCTGGAAGTTGAAAAACTCCTCTCCCAATTCGATGAATCAAGCGACTTCATTGAACAGCCATTGATCGAAGACAGCGGTATCGGAGTACTTGCTTCACTTATGCAGGACGACGAAGATCCTGTCGTCGGCCGGATGATCGGTAGCTACCGCATTGAGCGAGAGGTCGGTCGGGGCGGAATGGGCACGGTTTATGAGGCTGTTCGTGCGGATGGGGCGTTCCGCATGCGGGTCGCGATCAAGCTGGTCAAACGTGGCATGGACACGGACTTTATCCTCAAGCGTTTTCGCAACGAGCGGCAGATACTCGCAACGCTCGAGCACCCATTTATTACGCGGCTGATCGACGGCGGGACCACCGACGACGGACGGCCGTATTTTGTAATGGATTACATCGATGGCCTGCCGCTTTACCGTTATTGCGATAAGAACCGGCTTACGATCACCGAAAGGCTCGAGCTTTTCGGCCGCATTTGCGAGGCGGTCGAGTACGCCCATCAAAAGCGGGTCATCCACCGCGACCTCAAGCCTTCAAATATCATCGTCACTGATGACGGCTCGCCCCGTCTTTTGGATTTCGGCATCGCCAAGCTGCTCGACCCGGACCTTGCACACGACACGTTGCAGCCAACAGCAACGGCTCTGAGGATGATGACCGTCGATTACGCCAGCCCCGAACAGGTCCGAGGCGAAAAGGTCACGTACGCGACAGACATCTACAGTCTGGGCGTGATACTTTTCGAGCTGCTAACTGGTTACAGGCCGTACGCGGTCGCGAACCGCTCGCCGCACGATATTGCACGTGCTATCTGCGATGACGACCCTGCCCTGCCGAGTTCCGCAGTCAGCGGCGAACGCCACGATCTCTTAGTCGTAAAAGTCAACGCCGCCGCCGAAACGATCGCCGACATCGCTGCCCGCCGACGTGAGGCTCCGACAAGTCTCGGCGACGAACTGCGAGGCAATCTCGACAACATTATTCTCAAGGCTCTTCGCAAAGACCCGACCGAGAGGTATCGGTCGGTCGGCAAATTGCGTGAGGACATCGACCGTCATTTGAGCGGCGGTTCGGTCAGCATCGAGTTCAGCTATCCGCCGCTACGTCGCGAGCCGCGTACGTCGACGACTCCGGGTCAGAAGTTGGTGGCCGTGCTGCCGCTGAGCGTACTCAGCCCGGCCGGGACGCATAATACCGACGAGGCGTACCTAACCGTCGGCCTCGCGGATGCGATCATCACACGACTTACCAGTGTGCGAAAGCTGACCGTCCGCCCGACTTCATCAATTACAAGATACGAAGGCCCACAAATCAATCCGCTACGGGCCGGCCTTGAACTCGGCGTTGATTTCGTACTCGATGGACGTATACGGCGATTCGGTGAAAGACTGCGGATATCGCTGCAGCTGCTAGATGTGCATCAGGGCACGGCGATTTGGGCTGGGCAGTTTGATGAAAATTTGACTGACGTGCTCGCACTCGAGGACGCGATCTCCGAGCAGGTCGCCGCCGTCCTTATCCCTCATCTAACAGGCGAGGAAAAGCAGAAGCTCTCGAAACGCGGGACTGACAATCCGGAAGCTTACGAGTACTTTCTCAAAGGCCGATTTTACTGGAATCAGTTCACTCCTCAGTCACTCCCTAAGGCGATCGAATCGTACATGAGGGCGATAGATCTGGATCCAAACTACGCTCTAGTCTACGTCGGCATTGCGGATTTTTACATCTGGGCAAACATTTACGGCCTTGTTCCGAACGATGTTTCGTACGACCATGCGAGCAAGGCTGCCAAGCGTGCTCTCGAGATCGACAACCAGCTTGGCGAGGCGTATGCGTCGCTTGCCCTGATCACACTGAATCAGTTTCGCTGGGGAGAGGCCGAAAAGTTGATTTTGCACGCGCTGGACCTCGCCCCGAATTATCCGCTTGCCCATGAGTGGTACTCATCGATCCTGGTCCCCAGCGGGCGGCGAGCCGAGGGCATTGCCGAGATGCGGCGGGCTGAGGAGCTCGACCCGATGTCGCTGCGGACCAAGACGCTCGTCGCCTGGACGTGCTATCAGGCTGGCGACTTTAAGAGTGCACTGGAAAAGGCTATCGATATCGTCGATCTTGATGAAAATTATCCTCAAGGACATCTCCAGGTCGGCTATGTCCTCTGCCAACTCGGCCGTGTGGAAGAGGGCCTGGCCTCGATGCGTCGAGCTCTCGAGCTGATGCCAGACTCGGCACTGGCAAAATCCCATTTCGGCCTTTGCCTTGCATCCGCGGGACGGCATGAGGAGGCCGTCGTGGTCGCAGCCGAACTGAAAGCGGAGGCGAAAACCGGTTACGTTAAGCCTATGTTTCTCTTTTACGCCTGCGTCGCCGCGGGAGAGATCGACGAGGCGTTTGCGTATCTAAAGATCAGCATCGAGGAGCGCGACCCGTGGCTCGTGTGGCTCGGCACCGAACCCAAGATCGAGTCCATCCGTAAAGACCCGCGTTACGCCGAACTGTATAACAGCACACGAACGCCGCCGGCAAGTAACGACTACGTTGGCCATGTTACAGACCCGTTTCCGGACACGTCAGTCGATATCGCGGACGCAAAGACGAGCTATCTGTCAGAACTGCCGACCCTTGCTTTTAGAAAAACCTTCATATCGCGGCACTATCTGAAATTGTCGGCATTCATAGTAGTTATTATAGGGCTGCTTACTGCCTATCAGACGGGCGTGCTGACCTTCTCGTTTACGAGCGATCACGTAGTGCCCTCGACGACGCAGCCCGGAAGACACTCGATCGCGGTGCTGCCGTTTCAGAACTCGACCGGTGACCCGGCCAATGATTACCTGTGCGACGGCATGAGCGAAAGCCTCATAAACCGCCTGGGGAGATCGCCTGAGGTCCGTATCATTTCGCGCTCGGCGGCATTCAGCTACAGGTCGAAGCATAAGGATCCGCTCGAGATCGGCCGTGAGCTCGGCGTCGATTCGATCCTCGTCGGCAATCTGAAACGGCAGAATGACGATGTCATCATCGAAACGGAACTGCTGCGTGTCACGGACGGTAAGCGTGAGTTCTCTATGAACTTTTCGGAGACGGCTGACCGTGTTTCCGCACTGCAGGACCTAATGGTGGCACGCGTCAGCGAGGCTCTCAACCTCAGCCCGGGAGCCAAACCGGCTCAGCAAAAAAGCTACACAGAAAATAACGAAGCGTTTCAGTTCTACCTTAAAGGCGAATTTAACCGGCAAAAGGGAACGCCGGCCGGCACGCAGGCGAGTATAGAAAATTACGAAAAGGCCTTGCAGATCGATCCATATTACGCCCTTGCCTATCAGGGACTGGCTCTCGCCTACCGATCAGCGCCGGCGTACGGTTCGATGCCGCCCCAGGAGGCTTATCCACGGTCGAGAGAGGCCGCTGAAAAGGCACTCTCGCTCGACCCGTCGCTCAGTTCGGCGTACGTGTCTCTGGCGTCGATCAAGGCGACTTTCAACTGGGACTTTCCAGCTGCGGAGGATGGCTACAAGAGTGCGATAGAGCTTGCTCCGAACAATACCGAAGCACACTATTCGTACGGCAACTTTTTGGTGGCGATGGGCCGAACCGAAGAGGCTCTGAACGAATTTCGGATTGCACAGCAGCTCGACCCGCTTTCGCTAAACATCATGACCAACATCGGCTGGGCAAACTATATTGCCGGCCGATATGACGAGGCGGCAACGCTCATCAGGCAGGTTCTCACTCGCGACCCCAATTTCGCCAGAGCGTACCTCAATCTCGGCGAGATACTTCAGGAACAGGGAAAGTACGACGAAGCTATCGTGGCTTTTCAAAAGGCGAAAGAGCTTTCAAAAGACCCGCTTGCCGATATGGCCCTCGGCCACGCCTACGCCACGGCCGGCCGCAAGGCTGAGGCCACGCGAATCGCCGTCGATCTCGAGGAAAAGGTCCGTGAAAAACAGGTTTCGCCGTTTCTGCCGGCGGTTGTTTACGCGGGGCTGAATGAAAAAGACAAGTCGTTTTACTGGCTCGAACGTGCCTTTCAGGAACGCTCGAACTGGCTAACGCTGATAAAGGTGGGTCGCCGCCTGAAACCTCTGCACGGCGACCCGCGTTTTGACGATCTGCTAAAGCGTGTAGGCTTTGAGCCGACACGCCTCTAGCATCCTACTCCTTCTCACCTCGGTAGCACGTTTCACCTTTTTCGTTGGTCAGACAGACGTACGACTTGCCGTACTCGTCCGTCTTGGTGCTCAACTCGTAGGTCTCACGCTCAAGTGTGTAATTTCTCTCCTTGGTTGAACTGGCCGAGCAGCTGTTGGTGTTTCGCCAAAAGTTCTTGGTCGGAAAAAGCGTGATCTGCGAACCGCTGAGCTCGAATCGTCCCTGTTTGTCGTTGAACAATGCGGTCGTGCAGCCGTACATCGTCGACTGCAGATAACCGACAAACGAGAAACGGCCGTCCGCCCGAAATTCGTATTTGAAAGTGTTGCCGTTGCTCGGCGTGGTCGAACCGGTAATGGTGTTGCGGTCGGCCATCGTGGACATTCCGCCCGTTCGCCAGATGCCGACAACGTCCGATCTTTTGTACGAGGCCGGCTCCTGCGCGATCGCCGCCATAACTGCCCCACCGATGATAAAAAGTAATAATGACAGGTCCCTAAGTGACATATTAATTCTCCTTGCGTTATGAATTGAGGTTGTAATTTCTCCTCCACTTGAAAGGCGAATTAGTGACGCGTCCGGTATCACAAAACCTGGCCTGATCATTCTGCCACCGGCAATTTTGCTGCCGGGCCGATCGACCAGCTGAACCCAGCGAACGCCTGTTCGGTCCGCGAGGTATTCTCAAGCCTGACCTTCCAAGTTCCGCTCTGTACAGGTTTGTTGAAATAGACCATCCGGAAAATGGTCCCTGCCAGCTCAGAGCCTGCCGTGTTTTTGCGAACGACCTTGCCGCCCGCATCGACCAACGACACGGTCACCGACGGGTCGGCAAGGAACGTGACACCGAGATTTGGTCCGGCAGCGACAGTTAGATCGACGTCCCGCGTTTCGCCGGCCGCGAGTTTTGTTTCAATCAATGCTCCGTCAGCGACAACCTGTTCGAAAGAAGCGTGCGTGAGAAATGCTCCGGCAAATGCGTCCGGGCGTTCGTTGATCATTAGGCCGTTCACCTTCCAACGGTCGATGTCGTTGGGGTCCGACTTGACCGGCAGCGGATAGAGACCCTTCGGCCCGGTGACGACGTGCGGCTTTACAAAATTGCCAAAGTTCTTGCCGTCCACAAGCTGAAGATTGAGATCGTTGGAATAAGCAAAATCGTCAACGCCGTACTTGGCAGATCTGACGGTTACAAATCCGTCATTCCACTCAAATCCGCCGCAGATGATCGGCACCGAGTTCCCAACAAGGGTCGAGTATTTTGTGCCTCCGGTGTTCACCACGTACTGATTGAACCGCAGCATTTCTTCATTGGTCAGTTCCTTGACTGCCTGGAGCTGCTCTTTGAAAACGTCGAGCTTGCCGGCGAAAACGTCCACGCACGGAACGCCGCCGTTCGGCGTGCCGAGCATCATAAGGTGTTTGACCAGCGGCCGTGCGTCGGGGACATTCGGCATCAGTTTATGCATGTAGAGCCGTGCGACCAGGCCGCCCGTCGAGTGTGCGACCATGTCCACGTGCCATGCGTTAGAGTCTTCCTGTGCGAACCGGACATATTTGGCGAGTCGGTCGGCGTTTTCATATACCGAACTGGCCGTTTGTCCCGACCACATTTGGCCGCCCATATTCAGCTTGCCATGTTCCGGCTTTTCGCCGACCAAATAGGCCTTCCACTGATAGCTGTGGTTTGACATCAGCAGATTTTGGTAAAGCGGTTCCCAAATCTTGTAGCTCGACCAGACGCCGTGCACGAGGACCAACGGTTTCGGAGCTATGTTCAAGGGCTTTTCCTTCTGGTCCCTCTTTTGTCCGTTTTCGGCAAGCTCTGCCTTGATGCGGTGCAGCAGATGCGGCCGGCCGTCGTCGAACCACGCTTCTCCCTCGGAGTCCCAGATGAATTCGATCGAGCGTTCCTCGCTCGCCTCGAGCTTGAACGACGTCTCCCCCTCGGGCAGCGGTTCGTCCGGCCTTGCTCCATTGTATTTGTCGCCCTTGTAGGTCTCAGCGATCTTTAGATCAGCGTACTTTTCCTCGCCCGACATATTCAGCACCTTTGCCGTCACCTTGATGCGGTTGCCGTCGATGGTTCCCAGGGCCTCTGGGATCTCTTTCCATGCATCGGGATCGGGATATTGCGGGTGTTCGAATTTCAGCTCGGTGATCAGCAGCTTTTGCGGACATCGTGTGAAACGCCACGTGACCTGATAGATGAACGAGCGTACATCTCCTTTGCCGTCGTCGCCCCAGACTCTGGTGCCGGAGATATGGTCAGGGTCGTCTCTGTCCATTTTTTCGGCGCTGATGGAAAAGCTCTCGCCCTTTATGGTCAACGGTTCGTTGGTCGAGCGATCGTATGGCTCATTATTCTTCGGCTGGCAGTGACCCGTGCGCTTTACGTGCTCCTCACGTTTGTAGGCTCCCTTAGCGTCCGGCAGCTGAAGGTTGAAACTGTACATTCCGCTGAGTTCGTCGACGCTCAGATTGAACGACCTCGCCGGCCCCTGCGCCTGTGCCTGACTTTGCCGGTTGTCGGTGCCCTCGATGATGAACCAGTGGCCGTTCTCGCGTGAGTTACATGTATCGAAGACCTTTTCCTGGCCCCAGTCCAGGTCCTTATCGTCGAACGAGACCTTTGACGTTACGAGCGGATTCCGCGGGTCGCTGCCGTCTATGACGCTGCGGGCGTTGTAGTCATAGTCACGCGAAGTCTTGTGCTTGATCCTATCCGTATTCTTACGAATGCCCGGTTCGTCGGACTCGAGCGAGTCCTTAAGCGTCTTTGAATACGTGACCACTCCGCTCCAGCCGCCGCTGCAGACCGGTTTGCTATCGGTCTTTACCGGAACAGCCGCCGGCCTTGCCGAACGACGCGTCTGGCCGATCGCCGCAAAACTGCCGAACATCAGGTTGAACAAAAGCAGTGACGAAAATAGCTGTCTGTATGAAATTCGTAACATATTAATCACCTCTCGAAATTGCCGCGGACTTCATTCCAATGGCCCGTTACTTGAAATGGCGAGATCCGGCCCGCAAAAGTATCAAAAAAAGAGCGGCGGATCGCTCCGCCGCCCTCAATCAGTGAATGACAGTTTTGGTTATTTGCCTACCGCGTCGATGATCGCCTGAGCGGCCTGTTCGACGATGGCGGAAATGATATCGTCGCCGTCGGACTTTGCTTTTGCCTTATATTGCTTTGAAAGCGGCGAGCTTTTATCCACGGTTGATTGTAGTTTGATATCGAGCGTCAGTTCGTCCTTCGATTTGACCCTGGTCGCAACTGTTCCGGCGGAAACAACCGCGTTCGTCGCCATTTGTCCCGCGATGTTGCCAACGGTGCTGCCGGTGTGCCCGATCCCTGTTTGGCCGACCGCTGGTGCCAGAACGCCCATCATCTTACCGAAGCCGAAACCGCCACCGCCGCCCTTTTTGTGCGAGACGGTCGCAAGGATCACATAGTCGCAATCTTTCTGCCTAGCCTCTTCAGCCTGTGCCGAAGAAAGTTTCGCTTCAATCGGAACGATCTCGACTTTCGTTCCTTTCAGGTACTGGCCAAGGGAATTTTGAATTGCGGCACTCAGGTCGGCCGCGGTGATGCCTTCGCCGATCGCACCGGTCTTTACCCCTGCCAGCCCGAGACGGATCGTGCCCGGTTGTTTGGCTCCGATAGCGTCGGGTGCTTCATTTCGCGGTGCGGTTGAGCCCTTCAGCGTTGAACTCAGGCCGGTCAAAGGTGTGCTGTTAGCCGAACCGGAAGTGCCGCCCGTATATGATAGGACCGTTGACGAGGCTGCGGTGTAGAGCTGCGACGCGTCTTTTACCTCGCGATAGTCGGCCGGCACGTCAAAGAGCGACGCGTCGAGGATCGATTTCGATATTTCGACGACCTCCTGGATCATCGAAAAACTCTCTTTGCCATTCGCGTCGAACGACGTCATTTTCTGCCAGAGCGGATAGCCGGACTTTGCCGTCCCGATGGTTTTGGGCACGATCTTGTCGGTGCAGCCGCCGGCCTTGCCGCCGTTGTACGGGCGGTATTGCCTTTCCTGTGTGCAGGCCAGGCCGAACTCGGCGTCGATGACCCACATATCCATTTCCATCTTGGTCTTTGTCGGATTGCATGAGTCTGGTGACGATTCCGTCTCGATGGTCTGGATAATGTGTCGTGCGGTAAATCCGAACATCTGCTTTCGCTCGCCCGTGTCCTTGATCGTGGTCGTGACGTACATCGTCCCGCCCTTCATCGCGGCCGGCGTCGCACCCTGTTTGCCGTTCGCCGGAGTGATGTTGCCGTTGCCATCGTCGTAGTACGAGACAGTGTACGTTTTCATACTCGGATTGACCTGCAGATCTCGGCTGACGTCGCATTGCGTAATGGTGACCATAACGCCGCCCATCATCTCGGTCCGCTGGCGCTTGCCCTTGATATAAGTCGTATTCTCGGTCGTCTGACCGCTCATCGTTTGTTTTACCTTGATCTTGACGTCCGCAAAGGCGGTCGTCGAAACGGTCAAGATTGCCGACAGTACAAATAAAAGAATCTTTTTCATGATTACTCTCCGTATCAAATATGAATGTTGTCGGCGAAGGCCGCCGTCGATAGGTAAGGCGAATAGTCGAACAGATTAGTATCATCATCGGCTCGCTTAAGCTCGTTCCGAGCCAATTTCGTTGAATCATCAGTCTACCGGCCGCCAAACGACAAATGGGCGGCGAGCAATAAAGCTCACCACCCATATTTTGCCGTTCGCAGGAATTTAGCCGACCAAGCCGGCGTAGTTGTTTGCGTACTTCGGCGGTAGCGGTGCCTCGAGAAACGCGGCCCAGTTCTCTGGCGTTGCGAGTTCCTGATACTTTGCCGTCATCGCCGGAGTATTGACCTCCAGCATAAAGCGGTCCTCAATCCAAAACTCGATCAGCTGAAACAGCCCGCGGCCGCGGTTCGCCGTAAAGCAGCGCCAGCCTTCACGCTCGGCGATGGCCTTGATCGACTCTTCGTCGAGCGGCGAGTTGATATTAACGTGAACCGACCCGAAAAGCGTGGTCTCGTTGTCCGGCACAAACGTCCCTTCGAAATCATCCGTGATAGTTTCCTGCGTAAAGCCTTCTTCCTCGGGAACGCCGACGCCCGGCACTATCTGGACGTGGGCCGGCACGACCTCGATCATCGTCCCTTTGCCGTCGTCGGCAAACGCGACATAGCCGCCCGGGCTCGGCGGAAACGGCATTGCGTAGCCGCCCCAGAGCTCAGCGATAACATTAGCGACGTGCTGCGGATCATTAACTCCGATAGAAATATGATTGATCATTGCGGTATCTCCTAAATATGAATTTCGGACCAATAATGTCCGTCACCCATAAAGGCGAAACCGATGTGGAAAAGGTATCAGCGGGTTTTGCTGGTCAGGAAATTACCGTTTACTTCTTATTAAGCTGACCGAAGAGCCAGGCCTTGGCCATACGCCAGTGACGTTTGACGGTGATGACCGAGACGCCCATGACCTCGGCCGTTTCCTCAAATGTCAGTCCGCCAAAATATCGCAGTTCGACGAGCTTGGCTTTAGTCGGGTCGATCTTGGCGAGTTCGGTAAGCACATCGTCGAGAGCGATCAGCTCGGTACTCTGCTCGACAGCCTTATCGATATCCTCGTTGAGGGTCATGATATGAAAGTCGCCGCCGCGTTTCTCGGCGTTGTGCTGGCGGGCGTAATCGACCAATATCCGCCGCATCTGGTTGGCGGCAACGCCGATAAAATGGGCTTTGCTCTGCCAGTTGACCCGCGTTATGTCGACCATCTTCAGGTAAGCTTCGTGGACAAGAGCGGTCGGCTGCAGCGTGTGGTCGGAACGCTCACGCCGCAGGTAACTTGCCGCCAGACGCTTCAATTCGTCGTAGATCAGCGGCAAAAGGTCACTCATCACGTCCTTTTCGCCTTCGGCCAGACGGATCAGCATTCCGGTCGTATCGTCCCTTTTGATCTGCGTCATAACCCTCAGTTAGCCCGACGTAAACGATAAGTCAAAGGGTAAATATATCGTTTTTTGACTGAATGTGGAATTATTTATGTTTCGGGAACGGTCAAAATTTAGTTCCGTCATCGCTTTCCGAGCACGTATCGGTCATAAACGACCTGCGGGGTGTCGAGATTGCGTCCAGCCTTAATGTTGGTGACCAGTCTAATGAACTGTGCCATCGACCATGCAAGCGGCGTTGCGGAGCCGGTACCCTCGCCGAATTTGAGTTCGGGGATGAACTGCTTGTCGATCTTCTTTGGAATCTCTTTTTTGTCCCAGACCTGTTCCGGGATCATGAGGCCTTCGTTGGCAAAGGCGAGCATGGTATCGAGCCTTATCGATGGGTTGAAATACGGTAGTTGAAGGCCGTTCGTTGCTTTTCCGGTTTTGGCAGATACTCTGTAACCGCTCTGCATCATCGCACTTCGCGTTAGTTCTCTATTGAATGCGATTTCGTATTGACCACGTTCCCCGCTAAGCAACGCCCACAGGCGGCCTTTGCCGGTGTATTTCCCATCCCAGTTCCAGCGGCGGCCGTCGTCCATTTCGCCGTAACCGTCGTGGTTGTAACGGTAAAATCCGGGGCCGTTTGGCGTGTCGACCTTGATGACCTGGTCGATGACCTTGACGCTCTTTGCGATGAGCGGATCGTCGGCGGGTTTGATGCCGAGGCGGACGAGTTCGAGAAAACCGGCGTCGACGATCTCGCGTTCGTCAAAGGTTCCGGCACCATTGTTGAGTTCGATCTTATCTCCTGAGTCGGGTTTGCCGTTTTGTGTGATCCGCAAGTAATAATTGCCGTCACCGTATTTTCCGGTCTTCGTCGCCGTCCACTTTTCGACGTTTGCCTGCCATTCGTCGGCCGTACGCAGCCAAAGATCAGCACTTTTCTGATCGCCGTTCTTTAAGGCAATATCGGCAGCACAGACCAATCCGGCGATCTCTGCGGCGATGGTTGACGGCGAATAACCGCCCTCTTCTTCCCAACGCTCCTGCGGCGTTTTCGGGCCGTTATTGACAGTGAAGTCAGCGGCTCTCTTGACATGATTCTCGTACGTCTCCTTATCAAACCGTCCAAGTTGCCACGCCATTATGAGTGGATACCCAACCTCGTCCATCTGCAGGGAGCCCCAAAACGGCTTGCCGTCGAGCCATGAATTCTGCGGAAAACTGCCGTCGCTCTTTTGCTGTACGTTGAATAGAAAGTCGAGTGCTCGCGTCGCCGCCTCCTTGTCGCCGAGGGCCATGTACGCGGTAAAAACCTGATACAGATCGCGCGACCAAACCAAATGGTAACCGCCGATATTGTTCTCGTTAGCGTTCGCCCCGCCGCCCCACGGGACGGTCATGCTCGCAATATTGGCCCCGCGAGCAGTTTTGTCCTCGAGCATCTTGAGCTGCATCGCAGCCATGTTGAACTGTGCCTGATATTTTGGGTCGACCTTTGGCAGGGTCTTGACGTAATCGGCCCAGCCTTTTTCGTACTCGGCAAGGCACTTGTCAAAGCCCTTCGTCAGCGATCTCGCCGCAGTTCCTCCGGCGGTCAGGATGTCGTATTCGCCTTTGCCAAACCCAAGCGACACAGTAAATCGATCGGGCGTCTCGATTCTCGCCATCTGAGCAACGTTGCCTTTACCGGCGGCGTTGAAAGGCTTTGCGATAGTACCGAATTTGCGAAGCTCGTCGATGCCGTCGTTGATGCCTCGAAACCCATTGTTAAGCTCCGAGATGTTGTTAGAAAACACGATCGCCGACGCGATCCCGTTATCGTCCGACCCAATGCCCGTGCTCGCGTCGATCTTTTTGACCGTGGTCTTGCCCGTCGGATCGGTGTAGGAGTTCTCCGTTTCCATTCGTGCAAGCGGCGAATAGGCCTTGTCGCCCATGCCGCTGTTTCCGAGCGACGGGTCGTAATAGACATATAGGCTGAGTGTCTTGTTACGCGTCTCAAAGCGGACGTCGATCAAGACCGAATCCCGCTCGGGGTCCGTAGTATAGGTTTTCGTGATCGTCCATTCGCCCGACTTTGCCGTGTTGATCTGCTGAAACGTAGGCGAATCGGGCCGCAGCACCTTGATCTGATGCACGGCATCGGCCTGCTCGGTCTCGACCTTTTTTGTTTTAGGGTTAACGACGACGAACTGCAGCAGATGGACGTTCGCGACGGTCACGTCGGGGTAATAGACCTCGGTCATCACGCCCTGAGCGAGTGTAAACCACACTTTCGATTCCAGCGTTGCCGATGTGCCGACGCCCTGCTTTCCCGCCGTCGCCCATTGGGCGTCTTTGCCCGGAGCACCCGACGCGGTGTTTTGACCAAAGCTCAGAGTCGCAAGTAGTAAAAAGTAAAAGGGCAACAGGAACTTGCCTTGATTCGCCGATCGAAACTTCGCTTCACGTCGATTCATGTTCACAGCTCCTCTCACCTTTAAGGCTTTATTTTTTCCTTTCAAACTTACCGTCTTTCCATTCGAGATCGTAGAGCTTTTTGCCCTTTTCACTGATCTGATAGTCTTTGCCTTGCTCAACGATCTTTTTCGCAAAGACCTTGACCGACGTGCCGACTCGGGGCAGTTCGTACCAGTTCTTTTTGCTGAACTCTGGTACGACGGTCGATGAGATATCCGACCATTTGCCGTCCTTGTAATCGAGGAAGTAGAAATCGTTCATCATCTCGCCAGAGGTCGCGAGGCCGACGAGATATGTGCCGTCGGGCCGCTTAAAGATCGCCATTTCGATGCACGATTGGGCTCCGTCACAACCACCCTTAAAATATCCGTTAGCCGTGTCTTCAACCTGGGTGAAAGTCTTCAGGTATTCAGCACGGGCCTTAATGCATTCTTTGTCGCTCTCGCGCATACAGCCCTCAAGCGTAAAGTACTTCTCCGGCAGGAGCGTGAAGAAATCGCGGATCGTCTTTGGACCGTCACCCGTCACCGCCGGCTTTGGCGTCGGCGATGGCGCAGTCGACGCTGCATCGACCGTATTTGCGGAGGTAACTTTATTGTCCGATTTGGACGAACCGCCTGATTCCGGTGTGGCCCCGCAGGCGTAAAGGCCGAGAAAAGATGCGAGAAATAGAGTAATGATCTTCATACTGCTGAGGCTATCGCATTTTCTTTATGCGTGTCTATCGGCAAACCGCTTCGTCACAATGTTCGTCGGAAGATCCTGAGCCCGAAACTATCGAGCCCCAAAGCAGGTAGGCCGTTAGTTGATGTGCCGACTGCCTTTGCCTTTTCTTCGGCCGTTGGCAGCGGCTGTCCAATTCTCGGTGTGATCTCTCCGAAACTGCCGTTTGCCTCGACCGAGCCGAAAAATGGAGCATTGGTCATGTTTATGGCAACCAGAATCTCCTCGGTGCCAAAGCGGCGTGTGAAAGTCAATACGCGGTTCTCGTCCGAGTTTTTCAGCCACATCACATCGCCGCGACGAAGAGCCGGCGAGCTCTTTCGCAGGGCGATCATCGATCTGTAAAAACTCGGAAATTCCGGGCGGCGTTCGGCAAACTGCCAAAATATCGGCAGCTTTTCAAACAAGGCCGGTGCACCTGATTCGGTCGTATCGCCAGCCTCAGCTCCGTTGTAAACCAGCGGCACGCCGTCTAGAGTGAACATTAGCGACTGCGCGGCAATAGCACCTTTTTCTCCAAATCGGGCGATCGCACGTCGTTCGTCGTGGTTGTCGGAAAACCGCATGCGCAATGAGCCCTTGGGAAATGTCGCTAACTGCTCTTCCCAAATCTTACGTAAAGACGACGCAGGTTTGACGCCCTGCATCACTTCGGTGAGCGTACCGTGCATGTTCCACGCGTAATCGACGTCAAACGCTTTGACGAGCAGATCGGGTTTTTCGGCCTCGGCGAGCCAAATAGTATTTGCCTTGATCTTATCGACCTCGGCACGTGCCTGATCCCAAAAATCTGTCGGGATAAAGAGGGCGACATCACAGCGAAATCCGTCCAGGTCGTAATCGCGTATCCAGTGCTTTAGATTGTCGATGATGTACTGACGCAGTGCCGGATTATTGTAATCGAGCCCTGCGACATCGGCCCAGTCCGGCACCGGCGGGACGATCTCGCCCTTTTCATTCTTCTTGTAAAATTCGGGATGCTCGGTGATCAGCTTGTTATCCCAGGCGGTGTGATTCAGCACCACGTCGATGATCACCTTTAGATTACGCTTGTGTGCCTCGGCGACGAGACGTTTGAGATCAGTCGGCGTACCATAATCCGGATTGACTCCGTAATAATCGCGTACCGCATATGGCGAACCGACGGTGCCTTTTTTCTTGACCTGCCCGATCGGATGCACCGGCATCAGCCAAAGAACGTCGACCCCTAGATCCTTGATGCGATCCAGGTCCGCCGTGATCGAGTTAAAATCACCCTTTTGTGAATATGCCCTTTCCCAAATCTGGTAAATAACAGCGTCCTTTACCCATTCTTGCGAGCTGCGTGCGTTTTCCTTCGAAACATCTTTGGACTGTTGCTGGCCAAATACGCAGCTCGCAAGAAAGACCGTGAAAATCAAGATTCTGATCGCAATGTTCTGCATATGCTCAAGTTTCGTTACCTTTTAGGCACCTT
Source organism: Pyrinomonadaceae bacterium (assembly GCA_017983495.1). Classification (GTDB taxonomy): domain Bacteria; phylum Acidobacteriota; class Blastocatellia; order Pyrinomonadales; family Pyrinomonadaceae; genus OLB17. The sequence continues at coordinate 811,531 of JAGOBH010000001.1, read as the reverse complement.
TTGCCTCTTCGACGTTTCCAATCACAGCCGCACCTACGTCCTTTACGACCAAAACGCTGGCCGCAGCTAGTAAAAGTACAACCCCGCCAAGTACGACGACGTTGAGAGGATCATTACCAAGCAGGTTTCCGTAGATCTGAGGGACGACCAACCCCATAACGATCTGGGGAATGACGATAAACAGATTGAATACACCCATATACACGCCCATCCGCGAGGGCTTGATCGCTCCGGCCAGTATTACGTAAGGCATGGACAGGATCGATGCCCAGGCGATACCTACGCCGACCATGCCGGCCCAAAGGAAATATTTGTCGTGTGCAAAATAAGTCGAGATAAGTCCGAGGCCGCCGAGCGTCAAACAGATCGCGTGAGTCGCTTTTCGGCTGGTGGCATTGGCGACCTTAGGGATCATAAAGGCGAATAGAAAACAAGCAACATTGTATATAGCAAACGAAAGCCCACCCCATTCGGTGCCCTGTGCGAAAAGCGGCGACTTTTCGTCCGGCGCCAGGAACACGTGCCTGGCAACAGCAATCCCGTAGTACTGCCACATGCACATCAGGGCAAACCATGTGAAAAACTGAACGACGGCCAGTTGTTTCATCGTTGCGGGCATGTCCTTTAAGGCTCCCGCGATTTCCTTCAGTATGGTCGACACGATATTGCCTTCTGCCTGCCGACGGCGGAATTCATCCATGTCTGCAGGCGGATACTCGTCCGCCGTCAGGACAGTCCAGAGGACGGCTCCAAGGAAGCAAACTGCGCCGATCATAAACGCCCACATTGTTGCGTTTGGAATGCCGCTTGCCATCACTCCCGTCACGCCAAGCGCAGCCAAAATAAATGGTGCCGCATTTGCCAGCGTCTGACCGATACCGATAAAAAAGGACTGCATCACAAACCCCGTGGTTCGCTGCTCCTCAGGCAGTTTGTCACCGACAAATGCACGAAATGGCTCCATGCTGGTGTTGACGCTAAAATCGAGCAGCCACAACAAAAGCGCAGCCATCCAGACGGCGGTCGAAAACGGCATCAGGAACAGGCAGATACTGGAAAGCACCGCCCCGACCAAAAAATATGGGCGTCGCCGACCGAGTTTGTTCCAAGTTCGGTCAGACATCGCTCCAATTATCGGCTGGATAAGAAGGCCGGTAACCGGTGCCGCGAGCCAAAGGTACGGAAGCGAGCTTTCTTCGGCTCCTAAGTACTTGTAGATAGGCGACATATTCGCCTGCTGAAGTCCGAATCCGATCTGAATACCCATAAATCCGAAACTCATGTTCCAGATCTGCCAAAATGTCAGCTTTGGTTTGTCTTCCATACCGTTTCTTCGCCTGCGAAACACGAATGTCAGCGTGAGCCCGATGTCGCGCTTTTTCAGGCTTTCTCCTTATTTGGCTCCTAAGATTACCGCTGTTCTCACCGGCATCGTAAATTTCACCATTCCGCCTTCGATCCGTACGTCATCGACTTTGCCAAGAGCGTCACGCAAAGTCGCATTGGCGGCGATCTGTTTGATCATTGAGACGTCAAAGCTGACCACGGCGGGTTTAGTATCATTATTGAATACAACAATTACAGCCTGTTTGGAGGTCACGCGTGCAAACGCCATCTGCTGCTCTTCGTCAAGCAGATCGAGCGATTTTCCACGACGCAGCGGTTCGAGTTGTTGCCGAAGACGGCCTAGCGTGCTGAGATGATTCCAAACGTCGGCCTCGATCTTATTGCGGCCGGAGGCAGCAAATTTGTCGATCCCATCAGCCGGAAATCCGCCTGGAAAATCTCGCCGGTTGTCCGGATCACTGCCGCCCGGCATAGCGATCTCGTCACCGTAGTAGAGGATCGGAGTTCCCCGCGCGGTCATTACCAGCGTTTGCGCGAGTTTCAGGCCGTCGACAGTTGCTCCCGGTTCATTCATAAACCGAAGCATGTCATGGACACCGATAAACGACGTCAATACTTCGGGTTGGGGATATAACAAGTCGTGAGCAAATGCCTGCGATACCGCGCGTATTGATTTGCCTTGTGCAAACGAGTCGCGGATAGCATAAAAGAGAGTGAAATCAAATAGAGTGTCGATCTGGGTATCGATGCCGTCATGCCCTTTTCGGCCGGTTTGGAAATAAGAAAGAAGCGCCGGGTTGCCGTCGTACAGCTCGCCAAGGATGTTCAGCTTCGGATACTGACGCTTAAGGGCTGAACCCCATTTTGACCAAAACGAACGCGGCACGTGCGGCAGCGTGTCCATTCGGACCGCATCATAACCGACACGCTCGATCCACCAAATGCTGTTCTGGATCAAATATTTTTCGACCTCAGGATCGTCCTGATTGAAATCGGGCAATATGTCGACGAACCAGCCTTCGAGATTGCGCCGCTGCGTTTGGTACGTCGCACGCGGATTCATCGTCGTCCATTTTTGCCAGTTGTTCGATAAATGGTTGTCGACCGTGCCGTTCCACCAGGTGGGAGTCGGCGGATCATTTGCCCAGACGTGATATGGTCCGGTGTGATTCGCGACCTGATCCTGGATCATCTTAATACCCATCGAACGAGCCTTGTCGGTCAGCTCTTTCAACTTGGCGATATCGCCGAAATGCTCGTCGACGTTGTACATATCGACCGCACCGTAACCATGATAACCTGTCGTTTTTTCGCCATCGTAGACCTCCTTTTCATCAAGGCGATCGTTATTGTCATAGATCGGTGTTGTCCAGATCGCAGTAACGCCAAGAGATTTCAGGTAAGGAAGCTTACTAATGACACCTTCCAGATCGCCGCCATGATAACGGCGCGTTTTGCTGCGGTCGAACAGCCCCTTCGATCTGGCCGGATCGTTATTTGACGTGTCACCGTCCGCAAAGCGGTCGGGCATCACAAGGTAGATCACGTCGTCCGGCGAGTAACCCTGATATTTGCCACTTGCCGACGGACGTGCGGCGACCTCGAAATCGAATGCCGTCGATCTGCCGCCGCCCACGACGGTCAGCTTATGCTTTCCGGCATTTGCCGTCGGCGCTATCGTCAGGTCAAAAAACAAATAGTGTCCGTTTTCGCTCCATTTCAGGTTGCCGGCGGTTAGACCGCTTGCCTTTGGTGTTTCCACGGTAGCGTTTTTAAGATGCGTGCCGCGAAGCAGGACACGAACCGGATTGATAGTCATGCCAGTCCACCAGCTTGGCGGTTCGACCTTTTCGACAGTCGGCGACTGGGAAAGTGCGGCCAAGGAGAAGAGAGCAATTAAACCGCAGAGACGCAGAGACGCAGAGATGAATTTGGGCAGGGATACTGGAGATACTGAGAGTTGTTTAACCTGAGGGCAAGTAACCCCTGTAAGGTCCGCCTGCGTTACACTTCTTTCAATGTTCTCCGCATTTCTGCGTACCAGTGGTGAACAGTCTATTTTCATATTTACTGTGTCCGTCCGTAAATTTCGGTAAGTTCTTTTAATCTCTCGACGATCCCGTCGTTTATAGATTCTCGCGTCATTCGCCAGTGCCAGTTGCCTGAGGTTGACGCCGGCAAATTCATGCGACCCTCGGTGCCTATTCCGAGAAGGTCCGGCAGCGGTGTGATCGCTGTATTCGCGACGGATGCCCAAACCGCGCGGATGAAATCCCAGTGGATCTCTTCTCCATTGGAATCAAGGTATTTCAGGCAATAGTCGTGTTCACGACTGATCTCCCCCTCATCCCGGGTCGATCCGGCTCCAGCTTGCGAATTGAACCAACCGACGGTTGTATCGTTGTCATGTGTGCCGGTATAGGCAACACAATTCCTGATGTAATTGTGCGGCAGATCATGATTTTGGGCGTCGCCGCCGAATGCGAACTGCAATATTCGCATTCCGGGAAAGCCAAATCCGTCTCGCAATTCTTCGACGTCGGGCGTGATAACGCCGAGATCCTCGGCAATGATCGCCAGTTCGCCAAGCGATTGCCTGAGTGCGACGAACAGTTCCTTTCCGGGCACGTCGACCCAGCGTCCATTTTCAGCCGTTTCATCATCGCCCGGCACTTCCCACGATGCCGCAAAACCTCGGAAGTGGTCCACGCGGACTACGTCGACAGTCTGAAATGTCGAATGGACGCGTGCGATCCACCAACGAAATCCATCGGCCCGCATCGCATCCCAATCGTAGATCGGATTACCCCAGAGCTGGCCGGTGCTCGAAAAATAATCAGGTGGAACGCCCGCAACGACCTTGGCCGTCCCATCAGCACTGAGCTTAAATTTGTTCTGATTACACCAAACGTCCGCCGAATCAGCGGCAACAAAGATCGGGATATCGCCTATTATCTTGATACCGCTGCGGTTCGCGTGATCCTTGACAGCCATCCATTGGCGAAAAAAGAGAAACTGATAGAACTTTTGAGCCTGCGTCTCTTCGTATAGCCGCTCGGCCGCAAACCGCATCGCCGTTCCTTCGCGCAGCTTAAGCTCGGCCGGCCATTCATACCAGGGCTTTTGATCCTGCGTTGCCTTGATCGCACGAAAAAGAGCATAATCGTCCAGCCAAAAATCGTTTTCCTGACAAAATGTCTCAAATTTTCCGCGCAGATCGAAGCTGGTTACGCGATGAAACCCGTCGTATGCTTTGGGCAGCAATTGGTTCTTCCAGTTATAGACTGAGCCGAAATCGACCTTGTGGGCGGTAAAATCCGGCCGGTCGTCCAAATCGGACGGGGTTATCAGTCCATCTTCGATCAATTTCTCCGGAGAAATAAGAAGCGTATTTCCCGCAAACGCGGAAAAGCACTGGTAAGGAGAATCACCATATCCCGTCGGGCCGAGGGGCAATATCTGCCAGTATTGCTGCCGAGCCTCGACCAGAAAATCGATAAAACGAAAAGCCTCATCACCGAGATCACCGATGCCACAGTCGCCGGGAAGCGATGTCGGATGGAGTAAAATGCCTGATGCTCGGGGAAATGCCATATAACCTGAAATGTCCTTGTTTACTAAAATCGGGGCGTGAAAAACATTATGTTTCACGCCCCGAAAAAGAACAATGTGCCGGCGGTTAAACCGGCACGGTTGCCGGAACCCTAGAATTCGAGTCTGACCCCGAACTGGATCTGTCGGTTCGTGAACTGATATGTACTGCGAATGATGCCAAAGCCATCAAAGTTGCTGTTGTTGTTCAGATCAGTATTAGGAACCGCAAGCTGCGGCGTATTGAACAAGTTAAAGAAGTCAGCTCGGAACTGCATCTTGAACTGCTCATACAGGTTAAAGTACTTCGACACGCCCATGTTTAACGAGTTGTTCGAGGGCGAACGCAGACTGTTTCTCGCAAGATTGCCAAAGCGTCCTACCGGTGCGTCGACGAATGCCGCACGATTCAGGTAACGACCGTCGCTGCTGCCCGTATAAGGGTCGCCAACGAGGTCGACGCGTACGCCATTTCGGCGAACATCAAACGGCTGTCCACTCTGCCAGCGAAAGATTCCGTTTATCTGCCATCCGCCGAGAAAAGCGTCAGCAGCCGAATTCCAATTCGAACCCCAGCGGCGTCCCTTACCGAACGGAAGATCATAGACCGACTCGAACGAGAGGACGTGCGGGAAATCTACACGCGATTTTGCCATCGGCTCGATGAAGTTGATGTTCGTGTCACCAACCGCGTCGAACGCTCCTTCGCCGTTATCGCGTGTCTGCGAGAACGTATACGCCGCACGATACTGCCATCCGGCCGTAAAGCGGCGTTCAAGCTGGATCTGGAGCGAATCATACTGAGATTTACCGTTGTCATCGCGAACGCGGACCGGGCCGCCATTCGTGTAGCAATTGCCAAGCGGGCCGCCATTCGGACACGCCATGTTCGTACCGGTCTGAACAACACGGCCGTTCAGGTTATAATAGAGGATCAGGTTCTGTCCGCGGGTGCCGACATAACCGATGCTCAACGCAGTGTCCGCCGTCAGCTGACGCTGATACTGGATGTTGAACTGCTGAACACTCGACGTATTGTTGTCCGGCTTGACTGCGAGGACACTGACATTCTGCGGATTGTTGAGGTTGACGCTCGAAACGTCGCCAAGCGGAAGTGCTCCGGTCGCAAGACGTGAGTCAAGCGTTCCATTAGGAGCTCGGCCCGATAGCGTGATACGAACGCCGTCTCCGTAGTTGAACTGTGAGAAACCGCTATACGGCGGATTCTGTGCCAACTGGTTATCGATACCGCCACGGTCGAGGAAGTAGAATATTCCAAAGCCGCCGCGAATTACCGACTTGCCCTTGCCGCCAAAATCGTATGCGAAACCGATACGCGGGCTAAAGTTGTTCTTATCCGTTTTGACGAGATCATCGCCGCTGTCTTTTGCAAGTACCAAGCGTCCGTTCGACAGATCGAAATTTGCCTGCCGACCGTACATTTCAGACGGATTCGTGAAGTACTCGTATCTGAGTCCCAAATTGAGCGTCAGATTGTTGGTAACTTTCCAATCGTCCTGTGCGAACACAGCGTTTTCCCAGTTGCGTGTTCCAACCGTACCGAACGGCGGTCCGATCTGGTAGTTACAAACAAATCCGATGAGCAGGTCTGCCTGTTCCCAACCGGTCGTCGGTGCTCCGCCGCACTGGCTCGGGTCACTGTTTCCGATCAGGAAGAAGTAGCCTTTTCCACGGTTCGGGCGATACAGGGCAACGTCCCGACGCAGAATTGTGCCGCCGACTTTAACGGTGTGATCTCCGCGAACATAGCTCAAACTGTCTACGATCTGGTACGTGTCCTGCGGGACAATGTACGGACCAAAATCGCCCGTGTATTCGAGTTGGCCGTTATAGCCGCCGATCAATGCTCCGCCGCCCAGGCTGGCGTCGCGATTAGCATTGGGAATGCCAAGGTTACCCGAGATCGGAGTGTCAAAGAACGGGGGTGTATATCCGTATTTGATGCGGCTTGCCTGAACACGGAGTTCGTTGAAAAGATTGGTGCCAAGTGCTGAATTCAAACCAAAGACGATGCCCTTGGTCCTGGTCGGATTTGTTCCCGAACCGAAACCTGCAGGCAGATCCGGTAGTCTTGATGACACGGTCTGCTCGAATTTGCCCCAGCTGATTCGACCAAAGAGCGAGTGTTTGGACGAAAGCGTTGCGTCTATTCGTGTATCAAACGTATTGCCGTCCGTCGTCTCATTCCGGGTAGTAGCGTAGTTGCCAAAAATGCCCGGACGATTGGGCAGCGGAAACGCCTTGAGATACTTGAGGGCGACCGGGTTCATGCGGTTGCCGGCAAGCAGGTCAATACGGTTGCCTGCGACCGGAAGTCCGGTGAGGATATCATTGAGCTGGATCGACGGCAGCAGTTCTGAGAAATTGCCGGTTCTCATCAAGGCCGTCGGTACCGTTGCTGTTTCGAGATTGAGCGGCAGGAACTGACGCAGACCCTCGTAGTCGCCGAAGAAGAACACCTTGTCCTTCCAGATCGCTCCGCCAAATGTGCCGCCAAACTGGCCGCGGCGAAACTCACTCTTTACATCGTTAAAGGTCGGCCGAGCGTCGAGATTATCGTTACGGATAAACGCAAACGCACTGCCGAAGAATTTGTTCGTGCCCGATTTGATCACCGAGTTAACGATACCGCCGCCGCCGCGTCCAAACTCGGCAGTGGCGACGCTGGTCTGGATACGAAACTCTTGAATGGCCTCAGCCGGAGGGAAGATATTGATCGTGTTGACCAATGATTCGTTGTTGTCGACTCCGTCAAGCAAAAAGTTGTTTGCCTGTGTACGCTGTCCATTGACCGACAGTGCCGCTCCGCCCGTATTTCGCCCGCGATAGGTCTCGGCATTACCCGAAACGCCGGTCGCGAATCCAGCCGGAATACCCTGTGTAACGCCGGGTGTAAGGCGAGCAAGCTCAAGCACATTGCGGCCGTTAAGCGGCAATTCAATAGCTTCGCGTCCCTGGATTACCTGGCCCAGTGCCGACGAACCGGTCTCGACTTGCGGAATATCCGCCGTCACCGTCACCGTTTCCGAAACAGCACCTGCCTCAAGGGCAAAGTCCAGATTCGCACTCTGGGCAACCTCAAGCGTCACTTCCTGCTTGATGGTCTTAAAATTGGCCTGGCCTACTTCGATCGAGTAGCGGCCCGGCTGGAGCGACAAAACGGTATATGAACCGTCATCGCCCGTAATAACCTTCGACACGCGGCCAGTGCCGACGGATGTGACGGTGACCGTCGCTCCGGCAACAACAGCGCCGGTCGAATCGGCCACTGTGCCTTGAATTCTAGCCGATTCGGTCTGTGCAAAGCCTATCGCGGCAAAACACAAGATCGCCATCGCAGCAAGAATAGTCTTTTGCATACGTAACATACTTAATTTGTTCATTGAACTATCCACCTCTTTCGAAAATGCAATTCTTCCGGCACGTCCGAAGAGATCGGACGGTTTGATCTAACAATATTCTATTTTCTAGCGAAAACGTTGGGCTCAGAAACTCTTCGCTTATTGTTTGTTGTGTAAACAAACAAACTTTTAATACATTTGAAACACAATGTCAAGAAAGAATTAACCGACTTCGGCAAATTTAACTTGCCGAAGCGAATTTTCTTGCTAAAACAAGACTAATAGAACCAAGAATTGTAGGCGTGTCGCCCAGTGTTGACGGTAATATAAGAGCACTTGACAGCTCTTGCCGGATACTTCGGCGGCCATAGTCTTCGATGTCAGCTTTGATCATGTCCCACGCCTTTACAATGCCGCCGCTGACCACAACTGCTTGGGGACTAAACCCAATAAGTAAATTGGATATACCAATGCCGATATAGTTCGCAGTCTCCTTCAGGATACCTATTGCCTGTTCTTCGCCGTTTGCGGCCAAACGAACCAAGTGGTCCATATCGACCATTCCAGAGCGAGACTCGTTACCTTTCATCAGATATCGTCCGATCACAGCCTTTTCCGAGGCGTGAGCTTCCCAGCAATCTTGCCGCCCGCACGAACAGGTGACCGGAGCATCCTGGCCAACGTACATATGTCCAAATTCGCCGGCCGCTCCGTTCTCGCCACGATACACTTCGCCATCAATGACGATGCCCGTACCAATGCCCTCCGAGATCATTACCATAATGAAATTGCGGGTCTTTTTGATCTCTTCTTCGCCAAACCACAATTCCGCAAGGGCAACGGCGTTGGCATCATTATCGATCGTAACCGGAAGTGAAGTGGCGTCAGTGATCTGTCGCCCAATGTCCCAGTTAACCCATTGAAAGTAGGGGACATAGAGCACATTCCCGGTGACCTGGTCGGCGATGCCGGGAATACTGATCCCTATTTCCAGATCGTAGGCCTCATTTGCCTTAGCCAGAGCCGTCACTCGCGTTAAGATCTGCTCATTCATGTACTCAAGATCAGGTGATGTCGGAAGCGTCTCCTTCTGGAGAAGGTTTCCTCCCAGATCGGCAAGTACAATGGTGGTTTCGCGAGGCGTGATGTCGACGCCAATAGCGACCGGAGTGCCGGTTTTGAGCTGCAGCAGCGTAGGTTTTCGTCCACCAGTGGAATCGCCGGTACCGATCTCTTCGATCAGCCCCGAAGCCTGTAGATCATCGACGATCGCTGAGACCGTCGAACGTTGCAGCGATGTTTCGCGAGCGATCTCGGCACGCGAGATCGGCGAACGTACACGCACATAATTGAGGACTATCTGCCGATTGATGTCCCGTATCGTGTTATGACGCGCTATTTGGTTTCTCGCCTTGGATAAATAGATCTTTTTCATTTCACAAAAATCCTTTTCAAGACGAAGAGTTGTTTTCTGAGCCCAACTGCCAATTGTTTGTTGCTTTGACAAACAAACATCTAAACGTAAGACATTTTCACATAATCTTCAACCCTTTACTGACATTTATTGACGCTGTTACCCTAAATGATTCTATTTAGGTGATTTGAAGGCTTTGTTCGAGTTAGTGTCTCCAGGTCAATGCGCGATTTCGACAATTAAAGACAGCAGATCAGACGAATGGAGATTGTCACTTTGAAACCGTCGTGCATGTCTGCTAATGACCTTCCAAGTCGACTTGTCGCTATCGAAGACCGTATTCAGCCCCTGTTCTTCCATTGGCGGGTCGCCCATAAGTTCGTCACCTGGCCTCCAGAAGATCTGCCCTTTTACGGGCCGTGCGGTGCCGCCGAACGCCCAAAAGTTTGCTCCGACGATGATCCGTTCCTGCAACACGAAAGAGAGTATTTTGTCATAATATCGGTCGCGGTAGCCGGTCGACGAAGCCGGATCAAAAGACTGTCCGTCGCGCGGCAGCCCAAATTCTTCGATAACCAACGGCTTTTTGAGGCGTTCCGCGACTGCGGTGTTCGCCTTGATATATTCGGTCGACTTATCGACCGCGCCCTCAAACCCCTCGGCCAACTTCCCGTTCTCAAACCAGCCCCAGTTTTTCGGCCAGATATGAATGGTCAGGTAATCGACATTCGGATCGGCATGTATCTCTTCAAACAGTTTTATATTCTCCGTCCCGATCCAGCCTTCGTGACCGATGGTTATCAGATGATTGCGATCTTTTCTTTTGATCGCAGCTGTCGTACTTTTGAGCCAATCTCGGTAAGCATCGTTTGACACCGGACGCATCGGCCGCGGCTCATTGGCAATCTCCCAGGACATTATCGTCGGGTCCGCAGCATACCGCTTTCCGGTAAGCTTATTCGTGCGGCCGATGATCAATTCGGCCTGCTTCCAATAGCCATCAGTACAGGGTTTGCAAGTGTAGAATTTAGAAACGACATCACGCAGTTCATCCCAGTCGGGCTTTCGCGTCAAGAGCTCATCCGATACGACCTTGTTCCATATCAGATACTGTTGAAATCCTCCGCTCCATTCCCAGTTGTTGCTTAGAAATATCACGGCCTTCATCTTGCGTTTCGCCATTTCGGCAAGCACGATGTCGAGCCCGTCGAGGACGCTTTCGTCAAACCTGCCTTGCTCCGGCTGAAGCGATGGTCCAACACGAATAACGCCGTTGAGAGCGCCCGTTCCTTCGGCCCCGCCCATCAGACGTAAGTTGGTGACGCCCTGCGACTTGAGAAAATCAAGCTCTTTCCGTAGTCGCCCGATGCCGCGCCGCTTGTCCTTTTCAAGCCCAAGGACGCTGCCATACCAGTAGTTTGTTCCGACAAAGGTATATTGCTTTTTGCCCAAATATAGCGAACCGCCTTTAGCGGAAACAAACAGGTTCGTTTGGGCAATTAGTGACGGCACAATAACGGCCAAGCAAAACACCAATGAGACAATTCTGTTAACTAGCATATAAGACATCTCGAGCCGAACTGACCGATAACTAGTTTAATTAATTTTGAACTTCGTGCATATCAGGTCGAAACAAGACCTGACTCGAGCATTTTCCAACATATCTTCTTAGCAAACATCGCGATCACGCCGCGATGCGTTCGTGCCTCGACCGGGTGATCGCCTTGTACAATTCGACAGCCGCGATCGGCAGAACCACACATCCGAGCGTTGCGACCAGATCCTTCCAGTTGGGCTCGACAAGGCCAAGCAATAGAGCTAGGGCCGGAATATATATCGCTGACAGCTGGAGCAAGATCACTATTGCGATCGCTCCAAACAAGTATGGGTTCCCAAAGAAACCTCTGAATGCCGAATGCGTTCGCGAACGGCAGTTGAACGTATGCCCGATCTGGACGCCGACGAGTCCCAGCATTGCCACCGTTCTCGCATGTTGGCCGGAACCGTATTCGTTTAGTGCCCACAAATATGCACTCAGCGTAATGGCTGCGAGCATTACTCCCTGCCAGCCGATAAGCAGGAGAAAGCTCCCCGAAAGAAGGTTCTCGTCTGATGAGCGTGGAGATCGCTTCATCGTTGACGGCGACGCCGGTTCGACCGCCAACGCAAGTGCCGGGAAAATGTCCGTTACGATGTTTATCCAAAGTATCTGCAGCGGCAGCAGAGGCAGCGGCAGACCGGTTATGATCGCGACAAAGATGACCAGGACCTCGCCCAGATTGTGCGAAAACATCATATGCACGAACTTGGTGATATTCGCGTAGATCATCCGTCCGCCTTCGATAGCGTTGATGATCGTCGAGAAATTGTCGTCCGTCAGCACGATATCGGCGGCTTCCTTGGCGACCTCGGTTCCGCGCATTCCCATTGCGACGCCGATGTCGGCTCTTTTCAGCGCAGGAGCATCGTTTATACCGTCCCCGGTGACCGCGACTATCTGTCCGGCGTTCTGCAGCAGTTCGACTATCCGCAGCTTGTCCTCCGGCGATACTCTTGAAAATACGTGCACCCGGCGGGCCGCCTCGGTCAGGGCGGCGTCGTCGGCATCGCGAACCTCGCTGGCGTGCATCGAGAATATCTCATCGTCGCCGGCAAGCCTTAGCTCCCTGGCGATCGCCCGGGCGGTCATCGCCTGATCACCGGTGAGCATTACGATCCGAATACCTGCCAAGCGTGCAGCTTCGATCGCCTCGCCTACCCCGGCACGCGGTGGATCGCTCATACCGGCTACGCCGAGAAACGTGTATCCCGCGTCGATATCTCCGCTTTCGTCCGCCATCGCTTTTTCTGCGATCGCGAGCACCCGCAGGCCGCGTCCCGCCATCTCTTCGTTGACAGCCAGAAACCGCAGTCGCCCCGCATCGTCGAGTGCCTCGGCAGATTTCCTGCCCGACGCGTATTCCGAGCACATCTCAAGAATGACCCTCGGGGCACCCTTCGCCATGGCGGTCAGCGTACCGGCGGCTTGATCTCTAAAGACGGTGATCATCCGCATCGATGCTGAGTCGAACGGCACCTCACGGATCTTTTCAAAACTCCCTCGCACGGCAGCCATATCCGGAAGCAGATCCCGAGCCGCAACCAGCAGAGCGATCTCGGTCGGGTCGCCTACCGTCTCCTTTCCCGAGGCATCGCTATCGAATGCCGCATCATTGCATAGCACACTGACCAGCATCAGACGTTTCAGAATATCGTTAGAGGTTTCGCCTTCTCCGGGTTCGACCACGTTTCCGTCTGCGAGCCCATACTCCGTCACGGTCATCCGGTTCTCGGTCAGCGTTCCGGTCTTATCAGTACAGATGACGGTCGTGCTGCCGAGAGCCTCGACGGCTGAGAGCTTTCGCACGATCGCACGCCTTTGGGCCATCCGCAGGACGCCCAAGGCGAGGATCAGCGTGGTTATCGCCGGCAGGCCCTCGGGTATTGCCGCCACCGCGAGGCTGATCGATACCTCCAACATCATCGCCGGGTCATCGCCGCGGAGAAGGCCCGCCAGCATCACAATTACCGCGATCGCGAGGACTATATAGACGAGGATCTTGCCGAGCCACGCCAGACGTCTTTCGAGTGGCGTGTGTTCATCGTCGGTCTCTGCCAACAACCGGCCGACATGTCCAAGCTCTGTCTGGGGGCCGGTCGCAGTTACGATCGCCAATGCACGTCCGGACGTCACCATCGTTCCGAGATGGAGCATCGAACGGCGTTCGGTCAGGATCGACGAAAACGAGACCGACTCGATAGATTTGGAAACGGGAAAGCTCTCGCCCGTTAGGGCGGATTCGTCGGCCTGCAGATTCACGGCTTCGAGCAAGCGGGCATCCGCAGGAACCCGGTCGCCTGCCGCCAGAATGACGATGTCCCCGACGACGAGGTTAACGGCGTCGACAACACTTTCCAATCCTCCACGCCGAACCCGTGCGGCTATGCGGGTCTGATCTTTCAGGGCATCGATGGCCTTTCCGGCACGCCATTCGATCACAAAGCCGACAACGGCATTGATGATCAACACCGTAAATATGGCGACGGCCTCAGGGATGCCGTTGGTAAACCACGCGACGACGGTTGCGGCAAGCAAGAGCCAGACAACAATATTGGCGAACTGCCTCAGAAATACCCGCAACAATCCCGGGCCTGCTATTTTTGCAAGTGCGTTTGGACCGTCTCGTTTTAGACGTTTGTCCGCTTCTTTAAAAGAGAGGCCGGCGGCGATATCCACGCCGAGTTCATCAGCGATGATTAGGCCGTCGACGCCATGTGAATTCCCGTAAGCGCAACTCAAGCCGCCACCGGTCCGCTGAGTGCCGTAAACAGGATCAGTTGGTGTTTTTGCCATTAAACTGTTTGCTCACTATCGCCGGCCCAGTATTGCCTGTCACTCATATTCGGGACCGCGATCTAGTCGCGATGCCAGTTTACCCTCGCCACCTTGTTCTCATGCGAGAAATCGTATTTGACCTCGCCGGAATACGCCTTGTTCAGAGCATGACCCAGACGCTGGGCAAGATGCTCGGTCGTAGTTTCGATTATGGTCTTGTCACCGGAATCGCTGAGCTGCATGACACGCGACAGAGGATTGTCCTCGGCCGCCCGGTTCGCTTCGTTCTCGATCAGATTGATGATCTCATCGTGGTGTTTAGCAATAAACCCGCCGCTCATCGTCACATAACCGCCGACAATATGGTTCTCGATCTGTTTACACGCGGGACAGACTGTTTCGGTCGCAGGCCGCCATTGTTCGTGCTTGGCAGTTTCGCGAGCGATGGTCGGGCTAAACCAGTGCCCGTCACTGTAGAGCGATTCGCATCGCGGGCAAAATGCCGGTTCACTGAGTTTCATCGCCGCCCGCCGGGCACCGCCCTCATGATCGACACGCTTGGTAAAGGTCTGATCTGTATAACGCTTTGTGCTGTTCATATCATCACCTCAGAAATATAAAACGCAAGCGCCGTGCCCGACTCGCCGCATTGCGAAGACCAGTAAACGAGCCGTTTTCACGCCTCGGGTGATGGCGTTTAGGACGGATCAGCGGCCAAACCTGAACGGGGCGCGAGTTTTTACATACCCGGCTGCGAGAAGTCGCCTCGGCAAGTCAACTGAACCAGCAAATATGGGGCTCTTGAACGAATTATCATTCGGCACGTGACTTGCGCGCCCTTTTATTGAGGGAGCAAATATCAGACCGTTTTAGCGGGAACGGTCGGGAGGTTGAAATGTTAGCTCAAGCAAACGAAACAACACATAGAAAGAACGGTGTCTTAAAAAATGCTGTTGATCTGGCCGAGCGGATGGTGCCGGTCGCCTTGGACGTCGATCGTCTGAAAGAGCGGGCAACGCTCGCTATCGAAGACGGCATGGTTGACGCAAAGCGTATGGTCAAACGCGGAGTTTATGCCGCCGAAGATCTGGTCGAGGACACTGCTCATCGCATCAAAAAGGATCCGTTCGCATCGGTCGGGATCACATTTGGCGTTGGCATGGGACTCGGTATTTTTGTCGGCTGGCTTATCGCCCGCAATACCAAAGCCTGTTCCGAAAGTTAAGCCTCGGAGCAAGGCGAATAAGCGTTGAGCGGTTCGCTCCGCTGACCGTACATCTGCGCTCTCGCTGGGTGAACGATGAACTTCATGCCGAGAGTTTAGACGTCCACAATTAGCCGACTCTTCCACTACGTCGAGACGGTCGTACGGAGCCGAAACAGCTTCTTTTTCCCCAGAAGGTCTTGGAGAAAATGGTGGGAAATATTCCTACTTAGTGGGAAATAGTAGGAATCTTTCCTACCGCCAAAAACGCTAACTGTTGTTATCGCTCCAGTTAGAGCGATAACGCCCGCTGTCCCGTTTGTCCCAACAAGTTCCCACATGGGCGAGCCTCAGAAGTCCCAGGCCCCAAGTCCCAAGCCCCAAATCCGCCGGCTCGACATTGGTTCTTTAACCTTTTACTTTGAACTTTGCCCTCTTCTCTGCGACCTCAGCGAACTCAGCGTTAAAGATCCGTTCCACGCCGAAACCGGAGAGTTTTTCGCAGAGAGTTTTGAGTACCAACATTAGTTGGCTCTTCGGCGAATTCGAACATCCGAAATTCGTCATTTTCCTACTCTTTCCCACTATTTCCTACTAAGTAGGAATCTTTAATAATGCGAAACATTATTAACATTTGTTCCATCAACACTTTACGTATCTGGGACAGATAAACTAGGTTCGTTGGGACAGGCTAAACGTTCTAATTGCTGACTTTACGCCAACTGTCCCGCTGTCCCACCGTTTTTTCAAATTTTTTTCGGGTTTCCGGCACGTTGGCCGACCTGCACAGTTAAGTTGTCAAAGAGCTCGGCTGGTAACACTTATTGTATCATCGGTGTCAACCGTGGCGGCGTACTTTCTTCTGAGACGGAAAGGCTCCGAGCGGGAAGGCCGTCCGTTTGTCGACACGCGCCTTCAAGGCCTCGCCGGATCAAAGACAGACGACGGTCCCGAGAAACAATATATTTAGCGCTTTGTGATGCGAATCATAAACAGATGCGATGAAAGCTGATAATCCTTAGACTTACTTGAGGTATCACGATGAGAAAATTCCTGACAGCAATTATTTCGATCGCATTTGTTGTGATATTTGCGAACGCTCTGCGTGCCCAGACAGTTGATCAGCCAACGGTCGCTGATCTGCTGAAACGAGTCACCGAGCTTGAGGCACAACTAAAGACGATCACGGTTGAGCTTGCGAAGCTGCAAAAGGCCAATGAGCCGCAACCAACAGCAAATAAGGTAGACGTCCCTGCAGACGCCACGGCGGCAAAGCCCGCCGCCGCTGTGCCCGCAAAACCTGAACCCGCACCCGAGAAGAAAAAGGATCTCGGTGTCGATATCGGCAGCGCCCGACTGACGCCGTACGGCATTCTGTTCTTTAACGCCTTCAGCAACAGCGGCGGCACGAATAACGCCGACGTGCCGGCATTTGCAACGCCAACCGGCACGGGAAATGTCAGCGCAAGTGTTCGCCAGACGCGGCTTGGCTTACGGCTCGAAGGAGCGAAAGTCGGCAGTGCCCGACTCGGAGCCGTGATCGAGGGTGATTTCTTTGGCGGTTTTCCGTCGGTCGGTATCGGTGAGAATATGGGCGTATTTCGCGTCCGCTTGGCATACGCCCGATTGGACTGGGAGCGAACTGCGGTCACCGTAGGACAAGATTGGATGGTCTTTGCTCCGGTAAATCCGGTTTCGATGGCGACTGCCGGTAACCCGCAGATGGCCGCTGCCGGAAACAATTGGGCACGTCTGCCGCAGGTTCGGGTCGACCGAAAACTCGGAGATCACTTCACCTGGCAAGGTGCGATCCTGGCACCGCAAACGGGCGATTTTGCGACGAACGCGGCGTTCGCACTTCAGCCGACAAGCGGTGCCGCATCGAATGTGCCGTTTTTCCAGAGTCGTTTCGCATACTCTGACAAAGCCTGGTTTGGAACGAAAAAGTCCGGCTCGGTCGCGATCTCGGGTCACTATGGCCGATCGAGGGTCTTCACCGGCACGACAAATGTCCGAAACGACATAGATTCGGTCGGCGTCGCACTTGATTGGAATTTCCCTTTGGCTGACCGCCTGACCTTACTGGGCGAAGCATTCTTTGGCCGCGATCTTGGCGGTTTTCAGGCCGGCGTTTTTCAGAGCTACAACAATGATTTTGCGTACCGGCAGGGTTCGTCACTCGTCGCCGGCGGAGTCCGTTCGATCGGCACACGCGGCGGCTGGATGCAGCTCGGTTTTACGCCGCCGGTCGCAAAAGATCGGCTGGGCATCTACGGATCGATAGGTGTCGATGATCCGAACGATGCCGATCTGATCAGCATGACGAACCGCGACTGGCGGATCCGCAATTTGGTCGTTGCAGGAAATATGGTCTATAGATTTACGCCGCAGTTTTCCGTAGGTGCGGAGTTTCGGCGTCTGATGACCAACTATCTCATCAGCGGCCGCCGGAACTCAAACCACTTGAATTTGGGGGCATCGTATTCGTTCTAAGCCGCTTTTTCACTCCGCGAGAAGCGCGTCGACGTCGCTGCTGAGGGTTGATTCGAGAACGATACCCGTGTATTTCTTTGAGAGCCTGCCCTCCTTGTCATAAAGGAAGGTCGTGGGCAGCGGCATCCCGTCCGGAGGCAGGTTAGTGTCCACTCCGGGTAGAAGGGTCGGATACTTTATGCCGTAAGACGATATGAACGGCGCGATGGCCGAACGATCGTCATCCATGCTGATGCCGACGATCTCAACGCCGCGGTCTTTATATCCTTCGGCAAAACGGACGAGGCCCGGGGTTTCGAAACGGCATGGCGCACACCATGTTGCCCAATAATTGACGACCACGACCTTGCCGCGATGTTCAGCGATGTCCCATTCGCCGCCGTCAAGGACGGGCGCTCGAAGGATGGATGAGACCTTTCTTTCGCTGACCGGAGCCACGCCAAACTGCCACCACGATTCGGGGGCAAAGAAAAACAGGATCGCCGCCATCACGGCGGCGTATCCAAGCCATCCGAGAACTTTGCTGCGAAGTGTCGCCTCTTTCAAAGGCGGCCCAGAATTAACTGTCGCCGTTTTGTCTGTCATATTTTTTATACCGCGGTGGAGGTGCCGCGAAGGCCGTGATTCAAAACGGATGTCAGACGCTCGCAAGCACTCTCGCGAGCCGTTCGTTTACATCGAGGGCAACCTGCTTGATCTCGGCGCTTTCACCGACGACTGACATCATCGCCTGTGCGTCGACCGCTGCGATGACGCATTCTCCCGCCTGATCCGCTTCGTATACGACCACGTTGCACGGCAGCAAAAGGCCTATGTTCATATCCTGCTGCAGAGTTTTGTATGCAAGCGGCGGATTACATGCGCCCAGGATCACGTACTTTCGAAAGTCGACACCGAGCTTTTCTTTTAGTTTTTCGTCGATGCGGATCTCGGACAGGACCCCGAACCCCTCGGTCGCAAGGGCCGCGACCGTTCGCTCGACCGCCTGGTCAAAATTTGCCTCGACGTTGCGGGTCGATCCGTATTTTTTCGTTGCAATGGCAGAATTTGGCATGATCATCTCCTTTCGTCCCTTTTATCATTTTCACGATCAGAAAGCCTTGCCGGGCTGACTATATTTCCACGATCGTGTATATATATTACTATATCGGGATATAGTAATATGTCAAGTCGCAGAGCACTTCCCGACTCAGGCAGGTGACGGAAACGTCTCAATGTCACAATGGCGAATCCGGCGCGGCCACAAATCTGAATTCAGGCGGGGCGCTAGCTAGGAAGCGGTCATATCCCTTTTACGTTTAGTCTTTGAAACGGGACAGTTAATGCGTCGATTTCGACTATATGGATATAGCTTCAACCAATACTTTAGCGAAACGCTAGGCTCGACGTAAGGACGGGACGGGATTTTCGGAACAGCTTCTGTCGCGGATTCCGATACAGATCCCGTCGGCCCGTTTTTTGCCATCGGCGTTGGCGGAAATGGATAATTTTTGAGCCGTCGCAACGATCGCTGCAGAGCCGGATACGAATTTACCGGAACCAGCGAAGCGTTGAACGCCCAAAACGCCCTGTTACTAACGTCGGCCGTAAAGAGAAACGCGGGCCGTCCCGCCAACGAATGACCTGGCGTTGTACCAGAACTCAACGGTTCTTATTCTTCGGTTGCCGCCGGGCAGACTGAGCCAACTTGATGCACCGCCGGATCGAATGGTTTTCCGAAGCGGAATACGATCGTCGCCGCCCGTCGCGTAGCGTACGACGACCCTGTAGAACGTGACGGGCCGCCTTGACACTCTCAGCTGAATACGCCGAACCCCTCCCTTCGAGGACGTTACGATGATCCGATCATGATTTAACCGGTCAGTTACGTTTCGGCTACCCAGGTATTGGCCACTCTGGGCATTCGTGGTCAAAAACAATCCTAATGTCATGGCTAGCGACATAGTCGCCAGAAAAATACTTTTCTTGAACATTCATTTTCCTCCATTTCGTTGCAATAAGCTTACACTAATAATACCGCTCTCAAATACCTGAATAGTGTCAGTTAACTTTCTAGTCAAATTACAAAAGCCTGTCAATTATTGACAGGCTAAAGTATTGATTTAATTGGCTCCGCAGGTAAGACTCGAACTTACAACCCTTCGGTTAACAGCCGAATGCTCTGCCATTGAGCTACTGCGGAATATGGCACGCCATCTCAGGCGAACTTAAAGATTAGAAATTTAGGCAGGGATTGTCAAGTATATTTGGAAAGCCCTTGTAATTTTCTGCGAAACGGGCTTATCCTTATTGCAATTATGGCAAAAAAGGTTGTGATCAAGACCTCGGAAAACGACGCGAGCGTCGAGGATTTCCTCGCGTCGGTCGATGACGAACAGCGGCGAACCGATGCATTCTGCGTGCTCGAGATATTCAAGAAGGTGACCGGCGAGCCGGCGAAAATGTGGGGTGCGGCGATCGTCGGGTTTGGAAATCGTAAAGTATTCCGCAGCGACGGCAGCGAACTCGATTGGCTCATCACCGGATTTTCGCCGCGAAAGGCTAGCCTCACTCTCTATGTGCTCAACGGAGCTCCAAACCAGGCAGAGCTGCTCGCAAAGCTCGGCAAACACAAGGCCGCGGGCGGCTGTTTGCACATCAAGAAACTCACTGATGTTGACGAGGTCATCCTTGAGCAGTTGATCGCCGATTCGGCCAAAAAGGTCACGGGATAGGTCAGCTACAATTCCCTCATTCCGGCGATCTATCCCTTTAGATCAACGTCCTGATAATGCTCAGCTCGCGGTTAGATTTGTCACCGATATCATCCCAGCTTCGATCGACCTGCATGTCTGGGATCACGCTCTCGTCTTTTGCCGGCTTTAACGGCGCTTGGAAATAAAGCGGATTGTCTACCTCGATCTTTGAATTTGGCAGCGACAGAAACAAACAGTTGCCCCCATTCGCTCGATCGAAAATCGAAACCAAGGGGTCGATCGTTCGACATGGAGGAATCTGACAATCAGCGGCAACACACGTATAATGTCTTTTTATCAATAGCACGGAGTAAGCCGCTTGAACCACGAAACTATCATCATCCTCGATTTTGGCTCGCAATATACACAGCTCATCGCCCGGCGTGTGCGTGAGCAGGGCGTTTATTGCGAGATCCATCCTTTTCATATGTCGGCAGACGCGATCGCCGCACAGCAGCCGATGGGGGTTATACTCTCAGGCGGGCCGTCGAGCGTGACCGACGCGGATGCCCCGCGTGTCGCCGCCGATTTTTATGAAAAGATCGGCGTCCCGATCCTCGGCATTTGTTACGGCATGCAACTCGTTGCGGTCGATCTCGGCGGCACGACCG
This sequence comes from Pyrinomonadaceae bacterium, assembly GCA_017983495.1. Taxonomy (GTDB): domain Bacteria; phylum Acidobacteriota; class Blastocatellia; order Pyrinomonadales; family Pyrinomonadaceae; genus OLB17. The sequence goes on along the minus strand of JAGOBH010000001.1, from coordinate 790,399 downwards.
AGCCCGCCGCCCGCCGCGAATACGGACACGCTCAACTGAAGGTGCTGAGCGGCAGAACCGCTTTGTTCAACGAACTTCCGTTCGAACTGGATGTCTGGATGAGCCACGGCGACCATGTCACGCGTCTCCCGGCTGGTTTTACGACGACCGCCACGACTGGCGACGTCGTCACGGCTATCGAAAACGCCGAACGCGGTATCTATTGCGTCCAGTTTCACCCAGAGGTGACGCATACGCCGCTCGGCAAAGAGATAATCAGAAACTTCATCTTCGCTGTCTGCGGCTGCAAGGGCGACTGGACGCCGGCACAGTTTATTAGTGAAGAGGTCGAAAAGATCCGCTCAATCGTCGGCCCCGACGACCATGTCGTCTGCGGGCTTTCAGGCGGTGTCGATTCGACCGTCGCGGCGGCGCTCGTACAAAAGGCGATCGGCGACCGACAGACATGTATTTTCGTCAATAACGGCCTGCTCCGCTATCGTGAATTTGAGGACACGTTACAAGCCTACAAGGAAAATCTGCATCTTAACGTGGTCGGCGTCGATGCTTCGGCGGACTTTTACAGCGTTCTTGACGGCGTAACTGATCCGGAGCTTAAACGAAAAGCGATCGGGGCTAAGTTCATCGACATTTTCGACGCTGAGGCAAAGCGCATCGGCAATGTGAAATGGCTCGTCCAGGGAACACTCTACCCGGACGTTATCGAATCGGTCTCGGTTCGCGGCGCGTCGGTCACGATCAAAACTCACCACAACGTCGGCGGCCTGCCCGAAAAAATGAACCTCAAACTCATCGAACCGCTGCGCGAGCTCTTTAAGGACGAAGTTCGGGTTATAGGGCGCGATCTTGGCATCCCTGAGATGATCCTCGAGCGTCATCCATTTCCCGGACCAGGGTTGGGCGTTCGGATTCTCGGCGACATAACGCCCGAAAAGATCGACGTGCTGCAGCGGGCAGACCGCATCTTTATCGAGGAGCTTCATCGTTTTGGTATCTATAACGATGTCTGGCAGGCATTTGCCGTGCTGCTGCCGATCCAGTCGGTCGGCGTGATGGGCGATTTCCGCACCTATGAAAAGACCATTGCTCTTCGCGCTGTTACATCGACCGACGGTATGACAGCGGATTGGGCTCGTCTGCCGCACGATTTTCTGGCCGCTGTCTCGTCGCGTATCACGAGCGAGGTTCGCGGTGTCAATCGTGTCGTCTACGACATCTCATCAAAACCGCCGAGCACGATCGAATGGGAATGATCACAACTTAGGTGGAATCTACGCCTCGGCCGAGGCTTCTTCGCGGGTGAGCCGCTCGAGGGCCTTTCGGCTGATCACGGCGATGACGGCGACCGAGACAATGGTCGCGACCAACCCGAATAGGTACAGATACGTCTCGCTGCCGTTCGCCAGATCCAGCTCGGATAGCCCGGACCCGATGAACACCATCGCCGCCGAACGCGGCAGCATTCCGACCGCCGTTCCTATCAAGAACGCCCTGATCGGGGCACGAGACGCCGCCATTAGAAAATTGGTCAAAGCAAACGGCATGATCACCGACATTCTGAGCAGAATGATGATCATTGTCGTTTTCTTTAGATCTTCTTTAAGCAGAGCCTTGTAGATAGCGGTTGAACGCGGGTATTTTTCGATCACCTTGGGGAAGTGGCCGCCGCTGATCCTCGAGTTGATCACAAAAGAGATGAATGACGACCCGATAACGCCGCACATCAATACCAGCAGGCCGACCTCAAACCCGAACGCCCAGCCGCTGACGATGCCGATGATATTTGTCGGCAACAAGGCAAGGCCGCAGAAGAATAGCGTGCCGGCGAGGAATACGAGTATGCCGATCTCCCAGTTATCGCGCAGCCAATGTCCGATCGGCATGATGAACATCAAGAGCAGTGTGCTGCCGACGATCGGCATGAACGTACATACCAGAGCCACCGGTGTGAGGTAGCCGAGATCGCGTATGTTCTTACGGAGCTTTCCGAGCATTTCTCAAAAAGTCTAGCATTTTACAGCCTTATCGGCACACTCCGCTACGCACGTGATTCCGAGATCCGCGATTTCCAGGCAACGTCGTACGCGATCACGTCGGTAATGTAGTAATATTCGAGAAACTGTTGAGGAGTAATAATATGTTGTATTTTCGCCGTGCCGTTCCCAGTTTTGTCGTTTTGGCCATCCTGTTGTTCGTTCAGACGTCGCTTGCTCAAAAAGACAAGCTCGACATCACATATACGGTATCTCTGACCGATATTGCCAGCCAGCAATTTCGTGTCACTACCGATATCAAAAACATCGATCAGCCGCGGCTTGACCTCGCTTTGCCGACCTGGGCACCGGGCTGGTATACGGTCGAAAACTATTTCAAGAACGTACTTCGTTTTCGCATTACGGATGCCGCCGGTAAACCGCTGCCGCTAAGGATGTCGCGAAAACAGACGTGGAACGTCGACACCCGCGGCATCAAACAGATCCGGGTCGATTACGATTACAGCGCGACAATACTTGGGCTGAATCAGGCCAAGATCGCTACTGATTTCGCGTTTTTCACCGGCATCCAGCTATTTCTTGAGCCGCTCGGCCATCGTTCGACACCGAGCACTGTCAAGTTTCAGATCCCGGCGGGCTGGAAGTTGATGACGGCCCTAAAGGAGACAGCAGACCCGTCGGTCTTCAAGGCTGCCGATTACGATACGCTGGTCGATGCGCCGGCAATGATGGGTAAATTTGACGTCACGCAATTTGAGGTCGAGGGCAAACCACATTATTTCGTTGCCGCTCCGGCCGGGGCATTCAACGCCGAAAAATCAAAGAAGTTCACCGAGATCTGGGCAAGCACGATCAAGGCTCAGAGTGCCATATTCGGCGGATTGCCGTACGAGAAATACGTCGCGTTCTATTTCTTTATGCCGGCACAGTCGAACGCCAGCGGGGCTCTCGAACACCTCAATTCGTATGTCGCATTCGCCCCCGCCGGGGAACGAGCGACCCCCGAAGGCATCATCGGGACCGGTTCCCACGAGTTCTTTCATCTGTGGAACGTCAAGCGGATTCGTCCGGCCGAGATGTGGCCGTACGACTATTCGCGTGAGAACGAAACGCCGCTGTTGTGGGTTTCTGAGGGCTTTACGAATTACTACGGCATCGTCGCCACATATCGCGGCGGAGTGACGTCCAAAGAAGATTTTCTTGCCAACGTCGCCGGTGCCGCTGCCGGGATCGAGAGCAACGAGGCACGCAAATACATCTCGCCGGCAAACGCGTCCGTTTCAACCTGGGTGGGATACGACACGCCCGTCGCCTTTGGCATTTCGTATTACGGCCAGGGCCAAAATCTTGCGGCCTTGCTCGACCTCTCAATTCGCCACGACAGCGAGGCACAATACAATCTGGACGACGTGATGCGCGCCCTGTATAACGAGCATTACAAATGGAATAAGGGCTTTACGACATCTGATCTTATCGGCATCATAAATCGATTGACGAAAAAGGATTACAACGAGTTCTTTAACCGTTACGTGTTTGGCACCGACGTGCCCGATTATGACCGCATCTTTGGCTACGCCGGTTACAATCTAGTGAAGAAAACCGAAGCTTCGCCTGATTTCGGCTTTAATGTTCGGCCGCGAAACGGGGGCTTTACCGTCAACGGCGTCGAACCAAACGGCCCGGCGGACGCCGCCAAGATTAAGATCGGCGATGTCATCACCAAGATCAACGGCGGTTCACCATTTGAGGCTCCGTTCGGCACATTTGCAGGCAAGGAGATCAAGTTGACGATCACCCGTGACGGCGCCGATATGGAGATACCGCTGAAGGTCGGCTCACGTGATTTCCAGTCGTACAGCCTTGCCGAAATGCCCGCGGCCACAGCGACACAGCTAAAGGTTCGCGAAGGCTGGCTGAAGCGCTAAGTAACGGTGGACTATTCGAACGGAAGACTCCGCAGCTTCCGTTCATTTACTACTGTTCGAATTGTAGAACTCCCGAGCTCGATCATCTCGGAGTCATTACCAACAACGCCGATCAGTTCGACGCCCGAAATTACCGACAATGCGATCGTAAAGTCGATCGAAAAGGTCGGTCTTACAATCAACTTCTCCCGTCGATAGCCATCAAATCCCTTTGCTCCTGATACAGCGAGGGTATATTCACCAGGTTCGACCGTCGGAAAGGCAAATCCGCCAACATTATTCGATATCACGGTTTTGGTTCCTGCGAAATTTGAGAGCGTCACGACGATATTTGGAATCACCGCTCCGGTAGGATCAACTATTGTTCCCTTCACAATGCTCTCGCCAACTATTAGCGACTCGACTTCCACCGTCCGATCCTTGATCGAAGCCGAATCATTGTCTTTCTGTCCGTAACCCAACGTGACCAACCCGAGTATCGATGCGAAAGCCGCGGACGCGATGCGGGTCATCCGCTGTCTGACCTTTCGCAGGCCGACCGGGCAATCTTTGGTAATAACCGTGCCATCGGCTCGTCGATACAACCTTATGCATATCCGGCCCTCGCGTACGGCAATAAGCTGCTCGGTCTCGGCGACGGTCAATTCTGATATGTTGTAGACGTTCAGGCTGCACAGGTCACAGTGCCGCAAGCTCTCGTTTCCCTTCATCGAATCCCATGGCACCGCACACGGTGACGCGACCCTGATCCGGTCAATATTAACCTTTCCCATTGTCGTCAAAGCCTCTTTTTGTCCGATGCATCGACCCCAAGGTTTGTTGCTTCACGGCCGCCGAAAATGCCTTGTTAAGAAATTAGCTTGCTTATTATTCCAAAACCCTGTACTCTGATGTATTGATAATTCCGTATCTCATTCATCGACGGTAAAGTCGCCCCAAACGTTGGGTCGTAATGGATAGTTCGAGAAACGGTTCGTTTATAACTGTTAGAAGCGGCAACTTTATTGTTTGCCCTCGAACGCTGTTCCTTCCTTGCCACCGTTACACTGAAGATCACGCCGCGTTAGTAACTTCTTATTACATCCTGAAGACTCTTTTTTGAGCACCAACTTAGTTGGCTATCCGTTTGCGTATGTGCACTTTGTCCATCGCCTTTACGGAAAAGCCGGCAGGCTGTTGGCTTAAGTACCAAGGTGGTCGATCAGTCGATACTGAGATTTTTTAATTAATGACTTTTAAAGATTTAGGCTTACTGACGGTTTTTACCGACAAATGTGAGCAATTGGGTTATACAGAGCCTACACCCGTTCAACAGCAGGCAATTCCGGTCCTTTTACAGGGCGGAGACATTCTCGCCAGTGCCGAAACCGGTACGGGCAAAACGGCGGCGTTTTTGCTGCCGATCTTACAAATGCTCGGCGATAACAAGGGCAAACCGGGGACACGCGTTCTTATTCTCTCGCCGACACGCGAATTGGCTAACCAGACCGAGGCAGCTTGCCGCGATTTCGCCCCCAAGGGCATTTCGTGCACGGCCATCATCGGCGGAGCCGGTTATAAACGCCAAATGGACGCTCTGCGTCGCGGTGCGAACATCATTATCGCAACGCCGGGCCGCCTGATCGATTTTATGGATCAGGGCCTGATCAACTTCAACAATCTGACGCACCTCGTCCTGGACGAGGCTGACCGCATGCTCGACATGGGCTTTTTGCCCTCGATCAAGCGGATCGTCAAGGTGATCCCGGCTAACCGCCAGACGCTGTTCTTTTCAGCAACGATGTCTGCCGAGATCGAACACATCGCCTATGCGATGCTTAAAGATCCGACCTATATCGAGGTTAGCCCGCGCGGAAAGGCTTCGGGGCTGATCGAACAGACAGCTTATCCGGTTGCTCAGCAATCGAAAATGCCGCTGCTCCTCGACCTGCTCGACCGCGAAGATTTCGAACGCGTTCTGGTCTTTACCCGCACAAAACGCGGTGCCGACCGAGTTGCTCACGTTTTGGAAAAGCGCGACCACAAATCGAACCGCATCCACGGCGACCGTTCGCAATCGCAGCGTGAAGCAGCTCTTCGCAGCTTCAAATCGGGACATACGAACGTCCTGGTCGCGACCGACGTTGCCGCACGCGGCATCGATATCGATTCGATCTCGCACGTTATCAATTACGATATCCCCGAGGCACCCGAGGATTACGTTCACCGCATCGGCCGAACGGGCCGTGCCGGTAACAAGGGAACCGCCATCACGCTCTTCACACTCGCCGAGGAACACTCGATGCGTGCGATCGAGCGTCTGACGGGCGAGCGTGTCGAACGCGTGGTATTGCCGGATTTCGGCGGACATCACATGCCGACATCGGCTCCGTCCAAGAAAGCAGGTTCGTCGGCTCGTAAGAGTTTTCGTTCATTCGGCGGACGCCGCGGACGTTAGAATTTCGGTTGACGGCACGCAGCCGTAAGAGGGGTGCGTGCCACTTTCAGGTATAACGATATGATCAAAACTACGGCTTATGCGATCGGTGATTCGATCGAGATGATGTGTTCGGCGTGCGATCTGGAGCAAAACCATAAGGTCCAGACCGTAACCAAACAAGGCAAGGTCACCAAGGCGTCATGCGAAGCATGCGAAACAGTCAGCACCTTTACCCGCGGCGTAAAAACCTCGGTTGCCATGGGAACAGGCAAAAACGCCTCGCCCTATGACCGCCAGCGTAAATACCGCAAGGGACAGGCGATGACGCACGACAAATTCGGACGCGGCGAGGTCACAGCTGTGATCGAACCGCAAAAGATCGACGTGCTATTCGGCGACCAGACACGCCGCCTGATCCACTCGCAGGAATAGTTTTATTTCGTTTCCTTCGGGAAATGATAGCTCATTGAAGCAGGGCCGTCTGAGATCGCAAGATCCCAGCACGGCCCTTTCTTGTAACTTTTGCGTCTTTCGACCAACATTATAGATCAGCTCCATGGAAAACAAATATCAGGTTCCGAAACCCAAGAAACCCGAAACCAAGGCCGAACACCTTCAAAAACAGATCGAGGATCTAGTGAAACAGCGTGACCGCGAAACAAACCTTGCGGCCAAGCAAAAACTAAACGCCGAGATCACCAAGCTGTTCGCTCAGTTTGAACGTCTTAAACTCTAATACGGCCTCCGATTCGTCTCGCGTTTTTATCTGTTAAGGTTTCTTGCCTTTGTCAGAACCCTTGCCGGAGCCCTTACCAGTGTCCTTGCCGCCGCGGTCAGGTTTTGCATCCGGCTTTTCAACGTCCTGTTTTTTGACCTTGTCGGGCTTGGACCCATTACCTTTGTCTGTATCGGCTTTTCGATCATCTTTCGGCTGGCCTTCCGGTTTGGCAACATCATCCTTTTTTCCGCCTTTGTCGCCCTTGTCATCTTTATCGGCCTTATCCGCTTTAACAAATGGCGGCCTGCCCGGATTGTTCTTAATGAACTCGGCCTGTTCCTTGGTCGGCTTAACAAACCTGGCCTTTATCTGTCCAAGATGTAGCCCGTTGTTCGGCGACTTGATCTTGACCCTGGTGAACCAGACTGGATTTGCCGTGTAAGTGAACACCGGGCGCGGATACAGCTGCTCAATACGCGTTCTGTAATACGGCGTCTCGACCACTTGATAGGGACGATAACCTTCAGGATATTGGTTATAGTAATAGGTGAACGGTAATACGTGTCACGGCTGCCGAACAGCAGTTTGGCTATCCCGAGACTGCGGTCCAGCCAGTTCGTTTCGTAGTATTGGTTATCACCGTAGATCTGATCATTGCCGTATAAAGCGATGCGAGCACCCGGATATCGCGGCTCATCGCGGTACAAGATGACCTGGGCGATCTCCTGGACAAGGTCGGGGCCAAACCGGCTGAATATCGAGAGCCCGCGTGAATTATCATCGCGATCCTGATACTCATCGACGCTGATGTAATCGACATAACCATCGCCGTTCAGGTCAAGATTGTTTATGCCGTCGGAGGAATTAAGATAGCCCTCAAACTCCTGCGGGCTGTTGGATCTCTCCAGCAGATCGCCAACACGCTGAAGGTCCAGATTGTCTTTCGCCCAGTAATCATTCGCATCGAACATGCCCGAAGTCAGAGCCCCGCTACTCACGACCGGTTGGACGTTCGCCGTCTCGCGAGGTTGATCCGTATTACACGCTATCAAAAATAGACTGATCGCAATTATTGTTGCCGATAACTTAATGATACTCATAGTCTTATACTCCCATTGCTCCGTTTTTGTCTGGATGTTCGAACGTGGTGATTATCCCATTATTTCTGCTAACCAATTGTGAGGTGCCGCACACTCGTGGCACTGCACTAGATCTTTCCCTTCATACGGACTAACCTGCCTCGAACGGAAAGCCAGCATGGAACCAACAAAATCCTTGCCGGTTAACCTGTCTGCGTACGGCTGCACCGTAACGGTCGATAATTGTTAGATGAGAGCACTCGGCTTTGTGGTAATCTCGTATGCATCCGAAATTGAGAGTTCAGCCATGAAAAGATTATTAATCGTTCCGATCGCAGTGTTGTTGGTTGTCGCTTCCGTTGCAGCTCAGGACACGCGGCTTAGTTCGGCTCCAAAGAGTTTTCGCGCGTTTTTTGCCGCATTCAAAAAGGCCGCTAATAGGGGCGAGAAAACAAAGGTAACTTCGATGACGCGGTTCCCGTTCAAATACGGTTTTGACGCTGGCAACGAGGGAACAATGTCGCGATCGCAGTTTTTGAGGCGCTTCAGCGAAGTATTTGGAACGCGGCCGAGCCAGTTCGTTTCCGAACGCAATCCCCTTTTTTCACGCGGCGATGACGGTACCTACGACATCACGACTGAGGACGCCGCACATCTGATATTCGTCAGAGCGAACGGCACGTTCAGGTTCATTGCTTACATCGTCGAGCCCTGACCCCGCACTCAGAGCAAAAAAAGGCCGCCTCACGATCAAGGCAGCCCTTTTGGCTTGCAAGCTCTCGATCCATGAGCTATTTTCGCTTGATCAAGAGCCCCAGAATGAGGCCGACGGCGGCTGAAATGAGGATCGTCTGACCCGGCTTTTGACGGGCGAACTCTTTTGCGTCCTCGACCAGTTCCTTCGGGTCCTTAGCCGAGATCTCTTTGAACTTATCGCCCGCTTGGGCGAATTTGTCGTTTGCAAAATCCTTTGCCCTGACTGCGGCGTCCTGTATCTTTTGTCCGTATTCCTGTGCCTGCATTTTCAGATCTCCTAAAAATTCGTCATCCGTCACCTTGTCCGTAAACGGTTCGCCGGTATTGATCGGCACAAGGCTCTGTTCCAATTCCCTTTCTGCTTTCTTAACTTCAGCTTCAAATTCAGACATTTCTATCCCACCTCCAATATATCGGCTTATTAGTGTTGAAAATAACGTCGGCGACCTTCTCGCCATCTGCATAAGGCGTCGATTGAGATGAATCGCTCCGCCATATCGTTGTAACGAAATAACAGTCTAATTTGTTCCGGTTACACGAGCTTGTGAATTTAGCCACAAAAAGATTTGACAACCGCGAATCCAAAATGAGAACCTTATCAGAAAGTAAGTAAGCACTTACTTATTGGCGCAAGGAGCGATCTATTGATCAAAGAACTGTTTACATGTACCCATGCCGGACGAATGACAGGCGACGCGCGACGCGAGCAGATATTGCAGACGGCGGTCACGCTCTTTTCGCAGCGGGGTTTTAAGGGAACGACAACCAAAGAGATCGCCCGGGCCGCCGGCGTATCGGAAGCGATGGTCTTTCGCCATTTTGAGTCGAAAGAGGTGCTATACAAAGCAATCCTTGATACCAAGGGATGTCAGGACGGCATTCACCGTTTTCCATGGGAAGAAAACGCCGTTTTACGCCGAGCGGTCGAGGAAAAGGACGATTTTGCGGTCTTTTACCTAATCGCATTTGATGCCCTGAATAAGCATGAATCCGACATCTCGTTCATGCGGCTGCTGTTCTATTCCGCACTCGAGGAACACGAACTTGCCGATATGTTTTTCAGTGAGTTCATCTCTACTATATACAAGTTTATCGGCGGCTATATTGCGGAGCGGCAGCAGGACGGGGCGTTTCGCGAAATGGACCCCCGAATGGCGGTGCGTTCGTTTTTGGGTATGTTGATACATCATTCGCTCAATAACATTTTATGGGATAAACGGCGCCAGATCATCGATATTTCTAATGAAGAAGCGGCAAAGAGCTTTGCCGAGACATTGCTAAACGGCATCAAGAATACGACGCCTGCGACGGCGTCCACCGGATCATAATGATGAGAGACCAGAGAGTGTTTATTATTGCCTCGGCCGTACTGTTGACGTTCGCTCTGACGTTCACCGGATGCGGTTCAAAAACCACGGCCAATACGGCAAATGCCAACAACCAGCCGCAGACCGTGGACGTCAAAACGACCCAGGCAGTGACCAAACCGATACCGACCTATTTCGAAGCTACCGGTAATCTTGCCAGCGATGCTTCGACCGACGTCGCTCCTGCGATCGGCGGCAAGATCGTCGAGGTTAACTTCGATATTGGCAGCTATGTTGACAAGGGCAGCGTGCTTGTCCGCCTCGACCCGCGTGACGCTCAGATCAGGCTCGAACAGGCACAGGCTCAATATGAGCAACAGCAAAAGGCCGTCAGCCAGGCCATCGCCGCCCTTAGACAGGCTCAGATCCGGCTGGGTGTCAAGGATGGTGAGATTTTCAATATCGAGACGTTTTCACAGGTAAAATCGACCAACGCGAACCTCGTGCTAGCCGAGAAGGAACTCGTGCGGGCACAGCGGCTATTCGACAGCGGCGACGTCTCACGTGCGACGCTTGATCAGCGTCGTGCTCAACGTGACGCGCTGCTAGGCCAGCTAGACGAGGCACGCTCAAACGCCGCAGTCGCCGTTAAGGCAATCAATTCGGCTGAGGCAGCCGTGGCATCGGCACGCTCGGCGGTCACCACAGCTCAAACACAGGTCGATCAGGCACGCAAGTCGCTGTCCGACACGGCCATTCTTGCACCGATCAGCGGCTTCATTGCCGAACGCACGGCCGACCTGGGAGAGTTTATTTCGCCCAACACTCCGAACGCCAAGATCGCGACCATCGTCCGCACCTCGACGTTGCGGATGAAGATCGACGTCCCCGAGGCATCGCTGGGAAAAGTCGGCATTGGGCAGAGTATTTCCCTACAGACCAGTGCCTATCCGGATCGTAATTTTGCAGGAACCGTTGTCCGCATGTCGCCGAATCTGAACGCGACTGCCCGAACCCTGGTTGTCGAGGCCGAGGTTTCTAATCGCGAAGGCCTGCTCAAACCCGGCCAGTTCGCGACGGTTCGCATTACGCAGTCCAAACCGGAAAATGCCGTGATGATACCCGCGTCGGCTGTCGTTACGGTCGGCGAGGTTAGCAAGGTCTTCATCGTCAAAGATGGTGCCGCCCGCGAGCATCTCGTCCAACTCGGCCTGCTCGAAAACAACCTTATCCAGATAAAATCGGGGGTCAACGAGGGCGACGTGATCGCGACGAGCAATGTAAGCCTGCTTGTAGACGGAATCCTTGTTCGGCAGATATAACGGTAAACCGATTTGTCTTGAAGTCTAGACTTTGATGTAGGAATTAAGAGTATGCAGTGGCTGGCTGAAGTTTGTGTAAAGAGACCGGTATTTGCGACGATGTTGATCCTGTCACTCGTCGTGGTCGGAGCGTTTTCGTTCATGAGTCTGGGGCTCGATCTCTTTCCGAAGATCGATTTTCCGACCATTACGATAACTGTCGTCAATCCGGGTGCATCGCCCGAGGAGATCGAGACCGAGATCACCGAAAAGGTCGAAGAAGCCGTCAACACCATTAGCGGTATCGATGAACTGCGTTCAAGTTCGATCGAGGGCGTATCCCAGGTTTTTGTTCAGTTCATTCTCGAAAAAGACGTCAACGTCGCCGCCCAGGAGGTCGAAAACCGTGTCCAGACGGTGATCCCGAATCTCCCCGAAACTGCCAAACAGCCGACCGTTCAAAAGCTCGACACTGACGCCGCCCCGATCCTGCGTATTTCGGTCTCAGCTCCGAAATCGCTCCGGGAAGTCACCGAGGTCGCCAAAAATCAGATCAAAGAACGGATCGAATCGATCAACGGCGTCGGTCAGATCACCATCATCGGTGGCCGCGACCGTCAGATCAACGTCTGGGTCGACCCGGATAAAATGCGTTCGTATAACGTTACGCCGGCCGAGGTTTCGGGTGCGCTGAAGATCCAGAATATCGAGTTTCCGAGCGGCCGCCTTGACGAAGGCCAGACGGAAACCGCCGTCCGCACTGTCGGCAAGATCAAGAACCCTGAGGAATTTGCCGATGTCGTCGTGGCCACACGAGGCAACTATCAGGTCAAGGTAAAAGATCTCGGCTATGTCGAGGACGGAGCGGAAGAGATCCGCTCCGAGGCTCGCCTTAACGGCCAGCCGGCGGTCACTTTGATCGTCTCCAAACAGTCCGGCCAGAATACTGTCGCCGTCGCCCGCGAGATCAAAGCTCGACTAAAAGAGATCGAACCGACGCTGCCAAAAGATTTTCAAATGCGTGTCATCGGCGACAACTCGGTCTTTATCGAAAATTCGCTCCGCGCTATCGAAGAACACCTCATCGTCGGCTCGATCCTAGCCGCCATCGTAGTATTCCTTTTCCTGTGGAGTTTCCGTTCGACCATCATCGCGGGCCTTGCTATCCCGACGTCGATCATATCGACTTTTGCTCTGATGTACGCGATGGGCTACACGCTCAATTCGATCACGATGCTTTCGCTGACGCTGATGGTCGGTATCGTTATCGACGATGCGATTGTGGTTCTCGAAAATATCTATCGCTTTGTCGAAGAAAAGGGTATGAACCCATTTCAGGCAGCGATCGAGGGCACACGTGAGATCGGCCTTGCGGTTTTGGCGACAACGCTGTCACTGATGGCTGTGTTCGTCCCAATCGGGTTCATGCAGGGGATCGTCGGCCGATTCATGTCGTCGTTCGGCCTGACGGCGTCGTTCGCGGTGCTCGTGTCGCTGATCGTTTCGTTCACGCTGACGCCAATGCTAGCAGCACGTCTGATCAAAAGTAAGCCGCTGCCGGTGAAGGACCTTGACAGCACAGAACCGGAGACGCCCGTCGAACACGGCGAAGGCGACAGCCATTATTCCGGTTGGTTCAAGCATGTTGACGGTATTTACACGGCCATGCTCAGATTTTCGATGGCTCACCGCTGGGTCATCGTGGTGCTCTGTTTACTGGTCTTTGTCAGCATCGTCCCCCTCTTTATGGTGGTCGGTAAGAACTTTCTGCCGGTCGATGACCAATCGCAGTTTGAGATCCAGATACGAGCTCCTGAAGGGTCGAGTATTAGCGCAACCTCGCAAATATTCGAGCGCATTGCAGCTGAGGTTCGAAAAATGCCCGGTGTGACCGACACACTTGCGACAGTTGGCGGCGGCCAACAACTTGTCGTCAATTCCGGCACGATCTATGTGAAACTGGCTGACATCAAGGACCGCGCAAAAGATCAGGAAACCATGATGGCCGAGGCCCGCGAGTTGCTAAAACAGTCACCGCCAGGGCTACGGACCAGCGTTCAGCAAGTACAGGCATTTTCAGGCGGCGGTTTCCGTAATGCCAACGTCCAGTTCCTCATCGCCGGCCCCGACATGAAAAAACTCGAAGAGTATTCGGGCAAACTGCTGGAACGTATGAAGACGATACCGGACGCAGTCGACGTCGACTCGACACTGATCGCAGGCAAGCCCGAGGTGCAGCTCGAGGTCGACCGCCAGACGGCAGCTGATCTTGGTGTTCGCGTAGGTGACGTCTCGCAGGCTCTCAATACACTTGTCGCCGGTCAGGAAGCCACCTCGTTCAATGCCGGCACGGACCAATACGAGGTTCGTGTGCGTGCGATCAACCCCTATCGAACCAGTCTCGAGGGCCTCAAACGTCTGATCGTCCCGTCGTCAAAGGTCGGCTGGGTAACGCTCGACCGTGTCGTTAAATCGACCCCGGGCACCGGCCCGAGTTCGGTAGACCGCACGAATCGTCAGCGTCAGGTGACACTGCTAGCGAATACAAAACCTGGTGGTTCGGCCGCTAGTATCACGTCCGCGATCGACAGTTACGTCAAGGAAATGAACCTACCAACGGCATACCGAACGGGTTATGTCGGCCAGTCGAAGGAGATGGGCAAAGCGGGGTTTTACTTCCTGCTTGCCTTCACTCTGTCGTTCATTTTTATGTACATCGTGCTGGCTGCCCAGTTCGAATCGTTTATTCATCCAGTGACGATCTTGCTGACGCTGCCGCTGTCGATACCATTCGGTATCTTCAGTCTATTGGTAATGGGACAGACGGTAAACATCTTTTCGGGCCTCGGCTTGCTGCTGCTCTTTGGCGTTGTTAAGAAGAACGCCATTTTGCAGATCGATCATACAAATACGCTTCGGTCACGAGGCATGAGCCGTTACGAGGCGATCATTCAGGCAAACCGTGACCGACTTCGCCCTATCCTGATGACGACTATCGCTCTTGTCGCCGGCATGATCCCGCTGGTGCTCTCGACCGGTGCGGGCTCAGGAACCAACCGCTCGATCGGCGTGCTCGTGGTTGGCGGACAGAGCTTATGTCTGCTGCTGACATTGCTCGCGGTCCCTGTCTTTTATTCGATATTCGACGACCTGGCGGAGATGCGTTTGTTCAAGTACGTCAACCGTTTTGCTTCGTGGCTTTTTGGGGGAGTCAAGCGTCGTCTGTCGACGGCAGTGACCTCAATATTTAGCAGGCAGTAACGAACCCAACCAAAATCATTATGCAGAGGCATTTATTCATTTTATTTTTGTTAGTGCTCGTCCTGGCGGTCACAGGTTCCTTTGCGCAAGACCCGGCGCCAAAGCCGGTCGTGAACTCGCAAAATGATGCGCCGGAAAACCTGAAAGGTGTTCCGACGATTGCTCCTAATTATAGCTCCGCTGCCCGAAGCCTCCCGGATCTGGGTCGGATCGGAGTGGATATGACCGATCAAAGGCCGTTAACACTTACTGATGCTCTGACGCTGGCTCTTGAGAATAATCTGGATATTGAGGTCACTCGAAAGAACGGGAGGATCGCGGAATATGACCTCGAAAACGCAAAGAGCATTTACCAGCCCCGTCTTGCAGGGCAGTCATATTTCGAACACTCTGCGCTTCCAAATATCAATTTTTTCTCACCATCGACGAGAAAGACCAATGGCAATTCATATATCGGCAATGCGGGTATCCAGGCCTTTATACCAAGGTTTGGAACGTCTTATGGAGTCACGATGAATAATCAGCGTTTCACGACCGATAATCCGCTGACCGTTCTCAGTCCGCAATATAATTCGAGCCTGTCATTCAACATCACGCAGCCGCTTTTTCGGGGGCGAAAGTTCGATCAGGGCCGCCGGGCCATCGAAATCGCTAAGCGGAATATTTCGCTGACCGACACCCAGTTCAGGCAGCGATCGATCGAAGTTATCGCAAATGTCCAGCGTGCTTATTGGGACCTCGCATTCGCTCTACGAAATCTACAGGTCCAGCGCGACTCGGTCAGCGATGCCAAAGACCAGCTCGAACATAATCGGCGACTTGTCGAAGAGGGCCAGCTTGCCCCAATCGACATCGTTGCTGCCGAGACCCAGGTCGCCAATTTTGAACAAGCCGTTTACGATGCTCTGAACGGCGTTAACCAAGCTGAAAACGTTCTAAAGAATCTGATCTCGCCAAATCGAAACAACCAGATCTGGAGCGAATCAATCACGCCTGTCGAGTCAGTCGAACAAACCGTGCCGGTTACCACTCTGATCGAGGCTATCGATTCCGCTATTCAAAACCGACCCGAACTAGACATCAACAAAGCTCAGAAAGATATCAATGCGCTCGATAAGAGGTTTTTCCGGGAACAGAAAAAGCCCCAGATCGATCTTATTGCCAGCTATACATCAAGCGGTGTCGGTGGCAGCCTGAATCCCAACTCAGCTAACCCGCTGCTTCGAAACTGCGCTTCGGACCCGACTCTGCCGGAATGCGTCGCAGCCGCCCAGGCGTTGCAGACGCTGCTGCAGAATGTCGGCGGCGGCGGAACGGCGGTCTCGGATATTTTCGCAAGCAAATACCCAACATTCCGTATCGGCGTACAATTTAACATCCCTCTCTTTGGCGACAAATCGGCACGCGCCCAATATGGAAAGTCATTGGTCGAAGGGGAACGCCTCGAAACTCAGAGAGAGCAAGTCGAGCAGGGCATTCAGGTCGAGGTGCGTAACGCACTTCAGGCGATCAGGACCGGCGAAGGACGGCTTAGGGCCGCTGCTATTGCCCGCGAGAATACGGCAAAGCAGTTGGAGTCCGAACGGCGAAAATTAGACTCCGGGCAATCAGACACTTATAAGGTCCTCGAGCGGCAGACAGCGTTAGCTGTGGCAAGAAGCAATGAACTCAAAGCCCGAACCGATCTGAACAAAGCCATCGCCGACCTGCAGCGTGCGACCGGCAACTCGCTTAAGGCCAACAATATCGAAGCGAAAATTCAGAGATAGCTAATGAAGGCAGTTTACATTAATAGTTTCAGCTCATTGGATGATCTTGAGATCCGCGAGGTTCCGCAGCCGTCGCCCGCCGCCGGACAAGTTCTTGTCCGCGTGCGTGCCGCTGGGCTAAATCGGGCAGACCTGCTTCAGGCAAAGGGGTTGTATCCGCCACCTGCCGGTTATTCGGCCAACATTCCCGGACTCGAGTTTGCAGGCGAGGTCGCCGAGTTGGGCGACGGAGTAGATAGCTGGGACGTCGGCGACCGCGTCTTCGGCATCACCGCCGGCGAATCTCAGGCCGAATATCTCATAACTGAACAAAGACATCTCGCACGCATCCCGGACGCTCTCAGTTTCGTTGAGGCGGCAGCGGTGCCCGAAGCATTCATCACGGCCCAGGACGCGATCATTTCTCAGGGCAAACTAGTATCCGGTGAAACACTGCTCGTTCATGCCGTCGGCTCGGGCGTCGGGCTCGCCGCTCTGCGGATCGGTAAGATGATCGGTGCCAGGGTTATCGGCACATCGCGCACGTCGAATAAACTCGATCGCTGTATGGCGTTTGGATTAGATCGCGGTATCGCTACGGGCGACGAACCCGAATTTTCGAAAGCAGTTCTCGATGAAACCGACGACCGCGGCACCGATGTCGTACTAGACCTGGTAGGGGCCGCATATTTTCAGGAAAATCTGGCGTCGCTCGCGGTCCGCGGCAGACTCATCCTCGTCGGCCTCACTTCGGGCCGCACGGCGGAGTTCAACCTTGGGCTCGCATTGCAAAAACGCCTGACCATAATCGGGACCGTGCTGCGCGGCCGTTCGTCCGAAGAAAAGGCTGCGGCAACGCGCAGTTTTGCCGACCAGATCGTGCCGGCTTTTGCGGACGGAAGGCTCAGACCTGACCTCGACCGCGTATTTGCCGCGCACGATGTCCTCGACGCGTACCGCTATCTCGCGTCAAATCAGAGTTTTGGAAAAGTCGTTTTGGAATTTTAGGATCGGGCGATCCTTGCTGCGGCCTCGTTTGTGATGATGCACAGGCCGGCTGTACCCTGCGCCGCGAGTTCGTTCATCACGAAGACGGCCTGAGCATAAGTCAAACGTGAAACTTCCGTCCGATCGAATGAGACTACGGCCCACGCTGGTTCATCTATCTCGCTGGTAACGGCAGTTTCGGTCTCGACCTCACATTTCGTTTCCGCTTCCGTGTCCATTCCGCCCCGGACCAGTTCAAGTTTTGCTGGGTTAGTTTCCGTCATCTCCGTTTCGTCGGCTATCGGGATGTCGCGCTCAAAACGCTCCGCCACTGCAACCAACTCCGGCTCCAGCAGCATCCTCATCTCAAGAATTCTATCGACCGGTGCAGCATCTGACCTTTTTCGCAGGTGCTGCAACCCGGACCTCATTTCCTGGATCCTCATAACCAACCCTCAATGACTCAACCGTATCATAGGCAGCTCAGCAAAGTAAACGACTTTTTACATACATTTGTGCTCTAAGCACAACCTCGGACAACTATCAGAGCGTGGTTCGATGGTGATCAGCTGGAACATTAACGTTAAACATTTGGCCAAATCAGATAGATTGCACTCGTAACGGGTATTCAGGGCAATGTACTTTCCGGTTCCTTGGCAAATTTACTCAAAATACCTCAAAAAAGGACACATCGATTTCACTAAAGACTTGCTAAAATAGAGCAAGCATTATGATCTTCAGAGAGTCGATTTTTCTCACAGGTTTTCCCGGTTTTATTGCCGGTCGTTTGGTTGAAAGGCTTGCACGGCCGGAGACGCAGTTTTTCATGCTCGTACAGCCGCAGTTTGTCGAACAGGCTATCGAGCAGATCGAGGAGATCGCCGAGGCGACCAACACGCCGCTCGAGGCCTATGCAATAATCGAGGGCGATATCACCGCTCCGGATCTCGGCATTTCGCCGGACGATCTCGAAACGGTCCGATATGAGACGACGGACGTCTTTCACCTTGCCGCCGTTTACGACCTGGCGGTAAGTCGGGACACCGCGTTTAAGGTCAATCTGGACGGCACCAAGAACGTCAATTCGTTTGTCGGTTCGCTTAAGAACCTACGACGTTATAATTATATTTCGACCTGTTATGTTGCCGGCAAACGTGGCGGCCGCATCCTCGAAAACGAGCTTGAGCACAACGACGGATTTCGTAACTATTACGAAGAGACCAAGTATCTCGCGGAAATGGAGGTCGAGCAGCTAAAAGGAAAATTACCGGTTACCATTTACCGCCCCTCGGTCGTCGTTGGCGATTCGGAAAGCGGCGAAACGGCCAAATATGACGGCGTCTACTATCTGATCCAATATCTGCGAAAGGCTCCGATGCTGCTTCGGGTGGTCAATGTCGGTAATGACCAGGTCAGGCTTAATCTCGTGCCTGTCGATTTCGTCGTCGACGCCATCGCCGCACTTGCCCGCGACAAAAAGGCGATCGGGAAAACGGTCGCAATTGCCGACCCGGAACCGCTGACGACCGCCGAGCTATTTGATGCGATCGCCAAGGACATGACTGGCCGAAAATCTGAGTTTGGCCCGCCCGTTAAGCTGGCTGAGTGGTTCCTGAATACCCGCATCTCGCCGCCGCTCACAGGGTTGCCGCACGCCGGTGTTCCCTATTTTTTCATATCGCAGACGTATGACACCGCTGTTGCTGATGAACTATTGAAGACTCACGGCATCGCTTGCCCGCGATTTGGCGACTACGTCGGCAATCTGCTCGATTTTGTCGAGGAAAACCCGAAACTCTAGCCTCGACACGGCACACGCTTTCGTCGCCGGCGGCATCTTAACCGCATATAATCATGACGTTTACCAGATCCGCTATTT
Organism: Pyrinomonadaceae bacterium; assembly: GCA_017983495.1. Lineage (GTDB taxonomy): Bacteria > Acidobacteriota > Blastocatellia > Pyrinomonadales > Pyrinomonadaceae > OLB17. The sequence goes on along the minus strand of JAGOBH010000001.1, from coordinate 771,025 downwards.
TCACCGCATTGCTATTTGCCGTATGTTCTATAACTTCGTTTGCACAAAGCGGCCGCGTGCAGCAAAAGCCGACGCCGACCCCGCAAGACGACACCGTCCGTGTGTCGACCGAGGAGATCAAGCTGAATGTACTGGCATTTGACCAAAGTGGCAATTTCTTCCAAAACGTCACGGAACGCGACCTCGTTATTACTGAAAACGACATTCTCCATCAGCCGACCAGCGTCCGGCGAATCTCTGCAAATGTGCTCATCGTGCTCGACACCGGCGGCGAACTCCGTGCCGTCAAGAGCCTCGACTGGACACGGCGTGTCGCCCGTTCCGTAGTAGGAGCACTAGCGCCTGACGATGCTGTGACAATTATGCAATATAGTGACACGGCAGAGATCGTCGACGAATGGACAACGGACAAGGCTCAGACGATGGCCGCCATCAGTAAACGCACCACGTTCGGACGTCGGTCGGTATTCGTCGATGCCCTGCGGATCGCGACCGATCTCTTGCTGCGCAATCCGCTCGAAAACCGACATCTTGTGCTGATCACGGACGGCACCGACAGCCTCGGGCGCTCGTCGGCAAAGTTCGACGCGTTTCAGCGTCTACTCGCCACCGACATTTCGGTTCATGTAATTAGCTACACATTGATGGAATCCGCTGATATCGAACCGCGAACCAAGGGCATCTCAAAATCGCCGCCGCCCAAGGCGATGCCGGACGAGGTGGCCGCCGGACTGCCAAACGGTGCCCGCGACTCGGCTCAGGCACCGAAGATGGGCCCGACGATCAATCTCGACCGTACGCTCGTGCGTAAAATGAAAGCGCGACAGGCCGACCTCGAAGCAAGTCAGGAGCAGCTTGAGAAAGCCGCCGAGGGCAGCAACGGCGTCTTTATCCTGCCTTTATCGACCGACGAAATGCTGCTCAAAGGGCCGCAGGTCGCTAAGATGATCGACGCCTCGTATGTCGTTACCTACACGCCCAAGATACCGGTCAGCGAAACCCGCGGCATCGCCACACGCATTATCGACGTCACCTCAAAACGCTCCGGCCTGATTATCCAGGCCCGCCGTAAGCTACTCATAAATACCAGGCCGGCAATTAAGTGAAATAACGTTAAAACTTCGGGGGCTTTTCGAAAAATATGGATCCCGCTTGACAACATCTAGTATTAGAATTATTCTAAATCTAAAGGTAGAGCGCAATGGAAGTTACGACAACACAGAAATCGGGGTTAACCAAACAGAGACAAACCATCTTGGACGTTATCCGCGCAGCCGATGAGCACCTGACGGCAAATGAGGTATTTGCGAACGCAAAAGCCAAGATGCCAGAGATCAGTTTTGCGACTGTTTACAACTCGCTCAGGTTTCTCAAGGATTCGGGTATGATTGCCGAGATCCAGTTTGGTAATGGTGCGAGCCGGTTTGACCGGATGACATCGCGTCACGACCATGCTCTCTGCACCAAGTGCGGACGCCTTGCCGACATCGAGATGGAACACCCCGAGGAACTGGTTGAACGTGCGGCCAGGTACTCTAACTTTAAACCGGAATCATTGGAATTTACGCTTCGAGGCATTTGCCCCGAATGCATTGTTTAGGAATCGCACCACGGAGACACAGACGTCACTGAGAGTTATTGGATTTCTTCTTATCCTCGGCGAATTCGGTGCCCTTTGGTGAATATTTAATAAATCAAGGAGATAGATAATTAACATGTCAACAGCTACAGGAACTGCTACAGAAAACACGACCGTTATGGCAAAAGTCGGCAAACCGGCACCGGATTTCACGATGCCTTCGACCAAGAATATGGAAACGCTCGCCGAGCCGGTCAAGCTTTCCGATTACAAGGGCAAATGGTTGATCCTTTTGTTCTACCCGCTCGATTTCACGTTTGTTTGCCCAACCGAGCTCACCGCTTTTTCCGATCGCCTGGACGAACTGAACGGCGTCGGAGCCGAGGTTATAGGCATTTCGACGGACTCGGTACACTCGCATCGTGCGTGGATCAAGACCCCGCGTGACAAGAACGGCATCGAAGGCCTGCAGTATCCGCTCGCTTCGGACGTTGGCGGCAAGCTCGCCCGTGCGTATAACATCCTTGTTGAGGAAGCCAACATCGCACTTCGCGGATTGTACATCATCAATCCGGACGGCGTACTTCAGTATGCTGTCGTTCACGATCTGAACATCGGACGCTCGGTCGACGAGACGCTTCGCGTGCTGCAGGGATTGCAGACCGGCGGATTGTGCTCAGCCGACTGGAAGCCGGGTCAGGAAAATTTGAAAGTTTGACGATAATATGACCGCAGATGAGCTCGGATAGACGCGGGTTCATTTTTGAGATCTATGTTTATTTGAGTTTGTCTGCGGTCAATTTATCTTTGAGGTGAATATTATGCCAATGAGAATTGGAGATGCGATGCCGCCGCTCGATGGAGCGACCAGCTGGTTCAACGGCTCGCTTGAGGAAATTACCGAATCGATCAAGGGTAAACCTACGCTCGTGCATTTTTGGGCGGTTTCGTGCGGGATCTGTAAAGACAAGATGCCGCAGCTTAACGACATTAAGGCAAAGTACGGTGCTCTTGGGCTGCAGACCGTCGCGGTGCACATGCCGCGTTACGAAGCGGATACGGATCTCGAAACCGTACGGGAAGCTATCGAGGCAAACAAGATCGTCGAACCGACAGCGGTCGACAGTTTACATAAATTAAAAGACGCTTTCTTAAATGAGCAGGGCTGGGTGCCTGTCTATTATTTATTCGATGCCGAGGGCAAACTTAAAACGCGTGCCGCCGGCGAATTTGGGATCAGCGTGCTGCAAACTGCACTGGATAAGATGTTCGCACCTCAAGGTGCGGCGGCGTAAGACGTAATTAGCCGTGATCATACGCGGAAAGAGCAGATGAGAAGTTCGCTTCTTATCTGCTCTTTCCGCCTTTTGCTACGGCAATGACCTTCTCAATAACCCGATGACATTATCCACCAGATCACCGCTGTAAATATATAGATACTCGCCAGAATCGAGCCGATGAGTAATGCGATCAGCAGTCCCATTAGGCCGAAGACAAATAGGTAATCGCTCGTGGTACCTTTACCGTGCCCCGCTGCACGCGTGCGGATGAGATCCATATTCTGTTTGTTCGCTTTCCAAATAAAGTCGAACGCGTCGCCAATGAACGGTATCGCCCCCACCACATAATCGAGACCGATATTGAACGCCATTCTCAGCAAAGTGATCTTTGGCACACCGTACCGAACACCGGCAAGCAATATATAAAACGATGCAAACGACGTTATCGTATCGCCGACATTAGGGATCAGGCCGATGACCGCGTCGAGGCCAAATCGCCATCCGGTTCCCGGCACGCGAAAAAGCCCGTCAAGATAATGACTCAGATTATCGAGGCCCTCGTCGATCTCAACCTGACTATGCTCCCGTTTTGGCAAACCCAGCATAGATCGAGATCGTGTGTTATTTGCTTCTTGCATCGGCCATTATCCTTAATTTTTCGATAGCCCGAAGTATCTCGTCCCGATTCTTCGCAGACTTTGTCCATTTCGGCAGCTTACTTAGAAACGAATTTCGGCCTTTGTTTGTTCGCTCGCGGAGCTTGGCTGATACATAGCCTTCGAGAATATCGAGATGGCTGAGGTTGTACGCCCAGAGCGTTTCACCGCAACAACTTATTCGCAGCCATAACGGCAAACCAAAATACCAGTCCGCCGCCCCGCCAACGGCTATCTGTTTTCCGCTCCATTCCTGTCGGTGGAGACAACTGAGACAAACAAATTTCCGTGCGGCAAAAAGCTGATCGGAAACCTTTTTCGGAAGTTCGCCGCTCGGGATCACTTTGCCCCGCATTGAGCATTTGGGACATTCGACCAAAAATTCTTCGCCGAGATCATAGATCCGAAGGCCATGATCGACAAAGCGATCCCCGTCGGACACTGCCGAAGAAGGTTGACCGATATGCAGTTCTTCAACCATAGAGAGTTCTGCTATTGTCTTCGCGGACCGGCTTTCCGCGGAAGCGGCATGCGGCCCTCTATTATCTTTACCGTTATGATCTTGTCGCCGCGGACGATGTTGTCGACGACCATCATGTCCGTCTCGTTGACGTGGCCAAAGACGGTGTAGCCGCCGTCGAGGTGCGGCTGCGGTGAGTGGGTGACAAACCACTGCGAGCCGCCCGTGTCTTTGCCTGAAAGCGCCATGCCTACTGCTCCGCGGTCATATTCACGCATATTGACCTCGCACCGGATAGACCAACCGGGCCCGCCGTTGCCGTCACCTCGCGGGTCGCCGTCCTGCATTACGAAATTCGGCACCACGCGATGCACCTCAAGGCCGTTGAAATAGCCTGTGCGGGCGAGCTTTACAAAATTATCTACCGTCAACGGAGCCTCTTCAGGCGCAAAGTCGATGGTGAAAGTTCCCTTTTCGGTAGTGAATACCGCCTTGACCGACCCGTTCTTACGGCTGACTGCCCGACGATAGTCGGTCTCGGTATTCAAAACCTGACCGAGTTTTGTGCCATATATAGATGAGTACGGCAAGACCTGATCTTTTTGCTTTTCACGGGCATTCTCAAGAGATGTCGTTAAGCCGGGAAAGTCCTTTTGCAGATCTTTGTCCGCAAGCAGTTCGAACGCTTTTTTGCGTACAAGATAATCAGGAGCGTTGAGAGCCGTAAGCAGCGTACCGACCGCCTCTTTTCGGCCGATATTATTGAGAGCGTCGAGAATGGCGAGCTGGGCATCGTTCTCCATCTTGTCTATTAAGAGTGCCTTTGTAAATGCCGACTTTAACGCCTCTACATTTTCCTTTGATGTCGGAAGATCCGCCAGAATTCCGGCCGCCGTTGCACGCATCTGGACGTCTTTGTTTAGTAATGCGAGACGAGCGATCTCGCCGAGATCGTCCGTTTTGAAACGGGCGAATGCCTGGAGCGTGTCCGGTCCGGCATACATCCGTTTACCTTCGGAGGCAGGGTCGGCCTCGGCGAACGCTTTGGCCAACGGGCGAATTATCCCGGGGGCTTCTGCCTTCATCTGTTTTCCGGTCTCGCTCTTTGGCTCAATGGCCGCAAATTCACCGACGATCTGGGCAAGCGTGCTGTATTGGTGCCACGTCTCCAATTCCGGTGTGTCTTTACCATCGCCGCGGCTCTGTCGTATTCGCGTCATTGCGACATAAACCTCGGTCGTGAATCCCTTATCGAGCCTTCCAAACGAACGAAACAAGTTAACCGCCCGTTCATTTTCCGTATTCGCGAGTAGCCTGCCGAGCGCCGTCGCGATCTCAATAAACTCACTTTGTTCCGACGGCATGAAGTTCGCCCTTTTCGTCTTTGAGTAATCGGCGAGCAGTTCTTCGCCGCGGTCGATCAAGCGATCTGCGGCTCGTGCATCTTTCAGGCCTGCGACCGAGCGGATAGCGGACACGCGGACACGCGAATCTGCGTCGGTTGTGGCGGCCTTGAGGAGCAGGTCGAATGCATCCTTGTCTTCGGCGGCGCCAAGGGCTCGGGCGGCGTTGGCACGGGCGACGGCGTCAGGGTCGGTTGCGAGCATTTTCCGCAGGGTTTCATTGGCGTTTTTGGCACGCAAACGCGTCATCGTGTTGGCCGCGTCTGAGCGAATGCGTGCGTCAGCATGTGTCAGAAACTTTGCGACCGCTACGTCCGCCTTTTCCGGCCTCGCTCTTAGGGCAGCGGTGATGGCAAGCAAAATGACCTCGCGATTCTGCCTCTGCCCACGCGAACTCTCGGCCTCGAGCACACCGATGATCGCCTTTCCGAGTTCGGCGGCTTTGGGATCTTTGGCATTTGCCGTGACGATCTTTCCGGCGGCCTCGACCGCTCTCGCGATCACGGCTTCGCCCTGCTTTCGATCGGTCGGAAACGCGATCGACACCATTTTGAGAATGGCGTCGGCTCCCTTGATAGATTCGACCTCGCCGATCGCAAATGCAGCCATCGCCCGGACGTCATTTGACGTATCGTTCGACAGCAGATCGACGAGTGCCGGTATCGCCTCTTCGCGGCCGATGCGTCCGGCGGCAAGTGCGGCCCGCTCGCGGATCTTGGCGTTCGGCGACCTCAAAAGACCTTCGAGAGTCTTATTGTAAGCACGCGCGTCTTCGGCCCTAACTATCTGAACGAGTGTCGCGGTCGGGACCTGTGCCTGGGCGAGAGCTGCAAATAACACCGATACCGCGAGGAGAAAGATGGTCTTTTTCATATATTTCGAACGCCTTGAGTGTCACCCGTGCGTTTGCCGTGGTTCAGTCGACTTCGATTATCTCGTACGTGGTCGTGATCTCGGCGGTTGGTCGGACGGTGGCCGCGACCGAGCAATATTTCGTGTCTGACAGCTCGATCGCCCGTTCAACGGCGTCCGCCGAAACACTACGTCCGTGCACGATATGGTGAACGTGAAACGCGGTGTATTTACGCGGATGATCGTCCGCACGGGTACCGGTGATCTCAACGTTATAATCCGTCACATCCTGGCGTTTTTTCTGAAGGATCGAAATGACGTCGACCGCCGTACAGCCGGCGACCGAGACCAGCAGCATCTCCATCGGTGTCGGTGCCGCGTGTCTATCCCCTTTAGAATCCATTAGTTGGGCGTGTCCGCTCGGCGGCGTCCCGATAAAGAACTCGTCTCCGGCATATCTTACAGTTGCTTTGTATGTATTTTCTGACATGGTGATCTAACCTCTGTTATAGTGCGATTTTAGCACACGCCCGAGGTGCGGACTGATGGGGCAAACAACCATTGGCACGAAAAGTGCTTCATATTGCGCGTAGGCGTTCGTGCGCCGTAACCTTATGTTGGACAGGATGGCAATTATGAGACGATTTGGTAACACATTTGCTGCGGTCGCGATGATCACGGCCTTTGTTTTCGGTACTGCAAGCTTTGCCTCGGCGCAAAAGCGGAACGACCGCGAGATACGCGACGCGGTTCGCAGTCTTTCATCCAAGATCGACGATTTCGAATACGATCTGCGATATCAGATGCAGAGCAGTTCGGACAATAACGACGATGTCAGCCAGGTGACCGATGACATCCGTGAACTGCGCGAAGCCGTCAGGCAGTTTCAGTCCAATTTCGACCAACGTCGTGAAAATCGCGACGATGTCACCCAGATCATTACGGCCGCCCGTCAGATCAATTCATTTCTCAGCAACGCGGGGCAAAATCGCCGGGTCACGGACGGTTGGGCCGCGATAACCAAACAGATCGATCGCCTCGGTGCCAATTACGGCATTTCAAACACCTGGGACAAAGAAGAAGATCTGCAGCCCGTCGTCGACGATCCGATCCCGATACGAAACAACAACACCATCAGCGTCGGGCTCTCGGGAACCTACGATCTCGATATCGGCCGCAGCGAGAGTATCGATGATGTGGTCTCGAACTCGAATCTCGGCAGCGACCAACGCGAAGACCTGAAAGAAAAGCTCCAGGCTCCGGCCCAGATCGCGATCGACATTCGCGGCAATCAGGTTACGCTGGCGACCTCAAACGCATCGCCGGTCACCATTACAGCCGACGGACGCGACAAGACCGAACAGGTTGGTAACGGCAAGACAATTCGTCTGCGTGCCACGCTGAGCGGCCAGAACCTTACGGTCTCGAGCCTCGGCGGTGAGACAGATTACACGATCACATTCTCGTCGGTCAATAACGGCCAGGTACTCAAGGTTTCGCGACGCGTTACCACCGACTATCTCGACCAGACCGTTTTTGCCGAAAGCGTCTATAACAAGACCGACTCGGTAGCCCGTCTCGGCATCGACCGCGGCGTCAGCACCGGCGACACAAACGGCGGTTATTCCGACAACGACCAGAACGGCAATCCGTCAAATGGCGGCGTGCCGCAGGCAGTGCCGGGCCGCACCGGCGATTTTGTCGTGCCGAACGGAATGGTCATAACGGCAGTTCTCGACAACGAGCTAAATACAAAAGCTTCGCAAAACAATGACCGCTTTCGCCTGACAGTGCAGTCGCCGGACGAATTTCGCGGGGCGACGATCGAGGGCTATTTGACCGGCGTCGGACGTTCGGGCAAAGTCACGGGACGCTCGAACATTACCTTTAACTTCGAAAAGATCACCCTGCGGGACGGCAAGACATACGATTTCGCCGGCAATCTACAGTCGATCAAAGACCAGAACGGCAAGACCGTCAAGATCGATAACGAGGGAACCGCGAAGGGTGACAGTCAGACCAAGGAATCGGTCAAACGCGGCGGCCTCGGAGCCGGGCTCGGAGCCTTGATCGGAGCCATCGCCGGAGGTGCTAAAGGAGCGGTCATCGGTGCCGTCATCGGCGGCGGAGCCGGAGCCGGTTCTGTTGCGATACAGGGCCGCGACGATCTGCAACTGCAAAAGGGCTCGACGATCTCGATCACCTCGTCATCACCGATCAGGTAGTGGTCAGAACCGCCTGCGTCAGCGGGCGGCGAGCACTCTGTGCTGAGATCAACATCGAATAAGTATTTACTTCCGGACCGCCCGCTCACGCAGGCGGTTCTGACATTTTGTGGCAAAATAGCGTTATGCGTGAACTGCCGGAAGAGATCGAACAGTATCGTGACCGCAAATGGCGTCGCGAAGAGTCGCTCAAGGTCGATTCCGCCGAGGCTGTCGAGGCAATGGTCGAAGATCTCGGCTTTTGTCTTGGGCTGACCGATGTCCGAAAGATGATGCCGTCGGTCTACATCGCTGTCTGCGGCCGCCGCGATGCCCACATGCCGCGGAACGTGCAGAAGGATTACGAGGCAAGCCGGGCATGGGTGCTCAAGGACGAGGTCATCGCCCGCGGCAAGCTCTATTACGCAAAACTCCTCAAAGGCAAATCGTGGTTTCTCGGCCCGCGAATGATACCCGTCTTTAACGCGATCTGGGGCTGTTCGCGTAAGGGCGAGGCCGGTATATTGTCAAAGAACGCTCAACTTGTCCTCAAGGTGCTCCGCAAAGAATGGGAAATGGCCACCGCCGACCTTCGCGAAGAGTGCGGCTTTAAGGACAAAAAAGATCTCACAAACGCCATCGACGAACTGCAGCGGCGAATGAAGGTCGTGCCGCAAGAAGTAGTTTACGTACCAAAATTCACCTATATCTGGACCGTTGCCGAAGCTCGGTTTCCCGAAGAATTATCTGTAAATATACCTCGCGAAGATGCCGTCCGCGAGCTGGCACGTGCCTACCTGCAAATGAGTGGAATGACCTTACTCGGCGAACTGTCAGGCAAGTTCGGATTTCAACGTTGGGAATCCGGAAAGGCCAATCACCAGCTTGTCGATGAAGGATTCGCTGAACGTCTGTCAACGGGTGTCTACAAACTCAAAGAAGTCTAGACTACCGGTTCGCCTTCATCGTAAAGAGTTTCCGGAGCGATATCAGCACCATTTGGCCATGAGATGGTCCAACCATCGACGAAGAAGGTCCTAAAGTACTTCTTGTCCTTTAGCGGTTTATAAACTCCACGTCCGATTCCCCATTTTGAAAAATCTGCGATACGCTCTTCGCCGTTGTTGAACACGACGTGGATCTTGTACTCCGACACGTATTTCGCGTCCACGACGACGGGCATGTAGTGCTTGTTTCTGGGGATCAATCCAACGGATCGATCTTGCGGATCTCGCCCAATTCCATTGCTCGATCCCAATTTCCCGTTAGCTCGATTTTGTGTAATTTGGCCCATTTCTTAATCAGCGATCTTGCGGTTCGCGACCTCATTTTACCTTCTACCAGATTACCATCAAGGTCAAATTTTGCCTTCTGCCCCTGATATTCCGCATGAAAATGCGGCGGGTTGTGATCATTATGAAACATTCGAATAATGATCCCAAAGAAAAATGAGACGTACGGCATAACGAAAACTCTTCCATTCTCAACCTATAATTCAGTCACCAATGAGCGCGTGCTCTTCTAATGCGTCTTTCCAGATTACATCGGAGTTCTCACGAAAATACCCGGATATGATAGTTGCCAAGTCTTCTGATATCACATCGTCATTTTCGACCAAACTGATAAAGCGTTTCGATCCCTCCAAACTCATAGGTCGGATTCCACCGGCGGTGTGACAGAATCCATAACCATCGAAAGAAATAGCTACTAAAAAAACTCGTCCCGATTCATCAATGTCGAAATCCGCGAAGACGCTATCGTCTTGTAGGCCAAGGCAGTAGCGACATGGTCGCGTTGGAAACATTGGGGTCGTTCTACGAATCTCTAAGACCATCTGCTAGTACTTCATCAACTCCTGCACCGCTTTCTCTACATCTTCCGACTGTGGAAGGATAAAATCTTCGACCTGCGGAGCATAAGCCACAAATGTGTCGGTGGCGCCGACGCGGCGGACGGGTGCGTCGAGGTATTCGAAGAGCTTGTCCGAAATGCGTGCGGCGATCTCGGCTCCGTAGCCGTACGAGACCGGATCCTCGTGGGCGACGATGACGCGCGAGGTCTTTTTGACGGACTCGGCGATCGCTTCCCAATCGTACGGCACGAGTGTTCGCAGATCGATCAGATCGACCGTAATACCCTGCTGTTCCAGCCGCTTGCAGGCCTGATTGGACCGCTCGACCAGAGCTCCAAACGTGACGATCGTGACGTCATTGCCCTCGCGGACCTTTTTGGCCTTGCCGAATGGGATCAGAAATTCGCTCGACGGATATTGCGATTTGTTATAGACCTGACGGTACAGGTGCTTGTGCTCAAGGAACATCACCGGGTCGTCACAGCGGATCGCCGTGCGAAGCAGGCCGTTGGCGTCGAGAGCTGTCGACGGATAGACGATCATCAGGCCGGGCGTGTGCGAAAAGAGCGTCGTGCCCGACTGTGAGTGATAGACGGCACCGCCCTTCAGATAGCCGCCGACCGGAACGCGCATGACCATCGGGCATTTCGTGTCGCCGTCCGAACGCCAACGCGTCACCGCGACCTCGTTACGGATCTGGTGAAACGCCGGGAAAATGTAATCGAAAAACTGGATCTCGACGACCGGTTTCAGATTGCGAAGCGCCATACCGACCGCACGGCCGATGATGTTGGCCTCGGCCAGCGGCGAGTTGAAAACGCGTGCCGAGCCGAATTCCCGCTGGAGATTTGCGGTGACCTTAAAGACGCCGCCCTTGCCCTTGACCTGGTCAAGATACTGCTCACGCGAACAGTCGGCAACGTCCTCGCCAAATACGACGATGCGTTCGTCGCGGGCCATTTCCTCGTGCATGCAGCGATTGATCAGATCGACCATCGTGCCGGCATTGCCGGAAAGTTCGGCACCATCCTCGGTGTCAAAAAGCTGCCGGTCGGTCGGGTCGATGTCCGGCGAAAACACGTTGCGATAAGCCGACTCGGGTGCCGGCTGCGGTGTTTCGATGGCGATGTCGGATGCCTCGTTGATCTCGACATCGACCTCTTTGCGAAGTGCTTCGAGAGCTTCGGACGAGGCGATTCCCTCGGTCATCAGAAACTCGGCGTACTTCCTGATCGGGTCGGTCGCTGCGTCCGCCTCGAGCTCTTCGGTCGGCCGATAGAGCTTTTCGTCATCCGACAGCGAGTGTGAATACGGGCGAATGACCTTGGCGTGAACGAACGCCGGCCCCTTGCGTGCACGGCAGTATGCGACGGCGTTCTTGAAAACCTCGTACGACGCGAGCGGATCGGTGCCGTCCACGTTCTGGATATACAGATCCGGAAATCCGACGACCAGCTTTGAGATGTCACCGCCAGCGGTGCCGACCTCGACCGGCGTCGAGATGGCGTAACCGTTGTCCTCGACGACAAAGATGACGGGCAGTTTCAGGTTGGCGGCGGTATTGAGCGCTTCCCACCATTCGCCCTCGCTGGTCGTGCCGTCGCCGACCGACATGTAGACGACCTCGTCGCCCTTAAATCCGGTGATCTTTTCCTTGAGCCCTTTTACGAGGCCCGCTCGATAGCTCGCCTCGGCGGCACCGACCGCGTGTAATGCCTGCGAACCGGTACACGACGATTGCGAAGGGACGTTCAGCTCGGGGCTGCCCCAATGCGAAGGCATCTGACGGCCGTGCGAATTCGGATCCTTTTCGGCACCGACGGCGGACCAGAGCATCTCCTGCGCCGTCATGCCCAAGCCGAGCATCAGGGCACGGTCACGATAATACGGAAAGAACCAGTCGTACCCGGGCTTCATCGCCAAGGCGGCACCGGCCAGAACGCCTTCGTGGCCCGCGCCCGAGATCTGGAAAAATATCTTGTTCTGGCCCTTGAGCTGGATCTCTTTGTCATCGACCCGGCGTGACGTGTACATCGTCCGGTAAATGCCGATCAAGGTCTGAGTGTCGAGGCCGTGATATTTAGCCGTGCTTTTGGCCACGGCTTTGCCCGCTGCGGGTGTCTGAGCCTTAGCGGTCTTTTGCGTTTTTGCGTCCGCAATATAGCCGTCAGCCTCGGTTGTTTTCGCAGTCTCGGCTATGACCGATTTGCTGTTTTTCTTTGTTCCAGTCGCCATTTTATAAATCCTGTCTATAACAATTATTAATAACCAATTAACCTTCTAAAATACCAAAACTGGCGGAAACGGGCAATTTGACGACTCTGTCCCGTTGTCCCGGCGAGTTCCCACGCCTCCAGGTCCACGGAGAGAGCGGGGAGTTTTTCGCAGAGATCGGAGAGTGTTTCGAGTTCCTACTTCAGTTGGCTCTTCGGCGACATCGATACAACGGCAGATCTCTCATCATTCGTTGTTCGCTATTCGAAATTCATCATTTGCCACCGCGATTCACTGTCCTCAATTCCGAATTGGTGGGAAATATTCCTACTTAGTAGGAAATAGTAGGAATATTTAATAAAGCAAAGTGGGGTTAACTATTGTCACAGCACGGGTTAGTGTCATTTTACCAAAACTGTCCCGTTGTCCCATCAAGTTCCCACATCTCCCGCAAGCACCTCTCCAAAAACCACCGCTACCATAAATTTTACCATTCGTGTCAACTATGCTCGTCGGTTTCTCATACGCAACACCGCGGACCCAAAACTCATAAGACAAACTCAGCTTTTGACGATTGACCTTCGCGGATCACCGGGTCAAATAGACTATCCGATCCGACCGCGCCAGATCATCGGATTTCGGCTATCGTTGAAAATGGAGAATACAATGACGAGGTTTTCGGTGTAGGTGAAAAATATTGAATATGGAAATCTCTTGACGACCGTACGGCGAACCTTGGAGCCGAACACAATTGGGAACGTCAGCGGCCGATCAGTTATTGATCGGAGAGCCAACTCGACGGCCGCAACAAAATCGTCTCTAACCGCCGGATCACGGTCGCGATACCAATCTGCCGCTTCATCAAATTCGTCTCTTGCGACCGGACGAATCTCGAGCAACATGCCAATTACCGGGCCAGAGCAGCGTCTCTGACTTCCTCCCATGAGAGATTTCCGCCGGGATTCTTTTCATAGTCCTCAAGCCGCCGTGCAAGTTCCGCCTCTTGTTCGGGAGTCAGGTAAAACCCGTCCTGCGGTTTTTGGAGACTATCGTAAATATCGTCCGCGAGCTTTCGGCGTTCGGCGTTCGGTAGTTTTAGTGCTTCGTCGAAAAGTGTACTCATAACGTGCTTAGATTAAATCGAATTGCGAATCGATGCAATCAATAATATTTGGCAACAACATCAGCTTGGGCGGCGAGACATTTTCATCGATTGAAAAAACCGAAAATTCTGCACATAGTTCCTTCATTATTGAGCCTTCAAAACCCAGCCTTTCGGATCGATGACGGGCGGTGCGCCGGTGTAGTTGATGGTGGCTTTGCCGTCTTTCATTTCGACGCGTTGGGACTTGCCGTTAACGACGACATCGATCGACATCGGGAACGGCATGTTGTTGGGCGTTTCCCAACGAAGTTCCAGCCTATTTGGCTGTGACGTAAAGCTTGACAATACTTCTTCAGCGACGAGCTTCGGCAGCTTGGGCTGACGCAGATATAGTTCGAAGAACCAGTCGAGGTTCATCTTGCTTTCTTCGTTGACGATGGTCAGGAAATCGTCGGTGTTGACGAGGCGTGTTTGGCGGCCGTCGGTGTACGATTCCATCGCCTTGGTCGGGTACGCCATGCGGCGGAGCGAGCGGAAAAACGCGTCGTCGCCGATCAGGTACCGGAGCGTGTGCAGAATGTACGCGCCTTTGCCGTAGATGTCGCCATCCGAATTGAGATAGTCGGGCTCGGACATGTATACCTGATAGGCGATCTTGGGCTCACGCGGGGCGACCGGCTGTTTGTTCTTAAACCCGCGTTGCCGAACCGACATTGCCTTCAGATACGCTTCCTGGCCGTGGAGCGTCTCGGTGTAGAGCGTGTCCATATACGACTGAAAACCCTCGTGGATCCAAAAATCGCGCCAGTCGCTGGCCGTTACGAGATTGGCCCAGTATTCGTGGCCATACTCATGCAGCAGCAGCGTGTCGGTGCCGTCCTCGCGGTATTTGAACTGGTTTCCGTAAGCGATATTGGTCGAGTGTTCCATGCCGAGGTGCGGCGTTTCGACAATGCCGACCTTTACGGCTCGAAACGGGAACGGCCCGAGGTATTTTTCAAAAAAGGCGATGTACTTTTTCTGTTCGGCGATCAGCCGGGCACCTTTGTCGAAGCTCTCCGGCAGAATGTAAAAGTGGATCGGCATCGTCTCGCCGGTGATCGACTTGTAGCTATCCTCGATCAATTTGTAAGGTGCGGCGTTGAAGACAAGCGAATAGTTGGCGATCGGGTTGGTCATACGCCAACTGTACGTCGATGTGCTGCCGGCATTTCCTTTAACGTTTACGAGTTTGCCCGGCCCGGTCGCGATGAGCGGGTCAGGCACGGTAATGTGCATCGAGGCGGTCGCGGGCTTGTCCGACGGATGGTCCTTGCACGGAAACAACAGGTCGGCACCGTCGTTTTGCAGAGCGACCGAGATCCAGTCGGAGCCGTTGGGTGTCTTTTTCCACATAAAACCGCCGATCCAGGGCGGACGCGGGGCCTCGCGGGGCGTGCCGGCGTAAGTGATCGCGGTCTTGATCTCGTCGCCGGCCTGTTTGGTCATCGGCAGCCAGATCCATATCCTGCCGTCCTTGTCATGGCGATATCTCACGTCGCGGCCGCCTTCGGTCAGCTTGCTGATCGTGTACGGCATGTCGAGATTAAGCACGATGACATTGGTCGGAATGACGGTGCGGGCCGTCATCACGGTCGTACCGGTGATCGATTTGGTCCGCGGGTTCGCATTGATCGAAATATCGTAATCCAGTACGTCAAATGCCGCCTGCTCGAACATCAGCACGCCGCCGGTATCGGTCGGCCGGACACCGAGTTCGCGTTGGGCGGAGATCGCTGCAAAAGAAAGGAGGATGACGGAAACGATCTTAAAGAGATTTTTCATAATTTTATTGCTTACGCCGAAGACCTTTACATATTTGTCGGTTTTATTGAAAATACATCAAAAGAAACGAATGATAAAGACACTGACACTTTCAGCGATATGTTTTTTGGCTCTGTCGGCTGCGGCTTTTGGCCAGACAGCCACACCGACGCCGCCCGCAGCACCGGCTGCGACACCGCTGCCGAAGGCAAATGTCCGGCCCGAGCCTAAGATCGAGGCGGCGGCCGAGCCGTACGATTCGGCAGATGTGAAGACGATGGCGTCGAAATGCGTCAAGTTTGAGACCGAATCGGGCGACATCGAGATGGAGATGTTTCCCGAAGTTGCGCCCGAATCTGTCCGCAACTTTCTCAATCTGGCGGCGATCGGGGCGTTCGACACGACGACGTTCAGTCGCGTCGTGCCGGGATTTGTCATTCAGGGAGGCAATCTCTATTCGCGTGAGGGCAAGATGACCTACGCGCTCGGTATGCGTGCCCGCAAACGTCTGCCGGACGAGCCGAGCAAGATCCTGCACGAACGCGGAATACTCTCGATGGCGCGGACCGACGAACCGAATAGCGCAGCCACCAGCTTCTTTATCCTGGTCGGCCCGGGAGCCCATCTCGACGGCACGTTTGCCGCTTTTGGCCGCGTGACCAAGGGAATGGAGGTCGCCGACACTATTAATAAAGCTCCGGTCACGGAAGAAAAGCCCGACAAACCGGTGAGGATCAAAAAGGCATCCGTCCAGCCGTGTGCGTCCCCGGTGACGCCGGGCCAATAATTTGACTTCCGCCGCAAATAATTGCCGAGATAGAACGTATTCAGTAAATGGCAAAAATTTTCGATTTCTTTGCCAACATCTTTTACACGCTGGCCGCCGGATTTATCGGCGGTTCGGTCGGGACATTGGCCCTGTTGTTCTCGTTCACCGCCGTTTATCAAAGACCGATAGTGACCGTCCTGGTCGCGGCCGCATTCCTGCCGTTTCATCTATCTGATCTAAAGAAATTTTGGAAGGAACGCGACTGGCTGCTGATCGCCTCGCGCTTCGTACTTTTGACCGTGATCTGTTCGTTTCTGGTCGGGCTGTTTGGTTTTACACTCGGAGTTGTTCATATCGAGTGGTTTACACTTGTGGGAATGATGGTCGCTGCGCCGATACTGTTCATTTTGTCGGCTGCATACGTGTTCCTAGCGTGCTTCTTTCCGACAAGTCGGGTATTTGTCGGAGCCAATCGGATGTGGGATGACCACATTCGCGGCGGTAAGGCATACGGAGTTTTTTGGGATGCATAAAGTTTTAGACGGCTATGATGCCGGCTTTGTGGACTCGGCAAACGCAATAACATAACCATCCGGATCAAGGCTGTAGGCGACGGTGTGTCCCCAATCGCGAGACTGCAATTTGCTCAATTCGAGTCCGCCCGAAGCTAATACCCGCTCGTGATGTTCTTGCGGATCGTCCACCATTAAGTAAAGTTCCGCTCGCGGCGACCTGCCTGCCGGAATCGGCTTGTCGATAGCATCGCCAAGCAACCGCTCGATACCGGCCTCAGGCATTAACCCCAGAACCGCGTCGCGGCCGAGTTCGAACTCCGTCATACCGGGGACATTTAACGTTGGTTCCGCGGCAAGTACGGCCGAATAGAACGCGGTGCTCCGTGTCTGATCAGCGACGTACAATATAAAGTGTGTCTTCACAGTGCGTTCTTATTCACTGAAATCGAGATCGAGCGTCATGCGGTATTCGTTTGCCATCGACGGGTGGCCGTGTGCCATTGAGACGTCGATGCCGCGTTTGTAGGTCTCGATCGCTTTTTCACGATCACCGGATCGTGCATAAGCACCGGCGAGCACGCCGTATGCGTTGCCTTCGTCGTCGGCTTTGGCGAGATAGCTTTCGAGCAACTCGATCACATCACGGTGCTGCTCGAGCTTTTCGTATTCCTTGGCAAGCCCAAACATCACCATGGTGTTTTCGGGGTCATTCGCGAGCATTTCCTTAAAGACTTCGATTCGGTTCGACATATTTAATTAGACTAGCATCAGGCAGCGGTTTGTTTAAAAGAAAAACGCCGCGTTTCCTGCGGCGTTTCTCGATCAGTTATTTAACTTTGCGATCATTTAGAATACGCTGATACGGTTATCGGGAACTTTTGCAGAGATCTGGGTGCCGCCGACCATTCCATGGCCGGATCCCCAAGTATCTCTTTGGCCGATTTCTGGTAGATCGCCTGGTTGATGCTCTCGTCCTGCTTGATCACAACGCCTTTCAGAGCAACACCGGCAAACAACCCGCGGCTGCGCGAATACGATAGAATCTCAGCGTCCATCGTCACGTTGGTCGAAGCCGCCGCCGTACGTCCGACGGGTCCGGCTGCGACACTGCCTTCGCCGCCGACCTCAAATTTATCAGCGAGCAGACCCTTCAGGCCCCTTTCGTTCATTATCAACAACACGTAGTCGGTCGCCTGTCCACCGATCTGCGGTCCGATGCTGCCGCCGCCCATATTCATAAACGCCGGTGCGCTCCAGCCGTTCGCCAAACGGCGAATGACAACGCCCTCGCCGCCCTGGCCGCCGAGGATAAAGCCGAACTTCAAGGCTCCGGGAAACACAACGATCGCCTTTGCCTTTGCCAAAAGATCACGCGGGATCGCTTTTTCGTTGATCCGCATTACCTCTTTGATAACGGCTGATGCCTTATCGACACGTTCCTCGGCCGCCTTCATCTCTTTTCCCTTTTTCTGGGCAAATGTCTCCGAACCAAATGCCGCGATACCGGCCATGATCAATACCAATGCAATAAATTTAGTTTTCATAAACCCTCCGTCAGTAACTTAAGATACGCCTCATTTACTTTGTATATCATACGATTCGGGACGTTGTATGTGCAGTAGGACACATTCACGATAATAACGGACAAATTGATCTAAAAGAGACTTGGCTGCACGAGAGCGGCGATCGGTTCGGGCTCGGCGGGCTTTTCGTGTTGGCGAAAGCCGAGGCGGCGGACATGAAAATCGAACAGCTTTTGCGTCACCTCCCACTGCTCGGTCTTGCCGGTCATGCGCTCCTTATATGTCGCATGACGGAGTGTGCCGCCGCGTTCGCGTTTCATCGTGTTGACGATCTTGGCGACGCGGGTCGGGGAGAGGCGTTCGTGCATTTTCTGAACGAAGTATTCCTCGATCGAATCAGTGTCGATATGGAGCATCGACATAAATGCACGCGATGCACCGCACTCCTTGGCGCGTTCGAGCAGGCCGGGAATGTCCGATTCGTTATAACCCGGAATAACCGGTGCGATACCGATGCCGACTGCGATGCCTGCGTCTGCGATCTCACGCATCGCCCGAAAACGCGCCTCGGGGACCGGAGTGTATGGTTCGAAAGGGTTCGACTTTTCTTTGGTCAGAAACGGCATCGAGAAAAAAACCGAGACCTTTTTGAGTTTTTTCAAAAGGTCGATATCGCGGGTCACAAGTGGCGCCTTTGTAATTACCGCGACCGGCACCTGAAAATCAACGCATACCTCGAGACATTTCCGCGTCAGCTCGTAGCTCGCCTCCAGCGGCAGATACGGGTCGGTCGCGAACGAGAAATCGAGATGAGGCATCTTATCGCGGCACTTTTTCAGCTCTTGCCTGAGAAGATACGGCGCCTTGGGTTTGACGACGATCTTCGTTTCAAAATCTGTGCCGGCACCGTAGCCGAGATACTCGTGATATTGCCGTGCAAAGCAATACGTGCAGCCGTGAATGCAGCCGCGGTAGCAATTGACCGTGTATCGCCAGCCGCCTTCCCAGTCGGACGCGAACGCCTTGGTGATCACCTTTCTGGTCGCGGTTTCCTCAAACACCTCAAGCTTGGTCGGCGGCGGTTCACCGACGTACTCAGCGGAGTACTGATTGTAAGGATTTGGCGGATTGGCAATCTGTCGCACAGATGCAACAGTAATGCATTCTTAACGGAAAGGCAAGAATTCACCACAGAGGCATGGAGAGCACAGAAATTCTTTTGAAATTGTCTTAATCAACTCCGTGTTCTATGTGACTCTGTGGTGAAAGATCCTTTTGCATCAGCAGATCGGTCTGCGGGTCGGAACCGAGTTGGAATGTGTGTTTGCCGACCTCGTGAAAGCCGTTCTTTCGGTAAAACGCCTGAGCACGCGGGTTGTATTCCCACACGCCGAGCCACATCACGTCGTGGCCGTTTTCTATGCCCAGCTCGAAGCACGCGTCCATCAGATTTTGCCCGACGCCTTTTCCCAGAAATTCCTGATGCGAGTAGAGCCGCGAGAGTTCGATCGGGCGAGTGGCTGTAATGCCGTGCTCGGTGCTGTCGACGATCAGTTTTGCGTAGCCCGCAGGTTTGCCGTCTAGTTCGGCGATCAGAAATATCGATGCCGGTTCGGCAAGCTCGGCAGTGATCTGCTCGATATTAAACGCCTGCCGCATGTAATGATTAAGGTCATCCGGCGCATTCTTAGGGTGATGAGCAAAGGCGTCCCAAAACGTCGTATACGACAGATCGGTCAGCAACTTTGCGTCATCGGGCGTGGCTCGGCGGATCCGTATTTCGGACATAATTTGAACAGGATAGACAGGATGTACACGATGGCTTTTATCCTGCCGATCCCGTACATCCTGTCGACAAAACTGCCTATTTTCCGCTCATGATCAGCTTGGCGATCGTTTGGAGCTGCATGTTTGACGTGCCCTCGTAGATCGCTCCGATCTTCGAGTCGCGCCAGAATTTTTCGACCGGGTAATCTTTGACGTAGCCGTAACCGCCGTAGAGTTCGATAGCGACGGACGACACCCTTTCGGCGACGCGTGACGAATAGAGTTTGGCGATCGCCGCTTCCTTAAGGAACGACTGTCCGGCATCTTTGCGGCGGGCGGCGTTGTAGACGAGCAGACGGGCGGCCTCGATATCGACGGCCATTTCGGCGAGCTGAAACTGGATCGCCTGAAAATTATTGATCGACTGGCCAAACTGTTCGCGCTCGGCGGTGTATTTGAGCGCGGCCTCGAACGCACCCTGAGCGATGCCGACCATCTGTGCACCGATGCCGATGCGGCCCTCGTTGAGCGTTTCGATCGAGACCTTGTAGCCCTTGCCGACTTCGCCGAGGACGTTTTCCTTCGGCACCTTGCAGCCGTCGAGGATAAGTTCGGTCGTGCTCGAGGCACGGATGCCGAGCTTGTCTTCCTTTTTACCGACGGCGAACCCTTCGAACTGTTTTTCGACGATGAACGCCGTAATTCCCTTGTACCCGAGAGCCGGATCGATGGTCGCAAAGATCACAAAGATCTCGGCCTCATTGCCGTTTGTGATCCACATCTTCTGTCCGGTCAGCTCGTAATGGTCGCCTTTATCGACGGCACGCATCGACAATGCAAACGCGTCCGAACCCGAACCGGCTTCGCTAAGTGCGTACGCACCGACGCGGCCCTCGGCGAGCTGCGGCATGTACTTTTTCTTTTGCTCGTCGCTGCCCCAACGCATAAAAGCGTTGGTCACGAGCGTGTTGTGAACGTCGACAAAAACCGACACGCTCGCATCGATGCGGGCGAGTTCTTCGATGGCGAGGATGGCGTTAAAGATCGTCGAGCCGGCACCACCGTATTCCTCGGGCGATTCGATCGCCATCAGGCCGAGTTCGAAACACTGTTTGATCAGGTCAGGATCAAGCTTGGCAGCCTGCTCCATGTGCTCGACACGGGGGCGAACCTCGCCCTCGGCAAATTCGCGGACCGACGCACGAAACAACTCTTCTTCTTCGGATAGAACGGTAAGACCGGCGTTTGATAATGCGGCTCCAGTAGCAGTACTCATAAGTATTTCCCTTTAAGTGTTTTGTTATTTAAGTTTCGATAAAATACCATTTTAGACACTAGGAAGCTTAAAAGGCAACGCAGTGA
Source organism: Pyrinomonadaceae bacterium (assembly GCA_017983495.1). Classification (GTDB taxonomy): domain Bacteria; phylum Acidobacteriota; class Blastocatellia; order Pyrinomonadales; family Pyrinomonadaceae; genus OLB17. The sequence goes on along the minus strand of JAGOBH010000001.1, from coordinate 749,681 downwards.
ATCCCGAACCAAACGCCGATGAGACCGGCAAGAGCAAAAACAGGATATCGCCCGGACATCTCTACCGTCTGAAGGTGGCGGGCGCCATCATGACGACGGTCGGTATCGGCCTGTTTGCCTTCTTTGTTTACACGATCGGCGTGAGTGAGCTGCTGGCGGGCATCGAGCGATTTGGAATAGTCGGCTTCGGCATGATTCTGGCACTTCACGTTTTGCGAATGTCCGTAAGGGCGATGGCGTGGAGCCTTTCGGTGTACGAGCCCTACGAGCTTAACTTTCGCGACACGCTTCCCGCGGTCCTGATCGGCGAGGCAATGAGCAGCCTGATCCCGCTTGGCATTTTGGTCAGCGGCACGTCCAAGGCCGTCGCGGTACGGCACCGCGTCCCTCTGGTTGTGGGGCTTTCATCCGTGGCGACCGAAAATCTGTTTTACAGCTTAACGACCAGTCTTTTCCTGATCCTCGGGGCGATAACATTTTTGCGGAGCTTTCCGCTTGACGAGGGCTGGACCGTGACGATCGACGTGATCATTGCGGGCATTGCCTTATTGCTGATCTTTCTGTTTCTGATGGTCGTACGCCAATGGCACATCGCCAGCGAAACGTGCGAACGCCTCTATCAACGCGGTTATTTTCGCGGCATCCTCGAACACGGCCGCATGCATGTCAGACTCTTCGAAAATCTGATCTACAGCTTTTACCGACGGCATCCGCGGCGATTTTTACCGATCTGCGGCCTCGGCGTGCTCTACCATGTATTAGGCGTGGCCGAGGTTTGGTTCATACTCAGCCGACTGACCGACGGCATACCGAGCCTGCTCAATTCGTTCGTTTTGGAATCGGTCAGCCGAATGATCAATATTTTGTTCAAGCTGATCCCGATGGCGATAGGCGTCGACGAGGCCGGTGCTAAGTTCGTCGGCGAAACCGTTGGGCTTGCCGTTGGGATAGGTGTGACGCTGACTATCATCAGAAAGGGACGAACGCTGTTTTGGACATTGATTGGTTTACTGTTGATACTGAAACGCGGTCTTTCGCTACGTGAAATCGCACCGATCGCCGAGAGCTAGTGGAGCGGCCAGAATATCGGCACCATTATTATCGAGACGATAAATACGATGATCGTCAGGATAGTGCCGATCTTTACAAAATCCATGAACTTGTAACGCCCGGGCGTGTAGACGAGAACGCAGGCGGGTTCGAGCGGCGTGATGAATGAAAATGACGCGGCATACGTCACGGCGACAATGAATGTCCGCGGATTTACCCCAAGTGCGACCGCAGCCTTGACGGCAACCGGCAGGACTACAAGTGCCGCTGCCTGATTGGACATTGGCTGTGTCAAAGCAACGGTCAGTACAAAAAACCCCGCGAGCACAACACCTTCGCCGTATTGCCTAAAATATTCGGTGATCAACCCGGCCAGAAATTCATCAGCACCGGTATTTTCCATCGCCACGCCGAAGCTCATCATACACGCGATCAGCACCAGCAGACGAAAATCGATGAGCGAGTACATCTCGCTGTAACGCACTGTCTTGGTCGCCAGCAGCAGCATTACGCCGCTCAGCACACAGACCGCCAGCGGAATGTCGAAGCCGATCGTGATCTTTGACACCGACATTGCCAAAAACAGGCCAAATGCCGCCACGGCCCATTTGCGTTTGTCGACGCGGACGCTCGATGCCGAAACGTCCTCGAGAACGAGCACCTCGCGGTCAGCCGAGAGCGGTTCGATGCCGGCGCGTTTTCCCTGAACGAGCAGCACGTCGCCAAATATCAGTTGAACGTCGCTGAGTTTGTTGATAAACGTTTCGCCGTGTCGATTAACCGCAAGTACGGTCAGGTCGTATGTCTGCCGAAAGCGAAGAGTTTTGAGAGTTTGGCCGACCAGCCGCGAATCGCGCATCACGAGCAGCTCAAAAAGCTCGGTATCTTCGTCCTCGAGCAATATGTCATTGAGCATGAAATCGGCCTTGATCTCGAGGCCAACCTCTTCTTTAACGCGGAGAATGTCGCTGATGGTGCCCTCGACAATGAGCGAATCACGGCGCTGAATTCGCTCGCTGATGCCCGGAGCACTTATCTTTTCGCCGTCGCGGACGATGCCGAGCACGGTCAGGTCCAGATCGGTACTAAGGTTGGTTTCGCCGATCGTCTTGCCCACAAGCGGCGAATCGGGCAGGACGAACAGTTCGGAAATGTACTCGCGAATGTGATATTGCTCGGTCAGCGAATCTTCGCCGCCCCGACTCGGCAGCATTCTCCGGCCGATAAAGAGCATGTAGATCATGCCGACCGAAAACGTGATGATGCCGACGGGTGCGAGCTCGAACATCGAATAAGGCTCTTGTCCGTAGCGTTGTATCGCTCCACTGACCGCGAGGTTGGTCGATGTTCCGATCAGCGTACAGCTGCCGCCAAGGATCGCTCCAAAGGCGAGCGGCATCAGCAGTTTTGACGGCGGTATCTTGGCTCTTGCGGCAAGGCCAATGACAACCGGCAGGAACATCGCGGTCGTTGTCGTGTTTTTCAGCACCGATGCACCGACCGCCGCGGCAAACATTATCAGAGCGGTCAGTACAAACTCGCTGTCACCGGCGATCTTGTGCATCCGCCGGCCGATCATATCGACCATGCCGGTCTTGATCAGCCCGCCGACCAGGACGAATAATCCGGCAATCGTGATAATAATGTCATTGCCAAATCCGGCGACGCCCTCCTGGACCGTCAAAACCCGCGTGATCACAAGGCCCATCACCAGCAAAATGCCGATGACGTCGACGGGCAGCTTTTCGGTGGCGAAAAGCACGATCGCCACAACGAGCAATATCAATGTGATCGCGATGGGTGACATTGTGCGCCAAGAATAGCGGATTTAAGCGAGATTGCCAATAGAAAAAGGCGGCCCCGTCCGGAACCGCCCTGGCGTGGGATCATTGTTCCCGCCTGTTATTGAGCTCCGCCCTGGACAGGAATGTCGCCGTTGGCTCCGAACGCATAACCGAAAAACGTCGTGAAGTTGGTGCTGCTTCGCAAAACAAGGTAATTTCCGTTCGACGGACGCCAGATGGCGATGTCGGAAATGCCGTCCTTGTCGTAGTCACTTACGACCGGCTTGTCACCGGGACTTCCAAACTGGGCCCCGAGAACCGTACCGTTCGAACTGCGTTTGAAATACCATTCTCCGTTCGATGGACGAAATATGGCGAGGTCCGCCCGACGGTCACCGTCAAAGTCGCCGTCAACCGGGATGTCGCCGGGCGACCCGAACTGTTCCTGATCGACCGTGTTGCTGCCCGAATTAAAGCGGAACCAAACGCCCGTGCTCGGTCGGAAAATTGCCGAATCCGATGCACCGTCACCGTCAAAATCACCGCTGTGAAACTGGGATGCCCGAGGTTCGCCATAGATAAAATCGTCCATTGCTACGACATCTATTCCGCTCACACCATCGTTGTTCGTTGAACTGAGGGCAGCGTTTCCGCTTTCGATGACGACGCGAGCAATTCGTTCCCCTGCATTGAATGAAATTCCCACGAATGAAAGGCCGTTGTCGAGAACTCCAGCGGAGGCAGCGGAAAGTTGTTTACCGTCAGATCCATAAACGCGAATAAGAGATCGGTTTCCGCCAGTCGCCGAATCTACATCAGTAAAGATCACGCCAAAGCCGTTGACGGTTGCGGGAATATTGGTGCCCGGGATAACGAAATTGACTTCCATTATATTCGTGTTGCGGACCGTGAACAGGCGTTGAGCGCTAAATGTCGTAAAGATCGACGAATAGGATGCGTTGATGTTGGCAAACCGGACGGGCACGCCCGAGGCGGTGTTCGCACTGACGGCAAATTGATTGAGCCCGGCACCGGTGGCATCCTCGATGGCGTTAAAAATTACGCCGCGAGGGCTGTTGACGTTAAAAAAGTCGAGCGGCAGATTGTTTGGTTCCGAGAAACTGTCCGGCACGCCGTCCCAGTTGATCTCACGCCGGCCGGATGTGAACGAACCGCCAACGCCATTGTTGCTACCGCCAAGATCGGTACGAAACTGATCGACGATAGCCTGGAGGGCCGCAGTATTTGCTCCGCTGCCCTGCCGGACAACCGGTGCCGCGTTTACGGTTCCACCCAATAGCGACAAAATCGTCGCCGCCAGAATCATCATTGAAATTGCCGTAGTCTTAAAGCTCTTCATATTTATTTTCTCCTGATTGTTTCTCTTCGGATCCTGATATGGAACGATCTGGTGAACCGCTCCCGTTTCCGATCAGTCTTGTCCGTTCGCCGTTTTGCCGCTCGCCGATGGCTGCCATAAGTGACGTCAGGCAGATCTCCGTATCGCGTATCAAATGCACATGTTTAGTACGAATGAATGAGTAAAGATCTGTCTCAACTATCCCAAACAGTTCTGCCGCGACTGCGACGCAAACAAAGTCCCGATCCGTTCCGCAGACACCGCATTTAGCGAGTCTTGTCTTAGCGCGTTTCCGTATCAATTGGATCCGTTCAAATTCGATAACGACCTCACGCTGTTTAATAGCTCTCATAAAAGCTTCCGTCTTCGTGCTAAAATCGTCGCGTTCAACGATTTCGTTGCATGTAACGAGTTTGCCGCTGAAGGCATTATTTAATCTTTAGGAAAGCATGAAGTTTTTCTGAAGAAATTATGAACGAATGTAATGGGTGAAGCGTCAGAGACCATTTACAGGTTTGGAGAGTTTAGGCTGAATGTGGCCGAGCGCCTACTCTTTGACGGTACTTCAGCTGTGACGCTGCCGCCAAAGGTATTCGACACGCTGTTGATGCTGGCGGCAAACGCGGGCCACGTGCTAAGCAAAGAACGAATGCTCGCAGAGGTCTGGGAGGGCAGCTTTGTCGAGGAAAACAATCTTGCTCAGAACATCTCGCAGCTTCGCCGGATACTCGGACCGGAAATGATCGAGACCGTACCGAAATTTGGCTACCGGTTCGTCGCGGAGGTATCGGTCGTCGACGACATAGTGCCGAAGACCGAAGTGATCGAGAGCGTTCGGGCCCGGGTGTATATCGATGATGGAACCGGAGCCGATAGTGAGTTGAGCTCACTCCGAAACACGACACCTATACTAGCTTCCCGCGTTCCGGAAACGCATTACGTTCAAAACGGTGACGTAAATATCGCGTATCAGGTCATCGGCAACGGGCCGGTGGATATCGTGTTCGTGATGGGCTGGGTCTCGCACCTCGAGTATTTTTGGAAGCATCACTTATTTGCCTCGTTTCTCGAACGCCTGGCGTCATTCTCACGTCTTATCCTTTTCGATAAACGCGGCACCGGACTCTCGGATCGTGTGCCGAATAACGCTCTGCCGACACTCGAGGAACGGATGGATGACGTTCGCGCCGTGATGGACGAGGTCGGGTCGGAAAGCGCCGTCTTGTTTGGCGTATCCGAGGGCGGGCCGATGTGTTCGCTGTTTGCCGCCACCTATCCTGAACGGACCAAGACCGTGATCATGTTCGGAACCTACGCAAAACGTATCAAGGAAGAAGGTTACCCGTGGGCACCGTCGATAGAGCAGCGCAATAAGTTTTTCGAGGTCGTAAAACGAGATTGGGGCAAGCCGGTCGGCATCGAGGAACGCGCTCCGTCAATGGCGGCCGACGAAGAATTTAGAAACTGGTGGGCCGAATATCTGCGCAACGGTGCCAGTCCCGGAGCCGCCGTTGCGATCACGATCATGAATTCCGAGATCGATGTCCGCGAGGTTCTGCCGCTGGTCCGCGTGCCGACACTTATCATGCATCGCCGCGGCGACCTTTGCCTGAATGTTGAAGAGGGCCGGTTTGTCGCAGACAAGATACCCAATTCAAAATTTGTGGAGATGGACGGCATCGACCATCTGCCGTTCGTCGGCAACAGTCAAGAGATAATCGACGAGATCGAGGAATTTGTGACCGGCGTGCGGTTTGCGGGCGAATACGATCGCGTATTGGCAACCGTCATGAGTCTGCGGATAGCCGACCCCGGGGCCGAGGCGGCAAAGCTCGGCGATGCAGAGTGGGCGGCGCTGCGGCTGCGTGCGAAAGAATTTGTCAGACGACAGTTACAATTGTTCAAGGGCCGCGAAGTTTCGGTCGGCAATGGCGAGGTGCTTGCCGCATTTGACGGGCCCGCCCGCGCGATCCGCTGTGCGGCGGCCATAACGGCTGCGGCCGGCGAACTCGGGATCGGTCTCCGCACAGGGCTGCACACCGGCGAATGTGACGTCGTCGGCGATACCTACAGCGGCTTTGCGGTCGAACTCGCAAAAAGGATCGCCGACGAGTCGGGTGACGGCAACATTTTAGTATCAAGGACCGTAAAAGACCTTGTCGCCGGTTCGGGCCTCGGGTTTGAGGAACACGGCATGCATTCGTTCGACGGTATCGAGGGCGAATGGCGGCTGTTTTCGGTTATGTCAGAACCGTCTGCGTAGGCGGGCGGCCAGGAAGAAGTTCACACTTGCTTGCTGAACAATTACAACAACATCATGAAAAAATTCAACATCATTTTGCTCCTCCTCATCGTCTTCCCGCTCTTTGTAAATGCACAAACGCTCGACGAAAAGCTGAAGGAGATCGACGATTACGCCAATACTGTCATTTCGACCTGGAAAGACTCGGGCGCCGGTATGGCGATCGCGGTCGTTAAAGACGACAAGGTCGTGATGCAAAAGGGCTACGGCGTTCGCGAACTCGGTAAGCCGGACAAACCGGACGAGAATACCGTATTTGCCATCGCATCAAATTCGAAGGCGTTTACAACGGCGAGTCTTGCAATACTTGTTGACGAGAAAAAGCTCAGTTGGGACGACAAGGTGTCAAAATATCTGCCCGATTTTCAGATGTACGATCCGTGGGTAACGAGCGAACTAACGGTCCGCGACCTGGTCACGCACCGCGTCGGGCTCGACACATTTAGCGGCGATCTGCTCTGGTACGAGACGACGTATTCGCCGGACGAGATACTGCGCCGGGTGCGTTATCTCAAGCCGGTATCGAGTTTTCGAACGCGTTACGGTTATCAAAATCTGATGTTCATCGCCGCCGGCAAGGTGGTCGAAAAAGCCTCGGGCAAATCGTGGTGTGAATTCGTGACGGAACGTATCCTGACACCGCTCGGGATGAACCGAACGACCTGCAGCATCAAATCGCTGCCGGATAACGCCGCCTGGCCGCACAACGAATCGGGCGGTAAACTCCGGGTGCTCCAGCGCGGAAACGTCGACGGTTCATATTCAGCCGCCGCCCTCAATTCGTCGGTCGCCGACCTCTCGAAATGGGTCAGAACACAGCTCAACGGCGGTAACTTTGAAGGCAAACAGATCTTTAGCGAGGGGCAAGGGTGGCAGATGCACCAGCAATATCTCGCCCAGCAGATCGGCCTGCAGGGATCCAAGGGCAATCCGACACGGCATTTTAGCGGCGTCGGAATGGGCTGGTTCGTTTACGATTATCAGGGACGCAAGATCATCAATCACAGCGGCGGCCTCGACGGTATGCTCTCGTACACCGTGCTGATCCCCGAGGAAAAGGTCGGATTTCTCGTTTTGACCAACAGCGAATCGCCGGCGTTTCAGATCATGATGAACAAGATACGCGACGTTTTCGTCAACGCCCCCAAACGCGACTGGAACGCCGAGGCGGTTAAGGCAATAGCCGGCGGTAAGACAGCCGACGCCGAAGAAAAGGCAAAGGTCGACGCCGCCCGCGTCAGGGACACAAAACCGACGCTTGCCATTGGCCAATACGCCGGAACCTACGGCGATAAACTCTACGGCGACGTCACGATCGCAGAGGAAAACGGCAAGCTCGTGATGCGTTTCGGCCCATCGCCAAACTTTGTCGCCGACCTCGAACATTGGCATTACAACACCTTCGAGATCAAATGGCGGCCGTCAGTTTCGTACAATTTCCCACGCGGTTTTGTCACCTTTACCATCGATAAGAACGCTAAGACCGACCAGCTAAAGGTCGACCAGCCGAACAACGATTTTTGGTTTTATGAGTTGGATCCGCGTAGGTCAAAGTGACTGGAACGCAGGCGCCCTCGCCTGCAAAGCGTCCTTCTGAGGACGCTGATGTACGTGGTATTTGAAGGAGTTTGATATAAAGTGCGCCGTCACGCCGGAGGAACCGGCGTTTGCAGGCGAGGGCGCCTGCGTTCCCGGCAACTCGACAAAATCGCGCGTAATGTGTCAGAATTCCAATTCAATTAATAGTTTATTATTGAAACAGCAGGAAAACAGGAGATTTGTAATTTAGATGTCAGAAGAAGCAGTACAGGCCGCTGAAGCGGTAGAAGAAACGACAGCGGTCGCGCCGGTCGAGGAAACGCCGGCAGAACCGGAAGACGTTTCGTATCAGGCAGTTGAAAAGGAAGGAACGGTAACGGCGATCTGGGAAATGCAGGGGCAAAAGCACCTACGGACCATCGATCCGCGTTCGAACGAGGGCAAACAGATCCTCGCACTTTTCGAAACAGCAGCCTAATAGCGGTTTTTCAAACGAAATACACGAATGTTCCCGAACACGGTGTTTGCGGGCGTTCGTGTTTTTTAGCGCCCTTACGGCACTAGGTGAAGTATCGGGTGGTCGACCGACTCGAACGTTCGGTTATCCAGATCGCTCGCCTGAATTACCCCGAGCCCTGCCGAGCTGAGAAAGATGGCTTCGACCGCGGCGAGCGTGTCGATGGGCATGGCGACCTCGTGACACCCGAGATTCTCGAGAATGTGTTCACGCGTTGTTCCCGGCAAACACCCCGTCGAAAGCGACGGCGTAAACAGAACGCCGCCCTTTAGCCAATAGATGTTTGCCGTGCAAACACCTGTTATCGCACCTTCGTTATTGATCCTAATGCCCTCATCGAATCCGCGTCCGCGTGCCTCCTCGAGAGCAAGGATGTTTTCGAGATAATTGCACGATTTCACACCTGCGAGCGGCGAATATTGATTGACTCGATAGGGCGATGCGGTAAGGCTGAATTTACTTAACGGGCCGCGTGCTCCCGCGGCGATGATCGACATCGCGGTGTTCTCGACCGCCGTTCCCGGCCATACCGTTCCGGGCCGCTGGTCGAGAAAAGTGATCCGAGCACGTCCGTCCACGATGCCGTCATCCATGATGGCCTTGGCAAGTTCCCCAAATACGAACGCCTCGGCGTGGGCCGACATATCGACGCCGACCTTTGCCGAATCACGCGTCAACCGTGCCCAGTGCTTTTCCCAGAATAGCGGCGCTCCACCGCGAATAGCGATTGTAGTGAAAATGCCCCGGCCGTAAAGTGTTGACGCACTATTTGCTAACATTTCGATTAATTCAGGCCCGAGCTTATAGGTTTTTCGAAGCCATTTACGCGATCTGCTCGAGCTTCACGTCATCCCCGCTCTTTGCCGCGATCTTTCCCTTTCGGTCATGGCAAAACTCGGTCACAAGCTCGGTAAACAGTTCGCTCTTTTCTTCCTGCGGGACGTGGCCACAGTCTTTTAGGATGACGAAGCGGGAATTGAGGATCTCTTCGTGAAGCTTGTAGCCGTTCTTGATCGGGATGACGGTGTCTGAGTCGCCCCAGATGATCAGCGTCGGCTGATTGATGAGGTTTGCGTCCTGTTCCAGCCGGTTTGCGTGCCAGTTGCGCGATGTCGCGAGGACTGCGTGATGGCCGTCGGCGGCAAACAGCGGCCGGCGGATCGATTCGATACGGTCGTCGGTGATCATGTAGTGATTGGGCTTGGCGAGCGTGCCGCGCATACGCATCCGCAGGAACGCCTTTGAGTCGATCAGGAACGGCGTGACCACTTCACCCACGCCGCGTAAGGACGCGAGCTTCAGTATCGGGTAATCTTTCGGTTCGTCATTACAGACGGCGTCGACCAGCACGAGTTTTTCGACCATTTCAGGGTAATCGAGCGTCAGATTTAACGCGACCGCACCGCCGTACGAACTGCCGACGATCGTCGCCTTTCCTATGCCGAGACGATTGATGAACCGCGACACCATCCGTGCCTGGGCCTGGATCGAATATTCGAACCAAGACGGTTTTTCCGAAAACCCAAACCCGATCAGATCAACGGCAATGACGTGAAATCCGGCATCGGCCAGCATCGGAGCTGCCGTTTTCCAGACATAAACAGACGCCGTGTAGCCGTGGATAAGGATGATCGGCGGCTTCGACGCGTCGCCAAATTCCTGATAATGCACGCGTGTATCGTCGACATTTACAAAATGCGAGTGGTCCGAATGAACCACCTGATCGGCAACGTCGTCCCAGCTAACACTGTCGGCACGCGTCAATAATTTGACCGCAACCGCCGCCCCGACCGCCCCGCCAACCGCCAATGCCAGATTTCGTTTTTTCATATGCGACTCACTTCGGACATTCTATACCAAAACGACCTTGGGCTGAACAGTATTTTCTGCCGCGACAAAACTGCCGATAGCGATGAGTTCGCCGACGTCGTCGACCATCCTGACCGCGTCGCCATCGGCAAACGCAGTTTCAAAAACACGCGTCGATAGCCCGTTGCGCGTCTTAGTAACGCGATCCGCGGCGAGCGAGATCTCGGGCAGGTGCGACACCGCCGTGTTCATCGGGACGAGCGCGGATGCCGGGTCGTCCATTGCCTGCAGTTCGTCGAGTGTACGGGCGTCGTTAATGTTGAATTTTCCGGCTGCCGTCCGACGCAGTTCGCCAAGATGCGCACCGACGCCAACCGCCCGCCCGATGTCCTCGGCGAGCGTGCGAATGTACGTCCCGGCGGAACAGCGAACCTTGAGTCCCAGGTTCCAAGTCCCGGGTCCCACGTCTATCGGCTTTAGCGGCGTGGTGATCTCGAGTTTGGAAATTGTTACGTTTACTGCTTTCCGTTCGACAGTCTCGCCTTTGCGGGCGAGCTCATAGAGCTTTTTACCGTCGATCTTTTTTGCCGAATACATCGGCGGCGTCTGCTCGATCTGACCGCGAAACTGCGGCAACACCGCGTCGATCATTTCCGGTTTAAGATCTGCGGTTCCCCTCTTCTCCTCTTCACCCTTTCTTTCTCCCGTCCGGTCGCCCGTGTCCGTCTCAAACCCGAACGTCAACTCAGCCTCATATTCCTTGACGTCCTTGTCCAGATATTGAGCGAGCCGCGTCGCCTGGCCGACGAGTACGACCATCACGCCGGTTGCAAAAGGGTCGAGCGTGCCCGTGTGGCCGACGCGCTTCGTTTTCAGAATGCGGCGAACGCGATACACCACGTCGTGCGATGTGATGCCCGCAGGTTTGTCGATAATGAGAATGCCGTCCATAATTTAGGCGAAACTGAATTTTAGCAGGTAGCGGCAAGATGTGGGGAAAACGCACAAAAAAGGTTGACGACGCGGACCGTGTGGTAAAAGACCCGGTGCGTTCACGCGAGCGGACGATGAACCGCGCCTTCAAACTGCTCGCGGCCAAACCGCGTTCCGTGCGTGAGCTGCGTGAACGCCTGCTCGAAAAACTCTGGACTGACGCGGAGATAGTCGACGCCGTCATCGACAAGCTTAAAGACTATAAATACCTTGATGACGAACAGTACGCCCGCGACGTTGCGGTCTCAAAACTCCGCCAAAAACCTCAGGGCAAACGCCGCCTGCAACAGGCGATGTCGACAAAAAAGCTCGACAAAGAAACCGTCGAACACGCGATCGCCGAGGCATTCGAGAAAATTCCGGAAACCGACCTGATCGATCTGGCGATAAAGAAACGCCTCCGATTAAAAGGCGTGCCGGAAACCCGCGAGGAAACCAAGAAATTTTACGATCATCTGCTAAGGCAGGGCTTCGGCTTTGACCTGATCCGCGAAAAAATGTCCTCGGTAAGCAAAGGCCGATTTGATCAGGACGGCGCGGACGAATAGCAGTTAGAAACTGGTCTCGACGTGCTTTGACCGCTCCCCATTCTCATCCGCCATCGACTCAAACGGTTACAACAGAAAATTTTTCTGAATCCGAATTTTCCCAAGTTGCGAAAACCTCACCAAAGGGAACGTAAAGTCCTTTAGTTAGAAATCAAAAAAGAACAAGGGAGATTTATTGTTATGAAATCATTTTTAGGATTAGTTGTTTTAGCTCTTAGCATTTTTGTTGGTTCGTCGGCTGTCTCAGCACAGGACAAGACGATCGTTGATATCGCAGTTGGTTCGCCTGACCATACAACGCTGGTCGCAGCGGTCAAGGCTGCTGACCTGGTCGGAACGCTCCAGGGTGCAGGACCGTTCACGGTGTTCGCTCCGGTAAACAGTGCTTTTGACAAACTGCCGGCAGGAACGGTTGCTACGCTTCTCAAGCCTGAGAACAAAGCAATGCTCGCAAAGATCTTGACCTACCACGTGGTCGCAGGAAACCTTGATTCGAAAGCGGTTGCCAAGGCGATCAAGAAAGGCAACGGCAAGGTCGAACTGACCACCGTTTCGGGCGGAAAGCTCTGGGCGATGATGGACGGTAAGAATGTTGTGCTCAAGGATGAGAAAGGCGGCATGTCGACCATCACCGCAGTTGACCTGAAAGGTTCGAACGGCGTGATCCACGTCATCGATACAGTTGTGTTGCCCAACTAACGTTCAGCAACACCGCTCAGTGGTCGAGGGCACAATTTATCAAGGGTTTGGCGGCCCGAAGTTTCTGGAGGGGTATGACGAGCTGCCAAACAGGGAAAGTCCTTTGACCACTGAGCAACATCCGAAAAGCCGTCCCCGGATCTATACAAACCGGATCGGATTTGAAAGATGAAACAAAACTTAGCCCCGTTCCGACGTGTTTTAGTCGAACGGGGCTATATTATTATCAGGAAGTAATTATGAGTAAATTTTTAGCTTCGGTATTTGTTCTTTCGGCCGTTGTCGCGGTGGTCGGTTGCGGCCTGACGGGCTCATTCTCGAAGGCCGAGGCATCGCCGAATGCAATTTCGGCCGAGCCGGCAGCGACCCCCGCCAAAACGAAAAAAGCCGGAGCCGATGAGCGTGATCTGGTGCTTACCGATGGCGAGTTTGACGGAAAGGAGCTGATCAGGACCGACGCCGAATGGAAGCGTGAGCTTTCCGGCCCAGCGTTCTACGTACTCAGACAAGAGGGCACCGAACGCCCGTACACGAGCCCGCTCAACGACGTGAAAAAGGACGGCACATTCTATTGCGACGCCTGCGGACTCGCCCTGTTCAGCTCAAAGGCAAAATTTGATTCGGGCACCGGCTGGCCAAGCTTTTACGAGCCGATCTCTAAAAAGAACGTCAAAGAAAAGGTCGACAATAGCCTCGGCGAAGAGCGGATCGAGGTCGAATGTGCCCGCTGCCATTCGCATCTCGGCCACGTATTCGACGACGGCCCGCAGCCAACCGGGCTGCGCTACTGCATGAACGGCGTTGCGATGCGGTTTAAGGCCGCCAAATAACATCTTCACGAACAATGACTGGCCAGCCGGAATCCGAATGCGTTTCCGGCTTTTTTGTTGGCGATGCATCGGATAAATGCTTTGTGTTAAAGTTTCACTATGACCGGAAACGAGATAAGAGCGAGATTTCTTGAGTATTTTGAGCGCAACGGGCACAAGGTGGTGCATTCGTCGCCGCTGCTGCCGGCGGACGACCCGACGCTGCTTTTTACGAACGCGGGCATGAACCAGTTCAAGGACGTCTTTTTGGGCAACGAAAAGCGTGATTATACGCGGGCTGTTTCGTCGCAAAAATGTATCCGTGCGGGCGGTAAGCACAATGACCTCGACGAGGTCGGCAAGACGGCCAGACACCACACTTTCTTTGAGATGCTCGGCAATTTTTCGTTCGGCGACTATTTCAAAAAAGAGGCGATCGAGTACGCGTGGGATTTTCTCGTCAATGAGCTAAAGCTGGACGAGTCGCGGCTGTGGTTCTCCGTCTTCGAGGGCGACGATCAGGTCGGCCCGGATGACGAGGCTCGGGCGCTGTGGCAGGCAGTCGGTGCAAAACCCGAACGCATTCTCGGCTATGGCCGCAAAGATAATTTCTGGCAGATGGGCGACACAGGGCCTTGCGGGCCGTGCTCGGAGATCCACTATTACATGGGCGACGAGCCCGAAAACCCCGAGCTTAACCACCCGAAATGGGTCAATGGCGAGGGCGACACGACGATGGAGATCTGGAATCTCGTCTTTATGCAGTACAACCGCACGCAAGAGGCAGACGGGACGTTCAAGCTGACGCCGCTCCCCGCTCCGTCGGTCGACACCGGCATGGGGCTTGAGCGGATCACGGCCGTCATGCAGCACGTCAAGACCAACTACGACACTGACCTGATCAGGCCGATCGTGGAATTTGCGGCATCGCTGGGTAAATGATCAACGTCCTTCTCATCGAAAACCAGCCGCTGACGCGGATCGGCATCAAGGCCGTGCTTGGCACGACCGACGATCTGACGATCGCTGACGAGGCCGATAATGCCGCCGACGGCTTTCGTCTGTTTTCCGCGGGTTCGCCCGACGTTACGATCCTGGGCCTGTGGTTTCCCGAATCGTGCTCGATCGACGACCTCGACAATTACTTTATCAAGGATCCAAAGGCCAAGATCATCGTCCTTGCCGAACACGCCGGCGATGCTGAAATTTCGCGGGCATTGAAAAAAGGCGTGGCCGGCTATATTTGCAAGGACGTCGAGCCGGACGTCCTCATAAAGGCGATCCGCACCGTCAACGCCGGTCGTAAATTCATCCCGGCGGACATTGCCGAAATACTGAGCGAACACGTCGGCAGCGAAGAGTTGACCGCGATGGAGACCAACGTTCTGCGAATGATAGTCGGCGGCATGTCGAACAAGGAGATCGCGTTCGCTCTCGACATATCCGAAAACACGGTCAAGACCCATGTGCAGAATATATTCGGCAAGATAGGCGTTTCGGACCGGACGTCGGCGGCGACACTGGCGATAAAGCGTGGGCTCGTGAGGGTAGATCTATGAAGGACGAAGTGATCAAATACGCCGAAGCGATGACCTCCGGCGAAAGCGAGGTCCTGCAGGAATTGCGGGCGCATTGTTACGAGCACTACGAAGATTCGAGCATGCTTTCCGGGTTTTTCCAGGGACGCGTGTTGTCGATGTTGTCGCATATGATCCGCCCCAATGTGGTGCTTGAGATCGGGACGTATCTCGGGTATTCCGCATTATGTTTTGCCGAGGGTTTGGCCCCGGAGGGCAAGGTAATTACATTGGATGTACAAGAGGACACCAACGCGGTCGCCCGCTCATTTGTCGAAAGGACCGAGTTTCGCGACCGGATCGAATTTCATCTGGGCAATGCGCTCGACGTCATCCCGACGCTTCCCCATATGTTCGATCTGGTATTTATCGACGCTGATAAACCCAATTACTCCAACTATTACAACCTCGTCTTCGACCGCGTCCGCAGCGGCGGATTTATCATCGCCGACAACGTTCTCTGGAGCGGTAAGGTCATCGAACCCGACATGGACGAAAACACGCAGGCTCTGTACGAATACAATAAGAAGATACTGGCGGACGACCGCGTTGACAACGTCTTGTTCCCGATCCGCGATGGACTTATGATCGCGCGCAAGAAATGAACCGAAGAAAATTGACCGCAGATGGACGCAGATATGGCTCATCCGGCTCGTTCCCTGTAAATCTGTGCACATCTGGGGCGACATCCGCTCTTCTCACCCAAAAGTATGAGAAATCCGTCACCGTAATTGATGGTTACAACCCCTCCGCTTCCTTGTAATATTGAACTATCAAGGAGATTCACGATGATAAAAATCAGACGATCTAACGAACGCGGACATGCCAATCATGGTTGGCTCGATACACACTTTAGCTTTTCATTTGCGGACTTTTACGATCCGCGGTTTATGGGATTTCGCAATTTGCGGGTCATTAACGAAGACTATATCGAACCGGCTCAGGGATTTCCGAAACACGGCCACCGCGATATGGAGATCGTGACCTACGTCATATCGGGCGAGCTGTCGCACCGCGATTCGATGGGAAACGGCGAGACGATCTTTCCGCACGAGGTCCAGCGAATGACCGCCGGAACCGGTGTGCTCCATAGCGAATATAGTTCGCCGACCGACCGGACGCACCTGCTGCAGATCTGGATCCTGCCCGAAGAGCAGAATCTGACGCCCGGCTACGAACAGAAAAAGTTTCCGGCCGAGGAAAAGCAGGGCAAGCTCACGCTCGTCGCGTCACGCGGCGGCGATGACGGCTCGGTCCACATCAATCAGGACGTCAAACTCTACGCGTCGATACTTAAAACCGGCGAAGAGGTTTCGCTAGATCTTGCCACGGGCCGCCACGCATGGGTGCAGTTGATCAGCGGAAAGCTGGATATAAACGGCGAAATACTCGAGGCGGGCGACGGAGCGGCGGTCAGCGAGGAAACAAAACTCGCTATCACAGCCCGGGCTGATAACAGCGAGTTTCTTTTGTTCGACCTTAATTAAACGCATGGCTGCTCGTACGGCCTCATTTTTTGAGACTCGCAAGCAGCTTGCCGAGAAATTCGTTGATCTTTGAATTTTCTATCCAGCGAACAACAACGACGAGGTCGTTATCCGGATCGCAGTAGACAATGTTGGTCCCGTTACCGGAATAGACAACGATCGACGATGGGGCGTTTGTGTAGAGCTTTTTGTCCGTGTTGAGAAACCAGTTCATGAACCCGTAGGTTGGCTGAACCGTGGTCGGCGTTTTTGCCTGACGGACGAACTCAGGCGAGAGTATCTGTTTGTCACGCCATTTACCGCCCTGTTCAGTGAGCAGTCCGAAACGGGCCATGTCGTAGGTATTGATGAACATACCGCCGCCCCAGTGTCCACCGCCGCTGACAGACTGAACGATCTGCCCGTCGATGATCACAAACGAATTTTCATAGCCGTACCAACGCCAGGTGTTAGACGCACCGATCTCGTCCATCAGGTTTTCTTTCAACACCTGCGGCAGCGGTTTTCTCCATACGTTTAACGCGGCAAGTGCGAGTGCATTTACACGGACATCGTTGTATTCATATACCGTTCCTGGTTCGCCGCGAACACGGCCCAACCACTTACTCGAATCGCGGTCCGGCCGGTCAGCCCAATCAGGCTTGCCCCAGAGCGTGCCTTCCCAATCACTGGTCTGGCGAAGAAGATGCTCCCAGGTGACCTTGCGGTTGTGTTCAGTCGCAAAGAGGTCGAGTAATTTTGACCTGCCAAATTGCTCGGCGTCGTCATAACGCTGTCCCGGTTGATACACGACGATCGGGGCATAATAATCTACTGCCTTGTCTTGTAAACTGCGGATCAGTTTGCGATCAAATGCCATTCCGACGACCGTGGACAAAAAGCTCTTTGTTACGCTGTGCGTCATATCAACGCGAAGCGGATCGCCCCACGCAGCGATCAGATAGCCGTTGCGTATCACGAGACCTGTCGCATCCCCTCGGTCCTTCGTCGGCCCCACCAACTCACCAAACGGAGCCTGGCCAAAAGACTGAGTAAGTCCAAGCTCCTGGCTACGCGGTGCTTTTGCCTCGCTGGCAATAGCAAAGTCGATGGCCTCCTTTAGTTTTGCGGCGTCGATTTTTGCCTGCTCCGGTGTTCGCCGTTCCCATTCGCCTGCCGGGGGAAAATAGCCTTTTTGCGCAAAACTGACCTGCGAAAACAAGAGGATTATTAGTATCGAAAGCGAATACACTCGAGACGAGATCCGGTGGTTCATATCAGCTCCTCGACGCCCGAATAATGTCGGCGAAAACGCCCGCCGCAGTGACGTCGGCTCCGGCACCCGCACCCTTGATAACGAGCGGCTGCTCGGGATAGCGGTTTGTGTAGAATAGTACGGCGTTATCTTTGCCGGAAAGGTTGGCGAAATTGTGGTCGGGCCCGATCGACTGGAGCCCAACTTTCGCCTTTCCGTTATCGAACGATGCGATGTATTTCAGTGTCAGGCCTTTGCTGACAGCATCGTCGAGCAAGGCTCGAAAGTGAGCCTCGTGCCGCTCCATTTCTGCGTAAAAATCATCGACTGTTCCGGCGAGACATGATTCGGGCAGAAATCCGGCGTTCTCTATATCTTCCATTTCCAGACGGTATCCCGCCTCGCGTGCGAGGATCAGGATCTTGCGGGCGACGTCCGTGCCGCTCAAGTCAAGCCGCGGGTCGGGCTCGGTGTAGCCTTCGACTTGTGCCTGGCGCACCACGTCGGCAAAGCTACGCGTGCCGTCGTAATTATTGAAAACAAAATTGAGCGTGCCCGATAGCACGGCCTCGATCCGCTGTACCTTGTCGCCGCTGCGAAGCAGATCGTTGAGCGTATTTATCACCGGCAGGCCGGCACCGACATTGGTCTCAAAGAAAAAGTTGGTGCCGAATTCGCGTGCGAGGTCCTTGAGATGAGCGTAGCGTTCGTATTCGGACGACGCGGCAACCTTGTTACAGGCGATAATCGAGACGCTTTTCTCCAGCAGCTTCGGATACGTGTCAACAACGGCCGCGTTTGCCGTGACATCGACAAAAACCGAGTTTCGCAGGTTTTGCCGGATCATCTCGTCGGTAAACGCGGCGATGTCTGTCTCGGCAGCTGCGGCCAGATCGTCCTTGTAATTGACGATATCGACCCCTTCTTCCGATATGAGCGCACGCCGGCTATTGGCCACGCCGACGACGCGTACATTCAAACGCATTTCGTCGAGCAAATGCCCATGCTGCGCTCGCAGCTGGCCGATCAGCTTGCTGCCGACCGTGCCGACGCCAGCGATAAAAACGTTGATCTGCTTATTGCCGTCCGAGAAAAACTCTTCGTGCAGCGTATTGACTGCTTTTCTGACATCCTTTGACGCAATGACGGCAGAGATGTTGCGCTCGCTCGAACCCTGGGCGATGGCGTGGATATTGATGCCGTTTTGGCCGAGCGTCATAAACATCTTACCGCTGACGCCCGTATGCTCCTTCATATTGTCGCCGACGAGAGCGAGGATAGAAAAACCGCTCTCGACCCTCAGCGGTTCGATCCGTCCGACGGCAATCTCGTACTCAAATTCCCTGTCGACCGCGATCCGTGCGGTCTCGGCACTTTTTTCTTCGATGGCAACGCAGATCGAGTGTTCCGACGAACTCTGCGTGATCAGGATGACGTTTATCGCCGCCCGCGAGAGTGCGTCAAATAGCCGCTTGGAAAAGCCCGGAATGCCGACCATGCCGCTGCCCTCGAGGCTGAGCATCGAGATCTTGTCGATGCTGGTGATGCCGCGGATGATGTCTTTTTTCGCGTCGGACTCGGATTCGATCAACGTACCGTGATCGTCGGGCTCAAATGTATTTTTGACCAAAACCGGTATGCCTTTTGCCATCACCGGCTGGATCGTCGGCGGGTATATGACCTTGGCTCCAAAATGCGACAGTTCCATCGCCTCGCGGTACGTAATATGCGATATCTGACGAACGTTCCGGACAAAACGGGGGTCGGCAGACATCATTCCCGACACGTCGGTCCAGATCTCGAGTATCTCGGCGTCCGCTGCGGCGGCGACGATCGCCGCGGTATAGTCCGAACCGCCGCGGCCAAGCGTCGTCGTGTATCCCGCCTTGTCCGAGGCGATAAAACCCGGCAAGACAAACAAGCCCGCTGCCGTATTGGCAAAATACTCGTTGATCAGCCGGTTTGTCTCGGTGAGATCGACCGCACCCGAACCGTGGTTCGAATCCGTGCGGATGAGCGTTCGGCTGTCGGCCCACTCGTTTTCGATCCCTTCGGACGCCAACTTTGCGGCCACGATCCGCGACGACACGATCTCGCCGAAACTTAAAATACGGTCGAGCGTCTTGGGCGAAAGCTCGCGGATCAGGCGGACGCCCTCGCATAGATTCTCAAGTTCCTTTACGGTCGTATCGATGAAATCGGATATCGCGTGAGCTTCACCGTCGTCAAAAAGCTCGCTGATCGCCATGCGGTGCTTTTCGCTGATATTGCTGAGGATCTCGATATAGCCGTCGTCGCCGCGTTCGGCCGAACGCCCGGCCTCGATCAGAGCGTCGGTCGTGCCTTGCATCGCCGAGAGCACGACTGCGATCTTGCCGGCCGCACTGCGTTCGCGGACGATCGACACGACCCGCTCGATCGTTCCGGCACTGCCTACGGATGAACCGCCAAATTTCAGAACCTTCATATCTTGCTCAACAATATTTCCCGAAGTGCGTCGTAATCATCGTCGATCTCGATGCTCTGCTTTTCACGCAATAACAATTCGCGGACCGACGCGGGCACATCACCCTGTGTTCCGAGTATCTCATTTACCGAATCGAATTTCACGGGATGGGCGGTTTCGAGTACTATACCGCGGTCATCAACGTGCCGATCCAGATAGTCTGCGAGGGCACGATAACCGACCGCACCGTGCGGGTCGAGAATGTAATTACATTGTACATAGACCTCGCGCATCGTCGCGGCCGTAACCTCGTCCGAAACGCTTACAGCCTCGATCTTATTGGAAAGTTCGGGAAAGTCGTGCTCGAATATTTCGAGGATGCGGACAAAATTGCTCGGCGCACCTACATCCATTGCATTCGAGATCGTAGTGACCGATGGCCGCGGCTCATAGCTCTCGGTTTGCATAAATCGCGGGACGACATCATTTGCATTACAGGCGGCGATAAATCTCTTGACCGGCAAGCCCGAGACACCGGCAAGGACGCCCGACGCGAGATTGCCAAAGTTGCCGCTCGGCACCGAGATAACGGGAGGTTCGCCGCTCCATTGCTTGAGTGCGTAGAAATAGTAGAACTGCTGCGGCAACCAACGGGCGACATTGATCGAATTTGCAGATGTGAGATGCACCTTTGATTGTAGATCGCCGTCGGCGAGAGCTCGTTTCGCAAGTGCCTGACAATCGTCAAAAGTGCCGCGTAATTCCAATGTAGTCACATTTCCGCCAAGAGTCGTCAGTTGCAGTTCCTGCACCTTGCTGACCTTGCCGCTCGGGTAAAGTATAACGACCTCGACGTCCTCGACACCGTGAAAACCTGCGGCGACAGCTCCGCCCGTATCGCCCGATGTCGCCACAATGACGATGGTCTTCGCCATTGAGCCTTGCGAAAAATGGCCAAGACACCGGCTCATAAACCGTGCGCCGACATCCTTAAATGCTAAGGTCGGCCCATGGAAAAGCTCCAACGTTGAGATACGGTCTGAGATTTCCACAAGTGGAAAACTGAAATTCACCGTTTCGGCGCATATCTCGAAGAGCCGTTCGTCCGGGATCTCACCGGCGACATACGGCCTGATAACCTCGAATGCGATCTGCTCGTTGGTCAGGTCGCGATAGCCCGTCAGGAAATCCTGCGTTAATCTCGGGATTTCGGACGGAAAATATAATCCCTTATCATCCGGTTGACCGTTCAGAACAGCCTCGCGAAACGTGGCGTGAGGCGAAATTCGTGTTGTGCTAAAGTAGTGCATCTTCTAAGGGCGATCTACTAATATGATCCACAGGATACGGAGGATAAAATGGTTGAACGGAACTCTAAATATCCTGTAAACCCTGTCTATCCTGTTAGAATCTAACTGTGATATCGCTCAAGTGTAAGATGATATATCGATTGGATCGATTTCTGAAATATGGACGAAATTAAGGTACTTGCACCTGCAACTGTCTCAAATGTGGTTTGCGGTTTTGACTGTCTTGGGTTTGCTTTGACGGAACCATATGACGAAATAACGGTACGAAAGATCGACGATCGTGAGGTTCGCATTGTCCATCACGACGGTTTTGGCCTGCCGACCGAACCGAATAAGAATGTTGCCGGCGTTGCCTTACAGGCAGTGATCGACGCCGCCGATCTCGGCCACGGGTTCGAGGTCGAGATAACCAAACATATCAAACCGGGCAGCGGAATTGGTTCGAGCGCCGCGAGCGCGTGCGGTGCGGTCGTCACGGCCAATCGGCTGATCGGCGACCGATTTTCGAAACTGGAGCTTGTCGAACTCGCCATGGCCGGCGAGATGATCGCCTCGGGTGCGCGCCACGCGGACAATCTCGCACCGTGCATCTTCGGCGGTTTTACTCTCGTCCGGACGACCGAACCTCTCGATATCGTCGAGATCCAATACCCAAAACTGTACGCGACGGTCATTCACCCGCAGATCGAGATCAAGACTAGCGAGGCACGTGCGATCTTGCCTAAG
This sequence comes from Pyrinomonadaceae bacterium, assembly GCA_017983495.1. Lineage (GTDB taxonomy): Bacteria > Acidobacteriota > Blastocatellia > Pyrinomonadales > Pyrinomonadaceae > OLB17. Next base: position 727,491 of record JAGOBH010000001.1, on the reverse strand, counting down.
GACGTTCCGCTGAAAGAAGCGATCCGCAATTGGAGCAATCTTGGTTCGCTCGTCGCCGCTCTCGCCCGTGGCGATCACGACCTGATGGCACGCTCGTTGGAGGACACGATCGTCGAGCCGGTACGGAAATCGCTGATCCCGAAATTTGACGAAGTGAAATTTGCCGGCCTTGCCGCAGGCGCGATCGGCGGCGGCATCTCGGGCTCGGGCCCGTCTATGTTTATGCTGAGCGAAACACGCAAGATCGCCGAATTTGTCAGCGAAGCGGTGAAGATCGTCTACGCGGAAACGGGCATCGATTTCAATATTTACGTGTCGCGGATCCACCCCGAAGGCGTGCGTTTCGTCTAACGCCGGTAAATCACTATTTTCAATCTCACGAAAACTGCTAAGATATACCTACGATGTTAACGCGGGAATTAGAACAAACTTTGAGTTTTGCCGTCGATGAAGCTGTTAAGCACAAGCACGAGTTTGTGACGATGGAGCATCTCCTGTTTGCCTTGCTCGACGATTCGGCGGCGCGCGAGATATTGTTCCATTGCGGTGCGAATATCGAGGAGATAGCTCGCGCTCTGCAGGAATATTTCGAAGGCGTGCTGGAAAAGGTTCCGGGCGACGCCAAGGTCATGCCCGAGCTGACGAGCACGTTTCAATCGACGATCTCGTACGCTGTTCTACAGGCTGAGGGCAGCGGCCAGCCGGCGGTCGACGGCGGCAATATACTCGCCGCACTGTATCAGGCCGAACAGTCGTACGCCGTCTATCTACTGCTGCAGCAGGGGATAACGCGGCTCGACATACTCAATTACATCGCCCACGGCATTTCAAAGATCGATCACGAGGATGGCATACCCGGTTTTGAGATGGATGATGCCGACCCCGACGCTCCGGCCGCCGCTCAACGTAAAAAGCCGCTCGAGAGCTTTACCGTCGAGCTCGTCGCCAAGGCCGCCGCGGGTGAGATAGACCCGATCGTCGGACGCTCAGCCGAGATCGAACGCACCATCCAGGTACTCTGCCGCCGCAAAAAGAACAACCCGCTCTACGTCGGCGAACCCGGCGTCGGCAAAACCGCACTCGCGGAGGGCCTGGCTCTCAAGATCAGCGAAGGCGACGTGCCCGAGGTGCTGCAGGGAGCCAAGGTCTTTGCTCTCGACATGGGAGCCGTGCTCGCCGGCACGCGTTACCGAGGCGATTTCGAACAGCGGTTCAAGGCGATCATCACCGAGCTGAAACAGCAGGAAAACGCGATCCTGTTTATCGACGAGATACACACTATCGTCGGTGCTGGTGCCGTTTCGGGCGGGTCGATGGACGCGTCAAATATCTTAAAGCCCGCACTTGCTGCCGGCGAACTCCGCTGCATCGGTTCGACGACTCACGCGGAATACAAGGCCGCGTTTGACCGCGACCGGGCTCTTGCACGCCGTTTTCAGCGGATCGACATCAACGAACCGACGGTCGAGGAAACGTTTGAGATACTCAAGGGCCTCAAGCGGTTTTACGAGGACCATCACGGCGTCAAGTACGGCAACGACGCACTCAGAACGGCGGCCGAGCTTGCGGGCAAGTATATTAATGACCGCTTTTTGCCGGACAAGGCGATCGACGTGATCGACGAGGTCGGTGCGTCGGTCAAGCTGCTGCCTGCCAGCCGGCGTCCGAAAAAGGTGACGGTGCAGATGGTCGAAAACACCATCGCCCGTATGGCTAAGATACCGCCGAAGACAGTCGTTGCCGATGAAAAGCAGCGGCTAAAGACCCTGCGTGACGATATCAAAAAAGCGATCTTCGGCCAGGACGCGGCGATCGACGCTATCGTCGACGCCATCCAGATCTCGCGTGCCGGCCTAGGTGCCCAGACAAAGCCGGTCGGTTCATTCCTGTTTTCGGGCCCGACCGGCGTCGGAAAGACCGAGGTTTCTAAGCAGCTCGCCGAAATTCTCGGCGTCGAATTCATACGCTTCGACATGAGCGAATACGCCGAACCGCACACAGTCTCCCGACTGATCGGCGCACCGCCGGGATATGTCGGATTCGATCAGGGCGGATTGCTGACCGAGGCGATCATGCGGACGCCGCACGCCGTTCTGGTACTCGACGAGATCGAAAAAGCTCACCCGAATCTTTTCAATCTGCTGCTGCAGGTGATGGATTCGGCAACGCTGACCGACAATAACGGTAAAAAGGCGGATTTTCGCAACGTTATTCTGATCATGACCACCAATGCCGGTGCACGAGAGCTATCGAGCGGCGGTATGGGTTTCCGCAATTCGTCCGACACCAAGGGCAACGCCAAGGGCGTTATCGAGCGAACGTTTACGCCCGAGTTTCGCAACCGGCTCGACGCGTGGGTGCCGTTCAAGGCTCTTGACCTCGACGTCATCAAGCTGATCGTCGACAAATTTATCAACGAGCTGAACGGCCAGCTTGCCGAGAAACGCGTCCTTGTAAAACTGACCGCGGCGGCCCGCGAATGGCTCGCGATCAATGGTTTTGACGCCCGGTACGGCGCACGGCCGATGTCGCGGCTCATTCACGAAAAGATCAAACAGCCGCTGGCGAACGAAATACTGTTTGGTAATCTGGTAAGCGGCGGCAGTGCTCTGGTCGAGATAGTTGACGACAAACTAGAGCTGACTTTCTAACATGGCAAAGGAACGAAACCTCAAAACGGCGCTCATTTCAGCACTCATCGGCACCATCCTGGGTACGCTCGCGGCTGCGATATTCTTTTACGGCCTGTCACAGCCCGGCAACAAGGCGAATGTACCACCGCCAAACGAGCCGGCCCAGTCGGCACCAGCACCACCGCAATAGACGAAGAAAAGCCCGACGTTTCGACGCCGGGCTTTCTTTATTTCGTACCTTCCACTATTTTTTAACCGGGAGTTTTGCGGAAAACGTACCCTTGATCGATTTGTCTCCATCGGTAACATCGATCTTTCCGCTGACTGTGTCAGCAGTAACCGACGTGACCTCGACCTGGCCGGTGATCTTTGACCCGCTGAACATCGTGTCAAAGCTCGTGTTCGTTTCCTTGCCGTCGGCAAACGTGACCACCGAGACCGAATCGACTTTCATGAACTTCACTTTCGGGTCTGCCTTGTAGATACCTGGTTTGATGTCCGCTTTCTGGTCGGTGCCCTCTTCGCCGATGAGTTGGATCATAACGCGAACCTGATCTGCCGACGTGAGCGCCTTTTTCATTGACGCAAGATTGGCCGTGTCCATATCGTAATTTGCCATTACGGCATAAAACGATGACGCAGTCGTCATCTTGCCGCCGACATCGGTAAACGTCTTGACGCTGCGGTCGCTGCCGCTGGTCTTGACCGCAAGAGTGGTGTCCTTACCGCCGACCTTGATATCCATCTTCGCCGATCCGTCGATCCCGCCGCCGCCGCACGATACGGCAAATAATGCGATTATTGCAATCACTATGAGAACTATTTTCTGGTTCATATCTTCTCCATTTTGTTGATTCGACTCCGGTCCACGCCCCGTTGGCTCGCGGGCATTATAATGTGAGTTTCCGCAACCTCCAAAGCGACACCTTGCATCAATTGCCGCCGATCGGGTCGCCGGGCGGTGTATTGAGCGGTGCGGTCTGCCGACGCGGGCTGTCGGGCCGCGTCAAGAAGCGTTCGATGTCATCGATCGTGGCACGGTAATGTGCTCCGGCTTCACCTGTCGCGGGCGAGCGTTTAAGCGTTGCGTGCAGCGTTCGCAGTGCCTCGGTCGCGGTCGAACGCACTTGCGGCTGGGCGTTGCCGTTGGCAGCAAGATCCATCAGGCGTGAGACCGTCAGGCTCTGGACAGCGCGCTGGATAGCGGCCTGGTTTGCATTGACCGACACGGGCGTTCCCCACGTAGCTTTCATCAGTGCGTCGACCACCTCACGAAAATGCGGATTTTGCTTGTTTCGCGAATTGAAATCCACCATGCGTGCCGCACGATTGGGTTCGAGCAATCCCGAGATTGTCAGATCAGCGGCGATCTCGGCAGCACCGATGGCGTCGAAGATCGGGTTCGTGCGTTTCGGGAAAAGTTCGGACCGCTCCGAACGGTAACCATATGCCGTCGGGGGCATCAGTTTCAGGATATTTTCCGGGATGACAAGCTCGTCGGCCTTGAGAGTTTCGAGAATAACCGGCAGAGCATCACGCTGGCGTTGGGCCGGCACGATCTCGTTGACGCCTGCCGGTTCGGGGCCGTTCTGAGTGCGAACGGCAAAGGTGTAATAGACGCCGCCGAGCGTCTTGATCGCGGCCGTCAACTGATATCGGTGATGCAGATAGAGCGGCAGAAACTTGCTTTCAAGCTCCGACAACGGCGCTCCGGCCGGGATATTCTGAATGCCAAACTGATCGAGCCCGATGCGGCGAACACGCATCTCGAGTTTCAGCATCGCCACCGGATCGGGACCGTTATCCCACAGGTTTGCGAGCGGATTGGCAGCGCCGGCCGGGCGTGCGTCCGAATCGGAAAGAAAGAGCATTCCGGCCGAGATGCCGTCGCGGACCAGCCGATCGAGCTCGGTACGCTCATCAGCTCCGGCGGCAAATTGCGTGTAGGCGTATCGGACCTGAAACTTGTCGAATGAGCCGATGCCGACGGCGTAGGCGTTCGAAAAATCGAGCTTGCCGTTTCGGATCTCGACGAGCGGCGCCGGATAGTCCATGACCGAGCCACGGCCATAGGTGCTCGCGGCAAAATTGTGCGTAAACCCGAGCGTGTGCCCGACCTCGTGTGCCGATAGCTGGCGAATACGTGCATACGCCATCGCCGTGACCTCGGCGGCCGAATCATCCGCAGTGAGATAATCGACGTCGGGTGAAAGCCCGAATTCACAGGCGTTCAGGCTCGAGCGATACTGCGGCGACATACCGGCACCGAGCAGGAAATCCTGACGAGCCCGCTGCGAATCGAGCGTTACGTCGCCCTTGATGATCTCGCCCGTACGCGGGTCGACGACGCTGTCGCCGATCGACCAGCCGCGTGTCGAGCGGTGAACCCAGTTGACGACGTTGTAACGAACATCCATCGGGTCGGCGTCCGCCGGCAGCACCTTGACCTGAAAGGCGTTGCGAAAACCGGCGGCCTCGAAAGCCTGATTCCACCACGACGCACCTTCGATCAAAGCATCCTGGATCGCCTTGGGCGCGCCGTTATCGACGTAATAGACGATCGGTTTGACCGCCTCGCTGACGGACGCCGACGGGTCCTTTTTTTCGAGGCGGTGACGCTGTATCCAACGCGTTTCGAGGTCTTCGTTGATGTTCGTGCCGTAATCGTAAAAGCTGATCGGGATCGAGCCAGTCCGCGGGTCGAACCGACGCGGGCGGTAGTTGCCGTCCGGCAGTTCGACAAACGAATGGCGCTCGCGAACCGTGACGTTGCGGGCAGTCGGGGCAACGGAATTGACGAGATTGCCGGTCTCGGCATTGGTCGAAAGCGTGACGGTCGCCTCGACCTCGGTGTTTTTCGGAAAGCCCTTGGTGTTTGGCAGATAGAGCGCGCTGCGGCTCTCGTCAAAGCTGTAATTGCCCTGTTTGGCTTGGTTTAGCCGGTCACCGACGCCGTGTGCGTCGCGGATCAGAAAGCTAGTGGCATCGACCAGAACGCGGTCGCCCTCGGCGGCCTCGACCTTAAAACCCCAAATGACCGACTTTGCGAAAGATTCCTCGACCGACTTTTTCTGCTTGGCGTCGCCGGTCGCACGAAAATCGTAATTCGGTTGAACAAGCAGCACCTTGTTGCCCGCCCGTTCGAAGGTCACGACCTTGGTCGTACCCAACTGCCCTCGGTCGAGCCCGAGCGGATTTGACCCGACGCCCGTCGGCAGGCTGACGAGATAGAGAAACTCGTAATTGAACCGCGTCACCTCAAGATAGATCTTGCCGTCGTCGACGCTCACGTAAAGCGGCACAAAACCGTCGATCTTCTGCATCTTTTCGGTAAATGCGGAGATCGTCTTTTTGGTCGGTGTCTGTGCCGAAATGGCAGACGCAGTCGCAGCGAGTAGCAATAACGCGATCAGAATTCGTTTCATATTGGTATTAAAGTTCGTGTAGCGAAAGTTAGCACTAATACGGGGTGATTATCAAGATTGTTTAGCGATCGGGTCGAATACCGATAAGCGTTTGCGGGGGCAGAGCCCGCCTTCCCGACTGTCTGGCTTTTACGAGCTCTTATTTCTAACTAGCTTGAATATCGAATATGGTCGTTCAGAACAGGACCTTTTACCTCGAGACCGTTAGGAAGGCGGGCTCTGCCCCCGCTCTTACTTCTTTCTCGGAGTAACCAAGATCGCGTCCGAGACTTTTCGCTCGCCTTCTTTGTCGGACGGTTTGTTGACCACCTTGCCGTCGACGAACATCGTCGTCGAACCGCCGCCGTCGAGATTCATCGCGTCGATTGCCCCGAGGCTCAGTAGATATTCCGCCAGGTCCTGCAACCCGATACCGCCGCTCGCCTCGGTCCGGCCGTCGACCGTTATCATCAGGAATTTGCCGTCCTTGAGCTTCGCCACCGCGGTGCGGGGGTGACGGGTTTCGACAAAGGATTTGCTTGATTTTTCTTCTTGCCAGGTGATGTCAATCTTGCCGTTTTTAATAAGTTGGGGGACGCCGGCGACTATGTCCTCGGCTTTGTTGAAGAAATTGTGTTTTGACTTGTCTCCAACAACGAAGATGTTGCCAAATCGAAACCCTTCAAAAGATGGCTGCGGATACTTCGCATAGTTGATGAACGTACTAAACCTTTCAAATGGATTTTTGCTCACCGAGACGATGAGTTCATTTGCGGTGATCAATGAATTGCTTCTGCGTTCTCCAATCGACGAAACTTCGCCCCGACAGTACTCATTAGAAACAGATTTCTCAGGAGTGCGGCACTGAAGCTTAAATGCAACTTCGATACCGTCAGAGTCAGTAAGCGTCGTTTCTGCAAAACCGGACTTGTACAAAACCAGCTCGCCTAATTTTCGCTCGCGATTGATTCCTGAAGGGTAAAAAACTGTGTCGACACCGACGCCGATAAAGGTTTCCGTTGTAAGATGTCCAAAATCGACTTCCGTTTTGGCGTTGTCGTTTCTTATAGCCAAGGCAATTCGATTGTTGACGCTCTCACTCAAAAGTCTTCCGTCGACCATCAAGGCTCCGGCCGCATCTCCCGCCCAGATACTCGTATCCAACCTAAAAAACCCCGCATTTATCGCCGCAAACGCGCCGTGACGCGTGGCGATCGATGAGGTTTTCTCGGTCCCGATCGCGGCGTCCATGGCGTGGTGGACGTCGAGGCGGACTTTTTTGAGATCGAGGCGGAGGAGGTTGATATTGACCGATTTACCGCTGATCTCTTTGGTTACCTCGGCGTACTCGATGCCGTCCTTGAGCGTTTTCCAATCCTGAGCGGGAAAATTCACCACAGAGGCACAGAGAACACAGAGGACGGAAACTAAAAACTTGATTTTAACGAACTGCTTGTTTCGAGCAGAACTTATATTTTTTGCCATACTCTGTGACCTCTGTGTCTCCGTGGTGAATAACTCTTATAATACACTCAATGCGGATCAACGAAAGGGTCATACAACTGAACGACAAACCTGTAAACCCGAATGCGCGGTACGTGCTGTATTGGATGCAGATGTTCAAGCGTGTGGATAACAACCACTCGCTGATCTATGCGATACGGCGGGCGAACGAGTTGAAATTGCCGCTGGTGGTTTACGAGGGGCTGAAGTACTACTACCCGTGGGCGTCAGACCGAATTCACACATTCATACTCGAGGGCGTTGAGGAAAAGCGAAAAGCGTTTGAGGCTCTCGGTATCCGCTATGTGTTTTATTTGCAGCAGGATGCAAGCTCGCCAAAGAACACGGTCGCCGCTCTCGCTCGCGACGCGGCCATGATCGTGACCGACGATTTTCCGTGTTTTATCATCCCGGAGCACAATCGACGTATCGCGGAACGGGCGGAGATTCCCGTCTTTGCGGTCGATTCGAACGGCGTCGTGCCGATGTCGAAATTTGATAAGGAAGAGTACGCGGCGTACACCATCAGGCCAAAGATAAAGAAGCTGCTCGACCGCTATCTCGTGCCGCTTGCGAATGAGACAGTGGAAAGATCGAGTATCGATATTGATCTGGATTGTAACTTCGAAACCATCGTAACATCGGAAACTATTCGCAACCTGGTTTCCGCGTGCGACATTGACCACAGCGTTCCGGCGTCCGGGCACTACCGCGGCGGCACGATCGAGGGCCGCAAGCGTCTGCGAAAATTTGTCGACGAGATCCTGCCCGAGTACGATACGGCCCGCAGCAAACCCGACCGCGACGGGTCTTCGCGGCTGTCGGCGTACCTGCATTTTGGCTATCTTTCGCCACTCGAGATCGCATTGGCGGTCCGCGATGCCGACGCCCCGCAAGAGTCGATCGACGCCTATCTCGAAGAACTAATAGTCCGCCGCGAGCTGTCGTACAACATGACGCTCTTTAACGACAAGTACGATTCGCTCGACGCCCTGCCCGCGTGGGTTCACAAAACGATGCGTGTTCACGCCGACGACGAGCGGCAGTATGTCTATTCATTGGAACAATTAGAGAACGGCGAAACACACGACGAGCTGTGGAACGCCGCCCAGCGTGAGATGGTCGTCACGGGAGAGATGCACAATTATGTGCGAATGCTGTGGGGCAAGAATGTGATCGCGTGGTCGCCGAGTTACGAGGTCGCTTTTGAGACGCTCGTGCACCTTAACAACAAATACTGCCTCGACGGCCGCAACCCAAACTCCTACTGCGGCATACTATGGTGCTTTGGCAAACACGACCGCCCGTGGATGGAGCGGCCCGTTTTCGGCCAGATCCGCTACATGACCAGTGGCAGCACGGGCAAGAAGTTCGATTCAAAAAAATATATCGAGTGGACGAAGGGGCTTGGAGGTGAGTGAGGCGACTCAGTAACAATGTCTATTAGCCGCAGATCACGCAGATGAAGCAGATAAAACCTGATAAAAAGGGATCTGCGTCATCTGCTTTATCTGCGGTTAAATATCGTTCGCCATCACTCAGTTATGGTCTTCCAATTGCCCTGCCAATCAAATTGCTCCAACCCCGAAAATCCTTTTTTGTAATCGTAAAATGACGAGCCCTCGTAGGCGTAGCCGTGGTAATAGAATTCGAATCCGAGCGAGGTCGCGTATTCTATCACTTTCAACATCGTAAAAATGCCGAGGCTTCGGGACGTCTCGTCCGGGTCGAAACAGCCATAGATCGCCGAAACTGAGCGTTCCGCCAGGTCAAAAAAGCTGGCTGCCACGAGCCTGCCGTTTTCACGCACAGTTATCTCAAACAGCTCGGTCGGCGAACTTTCGGCGTCGCCGGCGATAAAGTCGTAGATCGAATTGGGCACGCCGGACTTGAACCGCCGTTTGTGGCGTTCGAAGAGGTCGTGGGTCTCAGGCTCGACACTAAATGGACCGATCGACACGTCGAGATCTGCGTTGCGGCGGAGCACCCGGCGTTGGCTTTTGCTCAGGCGAAAATCCGCCAAACGGATACGCAGCGGCATCACGCGTCTGATGCCACCCTCGTAAACGCCCAAATTGTACCGGAAAAAATAGGTGCCGAAATGCCGCCAACCGCCGGCGAGCACCACATCGAGTTGAGCCGGCGACACGCTCTCGGCCTCGAACGCTTCGTTAATGAAATGCGGTATTTCGGCGTCGCGCATTTAGAGCTGTGAGTTTAGATCTACCGCCGAATCGACGGAACTTACCAGTTGACCTTGCCCTCTTGCGAGGTGTCGATCTGCGCGAGTTCGACGCCTTCGTTATAGAAGAAGATCTTCATGTTGTCGAAGAGAAACTCGTGCGAATCCGGATTAGAGACGTCGATGCCAAAGTGGTTGATCAGCTGATTTTGTTTCTGCAGCCACTCTTTCCAGCAGCCCTGACACATCTCGGCCCCGATCTTTTGCCCAAGCTCGGTCGGCAGCGGAGCGTAACCGATCGGTTCCGTCTTCTGCCCGCAGCGTCCGCATTTAAATTTGTCACCAAATATAGCCATATCGGGATTTTACCACAGAGAGACTGAGTGTCCACGGAATGTTATTTACGGGATGGGCAGGATGAACAAGATAAAGGATCTGTTTGTCTGCGGTTCATACCGAAACCATCCTGCCGACGCTGCCTATCCTGTTAATATCCAACCCGCTTTCCGAATTCTCGTGGTTCAACTATTCTGAGCTGCCCGGATGGCGGCGAGGACGTCGTTGTCGGCCGGGCGGAAGAGGCTCAGGCTCTCGGCTTTGTGATAGGTGATCTTGCCTGTCCCGTCAATTACGACAACACCGCGGGCCGAGCGGCCGGGCAGCCACGACTTCATGTCATAGATCGTCGACACCTTTCGGTCGGCGTCCGAGAGCAATCTAAGCGGCAGGCTGTGCTTTTCGGCAAACCCGCTGTGCGATTCGACAGTGTCGGTCGAGATGCCGACGACCTCGGCCCCGGTCGCCTGATACTCAGACCAATGGTCACGTACCGAACACAACTGCGCCGTACAAACCGGAGTGTTGTCGCCGGGATAAAACAAAAGCACGACCGTACGTCCTTTGTAATTACTAAGCGTCCAGTCGTTGCCTTCGCCGTCTTTTAGTGTGAAATCGGGTGCTATTTCATTAACTTTCATTCTTTTCTCCAGACGTACGATTGCCAACCCTATCGACTAACTAAATATTTCGTCCAGATCTCGAGCGCCGTGGATCACCCGCACAATTGCGATCTTTCCCGCCCATTTTCTGTAGAAGACCAAATAATTGCCTTCAGGAAAACTGCGTAAGTCTTCTTTTAGCTCCGGACGTTCTCGGCCTGCGAATTTGTTGTCAGCCAACATTTCAAATAATTCGATCAATCGGTCATACAGGTTCAACGCTGCATCGAAATTGTCCGCCGCAATAAATGCCAAGATCTCACTAATGTCGACTTCAGCCTCGCGGGTAATGATGTACTTAGACATTCTGCGGATTTAACTTAAGTAATCGATCCTTCACTTCAGCCATCACCTCGCCACCATCCCGGAAGCGTCCTGCTTCGAGATCGTCGATCCCTTTTTGAATTTCGCTTCGGAGAGCCTGTAGTTTCAGTTCGCGCATCTCGTCACGTTGCTGTAAAAGCCTTAGCCCCTCGCGGACGACTTCGCTTGCCGAGTTGTAAAGACCGCCTTTGACCTTATTCTCAACTATGTTTTCCAATTCCGGTGTTAACGAAACATTCATAACAGTTCACCAATTCCCATGAGTGACAATATCAATTTCTAGCATAAATGACAATCTTTGTTATTCATACAGATTGGCTGTGTTCTCGTGTCGTTAGTGAACCAATTCTCCGCCGACGAGGTTTCGCCAGTTTTGGCCCTTGATCGCCCAGCGGACGCGGAAAAAAGCTTCGCCCTCGCGGTAGTCGTAGTGGAGGCTTATCTTATGCCATCCTGCCTTTAGCGGCACGACCGCTGATCTCGTCGCCCGGTCTTTGGTCCCGGCTTCTTCGATCAGCTTGTCTCCGCCGACGATCAATGTCACGTCCGATGTCGATTCGATCTGAAACTCATAGATCGCGTCCGACGGAGCGTTGAAATAGCCGTCAAACGTCACGCCGTAGGTCTGTTTCGGATCTATTCGCGCGGCAAACTGCTGCAGCCCTATCGATTTCGTCTCGCCTTTGACCGGAACCGTGTCCTGTGCGTAGGCGTTGCTCGGCACGTACAGCGAGTAATTGACGCCGGCCGTTTTCCCTGTGGGCTCGACCGACGTCAACCAATCGCGGCGTAGCAGCGTTGCGTTATAGACCGAGCTTTTTCGGCCCGACGCCAGCACGACGACCGCCTTTACATCGACACGGCCGTTGTCCGGCACATCGATCTGGAGCGGCTTGGTGAACGGCGTACTCTTTTCGTCAGGCGTCGAGCCGTCGGTCGTGTAAAAGATGCGTGCTCTGGGGATGGGCGTAAGGTCAAGCGTAGCCTTTTCGCCGGGAGCGAGCACCCGATTGACGAGGCCCGCAGGCTCGGGAATGCGGTAGCTCACGTTTTGCTTATCGAGCCGGGCAAACTGTGCGTTGAGCCGCCGCGTGAAATCGGCAAAATTCCTATCCTCGGGCCGTGACCAGACCGATTCGGCCATCGCGAGCATTCGCGGCAACGCCATGTACTCTACTTTGTCGGGCGTTTTGATGTATTCGCTCCAGATGTTGCCCTGGCCGCCGATGACATATTTGCCTTCTTCGGCTGTAAGCTCTTTGGGGACCGGCTCGAAACTATACACCTTTTCGAGCGTGACATAACCGCCGATATTGATCGGCTCACCGGCCGGATCGCCCTGTGCGTAGTCGAGGTACGCGTAGTCGGTCGGCGTCATGATCACATCGTGTTTCGCCTTGGCAGCCTCGATGCCGCCTTTCATACCGCGCCAGCTCATTACGGTCGCATTTGGTGCCAGGCCGCCCTCGAGTATCTCGTCCCAGCCGATGATCTTTTTGCCCTTGGAGTTGATAAATTTCTCGATGCGGCGGATGAAATAGCTCTGGACCTCGTGCTCGTCCTTGAGGTTTTCGCGTTTCATCAGATCCTGAACGAACGGCGATTCTTTCCAATGGTCTTTCAGCACCTCGTCGCCGCCGATATGTATGTAGGGCGAATCAGGGAACAACGCGATCGTCTCGTCCAGCACGTCCTCGAGAAACTTGAAGGTCACATCCGTCGGGCAAAAGACCTCTTTAAAAATGCCCCACGTCGTCTGCACCTTGTAGGCGTAATCAGCCTTACATCCAAGCTGCGGGTATGCCGCCAGAGCCGCTGACGCGTGGCCGGGCAGCTCGATCTCAGGGATAACGGTGATGTAGCGTGCCTTGGCGTAGGCGATGACGTCCTTGATCTGCTCCTGCGTGTAAAACCCTTCGACCGGCACACCGTCGCCGACATACGGCTGCAGCACACGACCCTTGACCGTTTCGGGCCGCTTCGAGCCGATCTCTGTCAGTTTTGGGTATTTCTTGATCTCGATCCGCCAGCCCTGGTCGTCGGTCAGATGCCAGTGAAACTTATTAAATTTATACTGCGCCATCAGGTCGATGTACTTCTTTACAAACTCCACCGGCATAAAGTGCCGCGAAACATCGAGGTGCATGCCGCGATAGAGGAAGCGGGGTCGGTCAGCGACCACAACTGAAGGAATGATAAGTTCTTTGTCTTGTGAACTAGTTCGCATCAATTGGATCAGCGACTGTAGTGCATAAAATGCCCCTGCATTCTCCCCGGTGATCTCAATCTGGTCGGCAGAAACTACAAGCTTGTAATCTTCGGCCTTCTTAGGACGGTCAAGGATGTCGGTTAGTATAAAAATCGCGTTTCCACCTTTCTTCTTTGCAACAACGTCCAATTGAAAGCCATAATCGCGTAATAGCGAATGGTTAAGAATACCGGCCAAAACACGCCCATTTTTGCTCGAGGTGACAATCTTTGTTTTCTTCGTTAGTCGAAACTCGCCGTCCAGTTTGCTAGCGGTAAGTGGCTTCGGAACAATATTGATCTCATAAGATTGACCAAACGCCGTCGCTGCAAAGGCAACCGCAACAAATAGAGCAAATATTAGTGAACTTTTCATCATATTGACTGGAACGTAGGCGCCCTCGCCTGCAAACGCCGGTTCCTCCGGCGTGATGTAGTTTAGTATTTTTCAAGCTGAATGTTCATCGCGTTCGTCAGCGTCCTGCAGACAGGACGCTTTGCAGGCGAGGGAGCCTGCGTTCCCGGCTTACCGGCTACTTAAAATACGCACTGCCCCACGGCCATTCATCCGGCGTCCGGCACAACCTCGCCTTAACCGGATTTTGCTCAATGTACTTTATCGTACTCGCAAAATGCCGTTGGTCGCGAATGTAGCGGTCAAAATATTCTTTCGCCCAAAATTGGCCCTTTCTATCCATAATATTGTTAGCTTTGTGTGCTGTTAACGACTTTATCGAGTGCATTATATCCTACAAGCTGATCCCGTCGAATGGACTAAGAAAGATGTGGCCGTGATTTGGCATTATCACCCACGAAATAAGGCGGTATCGCTCACCGTCCCATTTGAGTAGTGTTTCCTGCACGATGTTGGCGATCGCCGGTATCCGAAGTGAACCGTCGCCGTAATTCTGGTCGAGGTAGTTTTCGACCCTTCGGCGAAAGTCGGCGTCGGTGATCTCGTCGCGTTCCAGATCGTCCCGCCAGTTCTCCAAAACCGCCTGCGGAACCGAATCGGCCAAACGAAATGTAATGAATTGCGTGTACCCATCTTTGTCAAAATGCGGCAGATATCCGCGACTATGCCAATAGCGTGGGTCCTTATTCATCGGCATATTATACGCCAAAGTGGTATTTCGCCGTGAATCCATGCGATGCCGGGAGCGCAGGCTCCCTCGCCTGCAACGGTCGCCGCTTTGGCGGCCGTACATACCGTGAATATCCCCCAGGCACTTTTCCTCCACGCACGTCACGCCGGAGGAACCGGCGTTTGCAGGCGATGGCGCCTGCGTTCCCGGCTAACGACGTCTTCGGCACACAGCGTTATAAAAGGGTTAGAAAATTGCTCAGTTCGTCCGGCAGTTCCTGGGTAAGCTCCATTCGCTCGCCGGTTTTGGGGTGAGTGAACGAGAGCTTTTCGGCGTGGAGGAAAAAGCGGCGCATGGTGACGACGGCATTGCGGACGTGGATGTCCGAGATGGTGTTGTCGCGGCCCTCGTTGTAGATCTCGTCGCCGACGACGGGGTGATTGATGTAGCCCATGTGGACGCGGATCTGGTGCGTGCGGCCGGTCTTGATCTCGACGTCGAGCAGTGTGAATTTGCCGTAACGCTTTCGCACCTTCCACAGGGAAAGTGCGCTGCGGCCATATGTCGCGACCTTCATCCGCAGACGGTTGTGCTTATTGCGGCCGATCGGGGCGTCGATCTTGCCAAAGTTCTGCTCGGTCGCACCGTGAACAAGCGCGATATACGATTTATATACCTCTCGCGAACGAAACTGCTCCGACAACGCCTCGTGTATCTCGTCGGTCTTGGCGACCACGATCAGCCCCGAAGTGTCCTTGTCGAGGCGATGGACGATGCCGATCCGGGCTTCGTTAGGAGTCCCGCCTTTAGGCGGCAGGCCAGCCGGATCCGGTGCCCCGAGCGAAAAGTGAAACGCGATCGCGTTTGCCAGCGTTCCGGATTGGACGCCGGCACCGGGGTGGACGACCATGCCCGCGGGCTTGTTGATAACCGCCAGATACTCGTCCTCATAGACGATATCGAGCGGAATATCTTCGGGCTCAAACCGCTCGACGGTTACCTCGACGAGATCGACCTCGATCTCGTCGCCCGTCCGGATCTTGTACGACGGCTTTACCTTTTTTTCATTGACGAGGATGTCTTCGTTCTCGACCAGACGCTGCAAACGCGAACGCGACCATCCCGGGATGTTCTCAGCCAGATAGGCGTCGAGGCGCATACCTGCTTCGAGCGGGTCGGGATTCAGAACGAGAGATGAAGGTTCTTCATTCACTTGCAATTTTTGTAGGTAATTCGTTAGCCCGCTTGAGCCTTATGACCATAAAGATAACCGACCCGGCCGCGACGAGCAGACTGATTATCTGCGACGTCGAAAAGCCTGTTAAGGTCGTCAATCCCCAAAGATCGCCGCGCGGATCGTCGCGGATAAATTCGATCGAAAATCTAAAGATCGAGTAGATGATGCCGTACGCGATCAGCACCATGCCGTCAAATTTTTTCTTGCGGTGCAGATATACGAGCAGACCAAAAACCGCCAGCATCGTAAACGATTCGATCAACTGCGTCGGGTGCAGATAGAGGTCCTCGTTGCTCGGCCCGTACATAGGAACGCCCGTATATTCGTGTCCCTTTTCGCTAAAATGTACGCCCCAAAACCAGTCGGTCGGCTTGCCCCAACAGCAACCGGCGGCAAAACAGCCCTGTCTGCCAAACGCCTGTCCGAGTGCGACGCCCGGCGCTAAAGCGTCGGCGACCTTCCAAAACGGCAGCTTGTAAAAACGGATCAGTACGGCCAGAGCGATGAAACCGCCGAGAAAACCGCCGTAGTAGACGCCGCCCGAACGTAAGAAATCGAGCGTAAAGACCTTAACGTCAGGTTCGACGAAGAACATGAGCAGCTTTGACCCGACAAGCCCGCCGACCAGCACCCACAATCCGAGATCGTAGATCCGCTCCTTCGGCAGTCCGTCGCGGGCCGCAAGCCTCGACGCCACAAACAGCGCCAAGAGCATCCCGACCGCTAGAAAGATGCCGTAGGTCGTAACTGGAAACGTGCCGATTCGGAAAAGTTCAGGATACATCGCTTGTTTTTGCTTCCACCGATTTCTTTTTGACAAAGAACATGTCGAGGATCAGTATTCCGGCACCGACGCAGATGGCGGCGTCGGCGACGTTGAAAGTCGGATAGTGCCAGCTGCCAAACTGTACGTCGATGAAATCTACGACGAACCCAAGCCGTATGCGGTCGGTGACATTGCCTGCGATGCCCGCCAGCAGCAATGCCAGCGAACCTAAGATCCGATCGTCACTCCGCGGCGTTCGCCAAAAAAAGTAGAGCACCAGTGCCGCTGCGACAAATGCCACGACCGACAGCCCCCAGCGCCCAGCATCGCCGTGGTCGTCGAGCATCGAAAAGGCAACACCCGTATTTTGCGCGTACGCAAAATTGAGAAAACCCCTGATCACCGGAATGTCGTCGCCAAAACGCAGTGTGCGAGTCGCCCAGGCCTTTGAGGTCTGGTCGATCATAAAAACGCCGCCCGCGATCGCGAGATAACCGACTTTCCAAAAAATATCTTTCTTATTCACGTTCTACTCAGTATACGGAAATATCGCCTTTGGCGCTTTGTATCGCCGCCACCAGTCGGCGTAACAGACGTCGGTGCAGCCGATGGCGTAGGTCACGACCTTCCATTTGGTGCCGGTCCTTTTCAGAATGGCAAAGAAATTGTTATCGAACATGTCGGCTTCCTTTGCCTCTTGGTAAGGCGTTCCGGCATAGTCGGGCTGTCCGCCGGACGCGTTTTGCGGCTGGCCGCCAAGAAACGCCCAGTTTCCCGCTACGTTAAAATGATCGGCAGCGAAGACGATCTTTTGCTTCAGTTCACGCTCGACCGGTATCCTCAACGCGTCAAGGATCGCTTTTCGCTCAGGCGAGCCTTTTTCCGGCGTGTGTACGGTTTGAGCCGCGGCCATTCCAGCGGCTGCGACGACCAGGATCAAAATTGAAAGTGAACGGGCAAGCATGATTCTCTCCTACGCGGCCACCGCCTTGACGATCTCGGGCAAAGCCTCGGCACAGCGTTCGCAAACGGTTGGGAATTCGGCAAATTCGCCGACCCGCACCGAATAATTCCAGCATCGCTCGCATTTTTCGCCGTCGGCCTTACGGATCTCGACGCCGAACGTGTCGCCCTCATGTACCTCGACCTGCGAGACGATGAAGATGTATCTGAGCTGCTCATAATAATCGAGCAGGAATCGCGTCGTCTCGGCGTCGGCCGTGATCACCAGCTTTGCGTCGAGCGGCGACCCGATCATCTTGGCGTTTCGTGCGTCTTCGAGCGATCTCATCACCTGGTCGCGCATCGTGAAGATGCGTTCCCAATTTTCGGTCAACTTTGCATCGATCGCATCGGAAACAGCCGGAAACTCGGCCAGATGTACGGACGCGACTGTTTGCCGGGGCAGATTTTCCCACGCCTCGTCGGACGTAAACGCAAGGATCGGCGACAGCAGACGCGTAAGCGAATCGACGATCTTATAAAGTGCCGTCTGGGCGGATCGCCGTTCCAGCGACTTTGGCGCAAAGATGTACAGCCGATCTTTGATGATGTCGAAATAGCGTGCCGACAAAGTCACCGTACAGAAGTTGTATAGAGCGTTGTACGCGGCCTGAAAATCGTAAGCCGTATATGCCGCGACCACCTTTGCCGTCACGTCGTCGAGCCCGGCGAGCGCCCATCGATCGATCTCGAGCATTTCGGCCGTGTTGACGCTGTCCACCGCCGGATCGAATTCCGCCAGATTGCCGAGAGCGTATCGCAGCGTGTTGCGCATTTTGCGATAAGCGTCGACAACACGCAAAAGTATCTCGTCTGAACAACGTACGTCCTCGGTATAATCGACCGCCGCCGCCCACAGACGCAGAACCTCAGCACCTGACTTGTCGATTATCTCCTGCGGGGCAGTGACGTTGCCGATCGATTTCGACTGCTTTTTGCCCTCGCCGTCGACAACCCAGCCGTGAGTGATGATCTGCTTGTATGGAGCCTGATCGTGTGCCGCGATGCCGCAGCTCAAACTTGAGTTGAACCAGCCGCGATATTGATCGCCGCCCTCGAGATAAACGTCGGCCGGAAAACGGAGCGTTTCGCCGCGCGTTTCGAGCACAGCGACGCAGCTCGAACCCGAATCGAACCAGACGTCGAGAATATCGGTCTCTTTCCGAAATTCACCTCCGCCGCATTTGCCGCACTTGAAACCGTCGGGCAGTAATTCGCTCTCGGGACGAGCGTACCAAGCATCGGCAGTTTCGACGGCAAAGATGTCGGCGACATGATCGATGATCTTTGGATCGGCGACCGCTTCGTCGCAGCCCGCACAATAAAAGACCGGGATCGGCACTCCCCACGAACGCTGACGCGAAACGCACCAGTCGGGGCGGCCCTTGAACATATTCGACATACGGCCTTCGCCCCAAGTCGGGTGCCAATTCACCTTGCCGATCTCGTCGAGTGCTCGCTGCCTGAGTGACGATCCGCCGACCGATTCGTCCATCGAGACGAACCACTGCGGCGTCGCCCGGAATATAACCGGATTTTTGCATCGCCAGCAGTGCGGATAGCGGTGGTCGTATTTTTCGACGTTTAGCAGAGCGCCACTTTCGCGTAAAAATTCGACGATCTTGGGGTTTGCCTCAAAGACGCTCATCCCGGCAAAATGTTCGACCTCGGCGGTAAACTTGCCGGCAGCATCGACCGGTGCGTAAACGTCGAGCCCGTATTTCCTGCCAACCGCAAAGTCGTCCGCACCGTGGCCCGGAGCGGTGTGAACACAGCCCGTGCCGGATTTACCTGCGGCCTTATTTTCGTGGCGCGCGTCGAGCTCAACCTCGGCATCGGCTTCGCCAAGCGTGACATGGTCGGCGTTCATGATCAGCGATGTGCGGTCGATCCATGCATGCCGTGCCTCGAGCCGATCAAGCTTAGAGCCCTTGAACCGCGCGAGCTCATTTGTCGTTTCGAATCCGCAGATCTCAGCAAATGACCCGGCCAGTTCGGATGCGACGATATAAACCTCGCTGCCTGATTCGACCGCCGAATAGTCGAAATCCGGATGGACCGTGATGCCGAGATTCGCCGGCAGCGTCCATGGCGTGGTCGTCCAGATGACGACGAAAACGTTCTTGCCCGCAAGAGCGTTGTCGATCAACGCCGGGTCGGACTTGAGCGGAAACTTAACATAAACCGACGGCGACGAATGCTGTCGATACTCGACTTCTGCCTCGGCAAGCGCAGTCTGGTCGTGGATACACCAATAGACCGGACGCAGGCCCTTATAGACATAACCGCGTTCAAGAAACTTTCCAAAGAGCCGTGCGGTTGACGATTCGTACTCGGCCGACATCGTCAGGTAAGGTGTTTTCCACTCGCCCAGAATGCCCAGACGCTGAAAATCGCGAGTTTGTCCTGTCATCGCCGTCGAAGCGTGCTCGCGGCAGATGCGGCGAAAGCTCGAAACCGGGATCTCGGCTTTGTTCTTTCCCTTTTCGGCCAATTTCTTTTCGACCAGCGTCTCGATCGGCAGCCCGTGGCAGTCATAACCGGGAACATAAGGCGCGTCAAAGCCCATCATCGAACGCGATTTGACGACGAAATCCTTAAGGATCTTATTTAGCGCGGTACCAATATGAATGTCGGCGTTAGCGTACGGCGGCCCGTCGTGGAGAATGAACTTTTCGCGGCCCTTGCGGCTCTCGGCGATCTTTTCATAAAGGCCCATTTCGGTCCATTTCTTCAAACGCGCAGGCTCGCTCTGGCCAAGATTCGCCTTTTGCGAAAAATCGGTCTTTGGCAGGTTAACAGTCTTTTTCAGATCAAGAGGTTCGGTCATAAATTCAATATCAGGCACTCATTGAGGCCGCAGCGGCAATGCCCTAAAAACCTAAATTTTAACATTTATCGGGCAAAAATGCGTCTTGAGGCCATTTTGACAATGCAATTCAGTTGCGAATCGCTGATTGCAGCCCTCAGAAGGCAAAAGCCCCAAGCCTTGTTATAGGCTTGGGACCATTTTACTTTCGGCGATCATTATTGTCTGGCGTGTCCACGGCTATTCCTCCTCAACCGTACACAACAGCGGATATTCACGGGCCTTTGCAAGGTTTATTGCCTTGTCGGCTTTCATATTGGCGATCTCGTATGGGTAGATGCCGGCGATACCGAGACCTTCGTTGTGGACCTTGAGCATGATGGTAAACGCCTCGGCTTCGTCACGCATGAAAACGTACTGGAGTATGAATACAACAAATTCCATCGTCGTAAAATCGTCGTTGTGCAGCAGGACCTTGAAGAGCTTAGGCTTTTCGAGCTTGATATCGCTCTCGGTCATCACATCACTGCCGCCGTCGATGTCTGGAAAGTCAGCCATGAAGAAAATTATAGACGTTCTCGTTGTTTTCTGCTAAATTTCAATTGCGCTGTTTACTAAGTATTCAATTTAAGTGTTTTGTTCGGGCCAATATTGAAAGCGGGTCGTTATTGACCGTTTCATTGAGCAGCCGGGAAGATGAAGAAAGATCCTATTTCGACCAAAGAACTAAGACGTTCTGGTAACGCCAGAGGTGCGGCCGCGCATGAGCGGGGTGACCAGCATAACAGCCGCCGAATCTCCGACGAACGGCTCGACCTGATCTTCGCCGACGTTGGTCAAAAATTGCGTGAGGGCCACTCGAGCCTGGCTGAAAAGCTACTCACGACAACTATCGCCGGATATGCTCACACGCCCGATCATTTTGCTAACCTTAAACGCCTGCTGTCGTTCACGCTTGAGACTGCCGGCCGCTACAGCGAGTCGCTGGATGCCGTAAAGCCATTTGAAGACGAAGAGAATCTGGCGAACCTTTCGATCGAAACTCAGGTTCGCGTCATAACGCAGCTCGCGATCGCCTACAACAACCGCAATGAGCAGCCCAAGGCCGTTACACTGCTCAAAGAAACGCTGAAACGCGCAGAGAACAATAATCTTCGCCATCTTTCCGGTGCGATTGACATAGCTCTGGCACGTGTCTATCGAAAGCTCAACGAATATCCGATCAGCCGCGATTATGCCCAAAAGGCTCTTGAGCATTTTCGGGAGAACGGCAACTGGCTCGGCATGGCCGAGGCCTATCGCGAGATAGCGAACAGCCACCATCAGGAAGGCAACAGCGAAAAAGCCGTGGCGAATTTTCAGCTCGGCATCAAGATCATCGGCGGCAACTCGGCCCCGTTCATGCTTGGTAAACTCTACACAGACATGTCCGGAGCGTATTGGTTTTTACGCCGGCCGCAGGACGGCATCGCCTGTCTTGAGAAGTCGATCGAGTTTTTCGACCAGACCGAACACGCCCTAAATACCGTCATTGCCTATAACAATCTCGGCATCAACCTTATGCTGATTGGCGAGCTTGCCAAGGCCGAAGAGATGATCAAGCGTGCACTCGATATCGCACTTAAGGAAAATCACGTTCACGTCGCCGGCATTTACGATTCGCTGGGCGAACTGAACATCCTTCGAGGCAATCTCGACGAAGCGGAAGAGTATCTTGATAAGGCGGTACAGTTTGCCGAGGAACGCAATCATCAATGGTATCGCGTTCAATCAATGCGCAATCTCGCACGGTGCTATCTTGCTCAGGGCAACGAGAAAAGGGCTGCTGCGATGGCACGCGAGGTCATCGACCGTTCGGCCGAGATCGGCGACCGGCATTATGCAAAAATGTCAGGGCTCGTGCTGGCAGAAAGCTACTTGAGAATGGGAAGCCTCGATGAGTGCGAAAATTCGCTGCTCGTTATCGAGGCGGACGACCCGTCGAGCGATTTTTTTGTTCTCGGCAACATACAGCGTATCCGCGGTCTGGTCGCACTCGAGACCGGGGACACCGAACTAGCGATCCATCATTTCAGCCGCAGCCTGACAATATTTGAGGCGGCCGAGGACCTTTATCACACGGGTCTCGTTCACCTGCTTCTAGGTGCCAATCTCGACCGGCGACAGGCAAAGCGCGCTAAACGGCACCTCAATTCGGCAGCAGATATCTTTAAAAAGCTTGGCGACATCGCACATGCAAGGGCAGTCGCGAAAGAACTCGGAAAGATCGAGAGCACTTCGAAGTCAGATCTGCCGGCGGCCGAGCGTCGCTCTAATTCGGTCGTTTCACAGCTCTTGATGGTGCGCCTGGCCGAAGCGACGGCGACCCGCGAACTGCTGTTTCGCGAACTCGTTGCGGTACTCCAGCAGGAGAGCAATGCTAAAAAGCTTCTGATCGCTCAGTACACCGACAAGAACCGCCTTTATCCATTCATTACGCATGGCTATTCGCCGCAAGAGAGCAACGAGCTTGTCGCAAAATTTAGCGACGCACACAACGCGAAGGACGATAAGTCGTTTTCCAGGTCAAAGAATGTCGCCGTTTTCCCGCTTCGCGGAACGGCAGCAGAGCCGGCATTTTTACTGATCAATCCGCAATCCGGTGCGGTTCTCAACGACGATTCGTCGCTCCAGCCGCTGCTGCGTGTGGTCGAGCTCGGTATGGACGTCATCGCTCTTCGCGAAAAGGACAAATCCGCGCCCACTGAACGCGACGCCAATCTGCACACCTCGAACAGCCTGATGCCGGGCTTTATCCATTCGTCGCCGGCTATGACGGCATTGGTCGAAGAAGTTTACAAGATCCGTTCGTCTGACGTGACCGTGCTGGTCACAGGCGAATCGGGTACGGGCAAGGAGCTGGTCTCGCGTGCGATCCACACGCTTTCGAACCGTAAAGACAAGATCTTTGTGCCATTCAACTGCACCGCGGTGCCGAAGGAACTGGCCGAAGGCCACCTCTTTGGCTACAAAAAAGGTGCGTTCACCGGTGCGGTCCAGGATTCGCCCGGCGTCATCCGAACGGCCGACGGTGGAACGCTGTTCCTCGACGAAGTCGGCGATCTGCCGATCGATGTCCAGCCGAAATTGCTAAGGTTTTTGCAGGAAGGTGAGATACAGCCGCTCGGCGATAAACAGCCAATGAAGGTGGACGTTCGCATCATCGCCGCGACCAACATGCCGCTCGAAGAAAAGGTTGCCGAGGGCACGTTTCGCGAAGATCTATACTATCGCCTGAACGTCATCCGCCTGCGTGTGCCGCCGCTTCGCGAACGCCGTGCCGAGATACCGCCGATCATTAATTACTACGTAAACCACTACTCGTCGCGGTTTTCTAAGCACAATGTGACGTTCACGCCGCAGACCATCGATCTGCTGATGGTATGTAATTGGCAGGGCAATGTCCGCCAGCTTTGCAACGAGATCCAGCGGATCGTCGCCCGCGCCGTCGACAATGAGGTCATCACGCCCGACCACCTGTCGCCCGAACTAAAACGCAGTGCTCAGCCGCTGACACCGTTCGACCTCGACAGCAATGTCAAGCCGATCGCGTCCTATGACGGTGTGTTTTCTCCGTTCGCTAACATTTCCGAAGGCGGCACGCTCGAAGAAGCGGTCTCCGAACTCGAGATGCAACTGATCAAAGCGTCACTCGCCCGTCACAACTGGAACATTTCACGCGTCGCCGGAGAACTCGGCCTGACCCGGCGCGGCCTTTACCTCAAACTTACAAGATACGGCATCGCCAAGGCTGCATAGTTAATTTTACAAATCTGTACAGGCACCGTTCTTCCAGCGGCTGAGCGATTTGCGATTCTGCAGGTCGCGGTAGACGACGGCGGTTGCAGTGCGTGTGGTGCGGCCCTCGCGAACAGTCATGCAAATACGGTAATTCAGGCCGGCAACCACTTGCAGTTCGGCTTTGAGGATCTTGACAAGCGTGATCGTTCGCTTTGTGTTCTTGCTGCGAGTTTTCACGGCAAAGGCGGCAGCACTTTTCACTTCTTTGTCGGTCGCCGACGCGTCACCATAACCGCCGGCGATCGGTTCATCGGTCTGCGCAGCAACCTCTGTCGACGCCGCACTGATACCAAATACCAAAGCTAAAACAAACGAACAAAATAGTAACTGTTTCTTCACAAATTTCTCCTGAGATCAATAAATTCCGGCTATCGCTCTGATGTCGCCGACGATGCCCGGCAAGATTTCGAGCAATTGCTCGATTTCAGCTTCCGTATTATATCGGCCGACCGAAAACCTGATCGAGCCCATCGCACGCTCATAAGGAACGTCCATCGCTTGCAGAACGGCCGAGGCAACGTTTCCTTGCGAATTACATGCTGAACCTGTCGAGACGCAGATGCCGCGGTCGTCGAGCCGCGACATTAACATTTCGCCGTTTGTCTTAGCGAACGAGATGCTGGATGTATTTGGCAGACGGACGGACACGTCCGCCGTTCCATTCAGATATGCTTCGGGCACCGTGCGGAGTATCGCCGATTCGAGGCGGTCACGCAGCTTTGAGATCTGCTCTTTTGGCGTCGAGGCTGCGAGCTTTGCCGCCGCACCCATGCCGGCGATCTGATGGACAGCCTCGGTTCCCGCACGGCGGCCGCGCTCCTGGCCACCGCCGATCAATATCTGCGGCAGCGTGACGCCGTCGCGGATATACAATGCCCCGATGCCTTTTGGCCCGTAAAATTTGTGAGCCGAAACTGCGTAGAGATCGATATTGGTCGCGCTCAGATCGAGCGGTGCCTTGCCCGCGGCGTTGACGCCGTCGACGTGAAACAGTGCCTGCGAATGTTGCTTTACGATCTCGCCGATCTCTCTGATCGGAAACAATATGCCGGTTTCGTTGTTGGCGTGCATGACGGAAACGATTGCGGTGTCGCCGCGAAGGCTGTTCCGCAATTCGTCAAGATCGAGCCGGCCATTTTGATCGACGCCGATCCTTGTGACGTCGCACCCGCGGCGTTCGAGCAGGTCGATCGATTTCCGAACCGCCTCATGTTCGACCGTCGTAGTCACAATGTGCTTACGAACGGGCTGCATCTCGATTGCACCGAATATCGACCAGTTGTCGGCCTCAGTTCCGGACGCGGTAAAAACTATCTCGCCAGGGTCAGCCGCACCGAGCATCGCCGCGACGTCCGCCCGTGCCGCGTCGACGACGGCCCGAGCCGCACGGCCTGCGCTGTGGCCTGAGGACGGGTTTCCATAGGTTTCAGATAAAACCGCGTTCATTGCGTCCAAAACCTCGGGAGCGATCGGCGTTGTTGCGTTGTTGTCGAGATAGATCATCGATGTGTTCAAGTAAGTCTTTTCAATTATGTCATACGGAGATTCACAATTGCTCTGTGACGAATTACAATATCGCCTATCGTGAGCGCAATTTTGACCATTACAGAACCGAACGGCCGCACCTGGGAATTTGGTGCGATGCCCGGCCGTGTTTATTCTATCGGGCGTTCTAAAGAAAACGACGTCGTGCTTAACGACCGTCGTGTATCGCGGAAACACGCTTTTATCGACGCCACCAGCGGGCAGTTCAAGCTGGTGGACGGTTACCACGAAAACGGCGAATTACTCCGAAGCGTCAACCGTGTTTTCGTGAACGGCACACCGCAGCTAGAAAAGATCCTCGACTCCGGCGATATAGTGACGATCGGCGAAAGCAGTATTGAGTTTAAGAAACTTGCGGCACCCGTTGCTTCGCCGCCCGTCCGGACGGAGATGCCGGCGGTCGCCTTTACCGTCGACGCCGCTACGATAAACGCCGGATCCCCGGTTGTCCCGACGCCCGCCCCGGCAGGGATCAAATACGACGACGCCCCGCTCGGTCACACTCAGGTGCAGATGTCCGCCAAGGAGATCATCGGCCGACAATCGCATCTCTCGATGGAATCGCCGACCGCGACGCCCGAGGAGCTAAAGGTGTTGCGGCGCAAGGCACGCATGCTAGAACTGCTCTTTGAGATGAGCCGAACGCTCGGGACCGTCTTTGACCTCAAGGAAATATTTGAAAAGGCGACCGACCTTATCTTTCGCGGCACGCCGGCCGACCGCGTAGTCGCACTTCTCGCCGACGAGACCGTCGACGGCAAGATCCTCGATTACAGCCTGTTTCAGATCGGTGCCAGGACACGTGACGCTCAGTTTGAAAATCTGACCGACAAGCTGACCGTCAGCCGCACCATCACCCAAAAAGTGATGCGTGACAAAGTGGCCCTGCTTTCTCAGGACGCCAAGACCGACGAGCAATTTTTCGGCGCCGAGTCGATCGTTTCGCAGGGCGTTCGTTCGACGATCTGTGCTCCGCTTATTACCGAATCCAATGTTCACGGCGTGATCTATGCCGACCGACTCGACCCGTTCGCCGCGTTCACGCCCGATCACCTGGAACTGATCAGTGCCGTCGCCGCCCAGACCGCAGTTACGGTAGAAACCGTTCGAGCTCACAAACGGCTCGCACGCGAAGAGGTCGCACGGGCAAATTACAGCCGCTTCATGCCCGAGTATGTCGTCAAGCAGCTGCTCGAAAACCCCGATTCCTTCCGTCTCGGTGGTGCCAATCAAACGATCACGGTGCTTTTTGCCGACATTCGGGGTTTTACGGCACTTTCGGAACGCACGAATCCTGAAAAGGTCGTCGGATTGCTCAACCGCTACTTTACGGCGATGACCGAGATAATCTTCGCTCACGGTGGAACGCTGGACAAATACATCGGCGATGGCCTGATGGCTATCTTCGGTGCCCCGACGGCAACGCCCGTAGACGCCGTAAATGCTGTAAAGGCGGCGGTTGCGATGCAAAAGCGGATGATCCCGCTTAACGAGGAACTACGTGCGGCCGGCTACGCGCCGGTTCAGGTAGGCATCGGGCTGCACACGGGCGAAGCGACGATCGGCTATATCGGCTCTGAGCAAAGATCCGAGTACACGGCGATAGGCGACACGGTCAATCTTGCCGCCCGGCTCGAACAAAACGCGATCGGCGGTCAAATTTTATTGAGCGAGGCAACCGTTGCCGCCTCAGGCAACATCTTTCCCGTGGCATCACACGAACCGCTGACGGTCAAGAACAGGCTGCAGCCGGTCGATCTTTTCGAAGTGAAGTGGGCCTGACTTTTTTTGGCAGCTAATACCAATTAAGCATATAATGCACTAAGTATCATTGAGGGAAGCTCTTTTATGCTGAAGATCTCATCGCTTAAAAAACTTGTCACAGATTCGATGGCGATCGACCTTGGGACCGCAAGCACGATTATTGCCGTCAAGGGCCGCGGTGTTGTCCTGGATGAGCCGTCGCTTGTCGCGATCAATGAAAATACCGAGGAGATCGTCGCCTTTGGCATTGAGGCGGCTGAGATGTCGGGCCGTGAGGGCCGCGACGTGGTCGTTAAGGCTCCGCTCACGGGCGGCGTGGTAGCCGATTTTGAACGCACCAAAAAGATGCTCGCCCACTTTGTGAAAAAGGCAAAGACCGGCGGATCGAATATCTCGCTGCAGGCGGTGATGAGCATGGTCTCAGACGTCACGCACGTCGAACAACGAGCTCTTCTGAACGCAGCGGACGAGGCCGGCATCGGAAAGGTCTTTATGATGGAAGAGGGCCTGGCCGCAGCATTTGGAGCCGGCGTTCTGCCGACCGACAAACGCGCGACCGCGATCGTCGATATCGGTGCGGGCACGACCAACATAGCGTTTATTGCCAAGGGCTCGGTCGTTCATTCGACATCTGAACGTTACGGCAGTAATGCGATCAATGAGGCTCTCGCGACACACCTTCGGCGCCATCGAGGGCTGCAGGTCGGCGAAGAAACGACCGAACATCTGAAGACCAATTTTTCGTCAGCGTATTTGCCCGAGGATATCTCTGTTTCGATGGAGGTTCGCGGGCGTGACGTTCAAACCGGCAGCCCGGCTGCGGTCGAGGTGACGTCCGGCGAAATGTATGCGATCGTCGAAGGCATCGTCCGCCGCATTGCTCTGCGGGTTAAAGACACACTGACCGAACTGCGGCCCGAGGTCGCGGCCGACATTTATGACCGCGGCGTCATCCTGACCGGCGGCGGCGCAATGCTCGAGGGTATCGACCAGTACATGCGTTCGTTTATCAAACTCCCGGTAAGCATTGCCGAGGAACCGCGTTACGCCATCGTCAACGGCCTCCTTAAGATGTTTGACGACCCCAAACTACTCGAACGTGTCTCCCGAAATGAACTGAGTGTTCTGCAAAACGCCGAGATAACCTTCGAAGCCTGATCGTCACACAAACCAGTATCTTATCGACCTACAAATAAAAATGGTGCTCTTTCGGGCACCATTTTTGTCGTTGATTTGTCGTTAGTAACTATCCGATAAACATCTCGTCGTCCATGTACACGCGATCGATCTGCTTCGGTGCGGGTGCAAACAGCACCTCGAGGCCTTTTTTGACGCCAGCCATTACAGCTGCGATCTCGCGTGCTGGAACGACGATCTTCTGATTGACGAATTCGGTAGTGTCGAGCACCTGCGAATGCGTGCGGTCGATCGAGCGGCTGACCATTTCGACCTTGTCTCTGGCCGTGATCGCAGTCTGGCCGACGAGCACTCTCAGCTCGGCAACTTCTTCCTTGATCAACTCGGTCGACTCAGCCAGGTATTTGGTCGCGGTCGACAGGTTGGCCGAGATCTCGTTAAAATGCACCGATATCTCCCGGCCCTGAAGACTGATAGCATCCACCTTGGTGATCAGCGGTTCGACGCGCTCCTCGATCCGCTTGACCGTGCCCACAACCCGTTTAACCGTAACCGCAACCGCGATCAGCGAGATCGCCATTACGATAAAACAAATTGCCGTGATGATCGACGAGACCATCATCCAAAATTGCGGGTCGTTCGGGTTCATGACTTACTTACCTTCTTCGGTCTTGATCGGGTAGCTCGCGCGGCCCTCAGTGATCGATTTGGTCTCGTTCTTACGCTTTTCTTCGGTATATGCGTCCTTTCCGGCTTCGATAGCGGCTGAAAAAGGATTTGCCGTGCGGGCCGCAGCGGCTTTTGCTTTTTCTGCTAGATCGGTAGCTTTCTCTTGTGCGGTCTCGTAAAATTCGCCGGCCTTTTCACGCGAAACTTCGTAATATTCGCCTGCCTTTTCCTGAAGTTGAGCAGCCGTTTCTTTACTCTTTTCGATACCCTTGCGGGTGACGTCAGCAATGTCGCCGCGAAGCTCTACGCCGGATTTCGGAGCGAACAGCAGTGCCAAAACAGCTCCGATGCCGCCGCCGATGATCAAATATGACAATTTCGTGGCAATACTGGTCTCTTCTCGTTCGTATTCGTTTCTCATAAGTTCCTCCTACGCAAAAAAATGCGTCAAAAAATAAATGGCTCTGATATTTAATAAGTGTAACAAATCTTTGCCTTTAAGAGCAAAGATTTTTTCCTGCGCCGCCTTATCGATTTTAATGAAAGTGCGTATTTACGGCGGTTTTGTTACAATTTCAGTTTCGCTTAGCGTATGAATACCGAACTGATCAGAAATTTTTCAATCATTGCCCATATCGATCACGGCAAATCGACCCTGGCTGACCGCTTGCTCCAATTGACGGGCGCCGTCGCCGAGCGTGATATGGAGGCGCAGATGCTCGACAATATGGATCTAGAGCGCGAGCGCGGCATTACGATCAAATCGCACGCTGTCCGGCTCGATTACAAGGCAAATGACGGCAAAGATTACGTTCTCAATCTGATCGACACGCCCGGACACGTTGATTTTTCTTACGAAGTATCGCGTTCTCTCTCCGCTTGTGAGGGAGCTCTGCTGGTCGTCGATGCGTCACAGGGTGTCGAGGCTCAGACACTGGCCAATACGTATCTCGCGATCGAAAATGACCTCGAACTTGTGCCGGTCCTCAACAAGATCGATCTTCCGTCCGCCGAACCCGACCGCATCAAAGAGCAGATCGAGAACATTATCGGGCTCGATGCTAGCGACGCTGTGCTGACATCCGCCAAATCAGGTCTCGGGGTCGAGGACGTACTCGAAGCGATCGTCGCCAGGATCCCGCCGCCAAAGGGCGACCGGAACGCACCGCTCAAAGCCCTGATATTCGACAGTTGGTACGACTCGTATCGCGGCGTGATCGTTTTGTTTAGGGTCATTGACGGAACTCTCAAGAAAGGCACCAAGATCAAGTTTTTTAACACCGGCCGCGAGTATTTGACCGAGACCATTGGCGTTAACCGGCCGCGTCCGACACCGATCGGCGAACTCGGGCCGGGTGAGGTCGGGTTTCTGACCGCCTCGATCAAAACGGTAGCCGACGTGCAGATCGGTGACACGATCACGGATGCCGCACGTCCCGTCGCCGAGGCTCTTCCGGGATTTAAGGAAGTAAAGCCGATGGTTTTCGCCGGGCTTTATCCGATCGACGCCGTGCAGTACGAGGACCTTCGGGATGCGATGGACAAGCTGCGGCTGAATGATTCGTCGTTCTTTTATGAGCCGGAATCTTCGACCGCACTTGGATTCGGATTCCGCTGCGGCTTTCTCGGGCTGCTCCACATGGAGATCATCCAGGAGCGGCTCGAACGCGAATTTAACCTCGAACTGATCACGACCGCACCCGGCGTGCGTTACCGCGTGACGACGACCGACGGCGAGGTGGCTGAGATCGACAGCCCGTCAAAGATGCCCGACACCAGCCGCATCACCAAGATCGAAGAACCATTTATCGAAGCGACGATCCTCACCAACGACGCTTATCTCGGCGGTATTTTGCCATTGCTCGACGAAAAACGCGGCGTCCAGAGAAAGTTTGAATACATAACGACCGACCGCGTGATGCTCGTCTACGAGCTGCCGCTGAACGAGATCGTTCTCGATTTTTACGACCGTCTCAAGAGCGTTTCAAAGGGTTACGCGTCGCTCGATTATCATGTTTCGGGTTATCAGGCGAGCAAACTGGTCAAGCTCGACGTTCTCGTTTCGGGCGAGCCGGTCGATGCTCTCTCGATCATCCTGCACACCGACACAGCTGCCGCAAAAGGCCGTCTGCTGACCGCCAAGATGAAGGAACTCATCCCGCGGCAGATGTTCGAGGTCGCCATCCAGGCCGCCATCGGCAACAAGGTCATCGCCCGCGAAACCGTCAAGGCAATGGGCAAGAACGTTATCGCCAAATGCTACGGCGGCGACATCAGCCGAAAACGCAAGCTGCTCGAAAAACAAAAAGAGGGCAAAAAGCGAATGAAAAAAGTAGGCCGCGTCGAGATCCCGCAAGAGGCGTTCTTGGCGGTGCTGAAAGTTAACGAAAGTTGATAAGGCGTTCGTATTTCCTACTTGGGTGAATAAATATTTGGGGCAAGGTTCAGTTTCGTGCGATTATTAACGTGTCGGAGGCAGACATCATGATTGCAGAAAAGGTCGTACCTATCACGGTCGATAAAGACGTGCTAAGCGGAATCGCTGTTTTTGAAGGCACACGAGTTCCCGTTTCCGCCTTATTGGACAATTTGGAGGTTGGTGTATCGATCGATGAGTTTCTCGAGAATTTCCCGACCGTCACTCGTGAACAGGTAGTCGAGGTGCTCGAGCATTTCAAATCTAGCTTAAATCCATTGGAACTCGCCCCATGAAGATCTTGATTGACGAGTGCGTCCCAAGCATTGTCAAAAAGCGGCTCCCGAACCGTAATATCCTAACGGTTCAAGATATGGGCTGGTCCGGCACGAAAAACGGCGCATTGCTAACCCTCGCCGAATCTGACTTTGATATATTTATCACCTCAGACAAGAACCTTCGATATCAGCAAAATCTTTCCGGGAGACGGATAGCATTCATCGTTCTTCCAAGTAATCAGATCCCTGTCGTGATATCACTGATAACCAGGATCGACGCAGTCATCGAGACAATTGGGCCGTCAGATTTCATTGAAATTTGATCGCGTTTCTCAGTGGAGTTCCGCCAACAAAAAGGATCCTCATTTTGCGACTGCCTTCGCTTTCGGCCTGGCTATCGCATAGATCTCGTTGGCGATGCGGTCGCCTAAACCGCCCTCGTAGAGATTGAAATGGTCGCGCCCCTCGACGTATTCGATCTTAGCGTCGCTGCCGAGCTTTTTGAGTTCGGCATCGAGCAGGCGAACCGATTCGTCGAGATGAAACGTGTCGGCGGTGCCTACGATGATGTGGATCTTGCCCTTCAGTTTCGGCCCGAGCGTCTTCCAGTTGTCGATCAGCAGCTTGGAAATGTTGTATTTTTGCCACGCTGCCTGAACCGTGGGGTCGATACGGCCTGTGTCAAGATCGAATAGCTGCATCGGCTGTCCGTCCGGGCCCTTCGGTGAAAACACCGCGTTAAACGACGCCATCTGACCGCCATAATACCCGAGCACGCGTTCCTGCTGAGCGTACTGCCTGAACGACATCAGCTCTTTGCCGCCCATTCGCATCAGGTTGTATTCCTTGCCGCTTGCGTCCACATACGCATTTTGCGGCGTGGTTTTGGTGATGTCAGGGCCGGTAAAATTTCGAAAATCGACCGGATCTGGCGCCGTCGACCACGTGCCGCCAAAGAATTCCGGGTTCGTGACCATTATCCACAACGTTGACCAACCGCCTGACGAGTGCCCGGTCAGGAAACGTCCCGACGGCTTGGCGTCCATGCGAAACTGCTTTTCGAGATATGGGATGAACTCCTTGATGAGTGCCGTTCCCCACGGCCCGTTGTTGACCGAATCCGCCCAAACATGGTGCCCCATCGATGTCTGTGCCTCAAGAAAAACGCTGATCATCTCGGGCCGTTTGCCCTCGATCATTTCCTTTTCGCGGGCCGCCGCTCCG
Source organism: Pyrinomonadaceae bacterium (assembly GCA_017983495.1). Taxonomy (GTDB): domain Bacteria; phylum Acidobacteriota; class Blastocatellia; order Pyrinomonadales; family Pyrinomonadaceae; genus OLB17. The sequence goes on along the minus strand of JAGOBH010000001.1, from coordinate 694,428 downwards.
CGAAGCGCGTTCAGATGCGAACCGCCGTAGCCACTGACGTTGAATACAGTTGGATACTTCTGCTTACTTTTGTCATAACTTGGCGGCAATATTACGCTTGCTTTCATCTTGACCGGGCGTCCCCAGAACGCCGAGAGCGTCGGGCTCTCAAATTCGACAAGGCGGACATTGGCCGGAACCGTCGGCTTGCGTTCGGGTATCGCCTTATAAAGCGTCAGCTCTGAGCCCGACGTGGGCATCGTCATCTTAACTACCTTGCTGTAAATATCGCCGCTGCCCGGACCGTTGTAGGTCAACGAATGGTCGCGGTCGAGCAACGCAAAGATCAAATACTCTCCAGCAGGTGCCGACGAGAAGGCGGACGGGAACGCCAGCGTGTCCGCATTGATCTCGACCGTCCGTCCGGACGTCAGGTTGGTCACCTCGGTTCCCGAGACAAAGACCGCGTTCGGATCCATCTGGTCGATGCCAAATCCATCGGTCGGCTTACCGTCGTCCTTTTTCATAAAGATCAGCAGACGGCCCGACAGCGGCTCACCGCCCGCGACCGCCGCATCGACGTTAACCCTGAATTTGACCGGCTCAGCCGAAAAAGCTGCTGCTGAAATTAGGACAATTGCAAAAAACGAAAGTGCGAATCTGGATGTTGATACAAATTTCATGTTGACAATAACGAAACCTCCCAAAGCAATGTTCCGGCCATGGCCAATAGCCGTGGACCTGACCATAAGGTAAGGCGTAAAGAACCGCGCAATGGTATCAATCCTCAGCGAGGTCTTAGTCTTGGGCGGCAATTGTCTCGGCAACCTTTGACTCGACGATCTCTCTGATTTCGGCAAGAGCCACGTCCGAGTTTGCCTCAAAACGCAGTACGAGTATCGCCTGTGTGTTTGACGCACGGACCAAACCCCAGCCGTTTTCAAAGAGAATGCGGGCACCGTCGATAGTAATTACTTCGTGGTCACGGGCGAAATATTCGGCAACCTTTGCGACCACGTCGAACTTCGATTCGTCGGTGCAATCTACGCGCAGCTCGGGCGTCGACGAGCTCTGTGGCAGATCGGCGAGCAGTTCGGAGAGCGGTTTGTCGGTTTTCGAGAGTATTTCGAGCACGCGGGCGCCGGCGTAGGTTGCGTCGTCAAAGCCGTAAAATCGGTCGGCGAAAAAGATGTGGCCGCTCATTTCGCCGGCGAGTGCGGCTTGCGTTTCTTTCATCTTTGCCTTGATCAGCGAATGTCCGGCTTTCCACATTATGCCGTTGCCGCCGTGTGCGGCGATATCGTCATATAGCCGCTGCGAACATTTAACCTCGGCGATGATCGTCGCTCCCGGCGTTGTTTCCAGGATCGAGCGGGACAGCAGGACCATCAGTTCGTCGCCCCAAATGATGCGTCCTGTCTCATCGACGACGCCGATGCGGTCTCCGTCGCCGTCCCACGCAATGCCCAGGTCGGCACCGGTCGCACGAACGGCGTTGATCGTGTCTTCGAGATTTTCCGTCACGGTCGGATCGGGATGATGGTTGGGAAAGTTCGAATCCGGTTCGGTGAAAAACTCGACCATCTCGATGCCGAGTTCGCGGTAAACCGGTACGCCGGTCACGCCGCCCATGCCGTTTCCGGCGTCAACCACCGCTTTTAGCTTGCGCGGGCCCAGTGATATCCGCGAAACGATATCGCGGCAATATTCGTCGAGTACTTCGATCGTGCTGATGCTGCCGCTGCCTGTTGCAAATTCGCCGGCGAAAGCGATCTCTTTTATCTCCTGTATCTGCGAACCGAACAGCGTCGATTTGCCGAGGCATATCTTGAAACCGTTATGGTCGGGCGGATTATGCGAACCCGTGATCATCACGCCGCCGTCGACGTCGTGCGTAAATACCGTGTGATAGAGAACCGGCGTCGGCACCATGCCGATCAGGACCACGTCTAGGCCCGAAGCCGTAAACCCTTCGGTCAGCAGGCCGCAAAATTCGGGTGAGCTGACACGCGCGTCGTACCCAATGGCTATTCGGCGGGCGCCGTTTTGGCTAAAAAATGTGCCGATCGCACGGCCGAGCGTCGCCACGGTTTCGGTCGTCAACTGTTGGCCGACAATGCCGCGAATGTCGTATTCCCTGAAAATGTTCGGATTCATATATTTTTGCAGAAGCTTAATTTTTACGCGAAAGCTCTGACCGGCGCAACGGCATGTACGGGGAAACCGCGGTTTCCGTGTGGTTCCGGCCCATTTTTGCTATACTTCGAGGTTGCACAAAGGCAACATCAGCCCTTACTAATGCATCGAAACTAGCGTATTTACAAGGTGGAAGTGAAACTACCGTTTATGAGAGTTATTTACCGTTCTATTTTTGCCGCGATCGTTCTGACGTTTTCGTTTGCCGCGATGGCCGCCGCTCAAACCCCGACTCCGGCACCGACGCCTGCCGCGTCCGACGACCCTGGCGTGACCAAGATCTTTGAGGTGCGACTGCCCGTAACGGTGACGCAAAAGAACAAGCTCATTTCGGGATTCAACAAGGGCGATTTTATCGTGCTCGAAGATGGCGTCGAACAAGAGGTGACTTTCTTTTCCGATGAAAAGACAAATCCGCCCGTGTTTGTCGGCGTCCTGATGGACACGTCGCCGTCGACGGCCGGCAAGATCGGCTTTTCGAAAGAAGCGGCAAAGAACTTTATCTACACGGTGACGCGGCTCCGCAAGGACAAGGCCGCATTCATGACGTTTGACCATGAGGTTACGCTTCGCCAGGACTTTACGGATAAGCTCGACTTGCTCGACCGTGCTGTTGACAAGGTCAAAAAGGTCGGTTCGCAGACCTCGCTCTATGACGCTGTGTGGCAGTTTTCGGATGAAAAGCTCCGCAACGTGCCGGGCCGGCGAGTGATCGTGCTGATCACGGACGGCGACGACACCTTCAGCCGTGCCGAGCTGCGTGACGCTATCGATATTGCACAGCGAACCGAAACGACCATCTTTGGCATCTCTACCAAGGCCGGATTTCTCGGCACCGTTCCGGGCGTCGAGGCGGGAACCGTCAAAGACAAGGGCGACAAGTTTCTGACGCAGCTTTGCGAAGAGACCGGCGGTGAGGCCTTCTTTACCGGCGACATGATCGAGCTCGAGCGTGCGTTCACCCGCATCTCACAGGAGTTGAGGTCGCAGTACATCATTACCTATCGCCCCGCCAACCAGAATTACGACGGCAAGGATCGCAAGATCGAGGTCAGGTTTGCCGACAAGGAAAAGGGCAAAGATCTCAAGATCCGGACCAAGACGAGCTATCGGGCGATTAAAGACAGTCTTAAGTAACGACAAGAGGAGTATTAACATGTCGATCAGGTACAAGGTCATTTTCGCGTTTGCAGCTTTCGCTTTTGCGGCGGCGGCATTGCTGGGCTCGGTCCCGGCGGCTGCTCAGCAGGATCAGGGCCAGGCTGCAAAGGCAACGCCTACACCTACACCGACAGAGGACGACGAGATCATCAAGGTCGATACCGAGGTCGTCAATGTGCTCTTTACCGCTCAGGACCGCAACCGCCGTTTGCTGACCGACCTAAAACAGGGCGATGTCCGCATTCTCGAAAACGGCCAACCGCAGGAGATCGTGGCGTTTGCCCGTCAGGTGGATCTGCCGCTCAGTCTGGCGATCCTTATCGACACCAGCATCTCGCAGGAACGCACACTGCCCGAAGAAAAATCGGCCGCGATCTCGTTCCTCGAGTCGGTCGTGCGTCCGGCCAAGGACGAGGTCTCGATCATCTCATTTACCGGCGAATCGACGCTCGAACAGGGCATGACCAACAACCTAACGCGTCTGCGCCGGGCCATCGACCGCGTGCAGTTTGTCGCACCTTCGGGATATGTCGGTGGCGGCGTTATCGCCGGAACACCGCCGATCTCGGGTGACAATCAAATGGTCGCGGGTTCGACAGCAGTTTGGGATTCGATCTGGGTCACCGCCGACGAGATCCTCGGGCCGGCACCAGAAAAAACGCGGCGTGCGATCATCCTGCTCTCGGACGGTTACAACACTTCAGGCCAGAAAAAGCTCGACGACGCCGTTCAGGCCGCCCTCAAGGCCGAGGCGATAATCTACTCAATTGGCATTGGCGATAATTTTTACAGCGGCGTGGATAAAGGTTCGCTCAATAAACTCTCGGAGCGCACGGGCGGCCGGGCATATTTTCCGCGTGACGAACGCGAATTGCGTGAGGCGTTCAAACAGATCCAGGACGAGATGCGTTCGCAGTACCTGATCGCCTATGAGCCGTCAGATCAAAAGCGTGACGGTTCTTACCGCAAGATCGAGATCCAGTTAGCTAATCAGGTGCTCGCGAAAGACAAGGTCAAGGTGACGCATCGACAGGGCTATTTCGCCAAAACTACAAACAAGAAATAAGCTCGGCGGCGGCTAACCGTGATCCGGCCAGTTCAGCCACCATTGGTTGCCGAATTTGTCCATAAATCCTGCGCTCTGGCCATATCCGCGGTCGCCCGGTTCCTGATTGCCGACTGCCCCGTTTTCTAGCCCACGTTCGTAAATGTGATCGACGCTCTGCGTCACCAGATACATCGCACACGGGAAAGGCGGCCACACCTCGCTCGACTGGCCAAACAGGATCGTACCGCCATTCAGGCCAAACTCGGCGTGGCTGATCGTCTGGTCGGGGTTGCGGACAACCAGCCGCTCCTCGGCGTCAAACACCCTCTTTATGAAATCGATGAAAGCATCCGCATCGCTGACCACGATGTACGGCATTATCGGCTGGTAATAGTTGGGTACGCTCATACGTGATCAGATCGGCTCAGGCCGTTCAGTCTTTCGATCCCCAGGGTGCAGGTGGAGCATCGACCTCGTTTTTCAAGTCGAACTTGACCGTGAAAAGCCGGTCACCGCCGAGACGCCGCAGGTTGTAGGTAAAATATTCGCCCGGCACGAGCTCGACCCACCAAACGTTTGCGGCTGCCGAAGGGGCGTTTCCGGCAGGCGGCGGCACGACCTTTGCGGTTTCTTCGTCAGCCGGGAAAAATTGCCGCGTTGCCATTCCCGGATTGGTCGTCCAACCGCCATACATCGTCACGGCGTCGGGTTTTCCGTCCTTGTGGCGATGATCGTGTTTGAGCAGGATCCGGCCGCCTTTTCTCATCAGCACCCACGTTCGCGAACGGTCATCGCCGACGTGAAACGGTATGCGGATCACATTTCTCGTGCAGGACCGTACGTGCATGACAAGCGGCTTACCGGCAAAATCCGGGCTGCTGCTCGTGTCCGCTGCGATCGTACCGGCAAACGCCTTGCCGCACAGCTTTTCGAGTTCGCCCCAAAAGATATCGCCCGGAGTCGCCTTTTGAGCGTTCACGTCCACAGTTATTGCGGCGACGGCCGCAACGCACATTGTGGCAACGCTAATTAGATATCTCAATCTGCTCTTGATCACGTTCACGTCCATCCTTATCGTCCTAATACTCGACCACCTCGACACTCTTCAGCTTGCCATTACGGATCTTGACGATCCATATCTTGGTATAGTCGCTCTCGGGCAGCGGTTTGTATTTCTCCTCTTTGATCAGCAGATTGGCGAGACCGGGCGTCGTCGTATTGTGCCCGACGACGAGATGGCGTTTGGTTTTCGACGACAACATTTTGTCGACAAGCTCGGGCAGTTTCTTAGTGTCGTAGATCTCGACCGTCTTTTTTCGCCACGCCGCCGTCGGTGCCGCCGTGTCCCGCGTCCGCTTGTAGTTAGACGAATAGACCGCACCGGGCTTGTACCGTTTGATGACCTTGACGAGCCGTTCAGCCCGTTTTCGTCCATCCGCCGTCAGTTCCGGATCGACCTTATCCGCCGTCGCCGAAATATCCTTTTCCGCATGACGTACGAGAATGATGGTCTTTTTTGACTGGGCATTAACCGGTGAATATGAAAGAAAAGCTGCCGTGAGGCAGAGCAATCCAACGCCGAATATCTTCATAGGACAATTAGCTATACGCCTGATTTCGATGACGAACCGCAATAACATCAACTATCCGCAACTTGTCATCAACTGAATATACAACTCGATAGTCGCCGACCCTGATGCGCCAGAGCTCTTCAGTCCCTTTTAGTTTCTTGCATCCGGTTGGTCGTGGAGAATCGGCTAAAGACTCGATCCGTGAGAAAATTCTCTTTATTAGAGAATTTGATAGCGATTCGAGTTCCTTGCGAGCCGACCTTGCAAAGGTAATCGAATAATCAGCCATTCAACTTACCTTTTCGTTTAAGAAGGTCTTTTACTGCCTCTAATGATTCACGCGGCTCGTCAGCACGTTTTTTTGCCGTTAAACCATCATAAAAATCTTCCCAAAGTTCCCCGTGCTTCTTGAGATCGATCATCACGGCGACACGTTTGCCGTCTTCGTTGGTAACGTATTTTATTCCCTGCATTTCTAACTCCTACCCTGCGATTCTAGCACGATTTTTGCTCAGCTAACTTCTGCCGCACGAGCTTCACCGAAACTGCATTCCACTCGAAATCCCAGCCATTGATATCGGAGATCGCCTGAGCAGCTCGAAGGGAGTGGCCAGGATCATAAAACGTCGTGGTCCTTATTTCAGGATCATCCAACATCGACACCAAATAATCGTATGGCCTACTTTCGCCAAGTTTTGCCAAACCCCACGCGGCCATGATCTTATAGTCGGGTTTAGTTGATTCGTCATGAAATACGCCGGTCAAATAGTCCTTAAATTCTGCGGACGCGAAACGATGGGATGCTGAAAGAATGCGCCACCTATAGCTATGGTCTTTGTCATGCATCAGTTGGCGAAAAATGGTCAGACTACTTTCGTCCGCAATAACTCCAAGTGCATGTAGCGTCATGTCCTTACAAAAATCATCGGTTTCGCGATAATAATGGCGGTTCAAAACACCAACAAGATCATGTATTTTTCGTAACCCAATGGTTTGAATAATGCAGCTTCGACCCAAATCGTCGGACGACTCAAGCAGTTCCGAAAAGACATCCTCAATTCCCTCAACATCGCACAATGCGGAAAAAACAAATGGTGCAAAACGCTTGCGCTTGGGGTTGTTTCCAATTGCCGTCCGCACCACGTCAATTATTCCGTCGCGATCCAGTTTTTTTATCTTATCGAGTTCTCGATCAAAGATGATCTCCTTTGTATCGTTATCGGCCCGATCGGTAAGCGCAAGTTCATCTATAACCTGTCGAACTTGTCTGATTCGGATGTCCATTGATGTCTACAAGTGTTCACACAAACATCTTTCCCGGATTCAAAATGCCGTTCGGGTCGAAGAGATCTTTGATGCCTTTCATGATCTCGATCGTCGGTTTGTCGAGGGCGTAGTCCATGTAGGCTGATTTTACGTAGCCGATGCCGTGTTCGCCTGAGATTGTGCCGCCGAGTTCGACTGAGAGGGCAAAGGTCTCGGCGACACATTTACGGGCACGGGCGATCTCGTCCGGATTGTCGCGATCGATGACAAAATTGACGTGAATATTGCCGTCACCGGCGTGGCCAAAATTAGCGACAAACGTGTCGTGCCGTTTCCCGATCTCCTCGATGCGGGCGACGAGTTCGGGCACACGCGAACGCGGTACAACGACGTCCTCATTGATCTTGAGCGTGCCGTATTTCATCAGCGACGGCGAGATCGCACGTCGGACGTCCCAGAGCTTGTCCTCTTCCTCTTTCGATCGTGCCCGCAGGATGTCAAAGCCGCCGTTTTCGCCGATTATCCGCTCGATCATCACGGCGTTCCGCTCGACCTCCTCACGCGAGCCGTCAACGGCAACGAGCAATATCGCCGCGGCGTCGGGCGACAGGCCGAACGCAAAATTTTCTTCGACTGCGGCAACGCAAAACTTATCGATGACCTCCATCGCCATGGGCAGCAGGCCCTCAGGCGTAAATTTGGTCAGCACCTTACAGGCAGCTTCCATCGAGTGGAAATTGGCACGGACGGTCGACGTCGCCTCGGGCATCGGCAGCAGTTTGAGCGTCGCTTCGGTAATAATGCCGAGCATGCCCTCGCTGCCGCACATCAGGCCCGTCAGGTCGAATCCGACGACGTTCTTGACCGTCTTGCCGCCCGTGCGGATGACCTCGCCCGTCGCGGTGACGACCTCTAGGCCAAGCACGTGGTGCTTTGTGACGCCGTATTTCGGCGTCCGCATACCGCCCGCGTTTTCGGCGATATTGCCGCCGATGAATGAATCCTTGTAGCTCGCCGGGTCCGGTGCAAACATCAACCCCTGTTTTTCGACGGCCTGCTGAACCCCGTAGGTCGTGATGCCCGGTTGGCAGATCGCGTACAGGTCGTCAGCGTTGATCTCGATGATCTTATTCATCCGGTCCGTCCCGATGACTATGCCGCCGTCGATCGGCACCGCTCCGCCCGTGTACCCGACGCCGCCGCCGCGAGCCGTGACCGGAAAGAGGTATTCGTTGGCAAGCTTGAGTATAGCGACCATCTCGGCCGTCGTCTCGGGAAAGACGACCGCCTCAGGCGGAAATTTTTCTTTGACCGCGTCAGCACCATACGGCTCGACCCGCTCTGGGTCGACCAGCACGTTCTCAGCTCCAACGATGGATCGCAGTTTCTCCAAAACCTCGGGTTTTGAGGCACTGGTGGTTGCACGGCCGTGCGATTCGAAATGAATTGACTCGAACATTTGTCTCTAATCGTATCAAAAAATTCCCGAATCGCGATATTTTTGGTAAAATCTCGTCATTCCTTAATTGCAGAGCCCTCTTCCCATTATTTGCCCTATTTTTTGCCCGAATTAACTAACGGAGAGATCTAAGATGACCGATAAAAGCGATGAAACGCTGAAATACGACGAATACGAGCTTGCTCTTACCACCGACCTCGACGACCACACCCCGGACGGGCCAAAGGGAATGCCGCTGCATACCAAGATCTTTATCGGCCTGGCAGTCGGTGTCATCGGCGGCCTTGCGATGAACTGGACGCTCGGCGGTACAAATCCATGGGTTTCCTGGACCGTGGAAAATTTCACTCGCCCGATCGGCCAGCTTTTCCTAAACCTCTTGTTGATGATCGTGATCCCGCTCGTCTTTTCGTCACTGGTAGTCGGAGTTGCCGGGATCGGCGACATCCGAAAACTCGGCCGAATCGGCTTGAAATCATTCGGTTACACGCTGGTCCTGTCGACCATTTCTGTCGTTATCGGGCTCACGCTTGCTAACACGATCAGGCCCGGCGAACGAATCAGTCCGGATACGGCAGCCGCACTCAAGGCCGAATTCAGCACCGCAGGCTCCGCCGCCACCGAGGCCCAAGTGAAAGCTGCCGAGTCTGTAAAATCGGATTCGGCGTTGATGCAGGTTGTAAAGACGATCGTCCCAAGCAATGTATTCAATTCGGTGTCGGGGACGAGCCCTAACATGCTCCATATCATGTTCTTCGCTCTGATAATTGGCATCGCGATCACTCTGCTGCCCGATGCCGTATCGGCTCCTTTCGTCAAGTTCAACGAATCGCTATTCGCCGTAACTGCAAAAGTTATCGATATGATAATGAAATTTGCTCCGTATGCGGTCGCCTGTCTCCTTTTCAATAATATTGCCCAATTTGGATTCGAGCTTCTGTTTTCATTGGGCTGGTTTGTTGTGACTGTGCTTTTGGGCCTGGGCATTCACCTATTTGGCGTTTATTCACTTTCGATCCGCTTTCTCTCGAAAATCAGCCCCATTGAATTTTTTAAGCGTATCGAGACTGTCATGCTGACCGCGTTCTCGACATCATCATCAAACGCGACGCTTCCGACCGCTTTGCGTGTTTCGCATGAGAATCTGGGCGTCCCGAAAGAGATAAACAGCTTTGTCTTGACGGTCGGCGCGACGGCGAACCAGAACGGCACTGCACTTTACGAAGGCGTGACGGTGTTATTTCTTGCCCAGTTGGCCGGCGTCGAGTTGACCATCGCGCTTCAGTTGATGGTAGTTTATCTTGCTATCCTCGGCGGCATCGGAACGGCCGGGGTGCCAAGCGGCTCGATACCGTTCATTATCGGCATTCTTTTCATGATCGGAATAGACCCGGCGTTGATCGCTATTATTCTCGGCGTCGATAGGATCCTGGATATGTGCCGAACGACGCTTAATGTTGTCGGTGACCTGACGGCTGCGACTTTTGTCGCGAGAAGCGAAGGCTACGAATTGCTCAAACACCCGGCGGAATTGAAGGCCTAGAGCGGCTTGCCTTGGTCGTGATACCGGAACCTCCTCGCTGACATCGTTTGGCGGGCGTTTCTTACTGTTTTTGGCAGGTGCCCTGACGCGATTTCAAATATAGCGAATTTCTGTTACACTCTCCCGCATCCCTTGCTTCTCATCCGATGACACTCGGTTCTTTTCGCTAGTCTTTGGATGGACAAATAACAAATATGAAACTGCCAAAAGTCTCTTTGACCTGGAAGATCATGATCGGCCTTGTGCTGGGTATTTTTCTCGGCTGGCTTATACGCGAGATCGACCTAAAATCAGGTGACCACCACGTTTTCGGTATCGAGACGCAGACCCTGTTGTCTTTCATCCGCTCACTTTCGACGCTGTTTCTCAATCTGATCAAATCGATCATCGCACCGTTGATCTTTGCGACACTTGTCGTCGGAATTTCCGGCACGGGTGACATCAAGCAGGTCGGGCGGATCGGGGTCAAGGCTCTGATCTACTTTGAGATCGTGACGACACTTGCATTGGTCATCGGCCTTGCCGCGGTCAATATTACACGCCCCGGCGACGGCGTATCGCTGGCAGGCATCGCCAAGGGCGAGGACAAGGCGGTACTTGCACAAAAGGCTCAAAACTACTCAAGAGAATCGACTGAAGCGGCGAAAAAGGCTGAGGAGTTGCGTGCCCAGGCCGCGACAAACCCGAATGCCATGGCGGAGGCTGACGCTCAATCGGCGATCGCCTCGCAAAGAGCAGCCGACGCTGCCAGCGCAGCCGCCAAGGGCCTGACCGCACCCGAGCCGCCCGCAAAACCGCAGAGTTTTGGCGACATCATCGCCCATCTTTCGCCGACGTCTATCATCAAGGCGATGGCTGAGGGCGACGTGCTGCAGATCGTAGTATTTTCGGTCCTGTTTGCACTCGCCGTAACGGGTATCGGGCCAAAGGCCAAGGCGGTAGTCGACTGGTGCCAATCGCTGGCGGATATCATGTTCCGCTTTACCGAGTACGTAATGAAATTCGCACCGGTCGGCGTCGGTGCGGCAATGGCTTATACCATTGCCCATAATGAACAAGGGCTCGGGGTACTCAAAAACCTAGGTGCGCTCGTTTTGACGCTCTACGGAGCACTCATCGTGTTTGCAACCGTCGTTCTGCTGCCGATCGCACTGGCGTTCCGTGTGCCGCTTCGTGATTTCTTTAACGCCGTCAAGACACCGGCGTCGATCGCATTCGCGACCACGTCGAGCGAATCGGCTCTACCGAAAGCGATGGAAAACCTCGCCCGGCTTGGCGTTCCGCGGCGTATCGTCGGATTTGTGCTGCCAACCGGATATAGCTTTAATCTCGACGGCACAACACTCTATCTTGCTCTGGCGTCAATATTCGTCGCTCAGGCGGCGGGCGTCGAGCTGTCGTGGACACAGCAGATCATTATGCTCGCCACGCTGATGCTGACGTCAAAGGGCGTCGCCGGCGTACCGCGTGCATCGCTCGTCATCCTGCTCGGCACGCTCGCGTCGTTTGCATTGCCCGTCGAAGGCGTCATCCTCATCCTCGGCGTCGACGAGCTGATGGACATGGCACGTACCGCCATCAACGTGATCGGCAACTGTCTCGCGACGGTCGTCATCGCCAAGTGGGAAGGTGCTTTCCGCAACGAGGAATGGGAGCGTGAAGAGGCGGAACTCCAAGAGGTGACCGGCCTCGGCCCGATCGTTGCGACCTAATAATTTGACGAACTGAATGTTTCCTATAGGCGACGACAATTCCGATCGACGGATCCAACCGGTGGTGAACTATCTGTTCATCGCCGTGAATGTCCTCGTCTTTCTCTTGTTTCAGCAGATGGGCTCAAATGAGGCGTTCACCGCAGCGTTTTCGCTTGTGCCGGCTGAGATAACATCGGGCCATGATCTGACCGGAGTACAGGTGCTGACCGACAGGATGGGCCAGAGCTTCCAGATCACTCACTTCGGTTCGCCTTTACCTGTTTATTTCAACTTTCTCAGCTCGATGTTCATGCACGGCGACATCATGCACATTTTCGGCAACATGATGTTCCTGTTCATCTTTGGCGACAATCTCGAAAATCTGCTCGGCCACGTTCGCTACGCTGTGTTTTACATCGTTTGCGGCGTGGCCGCGGCGGCGGCACAGATCGTGATGGGACCGGATTCGATCGTCCCGATGCTTGGTGCCTCGGGGGCGATCAGCGGCGTTCTCGGCGGTTATCTGCTGCTGTTTCCCAATAAACCGATCAAGGCCATCATCTTCAATTTCGTGACGACCGTTCCGGCATTTGTGGCTTTAGGGATATGGATCGTCTATCAGCTAATAATCGGCTACCTTACCCCGACGGGCACCGGCGGTGTCGCCTACGCCGCACATATTGGCGGATTTTTTGCCGGCCTGGCGTTGATCAAGGTTTTTGCGCTCGGGCGTAATCCCTAAATGTCGATCAGGAAACTGCCGTCTTCGTTATCAAGGTTCGGGTTGTAGAAAGGGTCACGTTCGATGACCGAGCTCCATCTTTCCGCAAACAGTTTTCGCTCCGCCTGAGTCGGTTCGGATAGGTGCGTGAGAGCTTTCCCCTTTGGCAAACGCATCTCTACATATGGGTCGAAAATTATCCTTTTGCCCCTAGCACCCAAACGCAGACAAAGATCAGCACTGGCAAACCGGCCGCCGAACTCACGATCAATTCCTCCGACCGCGTCGAGTTCCTCACGCCGCATAGCCATACATGAAAGCGAGACCGCTGCGTAGTTTCCGATGACCATATTTCGGCCCATATTTCCCGTCTCGCTTCGATGGTAACCAAAATGCGCGACGCTAAACAACCGCTTTCCGCCAAATACCAGGCCGCCATCGATCACGTGTTCATTGCTATCGATGACCTTAGCCCCGACCGCCCCGACGCCGGGATGCAGGGCAATGCGGACAAGTTCCGGCACCCAGTCATTCGGTGGTTCAAGCGCACGGTCAACCAAAATTATCACTTTACCCGATGAGCCAGCCACTGCGTCGTTGAGATCCGACACGAATTCGCCGGTTTGCGAAATGCCGATGACCTCAATATCAAAACCGTCCGCGGATCTTACCCAATCATCGTCCGATCGTGACCCTGATCCGTGAACGATCAATGAAACTGACGGCAGCTTATCCGGCAATTTGTACCGGACGCGGTGAAGGTTAAAATGCGTTGGTTCAACATCAGCCGCAGCTCCGCTTCGTGCAAGATGTTCGCCGATCGCTAAACGAGCACGGTCATGCGCGTACGGCTTCTCATCTCCACTGAGAGCGACCGAGCCGGGTATCGCCCGCCAGTGATACAAAATGCGCGGAATATGCCGGATCTGCTCATCGGCGATCTGTTCGATGAACCGCAATGCGAGGTCGTAGTCCTGGCTCCCTTCTAAACCAGTCGTAAACCCGCCGATCCTTCGAAAAATGTCCGTATCGTAGGCCGAAAGATGTGTCACGAGATTGAGCGAATAGAGCAGATCGCGGCTAAAATCGGGCTTGAATTTAAGTTCGTACCGTCGGCCCTGCTCGTCGACCATGTCCTCGTCGCTATAGATCATCGCTACGTCCGGGTGTTCGCATATCTCGTTCGCGACCCAAAAGAGTGCATCCGCCGTAAGTTCATCGTCATGATCAAGCAGCACGCAAAATTCACCTGAGGCGATCTCGAGCGCCGAATTTGATGCCGCCGAGATATGGCCGTTTGCTTCACGGAAAACGACCTTTATCCTGGGGTCGAGAAATGAATATTCCTCCAACACCGTGCGAATGTGCGGCTTTTGCGAACAGTCGTCAGCGATGCAGAGTTCCCAGTTTTGATAAACCTGATCCCGCACGGAATCGATGCATTTTCTCAGCCAGACCTCATCGACGTTGTAGACCGGCATGATGACCGAGATCAGCGGCAGACGCGGCAGTTCGGCTATCTTCTGTTCGATCGCCGCTCTCGCCGCCGGATCTAATGGGCCGTTCGCGGCGATCCATCTCCGCTCTCTCCGCTCGACGGCGGTTCGGCGTGCGACCTCCCGAAATTTCGAGGAAAGACCTGAAATTCCGCCCTTTTTGGTGACCTCTACCGCCGTGCCGATCTTCTTGACTAAGCTCATCTATTTCACAAGTTAACACTTTTTTGATTTACTTATTAGGCTGATATGCCTGAATCTTGCCAAATCTGCGGGAACGAGCAAAATAACCGGACGCACACCGCCCGCGAGATGATGTTCGGCACACTCGATGAATTTACGTATCTCGAATGCGGCCTCTGCGGCACCGTCCAGCTAATCGATATCCCCGATCTCGCCCGGTATTATCCCGCCGAATACTATTCGTTCAACAACGAACTGATCGAGATCGAGGCGAGCCTCCGCCGGCGCATTGCCGCCCGGTTCATCGGAAAATACCTGGTGTCGGGCAAAAGCCCTATCGGCAAACGATTTGCGGCGATGCGGCCCGAGTTGACTCGATTGTTTCCGACTTCGCTGCTCGACACCGTTCCCAGACTTTCTCTTGATACGCGTATTTTGGATTTTGGATGCGGCGGCGGGGAATTGCTTAGGACCTTAAGTGCCTTCGGTTTTAGGTCACTGACCGGGGCCGATGCGTTTATTGCCGAAAACAAGATGTTTCCCGGCAATGTAAAGATCTACAAGGCCGGGCTTGCGGACCTCGAACCGTCATTTGACCTCATAATGCTCCATCATTCGTTCGAGCATCTTCCCGATCCGTATGAGTCCCTCAAAGAGATCAAACGGCTATTGGCGGACGACGGAACGTGCCTGATCAGGATACCGCTGGCCGATTACGCGTGGGAAAAATACGGCGTCAGCTGGGTCCAGCTTGACCCGCCCCGACATCTGTATTTGTTTACGGAAAAGAGCTTTCGGCAGCTCGCTGAAAATGCGGGATTTGAGGTGGTGAAGGTCGTTTACGATTCCACATCGTTCCAGTTTTCGGCGAGCGAGCAATATCTGATGGACATCCCGATGAACGACCCGCGGTCATTTGCCGGTGAAAGCGAAACGAGCATTTTTACGCAAGAGCAGATCGATGATTGGGAAGCTGAGGCCGCACGGCTAAACTCGGAGGGCCGCGGTGATCAGGCGTGCTTCTATTTGAAAAAGCGTTGAGCTACTTGCCCGTAACTTCCGTTGACCATTCCAGGGCCGGACGAACGACACCGGGCAATTCGCCGGCGTAATCACCCCGAGCCGAATCGCCCTCGATCGTATCCATTACCGTAAACGTGACCGCGTCCCACTCGACAAAATGAACCTCGAGCGGCATGTATGTCGTCAGAGCCGCACCGACGTAGACCGAACCCTCAGCCAGGAAATTGCCCGGCACCCAAACCGTGCTCTTATAACGGCCGGCTGGACGAGGCTTGTCACGCCAACCGCTGTTCCAGTCGTGTACGACAAAGATGCACGTCCCGGTCTCGTTGAAAAAATGCAGATTCGGGATCATCACCTTGCCGCCCTTTAGTACCTCGTACTCGATCTCGACACCGACCGGCAAACGTATGTCCGCGGTGCTGATCGCCGCTCCGGACTGGTCGCAAACGCGCACGCCGCGGAGGCGTGCATATTCGTTTCCCGGCGCGGTGTCCGCATCCCAAACACGAGCAGAATTCACACTCGACTGTTCGTGCAGATACTCGCCAACGACCGTTCGGGCGTCGCCGTCAGAACGGATACGGCCGTCCTTGAGCCAGATCACACGGTTGCAAAGCCGCGTGATCGCGTTCATGTCGTGCGATACGAAAATGACCGTTCGGCCCTTTTCGCCTACATCGCGCATTTTGCCCAGACACTTTTTCTGAAAGCCGACATCGCCGACCGCCAGTACTTCGTCGACGATCAGGACCTCCGGCTCCAGATGGGCCGCGACCGAGAACGCGAGACGCATATACATGCCGCTCGAATAGTGCTTGACCGGCGTGTCGAGAAAACGTTCGATCTCGGAAAATGCGACGATCTCGTCAAATTTTGCCTCGATCTCGCTCCGGCCCATGCCGAGAATGGCACCATTGAGATAGATATTCTCGCGGCCCGACAGTTCGTTGTGAAAACCGGTCCCGACTTCGAGCAGCGACCCGACGCGTCCGCGGATCTCGGCCGAGCCCGAGCTTGGTTTGGTGATGCGCGAGAGCACCTTGAGCAGCGTCGATTTGCCTGCACCGTTGCGGCCGATCATCCCGAGCGTTTCGCCTTCGTTCACCGTAAACGAAACGTCGTCGAGCGCCATCACCTCATTTTCTGAATCGGCTGTCTTGCGGCTGAAGTAGCCCGCGATGAGATCGCGCAGCGAGTTGTGCGACACGCCGCCGAGCATGTACCGTTTTGATAGATTTTCGACCTTTATTGCCCGCATCCCTGGTCTCAGCCGCCGCTAGATAATATCGGCGAAATCGTCCTCCATACGCACAAATACAATGATCGCCACGACGCAGATCACCGCGATCGAGATCGTCGAAACACCGATCAATGCCCAGTCAAAGGGCGTGCCGAACAGAGCACTCCGAAATCCGTCGATTATCCCGGTCAGCGGATTGACCGCAAACGCCATACGCCATTTTTCGGAGATCATACTGACGGGATAAAAGATCGGCGACGCTATCATCCACACCTGCAGGGCAAATGGCAACGCAAATTTTACGTCGCGAAATTTCACATTTAGTGCCGACAGCATCGTCCCGAGTGCCGCCGCGAGGATTAGTGTCAGCACGATAAACAGCGGTGCGGCCGCCAGATTGGCCGTCGGCATAATTCCGTAATACAACATTAGCCCGATCAGGATTACGA
The DNA here is from genome assembly GCA_017983495.1 of Pyrinomonadaceae bacterium. Classification (GTDB taxonomy): domain Bacteria; phylum Acidobacteriota; class Blastocatellia; order Pyrinomonadales; family Pyrinomonadaceae; genus OLB17. Next base: position 677,396 of record JAGOBH010000001.1, on the reverse strand, counting down.
CGCTGAATATCAGGTCAAAAAGCCCGGCGATCGTAGCCGCAAGAGGCACGATGATTCGCGGAAAATAGACCTTGGTGACGAGGTTTGCGTTGCTGACAAAGCTGCCGCTTGCCAGCGTGACGGCATTATGCGTAAACAGCCATATCACCAGAGCGCTCAGCGCAAAGACCGGATACGGCGTGCCGCCCGTGTCGAACCTCGCCCACGTACTGAAAAGCAGTGTGAATATAGCCGTCGTCACAACCGGCTGCAATATCGCCCATGCAATGCCGATCGCCGTCTGTTTATAACGGATCTTAATGTCGCGCCACGTCAGAAAATAGAGCAGCTCACGGTAGCTCCACAATTCGCGCAGACCCAGCCCGCCAAGGCCCGATCTTGGCCCGATATGTGTCGTCTGAATGTTCTTTGTGCTTTCGATATCCAAAAAATTAGTTGTCCGCCGGAACGTCAAACCGCTTTGCCGATTCCGCGTATCGCCCGTGTCTTCGGCGACGATACATCTTGACGGCCGCCATGGGTATCGCCATCCGGAACGTAAATCTCGCCAAGTCCACAAATGACCGTGCACCGCGCCAGCTCGTTACCGCCAGTTTTGCAGATTCCATCTTATCACCGTGCTGCAGCAATTCGCGTGCGTAGCGAAAGCGTGTCTCAAGCTGCAATCGTGCAAACTCGACTTCACTTACACCAAGCACGTCAAAATTACGCCGCTGAGCCGCCAAAACCTCTTTCAACATCAAGATCGTGTCCTTGCTGGTGTTGTAGCTATGCTGCCGCCATGCGGACAAGATCGCCGGGTCAAAGGCAAATTCGCCGAGCGGCATCATCCGCAGGTAAAGCTCGTAATCCTCGAGCCTCGATTCTACGTTCCACGAGGTCTGCTGTAGCGCCGAACGACGGTAAAACAGAGTCGAGCTGACCGGAGCGATGCCCTTGAGCAGCATCTCACGCGGATCGCCGTCCGGGTAATTGCCCCACGTATCGGTGTACTCAGCGGTCGAATCGTACGCCACGCCCTTTTCATCGACAAAATACGCATGGCCGTAGCCGAGCACGGCATTGGGCCGCCGTTCGAGCATCTCGGAGCGCGTACCGAGAAATTCCGGCATCCAAAAATCATCCGAACCGATATACGCAAAATACTCACCTGACGACAGCTCCAGGCCCTGATTCAGCGTCCGGCACAAGCCGCGATTTTCGCGGACGATCAGTTCCGCATCGAAGTGGCAATCTCGCAAAACGCGTTCTATTACCTCTGCCGAATTGTCCTTCGAACCGTCATCGATAACGAGCAATTTTTTTGGCGGCAGTGTTTGCCCTATAATCGAGCGTAGACATCTTTCGACGAATGGCGCGTGATTGTACGACGGCACCATGACGAAGACGTCAGGTTGCAAGATTTTTGAGGTTTGCGACATCCGAGAGGACTCCAAAAGGAGATAAGACCACATTTGCCGCGGATTGTCACCAGAGGTGCCACAACCGACGTATGAAAATACTGCACTTACTTGATTCGATGGGCCGCGGCGGCACCGAAACTCAGGTACTCGACGTCTGCCGAAACGCCGCGCGATTCGGGCTCGACATCACGCTCGTCGCTGCCTCCGGCGGTGTGCTCGAACCGGATTTTCGCGAATCCGGCGTAGAGGTCATCAGACTCGAACGCAAATTGCCCGTCGACCTTTATCTTGCATCGCAGTTACGCAGGATCATTCGCGAACGTCGGATCGAGATCGCCCGGGGCTACCAGGCGGTTGAGGGATTACACTTGTACCTCGCGACACGCGGGCTCAAAAACGTCCGTACCGCTTTGAGCCATGAAGGATTCGTCGCCGACAAGAAAAACCGAGTAACGCTAAAATTCCTGATCCCGCGGGTCGACTCAAACATCTACGTCAGCGAGAGCCTGCGAAAATGGCTTAAGCAAAAGGACAAACTCAACACGGACATCAAGCAGACGGTGATCTTTAACGGAGCTGATCCGGAAAGGCTTCGAGGCAGCGGGCGTTCGATCCGACGCGAACTTGGCATCGGCGCGGACGCCCCGCTGATCGGCATGATCGCAAATTTCTACCGCGACCCTCGCAAAGATCATTTCACGCTCGCCCGCTCGCTGCCGGAGGTGATGACGGCATTACCGGAGGCTCATTGCATCTTTGCCGGCGGCATCCAGGATGGCGCCGAAGATAAGATGGCAGAGTGTCTTGATATTTGTCTAAAGAACGGCATAGAGCAGCGTGTCCATTTTCTGGGGACGCGCGGCGATATTCCGGACATTTTGTCCGAGCTTGACGTATTTGTGCTGTCGTCCTTGCAGGAGGGAATGCCGGTAGCGATCTCCGAGGCCATGCTTGTCGGGGTTCCGCTTGTTTTGTCCGACATCGAGCCTCACCTCGAAGCTTCGCAAAATGGAAAATATGCCTCTGTCTTTCCGACCGGCGATGCCGATGCTCTGTCGAGCGAATTGATCCGGCTACTGTCTGATAAGAACGTTCGAAATGAAATGAGCGTCCGCGCCAAGGCATTTGCTCAGGAAAATATGAGCATCGATTCGCACCTGCGTCAGCTCGCCGCTCATTACCGCTCGATGATCGACGCTTGAGACTATTTCCCGATCATTCGCTTGATGAATTCCCCATCGTCCCACTTTCCAAATGCCGCCTGTCTGACAATGACCAGATCGAGAGACGGTATTATGTAGAGCCGCTGGTTGCCCGCACCGGCAGCCATGTAGAGGTCGAGAGCGGCCTTTGAAACGCCGTTGGCGCTGATCTCGGTCATCACGGCATTTCGCGTCGAAACCCCGTTGGCCTTGGTCCCGTCGTGATTGAGCCAAAATGTAATGCCGTATGCCGGATTTGCCTTGGTGCCTTTTCGCAGTTCGTCGAGCAGGTCTTTGCGAATGATCTGTTTGCCGTTCCACTTGCCGCCGTCCCTAAGCAATTGCCCGAATTTCACCCATTCGCGTGCTGTCAGCGCGGCTCCCTGCGGCAGCAGCGGCTGGCCGCCGTCTTTTCGCCAAAACGCGACGTTTAGCCCGATCGGTTTGAGAATACGGCGATTGAGGTAGTCGTAAACATTTTCGTTTCTCGTCTTCAGCTTGCGTGTCATCAGCTCGCCAAAGACCTGAAACGGCACCGGGCCGTATTCGAATCGATCGCCCGGTTCGTACTTTGACGTCTCGGTGACGGCCTCGGCGTACGACGGCACGCGTCCGATCGTTCCGGCCTCAATTCCGCTTGTCAGCGATAGCAATTGTCTGATCGTGATCTGCGAACGGCGTTTGTCCGTTTTCCACTCGGTTATCGTGTCAGAGACCTTTTCGTCAAAGCCCGATATCAGCTTGTCTTCGATCGCAGCGGCACACATCACGCCCGCAAACGACTTGGTACCACTCGCCAGTATCCACGGCCGGTCCGAGCTGTGGCCGTTCTGGTACTGCTCAAAAACGACCTTGTTGCCCTTCATTATCAGTACCGAAAGGCCCATATTCTCTCGCGAATAGTCGGCAGCGGACTGAAAACGCTGCTGCTCGGTCATCGCTGTTTGGGCAAAAGCGGTGCATACGGTCGTGACCGCAATTAGCAGAATAGTTGCTGTTTTCCTAGTAATTCTCATACCTTTTTAGAAAGAACGAGCCGGAGACCAAAGCTTTACGCTGATTTCCGGCCCGTTATCAAAAGGCGGCGTTTTACTGCCGCTGAAACTCGGGTGTACCGAGCACAAGACTGACGATCTTGAATACTTCCGGGTTGCCGCTTGGGTTGAGCAGGCGTGCCTGTCGGTTTTGGCCGCCCTGCTGGCCGGTCTGACGCATATTCGGCACCTCGCCGGCGTCGATGTCGAGGTCCTTGCCGGCCTTGACCTCGGGCAGCGGCTGCTCGATCTGTTTTACAAGCGTATTCCGCGTTCCGCTTGAGATCTCACCGTCGAGGATCTGCTCGATCGCACGATCAAGGATCTTAGCCTTATCAGTCTGGTCGTATGCCTTCAGATCGACCCGCGTTCCCGGTATGCGGTTGCTGGCAAAAGCAACGGCAAAATTGAGCCGTTCAAGCAATGCTCCGGTGTTGACCCAGTCCTCAGCCGTGTCCGGATAACCGGTCGGTGCCTGATAGCCGTACGGAACCTCGCCGAGTTTATTTAGCATCGCCAAAAACTGCGGGCCCGAATTCGTCTGTGCACCCAGGGCACGGACCGAACTGACCGCCAGCTCGAACGGCGATTTGATCTTTGCACGGTAATTGTCAGTCGAGAAGAATTCCTTGTCCGTAAAGATCGCTTTCAGCGTCATCTTGATGTCGCCGTCCGACTTGCTAAATGCGGCAGCGATTCGTCCGACGAGAGCCTCGCTTGGCTTGTCCGAGACGAACTTGACGGCCAGCTTGCGGGCGATGAATCTCGCTGTCGCCGGCTGTTTGACGAGCATATCGATTACCTTTAGGCCGTCTTTCATCCCGCCTTCGCTAACGGTCTGGCCGAGTACCGTCTTGGAACCCTTCTCATGCCAGCGATCGTTAAAGTAAAACTCGCCGCTATCGATGTCGTCCGGCACGCCGGCCTGACGCTGCAGACGCTGGAGCCGTCTGTCTTCGGTCCCGTTGATCTCGCCTGCGGCTGCGCGACGGTAGCCACGCGGATCGGCGATCGTCCAACCGGTAAAGCACTTGGCAACCTCGACGATGTCCTTTTGCGAGTAACCTCCGTCGACACCGAGCGTATGGAGTTCCATCAGCTCGCGGGCATAGTTTTCGTTAATGCCGCGGCGTTGACGCTGCTGCTGCGGAGCGGGTTGCGGATTGTCACGCATTTCCCTGATCCGCTGGTCGAGTTGTGCGTCCGACAGGTTGAGCTGTCGCTTCAGACGCTCTCGGGCTTGCGGCGGCAGATCTCCGCCGTTACGCATCATCTGCTGCAAACGCTGTGCGTTCTGACCGTTTCCCTGCTGTTGAGCGTTCGGCGAGACCGACTCGAAATTATCGAGATAGAACAGCATCGCCGGGTGCTGTGCCGTGCCGACAACCAGATCTTTGAAATTACCAAGAGCGTTCTTTCTCAGTACGTCACGCTCATAGCTCGGAATGTACCATCGGACCGCGGCCTTTCCGGCAAAAACGTTAAAATGGTTCTGCCAGAAATCGACCATCGTTTCCTGCAGCTGACGTTCGGAATAGACCGCACGCAATACGCGGTTCGACACGATCTGCGGCAATATCTGGTTAGCCGGTTTCAGGTCGTATTTTACGTAAAGTTCGCGCAGCTTTTGCTGACGCTCCTGCCGCTGCTTTTCGGTCGGCTCTTCGGCGTTTGCGGCAGCCGCAGGCTGCGGCCCCTCGAGCATCCTCAATAGCGACGCGGGATTTGGGTACTTTGCAAATAGCTCGGAGGTCGACATATCGAATACTTCGAGATCGCGAACCTTTGCCTCGAGCGCACTGTCATTTATCGACGCCGGATCGAGCTGTTGGTCGATGTATTTCTGCAGGCCCATCGCTTTGACACGCTCGACATCGCCCGGACGGGCACCGTAGCCCAGACGGTTGAGCACGTGGAGTATCTTTTGCTCTTCGGTCAGCGATTTCGCTCCGCTCGCCATCGGCTTTGCCGCCGCCATGACCGGCAGCACCAACGCGGCCATCATCAGCGAGGCGACCATCCGTTGAAAATACAAATACTTTTGCTTCATAATAAAAACCTCAGCAATATAATTACGGTATTAAAACCTGCCAAATGCTTAGACGACGCCGAACGGCCAAAGGGCGAGAAAATTCCGCTCGGGCGTCAATTAGACCGAACTGCGGCCGGATACAACATATTAGGGCCCGAATTCATCAAATAAGCGATTCGTGTGTCAGATGTCTGCCCGGATCAAACAGGTTTATTGTAGAATACTAAAACAATGAGAACGCAAAAATTTACCATTTTGATCGCCTTGCTGCTCGCCATGACGGCCGTTACTGCCGTTCGGGCACAGAACGAGATCTTTAGCGCTCCCAATGTGGACTACAGTTTCACACTGCCGGACGCGAAATGGAAGCTTACCGTAAAGCCGTCCGACACCGTGCCGAACGTCGAATACGTCTATGGCGACCGCATTGACGGCCACCTTGAGGTGCGTAAATTGTCGGCACGCAAGGACCAGTTGACCAGCGAGGTCATCCAGGACGAAGAGCAAAAGCTGCAGTTCCTGCCCGGTTATATCGCCGGAAAGGAAGAGAATTTTGCCGGACGTTTTCGCGGCGTGATCTTTAATTACGAATATGTCCGTGCCGGCCGGCCGATGAGCGGACGCATGTATTTTCTGCGGATCAACGACACCACCGTTTACGTGATCAGATTTTCGGGACTCAAGGACAAGCTTCGCTCGATCCAGAACCAGACCGATTCGATCGCACGAACATTTAACGTCAAGTAAGGCGGACTAGGCACCTTGCACCCGTCGGAATAATAAAGCCGCTCTCGAATGGGGTGGCTTTTTTTAACGCCTCATCAAGTGTCGGGTACGCGGTCAGTCCCATCTGCGACGCGGTTTCAGCAGGCAGGTCGGAAACAATGCGGATGTCGAACCGTTCGGTCTTTTTCAACAGGCTCCACGCCGTTTGGCCGTTTACCTGATATTTAGCACAGAGCTTTGCCGCCAGAGCACGGCTGTCGACCGCCGCAAACCAGTCGATAAAATCGGCTCGCCCGAGTCCCTCGGAACACTCGGCAAGAAGAATGATCGTGCCGCCTTCACGACACGCGTACGACGCGGCGTCGAGGGCCTTATGCCCCTGGATCAGATTGATGTCGTGCGGAAAACCGCCGCAGCTGACGATCACGAGATCGCGCCGGTCGGGGACCGTGACCGAGTGGTTCGCCAAGAATGCGTCGCACGCCGCACGGTGAGATACTATCCAGTCGCCGCAATGCAGGTCGGTGATCTCGCCTTCGTCGTTGACGGTGGTCGTTATCGCAAATGAAGGGGTAACACGGCCTGAAACCTCGACAAACGCCTCGTGGACGGCATTGCCGTCGAGCAAACCCGTGCCTACGCCATCGCGTCGGTCCAGTTTGTCACAGTCGAACGCCAGCTTGTGCGTCGCCGACACGGTCCTGCTCGACGTAAGCCCGGGGCAGATCAACTTTCGCCCGCCCGAAAATCCGGCAAAATAGTGAAATGAAACTCCGCCGACGAGAATTACGTGATCGTGCTCGGTGAGCGCCCGGTTAAGGTCGACCGGAATGCCGCCCTCGGTCTCGCCCATTCTCACGATCTGCATCAGGTCACGCGGATCGTGATCGAGCATCTTGATCCGCTGGGCGATAAACGGCGTGACGATGGCCGCTTTTTCAGCGTCGGTCACCTTGCGGTGAATGCCGGTCGCAAAAATTATGCGTATGTCGAAGGCGTTCGTGCCGTTTGCGATCAGGCGGCGGACGAGCAGGTTGACGACCTGGCCGCAGCCGACCTCGCGTGTCGCGTCCGGTACGACGATCAGCACGGTGTCGCCGTCACCGACGATCTCCTCGATCGTCTTAGAACCTATCGGCTCGTCAAAGCGTGCACCGATCTCGGCATCCGACATCGCCGCTCCGCCCGACGCACCGCCGAGTACGTCAAACCGTTCCTCGTCGTATTCAAACGGTATCGCGGCCCGGCCTTTCTTAAGTTCGATCGACGACATAAATTGTGATCAATTGGTTTGACGGGCGGGCTCAAAACAGCGCGTGCCCGTTTCGCAGACGTAAAAAGCCTCAGCCTCGTTATCTACCGTTTCCATCTGGATAGTCAGATGGTCGATGCCAAAGCTGTCGTGCAAACGGTCCTTGACCGTAACAAGCAGATCGGAGTGTCGGACGGATTCGTGATGGCTGATGTGTGCCGACATAGCGACGATACCGGACGAGATAGTCCAGATGTGCAGATCGTGGACGCCGCTAACGCCCGTCGTGGCAAGTATCTCGGATTCGACCGCCCGCAGATCGATGTGGCCGGGCGTGCCTTCGAGCAGGACGTTGACCGAATCGACGATCAGGCGCCACGCACCGTAAATTATTATCAGGCTGATCAGTATGCTGCTCGCCGCGTCTGCCCATAGCCAACCGAACCCGAGTATCAGCACACCCGCGATGATCGCCGCGACCGATCCGAGCAGATCGCCGATGACGTGCAGAAACGCCCCGTGCAAATTCATGTCGTGTGTATGCCCGCTATGAAGCAATTTGGCAGCGATGATATTAACGATCAGGCCGCCAAAGGCGATCGCCGACATTTGTACGCCGTGGATCTCACCCGGTGACTGCCAGCGGTTAACCGCTTCCCAAATGACCCAGATCGAGAGCAGTGCAAGGGCGATGCCGTTGACAAACGCAGCCAGTATCTCAAAACGATAATATCCAAATGTCTTTTTCGCGGTCGCGGGACGCGACCCAAACCAGATCGCCGCCAGCGTCAGGCCCATCGCCGCGACATCCGTCAGCATATGGCCGGCATCGGCAAGCAACGCGAGCGAATTGGTAAACCAGCCGCCGACCGCTTCGGCGATCATGTAGAAAAAGGTCAGCACCAGGGCGATCGAGATCACCCTGATCTTTGCCCGTGAGTCACGGCCGGTAGAATGTTGATGATTTGCTGACATTCGATTGCCGGGGTCAGTATCGGCCGGTCACTTTGCCCGACCTGAGCGAGAGCACAAATCCGCTGCGGTTGCCGCGGTCGTCGCTGATCTCGACCTTGGTCTCGGCCGACGGCGTCGCTATCTGCATTCGAAATACCCCATCTGGACCGGCAAACGTCTCACGTCCCTGTGCGCGAACGACCGCACCTGGACGCGTCGTGCCGCTGATAATATAAACGATACCGCCGACGCGCTCGGCCGCCCATCCGCTCGCCTCGATCGAGATATTGCCGCCGCCCTTGATCACAGTAAATTTCCAGGGTTCGTTCCAATTGGTCGTCTGGCCCGAACCGGCGGTCGATTTGAGCCGCCAATAATACGTTCCCGGCGACAGGCCTGACAATCTGAATTCGCGTGAGGTCAGTCCCGTGCGGTCCACCAATATCGAATCGGAAGCAAAATACGATGACCGCGACACCTGCAGGTAAAAGCTGACGGCATTTCCTGCCTCTGAGTCCTGCCAGTTAAAGGCAACGCTCACTCCGGCTCCGGATGAATCCACCAATTGCGACGAATTTGAAGGAGCACTCGGTCGCGGCGGTGCCAGCAATCTTTCGCGTGCCGACAGTTTACCGCCATTGACCGAGGCAAATTCGTTTTCGCCGATCATCGTCTTGTCACCGCCGATCGTAGTTTCGACACCACCTCGGCTGATCCTGATCTCGCCGCCGGTTTCGTCGGCGTTAAAGCTTGCGTCTGTTTTGGGCAACAGGCGGTTCTCCGACTCGGCCACCTCAACGATATTCTTACTGTCTTCAGGTTGCTCGTCCGTTCGGACGTTAAGTTGGCCGTCGTTCAGCGAAACTCGTACGTTCTTACCGCCAAATATCGATGTGCTGTCGCGAACGACGACGGTGCTGTTTGGCCGTACCGAATAGACCGACCCATCGATCATTTGGACGATAGCACGGCCGTCCGATTGTGTCTGAATAGTGTCGCCCGCGGCGACCCACGTCTCACGCGTCACCAGCAGCGTCTCTCGCGTCTGAGCACGGACGATCCGCACTTCGCCTTCAAACGATATGATCCGGGCCGCGTCCGCCGGCATCTCGGCCTCATTCGTCTGAATGAACCAATTGTTACGAGATGCCCACCACGCGCCGCCGCCGATCAGCCCGGCAAACAGTGCGAGAGCGATCAGCCCGTAGATCGTGCTCTTTTGAATGTTCCACCATTCAACGTAAAATTTGCGGTATCTGTTATCGTCCATTTTCGGCGGTACTATTCGCCTTCGTCGACCACCGGATTTTTCTTCGGTGCTATTAACAATGACATGATCACCGACAACACGATCGCCCCGACCACCACGCCGAGAGAGATGTTGATGACCGTCTGGTCAAACTCGTGCCGCAAGAACCTCTGCAGAAATACTCCGACCGTGGAGGTGCTCGTTTCGCCTACTACCATTATCAAACCTGCGGCAATAAGTGGCAAGAGCATTTTTACCCCGATAAAACTAAGTATGAACGCCAAGCCGTACTTAAGATAGTGAAATTTCTCGGCCATGTCGGCCAGAAGGAAAAAGAATGTTCTAAGGCCGAGAATAGCAAAGATGTTTGAGGTATAGACGATAAACCGGTCCGTCGTGATGCCAAAGATCGCCGGTATCGAATCGACGGCAAAGACGAGATCCGTAAATTCGACCGTGATCAACACCAATAGCAGTAGCGTTCCCGAACGCACACCGTCCTTGACGACAAAGAACTTGTCACCGTCGTAGTGTTTCGAAATGCGGATGTATCGTGTCGCAAACCGGACGATCCAGCTCTCATGCGGCTCAAAATTCTCATCCGAATCCTGAAACATCTTGAGGCCGGTGTAGAGCAGAAATGCTCCGAAAATGTAGATGATCCAGTGAAACCGCTCTACCAACTCGGCTCCCGCAAAGATCATGATCATGCGTAAGGCGAGAGCTCCCATGATGCCCCAAAACAGTACGCGATGCTGGTATTTTTTGGGAACCTTAAAGAACGTAAAGATGAGCAGGAAGACGAACAGATTATCGACCGACAGCGACAGTTCGATCAGGTAGCCGGTCAAAAACAGCTTTGCCTGTGCCATCGCCAGCGTCCAGTCGCCAAAATGTGAGCCGACCATCCAGTAGACAAAGCCGTTGAAGATCAATGCCAGCGACACCCAGACGATGCTCCACCCGATCGTCTCTTTACGCGTCGGAGCATGTGCCTTGCGGTTTACGATACCGATATCGACAACCAATGCGGTGACCACCACCGAAAAAAATATGGCCCAGGCCCAAAATGGATATTCGAGTGCATTCATTAGATTACAGTTTCAATAGTCAGGCTGCGGCCAGCGTCGTCTCTAAAGATCGTACGATCCGCGCGAGCCCGTCGGCGTCGACATCCGAAAAATGATCGAGCTTGTCGCTGTCGACATCGAGTACGCCGAAAACCTCGCCGTCTTTGCCAAAGATCGGCAAGACGATCTCGGATCGCGAGGCCGAGGCACATGCGATATGTCCGGGAAACGCGTCGACGTCCGGGACGATGACCGTTTTGCGTGTCGTGTACGAATGCCCGCACACACCCTGATCAAATCTTATTCGTGTACACGCGATCGGGCCCTGAAACGGGCCGAGCACGAGTTCGCCATCTCTAACGACGTAAAACCCGACCCAGAAAAACCCAAATGCCTCACGCAGCACCGCCGCGATATTTGCAAGATTTGCGATGACATCGCTCTCGCCGCCGATCAATGCTTCGATCTGCGGAGCGATCTCGGCGTAAACCTGTGAACGGTTTGCCCCGGCCGTGATTGCAAGCGATTCAGCCATAAGGCGTTAGTTTACTTGGTAGTAACTTGCGGAGCAAATGATTCACCGTGCCGAAAAATGTATAATCGCCGATAGTTAGCGTGGATTTGAACGGAGTTTGCTGCAAATGGAGTTTTTCGGCAAGTTATTATCGGTCGCGGTCGGAGGTGCATTTGGCGCGGTGGCACGGCATCTGATCAATGTCTCGCCCGTCGCCGGAATCTTCGAGAAATTCCCTTTCCCGACTTTTCTCATTAACATTACCGGCTCATTCCTGATCGGATTCCTGCTGATCTTGCTGACCGATAAGGTGCAGGTCAGCGAGAATGTGCGAATGGCGTTGATCGTCGGCTTTCTCGGTGCGTTCACGACGTTTTCGACGTTTGAGATGGAACTCTTCGGCCTGGTACGTGAACGCTATTTCACGACCGCATTCCTTTACCTCATCCTCAGCGTCGTCGTCGGTTTTATCGGCGTCATCGCCGGTGTCGAGACTGCAAAGCGTTTCTAGAAACCCAAATTAAAAAAACGCTATCGTGTCAGCAGTGCCGCACGGGCCCGGCGAACGGTTTCGGCAGCGGCCGCCGCCGTATCGGCTAGTGCAGTGATATGGCCCATTTTGCGACCAGGACGCGGCTCGGCTTTGCCGTAAAGGTGAATCTTGACGCCGGGCAGAGCGAGTGCGGCGGCCCAGTTGGGCTCGCCGTCTTGCCAGACGTCGCCAAGCAGATTTGCCATCGCCGCCGGCCGGTGAAACTCCGTCGACCCGAGCGGCAGTCCGCACACGGCACGAAGCTGCTGTTCGAATTGCGACGTGACACAGGCGTCAAACGTCAAGTGCCCCGAATTGTGCGGACGCGGTGCAAGCTCGTTGACCAGTAAGCGCCCGTCACGCGTCAGAAAAAACTCGACGCACAGCGTCCCTACATAACCGAGTGTATCGGCAATGCTGCGTGCTATCGCGACTGCCTCGGTATAGACCTCGTCCGAGACCACGGCAGGTGCAAACGAGACGTCGAGAATGTGGTTGGCGTGCTCATTTTCGATCACGCCGTAGTGCGCAAAATCGCCCCGCTGGTCGCGGGCACAGACCACCGAAACCTCTTTCTCAAAATCGACAAATGCCTCGAGCACCGCATCGCGGCCGCCGAGCGCTTCAAATGCCTTTTCGACGTCCGCCGCTGACCTGATCTTTGACTGGCCTTTGCCGTCGTAACCGAATCCGGCCGTCTTGAGCACACACGGTTTGCCAAGTTCGGCAACAGCCGCCGTAAGTTCGTCGAGCGTCGTAATATGCCGATACGGCGTTACCGGAAAGTTGTTTTCAGACAAAAAGGTCTTTTCCCGCAGGCGGTTTTGCGTGATATGCAGCACCTCGCCCCGCGGGTGTACCTCGACAAACTCCGCTGCCGCCTGAACGCATGCCGACGGCACGTTTTCAAATTCGAACGTCACGACATCGACACTCTGCGCAAAAACACGCACCTCGTAGAGGTCATCGTACGCGCCTTGCGTCTCGATATCGGCGACCTGGCCGGTCGGCGTGTCGCTCTCGGGTGAGTATGTATGGACGCGATAGCCGAGCTTGCGCGCCTCGATAGCGAACATCCGCCCGAGCTGTCCGCTGCCGAATACACCTATCGTCGAATTTGGAAGTATTGCCTTTGTCACGGTCATCGAACCCCTAGATTAACCTAGTTTTTGTCCGAGATAAATTCGTGACTATAAAAGTTTGCCTTCTGCCTGAGTCGGCTGCTATCTTTGCTGATTGCCCGCGTTCGGCCCCATCAGTTTCTGAGCTTCGGCCAGCCGTTTGTCCGATGCCGAAATGCTCTGGCTGTTTGCGATCGCGTTCTTGTACGGCTCGGCTCGCCGACGGTCAGATTCGGTTCGCGCGGTCAGCGGTGCCGGCGTCTTAATGGGCTGGCCGGCAAATCGTTGAGCCTCAGTTTCCTGTATGTGGTCATACGAATTCTTAACGCCGGTGTAGAGATAGTACGCCCCGCCACAGAGCAGAGCAATTATCAATAGCGTATACAGCGGTGACGAATTCTTCGCCCTGTCACGCGGACCTCCGCCTCGCGGTTTAGGAGGCGCAAAGTGATGAAATCCGCCGCCGCAACGCCGACAACGATCGTCCGAGCCGAGATTCGTCAGCCCACAATGACTGCATTTGATACTGTCCATACCTGATTTTCCGCTTTTGCGAGAGCAGATAAAGCGGCCCTCTATATTAATTAGAGGCTATTTGTATGGCAAGTGTCAACAAGTTTTAACAAGCGGGATTTGTTGATTGATTGGAATAGAAAGCTAAAATCTGACAAATACCATTATTCGGGGTATTCGGGCCAATCCCTAAGACATGTGCCTTACATGCTCGTATTCAAGAATCTTCGCATCGTAGGTCACCAAAACAGCATCGTGAGAACGTGCGGTGGCAACGATTATCTGATCTGCAGGATCCTGATGAAATTCACCCGGGAGCTTTATCGATTCAATAATAATTGAGGGAGTGATAGGCAGTAGGACGATGTTCGGTCTAGTTAGAGCCTTATTCAACCATTCTTCGATCGAGACTGAAAAATTTATCCGATGCTTTTCGTATAGTTTGGCAACTTCCCAAACCGAAAATGAGCTTATGCCCAAGCCATCATTTTGATTGAGCTTCAAAAACTCGGCCTCTTTCTCAGCCAGACTCGGATTCTCATCCGTCCACCAGACCCAAATGTGGGTATCAAGAACGATCACGACAGTACTTCCCAGTCAGTAGCAATAACCGCAGGCTCGAAAGGGTCATCGTAATTTAGGAGCGTGCCCTTGAGTGGATTATCGTTAGTGGACACAGACTCAAGGTTCGTTTCCAGAATTATGATCTCAACCTTTTCGCCATCGTCGAATGGCAGATTTTCCAAAACGATTCGTCCATTGGGCTGAATTATGGTCTCTACTCGTAGTGCTTCCATCTCATTTCACCAATGATGACTTTAGCACAGCCTTTGTCTGCTTGGAACGAAAATCGTGCAGCTTTTTTCTGAGTTCCGGACGTGAATTGGCGAGGATCGAGATGGCCAGTAACGCGGCGTTCTTGGCTCCGGCCTGGCCGATGGCGAGCGTGCCGACCGGAACGCCGGCGGGCATTTGGGCTATCGAAAGCAGCGAATCGAGGCCTTTCAGGGCCTTGCTTTCGACCGGTACGCCGAGCACCGGCAACACGGTTTGCGACGCACACATTCCGGGCAGGTGTGCCGCACCGCCCGCACCGGCGATGATGACCTCGATGCCGCGGCCCTCAGCCGCTTTGGCAAATTCGAACAACAGATCCGGCGTACGGTGTGCCGAGACGATCTTGCTTTCGTGCTCAACACCAAACTCAGCCAGCGTCGTCGAAGCGATCTCCATCGTCGGCCAGTCCGACTTGCTGCCCATGATTATCGAAACGATCGGTGCTTTTTTCTTACTAGCTGCCATTATTTTCTCTTCACACGTCCCTCAATTTTTGGTTCGTAGGTCGGGAACTGTTTCAGGTAGCGTATCATGCTCTGAAGTATTTCGACGCCCGTATTCTTGTAGGACAGCGTCTTTTTGAACGTCAAAAATCCGTCACCGCCATCGGCCAGAAAGTTCGATGTGACCAGCTTGTACGTCTTGTCGTCGGCTAGCGGTTCGCCTTTGATCTTGCAGCTGGTAATGCGGCTCCCAACCGGTTTCGCTTCGTCATAAACGATCTCGACACCCTTTGAAACCTGCAGGATCCCGTTCGTCAGGCCCGCACCGTGTTCGAATATTGTCCGAAGGTCGCTTCCCTTCATCTCAAGCTGAACGATCGTGTTTGGAAACGGAAACGCGGAGATCAGTTCACCCACCGTTACCGGCCCGGCGTCGATGTCCTGACGCAAACCGCCGCTGTTGGTGATCGCCAGCCTAGAGTCCGGCGAGGCGTTGAGCATCGCGTCGGCGACCATGTTCCCCATTACCGATTCCTCACCGTACGAACGCGTAAACGGCGCGGTCGAGTTTGTCACCTTTTCCTCGGTGATCGACCTTAGCTTATCGTTCCATTTGCGAATGATCGCACTGACCTGCGGGTCATCCGGAACCTCGTCGTCGAACAGATAATTTAGGGTGTTCGTGTGCGATGTGATCTTGTCGAGTTTCTTGTCGTACGTGATCTCTAATTTGCCAAGCTCGATCGTATAGGCGTCGGTCGAGACGATGATCGTACCGTTGGAAACGAGGGCTTTTGGCGTTCCGGTATGGGCGTGTCCGGTAACGATGATGTCGATCCCCGGCACGTTCTGGGCCAATTCGATATCGCGTTTGAGGTTCCGGGCGACATCGACCGAACCCGTCGAAGACTGACGCCCGGGAATTCCCTGATGGGTCAGCAAAACGATGATGTCGGTCCGCGACTTTAGCTCGGCGATGTACTTTTTGAGGTACGCCTCTTCGTCGCGAGCCTCGACGCCCTTGATCATTTCGTCCGATGTCGTGTCGTAGAACGCGAACTTGCCGTGCATCCCGATGATGCCGATGCGGATGCCGTTTACCTTTTTGATGATATACGGATTGTTCCAATGCAATGATTCGGTTCCCTTGATAAAGATATTGCCATTCAAAATTGGAAATTTGGCATTTTTGAATTGGGCGATCGCGTTCTCCCAGCCGTGGTCGAATTCGTGGTTGCCGACGCATGCGGCGTCGAGCCCGAGATAATTCATCGCGTCGATCACCGCTTCGCCCTTTGTCAGCGAACTGATGTACGGTCCGGTGAAAAAATCTCCGGCGTCAAAATAGACTGTGTTCGGGTTAGCGGCCTTTTCGCGTTTGACGAGCGTCGCGATATTCGCAAAGCCGCCGACCGGGCGGGTCTTGTCGACCCACGGCACGATCTGCGGCTCAAGGTGAGCGTGCAGGTCATTTGAATAGAGAATGGTCAGCTTTTTTTCCTGCGCAGGAACGGCCTGAAATATCGCAAGCTGAACAAAAAGTACCGAAACAACTAATAAAACGGATCTTTTCATAGAAACCCTAGACGTGCAGCGATCATTCGGCCGCGTCAACTTCCTCCGCGAGAGGCTGGATCACAATGCCGCCAAAGTGCGCTTCGTCCGCCCAGCATCTTACTTCGTCAATATAACAAATATGGCTATCGCGTTCCTCATGGGTGTCACGATAGAGAGCCGCAAAACCGCCGGAAAGAGAGACATTTGAAAAGCTTAATGAACGCCCCTCTTCGTCCGTCGCCCTGACAAAACACTCGTCGCAAACATAATTTGGATAGCGATCGGAAACAGGAACCGGCGACCGGCAAATCGGACATTTTTGATCGTTTGGCATTAGTTACAAAAGTAGAAGACATCCGTGGTGAAATCAAGTTGGTCGGTCTGAGCGATCGGCCCGCTGCCCCGCGGGCTGTCTGACGTCATCGTTCTTCGACACACACGAAAACTATCACCTTCGGGGCCGCATTCGCACGGAGTACAATTAACGAGCGACCGCGGTCGCACATATTTTCTGATATCATCAATTCGGTCTCTCGCTCATGAGATTTGTTGTCATCATCTCAGGTATATTAGGCTTTTTCACGTTGCTGTTCATATATATGCGCGTGACGACGAGCTATTTTAGGAACAAGAACCGGTTTGGCAATTCAAAGCTCGTAAGCGTGTTGCTCGGTCTCGACGACGAGTCTGTCGAACGTTTACTGCAGATCTATAAGCTCGAATTTGGACCAGGGCCCGCCCGATACGCACGCCGCACGTACCAAAAATGGAAAAGCGGAAAAGTTCAACCGGCACAGCAGACCTACGAGCGATTCCTGGTGCACCTGCCGTCGGTGATGAGCTACGACATGAAATGCGATATCCTGCGGCATTTTATGAAAGAGTACTCGGCGAAGGACGACTATCATATCAGCGTGACGATCGACGATTGGGAAGAAAAGCTCACCCCGCTCGTCAACCAGATCATTGAAAAGGCATATACCGCGGAGTTACCGATCGAGATCGAACGTAAGTTAAGATGGTTGGGAGATGGAGATATGCAGGCCGCTCAGAAATTACTTCGTGCGTCGCAGGCTGCCGAAGGCAAACTGGCAGTTTCCATGCTGCAAGACGAATTTGCAAATATCGGGAGTTTGTTCGCGGCAGAAGGCCTGCGGCCCAAAGTACGTCACGAACTAAAGTTCCCGTACGGAACGATCAAATTGGATATCAAGAGGAGATGACCACGCATGGATGACGAAAGACCGGCCGAGATCGACGAGATCGAGATCGTACCGAAAAAACAGTCCTTGTTTCCGATCTCGGCTGACGACATCGTAGATAATGCCCTCCAGAATCTGACCGAGGCACAGGCTCACCGCGTAACCGAAAAAGCCGCCGATGAGATGGTCCGGCTCGCCGTCGAAAAACGCAAAGCCGAGTATCGCAACGAGGCTGCCCAGGGCGAAATGCAAAGCCTGATCAACAACGCGAATTTGCTTGACCAGAGAGTAGGAGACTACAAGATCAACAGCACTTTCGAGACCGCATCGGGCACGACCAATGTGGAGATCCGAAAATCGCCGTTGAATCCGACAAACCTGATACTGATCGTGGGGATCGTGATCGTCATTCTGGTCGTTGTCGTCCTCTATTTCGCCCGGTAAGCTTGCCGTTTTCTTTTCGTTGGCTCAACTCATTAACAACACGGCCAATATTTTGAAATGCAAAATTTCTTTTTGACTCCGGGCGCACTAATATAAGCATTAACTACTTGATCGTTTCAAACAGGTCGTGCGTTCAAGACACAGACCGTTATTTTAAGATCGATACTTAATAATAAATCCAAAAACAGGCAATAACATGGCAGAAAAATCGAAGATCTATTACACATTGACGGACGAAGCCCCGATGCTGGCGACGTTTTCTTTTTTACCGATCGTCAAGGCGCTTACGCGATCCGCAGACATTGAGATCGAAATTCCGGACATTTCGCTTTCGGGACGGATCTTGTCCAACTTCCCCGAGTACTTAAAAGACGAACAGAAGATCCCTGACGCACTTGCCGAGTTGGGCGAGCTTGCGGGCAAACCCGAGGCCAATATCATAAAGTTGCCGAACGTTTCTGCCTCTGTCCCGCAGCTCGAAGAAGCGATCGCCGAGCTTCAGAAACAGGGTTTTGCCGTGCCAAACTATCCGGTTGAGCCCAAAACGGACGAAGAAGCGGCCATCAACAAAAAGTACGCGCGCGTTTTGGGGAGCGCTGTAAATCCTGTCTTGCGAGAGGGAAATGCTGACCGCCGTGCACCGAAAGCCGTCAAGAATTACGCCAAAGCAAATCCGCACCGAATGGGCGTTTGGGCCGCGGATTCGAAAACTAGGGTCGCCCATATGAACGGCGGCGATTTTTTCGGAACGGAAAATTCGACCACCGTCGAAAACGAAGGCAAATTCCGTATCGTTTTCTACGCAAATGACGGGACTAAACAAGTATTGAAAGACCTCTCTCCGTTAAAGGCGGGCGAGGTGATCGATTCGTCCGTCATGGATCTGTCCGCCCTGCGATCCTATGTCGGCGAGGCGATCAACGAAGCCAAAGAAAAAGACGTTCTTCTCTCAGCGCACCTGAAAGCGACGATGATGAAGATCTCCGACCCGATCATCTTCGGGGCGATCGTCGAGACCTATTTCAAGGACGTTTTTGAAAAATATAGTGGCGTGTTTAGCGAACTGGACGTCAATCCAAATTACGGCTTGGCTACGCTGAATGAGAAAATTGCCGGCCATCCGCTTGAGGCCGAGATCAAGGCGGACATCGCAAGGACGATCGAAAACGGGCCGAAACTCGCGATGGTCAATTCGGACAAGGGCATCACTAATTTCCACGTTTCGTCGGACGTTATCGTCGATGCTTCGATGGCGTCGCTGGTACGCGGCGGCGGAAAAATGTGGAATAAGGACGGCGCTGAAGAAGACACTGTCTGCATGATCCCCGACCGCACATACGCCGGTTTTTACGCTGCGATCATCCAGGACATGAAGCAGAACGGGGCGATCGACCCGAAAACTTTCGGTTCGGTGCCCAACGTCGGCCTGATGGCGCAAAAGGCCGAGGAATACGGTTCGCACGACAAGACTTTCCAAATTGCGGGTGAGGGAACCGTCAAGGTCGAGGATGAAAACGGCAACGTTCTGCTCGAGCAGAGCGTAGGTGACGGCGACATTTTCCGAATGTGTCAGGCCAAAGACGCTCCGATCCGAGATTGGGTAAAGCTGGCCGTAAGCCGTGCCAGACTTTCCGGCACGCCCGCGATTTTCTGGCTTGATAAGGGCCGTGCCCACGATGCGCAGATCATCAAGAAAGTTGAAAGATACCTGCAGGATCACGATCTGACCGGCCTCGACATCCGCATTATGGACGTGAAAGATGCCGTCGCCGAAACGCTTAGACGTGCCCGCGATGGCAAGGATACGATCTCAGTCTCGGGCAATGTTTTGCGGGATTATCTGACCGATATGTTCCCGATCCTCGAGCTCGGGACTTCGGCAAAAATGCTCTCGATCGTTCCGCTCATGAATGGCGGCGGTTTGTTCGAGACCGGTGCGGGCGGTTCTGCTCCGAAACACGTCGAACAGTTCCTGAAAGAGGGCTACCTGCGTTGGGATTCGCTTGGTGAATTTCTGGCGTTGCAGGCAAGTTTTGAGCATCTGGCTCAAACGCAAAACAACCGAAAAGCCCAGATTTTGGCCGATGCACTGGACACGGCAAATGCGAAATTCCTGGAGACCGACAAATCGCCTGCAAGAAAGGTCGGCCAGATCGATAACCGCGGCTCGCATTTCTATCTGGCGATGTACTGGGCCGAAGCCCTCGCCGCTCAGACCGAGGATGCGGAGATCGCCGCCAAATTTGCACCGGTTGCCAAGGCAATGCAGGAAAATGAGGCGAGGATCAACGAAGAGCTGATCGGGGCACAAGGGAAACCGCAGGATGTCGGCGGCTACTATCATCCGGATGCGGCAAAGGCTGACGCCGCGATGAGGCCTTCGGCTACGCTGAATGCGATCGTGGACGGAATTTAAGATCTAAAGATCAGCCTCGGCAAGGTGTTACCTGCAATGCTCCTGGAATAGCGGGCGGCGATATAATTGACATCTATTTGGCTCGCCGTGCATCAAAATCACCGCAGCCATCTATACAAAAACGGAACTTCTCCGCCGCTGTTTCGTGGAGTTATTATTGTGAAGAATTTATATTTCCTGATCCTGTTCTCATTATCGCTTTCCGCCGCGGCGGCCGCTCAGTTTCCGCAAATGCGGACCCTGGACGAACGTCTGCAGCAAAAGACCGAAGAGGTCAATCGCACCGAACAGGAGCGAAAAGAGCTCGAAAACCGCAATAAGTCAACGCCTGCGATCAAGCCCGCCATCATGAACGTCGACGTCCAGATGGTCATGGCAAAGCTCGAATATAAGAATTTCGTCGCCGCCAAACCATTTAACGTCACCCGTATAACCGACGGCGACCCGCTCTGGCTCTACATCAAATTTAACGGCAAGCTTGGCGATTACGTGCACACGGTACCGACCGCCGACGGCACGAACCGCTATCTGCTCTACGTCGAATACGGCCCGCAGGGCGACGTGACGGCGAAAAATCACCAGATCATCGAGTTCAGCAAGTCCGAACTTGCGCTGACAGAGATCAAGATGAGCCTCGCACCCGGCAAGGCCGGCAACAACAACGCACTCGCCATCTTTATCAAAAACATGGCGATGTCCAAGCCGGGCCTGTGGACCAACGAACTGCGCATCTCGCGCACCGCCGGTTTTCCGCGTGGAATTAACGACTATCTGGCGAAGGCAGGTTTTACAACTGATTTTTCCAAGGGGCTGGCAAAATATCCGTCGATGTTACCGACATTTAAGTCGATGGTCCTCCGCGACACGATAGATGAATCAGTTCTGCCGATCGAGGGAAAATTTGACAACACGCTCGCCCGCACCGCTCTGGTCGAACGGCTCGCGTCCGAGGGCATCGTCCCGTCACGCGTCTATTTTTCAGGCGACAACTGGCTCGAATACAGCGACGTCCCCATGGCCGTCCGCCAATACCGCACCGTCACCGGTGTTTTCACGTACCAACGCGAAAACACATGCTATTACGGCACCGCCGAAATAACTCAGCCCTATGACCAAATGAACGACGCCTTCGGCGACTCGACCATCACCCTCCGCAAAGACATCCTCACGCCGTGCGTAGTGAAATAGCTGGTATTGATCACAGAACGTAAGCGTCCGCGGGGGCACAATGCTCATTGCGACGGCGGTTGAACGAGCCTATTCAGCACAGAAAAAGTTAGTGAAAAATTAGTAAGGCTTGAGCATTTTCCAGATCTCCGCGTCGACGAGCCTTAGATCTGCTTCTGCCAACGCGCCGAGTTTTCTGACAATCCTAGCTTTGTCTATCGCGCGCATTTGGAATATCATCACCACCGAGGTTTCAGCTAGGCCGTTTTCCGGGGAAGGCTCAATTGTGATGGTAAAGCGAAACCGCGAGGCCTTGAGATTGGATGTAACCGGAGCGACCATCAACATCGGTTCGCCCGCAACATCGGTTTGAACGGCGACCGCCGGTCGCCGACCGCTTTGTTCTCGCCCGTCTGTGGAAGGCAGACTGACAATGAGCACATCTCCGCGAGCCATCAGCCAATTTCCTCAAGCTTTCGTTCGATAAACAGGCTATCTTCGACACTCGCCGCGTCCCATTCGGCAAACTCGGCGCTTAGTGAAACTTCATTGTCCGTTTCGATGGTGATCCTGACGCGATCATGCTCCTTCAAGGTGGTTGGCACCCCCGAGATCGGCTTAAAGATCCCATGTTCGTAGATTGCATCAACCGTCGTACTCATAATGTCGCTATTCTAACACAGACGATAGATCAATTTCACGAACATTCGGACACAGCTATTCGCACTTCTCCCCTTTCGCCCCATTCCTCTTTTCGTCCCATCAAAATGCCCAAATGTCGCGTCAGCGACGACTGATACATCAAAGGGCTCCGCCCCTCGCCGAATGGAAATGGCTATGCCTTTCCGTCAGCCTCCCCCAAGCCTCAAGGAGCCCGCGAGAGCGGGCGACAGAGTTTCCCGAACGATTCGCTTCTAACCCGCGAAACATCGCCAAAAAAAACGAAAGAGAGGCGAGCGTCTGCTCGACCTCTCTTATTTAGTCCCTTTCGCCCGTTTCGCGGTAGGTTCTTATATTTCTAATTTGCGATTCCCGATCCATGATCCCGACCACTGACCACTGACCACCGACCACTGTTCCCAGCCGATATGCAAGGCGATGACGGTTTCGGCTGTCAATGAGCGAGTTCCTCGTCTGTCAACACCGATCTTGACCCGATGCCTCGAGAAGCCGTCTTTATAACATCAGGTCTGCCCCGATCTCTAAGGAGATTGAAAGATCTGTAACCAAATAACAACGGAGGCAGGTCTGTTCTATTGTCAGAAACCCAGTCAACCAACCCAATCTCAGACTTTCAACCGTGTGTCGATCGAAGTGCGCTTGACATCATGGGGTAACTTCATAGATGACTCCAATTTCTCCCTTTTGATTAAGCGAGTTGGTTTGGCGTCCTTATTTTGGCATCGTGGTTGCAGCTTTCTGAGGCTTTTCAAGTTTTATCAACTCAAAACCTCTTTTCGATGATCTTATTCCAACTATATCTCCGATCTTGAAAGCACTGACCTGCCGCAGATAATCCTCGATAATATCGAGTAGCTCCTTTACATAATCAACCTTTTTGCCCGAATCTACAATCTTCGCAAAAACGTCATTTTTTGATAATTCTTTTCCAACAAAAACGACTAATCCAACTTCCCACTTTTGGCCAGTATCTATTTCCAAAAAGGAATCCATACCGATTACATCAATATTAGGGTACAAAAAGCCATTGATGGCCTTTTCTGGTTCGAGTGGATCATACGGAGTTAACATTTTCTTTGACATAATCATTTCGTCACCTTTCCCAAGGTCTATAGAATCTATGATGAGTATTGTGAAGTCCTTGGTCTACCAATCTCATGTTAGACGGTAAATCAGCACCTCCAACCGAAAGAGGCTTAATATGATCGACGACGTACCCTGGAGGGGTGTTCCCTGTCCTAAGCCATTGATTCATCCATTTAGGATTCATCCCCGAATTTGCAGCCTCTGTCAGAAAAAGAGATCTTTGTGCTTCGCTACGCACAATTGAACTAGACACAATTCCGTTCGCCGACTTATAAGCCGACCACGCTTGCGCCGCATCCGCGCGCGAGGAGAATTGGCCGGCCGTCATTCTCTGGAATTGATTCCACGTAGTGGCAGTTGATGCATTCGAAGCGATGGATAACGACGAATTCGCGGCAAACGGTGCGGCGAAAACAGCGGGGGCCATCAATGCGCCAGTTGTGACTTGTGCGCCAAATCTCCATTCGCGGTCATTCTCATAACGCACGCCTTGAACCAACAACCGGTTAGGAATAAACAGCTCTGGGAGGCCATCCTGTCCAGAACGGATAGAGCTAAACGGAAAGAACGCCGCAGTAGTTGCCGTATTCCAAACGGTAGAAGGAATATTTAGCACGCCTTTCCAACTCCCACTTTGAGCATCCGCCAGAGCTTGCGTGCCCCCATTCGCAAAAAAATGAATCGCTTCGTATTCATCGCCAGGGCTAGCGGGAACTGCTTGGTCTTGGGCCAAAAGTACAGCCGCAAGCGTAGTTGGATCAATACTGCTACGATCGATCCAGGTATGTTTTCTTGTCTCCCTTGTCGCTGTAGCAAAATAAATCAAGCCATCGTCCTTACCGTCACTACCAAGATACTTTCCACTTCGGCTGAAATAATCTCCAAACATGCCAGATGGATCAATCATAAGCAGGGGTGCGTTCCCAACATAAACGTACCTGTTGAAAGTCTGCGGATTCGCGGATTTTCCTGATGCCAGTAGCGGATCCACCGCTGTGAATCTTCCGAAACGATTCTCATACATCCGGGCTTCGGCGAAGTCTAGGGATGTTTCGGTGTCTTTTTGGTAGCCGGTGAATTTTTGGCGGATGTTGTCGCCGGGCATCGAGTATTTGAGGCCGGTTTCGCCGGTGCGGTTTCCGACGCCGACGTTCAGGTCCTCGCCAAACGGCATGAAGTCACGGCGTGACGTGACCTGTCCGGTCGCATCGGTAATGACACGCGGGCTGCCGAGGTGGTCGGTGGTAGTATAAGCAACCGCCGGTGTCTGAGATATCTGCGTCGAGTACTCAGCAATAAGTTTGCCTGATGAATAGACAAAAATCGTCGTCTCGGTGTCGGTGACCTTCTTGACCCGCTTGCCCTCGCCATCGTAGTAGTAGGTGCCGACAACAAGGTAGCCGTTAGTAACGTCTTTGACATGCGACTGCTTGTTATCGCCGTTGAAGACAAAATCCCGAACGTGGTTCGTGACCGGATCAACGTCGCGGACCACATTGCCGTTTTTGTCGTAAGAAAAGCCCTGATTCAGGTTGAAACGGTTAGAGTCTGTATCGATCGACGGATTCGGTGCGGTCGTTATTCCCGCAATGTTCTGCGTAAAGCCGATGCGGTTTCCGTATCGGTCGTAGTCCCAGTTCTGTATCCAATTCGTGTTTGAGCCGGTTTTTTCCTTCGCTTCCTTTATCCTGTAGAGGGAGTCGTACCTGTAGCTCTGAACAAAGCTCGTTCCAGGAACCGTCAATGTCTGGCGAGCGATGTTGCCGGTATTCTTCCCCTCGTCGATATTGCCATTAGCGTCAAGCTCGCCGTACTCGAATCCAACCTTCCACAGTCCCGTATCGGTTGCCGATGCCCCAAGCCCGAGTTCCTTGACCTGAAGTCTCGGATTAAACTTGGCCGTCTCCCAACGCCCGTTCCCAAGCCGCATCTGCGAAATGCCGCCACTCGCAGTGTAAGAGAAGTTTGAAACGTATTGGGCGAACACACTCGCAGCATTCTTTGCACTCGTCACTCTCGCGAGATCGCCATCGGTTTCGAACTCATTTTTGACCTTTCGACCCGAAGGATATTCTTCTTCGACCAGAGCACCGGCGAAGTTGTAAGTGTATCTGGATGTGTAGGTGTTGCCGTCGGTGATCTGTTTGCTCTCGGTTATCCGGCCAAAATTGTCGAAGAGCGTGTTCTGCGTTTCTGATACTGACGATGTTACCATCGTCAGTTTTCCTTTGGCGAAGTTATGCGGGGTTTGTACTTGAGCGAGCCCTTTGCCGTCATACCAGAAGCTTACGGCTGGGGTGTCGATACTTACGTCACCCGAAGCAATTTGGGCGCAGGTCGTCGCGGTGGTGTTTATATTCGGCTTTGTGTAGCAACGCTTTACTACCCGGCCAGCCTTGTCATATTCGTTGATGATATTGACGCCGTTGGCGTCGGTGGCACGGACAACATTGCCTATAAGATCGTAGGCAAAACCGGCGGTCCAAGCGTCATTTCCCGGGTTGCCCGAAGTAGCAAGATTCGGATTGATCTCCTGCTCAGGCTGTCGCACCCTGAGCAGTCTGCCCAACGCATCATATTTGAAATACCGGTGCTGGACACCCTGTATGACCTCGACCATTTTGCCGAAAACGTCGTATTTGTAAATAGTTGGCTGAGCCGGCGTACCGATGGCACCAAGGTCCGCGTCGGCGGTACCGCCCGTTGCAACCGGTTCGTCCACCCGTATTAGCTGCCCGATGCCATTCGTGATCGAGCGGCCTTTGCGGCCCGAGGCGTCGGTTGTCGTCACGACCGTCCCGACGTAATTCGCCACGCTCGATATTCCAAACGACGTCACGCCGAGACTTTGAGCATTCGCCAGATTCTCAAGCTCGGCCGGAGCAAAGGTCTCAACCGCACGTCCAAGCTCGTCGTATCGTGTCTTTGACCAATAGACCGTATCACCCGCTCGGTATGGATTTGTAACGCGATCAACCCGGCCCAAACTGTCATAGTGAGTTTCGACTATCACATCACCCTGCGAATCTTTGGCGACAGTCTTGATCGTCCTGCCAAGTCCGTCAAACCATGTCGTCGACTCATCCCAATTTGTCGCATCAATTTGCTTTCTGATTTTCACATATCGCTGGGCTTCAGGCAGCGAACCTGAGGAATCTGGCGCGCCATAGGTCGTTTCTGTAATAGGGCCGGTCGCTGTCCCATTAACAACAATCGGTTTCAACCGAAATGGGCGCAAAACCGCATCGTATTCGGTTTCCGTGACCTGACCAAACTCGTCAACAATCGTTAGCGGCAACCCGGTGTTCAGATCATACGTCGTGATGACGGTCGATGGCTGATTAGAACCGGTAGTATTGGTCGGGTCTGGCGCTGGAGTTGTTTTGCTCGAAGCATACGCGAACTTATACTGAGAACCGAACTCCGTCGACGCTTCATTACCGATCGGGTCGCGAGCCTTTACAGCGTTTCCAAACTGATCATATTGTGTGTGGGACTCGATCCAAACGTTATTCGCGGCGTCCCAAACACGGCTAGTCGTTGGCAGGCCGCGATACGATAGGTCAATGTTACCGCCCGGCCCATTCGGATTTTCCCAGCATATTTTAGCCGGTGAAGCTGTCGCACAATCAAATGCGTTTCCCGTACCATAAGTTTGAATTGCATAACCGTAACCGGAAGCGCTGTTCGGCAGGGCATTGTCATAGATCGTCTCAGTCTTTGCCAACGGTGTGTTGGGATTTGGATTTGCCGGATCAAGTGACCTTGTCCTAATTGGCAGGCCGATAATTCCCCGGTCCTTGTAGTTAGGATCGTATGAATAATCGGTCTCGGTGACAGCTGCCAATTTGCTCTGAGGGAACCAACTTTCGATAGTTGTCCAGGACAATGCTTCGTTGTCCACTGTTGTTTTGTCGTCGATCAATACGTAATGGTACCCTTTCGTCCGCTCGACGTTAAGGTGAGAAAAATACGTTGGGTCCGAATTCCCGTATTCGTCAAATTCGGTCTGGCTGAGTGTGGCCAGTGCGTTAGCTGACCCCGGGTCGAAGGCCAGTGAAAGGCTCCGTTTTACCCGTGGGTCGCGACTAACAATCGAACCGGAAACACTTGTATCTTTTGTTATCCAATCGTTCAACGTTCGCGATCGAAGCTGACCATTGGAATCGAATATACGTTCCTCCGCCACCATTCCGCTTTTCGGGTCGTCATACCCGAACCATGTATTTACAGATTGATAGAGATAGCGTTTGCTATACGAGCCATCCGGACTGGTCGTCGTGACTACGTAGTTCGCCCCCTCAATTGCTGCGTCATATTCCCAATATTGTGCAGTTTGCCCTTCGCCAGGATAGACCCATCGTTTCTTTACACCGCGATTGGTCTGATCGTATGTGGCCGACGCCTCAGACCCCATAGCAGGGATTCGTCCATACTCAAATCTCTCATAAGATCCTGTGGGGTAATCGATTCGGGTGATCTCGCCAAACCGGTTAAATCGAAATTTGTACTTTGAGCCGTCTGGCATTCCGATCTCTTTGAGCACTACCGGGTCAAATTTTACCGGAGTCACTCCGTTCAAGTTCGCACAAATTCGGGTGTTGGTTTCGCCACCGGCAAATAATGCCGGACTAATGGTCGTATACAAATTGTTGAAGCACGATGAGTGGCGGCCCGAAAAACTTAGCTCGCGATCTACCTCTGGAAGATCGGGATCAAAGCTGTTTGCCAAATTATCCCAAACCAATTTGTGCTCGAGGCCCCCGGTCGTCCCCAACCCGGGAAGCGAAAATTCCTGAACCTGGGCGGTTTGTGTTTGTTGAATCCAGTTGTGGGGCAAGAAATCGGTTACGGTGCGGCCAACTGTGTCGTTCCATGTATTGTTGGTCTGGTTGAACGCCGAAATGTTGCCATTCACATCGATTAGTTTTTCCGCCGGTGTATAAATGCCCTGAAGCGTGCCGGAACCGGATCCGCGAGGGAAAATATACCGGTCCCCTCCTGGAATGTGCAATACGTCCTTTACCTGACCATCAACCGTGACGCCACGTTCCAGACGCATTGCCGAACCGTCAACGGCTATAAATGTCCCCGAACGGTCCTCCCCATTTGTGTTCTGACACTCCGCTGGATCGCCTGGACCTCCAACGCAGTAGGGATGTATCGTATCGTCTTTGCGAAACTCGTGTGTGGACCCATCCGACAGTTGAACGCGCACTCGTTTGATATAGTATCGAGCCTGTGGTACCGGAGGCGTCCACGGGTCACCTGGGTCGCCACCACCACTGCCACCTCCGCCACCGCAGGCTTCGCCAGGATTGCAGCCACCGCCATTTGTTGTGCAGCTCCAGCTCGTACACCACGATAGAATGCCTCCCTGGTAGAAACAGTATCGGTGGCATAATTCAAGCGAAGCCGAGTTTTCCGTCATGTTCATTTCGACCAACTGGTCCCCGGTAAAGAGTGAAGAGATTGGTTCACCTGCATTGTTATACAGCTCAAGTTTTTCGATAATATGAGGCGGTAAGAGCGTACTAGTCCAACCAGCAGCACTCCGTTCGGCAAAGTATGGCGTGGTGTTTGTGTGGTATATAACAGCTCCGAGTGGAGAGTAATTCCACCACGCAAGGTTTGCATTGATTCGCCATACTTTTGAGCTGTAGTTCATGCCAACTGCTTTGCTGTTGCCACTTCGGCCAGGATAGTTTGCTAGCGGAATCCCATACTCCATTGCGAGAGTCGACGGATTTACGCGAGCTGAGCTTTTTAGGTTCTTATCGGCTTTATGATCAGAGTTTTTTGTATCGCCGGATCCAAAAACAGCAGCTTGATTCAGCGCAAACAATATTATTGATGTAGAAATAACCAAAAGTCGGAGTTTCACCCGGCTACTCCGTTCATCATGACATGTGAAATCCAAAGTCTCGTTGTTTGAACTGATTAAATAGTGATAGATTCGCATCATAACCTTCCTCACAGATAAGATTCGCCTAATTAGATTAATAACGACTGTGGTCGAATGTTAACGCCTGTAAAACGCCGGGACTGGAATGTCGCCGCTGATGCCCCAAGCCTCTTCGCGGACGGTGCCGTTTAGGCCGCTTTGCCGGATGTACCAATGACCGTTTGAGCTGCGCCATACGGCGATATCGCATTTGCCGTCTCCGTCGTAGTCATTTTGGACCTCTTTGTCGCCGGAGATCCCAAACTGGTAGGTAGTTGTCTGAGCGTTCGAGCTTTGAAGAATGTACCAATTGCTATTTGCTCCGGTCCGATAAACGGCGTAGTCGGCTTTGCCATCGCCGTCATAATCTGCCGGGACCGCTTTGTCCCCCGAGGCTCCATAGGGAGCCTGCTGCAGGCCACCATCACTGCTGCGGACGGTATAAAATGTTGGGGTCCCGGAGGCTCGCCAAACAGTAATATCGGCTCTGCCGTCACCGTCATAGTCGGCGGGTGCGGGCGTGTCGCCATTCAGCCCGTATCCCACCGTGACCGCCGTCTGATCTGAGCTCTTTGTGTAATACCATGTTCCATTCGCTGGGCGAAAGAGGGCAATATCGGTCTTACCGTCGCCGTCAAAATCCGCTTGAGCCGGGATATCGCCCGTCTGGCCGAACGCGGACGAGAAATAGCTGCTATCCGACGATCGTGTGATCCACCAGGTGCCTGTCGAGGGACGAAAGACCGCGAAGTCGGTCTTGCCGTCGCCGTCGAAGTCACCCTGCACAGGTATATCGCCCGATGTTCCCCAACCGTAGGACGCCTGAACGGTTCCGCCTGGGCCCATTACCCACCAGACGCCGCTCGACGGCCGCCAAACCGCAAGGTCTGCCGGCGGAGTCTCGTTGGCGTTGGCGTCAATTACGCTGAGAAGCCTGCTGCCTGCATAGACTAGCTCCCTGCTAAGCTGAGGCGTTGGCGTCGGAAGCGGTGCCGCGAACGGGTTCCAACTGCTCGAAGCATTCTTTGGCAATGCCTTGCCAAACCAGCCGGTCCGCTGGCCGGTTAGGGAATCAGTGCCTGGCAGCCATCCGCTTTTTGCAAAGATGCCGATGCCGACCAGCGGCAAAACAACAATCACTCCGATCAGGACCAGATGCGAACGTACAAACGTTGCGATCCGGGCGAATTTCGGCCGTCGAGGTTCAGCGAGTTGGTCCGTTGGTTCTAAAATATGAGACGGCTGATCCGATCGTCCGAGATCTTTGGCCTCAACAACGCGGTTTCGTAGTGTCTTCTTGGACATGGGCTCTCCAATAAGTATGTGTAAATGGAAAAACTAATTGCGGCTTGGGAACAGGCGAAGGGATTTCTCTTGTGAGGAGTCTTTCGATTCAGGAGTTCAAAGCCAGCAATTGCAAATAACTAGTGCAATCAAGAAAGCCGATTCCTTAAATAATGCCGGTGAGGCGGCTTATTGATTTTTATGACGACCATTAAAAACTTCATTTATAAAAAAGTCAAGCATTATTTTTGATTGCGAAGAAAAATAGGATTTTCGCTTTGGGATTATTAGAAATTATTGGTGGGTCGCATCACGGCGGCGGCGGTCACTTTAGGTCCGGTGAATGCCTACGTCAGTTCACGTCACAAGCCCGACGCCTACCGTCACGATTGACACCGATGATACAATGAATGTTATGGACCTTGTTCTTTGACAACCGAAAGGGAAAAAGATAAAAAGGGTAAAAAGTAAAAAGCCAATTTACGACTTCGGGCGGGTTTCGCCTGCGATATGTGGGAACTTGTTGGGACAACGGGACAGAAACGTGAAAATGCTCTAACCACAGATATAAC
The DNA here is from genome assembly GCA_017983495.1 of Pyrinomonadaceae bacterium. Classification (GTDB taxonomy): domain Bacteria; phylum Acidobacteriota; class Blastocatellia; order Pyrinomonadales; family Pyrinomonadaceae; genus OLB17. The sequence continues at coordinate 646,161 of JAGOBH010000001.1, read as the reverse complement.
AACAGTTAACGACTTAGGGCGGTAGGAAAGATTCCCACTATTTCCGACTAAGTAGGAAATATTATGAATCTTTAATAAGACTACTTCGACGGAATGTCTTGTCAGAACCGCCCTCGTCAGGGGGCGGCATCCGAGTTGGGGACCAGATCAGTGCGGTTTGAGATTCAAACGTGCATATCTAACCCGGCTATTTGTGATGAACGCTGTACCAAACTCCAACGCCAAAGCCACCCGCGGTCTCTGCGAAAAACTCTCCGCTCTCTGCGTGGAACAGATCTTTAACGCAGAGTTCGCTGAGGAGGACGCAAAGGTCGCAGAGAAGAGGGCAAAGTGGACGCGGAACAAATTATGAATGCAGAATGATGAATGCTGAATGCTACGGGTTTTGCGACTTCCTAGACTTCCCAGACTTTCTAGACTTCTCCGACTACCGGGTCTCAGATCTGGTTGATCCGGGCGGCGAGGGTTAGGTCATAGTCGGTGATGCCGCCGCGGTCGTGGGTGGTGGTGGCGATGTCGGCGTAGCCCCAACCGAAGGTGATGTCGGGGTGATGGTCGAGCTCTTCGGCGATCGCGCCGACGCGGTTTACAAAGCTGAGTGACGCGGCAAAATCAGCAAACTCAAACCGGCGTCTGAGCAGCTTGCCGTCGACGGCCCAGCCGGTGTATTCGCTGACGCCGGCGGCGATCTCGTCGACGGTTAGTAATTTTCGTTCCATACTTTTCTTGGCACCTTTGATTTACGCTATAATCTAGGTTTTTGGGACTTTTATTAAAGGTATATTTAAGATGCTATTTTGGTCAAGAATGATGATCCTGGCGGCCCTCGTGATGGCCGTTTCCTGCGGCGGTGCCAAACCGCCGGCGACACCGCTCGAGACGTTCAAAACCTACACCAAGGCGATCAAGCAAAAAGATACGACGACGATGAAGATCCTGCTTTCTGACGCGACTATCAAGATGCATGAGAAAGAGGCCAAGGCTCAGGGCGTCACCGTCGACGACATCGTTAAACGCGAAACCTTGTTTAGCGAAAGCCAAAAGACCGTCGAGTTTCGCGGCGAAAAGATCGAGGGCGACAAGGCCACCCTGCAGGTCAAGAACGCCTACGGTGTCTGGGAAACCGTGCCCTTTGTCCGCGAGGACGGCGTCTGGAAGATCGACAAGGCGGGCTATGCCGACCAGTTGATGAAGGACATCGAGGAAAATAACAAGAAGATCGACCAGATGGTCAATGGCGGCAACGACAGCAGCGGAATCGACGGCATGGCACCGACACCGACAGCGACGCCATAACAGGAGAATTTAGTGTCAGTTATCAAACCATTTAACGCACTGCGTCCGCGAGCCGACCTTGCGGCGACGGTCTCAAGCGCGCCGTACGACGTCGTTTACGAATCGGAGGTACGCGAAGAGGCGGCCCGCAATCCGCACACATTTCTGCGTGTGACGCGTCCGGACGGCGATTTTCCCGCCGGCGAACTACCTTCGGCCGAGGTGCAGTTTGCCCGAGCACGGCAAAATCTCGAGGCTCTCATCCGCGAAGGCATTTATGCCGTCGACCCCGAACCGGCGATCTACGTCTATCGCCTGACGGCTGGCAAGCAGTCCCAGACCGGCATCGTGGCCTGCTGCTCGATCGACGAATACGAGAGCGGACTCATCAAAAAACACGAAAAGGTCCGGCCTGATAAAGTCGAGGATCGAACAAATCACATCCTCACGGTCGGTGCCCAGACCGGACTGATCTTTCTCGCCTTTCGCGGGACCGAGACGTCCGCTAAGCTGTTTGCCGATGCCGTGACGGCCGCGCCGCTCTATGATTTTACCGGCGACGATGGCGTTCGCCACACGGTCTGGCGCGTCACCGAGACCGCTCCGTGGACTGCGGCCTTTGCCGAGGTGCCCGCACTCTATGTCGCCGACGGCCATCACCGTGCTGAGAGCGCCTATCTGACGCGGACCAAGATGCGTGAGCGTCACCCAGATTTTACGGGCGACGAGCCTTTCAATTACGTCTTCGCCGGCGTCTTTCCGGCCGATGACCTCGCGATACTCGCCTACAACCGCGTCGTCCGCGGCCTTAACGGCCTTAGCGAAGCCGAGTTTTTTGAGCGTCTCAAAACGACTTTCATCATCACCGAAACGGACGTCAAAGAGCCGGCGAATCGCGGCGAGATCTGTATGTACCTGAGCGGCAAGTGGTACTTGCTGCGTTTCAACGTCCAGTATTTTCGCGAACCGGACCCGATCGAACGGCTCGACGTCAGCATTTTGCAGCAGAACGTTCTCGAACCCATTCTCGGCATCAAGGATGTAAGAACCGACGAGCGGATCGGCTTTGTCGGTGGACGCCGCGGCACCGCCGAGCTCGAACGCATGGTCGACAGCGGCGAGGCGACCGTCGCGTTTTCGATGTACCCGACGACGATGGACGACCTTTTCGCCGTCTCGGACATGGGCGAGATCATGCCGCCAAAATCGACCTGGTTCGAACCGAAACTGAAGGACGGCCTGCTCGTCCACATGATCTAAAACGATGACGCAAAAGAACTTAGCTGATATCCGCATCGAATATTCTAAGAGAGAACTTTCGAAGAGTAAGGTCGACGCCGACCCGTTTGCCGAGTTCCGCGTCTGGATGGATGAGGCACTGACCTCCGAGATCCCCGAGCCGACGGCGATGACGCTCGCGACAGTCGCACCGGACGGACGGCCTTCGTCGCGGGTGGTCTTGCTCAAGGGGTTTGATAGCGACGGCTTTGTTTTTTTCACCAATTACAAAAGCCGAAAGGGCCGCCAGCTTGCTGAAAACCCTTTTGCCGCGATCAATTTCTTTTGGCCGGAGCTCGAACGCCAGGTCAACGTCAGCGGCCGCACGAGCAAGGTGTCTGATGAGGAATCGGACGAATATTTTCAGTCGCGGCCCTACACGAGCCGCATCGGAGCGTGGGCCTCGCACCAAAGCGAGCGGATCGGATCGAAATCTGCCGTCATGGCAGCGGCGGCAAAGCTGATGTTGCAATATCCGCTTGGCCACGTCCCGCGGCCGCCGCATTGGGGCGGATTTCGCCTCGTGCCCGACCGCTTTGAGTTTTGGCAGGGGCGCCCGAGCCGTTTGCACGACCGCATTTGTTATGAGCTGAATGGCGACGCATGGGAGATTTCGCGTCTGTCACCGTAGATTATGGCTTTCCTCGAAACCGAACGTCTGTTAATGGAACCGATCGTGCAGGAAGACCTGCCGTGGCTGATCGAGATGCGCGCTCCCGCCGCGGTCAACCGTTATCTCGGCGGCCCCGAGATGCAAAACGCCGAGGCCCTCGCCGTCCGCATCAAATTTTATATCGAGTCGTGGGACAAGTTCGGCTTTGGCTTTTGCAGGATGCGGCTCAAGTCAACGGGCGAACTGATCGGCACCGGCGGGCTCGTTCCGCTCGACGATACCGGCGAGATCGAGGTCGGTTACAACCTGTCGGAACAGTATTGGCGTCAGGGCTACGGCTATGAATGTGCGATGGCATGGCTGACCTATGGATTCGAGGTGGCCGGGCTCGAACGCATCGTCGCCGTCGCCGAACCAAACAACAAAGGCTCGTGGCGGATCATGGAAAAGTGCGGTATGAGCTACGAAAAGACCGAGGCACATTACAATATGGACTGTGTCTTTTACGGAATCACACGCGAAGAGTTTTTGCGGCCCAAACACGACGATATTTCGATCAGACTGATGTAGCAGGAGAGATATGAAGCCGAATATTCCAAAGCTGATATTCGCCATTCTGGCCAGCCTGTATATTCTCTGGATAGCCTACGACCCGATGCAGGGCAGCTTTCTGGACAATGTCGATCTGCCGATCCACGAGACCGGGCATCTGGTCTTCAGGCCGTTTGGCGAATTTATGATGGTCGCCGGCGGGTCGATCTTTCAGGTGATCTTTCCGGCCGTTTTCGTCGGCTATTTTATCTGGCAGCGCAGCTATTACTCGGCGGCGATCGTCCTGCTCTGGGTCGGCCAGAGTATCCTGAACGTCTGGGTTTACGCATCGGACGCCGTCGTCATGCAGCTCGTCCTGACCAGCGGCTTCACCGGCTCGGAGGGCAGTTTTCACGATTGGAATTATATGCTGACCGCGACAGGACTGATCGATTCGACAAAGGGCGTCGCCAAGGTCATCAGATTTGTTGGTACCGTAACTATTGTTATTGCAGCCGTTACGGCCATTTATTTTGCGTTTCAGCCGCCCGCGGTGGAACTTGAAGAAGAGATATGAAGGTTACCGTTATCACAGGTGCATCGAGCGGCATCGGCGAGGAATTTGCCCGCCGTCTCGCCGCCGAAGGCCATAATCTCGTGCTAGTCGCGCGTTCGGAAAAGGCTCTACATGAGCTTTGCGACGAACTTATGCTCAAGCACAATATCATGGCCCATTACGTCGTGCTCGACCTGACCGAGGCCGACGCCCATGACCGGCTCGTCGCCGACACTGAAAAACACGGCTTTGAGGTCGAATGGCTCATCAATAACGCCGGATTCGGTTCGGTTGGTGATTTTGCCAAGCTAGACCCCGGCCGCGAACTCGAAATGGTCGATCTTAACATCCGTTCGCTGGTCGCCCTGACCCATCATTATCTCGTCAAGATGCGGGAGCGAAAGAGCGGAACGATCATCAATGTTTCCTCGGCCGCGGGCTTTCAGCCGATACCGTTCATGGCGACATATGCCGCGACCAAGGCGTTCGTGTCGTCATTCACCGAGGCGATCGCCGAGGAAAACGCGCCGTACGGCATCAGGATACTGGCTCTCTGCCCGGGCTCGACCAAAACCAACTTTTTCGCCGCATCCAATATTGACCGCCCGATCCAGGTCAAAGGCCAGCAGACATCTGAGCAGGTCGTCGAAACCGCTCTGAAAGCCGTAAAGAGCGGCCGTCGCAAGATCGTTTCCGGCCTGGCCAACAAGATCGGCTCGATCCTCGGCACGTACACGCCGCACTATTTGTCATCGCGGGCAATGTCGAGGGCTCTCAGGCCAAAATATCAGGGAGATAAATGAGATTTACCGTCCTAGGCAGCGGTTCGACCGGCAACGCAGTGCTCATTTCGAGCGACAATGCCAACGTCCTGGTGGACGCCGGCATGAGTTCGCGTGAGATCCTCAGGCGGCTTGCCGAGGTCGGCGTAAGCCACGACAGGCTCGACGGCGTCCTGATCACGCACGAGCACGGCGACCACGCCGGCGGCCTGCGGGTGCTGATGGCGTCAGTCAACTGCCCCGTATTTATGTCGCGTGCGACCGAGGATTCGTATTACGACACCAAAGCAGGCGGCAAGAACGGCGACAGTGAATCCTCAAAACGGCAGGCCGCGCTTAAAGATAAAACGGTCGAGATCGAATCGACCCGCGATTTTCGCATCGGCGACATCGATTTCGAGCCGTTCAGCGTTCCGCACGACGCCGCGGATAATTTTGGGTTTGTCGCCCGCAAAGAGGGTGTTCGCGTCGCGACGCTCATGGATTTTGGGCACATTACGCCGCTCATCAAGGAGAAATTGACCGGCTGTGACGCCATCGTGGTCGAATCGAACCACAGCCGCGATATGCTCCGTGCGTGTTCCGTTTACACCTGGGACCTGAAACAGCGGATCATGTCCCGCACTGGCCACCTTTCGAACGAAGACTTGTCCGATTGGCTGCAAAAAGAATATGACGGCAGTGCCAGGCACATCGTCCTGGCACACCTATCGCAGCGGGCAAACGACCCGCACCTTGCGAAACTGATGGCCGAATCGGCGCTTCAAATGCGTGATCCGCTATTCAAGGCCGAAACGACCATCACCATTTCGCATCACAAACAGCCGACCGAGTGGTTTGGCTTCTGATCTTTGACAATTTAACCTGGTAAGACGCCACGGAATGACAGACGGTGCAGACGGCACGGGCCGTGTTCGCGAATTGCGGCAAAATGGGACACGGCCCCATACCCCTTGTGTCCGGCGAAACCGTACTCGGGATATTCATCGTGATATGCCTTCATCAGGTCGTCACGGTAGGTCTTTGCGATGATCGAGGCAGCAGCGATCGAGGCCGATATCGAATCACCCTTGATTATTGCCTTTTGCGGCAGCGGGCTTTGCTTGAGATAAAGAGCGTCGATCAAAAGATGATCGGCGGCAGGCTGGAGGCCGGCAATAGCGATCAACATTGCCCTCTTAGTCGATTCTAGGATGTTAATGCGGTCAATTTCGTCGGCCTCGATCTGGCCGACGGCATATGCGATGCAGTGCGCTTTGAGGTACGCGGTGATCTCGACACGCTTTTTTTCGGATAGTTTTTTCGAATCGTTCAAACCGTCCGGGAGTGATTTTTGGGGATCAAGGATGCAGGCCGCCGCTACGACCGGCCCGGCCAGACAGCCGCGACCGACCTCATCGACGCCGGCAACATGCCGGAAGCCATTCGTCCATGCCTGTTCCTCGAAGATCAGGCCGATCGAAGTGATCGGCGGGTCATCAAACAGCGAAACGCGGGCATCAGACCCATCCACACCGAATGAATCTGATGTCCCCGCGTTTTGCACGTCTCAACCTCTTTCCGACTAGCTGACCTTTTTGGCCTTAGCTCGTGTATCGCGTTCCTTAATACGGGCCGCCTTACCACGCAGATCGCGGAGGTAATACAATTTCGCACGACGCACCTTACCGTGACGAATGACGTCAATGTGGTCGATGACCGTTGCATGCAGCGGGAAGATACGTTCGACACCCACGCCGAAGCTGACCTTACGGACGGTTACCGTCTCGCGGACGCCGCCGTGTTTGCGGGCGATACAGATGCCCTCAAATGCCTGAAGACGCTCTTTGTTGCCTTCCTTAATGCGTACATGTACCCGAAGCGTATCGCCCGGCTGAAACACCGGAACGCTCTCTTTCATTTGTGTCTTTTCGACGCTGTCTAGTCTGTTCATTTTCTAATTCGGCCAGAGGTCAGCAGTTTTTGGCTGCTCACATTTCACCATTTTCTCCTGTTAAAAGATCAATACGATTTAGTCTCGTTTTTTCAAGCGCTTTCTGATGGCGCCATTTTTCAATTTCGGCATGATTGCCGTTTAGTAAAACTTCAGGGACCGTCATTCCTCGAAACTCAGCCGGCCGCGTATAGTGCGGACAGTCGAGAAGGCCGTCGGAGAATGAATCATTCTCGGCTGACGTGTCGCTTCCCAATGCGTTGGGCAAAAGCCTGATAATGCTGTCTGCCAAAACGATCGCCGCCGGTTCGCCGCCGGATAGCACGTAATCGCCGATCGAGATCTCGTCCGTCACGAGCACATCATTGACCCGCTCGTCGACGCCCTCGTACCTGCCGCATATCATAACGACATGCTTGGCATCATCCGCAAACGATCTCGCCATCTCTTGTCGAAACGGCTTACCCTGCGGTGAAAGCAAAACGACCTGCGTACCTGCCGGATAATCATCCCGGACGCTCGTCCCTATCAAATTTTCAATTGCGGCAAAGATCGGTTCGGGTTTGAGTACCATCCCGTCGCCGCCGCCAAATGGCCGGTCATCGACCATTTTGTGTTTATCGGTCGCATATTCGCGGATGTCGTGTACGTTTACTTCGACGATCCCGGCGATCTTTGCCCTGCGAATAATGCCAAAATCAAATACCTGTCCGAAAAACTCGGGGAAAATTGTCAGAACATCAATTTTCACCTAGAACTCCAATAAACCGTCGGGCGGATCGATCCTAATGAGCTTTCCCTCAATATCGACTTCCGGACATATCGTCGATGCAAATGGAATAAGATGATCCTTGTCACCGTCTTTGACTATCAAAATCTCGGTACCGCCGTTTCGCATCAATCCGGAAACGACACCGACATTGGTTCCATCGAGCGTTTCGACGCGACAGCCTTCAAGTTCCCAGTCAAAATATTCGTCTTCGCCGAGGTCGACGGCTTCGGACTCGGTAACGCAGATATCGCTGTCGCGTAATACCTCTGCCGCCTCGATCGAGTCAAATCCGTTGAATTTCAAAATGACCCGGTCGTTCTGAAACCAGAACTTTTCAATTTTCAGATTACGCCGTGCATCGTTCTGGTCAACGGCAACGACATCGGTCAACTGCTCGAACCTTTCGGGAAAATCCGTTAGCAACTCCGCGACAAGTTCGCCCTTAAGTCCGCGCGACTTAACGATCTTGGCGATTGCAACCAGCTCTTCCATTCGTTCAGTAGACGATCCTTGTACCGGCAACTGCCACAGCGTACGCTCCGAGCGAGACCTAATCTTCGATCAGGTCAAGCTGAAACCGCTTGCCGTGCTTCTGCCCGGCGACAAAGAGAATGCTGCGAATAGATTTCACCGTACGGCCTTCGCGTCCGATGATCCGGCCCATATCATGCTCGGCAACACGAACGCCGATACGAACGTTCTTGCCATCAGCATGTTCAGTCACCTCGACAGCATCGGGTTCACCGACGAGCGATTTGATTATCTTTTCTACAGCCTCTTTCATTTTGGTGTTGCAACCGAGAACACAGAGTTCACTGAGAAATTTCTCTGTGCTCTCTTTGTACTCTGCGGCTTGATCCTATTCTGCAGCTGCTTCCGGATTGTTCTTGATCAAGCTTTTGACGGTTTCCGTCGGCTGAGCACCAACGCCGATCCAGTACTGGATGCGTTCATGATTCAGCTTAACTTCGGCCGGATTGATCATCGGATTGTAAGTACCGACATTTTCAAGGTACTTACCATCACGTTTGCTGCGTTTTTCCTTTACCACGAGGCGATAGAAAGGTTTACCTTTCGCACCCATTCTCATCAAGCTAATTGCTAACATAATTTTCCTTGTTTTGAGTTCCAGCTTTAGATGAAACCCGTAACAGCTATCTCCGTTTCTTGTGCCTTTTCTTCTTCTTTATTCGCTTTGATAACGAATCTGTCGAATCGTCATCATCATGATCTATTGCCGAACCGCTGCCCAGCATTCCAAGCGGATTTCCACCGCCGCCACCGAGCAATCCGCCCAGCCCGCCGGCAAGTCCACCGGCCATCTTTCGGCCCAAACCGCCAAGCAGACCGCCGCGGTTCATCTGAGCCATCATCTTTTTCATCTGCTCGTACTGACGAAGCAGTTGATTTACCTCGGCGATCGTCGATCCCGATCCGCCGGCAATACGTGTTTTGCGGCTGGCGTCAATAACTTTATGGTTATTTCGCTCAAGCCGTGTCATCGAATCGATGATCGCTTCGGTGCGTTTCATCTGGTGATCGACCACTGCCGATTGCTCGTCTGTGATCTGCAGCCCGCCGGTCATCTGTTCCGGCAGCATCTTCATCAGCTTGGACATCGATCCGAGCTTTTTGAATTGGCCGAGCTGATTTCGAAAATCCTCGAGCGAAAACTGATTGCTCGTCATTTTCCGAAGTTGCTCCTGAGCCTCTTCTTCGTTGATCTTACCCTGTACTTCCTCAATGAGGGTCAGGACATCGCCCATTCCGAGAATTCGTTGGGCGATACGATCTGGGTAGAACGGTTCGATCGCATCGTACTTTTCGCCGACACCGACAAACTTGACGGGCTGGCCGATGACCTGCTTGATCGAGAGTGCCGCACCGCCGCGTGCGTCGCCGTCCATCTTGGTCAAAACCACGCCGGTGATACCGACACGTTCGTGAAAAACCTCAGCCGAGCGGACCGCATCCTGTCCGGTCATCGCGTCTGCGACAAACAGGACTTCGACCGGCTTGGTCTCTGCCTTTATCTGCTCGAGTTCGACCATCAGGTCGTCATCGATGTGCAGACGGCCGGCAGTGTCGATCATCAACGTGTCAAAACCAAACTCGGTCGCATGCTTAACGGCACCGCGAACGATCGTCATCGGATCGTTGGTCTCTTTCGCCTCGTATACCGCGACACCTACCGCGTTTGCGACAACCTTGAGCTGTTCGCGGGCCGCCGGACGATAAACGTCCACCGAAACGAGCAGCGGCTTACGCTCCTGATTGTCGGCAAGCCAACGTGAGATCTTGCCGGTCGAGGTGGTCTTACCCGAACCCTGCAGGCCGACGATCATTACGATGTTCGGCGTTTGCTTGGTAAAAACAAGCCGCGACGACGTTCCGCCCATCAGCTCGGCAAGTTCGTCATAGACGATCTTGACCACCTGTTCGTGCGGTTTGAGGTCCTGCCAAACCTCTTGGCCCTCGGCTTTTACACGGACCGCCTCGACAAAATCTTTAGCGACCTTGTAATTAACGTCCGCTTCTAAAAGTGCCATCCGTATCTCGCGAAGAGCTGCATCGACGTGCTCGGGCGTAAGTTTGCCCTGGCCACGCAGATTTTTCAGCGATTTCTTGAGTTTGTCGGATAACGATTCGAACATATAGACACACTTCGGCCACTAGAGTCGAAACTATAAATACTAAGTGTTTAAGGGCAAAGTGTCAAGAAAACGCTGTAGTTATAGGAGTTTATCGATGGCAGCAAAGACCGACTCGGGGCGTACGCTAAGGATACACTTGGGTTCGCCAAACTCGGCGCAGACATAGCCCGGACATGGTTGACACGGCAGGGCCTCAAAGACGATCTCATTGGGTGCATCTGTCCACGGACGCCAGTGGTTGCGGTTGGAAGAGCCGAATACCACAACACTCGGTGTCCCGACCGCAGCAGCCATATGTGCTACACCTGAGTCATTTCCGACGAACAATGTCGCTCTTGACGCCAGAGCGGTTATCTCAGGCAACGTCAGATCATCAAATGTCATGATCGGTACCTCGGATTCGGAAACTAGTTTTTTCAAAATTTCCCGCTCATGTCCGGCCGCGACGGCAATCGATTTGATGCCCTTTTCAGCCAGATATTCTGCCGTCCGGGCATAATTAGCAGTTTCCCATTGCTTGGTTGCAAACGCTGCAGCGGGATGAAGCATAGCAAATTGGCCAACGGATTCGAGACCCGACGGATTTCCGTGTTTAAATTTCTCCGAAAGTGATCTGGAGCTTTCGTCGGTCACAACCAATCGGCTCTTCGGCTTGTCAGCGACGGGAACGCCGGCAAACCCTAACAGTGCAAGGTGTTGCTCGGCCGAATGAGTTGTCTCGGTCTGCCAAAAGTCGGACGCTGAGGAATACAGGCGGTTATACAAAAAGCTGTACTGATAGTGGGAATATCCGATACGATACCGTGCTCCAGTCGCCCGTGTGAAGAAGGTTGACGTTGTCCCGCCGTGCAGGTTGAACACCAGATCGTATTTTCGTTGTCTTAGCTGCCGGGCGATCTTCAGACGAACAGCCGGTTCATTCGGGATCGAGATCACGCGATTTACGCAGTCATGGCCATCAAGAACCGGAGCGACCCAGTTTTCTAACAAGATATCGATCTCCGCAACCGGCAGAAATCGACGCAAAGCGATCAGCGACGGAGTAACAAGAACCGTGTCTCCAATAGAACGAAGCCGGACCACGAGTACGCGTTCTACGCTTTTCCAATCAATCTTTTGGCCGTGATACTGCAAAGGTGTTGAAACTATGCGATAAAATTCGCTGATCAAGTGTCGTTTGTCTTCTCAACGCCCGCAAGCCGAAATGTTTCAATGACTTCCCAGCCGCCGCTTCCGATTTGGGCAATAAACGAAACTTCGTCGAAGATGTAAGTGAACGGCTCGATCGCTGCCGACATTTCTTCAAAATCCCCGCTGGAACATACACCATTTCGAGGGTGTACTAAAGTAATATGCGGGTCATGTTTTCTAGGCGGCACTGTTGAATCACTCAACAGGGTCGCCCGCAGTCGGTCAAAATCATCTGTAGGCCCGATACACGGAAGGTAAACAAGTTCACCTTTCCGTAGCGGCTTGCCAAAATGAAGCGTCACGCTCTCGAGGCTTTTTGAGACCAGTTTTCGGCCAAATGCTTCCCAGTCGGCTACTTCATCCTCGCGACACAAAGTAACATGACTTCCAATTAGGTTGGCTTGAACCGGATTATAAGTCTCCCGGATGAGATCAACCGGCTCTTTGCCATATAGAAAAAGCGTAGCCTGTCGTCTGATCTCGCTCATTCCGCAAATTGTGTTTACTTTTCGACTGTCGCTTCTTCGACCAGCATCACTGGTATTTCATCGCGGATCGGATACACCAGCGAGCACTCAACATTCAAGCATTTGAGACGGGTTTGCTCGCTATTTATCTCAAGTTCCGATTTACATTTCGGACAACGAAGTATTTCCAGTAATTCCGGGCTGATTGCCATTTTTTTGACTCCTTTTAGACTATCTGAATTCTAACGAAAAGAAAGGGCAAGAGAAAGCATCTCCGGCCCTTTTCCTTCCGATAAGTCTGGATGCCAAACGTTTGAACGAATGGCTCCGATTCTATGCCGCGTCAGTTTTGGTGCCGCATTCCGGACAGAATTTAGCTCCTGGAGCCAGTTCGAACTGGCAGTTGGCGCATTTTGCTTTCTCTTGCGACGACCCGCACTCGGAGCAAAACTTAGCCCCTTCGCGCAGTTCCGCACCACATTTTACGCAGGGCACCTTTGCGACTTCCATCTTGCCTCCGCAGTCGGAGCAGAATTTAACGCCGACAGCGTTGGCCTTTCCGCAACTCGGACACGGGACGGTCGCAGCAACCGGAGGTTGAGCACCGCCGGCGGGGACTGTGCCTGCCTGTTGACCAAAAGCGTTTGCCATCTGGCCGCCGACAGCAAATCCCGCACCGAGACCGGCACCGAGTCCGGCACCGCCGCCTTCGTTTTGGGCAGCGTCACGGAGCGCGTCCGCAGCCTGAAACTGCATGTACGTCTGTGCATCACCAAGTGCTCCCATCGATGCTCGCTTATCCATTGCGGCTTCAACTTCGGGCGGCAGACTGACGTTTTCGACGTAAAACTTGGTTACCTCAAGGCCATAGGCACTGAAATCTTCATTAATCTTGCCGCGTATCGCGTCACCGATCTCTTTATATTGTGCAGCCAAGTCGAGAGCCGGGATCTTCAGTTCGCCCAATGCGTCCGAAAATTCGGTAACGATAGCTCGTTTGAGTTGGCCGTCAATGTCATCGGTTTGAAAATGCGCATTCGTACCGGCGATCTGTTTGATGAACTCACTTGGATCGGCCACACGCAAGCTATAGGCTCCAAAGGCCCGCAGACGAACGATCCCAAAATCAGCGTCGCGTAACATGACCGGGTTCGACGTTCCCCATTTCATATCGGTGAACTGCTTGGTATTGACAAAATAGACCTCGGATTTGATCGGCGAGTTAAAGCCATATTTCCAAGCCCCGAGCTTTGACAAGATCGGGGTGTTTCCGCCCTCGATCGTGTAGCGTCCCGGCGTGAAAACATCGGCAACCTGGCCTTCGAATACAAATACTGCGGCCTGTGATTCACGAACGATCAGCTGTGCCCCGTTCTTGATCTCCTGGCCGGCGACCGGAAAGCGGTAAAGTAACGTCGATTGTGACTCATCGAGCCACTCGATCACCTCGATAAACTGGTTCAATGCTTCTTGTTTGATCTTGTCAAAAATGCTCATTAAAAAAAGTCTCCTTGCGTGAATGATTAACGATAGATTAGCACACAAAGTTGCGCTCGGTCGAAGTTTTTAGTCTTCAAACCACGCTATCCGTACGTCTAAGCCGAGCGATCAGCCAAACCAGTCCGATCAAGGTTGTTCCGCCCGCGATATCAATCAGAACGTCGGTAACCGAGCCGGTTCGGGACGGTCGAAAACTTTGGCCAACTTCATCGGCGATAGCAACGGCAGCAACAATTAATATCGCAACTAAATACGTAATAGTTTGCGATTGAAATGTCGAATAGATTGCCCGGACAGCAAGACCGCCCAGTATCGCATATTCCGTCAAATGTGCTGCTTTTCGGACGTATCCGTGATAGATCTGCAACGTGGCCTCGTTCGCCGTCGGAAAGAAAAATTCGAGTAAGGGCCGAACAAATAACGATGTTCTGGACATCGAGCCCTGATCGCTCGACAAATAGAATATGACTGCTATCCAGACAAAAAGTGGCGCAAAGGCCCATAACCTGTTACGCCACCGAAAAGTAAAACTAGTCACATCTAGCTGCCAATATTAAAACTCGCCTGTCCACCGCCAATGACCATCGCGATAATGGTCAATATGACGCCGACAACCTGCAGCATCAGCGGATTCCTACCCTCTTTCTTAACAATGAAAAAGATTATCCCACCAATGATGCCGCAGAGAAACGCAACGACAGCCCAAATGAGCTTGTCTGTTGTATCCTTACCAGTTTGGATCGCAGTAACAACCATCCAGATCGTTCCAATGAACATCAGCAGATAGCCGACCATTAAGAGAATTCCAGCCATACTATTCCTCCGAAAATTTGATTAGGGAAATGCACCGAAAGGATAAACGAATTATGGCAAAAATGTCCAATCAAAAGACCCGATGTCTAACAATCTTGACATCGGGCCGCTCGAATTGACGATAAATTAGGATCACGCAGCAGCAGCGCCAGAAACAACCTCGATGATCTCCTTGGTGATGGCGGCCTGACGAATGCGGTTCATGTTGAGCGTGAGCGTATCTATCAGCTCGCCGGCATTTTTCGATGCCGAATCCATTGCCGTCATACGTGAACCCTGTTCGGATGCGACCGATTCGATCATCCCGCGGTAGATCTGAGTTTCGACTTGCTTAGGCAATAGTCGGCCAAATATCTCAGCTGCGGGCTGCTCATAAATGTATTCGGCCTGAGACCCAGTGTCAACGCCTTCCGTCTCAACGTCTCTGGGAATTGGCAGGAGTTGCTCGATCACCGGCTTTTGCGACAAAACCGTCTTGAACTCGGTAAATACGATAAATACCTTGTCAATTGTTTCATCATCTGTGAATGTCTTGATCACCTTATTGGCGATCTCAAGAGCGTCCTGAAGCTTGACCTGACCGGAACCCGTCAAACCGATGTACTCGTCTGTAAATACAACATCTCTTCTCTTAAAGAAGTCGCGGCCCTTGCGTCCGACAGCAACCATTTCCGTGGATTTTTCAGAGTTTTCCTTAAGAAACGCCTGCGTTGCCTTGATCACATTTGCATTAAATGCACCCGCAAGGCCCTTATCGGCACTGATCAGAACGATCAGATACTTTTCATCGCCACGTGCATCGAGCAACGGATGTGAAAATTCATCAGCCAGCTTTGAACTCAGCCCGCCGAGAACCTCAGACATCTTGCCCGCAAACGGACGTGACGAGGTTACCCTGTCCTGAGCTCGTTTCAATTTCGCAGCGGCGACCATCTTCATCGCCTTAGTTATCTGCTGTGTATTTTTGACCGACTTGATACGTCGGCGCATGTCTAAAAGACTTGCCATATGATTGATTACTGGTAGTTGGTGCCGGGTGACAAGAAGAACTGGCCTTCCTGCCACCTATCACTCGTAACCATTTACGCGGTCGCTGCTCCGGCAGTTTCCCAGCGCGTTGCTTTGAAATCCTCAACCGCTTCCTTCATCGCAGCCTTGAGATCATCATCGATCGATTTCTTTTCACGCATCGTGTTCAAAACTGCCGGATGAGATTCCTGAGCAAATTTGGTCAGCTGCTCTTCAAACTTCTTGAGGTCCTCGACAGCAATGTCATCAGCCATGCCGTTAGTCACGGCCCAGATTATGAACACCTGCTCGACAACATCCATCGGCTTGTACTGGGGCTGCTTTAGAATCTCGGTGAGTCGTTTGCCCCGTTCGAGTTGCGACTGGGTCGACTTATCGAGGTCCGAACCAAACTGTGCAAATGCCGCGAGCTCACGAAACTGTGCAAGGTCGATACGCAGCGTTCCGGCGACCTGCTTCATGGCCTTGATCTGCGCCGAACCGCCGACGCGTGAAACCGAGTTACCCACGTTAATAGCAGGACGAACACCGGAGTTGAACAGATCGGATTCAAGGAAGATCTGACCGTCGGTGATCGAAATAACGTTGGTCGGAATGTACGCAGAGATATCTCCGGCCTGCGTTTCGATGATGGGCAGCGAGGTCAATGAACCGCCACCGCGGGCGTCCGACATCTTAGCCGCACGCTCAAGCAGGCGTGAGTGCAAATAGAAAACGTCGCCCGGATAGGCTTCGCGGCCCGGCGGACGCCGAAGCAATAGTGAAATTTCACGGTAGGCCGCTGCCTGTTTCGAAAGATCGTCATAGATCGTCAATGCGTGGCGTCCGTTGTCACGGAAATACTCACCCATTGCACATCCCGAGTACGGTGCCAGAAACTGCATAGCAGCCGGATCAGATGCCGTTGCCGAGACGATGATCGTGTATTCCATCGCTCCAAACTCCTCGAGCTTTTGGCGTACCTGAGCAACGGTCGACTGTTTCTGCCCGATCGCAACGTAGATACAGATCACGTCCTTACCCTTTTGGTTAATGATCGTATCGATTGCAACCGCGGTCTTACCCGTCTGTCTGTCACCAATGATCAACTCACGCTGTCCACGGCCGATCGGCACCATCGAGTCGATCGCTTTCAGACCAGTCTGTAGTGGCTCTTTAACGGGCTGACGATCAATAATTCCCGGAGCGATACGCTCGATCGGGAAAAACGTGTCCGTGATGATCTCACCGGCTTCGTCGATCGGGTTACCAAGTGCATCGACCACGCGGCCGATCATGGCATCGCCGACCGGAACGCTCATAATACGTTTCGTGCGTTTCGCCTCGTCGCCTTCTTTGATCTTTTGAAAATCTCCAAAGAGCACGCAACCGACCTTGTCCTCTTCAAGATTGAGAGCCAAGCCGCGCACACCGTAGGGAAATTCGAGCAACTCGCCGGCCATTACTTTCTCCAGGCCATATATCTCGGCAATACCATCGCCGACCTTGATGACAGTACCAACTTCATTGACGGTCATACTGGCATTAAAATTCTCGATCTGTGCCCTTATGATCTCGTTTATCTCGTTTGCTTTAATTGCTTCCATATTTTTGTCAGTGGTCCAAATTGAGCGGCGAGGATCATGTGCCCCTTTCAGCTCTTATGCGACCACTACCCGTTTACCAATTGTTCTTTAAGAGTCTCTAATTTAGTTGCTACGGAGCCGTCATATACAGTTGACCCGATTCGGGTTACGACCCCGCCAATAATATTCTTATCGGTAAAAAAATTGATCTTGACCTTTTTGCCGGTCATTTTTTCCAGATTTGACCGGAACGCCGCCCGCTCACTTTCCGGCAGCTCGCGAGCTGAGGTGATGTCAGCTGTGACGATCCCATTGCGTTCTTCGAGCACTGAGGCAAAGCGGTTGTTGATCTCGCTGATCTCATTAAGCCGATCGTTTCGCAACAGAATGCGCAAAAAATTGGCGGTCGTCTTGGTCGGCTTCGCTTTTGCAATAAGCTCCTCAAGGAGTTTCTCCTTATTGCTGTGCGATATCGCCGGATTACTAAAGACGGTCCTGAGATCCGTACTTTCGGTGAATATCTGATCCCAGCCGGCAAGCTCGGTTTTCACGACATCAACCTCGCCGGTCCCAAGAACAACGTCGGCAAGTGCCGCTGAATAACGTCGGGCAACAGTTTCTGAACTCATTTTTAGTTAAGCCCTCCGATTTCTTGAATATTGGCTTTCACCAAACGAGCATCGCTTTCGACGTCGATCTGAGACATGAGCTTTTCTTTGGCAAGGCGGACACTCTCTTCGGCAGAAAACCGTCGAAGCTCTGAACGAGACTGATTAGCAAGACGGGCGATCTCAGCCTCTGTTTGCTGCCTCAATCGGTTCGCCTCATTTTGTGTCTGTTCGGCCAGACGCTGTTTTTCAGCATTAGCCTCAGCCTCAGCACGCTTTAAGACCTCCGCCTTCTCGGTTTCAAGCTGGGCCAGTTTGGCTTCCGCGGCAGTAAGTTTAGCGAGAGCTTCCTTCTTCTCCTCTTCGGCCTTGATCAATTCAGCCCGGATTGCTTCACGCTTTGCCTTGAATGCATCGCCAAGCGGCTTTCGGACCAGATAGACCATGATCGCTATAAAAAGAAATAGGTTCAGAAATTTCCACGCCTCAAAGCCCGGAATGTTGAACCACTCGTTATAAAACCGCGTAAAACCGCTTTCGCCGCCTGTCCCGCCGGCAAAGAGAAAGAAAAAACTGCTGATAAACGCAAACATAATACCTAGGCCCTCAAAATACTTGCGGCGATAGAATCCGCTATCTTATCCGCCTCTTTTCCAAGTGCGGCACGAGTTTCAGCGGCCTGTTTTTCAACTTGAGCCTTACCGATGTCAAATTTTTCAGCGACTTCTGCCTTTACATTGCCGATCTCTTCTTCACGGAGAGCGACAGCCTTTTTCTGTTCCTTTTCGATCAGCTCATAACCCTTAGAGCGAGTATCAAGCATCTCTTTTCCATATCTGGCTTCTTTCTCCGCGACATCTCGAAGAATCGTGCCCGCTTCACCGCCGGCACCGCCCTTATGCTTATCTCGAGCCTCAATGACACGATTGATCGGCCTAAACAGAGTTCTGTTCAAGACCCATATCATGACCAGGATCAGAGCGATGTGGATGAAAATGGTGCCGTCCGGGAAGAGTTGAATACTTTCGGCAAAGGCCAGCAGATACATAAACTTATTCGACCAATAATACTGTATTAAAAAGGCAAAAGGTGCCCGATTCTCAAAAGATATAAGAGTATCACGGGCGCGATTTTAGGGTCAAGGAGCGCAATAAAAGCACCGGTTGGGATATCTGAGTTTTTGAATCTTCGCCTCTGTGATAGAGTTTTTCCCACGCCGTAAACAATGACCGATTCGCCGATAAAAAAGAAAGTTAGAGCACCGCGCAACAGAACTCTAAACATTTCGCCGGACGAAGAGACTTCATTAAGGTTACATCTGGTTACGGAGAGTGACACATTTGCACAGAACTCTAATAAAATTTTGTTAGCTGACGCATTTACTTGTTTACCGCTCTTATCAGCCAGAAAATTCGACCTGCTGTTTGCCGACCCGCCTTACAACCTGAGCAAGAAATTCGGCACTGAATCTTTTTCCGAGATGAGCTCTGATGAGTATGAAGTTTGGCTCGATTCGTGGCTGTCGTTGTGTTCACCTTTGTTAAAGCCGAATGCGTCCGTATATATTTGCGGTGATTGGCGCTCAAGCTCGGCTATACAACGGGTGGGCTCGCGATACTTTAGACTCCGTAACCGTATCACGTGGGAACGCGAAAAGGGCCGTGGCGCGAAACGAAATTGGAAGAATACGGCCGAGGATATTTGGTTTTTTACGGTCTCGGACGATTTTACATTTAATATCGACCACGTAAAGCTCCGTCGAAAGGTATTGGCGCCTTACACCGAAAATGGCGTCCCGAAAGACTGGAGCTCCGGAGAAGACGGCAGTTTTCGCGACACGCATCCATCAAATATCTGGACCGACCTCAGCGTTCCGTTCTGGTCAATGCCCGAGAATACCGATCATCCGACGCAAAAGCCCGAAAAACTTCTCGCCAAGATCATCCTCGCCAGCACAAACGCCGGCGACATGATCCTTGACCCGTTTGCCGGGTCAGGCACGACTGCCGTCGTCGCGAAAAAACTTGGCCGCAATTTTGTGGTAATCGAATCGGACGAGCAATATTGCCTCATCGCGCAAAAGCGGCTCGAAATCGCGGAAAAGGACAACAGCATTCAGGGCTTTACGGACGGAGTATTTTGGGAGCGCAACAGCAAGATCTCAACCTCGGATAAATCTAGTTGAATGCGCACTAAAACGGAATTATCGGTGCCAATTTGCGTACATCTGTGGATAATATTTTTATGAAAGTAGCAACATGGAACGTCAATTCGATTCGCCTCAGGCTCGACTCAATGATCGAATGGCAAGATCGGACCGGAACCGACGTGCTTTGCGTTCAGGAAACTAAGGTCGATGACGATAATTTTCCACTTCAGCCAATAATCGATGCCGGATATAATGTCGCGTTTTTCGGTCAGAAATCATATAACGGCGTTGCGATAATCTCGAAGCACAAGATCGAGGACGTGCAGAAGGGGTTTGCAGACGACACGGAGGATCAGCCTAAACGCCTCATAGCTGCGACGATCAATGACGTAAGGATCGTGAACACGTACATTCCTAACGGCACCGAGCTTTGGACGGACAAATTTACATTCAAACTAGATTGGTTGCAGCGTCTGCGGCGCATGTTTGATGATACTTGCGACCTGAACAAGCATGTTCTGCTGTGCGGTGACTTCAATGTTGCTCCAGACGAACTGGACGTCTGGAGCGTGCCGGCGTGGCAAGGCAAATTGCACTTTTCCAAACCCGAGCGGGCAGCGATACATCACGTAAAACAATGGGGCTTTGTTGACGCATTTCGACAGATAAACGGCGATCTACAGGAATTTTCCTGGTGGAATTACCGCGAAGGGGCATGGCAACGCAATCAGGGCCTGCGGATAGATCATATTTGGGTCTCGCCGCCGCTTGCCGAAAAATGCATCGGCTGCTGGATCGACAAAGAACCACGTGGTGGCGAGCGGCCCTCTGATCACACGCCGGTTGTTGCAGAATTCGACGTCTAGCTCCAACTATGTTAGCGATTGGGGTGTGGCAACCGGTGCTTGCGTCGGCTGTGGCGTTTGCCAGACGCGGATACACGGAACTCAACGGTGTCGCGTTAAATGCAAAATCCACTCAAAAACACTTATTTCGTTGCATATTTCGCATTTCGATGCTACAAATATCGCACCTTCTATTTTTGAAAAACAACTCTTTCGCGTGGGCGATCTGATCGCCGGTTCGCTTTAGATTTGTCTGAAAGAAACATCAGTCGCTTTTTAAGGAGAAATTATTCGATGAGATTGAATGCGTTACGACTCTTTTTGTTTGCCCTACTTTTACCAAGTGCCGGAATCGTTGTTATGGCGCAGGACCCGCCGCCCGAAGCTCCTGCGGCAGCGGGTCAGCGACCCGGCACGCCGCCAAGCTCTGACCCGCAACCGTACGATAAAGTCATAACAAAAGACGCCAAAACGAAAGACGGCATCTTTAAGGTCCATAGGATAAAGGACAAGTATTATTACGAAATACCTGCGGCGGAGATCGGTAAGGAATTTCTCTGGGTAGCCCAAATCGCCAAAACTACTTTGGGCGTCGGATACGGCGGCCAGGCATTGGGTCGTCGCGTGGTCCGCTGGGAACGAAACGAAAACCGCATATTTCTGCGCAATATTAATTACGGCGTAGTGGCAGATCCGAGATTGCCAATTGCCGAGGCCGTTCAGGCATCCAACAACGATTCGATCATAATGGCATTCCCGGTGGCTGCGTGGGGTCCGAATGATTCTGCCGTGATCGAAGTCACTAAGCTCTTTAATACAGACGTATTCGAATTAAGTGCTCGTCAGCGTTTGAATGCGACCGCTCTCGATTCGTCCCGCTCATTTATCGAACGCATCTCATCGTTTCCCACGAATATCGAGGCTCGTTCATCGATGACATATACCCGTGCGGCTTTGCCGACCGGTGCAGGTGGTGGTGGTCCTGCAGGTAATGCAGCTACGACCGGCATGCCTCCGGGAAGTGCGACTGTGGTTCTTCATCACAGCATGGTCAAGTTACCGGACAATCCGATGATGCCGCGTCTCTTCGACGAGCGCGTCGGCTATTTCTCGATCGCTCAGATGGATTTCGGCCGCAATGAACACAAGGCAACTGAGCGTCGATACATCACTCGGTGGCGTCTGGAAAAGAAAGACCCGAATGCTGCACTTTCCGAACCCGTCAAACCGATCGTTTATTACATTGATCGTGCAACACCGACCAAACTGGTGGAGTTCACAAAACGTGGCGTAGAAAAATGGCAAAAGGCATTTGAGGCGGCCGGATTTAAAAACGCGATCATCGCAAAGATGCAGCCTTCGGCGAAGGAAGATCCGGACTTCGATCCGGAAGATGCACGCTATTCAGTTATCCGCTGGCTGCCATCCACGATTGAAAACGCTTCTGGTCCACATATTAACGACCCCAGAACGGGCGAGATAATTGAGTCGGATATTCAGATGTATCACAACATCATGAACTTGCAGCGTTCGTGGTATTTCACCCAGGTGGGCCCGCTTGATCCGCGTGTCCATAAATTGCCGATGCCAGATGAACTGATGGGGACGCTTGTCGAATACGTTGTCGCTCATGAGGTCGGCCATACGCTTGGATTCCAGCACAACATGAAGGCCAGCTCGACCTACCCGCAGGACAAGGTGCGTGATAAGGAATGGGTCAAAAAAATGGGGCATACCCCGACGTTGATGGACTACTCGCGATTCAACTACGTCGCCCAACCGGAAGATAATATTGCCGTTGAAGACCTGATCCCGGGCATCGGGCCTTATGACGAATGGGCCACGATGTGGGGCTACAAGCCGATTCCCAACGCGAAAACTCCAGACGCGGAGTTCTCAACGCTGAATGAATGGGCTCGGGAGCAAGATAAAACACCTTGGCTGCGTTTCTCGACCGACGGTTCAGCAGGCAGCGACCCCGGCGAACTGACGGAAGCGGTCGGTGATGCTGATGCTGTCAGATCGACCGGTCTGGGATTACTCAACCTTAAGCGCGTTGCCAAGTTACTTGTGCCGGCTACGACCAACGAAAAAGGCCAGCCATTTGACGATCTGGCCGAACTTTATGGACGTATGCTCGGTCAATGGACGCTCGAGATGAACCATGTGACCGCGATCGTCGGTGGATTCGATTCACAGCAAAAGCACGTTGGGCAGAATGGCGTTCGATTTACGATCGTTCCCAAGGCGCGGCAAGCGGAAGCTGTCAAATTTCTCAGTGAAAACGCATTCGCAACACCGACTTGGGCCATAGATAAGGAAATTTTGCGCCGAATCGAGCCAATTGGGGCATTAAGTCGCATCCGAAACGCACAGAACAGCGTGCTTAACAATCTCCTGAATAGTGCCCGTTTCGCTCGACTGGTTGAACAGCAGGCCCTTGATGGAAATGCTGCATATCAGCCGGCCGAGTTTCTCGTCGACGTTCGAAGCGGTGTCTGGGGTGAACTAGTTGGGCCGAAGGTCACGATCGATGCATACCGCCGCAACCTTCATCGGGCGTATCTCGACATTGCTAATAATAAGCTCAATGCTCCGCCGGCAACTCTACCTCAAGGGCTACCGCCGGGCTTTGCTGCAATGTTTGTAACGAGCGGTGATGAGAAGGAGTTTTACCGGGCCGAATTGAGGGCGATCAGTGCCTCGGCAGGGACTGCACTGGTGAGAGCTTCAGATAGGGCAACCAGGGTTCATCTCGAGGCTGTTCGCGACCAGATCGCCAAGATCCTAAATCCCGACCAGGGTGCTAATTCAGCGGCAAGCAGTGGGACAAACAGACTGGCGATGGAACTTATCGAGACATACCTCAACCCGACTTCGTGCTGGCCTGACTACGTCATCAGGCCATAACGACGATTCTCGGAGGCTCCCGGCCTAAATGTCGGGAGCCTTTTTCGATTTAGACCTCCCTTATATTCTCCCGGATTTAACCGATCTTTCATCTACTGCTCAAATGTCCGACCAATTATTCCGTTTGATCAAGACTATCCTCGATCCGGCTCGGCCGGCGTATTCTCTTCGCGGCGAGGTTCTCGAACTTAAGGACATTCTTCTGAAATTGGCATCGATGGAGTTCAACCTGACCTCAGACATTTCTGTGGGAGAGATAAGAACCGAATCGGGCCTTGCCGTTTCACCAGCGATGGCCGTCATGTGTGTGGATGATGTAGCCCGCACGGTTGGATTCATCCGGGGAACGCATGCGGCGATAGCGGAAGTGAGAGGAAAATTCCCGAACGAACCCGTCCGGGTTCTCTATGCGGGATGTGGCCCGCTGGTAACGCTGGCGATTCCCCAGCTTGCCGCCTTCAGTTTAGCTGATATTTCATTCACGCTGATCGATATCAACCCCGATTCGATAATGTCTGCCAAGTCGATCATTGATTCTCTCGGCTATTCGGACGGGGTCGAGGCTTATTTCGTCGGTGACATCATGTCGTATCAGGTGGACAGCGGTCGCGAGCCGCATATCGTATTGATCGAAGTAATGAACGCCGCGCTAAAAGGAGAGCCGCAGGTCGCGGTGGCGAGGCATCTTATGTCTCAAGTTCCAAACTCCATGCTCCTACCACAAACTGTTAGTCTCATTCTCGAACTCATCGATCAGTCAAAGGAATTCAGTTTCGACGGACAATCACTGACTCGAGACCGCGTGCCGCTCGGCACGGTCTTTACACTCGACAAAAGTTCAATCGGATCATGGTGCAGCATCGTCGATGAATTTCTGCCCGCCGCGACCATTCAATTACCTGCTGTAATCGAAGATCGATACACACCTCACCTTCGGACCAGTATTTGCATATACGGCGATCATGTCCTAGGAGACTATGACTCCGGCTTAACTTACCCAAAACCTCTTTCCGAACTTGGCAGCTTTAAGGCCGGCGACACTATCGATTTCGCCTATCGACTTGGACGCGATCCGTCGATAACTGTTATCAGGTGATGTAGGTTTCATCTCTGCACGACGCGACATTGGGCACATCAATTGCTTACGACCCTGCCGAAGACAGTAGTAACTTGAGCTGTGGGGCTATAATCAAACGTAGGTGGATAATGTCTAATTTCGAAACGTATAAGAAGCAGGAGACCGTCCTGATTTTGCTTAACATCGCTGTATTGGCAGCCTTATTCTTTGTTCACATCAGCTTTATCTCATTGCTTGGAAGGCCGGGTTTTGCTTTGCTGCTTACGCTTGCGGTTCGCTTTTTGATCCTGATCTTTGAATTGCTCTGGGTACAGCGACTTAATGAGAACATCAGGCAGCGAGCGATCGACATTCACGTTCACTTATCTATTGTGCTCAATATTTCGTTCGCGTTCATGGCGGCCGTCTCAGGCGGTACAGCGGACAGCCATTATTCAGTTTTGATGATCATTCCGATACTGTCGGCTGCGTATCGATTCTCTTTCGCACGTACTCTAGTGGTAACCGGTATAACGATCGTTCTCACCTTTCTAGAGGTATGGTTGTTTTTCCGATCCCATCCGCCGGCTGACGTTAGCGAATATTTTGAAGCTGCGACAGTATCTCTTGTGTTTCTTGTCGTTGCGATCGTCGTATGGCTACTCGTCGGAAATCTTCGAAACGAAGAAGAAAAGCTTGGCAAGAGTCTTGAAGACCTGCGAAAACTGCAGGAAAAACTGGTAGCTGAGGAAAAGCTCGCCGCGATAGGACAGCTTTCGAGTGCGATCGCCCACGAGATCCGTAACCCGGTAACGATGATCGCGAGTTCGCTGAAGATGGCAGAAAAGCACGAACCTGGCTCTGCAATTCGGCTAGAAATGTTCAACATCGCCACTGAGGAGGCCAAACGTCTTGAGACGATGACCACTGATTTTCTGAGCTTCGCCCGCACCAAATTGCCCGATCGAAAGCCCGTCCTTATGGCCGAAATGCTTGAATACATCGCAAGCCTCTCAAAAGCCCGCCTGATCGAGAAGGAACTATCTCTGTCCGTAGATTGCGAACCGACTCTAGTTTTCCGGATAGATGTCTCTCAGATGCAGCAAGCAGTACTTAATCTTCTGACCAACGCCATAAATGCTTCCCCGCCCAACTGCCGGGTATCGATCGGTGCTGAATCACGTATCGGGCGTTCGATCATCTATCTTACAAACGAAGGCCCGCCGATACCGGAGAATTTAGTTGATCGCATTTTCGAGCCATTTTTTACAAATGGGGCAAAGGGAACCGGACTTGGGCTTTCCATAGTGCGAAATATCGCACGGGCGCACGACGGCGAGGTATTTCTGGCCAGGAACGATCAAGACGACATTCGATTTGAGATAATATTCTGAGAAGTTCGATGTGAAATGACCTATGGCACGCATTCTAATTATTGACGACGAGCCGAATATGAGGAGAATACTTACGCTTATTCTCCGTGAGGGTGGGCACACAGTAGTCGAAGCGGCGGGAGTCACTTCTGCTCTGGGTCTAATGGCTTCGGATCAGTTCGATCTTGTTATTTCAGACAAAAAAATGCCTGACGGTGATGGTTTTGATGTACTGAGTTATTGTAGGGAAAACGAGCCCTCGTTGCCGGTAGTGATCCTGACCGCTGTTGCAACTGTCGAAGTTGCTGTTGAGGCAATGCAGGCCGGTGCTTTTGATTTTATTTCCAAACCATTTGTTCCCGAGGTCGTAACCGCGGTCGCAAAGCGGGCTACCGAACGAACCAAATTGCTTCGCGAAAATGTCGTACTCCGTGAAGAGGCTCGGCGTTATGCATTTGCTGACGAGATCTTGGGCGAAAGCACAGCGATCATCGAACTCAAGGAAAAGATCGCTAAGGTCGCTCCGACCAACGCAACGGTGCTGATCACCGGAGAGACCGGTACCGGCAAAGAGTTGGTCGCTCGGGCGATCCACAAGGGTAGTTCTCGGTCAAAAGAGACTTTCCTTGCTGTAAACTGTGCAGCGGTTTCGGAACAACTACTGGAATCAGAATTATTTGGCCACGAAAAAGGCTCATTCACAGGAGCGGACAAACCTCGTCAGGGCTATTTTGAGGCCGCCCATAACGGAACGCTCTTCCTCGACGAAGCCGGCGAAATGTCGCTGGGCCTGCAGGCAAAACTGCTTCGCGTTCTGACGGACGGTCAACTTATCCGGGTCGGAGCGACGGTACCCAGAACGGTCGATGTACGGGTTATCGTTGCCACCCATCGAAGCCTCGTTGACCGCGTCCGAGACGGTCTTTTCCGTGAGGACCTATACTATCGTTTAGCGGTCGTTCCAATTGAAATTCCTCCACTTAGAGAACGAAGCGAAGATGTTCCGGCACTTGTTGAGTTTCTGATCGGACAGGTTTCTCGCGAGCTAAAGGTGACCCCTCGATCAATAAATCCCGACGCTCTCCATAAGCTTAGAACGTATAGTTTTCCAGGTAATGTTCGGGAGCTTAGGAATTTGATCGAACGTGCCTGCATTCTTGCTTCGGGCAGTGTGATAACGACGAACGATCTCGTGTTGTCGGGCGATCCGACAACCGGTCGCGACGGATTGAGTAGAGAGTTGATTCTACCCTCAGATGTGGCTCTTCCTGATTATCTAGATTCGATCGAATCACAGTTGATCGTGAAAGCTCTCCAAGAATCTAATGGTATTCAGGCTGAAGCGGCTCGACGGTTGAGGATATCGCGCAGTGACATCGCTTACAAAATAAAGAAGCATTCCCTTTGAAATTCTGTCGGAAAATTACGACGCTGCCCATAATTCTGTATTAATATTGATACAACCAACCTATCCTAGATTCAGCAGTTGAAACCCTAACTGCTGATAACACACATCTTAGGAACACTTTTACAACAGGCATCCTAATTGCCCTAATGAACTGCATCAGTAATAGAACTGGATCAGGTCAAGGAGAATTTGGATCATGAAATCAAACATTCTTAAAATTGCGACAATATTCGCTGCATTCACACTTTCCATCGTTGCCGTTGGCTGCTCGTCCGGAAGCAAAACAGCTGCTGGCGACAGTCCCGCTACCACGGTAGCCGCTACCGGCACAAAGACTCTGGAAAATCTCCAGACCGCTTTCGACGGCGAAAGTAATGCCAACGCTAAATATCTCGCGTTTGCCAAAAAGGCAGACGAGGAAGGTTACAAAAAGGTCGCCAGCCTATTTCGAGCAGCCGCTCGAGCGGAGGAAATTCACAAGAATAATCACGCCGAAGTGATAGAGAAAATGGGCGGTGTCCCCAAGGCGAATGTAAAGCCCGCCGAGGTCAAAACCACGGGTGAGAATCTGAAGGGCTCTATCGAAGGTGAGACGTACGAACGCGACAAGATGTACACCGATTTTCTGGCGGAAGCACGTGCTGCCGGAAATAAGGACGCATTGCGAACATTTAATTTTGCGAAAACGGCGGAAGGTGAGCACGCCAAACTATACATCGAGGCTCTCGCAAATCTCGACGCATGGAAGAGTGAAAAAACGACATTCTTTGTATGCTCAACCTGCGGTTACACGACCACCGACGCAACGCTTCAAAAATGTCCGGTCGATTTTACACCAAAAGAGAAGTTTGAATCGATCAGCTAGATTTTCAAGGGGGGCTGCGGGTGAAATATTTATAAGTTCATACCATCACCCGCAGCAATTACCTTAAGGAGTAAAAGACGATGTTTCCACCAATTCCAAGTTGGGATGGCCTCCATCCCATCATAATTCACTTTCCAATAGGCCTGCTGTTGATCGTACCGATCATCATCATTATCGGGATGTTCATGCCCAAGAACGGGCGTTCGTTTTTCGTATCAGCGTTTGTATTGATGCTGATCGGAACGATCGCGACATTTATTGCGGTTTCAACAGGTGAAGCTGCGGGCGAACTCGCGGAACACGTAAATAATGTTGAATCTGTTCTCGAAGAACACGAGGAACTTGCTGAAACCACTAGAACGGTTTTTGCTGTCCTGACTGCTATCTTTGGGGTCATCGTATTTGCCCCGATGCTCTTCAAAAAGGAGTTGTCGCGAATGATTGTTATTCCGCTAAATCTGGCGTTTCTTCTGTTCTACAGTTCAGGCGCGGTTCTATTGATGAACACCGCTCACCAAGGCGGCCGTCTAGTTCACGAGTTTGGAGTCCGAGCGGTGATGTCGCCAACCGCTCAGAATTCACAGGGTACCGTTCCCGCAACATCAAAAAAGGATGATGATGACGACTAAGATTTAAGGAGATATATACATGAAAAAAGCAATGATACTTATCGCAGCTCTTACTATTTCGGCCATTTCGTTTGGCTGCGGAGGCACGGCCGAGAAAAAGCAAACTGAAACTAAGGCCCCGGCCGCACTTTCCAACGCAAATGCCCTGACAACCAACACAAACAGCTCAAGCGTGACAAATGATCGCGACGCCGACGATACAAGATCGACCATGTCGAACAGCAAGGTCAAGTCCGGAGATGCGGATGACCAGCCATCAGCAAATAAAGCGGTAAACGCTAATCGCACTACAAGGCGTGGTGATGCGGATGATCGTGGAAAAAAAGACTCCGATGACGATGACGATCGCTAGGCAACGTTCCGATAACATCGGTTCTGGGCCCCGGATTGATCTCCGTGGCCTTTTTTGATCTTTGGATCAGCCGCTCAAAACCGATGACAATGATATCGATCCGCACTCGAAGCACGTGTCCGTAAACTTAACAATGTCACCGTCGTATCTGAGCTAAAACGCACAGAAGCGGCGAAATATGATCCGGCATAATCCGTTGATCGATTTGTATGGGCATATAAATTAGGCAAAAACTGCGTGGAGGAACTGGCCGATGGTTATCGCTTCGGGTTCGGCCGCTTGCATTACCAGCCCAGCGACAAAGACTAGGATCAAGACGATCAATGCTGGAATCGCGGTCTTTTTGAGGGCAGTCATCAACCAGTATCGACGCTCGATGTTTCGGAGTGGCCGGTAAAGAGAACTTACAACTGCCGCATCTACAATTAGCTCCGCCAACAAGATGGGAGCTATGTAGACGACATAGATCAGGGAACTGAATACCAACAATATGACAAGCAAAACCACTAACAGAGCAACACCATCGTCAAAGTCAAAGTCGAAACCACCGGAGCCTGTTGAGGACGACCCGGATGCGTTTGTGTCGGCAAAAGATACCCCTGCTGCCGGTGCGGGAGCATCACCGACTGACCACGCACCGCCGGCTCCCGCTCCGGCAAAGTCGCCGCCGCCGCCAGTGGTAAATCCCCCATCGGGTGCTGTGCCGCCGAAGTTAACGTTGGGTATAAGAATATCGCCGGGGATATCGATGTCCGCGGGGTCAAAAGAACTTTCACTCTGAAGCCAGATCCAAAGCCGTAAGAACAACAAAAATGCTACGTAACCCGCAACCACCGCCAACGGATATCGGAGGGACATCGACGTAACACCCAACCGGAGTAGAGCTATCGAGACAGCGAATGCGGTAATCGCAGTAAACCCAAGGATCACCGAGATCTGGACGCGCGGCATTGAGAGCCGACCCTTCAATTGCCCGATGATCACATCCCGCTTACTCGCCCTCATATGGTGCCGAAATTACTTCCTACTTTCGTTTCATCAACTCGCGAACACGCCGCATAAGCTGCGGCATCAATCCGGTTGTTTTGATCAACGAACCGCTGGCAAACTTCGTCGCAAATCCGCGAAACGTCACGACGGCGGTCGACGAGTACGGCATCCACCAGGCATCCGGTAATATGGCAAGATTATTTGTATGAATGTGTTGCGGCTGGACAAGTTCCATCAGACCTTCGACGCCGTGAGTTCGCCCGCGGCCGCTGTTCTTAAAACCGCCCCACGGAGTCTGGCCAATTCCGTGGGTGTAGAGAACCTCGTTGATACAAACGCTGCCGGCTTCGATCTGGCGTGCGACCCGTTCGCCCTTTGCCCGGTCACGGGTCCAGACACTGGCGGTCAGGCCAAATTCGCTGTCGTTAGCTAGTCGTATTGCCTCCTCTTCGGTCGCAAAGGTCGCGATCGGCAACGTCGGGCCGAACGTCTCTTCACGCATGGCACGCATATCATTGTGCGCGTTTGTGATGACTGTCGGTTCGTAGAAGAGACCCTCGAACTCGGGATTGCGCCGTCCACCGATCTCGATATTTGCACCTGCGGCACGAAAGTCATCTACGTGGTCCTCAACGATCCTGATCTGGTGTTCAGACGACATCGCTCCGATCGAAACATTCTCGCGGTCACCTGTTCCTTGCTCAAGCTTTTTAGTCTTTTCAATAATCTTTCGACTAAGCTCTGCCGCGACACTTTCATGCACGTAGAGACGCTCCACGGATGAGCATGACTGTCCGGAATTGCAAAACGCTCCCCAAACCGCAGCACTGGCAGCGAGTTCTAAATTGGCGTCGGCGAAGACGATCATCGGATCTTTTCCGCCGAGCTCGAGCACGACCGACGTCAGATCTTTGGCGGCCGCGGCGGCGATCTTTTTACCGGTCCCGACCGAGCCGGTGAACATTATTTTGTCCGGAACCGATTCGACCAAGGCCGCCCCGGTCGATCCATCGCCGCTGACGACCTGCACACAATTTACCGGTGATCCGGCCTTTTCAAATATGTCCTGTATCTTGAGCCCGATCATCGGGGTTAGCTCAGACGGCTTAATGACCACCGTGTTCCCCGCCATCAAAGCCATTGCTGCTTCTCCAAGCGGGATCGAAAACGGATAGTTCCATGCCGGAATGATACCGACTACTCCGAGCGGATGGTAAACGATCTTTGATGAGCGTCCCAACAAGCCGTATAGGCCAATGCCGATGTTGCGCGGTCTTAACATCTTTTCGGCGTTCCGTGCGAAATACTGCATTAGGTCGAGGACCGGTGCGATCTCCATTGAGAACGCCTCCGCTACCGGCTTTCCGGATTCGTCCGAAATTAGACGAGCGATTGCGTCCATCTCCGCGAGGATGACTTCGCGAACCTTCATTATCAAAGCTCTTCGTTCGCCGAATGACGTCCTTTTCCACGACTGAAATGCCTCGCGACTGCGGTCAACCGCTGACTTTACCTCTTCGGGCGAGGTCTTTGCGACCCGGCCGACCTCGGCACCTGTCGCGGGATTGTAAGAAACTACCTCGTCGTTGGTAGTCAAAACTTTGATCACAGCGCTCATATTTTGTTAAGAATAGCGTAAATTCACCGATTTCGTAACATATTTCGTTCACGGCTGAATATTTTGACGAAAAAAGTGCTTGACAAAACATTTACCGACGTTTATTCTCCAAATTGAGGTTACAAACGAATGATGAACGAAATTGACGGACAAATACTGACGATTCTGCAGAGTGATGCTCGAATTTCAAATGCTGAGGTCGCTCGGCAGATCGGACTTGCACCTTCGGCGGTGCTGGAAAGGATCAGAAAGCTGGAAGATCGCGGCATTATTCGTGGTTATCGGACTGACATCGACCCGCGCAGCGTGGACTGCGGCCTTACGGTCTTTGTCGCGGTGAAGACCAGCGAATGCGGTGCCGATGCAGAGGAGGCACTTGTTGCGATTCCCGAAGTGCTAGAGGTCCATGACGTAGCTGGCGAGGACAGCTACCTACTGAAGGTACGGACAAAAGACACCGAAGCTCTCGGACGCCTGCTTCGCGAAAAGATAAAGCCGATTCCTAACGTGCTTAGTACACGCACAACGGTTGTCCTGCAGACTTTCAAAGAGACAAATGCCTTGCCACTCTCAGATAGAGCGTGAGTAAATGAAGAAATCGAGAGGTTAGCGAGATGAAGATACTACGAACACAAGACGAAAAGCGGCGCCTAATTTACTTGATCGCAGCATTTACAGCGGTCTATTTGATCTGGGGCTCGACCTATCTCGCTATCAAATATGCGATCGAAACGATGCCGACATTTTTAATGGCCGGTGTTAGATTTTTGGTCGCGGGCGGCATTTTGTACGTTTTTGCTCGAATCTCACCAGGTTATGAAAAACCGAAAGCGACCCATTGGCGAACCGCGTTTATTGTCGGTGCATTGCTGCTCGGTGTAGGTAACGGTGCTGTCGTAATGGCAGAACACTACATTTCGTCGAGTATGACAGCTTTGCTGATCGCATCGAATCCGTTTTGGATGGTCACACTTGGCTGGCTATTCATGGGCCGCGGAAAGCCAACTTACAAAGTGAGTCTCGGACTACTTATTGGATTCATTGGCGTCTCGATGCTGATAATGGGGCGGCCGGCGGCCGATGGGGAAACCGGCGATACACAATGGTTGGGCATTTTTCTGGTTGTAATAGCCACAATTGGTTGGGCTTTTGGTTCACTTTATGGTGCTATTGCACCGACCGCAAAATCGAACATTCTAGCTGCGGGTATGCAAATGCTGGCTGGCGGCTTGTTACTTCTAATTGTCAGTGCCCTCTCAGGCGAATGGCAGAAATTTGACTACAGAGCTGTATCGTCGGTGTCATGGATCGCTCTTGCGTACTTGATATTTGTTGGGGCGTTGGTCGCCTACACAGCCTATAGTTGGCTGATGCAGAACGCGTCGCCCTCGGCGGTTTCGACCTATGCTTATGTCAATCCTGTCGTCGCCGTTTTGTTAGGCTGGGCAATCGCAGGAGAGACAATGACGGTTCAAATGCTAATAGGCGCCGCGATCATTATTGTATCCGTGATGTTGGTAACGACAAACAACAAAAAGAAGATACAGCCAAAAGCTCCGGATATTCACAAATCACTGACACCCGTCGCCGAGTGCAAGCCCGCCTCGACGACGGCGTAAAGCGGCTACGCGAGCATTCGCTCGATAACCCCGTAACTGGCATCGATCGCGTCGTTTAACTTGTCCGGGTCGGTACCGCCGCCCTCGGCCATATCGGGTTTTCCACCGCCGCGGCCGCCAACGATCGGGGCGATCTCGCGTATGATGTCACCGGCCTTAACGCGGGCAGTCAGGTCATCGGAAACGCGCACAATAATACCGACCTTGCCGTCGTCTTTCCGGCCAAGCACCACAACACCCGACTTGAGCCGGGCGAGCAGCGTGTCCGAAAGTTGCCTCGTGCCGTTGCCGTCGAGCCCTTCGACGATCTTACCGAGGACTTTCACGCCGCAAACTTCTTTTGGTTCATCACCACCTGAGGACGCATCGCCGATCGCTCCAGTCGCGATCCTAAGCTTGAGTTCGTCCATCTCTTTGCGGGTTTTCTTTAGCTCTTCCTGCAGTCGGGCGATCGCATTTGGCAGATTATCTCTCTGCGTGTTCAAAGTACCGAGCGACGCGTCTATCAACTTTTCGTCTTCACGAAATCGCGCAAACGCGTCGAATCCGGTGATCGCACGGATACGCCGGACACCGGACGCGATCGCCTCATCCGCCGTGATCTTAAAACTGCCGATATCGCCCGTCGCACGAACGTGGGTTCCACCGCACAGCTCTTTTGAAAACGCTCCATCGCCGACACTCAGCACACGCACCGCCGAGCCATATTTCTCACCAAACAGCGCCATCGCTCCGCCGCGCATTGCGTCGTCGATCGCCATTACATTCGTAACGACGGGTTGATTACTAAGGATATGACGGTTGACAAGATCCTCGATCTCCTGGATCTCAGCATCTGACATTGGTTGATAATGAGTAAAATCAAAGCGCAATACGCTTGGAGCGACCACCGACCCGGCCTGTTTCACGTGCGTTCCAAGCACCTCGCGAAGAGCGGCGTGTACAAGATGGGTAGCTGTATGATTTCTCCGAGTGGCATCACGCTTTTCAGCATCAACTGTTGCTGTTAAGGAATCTCCCTTCTTTACGCTACCCTTTTCGACCGTCACCTTGTGAATGATCAGCCCCGATACCGGCGAATATGTGTCGTTGACTTTGATGATCACATCAGTTGAAACGAGCCGGCCCGAATCGCCTACTTGGCCGCCGGCCTCTGCATAAAATGGTGTTTCGTCGAGAATAACGCTTCCCTGTTCTCCCTCATTGAGTTCTTCTTTTAGGATTTCACCGTCGAGGATCGCCAAAACCATTGCGCCCTCGTAACTGGTCGTCTCGTATCCGTGAAAATTACAATTACCAACCATTTCACGGATTGCCGCGTAAACCGGAGAGATCTCCGACTTTCTGGATGTATGGCCGACATCGCCTTGGTATTGCAATGCCTGCAGAGCGGCATCAAAACGCTCATTATATTCTTCTTCGCCAATCTCAACGCCCTTTTCTTCCAGATAAACCCGAATAAGGTCACGCGGCGTGCCAAATGTGTCGTAAAGTCTGGCGATATCGAGATAAAGCTGCTCGTCAGTAGCGGTACGCTCTGTAATATCGAGGTCGTTCAGCTTTGACAATCCGACGGTCATCGTCGCTCCAAAGCGTTCCTCTTCCAGACGCACCATCTTGCTTATGAAATCTCGCTGAATCTCAAGCTCGGGATACGCGTCATTCATTTCGCCAACGACAAAATCACACACTTTGTAGAAGAATGGCTCGTTGAACCCCAAATGCTCGCGACCATGGTAGATCGCCCTGCGCATGATCTTGCGCAGTACATAATTGCGGCCTTCGTTGCCGGGCAAGATGCCGTCAGCTATTGCAAACGCCGTCGAGCGGGCGTGATCAGCAATAACGCGGCAGACAAACTGTTGTGATTCGGTCAATCCCTCGTAAACACTCATTGGTTAAATAATATAACAACTGCGGAAATGATTGTAGAGATGGAATTTCGACAAGTCGCGATTTAGTGGGCATCGGTTTGACATTCAAATGTCTCTAAGTCCAGAATTGCCGAGGCATTCACCAGTACAATTTAGTAATATGACAATCAAAAAGTTACCCCTTTTGCTGACATTCGCGATTTTCGTGGCGGTATTAATGTTTGCTTCAGACGCTTCAGCTCAAGGCATAAAGGTCGGCGGTTACAAGGATCTTGTGAAAACAGATGCCGGTGCACGGGCAGCGGCGGTTTTTGCCGTCGATGCGATCGCCAAGAAAACTAAAGGCACGGTCGAGTTGAATTCAGTTCTGGCTGCTGCAAGCCAACTCGTGGCCGGTACGAACTATCGGCTTTGCCTCAAGGTCACGATGTCCGGTGCTGAAGACGAGCCCGATGTGATCACTACGCTGACGGTATTTGTTAACCGTGACCTGAAGAGAAAATACACCCTCGGAGTTTGGAAGGAAGAAGTCTGTGGCGATGATGAAGAGATGTAGTTTTAGCCTTAGCTTTTAGGGCTATGTACATTCAATGCCGATAATCGTGAAAGGCCTGATCGTAAAAATTTGTAGTTCGTTCCACATTTCCGTATGATCCATCAAACAGGATTACCAATTTCAGTTTCTCATGGTCAAGCAAGGCCTTTCGCCCGTCCTTTGACCTTTGAGCTTACACAAACAACTAGCTAGATGGTTCTTGCAACCTGAGGATAATGATGATTAAAAAAATTAGAGCAATGTACTTACTTTCCGTTTGTGCAGTTACGTTCACTTTAATTTCGGCCGTGTCGGCCCAGCCGGGCGGCTATCAGCCGGCTGACGTCGATAATGCGGGCGTCGGCCTCGCAGCCGATTTTGCGGTAAAGGAGCAGTCGACGAGATCAAAGACGACGATCACGCTGACCAGTGTCGTCAAAGCCGAAGACGGTGATGCAA
This sequence comes from Pyrinomonadaceae bacterium, assembly GCA_017983495.1. Classification (GTDB taxonomy): domain Bacteria; phylum Acidobacteriota; class Blastocatellia; order Pyrinomonadales; family Pyrinomonadaceae; genus OLB17. The sequence goes on along the minus strand of JAGOBH010000001.1, from coordinate 609,911 downwards.
AGTTGGGCGCGAGAAATCTGCGGCTGTGCCTGAGCGTAACCGCGGCTGGCAATCCGTTGGTTGCTCAAGCAGTTGTTCATGTCGACCAGTATTCCAATCATAAGCTGATGCTTTGGGCTAAATCGACGTGCGGCAAGTCGGAATCAGGAGGCGGCATGGGATCGGGCGGCGGATTTAAGCCGGATACGGATTATAAACACGTCGATAACGGCGACGGCGGTGCCGGGCTTGCCGCTGATTTTGCCGTCAACGCACAGGCCAAGAAAACGAAAGCTACGATCACGCCTGCGACCATTATCAAAGCCGAAGATCTCGAGCCTGCACTCGGCGCACGTAATTTCAGGCTCTGTCTCAAAACCACCGTTAACGGCAAAGCTACGACAGCTCAAACACTGGTTACCGTTGATCAATATTCAAATCATAAGCTCGTGAGCTGGACCGAGATGAAATGCGGCGAATCCGGCGGCGATGACTTCAAGCCGGTCGAAAAAGAGTTTACTGCCGGAGTCGATATGGCGGCAGATTGGGCTGTCGGCAAGCATTCAAAAGACACGGGCATCGAGCACAAGCTTGTTGAGATCCTGAAACGCGAGGAAAAGGGTATGTTCTCGATGACCTATCGAATCTGTATGAAGGTCGGTGAAGGCAGCGAGACGCAGGTCATTCAGGCGGTCGTTTCGAGGGATCAGTATTCAAATCACAAACTTGTAAGCTGGGAACACTCCAACTGTACCAAATAGGATAGGTTAGCTGACACCTTTTGAGCGATCCCAACTGCCCTGCAGTTTGCGAAGCAGCAATATTTGTCCGGCATGATAGGCGTTGTGGGCATTGATATTTGATATCAACGTCGCCCACGACGCCTGATTTGTTTTTGAAGCGGCCTCGTTGAATTTGGTCTCTTCGGCGTTGGCGATCAGGTCGCGAAACTCGGTCAAGATCGCGTCAAGCCTCGCGGTTTCTGCATTCCATGCTTCCGCAGTCGCTTCGCCGGCTGTAAATGTCGCGTCATTGTCATCCGCCGGATATTAATAATCCACGCCCTTGAACCGTTCGACATAGGCTAAATTGTAATAGTTCATGTGGCTGACTGTTTCCCAGATCGAATTGTCTGATCCTTTGGGTTTCCAGACGGCTTCGTCAGCGGTCACGCCTTCGAGCGTATTTTTGAGGGCGACAAACCATGTGTTTTTGTCGTAACAGGCGGTGAATTGTTCGAGCAAGTGATCATTCAACATAACTACCAACCTCTGTGAATTTTCCATTGATCGACGATCTCGCCGTTTTCGATCACATTGTAATGCGAATGTTGGGCTGCGGTCATGCAGCTATGATTCGCGAGGATGCGCAGACGGTCGCCAACCTTGAATCGATCGAATGCCGCATCATCCGGTGCATGCATAACGCCATGTTCCTGTGAAAGAGAATCGAGCCGAATCCCGGTCGAGTTGCCGTCGAGGTCGAGCACGCGGCCATATCCGCACGACGGATCAAGATGCACAGGTCCCCGATCCTTTGACATCGCGATGCCGCCGGCATCTATCACGAGTTTTCGCCTTGCTTCGTCGCGATGCACCACCGCTGCGAGCACGGTCAAAGCCGTATCTTCGAACGAGCAACTGCCAAGTGTCGCCTGAAAATTGTCAAAGAAGATGTAATTTCCCGGCCGAACTTCGTCGATTCCATCGAGATGGTCGATGTGATTGATCGTCGGCGTCGAACCGATGCTGACCGTCGGGACCTCGATGCCCATTCCGCGAAGCCGCTCGGCCAACTCGACCATACAATCGCGTTCATGGCGGGCAACAGACTTGATTTCCTCGACCGTCTTTACGTCATAAGAATGCCCGGCGTGCGTGAGAATCCCGGCAAAATTTAGATTATTTGCATCCGAAAGCTGTCTCGGAATTTCTATTGCCTCGGCAGTATTCGGCTCGACGCCAACGCGATGCGTGCCGCAATCGATCTTTACGAAAACATCGAATTTCACGCCGGCTCGTCCTGCGATTTCATCGAGTTGTTTTGCCGTTTCGGCATCGTCGGTGAGCAGGTTGAGCTTTACGCCGCTTTGCAGAATCTCGATCGCTTCTGCAAACTTTCCCCGCTCGATCGGCACCGCGTACGTAATATCTGAAAATCCATTTGATGCAAATGCCCTTGCCTCAGCCAGCGTGGAAACCGTGATCGCGCCATTGTGGTGTGCCGTTTGCAGACGGGCGACCTCGATGCATTTGTGGGTTTTGATGTGTGGACGCAGGCGAGCACCGTCACGCGTTGCGATGTCACTTATTCGCGCGGCATTTTTTCGCACTCGATCAATATCGAGCACGAGTGACGGCGTTTTGAGCGAATGGATGTCCATGTTCAGAAGGCTACTAAATTAGAGCAACCGCCTTCTTGATCACATTCGCGACCGTAAACCCGTAATCGCGAAAAACATCCTCGGCTGGTGCAGACGTGCCAAATTTATCTACACATAGGACGTCACCTTTGTCGCCCGTGTATTTATGCCAGCCCTGAGAAACGCCGGCTTCGATGGCGAGACGGGCGGTGATCTTGGCTGGGAGCACTTCTTCTTTGTATTTCGGCGATTGATCGTCAAAGAATTCCCAGCACGGCATCGAGACGACGCGGGTTGGGGTGCCTGCCGCGTTCAATTGTTCGCGAGCTTCCATCGCGAGGCCGACTTCGGAGCCGGTGGCGATGATGATGAGCTTTGGCGCAGTGGCTTTGCCGGCTTTGGTTTCGGCTTCGGCTAATACATAAGCACCTTTGTGCAGACCTTTGGCGTCGGCGAACTTTTTGCGGTCGATCAAGGCGACTTTCTGCCGTGACAGAGCGAATGCCGTTGGTGCGTTTTGACGTTTTAGTGCCGCACGCCATGCTTCGCGGACCTCGTGGGCGTCGCAAGGGCGAATTAGTGCGAGACCCGGAATTGCACGCATTGCAGCGAGATGTTCGACCGATTGGTGCGTCGGGCCGTCTTCGCCTAGGCCGATCGAGTCGTGCGTGAAGACGAATATCGTCTGGATCTGCGACAAAGCCGCCAGACGGATCGCCGGACGCATGTAGTCGGAAAACGTCTGAAATGTCCCCCCAAACGGTATGATGCTGCCGTACAACGCCATGCCGTTCATCAGCGAGCCCATCGCGTGTTCGCGGATGCCGTAGTGGACGTTGCGGTTCTCAAATCGCCCGGATTGAATATCGGCAGTTGATTTGATGTAAGTGTTATTTGACGGCGTCAGATCGCCCGAGCCGCCGAGCATCTGCGGGATCGCGTAGGCGATCGCGTTTATCACATCTCCGCTGTAGGCGCGTGTTGCTTTTGCCTCGACTCCGTCGAATTTCGGCAAGCTTTTCTCCCAACCGTCGGGCAGCGAATCGCTGCGGATCAATGCGAACGCGGCACCTAGTTCCGGATTCGCTTTTTCGTATTGTTTGACGAGAGCGTTCCAATCCTTCTCCATGGCGGCGCCGTTCTTTACGGCTTGACGCATGTGGGTCGCGACCTCTTTCGGAACGTAAAAACTCTTGTCCTCGGGCATTCCAAGGTTGCGTTTCGTCTCTTTTACGGCCTCTTCGCCCGGAGCGTCAGAGTGAGCTTTACTCGTACCCTGCTTCGGCATACCAAAGCCGATGATCGTGTGAACGCGGATCAGCGACGGTTTATTTTTGACCTTTTGTGCGTCTTTGATCGCCTTTTCGATGGCTTTCAGATCGTTGCCGTCGGCGACCTCAGAGACGTGCCAACCCGCGGCCTCGAAACGCTTTGTCCGGTCCTCGGTAAACGCGAGATCGGTCGAACCGTCGATCGTGATCTGATTGTCGTCGTAGAGATATATGAGGTTGCCGAGCTTTAGATGCCCCGCGAGCGAGGCGGCCTCATAACTGACGCCTTCCATCAGGTCGCCGTCGGAGCAAATGTTGTAAATGAATCCATCGGCGACCGGAAACCCTTTCTTGTTAAATTTTGCGGCGAGATGAGCCTGTGCAATGCCCATGCCGACCCCGTTCGCGAAGCCCTGCCCGAGCGGCCCAGTCGTCACCTCGACACCGGGCGTCATTATGTTCTCAGGGTGTCCCGGCGTTTTCGAATGCAATTGCCGAAACCGCTTGATCTCGTCCATCGACAGGTCATAGCCCGTCAGATGCAATAAGCTGTAGATCAGCATCGAGCCATGCCCGCCCGAAAGCAAAAACCGGTCGCGGCCGAACCACTTCGGATTCTTCGGGTTGTGCCTGAGGAATTTGGTCCACAACACATAAGCCGCCGGTGCCATCCCGAGGGGCAGCCCGGGATGCCCGCTATTTGCCTTTTGGATGGCATCAAGCGAAAGCGTACGAATGGTGTTGATACAGAGTTGGTCGAGGTTGAGTTTTACAGTTGTCATTAGGAATTTGTTCCAACGAGCTAGATCTAGATTGGATCGATATGCTCTATTTTGCCAATACTTTCGTGTGCAAGCAAAACGACACCACGCAAAGATGATTCGCCGGTTTCGCTTATTGTTAATTCGCGGCCGAGAATGTCCGAGATCATTCGTGTCCATACAGGCGAATCGCGCAGCGCTCCGCCGGAGGCGACGATCTCTTTTACCTTTACGACCGAGTTTAGCTGTTTAAGTATCTCGGCGAAGCGGTAGGCGACGGATTCCATCGAGGCCTGCAGAATATCGACTGAGTCGTTAGAAGCAGTAAGACCATTGATCGAACCTCGGGCATCCTCGCGGTAGAGCGTGCTTCGTTCGCCGTGAAAGTATGGCGAAACTGTCAGGCCGTGAGTTCCGATCGGGCGAATTGCTATTTGCTCCTCAGCGTCCTTTGGCAGTTTTAGGTTTTTTTTCATCCACGCGTAGAGATTGCCGCCGTCTGACAATGCTCCACCGAGGATGACGCGTTTGCGGTCGATGCGATAGCACCAGAGGCCGCCGGGTATTTTCGCGGGGGGTTCACCTTCGTATGCGACACGCATCGCTCCGGATGTACCGACCATTAACGCGGCTTTTGACCGTGTGACGCATCCGGAACCGATATTATCAGCCGCACCGTCGGCAATAGTAGGGAACCATTTCGCATCGGCAAGACGCGGCCAGCGTTTTGCATATTTTTTGTTTAGTTCGAATGTTTGATCTTCCCGGGCGACCGATGGGAGCATCGCCGTCTTGATCTTCAGATATTTGAGCAATTCCGAATCCCAGTCGCATTTTCGGATATCAAAAATGCCCGTTCCCGAAGCCATCGAAACGCTGGTCGCCAGCTCATCAAAGAAGCGTAAACCTATAAGGTCACTAAATGATAAGAATATCGCCGCTCGCGAAAACGCATCTGGAAATTCGCTCCGCAGCCACATCAGCTTTGCCGGCCAAAAGCTCGAATGAAATCGCGCTCCGGTTCTGTTGTGGACAACCGTTTCGTCAAACCGTTTTCGCAACACGTCGGTAAACGCACGGCTACGAGTGTCGGCCCAACCCAACACTTTCGGCGTGTACTTGCCGTTTGCTTCGACGCCGACGAGGCTATGCCAGAACGAGCATGACGCCACATACCCGATCTCGCCAACTAATTGGCTTGTTTTTGCAAGGATCTGATCGATTGCCGATTCGATCTGTTCGATCGCTGATTTCGTATCGATCTCGAATCCGCCGTCCGGCGTCACATTGAAAGAACGTGGGATCTTGACCGACGATCTCGGGATGGGATTTGCATCCGCATCATAAAGTGCGGCGCGAACGCTCGATGAGCCGATATCGAGAGTTAAGGTTAGCGTTTTGTTCAAGGGGCTATATTTGTTTCCGTAGTGTATCAGGCGAAGTCGCAGCCTGCATTCGATTCACTATCCAAAGGTCTTTTTCATCCACCAGCGCAGGCCGACGAACAAAAAACGATAATCTTTGAAAAACTCCGGCGGCTTACCTTCGAAATAATGTCCGATGAATTGGAGTATCCATCCGACAACGAATAATCCCAATGAAATGCGCCAAAAGCCGGTCGCAAAGAACGAAACAGGCACGAGCAATATCGAAACTGCGATCATCGGAATGCCGAACTGATGCGTCAGTTTGTTTATCGGGTGCTGGTGACTTTCAGAATATTCTGCGATCCACTCGTCCCAAGTTTTTCCGCCCATCATATGGCTGTCTCTCCTGAACTGATTTTGCGACGATTGTATATCAAATTACGCTTCTTTGCATGATATCGACCTTCAATCCTTCGCCAAGATCGACAGTTTCGACCGCATTAAAACCGTTAAGAAAATCTGGCGGCATGAATGTGTCTGCGTCAATTACAATTTCAGGTATTCGCGTGACGATCCATTTTTCGATATCATCAGCAAATTCCGCATATACTTTGGCTCCGCCGATGATGAAAACATCACGATTTAGATATCGGGAAAGATCAATGGCCTCATCTTTGCTCATTAACCGCATCACCTCAGCAGGCGGCGTCACACTGCTTGCACCACTTAGCACAATGTTCAATCTTTTAGGTAACGGCTTTCCAATCGAGCGCCAGGTGTTTGCTCCCATCAAAACAGCGTGGCCGGTCGTGGTGTCCTTAAAAAACTTCATGTCCGCACTATAATGCCAAGGCAGTTGTCCGTTTCTCCCAATAGCATAATTTTCGGCGATCGCCACAATCCCAATGATCATCTGATCCTCTCACCCTGATAAACCGAAACCTCAGATCCCTTTGCCAAAAGTGTAGACGAAGACTTCTGATTCCCCAAGAACGCAAATTCGAGCCCATAGGTGCCGCCAAAATCGACGTCTATCTGCTCATTCTTAACTGAGAACAACTCCCATTTCGGATGTTCAACCTTGTATTCATCTACTCGGGTACCACCTCGTTTCGTGTAGCCCCAGTAATGTTCGATGATAAACTCACCGTGCGACCCTGCCTCCGGCACACCAACACTTTGTTCGATCTCGACGCTCAGTCGATTTCGGCATTCGCCTTTCGACCAGCTATATTCGACGCTTGTTTCGGTCCTCGTGTGATCCATTTGCCAGCATTCATACGGTTCGCCGTATAGAACGCGAGCGACGGTCGCGATCGCGAAACGCGGTACGATCTCCTTTACAAAACACACGGCTCTCCGAACCTCATCATCGAGTTCACGCTTAATGTAAAACCGTAGATTTACCTCTTCAAAATTAATATGAAACGGAACCGGCAACCCAAGGACACGTGTATCTAAAAACATGAAGCCAACCAGGCTGACGTAGCATTTTCCATCCTGCAGATCGAGTTCGGTGCCGGGCGGCACCCTGCTCTCAAGCAGCGACGGGTCAACCTCATAGTTGGCCATTATCAGGTCTTGCCAACGGGCCGAAAGAAATTTTCTCATAATATGATCTTTCGCTTATCACCGGCTCGGACCGTTACCCGTGTGCGATCAAAATACTCGAGCAATGGTATCGCATACTTTCGCGAAATGCCTGCCATTTCCTTGAATTGTGCCACATCTATTAGTGATTCGCCCACGCCGGAAGCATGAGTGCGCAATTTTCCGACTAACTCGTTTAGTATTCCCACATGAAAGTAGAAATCATCACTTATCTTTACGATCTCACCGCCGTCAATCAGCGTCTGAAATAGCTTTCGAACATGATCCGAACGAAGATTCGATTCGGCGGCCACTGTGGCCATAAGCTCATCGACCTTTGGAACGTCAAGACCGGCAGTCTTGTAGGTATTTCGAATAGTCTCTTGCGCCTTCAGTTCGCTTGGATCTAACTCAGTTCGGTGGCCCTTAAGGCGAACCGCGTCGCCCAGGATCACCAATTCGCCTTTTCCTGACAAGTGAGCAATAACGGCCTGTTCAACCGCTTCCACTGCGTAGGCAAAGACAGCTTCACGAATTGATGTCAAGGGCATTCCTTTCGCGAGAGGCTGCGACAAATGGTATGTTCCAACAGCCGTGAGAACTTCACTGCCTAGCCGGTCAAATTCAGCTTTTGCGATAATGTGTTCGCCGACAACTATGGCCGATTCCTCGGAGACGTTTTCCCCGATTGCGGCAGCGAGCGCCGGTTTGACCGCGCCCGTCCTTTCCTGTAGCTCTGCCAAACTGACACCGGCGGCACCCGCCGACTCGACCAATATCCGTACCCGTACAGAGAGACTAGCGTCATCGGCAATTTCGTGTAATCGCGCAATGACCTTATCGAGATCCTTTTTCTTGTGCTTATCAGCGTGACCGTCTAGTATTCGTCCGCCTGCAATGGTGACTTGCGGAGAGTATTGCCTGATGATAAATCGCTCGTCCGGAACACACACAATCGGCACCTCAAGCCTTAACTGCACGAGGCCTGTTTCTCCTGGCGGGATCTCGTTGACCGCATTCAAGACACTGACACGAGCAAGAACTTCGGCGGTTCCGATATGTGCACGAACGCGCTGGCGAGATCTGATACCGCGAGTTGCCGTCGACAGAACTTCGATCTCTGCATCGATCACCTGAGTCGGTCGCATGGTTCCGGGTCCGCAGAGTTCCATACCGCGTGATAGCTCATGATGATCTATACCAGCGAGATTTAAGGCCGCTCGCTGACCCGAAACAGCGGTCGTCGTCTTTCGCCGATGAACCTGGACCCCGCGAATACGCACCTTCCTCCCGGAGGGCATGAGTTCAAGCTCATCGCCTTCTCCGATCTCGCCGGACACCAAGGTTCCCGTAACGACTGCTCCGAATCCTTTTACAGTAAAGCTGCGATCGATCGGCAATCGTGTGACAAGGTCACTTCGTCGGGGTTTAATATTCGAGGAAGCTGTTCGAAGAGCGGCCTTTAGCTCTTCGATACCAGAACCGTTACGGGAATTTACAGCAATTACAGGAGCATTTTCTAGAAATGATCCTTTAGCTAGCTCAGCCGTTTCGAGGCGGGCGAGATCGAGCGTCTCTTCGTCGACAAGGTCGATCTTTGTAAGAACGACGATCCCGGAAGATACATTTAACAGCCGGCAGATCTCAAAGTGTTCACGGGTTTGCGGCATGACGCCCTCATCCGCCGCAATTATCAGCATTACCAAGTCGATACCGCTTGCCCCGGCAAGCATATTCTTAACAAAACGCTCGTGCCCAGGAACATCGACAAACCCAATATGCACTCCGTCCAATTCAAGCTCGGCAAACCCAAGGTCGATCGTGATTCCTCGTTGCTTTTCCTCGGGTAAACGGTCGGTATCGACGCCAGTCAGCGCTTTGATCAGCGTTGTCTTGCCATGATCGATATGCCCGGCAGTGCCAACCGTGATGTCCATCTCAGTATTTTCGCACGTATTGGTTCAATCTATGATCTCAAAGTCCACCGTTTGCGAAGACGCTTCATTTTTAGCAGGATTTCGAATGATCACCTCGAAAGTATAGTCTCCGAGTTCGACGGCACCGTTAAATCTCAAAAATCCATGATCCTCGATTCGGCCGGGCGAGATCGTAGAACTCTCGATCCTTTTCTGTTGGCCCTCGGAGATCAACTTTCCATCACGATAAAGGTTGACTTGGATCGTCAGGGCGTTAACGTCGGCACCGCCGTTGTAGATCGTGTACGAATACGCCGCGGCCGATGGCCGCTTGAATTGCCGCGTGACAGGTCCGCCCTTGGAAGCATTTAGCGCAAATCCGTTGTCAGGCTTGGTCATCGAAGGCCTGCCGAACTTGCCGTCAGCATCGAGTTCGCCAAGGCTCAACCCGGAGATCACCATTTTCTCTTTCTTCAGGTCCGGGATCGATATAGCCTGTCCGGCAGAACCGAGGACACGACTCGAGGAATCTCTCATCGCAAGCCGAAAGTTGTAGGTGCCGTCTTTCTTTACCGGGACATCTACGGAATAGACAAGACCGTTTGATCTGATGATCTCAGCCGTCCGAGGATCGACCTTTAGTGTGTGAGTTCGATTGAATTCATCCACGACCTTGTTCTTTTCATCAAGCGTGACCGCCACAACATCGAATACAGCCTTTTGAGCTCCGCCGGTTTCGGGAACAAACGTAATATCGCCGCCTTTCAATGCCACCAACGATCGGATGAAGTTGCCCTCGCCCGGCGAGTTGCCGAAAAACGCAGTTAGTCTAAGATCTAGCCCAGCCCTCGGTAATGGGGCGGCAATTGCCTGGTAAAGTTCGCTGTCAACCGACTTAATTGCCGATGCCGTCTCTACGTCCGGCTTCGCCAGAAATCCGGCACGCGATGCGACTTTCGCTCCCGGGCGACTTACTTTGACCTCGATCTTGTGAAAATCCTTGCCCTTGAATGCGTCATCGTCAGGTTCGTACCCGAGCAAATAATAACCTTGTTCGAGACCCAGTCCCTTTTCAATCGGCCCTTCCAGATTATTTGTCCCTTGAAAAAATCGGCCGCCTGTCTCGTTTGCCAAGTAAAACATTCCTTCGGCCGCCAAACGCGTATCTCGTTCGCGGTTCGATCTGATCAGCGATGTTCCTGACGGCCTGGCCGAATCTATCACTCCGGTGACGTCGACCTCATCCCGGGCTTCAATTCCGGCCGGATCATACGTTCCGCGCACGTCGATCGTATTGAAAAGAACTGACGCTCGGTTTGCCCGGTCGGTCAAGTCACGCAAAATGCTCATCGCGGTCGTAGAGATCCCCGTTCGGTCACGAATAGATATTCCGTCTGACATTAAAAAAACCATTTTCCGGCCGGGAACTGCCTCGAGCCCGCGGACCACGTAATTGATCACCCCGATCGTTCCGATCGTTTGATCGTTTTTGCTAAAATCCTCCGTTGCCTCTCTCCGCTTTCGGTCCTGTTCCGACTCAATAGATTTCGACGTGATCGACCCGTCCGAACCAACCGCGTTTATAGTATTCGACTTGGCAGCCTCAAAAAAACTACCGAAATTCGAGCTGCATGTTCCGGTTGGCGGATACCAACGGATACGCTTCGCCATTCGCAACAACATCTGTTTATCTGATGTGTACTGCTGGAGCATGCTACTGCCGGAACGGGTCTTATAAATAGCCACTCGGTCATTCGGCTGCATTTGTAGGTTGATAAATTTCTCGAGGGCATCGCGCGTTGCCACCATTCCGGCATGCGAGACCGAACAATTTCCGTCATCGATGATAAATGTGACGAGCCTTCCCGAGGTCTTTTCGATAACACCCGCCGTCGAAATAGTTTGTTCCGTTCCGAGATCACCGGCAGTTTTCGTCACCGATCTTGACGGCGACGCAATATAGGTGAACTTGGTCACTTTTTGAAGCTTTCCGTCCTGATAGAGTTCAAACTCGCCCGGCTTTAGATCCCTGACCTGCTTACCGTCTTTGTCGGTCACCAAAACGTCTATCTGAACCAAACTAGTGGTGATCTTGACTACATCTTCCTGCGGATTGGCGGGCGTCGGTGTCGGCGACTGTGCGCCAACGACTATCGAGCCGCAAAGCAATACCGCGAATGCGGAAATCAGCAAATTTCGTTTCATTTATATCTCCGGATCCATCGAACGAACTGCCGGGAAGAGTTAGGTGGGCAGCGACCATTCGATGAATATTTGAATTGAGAACAGTTTAGTCGGAACTATCGCCAATCGGCAAGAAAAATCGTAAGCCGGCGCTCAATCCGCGATCTTATACTCATCCAGCTTACGATAAAGCGTCTTGCGGCCGATGTTCAAAAGCCGTGCCGCCCTCGATTTGTCTCCGTCGGTATAGTCGAGCGTAGCCTCGATCACTTGTTTCTCGATCTCGTCGAGAGCCGACGGTAGCGAGATCTCAATGCCGATGTCTCGCCCTTCAACCGCTGCTGCCGCGCGTTCGTGGCGTGCAAATGCATTTGCATCTGACTCGCGGCGGCTTATCGCGTCCGGAAGGTCGCTGAGTTCGATCTGTCGACCTGAGGCAATAATGACGGCCCGCTCAATGGCATTTTCCAGTTCACGTACATTACCCGGCCATTCATAGTTCACAAGAGCTCGCATCGCTTCCTGTGAGATGCCCGAAACAAATCTCCCCGTCTTTTCTTTATAGAGCTCAAGAAAATGAAAGATCAGGAGGTGTATGTCCTCGGGCCGCTCCCGCAGCGACGGAAGCGATATCGGAAACACCGAAAGTCGGTAGTAAAGGTCCTTTCGAAATAGGCCTTCGTCGATTGCTCTTTCAAGGTCGGAATTTGTTGCTGCGACGACACGAACATCGGCCTTGATCACTTGTTTGCCGCCGACTCGTGTAAATTCGCCATCCTGAAGCACTCGCAATAGTTTGACCTGGGCCTGCAGCGGCATCTCGCCGATCTCATCCAAAAAGAGTGTCCCGCCATTCGCTTCTTCAAACCTGCCCTGCCTCTGCGAGCGTGCATCGGTGAATGCACCTTTTTCGTGCCCAAAAAGTTCGGATTCGAGCAGATTTTCCGGGATCGCTCCGCAGTTTATTTTGATGTACGGCCCGCTTTCCCGTCCGGAATTGTAGTGGATCAGATTTGCGATCAGTTCTTTTCCCGTGCCCGATTCGCCAAGGATCAGAACTGTCGTGTTGGTATCGGCCACGTTCAGCCCCAGCTCGATAGCCCGGCGGATCGACGGCGCCTGCCCGACGATCTCGCTTTGCTTTTGATGCAACTCACTCTTTAGCCGCATCACTTCGGCCGATAGCTGATCACGCTCAAGTGCGGTACCGATCTGATCGGCGATTCCCTCGATCAACGCAATGTCATGCTCAACCAAAGGGTTTTCCTTGCTCCATACGAAGCCTAGAAGTCCATAAGTGTGCCCGGCGACATTAACGGGCGTTACAAGTGCGGTCTTACCGTGAAGCTGCGTGTTGAAAAACAAACGGATGGCAAATGGCAGTTGAGAATCGACAAGTCGCAACGTCTTGCCGTCATTTAGCAGATCGCCAAGAGCCGAAAACGAATCGATCGAGAGCGACTTGTTATGCTGCTCGATCATCTTGAGTAATTTGCCCAGCTTTATGCCCTCGGCCGATTTGAATGACGCCAGTGATATCCGCTTGCCGCTTTTATCAAGCACACCCAGTGCGCCGTAGTCGGCGCCGACGAGCCCGATCGCACGTTCGAGCACGAGAGCTGAAACTTCCTTAAAGTCTGAATGTGAATTGAGTGTATTTGCGATCTCGAGCAGAGCATTGGTCCGACGCGATTCCTGTTCCTGCGTAACGTAGAGACTCGTGTATTGGTATCCGATCGCAAGCTGCTGTGCTATCGACTGGAGGAACGCGACTTCCTCGTCAAGCCAGACTCGCGGCGAATGCGTGTCATGCAGCCCAAGCAGGCCGAGCACACGGCCATTGAGAATGATCGGGATTATGAGAAGCGAACGGGTTTCAAGTGCTTTGGTAAAGAATTTGAGAGTCGGGTCTTTTGCCTTCGATGTGTCATCCATCCGAATCGGCCGGGTGATATCGAACCTCTCACTAAGTTTTGCCGCGTCAAACGGGATCGTCGTCCCTTCGCTTTTTGGAACTGATTTATCTTTGCGCCACTCGTGACTGATCCGCAGATCTTTGCCCTCGTGGAGTTGCAGCAGATCACAGCGGTCGGCGTTTAGCATCCGCCCTATCTCCGAAACCACCACATTCAGAAAACGTTCGAGATCAATATCTGTAGGCAGGTCGCGTGCGAGTCTGTCGATTATTGCCTCGCGAGCCTCTTGCATACGAGACCGGCGTTCAAGCGAAAGTGTGTTGTTTGGTTCGGTATCCGACATAAAACCCATTGAATACATTAACAGACAGTATTCATAGGGTTAATTTGATGCGTGTTGGGGTCAATGTCAAGTTGACACACATTCGCTGCTGATTGTGTAATTTCGCGACACCAACTTGCTATGGTTTTGGTTTGGGAGTAGGCCTTTCAGGTCTTTTCTCCTTTGGTTCTTCTTTTGCTGTCTTGGTGTTGCTATTGGCCGAACCAACCGGTGAATTGCTATTGGCGGCCATGTTCGCATTGGCAGTGTTGCTGTCCGGTTTCTTGTCGTCGTCCTTCTGAGCAAAATCGATCCGCTTTGCACCGGCTTCGGCGTCCTCGAGCAAATTTGCCGCACGCGAATTCTCTGCGTCTATTTCGATCGCCTTCTTCAGCGGACCGAGAGCTTCGCGGTATTTCGCAAGCTTCACAAGGATCGCACCGTATTCGGTCTGGTACTCGGTGTCTTCGGGTTTCAGTTTGACTGCATTCTTGAAGGCGTCTTCTGCCTCTTCGTCTTTGTTTAGTTTGTTGTACGCACGACCCAGATTGAACTGAGACACATCATCCTTGGCGTTGGCGGCGATGAGTTTTTTATAGGCCTCGACGGCTTTTTCAAAGGCTTTCTGTGAGTTAGGTTTAGGCTGGCCAGCCTTTTTTTCACCTGTGTTCGCCGTTGCCTCAACATTTGCTCCTGATTGTTGCATTTCGGATTCGATCAGGGCATAGGCGATGCCGAGCTGGAAATGGGCTTCGGCAAGATCCGGGTTCAACTCGACGGCACGCCTATAGGCTTCGATCGCTTTTTCAGTTTGGTTATTATCCAAAAGTCGATTACCTTCCGCCAAAGCAGCATTCGGGTCAGTGATATAGGCAAATTCGGAGACCGCTGCCGAGTTAGCGTTGGCATCTGCCGGCGCCACATTCGAGCCTGCACCGCCACAGCCAAACTGTGCGAATGCTGCCATTAAAAATACCACTGCAATGAAAATACGCGTCATAAAGCTATTGATAAATGCGAAATATTCAGATCAACCGGGCGGGAAAATGAACGGCCGCCCGGCGAGCAGGTGGACATGCAGATGAAACACGGTTTGGCCGCCATCGCTATTGGTGTTGATGACAACGCGATAACCGTTTTCGGCAAAGCCCTTCTCCCTGGCGATCGATGCGGCAGTGAGCAACAGATGTCCAAGTGCCGACTGATGCTCAGGGCCGGCCGTGTCCATTGAGTCAAAATGCTCACGCGGCACGATCAAAATATGCGTCGGAGCTTGCGGGCTGATGTCGTTAAAGGCTATGCAAACCTCGTCCTCGTGCAACTTTGCCGCCGGTATCGCACCGCTGACTACCTTACAAAAAATACAGTCTTCTACGCCCATAGATCTATGAGTCAATTAAATCACAAGCGGAGTGTTTTGTTAATGCTGCTATTGACCGACATCTATCACTGCGTCGGCTGAGCTCTCACTCACGCGCTGAATGTCCGCACCCAGACTTCGGAGCTTGCGAACGATCGTCTCGTAGCCGCGGTCAATGTGATAAACACGGTCTATGACGGTCTCGCCCTCGGCGCAGAGTGCCGCAAGGACGAGCGAAGCCGATGCTCGCAGGTCCGACGCGATGATCGGTGCTCCCATCAACTTCGCCGGACCTTTCACTACGGCTGTATTTCCCGAGATGTGGATGTCGGCTCCCATACGGATCAATTCCGACGCGTGCATGAATCGGTTCTCAAAAATGGTCTCGGTGATCGTTGACGTTCCGGCGGCCTGCGTCATAAGTGCCATGTACTGAGCCTGCATGTCGGTCGGAAAGAGCGGGTGCGGCTCGGTTGTCACGTCGACCGCCTTTAGCCCGCCGGAGCTTCGCGTAACGTGAAGTGTGCTTTGGTTAAGCTCGTCTATTATGACGCCGGCCTCACGCAGCTTTTCGATAACCGCGGTCAGATGTTCGGGCCGGCAACTCTTGATTTCGATCTCTCCGCCGGTGATCGCGGCGGCAACTATGAATGTTCCAGTTTCAATTCGATCCGGGATGATCGTGTGTTCGGCTCCGCCGAGAGTTTCGACACCGTCGATCTCGATCACCGGTGTGCCGGCCCCCTTGATGCGGGCACCCATTTTATTAAGCAATTCTGCAAGGTCGTCGATCTCGGGCTCTTGTGCGGCGTTTTTGATGATGGTCTTGCCCTTGGCAAGCGAGGCGGCCATCATGACGTTTTCGGTGCCGGTCACGGTGACCTTTTCAAATTCGATCGTGTTGCCGATCAGTCGGCCCTGCGGGGCACGCGCGACGACATCGCCGGATTCGAGCGACACGATCGCTCCGAGCTGTTCAAATGCTTTTAGGTGAAGATCGATGGGGCGCGTCCCAATCGCACAGCCGCCGGGCAAGCTGACCTTTGCCTGGCCAAATCTTGCAAGCAGCGGCCCGAGAGCAAGAACGCTGGCCCGCATCGTCTTAACGAGTTCGTAGGGTGCTTCATAGACCGCGACATTAGCAGCATTTACCTTGTGCGTTCGAAGTTCCGGTGTAAGAACGGTTGCACCGAGATCTTCGAGCAGACGACGCTGCGTGATCAGATCCTTAACGTAAGGAACGTTGTGCAAAATGACGGTCTCGGCCGTCAAAAGCGTCGCCGCCAGGCATGGCAGAGCCGAATTCTTAGCCCCGCTGATCTCGATCTTTCCGCGCAGCGGTTTGCCGCCGCGCACTACAAACTTATCCATATTTTATCCCTTATTGCCCGGCCGTCCGATGTGCCCACCGTAAGCAATGCTTATAGTAGCAAACAGAAAAGCTTATCATACAGCCCAAAATCTCGTAAACCCGAGGAAAGCGACAGTGAGTCTTCGGGTTGTCAATTGTCTTTAACTGTCACTTTCAAGGTATCTGGCCGGGCCGGAATCGCACAATGGCCTGAGCGTTGACGTCTATTTCGGTGAATGCGACTTTTTTCATTTCGCCTCGGGCGAACATCTCGGCCTGATCGGCGTGGTACGGGGAGGCAGGGAGGCGGCTTTCGCCGTAGGCGAGTACTGAATAGGCTCGCGGCGTGTCGCCGAACTCGACGGCGAGGACCCAGCCGTCGCCGCTGTTTGCGGCGAGTTTGCCGTCCGTGTCGCGGGTAAAGCTCAGTATACGAAAACACCCGAGGTCATTGCCGCAGCCGCCGACGGGCACATCGACCTTGCCGCGTCGGACGCGGTGGACATCGCCCCAAGCGACGTCATAACTGCCGTACCGAGCTTTGGTCTCGGCCACCGCCCACACGAACGACTCGGCGGCGCGAGCCTTGTCGGTCAGACCGGCCGGCGTGTTGAACGGGTCGGCGACGCTCCACACGCGGGCATAACGCTTATTGTCGGGTATTATATTTCGCTCGGGCGGCCGTATGCCGGAGTAGTGCGTCCACCAGATCTCGAACAGCACCGAGCCGCGGCTCGCCGGCGAGGTTGTGTTGTCCCAACGCCCGAGCAGTTCGATGGCGGCCGCGACGTCGCCGGACGGGTTCGAAGCCTTGACCGCGGCGATCAGGTCAGGTTTGACGCGGTCGGCCAAAAGGGCACGGTAATTGTGTTTGAGCCGCACGACGTCCTCGAGGCTGTATTTCTCGTCGTTGTCGATAAGCTGCAGGGCAAGCTGGCTGCGGAGCGAGAGACGCGGCTCCTCAAAATTGGGGTAAGCGTTTCGGGTATTAACACCACCGCGGACGTTGGTGTAGTGCGGCGAGCTATTCTCATTGTGGATATAACCGCCGGGAGGATTGAGGAACTGAGGCAGTTCGTCGAATGGCACCAGCTTTGTCCAGACATCCGCTTTTCCGCGTGCCGGCACGGCAGTGAGATCGTCGCCGGGGGCCTTGGGCAGCAGGGGCAGAGCGGCGTTCCAGATAAAAAAGATGTTACCGGCACGGTCGGCGTAGGTAAAGTTTGACGTTGGCCGGGCCCGCATCTTCATCGCCTGTTTCCACTCGGCAAGCGTTTTCGAACGCATCATCCGCAAAAACTGTTCGCCCGTGCGATTTTCACCGTCGCCGGCATACTTGTAAACGTAGATCTTGCCGCCGCCGCGGTGCACGACGGGCCCGAGCGGCGTCGACCAAAATTCCCGCGTCTCGGTCGAGAGGCCTTCGCCGTTGCGAAACTTGACGGTCACCAGCTCGCGCGTCAGCGGGACCGACCTGCCGTCGAATAGATACCGGTCCGTTGCCATGGGGTCGACGTCCAGCGAGTAAAATTCGTCTAGGTCCTGTGCGTTATTTGTCGTCGACCATCCAAGGTAGCGGTTAAATCCGCCGATGACGGCAAACGGCCCGCCGATGCGGAAATCGCCATAAAAATCCAGGACGCCGCGGACAGTCATGTGGGCCTCGTAATAACCTGCGGTCCATTGCAGATGCGGATTGCGGAGAAGGATCGCCTTGCCCGACTTTGTCCGGTTAGGTGCAAACGCCCACGCGTTCGAACCGTCGTCCGGGCCTTCGGCCTCGGTGTCGCCTTCCTCTTGGGAAGCCTCAAGTGGCCTTTCCGCGGCGTTCGCGGGGGGATCCATGCGGTTTAGAAAGTTGCGTATCTTCCTGACCGAAGGCAGAATGATCTCGGTCGAGGCAACATCAAATCCAGTGAGATCGCTCGGCATTAATGACGGAAAATTCCCGGGATGCAGGGCGATATAGCGGTTCAGTCCCGCCGCAAAGCCCTCGTAAACATCGCGAACGTCTTTGGAGAGCAACACGTACTTCCCCGACATCTCCGCTCGCTTCCGTTGCGCAACAAAGTCCGATTCTATCCTTGTATAACCCTCTACATATGCCCAACGCCCGCTTGCCTTAAGCACATTCATGGCCGTTTCTGATCCGTAATCCTCTGACTGAAGCCAGGCAAGTGCATAGCCCGCAGCCCGCAAATTTTCAGCGCGGATGTGCGGAACGCCATGCGCGGTGCGAATGACCTCAACCTGACGCCATAGTTCCGTAGTCGGAGCAACTGCCCTACCCTGTCCGGAAAGAGACGTCGCGAAAAATGTCACGGACATCAACGCCGTGGGGATCAATACCCTGAAGATCATCTTCATTTTTTTGACCTCGCAAACGAACCCAATTAGTCGATCCCGGAGATCGGCTTAGCCGGCATTGCGGCACGCTGGCCGAACACCGCGAAATTTGCTGTGAATAAACAGATCACGGCTAGATTTACGGCAATATTTTTCATTGATCTGGACTCCGTTCAGATTCACTTGATCTTTGCCAATAGACCGCCGATGATCTCATCGATGGCGGCCTTTACGGCGTCGTTGCCTTTACCATTGACCTTTTTCGTTGCAGAGGCTGAGGCCACCACAGTCTTTCTGTCATTGCCGTAAATGGTAATGACGATACTAGCCTCGGAGGTGCCGATGTTTGCTGCATCGGTGTTGCCTGTCACCTTGCCAAACAGGCCGCCAACCTTGCTCGCCCCGGATTCTTTGACTTTTTTCAGTTCGACGCCAATGACGTTAGCAAAGTTACCGGTCGCGAGATCAGCCTGCGAGTTGACCCGAAATCCGCTCATCCCTGCCGATGTCAACCTGTTCGAGATGTATTCGCGGAGTGGCTCCTGATCCACGTTCGAGGTGTTGCCCGAGAAATAGTCGACGGCAACTGTCTTCATAGCAGGCCCTTTGGCGGTATTGCCGCTAGGTGTCGTTATCTGTGTCACCTCGGACATATCCTTCATTCCGCCGCTCTGCATCAGTTCGGAAAACGAGTCGACTTCTTTGTAGCCTATGGGTATCTCGAACAGGCCCTGGTCCAGCACCGCCTTGGAAAGTGCCGTGGTCTGGAGACTGGAAGTGCTCGTCAGTTTGTTGTCCTGGTAGCTTTTGGTCGTTCCCTCGAGGAAGAATCCGGCCGTCTGCATCGGGCCGGAAATTGTTCGGGGCCTGCACCCGCCAGTGCTGCCGGGACCTTGCATATCCCGAACCTTGCATGAGTCAGATGTGAGAGCCAAATTAACGAACCACCCTTCCTGTTCGAGGCGGAAGTTCGATTTGCCGTCGCACGAATCGGCGGATGAATCTATGCTCATCACCGATTTCATCCATTTTGCGGTCAGTCCGAACATCTGCTGGCGTTTGCCGGAATCCGTCACGATCGACGAAATTGTAACTGTTCCGCGGACGACGACCTTTTGGTTCGGCCGGCGCTTTTGTTGCTCGGGTGAAAGGCCAGACCAATCGTAATAGTCAATGAAAAAGGTCTTTTTCTTATCATTGAGCGTAACATCCTGTTTTAGGTCGCACTGTGAGATGGTCGTCAGGCTTGGGGCCATGTTCTCCATCATTGCCGCGACCTCGGGATCGCTATCGAAGATCATCTTCTGTTCCCGCCGCTGTCGGACGCCTTTAGCGTAAACAGTGGTCTCTGTAGTCATTCCCTCTATAGTCGTTTTTTGCGAAATCTTGTAATCGGCGAAAATTGTCTGGCCCGTCAGTAAAAACGTTAATAACAGCGATAAAAATTTTCTGGTGTTCATAGACTTACCCCTTTGGTTTATTACCATTCAAAGCGACCCACGTGACAGATCGGCACATAAGCGAATAGAGGAATTTTGCCTGACCAGTCATTTTTCATTCTGCTCGCTTTTTTGAAAAAATGGTAGTCAATTTTCGTTCACATCGGCAGAGTTCATTCTCTAAGATCATTAAGCAAAACCTCAGGCAGAATTAGCTCAAAGTCGACCGGCCTTTCTCAGTATTTTCGATCGCCGGGCGATCAATCGAGTTTTCCGTGGGGAACGATATCACTTGCGTATGTCCTGGCTGTCACCCGCTTCTTCGATCTACTGATCTGCCGCCGTATTGCCAAAAGTGTGACGATATCCCAATATCTATGTTGCGTGAGCAGATCGGAACCACAAAATAGTGAGATCAGGCTGGGGTCGAGTGTTGTCAGCAGGGACGACGCTGAGCTTGTACGTCTGTGCATCAAAGGTGACCAGTCTGCGTGGGACACTCTGGTCGACCGCTATCAGCGCCTGATCTACGCGATTCCCCGTCGGGCGGGCCTGAGCGACGAACAAGCGGCTGACGTTTTTCAGGAGGTTTTCCTGACACTTTTGCAAAAGATCGATGAGATCGAGCAGCCCGATCGCATCAGGTCGTGGATAGTGACCACGGCCAAATTTAAGACTTGGGGCATCGTCCGCGGTGAAAAGGGTTTTTACTCGCCCGAGACCGAGGAGGATATGGAGGCCGAAATGGCGTCCATCCGCGACAATGCTCCGCTTGCCGACGACATGTTGATCGAACTCGAGGAACAACACCTGATCCGCACGGCGATGCTCAAACTCGAGGAACGCTGCCAGAAGATTATTACAATGATCTATTTGCGCGATCCGGCGGCAAGCTATGTCGAGGTCGCGGCGTCTATCAATGTCGGAGAGACCAGCATCAGCCCGCTCCGTTCGAGGTGTCTGAAAAAGCTTGAGAAAATTTTGACGGCGTAAGATTTGCTGTCTTTTTTAGTGACATCGCGGCACTGTCTGTATGGAGAGAGCGATTGGCAAACGCAAAAGTTTAGAAATGAACAACCCTTTAGAACAGAAACTTAATCATATTATGCGCCGTCTGCAAACGGATAGCGCAATTGACGCCCCGGCTGACGTACTGAAATACACCAAGGACCTCTTCCGTACACGGGCCATCGAGCCGAAAGTGTCAGTCGTCCAGCGCGTCCTGGCCGTAATGAAGATAGACCTTGCACCGAATCGTGCTGCCTTTGGTGAACGTTCGGCCGCCGGGGCTCAGGCACGGCAAATGTTGTTCGATTCGGGCGACAACGCCATCGACCTGAGAATTACGGCGAGTGAGAACGGATTCGACATTCGCGGACAGGTTCTCGGCGGCGGTTTCGAGGCCGGCGCAGCGACTCTGTCGAGCGGCGATTTTGCTACAAGCTCCGAAATCGACGCCGCGGGCGGATTTGGCTTCGAAAATATTACAACCGGTGAATTTTCGCTCGTAGTCGCAAGCCGAACACAAGAGATCGTCATCGAGCAGATCGTCATCAAATAGACAGTTTTCTTCGCCACCCCCCTGATACGATCGGCCTACACGCATAGGCCGGTCGTTTTTTTATATAATCATGGTCACGATGCACGAAGACGCCCTCGCAATCCGCTTGATCGATGCCGCGACTGCGGCGGACCGTGGCCGCATTGCAATTGGCGTCTCCGAACAGAAAGCCGCCGAACTAGCTGATGAGATCCGCCGGATCTGCATCGCCGAATGGTCAAGCGGTCCGGTCCGTGTTCGGCGCTCGGAGGCTGCAATTAAGGCACTTACGAAAGTGCACGACACGCCGGATGTCATCGCAAACCGACAGTGGGTTACCGGAATTGCGGAGATAACCCGCGGCCGGTTCGAATCGGCGGTCCAGGCTTTTGACGCGGCGATCGCAACATTTAACGGCCTCGGACGTATCGCCGACACTGCCCGGGTTCAGGTCGCAAAACTGCTTGCCCTTGCTATGCTATCGCGGTACGAAGAAGCAATTGCGACCGGCCTTGCCGCTGTGCCGGTGCTCGAAAGTCACGGCGAAGAACTGGCTGCCGGAAAGATCGAGATGAACCTGAGCAACATCGTTTCGCGTCGGGGACTGCACCGTGAGGCCGAGGGGTTTTGCTCGTCTGCACGTCAGCGATTCATCCGTGCCCGAGAACCCGAATGGCAGGCAATGGCTGAAAACGGCCTTGCCAATACGTACGCCGAGCTTAATGATTTCAGGCGGGCCGAGCAATTTTATGAGACTGCCCGAACTACAGCGATCTCTGCGGGAATGCTCGTAACTGAGGCCGAGATCGAAGCAAGCATCGGCAATCTCCGCCTATTTCGCGGCCGATACGCCGACGCCCTGCGTCATCTGGAGCTTTCGCGACGTAAATTTGAGACGCTGGATATGCCGCACCAGACGGCGATCGCTGAACTGGAGATAGCCGACATCTATGCCGAACTAAATCTGAATGTCGAAGCTGTCGATATTTACGTACGAGTCTGTAACACATTTCGCAAGCTAAAGCTCCGTGGCGAAGAAGCACGAGCACGGCTCAATTTTGGCCGGGCATCGCTGAGGATCGGAGAAACGCGGACCGCCGCAGCTCAATTAAAAAAAGCTTCAAAGCTATTTTCCGCAGAGCAAAATCCGACCGGGCAGGCCTCAGCGTTACTTGAACAAGCCCGTCTCGCACTTGGCAGCGGCGACCACGCGGCCGCACTTGTCGCAACTAACGAAGCCGCTGGCATCCTCAAGACAACTCAAAACGCACGCCTTTCGCTGACCGCCGACGCACTTGCCGCCCAGGCACTTCAGCTTGGCGGCGCAACGGCAAAGGCAAAACGCGGATTCGAACGAGTGTTAGCCGAATCTCTCAAACTGAAACAGCCGGACACGCAGCAGCTTGCATTGACCTCGCTAGGCAAGATCGACGCCGCCGGGGGCAATGTGTCCGCGGCAGTAGCCAAATTGAAAAGAGCTGTTCGTCTGGTCGAGAGTCTTCGGGCACCGCTCGCCTCCGAAGAGTTTGGCATGGCGTTTATGGCGGCTCGGATCGCCCCGTATGACGAACTCGCTCGACTTTACCTTGCCGAAAACCGTATCGCGGACGCATTTCGCACGGTCGAAAGCGGTCGTTCGCGGTCGCTGGTCGATGCACTTGAGTCATCTGCTTCCGTTACTAGCAGTAAAGACGAAAAAGCGGTCGAACTCGGACGTATTAGAGAAGAACTTAATTCGTATTATAAGCGTCTCGAGAGGGCGGAGCCGGACGACATCGACGCCATTCAGAAAGCTGTAGCGGAACGCGAGGCATCGATCGCTAAACTTACGCGTCGCATCGCCGCCGTCGCCATTGCCGGCCTAAGGGCTACTCGTACTACGGACGTCAAACAGATCGATGCACAACTCAAGGGCGGTACATTGGTCGAGTTTGTCGAACTTGACGGAGCGTTTTCGGCATTTGTGATCAGCGGCGGCAAGATCCACTTTTTCCGAGATCTTGCCTCTCGCATCGAGATTCAGCAGATGCTGGACGATCTTCATTTTCAATTTGGTACGCTGCGCTACGGAATGGCCGGAATGGAGCGGTTTATAAACCAGATGAAATCCCGAACCGAAGCGTGTCTTGGCAATCTTTACGATCGTTTGGTGCGTCCGTTGGAGCGTCAACTATCAGGCGAAAAGCTCGTCATCATCCCGGCTGGTTCGCTTTACTACGTGCCGTTTCACGCACTTTTTGACGGCCTCAAGTACAATGTCGAACGGTTTGAGACAATTTACGCCCCAAGTGCCGGAGTCTGGAGAACTTTGGACGCGAGGCCGCCGAGACCGATCGAGAATTCGTTATTAATGGCGTTCGCCGATGAGCGAATACCTCTTGTCGAAACCGAGATCGCGGCGATCAGGCGACTTGTTCCGAAACCGCTCTTACTCAACGGAGCTAAGGCAACCTTTTCGGCATTTGTCCGAGATTCGCAAAGAAGCGGCCTCATTCATCTGGCTTGTCACGGCCAGTTTCGTGCCGAAAACCCGATGTTCTCTAGCCTACACCTGGCGGACGGTTGGGTCACGGTGCGTGACATTTGTTCGCAACGGATCGAGGCCGAACTTGTTACGCTTAGCGCATGTGAATCAGGGCTCAATAAGTTGCACGCCGGCGACGAGATACTCGGGCTGGCGCGTGGTTTTCTGACAGCCGGTGCATCGTCACTGATCGTTAGTCTCTGGACAGTCAATGACACTGCCGCCAACCAGTTGATGACTGACCTCTACGGCGATATACAACGCGGACGGTCGGCCGCCGCATCATTACGACAGGCGCAGTTAAAGTCGATCGGGCGTGAGGAGCATCCGTTTCTATGGTCTCCGTTCGTTTTGATCGGCAGATAGATTTTTTTGCTCAGGGATGTCTTTTTGCTATTATCTGTTGCACTGTGTTCATGGCGGGCATTTCCCGTCAGAGATCTTCAGGCGAGGCAGTAATGAGTAGTAACTTTTGTAAGAACGGATTCGTCGTCATGCTGTTTTTGGCGGCGTTCGTGTTTTCGTTCGTTTCGGCATCGGGCCAGGCAGCGGTCGAAGGGACGTCATGCAATTGCGTCACTGATCAGGTCATAGTGCAACTCACGACCGCTTCCGATCTTCCGGCTGTTGCGGCCCAATACGGTCTTAATCCAACGCCGCTCAGCCAGGTGGCCGCTCCGCCGATCTATCTTCTTCAAATTACAAACGGCCAAACGCCAACGCAAATAGTCACGGCGATGACGACCCCCGGGGACGCGCGAATTATATTCGCCGAGGTCAATCGCAAGCTGTCGCAGGTCGAGCGGCCGGGACTCGCATGGACGCAAGGGCGTTCGTGGGCGGTGGGACGCTCGTGGGCGGTCGGCGGTAGTGCCAAGGGATACGGTAGCCAGTGGTTTCCGGACGTGATAAGGCTCGATCAGGCCTTTGCGACAGCCGGAACGCGCGGACGCCGTGTCGTTAACGGGCAGGACACGGGCGCACCGATCGTGGTCGCCGTGCTCGACACTGGCATTGACCTTACTCATCCGGCGTTTGCTCAAAGGCTCGTCGATCCCGCCGACCGTTGGGATTTCGTCCAGGGCGACAATGACCCGAGCGAAGTCGGAACGTTGCGTATAGATCCGTCATACGGACATGGCACGCACGTAGCAGGCATCGTAGCACTAACGGCTCCGGACGTTAAGATCATGCCGCTTAGGATACTTGATCAAAATGGCGAGGGTGAGCTGTGGCGGATCACCGCAGCATTGATCTGGGCAGCTAATCACGGCGCCGACGTGGCAAATTTGAGTCTCGGCTATCCCGAGGACGTCCGTGTCCTGCACGATCTGCTGGATTGTCTTGATCTCGGGACCACACCGACCGGCACGACGTTTCCTGAGATAGCCACACGCCGCCTTGCGGTTGCTGTGTCGTCTGGCAACGGAGCAAACGCCGTCGAAGTATTCCCCGCGGCGGAGCAGCGTGACGGCATGCTGTCCGTCTCGGCGACTACGCGATACGACGAGATGGCATTATTCACATCGTACGGACGGTCATGGGTCGACGTCGGAGCACCAGGCGAAGAGATCATCAGTGCTCTCCCGGGAGGACGCTATGGTATGTGGTCGGGTACGTCAATGGCAGCCCCGATCGTCGCCGGCATCACCGCTCTTGTCCGTGCACGCTATACTGCCGCGTGTCTAACTCCGCACAACATCCTTGGTCATATAAAGGAAACCGCAGTAAAACTCCGCTGGGACAACACTGTCCAATGGGGCGATGTTCGCCTTAACCGCGTCGACGCCCTGAGCTCGGTCGCAACCGCACCTGTTTGCACGGTTCCGGCTAACAAATAAGATGCCTTCGGCTCGGCACCACTCAAGAGATAGTCGTCAATCGAATGAGTAACCTCGAGCCAGAAATGAGGCTGTCCGTTCACGAGCGGACAGCCTCTATTTCTATTGGTGCATTCACGCTTTTTGTTGACAGCCTGCCTGGGCTCCCCTCTTGCTGAAATGACATATTTCAAGGCACTCTAAATTCGCCAATCGAGCGTTAGATTTCTATGATATTCTATTCGGCGTTCGGTTAATTTAATGCAGCTAGGTGATTACATACCGGCGATAAGCAGCCTGCGAAATGTTCTTGACATCGCGCTGGTCTTTGTCATTGTTTATGTGGTCTTAAAGCTGCTTCGCGGAACGCGAGCGGTGCCGACGGTGGTCGGAATGGTGCTGCTCGGGCTGCTCTACTGGCTTGCGATCGCTCAGGGTCTTTCAACACTCGAATTCGTACTACGCTACGCGGTAGTCTACATCGGTATTGCGATCATTGTCCTTTTCCAGTCCGAGATTCGCCAGGCACTAATCTATTTTGCAAACAGGATCCGCTTTCCAGTGCTCAAGCGTCAACGCAGCCAGTTTGGCGGCAGCGTTTATGATGAGATCGTGCTGGCGGTAACGACGCTCGCATCCGAAAAGACGGGTGCCCTGATCGTCATCGAGCGTAACATCGGCCTCCGAAACTTTATCGACGCGGGCGTCCAGCTCGACGCCCGCCTCAGTTATGATCTGCTTGTCACGATCTTTAATCCGGCGACGCCTCTCCACGACGGTGCGGTGATTATTCAAAATGAACGTCTGGCAGCGGCTTCTGTATTTTTGCCGCTCACGAAAAATCCTGAGATCTCTCGCGAACTCGGAACTCGACATCGCGCGGCGATCGGCATTACCGAGGGATCGGACGCAATTTCATTGGTCGTGTCGGAGGAAACCGGCCTGATCACATATGTCGAGGCGGGAAATGTTCGTCGTAATCTCGACCCGACAATGCTACGCAAACTTTTGCTCGATGCGATGGACATACCTTTGGTCGATAAACGGCGTGACGCGGCAAAGGCC
The DNA here is from genome assembly GCA_017983495.1 of Pyrinomonadaceae bacterium. Lineage (GTDB taxonomy): Bacteria > Acidobacteriota > Blastocatellia > Pyrinomonadales > Pyrinomonadaceae > OLB17. The sequence goes on along the minus strand of JAGOBH010000001.1, from coordinate 582,798 downwards.
ATTAAGGAATCCGAAACTGAGATCACATTGACCTGAAATTCAACTTTTGTTTTCGATGCTTTCTACCAGCGACAAATTTATGCCTTCGGAGCCGCGGCGATTCCACCTCAGACATATCATTCGAAAGGTGTTTTTTGAGGATTGGCCGCTGAAGTTAACGGCGCTGGTCATCACGCTTGGGCTTTGGTTCGGCGTCACCGGCCTAAGTACGCCGGCGACGAAACGTCTTACCGCTCAGCTCGCCCCAAACGTCGCCAACAATACCGAGATCACCAATAACGCGATCACCGAGGTCGATATTGTCGTCAGCGGCGACGAACGCAAGCTCAAGTCGTTAACTAGCACGGGCCTGATCGCCGCTCTCGATCTGACATCGGTCCAACCGGGCGATCGCGTTATTTCATTGACACCGGAGAACGTCTCGGTCGATCTGCCGCTCGGTGTTAAGTTGGACGAGATACAGCCAAGTCGCATTGCCGTCAGGCTCGAAGCAGTTCAGGAACTCGAACTAGCCGTTAAGGCCGATATCGATGGAAAACCGGCCAATGGGTTTGAGATCTATAGTGAAACTGTTCTGCCTCAACGGGTCCGCGTCCGCGGGCCGGCAAGCTTTATGAAAACGCTGGATTTTGTTCTGACGGACAAAATATCGGTCGATGGCAAAAGCGAAGATTTTACTGCCAGGCAGGTTCCACTTGGGATACAAAACCCAAAAACGACCGTGTTTAATACAGTCGTCGATGTAGCGTTTCGGATCGGAGAAAAGCGTGTTGAGCAAAAATTCAGCGTATCTGCAACCGGTGACCCGGCGGGGACAAAAGCTGTCGTTACGCTCTATGCACCGAAAACTGTACTTGCCAAAATTCGTCCCGCCGACATTAAGGTCGAGGTAACTAAAGGCGAAAATGGTGAGAGCGTTCCGCGAGCCATTTTGCCCGCTGACTTTCAAGATCTGGTCGAGATCAGGTCAGTCACGGTCCGAGAGTGACCCTCGCCGGATCTATCTCTCTGCCAAAAATGCCCTGATGTCGTGGCGCATATCCTCAGTTATCTCGTGTTTCGCAGCATAGTGTTTCGAACGATAATCGGGCAATAGATCGGCGAGTTTGCGATTGAATCCCGCGAACTGCTCCTGCGTGTAAAATTCGTCGTCGTCACCGTATAGATAGAATGTCGCCGCATCCGTTGCTGAATAAGCCGGGTTGGTGTCGAGGTCGCCGGGAATACCGCCGCAGGCTCCGATGATACCCGCCAATACATCCGGATTCGTAAGGGCAAATCTGAAATTGAGAGCACACGCCTGCGAAAATCCGTAAATGAAGATGCGGTTCGTGTCGATCAGGCCGTCTGTATCCAGTTTGTCGATGATGTCGAGCACGAATTTGTGATGCATCCGCACGTGCTCCTCTGGTTTGTGGTCTGAGAGCCAACCGAACCCGATGCGGTATCCATCGTCTGTCCTGCGATAGTGAGGATGCGGTGCCTGGATCGACGCAATTACAAAGTCCTTCGGAGCCACGAGTCGTGCTTCGCGCATCATATATCGCTTGTGCGCTCCGTAGCCGTGGACCGCTATCAGCATCGGTGCCGGTCCGGCATTCTCGCCAGGGATAAAAAGATCGTAATATAGGCTGATCTCGGCTTTCATTGCCAGATCGGTCTGCAGGTGTTCGTCGGCCATAAATTTTTACTGATACAATACTCGCATTTATGACGCGATTTTTCGAATATTTCGACGGTCTGGCCGGTATCGGCGACGAAAGTACGGTCACCCGGTTTCTCGACCGCGTAGCGTTCGCTTTTCTTGCGCTGACATTTATCTCGGCCCCGCATTCGATCGCTGCAACGCAGATCGCGTGGGGCTGCGGCATGTTAGCAATGGTTGTCCGCCGCTTTTTCAAGCCGCGTCCTTTTCAGATCTATCGACCGCTGCACATTGCACTGTGGGCATTTTTCGGCTGGTCGGTCGTCAGTGCTCTTATGTCGTACGAGCCCTCCGTCTCGCTCGACCGGCTTCGCGGACCGGGTCTCTTTTTGATCTGCATTTTTGTCCTCGGCGTTGTCCGCACTCGCCGAACGGCCTATTTTCTGGCGTTTGCGATGATCGTGTCGTGCATGGTCAACGTTATCATGACCCCGATCCAGCGTATCGTCGGCCGCGGTGTCGAAATCCACGGGCTCAAATCGGACAGCCCGCTTGCGAAAGCTGCGTTGGCCGACGGCGACACGATATTAAGGGTCGGCAAAGTCAGGATCAACAGTTCCGCCGAATTGGTAGCTGCTATTGAGAGTGCCGGCACCGTCCGCGTTTCATTTCATCGCTCCGATTGGTACAGCACATCCGAGATCAGTTCTAGCGATCTTTTGACGGGCGAAACCGCCGATGCTCGGCTCGGCATCGAGCGTTCCGGCCCGAGCCACTATTGGCGAATGATGGGCTTTTACAATCATTACACGACATACGCCGAAATGCTGCAGCTGTTGATGTCGCTCGTCTTCGGGCTGTTGCTGGCGGCTCTTCGCAAGCGCGGAAAACAATCTGATCAAGACGTTAGACCAACCGGAATTGCAGCAGCATTCTCGCGAATATTCACCTCGACGCCTTTTCTCGTTATCGCGTTTGCGGGCATGTCGCTGGCGATGTTCATGACCGTGACGCGTGCATCGCAACTGTCGTTTGTGATATCGGCTTTCATCATCATCGCGGTCGGTGCCAGCCGCAAACACCTTATCGCCGCGGCTGCCATCGCGATTCCTGTAGTAGTTATCGGTCTTTTTGCACTCCAGCAATCGCGGCAGGTCGGCTTTTTTGATTCGAAAGACGAATCGACCCAATATCGCCTGACGATGTGGCGTGACGGTGCACGCATTTGGTCCGAGAGTCCGCGGCACGCCGTCTTTGGCGTTGGGATGGACTCGGTTCAGACCCATTGGCGTGAGTGGGGAATGTACAAAAACGGATTTCTCGCGATGGGCCATTTTCACTCGACGCCAATGCAGCTTCTGGTCGAACGCGGATTCCCCGCTCTGCTGCTCTGGATTGCCATCCTCGCCATTTACGCACGTTCGATGTGGCGCAGTATCAGGCGAAATGCCTCGGGTGACTGGCGAACTTTCGGTATATTAACCGGCTGCCTCGGCGGCATGGTCGGATTTGTATCGAGCGGAGTGGTCCACTGGAATCTCGGTGACGCCGAGGTCGCTATGGTGTTCTTTTTGTTAATGGGTCTGGGTGTCCAAGTCGCCGAACTTTCAGCCCGAGATCTGCGTATTGAAACTTAGTATCAATTTCAAATAATCTTATGAGAACCACTCTTTCCAGATCATTCGCGTCATTCTTACTTATCTTTTCAATTTTCACCCTGTCCTTGCCGCAGATCGGTTATGCGCAGACGACAGCGACTGCCGCCGCAACCACCGACTATTTGAAACAGCTTCAGGCGATCGAGGACAAGACCGAAGCTCGCCGCAAGGAACTCGGCATTCCCGGCATGTCGCTGGTCATCGTCAAAGATGACCGCGTCATCTACATGAAAGGCCTCGGCTACAAGGATTACGAGAACAAGGTCGCGGTAACGCCCGACACACAGTTTGCGATCGGTTCGGCGACCAAAGCGTTCACTGCATTGTCGGTGCTGATGTCGATGGATGAGGGTAAGCTCTCGCTCGAAGATTCGCCAAAAAAGGTATTGCCGTATTTCAAGATGTTTGATCCTGATGCCGATAAAAATATCCTCATCCGCGATCTGCTGTCGCATTCGTCGGGCCTTAACCGTACCGACCTTGCCATGATCACCGGTAAGCTTAATCGTGCCGAACTCATTCAAGTAGCCGCTCAGGCAAAACCGACGGGAAAACTCCGCGAAAAGTTTCAGTATCAGAACATCATGTACGCAGCCGCGGGGGAGATCGTCGCTCAGGCACAGAAAACGCCATGGGAAAAATTCGTTCCGGAACGTATCTTTAAGCCTCTCGGTATGACCAATAGCACGATGTCGATGAAGCAGATGCAAAAGGTCAAGGACTATTCCTTTGGCTACGACTACAATTTCGACACCAAGGTCACTGAAAAGCGCCCATTCCGCGAGATCGATGAGGTCGCTCCGGCAGGTTCGATCAACTCGTCTGCCCGCGATATGGCCGAGTGGCTGCGGTTTGTCTTGAATGGAGGAACAGTAAATGGCAAGCGGCTAGTTTCTGAGAGAGGCTTCGAAGAATGGCTCAAGCCACAAATGAAGGTCGCCGGCACGACATCTTATGGATTCGGTTGGTTTCTGCAGGACTGGAACGGTCTCAAGGTCGTGCAGCACGGCGGCAACATCGACGGATTTAACTCGATGGTCGCGATGATCCCGGAGAAAAAAATCGGCTTCGTCATGCTTACCAACGTCTCGGGTTCGAGCCTCGGCAATGAGCTGATGCAGACCGTCTGGTCAAATCTGATCGATCTGCCGAAATCGTCCGAGGCCGTCAAGCTGCCGGTCAAAACGATGCAGTTCATGACCGGAAAGTATCGTCTCGAGGCTGCCAAGATGGATTTTGAGGTCAAGATCGTCGGCGAAAATCTCGTCATGGTCGTGCCGGGACAACCGGAATACACGCTTGAACGCACCGGGCCGCGGCAGTTCAAGATGGTCGGAGCACCAGACGGATTTGCGGTCAAATTTTCGCCCGAACAGGGAGACGCGACATCGCTCTATCTGCAACAGCCGCAGGGTAATTACACTCTGCCGCGGATAAACGCGGACGGCACGCTCGCCAAAATCGAGCCTCAAAGCCAGCCCGCCGGAACAATCGCGACGGGGAACGGGCCAAAAGAGCTGATCGGCCGCTACACTCCGCCCGGTAGCACCGATGCGATTATCGAGGTCAAGGAAACTGACGGTAAGGTCACCTTCAACGTTCCCGGCCAGCAGCCATATGCCCTGATCGAAAAGTCGAAAGACGCATATTCCATGTCGCCACTGCCTGACACTTACTCGCTTCGAGCCAAACGCGATGATGGCGGCAAGGTGATCAGCGTCGTCGTCACTCAGCCCGAGGGCGAATTTGAATTCAAGCGTTCTCAATCGGCCGCACCGGCAATTTTATTGACCGTCGACGAACTGATGCAAAAGGCGATCGACGCATCGGGAGGCGAAGCAAACTGGCGCAAGCTATCGACTCGTGTATCGACGTTCGACACCGATCTCGAAAATCAGGGCGTCAAAGCTTATGGCACGGCGTACGCCAAAGCCCCGGACAGAACGGCAACTGAGACTACTTTGACGGCTCTCGGCAAGACCATCGCCAGGGGCTGGGATTTTTTTGACGGCACCCGTGGCGAAGAAGCGTACACATTTGCTCCGGTCGATAAATACACCGGCAAACGGCTCGAAGACATCAAGCTTGGCTCCCAGTTTTACGGTACGCTCGACTGGAAAAAATTGGTCAAAAAAGCAGAGATACTTCGGATGGCAAAAGTAGGAGAAGAGGAATGCTTCGTTGTGGAATTTACGCCGATCAATGGTTCGAATTTTACCGAATACTACTCGGCAAGATCATTTCTGCTCCGCAAACGCGAAGGCGTCATCACCTCAAGCACAAGTGCCCAAAAGACGCCATACACTCTCACATTCGATGACTATCGTGAAATCGATGGCATTAAGCTGCCATTCAAGACCGTTAGTTATAATGTGGGCAATGGTAATATTGTCACCATGCTCAAATCCGTAAAACATAACGTCCCTATCGACGATAAGCTCTTCGCCCCGCGAAAGCTCAAATAGTCATATAAACCTGATCACCCCTCCGTCTTTCAGGAGGGGTGATTAGCGGAAAGGCGGATTGCTATGGTCCTTGTCCGCTCTGGTCTTTCGCCGGGCGATCAGTTCACAGCAGTCCCCGGTTCGGGGTGTTCTAGACCTGCAATGGCCATTAAGTTTGGGGTAAACGCGGGTTCAGAGTGGTCAAAGACATCGTCCAGTTCCTTTTCGACCGAGCCGTGTCCGGCCGGAATCGATTTGATCATCGGCTGGAAATTGCGGAAATCGTAGAGTTCGTTATCCAGCAGGTGCGACCCGGTGACATTTGTCAGGGCGGTCATCATCGAACTACGAATAAACGGGGTTTCCTTTTCGAGCTCAGTGATCAGGCGTTTGACGCGTGCCCGTTTGAGGTTCGGCTGCGACCCGCACAGATTGCACGGTATGATCGGGAATTTCTGCTCGTCCGAATACGCTTGGATCTCTTTCTCCTGACAATATGCGAGTGGGCGGATGATCGTATTGCGGCCATCGTCGCTGCGCAGGATCGGCGGCATCGCCTTTAGCTGGCCGACATAAAAAAGGTTCATTAAAAAGGTCGCGATGATATCGTCCGCGTGATGGCCAAGAGCGATCTTAGTACATCCTTCTTCGACGGCTACCGAATACAAGATTCCGCGGCGAAGACGCGAACAGAGCGAACAGTACGTTTTTCCCTCGGGTATATGCGCCGTTACGATCGAGTAGGTATCTTCTTCGACAATTCGGTATTTAACGCCGATACTCTCTAGGTAGTCAGGCAGGACTTGTTCGGGAAAATCAGGCTGCTTTTGGTCAAGATTGACCGCGAGTATCTCAAACTTGACCGGTGCTCGCCGCTGAACATCGAGTAGCAGGTCGAGCATCGTGAAGCTGTCCTTACCGCCCGAGAGACAGACCATCACCTTGTCGCCCTCGTCGATCATCGAAAAATCAGCGATAGCGTTGCCCATTTTCTTGAGCAGTTTTCCTTTTGTCTTAGTCTCTGCGTTCAATTTATCGGTTACTCCTTAAACTTACGAATTCTGACATGGTCGCGGGCGTTTGACAACCTCAAGAAAGGACTAGACACGCATTGGAAAAGTCATCTATTATCTAATGGACGGGAATATTGCAGGCGTAACGGTACAGGTTTGAGGGTTGCAGCCTCTCAGGCCTTCGGGCTGGTTTTCCTATCATCAATGGCATTTCAGACGAAAATCTTCAGCGAGGTTTAATACATATTATGATCAGAATGGGACGAAACGTAAGATCCGATGCGGCAGACACTAATGACCAGGCCCAGCCGGCTACGGAATCTCCGTATAGATACGCAGCCGACGCTCAGCCGCCGGCATCACGTGCGATATCGGAAAGCGATTCGATGGCTCGGGATATTAAAGAGGGTAGGTTAAGCGGATTTGTCGGCCACGGCACGACCTTGACGGGCGAGACCGAGTTTCATGCGATGCTGAGGGTTGACGGTCACCTGATCGGTACCGTTACATCGGAGTCCGGCACATTGATCGTTGGCACCAATGGCCAGGTCGACGCTAATATTCTGGTCGCCGCCGCGATGATCAACGGCACGGTCAATGGCGACGTTTACGCCTCAGAAAAATTGCAGCTTGGCCGCACGGCACGCGTCATGGGCAATATCCAGAGCCCGCGTCTGATCGTCGAAGAAGGTGCGATCCTCGAGGGCAGCTGCAGCATGCTCAAGGCACGCGAAACTCAGGAAGACGAGGTCGCGGCTGCCAGCGCGGCTCAGTTTGAAGAGATGCCTGCCGCTTATGAAGAAACGGCGGAGGACGACGCGACCGCTACGCTTTTTAGCGAGGACACGGATGAGGATGATGAAGCAGTCAGTGCCACGACCGCTTAGCGATCGACACAACACGTTCGGTAGAATGAGGCGGGCAACACCGCCTCTTTTTTTGATTTTCAATTGGATGTATTAAGAGAATCAGGAGAAATCCGGTTCAGAAAGTGATCAATTCGGTTGGCAAGATACACATATCGAGCGGCACATCATGGTCGTGGATATCGTCGATCTGCTCGACCGGCGGAAAAAAACTGAGGCCGACGGTAACACAGTCCGGCCGGCAGCGGCTGAGAAACTTGTCGTAAAACCCTTTGCCGTATCCGACACGATATCCGTCGCCGTCAAGACACAGCAGCGGAACCAAAACAAGATCGATCTCCTCGGGTCCGACCACCCGACCGTCCGCTGGTTCGCGAATACCCCACTTTGATTCCGTATATTGCGTGTCCGGCCCGATTTCGACATGGCGCAATTCGTCGGCTTGCCGATCGACCTGCGGACAAACTATCTGAACCGTTGCCATCTCACGCCAGATACGTGCGTAAATGAGTGAGGTATCGACCTCGTTGAATTTATCGATGGACAGATAGCAGTGAAGTTTCCTGACACCCGCAAGATCGAACGAATCAAAGAATCTATCGGCAATTGCGCGGCTTGCCACTGACCGCTCATCAGGCGTGAAAGCAGACCGCTTTTCAAGATACGTTCTGCGAAGTTCCGATTTTTTCATGTCCCGTCAACGCCTAGCCACGCTTCTTTTCCGGCCGTAGCTTGTTCGCCACGGTCGTTCGCGGCGTCACCACCGAGGATTTGAATTCTCCGCCCGAACCTGCGTCATGAGCGGCTTTAGCTGCCGCAAGCAGTTTCGAATCCGTTATAGCTTTCAACGCCGCCTTGGCATTCTTGCTTAATCTCTTTTTTTCTTTCGCCATATAGATCCCATTACCCTCTGATTATCCAACCGCCGCCGACAACCTCATCTCCGCGATAGAATATCGTAGCCTGTCCGGGCGCAATAGCACGTTGCGGTTCGTCAAATACGATCCGAGCTCGGGCATCAGGCAGCGCGTGAATCGTCGCCATCGCCGGTTCGTGACGGTACCGCACCTTTACCTCGGCCCGAACGGGTTCGCCGGGTTCGTCGAACGCAACCCAATTGACGCCCTTTGCAATAAACTCGATCGATTCGAGCTCATCGGCCTCGCCAACGATTATTTTATTTCTCGCACGTTCGATCTGTAAAACATAAAGCGGCTTCTCATTCGCAATTCCAAGTCCTCGACGCTGGCCGATCGTATATCGATGGATGCCCGTATGCGATCCGACCGTCTCGCCGGCGGTATTTACAATGTCGCCGCCAGCCGGAACCTCATCGCTGCGGCCTTCGTGTTCGAGATAACGGTCGATAAACTCCGAATATTTACCATCGGGAACAAAGCAGATCTCCTGCGATTCCTGTTTTTCAGCCGTATAGAGATTTGCTTCGCGAGCAATGTCGCGAACCTCGGTCTTGAGCATCTCACCGAGCGGAAAATAAGCTCTTGAAAGCTGATCCTGGGTCAACTCCCACAAAAAGTAGCTTTGGTCCTTCCAATGGTTCTTGCCGCGGAATAATCGGTATCGTCCCGCCGCTTCGTCGTATTCGACACGTGCGAAATGGCCCGTTGCGACCTTGTCGCACCCGAGCGAGACGGCCATCTTGTCGAGCGAAGCAAATTTCAGACGCGAATTGCACGCGACACACGGGATCGGCGTTTCGCCGTCCAGATAACTCTGAACAAAAGGTTCGACAACAGACGTTTCGAATTCCTTTTCGAGATTCAGCACATAAAACGGAAAGCCGAGCGATTCGGCCACGCGGCGTGCGTCATACACGTCGTCGAGCGAGCAGCAACGACTGGGAAGCGGTTCGCCATTTTCGTCGACACTGATGCCTCGCCGCTGATTCCACAGCTGCATTGTGAAGCCGACGAGGTCGTGGCCCTGCTCCTTTAATAGTGCCGCTGCCGCCGAACTGTCGACGCCGCCGCTCATTGCTACCGCTATCTTCATCGCTCTCCCAAAATTAGAGTATAGCGACTGGAAGCGGGGTTTTGGAAATTAGTTTTTTGGAAGAGCTATCGAACGTGATCGGCAATGACCGCTTTAATAGCCTCAGCGTATGCCCGCGACCCGGCAGGATCAGGGTGGCCAACCGCGGCTATTTCACAGTAACGAACCGGATAATCGAGACCGGTCGACCGCTTCAATTCGGGAAGTGCTTTGCGGCATTCCGCCTGACGGCCCGGATAGAGCGGGTCCTCAGACCGACCCTTTTTTCCGATCCGAAAAAGCAGCGTGTTGGGCGTTTCCAGACACGTATCCTCGGTGATCGGCGATGGAACAAAAACAGCTCTAGACTGGCCCGACTGTGCGTTAAACATCGCGATCGCCGCCTTTAGATTCTTATCGGACTCCTCGATCCAAATTTTCGACAGCAACATCGTTTTCTTTCTAATTTTTCGAAAGATCAGCGACCGCGTCATCGGGTTATTAGCAAATGGTTTGAGGATCCTAGGAAACGACATCGACTCGAGCCAGCCATTAAAGAGCTTGCTGCCGTGGGTCTTTGCTGAGATGATCGGGAAATATCCGACCACAGTAAGCACCGCGTTCGGGTGCAACTCGGCGGCATGCACAAGCAGCTCGTATATGTCATCACGACAGTATTTTTCGATCAGGGGTGGCAGCAAAGCCGGGTCGCTAAACGGGTCAAGCAGCTTGGCAACCGAAATGTCGGTAATGCCGCCACTGAGCATTATCAGATCCGCACCGCGTGCATTGGCGGCGATCTTGTATTCGTTTGCGGCCAATTCGACCTGCTTGAACATGCTTGGAAATCCAACATTAACCTCGGGGTGATATTCGTGAGCTTCGTCGCGGCCGACCTTCTTATAGGCTTGGGCGGCGTCCTGGTGTAATTTGATCGTCGCACCCGAGTGGGCCTTTACTTTCAAATCGACCGGGAGTCCGGGCAGCGGGCCATTGGTCTCAAGCCAGTCGGCGATCAATTTGTAGAATTTGTCCTTTTCCTCGAGCCCCTGACCCCATATAAACGAGTCTCCGACGACCAGCAAATTGTACGAACTGCGACTGTCGACCGTCCTCCCAACGATAGTTCGCCCGCCTGCAGCAATCGTTACCGCCGCAATACCAAACCCCTTTAAGAATTGTCGCCGAGAGCTACCTTTAAGCATATTTGTGGACTTGTGCCTCGAATTATATGTCTGCGGGTGAGCAAATTCAATATTGCCTTTACCGTTTTTGCTGTGGTATATTCGAAAAATTATGAAGCCTGCCGCCCGCTGATCAATCCGCACAATCCGCGCTCCATCCTGCGACTCTACCTCGCAGTGCGTAGCTTTTTTTGCACCTTGGCTTGCTTTTTTTCGTATCAGTAAAAGGTCAGTAGTTTATGTCTAACAATAATGGTGAGCCGTACCCGGTTACGGCAGACAATTCGTTTTGGACTGTGCTTCGCGAAGCATTTGTCGGAACAACACGCGATTTCACCCAGGGCTCGATCTTTGCGGCATTGGTCATCTTGGCGATTCCGATGATCCTGGAGATGTCGATGGAGTCGCTATTCGCGATCGTCGATACGTTTTTTGTATCGAAACTCGGTGCCGAATCGATCGCGGTTGTCGGCCTGACAGAGTCAGTCCTGGCTCTCATCTACGCGGTCGGCGTGGGCCTGAGTATCGGAGCTACGGCGACGGTCGCCCGCCGGTTCGGTGAAAGGGATCTCGACGGAGCGGCCCGAACGGCAACACATGTTGTTTATCTGGGAGTCTTGGTTTCGCTCGTTATGGGTGCCGCCGGCGTGATATTTGCGCCGAACATATTGCGTCTGCTTGGTGCCGAACCGCACGTTGTCGAACTCGGCATTCCATTCATGCGGATCATGTTAGGGACGAATATAGTCATCGTCTTTCTGTTTCTGCTCAACGGCGTCTTTCGTGGAGCGGGCGACGCGGCGATCGCTCTACGTGTGCTGATCATCGCAAATGGACTCAATATCATATTCTGTCCACTGTTCATTTTCGGCGTCGGCTTTTTTCCCGAATTGGGCGTTACGGGAGCAGCGGTGGCGACGGTCTGCGGCCGCGGGGTCGGGGTGGCGTTTGCCGCCTGGGCTCTGTTTATACGTAAGAACGGACGTTTGCCGGTGCGGCCCGAACACTGGAAATTTGATCCCAAATTGCTCTGGAGCCTCGTTTCCTTGTCCGGAACGGCGGTAATGCAGTTTCTGATCGCGACCGCCAGTTGGAGCGGACTGGTAATGATCGTTGCCGGATTTGGCAGCGTCGCCATCGCAGGTTATCAGATCGGTCTGCGGGTGATCATCTTCGTTCTGCTCCCGGCCGTCGGGCTCGCGAATGCGGCCGCAACGCTGGTCGGGCAGAATCTGGGTGCCGGCAACCCCGAACGCGCCGAACGCTCGGTCTGGATGGCCGGCGGCCTGAACGCCGCGTTGCTCGGTGTCGCCGGATTGATGTTCGTGCTCTTTGCGGATCTGGTCATCAGCATTTTTACTGATGATCCGGCCGTCGCAGGATATGGTCGCGACTGTCTGAAAATAGTCGGCTATGGCTACGCATTTTACGGCCTCGGTATGGTGATGGAGAGCTCCTTTAACGGTGCCGGCGACACCTGGACGCCAACTTATCTGAACTTTTTCATCTTTTGGCTGTTCGAGATACCGCTCGCTTATTTGCTCGCATACAGATTTGAGTTCGGGCCGCAGGGCGTTTTTTGGGCGATCACGCTGGCATTTTCGCTGCTTGCGGTATCAGCCGCACTGCTCTTCAAACGCGGAAAATGGAAGCTGAAGGTTGTCTGATCGCGATCATGGGACATATTAGCGGGACAGATCGTGAAAGGACTAGTTCGCGATCTGTCTTATTTGTCCCGTTTTTCCTGCTAATATGCTCATATGTCCCTGATCGAGTTTCCCGACCCGCGCGACTTTGATTACCACGAATGGGTGATCGTCGGCGATTATATGTACCCGGCGGACGGCGTGGTGCATTTTGGCGGCAAGCTCTCGGTCGATAATTTGCAGCGTGCCTATCGAATGGGCATTTTCCCGTGGCATACTGACGGAATTCCGCTGCCATGGCATTGTCCCGACCCGCGTGCGATCCTTGATTTCGCGGACCTGTACGTTCCGCGCAGCCTGGCCAAGCTCCGCCGCCGAGGCGACCTGACTTTTACCATCAATGAAGCATTTGCACTCGTCATTGATGCCTGTTCGCGTGCCTTTCGCCCGGGCCAACGCGGGACGTGGATCACCGGCGAATTTGCCGATGTCTATTGCAGCCTGCACGAGGCGGGCATTGCCCACAGCGTCGAGGCATGGGACAGCGACGGCCAGCTTGCCGGTGGGCTCTACGGCGTCGACGCCGGCGGCGTTTTCTGCGGCGAGAGCATGTTCTTCATCAAGCCAAATGCCTCCAAGCTCGCCCTGCTCCACCTCATCGACCACCTGCGGTCACGCGGTTCGACATGGCTCGACGCACAGGTGATGACCCCGCACATGGACGCATTAGGTGCGAAAGAGATTGACCGCGGCGAGTTTTTGGATAAACTCAAGGCTACACAGGAGAAAGGGCTGACGCTCTTTTAACACGATATGGACGCTCAAATTGTATTGCGGACTTCGCTTCTCGAGCTGCTTGACGGCAAGTCGGCACATATCGATCTGGAAACGGTGATCAAGACGTTCCCCGTCAACGAGATGAATACGCATGTTCCGAATTCGCCGCATACCGCGTGGGAATTGCTCGAGCATATACGGCTCGCACTGTGGGACATTATAGAATTCAGCCGCGACGCCGCCCATGTGTCACCCGATTTTGCCGAAGGCTACTGGAACAGATCGACCGCAACTATCGAGGATTGGCGGCGGTCAAGCGAGCAAATCCTCAACGACCTGCAGGCGATCCGCGATCTGGCGGCGGACGTGAACAGGGATCTTTTCGCTGAGATCCCGCACGGCAGCGGGCAGACGTTTCTGCGTGAAGTGCTGCTTGCGGCGGACCACAACGCATATCATCTCGGCCAACTAATGCTGTTACGGAGAATGCTGGAAGCTACCTAATGCCGCACCGACAACGCAAGAACATACACGCGGGCTTGAAGGTCGCCATCGTCCTCAAACAAGACCAGCGAACCGGCAAGCAAACGATCGGGACTGTCAAAGATCTGCTGACAAATTCGCCGGATCATCCACACGGCATCAAAGTTCGGCTAACTGATGGACAGGTCGGACGCGTGCAGCAGATCATTTCCGATAAGGAATAGAGTGAAATTATGGCAAACACATTTTTGATCTACGGAGCAAACGGCTACACGGGCGAGTTGATAACTCGTTTTGCGGCTGAGCGTGGTTTGAAGCCGATAATTGCGGGGCGAAACGAGGCTAAGATCGCTGAGTTCGCTGCAAAGCACGGCTTTGAGTATCGGGTGTTCTCGCTAGATGACACGGCGAAGCTCGATGCGGCATTGCAGGAGGTCGATATGGTGCTGCACTGTGCCGGACCGTTTTCGATCACGAGTTTGCCAATGGTCAAGGCATGTATCCGTAACGGAAAGCATTATACCGACATCACTGGCGAGATCAGCGTATTCGAGACGTGTGCGGCAATGGGCAAAAAGGCCGAAGATGCCGGTGTGATGGTCATGCCGGGCGTCGGTTTTGACGTTGTCCCGAGCGACTGTCTGGCACGGCATCTGAAGAATCGTTTGCCGACCGCTACGCATTTAAGCCTAGCGTTTTACGGCATGGGACGCATCTCGCACGGCACGCAGGCGACGATGACGATGAATGTCGGCAAGGGCGGTGCCATTCGTAAAGATGGCAAGATCACGCCCGTCCCGGCGGCATGGAAAACACGCGAGATCGACTTTGGCGAAACGACAAAGACCGGCGTGACGATACCCTGGGGCGACGTTTCAACGGCGTTCTATTCGACCGGCATTCCGAACATCGAGGTCTTCACGGTCGTCCCGCCGGACGCTGTAAGGCTAATGAAAATGAGCCGATACATCGGCTGGCTGCTTGCGACCAAGACCGCTCAAAAATATCTGCAGAAGAACATTCCTCCCGGCGGACCGTCTGATGCCGAACGTGCTAAGGGCAAAACGCTGCTCTGGGGCGAGGCAAGCGACCTTAGTGGCAACCGCGTCGAATCACGCCTCCAGGGGCCCGAGGGCTACACCGTCACCGCCATCGCGGCGCTCAACATTGCCGAAAAGATCCTTGCCGGCAACTTCATACCCGGCTACCAAACTCCGGCCAAAGCCTACGGGGCCGACCTGATCCTCGAGATCGAAGGCACCGCCCGGCAGGACGTCGGTTAAGTACATCACGGATAGAGTTGATCTAAGACTCTTTAAAACAGAGGCACTTGGTTGAACTCACAACCACGGTAGGCTTTAGTTCGTCTCTACACTAACAACAGGAACCCGGTCGGTACCGCTCCCGGTTCTGACGAAATTACCGAAACCGTTTGGTTGCACTTGACACGTGCAACCGTTTGGTTGCATACTCTTGTTCGTAGTTATGAAACGAGACATTTTCCAGGCCATAGCTGACCCGACGAGGCGGGCGATCATTGCTTTGATAGCGATCCAGGCGATGACGCCGAACGCTATTGCGGAGCATTTCGACACCAGCCGGCAGGCGGTTTCTAAACATCTGCGCATTCTGACGGAGTGTGAGGTTATTAAACAGGAACACAAAGGCCGGGAGATCTATTACCAGCTCGAAATAGACAAGATGAAAGAGATCGACGAATGGCTGGAGCAGTACCGCAATGTCTGGGAGTCGAGGTTCGAGCAGCTCGGTGAGGTACTTGAGGTGATGAAGAAGGAAAAAACGAAAGCGTGATCGCGGCTTTACTTGCTGTTCCTTTGCGGGCTTTGCGTCTTGGCGGGAGGGATTTTCCCGCAAAGCCGCAGAGAACGCAAAGGAAAGAAAAATGGACCAAAAGTGAGGTAAGTATGGAATTTATTGTCGACAAAGAAACGAAGACGGTCTCGATTACCAAAGAGTTTACGGCTGAGCTTGATCTGGTCTGGGACGCATATACAAAGGCGGAACTTCTCGATCAGTGGTGGGCACCAAAGCCCTGGATGTCACGGACAAAGGCTATGGACTTTACCGTTGGCGGCCGAAGATTTTACGCGATGGTCAGCCCGGAGGGTGCAGAGCGGTGGAGCGTTCAGAAATACAAGTCGATCACGCCAAAAACCAATTTCAAGTTTTTCAATGCGTTTGCCGACGCCGACGAAAACCTTGAATTGCCGGGTTCCGACTGGGACCTGAGTTTCAGCGAGCAGGACGGCACGACCAAGGTCAGCATCTCGATCTACAACGAGTCGCTCGATCGCCTCGAGAGAATGGTCGCAATGGGTTTCAAGGAAGGATTTACTATGACATTGAACCACCTGGAAACACTGCTCGCATCATTAAAGGAGATCTAAGAGTTTTAGCTACGAATGACACGAATATCACGAATAAAACAATTCGTGCCATTCGTGTCATTCGTGGCCAAATAGTCTCCATTTTTTATGAACGTACAAGAACAGATCAAAGAGCACATCGCCAGTCACCCGGAGCCCAAACGCAGTGAGATGCAGCAGTTGCATGAACTCATTTTGCGAGTAAGTCCGGGATGTAAATTGTGGTTCCTCGACGGCAAGAACGCCGAAGGTAAGGTCGTTTCTAATCCGGACATCGGCTACGGGTCTCGCCCCCACAAATACGCCGACGGGACTACTCGCGAGTTCTATCAGATCGGCCTGAGTCCAAACAAAACCGGTATCTCCGTCTATATCCTCGGTATCGAAGACAAAAGATACCTGGCCGATACATACGCCAGCAGCCTCGGCAAAGCGACCGTGACTGGGTATTGCATCCGATTTAAAACTCTAAGAGATATAAACAGCGACATTCTCGAAGCGGCAATTCGATTTGGGTTTGAGAATACGAATAAAAAGGCGAGCTAACTATGTCACATGCTATTTCCCAATACAGATTGCTACTTGCTGTTTCGCTATTCATCAGCTCACTATTTTACGGCTGTGCAAAAACGACCGTGAACGAGAATCTTCCACAAACGGACGCACCTTCGCCCTCGTCAAGTCCGACCGTGGCTGCCGACAGTGCAGACGTCGAGGATTTCTTCAAGGTTTTCGGTGATCCACGCTATCGGACAGGGCACACGTGGAAGCGCCGAACACCTGAAGCTGACACAATGGGCAGACTCTCTGAAATTGCTGACGAACATGCCCGTGGCCCGGTAAGCACGTTCTACATTTCACCAAAACAGATGGATGATACTGATCCTTCCAAGATTCAAGGGTACGATCCGAGCATTGACTATAGCTACATCTACGCCTACTGGAAGGAGGAGAACAGTATTTTGATTCTCTACCCGCCCTACAATGTTGAAGATGTAACGTATTTATCCTGGGCGTGGGATCTGCGGCGGTATGACCTTTCACGCGATGTTAAGAAGGAAACCGACCCGACTTGGGGACAGTCGTCGATAACTCCAGAAGGAGCAAAGGAGTTATTGAGATTATGCATGGATAAAGGCGTAAAGATCGTTATCGACAAGAGTCGGTCCGAAAGAAACACTAAAAAGGAATCAAAATAGATAATGCGAAAGATAGTTGCAGCAGAATTCATGACAATCGATGGTGTCATACAGAACGAGGAAAATGACGGCGACGGGTTTAAGTATGGCGGGTGGTTTTTTCCATATGCGGACGAGGTGACGGGGGCCGTGGTGCAGGAGCGGCTAGCTAGACGGACGGATCTGCTGTTGGGGCGGAAGACCTTTGACGGTTGGGAGACGTACTGGCCGACGCATTCGAACTTCTGGCCGAACGTCATGACCGCAACAAAATACGTCGCTTCGAACACTCGCACGGAAAGCGATTGGCAGCCGAATGTGTTCCTCAGCGGCGATATCGCCGAAAAGGTCCGCGATCTCAAACAACAGGACGGCCCCGACATCTACGTCATGGGCAGCGCAGATCTTCTACAAACGCTTTTCAAAAACGACCTCGTCGATGAGATGGAGCTAATGATAATCCCCGTAACGCTCGGAACCGGAAAACGCCTCTTCGATGGCGGCACGATCCCGGCGGCGTTCAAGGTAACCAGCAGCCAAATCGCCCCCAAAGGCGTCATCTGCGTCACATACGAAAGAGATGGCGACGTAAAAGCCGGAGCACCTCAGATAAGCGAGGACAAATAATGAGTCTTCGTCGCGTCGCGACGGTCTGAATTTAGCCGTGGTGTTTCAACCCACGGAATCGATGAAACAAGCGCCTGCCTTGCTTTGATTACGACAACCAGTCTTTGGTAGGCCGTTGACAACGTGATACTTTCATACGTTCGAAGTCTTTTGCTTGAGGTAATTTGATCATGAAATGTAAGCTCCTGGTGTCCGCGTTGGTCGTTTTTGTCGGTTTGGCGTCGGGTTTTGCGGTTTTCGGGCAGAAGGCCGGCTCGCAGTTTCGCGGGACGGTTGGCGAGGCCAAGGTCGTGATGGATCTGACACGTGACGGCGGCGACCTGACCGGCAGCTACTATTACCGCAAGTCAGGCGGCGCTAACCGGCTCATGCTCAAGGGCACGATCTCCGGCGAAGGCGACTTTACCTTGCAGGAAATAGACGCTGCCGGCAAACAAACCGGTTCGTTTAAAGGCAAGTGGAAGCAGGAAGCGAACGCTTCGGGTGCGTCGCTCGAGGGCGAATGGCTCAAGCCCGGGCAGAAGGACGAGGGGCTCGGATTTTACGCGTTTGAGCAGATGATCTATTTTACGTCGGCCAAGATCACCTCTCGCGAATTCAAAGAATCGATCAAGGCAAAAAAGGCGACGCTGACGGCCGAGTATCCCGAGCTGTCAGGCAATGCGAACGCCGCTGGCTTTAACCTGCTGGCCAAAAACCGTGCGATGGGTTCGCTTGCGGCGTTTAGAAAGGACCTTGCGGGTATGACGGCCGCCGATATCCGCCAGATGGGCGAAATGGGCAATTACATTGAGGTTTTCTACAACGTCGAATATGCGGACGACGACCTGATCAGCATCAGCTTTGTCGAGAGCACATTTACCGGTGGAGCTCACCCAAACTACAACTACGTCGTGCTCACCTACGACCTAAAGGCCGGCCGCGAGCTAAAGTTGGCCGATCTCTTTAAGCCCGGAGCAAAGTTTCTGACGACTATCGCCGATTACGCCATCAGCGACCTGAAGGGACGCAAGGACCCCGAAAGCGGCGATAATATGGGTATCGCTCAGGACATCTGGGAGGACGGCGCCAAGCCGACCGCCGACAATTACCGAAACTGGAATATCACCAAAAAGGGGCTGATGATCACCTTTCCGCCCTATCAGGTCGCCGCCTACGCTTACGGGCCGCAGACGGTAATCATACCTTTCGCAAAGCTAAAGAGCATAGCCCGTCCCGACGGTGCTTTCTCAAAAAGCGATAAGTAATTTGGTAGTTTGCCGATTCTGTCAGACCCCCCTGCGTAAGCGGGGGGCACGCTGTTGCGGGCTCTAGCAAGTTTTGTTCTCGCCGACCATCGCTTCCACGAACGAGCCTGCTTCGGGGCTCATTTCGTCGGTTTGGTCTTGAACCAGCTGACGATAAACAATAGACCCAATACGAGATCAATGGCGGCTCCGTATATGACGGGGCCTTCGAGGCGGCCGTTTGCGATGAGGACCGCGGCGGCGATGACAAAGCTGAATTTTTCGACGATCGACGGTAGTATCAGCATGCGGTATTTCTGCGGGTCGTGGCTGATGACGATAAAGACGAGTTGGAACGCGATGGCGACACCAAGAAATCCGTAGAAAAACTCAGGATGCGTGATCGCCGGCGGCGTGTCGATGCCGATCTGTTTCTCGAAAAAGTACTGAGGTACAAGAACAAGCAGACCATAGATGCCCGCGACGAGAAATGTATATTTTGCAAACTTCATATTGCCTCCGATAGACAAGGCGTAAATTAGCAGATATTCGTATCGTGGCAAAGCGGAATTTAGACAGGATGCAAAGGATTGGCATGATCGCTTCTTCAGATGAGTTTCATCATGTACATCATGTCTATCCTGTTTGCATTCTCTTGGCTTAAAACAAAGACGCGGAGAAAGACATTTCTGTCCTCCTCCGCGTCTTTGCGTCTTTGCGGGAAACGTCCTAAACGTCCAGATTCTTGACGTCGAGGGCGTTGTCTTCGATAAATTTACGACGCGGTTCGACCTGATCGCCCATCAGGACGGTAAAGATGCCGTCGGTTTCGATGGCGTCTTCGATGCGGACCTGGAGCATCGTGCGTTTTTCGGGGTCCATGGTCGTTTCCCATAGCTGTTCCGGGTTCATTTCGCCCAGACCCTTGTATCGCTGGATGGAGAGGTCCTTTTTGGCCATCGCCATCACTTTTTCGAGCAGCTCCGCATGCGTGTCGGCGGTGTCGCTCTTGCCATTCTCACCGATGATGAACGGACCCGGAAAGTCGATCTCGAGCGATTTCTTGAGCTCGATCGCCTTTTGAAATTCGACGTAGCTTGCGAGATTCCAGTCGATCTTTAGCCGCTGGCCATTCGGGTAAGAGATATCGATCTCCCAGAGACCGTGTTCCTCATCGTTGGTAAGTTCCGTGTCGTAACCGGCGACTTCGAGCTTGCCTTCGATCTCGGCCATCAACTCCTGTTCACCGAAAACCTTGCGGATCCGCATCGGGTTTTTGGTCAGGACGCCGTCCGTTCCGGCAAATGCATCGAGCAGCAGGTCGGCAAGACGCGGGTCGCTGTAAACGCGGCGGGCGATGCGTTCGGTGTAATTCTTAAGCTCCTTGGTCTGTTCAAGCGCCTTGGACAGCAGACGTCCCTCGATCGGGTTGCCGTTTGACGATATTTGCGAATCGCCCGTAGCCATCCGCATCAGATAGCGGAACATCGCCTTTTCATCCTTGATGTACTCTTCCTTCTTGCCGCGTTTTACCTTGTAGAGCGGCGGCTGGGCAATGTAGACATAGCCGTTTTCGAGCAGCTCCGGCATCTGCCGGTAAAAGAACGTCAGCAACAGCGTTCGAATGTGGCTGCCGTCGACGTCGGCGTCGGTCATCAGGCAGATCTTGTGGTAACGCAGCTTCGTTACGTCAAAATCCTCTTTGCCGATGCCGGTGCCGAGAGCCGTGATCAACGCTTTAATTTCGCCGTGGCCGAGCATTTTGTCAAAGCGTGCCTTTTCGACGTTCAGGATCTTACCCTTGAGCGGCAAAACGGCCTGGTTCTTACGGTCGCGGCCCTGCTTGGCCGAACCGCCTGCCGAATCTCCCTCAACGATGTAGATCTCGCTGAGTGCCGGATCCTTTTCCTGACAGTCGGCCAACTTTCCGGGCAGCGTCGACGTTCCCAATGCCGATTTACGGACGATCTCGCGTGCCTTGCGGGCAGCGTCGCGGGCACGTGCGGCGTCGACGGCCTTGCCGACGATCTTTTTCGCCACGGCCGGATTCTGCTCGAAGAAATCGCCGAGCTTTTCGTTCAAAAACGACTCGACCGGGCCCTTGACCGGCGAATTGAGCTTGCCCTTGGTCTGTCCCTCAAACTGCGGCTGCGGGATCTTGACCGAAATGACAGCGACCAAACCTTCGCGAACGTCGTCGCCCGTTAATGTGACCTTGGCATTCTTGGTCAGGCCCGACGTCTCGGCGTAGTTATTGATCGTGCGCGTGATCGCCCCGCGAAAACCCGACAGGTGCGTTCCGCCGTCGACGGTATTGATGTTGTTCGCAAACGAAAAGATCTTTTCGTCGTAGCTGTCGTTGTACTGCATCGACACCTCGATCGAGAGGTCGTCAGCGATCAGCTCAAAATAGAGCGGTTCGTCGTGAAGCGGAGCCTTGTTGCGGTTGAGATGCTTGACGAACTCGGCAATGCCGCCTTTGTAATAAAACTCGTGCGATTTCTCGGGCTCTTCGCGTTCGTCCTTGATGAAAATGCGGATGCCCTTGTTGAGAAACGCCTTTTCGCGAAGACGCTCGGACAGCTTTTCAAAGCTGTAGATGGTCGTCTCGAAAATGCTTGAATCCGGCCGAAACGTGATCTTGGTGCCGCGTTTGGATGTCGTGCCGGTCCTCTTAAGCGGAGCGGTCGGTATTCCGGCTTCAAACTCCATCTCGTGCGTCTCACCGTCACGCCAGATCTCTAGCCGCAGGTATTCGCTTAAGAAATTAACGCAGCTCACGCCGACGCCGTGCAATCCGCCAGAGACCTTGTAAGAATTCGAGTCGAACTTGCCACCCGCGTGCAGGATGGTCATGACGACCTCGGCCGCCGAGCGTCCCTCTTGCTTATGTATATCGGTCGGGATGCCGCGGCCGTTATCGACCACCGTGATCGAATTGTCCATGTGGATGACAACCTCGATCGTGTCGCAATAGCCCGCCAGAGCCTCGTCAACCGAATTATCTACAACCTCGTAAACAAGGTGGTGCAGGCCAATCTCGCTGGTCGAACCGATATACATCGCGGGGCGCTTGCGTACCGCGTCGCGTCCCTCAAGGACTGTGATCGAATCTGCACCGTATTCTGTCTTTGCTTTAGCCAATTTTGAAAACCTCTGTACAAAAAAACGTAAAACTGCCGAGCGTTACTCTCTATCGCGTTTAGGCTGTAAAACCTTGTCTGGAAGATAGAAAAATCGCGCCTGATCCAAAAGGAAATTATACCATTTTTTGCTGAGTTTCGTTAGCCCAAAACACCAATAAATGCCCTGCTTTTACCGATTTCGGGCCACACCTTCTGCGATGTCGAATTTGCCGGCCGCAGCCCCGAATCTCTCAACGAAGTTCTCCTTCGAGGTGGTCACAAAGGTCTGGGTTTTGCCGTCGAGAAATTCGAGCAGTTGGCCGATGCGGCGGTAGTCGAGCTCAGCGTCGATGTCATCAAGCAGGAACAGCGGATACTCGCCGCGGGTAGCGTTGTAAACCGTGATGTTTGCCAACTGCAGCAGCAACAGGGCGCTCCGCTGCTGGCCGGCCGAGCCGAATTTGCGGAGGTCGTGGCCGTCAAAGCTGACGTCAAGGTCGTCGCGGTGCGTTCCGATCAGTGCGTGGCCCGAGACTACCTCGGCATGAACGCGTAGGGCAAGCCGCTCTGTGATCAGAGCTTCGTAATCCGTCAGATCGCCTTTACCTTCGAGCGAGGATTGATAGCGTATCGACAACTCTTCACGGGCAAAGAGCTTTTTCTCCAGCACCTCGTTCAATCGCTCGACGAATCGCACGCGAGCCTTGTAAATGCGTGCCGCAAGCGTCGCCAGCTGCTGATTCCAAGGGGCAAGCATCCTGGTGGTTTTGTCGAGCGAGTATTCGTGCTCGCGTGCGGCCTGAAGCAGCGAGTTCTTTTGCTTGAGAACACGATTGTAATCGGCAAATGTCTGTACAAAGGGCGGATGGAGCGAGACGATGCCGCCGTCGAGAAACCGACGACGTGCCTCGGGCGAACCGCGGACGATATCGAGTTCGTCGGCGTTAAAGACAACGGCGTGGAGTTGGCCCAGGTATCGCTGGACCGTTTCCTTTTTGTCGTTGACCATCAGGGTCTTGGTGTTTCCTTCGACCGAAACCTGCAGCTTGCGCGTGATCTCGGGCGATTCGCGGACCATTCCCGTTACGATCGCCAGATGCTCGCCAAACCGTACCGCCTCGGTCAGCTTTGCCGTTTTGAATGATTTGGTAAGGCCGAGCAGATAGATCGCCTCGAGCCAGTTGGTCTTGCCATGGCCGTTCTCGCCGACCAGAATGTTCAGACCGGGGTCAAAGACAATGCCGCC
Organism: Pyrinomonadaceae bacterium; assembly: GCA_017983495.1. Lineage (GTDB taxonomy): Bacteria > Acidobacteriota > Blastocatellia > Pyrinomonadales > Pyrinomonadaceae > OLB17. Next base: position 559,301 of record JAGOBH010000001.1, on the reverse strand, counting down.
CGTGAGATTGCGAAAATTCAGTACTTCGAGCGATTCGAGCAGCATTACGCAGATTTTAACATTTATGCCGCGCAGCGTCTTTTTGAGAAAAAGAGGTTTTTTGTCCTTGTCTCGTTGTTTTTCTGAATTTGAGACCCATTGATAGTGTATACTGATTGAGGTGTTAAATTTTTTTTAACACCATTATTGATCCCAATACGGTATTAAAATGCGTTTAAACATAATCCTCGCTATTCTATTTCTGCTCTCAGTCTCCGCAATGGCCCAGACTGGGATCAAGGTCGGCTCGCCGGCTCCTTCATTTTCAGCAGCGGCTCTCGATGGTTCATTTGTCGACATGGACGCACTTCGCGGCCGGATCGTGATCATCACGTTCTGGTCGACTAAATGTGAGATCTGCCGGCATGAAATTCCAAGTCTGAATGCCTTCAAGAATCGTTATGAGGGGCGTGACGTCACGTTTCTCGCACTGACGATGGAAAACAGCGATCGTGTTCAGCCGTTTTTAAGATCAAACCCGTTTGCGTTTCAGATCGTGCCTGACAGCTTCGGCATGGTTCTGAAATATGCCGATCGCGACCGTCAGGGAAATATCAATATGGGATTTCCGTCCTATTTTCTGATCGACGCCGACGGCAAGGTCGCGCACCGTTCGAGCGGTTGGGACAAGATCGGCGAACTGGATCAACGGATCGATAAACTTCTCACGGCAAAATAACCTGTCGCAACCCCAGGATCAATACCGCATGCCGCCCGCACCCGAGGCGTCATGCGGTTTTCTAGTCTTGGGCCTTGAGAATCCTGGCGCCGCACGTCAGCAATTTACAAGGTCGACGGGAGATCTTAGTTCCCGTGCGGTGAGACTTTGATCAAATAGTTTGTCTGAAACGCGAATTTGCGTTATATTTTTGAATTGCGTCTCGTGCGGAGAGGTAGCCTAATTGGTAAGGCAGTAGTCTTGAAAACTACCGCGAGTGATCGCTTGCAGGTTCGAGTCCTGTCCTCTCCGCCATTTATTCCCCGCCAAACTGACTAGTCGGCATCGCCCGAAAATTATCCGCGAAAATAAAAAAATCGGTTCGGCTCAGATTTTTCTTGATTTGAGCAGGGCTTATGGTATAGCCTAGTGCAAACTGAATGAGGGCTCATTCATAAGCAGCACTATGTCACGGACCAACCGCACCGGCACATCCGCCAAAGCCGTAGTCACCGATAAACGCGAGGCCATCTTGCGAGCGGCGATCAAGGTCTTTGCCGGAAAAGGATATTTTAGTTCGAAGGTCGCCGACATCGCCGGCGAAGCCGGCATTGCCGACGGTACGGTCTACCTGTATTTCAAGAGCAAGGACGAGATACTGCATTCGATCTTTGACCGTGCGATGGCCGAGTTTATCGAGGACGGCCGACGCGAACTCGCGGACATCACCTCACCTGTCGAACGAATTCGCCGCGTCGCCCAGCTTCACCTTGAGCGTCTCGGCTCGGATCGCGACATGGCTATCGTGTTTCAAGTCGAACTCCGCGGTTCGACCAAGTTCATGGAAGAGTTTTCGGCCGCCGGATTTGCACAGTATCTCGATATCATCCGCGAAACGATCGAGGGCGGCCAGCATGCGGGTATTTTTCGCGATGACATTAACCCAATAGTTTGCGCCAAAATTCTCTACGGTGCTCTCGATGAAATGGTAACGAACTGGGTGCTTTCAAAGCGAACATACCCACTCGCTCCGATGGCCGACGAGGTATTGAAGATATTTTTCGGAGGTGTCTTGGCAAAATGACAGAAAACCCGAACACCGCTTCGCCGGTTTCACGCGGAATACCGCTGACCGCCGACGAACCCCGAACACTAGCCGAGCTTTTCATAAACTCCGCCGCTAAATTTGATCTGCCGAACGCACTTAACTATCGGGCTGACGGAACCTGGTGTGCGATCTCGTCATCACTAATGGTTGAGCGTGCCGAGAATATCGCCGTCGGCCTCCACTCGCTCGGGCTGGTACGCGGTGATCGGGCAGCCATATTGGCGCCGAATTCGCCTGAATGGACTCTGACCGATGCCGGTTGCCAATTTGGCGGGTTCGTCGATGTCCCAATTTACACGACCCAAGCACCGTCCGCCGTTCAGTATATACTCGATGATTCGCGTGCCCGCGTCTTCTTCATGCAGGACATCGCCGCATACGAACGCCTATGCGAACAGATATCGCTCTGCAAATCGGTCGAGATGATCGTCTTTTTTGATGCTGCTGAGATCGATGCCGAGGTTGGGATCTCGATTGCCGAGCTTGAGCAACGCGGTGCCGCTCTGCGATCCGAGCAGCCCGGCCTTGCCGCCGAACTTAGAAATGCCGTCATGCCAGAGGATGTCGCAACCCTGATCTACACCAGCGGCACGACCGGTGAACCGAAGGGCGTGATGCTCAGCCATTCAAATCTGATCTCTAATACCATCGACGCAAGCGAAAAATACGCATTTTCTGGGCACGACGTTTCGTTGTCAGTCCTACCGCTATCGCACGTTTTTGAACGGACGGGGATGTACGTGTACATTCTTTCGGGAATGGCAGTCCACTTTGCTGAATCGATCGAAAAGGTACCGGATAATCTCAAAGAAGTTCGACCGACGATCTTCATTGGCGTACCGCGCATTTTCGAAAAGGTGTATGAAAAAGCACGCCTGTCCGCGGCGAAATCGAGTCCGATACGTGAGCGTATATTTGATTGGGCGATCGAGATAGCCAAAGAATATGCGTTGACGGTAGAAAAGGGCGAACCTGTGCCGGTTTCCCTTGCGGCTAAGCACAGCCTCGCCGACAAGATCGTCTACGCCAAGCTTCGTGAGTTTTTCGGCGGCAATCTGCGATTTTGTATCACCGGCGGAGCGGCGCTCTCGAACGAGATCTATCTGATATTTACCGGTGCCGGCATTGCCATAATGCAGGGCTACGGCCTGACCGAGACATCTCCGGTCATCTCGTCCAACAACCCTGTTCACAATCGTCTCGGCACGGTCGGAAAACCGATCAGGAACGTCAAGATCCGCATCGCTGCGGACGGCGAGATCGAGGCGTCGGGGCCCGGCATTATGCTCGGCTATTACCGCAAAGAGCAGGCGACGCGTGAAGCGATGACCGAGGATGGATGGTTCAGGACCGGCGATATCGGCAATATCGACGCGGACGGATTTCTTGAGATCACGGATCGAAAAAAAGAACTGTTCAAGACCTCGGGCGGCAAATACATCGCACCGTCGCATATCGAACAGATGATCAAATCGTCACGCTTTGTCAGCCAGGTCGTTCTGGTGGGCAATGAGCGGCGGTTTCCGGCCGCACTGATCGTCCCTAATTTCGACATGCTCGAATCGTATGCGCACCTCAAGGAACTCGACCTGCATTCACCGGCCGAATTCTGTGCAAATGGACGTATCAGGGATCTTTTTGAACGTCAGATCGCAACAGCGACCGAGAGTCTCGCCCAGTATGAAAAGGTAAAGAAATTTGCCCTGTTGGAAAACGAATTGACCGTCGAAGGCGGAGAATTGACGCCGACGATGAAGGTCAAGCGCCGTGTGGTCGACCTAAAATATCAGGCGGTCATTGACGAGATGTACGCCGACAAGCAATAGCATTAATAGATAACGCTCGAGCTGAGCCCGCTTGTCACACTGCTCAGGCCGGCCCGGGCTGCACCGGTGACAACATCGAGGATCGTCTGTCCAATACTCTTCTTGGCCTTATCTACCTCGATGATGTCATATGGCTCAAGCATCACGTCCTTCTGCTCCCCCTTTTTGATAAGGTCGTAATTTGCGGCAATTATCTCCCGTTCCTTTGAGTTTGGCTTAAGGCGATATATCTTGATGTCTTTCGTTTTCGCTTCACGCCTCACGCCGCCGATCTTCGCGATCGCCTCGGTCAGCGTCAGGCCGTCTTCTTTCAGGTAGATTCCCTGCGGAGCGACAACCTCGCCCGTGATGTAGACCGGTGATGCCTTCTGAACAACAATGACATCGCCGGGATAAATGATCGGGTTTGCTTCTTCCTTTCCAAGTTTCACGCTGGCAAGGCTGTACATTCGTGACGGTACGTCAGTGACATTGCCGCCGGTGACCTTCCAGTCGCTGTCATCGCGTCCATCCGAACATAACGGCGTCCTCGTGCGAAATACCTGGATCATGCCGCCGGCTTCGTCCTTAACGCCGCCCGATACAGCGAGTATCTCAACGAGCGTTGCCTTTCGCATCAACGTGATCTCCTGCGGTTTGTTGACCTCGCCGTAAATAGTTGCCGGCGGGCGGCTCTTGCGCTCGGTCACGCGGATGCTGATCTTGGGGTCGCGAAGATACTTGGCGAGCAGACTGATAATGTCGGTCCGCAATTCGCGTTCTGAACGGCACTTGGCCATTACCGGTTTATCAAAGAAAGGGACTTCGATCCGGCCGTCCTCGTCGACGGTCGCGACAAAATCGTACTGCGGTTCGCCGAGCACTTTGCCGGTGACCTCGTCGCCCGGTCCGATCATGTAGCCTTTTTGGTCAGGAGTACCGGTCGCCACCGGCATCTGAGCCGAAACCATCACAGCTGCCGTGAAAATAAGTGTGAGAATTGAAATTAGAACGCTCTTCATTAATAAAACCTCGCGAAAACGTCGCCGCTACAGCATACCCCACAAAATGGCGCTATTCAACCATTTTTCCGATGCACGGTAACTCAGTTAGATGGTTATTTTGCATTCATAGTTGCGCTGTTGCGAAAGTAATTTCAGAATAAATGTTATCCTGCAGCAAATCAGATAGGAAAATGGTTCAAGACGAACGGATAAGCGACAATTACTGGTTCATGAGGCGCCCTCTGCAATTCTTGGCGGATGTGGCTGTATTGTGCGCCGCATTCTTTGTGGCCTATCTGCCGGCGGTCAATATTCAGCTTGGCGAATATTACGTCGATACTGCTCTTCGACAGCTTCCGTTCGTCATTCTCGTTCAACTTTCGACGCTCTTTTTGGTCGGCGCTTATTCCATTATTTGGCGGTACGTAAGCATCGAGGATATCAAAGTCTTTATAAAGGCTGCCGTCATCTCCGGCGTAATACTCATCGCGTTCAGGTTTCTGCTGATATTTACCGAATTTAATTGGTGGCAGGTGCCGATCTCGGTGATCCTGATAGACACCGTCATGGCGTTCGGTGGCCTGCTCGCTTTGCGGATCACCCGCCGTTTCGTTTATGAGCTCGACGAAAAGAACCGTACCTATACGGGCCGCAAGCGTCTTAAGCAAAAACCCACACTACTCGTCGGGGCCGGTCGCATGGGTGCGACTTTGGCAAAGGAAATGATCGGACGGGCCGATGCCGAGCTCGAGATCCGCGGCTTCGTCGATGATGACCCGCGAAAGCGCGGAGGCAGCGTCAGCGGTATCAAGGTGCTCGGAACGACTCACGATCTGCCGCGGCTCGTCGACGAACTCAACATCAAGCAGGTCGTGCTCGCTATTGATCAGGCTCAGGGCAAAGAGATTCGCCGCATAATGGACGTATGCAGCGCTATACCGGTCAAGGCACAGATCGTACCTAGTCTGAACGAGATCGCCCACGGCCGCATTTCCGTCAGCCGCATCCGGGACGTCCAGATCGAAGATCTGCTCGGCCGTGACCCGGTCGAGCTAGACGATGAGAATCTGCATGAATTTTTAAGCGGTAAGACCGTGATGGTAACCGGGGCGGGTGGTTCGATCGGCTCGGAGTTGGTTCGGCAGATCACTGTTTACGCACCTGAGCAGATCCTGCTCGTCGAGCGTGCCGAGTTTTTTCTTTTCCAGATCGGCCGAGAGTTGGCATCGGCATTTCCGGAAACAAAGGTGGTTCCGCTGATCGCGGATATTGGCGACGAGCCGCGTATGCGCGAGATTTTTTCGCAATACCGGCCCAACGTCATTTTTCACGCCGCCGCTCATAAACACGTGCCGCTGATGGAGGTAAATTCGTCCGAGGCGATCAAGAATAATGTCTTTGCGACACGTCGTCTGGGTGAACTTGCCGGCGAATTCGGCGCCGCCGATTTTGTCATGATCTCGACGGATAAGGCGGTCAATCCGACGTCGATAATGGGCGCCTCGAAACGCATCGCCGAGATCGTAATTCAGGACCTCAACACCGACTACCAGACAAATTACATCGCCGTCAGGTTCGGAAACGTGCTCGGGTCGGCGGGCTCGGTCGTCCCGATATTTCGAGAACAGATCGAAAAGGGCGAGGCGATCACAGTCACCGATAAAGAGATGACACGGTATTTCATGACGATCCCCGAGGCGTCACAGCTCGTGCTCCAGGCCGGCGCGCTGGGTGAGGGCGGCGAGATATTTATCCTCGACATGGGCCGGCCGGTCAAGATACTCGATCTCGCCGAGGACATGATCCGGCTTTCTGGCCTAACGCCGTACGAGGATATCGATATCAAATTTACCGGCATCCGTATGGGCGAGAAGCTATTTGAGGAGCTCGAGATCACTGGTGAAAACCTGCTAAAGACCCGCAACCCTAAGATCTTTATCGGTAAGATCGCGACATATTCGCGGCCTGAGGTGACCAAGCTGATCACGGAATTTCAGGCGGCGGTCGCCTCGGGCAGCGAGGCTCGTGTGCGGCGTGTTTTTAACGAATTTCTGCCTGAGGCATCGATCACGCAGATCAATGATGATCTGAAGGCGAACTCGACCGTCACCGTCTAGGCAGACACAATTTAAACATGGCAATTTTAGTTACAGGCGGAGCGGGCTATATCGGCAGCGTCGCCGTCCAGGATCTTCGGGAAAACGGCGAGGACGTCGTCGTCATCGACAATCTTGTCTACGGCCACCGCGAGGCTGTCCACCAAAATGTGCCGTTTTACAAGGGCAGTATCGGCGATAAAGATCTCGTCAAACGTATCCTGACCCTCCACGAGATCGAAGCATGTATGCATTTTTCGGCGTACGCCTATGTCGGCGAATCGGTCGAAGACCCGCAAAAATATTTCCAAAACAATTACGTCGAGACACTGAGCCTGCTTGAGGTGCTGATGACGGGTGGTGTCAAGAAGTTTGTCTTTTCGTCGACCTGTGCGACGTTTGGCGAACCGCAATATATCCCGATCGACGAACTGCACCCGCAAAAGCCGACCAATCCGTACGGTTGGACCAAATTCATGATCGAACGAACGCTTGAGACCTATGACCATGCTTACGGTCTGAAGTTTGTTGCACTCCGGTATTTCAATGCGTCAGGTGCGACCGCCACTCACGGCGAACATCATGACCCTGAGACGCACATCATCCCGCTTGCTTTGTACGCGGCTCAGGGCCGGATACCGCACGTTTCGATATTTGGTGACGATTACGACACGCCCGACGGGACGGCGGTACGTGACTACATACATGTCTCAGATCTATCGGCGGCTCATCTGCTGGCTCTCGGACACTTGCGTGCGGATAAAGGATCCGAATTCATCAATCTCGGCAATGGAAGCGGATATTCAGTCAACGAGGTCGTAGAAACTGCTCGTCGCGTAACCGGACTTCCGATCGACGCAAAAATGGCACCGCGGCGTGCCGGCGACCCGTCCAAACTCGTCGCGGATGCGAAAAAGGCCCGCGAAATTCTCGGATGGACGCCGCAATATGCCGAACTCGAAAAGATAATCGAAAGCGCGTGGGCCTGGCATCAGGCCAATTCCACCGGCTACAGAGACTAGAATCTACCTATCTGCCTTGATCTGTGATTTAATGCTCTTATGAGCGAAACAAGATACTCCAAGCATCGCATTTCCCGCAAAGCTGCCTCATTTACCGAATCCGTCATCCGTGAGATGACGCGCGAAGCGGTCAAATACGGAGCGGTCAATCTCGGCCAGGGCTTTCCGGATTTTTCGGCACCTGAAGACATCAAGCTCAAGGCCATCGAGGCAATCGCCGCTGACCATAACCAATACGCGATCACATGGGGCGTCAAAAGTTTTCGCGATGCGATAGCTAAAAAGACGATGTGGTTTCTCGGCATCGACCTCGATCCCGAAACCGAAATAACCGTCACCTGCGGTTCGACCGAGGGGATGATCGCAGCTATGATGGCGACCGTCGATCCTGGCGAAGAGGTTGTTGTATTTGAGCCGTTTTACGAAAATTACGCCCCGGATGCGATCCTTTCAGACGCAGTTCCGCGTCACGTGCCGCTCTATCGAACCGACAACGGATTCGTCTTTGACCGCGAGGAACTAAAGGCAGCATTTAATGAACGCACCAAGGCGATAATTATCTGCAATCCCAATAACCCAACAGGCAAGGTGTTCTCTCAGGACGAACTCGAATTTATCGCCGATCTTTGCAAGGAACACGACGCTCTCTGCTTCACCGATGAGATCTACGAACATATCATCTACGGCGTCGACGAAGACGACCCGCTTTCGCACACGTGCATGGCAAATATCGAAGGCATGCGGGACCGGACGGTGATCGTAAATTCGCTGTCAAAGACCTACTCGGTCACCGGCTGGCGCGTCGGCTATTGCATCGCCCCGCCGGACATTACATCGGCGATCCGCAAAGTGCATGATTTTCTCACCGTCGGAGCCGCCAATCCGCTGCAACATGCCGGCACGTACGCCCTCGGCTTGCCGTTCAACTATTACGACGAGCTTCAGCTCGAATATCAGCGAAAGCGTGATTTTATCGTCCCTGTGCTAAAAGATGCGGGCTTTCGTTGCGACTTTCCCGAAGGTGCGTACTACGTTATGGCCGACATTTCCAGTTTCGGCTTTTCTGATGACATCGCGTTCACCAAACATCTGATCCGCGAGATCGGCGTCGCCGTCGTGCCGGGCTCGTCGTTCTATCACGAACCGGCACTCGGATCTCAGCTCGTCCGGTTCTGCTTTTGCAAAAAAGACGAAACGCTCGAAGCCGCTGCCGAACGTCTCGCTAAGCTCACTCGCGGCTAAAATTTGCCGGGTTTCGTTCCGCCCGCGAGGCAACCTTTTGGCACCGTCAGCGCAACAAAAATACAAAACACACGTATTTACTCCCTAAAAACAAATTTCTCCCCAGATAAATAAAAAAACCTGGAGGTATTATGTTTCAAAGATCATTTGTATTTATCCTGACGGCCGCATGTGCGGTTTCCGTTTTCGGCCAAACCCCCGAAGCAAAAAAAGAAAAGGAAAAGGCCGCTCAGGCGATGGCCTGGACGTTTGAAAGCGGCGGCGGTTATCTTGGCGTTCAGACCGCTGAGGTGACAAGCGAGAATTTTGCAAAATTCGGCCTGCGTGAGGTTCGCGGTGTGGCTGTCGAAAGGGTATTGGAAGATTCGCCCGCTCAGGCGGCCGGTCTTCAGCCCGGGGACGTTATCATCAGTGTTGATGGAGATGAGATCACCGGCACGCGAAAGCTGACGCGTCTGATCGGCGAGATCGCGGCCGACCACAAAACTAAACTCGTGATCTCACGGAATGGCAGCGAGCAGGAGATAACGGCAACGATCGGCAAGCGGCCGGGTCCGAAATTTGAAAACGGCAATTTTGCATTCTCGTTCCCCGGACCAGTCGGAAAGTTCGAGATCCCCGACCTGAAAGAGCTGCGTCAGCTTAAGGAACTGCCAAAGGGCGAGATGCCGCAGATCTGGACGTCGCCCGACGGTAACGCCGAGAGCTTTATATGGCGTGCGGGCTCGGGTCGCCAGATCGGTATCGGCATTACCCCGTTGACCAAGCAGTTGGCAGACCATTTTGGCGTCGAGGGCGGCATAATGGTCAACTCGGTCCGCGAGGGTTCGCCTGCATTCAAATCGGGCATCAAGGCCGGCGACATTGTTGTCGAGGCTGACGGCAAGGCCGTTAAAGGCGAGCTTGACCTGATCCGCACGATCGGCGGTAAAAAGGAAGGCGATGTCCAACTGACGATCGTCCGCGACCGCAACCGTCAGACGATATCCGTCACACCCGAAGTGTCAAAAACACCCGGATTTGTTTTTAAAACAGAAGAAGGCGAAGCGCCTTTTCCGCCAATGCCGCAAAAAATGCGTCAGGTGAAGCCGCCGACACCTCCGGCAGCCACAACGCTGCTGAGTCCCGGCCGTGTTCTCTAAATTGTAAGGAATGCGACTTATTGTGAGGCGGAATGAATTCGCCTCATTTTTATTGTCCCTGCTGACGCTTTAGTGCGTCCTTGGCGAGTTCGTTCGCACGATTGCTATAATCGCGCGCGTCTTCCATTATCTTGCGGTAGTTCTCGCTGCGGGTCTTAAATTCCTCTTTGACCTTGTCACGCATCGCGGCGTTTTTCGGGTCATAGCTGTCGCGCAAAATGCGGGCCGCCTGACGATAGTTTTCAAAAGCCTCAAGCTGCCGCTTTAATGACTCCTCCTTCAAACGCAGATACTCACGATAGTCGTCGTTGACCTGCATTTCCTGTGCCTTTTGTATCTTCTCGACCGCGCTCTTGCCAAACGCAGTGCCGTCATTGATCAGATATAGCACCTCGTCGGCTATCTTTTTCGCCTCGACCACATCGTTCTTTTCCATTGCGGCCTTCAAATCCTCACGTTTGCCCTCATTCTGGTCATAAAGCACCTTGATCTTGGTCAGGTCCTTGTTCGCGTCAGCGACAATTGCGGCCGCCTCGGCGGTCTCGTCGAGTGGACTCAGAATGCCGATCGAACCGCCCGAACGTCTGCATGCCGCCGAAAAGACAAGCAGTATCGTAAGGCATGTCAGCATCGCCTTTGAAAGCCGCATTTTGTTCAGATGGAAAGTTCTCACGATCACTACAAAATAGCACGATAACTGCCTGCGGCCGTGCTCACCGATCTACATCAGTCGAAAATCAGGGCTGCTGCCGCGTCGCCAGATAAATCCGTCGAGGACGTAATGGGTCAACTGCGGCACCGCGAGTAGCGGCACAACGTACATTTTTAGATTGCCCAATTCCCAATCGCCGCCAAACAGCCATTGCCGTTCATGCCAGACGCCTCGGTGCCAGAATATCTCTTCGAAATAGGCGAGAGCCCAAAGCGTCGCTAGGAACACGACCCAGTTCGACGACAGCGTCCGGTAAACGCGGCCCGTCGATTCACGCCGAAACCGAGCATAAACGTATATGAGCGCAAAGTACGGAACGCCGTGAATAATAATGTTAGTGACCGTAAATGCGTAGTCCGAATTGAAATAAACGATGCCCACATACCAGCAGACAGAGGTCGTCGCGACGACGATATCCTTGCCGATATTCAGAAAACCGTTTACGAAATATTGATAGATCGACTTGCCAAAATAGGCGGTCAGAGCGAGAACATAGACCGGAAACAAGACGGCCTCGACCATCGTCGGTAGCGGCACAAAATCGTTCGGTACAAACCACTCAAAGTTGCGCGGCAGGCTCGTCATCCAAAACGCCAGCGGATAAACGCTTGCCAGATAGACAGCAGCGGCATCGATCCACCACGTCAGTCTTGACGTCTCGCCGAGCTTTCGCCGGTACAGATTGACCCAACCATATTGCTGCCGGACGAAATGAAACACCGCGATAGCCGCCAGCACCTTCCAAAATACAAGTTCTCCCTCGGAATAGAGAGCGACACCGAGAGCGTAGCCAGAGATCGGCACCAGCAAATAGAGCCAAAACCTTCGCTTCAACTCCTCTTTGTCAAAATACACCCGAAAACTCGTCGACCAGACGTGCGCCACATCGATCAGCAGCACCGCCGAGATCCACGTCCATTCCGGTGAATCACCATTCAAAACCCCGATCTGCCAACCGACCGCCAGCAACACCAACGACAACACGGCACTTCCCAAAAAGACCGTCAGATCAATTGAGGTGGAGAACAACCAGCGGTCGACCGGGGTTTTCTTTTGAATGGCGATCTCTGCTTGCATTTATTGAACATTCGCGGCGGTACGATATTGGCGCCACAAACTCATGAAAAGTTCAAACCCTTTGAGATCGCTCTCATCGGCAATATTTTTCGGCCAAGCGGTCATAAAAAATTCAAACACTTCATCGGAGAATTGGCATATCGCCTTTCGCCAAATATCGGAACTCATTTCAACAGTTCTACTACCACCAAGTTTGTGTACGACCTTTCCGGATTCGTGTTGAATGGTCCAATCAATTCCTATGTCGCAGCCTCCGAGGTAAAGACCATCTGGCTCACCTTCCGCGAGCCACATGGTATGTCCGCAGTGAGGAATGAGGGGTCGTTCACTGTCCAACTCATGGTTTTGTTTGATGGTTTTCAATAGGTTGAACGCCGCAGTACTTACCGTCCAGTCCTCGTTGTTACCATCAGAAAGAAGGGTGTCTCCTATTCTTAGGTAAACTCCGCCGTGGAGACAGCAATCGCCGAATGGATCACTTTCCACCAGCCAATGAAGATTTGTTGCTTTTAGTTCAATATCGGTCATACCATCGGTCTTACTATCTCACTCGCCGCGCGCAGACCATGATAAAACGCTTCTTCAAATAGTGCGACACCGCTCAGGTCCGTGTGGGCAAAGTGGATATTGCGGTACGGCTGCATAGCCCTTTCGCGAATGCCGCTCCAGATAAAGTTTGGCCGCGGACTGATCATCGCGTGACCCCATTGCATAATGTCTATCCGCGTCGTCAGATCGTAGATGTCCGAATGGGCACGCGCAAGATCGGTCAGGCAGACATCCGCGAGTTGCTTCCAATCGTAATTAAAGAGAGTCGTGCGGCCATCCGGCTCGTGGCACATCGGGTAGTAATAGGTCAGGATCGTCGCGCCATAGTCGATGCCCTTTTGATGCGTCGCGGTCACGTAGCCGAGCGACGGGCTTTCGTAGAGGACGTTGTCCCACGACAGCGGAAAATCTCTGCCAAAACGCGGCTTTGGCCTGTCTTTGAGAAACAGATTGGCGACAAACCAGGCGTTGTGCTGAAACTCATCGGCCGCAAAGGGTGGAGTTTCCCGAAAGCCGCGAATGATGTACGGAGCGGTAAACATCGGCGAGGCGAAGATCGCTTTTTCGCAGTGTATTCCGCGTATCTCTCCGCCGTCGAGACTGACGACGTCCACACCCCTTTCAGTCGGCACAACGGAGACGACCATTTGCGAACGGCGGACATTATCTTTCACTTTGTCCAAAAAATGGTGGACAAAACGGCCATTGCCCTCAGGAAAAGTGATGAACGGCTGAGATTCGACGCCGCTTTTTCGCACCCGAGAGCAAAAGTAAAATAGCCCGACCCACGCCGACGCCTGATCGACCTTTAGCCCGTAATCATCGCGCGTCGCGTAATCGCAGTACCAGATCAGACGTTCGGACGTAAACCCCTTCTGCCGCAGCCATTCGCCAAATGATATGCGGTCGAGCGACGTCACTTCCGGGTCGGTCGAGCAATTGGCGATCGGTACGGCAAATGCACGCCGGCCCTGGGAGTCACGCCAGTTGACCCATGTGTCGATCTGTTTTTGAAATTCCGCAAACTGCCGCTTGTCGTCCTCGCTCGCACCGACGCTAAGATATAGTCCTTCGTACCATCGGCCTTTGTAAAAGACGCGTTCCTCCGGTTCACGGCAAAGATACTGTTCGCCAACGACCGGTTCGCCGTCGGCATCACGGCCCTCGATCAGCGACATTTCCTCGAGCAGAGTTATAAGCTCGGCATTTTCCTTGAACGGAACTGGCAGATAATGTGCCGCCCACGGATATCCGACCGGCTCGCCCGTGCCGCTCTGCGATGTTCCGCCGGCCTCCTTTTCCAGCTCGAGCAGAACGAAATCCGAGAAATTCTCTCGCTTAAATTTCCACGCGGCCGACAGCCCGGCGATCCCGCCGCCGATGATCGCGACCTTTTTATTTTCCCACTTGTCCGCTGGAACCTCGAATGTCCGATTCTCTCTCAGAACATGCCCTAGCGTCGCCGATTGCCCTACGATCTCACCCGACGGAAACACGGGCTCGTCACCCGGACGACAGGCCGCCAAAGCAAACGGTGCCCCAAGGAAAGCAGTAAGAATTTCGCGACGTGTGAGTTTCACAAGGTAAAATTTATACAGGGATAGCAGGGATGAAATGGATTCTATTCGTCCCGAAACTCTTGAATGCTCTTAATTGACGTCGTTTCACGATCAAACCTGTTTTCGAACCGTCGATATTGCAAACGTGATTTCCCGAAGTTTATGACCATTCCGACCTCTATTCCCGTAGTCTTAAGGTAATTAAGTACTTGAGCAAAATGCTCTTTGGCCAATGCCTCCACCGCCTTCAGTTCGAGCAACACCTTTCCTTCGACAAGGATGTCGGCCTTAAAATCGCCAACGATGACACCCCGAAACGTTACCTTTAGCGGCACCTGTCGTTGCACCTCCATGCCCTTTTGCACCAGCGCAACGAAAAGTGCATTTTCATAAACCGACTCGATGTAGCCTACACCGAGTTCATTACTTACTTCGAAACAGGTTTCCAGTATCTTGGACGTAAGCTCTTCATGTCTCATCGGTCTATCTTATCCCTCTTATCCCATTCATCCCTGTTGATCTTACTGCTCAAAGCGGCGCCACTCGGCTTCGTAATAGCGGACAAGGGACTGGTTATCGAGGCGATTGATCTCGATCTCGCCGTCGGGCCGAGATGTGTCGCTTGGAAATTCGAAGAGAGACGCGAACGTCTGATCGTTGAGAAACTTGAGCTCAACGCCGCTGACAGGTTTGGCAGGAGCGTCAAAGGGTTGGAGCTTGGCCAGGGCGTAGCCCCAGACGCCAAAGCTGGGCACCGTTGTCAGGTAAGGCTTGACCATGTAGCCGGACGCCTCGAGCGTAGCAACAATGCACCAATATGACTGGCGGGCGATAAGCGGCGACGTCGTCTGAATGACGACCGCCGAATCGGGCCGCAGCTTTTGTTTCAGCAGGTTATAAAAGCGCGTGGTGTAGAGCTTACCCAGCGCAAAATTATTCGGATCGGGAAAATCGACGATCGCCACGTCGTACTGTTCGGCGGGCGTGCTGTCGATCCAGACGAATGCGTCGCCGTTGATCACCTGGACTCGCGGATCGTCGTACGAGTGTTTATTTAACTCGCCAAGAGCCGGCACCGAATACGAGACTTTGGTCATCTCGGGGTCGAGATCAACAAGCGTGACGTGTTCGACCGTTTTATACTTTAGTATTTCCCGTAACGCCAGTCCGTCCCCGCCGCCGAGCACGAGCACGCGCTTTGCGTCGCCCGAAAATGCCGCAAACGCCGGATGCACCAGCGCCTCGTGATAGCGGTATTCGTCAAACGAATTGAATTGTAGATTCCCGTTCAGAAACAGTGCGTAACCCGTCTTACCCTTGGTGACGACGATCCGTTGGTATGCCGAGCTTTTAGCGTAAATGATGTTGTCTACAAATAGGGCGTCTTCGGCAAGCGTCGTCAGACGGTCGGCCTTGATAAACGCGATCGCGAGCAGTACGAGGATGATAAACCCCTTAACTCGCATGATCGTCACGTTCTTTTTTATCAGCGGCAGCAGCAGCCAGGTGCCCCAGATGCCGACAGCGGCATTGAGCATTCCGAATAGCAACGACGTACGATTAAGGCCGAGTTTTGGAACGAGAAATATCGGGAATAGAAGTGACGCGGCGAGGGCTCCTATGTAGTCAAAGGCAAGAACCCGTGAGACGAGGTCCTTAAAGTCCATCTCATCCTGTAATATCCGCATCAATAGCGGTATCTCCAGCCCGACGAGCGTACCTATTACGAACACCATCCCGTAGAGCACAACGCTGAAATACGACAGGTGGGCAAACGTCAGGAACAGCAGCGGTGCCGAAAACCCTCCGATCACCGCCACCGCTAGCTCGATCTCGACAAATTTCTCGGCAACATGCTTTTCGATAAAACGCGAAAGCCAGGAGCCGACGCCCATGGCAAACAGGTAAATACCGATGATCAGCGAGAATTGTGTTACCGAATCGCCTAGAACGTAACTTGAGAGCGTTCCGGCAAGCAGCTCATAGATCAGGCCGCATGTTGCGATTACAAAAACGTTTAGAAAGAGTAGCGGAGCGCGTTTCATTATGGAATTTCAAACAGGATATACAGGATAAGCAGGATAAAAGAGCGACATCCTGCTCATCCTGCCGATCCGGTCTGAATCCCGAAACTTAACCGTTGATCGCCGACGCAATAATGATGGCAATGCCGATGATCAAAGCGCCGATGATGATCGCTAAAGCAGAATTTTGATCTTCTTCGATCTCTTTCTTAACCGAAAACGGGGACACAAGCACTACAATAACGAACGCAAGCGCAAAGACAATAAGTCCTATGGCGACGAAGATTATCGTTGTCACCATCACAGGCCAGAGTTCCTCCATCTTGACGACCAGGCCCAATGTCGGGGCGATTGCTGCAAGGTTAATCATCATTTTCCTCCACGAAATCCAGAATAAAAGAACGGCACGCCCAAGCGCGATTTGCTGCCCGAATTAGCCAACTCCCAGCCAAACCAAGCGGCCGATGAGTACGCCAGTAATACCCCGACGCCGAAGACCATATATAGTTTTTTCCACATAAGCTTACCCGCGAAATGTCTTATTCATCCGAGTCGTCAGAACTGCCGGACGTCGCCGTTGCACTGAACATACTGTCCTTCCAGCGACTCGATTCGAACGAGATCTTTCTAAAAAGCCCAAGTATCGGCACGATCGCCAATATCAGCAACGCACAGACAAAATTTACGCCGCGATTGACGTTCTGCTCGACTTTGACGGTAACAGGCATTTGGACCTGCCAATTTTGCCACGTGCCCTCGACCCTAAGTCTGTATTTGCCCGCCGGCAACGAGGACAATATTGCATCGTTCGACTTTCCACCCTCGGTCCATGCCCCGTCGCTGTCGCTGCCGCTATAATATTCGACCGGAACATTTACCGATTCGAGTTCATCGTTCTGTTCATTAACAAGATCGATATCGAGGTCAGCCCAGGAATTGTCTACGTTTGCTCCCGCGGTAATCCGTACGTTACGGCTTCCTTTGATGTCGAATGGCTGACTGAACATTGCCTGGCCGGTCGTTGCGTTCGACATCGGCGGCAACACGACTTCCTGATTTAGCACTGTATTGGTCAACCCGCTGAGCGGGATCATAAATACTGCAACTACAAAAAGCGCAAGCAGCGGCAACGCTCCCCATGTGTAGTAAAATCGTCCTGTGAACGGCTGATTCGGAGCAACGCCCCACGGCTTTGGCAGGTCGGGCACGCCGAACGCCTTTTCCACCTCCGCGTTGGTCATGTAAGTGCCGACTGACCAATTGATCTCGTTTGCGGACGCCTCGCGAGACAGCATCAGCGGAGCGGCAACAAAATCAGTCGCCCGAACAGTTTCGCCCTGTTCAACACGCCAGTAAAATTCGCCCTTGACGTATTCGACGACCGCTGATGCATCCTGAAATATCTTAAATGTTCCGCCGTTGTACTTTGCCGTGCCGCCCGCACCGATAAACGACATGTCCACCTCGGCGGTATTGATCGGCTCGACGAAATTCCAGTGATTGTCCGAATGGACCAGCCAGCGAAATCCGATCATCGGATTGTAGAGCAGATATTCGTGCCAATAATATGTTTCGCCTTCGATCGTCACGCTGCGAACCACGGCACCGATGATCTTGAATTTAACATCGCCCGGGAACGTGCCCTCGGCACCGATCGGGGCGACAAAATCAGGCTGATTCGGCGGCGGATTTAGCGCCTTGAGATATGTGAGGCTGCCTTGATTGACGTCCAGCAGCGAATCGCAATTCGGGCAGGTCACGCGTTCCGCTTTGTCCGGAGCGATCAATTCAAGCGGACCGCCGCAGTTTGGACAGCCCATACCCGCGGAACCGACGCGGCGTGCTTCGCGTTCGACCGGTTTCGCGTCGCCGAGCCCGATCTCTTCGAGCGTTACCTGGGTGCCGACAAAGACCCACGGCGGGTCCATGCTGTAGTCGATCGTCGCAAAGGAGTTATTCTTACCGGCGAGATCCGCGTACTCAAATTGTTCGCCCGGGCTGAGCTTGTACGGTATCTCACCATCCGCCGCGACCGACGTGCCGCGGCCTTTTTCTTGGACCATCAGCGGCGTCGCGTTTGGAATCTCCGGCACCGTTTGTCCAAGCTGCAGGCCGCTGAATGACGGCAGCACCACGCCCTGCGGCAGCGGCTGGTAGAAGGTCAGGTAAAATCGCCCTTGCGCCTCAGCCAGCCAGCCGACCCAGCCGTTCGAGAATGTTGCGTACCACTCGTCCCAATAACCGCCAAGCTCGTGTTTGAGCTGGGCACGGCCGGTTAGTTCGAATCGGTTTTCCTTAAATACTCCTTTGAGTCCGAGTTTGAGCGGAGATTGCGAATCGGCGATCTCGGCGACCTTGCCCAGATCCTCAAGCGCCCGATCCGTTCGAGCGACTGCCGAGCGGCAGAATGGACAAACGATGACGATCGTCGACCCAGCCTTAAATTCTATTGGCCCGGCGCATGACGGACAACTTGCCTGCAGAGTGCTCACGCCTCACCTCCGGCCGTTTCAAATTTTATACTCTGTTCGCCGCTCTCACCGCGGTCGATCTTGGTGACGTAGACATTTGCCGCACCAAGCATGTCGGTAAGTTTGGACGACCAGTCCCACTCGGGCCGGGTCCGGCAGCAATACAGATTAAATGTCGCCGTCCCGTATTCGGGGTATGTGTGACAAGCAAGATGTGATTCGGTAAGTGCGACCATGCCGGTGACACCGGCTTCGCCGGGGAATTTATGCCAAACGGAACCGACCGAGATCAGGCCAAGATCAGACATCACGGTGTCGAATAATGAACGTATCAAGGCCTCGTCGCGTAACGCCTCAGCGTCGCAATCCACCGCCTCGATCAACCATTCCGTGCCAACGATCATCGGTTCAATACAAAATGTACGTTAGTGCCAATCTGAATGTTCTGAACTAAACGCAAAATGTCTGCGTTATAATCCAATACGTGCGAAGACTATCGAAGAGAACTATAGCTAAATTTTTCGTTTTTGTCATTTCATTTGTTGCGATCACGTCAGGTTTTTCGGCCTGCACCGCCTCGATCGAAAATGATCGGATCGGCGCCCGGCCGTCATCTTACTCGCAGCCCGAGGTTGCCGGCATCATCACAGCAGCCGATCTCGCCGAAAGCAGCGGCATCGCCGCATCGAAATGCTCACCCGATGTTTACTGGACACACAACGATTCCGGCGACGAAGCGTTTGTCTTCGCATTTGGCCCGAAAGCCGAACTGCTCGGAAAATGGCGTGTCGTCGGTGCCGAAAACCGCGATTGGGAAGACATCGCCGAATTTAAGGACAAGCACGGCAAGTGCACCCTTTACGTTGGCGATATCGGCGACAATTCGTCAAAACGCTCCGAGTTGACGATCTACCGCATCAGCGAGCCTGCGGTCTATCCCGGTGAAAATCCCGCATCCGCGAACATTCGCGAGACGCCGGCGGCTGAGATCCTGAAGTTCCGCTATCCCGACGGCCCGCATGATGCGGAAACGCTTCTTGTCCATCCGGTCAGCGGTGAGATCTATGTGCTGACCAAAAAGGTCGATGGGCCATCGGGCGTTTATCGTGTCGCTCCCGATTTTGGCAAGGGTGATGTTGTTACTGCTCAAAAAGTCTCCGACCTGAAGGTCCCGTCTGTGCCGAACGGCCTGCTCACCGGCGGCGACATCTCGCCGGACGGAAAGCGACTAGTCGTTTGCGACTATACAAACGGATATGAACTAGAGCTGCCGTCGGGCTCGACCAATTTTGACGATATTTGGAAGCAGCAGCCCGAAACGCTTAACCTTGGAAAGAGGCTATTAGGTGAAGCCGTATGCTACACCGCCGATGGCACATCGATCCTGGCAACCAGCGAAAAACGCGGCCAGCCGCTGATCAGGATCACAAAACTGGCGAAGTGATCTCGTGACTATTTGATGACCGTAATATTGCCCTCGACGCGTAATGCAGAATCGCGAACACGGTCTCTGATGACAACAGCGACAGTGTATTCGCCCGGAGCGAGTCCCGCCGTCGGCAGCATGTTCGCCAGTGTCAGCCGCTGTCCGGCATCGCTCAGGCCGCTCCAGTCCTCAACGCGTCGCAAAACCTCTTTTCCGTCTTTGCTCAGCACATAGCTCACGTCCAAAGCCGGTCGCAGCGTCGTCTGGTCGGTCTCGGCGTTGTACACCTGCATATATATCCCGACGTCCTGGCCTTGTTTGTAACTGCCCGAGAGATTCGGGATCACCTTTCGGCCGCCGATGACAAAACGGTCGCCGATCTCATTCTCGTTTGCCGCACGAAGATTTGAGGTCAGCACCAACGTCGATGTCGACAGTGCCCGCTCGTCATATTTCGGTACTGTAAAGCCGAGGCTGGTAATGCCCTTATTGCCGGTTGCGACGTCACGGACGATCACACCGACCTTATAGATACCGGGAGCGAGAGCAAGCGCCTTTTGATAGACCAGTGACCGATCCCGAGTCTCTACCAGGTCCGCGCTCGTCGCGGTAGCGGTAACTGACTCTTCGAAGATACCCGTTTTCTTATTCGTTACGGCCGTGACACGGCCAAAAATGTTAATGGTCGCAGTTTCGATGCCGCCGACCGGAACAAACTTGAGCTGACTGTTGCTTGTCTGAACTGTGAACGTCGTGATCACACGGTCGTCGGATTGCCTGAAGTGGTCGATCCGCAGGTCGAAGCCGAGCGGATTGTTGTCGATCACCGGCGAATCGGTCAGTGCCCGATCAAGATCGGTGAAGCGGACATTCGGCGGCACGCTGAGTGCGGCGATGCGGCTCAGGCGTGCGAGCGGTGCGTCCTGTTCGCGTTGAAAACGCTGGGGTTCATTCGCCGGTTCATACTTTCGGCCCATGCCTGGCACCATTGCGAGAGCATCCTTATCGTTCTCGTTTCGAGCAATGCGGTATTCGCCCGTTCCGGTCGGGTCGACAAACTCGATCTCGACCCCGTCGCCGACGCCTTCGAGATGGCGGTAAAACCACGTCTCAAACGGATACGTCGTCGTCGAACCGCCGCCCTCGTAGCTCGGCCGCTCGTAAGCACCGCCGGACGGATGTGCCTCGATCGAATCCGGCTTGCCCCAGGTTATGTAGATCCGCCCGCGGTCCGTCTTCCAACCGGCGATGCCCGAACCAAAGTGCTCATTGGCGTAGGCGATCCGCTCATAATATTCCTGCCGGTATTCGTTCTCTTCCGTTTCAGGGTCAGGGTCGCGGTTTGACCAGAAGATGTTGATAAAGCTCTCACGTTCGTCATCGGTCCTGAGTGCCAGGAACGCCTTCCGCTCGGCAGCGGTAATAATGTAAGGAACGTCATTATTGATCCAGCGTTTGTGTGCGTCCTTGATCTCGGTCACGACATTACGAGGTGCCTCGCGGACATCCGCCGGCGTCGGTTGCTGTGCCGACAACGACTGCCCGAGGAAGGTGATGCTCATTACGCCGAATGCTATCGAGGCGAACGATCTCATAGTTTTCATTGCTTTTCCTTTTCTGCCCGCACCTGTCACAGGGTTGCGAAGCTATTTTTTTTCTTTGTCAGAGTTTGAGTTCTACCATTCAAGGATGTCGCGGATCAAAAAAAGGTTGGACGCACCCCAAACGGAGATGCGTCCAACCTTTTGTAAATACAGCAGTTTTATTTACTGCGTGATCGTAAATTTAGCTTCGTTTTTGATGACCTGTCCGCCGACGCGATCTTTGATCTCGACGCGGATCTCGTACTCACCAAGCGGCATGTTTGTCGTCGGCAACAGTCGAGCAAGCGTAAGCCTCTGGCCCGAATCGCTCAGCCCTGACCAATCTTCGGCCTGACGTGCGATCTCTTTGCCGCCTTTGGTGATGATATAGGTCACATCGACCGCCGGACGAAGCGTCGTCTGGTCGATCTCGGCATTGTAAACCTGAAGATAAATACCGACTTCCTGACCCTGTTTATAATCGCCGCCCAGATTCGGAATGACCTTGGCGTTGCCGATAACGAACATCTGGCCGATGTCGCGTTCGTTGGTCGAACGCAGCTTCGACGTCAGCACGAGCGACGATGTCGAAAGTTTCTTTTCGTCGTACCGTGGCACCGTAAAGCCCATATTGACGATACCCTTATTACCCGTACCGACATCGCGGACGACAACGTCCACCTTGTAGGTTCCCGGCGTCAGAGCGATCGCTTTTTGGTACACCGACTTGCGGTCGATAGTTTCGGCAAGCTCAAGAGCCGTCGCATTGGTCACGACCGAATCTTCGAAAATGCCCGAACGCTTGCCCGAGACTGCCGTTACGCGTCCGAAGATGTTCATACGTGCCGTTTCGAGGCCGCCGATCTGTTCAAACTTCAGTTCTTTGTTGCTGGTCTGGATCGTGAATGCCGTGATGATGCGGTCGTCCGACTGACGGAAAAAATCGACACGCAGGTCAAACTGCAGCGGGTTGTTATCGATCACCGGCGAATCCGTCAGCGAGCTCTGCAGGTCGCTGAACTTAACTGCCGGCGGACGCATCAGGCTGCCCATTACCTCGAGGCGGCGGAAAGGCGAATCCTGTTCGCGGTAAAAATTGTTGCCCGCATTGCGGTCATAACCCGAGATCCGGTCGCCCTTTGTCGACATGCCGAGCTGCTCGGCGGTCGTCAGCCCCGCACCGGGAACCATCAGCAACGCGTCTTTTTCGTTGGCGTTGCGTGCCATGCGGTACTCGCCCGTTCCGGTCGGATCGACAAACTCGATCTCGAGGCCGTCACCGACATTGTCGAGATGGCGGTAAAACCATATTTCGAAAGGATATGTCGTCGTCGCACCGCCGCCCTCATAACTCGGACGGTCGTATGCACCGCCTGACGGATGCGATTCGATCGAGTCGGGCTTGCCCCACGCGATGTAAACGCGGCCGCGGTCGGTTTTCCAGCCCGGGATGCCCGAAGCGAACTTCTCATTGGCGTAGGCGATACGCTCGTAATATTCTTCGCGGTACTCGTTTTCTTCGGTATCGGGATTCGGGTCGCGGCGACGCCAAAACTGCTCGATGAAATTCTCGCGTTCCTCATCGGTCACCAGAGCGTTAAATGCGCGCTTCTCTTCTTTGGTGATGATGTAGGCAACGTCGTTATTGATCCACTTTTTATAAGCCTCTTTGAGCTCAGGTTTGACGTTTCGAGCCTTATCACTAACGTCCTGGCTTGGCGCTTTCTTGTCCGGCGGCTGTGCGATCGCGACGATCGCGGCCAACCCCGCAAACACGAAGGTCAGGACGAAACTCTGTAAAACTTTAACTCTCGACATAATCTGTAAAACTCCCAAAAAGAACCGGCTCGACGCCGGATAGATCACCAATATCTTTGCTCTAACGATTTTAGACAGTAATCCTTATTTATTCAAGATGAAATTACGCTCGTCTAGGTTGCTTGATTCTCGACCTCTTCGGTCGTCTGCCGCTTTTTGCCAAAGAACCAGGCGATAAAGATCGAAACGATGTAAAGTGCGACCATCGGCGCCGCAAAGAGCATCATGTTTGGAATATCGCCGGTGGGTGATACGACAGCAGCCACGATCAGGATGATCACAAGCGAGATCTTCCAGCTTTTAACAAGCAATCCTGCTGTAATAATCCCGATTCGCGAAAGCACGTAGGTGATTGCCGGCATCTGAAAGATGACGCCCATTGCGAGCATAATGATCGTTATCAGATCGAGATAGTCGCTCGCCCGCAATAGCAATTGAAATTCGCCGCCGCCGATTCCGAGCAAGTACGCCGCCGCCGGCGGAAAGAGGATGTAGTACGCAAATGCTGCACCGACTACGAATGAGACCGTCGAAAGCCCGATAAACGGCGTCACGTACGCCCGCTCGTGCTTGTAAAGGGCAGGCGAGATGAACATCCATATCTGCCATAACAGCAGCGGCACGGACAACGCGATCGCGCCGTAAAGCGAGACGGTTACGTAGAGCGTAAATTGCTCTTGCGCCGTAGTGACGATCATTCGTTCATCGGCATTCGGCTGGCTGATCGCTGCTTCGTCAAAGGCGAGCGGCAGCCTGACGCCCTTGGGAACGATCGCGTTGTTGGTCAAGAGCTGTTCGCTTGTAAAAAGCCCAAGCTTGCCCTCCGGGTCGCGTAGAACCTGTGCTGACACCGAAGAACCCGGCACCACGACCGTCGGCCCGAGCTTGGTCGAGCGGTCAAAGACATAACGTCCGGCATCGCCCTCTTTCAGATCGGTGATCGAGAGCACCTTTTCCGCTCCGGTGACACCGCTTATCGGCAGATCGCTGCGAGCCGCATCCGAGAGAGCCTGCCGGATCGGGATACTCAGGAAATTATAGATCTTATCAGACACGAACCAACACACCGTAAATGCCACAACTATAATGATGACACAGTTTACGAGGCGTTTACGGAGTTCGTCGAGGTGGTCAAGAAAGGACATATGCCCACCACGTTCCGTCTCCGGTTCTGTTTCTATCTCTTCCATCCGTTACTTAAAGCCAATTCCTCTTGTCGTTCGGGTCAACCGCCTCGTCTTCCGCAGGTGCGCTTTCGGTCACTGCGGGCTCAGCCGGGGCATCTTCGCTGACTGCGGTTCTTGATTCAAATTCGGCCGGGTCGATCTCCCGGACCGCCGGGGTGGGCTCATCGTCAGTGATCTTGTTTCCGAGCACCGGTATCGACGTCACGCGCTCGACCGGTTTTGGTTCGTCATCGTCAAGGCGAAAAGCCTTGGCTTCTTCTTCAAAATTAACTTCCCGCTCCCATGTGCTCTTAAATTCGTTGGTTGTATTGCGAAACTCTGATGTTATCTTGCCGATCTTCCGGGCGATATCGGGCAGTTTTCGCGGACCAAGGAAAATGAGCGCGATTATACCGATCAATATCAGTTCGGACGTCCCGATCGACTCAAGGATAAGCAAATACACCTAGATCACCTCAATTAAGTTCGTGCCCTTTTCAGCAACACTGCCGATAACGACCGCATTCGGCATTTCAGCAATAAAGTGCTCGGCGTTCTCAGGCGGCAGACTTATCAGCAAGCCGCCGGCTGTCTGCGGGTCGAAAAGAGCACTTTGCATCTCACCCGACACGTCATCAGATATTCTAACCGTTTCGCCGACATACACCCTATTATTCTTATCGCCGCGCGTCAGCATACCTGCCGCGATCAGTTTGAGAACGTCCGGTAACAGCGGAACCTGTTTAGAATCAACAGTTAGCGTCACCTTGCTGCCGTTCGCCATTTCATAAGCATGACCGAGCAGGCCAAAGCCCGTTACATCCGTACACGCGTTGGCACCGACGGACTGCATAACCTTAGACGCGGCGGCAGCCGATGTTGTCATCGCCAATATCGCCGCTGCGACCGTCGAGTCGCTCGCGACACCACGCTTGACCGCGGTATTGATGGCTCCGGTTCCGATCGGTTTCGTCAGGATCAACACGTCGCCCGGCCGAGCTCCGGAATTGGTAAAAACCTTGTCCGGATGGATAACGCCCGTCACGGCATAGCCAAACTTCATCTCCTGATCGTCGACCGAGTGGCCGCCGATAACGATCACGCCCTCGGCGTTCATCGCCGCCTGGCCGCCGGCGAGTATCTCGCCCAGCACGTCCCAATCGCCTTTCTGCGGATAACACACTATCGACAGAGCCGATAGCGGCTTCCCGCCCATCGCGTAAACGTCATTGAGCGCATTGATCGCCGCGACCTGGCCGTAAACAAACGGGTCGTCAGCCACCGGAGTGAAAAAATCGACCGTCTGCACCAGCGCCGTCTCGTCCGTAAGACGAAAAACTCCCGCGTCGTCGGATCTATCAAATCCGACGATCACATTTTCGCTGTTCTGAATGGGCAGCTTGCTCAAAACTTGAGCAAGGTCGCTAGGAGCGAGTTTTGCCACTCAACCTGCGCAATTGACCATTTCCGTCAAACGCTTTTGCATTGGCGATCAGCTACCTCCTTTAGAATCAATGAGTTACAGTGACTACGAGTCATCAACGGCTACGATTTCATGATCATCTGATAGATGCGGTCCAGGTCATCGACGCCGTAATATTCGATCTCGATCTTGCCGCTCGAGCCTTTTTTGGCCGGGATGATCTTGACGTTCGTGCTCAGCCTTCGCATCAGCTTGGTCTCGGCCGATTTCGTATTTGGGTCGACCTGACGAATCGCCGGAGTAGCACCGTCGCCTGCGCTTTCCCGACTCGATCGCTTGACCACACGCTCGGTCTCACGAACCGAATAGCCTTTGTTTACGGCGTCCGCTGCGATCGCCTTCTGAACCTTTGGATCCTCTGTCATCAGCAACGCACGGCCGTGACTGAGCGAAAGCGTTCCCTCAACGATGTACTTCTGCACCTCAGCCGGCAGACGCAAAAGACGAATGGTCGTTGCGACCAGTGTGCGTTCGCGGCCGACACGCTCGGACACCTGCTCCTGCGTAAGTCCAACTGTATCAATGAGTTTGCGGTATGCCTTGGCTTCTTCGATCGGATTCAGCTCGTGCCGCTGGATGTTTTCGACCAGTGCGATCTCAAGAAGCTTGTCGTCCGGGATCGCGCGGATTACCGCCGGAACCTTACGAAGCTCGGCACGCTGGGCGGCACGCCAACGACGCTCGCCGGCAACGATCTGATAACGCGAACCGACTTGCCGCAGCACGATGGGTTGGACAATGCCGTTCGCACGGATCGATGCTGCTAGTTCGGCCAGCTTTTCCTCGGCAAACCGCGTACGCGGCTGTTCGGGGTTTGGCTCGATCAGATCGATGTCGACCTCGCGAAGTCCCGATTCTGTTGGCGGGGCCGGTTTTTCGTCTCCCATCAAGGCACTCAGGCCTCTGCCCAAAGGCTGTCTAGCCATGACTGATTATCTCCTTGCCTAACTGCATGTAACTCTCAGCTCCCTTTGAACGCACATCGTATAGCATTATCGGTTTGCCAAAGCTTGGAGCCTCGGCGAGCCGGACATTTCGCGGGATAACCGTGTCCAGCACCTGCGAACCGTAGAAATCCCTCAGGTCTTTGGCGACTGCGGTCGAAAGATTGGTTCGCTCGTCGAACATCGTCAGCAGCAATCCCTCGATAGCAAGCGTCGGGTTAAGTTCACGCCGTAGCCGAGCGAGCGTATCAAAAAGCTCCGTGACGCCCTCAAGAGCGTAATATTCGCACTGGATAGGAACGAGGAGCGAGTCAGCAGCTGTCAGACCGTTGAGCGTTAAGATTCCCAGCGACGGCGGGCAATCGATAATGATGTAGTGAAAATAGTCTTTTATCTCTGCTAAGAGTTTCTTAAGTGCGTAATTGCGGTCTTCGCGATCGACAAGTTCGATCTCAGCTCCGGCGAGATTTTTATCCGACGGCAGCACCCACAGATACGGTATCTCGGTCGGCAAAACCATCTCCCTGACCGGATCGCCCGATATCAGGGCGTTATATAGTGTTTTCCGTGCATTTCCTCTTGGAATTCCCGCTCCGGACGTTGCATTTGCCTGTGGATCGGCATCGACAAGCAGCACTTTCTTGTCCTCGGACGCGAGAGCTGCCGCCAGGTTTACCGCTGTTGTAGTTTTTCCGACGCCGCCTTTTTGATTGGCGACCGCTATGATCTTTCCCATACTTGCCGTCTTTAATGCTAAAACCTAAAGTTAGCACACATTCGGGACGAATTCTAACTATTGAAATGTGGTACGTACCACATTCGCAGCCGGTCGGTATGTGGTACGTACCACAACTATGATCTAAGGCCTTGATCCTGAGTGTTTTGCGGTGATTGTTGAGCCGTAAGGTGGACAAGTACCGTCGATATCGCCGCCGGCGTGAGGCCGTTTATCGAGCGGACCTGAGCAAACGTCTGCGGCCGTGCACGCTCAAGCCGCTCGACCATCTCGTTCGACAGCCCGCTGATCTGGCTGAAACTGAAGCTTTCCGGCACTTTTAGCGAATCGTGGTGATTCACACGCTCGGTCGCAACCTTTTGCTTAAGGATATAACCGCTGTAGAGCGAATCGGCGAGGGCGGTGTCGAGCTCCGTATCCGAAACTCTAATTCGGACACCGTCGGGCAGCAGACGCTTGATCAATTCGGCATCGACGCCTTGCCGCATCGCGAGCTGCGACAACGTAAACGAATCCCCGAGATCCGCACCGAGCAATTGGACAAGGCCGGCGTATTCGGCCGACGAGCGCTTGAACCGCGTCCCATCGAGCAGATTTCGCAGCTCGGCGATGCGGTCACGTCTGCTGTTAAATCGTTCCCAGTCAATATCGCCCACGAGGCCCGCTTCGCGTCCTATCGGCGAAAGACGCTCGTCCGCATTGTCGTGTCGAAGTGTCAACCTGGCCTCGGCCCGCGACGTGAACAGACGGTACGGTTCATCGACGCCGTGCCGGATCAGATCGTCCGCCAGAACGCCGATGTACGCCTCATCTCGTTGTAAAATAAAGGGTTTACGGCCCTGCACCGAAAACGCGGCATTGATACCTGCGATTAGCCCTTGACAGGCGGCTTCTTCGTAACCGGTAGTCCCGTTTATCTGTCCGGCCAGAAAAAGGCCTTCCATTCGCGTCGATTCCATCGTCGCACGCATTTCCCGCGGATCGACAAAATCATATTCGATGGCATATCCGGGTCTGATGATCTGGACGCTCTCAAAACCATCGATCATCCGCAGCAGCTGCAGTTGCAGATCGGACGGCAACGACGTCGAAAATCCGTTCAGATACACCTCGTTGGTGTTATGCCCTTCCGGCTCGAGAAATAGCTGGTGCCTGTCCTTTTCGCCAAACTTCACGACCTTGTCCTCGATCGACGGACAATATCGCGGCCCGACGCCTTTGATCTGGCCGGAATAGAGCGGCGAGCGATGCAGGTTCTCACGGATCGCGTCATGGACGGCTCCGGTCGTGTAGCCGATGAAGCACTGGATCTGTGGCTGTTCGATCCGCTCGGTCGCGAATGAAAATGCGACCGGCTTCTCATCCGGCGGCTGTGGCTCGAAAGCGTCCCAGTCTATCGAACGGCCATCGAGCCTCGGCGGCGTCCCGGTTTTCAGGCGCCCGACCGGAAAACCGTGCCGTTTAAGATCTTCGGCGAGGTCGATCGAGGCCGGTTCACCGGCTCGGCCAGCCGAGAATGTCTGTGTGCCGGTATGAATGGTGCCGTTCAGAAATGTTCCGGTCGCAATGACGACGGATTTCGCACCAAATCGCCTCGTATCTTGCAGCTCTACGCCGATAACGCTATTGTTGTCAACAATTAGCGAATTCACGACACCTTGTCTCAGGTGCAGGTTAGGTGTTGCTTCGAGCACCCGCCGCATCTCGGTGCGGTACAGGCTGCGGTCGGCCTGGGCACGGGGCGATTGGACGGCCGGCCCGCGTGAGCGGTTGAGGAGGCGAAACTGAATGCCCGTCCGGTCGATCACGCGGCCCATTATGCCGCCAAGAGCGTCGATCTCACGAACGACGTGCCCCTTGGCAATTCCACCGATCGCCGGATTGCACGACATCTGGCCGATCAGATCGAGATTGATGGTCACAAGTGCCGTCTCGGCACCGAGACGCGCCGAGGCTGACGCGGCCTCACAGCCGGCGTGTCCCGCCCCGATCACGATCACATCAAATCTCTCGTCAAACATACAGTCAGCACCTCGAACCAATGGCTAAAACTTCTATTCTAGGGCAACCGCGGCTATTTGCAACAAAAATTGTCCGCGCTTTTCAGCGTGACGTGTTCAAACTGCGTATTTTTTCGCGGATAGCTGTGAAAAGTTCCTCGCCTGCGGTCGTCCGGAACAGATCATCGTCCTCGCTTCCCCAATGTATTGCTCGCTTACTTCGGCGCATTTCAGCGGAACGCCCTTTGCCTGTTATTCGATAAGTGGCTATTAGTTCGTGAATTTACGAATTCGCTTGATCTACGAAGATTCGGAGGTTGCGTATCATGTTCACATCTAGATTAAACGAGGATCTGTTTCACTTCATATTACGCTGGACCGCTCGCGTTTCGAGCCTGATCGTGTTCGCGATCCTACTGCTCTTCTATATCAGCGATGGCTCAGATGTCAGTTCTATCGACACCAAACAGATAATCGGGTTGATCTTTTTCCCGGTCGGTCTTTTGGCGGGATTTGCTCTGAGTTGGCATAGCGAATTGCCTGGCGGCCTGCTCTCGATGGTCAGCACCGCTGCGTTCTATCTCATCTACGGGTTGATTCTGAACGGCTCACTGGATCAGGGCATCGCGTTTTTGGTATTCACAATACCGTCCTTTCTCTTCGCGCTTTATGGGATGACCGTTGAAAAACGGATCAGCATGCACGGACGAAATACGGCCTCGGGACATTAGAAGACAAAACTCTGGCATCATTCTTGCCATCTCTCGAGCACACATGAAAGCAAAACCCGAAAAAGAAAAAAACACGGTGGTCCGCGAAGGTGAACATCTGATCGGTTCCTTCATCGGCAACGCCGACGGACCGACACTTATCGCTATCGGCGGCATTCACGGCAATGAGCCCGCAGGAGCGCAGGCCGTGAAAGATGTCGCTGAAAAATTACCTCAACTGGCCGATCGTATTGACGGGCGTGTATTCTTGCTCGCAGGAAACACGCGGGCTCTGAACAGGCAAGTTCGCTTCATCGACTGTGACCTCAACCGTTCTTGGACGCCGGCCAATATGTCCTCGTCCGGAGTCCGTGCACTTGAGTGCCTGTCCGAGGGCCGCGAATTGCATGAGCTTGACGAACTGCTGGACCAGATATTGATCACGGCAAGAGCCGAGGTCTATATTCTCGATCTTCATTCGACGTCGGCATCGGGATTGCCATTCGCAACTGTTGGCGACACGCTTAGAAACCGCAAATTTGCGATGGGCTTGCCCGTTACGATACTCCTCGGTATCGAGGAACAGCTCGAGGGCACGATGCTCGAGTACTTTAATAATGCCGGAGCCGTCACGCTCGGTTTCGAAGGCGGAAGTCACTTGTCGCCCGAGACAGTCGATAATCATGCAGCGCTTATATGGCTTTCGCTTATCAACGCCGACATACTGTCCCGCTCCGATGTTCCCGATTACGACGAGATGTATAGACGCCTCGCCAACGGGCGCCGAGGAGCGCGCGTCGTCGAGGTAAGGTATCGAAAGGCGATCGACCCTGAAGATGGTTTTGAGATGAATCCCGGATTTAACAATTTCGACCCTATTCTTAAGGATCAGGTTCTTGCCCACGAAAAACATGGCCCGGTTCGGGCCGTCGAGTCTGGGATGATATTAATGCCGCTCTACCAAAAGCTCGGCGAGGACGGATTTTTCATCGGCCGGGCGGTCGCACCGTTCTGGCTTCGTATCTCTTCGATATTGCGGCAGATGCGGGTCCAAAATATCGTCGGATGGCTACCCGGCGTGGCGCGCGACCCTAACGACCACGAAACGCTGATCGTCAATACCAGCCTCGCACGGTTCTTTCCGCTGCAGGTCTTTCACCTGCTCGGCTACCGCCGTCGCCGTTGGGAGCGAAAAAAGCTTGTCGTCAGCCGAAGACGTCACGATTATGTCAGTCCGTTTGAAAACAGGAGGAAGTGATAGATGGGCGAACACAACATCTCGACCGACGGCGATGAGGAACAGAGGCGGTCGTTCACCCTCGCCGTGCTTAACGACCTCCAGGCCCTCGAACAAATGCTCGATTCGGGTCTTTTTGAGGAAAATGTTCTGCGCATTGGTGCCGAACAGGAGATGTTTCTCGTCGATTCGGCAATGCGGCCGGCACCGCTGGCTATCGAGACGATCAATGATGCCCGTGATGGCCGCCTGACAACCGAGATCGGCAAGTTCAATCTGGAGGCCAACCTCACTCCGCGTGAGTTTGGCGGCAATTGTCTTCGTCTGATGGAAGATGAGCTCAACGAGATAATCGGTGTCGTTCGCGGTGCGCTCAAGAAATACAACGCGGGCGTCGTTTTGGCCGGCATTTTACCCACGATCCAGCAATCAGATCTGACGATCGACAACATGACGCCGAATCCGCGGTATCACGAGATAAACCGCGTCGTTACGGAACTTCATGGTGACAATCGCGTCATCCAGATCAAAGGTCTCGATGAACTGCAGCTGACGCTTCAAGACACATACATTGAGTACTGCAACACCAGCTTTCAGATCCACCTGCAGGTGGGCATCAGCGATTTTGTACGTTATTACAACTGGGCTCAGGCTATATCGGGGCCCGTGCTCGCGTCAGCCGTAAATTCGCCGATCTTACTCAGCCACCGCCTGTGGCACGAGACACGTCTGGCCGTTTTCAAACAGTCGACGGATACGCGTTCATTGACGCACAAGCAGCGTAATCAGAAACCGAGGGTCAATTTCGGCGACCGTTGGGTCGAAAATTCGATCCTTGAGGTTCTGCGTGAGGACGCCATAAGGTTCAGGATCCTGCTGACCCAGGCGATCGAGGAAAATTCGCTTGAGATGCTGGAGAAGGGATCTATTCCGCAACTTGCTGCCTGGCGTCTGCATAACGGCACCATCTGGCGTTGGAATCGGCCCTGCTACGGTATTATGGGCGACAGACCCGGACTGCGTATCGAGGCACGATTCCTGCCGGCCGGTCCGACCGTTGTGGACGAGATGGCAACTGCCGCTTTTTTCCTCGGCCTGATGATGGAACTACCTGAGGAATATGGCGATATACGAGCTTACATGTCGTTCGACGATGCACGCAACAATTTCTACAACGCCGGCCGATATGGCCTGAATGGGCAGATTCGCGGGCTCGACGGCCAGAGCCGCCGTGTCGGCCGCATCATCTTAGAAGAACTGCTGCCGCGTGCGCGCAAGGGGCTCGCCCGTGCGTCCATCGACGAGGCCGACAGTCAACGTCTGCTCGACATTATCGAAGAGCGTGTCACTCAGGAAAAGACAGGCGCTCGTTGGATGCTCGACAGCTACGCCAAAATGGACAAGCACGCCAAACCGAACGTGAGGCTCCGAACGCTGACGGCGGCAATGAAACATCATCAGGAGACCGACAATAAACCTATGCATACATGGGAGTTAGCTGAAATTCCACCAGAGTCAGACTGGATTGATAGTTATAAGACCGTAGAGCAATTCATGGCGGTCGACCTTTTTACCGTCCGTGAGGACGACATCGTCGATCTTGCCGCGAGTCTTATGCACTGGCGGCATGTCCGGCATGTGCCGGTCGAGGACGATGCTGGACACCTGATCGGGATGGTTTCGCACCGCGACCTGATCGAACTGATCGCGACAGGCAAATGCAGCGGGAACCAACCGCTCGTCATTCGCGACATTATGAAGACCGTGATGGTCACGGTCGCCCCTGAGACGCCGACATTAAAAGCTCTAACGATAATGCGCGAGGGCAACATCGGCTGTCTGCCGGTTATTAGGAACGGTTGTCTGGTCGGACTTATTACGGCACACGATTTCCTGACCGTGTCTTCGAAGTTGTTCGAAGAACGGCTGAGCAATTTGCCTTGACCAGAGTCAGAACAAAAGGTGAACGAAATGGAAACTGCAAAGAGGATAGTGGAGTGGTCCGAGTTTCTGAGCTTTTTCAGTAGGCAAAATACCGGGCGGGCGACGCGACTAGGCGTTTTTAGCTCGCAAAACGGTATAGTGATCGACAATTGGATCGAGGACGGACTGCCCCTGACGAACATCGGCATCGAGTCACGTGGCGATCATAATTTGCTTCACATCAAGGTCGGGTCACTTGTACATGATGTCGATATGCCGTTGAAATTACAGCTGCACATGAGCCTCTCCGGTGAGGAAGATGGTATCGATGTGCTCGGAGCTGACGGACGGACGACAGTACTGAGATTCGAGGCCGGAACCAACTAAACGTTCGATCCATGGCATTGCGCGAGATTTTTCACACCATCGCAGTAAATTGACGCGATTTTCTTAGTACTTTTTCATCTAACGGTGCTAGAATACCTATGATTCCTTGAAATTCAGCTACATCACTAACTGGAACGCAAGTTGCCCTTAATTCCCGCGAAGCCTCGGTATTTTTACAGTATCGAAGTTTTAAATCAGCGGACGTGGCCGGAAGTTCGGCTATTGTAAAAGAAAATGAAGGTCTTTCACGACTTAAATATTCAGCATAAGTGTCACGACTGCGGTCTGCGCACCGAGGGTTACTTCTGTGACCTTCCGGATGCCGACCTGCAGCTTTTCGAATCGATAAAGGTCACTAAGGCGTGTCCGAAAGGAACGATGCTCTTTATCGAGGGCCAACCCTCTACCGGCGTCTATATGCTTTGCCAGGGCAAGGTCAAGCTTTCGACCTGTTCGCCGGACGGCAAGGTGATCATTCTCGGTATCGCCGAGCCCGGCCAGATGATCGGTCTTAGTTCCGTCATCAATGGTGTTGAGCATGAGACCTCCGCCGAAACACTCGAGATGTGCCAGGTCGACTACGTCAAGACGGAAGACCTGATGAAACTCATCCAAAACAACCCGAAAGCTTGTCTAAACGCCGCCCGCCAGATCAGCCGCGATTATCATAAGGCATACGTCCAGATCTGTGCCCTCGGGCTTTCCGATTCGGTTGCCGACAAACTGGCCAAGCTGTTCCTTTCCTGGAGCGGCAACGGTACCGGCGGCAATGGCCGCGTTCAGATGAAAAACTTTTTCACCCACGAGGAGATCGCCGAGATGATCGGGGCTTCGCGTGAGACGGTAACGCGGGCACTCAGATATTTCCGAGAGCGTGAGTTGGTCACGCTCAAGGGCTCAGAGTTGATCATCCATGACCGTAAACGCCTCAAAGCCGTTATCGGCACGCGTGGCGGTTACCGCACCGATATGTGACGCAGGTCACTTGCGTGTGTGACTATTGTCCTATCGCGCATCAATCTAAAAATGTAAGCCTATCCTCTGTATCGACGCGGAGGAAGGGCAATGTTCCCCGACAACAGATCCAGTCACAGTTTTTTTGATTTCCCGCTTACAGCCGGCGACCTATTCGCCCAACTGTATGACACCGAGCGCCCATTTCTCGATGCGATCTGCGAAACGAGACAGTTTGAAAAAGGGAATGAGATATTCTCTTGCGGTGATGAACCGACTCATATATATATTCTGCGATGCGGCAGCGTGACTCTTATACATAATGAGCGCGCGCCTGACACCTTTACCACTTGCCCGCCGCGGTCAGAGCGGATCTTTGGAGTGATCGAGACACTCTCCGATTCGGTATTCGACGCAACACTAATTACCGCCACCCTTTGCGACGTCCGTGTTGTACCCCGCGAAGCCTTTATCAACCTTCTCGTCCACCGGCCCCAATTATGCTTCCAACTTGCCCGTCTGGTCAGCACCCGTTACCAGCACACAATAAAGCTCATATCGAGCTTGTGAAAAACATCACACAAATAAAATCGAAAAAAACTTTCATTTTGTGACGGCGCTCACATAATTGCAGGCAACCTTTAGGTAACCTTACGGTGCATCCAGGCTAAAACGCCTGTTTGTCTAATTTACGGAGGCAATATTATGGCTTCAGCTAGAAAGATCAAGATCGGCATGCTCACAGCGTTTTCGCTGCTTGCACTCGCGTGGGCGGTCACAGGAACATTTTCATCAATATCCAGCGGAACATTGGCGGGCGAGCTAGATCAGCCGGCACCAATGGCTGCTGCTTCAGCGGACGATTTTGTCGGAAGCGAGACCTGTAAGGCTTGTCACGAGGACCAGTTCAAGGGTTTTAACGGTACCAAGCACGCCAAGCTTGCTGAAGTAAAGAGCTGGAAGGACAAGGCTACGGGATGCGAATCGTGTCACGGAGCAGGTAAGGCACACGTTGACGGCGGCGGCGATAAAACGAAGATCGTTTCATTCAAGGGCAAGAATTCGAAAGAAGTTTCGGAAACATGCCTGGCCTGCCATTCCGGCAAGGAAAGCCACAACAATTTCCGCCGTGGCGAACACTGGCGTAACGACGTCGGATGTACCGATTGCCACAGTTCACATGGTTCAGTTCTAGGAAACGCGATGCCCGGCTCGATCACGAACGTGAGTGAGACCTCGAAGCATAATCCCGGCATAGCCACGACGGCGATGTTGAAACAGAGCGAACCGCAGCTTTGTATGGGTTGCCATACCGAGACCAAGGCTCAGTTCAGCAAGCCGTTCCATCACAAGGTGCTGGAAGGCACAATGAACTGCAGCAG
The DNA here is from genome assembly GCA_017983495.1 of Pyrinomonadaceae bacterium. Lineage (GTDB taxonomy): Bacteria > Acidobacteriota > Blastocatellia > Pyrinomonadales > Pyrinomonadaceae > OLB17. The sequence continues at coordinate 523,044 of JAGOBH010000001.1, read as the reverse complement.
CTGCCACAACGCACACGGTGGTTTCGAATCGAAACAGACCAAGCTTGCTGTCGGTGCTGACTCAGCCTGTATCAAGTGTCACGGTGACAAACAGGGCCCGTTCGCATTCGAACATGCCCCGCTCAAGACCGAAGGATGTGCATCGTGCCACACCCCGCACGGCTCAAGCAATCCGAAAATGCTTACTCGCAGTTCGGTTCGCCAGCTCTGTATGGAATGCCACAGTAATCTTCCGAACAGCGATGGTGGAGCTCCGCAGGCACCGCATGATCAGGTAACGACCCGATACATTAATTGTACGGTCTGCCATGCGCGTATCCACGGATCAAACGCAAGCAAGTATTTCTTTAGATAGTTGATGAGTAAGAGGAGGCAAGATGTTAGACATATCAAAATTAACAGATAGTACCAGCAGGTACGGCAGAATCTTATTCATCCGTTTCGTAGCCGTACTTTGTATGGGTATCTTTGCCGGATCGGTCGTTGCACAGACAACGACCAAACCGGCCGATGAAGAAGATTTTATGGTGGGCGGTTACAAGGTAACCTCGAACACCGAGTTAGGCTACCGTTGGCTCGACGTCAACGGCAGCGAGAAAAAATACCGCAGCGACCTTAATTATAAACAAGGATTTCGCGCATTTGATTCGAACATCTTGTTCGAAAGCGATAGCGGCCGCGGCAAGTATTTTGATTCGATGCTCATCAGCGTTACGGGATGGGGATCGGACCCGAGCGGATTTGCTCGTGTCAACGTCGAAAAGACCGGCATTTACAAATTCAATAGTGCAGTCAGACGCGTCAAATACTTTAACAACCTGAGCAATCTCGCAAATGGCCAGCACACGAGTGACACCAGTCGCACGTTTGGCGATTTCGACTTTACGTTTTTGCCGCAGAATGAAAACTTCCGCGTCAATCTCGGTGTGTCGTTCAATGATGCTTCGGGCCCCGGAACACATAACGCTCGAGCCAACCGTGATGATTTTGTCGTCACCTCGGAAACCAAACAAAAGGCTAACGACTTTCGTGCGGGCGTCGAGGGTAAGCTGCTTGGATTTAATCTAGGCCTGACGCAGGGATTCCGTTTCTTTAAGGACCGCTCGTCATATTTCCTGACGGCTCCGACTGCCGGAAACAACACGGCTGACACGACTGTTTACAATACGTTCAGCCGCATTTTCCCGACTGACGGAAATGCTTATTACACCATGTTCAATGCCCATCGGACCTTTGCTAAAAGGTTGGATTTCACTGGACAGATCGTGTATACGAGCACCGACAGCAATATGGGAATGATCGAATTGTTGTCCGGTCGCGACAACAACAATAACTTCATCGATCGCGATCGTTTTGAGATCAATTCGTTATCAAAGAGAGTACAGACCCGCGGTGATCTTGGCCTGACCTACATGGTCACCAACAATTTCCGCATTTCGAATACTTTCTCGTTTGATAAGTTCTCGGTAAATGGCGGCCTGAAACTCGAAGAGTGGCTCGATCGCCGAAACGCAGCCGGCAATCCGTTGGCTTCGACAAATCCGCGTTCTGCTGCTTATCGCGTGAATGACTATAGAAGATTTGTTAACACGGTCGAAGGCGACTATCAGTTCAACAATATTCTTAGTTTCCATATCGGCTATCGCTACACCGATCGAAAGATCGATGTCCGCGGCTATGACATCACGTTCACATCTAACCCGTCGGCGACAAATCCGCTGAACATTCTCGAAGATGAGCAGAACAGCACACATACACTTATCGCCGGAATGAAGATCAAACCGATGAAGAATTGGGTGATCTTTTGGGACGTCGAAAGAGGCCAGGCTGACAACGTTTTCTCAAGGCTGGAAAATTACGACTTCACCAATTTCCGCATTCGTTCGAGGGTTTCGGTAAAGAAATTTACCTTTAACGTCTCGGCTATTTCGAAGGACAACACTAATCCTTCGCAGACACTCGTTGCACCGTTCCAGAACTTTGGAACAAACATCAAGAACCGCAACTTCTCCGGCAGCGTCGAATGGGCGCCGATGGATCAGCTGCAGTTCAGCAGTGGTTACACGTACATGCACTATACGAGTGATACTCCGATCATCGTACCGGTTAGCGGTGTGAGCAGATTGGGTTTCAGCGAATACTTTATGCGTGACCATTATGGTTACTTTGACGTATCCGCCAAACCGATCAAACGCATGTCGCTGTACGCCAGCTATCGCATCAGCAGGGATAAGGGTCAGGAAGGCCGATTCTCAACCCGGCCTGAAATTATCTACGGCGGATACCCGATGCAGTTCCAGTCGCCCGAGTTTCGTGTTGCATTCCGCATCACACGCAACGTCGATTGGAATATTGGATACCAGTACTATAACTACCGAGATAGCGAGGTACCTCTTCAGAACTACCGAGCTCATCTGCCTTACACGTCTTTGAAGATCTATTTTGGAGGCGGAGCCGCTGACCGCTAAGAAAATATAAGGTCCCCAAAGACTTGACGCCGGCGAGATCCCCTCTTTTCGCCGGCGTCTTTGTTTTTAAAGTATCTACTTTGTGCAACATCGGCGAGAAAAGTGATTAGGGTCACAGTAAGATTTTCAAAATAGGACTATATGTTAGGTAGTAGCCAAAGCCATTGAGGAAAGCTATGAAAACCTATCTTAAATCCGCCGCAATAATCGCGTTTTTGCTCATTTGGGCAACATTCTATTTCTATGATTCAGCTGCTACCGAGGCTCAAAACGTGCAGGTACAGCCTAACCTCACGGGAAACCGCCAGCAGACGCAGTTTCCTTCGAACGTTAACCTCGACTGCGCCGGTTGCCACGGCCCGGGCAAAAATCTGCCGTACATTGCGGGCGAACAATTTCACAAAGATACCCACAGTGCTTTAAGTACGAGCATACATAACAAGCTTGCCCCGAACGGTAAGCCGATAGCCAGCTGCAAAGACTGTCATACGATCAACGGCGATATCACCACTGCCCTGCCCGCCGAAAACCCGAAGTCAACCGTTAACCGGGCCGCGATCGCCAATACCTGCAGCAAATGTCACAGCAACAAGGCAGTAATGCAGGGCAGCGGCATCAGCGACCGTCCGATACTCGCCTATCAGGAGAGCGTCCACGCCCAAGCATTTGCCCGCGGTGTAAACGGGGCCGCCGTCTGCACCGACTGTCATAACACCCACGACATCCAGCCGGCGTCTAGTCCTGGATCGTCGATCGCCAAGATCAATATCGCCCAGACATGCGGCAAGTGCCACGGAACGGAATCCAGCCAGTTCGTCGAGAGCGTCCACGGGGAAGCCGTTACCCGCGGCGTCTCGCGTTCACCGTCATGTACCGATTGCCACGGCATTCACGACATTCAAAAACCGCTCGATCAGACCAAGCAGAATCCGGCCGCCGCAATTGCCACCGACAGTTGTGCCAAGTGCCACGAGGGCGTTGCTCTGACCCGCGAGTTTGGCGTTGCCAGCGGCCGCGTAATTAGCTACAAGGACAGCTATCACGGGCTGGCATCGGATATGGGATCGAAGGTGGTCGCAAATTGTGCCAGTTGTCACGGCGTCCACAACATCCTGCCCTCGAGCGATCCTCGGTCGATGATCAGTTCGGGCAATCTCGCCCAGACCTGCGGTCAGTGTCACGTCGGAGCAAACGAGAACTTCATCAATGGCAAGATCCATCTGACGTCGAGCCTTGCGTCTGAAAGGCCGGCTGAAGACATGGGATTATTCGGCACGACGGTCGTTCGATGGATATATCTGCCGCTCATATTTCTGGTCATCGGCGGCATGGTGCTGCACAACGTACTCATATGGCGGAAAAAAGCCGCAGCGAAACGCCGCGAGCCACGCACCATCGTCCGTCTCAGCGTCAATCAACGCGTCCAGCACTGGTTTCTGCTCACCAGTTTCATCGCCCTCGTTTTTAGCGGATTTGCATTGCAATATCCTGATTCGTGGCTCGGCTGGCTTATGGGCGGCAGCGAAGCTCCGCGGCGGATCGTCCACCGTGTTGCTGCGGTTGTGATGATGGTGATGGGTACCTATCACATCTTCTATCTGGCTTTGACCAAAGAAGGCCGCCAGTGGTTCGTCGATATGCTTCCGGGCTTTAAGGACGTCACCGACCTGTTCGGTAATTTTATGTACTATCTCGGCGTCAGGGCCGAAAAACCGAAGATCGCACGCTTTGGCTACGCTGAAAAGGCGGAATACTGGGCGGTCGTCTGGGGAACCGTTATCATGGGCCTGACCGGCTTGATGCTCTGGTTCAAGATCGACCTATTTGGCTTCTTGCCGCGGTACTGGATCGAGATCGCTCTGGCCGTCCACTACTACGAAGCGATTCTTGCGACGCTTGCGATCATCGTCTGGCATTTCTACCAAGTGATCTTCGATCCGGACGTCTACCCGATCAATTTTGCGTTCCTCGACGGCCGCATTTCTGAAGAGGCATTTAAGGAAGAACACGAACAAGCCTACGAAGAAATGATCGAGGCTGAAAAGGCCGGCGCCGTAGAGGCCGCCTCAAACGAGAACGAGAAAGGACCTGCTGAATGATTCATTTTGCTACCTCCTCCCCGGACGCTCCGGGGTAAAACAACTTGAGCTCCGGCGGTGCCGATCACATCTACCGGAGCTTCTTTCTTTTCTCGAGAGCCAACTGGCGGCCACAATAAAAAGAGCCCGTCGAAATATCGACGGGCTCTCGGTCTATTTGCTATGTCTAAATGTTAGTTCTTTCTCGTGTGGCAGACCGCACACTGAAACATCGAGATGTCACCAAGATTGATCGGATGCTTGAATGGTTGGTCCGCCTTATGACATGAACTGCAGTCGCGGTCGGCAAGTGCTCCTAGGTCAACGGGATGCTTGAAAGGCCCGGTCTGTACATTCTCAGCGGCCGGCCGGTTCGAGTCGTACAGCACCGTGTGACAGACGTTACAGTCATGCGTCAGGACCTTGCCGGTCTTAGTTACCTTACTGCCGTCATGGCAGCGGAAACATCCGATCGAATTGATATGGCCGGCGTTGTTCGGGTGTGTTCTCCAGTCGGCTCGCATCTCGGGGAAAAAGTAATTTTGGAATAACCGCTGAATTTCCGTAACCGCATTTTTAATAAGCTGGGCCTTTTCCGTGTAAACCTGAGGATAGTTGGAACGATAAAAATCGTTTAGGTTCGTCTCTATCGCTGTCAGAGCCTGAGGCGTGGTTTCGTACTGGCCGGCCAGCACAGCGACACCTTGGCGCTTAATGAACGGCAATGTCGCATCAATGGTGCCGGCCCCAAGTGCATTGTCCATTACAACATCGGGCGGCAGATAATTATGTGCCGGCCGGTTATGACAGTCGACACAGTCCATCTTTCGCCGATTGCCGGTCGCGATCTGTTCCTGCGTCGGCGGGTTGTTACGGTCAAAATACTCTACCAGATTGCCGTCGCGATCCTTGCTTACCATCCACGGGATCACTTGTCGCTGTTCGTCTGTGCTTACGTAGTTGACCTCGTTGGCCGCGTCCACGTGCCAGTGAATGCCCGAAATGCGACCGTTCGTCGTACTGCCGCCGCCGACGTTGAGCAGCATACGTATCTGTCGAAGCGTATTGTGTTCATCGTTGGCAAACCGGTTCAGCACCTTCAACTGCGCACCAAAGAACTTCTCGGGCCAGTGACACTGTTCGCAGGTGTCAGGTGCCGGACGGAGATTGTGGACCGGCGTGGTTGTCGGCCGTGAAAATTTATTGAACGAAACCGAATAGAGCTGATACGCACCGGACAGCTTCGAACGAACGTACCAGTCGGCTCCTGAACCGACGTGACAATCGACGCAGCGGACGCGCGCGTGAGCACCGGCTTTATGCGCCATAAACTGCGGCCTCATCACGGTGTGGCACGTTTCGCCGCAAAACGTAACTGACTCGGAGTACTCAAATGCTTTGTAGCTGCCAAACGCACTGACCGATACAAAAACCAGCGTTCCGACCATGAATACCATGAACGTACGGCGCGTATGCGGATTATTAAGGTCCAGCATCGGATACGCCATAACATCGTCGGGTGCCCGGGTCCGCCTTCGTCTGCGTTCAAAGAACATCCCTATGCCGGCGATCGCCAGGCCGAACATCATTACCGACGGTATGATGATATAGGTCAAAATGCCTATATATGCATTCTCGGCCGCTGCGGTCATCTCGATAAAAAACAGCAAGAGGTTGCTCGTGATCGCCGCGAGAGCGATAGCCATTCCGACAAAGCTGACGTAATTGCGCAAGAGACTCGGGGCCTTCATCTTGCTCGCTGCTTCATTCGGAAATTCTTCTTTGATCTCGTTTTCGTCGTTCATGATCTTTTATTCTTCACACCGCACTGTTTTGATCTAAACAAAAACCAAGGCCGCCTGCTTTCAGATTTGCTTACTGCGATTTAGCAGATCGAAAGTCGACGGCCGAGGTTCAACCAACTTCGGGCCTGAGTTTAGGTTTTCAATTTGCCGCCGCACGAAGCGATTTCATATAGGTTACCAACGCAGCAGCATCGGCTTCGGTTATCTTGCCTTCGTACGCAGGCATTGCGGGCGGTTTTTCGCCTTTCTTTCCTTTAAGGATGATCTGTACCAGATCTGCATCTGCCTTGGTCGCATCAAATGCTTTTCCTGCATTAGCCGTATGACACATGGCACATTTTGCTTTATAGGTGACTGCCGGATCTTCCGGACTGTTTGCCGCAACCGTTACGGGCGACACTTTGAATACGGTGACCGCCAGCACGGGCAATACGAAAAACAAAATGGCAATAAACTTCATTCGATTGGATTTCATCATTTTCTCCTAAACTCTTTAATTTCGAACCGGAAACCTGATTTGCCACGGTTCGTTGTCAACGTAGTCTGCAAGGTGCGTGCCAAAAACATCACACCGTAAATTATCTGCTAACACAGACAAAAATCACGTTTTTCGACGACGGCGACCACAAATTGCCGTCAATCTTCGCAGATGCTGTGTAAAATTTCGCGAATTTCCAAATCAAAACTTAAACGATTTGCCCTCATGGCATCGCTTACAATCCGAAAAATCATTGGTGCCGAACGCACGCTTATTGTTATGACACGACGCACAACTCGACACGCCGGCACGGGCAAAGTGCATTGACGCGAGCGGCGATGTGACCTGTCGGCCGCGTGCTCCACCTGCCAGAACCTTATGGCACGTCGCACAGTTCATATTGCCCTTGCGAATATGTTCCTGATGACTGAAATTAACCTGAAAGGCTTTGGCCCACTCAGAACCACGTACCGGGCGTCCCGGCGAATGGCACGTGTCGCACGAACCGATCGGCTTATTGGCGGTATGACACTGGAAACATGACGTATGAGCCGCCGATCCCCTTGGCACCGAAAACGCGATTCCGCGTCGTGTCGGCTTATGGCACGTTGCACAATTGGTCTGATTCAGGTGCTTGCCGTGGTTAAACTTGACGTTGAAACTTCTGAGTGGCGGAAAACCCTTCATCGCACCGGTCTGCGGATTGGTATGACAGATCGTGCACATAGGGCTCGCGGCATCAGCAAATTGCGGAGCGTGACAGCCTGCACAAGGCAGGTGTTCGTTTCTGCCGGGACGGATGAGCTTTGCCGAATTATCATCACGGCGATGACAGAGCAGGCACGGTAAGTTTGCGTGGGCATTATCTGCGTGCCTAAATTTTGAAAAATCGCCCTGCGGCTCAGCTGGGTCGGCCGGATCTAGGTATGTTTCGGTAACGCCGGTTTCGACATCAGGCTCTACCGCGGCCATTGTTTTCGGAAACATCGTGAATATGTAGCCGAATACGATAATGCCGAGCACCAAGACCACCGCTTCGAGCCGCCTCACCCTTGACCCCGGAAATTTAACCTTTTTTCCCTTACTTATCATTATTTTCCACCGGCCGCGGTGATCGCGTTAGTATGCGATTCCGGTATCGGCGATTTGCCAAACGTTATGTGACACTTTACGCACTGAAATGTTGCGTCGGCCTTACGTGCTTCAACCTCGACATTGAGCGCTCCACCGTCGGCCGCGGTCGCCGTCACGTGACACATTGCACACGAAGTGATGCCGACGCGCTTAGTTGCCGGATCGGCCGTCTTCATCGTCAGCACGTTGTGGCAGGTAGCACATTCCATATCAACGTGTGCCGCGAATGCGTGCTGGAATTTACCCGTCGAATCCCGCAAACGCCACGAATCCATCATTCGCTTGTCGGCTATTTTCATTTCCGCGGCGAGCTTCTCGTCAAAATCAGCTTTCGGCATTGCCGGCCGCAGTTGATGGCATGCCGCACAGTCGCTCGGGGCCGGTAACATACCACTTTCGGCCGAATGGCAGGTAAAGCAAGTCGTGTGCCCGATCGGAGACGTTTTGAATGTTCCCTTTTTCAGCCAGAACCCGTCGCCAAGTTTCGGCGGCGGCGGCGTGACAAATTCGTCCGGCGAATCGCCCTGCGGGCTCATCGTCTGATGACAGACCGAACAGCTCGCCTCACCTGCCCGTCTTGCTCCGCCGCGTGTGAACGCCGCATTCATAAAGCCGACTTCTGCCTGGCCGTTCTGCGAAACTATCTCAATATGCTTGTCATGCGGAAATCCGACAACAAAATCCGACTGCGCCTTTTTCCCTTTTGCCGAGAGGTCAAAGATCTCACGGGGATTCGGGAAAGGATGACGAGAGCTGTCACGCGGTGACGGATTTATATGACAGATCGAACAGATGACCGGTTTCGCACCCTTAAAGAATTGCTGCTTGTGACAGCTCATACACGATTCGTGTTTTGGATACTCGGTAATGTCCGCGAACGCCGCATCGCCGGTACGAACTTTGTTCCAATTGTCCGATGGAAACTTGTGACACGAACTGCAGTCTTTTTGATGAGCTTTGACGTTGTGCGGAAACTCCGAGTACTTGACCTTACGTGCGGGTCTCGGCGTACGCGCCGGTTTCGGCGTTGCCGACGGTGTATACATGGCGTGTTCTGCGGTCACCGATGACTCAGGCAGGTAATACGCGCCGATTCCCGAAACTGCGCTTGCAAGCAATATAACCAGTATGCGAAGGTTCCTGATCCTGTTCACGTTCCCCATAATTCCCGGATTTCCCCGCTTAATGATATATCAGTTTCTTTATTTATCCGTGTGACCCTCATCACAATCCTGTGGAATTCAACATCGACGCTGCATTTTGCGAAATTATTCGCACTCTGCAGAAAAATATTCGCACCGAAGCAGTTAAACCTCTGCTATCATAATGGTTGATAACAACGCTGAAACCACCAGTTTATATAGCCCTTTCAGGTCTGTCGCTATTTGCCGCCCCCGAGGCATAGTGTTTGCACCTGTCGAAACGAGATTTTTAACCTTATGTCAACAATCGAACAAGCTGTAAATCAAGGTAATAGTTCTGCGACGGTCAAGAGAGGCTCCGGCCAGTCAATACCGACACGCTTTCTCAAGTTCATTTCATCGGTCCGGTTCGGCGTAACATTGCTTGTGCTGCTTGCATTGGCTTGTTTCATCGGAATGATCGTCATGCAGCAGAACGTATCCGGGTTCGATCGGTATTTTGCTGAATTGACGCCTGCTCAGCGGCTCGTTTACGGCAGGCTCGGGCTCTTTGATATATACCACGTTTGGTATTTCAATCTGCTACTCGCCGTCCTGTCGCTGAATATCATTCTTGCCTCGATCGACCGTTTTCCGAAAACGTGGCTTTTCGCTTCTAAGCCGCATTACACGGTTCCGGTCCGCTGGCTTCGCGAGCAACCTCAGACGGCAGAGCTCAAAATGACCGGTTCCACCGGCGAGGTTGCTTCCGAGATCACCGCCAAGATGAAGAGCAACGGCTGGAAAAAGGTGAACGTCACCGAAAAGAACGGCATCACTTATTTATTGGGACAAAGGGGTCTCTGGAACCGATTCGGCGCTTACGCAGTTCACGTTGGCCTGCTGACAATATTTGTCGGCGGCTTTATGACGTCGTGGTTTGGCAACACCGGCCAGATGCCGTTGACCATGGGCGAGACGACCAACCTTATGTACGAGACCTCTGTCGATCTCGACAAGACGACCGAAGTTGCCAAAAAGGTTCCGTTCGATGTCGCCACTATCGACCTGCAGCAAAAGCTTATTAAAAAGGACGGATCGATCTCGGCGATGAACACAATCGACTGGATCACGAGATTTACGATCACCGATGAATACGGTACACACGAGGCGATGGTCCAGATGAACCGCCCGTACGATTATCGCGGCTACCGGTTCTTTCAGGCCAGCTTTACACCGATCGGCCGGGCCCGCAACATCACCGTCGTTGCTAAACCGGCTGCGGGCGGTGAACCGATCCAGTTTTCGATGCCGCGTGCAGGCACAACTTCGCTGCCCGACGGCACCCAAGTCAAATTCAAAGAGTTTCGTGGAAACTTTCGTATAGGGAACGAAGACCCTAACGAAGACACATCAGAGTATCCAAATCCGGCAGCTGTCTTGCAGATCTCACAGCCTGGAGCCGCTACCCCACAGGTCGCTTACGCGTTTGGCCCGCAAATGGCCAATATTCCTGTCGCAAGCAAGCCGGTCGGCGGATATACATTTCAACTTATCGATTTTGAAAAAGTCGCAGACCAACACATCCTTTCGGTCCAACGTGATCCGGGAGCTACGGTGGTCTACGTCGGATTCATTTTGTTGTGCGCTGCGCTGTGTGCCGTATTTTTCTTTTCACACCAAAGGGTGTGGGCGGCAATTGAGGCTACCGGCGATCGGGTTCACAACATTGTCTTAGGAGGCAACACTAACCGCAGTCTTTCCGCGTTTGACGAAAAATTCAAACGCTTTACTGGAGAATTGGCTATCCAACAGCAGAAGTAACTTTGGAGGATAAGCAAAATGACTTTTTTTAGTTTAAAGAATTTGAAAATGATGGTGATCGCATCGTTTTCAGTGTTGGTAGTCTTGGCGTTCTCATTTGCCGATACGGCCGTTACTACATCTCATGCTTCAGAGGGTGGAGCACCGACAGGCAGGACCGGAGCTCCGGGAGAATCAACCTGTACATCGTGTCATAACCAAAATTCAGGTTCCGGGCAAGTAAGCATAATTGCACCGGCAACATATACACCGGGACAGACATATCAGATCCAGGTGCAAAATGTCACGACCGATACATCCCGCACAAACTGGGGATTCGAACTAATTCCGCTCAACGGAGCGAATATGGCCGGAACTCTGGTCAATGTGAACGCAAATACGCGTCTCCGGGTATCAGGTACCAAGACCTATGCGACTCAGACCTTGGCCGGAACGTTTCCCAACACAACCGGCGGTTCCACGTGGACCTTTAACTGGACCGCACCCGCAACCAACGTCGGCAATGTCACATTCTACGCTGCCGGTCTCCACGGTGATAACGACGGCAGCGAGAGCGGTGATCAAACCTACCTTGCTTCGAAAGTCATGACGCCGGCACAGGCCGTGGTCATTCATCACGGATTTACCGATTTTGACGCGGACGGCAAAGCCGACCCGAGCATTTATCGCGGATCCAACGGTTTCTGGTATATTAACCGCAGCACCGCCGGCTTCACCGCTGTCCAATGGGGGCTCGCGACCGACAAGTTGGCACCGGCCGATTATGACGGTGACGACAAAGCAGATGTGGCCATTTGGCGTGAAGATGTAGCGACCGTAGCCGGATTTTACATTCTTCAGAGTTCGACCAATACGATGCGTATCGAGAGGTTCGGACAGACGGGCGACGATCCGACAATAGTCGGTGACTGGGATGGCGACGGTAAGGCCGATCCGGCTGTACACCGTGGTCCCGGCGGAGGTCCGCAGGCGTATATTTATTTCCGTGGCTCGCTAAATAACCCGAGCGGCAATGTCACCTATCGTCCTTGGGGAGTGAGCGGCGACAAGGCAATGCGTGGTGATTTTGACGGCGACGGCAAAATGGATCCGGCCGTGTTCAGGCCTTCAAACGGCGTCTGGTACATTTCGCAAAGTTCGAACGGATCGATCCGCTTCGAAAACTGGGGCAATGCGTCGGATAAGTTCGTCCCGGCCGACTATGACGGTGACGCGAAGACGGATATTGCTGTATTCAGGAGCGGTGTTTGGTATATTAAACAAAGCTCCAATTCACAAACGGCCTTCATCAACTGGGGCCTCGCTACCGACACACTGGTGCCGGCTGATTACGACGGTGACGGCAAAACCGATGCCGCCGTCTACCGAAATGGCGTTTGGTACGAGCGTTTGAGCGGCACAGGCAGCATGAGCGTTGTTAACTTCGGCCTCAGCACTGATACTGCTGTAGCCGGTGCATTCGTCAAATAGTCGTTTGTTAACCTAAGACCCGGGCCGCATCCCCGCACGCGGCGCAAAGCGGCCCGGGCTTTATTACAACAGGGGATAGATATATGAGTCAGGAAGTATTAAAACAACCAGTCATTATGTCCGACGCAAAGACTGATGCGTCAAAGGAAACGTCGACGCTTTGGTCATACGGGCCGGCGGCGTTCGCAATCTTCGGTTCGTTTGCCCTGGTCGCACTTAGGATCAATATGGGCGGCGAACGATTTATAACCGACGGAGCGTTGATGATGCTCGCTCTGGCGTCATATCTTATCGCTGCCGTTTTTTATCTAACAAATCTCTACGCCCCGTTCCGTTTCGCCGAAAAGCTCGGCATGTGGACGGCAATGTTCGGCGTGTTCTTTAACCTTTCTAGCTGGTTGGTACGATGGGTCGCCGCATATGACCGCGAACTTGCCATCTTTAACAGCCAGGGTTCAAGCGCGGCAGAAATGCCGTGGTTGTTCCGCTACGTACCGTTCGCAAATCTATATGACCTGAGCCTGGCGTTTGCATTCGGAGCGGGCATCACGACGCTGGTCGTCATGCGCAGGAACCAATTTCAAATCGTCGCAGCTCTGTCGTTGCCGCTCTCGGCGATCATTCTCGTTCTCGCCCGGTTTATCGGCAGCGAGCTGATCGACCTGCCGCCGGTGCTCGATTCATACTGGCGTCCGATCCATGTCGGTATCGCCAGCTTGAGCTACGGTATCGCCCTCGTCTGCTTTGCGGTCGCGGTCCTGTACCTGCTCAAAGACGGCCTCAAGGTCGAAAAGATGGCCATTTGGACAAGCATCTTTGCCCTCGGCGTCTTTATCACAATTAGTAAGTTCAGCGTGTTTGCTCCGGCAACATTCGGCACATACACTGCGTCGACGTTTGTCGGCACGTCGCGTATGGCCCTCGGCCTGCGGGCTGACATTCCGTACGTCGGATGGCTGATCGTAGCCGCCGCCGCATTACTCGTCGCTGCCTCGGTCGGGTACACCCTTTATACATCTAATAACGACGGCAACGCTCGGAAATGGGCCAACCGATTTCTGTACGGCGCACTTGCCCTGCAAGGTGCCGGCGTCGCAATGCTGGTTTATCAGCTCAAGTCGATGCAGAACGTGGTCGCCTCGATCAGCCAGACGCAATACGCGAAATTTGGTGCGTGGATGCTGCAGCAGCAGGATATGCCGCAGGCTCAGATCAATATGATGAGCCAGCAGCAACTCTACGACATCGCCAATAGGTGGATCTTGGAGAATGGCTCAAACTTGCATCTCAGCCTCAACGCCAACCCGGTCGAGCTCGCAGCTCTGATCACGGCGTTCACCGGCACGTTCTTTATCGTACTTTTCGGTATCAATACCGAAAAGATCCGCACCATGTTGCCATCGGCAGACACGCTTGACGGACTGATGTATAAGCTGGCCGGCGTGACCTTTGCGGGCCTTGCTTTGCTGCTCATCACCGGTGCTGTCTGGGCCAACGAATCGTGGGGCCGTTACTGGGGATGGGACGCTAAAGAGGTCGGAGCTCTTGTGGCTTGGCTGACATACGCAGGATTTTTGCATTCGCGTATCGCATACGGATGGCGTGGACGCCGCTCGGCTTACTTTGCCGTCGTCGCGTTCCTATTTGTCATCTTTACTTACTTGGGCGTCAGCTACCTGCTGCCGGGGCTTCATTCGTACGCATAGTTTTTTATGAATAAGGAAAATGTACTCTTTGGTGTGGTCGGCCTGTTGGCCGGCCTGATAATCGGCTTCATGTTCGCCAATTCGGTCAACCAAAAGGGCGTCACCGCCCCGACCGCGGACATGCGGCTCAACTCAAACATGCCGCCGGACCATCCGGCGGTTCCACCTGGAACCACGGTCCCGGGCGGCACTCAGGGAACGATCACGCCTGAAATGCAGGCGGCGATCGATAAGGCCAAAGCGTCGCCAACCGATTTCGACGCACAGGTCAAAGCCGCTGACGCCTATTACCAGACGGGTCGGTATAGCGACGCCGTCATTTACCTGTTGGTGGCAAACAAGATCAAACCCGAAGATCGTGAGGTGGTCGTTCATCTTGGCAATGCAAATTTTGACGCCGAGAAATACGAGGAAGCCGAAAAATGGTACAACGCCGCATTGGCCAAAAAAGCTGATGACGTCAATGTCCGCACCGATCTGGGCTTAACTTACGTCTTCCGCAGTCCGCCGGACTACGATAAGGCGATCAAGGAATTTAACCAGTCGCTGCAGATCGATCCTAACCACATTCAGACCCTCCAGAATATTACCGTCGCCTATACTAAAAAAGGCGACTCCGCTAAGGCTGCAACGACGCTCGCACAACTTGAGAGCGTTGACCCCAAAAACACGGCGATCGCCAAACTGAAAGAAGACCTTCAAGCAAAAGGAACGAAGTAGCAACATTGATCACGGTTAAAATTTAGGAAGGGTGCCCCGGCACCCTTCTTTTTGCATTCGCATCAGGCTCCGCAGCTCATCGCATATTTGCAATACAAATTTATCCTTGACACAAATGATAAAATGGAGGGTGGCAGGTTGATCGTTGTTCATTGCCCGTTGTCAGACGTGGGAACTTACGGGGACAACGGGACAAGCCCATATTTATTGGGGTTCTAGGGCGCGGCCGGTGACCGGCCTGAGGCTTTTAGATGATGTAGTGTTTGAGTAACTGAAGGCGGGAGGGGATAAAGTGAACTAGTCTTTACGGCGGCGGACGACCTCGACAGAGCAGTGTGAGCGGGCTGCGACAGCGGCCGATGTGCTGCCAAGCAGAAATCGTTCGATACGGCTGCCAAAGGCGTTAGCCCCGACGAAGATAGCGTCAGCGTTCCAGTTTTCAGCTTCGTGGACGAGGATGTAATTGGGGTTGCCCTCGACTATCCGCGTCAGGACCTTAAGACCGGCCTTGGTTAGTGAGCGGGCGGCCGTCTCAGCAAGATCAGCGACCCATTTGTATTCGGCCCGGAGTTCCTCTTCGGCCCAATCGGCGACAGGCGGGATGAACCTGCCGATGGCCGTCGGAACGATAGAGTCGGTAGCAGCGACAAGACGTACCTCAGTCCCTTTCGGCCATGATCGATTCAGTACCGCATCCACTGCGGCACGTGCTCCTTCGGAACCGTCAAACCCGATTATCAATCGGAGCGGTGTCGGATCGACCTCGACACGGCCGCGAGCAACGCGTACGGAAGATTCGGACTCGGTCAGTACTTTCTGTGAAATACTCCCGAGGACAAAGCGGCTGATCGCCGAGTGTCCGTGTGAGCCGATAATGATCAGGTCCGGCTCAAATTCATCCGCCGCGGTCAATATTTCCCAAGCAGGCGAACCATATGTTGCCTTTGAATTTATGTTCCAGTCCGGCAATATGTTGCGCAGTCGCTCTTGTGCATGGCGTGCCATCATCTCAGCGGCCGCCAGCCATCGTTCGCCCTTTTCGCGGTGTTTTCGGACTATGTCCTTTATAAAGTCGGGCGTATCCCCATTGCCATTATCGCTCCCGGGCGGCGGCAGCCAAACTTCGGCCACGGTCACGACGAGAGCGTCACCTGTCTTCGGCAAACCGGCACGTTCCAGATCGTCGAGAGCCGAATCGGAACTCCGCGAACCGTCATAGGCAATGAGTATTTTCATAGTTTTTTCGTCATCTCGTTGTCTTGACGCCATCGCTATTGCAACGCCCGTGCCAAGTGCAAATGCTGTAAAAACAGCACTTCGAAGGCTTCTAATCGGGTAAAACTGCGTTTCGGTGCGGATTTTTTCGCACCAATAGCTTTAAGTATTCAGTGCCCAATCGCATATAATCATTGTTTGAAGACAAATTGAGCGACTATGTCAGAATCAAACGGCAAAATACTCATCGTCGATGACGACCGATTCATACGCATGGCCCTCGGCGAGGCTCTGCGATCCTGGAATTACGAGACCGTCGAGGCCGAGTCGGTGGAGACGGCCAAAAAGGTCTTTGCGGATGAGGAACCCCCGATCGTCCTTCTCGATATCGACCTGCCGGACGGATCAGGGATCGATGTTCTCAACAGTATCAAGGAAGCCAGTCCTGATACGATCGCCGTGATGATCACCGGCAATGTGGACGTCGGCAACACAGTCGCGGCTCTTCGCGGCGGCGCTCACGATTTTATCGGAAAGCCTGTGAGGCTTGAGGAATTGCGTGTTACCCTCCGCAACGCCGTTGAAACACGCCAACTGCGTCGCGAGGTCAAACAAGTCCGGCTCGAGCGTGCCCGCGGGTTTAGCTTTGACGAGATCATCGGCAATTCCGATGCAATGGAAAAAGCCAAGGAACTCGGCCGACGCGTTGCCATCTCGGACGTTGCTTCGATCCTGCTCAATGGCGAGACCGGCACCGGCAAAGATCTGTTTGCCCGTGCGATACACTTTGCGTCCGAGCGTGCCGAGGCACCTTACCTTGCCATCAACTGTGCGGCTCTGCCGGCAAACCTGATCGAATCAGAGCTGTTCGGTTACGAAAAGGGTGCGTTCACTGACGCCAAACAGCGAAAAGAGGGGCTTTTCGAACAGGCACATGGCGGTACGATCTTTTTGGACGAGATCGGCGAGATGGAACTGTCGCTTCAGGCCAAGCTTTTGCGCGTGCTTGAAGAAGGTAATTATCGTAGAGTTGGCGGCCTCAAGGACATCAACCTCAACGCCCGCATCGTGGCGGCATCGAACCGCGACCTAAAGAAAGAGAGTGAGCAGGGCAATTTTCGCCTCGACCTGTATTTCCGTTTATCGGTCATCCAAGTCGACATTCCGCCGCTGCGCGACCGGGGCGACGACATTCTCGAGCTGGCGCGTTATTACATCGATCGGGTCAACCTCAAACGACGCGGCAAGCCGTTGACCGGTCTGTCCGGCGATGTGGCAGCAATATTTCGCCACTACCGTTGGAGTGGCAACGTTCGTGAACTGAGAAACGTCATAGAACGAGCGTCAATACTCGAAGACGGAGAGGTCGTAACTGCAACGCACTTGCCGGCCGACATGCTTATCGACGCTCCGCTCGAGAGCAGTGGAACCTCAGGTATCGTTTTGCCGCCAAACGGAATTCCGCTCGAAACTGTAGAATTTGAACTCGCTCGACAGGCGATCGAACGAACGGGCGGCAATCTGACACGTGCCGCCAAGCTGCTCGACATCTCGCGTGACCAGCTGCGGTACAAATTACGCAAGGCCGGCCTCGACGCGGCGGCCGAAGACCAGGAATAGCTTTTGAATTGGATCTAGAAGTAAACACATCCGACGTGGAATTGAGTCCAGGGCCACATAAGGAGCTCGAGGACCTCAAGTTCGCGCTCGACCAGTCCGCCATTGTCGCCATTACCGACCAACGCGGGTCGATCACATACGTCAACGACAAATTTGTCCAGATCTCCCGTTATTCACGAGATGAACTGCTTGGTCAGGATCACCGAATAATCAACAGCGGCTTTCATCCAAAGGAATTTATTCGAAACATCTGGACGACGATCGCCAAGGGCAATGTCTGGCATGGGGAACTGCGCAATCGTGCCAAAGACGGCTCGATCTATTGGGTCGACACGACCATCGTACCGTTTCTCGATGAGGACGGTAAACCGTTTCAATACGTTTCGGTCCGCTATGACATCACCGAACGGAAACGCGGCGAAGACCGCATCCGCCAACAGGCGTCGCTGCTCGACAAAGCTCAGGATGCCATCCTTGTATGCGATCTAAACAATCAGATCTTGTACTGGAACAAGGGTGCCGAACGCATTTACGGCTGGACGCTAAACGACGTGCTGGGCCGCAATTTGTGCGATCTGATCTGCGGCGGCGACCGTGCTCATTTGACCGAGGCTAAGGCCGCCATGGAGAAGAACGACGAATGGAAGACCGAGGCTCGCCAGTTAACACGCTCCGGTTCGACAATTTCGGTCGAGAGTCGCTGGACGCTGGTTCGCAATGAACGTAACCAGCCCGACTATATCCTGATAACGAACACTGATATCAGCGAGAAAAAACGCGCCGAGGAGCATCTTTTGCGGGCGCAGCGAATGGAGTCGATCGGAACGCTCGCCGGCGGGATAGCTCACGACCTCAACAACATTTTGTCGCCGATCCTGATGTCGGTCGAGATGCTGCAGCTAAACAATACTGATCCCGAAAATGCTCGCTGGCTGTCGATGATCCGCGAAAACTCGGATCGCGGGGCAGATCTGATCAAGCAGGTGCTGACGTTTGCCCGCGGAATGTCAGGCGAGCGGATCCCGGTTCAGCTCAAGCACATTATCAAAGATCTCGTCAGCGTGCTCAAGGAAACGCTGCCGCGTTCGATCGACGTCAAATTTGATATCGATCCCGAACTCTGGACGATCGCCGCCGACCCGACACAGATCCATCAGGTGCTGATGAATATCTGCATCAATGCCCGCGATGCGATGCCGACCGGTGGATCCATTAAGATCACTGCTAAGAATGTAGCGGTGGACGAAAACTACGCCCGAATGAACATGGACGCCGAGCCCGGCAACTACGTGTTCTTGTCCATCAGCGACACGGGTACGGGCATGGCTCCCGAGGTCGTCAACCGCATCTTCGACCCGTTCTTTACGACCAAAGAGATCGGCAAGGGTACCGGTCTCGGGCTTTCGACCACGCTCACCATCGTCAAGAGCCATGGCGGTTTTATCAATGTCTACAGCGAGCCTAAACGCGGCACACGGTTTTCGATCTACTTCCCGTCTGCCGATACCGGTCGGGTCGAGGCTGAACCGGCACCGGTCAACACGTTACCGCGAGGCAACGGCGAACTGATACTCGTTGTCGATGACGAAGAAAATATCCGTGTGGTTGCCGAAGCAACACTGCAAAAATTCGGCTATCGGACGATTACAGCATCGGACGGAACGGACGCGTTAGCCGCATTCGCCCAACGCGGATCCGAGATCGCCGCCGTATTAACGGACATGGCGATGCCGTATATGGATGGTGCGGCCCTCATCAGAGCTCTGAAGAAGATCGATCCGGAGGTCAAGGTAATTGCGATGAGCGGCCTGGCAAGCGCCGGACAGTCCGCCGAACTTCGGAATATGAATGTGGACGCATTTCTGACGAAACCCTACTCGGCCGAAACCCTGCTTACAATGCTCGCCGATCTGCTTTCGTAACCGCGTTCAGGCGTTTTTCTCTCGTAATTTCGCTGCCAGCATTGGGGCAAAGAGCATGAACACAAGCCCGAACGACATCATGCCGCCCCGAGTAATGTCATAGTCCGCAGTGATCCGATCCCAGGCGAGTCCCATTACAAATCGGCCAAGTATCACCTCAAAGCAAAACGTCAACACGGCCCAAACCGCTCCAACGACAAGCTGTTGGTAACTACCCTGAGCATTGATCCAGCGAATGAAGTACAACGCGATCGTAAGTATGAGAACCAGAGCGATGGCGAATGAAATCTGTTTAGCTAGCACAATACCAAATTTCGGCACCATCAGAGTTTCGCGAACCGTGCCGTTAATCGACTCAGCCACTATGATCACTGCCCAAACCGAAATACTGCGCAAGATGATACGCCACGAACATATGTGGTTGTTTAGATCAATTGTGTGTGACATTGATTACCTCAATGATGAGGCGTCCTCACCACAAGCACCGAACACGGAGCGTGGTGAACCACGCCGTCCGAGACCGATCCGAGCATGCGGCCCCAAAAGCCGCGGCCATGCGAACCAACGACGATAAGGTCAGCTTTCCACGTCTTGGCAAATTCGATTATCTCGCGATCCGCCGCTCCGCGCAGCACTTCGCTGCTTATGTTCGGTTTGCTGTTCGGAAAGCGTGAGTTAACCTCAGTTTCGGCGTCGGTAACAAACTGTGTCGCCTGTTCACGCACTGCCTCTTCGATCTTCTGATAGTACTCGGCCGAAAGTGCGAACGGCTCCGCTGTTATCGGATACGCATCCTCATACGCCGAGACGATAATGATCTCGGTGGTATCGGGCTGTGCCACGAACTTGCACGCTTCGATGATCGCGGCTTTGCTGTAATCAGATCCATCGGTTGCTATAAGTATTTTCATGTTGGTCACCTCCGAGTGACAGTCAATTTCTACTTATTTGCGAGCAAATAATGTTCCGCTGAGATCCTGTGCTTCAAAATTCGATAATCGGGGGCGTTTGCTAATGATCTTTGTGACTGGCAGCGTGCCGGAGCCGACAGCAATGCGGAATAGCCCGCGCCCGGACAGCGAATATTCGCGATATTTCCAATTGAGCTACCGGGCACGGGTTTTGCTGTTATCCTAAACAGAGATGTATTTAAGTAAAGTCTCGGAGGTACCCCGATGATCGAAGTCGAAGAACTGTCACATGCCGAGATCCTAGAAGTTTTGGCAAGGTTGGATTACGGACATCTTGGGTGCTCGCTCAATGACCGACCATACATAGTGCCTGTTCATTATGCGTTCGATGACGGTGAGATCTATATCTACACTACCGAGGGAAAGAAATCAGATATCCTGAAGATCAATCCACGCATCTGCCTTCAGGCGGAAGACGTCATTGATAATCAGAATTGGGTGAGCGTAATCGTTAACGGCGAAGCAGGACGTGTGACCGATCAGGTCGAACGTGAAAAAGCACTTAAGCTGATCGTCGCGATCAATCCTACGTTGACGCCGGCCGTCAGTGTCCATTGGATGGACAGTTGGGTCCGTGAAAATATCGAGGTGATCTACAAGATCATTCCGCTTGAACTAAGCGGCCGACGGGCCATCATGAGCGACTCGGACAACCTGCCGCTTGTCGCCGTCAGTGAACACGAACGAGGCAAGATCTATTAACAAAACAAAGTGGCTCGGATCAGATCCGAGCCACTCTGTATTTTTAAGCCTCCCTGATATGTCTATCCGATCGTCAGTATCTCGCTCTTAACGTATTCAACTAACATCGGCATAGGATGTAGGAAACTGACCAAGGTTTTATTCCCCGATCTGTCCTCGATATCGAGTGTACCGCCGGGACCGCGTCCGTTTGGTTCGAACGCCACCTCCTGCGGCTCATCTATATTGTGCGTTTGGTGATTATCCGTCCCGAATCCGACGTTAAGCTCCATCGAGTTATGGCCATGCTTATTGTCGTATGTCATTCCGTTGAACGGCAGTCCTTCAGACAGCATCTGGGCTCCTGAATCGTGGCCTAACACCTGAACTGATGTTTCCCAATCCAGAAAATCCTGACTGATCCGGTTGAAGAAATCCGCCCAATCCGCTTTTTGAATTTTCTGAGTCATGACTCGATCCTCCTTGACTAACCGCTAACGGGGTAACTTCCCCGATGCTTCGCCCTTAGGCGATGCAACGAGCGTACCATGACGATATCTCCTGATTTTCCGCATATTTAAGCTGCAGTACCCCCAAATTCCCTTTGAGGCCAACGCGAAATTACACGCATTCTGCCGCGGCGTTCGTGTACTTTTCCACGCTAGCCGCCTCGTTAGATCTAAATGCTGATCTCCCTCTCGGAATGGCACATGCATTGCCTGTAAACTTATCGGAAACTGCGAAGTCGCAGTCAGGATTCACAGCAGATTTCGATCTCGGCCAAAAGAAGGTCGATTTCGAAACAAAGAGACCGCAGAGACTGAACTTGGGGCCAGCGCCGACCCCTAAACCTAGTCGTTGCGGTCTTCTTTTGTGCGCGAACTTATCCGCGTTGCCCTTCGTTTATCGTGGCATTTTCCGCGCAGGCTTCGGCCTCATACCGAGACATCACCTCGATTCCATAATTGGCACGAGCATTGCTCATTATTTTTTGCAGGTCGGAAATGTAAGAAACCGCATAACGGTAAGATGTGGATCTTACTGTGATTTGGTTGATTCGAATAAACAGGAATTAGAGGAGAACGTAAGTGATGGTCAAAGTTTATTGGACGCTCTGGTTGGTATTAGCGGCAACCGCGGCATTTATGTTTGTAGGCGGTTTGATGACGATGACAACGGTCGTCGTATTTGGATTTATCTCATTTGGGATGACCTTTATGGGACTTATGGGCGTATTGCCGGTGGTAGTGTCACACCCGGCTCCGGAAAAGGCTGAGCTAGCACCGCGTAAAGAAAAAGCGGTCAAGGGCCACCGCCTGCATCATCCGGCCCGATCCGCACACGCCTAACACTTTGCCTGTTTCGAGCTTGCTCCTCGGTTCCTGATCATTATTCAGGATGAAATGGAGTAAAACACAATGAAACACGAAGCAGTAGCAGTAGCAAAAGAACCTGTAGTACCGGAAACCAAGTTTCCGGCAATGGTCGAAGCCGAAAAGATGTTCGAGCGAATGGCCGAGCTTACGATGGAAACATCGAAAAAGGCGTATGAGTATTTCCTCCAGCGTGGAAATGAATTTGGTTCGCATTTCGACGACTGGCTGAAAGCTGAAATGGAAGTGCTCCGCCCTGTACCGATGGAGATCACGCAAACAGACGAGATCATCAACGTAAGTGCGGCCGTTCCCGGATTCAAACCGGACGAGATCGAGATCAGCGTTAAAGATGCGGTCTTGATGATCAGCGGTGAGACCCACGCTGAAACTAAGAATGTGGATGAAAAAACATTCCTCAGTGAATGGCGAAGCAATCGCTTTTGCCGACAAATGAGGCTGCCAAGCGAGGTTGAAACAGAAGGCGTCACAGCACAACTGAAAGACGGCATTCTTCACCTCTCACTTAAAAAGAAAGCAGCCGAAGAAGCCGCAAATATTGCGGTGACCGCGGCCTAAACGCCGCCTTGTGGCAGTGGGCAAAAACCGGTCATGCCGTTCCGGTTCCCACTGCCATTTTGCGCATCGTATCGCATTTATCGACTACTTAAAGTGGGTAAATCCTCGCACCCGGCAGGCGGTACTTCGTAATATTTTCGCAGTCTTGGCAAACCCAAGATCAAACACCACCGGACAATACTGATAATTACCACCATTCGACATTCATTCGGCCTTTGGCACGTGGCTTGCCGACAAATGCCAATGTCGACCCGGATTGTTCTTTTGGCAAACGAACTAAGCTAGGGTCTTTTACCCAGGATCAATGGTTTTCGGCATTCGGCGCGTCAAATGCGTGCTGTCCCGACCGAACCCGTAAGAAGGAAGCACGTGAACGAAACACAAAACACCAAATTCGAGATCGTCAGGCGTGAAGACTATTCGGACGTCACCTATATGCTTGAGGTACATCATCCGATGATGGCCCGGGCGGCACGACCCGGTCAGTTCGTCATCGTGATGTCTCACCCGAAGGGCGAGCGCATACCGTTGACCATAGCTGATTTTGACCGCGAAAAGGGCACGATCACACTCGTCATTCAGGCCGTCGGCAAAACAACGCTCGAGATGCAGCAAACGTGTCAGGTTGGCACCACTCTCTACGGCCTTGCGGGCCCGATGGGCATCCCGAGCCATCTCAGCGACGCGAAAAAGGTCGTCTGTGTCGGCGGCGGGCTCGGAGTCGCTCCGGTCTATCCGCAAGCTCGTGCATGGAAGGAAAGCGGGGCATACGTTATCGGCGTACTCGGTTTCCGCAACAAGGATCTGATCTTTTGGGAAGACAAGTTTCGGGCGATCTGCGACGAACTGATCATCTGTACCGACGACGGCTCCGCCGGAATCCATGGATTTGTTACCGACGGCATTAAACAAGCACTTTCTGCTCACGACGATATCGGTGAGGTGGTTGCCATTGGCCCGCCGGTAATGATGATGGCCAGTGCCGAGGCCACACGCCCCGCCGGTGTAAAGACAATGGTCAGTCTCAATCCGATCATGGTCGATGGCACCGGGATGTGCGGCGGCTGCCGCGTAAAGGTCGGCGAGGAGGTGCGTTTCGCCTGCGTCGACGGCCCGGATTTTGACGGACATAAGGTCGATTTCCAAGATCTGATGATCCGTCTGAGACGTTACAAAGAAGAGGAACAGGCCGCCACGGAAAGATGGTCGGAATCGTGCCGGATGAGAACCGTCGACGGTAAGCTCGTCGCACTTCCCGAATAAACGAAATATAACGGAGTAAGAACCACGATGGCTAAAAAGCGGACCATACGGAGTATTCCACAAGACCGAACTCCCGTCCAGGAACTCGACCCGACGGTCAGGGCCACGAATTTTGAAGAAGTAAACTGCGGCTATACCGAGGCCGAGGCTCTGCTCGAATCAACGCGCTGTTTGTTTTGCCCAGAGCCAAAATGTATCGACGGCTGCCCGGTAAATATCAACATTCCAGCCTTCATACAAAAGGTCGGCGACAAGGATTATCGGGGTGCGTACGATGTCATCACCAGCACCAATCTGCTGCCGGCGGTCTGCGGACGGGTTTGTCCGCAAGAGAATCAGTGCGAGGGAGTCTGTGTCGTGGGCGAGAACCTCGTGCCGGTCGCTATCGGCCGTCTCGAACGATTTGTCGGCGATCTAGCGATCGCAAACCGTTGGGTCAATCTGCCGTATATCGAGCCGACACGATTTCGCGTCGGCATCGTCGGCTCAGGCCCGGCCGGGATGGCGTGTGCCGCCGATATGGCCAAAGCCGGTTGCGACGTGATCGTTTATGAGGCATTTCATGAGGCCGGCGGCGTGCTCCGCTACGGAATACCAGACTTTCGCCTGCCAAATACTGTCGTCGACGCCGAGATCGAAAAACTCGAGCAGCTCGGCGTACGGTTTGAATGCAATACGCTCGTCGGCCGTCTATTCACGATCGAGCAGATGCTTACCGAACTCCATTTCGACGCAGTCTTTATCGGAACCGGTGCAGGATATCCGACAATGCTCGGCATTCCCGGCGACTCGCTAAATGGCGTCCTATCGGCGAACGAACTGCTAACACGGTGCAATCTGATGAACGCACGCGAATTCCCCAACGTCGACACACCACTGCCGCTTGGAAAGAACGTCGTCGTTGTCGGTGCGGGCAACACCGCAATGGATGCTCTCAGGGTCAGCAAACGGCTCGGTGCCGCGTCCGTCACTTGCGTCTACCGACGCTCAAAGACCGAGGCTCCGGCACGTGCGGAGGAGGTTCACCATGCCGAACAAGAGGGTATTGATTTTCACTGGCTGAGCAATCCGGTCGAGATCATCGACGACGGTAACGGCTCGGTCTGCGCGGTGCGCTGTGTCCGGATGGAGCTCGGCGAACCGGACGAATCAGGCCGCCGCCGCCCCGTTCCGGTCAAAGGCAGCGAGTTTGAGATAGAGACGGACCAGATCGTATTTGCGATCGGCACCAACGCCAACCCCATCATCGGCCAGACGTCAAAACTGAAGCTTAACAAATGGGGCTATATCGCGACTGATGAGAACTTGATGACATCGATGGCCGGCGTATTTGCCGGCGGCGACATCGTCACCGGAGCTGCGACCGTGATCGAAGCTATGGGAGCCGGCAGAAAAGCTGCCCGCGGGATGAAGGCATTCCTCGGTATCAGGGACGTCGGCTCGCTCGATAATACCAAAATGCTATTTGGCATCGACCCGCGAGAGCACAACTTTACAAGAGTGAGGGCCGCATAAATATGACAGGTCAGAACGGCACACAACCCATCAGGGAAAATGAGACAAGCAAACGCGGCGCCAGAGTAACGGCCCGGCTAAAGGAACACATCGTCGAGATCATCAGCGATTCCGGCGAGGGTGCACAGAAGTGCGGACAATCGTTCGGTTCGATCGTTGCCCGTATGGGCCACGGTGTTTGGACGGTCGAGATCATTCCGGCTGAGATCCGTCCTCCGGCACGCAGCGTCGCCGGAGCAAGCGGTAACCGCATCCGCATCGGCGAAAATCGCGTCACTAACGGCGGAAACGAAACTGACCTGGTCGTCGCATTCAATGAGCAGGTCCTGCTCGGACGCGTCCGATCCAAGGAGCTAAAGCCGGGCTGCACGATCTTACTCGAATCGATGTGGCGCGAATCGGCTGATCCGCAGGTCGCCAGATCGTATATTGACACTTACGACCAGCTCGTCGCTGCCGGATATCGCGTTTATGAGATACCGATGGAAGACGAGTGTCACAAGATCGTCGCCGATTCGCGAAAGGGCAAGAATATGTTCGCCCTTGGCATCCTGTGCAGTTCGTACAGTCTCGATCTGCAGATCGCACGCGACCAGATCGCGATGACATTTGCCAAAAAATCGGAGCAGGTCGTCAAAGCTAATATTGACCTGCTCGACGCGGGTTTTGCCTGGGCCGAGGCCAATCTCGATTTCAAGTACGAGATCCCATCGGCAGGATCTACTGAGCCTCAGATCGTCGTTAACGGTAACACGGCTCTCGCTCTCGGCGTTCTCGCATCCGGCATGGAGATCTGTGCGATGTACCCGATCACGCCGGCAACGTCGGCGTCCCATTACCTGAGCGAAGCGTTCGAAAAGATCGGCGGTATAGTCCATCAGGCCGAAGATGAGATCGCCGCGTGTGCCTTTGCCATCGGCGCCTCGTACGCCGGGAAATGTACTGTCACGATCACTTCGGGCCCCGGATATTCGCTCAAACAGGAGGCAATCGGGCTCGCGGTCATGGGCGAGATACCCCTGGTGGTAGTCAACGTTATGCGCGGCGGCCCGAGCACCGGTCAGCCGACCAAGACCGAGCAGGGCGACCTGATGACAACGATATTTGGCAGCCACGGCGATGCGCCAAAGGTCGTCATCGCACCCGGTACGATCGAGGATTGTTTCTATTCGGTGATCACGGCTCGAAAGATCGCCGAAACCTTTAATATGGTCGTCGTCATTCTCTCGGATGCAAATTTGGCGACGTCGCAGCAGCCATTCAAACGGCCAGAGTTTGACGAAGCCTGGCTTGCACCACCGATCGATCAGAGTGCCGTACCGCCGGGAGCAAAGCCTTACGATTGGGATCCGCGAACGGGACTCGCACGACGTTTCATTCCCGGCCAACCGGGCGGCATGCACACGCTGACCGGACTTGCTCACGACGTTAACAGCCACGTCGCATACGACGCTGAGATCAATCAGCAAGGCATGCGTGCACGCAGCCTAAAGCTCGCAACACTGCAGAGAACTCTGATGCCCCCGACTGTATTTGGCGAACCGACCGGCGATCTGCTGGTCATCGGTTGGGGCAGCACAAAGGGTGCGATCGAGGAAGCCGTCGAGGAACTCCGCGAAGAAGGCAAAAAGGTCTCGTCACTGCATCTGACGTTCATCCAACCGATGCCGCCGGGGATCAAAGAGATACTCGCCGGATTCAAAAAGGTGATCACGATCGAGAACAACTGGTGCGACGATATGGCTGACGAAATGATCGATGAGACCAATCGCCGTTACTCTGCCCTCGCGATTCTGCTCCGTTCGCGATACCTCGTCGATATAGATTGCTGGAGCGAATGCCGCGGCACGCCGCTCAAACCAAACACGGTTCGCCGTGTCGTTCTGGAGGGATTATCATGAAAGCCGCGACACAGACAGTGAGTGCAAGCGAATGCCTGCTCAAGATGTACGATGAGCAGCACGAGATCGAGGATTATCAGAAAGGAGTGCCGCGTTGGTGCACCGGTTGCGGCGATAATGCCATCCTGACGGCCGTTCAGCGGCTGTGCCGTGACGAGGGTTTGCTGCCCGAAAAGACTGTGTTCGTCTCCGGCATCGGTTGCTCCAGCCGTCTGCCGCACTACATGAATACGTACGGTTTTCACGGCATCCACGGCCGTGCTCTTCCCGTCGCCGAGGGTGTCAAGCTTGCCCGGCCGGATCTCGACGTGTTCGTCAATACAGGCGATGGCGACTGCTGCAGTATCGGTGCCGCTCACTGGATCCACGCCGTCAGATACAACATGAATCTGACGATGATGCTCCATGATAACCAGATCTACGGCCTTACAAAGAAACAGGCGTCGCCGACTTCACCGATCGGAACCATGAGCAACACGACGCCCCACGGCAGCTATCTAGAGGCTCTCAATCCGTTGACGGTCACGCTGGGCATCGCTAATGTCTCATTCGTCGCGCAGGTCGTCGACTGGATCCCGGAGGTGCTCTATCAGGTGATCTCAGCGGCGTTCCATCACAAAGGGTTTTCATTTATCCGTATCATCCAGCGTTGTCCCGAATGGCTGCCAAAGGTAATGGATCCGTGGCTCCAAGATCCACAGCGGATCTTGATGCTCCACCATGAGAACGGCCTTGAGATCAGCCCGTCGCTTGCAAAGGTGTATACAAAGATGGAAGAGCACGACCCATCGAATATGAACAGGGCTCGTGAGATCGCCTCGACCGTTGATAATATTCCGGTCGGCATACTCTATCGTAACGAAAACGTCGCTTGTTACGAAGATCTGCGGCACGACCCGCGGCTCCGGACGACCGAAATGGTCCGGACGGGACTCGAGGCTGAGTTCGACAAATTTACCGTGTGGCCGGAAGGAGCGGAACCCGCTTAGGAATTACAAACATGGAAGCGAAAAACCAGGAACAGATCGTTTTCTATCTTACAGGCCGTCGCGACGGCCCCGAACTACAGTCGATGGAGAGCCGTTTTCGGCCGGCATTGATGGCACGTTACGGCGATATGACTTCGCTGCGATACGACTTTCCGCTAGTGCTTAACCGACAGGGAAACTCCGACCGTGCTGTGCTGTCGCTAAGTAAACTGGTGGATGCAGCAGTCGAATCGATGATCGACGGTGCCGGCCATGACCGCGTCGCACGCCATGGCTATCGCATTGAGAGCGAACTGCGTCGCGAACTTGTTGAAAAAGGCCCGGGCGACTTCGCCACGATGTGGCATTCGGCCGCCGCACGAATCGCTGATGTAGACGAAACAGTATCGGAATCAGCGATGGTCTTGTGGAGATCGTTTGAAGTGGACGGCGATCTCTTCGACGCCGACGCCGCATTGCCGTCGCGGGCGGTCCGCCATGCCTGGACGGCGATTCAGACGGAAAAGGCGGCAGCATTTCGGAACAGGGCCGAGCGACTGCTACAGAAACTCAGGGATATTCTCGGCGCCGAGATAGTCGGTTCGACGGTCGGCCGTGCGCCCGAGCGACTGCGAGCAGGCGTCGGAGCTTCATTTGCCGGAACTTTCGATTTTGCGGCAATGTCGCGCATCCTCGTCGAAGCAAAGCCGAGCTTTGAGCTCTCAGGCGAACGCCGGGAGCGTATCCAAGGCCTGATCGGGGTTCTTGAAAGCCAAAGGTTCTACCCAATCGGTAGCGACGGCCCCGAAGCTTACAATTTTGCTTTCGGGAAATGTTCAGATGCCCTCGCGGCCTATCAGGAAAGGCACGATGAGGCAGTTTTACTTGTAAAAACGCTCGCCGTTGCCGAACTTGAGGCAAAGGGCGAGTATCGAGAAGCTGTCCACAATATCTTCTTCGACGCGTTTGGTGCCAACGGCCTCGACGCTGCCGAACTTGCCGAATTGCCGTTTTATCTCATTTACACAGACGGCAGCTCGCTTGATGCGGCTGAGATGTCGCAGTTGGTCGAACTGCTCGCGGCGGGCCTGCCTGTCAAGGTACTTGTTCAAACAGATGACGTTCTCGAACCATCAGCGGTTGCCGAAGGCCACGTTGCTCTCGGCCTGCGTGCACGCCAACTGGTCAACACCGCTATCGGGCTCACTGATGTCTTTGTTTACCAATCGAGTGTTTCGCACCTGTTTCAAAAGCGTGATTCCTTAATGCGAGGACTGACGTACAATGGCCCGGCACTGTTCAGCGTCTTTTCCGGCGTCAACGGCCATACCGGCGACGTGCCGGCGTATCTAGTTTCAGCCGCCGCGAAGGAATCTCGTGTATTTCCATCTATCGTTTACGACCCGTCAGCCGGTTCCGACTGGGCAACCCGCCTGACCGTCGACGACAATCCCAGCCCGGACGACGATTGGCCCGTACACACATTTGCTTACGAAGATAGTGCTTTTCAAGCCCGATCAGAACCGCTCGCCTTTACGTTGGCCGATTTTATGGCAATGGATGAGCGTTTCCGGGAGCATTACGCAGTAGTCGGTCAAGACGACTGGAACGACACGATGATATCCGTTCCGGACGCATTGCAGGCGGATCTAACCGGTTTACCCGATCACGTTCCGTGCATTACCGTGGTCGACGAGAACGGCAATCTTAGTAAAGCGATCATCGACGACCGTACTCTCGCCGAAGTGCGTCGATGTTTGACGATGTGGCACAGTTTGCAGGAACTCGGCGGCATTCATAATTCGCATGCCGAACGCCTCATCGCCGCCGAACGTAACGCCACGGCGGCGGGAGATACCGTTACCGTCGCCGCTGAAGACCTTCCGGAGCCCGTTGCTGAAACGATCGCGGCTGAAACGGCACCGGCCGAGGACCACGGTGACGATCCGTATATCGAGACGCCGCGATGCACGTCCTGTAACGAGTGCACGATACTCAACAACAAAATGTTTGCGTACAACGCCGAAAAGCAGGCTTATGTTGCCGACCCGGACGCAGGTACATTCCGTCAACTGGTCGAGGCGGCCGAAGGTTGCCAGGTTTCGATTATTCACCCGGGCAAACCGCGCAATCCGAAAGAGCCCGGTCTCGAAGACCTGCTCGTCAGAGCCGCAGTTTTTAATTAAAGGGCTACTTTCCGATGCAGAAAGAAGGTCAAATTGCTAACTTACTGTATCTATTGTGGTTATGAACTCGACTATCTAGGTGAGATACAAATGGGGTGCAAAACTCCCCGTTCTGTGCCGTTTTCAGCTGTTTTGAGTCGTAATATCATCAGAGCAATGTGAACCGCTTTCAATGTGAATGACGGGTTATCACCGTTGATGACCGGCATGACAATCGTCGAATGCCTGCATCGTTACCATCCCGGGTAACGATCCGATAGGTCCACACCGAGTGATGCGGCATGCAGGTCTTCGGCTAATTGTTCGATCTCCTTTCTCAATTCGAGCCCATCGAGCCAGTGGACGGGAATGGCATCGATAGGTGCTTCTTCGCCCCACCACCAATAATCCCACCAAAATGTTCGGCCGTTCGCAACACGACGATAGCTTTGCTTTTATCACGGTCGATAATGTGACGTTGATAAATACTAAGGTTGGAGCTGTTTTCGATAGTCGTTAGATCGAAAGTGCATTAGACGATCACCCTCCTAACTGGCTCTGCATAGGCTGCGTATTTTTTTTCGGCTTTTTATCGATTTGTCAAAAACATAAGACTTACGGGAGGTCAGAGGATTGACGGTCGAAGTTCGGGCCGAGTGGCTTGAGCTCTTGGCGATGATCGATCGGAGTCTCGACGAGCGACATTTGGGAACTACGTATTCGATCACGGCAATTAACATCTTTCTAATTTAACGCTTGCGTCCAGTACGCCTTCGACGAAGGGGGGTATGCCCGTAAAAGAGTCCCATGAGACTCCACACCCTTTACCCGTGGCTATTTGGAAAGCAATCGGTCGCCGTTCATTTCCCTATATTTGTCAGAAACCAGTCCCGAAAAAATTGGGGGGAAAATTTCCGGTAAACATGACGATTTAGGAGTTCATTAGCCGCGGCATTCAAATCTAACTGCTTGAATTGACGGTGGATGACGTCTACCGATGTACGTGACCGTCGCAGAGTTGGCCGTTACCGGTTCAAATTTGAAATTTACCTGGAATCCACTAATTAGGGAGGGAATCTCAACCGCCATGTCGCGCTCAGTATCCCTATCAACGACAACTAGCACTGACTTAAAACGAATACGATGCCCCCAAATTCACGTGGTTTGAGTTCCGGCGGCCGCTGATGAGATAGTTGGTCATCAGACGCCGAAATTCGGCGCCGACGGAAAACTGCGGCGTAAATCTATAGACCATATTTCCTGCAAAAACCAGATTACGGATCCGCCAGTCGCGGTTAGTCATGCTGATCAGATCGGCATCGTTCGGATCATCGACACCTATCGATCCGTAGATGCCCAGCCGATCTTTTGAGACCGGCGGCGTAAAACCGAGCTGCATCCAACCGCCGCGTGTGCCGATCGTACGGACTCCGCCGGCAAGCAATGATGACCCCTGCCGGTAAGCAAGATCATTGCTGTTAGGAAATTTCTCATCTTGTCACCTCAAGCAAGTCTAAGGATTATCAGTTTTCACCAAATCAGTTTATGATTCTCAACATAATGCGCTAAAGATTTAGTTCTTATGACCGCTGTTACTTTTTGAACCGGAGCCGCTTTTGAATATTGTTAAAAGACATATCGCTGACCATTTCAGCGCCGAGCTTACAAACAGCCTCTTTGATGCTGGAACGAAGAAGCTCATCGGAGCAAACGAACACCTGTTTTTCGAGGGCGAGGATGCGACATTTTTGCCGATTGTGCTCAGTGGCAAGATAAAAATGGTCCGCTATCCGGAACCGGGAAAGGAGATCATTATCGGGGTATTTCGATCCGGCGAGATATTCGCGATCCCGCCCGCAATGGATGGAAAGCGGTTTCCGGCTACCGCGGTCGCGATCGTCGAAAGTCAGGTTCTGCTTATTCCCCGGAGCGATTTTCTGGATTTGATGAGAACGTCGGCTGAATTCTCGTCCATGGTCACCGGGCAAATGTGTGGTATTTTGCGCGAGCGTGCTCAGACGGTCCAGATATTGGCAACGTCGTCCGCAGAACAACGGATCGCAAACGTGCTTTTACGTCTAGTTGGCGACATGAACGGAGATGTCGTAAAGAAAATACCCCATCGTCGACAGGACATTGCCGAAATGTCGGGACTCTCGTTGGAAACTACCATTCGGGTAGTGCGAAAATTGGCCGCCAAAGGCTGTTTTCAGATTGTAAGAGGTCGGATCATTTTGGAATCAACCGAGCCACTGCAAAGATTGTTGAGGTAGGTTCAGATCAAGATTGCACAAAACGTGATTTGGATCATAATTTTGCGTGGTTCCTGGTGATATGGTTCTCGTAAAAGAGGTTCAGTTGAAATTGGGATAATGAAAATCAGGATCAAAGGCAACACATTGAGATTTCGTTTGGGCAGGTCTGAAGTGGCGGACCTAGAACAAAGCGGACGTATCGAAGAGACTGTGAATTTCGGCCCTGACGACGAGAACAATTTTTATTACACGCTCGAAAGATCAACGAGCGATCATTTTTCGGGCACCTTCGCGAGTGGGCGAATAACGGTATCTGTTCCAAGTCCGATCATTGATCTGTGGGCCGCGAGCGAAGATGTGAGTATTGAGGGTCGTCAGACTATCGACGCCCGAACCGAGCTGAAATTCCTTATCGAAAAGGATTTTGTCTGCCTTAACGCCCATAACGACGACGACCAATCTGACCGCTATCCACATCCCATGGGCGACAACGCCTGCTAATTTCCGCAATTCGGCGGGCAACATGACCGAAATCATATTTTTTCCTCCGGGAGTACGCGATGATTTGATCGAAGTACTTATTTGGAGGAATTTATAGATGATCAATGTTCAAGGGAAAACAGTACGTGAAATAGCGCTTGAGATGCCGGTCACGACCCGCGTTTTCGAGGAGTTTAAGATCGATTATTGCTGTCATGGGAATACGCCGTTTGACGAAGCTTGCCATAATGTCGGAGCGAGCCCCGATTCCGTTTTGACACGCATCGACAGCGTTTTAGACCAATCAGCCGGTTCGGAGCGAAGTGAATATGCCGAAATGGGACTAAGCGACCTGATCGATCATATCCTAGATAAACATCATGTTTACACAAGGTCCGAGATGGAACAGTTAACGCCCCTTATGGCAAAGGTGGCGAGCCGCCATGGCGATCACAATCCATATTTGCTTGAGCTGAAAGAGCTTTTCCAGGAGATCTGTGACGACCTCGAACCGCATATGGTCAAAGAGGAAATGGTGCTGTTTCCCTATATTCAGAAGCTTGAGTATAGCTTTCTGCACAATTTTACTGCGGCATTTCCTCCATTCGGAACCGTGCAGCATCCAATTAGCATGATGAATATGGAGCACGAAGCGGTGGGCGAGATCTTGGTGAAAATGCGTGCGATCACAAATGATTACGCATTGCCGCCCGAGGCATGTCCGAGCTTTACGGCACTTTATCATCGTCTGGGTGAGTTTGAGCGGGACATTCACCAACATATTCATCTTGAGAACAACGTGCTCTTTCCGCGAGCGATTAAAATGGAAAGCGACGCGTTCTCAAGCTCAGTTCATTGAAGCGTCTGTCGGCAGACTTAGCCACAATAGCCTGAAACCCCAAGATTCATCACCTTCGGCCGCAACGCCGCAAAAAAGTGAAATTTGGGGTTTTCTAGTCGATCTGCTTATCGCGGAAGCGGCAGGCGTTTGATAGCGAGACCTGATCGTCCGACTCATCGCTCGCTGCGATGTCCAATGTGATGAGCCTATAGTCTCTTTGAACTGACTTTTACGTGATGCCGCAAACGATCTCATCTTCGACCCCGTCATCTTCAAGAACCGGCAGAAATCGCTGTTTTGTTTTGTCCTTGTCTTTTCCAACTCGTTTGAAAAGCGCCGCACCGGCAAGCGACAGGTATTCGATCCCTGAATTTGAGAGAATTTTGGACATCTGTTCGGCGTATTTTGATAGATGTTCGTCGATAAACGTCTTTGACGCATCTGCCGTGATCGCGGCACTTTCGGTGTCCAAGCATTCAGATGCAAATGCCTCCTTCAGCCTCAGATAGGCTATGAATCCGGTTTCGACGGCGACGTGATCCGGGACCTCGTCGGTTTTTGGTTTGTATGCAAAGGCGTCGTAGAAACTCGACAATTCGGATAACAAATATCCGGGCTGCACCCAACCGCGATAACTGACCTCGCGACCAGGAGCCGGGCCGCCGGGGCCGAATATCGAGTGGAATAGCCCTTCAGACGCTTCCTTACTGGCGAACTTTGCTGCTCGTTTTAGTTTCTTATCTGTAACTGTCTGGCTGAGCGAGTCTATTTGTTCGAGCCGTTCCTGATTTGGACAATCAAAGAGCAGACTGATCAGACGCCATTCGGCCGCATCTTGCAACAAATTTAAGTTCTCTGATCTCTGGGTTTTCATATTTTTCACCGGGTTATCTTATTTCTCCGCGAAGAGCGACACGGCCGAGCAGTTCGGACTTTTCAGATTCAGACAGGATCGCATCAAGTATCGGGTAAAGATAATCCGCTTCCCGACGGTCATGATGGGTGCATAGCCTCAAATAGAATGCTTCGCGGTCCAGAAGCTGCAATAGTGTTTTTTCAATGTCTGGTCCCGCCGCGATCTGTGACGTTGTTTCTCTAAATAGATCGACATGGGACCGCATCTTTGCATGATCGTCAAAATAGAGTTTTGGGGCTCCCGAATCGGGAAATTCTCCACGCTCTTCGTAAACCGGGAGCAGGATGTCTTCTTCGTCCTTCATATGGCTCAACAGCGTCGATTCATAGGCCGCCAACAGACGGAGAGCCTTTTCGAAATCGAAATGGAGCAATGCCCTCTGGTGCCCGAAGAACAGATCATCGATCACCTTGTGAACCTTCATCAGACTGCTTATAGACGCCATTGTGTACTCCTGCGATCATTTGAGGATCAACGGCACCCAACCGGTTCGCATCTTTCTTGCTCCGACTTCGATGTGCGAGCCTTCCCAGACGGCAAATGCGATTTGCGAAGGCGTAGCCGGCGCAAATCCTGAGGGCATCGGCCGCGATATTACCACCGCCCATCCGGTTTTGGTTTTGACGCCTTTTCCTTTCGAGACCGCGTTCGCCGCGGGCGATAGAGTGCTCGGGCCTTCGGCGATCAGATCCTCGACCGGTTGCTCCCGCGGGCCCGCTCGGCGATTGCCCAGTGCCCGGGCCGGGGCGTAACGCAATGCTGCTTCGTTCTGAGCCTGGGGGTTGCCTTCGAGGGGCTTTGCCTCGGACGGGTAATGGTCGATCGAGGCGTTCGGATATATCGCGTTGATATTGTCTGCCCGCCCCTCGACGATCGCTTGCCAGTCCGCGCGCCAGAATGATATCTCTACATTCTTTCCTGCCTCGCCCATTTGCGGTGCAGGCACATTCGGGTCGATCTTGGCGGGTAATTGCACCGCACATCCGTCCATAAAATGCTTTGGCCCTGGCATGTCGCTCTGGCTTTCGTCGAGCCATTCGAGCCGAAACGCGATCTCAGTGCCGTTCGTTATTGCCTTGACCTGTACCTCCAGCGTCGACGGTTCCATCAAACGCGGATCGACCAGATCCTGTAGGATCAATTTCGATACGTGAAGCGAAACGGCGTCCCAGACGGGGCCGTTAGGGTCCAGCGTTAGCTCTTTCACCTGGGCGACATTGACCTCTGGCGTCGCGACCTGAGCCTTTTTGCATGCGGCGGCGAAAATAAGAACAATGAGCAAAAGCGATATTATCAATCGCATATTAAACCTCCTCACGGACAATTTGTCCGCGTGATCTGATAGAGCTTGTCGAATGCCGGGCGAACGTTAACGGGTTCTTTGAAGGGCACATTGACGAGTTCCTTACCGTTTTCGTCCATGCCGATCGCCTTGTCGCCTACGCGTTTCCACTTACGCATGATCGCTTCCGTAGAACCGAACAGTCCCAAAAGACTCGTCAGGTCCGGATCGTTCGGAGCATTACGGTAAACCTCGACTGCCTTATCGACACCAGGGCCGAACATCTGTTTGGTGAACGCGGTCGGAACATGGATCGGCGGAATGTAATAGACATTTGGCTCGAGTCCAAACTGCGGGAAGAGCGGCAAAGCTACTTTTTTGATATGGACAAGATAATCGATTGGATTATCAGCCTGGGCCTTGTCGGGCGTATTGATAAATCCCGCTACGCGGATCTTGCCAATGCAGTTGGCAAAACACTGTGGCGACAGGCCCTGCTCGATCTTAGGGTAACAGGCGATGCACTTTTCGGATGTCGATGTCATCGTGTTGAAAAATACTTTCTTATAAGGACATCCCCGAACACATTCCTGATAGCCGCGGCATCGTTCCTGATCGACCAGAACGATCCCGTCCTCAGGCCGTTTGTAGATCGACCCACGCGGACACGATGCCAGGCATCCCGGATAAGTGCAGTGATTGCAGATACGTGCGAGGTAATAGAACCAAGCCATCTGATGCGGAATTTCGATACTGGCACCCCGCTCGATACCGCCGGCACAATCGTCTTCGCCCACGTTCGGGTACGCATAGTCTTCGTCTTCGGGCCGCCAACCGAGCACCCGCTCGCCGGCCGGAGCCGATTCAAAAATCGTGCTGCCCTTATAGACCGATTGGCCATTCTCTTCGCCCCAATTCTGGCCGTCGAGAAGACTAAGAAGATTGAGATCCCATGCGAGTGGATATGATCCGTAAGGCTTACTCTCGACGTTGTTCCAGAGCATATATTCCTGGCCCTTGCCGGAGGTCCAAGTCGTTTTACACGCCAGCGTGCATGTCTGACACGCGATACATTTGTTCGTATCGAAAACCGCGGCAAATTGCTTTTGCGGACGGCTTTCCGGATACCAGTAGGACATTTCCCGCCCAAGCTGCCAATTATTTACGCGTGCCATATGTTTTTTTCTCCGTGTCGTTGAATTATTGATGACCTCATTTCTTTGTTAATTCGAAAACTCAATTTCCTACTTCGCTATTTGGGCTTCCACCTGATGAATTGATCGGCCAAGATAAGCTGTTCGTGCCGTAAAACCGATCGACGCAAGCGAGAGCACTAAAATTATGACCACAAGCCACATCGTCACTGCCTTTTTTCGCATTGAATTGATCGCTCCGAAAAGTGCGAAGATCCCAGTTGCTTCGACCGCGGCGAACGCCGGCAAAGCCGATCGCCTATGCTCCTGAATATTTGTCCAGACCTGCCCGACCAGCAGATCCGTGCCCTTTCCGGCAGCTTCACCGGTCCCAAAAACGACCAGAGTCGCGATCGCCGTCAAAACAAGAATCCCAAAGCCGGTCATTTGTGCTTTGACGTTAAATTTCCTCGCACCGTAGATAAGGACGATCGGTCCGATTGCGGTTCCGATGAGCGGAAGATAGTTGAATAGTAAATGCAGCTTGGTGGCGTCCATTTCAATTTCTATTTCTTACCGATAAATTCACCGGCCAGATATCTCTTCATTGCGTCCGATTCGGTTCTCGGGCGAATACCGAGTTTGACAGGCCGCCATAACGGCTCTTCTCCAATTCCACCAGCCTCAGCTTTCGTTATCTTCACGAATGATTCGCGCGGAGCTCCGGTCGGGCAGTGAATATCGGCAGCAAAGCCCTTCCCGATCGCTTGGCCGAACATTCCCTTTCTAACAAGTGAATCGGTCATCCACGTCGGTTTCAGCCAGCCCCGCGTCGCCGATTGATGTGAGCCCGAACGAAACATCGCCTGGTAATTCGTTCGCGGGTTCTTTGCCAATCCGTCTTTGCGTTCCTTTTGTCCCTGCTGTGACCCGGGTGTCGCTCCGTACATGTTGAACCACATACGCGTCACGCCCCGCGGCGTGCCCGGATAATATCTTGCTCGGCATAGTAGTCGGGCAAGGTCGTAATTCTTCTTATCCTTCTGCCAGCCGCGGAACGGCCGATCCTCAGGATCGGCGTCGATCCAAACGTAGTCACCGTCGGCAACGCCTAGTTCCTGTGCATCTGTCGGATTGATATCGACATAGCCTTCGGTCACGAACGGTGATCGTTTGTCGTGTCGATATATGTCTCCGAACGGACCGAATAGCATCGCGTTCATATCCGTGTCGATCGGAGTTGTGTGCGATCCGTGACGGAATTTTGGCGTATGGAATATGAATTTATAGTCGTCTTTGATAAGCGGATGAGCGGTCTTTTTGGCTTCTTCCCAGGTATAAACGACGTTGCGGCCGCAGCGGATCTCACTCGACAGGTCGTCGCGTTTGACGCCGTAATCCTCAGGCCCTTTCGGACGCATCGCTTCATGCGGTGGCGAAATGATGATGTTCGGCTCGTAGAATGTCGAATCTACGGGTTCGCGATGCACTGGCAGATTTTCGCCGGCTTCGATGAATTCATCTTCTTCCCGATATGATTCGAGCCGGCCGCTTTTTGTAAACCACGGCGACGAATCTATTATCTGGTCGGATCCGACATTTTTGGGCGTCGTCCGGCTGTTCATTATTGCCGGAACACCGTTTATCGCTTTTTCATGAAGGTCCTTGAACGAATAACCTTTGGTATTGGTCGAATGGTCGAGGATTCGTTGCAGATACACATCAGTTCGGTCCTCGCGGACAAATTTCCAATAGTCGTTAAACCGCTGGTCTCCGGTCAGGTCGGCGAGTTTCGACGCGACGAGTGCGTAAACCTCGATATCGCCCATCGTGTTGAAAATTCTCGGGATCGGTGTTTTTGGAAATACCAGTAGGAACGGATTTGTGACCGACGCGGTCATATCCGGGTGCTTAAGTTCCGCCCATGAATCAACGCCGAAAACCACGTCGGCGTATTCGCAGGATGTGGACCACCACCATTCGTTAACACAGATCAACTCGATCTTCGGTATGGCATTTACGACCATGTTGTAATGCCATTTGACGTTACCGAGTATCGAATTGGCGTTGGCGAACCATAGCGATTTGGTCGGACACGGCATGTGTGTCTTACCGGTCAACAGCCTGTTGCCGACGCGAAGTGGATGGTCCTCGTGATTGTAATAGTGTGCGGATTCGGCCTTCCAGTACTGTTTTGGACGAGCCGGCTTTGTCTCGTCAAGCTCGATATCGAACGGATTTT
Organism: Pyrinomonadaceae bacterium; assembly: GCA_017983495.1. Classification (GTDB taxonomy): domain Bacteria; phylum Acidobacteriota; class Blastocatellia; order Pyrinomonadales; family Pyrinomonadaceae; genus OLB17. The sequence continues at coordinate 482,918 of JAGOBH010000001.1, read as the reverse complement.
CGTTGATATATTGCGGAGCTCCATTAAATAGCGCAGTACGGTAATTGCCGGCGTATGACCCGACGTTCCCTCCCATTTTCCCTACATTTCCGGTCAGAGCCGCGAGCAAAAATACATCCCTGTCCTTGTTGTCGCTGTTAAAGAACTGGTTCGGACCCATTCCCAATGCAAAGAGCGTGGTGCCGAAGTCTTTTGCAAAATGACGAGCCAGCGTCTGAACGGCGCCGGCCGGTGCCCAGGTCAGTTCCTCGACCGTCTGCGGAGTGAAATGTGCCGTATATTCCTTGACGAGATCAAAGACCGGACGGCATTTCACCTTGCTGCCGTCTGCCAGCGTTACTTCGATCGAGCCTTCGAGCAGAGCTTCGCCAACTTTTGAGTATTTACCAACCTCGTCACGGGTCAGCGGTTTCGGCGAATTTGTTTTGGTGTCCCACCAGACGTAATCGCCCCATTCGGCCCTCAGTTTCTCGGGAACGACATTTTGAGTGGTCTGCTGGATCGGCGGAGGTTCCTTTTCGCCCTCCTTTACTATATATGTCTGTCTGAGAACCGCCGGATCGCCGCCGAAAACCTCGGCAGCTTTCAAATATTTAAGCGAATCCATCCGAACTAGTATCGGCATGTCTGTCCATTGCCGGACATATTCCTTGTCGTAAAGATTCTCCTGAAGGATCACGTTGGCAAAACCGAGTGCGAGTGCAGGTGTTGTCCCCGGCCTGACGACCAAGACGTCGTCCGCCTTGGTAGCGGTCGCCGAGTATTCACATGCGATCACTATGACCCGAGTGCCCTTCATTCGAGCCTCGGTCAACCAGTGGGCATCGGGCATCTTTGTCGTGATCCAGTTCATTCCCCAAACGACGACTGTTTTCGCGTGTTCGACGGCATTTAGGTCGAATTCGACGGTTTGTTGGCCAGTGACCATCGGATGTCCGGGTGGCAGGTCGGTATGCCATGAGTAGTTATCGAAACCCTTCGGCCCCATCGCCTGGTCGGGGCCAACGCCGCGAATGTGCGAGTCGAGCAATGCGATCGAGTTTGCCATCCGGTACATTCCAAACACACGGGTCATCCCAAGGAGCGGCATTCCGCCGCGGAATTTCATCACCTGCGTGCCCACGCCCTGCGTGGCTTCGATTGTCGCTTCGTCGTAGTGCTGTTCTTTGAGCTTTCGCTTGCCCTCGTCGCCGGTGTATGTCTCAGTAATATTCTTTAGAGCTGCGGCGACAATCACGGCGGCTTCATCATGCGTCATCCGTATCCATTCATCGCGGGCCCTGTTAAAGTAGCTCTCATCCGGCCGACCGTCTTTTCCACGAGGAAAACCGTCGTCGTACCATTTCTTGTATCCGGCCCGAACCATCGTTCCGTTGACACGCCGGTCGCCATAAAATCGACGCGTCAGAGCAAGACCCTTTTGGCAAACACGCGGGTCCCAGCGATGTGAACTTCCGTTGCCGAGCAGATCAACAGCTTCGCCATACTTCATCGTCGGACCGATGCGGGTAATGACGCCCTGCCGGACATGGGCATTTAGCAGGCAATTATGCGTGTCGTTCGGTGCGCACGTAAATGTGTAACGCGAGTCGTATGCCCACAAGTCGCGATAGACCTTTTCCCAATCGCGGTTCGGGTAGGCCGCGAGGGGATTGGTGATTGCCTCCAGGCCCCAGGCGTTGGTGGTTGACGCGACCAATGCACCAAATCCGGCTGCCGATATTCTCGCCATAAACTCGCGTCGTGAAATTTCCTTTTTCATATCATTCCTCGCTTTTACTCAACTACTTCGCACCTATTGAACGCAGATAGACAACGATCGATTCGATCTCGGATTGGGTCAGCACCCGCCGAATTGGAGAGGGATTGCCGAATCCCTGCATGACGGTCCCGCTTCGCCCACGCCTGATCGTCTCGACCATAAACGTATCCGAGACACTTGAAAGAAACATCTTGTTGCTGAGAGATGGGCCGTCCGCTCCGATGCCGGATTTTCCGTGACATCCGGAGCAATTCGACGCAAAGAGCAATGCTCCGACATCCACGCTGCCGGCCGCCCAAATTTGTGGTTTCGGGTCCGGCAGTGCCTGTACATTGCCGCCAAGCCCGCGAACATACGCGACGACGGCACGCAATTCTTCATCATTTAGTCCGTTCACGCGGTCGCCCCAAGGCAACATCGGACGGCCTGGACGTCCGTTCTTTATTGACTGGTAGATAAAATCGTCGGATGCCAACTGTAGAAAATCCGCGTTTGTGATCGACGGATTCGGCACACTTCCCGGGAAGCGGCTACCCCGGCCGTTGGCTCCGTGGCAGCTCGAACAGACAGCCGTGTAGATCGTCTCGCCGTCATTCGCGAATTCGCGGGCACCGAAACGCATCGCCTTGATGCGGTCTTTCGGAAGATAGATGTCGGGTAGTGTCCGACGCCGCAGCGACAAAGTGTAGAGCGTCAAAAGATCGATCTGATTTTCAGACAGGCCCAGAGCCGGCATCTGCGATCCGGCGACCGTTGACGCCGGTGAACGGAAATGCTGGCGGATCCAGTTTGAAAGAGTGCGTTCGCCGGGAACCTTTGTAAAATTCAACTGATTTGGATCTTTGAAGCCCGAAAGCGACAAATTAACGCCTGCATCGCCGCCAAAAGTACCGATGGTATGGCAGCCCGTGCATCCAACAGTGTTGTACTGAGCTCTGGCTTCGATCAGCTTTGGAGCTCCCATCAACGTGTCGAGCAAAACCTTCAACGACGCACGATCCGCTTCGTTTATTTCCCGGAATGAGGTTTTCCAGGCGCCGTCGACGTCCTGCTGAGACTTCTGCAAGTGAGCGGTGTACCATTCGGCGTTGTATCCCTTTAGCCCAACGTGCGAAAGGTCAGGGCCTTCCATTCCCGTTACATTTCCGCCCGGACGCAGCGTTCCGCCGCGGCCGTCCAGCCGGTGACACGCGTAACAATCGAGCCTTTCGAATGTCTTTCGTGCGTTCTCCAGCGTCGGCAAGTTAGGCACATTAAGCGGTGTGTGACAGGTGCCGCAGCTTGCGTATGCATATTTTGCCGGTAGCATCGGCTCGGTCCAAAAATGAACGTTGCCGTGAGCATCATCCTTTTCCGTCGCCTGGCCCTGACCGCCGTGACAGGTTGTGCAGCCGATCTCAGTCGGCGAATGCACTACCGGCTTATGTGCGGCACCGACCTTTTGATCTGTCGTGATCTGCTCGCCGGACGCCATACCGACATGACAGGTAACGCAGCGGTCGGTGACCTTCAGATTCGGATTGACGATCTGCCGCAACCGCTGATCGATAGGACCCTCAGTCGTCTTGGCACTGTTCTGAATTCCGTGCCAATCCTTCATGAAGTTCTCTGAAATGGCCGCCGCCGCGAGAAGTAGAAATACTCCGATGCTTGAGACCATCAACAGGTACTTATTCTTGTTCATAGCGTCAATGGCCTCCCCAATCAGACGGTGACCAGAAGAAATCCCAGTTCGGCCCGCGGAAATATGTACCGATCACGGTCAGCACAATGAAACCGCATAAAAAGCACGTAAACAGGGCCAGTGCTCCGGCACGTGTCGAATTGTATTTGCGAACGGCCCAGATCGAATAGGCGGCGTATATTGCCGTAAGGACCGTTCCCGGATTGATAAATGTAATAAATAGCTGAGGAATATCGGGAAACCACTCGCGCAGCCAACCAAATTTGATCGCAAACGCCTCAACTGCGATCGCCGCGGCAAATCCAACAAGGGTCGACCACTTGACCAGCTTCCAGCCGCCGGGCCCGCCGAACCACTCGCCCGTTCCTTCCTTTTCGCGGTCGAGGAATGGTATTAGTCCAAGACCGATCACGCACAGCATTGGAATTCCGATCCCGCCCATAAAGGCTGAGAACGAAACGATCTCCTGCAGTCCGAGAAAATACCATGGAGCCTTTGCCGGATTCTCAGGTACAAGCGGATTTGCCAGTTCTTTTAGCGGTGCGTCCGAGATAAACGCCAGAGCCAGACAGATCAACGTGGTCAGCATTAACACGCCGAGTTCGGCGTAGAAGAGGTGCGGCATCGACGGGACGGTGTGCTCCGGCCCGGTGCCGACGGCGGGCGTTTTGCCCTTGACTATCGCGGCGAGATGATAGGTTTTTGTCGGTGTATCGGTAAAAACGGGATAAAACTCTTTCGCTTCATCCGCGACCCGTTCGTCGGCGTCGGCCGGTTTTGCCAGGCCGCCGTCTTTACGGATCCGCCAGAAATGTACCGCCATCAACATTACGAGCGTAAGCGGCAAGATCATTACATGAAGCAGATAAAATCTGATCAACGCCTCTTCGCCCACCTTATCCGATCCCAGCAGGATTTCACGCTGTAGCCCGCCTATGTCTGCCCAGGCCGTGATCCCGAGGGCGTCCGTGATCTCACGCGGACTTTGGGCGATATTGGCTCCGATAGTGATCGCCCAATATGCGAGTTGATCCCACGGAAGTAAATAACCTGTGAACGACAGCCCTAATGTCGTGACCAACAATCCCCAACCGATGAACCAGTTGAATTCCCGTGGTTTTCGATACGAAGCCGTATAAAACGCCCTCGCCATGTGGATGATCACAGCTATCACCATCACATTTGCAGCCCAGCGGTGAATGTTCCGCATGAACCGTCCGGTCGGGACGATAAAGTGAATGTCCTTTATGGACTGGTATGCTACATCCGGGTACGGCTTGTAGTAGAACATCAGCAGAATGCCGGTGATCAGCGTTATCAGAAATGCCGCGGTCGTCATAATACCGAGGCCCATCGTTGTGCTCCAACGAAGACTCCAGAGATGGGTGCGGACCGAATGCAGATGGAGAAAGACATTTCCGAAGATGAATGAAGACCGAGTCCGATCCGTCTTTGGCGGACCGCCGCGAAACATCGCCCGATAGACGTGATTCGGGATCCCCCGCAGGTTGATCCAAAATTCGTGTAACGCTGAATAGCCTTCTGCTTTCATGATCTACACCTTTGTTCCGGTCTTTACAGTTGCTTCCTCATCGATGGTGATCAAACCGCCGTTCTTTGACACCTTTAACCACGGCAGGGGTTTCGGTGCGGGGCCTTTTCGCACGGTTCCATCCTTTTGAAAGCCCGAGCCGTGGCATGGACAATCGAATCCGGTGGCACTTGTTTTGACGATACATCCCAAATGCGTGCAGATGGTCGAAATAGCAAAAACACCTTCGCCGTCACGAAAGACTGCGACATTGCGCCCGGACGGAACGAACGCCTCGCCCTCCGGCAGTGTGTCCGGCAACGCGACGTTGAATTTTTTCGCAGGCGAAGCTGACACGGCGGCTTTGGGAAGTTTGAGCATCCCGAAGATCGAAAGTGCGAAGGCCGCTGCCATCGAGCCGAGTGCCGCCATGCCCAGAAAGTCACGCCGCGGCATCGGTTCCGGATCAAAACGTGATTGTTTTTCGCTTGGATGTGTCGTCATACAGAACTCCAGTTTGTTGAAAATGTGACTCGCTCCATTGAAATTGCGTCGACCGGGCAGCGAATGGCGCACAATGCACAACGGATACATCGGTCTTCGTCCTTGAGGATCGCTGAGTTTTCACTTAGATCGGCGTCGTCACCGATCGAGGAATTGATCATCTGGTCGATCGGCGTATCAAAATCAAGCTTGTCGAGCGAAATGAGCTTCAGGCATTCGGTTGGACAGACATCCACGCATCCGCCGCACAGCACGCAGCGGCTGCCGTCGAACACCGGCGTAACGCCGCAATCAAGACAGCGCGAGGCTTCCCGCATCGCCTGTTCCCGGTTGTAACCGATCTCAACGACATTTTCGGGATGCTCCAGACGCTCGGACGGCTCGATCGTCGGCACCTCGACACGACGGATCGATTCGTAACCGCGTTCACGCCTGTATCGGTCGAGAACGACATGAGTTTTTATCAGTTCGTGTTCGAGGGTCTTTCCGGTCAGGTAGTGATAAACAGAACGCGCGGCTGCCTTGCCCGAGGCAACGGCATCGATCAGCAAGCGCGTTCCGTGGGCCAGATCGCCGGCGACAAAGACGCCTTTCGCCGTGGTTTGCAGCGTGGCGGCGTCAACCTTGAGCCAGTCGCCGCGCATACGTTCTACATCTTTTCCGCCGTCTTCCAAAAACGATAGAGCCGGTGCCTGGCCGACCGCTAACAGGACCGTATCGCATGGGATGACGTTTTTCTCGTCATCGTCGTACACAGGCGAGAATTTCCGCTCTTCGTCGTAAACCCTCAGGCACTTGCGAAACGCAACGCCGGTCACCTTGCCACTTTCGTCGCGGACGATCTCGGTTGGACCCCATCCGTTGCTTCGACGAATGCCTTCCTCATCGCCTTCGACGATCTCGATCGTGTCTGCTGGCATTTCCTCAGGTCCCTCAAGCGAGACGAGATGGACATTTGCCGTGTCCGCGAGTCGTGCCGCGGTGCGTGCGGTGTCGAACGCGATCTGGCGAACGACCGACCGAGCTACGTCATAGGCGACATTTCCGCCGCCGATGACGACGATCTCGCGGCCCATTTCGAGGTTTTCGCCGAGCGATACCGACCGAAGCAGATCGACACCACCGATCACACCCGGACCGCTCTCGCCGATCAAACCCAGTCCGCGCGATGATTTGGCGCCGACGGCGATGATCACTGCGGCGAAATCATTGCGGAGCTGTGCAAACGAAATATCGCGTCCAATCGTCACGCCGCAGCGGATCTCGACGCCCAGTGCCTCGATGACGGCGATCTCTTTTTCGATCAGATCGCGAGGCAATCGATAGGCGGGCACACCCACCGCTAACATTCCGGCCACGACAGATTCGATCTCGAATACCACCGGCTTGAATCCCATTAGAGCCAGATCGTGTGCCGCTGATAGGCCGGCCGGCCCGGCCCCGATGATGGCGATGCGACGGCCGTCGGCGCTGTTGACCGATTCGGCGGCACCTGACCTCAGCAGCGCCGCCATTTCCTCAGCGTCGGCTGCGACCGTGGGCACAAATTCCCTGATCGAATCGAGAACCTCGCCCGTCGTGCGTGCCTCAGGCCCGGCCTGGTCGCAGGCAAAGCGTTTGAGCGCCCTGATCGCGATTGGACGGTCTACGCCGACAAACTTTCCATCATCATTTACTTTAGGTATCTTCCCGCGACGGCAGGCGATCTCGCACGGGGCACCACAGATGCGGCCGCAGATCGAAGCGAAGGGATTAGGCCCGCGGGCGATAAGGTAGGCTTCCTCAAATCGGCCCTCGGCGATCGCCCGCACATAGCCGCGGGCGTCCGTGTGTACGGGGCATGCCACCTGGCACGAAATAAGATTTTGATGGTAATTCACGTCCGGAACGTGAATCTTCAGCGGTAACATACTGATCACCGTCCCGAGATCCTTGGTCGTTTGGAATTCTATAGCTCAACATATTTCCGGAATATGACTTAGATCATAGAATGCAAGAAAAATGCATCCGGATGTTGACATCCCAAACCCATCAGCGGACCGTGTTCAGCACCCGACCGATAGCCCCCATTGCCAGCGACGTACCGTTTCTAGGGGATTATGATGGGACGGCAAGGCTGACGCGGCCGTGTTTAGGCCGTCGAATGTAACTTGGTATGTCAGCAAATCGACTGGCAGGACCGAGATCGTGACATTCGGAGCGAGTGGTGATAAGCCCGTCGCGGCCGATTATGACGGGGATGGCAAGACAGACATTGCGGTGTTCCGGCCGAACGGTGTAAGCGGCGCCGAGTGGTGGATCCGGAGAAGCTCAAATTCGACAGTTTTTGCGACACAGTTCGGATCGACGACCGACAAAGCTGTGCCGGCGGACTACACCGGCGATGGCAAGGCGGATATTGCGTTCTGAAGGCCATCCAGCGTGAACTGGTTCGTGCTGAGGAGCGAGGACTATTCGTATTTTGGGGTTCCATTTGGTTCCTCGACGGACGTTCCCGCCGCCGGCGACTACGACGGCGACGGCAAGATGGACGCGGCGGTGTTCAGACCCTCGAACTCGACAGGGTACTTCAACCGTTCTACGGCCGGCATTTTGATACAGCAGTTCGGCACAACCGGCGATGTTCCTTTGCCGAGTGCTTTCGTGAGATAGACTGTTGAGTTTGTTGTTTGCCTCGAATGCCGTCGAATTGGCATAACATGTGACTTGCCACCAAAGATCGAGGTGCGGATCATACCAAGGAGCTTGCTTGATGCAGATGAGGTTGCCGAGATGAACGGTGTTTTGTTACAACGGCTTTACGAATTAGTTAGTCGCCGCCTCAAGGCCCGTGGTCTAGTGTGCTAACACTCGTGGGAGCGCCAAACCCCCTTTAGATGGGAAGCGTCAGACGCCGACCACCGGTATGCCGCAATATTCGCAATTTTTTCCGGCGAATGCGTCTCGTCCGCATACACAGACCACATAATCCCTACCACCGGCCTTACCAACGATCTTGCGTTCATTTGCAAGATTCGTCAGACCGCGGTCGTGCCTATCGTCGACCCTAATTTCACTCTCCATAGGTAAGCCGGTGGAGCAACTGGGTTTACTCGAATCGCGGTTTGACGCGTTTTTGTTTATGTTGACTTTCGGACTAGAGAGGTTCTGTAGAGAATCGTCCACATCGTCCAAACCGCCCAAATCACTGGTCTGCCAAGGATTTGTGTTGTCGGTTTGGAAAGTGGTATCGTCCTCCTCATAGTCTGGATCGTCCGACACCGACTCCTCAAATCCCGCATCGCTGTTGGGGCTGGGCGATTCGGACGATTCGGACGATTCGTTTACTGTCATTAGGAGCGAAATCGTCCTACTTCCGCTCTTGCTTTTGGAAAATTCGACACCGTTTGCCCGGAGGTTGGGGGCCGTTCTTTTGAGTTCTCCCGAAAGTAAGTTCGCCTTTTTTGGCAGATCTTCTAGCCGAATGCCGAGGCTCTTTTCATCCTCCGCGAACTTCTTTAGATCCGCGAGAAGCTTGGTCGCCGTACCGGTCCAATCACCGTTTTGGAGAATGAAGGCGATGACAATTATTGCGGTTGGCGAACTATCGATGGCTACGTCGCTGGCTTCTCGACGGTTCGTCGAATAAGCCTTCTGAAATGTGCCGGCGTCAAAGCCTAGGACCTTTTCAGCCGCAACACCGAATAATTGGAAGTCGGCCATCCTTTCCAGTTCAGCCAAATGAACATTTGGTAATTCCCCGAGTGTTGTGGAAAGGGCTGTAAGTAAGGCACCTAGAAGTCGGGCGTGGGCAGTGTCAAATTCCATCCAGTGCGTTGCTTCGTCACGGCGGCGTGTTTTTGAAATGTTCGGACAGTTAATCAGTAGTGCTCGATCGAGGGCATCCGGACGTGACGCTAATTCCGTGATGCCATTGAGCATCACGGGCCGCATAGCCGAGAAGAGCGTTTCTTCGTTGTTTGCGTAGAGTGCTCTCGTGCCAAAACCGCCACCGGTCGAAAGACGACAAAGCGCGTCGCTCAGCCAGTCCGGTATCTTCGCTAAATTGTCGAAGACCAGAAACCAACCATTAGTCGCTGCGATCATCAAATCCCTCTCATCACGCGGCGGCGGTCGCAATTCCGCCTTATTTGGGTCGACAAGACGTTTCAACACCCGCGAGGTTGTGCTTTTTCCGGAACCTTGTTCACCATTTAGCAACAGTATCGGAAACGGCTTGTCGGGCCGAAGGCACGCGACTAGGTAGATACAGACCAGGGGGACGTGTTCCGGTACCACATTGACGTAACTCCCCAACTCCCTAAGATCACCCCCTGTTATTGGCGTTGGCAACGGTAGTTGGCCTTTCGGTCGACGAAACTTGATCGGACAATCGTTCGCTTCAATGATTTTCCAGCCGTGTGTGGTAATCTCGACGACCTGCCATCCTTCATTTCCCATATCCAGATATATCTTCTTATCAAACTCGGCGAGCCTGACGTAAATTTCGTGCTGCGGCGAATCAAAAATAGCTTTTCCCTTAAGAGCATTCAGAGCATCACTTAATGCTTGTGAATTTGGTACCTTCTCCTCTGATTCCCAGTACTGCTGCCCAATCCAATTCTTCACGAATTTCGAGCCAATGTCGTGGTTTTCACGATGTGAATTTACTGGGATCGAGGCAAATGTTTCGCCGTCGGCCGTGTGGAAAAAACCTACTCCGGCTGCGTCAACGAGGTGCATGATCTTCTGCGACTGGTTCTCACGCATACTACGCCCCTGATCGTCCGGACCGTCCGCATCGCCCGCTTTGCCCTGAAGTTGACGTTCGCTGTGTTCTGTCTTGGGATTGATTTCAAGCCATTTGCAGATGTTGTCCACCACCGTCTTCCCAATTAACTCGGTGAGCTTCGGGATGCCGGTAGTTTTGCGTCCAGCCGCAATATTGGCGGCAGTATCATCAAATGCCAGAAGGCGATCCTCCGTTTCTTCATCATTTGCGGCGTGACATATCCCTTCGATAAAATACCGGCCATCAGACTCATTCCACCCGTGTCGGAGCAAAGCACTCGAAAGGGCTAAGGAGAGATCGTGGCGAGCCGTGCTGCCCCAGATCTTCGCGAGTACTGACGCCGCCGCGAGCCGCATCACGGCCACTTCAAGTTGGTCTGCAGTCACCGTGGCCGGTTCACCGTTCTTGACCCAATTTATCTGTTCGCCGCTTGGATGAACGGAAGGCGGAAAGACGGTCTGCATTCCCTTACTATTTTTACCAGTTCGGATCTCAACGATACAGGGGCTGTGACGTTCACCTGGTTTCGTCGGTGCCGCCACGGAAGGGTCATAAAACTTCAGATACTTGGCCTCCTCACATAGATAGAGGCGATGGCTCGACTCCTTTCCTTTCCGGCCGAAAATACAAGAAGTGGCTGGTAGAAAATGGTCCGCAAGTCTCACGGCTTCAGGCGAGTCAAGATCCACATCTACCAACCCCCCGGATCGCTCACCAAGCAAAACACCGATGTTCTGCAGTTCGTTCTTGAAGTATTGATCTACATTCTCGGCTACGATCTCCAGGTCTTGCCATCCCTTCAGATTCGGGGCCTTTTTTTTCAAAGGAATAGGGACGATCGCCCAGCCTCTTGCGCGATATTCAGATGCCGCCTGTCTTGTCGAGGTGGAGCCTGTAGTGGTTTTGGGCTGCTTTCTTGTCATACCGCCCTCCCGCGTTTTCCGCTCCGCTCTCGGACAACGTATTCGCAACGCTGCTGACATCGTTGGCAGCATCCGTTAACTGCAAAATTCATATAGTCCGACTGACAAAAAGTGCATTGACTCGCCCGCGGATTACTCGTATAATTCTGACTAGTAAACCTGTTTTGATACGCATCAAATCTTGTTTTCTTTTGGCCACGATTCATACTCGTGGCCATATCTTTTTCGGTCATTTCAATCTCCTTATCTACCTCTTGCTGTTGAATATTCCTGAGCAACTAAATTGATCTCCTCGTGAGTTTTTCGCCGGCCTCCATTAATCCAGTCTATGAGTTCAGACTTTGAAAAATAGAGGAACTTGCCCCGCTTCTTATGAGGAATAGATCGCCGTGACACATGCGAATATATGGTGGCTTTCGCCAAGCCCGTTACCTCCATTGCCAACCCAATCCCGCCGAGTTCGTCTTTGTCGATTTTTTGGTGAACCTTGTCAGCAAAAAAGCACTCAAGCTCTTCGCGTACGAGTTTCCGGATTTCCGGTGATGAAAGTTGCGTAAATGTAATGGCGTCGTTCATTAACTTATTCCTCTGCGTTTCAAACGTAGCAGAAAAACGAGACATCAAGAATGAACCGTGAGCGGGGTGTAGGCTGAATTGTAGGGATACCGAATTGGAATGTTAGAACTAAGTAAACCCTTCCAATTAAGAGAGTTATGATGGTTGGCTATGCCTTTCGTTCTTGTCCTTTGTTACTGGATTTCTTGCATTTTTGTAGGGCAGTTTGTAGGGCAGTTTGTAGGGACATCGCTCGGTAAGTTTTGATAATCTATATTCGAGAGATCATTGTAAATCACGAACTCTTCCTAAGATTTTCAATTTCGCCGTCGAGCTTATTCATTACGGCCTTATTCATTTTGGCGTTAAGAAAGACATCCCGCACACACCTAATACTCTCAATTCGATCATTCCACTTTCCGCTGCGGGAGAAATTTTTTCGCATTTCCTCACCGCTGTAACCCGATAGAAACGACATAAGTTTGCCTTGGGCAGTATCGTCACCCGTCGTTCCAAGCGTTCGTAGAAGAAACTCCAAAGCCAAAAACACTTGCTTTTGGTTTCTCGGTTCAATATGCGCGGCCCGAGTTGAAATTTCGTCGATTGAGTCGTCTATATCGGCATTCTTAACCGAGGAATACTCAAATTCTTCGCGCGCTATTTTTCCGATCGTGTCATAAATCGCGATTTCTTCCCTCAATTTTCGAAACAGGCCCTTGTCTATGTCGCCGCTAAAGTGCTTAGAGCCACCGCTCCGGATTTCGCCGCTCGGATCACGGTTTTCTAACTTCCGCCTGATCTTCAGCAAGTATGCGTATTTCAAAGGAAAATCCGGAAGGGTGCTCATATAGTCCGTAATCCGCTTCCAGCTAAACAGATTTCTAGGAGTTGCCTCCCTATCGTCGTCCTCTTCGAACTGTTTGTTCTCGGAAATTGGATGGTCATTATAGTAATCGTCGGAAATCTTCCTTATTGTCGACGCGAATCTTTCCAACTCAATGCTTCTAGGAGCATTGAGCTTTCGACGCCCAAATGGTTCCGATTTGCCGAAACTCGTCCAAATCTGACCGACAATGGGATTGCCCACCGCTAGATTTGTGATTTCGATGTTTTGATATTCCTCTGGGAATCGTTTGAAAAGGTGGTCTTCGCTGAGAGCGAGCATTGTTATCCCTTCTGCGAGGTTCGACAATTCTTCGCTCGTCGTCAAAAACGAAGCACATTGCTTCATAATTAGCTTTCCCATCGTTATGGCCGCTGAGCTGTATTTTGGATCAACGCCCTCTATCGGTATGGCGGGTTCGCTTATAATCTCTCTTGCTTGTCCGAAGGCTTTGAGAGCCTCCGGCATCCATTTACTTTTGTTTAGATCAGCGACTTCTTTTGACAACTCTTCTTTCCAGGCGATCCGGTCCTGCTCGGCCTTTAAGGGAACTTTCTCTTCGTCGGTCTCTCGGCTTTTTCGCTGTTCGGGTGTCTCCCGCATTGTTGGTCCTTTTGGTGCAATCATAATTTCTCCTGCTTCTCGGTCAATACCAACCGGATTTTTCCTGCGGCCTCGCTCTTCTTCGCATCGACGACCTTCGCGTAAATCTCGGTCGTTCTAACATTCCTATGCCCTAACAGCTTTGAGATCGTATAAATATCGGTACCAAGTGTAAGTTGCAGAGTCGCATAGGTGTGCCTAAAGCTGTGGAACGTGATCTTTCTGGAAATACCTGCGGCGGTGGTCCAAGCCGGTAGATACGAACATTGCCAGTATTTCAGATTCTTAAATACGATATCGTCTGGCTCGAAACGGGTCCCGAGCAGAGCAACGGCCTCGTCCGAGATCGGCAGCGTCTCTGTATCACGAGTTTTTTGCTGTCGAAAGCGGATTGTGGAACCATTCGAGTCGGTGCTACAAATCTCGCTCCATGTAAGCTTTGCAATGTCTGAATATCTTAGGCCCGTAAGTGCCGAGAATAACGCCGCCCGTCTGAGGTCATCATAGATAAAACTCGTATTGGACAGAGCACGCAACTCTTCGATCGAAAGATGCTCTCGCTGCGTATCCTGCGGCTTGATCGACTTGACGTTTCTGGCCGGGTTTGTAGCAATCAGCCTCCTTTCAGACGCATCGCGAACGGCGGCTTTGAACTTGTCGAAATAGGCCGCTGCGGAATTACGAGAAAGATCGTCATTACTTAAAAGATACTCCTTAAAATTGTTACAAAAACCTTCAGTGAGATTCGCGAATCGAACCTTCTTACCCGCAAACTTGGCCAGATGTTTAAGTACCGCCGACCAATTTTCTGAGTTGCTCTTTGAGGTGGTCTTACGTTTCGTTTCGACCAATTTTTGAAAATAGTCAATGAAGTCCATTTGGCGGCTTTGGTTTGAAACAAATCCGTACGCTGCAGACTGCAAATCAAGTTGTCGTCGGCTCTTGATCGATTCGGCGAGGATCTTCGTTTCTTTGTTGTGTTCACGCTCCAATTCATTCCGAGGCTTTTCGTATATATAAATTCGGAGGTGCTCTCGCCGCGTCTCCTTCAAAGTATTTGGATTCACAATGGGCGGATAAAAATCAAGATAGAGTCCGCGCTTTCCATGATTGAGCTTTTTTTCCCGAAGGAATACTTTAGTCATACCGTTCTCCTAATTGGACCAAACCCTTAACCTCTTAACACGGGAAGAGCTGATCCACATCCAGTCGACGAATCAATATCCGCCGACCCAGCCGCGAAGCTCGAAGTTTACCTGATTTAACTGCCCGGCCTATCGTCCATCGACTTACTCCGAGCAAGATACAGGCATCGTCCACGCTGAGGAAGTCTTGGGCCTGCAAAGCCGTTAACGGGGCTGAGATTCTCGACTCGGTCTCGCGATCGCTTCTCTTTGCCGCCGATTTCCGTGCTCTCTGCTTATAGGCCCTCGAACCGCAGAGTTGGCTGCAAAATTTCGTCACGGTCGTCCTTGCAGTAAATTCTTCACCGCAATGTCCGCATATCCTGAGAAGTCGTAAGTTCGAAGTCATCTGTCACGAGATACAAACTTATGTTTTGAGCCGATGTAGCCTGATGTAGCCTGATGTAGCTGCTTGTAGCAGGATGTAGCAGGATGTAGCATCACTTTTTCAATCGGCCCCTAATTTGTATCTTCAGCTCTCAAGATACACCAGAGATACAAAAAGATACAAACCAAATCGAACTATTGATAGGAATCTCTAAATTTCGTGGTAGGGTTAAACTATTATTCTATATGACAATAGCGATGTTACTGTCGTTTTCTTTATCGATTGTTATCGCTTCTTACTTTCCGATGCAGAAGGTCGAAAAGATGCGTGTCAGCATGTCCTCGGTGGTCGTTTCGCCCGTGATCTGACCAAGATATCGGAGAGCGTTATGCAACCCGATCAGGACGATCTCTTCGCTTATTTTTTTGTTCAACTGTCCAACCGATGTTTCGATTTCGCTTCCGACTCGCACAAGCAGGTCGTGGTGACGTGCGTCCGTAACCAGAAACCCGGACGTAGATACATCCTCAGGACTGAAGGGCCTGATTATCGCCTCACGAAGATCGTCGAGCCCCTCGCCGGTCTTTGCTGACAGGGGCGTGATCCTCGATCTCAGGTAACCAAGTTTCGAGTTTTCAGCGGCGACGATATGATCGATGTCGAACGACGGAGTCTTGTCGATCTTGTTCAGAGCGACAATAAAACTTAATCCGCTGACGCTGTCGAGTATCTCATGATCTTCAGCCTCGATCGGCTCGGATGCGTCCAGCATGACGATCACCAGATCGGCGTCCGCCATCAGTGCTTTTGACCTCTCGACGCCGATGCTCTCGACCGTGTCCGTCGTATCACGCAGTCCGGCGGTGTCGATCAG
Source organism: Pyrinomonadaceae bacterium (assembly GCA_017983495.1). Lineage (GTDB taxonomy): Bacteria > Acidobacteriota > Blastocatellia > Pyrinomonadales > Pyrinomonadaceae > OLB17. The sequence continues at coordinate 467,316 of JAGOBH010000001.1, read as the reverse complement.
CGAGATCGGAATGTTGTTGATGATAAATCGCTCGTGGATCTGATCGCGTGTCGTGCCAGCTATCTCGGTCACGATCGCCCGTTCACTGCCGAGTAAAGCATTGAAAAGGCTCGATTTACCGACATTCGGCCGTCCGACCAGAGCGACCCGCAACCCTTCACGGATCAGATGACCAGCCTTAAACGTTCCCGCCAGACGAGCGGTCTCGGCCGAAATATCAGTCAGGCTTTTAGCAACGCTCTCGAGCTGAGCAGGCGGCAGATCGTCCTCGACAAATTCGAGTGCCGATTCGAGCACGACGATAACGTTCAGCAGTTCGTCCTTGAGCGGTTGCAGCTGGCCGGAAAGTTCCCCACGCAGTTGTCTGATGGCCTGTCTCGCCGACGCCGTCGTCTGAGCGTCGATCAGATCACGGATTGCCTCAGCCTCAGCCAGATCCATACGCCCATTTGCCAATGCCCGGAGCGAAAACTCGCCCGCGCCAGCCATTCGAGCGTCGAGCGAAAGACAAATGTCCATCACCTGCCGCAGCAAAACAGGCGAACCATGGCAGCTTATTTCAACGACATCCTCGCCGGTGAATGAGTGAGGTGAACGGAAAAAAGTGATGAGGGCCTCGTCAATGACCTCAGCGGCTTTCGGGTCGTAGAGTTGTTTTAGATATGCGTTACGTGGTTTTGGAGAGAATTCCGGATCGTTTACTAACGTCCGCGTAATCGCCAGTGCATCTCCGCCGCTGAGACGGATAACCCCAATGCCGCTTCGGCCCGTAGGTGTTGCTAGTGCGACGATCGTATCTGCCATCGGAATATCTCACCACAGAGTCACAGAGGGCACAGAGAATGGCCGCATTTGAAAACGTATTCGGATCAGCTGTTACTACTTCTGCGAAAGACCGATCTAAAAAATCTCCGTGTACTCTGTGACTCTGTGGTGCATTTTTTATTACTGCAGACGGATCTGAAGACGTCGTTCACGGCCGTCGCCGACTGATTCGGTAAAGAGATCTTCTTCCTTTTGCAGCGACATATGGATGATGCGGCGTTCGGTCGAATTCAGCACGCCGAAGGTGAACGGCCGGCCATTCTTGCGGACCTGATCGGCGGCAAAACGTGCCATCGCGTGAAGCTCGGCCTTGCGTGTCTGCCGAAACCCTTCGGCGTCGACGACAAAGCGGTGCTCGCGGTCGAGTTCGCGGCCGTAAACCTGAAACAGCAGCACTTCGAACGCGTCTAGCAATTCGCCGTTCTCGGCCAATGCAAAATGGGCATCTTCACCGCTCAGGTCGAGCAAACATCCCTCGTCGGTCCATTTCGCCGTGACACTTAGATCAAACCGCATGTCGGAAACGAGTCCCGACAAAAAATCTCTCGCATTTTCACATGTCTCGTTCATATAAATAAGGGGAAAAAGGGAAACCTAAAAGAGTAAAAAAGAAATGATGCCTTTCACACAACTAACTTTTTCCCATTTTCACATTTTCACTTTTCCGATCTCAAGCCGTACCTAATTTTTGCTTTACCTTCTTCGCGTTTGCCGGCACGGAACTAACGATCTCGGTCCCGGTCGGATCTTTCGGCTTGTTCATATGGTTAATGACCATCTGCTGTCCAAAGCTCACGATGTTGCCGAAGAACCAATAAAGCAGCAATCCCGAAGGTGCCGACCACATTACCCACAGCATCATGACCGGCATAAAGTAGGTCATCATCTTCTGCTGCATCTGCTGTTCGGGCGTCACGGTCGCGGCCGTCGGTGTAAACTTCATCGACAGCACCATCGAAATAGCGAATGCAAATTCGAGCACGTGCCACGGGTCAGCCGCCGAAAGATCGGGGAGCCACAAGAACGAAGCCTGACGAACCTCAAGCGAAACCGTCACCGCCGTATAAAATGCGATGAGCAGCGGGAACTGAAGCAGCATCGGCAAACAACCGCCGATCGGCAACGCGTCCTTGGTCATCTTGAGCTGCTCCATCTGGAGAGCACGCATCCGCGGATCGTCGTTCGGCACGCCTTTCTTGGTCAGATCTTTGATCTTGTCCTGTATCTCTTTCATCTTCGGGGCATTGCCCGAGGCTTTCTTGAAAGATTTTGACTGCGACCAGCGAAGCGGGAATAGCAGCGAATAGAATAGGAACGTAAAGACGATGATCGCGACGCCGTAATTGTGCGTCAAGCCGTTAAAGAAATTAAGGGCGTACAGGATCGGGATCGAGAGCGGCTTGGTCAACCAGCGAAGCCACCAATAATTACTGAAATTGATTAGGTTGGTGATCTCAACCGGACGCCCGACCTGATCCGACAGCGGCTGGTTCAGCGAGTTCAGAAGAAAATAGTCCTTTGTACCCGTAAAGATCTTTGTAACCGAACCGTCTGTCGTTATCGGCATATGGACCGATACGAGATGTCGCGTTTCGCTCGTTTTGGCGTTACGCAGCGCCCACTGAAATATGCTCTCGTAAAACGGTCTGGTCTGAACTTCATATCTCGACGCTCTGTATTCGAGACCCTGTGACGGCGTTGCCGGAATCGCCGCCATCGCAAAATATGCGTCGCCTACACCGGCCCAATCGACCGTTCCATTTTCGGAAAGCGAGGCCTGGTTATTGGCGTCGAATGTAAACGCATAGTTGCCCTGGTGCCGCGTAATATCAGCGTTTATCCACGCAACTGTCTCGGGCTCAATATGATAAAAATTGTGGTTATTTATCGCGTGGTCACCGATACTCGCACCGATCATCAATTTAGTGTTCGGTACCGGCTGCCCGTCCTTTTTAAGGGTGACGGCGAGGTCAGAAATATAGCTATCGGCACGAAAAACAAAGCTCTTTTTGACCTCAACACCACTCGCGTCGGTCAGCGTAAAATCGATCTGCTTTTCCTGTCCTGCCGTCAACGTGATCGTTTCCTCGGCAGCTGATATCTGATAGTTGCGGCCGTTTACGAGCTCGTTCAATGCCTGGTCGGCGGTTCCGAGTCTGAACGGTATTTCCTGCGGACTGCGTGTCAATGCCTCGGGCGAGATCAACTCCAAAGGCCTTTGATCCGTTTCGGTAGAGCCGTCGGCGAAAACCGGAAACTGACTCCTGGGCGACTCGTTCTTCAGCAATATCCAGCTTGTCGCCAGAGCGCCTTTTGAGTCCAGCGTTACCTCGTAAAGCCGAGATTTGATCGTGATCTTGCGATTCGGTGTCGTGTCCGGAGTGACTGGTTGTGCGGCAACGGGCTGTGTCGGAGCCTGAGCTGTCGGTGCCGGGGCGGGCGTTGCCGTATTTGTATTGGTATTTGCCGCAACATTCGCGTTAGTGTCGGCCGGCGGCGGTTTGGGTGCGAAAAAATATGACCAACCGAACAGTACGACCATCGACAGGACGGCAGCGATCAAAAAACGTGACTGATTCTGATTACCGGAATTTTCCATTATTTCACCGGGTCATGCCCGCCCTTACACAACGGCTGACATCTCAAGATACGCGTTAGACCCATCCATGTTCCGCGTAATGCACCATACTTCTCGACGGCCTGCCGGGCATACTCAGAACACGTCGGTTCAAACCGGCATGCGGGCGGCAGAAAAGGCGAAAGAAACGCCTTGTAAATACCAAGAAGATCTAAAACCAAAAACTTCATTCCAAAAAACTATTGCCCGCAAATTAAGCGAATATTACGAATAAGAATTTGCTTCTATTCGCGTGCATTCGCGTTATTAGCGGGCAAAATATTCTCACTTCCGATGCGTGCCGCAATGGCTCTTAATTCGGCGAGCGGCTTGTCGAGTTTTACGTGCAGCAGGCTCCGCCGCGCATTCAAAACCCAATCGTATTTGGTCGTGATCGCGTCAATTTCGACGCGGCTCAATCTAAAACTCTCACGCAATAGGCGCTTTGTCCGGTTTCGCATTACCGCGTTCCCGATCGCCTTTTTCGTTGCCGTGACACCAACCCGATGTATTTCGCGTTCCGCGGGCAAAATGAAAACCGTCATAAAACGGCCTTCAAATCGTCTACCCTTGTCGTAAACGCGGAGGAAATCGGCGCGCTTCAGCAGCCTGCCTTCCTTCGGCAACGAAAAGCCTAATAATGGTGAACGGTTAATCTTTTGCGTCCTTTCGCTCGGCGGCGTTTGATCACGGCGCGTCCGTTTTTGGTCGCCATACGTGCGCGAAAGCCGTGCTTTTTGGCGCGTCGGCGGTTGTTCGGTTGATAAGTTCTCTTCGGCATAATTACTCTCCATCACTTTAGTTAAAAGTGAAAACCTAAAGTTTATGGAAAATGCGCCTTTTTGTCAAAGGTGAATTGAAACAGGATGTACAGGATAGTTAGGATCGTCGGGGCAAATGGCCGACTTGCTTTCCATCCTGTCCATCTTGTGTATCCTGTTTGAATTTTCCGAAATCCGATCTCGACTATTTCATGACCAAGGTTTTGATCGCTTCAACGTACGCCGAATGCTCCTGCTCGAGTATCCGGGCCGACAGCGTCTCCTCGCTATCGTCGTCCCTAACTTCGACCTGACGCTGCAAGATGACCGGACCGTGATCGAGAAATTCGTCGACAAAATGCACGGTACAGCCCGATACCTTTACACCTGCCTCTAAAGCCTGACGCTGTGCATCCAAGCCCGGAAAATCCGGCAGCAGGCTCGGGTGGATGTTTACGATCCGGTTCGGAAAGGCCTTAACAAAGTCCGCCGATAGCAGACGCATATAACCGGCGAGGCAGACAAGCTCGACGCCGCGGCGTTTGAGCTCGGTTATCGTCTCCGCGTCGTGCTCCAAGCGAGGACGCCCTCGCCGTTCATTTACGACAGTTTCGACGCCGCGCTCGGCCGCCTTCTTGAGGCCCGCGGCGTCCGGTTTATCGCTGATCACGACCTCGACGCTCGAATCAGGTATCTTGCCGCTCTTGACCGCATCGACTATTGCGACCATATTCGACCCGCGGCCGGAGATCAGGATGCCTATTTTCATTTATTCATTTTGGCAGCGGTTTCGGGATAGCTGCAATTCTCGAAAGGGTGTCTGTTGCGAACTTATGGCCCGGCGACAGCACCAGGACCTTTTCAAAGTCAGCCTTGGAAAGGTCATATTTCTTGGTATCAAAATAGATCGCACCTCGAAAGATGTAGGCATTTAGATAATTGGGGTCGAGCTTTAGGGCCTGCACAAGGTCCGCGATCGCGTTGTCATTCAGTTTCTTTTTGTTATAGGTAATAGCTCTATCCAGCAAGGCCTTTTTATACAACGGGTCAAGTGAGAGCGCTTTTGTATGATCGGCGATCGCAAGATCGAAAAGCCCCTGGGCCGTGTATACCAGTCCGCGGTTGCCATAAGCCTCAACATTTGTTGGGTCAAGATTGATCGCGTTATTTAGATCAGTCAGTGCGAGATCGTATTGTTTCTTCCTGTAGTAGACCGACCCTCGGTTGACAAATGCCTTCATATACCGCGGATTAAGCTTTAATGCTTGATCGTAATCGGCCAACGCGGGGTCGAGGTCGCCCTTGTCGGAATATGCAATCCCGCGATTGTAGTAAAACTGTGAGTCATTCGGCGAGAGAGCTAAGCCTCTAGTGTAATCGGCGATCGCCCCGACGTGGTCCTTGTTCTTATTTTTTGCGAGTCCACGCTGAAATATAGCATCAAGATTGTTGGGCGAAAGCGTGATCGCCTGTGAATAATCCGCGATCGCCTGGATCATATTGCCCGAATAAAAATAGGCCTGTCCACGGTTAAACCAAGGCGTCGGTGCTGCGGGAGCCAAGTTGATCGCCGACGTAAAGCTCGCGATCGCCTGCGGATACTGTTTGTTTTTGTAAAATTGTATGCCCTGATCGAGATGCTGTTGGGCCGTCTGCGCAGACACCGCACCCGCAGCCAGTAAGACAAAAATGACCAGTAAATGGAACTTTTTCATAGAGTTAACTGATTCCCTCTTTCTCAATATTCTATGTGTTTTCTGTGTTTGATCTTCGTCTATCCTTTCAAGTATGCTCCGCGGCGGCCCGCTGATAGACCACCAAAATATGCTGCCACGAGCTTAGTGGAAAATGAGATCGTAAACAGCAAGGCGATCTGAAAAAACGCCCCTGCGGCAACGACAATTGCCAGATCCAGCAAAAAGTAGATCAGCCACATAAGCAATGCGGCCTTGACGCTGTTCCCCTTTGGAAACTTTCCCCCGATCCAACGCCCAGCCAAATACATCAGTGGGATGCCTGCGATGATTGACGAATACGGGGCCGCAAACTGAGCATATGCCTGATAATACGCCGCGTCATGACCCGGATCGATCAGATAACCATAGGCGACCATGTACAAGACGCTGATCAAAACGTTCAGGATCATCACACCCAGTGCGATTGGTATTGCGAGCCACCAGCGGTTTTTATCCATAATGAACTCAGTCGCCGCTTTGATATTACAAGAACTTCAGAACTTCGTACGAGTTGGCATCGAATATCACATCCGCGTTCTTCGGGTTTTGGACGTACTCAACGCGTGTCAGCCGGCTGAAATCGTTGACCTTGGTCACACCTACCTGAAAACCGGGTAGCGTCGTTTCGGCTATCACCCACGGTTTTCCGTTCCACGTAAAATCGAGCTTATTATCGTTCGGATAACCGCCCTGCGGCACTGCGACGGTTATATGCTGCGGGCAATAGAGCAGGACGTACTCTTCGCCGATCTGCTCGAGCAGCGAGGCAAGCAGTATCGTCTTGTTGCTGCAGTCACCCGTTCGCGTCATCAGCGTTTCGCTCGCACGTTTTAAGGTCTCACGCGAACCGACCGCCTCGGTATAGCTGTATTCGATCTCAGCCGAGACAAAATCGACCAGCCGCTGTATACGAGCCTCGCGCGTTGGTGTGACGTCTTTCAAAAGCTCGTCCGCCAGTCGCCGCAGCGAAGGCTCTGCGGGCTTGGCGACCATGATGCCGTGATTGGCGAATATCATCGTCGGCCGGTTCGACCGCGATGGTGCCTGCGTGATCAGCTTGCCGCCGTAGGTCTGCGAATTATTCGCGTAGTTTCGCATTTCCTCGAGCGAAAGCGTGTAGTTGACGGTCGCGTACGGAAAGTTGAGCGTCTGACGCGGCTCGATGCGGATATTGCCGAGATTCGTGCGGAAAAACTCGCCGTAACGCGGCGACATCGGAGCTTCGTAATCGCCCAGCTTGATCACGCCGTCAGCCTTTTTGCCCAATTCGATCTTGGTACGGTCGTAAAAATACTTGGTAATAAATTCGTCAAATTCCTGCGGGTCGGTCTGCGGAAATGTGAAAAATGCCTCGTCGTTGACCTTGACGTATCGTTCGAGACGCCCTTTGCCGAGGATCTGCTGCCGAAACTCGTCGCCCGAAAACGTCTTATAATCGAGCATCAAAACGGTCGTCTGCCGCACCTCGTCCGCCAGTATCTCGTCGTCCGTCACCTTCGCCGGCGTGCTCCACAAAAAAAGCCCGTACGCGGCACCCGCGATCAAAACCAGAGCCGCCGCACCGATCAACCATTTCTGAGGATCGATATTCCGTTTTGCGTGAGATTCGAAGAGTTCCGGCATAAAGAGAGTTGGTTAAAACCTTGCGGCCCTGGCTCTGATTTATCTTGAAATTCAGAACAACTATCAGGATAATGACGCAGAGATTAAATTATCACTTTTGTCGGTTAGCGTCATCAGCAAATTGACTCGTACATCATTACAAGATTCTAAAACTCTTGAATTGAGTTCACATATTTGTTAACATTTATGCGTGAAGTGATCTTTTACAAAACGGCAAGCGGTAAATGTCCCGTCGAAGAATTCTTAGATACATTGACCGGCAAACAGGCCGACAAGGTTACTTGGACGTTGAGCTTGGTTGAAGAACTTCAGATCGTTCCGAAACAGTACTTTAAGAAGCTGACCGGAACAGACGATATTTGGGAAGTTAGGATCGAACTGGGAAACGATATATTTCGCTTGCTAGGTTTTTTCGATCGCGGCAACCTCGTGATCCTGACCAACGGTTTTGTTAAAAAGACGCAGAAAACACCAGCAAACGAGATAATGGTTGCTGAGGAACGAAAGACAGACTATTTGAGCCGAAAGAAATGAGCGATCTAAAGAAATACATTGAGAAGCGAAAAAAAGTTGACCCCGAATTTGCCGACGGCTACGACGAAGGCTACGCGCAATTTAAGTTCGGCGTCCTGCTGCAGATGTCCCGCGAAAAAGCCGGAATGACGCAGGAAGAAGTTGCTCAAAAATTGGGAACTAAGAAGTCAGCTATATCACGGATCGAGAATCATGCTGAAAATATTACGCTTTCCACGCTGCACAAGTATGCGAAAGCGCTCGGCAAGAAAGTGAATCTTGAAATCATCTAATGCGTTGGATTGATAGGTAATTGTTGGTTCGGTGTGAAAAGAGATGTGTCTTATTTTATCGATCGAACTCTCGAAAATGGCGAAACGAGATGCTGAATCATTTTTCAAGCAATTTCCACGCTTAGCCGTAGAACTTAATTTTCAAGGGATGACGTCACTCTTCCGACAAGGAAATGCGCGGTTCAACATATCGGAAGCTGGTGAAGGTTGTGCGTGCAGTATGCTAACCGACAAAGCAGATTGGAACGCTGAGTTTTGGGATTTGGAACCAACCTTGCTACTTGATACAGCAAATTTACTTTTCTTGGTCAATAACAGTGTTCCGAATGGATTTACATTCGAGGCGTTGTGGGCTGGCGACAAACCGGTCGAAACACTGCGGGTTTCGATTGGCGAACTAATAAATTTGGTGCAAAAGAACCAAATCAAAACAAAAGCAAAGTACGTAGTTGAAAACCAGGTTGCGAATTAACTGTCGAAATTACTTGTCACTTCTATTTAAGCCCAGCTATTTATAGGACTAGAGAATTTCGACAGTTCCCGATCCATCGATTACGCTTCCAATCTCGATACAATTTGGGATCTCGTTCTCGATTATGTTCTTATCGACCCTCGAGCAAACCACAACCATCCCGATCCCCATATTGAACGTCCGGAACATCTCCTTTTCGTCGACATTTCCTAGTCGCTGCATCATGCCGAATATTGGGAGTTCGGGCCAGGTGCCGCGGTTGATCTCGACGGAGACGCCTTCGGGTAATATTCTAGGGATGTTTTCGACGAAGCCGCCGCCGGTGATGTGGACGAGGCCTTTTATCACGCCGCTGTCGAGAAGCGGACCGATCTGGGGGAGGAAACTCGCGTGGGTCGCGAGTAGGGCTTCGCCTACGGTTGAGCCAAGTTCCTCGATGTACGAATCGGGCGTGTAGCCGCCGACCTCAAAGAAGAGTTTTCGTGCAAGTGAATAACCGTTTGTCTGCAAACCGGTGGATGGAATACCGAGGACGACATTGCCGGGCGTGATCGATTTGCCGTCGATGACGCGTTGTTTATCGACGACGCCGACGATGAAGCCGGCGAGGTCGTATTCGCCGTCGGCGTACATTGATGGCATCTCTGCCGTCTCGCCGCCGAGCAGGACGCAGCCGTTCTCGCGGCACGCCCGGGCCATACCCTCGACGACCGAGGCGGTGACGTCAGGCTCGAGTTTCCCGGTGGCAAAATAATCGAGAAAAAACAAAGGACGCGCACCTTGCACCAATATGTCGTTGACACAGTGATTTACCAGATCGGCGCCGACGGTGTTGTGGATTCCGGTATCGAACGCCAGCTTAAGCTTGGTCCCGACGCCGTCCGCAGACGCGACCAGTATCGGCTCGGCCATATTCGGAAAAGCCCCGGCAAACATCCCGCCAAAGCTGCCGATCTCGGTCAGCGTCCTCTCGTTAAATGTGCTGCGGGCATATTCGCGGATCTTCGCCACGGCCTTATTGGCATTGTCGATCGAAACGCCTGCGTCGGCGTATGAGATTGGTTGAGACATATAATTTATAGAAGCGGCCGAATTTCGAATTCCCGCTCCAAGATCGTGTAAAACTCCTGCTCCGATCCGACCGCCGATTCGTATTTCTCGCCGTTCGAAGTAACTACGAATTTCCCGTCAGTCAGCGTCTTTCGACCATTTTCGGTCATCAGCGAACACAGCTTTCCTTTTGTAAAATGCGAATCCGGCGAATACTGTTGAAAATCGCACATTTCGGCAAATTCCGCGACATCGCGGTCTCGCGTACCAAACATATAGGCATTCCGCCATTCATCGCCATTCTTCTTTTCGACCACGAACGAACCATTTTCGACTGAATTGATCCGGAATGTGCCTTCGCGATCGGCTTGTTCGACACCGTCAGCGATCTCAAGCGGCTCGGTGGCGAAATCTCCAAAACCTACATCGACGAGATACTCTTTCTCATCTAACGAAACGATTATCGCCGCATGATCGAATTCCGGCCCAAAACCTCTTTCACCGGCAAAAACGCGTGCGGAAACTAGTCGAGTCTTAAAGCCCAGATCGCATAAAAGCTCATTGAAAAGGCCGTTGAGTTCGTAGCAAAAGCCGCCTCGACCATTAACCACGATCTTTTCGCAAAACCTTTCTGTATTCAAAACGATCGGCCGTTTCCAATGAATGTCCAGATTTTCAAACGGCACGCTCAGCAAATGCCGCGTTTGCAGCATACGCAGACTTTCAATAGTTGGCGCCTGATCGCGATCCGCGGCGACCGAAATTCTAGAAAGATAAGCGTCTATCTTTTTACGACCTTCCATTCAATGCCTTTCACGCTCGCACATGTCGGCCCGCCGTCGCGGCCCACGCCTCCGAAATCGGTTTGCAGGACCATGCCTGCTTTCGAGACGACGGTTTGAATCTGCTCGCCAGTAATACTCATCAGCGATATCTTCGCCCGCCGTCCCCATATGGAGTGCTGGTCTGCATACGTTCCGGAATTTACATAAACGAACCGTGCGTCTTTTGGCCCTTGAGCATATTTGCCGAGAAAATTAGGCCTTGTCTCGGTCAGATCAACTGTAATTTCAAAATCGAACACCAGTTGCTCGGCCGACGTGGAGATCGGTGGTAAAAACTCTTCTTTCCCCCGCTGAACCATCATCGCCACTCCGTTCAAGGGCTGCAGCACTTTGATCCTAATCGGTATAGTAAATTTCATCGGAATTCGTTTATTTCACGAACGAACTGTTCCAAATTTTTTCGCCACGTCTCTCGTGTGGGCGAATTGCCCTCGCCCTTCTTTGAAAAATATAGGCTCGTCGTGCGCCGATCTCTAACGGAACATCCGTAACTTCGTTCCAACCGGAAGGTATTCATATCGTCGAGGCCATCAAAATCGATGATAATATTAGGTTCAGTCTTATCGCGTGAAAATTCCCATGTGGCCGAAATCCGATAGTCATCGCCCGGAAGTTCGGCGACAAACCTCCAGCCGAATTTTTCAAGTTCGTTTCTGATCTCTTCTAAATGCCAATCTGCCATCGTCGATAGTTAAAATGCAATTATACGTTCTCTGGTGTACAAAAAAACAATGGGGTTTATTTATTGACTTGGATAACCAGTGTCGTTAGCATTCTGAACAGGTACCTAATATGAGCTTCACACTAACCGATCTAGGCAGCGAGAACTTTGAATTCAACGCGAACGTATGGAATTGGAAAGCGGCCCTTGAAGTGATCAAGAGCCTGGACGTCATCGGCGAGGGCCACATACGGCAGATGAATTACAACGCGACCGGAGTAAAAATATCGGCCGAAGAGGCTCATGAGATCGGTACTCGGATCAAAAGTGAGTGGCTGCCAAAGCTCGCCCCGAATAAGCGCGTTTTCGGCGACCTCAGTATCACCGACGCCCCGGACGACATGACACTCCACCGCGACGGCGACGATCAGTGGAAAAATTATAGTGCCAGCCACGACTGGCTGGCCGAGTTTGCCGAATTTTGCCTAAAGTCGAAAGGGTTTCAGATCTTTTGATGGAAAGTATTCAGGAACTTATTAATTCACTAGGGCCGATCTTCAAGAACCTCTATGTTCAGATCGGCCTTTTGATACTGTTCGCGACGGCTCACGGTTACGCCGGTGCGTGGCTGGCGGTGCGAATGCTGTTTCGGCCGCGAAGTCCGGTCAAATTTCTCGGCATCACCGTCTTCCCGCAGGGCATGATCCCTCGTCACCGCGACCGCCTGGCAAACGCGATCGGCAAGGCCGTCGGCCAGGAACTGGTCTCACAGGACACGATTCTCGAGCAGCTTACCGGCAAGGACTTTCTGCGAAAAAAGATACAGAACGTCGTCGATTCTTACACCAGCGATATACTCGCCGAAAATTATCCATCGCTTATCGAGGCTTTGCCAAAAAATGTTCGTGAGCCGGTGCTGGACGCGATCGCCGCCCTGCAGACAAAACTCGCGGATCACATCAAAGGTGTGTTGAAGAGCGAAGAATCGCTCATGGCTATTCGCGGATTCGTCACACGCCGCGTCGACGATGTGCTCGGAAAACGCGTTTCCGAAGTTGTCGATGACGAGACTTTTTCTAAGATCACAGCGTTTTTCGACGAGCGGATCAGAACTGCCGTCAGAGCAAAAGCGTTCGAGGATAATATCCGCGATTTCATCGGCCGCCGCATCGACGACCTGATAAATTCCGAAACGCCGCTCGGCAAAATGTTCACCGACGATGCCGTCGCTTTGCTCAAAGAAAAGGCCAACGAGCAGATCAAACCCGCGATCAGGCAGATCGCCGACATAGCCGCTACCGAAAAGACCCGTGATCAGATCAGTGCCCTGATCAAAAACGAGGTCCACGGATATTACGAAAACCTGTCCTTCTTCAAGAAGATTTTCGTCTCACGCGAAATGCTGCTGGGTGAGGTCGACGACCTCGTCAATGAGAGCCTGCCGAAACGCATCGAAGAAACGCTGAACGGCACCTACTTTGCCGAAGAGGCTCGGACATTTATCGGGACCAGTATCGACAATGCCCTTGCAAAACCGCTCCCGGTCGTCATCGGTGCCGTCGCCCCGGATCAGCTTGTGCGGCTCAAAGAGCAGGTGACAAAGTCAGTTGTCAGTCTCCTGCAAAACGAAGAGACGACCGCCGGTATTACAAAATATCTGACGGCGATGCTCGAAAAACTGCGTCCGCACAGTATCGACGCAATTCTGCAAACCATCCACCCTGAATCGGAAGAAAAGCTCAAATCGATGCTCGCCGGCGGCCTCGTCGATATTCTCGGCCGTGACGAAACGTCGAATATCATCAACGATATGCTCGCCGCTCAGATCGATCGCCTTCTGTCGGCACCGATCGGCAAGATCGGCGACCACATTCCCGAAAGTAAGCTGCGTGCGGCCAGCACGTCGCTCACGGACGCGATCATCGCCGCCGTCCATGCCAAACTGCCCGAGGCCGTTGCCGAATTTAACGTCGGCGAGATCGTCCGCGAAAAGATACACAATTATCCCGTGGAAAAGCTCGAAGCTCTTGTAATGTCCGTCGCCAAAGAGCACCTCCGCACCATCGAACTCTTCGGCGCACTGTTCGGCTTTCTGATCGGCCTTGCCCAGGCGGTCCAGTTCTATTTCTACGCAAAATAGGCTATAAGATAAGCGTCTAAAGAGGAGAATAATGATGAAAAGATCGATCATTTTTGTCGCGTTGATTCTGTCATTGGCCGCAACAGCCTTTTCGCAAACTGCAAAAGACGCACCGGAACTTTCCCGAATGTTGAACGAGTTTCTGGCCGGTGCCGGACGCAATGACGCTGCGATTCATGATCGTTTCTGGGCCGAAGACCTCATTTATACACGTTCGGCCGGTTCTCGGATCGGAAAAACCGAGTTGATGAAAGGCGTCCGTTCGGCTCCGGCCCCTAAGGCCGGCGACCTGGTCACGGTCTACTCGGCCGAGGAAGTACGCATTCAGCAATACGGCAACGCGGCGGTTGTCGCTTTCAGGCTCGTCGGCACGACCACGCGTTCCGATGGGACCAGATCTGTTTCAAACCACCTCAATACTGGCACTTTTATTAAACGAAACGGCAAATGGCAGGTTGTCGCCTGGCAGGCTACGACTGTCCCTAAACCGGATGCTGAGAAAAAGTCGCCATAGCCGCCGCCGCGTTTGTTTCCAGATTTCATGAACATTTCCCTGCTTACGGCGTAAAGTTATCTCGAACGGTGTCCGACGGACGCTTGACGAGTGTGACCTTATGCTTGAAGCAAAATATCTATCTAAAACCTATTCGGGCGACGGCGTCGATTTTCAGGCGTTGTCTGACGTCGACCTAAGGATCGAGAGCGGCGAGTGTGTCGCCATCGTCGGCAAATCCGGCAGCGGCAAATCGACGCTGATGCACCTTCTTGCGTGTCTCGACCAACCAACCGCCGGCAGCGTTTCCGTCGACGGAGCCGACACATCCGCGTTGACCGAAAAGCAAAAGAACCTGCTCCGAAACGAAAAATTCGGGTTCGTCTTTCAGCAGTTTTTCCTCAATGGCCGCGATACCGTGTTTGAGAACGTCGTGCTACCGATGCGGATCCGCGGAACGGCTGCGGCACAGATCGCGGTTGACGCCGCCGAAGCCATCGACGCCGTCGGGCTGTCGGACAAAATTGGCAAGCGTGCCAAGGACCTTTCGGGCGGCGAAAAGCAGCGTGTGTGCATCGCACGTGCCCTGGTTGGCAAACCTCAGGTCATCTTTGCCGATGAACCGACCGGCAATCTCGACTCGGCCACCGGTGCCGCCGTCGAAAACATGCTTTTCGAACTAAACCGTGACAAAGGCATCACGCTCGTCATCGTCACGCACGACGACGACCTTGCCCAACGATGCAGCCGCATCATCGAAATGAAAGACGGCCGCATCGTCGCCGAACACCGTCGGGAGGCACACGCATAATGAAAACCTGGGATCTCATACGCACCGCAAACCGCAATCTTTTCCGCAACAAACTGCGTACATTCCTGACCGTAATGGCGATATTTGTCGGCTCATTTACGCTGACGATGACCAACGGCCTCGGCGACGGCATGCGCAGCTATGTCGAAAGTCAGGTCAAAAATATCGAGAGCGACCGCGTCATCATGGTCCGCAAAAAGATCGAAAAACCGGTCGGTGGGCCAAATGCCGGAGCTCCTGAGGAATACAAGGATTCGCCCGCCGAAAACGCCGGTGACGATTTCGACCCGAACACCTTTTTGCTGACGGTACCGCAGATGGAATCGGCCGTCCGCGGGCTCGACGGCGTCAAAGGCATCACGCCGCGATACGGCATTGACGGTGAATACATCACGCTCGATGGCCAGAAGAAATATAAGCTCGAACTCGGCGTTTTGAGCGAGGGCATAACGCAAAAGACCGAGGTCGGAGCGTCGATCAGCGGAGCCGGCCAGATCGTCATTCCGGTGGGGCTTGCACGCGAATTCGATGCAAATATCGGAAACCTTGTCGGCAAAAATGTGACCATCGCTTACAAATCTGCCGACGATGCGATAAAGACGATGCCGCTTACGATCGTCGGCGTCGCCACCAAGGGGTTTATGACGAATTACAATTCGTTCGTCGATACAACGACCGCGAAGGCGATCCACACGAGCCAGCGGACCGGCGAGAGTGCCGACAAATTCCCGGGATTTACTATTCAGATGTCGACCAACGACACCGCAAAGATCGACTCGGTCAAGAAAACGCTGGACGAAAAGGGCTTTGAGGCAGACACGATCGCCGATACGCAAAAGCGTACCTACGACGCGATCGGCATTTTTAAGATCGGCATGAGCCTGTTTGCCTTTATCGCACTGCTCGCCGCGTCATTCGGCATCATCAATACCCTTGTCATCGCCGTACTCGAACGCACGCGCGAGATCGGGCTGCAAAAAGCCCTCGGCATGGGTCGCGGAAAGATCTTTGCGGTGTTTTCGCTCGAATCGGTTCTGATCGGATTTTGGGGAGCCCTGCTCGGGACGCTCGGCGGCGTTGTCGTCGGCATCATCGCGAATAAAGTGCTGATCACGGCATATGCCGATTCGTTCGAGGGATTTACGCTATTTGTCTTTACGCTGCCGTCAATGGCATTGGTAATGGCGATCGTCTGTGCGATCGCGTTTTTCGCCGGCGTAATGCCCGCGATCAGGGCAAGTCGGCTGAACCCGATCGAGTCGCTCAGATACGAGTAAAAATTTTTAGCGAACTTTCTTTTTATCGAAACCGTTAATCATCACGGCTATCAATTATTCGGAGGGCAATTATGAAAAAGGTAGGGATCATGATCTTCGCGTCAGCACTCGTTGTCGGGCTGGTCGCATCAAATTTATTCTCGTTCGGCCACGTCGGTGGCAAATTCGCAAATTTCTCGGTCAAATTCGGCGGCGTTCATGGCTCGGGCAACATTGCCACGGAAAAGCGTGACGTTGCCGATTTCAAGTGCGTCGATGTCGGCGGTATCTTTCAGGTCGAGGTGGTTGCGGGCAAAGAGTTTAGCGTCGAGGTCGAGGCGGACGACAATCTAATCTCGCACATCGAGACCGAGGTTCGTGGCGATACGCTCTACATCGAGACAGACCGCAAGATCAAATCGTCAAACTCGCTCCGTGTACGCATCACCGCACCGGACATCGATAAGCTCGACGTTTCCGGTGTCGCGAACGTATCGCTCAGCGGCGTTAAGAATGACGCTCTGACCGTTCACGCAAGCGGTGCGTCAAAGGTGTCGGTCTCAGGCGAGACCTCGCAGCTTAACGTAGATATCAGCGGTGCTACTAAGGTCTATGCCGATGATCTCAAATCGGTCAATGCGTCCGTCGAGGCGAGCGGTGCAAGCTATGCCGGCGTCAGCGTCACGGGTGAACTCAATTCTGATATCTCCGGTGCGAGCCGTGTCGAATATAGCGGCACGCCTTCAAACCTGATCACTAAGAAATCAGGTGCAAGCCGCGTTTCGGCAAAATAACCCTTTCTCGCTCTTGAAGTCTAGGGCTGCTCTTTTGGGCGGCTCTTTTTTTATGTCTCGACCGCCCATGTCCTTATGCCGGCCAGACGGCCGTCGCGGTCTCTGCCGGCGACGATGATATCGATCCTGACGCGTCCGATGCGGACCACCGCCATCTCGGTCAACTCTGCCTTGAGGATCTCATGTACCTTGGCAAACCGTTCCGCACGCTTCTTCTCTCTGTCGCCGAACCAATCCTTGTGGGTGGTCAATCTTTCAAAAAATGCGTCTGCCGAGATTACCTCGACCGTGGCGTCATCGTCGGCTCCTGCGAGTTCTACGATAGCCTCTGCGGTGACCGCATCGACCTCGCGGCCAATAAACGGTACTATCTCTGCATCCGTCTCGCTGATGTAAAATAGGGCGTCCGTCGCCTTTTCGAGGGCATTAAGAAAACTATCCGCATCGGCCACATTTTTTTGTGAAATTTTTTTATTTTTTTTCGTCATTTTTGAGCGATTTTTGAGGCGGAAACGCACCAAAAACTTAACCCTAAATGAGACAAAAAGCAAGCCAAGTGTTTGTTATAAAAGGATGTTAAATCCGCGTTAAAACCATCGAAAAGAACCTGTGGATTTCCGTTTGCTCTCACCCATTTTTCGTGTTAGTCTGATATCCGCTTTTCCAAGCTATATCCTTGTAAAGTGTTGAAAATAAATAGCTTAAAGTTATACATTAGACTTTAAGCACCTTTTCCACACGTCTGTGGAAAAGCATGTGGAAATCGTTGCCGCGGCCCGGGGTCAAAATCGGCAAAAGTCGCTACAACAAAACGACTTGTAGGACATCCACAGGCTGCGGGAAACGCACCTTAAACAGGTTCGTAAAACGCAGATTTACCGGGCGAAAAATTTTATACCTTAAGCGCTATTTTTTGGAGCACCTCGTTGGAACTTATTTTAGAAAAAACTACCATTTGGGATGACGTTCTCGGCCTCGTACGCGAACGTCTGAACCGGCAAATATTTGAGACTTGGTTTCTGCCGATCAGCTTTGTCGGCCTAGACGAAAAGAATCAAAAGCTGCAACTATCAGCCGGCGACGCGACCATAGACTGGGTCGAGCGTTATTACTCGGAGATGCTCGAGGCCACACTGAGCGAACTGAACCTTAACGGATACTCCGTCGCCTGGTCGCCCCAGGCGGCCGAGCCTGTCGAAGTCCAGCACGCAGCCGAGGCCGCTGAGGACGAACTATATTTTGAACCAAAAGCACGCCCCGTGATCCATGGCGTTACGACCAACTTTCGCGAGCTCGACCCGATCGACACGTCGCTCAATCCTAAATATACATTCGACAAATTCGTCGTCGGCTCCGGCAATCAGTTTGCCCACGCCGCCGCTCTCGGTGCGGCCGAGTCGCCCGGGACGACCTACAACCCGCTCTTTATATACGGCGGCGTCGGTTTGGGTAAGACGCATCTGATGCATGCGATCGGCCACTCGATCAGATATCGCAACCCGAGCCTGCGTGTCGCATACATTACGTCGGAAAAATTTATGAACGAGCTGATCAACGCGATCCGCTTTGATAAAACGCCGGCGTTTCGCGATAAGTACCGCTCGATCGACGTCCTGCTGATGGACGACGTTCAGTTCATGGCCGGCAAGGAACGCACACAGGAAGAGTTTTTCCATACGTTCAATACGCTGCATAACAATCAGAAACAGATCGTCATATCCAGCGACTGTCCTCCGCGTGAGATACCTACGCTTGAGGAACGCCTCCACTCGCGTTTTGAGTGGGGCCTGATCGCCGATATCGAACCGCCCGATCTCGAGACCAAGGTTGCCATTCTGAAACGTAAGGCAGACCTCGATGGATTTTTCCTGTCGGACGAGATCGCGATATACATTGCCGGCAAGATCAAGAGCAACGTCCGTGAGCTTGAGGGTTCGCTGGTGCGTCTGGTCGCCATTGCCTCGCTCAAGGGGTTGCCGCTTTCCAAGATGCTTGCTCAGGAGGCGATGAAGAACATCATCGACAGCGAGCATCCCGCAGGCCTGACAATGGAACGCATTGCCCGCACCGTGGCGTCAGAATACAAGATGACGGTCGAGGAGCTTAAGTCTAAGAGCAACTCGCGTGCGATCGCCGTACCGCGTCAGGTGGCGATGTATCTGTGTAAAAAGCTAACGCGGCACAGCTTTCCGGAGATCGGACGCGAGTTCGGCGGCAAGCATCACACGACCGTAATGCACTCGGTGGACAAGATCGAAACGCTCACCCGCGACGACCGTGTTTTCCACAAGAGTGTCAGCGAGCTAATTGATAGTCTTTGCAGTTAATTAAACGCTGTTTGTGCGTTTTAGTGTGGAAATGATTTCCACATGCGTGAGAACACTAAAATAAACATAAGTCGTTTATTTACAGTTATTTGAAATATGGTTTTCCACTTTTCCGCAAGACCGGCATGATACGGCCTGTGGACAACGGTGGAAAAACAGGCAGTGTGAAAGTTATCCGCAGGCAGTGGTGCTTTTCCACAGTTTTTCCACACTGCCCTGTGGACGGAAAAACGCTGATTTTATAAACGTTTAGGCCGCTTTTACACATATCCACAGGCCCTATTACTAGTACTATAGATTTAAACTAATTTTAGTATCTTAGTAATAGTAAAAGCCGGAGCGGTCACAACAGCGAGCGGTAGCGACAGTGTTCCGAAAGGCTTATAATATTTGAAAAAGAGAATTGACCACCTGAGCGACGGCAGCCACGGATCTGGTTCGTGAAATTAGTGTCAATCGTGGCAAAAATTAGGAGTTAGAATAATGGAATTCACAATTAAACAGAGCGTATTGAAAGAAGAGTTGGGCTTTATCCAGGGCGTCGTCGAACGCAAAACGACCATCCCTGTGCTCGCAAACATCCTGATCGAATCGATCGGTGAGAACGAGATCCGCATCGTCGGTACCGACCTCGATGTGACGATCCGCTGCGATGCCGTGGCCGACATTCAGCGTTCAGGTTCGATGTGTATCCAGGCCCGCAAGCTCTTTGACATCGTCCGTGCTCTCGAGAGCGGCGACGTCCACTTCAAAAAAGAGGATAACGAATGGGTGACCCTGAAATGCGGCCGTGCCAATTTTCGCCTCGCCGGTGTCAACAAGGATCAGTTCCCCGAGATCCCCAATTTCAAGAGCACGCCGATGAGGCTGCCGGCCGCGGTGTTTAACTATTTCATCCAAAACACGGCGTTTGCCATCACCAACGAGGTTTCGCGGTTTACGCTCTCGGGTGCCAAATTTATCGTCGGCGACGGCAAGGCCAAGATGATCACGACCGACGGCCACCGTCTCGCCTACATCGAAAAAGCTCTCGATGCAGGCGATTCGGCAGACGCTATCGACACGCTGATCCCGAAAAAGGCCCTGCTCGAACTCGCCAAGGTCTCACGCGACACCGACGCCGACATCAGCTTTGGCGAAGACGCCAATCATCTCTATTTCGAGATGGAGGGCCGCCTGCTGATCAGCCGCAAGCTTTCGGGCAACTTCCCCAACTACGAGATGGTCATGCCCAAGGACAACGACAAGGCAGCCATCTTTGACCTTGACGAAATGCGCAACGCCGTCCGACGCGTAAGCCTAATGGCCGACGAACGCAACCGCTCGATCCGCGTCACCGTTCGCGAAGGCGAGATCGAACTCAGCGCCAAATCCAGCGAAGAGGGCGAAGGCGTCGAGGCAGTTCAGGCAGAATACTCGGGCGAAGAATTTCAGCTCGGCTTTAACTGGCAATACCTGCTCGAATTTCTCAACAACGCCGGTTCCCTGCTCGGGTCCAACGCCGCCGACGGCGAACAGGAATCCGACGGCGACGGCACCGTCCGCGTAAAAGAGGGCCGCCCGCCGATGCGTATCTCATTCGAATTCAAAGACGCCAACGCCCAAACCCAAATGTCCATCGCCGGCGATTCGACCTACGACTACAAATACATCGTCATGCCGCTCAGGATATGATCGGACATTTTAACAAGGTGGAAAAAAAGGCTTAGAGTTATCTCTTGGCCTTTTTTGCATCCACAACGTGTGGGAGAACGCCGGGACAGCGGGACAACAGCAAAAATGGCCGGTATTTGTAGACTTTGGCGGATGATCTATAATTGATGGGTTCTGCAAAATAATTGAATTATGTCCGAATCTAACGCCATCGAATCGATCCTGAACGAACATCGGCTTTTTCCGCCGCCGACTGGTTTTGCTGCAAATGCTCATATCAAGAGCTTTGACGAGTACGAGGCGTTGTATGCCGAGGCTGAGGTTGATCCGGCGGCGTTTTGGGCGAAACAGGCCGAGTCGCTCGATTGGTTCAAGAAATGGGACACGGTGCTCGAGTGGAACGAACCGCACGCCAAATGGTTTGTCGGCGGCGAGATAAACATCGCTCATAATTGCCTCGACCGTCACCTTACGACGTGGCGAAAGAACAAGGCTGCCATCATTTGGGAAGGCGAGACCGGCGAGATCAAGACCATCACCTATCTCCAGCTGCATCAGGAGGTCTCGCGGTTCGCCAACGTCCTCAAGCGGCTCGGCGTCGAAAAAGGTGACCGCGTCGCACTCTACATGCCGCTCATCCCGGCGCTGACGGTTGCGATGCTCGCCTGTGCACGGATCGGTGCTGTCCATACGGTGATCTTCGGCGGATTTTCGTCCGAGGCGATTCGCGACCGCGTCAATGACGGCAACTGTAAGCTGATCGTCACCGCCGACGGCGGCTATCGACGCGGTGCCGAGATCAAGCTCAAAGAGGTCGTCGATGAGGCATTGCTCGAATGTCCCGGCGTCGAGAACGTTATCGTCTTTCAGCGAACCGGCACCAAGGTCGCACTATTGCCTGGCCGCGATCACTGGTGGCACGAACTGACCAAGACAGTCGGAGCCGATTGCCCGGCAGAGCATCTCGATTCCGAACATCCGCTCTACATCCTTTACACGTCAGGCACGACCGGCAAGCCCAAGGGCATCCTGCACACGACCGGCGGCTATCTGACCCAGGCGGCGTACACCGCCAAGATCGTGTTTGACCTTAAGGATGACGACATCTATTGGTGCACAGCGGACATCGGCTGGGTGACGGGCCACAGTTATGTGGTCTACGGCCCGCTGGCAAACGGTGCGACTGTCTTTATGTATGAGGGTGCCCCGAATCACCCCGACTTTAACCGGTTTTGGGACATCATCGAACGCCACAAGATCACCATCTTTTACACCGCCCCGACCGCGATCCGCGCGTTTATCAAATGGGGCGAGCAATATCCTCTGAAGCATGACCTCTCGAGCCTTCGTCTGCTCGGGACCGTCGGCGAACCAATTAATCCCGAGGCCTGGATGTGGTATCACCAGGTCATCGGGAAAGGGAAATGCCCGATCGTCGATACGTGGTGGCAGACCGAGACCGGTGCCATCATGATCAGCCCCTTGCCCGGAGCGACACCTACCGTGCCCGGAACGGCGACGCGTCCGATACCGGGCATCATCGTCGATGTCGTTACCAAATCCGGCGTACCGGTCGGCCCGAACGAAGGAGGCTATCTC
Source organism: Pyrinomonadaceae bacterium (assembly GCA_017983495.1). Classification (GTDB taxonomy): domain Bacteria; phylum Acidobacteriota; class Blastocatellia; order Pyrinomonadales; family Pyrinomonadaceae; genus OLB17. Next base: position 444,847 of record JAGOBH010000001.1, on the reverse strand, counting down.
GTCATCAAGCACCCCTGGCCGTCGATGCTCCGCACGCTCTGGGGTGACGATGAACGCTACAAACAGGCATATTGGTCCGAGATCCCCGGCATGTACTTTGCCGGCGACGGTGCCCGCCGCGACAAGCACGGCTATTTTTGGATAATGGGCCGCGTCGATGACGTCATCAATGTCAGCGGCCACCGCCTCGGGACCGCCGAGATCGAATCGGCTCTCGTTTCACACGAGGCTGTCGCTGAGGCAGCCGTCGTCGCACGTCCGGACGAATTGAAGGGCCAGGCGATCGCCGCCTTTGTCACGCTCGAGGGCGGACGCATCGGCAATGACGAACTCAAGGATAAATTGCGTGCCCATGTGACGCACGAGATCGGGGCACTCGCGAGACCCGACGACATTCGCTTTACCGACACGCTGCCGAAAACGCGCTCGGGCAAGATCATGCGGCGTCTGCTACGCGAGATCGCGTCCGGTAATGCGATCGCCGGCGACGTCACCACGCTTGAGGATCTTTCGGTGCTCGAAAAGCTCCGTATGGACGAGGAATAGAAAATGGCAGATCTAAAACCGCCCAGCCCGACACAGGAGTTAGCCGAGACCGGCGGCGAATTTTACCGCCGCGGCTGGGCTCTCGGCGTTACGGGAAATTTCAGCATCTTGCTCGCACGCAAACCTCTGCGGCTCTACATCACCGCCGCGGGCAACGAGAAAGGCACCTTTGACGACACGAATTTTCTCGAGATCGATGACGACGCCGAGATCTTGCAGGGTTTCGGACGCCCGTCGGACGAAACCCTGCTCCATCTAACGATCTATCGTCTGCGGCCCAAGGCCCGCTGTATTCTCTATTCGCACTCGGTCTGGGGTTCTATATTGTCGGACCGGAAATTTGTCGACGGGTCGGTCACACTGCACGGTTACGAGATAATGAAGGGCCTCAGCGGCGTAACTTCACACGACCACACCGAGCATATACCGATCATCGAAAATTCGCAGGACCATATTGCTCAGTCGCACGTGCTGCAAAACGTACTGCTAGAGGACGGCAATGTGCGTGGAATATATATTCGCCGGCACGGCCTGTTTACATGGGGCGAAACCGTTGCCGAGGCACGCCGGCAGGTCGAGATATTTGAGTTTCTATTCGAGATACTGGCACGCACAGGTGCCTGATAATACAAGCGGGGTTTTTTACAATATGAGCGATTCAAATTTGGAAACAGCAACATTGGCGGCAGGATGTTTTTGGTGCGTCGAGGCGGTGTTTGACGCGCTGATCGGCGTAGAGGACGTTGTTTCGGGCTACTCGGGCGGCCACACTGAAAATCCGACTTACCAACTGGTCTGTTCGGAAACGACCGGCCACGCCGAGGTCGTCCAGATCAGATTTGACCCAGTCCAGCTTTCATACGCCGATCTGCTACGTGTCTATTTCACCGTTCATGACCCGACGACGCTAAACCGCCAGGGCAACGACATAGGCTCGTCGTATCGCTCAGCGATCTTTTACCACACGGACGAACAGCGTCAGACGGCCGACGAGATCATCGCCGAGGTCACCGCCGAGGCGATATACGACAACCCGATCGTCACCGAGGTTACCGCGTTCGATAAATTCTGGCCCGCCGAGGATTATCATCAGGAATATTTTGCCAACAACCCAAACCAACCATACTGCGCCGCCGTAGTCGCACCAAAGGTCGCGAAATTCCGGCAAAAATTTACTTCTCGGCTGAAACGTTGAGCCTAAGACAGCAATACATTTACCAGGGCATTGCTGCGACTGGGTTTTAATACCTAATTTCGCACTAAACATTGTTAAAAAAGTTTGACACGAGTACGTCAATCTGGTACATTTTATCTCGGAGTATAGGTCTGCCTTAGAGCAAACTTCACCTCCTCCTACCTGCAAGCAACTCCCAGTTTTCAATTCAAACCGAATAATTGCCTCGCACCCGCTTCGCCCGGTCGGCATTTACTGCATTAAAATATGACTATCTCGAATCTTTTGACATACCGCAGAGTTGCGACCATTACCGTAGCAGCGTTCACGCTGGTTTTCTTCGCCGCCATATCACAGACATTTCGCTCAAGCGCTCAGAAGCAGGAAGTGTCCGTTGACCTCGCACCCGAGGCAGCCACGATCACAGGCCGCGTATTCCAGGACTTTAACAGCAATGGCCTGTACGATACGGCGACCGGCGTTAATTCCATCGACGTCGGCGTAGCAGGCGTCACAGTCAGTGCCTATGATCCGGCTGGAGTGGCACGGGGCACAACGACAACCGCCGCCGCCGGAACCTATTCGCTCGCGGCGACCGGAACCGGTCCCTATCGCATCGAATTCACCACATTGCCGAGCGGCTATTCGCCGTCGGCACGAAGTACTGATTCGGTTCTCGGCGGTGCAGCTACGGATGCCGGTTCGACGGTCCAGTTTGTAAACAACGCCAACACGACGAACGTCAATCTCGCACTGGCCAGAGGCGAAGAGTATTGTCAGAACAACCCGACGTTGGTCATATCACGTTATGCCCAAGGTGCGTCAAACGGCACGTATGCGGCTAACCCGGTGCTTTATGATTTCCCTTACAACGCAGGTACTACATATACCGATACGACAATTGCTAACTACGACAATCCCACCACTCACGCGCTCACGACCACACAAGCGACGATCGGCACCGTCTATTCGCTGGCGTACAATAGCTCAACAAATCGCATCTACGCAGCTTCGTACTTTAAGAAGCACTCGGGATTTGGTCCGGGAGCTGACGGCACACTCAACACTTCGGACGATCCCGGTGCGATTTACCTGATCAATCCGGCCACCAGCGCGGTCACCGCAACATTTACGGTCCCGAACGCTACAACGAATAACCACGACATTCTCGATTACGCATCTGATAATAACGACATCGGTTGGGATGCTGTCGGAAAGAGCGGCCTCGGCGGTATGGATATCGCTGATGACAACAGCCGACTGTTCGTAATGAACATGCAGGACCGCAGGCTATATGCATTAAATCCGACAACCGGAGCCAACCTCGGCAGTACTGTTGATCTTTCGACGCTGACGATGGCAACCCCCGCCGGTTCGGCTGCAAACTGTGCCGCCGGAGACAAACGCCCGTTTGCTGTTTCCTATTATCGCAGCAACGTCTATGTCGGAGCGGTGTGCTCGGCCGACTCGACGAATAACGCTTCGGATCTGTATGCCTATGTATTTCAGGTAAACCCGACCACGTTAGCCGTGACGGCGACCCCGACATTCAGCACGCAGATAAATTATGGACGAGGATTTGCCGATCCCGGCCAGGCCGCCGAATGGCGTCCGTGGGAACCGACCATCCAGGCGAACTTTGCATTTCCGATGCCGATGCTGACCGATATCGAATTTGAGAACGGTAACCTGATCCTCGGCCTTCGCGACCGTACCGGCGACTCGGCCCTGGATGCCGGTCCTGATGGTAAGCGAACAGCCGGTGACACCATACGAGCATGCGGAACCTTTGGTTCCTGGACACTCGAAAGCAATGGCCGCTGCGGTGGAACCGGTTCGGCTCCGCAAGGCACCGGACAGGGTCCGGGCAACGGCGAATTTTACCACAACGACGATTTCTGCTTGACGCCGAACGGTGCTAACTATCACGACGAGGTTAGCTGGGGATCGCTGATGTATCTTCCGGGCCGTCAGCACGTCATCACGACGCTGCTTGACCCGATAAGCCGTACCATCGATGCCGGAGCAACGTTCGATGGTGGTGTCCGGTTCCTAAACAACACGACAGGCAATGCCGAACGTGCATACCGTATCTACAACGGCCTAGGAGGCGTCGGACAGCCCGACTTTGGTAAGGCGAATGGTCTCGGCGGGATGTCAGCTATGTGTTCGGCGGCACCGATCGAGATCGGCAATCGCGTCTGGCGCGATACCGATAACGATGGTGTCCAGGATCCGGGCGAAAACGGCATCGCCGGCGTAACGATGCGCCTTTATCAGGGAGCGTCACCGGTCAACTACACGACAACGCCTTATGCTGATAATTTCCCCGGGATCGCGTACAACGGTTCGACAGGTTCGACCGCCTGGAGCGGATCGCCATGGGCTGAGATAAGCGATGACGGAAACGTAACTGGCGGTGATGTCCGGGTTGTTTTGGACGGCACTTTCAGCAATGCACTGCGTCTGAACCAGGCAAGTAACGGTGCTTCACGACTTATCAGCCTCGCCGGAGCATCGTCTGCGACCCTTACCTACGATTACCGTCGGAACGCGAGCCAAGGGGCTACAGCTGAGTATTTCAACGGTACGTCGTGGGTCGTCCTTGCGACCTACGCCGCCGGTACGGACGCCGCATATCAGGCTTCGGGTTCGATCAGTTTGCCGGTTACGGCAACTGCGATACGGTTTATGAACGGAGCCGCAAATGGCAACAATCAACGTATCTTCGTTGATAACGTTCAAATCACGAAGATCTCGAACGCTCAGATCACGGACGCAAACGGTGAGTATTACTTCACTGATCTCCAGCCGAACACCGCGTATCAGGTACGCGTTGACGATGTCACGAACTTCGCCTCGGGAGGTCCGTTGTTTGGATTGTCACCGACATTAAAGGACTCGACATCACAGCTCGGCAATGATGACGCTTCGGACTCCGACGCGGCTTACGCGTCGAATCCTCCTGGATCGCCCGCCGGCGTGCATCCGGTGATCAGTCTGACCACGGGAGCGGCGGGAACGAACGACCACACATTTGATGTTGGTTTCGGCACTCTGGCACCGTCGGCATCGGGATTGTCACTCGACGGTCGTGTTACGACGGCCGAAGGTAACGGTATCCGTAATGTAGTCCTAAGCCTGACGCTTGAAGATGGGACCGTCATGATCGCCCGAACGGGTGCGTTTGGATATTACCGTTTTGAGGAGATCCCGGGCGGACAGACGGCTGTAGTATCGATAACCGCAAAACGTTACACGTTCAGCAATCCGGTACGTCTTGTCCAGATGACGGACAATGTCATCGGCATGGACTGGGTCGCAGAATAGCGGACGCCCCACGCGTCCATCGCTCCTAATTTGATCTGGCGGCCGCTTCACTCGGCCGTCATTTTTTTGCGCTACAACTTACTGAACAGCATCAGCACGCCAACAACCCAAACCAACCATACTGCGCCGCCGTCGTCGCACCGAAGGTTGCGAAGTTTCGTCAGAAATTTACCGCAAGACTAAAAATGTAATTACGAATCGAATCGTGTAAAATATTGTTTGACAATGTCAGGCTTTTGCGATTACCATAATTGTTGGTAGCGTCCCGCCAAATTCCGACTATCCTTCCTCAAACCTAATTTTCCCCTGAAAGCCATACTTTTATTTGAGCAACTCGATCTTGTTATGTTAAAAAACACCTTAAATCTACGTCGCGTTGGGGCTTGTTTGACCGTCGCGGCAACAGCCGCAATATCGTTTGCAGCGTGGTACTCCACTCCATCGCATGCACAATATTCTTCAAAGGACGAAGCATCAATCGTGATGGCCGGAACAATCACCGGCACCGTCTATGTCGATTTCAACATGAATGGTATACGCGATACAACCGGGATTTCACCCAACCTCGCAGTCGATTCAGCTGTAAGTGGGGTTACGGTTACTGCGTACGATTCTGGAGGTGTCGACCGAGGCAGCGCGGTTTCGGCTTCTAACGGAACGTACTCGATCGTCACTTCTGGCACGGGACCGTATCGATTGGAGTTTACTGCACTTCCGACCGGATATTTCCCAAGTGCCGTCGGCACGAATAACGCTTCGAGCGTGAGATTTGTAAATGACGGACCTTCGTCCGGAAATGACTTCGGGATCATACGAAACTGCGATTACTGTCAAGACAATCCGCTGATCGCAACGCCTCAATTCATTAACGGCAATAATATTGCGGCCGGCACTAGTTTGACAGCGTTGCGTTATGACGCGACTGGTTCGCTATTATCGTTCGGCGATTCCGATGAAACGGGAGCGGCCTGGGGACTTGCCTGGCGACGAACGGATAAGAAGTTGCTCGTATCTTCCGCTTTAAAGAGACACAGCGGATTTGGACCCGGGAAGGACGGCGTTCGAGGGAATGTGGACGATATGCGCACGATATACGTCTATGATTACAGCACTCCCGGCACGAATGGTGAGGCGGTGATAAACACCGCACAGGCGATCGATCTCGGAGCTTTCGGCATTAACCTAGGAGCCAATCCGCGAATCGGAAGTGCTCCTGCCAATGATCTGGGAACAGTAACACAACCAAACTACGATCACACAGTTTTCAATAATGTTGGCAAACGAGGGATCGGAGGCATTGCCCTGTCTGAGGACGAGAATACTCTATATGCGGTAAACCTGAGTGCAAGGGAATTGGTTTCTCTAAATGTCTCAAACTTAAATAGCGTGACACTCAACGGCACTTTCAGTATTCCCAATCCCGGTTGTGCCGCAGGAGATTACTATGCCCCGTGGGCGGTTCATGTAAATCAAGGCGTACCATACGTCGGAGTTGTCTGCACAGCCGATGTTTCACAGAATTACTCGAATTTGAGAGCGTATCTGTTGAGATTGAATGGAGGCGTTTTCACGGCCGTTGATCTCGATTCTACAACTGCAAACACATATATTTCACTAGGATACGACAGGACTTATGGTTATTCAGCCGCAGGCGGCGGCCTCGCCGGCAGCGGAAGAGCGGAATGGCGGCCTTGGCTTAGTACTTTTCCGACAAACATCACAACCACATACAGCAAATCGTACGCAACACCGATCTTTTCGGATATGGAGTTTCATAGCGATGGATCGCTATCGATCGGCTTGATGGACCGGACGGGACATCAGATCGGATACGGAAATTATGGTGAAATCGTCCCCACCACCACTTTGTACGATTACATTTCTGCCGGCGATGTCCTAAAAGTTTGCAATAGCGGAGGGAACTTAATTCCTGAAGGTGCCACCGGATGTTCTCAGTCGATCGCAGGCATTTACGATGCTCCAACGAATGCAGGCTCAACCCCGCCGGAAGTAGCCGGAACGCCTAGTGAGTTTTACAATGATTCGTCACTAACGGGCGGCGCCGGCAGTGACGGACATATTGAAACATTTCATGGTGGATTGCTGTCAATTCCAGGAGTTAATGAACTCGTAATGGTGCAGATGAATCCGCTCCCGATCTATCACTCCGCAGGATTCCGCTGGGTTTCCACGACAAACGGTTCTGCATTTAGAAACTACACGTTGTATCAGAATCCGGGTAGTACAGGCACTGATGATACATTTGGAAAGTCCAATGGTTTAGGCGACATAGAAGCTCTCTGTGACGCCGCTCCTCTGCAGATCGGCAACCGCATCTGGCGCGACATAAACTCAAACGGCGTGCAGGATCCGGGCGAATCGAACATCGCGGGGGTAACAGTAAATCTATGGGGTGACACGGACGGCAATGGAAGTGTTGATGCCATAGTCGGAACAACTGTTACGGATGCTAACGGGAATTACATTTTTGGCGGCATCAATAACACGAGTCTTGGAACGTACCCTTGTGGTTCGACATCTGGTTCGGTCGATGTTCGCGTTAACGCAAGCTCCGATGATGCTGAGCAGGTAACGACCGGAGGCGCCGTGGTGTTGAACGATACCGACCTTGATTTCTTCGGTTCTACTAACGGTGCCGGAACCGCTCAGAACAATATTGGTGTTAGATTCAACAATCTGACGATCCCCCAGGGAGCAACCATTACCGGAGCCTACATTGAGTTCACCGCCAATGACAGCAATAGCGTATCCGCCGGAAACCCAACCTATACGATCCAGGGTCAGAATGTTGATAACGCCGCTACCTTTGCAGCGACGGCAAACAACATTAGCGGCCGAACGTGGCTTTCCGGTCAGGATGTAAGTTGGAGCCCGGGAGCATGGACGAATGCCAGCACAACAAACACAAATACGCCGTCGCTGACTACCATAGTTCAAGCCATCGTTAATCGCGGAGGTTGGGCAAGTGGCAATTCGATGGCGTTTCGGGTAACGGGTAGTTCGACAGCCGCTTTGTACAGAGAAGCAGAGTCGTTTGATGGCGTCGCCGCCTCAGCACCAAGATTGGTCGTGCAATATACGACGCCGCTGTCTTGCACGCGTACCATTCTGCCGACAACGAACTACCAGGTAAGGCTCGATAATCCGACAAATTACAACGTCGGCGGCCCGTTGGCAGGTCTTATCTTGACCACTCAGAATCAAACTTCGCAGAATGGCGACGACGATTCGTCTGACTCGGATGCGGCTTACGTGACTAATCCCGGCGGTTCACCTGCCGGAACTTTTCCGGTCATTAGTGTTACGACCGGCGGTCTTGGAGCAAACAACCACAAGTTCGACACCGGCTTTATTCTCGCACCGTCCGCTTCGGGCCTAACGCTCGACGGCCGTGTGACGACGGCAAATGGAAATGGCATTCGTAATGTGGTGCTTTATCTGATGCTTGAGGATGGATCGTTGATGACGGCCAGAACGGGCTCGTTTGGATACTATCGTTTTGAGGAGATCCCGGGCGGCCAGACGGCGGTTCTGTCGATATCCGCGAAGCGGTACACGTTCAGGAATCCAGTACGTCTTGTCCAGATGACGGACAATGTGATCGGCATGGACTGGACCGCAGAATAGCGGACGCCTCACGCGTCCAACGTTCCCAAATGAGTATGGCGGCCGATTTCCTCGGCCGCCATTTTTTTGCGCTATAGCTTGCCGAGCAGCATCAACACGCCGATGACGATAAATGCAACAGCGACGATCCGCTGCAGCCACTCGGTCGGCACATACTGGCTCAGTACGCCGCCGAGCAGCACGCCGAGCAGTGTAACGACGATCAGCGCAAGGCTCGCGCCGAGAAAGACGGAGATCTTCGATTCCGTGCTCGCGGTCATTGTGATCACGGCAAGCTGTGTCTTGTCACCGAGTTCGGCCAGAAAAAGTGTTAAAAAAGCGGTTCCAAATATTTTCCAATCCATGAGAGTAGTTTACATAAAGTCTGCGGAGTTACCGAGTTTTCAATGAGATTCCGATAACTCTGTCACTCGCCAAACTGGTTCCCGCTTGCATCTTTGCTTATTTTGGTTCAAAATTCGCTGAAACCAGCCAAACCGGCGACATACCAAGACAATCCGTTTATCGCGAGTGAAAAATATGAACCTTTTCAGGACGAAATCTATTTCGCAGATCCAGGCCGACGCCGCTGCTGGACTTTTGGAGCACGCCGGCGACACGGCTGCTCCGGGGACGCTACGTCGGACGTTAGGCGTATTTGACCTGACGCTGATGGGCATCGCCGCCATTATCGGAGCCGGTATTTTTGCGATGGTCGGTAAAGCTTCTTACAACGGCGGCCCGGCGGTTGCCTTTCTCTTTGTATTTACAGCCCTCGCGTGCGGTTTTTCGGCACTTTGCTATGCAGAATTCGCGTCGCGAATTCCCGTTGCGGGCTCGGCTTACACCTACGCCTACGCCTCAATGGGCGAATTTATCGCCTGGATCATCGGCTGGGACCTGATCGTTGAATACGCCATCGGAAATATCGCCGTCGCCATCTCGTGGAGCGACTATTTTACCGGCCTTATGAAAGGCTACGGCATCGAAATTCCGCTACATTTTACAATGGATTTCGTCACCGCCAGCCGTGGCTATACGGCTGTCCAGAAGGCAATTGCCGAGGGCACGTCGCTCGAAGTTTTGACCAAGGCCTGTGAAGTAAAAGACGCCGTCGTAAGTTGCGGCCAGATCGACGGTTATTCCGCTTGGGTCAATTCTCCGCATCTCGGTTCGATCCCGATTATTGCTGATATTCCTGCCCTCGGAATCGTGCTCGTTATAACGACGCTCGTTTATATCGGCATCCGCGAATCTAAGATCGCTTCGAACATAATGACCGTGCTCAAGATCGGCATCATTTTGCTGGTAATTTTCCTCGGCCTCAACTACGTAAATCCGTCCAACTGGTCGCCTTTCGCACCAAACGGCGTCGAAGGCGTTCTCAAGGGCGTATCGGCCGTGTTCTTTGCGTATATCGGCTTTGACGCTCTCTCGACCACGGCCGAGGAGTGTAAGAATCCGCGTCGCGACCTGCCGATAGCGATGATCCTGTCGCTCGTGATCTGCACAATTTTATATATCGCGATCGCACTCGTTCTGACAGGAATGATCAGCTATACCAAGCTCGACGTCGGTGATCCGCTGGCATTTGCTTTTGGCGCTGAGGGTGCAAATATTCCGTGGGTTGCAGGCATCATCGCCGTAAGTGCAGTCATTGCACTCGCAACCGTTTTCCTCGTTTTCCAGATCGGCCAACCGCGTCTCTGGATGGCGATGAGCCGAGACGGCCTGCTACCGAAGATCTTCTCGTCGATCCATCCGAAATTCAATACGCCGTGGTTTGCGACACTTGTGACAGGCGTGGTTGTCGCCATTCCGGCATTATTCTTGAACTTGACCGAGGTCACAGATCTCGCAAGCATCGGCACACTTTTTGCATTTGTTGTTGTATGTGCGGGTGTTCTTTTTAAGGACAAAGAGTTCAAGGAAAGCGGCACTAGATTCGTACCATACATCAACGCCCAATTTATTTTACCTGTACTATTTCTGATCACGGCGTTTTTCCTTGTATATTTTTCGGGCGTCAGTGCACTCAACAGCGAAAGCGATCCGAACAAAGATCAGGTCAAGGTCTCAGCCGAAACGCTCACGGTCGTTGATGGCGACAATCCGAAGGCCGTCAGTGCTCTGAATCCTGCAACTCTAACAAATGCAGCGGTTTACACCGCTGGCATCAAGTCATTTGGCTCATTTTTCGAGGTCTCGACCACATCGAGCGAACTTCACATCGACGTCTCCGGCCCCAACATCAAGAAGGTAATAAAAGGCGACACCAAGGACAAAGTAATACTCGTTTCGTCCACTGGTGAGACCGTGGTCGTGCCGACAAAGGACGCCCAAACTGTTGCGGTCAACACACCGGATGGCACAAGAACATTTAAGATCGCCGTAGAAGAAAAATCCGAATCGTGGCTTTCGGCATTTTCACACAAGATTCCGCTGATCTTTTTTCTCCTCACCGCTAGCCTTTTGCTCGTGCTTAGCCTAACGAAAAAACTGTCATTGATCCCCATCCTCGGCCTCGTGCTTTGCCTGTATTTAATGACCGAATTAGGCGTTACTAACTGGCTCAGATTCGGAGCATGGTTGATTGTAGGCCTATTGGTCTATGCATTTTATGGTTACAAGAATAGCCATTTGAATCGTGACGTCGCCGAAGCCGAACCGGTCGCCTAGCCGTTCATCAAACCGCCGTCCGCCGCTCGTTTTGCGGTGGGCGGCGGTGCATTACAATTCTTTACATTCTTACCAAAACCAAATGATGTAATATTGCGTCTTAGCTACTGGATAACAAATTTCTAGATCACGTTAGGAGCAATTTATATGAAGAAGAATCTCGTTCTCGCGGCACTGTCGTTACTCGTTTTTGCATTCGCCGCTTCAGCACAGACCGCTGATTTCTCGGGCACATGGAAGCTCGACGTCAGCAAATCGAAACTCGGTGACCGTAATATGATCGCGGAGCAGACCTTAACGGTCGTTCAAACGGCTAAGGATATCAGCGTGACACCTGCGACCAAACGCACTCCTCCGCCTGATGGCATGGGCGGTGGTGGACAGGGCCGCGGCGGCATGGGCGGCGGCGATGCCAAATCGACCTACACGCTCGACGGCAAAGGAACCGACGTCACTGTGGATTCACCGATGGGGCCATCCAAGGCAACGCTCACCGGCAAGCTCGAAGCCGGTAAATTGATGCTCTCGAACGCACGGACCTTTAACGGCCCGAACGGCGAGATGACGATGACCACTAAGGAAACCTGGGAACTCAGCGCCGACGGTAAGACGCTGACCATCGTCACCGAGCGCAACACGCCGCGCGGCACCGATACGACCACAAGGGTCTTTGCAAAGAGCTAGTTTTTAGTCGGATAGAAATAGAACAGGCGGGCCCCGTGCCCGCCTTTTTTATTCCGCGAACTGCAGTTCTTCGATGATCTCGGCCATAAATTTCTTGCCTAGTTCGAGATCTTCGGGCTTGAGGCTGACGGCGCCGACCACGGCGTGGCCACCACCGCCGTAGCGTTCGCAGATCTCGGCGATGTTGTGTGTCCGCGGCCGCGGTGCCCAAGGGTTTGAGCCGACCGATATCTTGGTGCGGAATGAGCTTTGGCTCAGTGAGACGACGTAGGTGACCTCGGGGTGGAAATAGTACGGGATAAACTTGTTATACCCTTCGACGCCTGTGCCCGTCAGGTCAAAATGGACCACACCCCGCTCGGCGACCGCACGCTGCTTGATCAACTCGACCGTTGACCAATGCTGTTCGAGGATCGGCGTTAGCTTGGCCTGGATCACATCGCTCGCGACGATCTCGTCTAGCGACTGTGCGGTGAGCATCCTGATGATCTCCTCGACGAAACCCGGATCCTTTTCGCCCTCGATGACCTGCATCAGTTTGAGTGCCGACGAACGCAGTTCGACGCACTGTGCCGGCGACTCATACAACGCACCGTCTATGATGTGTGCCCAATGGATCAGTTCGGCCAGGCTCTCGTCCTCAAACCCAAACTTCTCTTTCGCAATGCGTGCGATAAATTCTGCGCACGATTTACTGGTCGTGTCGAGAAACTTCTTTCCCGATGTGTCCGCCAAAAAATGCTGCTCGTCAGACGGTGTCAGAAATGCCGATTGGTGATGGTCAAACCACCAGGTCAGGCGCTCATCGGGACAGTATTTGAAATCGACGATAGCGTTGTCGTCACCGTCAAACTGGTCGCGGTCGAACGCGTTGCCGGCACGGTGCATGGTCGGTGTGTAGGCAACGAGAGCATCCGCGTCGACCGTTGCCTTGTAGAATTTGGTAAAGATGGCCGCCGACGAAACGCCGTCGAAACAATTGCCGTGATAAAGTATCCTTAGTTTCATCTATTTACTTCGATCGCATCGCCCCACGCCGCTTGTAGGAAAGGGCTGATGCACTGAACAAAACATTTTAGACTAGTTGGCGAAGCCAGATTCGTCAAGGAATCGAATATGAATATCAGGATCGCAAATCGCGAGGACGGACACGTTTTTGTCGAATTCAACCAGGCGATGGCCTTTGAGACCGAGGGCAAACGCCTCGACCCGAACATCGTCGGCCCTGCCGTCGACACGGTTTTTGACGACGAGAAAAAAGGGTTTTATGTTGTTGCCGAGGACGAGGGAACGATCGTCGGCGGGTTGATGATCACCTATGAATGGAGCGATTGGCGCAACGCCTGGCTATGGTGGATACAGAGTGTTTTTGTCCGCCCGGAGGCTCGCGGAAAGCGCGTCTACAGCCAACTTTACGATTTTGTGAAGGAGCGTGCAAGACAGGCGGGCGTTTACGGGATCAGGCTCTACGTCGAGCACGACAACTATCACGCTCAACGCGTTTACGAAAAGGTCGGGATGGAAAAATCACACTACATCATGTACGAAGAGATGCTATGACGACCATTACCGAAGTCGAATTTGCACGCATCTGCGACGGCATTAGAGAAGACCGTGCAAGCATTGTCAAACACAATCCGCTCGGAACCGACGAGGAAATTTTGCTCTGGATGCTGCTCAGCTGCCTGACCAGCTACCTCAATCTGAGCGAACTGGAAACGCCGTGCTTTAACGGCATGCCGAACGCCGACACGTATCGCAACGCGATAACTTTTGTGCTCAGCGAGAGAAGAGCAGATCCCTTTGAACCCGATCGGTATTTGGACCTGCTGACCAAGTAGTTTGTTTATGATCATCAAGACAATTCCACTGACGCCGTTTCAGCAGAACACCCGTATCGTCGCGTGTGAAAAGACGCGGCTGGCGATCTGCATCGATCCGGGCGAAGCTACTGAGGTACTTGCGGCGTTCATCGGCGACAATGATCTTGAGTTGCAGGCGATCACGCTGACGCACGGTCATCTCGACCACGTCGGCGGAACGACCGACCTCGCTCACAGATTTCCCGATGCTGAGATCTTGCTGCACAAGGATGACGAAGACCTGTATTACGGACTGCCGACTCAGCCGCTGATGATGGGAATTCCGCAGGGACAACTGGCGGCACTCGGTTTTGCGTATGAACCGCCGCCAAAACTCACGCGCAACTGGCAGCACGGCGAAGTTTACGAACTTGGCGAACTTCGATTTTCGGTCCGGCATTGTCCGGGCCATACCCGTGGGCATGTCGTGCTCGCTGAGGAAGCACATGGCCATGTCTTTGTCGGCGATTGTCTATTTCAGGGTTCGATCGGCCGGACCGATCTGCCCGGCGGCGATTACGATCAGCTGATCGATTCGATCACAAACCAGATCATGACGCTCGATGACGATACGATCGTTTATTCAGGCCACGGCCCGGAAACCACGGTCGGCCGCGAGCGTGTGTCCAACCCGTTTCTGACGGGCGTTTATCAACTCAGCCGCGGCAGGTATATGTAGCCTCGCGGTGAAGACTATTTTAGGATCTGCAAGTAAAACTGGAGGAGTAATTAAAATGCAAAAATTGCTTTCGGCGCTCATTTTGACGGCACTTGTCAGCTTTACGACATTTGCTCACGACGACAACAGTCATTTTGAAAAGCAACAAGAGGTGACCGTCAAGGTCACAAAAGTTAGCGGCAACGTCTATATGTTGCAGGGCCGCGGCGGCAATATCGGGGCGATCGTCGGACAGGAAGGCATTCTGATCATCGACGACGATTACAAGGTGGTCAGCGAAAAGCTAAGTGCGGCTCTCAAAGAGTTGGGTTCGGCCACCCCGAAATACATAGTCAATACGCACTGGCACGGCGACCACACTGAGGGCAACGAGTTTTTCGGAAAACAGTCCATCATTATTGCTCACGAAAAGGTGCGAAAACGGTTGATCGATCCGCCGGTGATCTTTGGCCGGAAAACCGAGCCATATCAACCGTTCGCATTGCCGACCATTACCTATTCGGAACGGATGCAGGTATATTTCGACGGCGATCAGATCGATCTCGTCTATCTGCCTGCCGGACACACCGACGGCGACACAATGGTGTTTTTCAATAACGCCAAGGTAGTGCACCTCGGCGACCACTATTTTAACGGCCGCTTTCCGTTCGTCGATCTGACGAGCGGCGGCAGCGTTCAGGGTTTGATCAACAATATCGGTACGGCGATCGCTCGTATGCCGGCAGACGTCAAGGTAATTCCCGGTCACGGCCCGCTCGCGACGCTCGATGACGTCAAGGCATATCAGCAGACGCTCGTCGAAACGTCAAACATCATCCAGGATGCTATGAAAAAAGGGATGCCGCTCGACGAGATCAAAAAAGCCGGCCTGCCCGAAAAATACAAGGCATACGGATCCGGCTTCATCAAAACCGATGCCTGGATCGAAACCGTTTACAACAGCTACGCTAAAAAATAAGTAACTGTCGCAAAACTGGCGCAAAAAGGACGCGAATAAGAAAGTTCAAATGACTTTGTCTTATTCGCGTCCTTTCGCGTTATTCGCGGGCAAATACTCTTATGCAACGGTTACGTCGTTACAAAGATAAACGTCCTGAATTGAGTTGAGCAATTCGACGCCTTCTGCCATCGGACGCTGGAACGCCTTGCGGCCTGAGATCAGGCCGGTTCCGCCGCCGCGTTTATTGATCACCGCGGTACGAACAGCATCAGCAAGATCGCCGGCACCCTTTGATTCGCCGCCTGAATTGATCAATCCGGCACGTCCCATATAGCAGTTTGCCACCTGATAGCGAACGAGATCGATCGGGCTGTCCGTCGTCAATTCCGAATAGATCTTCGGGTTGGTCTTGCCGTAGCTGCTTTCGGTATTGAGCATGTTGTAACCGCCGTTACGCTCGGGCAGTTTCTGCTTGATGATGTCAGCCTGGATCGTTACGCCCAAATGGTTTGCCTGTCCGGTCAGATCGGCCGCGGTGTGCATATCGCCCTCGGGGCCCTTAAATTTCGGGTTGCGAAGGTAGCACCAGAGGATCGTCGCCATCCCGAGTTCATGGGCATAGGCAAAAGCCTCGGCCACCTCGGTGATCTGTCGCGTCGATTGGTCCGAACCAAAATAGATGGTCGCACCGACGGCAACTGCTCCCATATTGTGGGCCTGTTCGATCGTGCCGAACATCACCTGATCGAACTGATTCGGGTAGGTCAGCAGTTCGTTATGGTTGATCTTAACGATAAAAGGTATTTTGTGAGCGTATTTGCGTGCGACCGAACCGAGCACGCCGTAAGTCGACGCGACCGCGTTACAACCGCCTTCGATCGCGAGCTTGACGATATTCTCGGGATCAAAATACATCGGGTTAGGTGCAAAGCTCGCACCTGCCGAATGCTCGATGCCCTGATCGACCGGCAGGATCGAAACGTAGCCCGTTCCGCCAAGACGGCCGTTGTCAAAAAGCGTCTGCATGCTGCGCAGTACGCGCGGATTGCGATCCGAATTTGAAACTACGCGGTCAACAAAATCGCCGCCCGGCAGATGAATATTCTCCTTCGGTATCGTTCGCGAAACGTGCGACAGCAGCGACTCAGCGTCCGCACCTAAAAGTTCCTGGATCTTACTATGATCAATAGCCATTGAAATATCTCCTGATTAATATATTGCTAATAAAAACGTCTATTTGCGAGGAATTATAGCACAATGACGAAGCAACCCGCAGGCAAACAAAAATGATTGATTTAGCCTGATTAGTAATGTAGAATTCGACCACCGGACGGATGTCGATATAACCCATTTCGAACTTCCGAGACGTTTCAAGATCTCATAGGTCAGCCGTGTCCCAGTTCCCGGAGGTACTAATGTCAGACGTTTCCCGCTGTCACCGTGTCTATTTCAACCTAATATTCTTCGCCATCACGCTCTTGGCCAGCGTCGGCGTACCAGCTCAGGACGGAGACTGGCGTCCCGTTACCAATCCGGAACTGCAGATGAAGGTCGGCAAGATCGATCCAGCGGCCGACGCCGAGATCATCTTTTGGGATATGAAGATCGACGATTCTTCGCGGTATGAGATCGTCAACGAGTATTATGTGAGGGTCAAAGTATTCACGGACCGCGGCGTTCAGCAATTTTCCACAATAGATTTGGCATTCAGCGGTTCGTCTGTCGTAAAGGATGTTCAGGCTCGCGTTATCAATCCCGACGGCACCATTCGATTGATCCGCAACGCCGATATACTGACGCGAAAGATCTCTGAGGAAGCCGGGAAAAAGAAAAAGGCTAAGTACTTTACGGTAACTGATCTGGGCGTCGGTTCGATCGTCGAATACCGCTACAAGTACGTTCGTCAGGGAAAGTTAAAATACGCGAGAGCCCAGCTTCAATTCAACGAACCGGTTCATGAAGTAAAGGTAAGGATCATCCCGTTTCAGGACTCGGAAATGGCTGCAAATTCTTTCAACACGACCGTCCCGATGCAGCGTGAGCGGGATAAGAGCTATACGATTACTCAGTCGAACGTTCCCGCGTTTGTAACTGAGCCGATGATGCCGCCGCGAGACGAAGTTTTGCGTTGGGTTCATGTCCAGTATCGGAATGCGAGGCGAAGTGACAAAACAACGTACTGGTACGAATTTTCAAAACTGTATTTCGATTACGGAAACGAAATATTGAAGGTAAACGATGAACTTCGGACGAAAGCTGCATCGATCGTCGCCGGTGCAAGCTCCGTCGAAGATAAGGTCAAGCGAATCTACGATTTCTGCCGCACCAACATCAAAAATGTAACCGGCGATGAAACAGCCACGGCGGCCGAAATAAAGATCGCCGAAAAATTTAGGACGCCTGCCAAGGTGCTGGCGTCAGGCGTCGGCGACGGAGGTGATGTCAATCTGTTGTTCGCGGCTCTTGTACGAGCCGCCGGTCTCGACGCACGCTATTTCCTGATCGGTGACCGAAATGAACATTTCTTTAACTCCGATATCACCGATTTTGATCTGATGCTTGGCGAATTTGCCATCACGGTCAACATCAACGGCTCGTGGCGTATCTTTTCGCCGGGCTTGCGTTACTTTCCTTTCGGATCGATCGGTTGGTGGGTCGAGGGTCAAACGGGACTTGTCTCCGACAATAATCAGCTAATTTGGGTTAGGCCGGTAATTTCCGAACCGGAGCAGTCAAACACAAAACGAACCGGACGTTTTACCCTGGACATGGACGGCACACTCGAGGGCAGCGTTGTTGTCGAATACACCGGCCACTCCGGCCGGTCTATGAAGTACAGTTACGATGAAGATACGGTTGCAGGCCGCGAAGAGAGCCTGCGGGCGACAATTCAGCAGACGATCAAGCCTGCCGAAATATCTTCATTAAGGGTTGAGAACGCAACCGACCCGGACAAGCCGTTTACTGTCCGATACAACATTCGCTTTCCAAATTACGCACAACGCTTAGGTGCGAGATTTCTGTTTCAGCCCGGATACTTTGAATACGGTTCCAAGCCGGTCTTTACCTCAGCGGAACGAAGGTACGAAGTTTATTTTAAGACCCCGTGGTCCGAGGATGACGATATCGAGATCGTAATTCCTGCCGGATTGGAACCTGAAAATCTAGAGACACCGGCAAAGATCGCCGACAGCAGGCAGGTTGGCCTTCTCGAAACCAATATGACGTTCGACCGCGCTCGGTCGGTGCTTTCATACAAGCGAAAATTCGAATTCGGGAGAAACGGTATGATCCTGTTTCCGCCCGCAGCTTATCCGGCGATCAAAACTCTGTTTGACGCATTTCATCAGGCGAACACATATTCCATATCATTCAGAGCAAAAAAGTAGTGTCTGCGGGTTAGCGATCAGCAGCGATCATTTATTTATATTGTTGTGACAAAAGTCGTTGACTTTTTTTTTAATACTTGCCTACACTACAGGTGATTATTGGACTTATATCGTTTTACCAAAGCGATGATTTTCTACAGTCGTCGTTTTATAATCGGTAATTAGTAATATACGACTGCTCCTGCAGCCTTGAGGTGAATATGAACTCCAACCCTGTCAGACTTTTAACGTCGGCTTTTCTACTATTGTGCGCGTTTTTCGTCCTTCCCGCGGCGGCATTGCTTCCGGCGGAAGAGTGGCGTCCGGTCACACCGGCCGAACTACAGCTTCCGGCATCATCCGTCGAACCCGGAGCCGACGCCGAGGTTATCTTTTGGGAAGTTCGCGTCGATGATTCGAGCACCGGTATGGTGATGAAACACTATATCCGGGTAAAGATATTCACCGAAAAGGGCCGAGAAAAATACAGCAAGATCGATATTCCTTTCAGAAAAGGCATCAGGATCAAGGACATAATGGCACGCGTTATCAAGGCCGACGGTTCGATCGTTGACCTCGCCAAGGCCGATGTTTTTGACCGCGAAGTAGCCAAAAAAGACAAGATATCGTTCCGTGCCAAATCATTTGCCGTTCCCAATATCGCTCCCGGCGTGATCGTCGAATACAAGTACCAGGAAGTTTACGAATTCGGCTCGGCAAACAATATGCGGATGAAGTTTCAGCATGACGTGCCGATCCAGAATATCAGCTACTATTTCAAGCCCTATTTGGATGCCAGATATCTGACGTTCAATATGAGCGACAACAAATTTGAAAAGGACAAAGGCGGCTTTTACCGTGCGACGCTGACCAACGTACCTGCGATCAAGGACGAACCGCAGATGCCGCCGGTCGATGAGATCCGGTCGTGGCTGTTGCTCTATTACACCGATGATAAAAAGGCCACGGTTGATGATTTTTGGGCACGAGCCGGCGGATATATCGTCAAAACCTACGATGTTAAAGACACGCTCAAGCCGGGTAAAGACCTAAAGGCTGCAGCTACTGAGATCACGGCAGGTGCGACGACGCCGGACGAGCAGATGGCCAAGCTGTTCGAATTCTGCAAGACAAAGATCAAGAATATCAGCTACGACCCGACGCTGACCGAAGATCAAAAAGACGAGATCAAGCCTAACAAATCGACGTCCGACACCTACAAGAAGATGCAGGGAACGGTCATAGACATCAATGAGCTGTTTGCTTCGCTGGCGACATCTCTTGGATTTGAAACACGGCTTGCGTTTGGCGGCGACCGCAGTGAAAAGTTCTTTAATCCGACGCAGGCACACACTTCGTTCATCCACTTTTCGGCCGTCGCCGTCAAGGTAGGCGACACGTGGAAATATTACTCACCCGGCGATAAGTTCGTACCCTACGGCCTGCTTGATTGGAAAGAAGAGGATACGTCGGTGCTTCTGCTCGGCTACAAGGATTACACCAAACGAGAGACGCCATTTTCTAAGCCCGAACAGACCGTCGCCAAGCGAAGCGGTAAGTTCAAACTGAGTGAGGACGGAACTCTCGAGGGAACCGTCAAGATCGAGTACACGGGACACCTTGCCAACAATTTCAAAAAGGCAAATTACAAAGATTCGGACAGCAAACGCGAAGAGACGCTGAAAGAGATGGTCAAAGAGAACATGAGTACGGCCGAGATCTCAGCTATCTCGATCCAGAATATGACGGAACCGGAAAAGCCGCTTATTTATGAGTACAAGATCCGCGTCCCCAATTACGCACAAAAGACCGGTAAGCGTATGTTTTTGCAGCCGGGGGTGTTTGAATACGGAGCGTCACCTGTATTTGCGTCGGCGACCCGAAAATACGATATCTTCTTTCGCCATCCGTGGTCCGAGTCCGACGATATCGAGATCGAGTTCCCCAAGGGCTTTGCTCTCGATTCGGCTGACGCTCCGGCGATCATTGCGGATTCCGGCAAGATCAGTTCATTGAAGATCGACATTGCCGTCGACAAGACGAATGGTCTCGTTAAGTACACGCGAAACTTCTTTTTCGGCGGCGGCGGCAACGTTCTGTTCGCAGTGCAAAGCTATCCGCAGCTCAAGAATTTGTTTGATTCGTTCAACAAGGCGGATATTCACACGATCACACTAAAACAGAACTAAACTATCTTTATCGATATGAAAGCGAACTCCACTCGTCTTTTCTTCAGCCTGTGCATGGCCCTGGCCGTGCATGGGCTGTGTTCTGCCCAAACTATGTGGCGGCCCGTAACGCAGGCTGAGCTCGATCTGAAAACACCAAAGGTCGAAGCCGATGCCGACGCTGAGGCGATATTCTGGGAGGTGCGTCTTGACGACAAAAAGGCGAACAAACTCTCGTACGACCATTATGTCCGGGTCAAGATCTTCACGGTTCGCGGACGCGAAAAGTTCAGCAAGATGGACATTCTCTTCGCCAAGGGAAAGACCGTCGAGGACGTTGCAGCCCGTGTCATCAAACCAGACGGCTCGATAGTCGAACTCAAGCCCGGCGACATTTTCGAACGCGAGATCGCCAAAGCCGGAAAGGAACGCGTTCTGGCAAAATCCTTCGCCGTGCCGGGTATCGAGCCGGGCGTGATCGTCGAATATCAGTACAAGGAGACGTTCAAGGACGACTCGGCCGATGGCGAACGCCTGATATTTCAGCGTGACATCCCGATGCAAAAGGTCTCGTACTACATCCGTCCGGCCAAGGACTGGTCGCTGAAAGCAAGCAATTACAACATGCCGCAGCTTGCCTTTACGCCGGACCGCGATGGCTTTACGGTAGCGACGATGACCGACGTGCCGGCGTACAAGGACGAACCGTACATGCCGCCGGCCGACGAGGTTCGACGTTGGATGTACCTGTCTTATCGCCGTTTCGGGGCGTCATTTGACTGGAGTTTTTTGAGTTTCAGCTTTGCGTCCGGAATTGAGAAGATCGCGGCTCCGAATGGCGAGATCAAAAAAAAGGCTGCCGAGTTGACCGCCAACGCGGGGACACAGGAAGAAAAACTCCGGCGAATCTACAATTTTGTTCAAAGACAGATCAGGAACATCAGCTATGACCGGTCGATGACCGACGATCAGCGTCGGGCGGTCAAGATCAAGGACACCGGCGATGTGCTCGAGCGCCGAATGGGCAGCTCGATGTTCATCGACCTACTCTTCCTCTCGCTCGCGAAAGCGGCCGGTTTTGAGGCAAATGTGGTTATGGTGGCCGACCGCAGCGAAAATTTCTTCTCGCCCGAACGCTACCCGTATCCGCGATTCATCGAACCCGGTGCGATCGCCGTTCTCGACAAGGAGGGATGGCAGTACTTCAATCCCGGCTCGCCGTTTTTGCCGTTTGGCCAGACGGTGTGGAACGAGGAGGGCGTGTCCGCAATGATCGTACGCACCCAGGGCTTTATCTGGAACCGTATTCCGCTGGCGAGGCCCGAATCCTCGAAAGCCACGCGCAGCGGGCGATTCACACTGCTCGAAGACGGAACGCTCACCGGCCGCGTGTCGGTTTCCTACACGGGCCATCAGGCGATCGCCCGCCGCCGCGAAAACTACTTTGATTCACCCTCCAAACGCGAAGACGAGATCAGAGAATCGGTCACGACCAGGATAAGTACCGCCGAGGTCTCAAATATCACGATCGACAATTTTGACGATAACGAAAAGCCGCTCATCTATTCGTATGACGTCAAGGTGCCGAACTATGCACAGCGGACCGGCAAACGCCTGTTTCTGCAGCCGGGCTATTTCAAGTACGGCAGCAGCCCCGCGTTTTCGTCTGACTCGCGGACGACGAGCATCTACTTTCAATATCCGTGGTCCGAGGACGACGATATCGAGATCAAGCTGCCGGCGAGCCTGATCGGCGAGAGCGTCACGTCGCCGCCCCCGGTCACCGCTAACGGGAACATCGGCGGATCGCAGGTGACCATCACGACCGAAAAAGAGACCAACATCCTCAGATTTACCCGCACATTCCATTTTGGCGGGGGCGGAAATATCCTTTTCCCTGTACAGTCATATAAGCCGATCAAAACTCTCTTTGACGGATTTCACAAGCTTGACACTCACACCGTCACGCTCAGGCAAAAATAAAACCCACGAGGCATTATGAATTATTCTCAACTTCGACGTTTCAGCATCTTCACCTGCATCTTTGTCATATTACTTTGCGGTGCAGTCGCGGCATTTGCCGAAGATCCGCCGCCGGGCTGGATGCTTCAGGCCGCCAAATCTGCTGTCCCGACCTATGATAAGGAAGTACCCGCGGTCGTTCTCCACTCCGAACAGCAGGTTACGCTCGGCGGTGACGGTAAGCTGGTAACTGTCGACAATATGGCGGTGAAGGTACTGTCGCGTGAAGGCCGCGATTATGCCGTCGCACGGGTCTATTACCTCGTTAGTTCGGGAAAGGTTCGAGACATTGTCGCCTGGATCATCCGTGCCGACGGCACGACGAAATACTACGACAAAAAGACCGTTCTCGATATCATTGCCGATAATGACGATGTCTATAACGAGGGCCGCATCAAGATGATCGACGCCTCGGGCGATGTCGAGGTCGGATATGTCTTTGGTTACACGGTGATCTCTGAGGATTCACCGCTCTTTTACCAGGATTCGTGGGGATTTCAGGGCAGGCTGCCAACGCTTGTTTCGCGATACACGCTTTCGCTTCCGATGGGCTGGACCGCATCGAGCATTACTTTCAACGCGGACGACATCAAGCCGCGTGTCAACGGCACGAGCTACACATGGGAGATGCGTGATCTGCAGCGTATCCCGCCCGAGCCGATGAGCCCGTCGGTCGCCAACCTTTCGCCGCGGATCGTCGTCAACTATACGCCCGACGCCAAGACGCAGAACGTCGGCAAGGTGTTTACAGATTGGGCCGACGTGTCACGCTGGGCGACCGCTATGCACGACCCCGCGGTCGTTATGGACGACAATATCGCGGGCAAGGCTCGCGACCTGACCGCAAACGCCCAGACCGAATTTGAAAAGATACGTGCGATCGGTGCCTACGTCCAAAACCTGCAGTACATCTCGATAGATATCGGCGTCGGACATGGCAACGGTTATCGTCCGCGTTCGTCGTCGCTCGTCATGAGCCGCGGTTACGGCGACTGTAAGGACAAGGCAAACCTGATGCGTGCCATGCTGCGGGCGCTTAAGATCGACGCCTACCCGATAGCGATCTACTCGGGCGACCCGTCGTTCGTTCGCGAACAATGGGCTTCGCCGCGACAGTTTAACCACTGTATCATCGCGGTTAAGGTCAGCGACGCCACGACCGGCCCGACTATCATTACTCACGCCAAGCTCGGACGCCTGCTGATATTTGACGCGACCGATCCGTACACGCCGGTTGGCGATCTGCCCGATTATCTGCAGGGCAGCATGGCTCTGATCATAGCCGGCGATAACGGCGGGCTGTCGAAAATGCCGATCACGCCGCCCGAGACCGATCTGCTAGAGCGAAACATTGACGCCGTCATCAGCGATACCGGCGAGGTCAAGGGCAAGATCACCGAACGTGCCAACGGACAGACATCTACCATTTTCAGACGCGAATTGCGTGAATATTCCGCCGCCGATTACCGCAAAGCCATCGAGGGATGGCTGACCCGCGGTTCCTCCGGCGCACAGCTTGTCAACGTTACGTCAAAGGACCGTGCCGCCGAGGCCGGATTTGACCTCGACGTCGATTTTGCCGCTCCGCGGTACGGCCAGATCATGCAGGGACGCCTGCTTGTCTTCAAACCGGTGGTCGTCGGCCGCCGCAACGACATCTACCTGACCGACCTTAAACGGATCAACCCGATCGAGATCGATTCGTGGGCGATGAAGGAAACCGCCGTCTTTACTTTGCCAACCGGCTTTGTCGTCGACGAAACGCCTGATCCGGTCACGCTCGAAACGGCCTTCGGCAAGTACGCGACGACCTACGAGGTAAAAGCCGGCAAGCTTCATTTCTCACGCTCGCTGACCATGAAACGTACGCTTATGGCGGTCGATAAGTACGCCACCGTCAAGGACTTTTTCACCAAGATCCGAGACGCCGAACAATCGCCGGTCGTTCTGCTGCGAAAGTAGACCGCTCGCTGTGGACATAATAAAAAGGGCAAGGCCGAATGACCTTGCCCTTTTCAATTTTACCGTTATCGGTAATTATTGAGCGACCGGATTGCCGTCCGCGTCGAGTATCGTCAGCGGATAACCAAGGTCTTTCAGCCCGGCTTCGACGACCTTGCGGTCACCGACGATGACGATCGCCATCTTCGACGGATCCAGGTACGTATTTGCCGCACGATTGACATCCGCCAGCGTGACGCCGTTGATCTTGCCGATATAGTCGTTGAAATACGATTCGGGAAATCCGTAAACGACCAGATTGGCAAGCTGTGCGGACATGCCGCCGACGGTCTCAAATCCCGCAGGATAACGGCGGATCAGGCTCTGCTTGTTATACTCAAGCTCCTTTTCCGTGATCGGGATCGAGCCGCGAATGCCGTTGAGTTCTTTCATAAACTCAACTATCGCTTCCTTGGTGACCGCCGTCTGGATATCACCGCCGGCTCGGAACGGCCCGGCTCCGCGGCGATACTGATAGCCGCTGTTCGCACCGTATGTGTAGCCCTTGTCCTCACGAAGATTCATGCTGATACGCGACGTGATAGCACCGCCGAGGATCGAATTCATGACGACAACCGGGAAATAGTCGGGGTTCATACGATCTATACCGACCTGGCCGATCGAGACGACCGACTGCGCCGAATTCGGGCGGTCGATCAGATAGATACCGGTCTTGTCGAGCTTTTTCGGCGTGGGTATTGACTTCGTCGATACCTCGCCCGCTTTCCAACCGGCGAATACGGTCTCAAGTTTTGCCTTCAGATCAGCTTTATTGATGTCGCCGACCGCGATCAGAACACCATTATTCGGCCTGAAGGTATTGTCATAATATTTGACAACATCATCACGCGTGATCGCTTTCAGCGTTGCTTCGGTATTGTCGCGGCCGTACGGGTGGTCCCCGTAGAGCACCTTGTTGTACGCAACATTGGCGATCGCGTTCGGATTGGCCTTTTGCTGGCGGAGCCCGATCAGCGATCTGGCTTTCAAACTCTCGACTTCGGTCGCTGGGAATATCGGATTTGTTACGACGTCCGCATATATCTCGAGCGCCTTGTCGAGATTTTTTGTAAGCGTCAGCAGCGAGACATTGGTCGAATCCCAATTGCCGCCCGCATTGACTGATGCACCGATCGATTGCAGCTGATTGGCAATATCGACGGCCGAGCGTGTCTTCGTGCCGTCATCCAGCAGCGACGTGGTCAAACCGGAAACGCCCGTGCGGTCATCCGGCTCGTTCGAACTGCCCGTTTTGAGAACGAGATTCATCGAGATCAAAGGTAGTTCCTTCTGCTCGACCATCCAGACCTCAAGCCCATTCGAGAGTTTGGTCTTCTCGATCGCGGGCAAGGTCAGTTTCGGATTCGGTCCGGCCTTGGGCAGTTTTGCAGCCTGTGCATCGATCTTCGCCTGGTCCTTTTTCTCGGATTTGACCGAAGTAGGCTGATTTGCAGCATTATTGCCTCGGGTCGCGGGGCCGGCCGCACGTTTCGGCGTGTATGTCATCACCAATCGGTTTGTGCCGAGGTAGGTCTTTGCGACACGCTGAATATCTGCCGGCGTCACCTTGGCATAGCGGTCGAGATCAGCCTGAAAATAGTCAGGCTTGCCAACGTATCCCGCGTAGTTGCTAAGCTGGCCGCCCTTGCCGAGCACCGTCTGCAGCCCAAATATGGTCTGCGATTCGATCGAATTGCGTGCACGGGCGACCTCATCGGCCGTCGGTGCTTCCGTCTTGATACGTTCGATCTCCGCGTTTATTTCTTTTTCGATATCGTCGAGCGATTTACCGGGACGAGCGGTTGCCTGGATCTGAAAAACACCGGCGATCTCGTTCGAACCGTTGAAAGCTCCAACCTGTTGAGCCATCTCCTTGCCGTAGATCAAATTGCTCTGGAGACGTGATCCGCGGCCCGACGATAGAATGTTGCCGAGCATGTCGAGAGCAGCTTCGTCCGACCCGTACTGACGGGTTCCGTGCCATGCCATATAACGTCGCGGCAGCGGTGCGAGCGGGTCTTCGATCTCCGTTCTTACCTCTTTGTCGAGTTTCGGCATCTCCTGATTCGGACGGGTGATGTCGCCGCCCTTCGCGATCGGGCCAAAATACTGTTCGACCCACTTTTTCGCCTGTTTTTCGTCAAAATCGCCGGCGAGTACAAGTACCGCATTGTTCGGCGTATAGTATTGACGGAAAAACGATTTTACGTCGTCCATCGACGCAGCCTGCAGGTCCTCAAGCGATCCGATCGTCGTCCAGTTATACGGATGGCCCTTCGGGAACATGATCTCGCCGATCTTTTCAAACGCGGTTCCGTACGGCTGATTATCGACACGCTGGCGGCGTTCGTTTTTCACGACGTCACGCTGATTGTCGAGCTTTTCCTGAGTCATTGCTTCGAGCAGGCCACCCATGCGGTCAGCTTCGAGAAACAGTGCGAGTTCGAGAAAATTTGACGGAACAGTCTCGTAATAATATGTGCGGTCCTGATTGGTCGTGCCGTTAATGTTGCCGCCGGCTTCCTGCAGCGGCGTAAAATAGTCGGTGTCGTAGTTCTTTGACCCCTGAAACATCATATGTTCGAAGAGGTGTGCAAATCCGGTCTTGCCAGTCGCCTCGTTCTTCGAACCGACGTGATACCAGACGTTTACAGCGACGACCGGTGTCGATTTGTCTTGATGAAAGACCACGCGGAGCCCGTTCTTCAGCCGATACTCTTTGTTATCGATCTTGGGCAATTTGCCGGCCTGAGCAAAACCGCTCTGCGGCATAAATGTGATGGCCGCGAGCAATAAAACTAAAATGATTTTGGAACGCATCTAAAAACTCCTCTAAAACTGATTAGGACTGAATGGAGAAAGACCAAAGGCCCCAAGCTAAAATAGCGAGAGAGCCTCGGATAAAAGGATCCTGATTTTACTACGTGGTTGATTTCGCCGGGGTTTCAACCTTGGCGAGTGCGGCGATCTTCTCGCGTTTCGAGACCACTACGCCGCCCGGTTTTTCGACCGTGATCGCAAACAGCTCGGGGCCCTGGGCCTTCAGCTTGGCGTCGATCGGGATGATGACATCGCCGTTCTTATCGACATCGAACGTGCCGCCGTCGATCGGCGTGGCCTTATCCTGCGTCTTGTCGAAGATCCACAGCTGATACGTCTCTTTCGACTTATCATTGACCGGCAGGCCGCGGAGCCGCATATAACCCGTCTGCTTTTCGTCGCTCCAGACGACGTCGCCGCCGATCTCCTTGAGATCTTTCATATTTCCGGCGCCAAAGTTAGCTTTGATAACGCCCGACGGAGCCGCGAGCATCTGGGCAAATTCCTGATCCGGAGTCACTTTGGCCGGAGACGGCATCGGCGTCGGGGTTTTCCCCGGGCCGGCCAGCTCGGTCGGGCCCATTCGCGTCGTCCAGACGTTGAATACCAGTGCGAGAACCGCAAATCCGGCTACGGCCCAACCCATCCAATTCCACGAGCGTTTCGGTTCGACCGTGAACACTTTTTGATACTGCTCTTCTTCGACCGGTGCCTTTTGCTCTTCGGCCGCAGGTGCCGCCATCGAAGCAAAGAATTCGTCCGCCGATGCCATAATGCGGGCGTTCAGGTGAGCCGGCATCGGCTCGTCCATCCGCAGATCGACCAGCCCGATGGCTGCCGCCGTCAGTTCAAACGTATTGTCCTCGGCAATACCTGCCTCAGCAATATACGTATCGAGCAGACGCTGCTCTTCGGCGTCGATCCCAAAAGTCGCTTTGTCGGTCAAGATGTCGACGATCTTGTCTTGTAATTCATTGTTCATATCGACACCTCCTTTAAGCGTTCCGCATTACCTAATCCTAAATTCTCCCTGACCTGCATCAATCCTCTACGGGCGTGCGTTTTTACCGTACCGATCGGCATTCCGGTTGCGTCCGCGATCTCCTGATGCGACATTCCCTGAATGATCGAAAGCTTCAAAACTTGCTGCTGCTCGGGCCTGAGCTTTCTCATAGCCTCCGCCGCCTCTTGCGCCTCAACGCTTATCTGCATCGCCTTATCGGCACGCGTGAACGGCTCGAGCAGGACATCATCCAACGAATCGGCGGAAATGCGCCGCGTCGAATACCGGATGCGATCGATGATGCGCCTACGGGCGATCATCGCGATAAACGTCGTTTCCGAAGCCTGGGATTCGTCAAAACGGGCGGCGTTTTTCCACACGTCGACGAACACCTCTTGTACGGCGTCTTCAGCGTCGTCGGCGTTTCGCAGCAATTTGCGTGCAATCGACCAGACCAGGCCGCCGTACTTGTTCAGGCAGTCCTGAACGGCAGCTCTGTCTCCCGATGCGATGCGATGTAAGATTGCTTGAGTCAAAATCTATCCGCTAAATGCAGTATTTATATCTCTAAGCTAACCTATTTTCGCCGCAATTGCCAAATTGAGCCGTTTCAAACATCGTCCGGCTCAGTAATAGTTTCGCTTTGATATTGTTTTCGGATTCAGTCGGCCGACGGCGCCGAACTTTTCCGGCCGGTGACGAGGGAAATGATGTAGATGACAAACAGCAGACAGCTCGTGAGTGCGGAAAGCAGGCAAAACTGGCAGAAGGCTCCGATCACCGCGGCTTGCACGTATATCAGCCAACCTGAGAACGCGGCCATGACCACCGTCTGAGCGCCGAAAAATTTCCACATCGCACGGTTGCCGAACGCCGTGAGCAATGCAAGCGAAAATGCCAGAAAGTACGCGGCGGCACCAAACATCGCGAGCGGAACGCCCGCGATCTCGGCATAACTGCTGGTCAGTACCATCTCGCAGCCTTCGATAAGGCTGCACGGTACCGGTTCGGCGGTGTAATGATGAGCCGTCAGATAGACCGAATCGACAATGCCCACAAGCGCGAGGATGGCTGCCGTCGCGGGCAGCCATTTCATCGCACCTGTACTGGTCACTGATCCGTTTTCGTTCACTTGTTGGTGTTGTTCACTGCCGGTTTGGCTGCGGGTGCCGCCGCCGGGTTTGCCGCCGGTGCTTTAGCAAGCTCAGCGTCGATGATCCGCTTGAGCGAGTCGACCTTCATTTCATTGAACGGGACGGAAATGCCGTTAACAAACACCGTCGGCGTCGAATTAACGTTCAGAGCACGGCCGCGTGCCAGGTCAGCGTCGACGCGTCCCTTGGCCGCCATGCCGGTCAGATCAGATTCGAATTTTGCGACGTCCAGGCCTATCTTTTGAGCGTATTCCTTCCACAACTGCCTGTAGTTTGGGTTACTGCTCCACGTCTGCTGATTTGAAAAGAGCTGATTTTGCATTTCCCAAAACTTGCCCTGCATTCCGGCTGCCTCGACCGCTGCGGCCGCGTCGTATGCCTTGTCATGGGCCGGGATCGAAAGCGGATAATTGCGGAATATGAACCTGATGCGGCTGCCGTAGGTCGATTTGATCTCGGACAGGATCGGGTTTGCCGCCGCACACGAGCCGCACTGAAAATCGGCAAATTCTTCGACAGTGACCGACGCGGTCGGCGAACCGGCCTGATTCGGCGGGCTTGCTCCAAGCGGGGCATTTACAGGCAAGCCCGGCGTCTTGGCTGCGGTGGCGTTAGCGTTGGTATTGGTTTTTGGTGTCGTTTTTGACGTGCTGATCCAGTACCAACCGGCGATCAAGGCCGCTACAAAAACCACACCGATGATGATCATCGGTGCTCCGCTCTTAGTCTCTTTCTTTTCGTTCTTCATCTTTATAAAAAAATTGTTCCTATTTTACTGCTCTGATCTTCTGATTTCCTTTGTGATCAGCGTGCAGCACGTTTAGCGAATCGAGCACGCGTTTGTAAATGCCGTCGGCATTCAGCCCATAATCGCCCAGCAGACGCGCCGGATCACCATGCGTAACTATAACGTCAGGCACGCCCATTCGGACGACCTTGACCTTGTCCAGCAGACCGTTTTCCTCGAGCAGCTCGAGCACGGCCGAACCAAATCCGCCGGCGAGGTAAGCTTCCTCGACGGTCACGATCAGCTCGGTTTGCCGTGCGATCGACAAGATCATTTCGGCGTCGAGCGGTTTTACAAAACGGGCGTTGACGACCGTCGCTTGGACTCCGTCCTTTGCAAGTTTTTCTGCCGCCTCGACAGCCGGATAGACCATCGAACCGTACGCTATCACCGCCGCGTCCTTGCCCTCACGAAGTATCTCGCCCTTTCCGATCTCCATCAATTCGGGCGGCGAACTGATGTCTACGCCAAAGCCGTTGCCTCGCGGATAGCGTATCGCCGCTGCATGCGGATATTCGATCGCGGTCAGCAGCATATCCCGGAGTTCGGCCTCGTCCTTCGGCGCCATCAGTGCAATATTCGGATAGCCTCGGAAATAGGCGATGTCAAGCAGTCCGTGGTGCGTCGGCCCGTCGGCTCCGACGATGCCGGCACGGTCCATCGCAAATGTGACGTTCAGGTCCTGCAGACAGACGTCGTGAATGACCTGATCAAAACCACGCTGCAAGAACGTCGAGTAGATCGCCGCGACGGGTTTCATACCCTCGCACGCCATTCCGGCACAAAATGTCACCGCGTGCTGTTCGGCAATGCCGACGTCGAACGCGCGATCCGGAAATTTCTCGAGCACCTTATCGACACCCGTGCCGTCGGGCATCGCCGCCGTGAGGGCGATGATCTTGTCGTCGCCGGCCATCAGTTCACACATCGTATCGCCAAAAACGGCGGTGTACGACGGTGCCGCGGCCTTTGCGGACTTGTACGGCAACCCTGTTTTCGGGTCGAACGGGCCCGTGGCGTGATATGCGTAATAGTTCTTTTCCGGATTAGGGAACCCCTTGCCCTTGGTCGTTAATGCGTGAACGATGACCGGGCCGTCGTCGACCTTTTTCGCTTCTTCGAGTGCACGCACGAGCATTGGGACATTATGCCCGTCGACGTAACCGATGTATTTGAATCCAAGCTCGTTAACCAACGCTCCGGGCAGCACAGCCGCCGCGATCGCGTCCTTGAACGATTTGGCCGCCCGGCGCAGCGAACCGCCGATGCCGGGAACGCTCTCAAGAGCATCGCCGATCTCTTCTTTAAGGTGTTGGTAGCTCTGCGCCTCTTTGATGCGGTTGAGGTATCGGCTCAGGGCTCCGACCGCCGGAGCGATCGACATCTCGTTGTCGTTGAGCAGCACGATCAGACGCGATTTGAGATGGCCCGCCTGATTGATAGCCTCCATGGCCATGCCGCCAGCGAGCGACGAATCGCCGATCAGCGCACAGACGTGAAAATCCTCGCCCTTCTTGTCGCGGGCGACCGCCATACCGAGCCCCGCCGAGATCGAGGTTGATGCGTGGCCCGCACCGAATGTGTCGTATTCCGACTCATCACGACGCAGGAAGCCCGAAATACCGCCTTCCTGTTTGATCGTATGCAGTTGGTCGCGGCGTCCGGTCAGTATCTTATGCGCGTATGCCTGGTGGCCGACATCCCAGACGAGCCGGTCGTTGGGCGTATCAAATACGTAGTGCATCGCCACGGCCAATTCGACCGCGCCGAGGCTCGCCCCGGTATGACCGCCGATAAGTGAACATGTGTCGATAATGAACTGCCGGACCTCATCGGCCACCTCTTGCAGGTCTTCGACCTTAAGCTGCCGCAGATCAGCCGGCGAATTGATCTCAGATAAAAATCTCATCTAACTAAATTGCTACTGCAATCAACTAAATTTCGCATTTTAGCCCCCGAATATGCAAATGTTAACGAGCGTTCGTCGCGTTTCTCGGCCAACGGGCCGAAACGCCCTTTACATTTCTTTACCAAACCGGACGAAAAAGTTACGACTAAACGCATTTTAGTAGCGTCCAAACAAGTGACGGCGAAAGCTAATTAAATTAATTGAGGTACACCATGTCATTAAAAAACAAATTCTTCACATTCACAGCAGCTGCTGCTGCAACGTTTGCATTTTCGGCCATCGGTATGGCTCAGGATCCGACCACGACGACCACTCCGGTTGAGAAAAAGTTCGAAAGGCGTCAGAAGATGGAAGGCCGCGGCATGGGCGAAGGCCGCAAATTCGGACGCGGCATGGGCGAACGTCGCGGCGCGGGAATGCGTGGTCATGGTCAGGGAATGATGTTCCGCGACCTCAACCTTACCGACGCTCAGAAAGCTCAGATCCAGTCGATCATGGCCGCTAACAAGCCTGGCCAGGAGACCCGTGAGGAAATGAAGACGTTGAGGATGGCAAAGCGTGCGGGTGTCTTAACTACCGCTCAGCAGGAAAGAATGACGGCCATCAGGACGGCAAATCAGGCCAAGCGTCAGACGGTACACGAACAGTTGCTCGGCGTTCTGACCGCTGAACAGAAGACTCAGATCGAGCAGAAAAAGCTCGAGATGAAAACCCGTATGGAAGAACGTCGCCAACACCGCCAGCAAAAAGCACCGTCGACGACCACACCGAAAGTAGTAACCAAAGACAACTAGTCGCGGTTAAAAACTAAAGCAAAAGGGACGCAGAAACCAGCTTTCTGCGTCCCTTCTTTTGTCTGAAATCACTCTATCAAAAAATCACATCTCGTACACAATACAAAATGCTGCCATTGACACGAATGGTAAAATATCAGTAGATGGTTGATCGTGGTCGAATGCTAGCTGTGAGACGTGGGAACTTCGCGGGACAGCGGGACAAGGGCGATTTGGGACAAACCAAGTAGTAAGTTAAACGTTGTGTTAGCAATAGTTACAGGATTTCGTGCGGGATCCGAAAGATGAGCATGTAATACAACGTATTACATGAAATAGGCCGCACGGGCGGCCTCGGTCAGACGACAGTTCCGGGGGCTTAGTGCCTAAGCCATAAACCCGAGATTCGATGTCGAGAAATTATTGATATTTGGAAAAACAAGTGGGATGTCGGCTTCGGCCAGGCCGTACCAGCGGGCGAGCGTTGCGGCGTATTGCTCGACTGAAACTGATGGGATAAATCGTCCCCGACTGTCGGCGTCGTCCGGTCCGCCATTGACAAGTGTAGGTACGAACGTGCCGTTCGAGGTCGGCCGCCCGTAGAAGTTGCCGCCAAGAACACCGTCACCTATGACGAACGCAGGCCCGCCCCAACCGTGATCCGAACCGACGCCGCCGCCCGATCCGGCAGGGTTGAACGTCCGGCTGAAATCAGACAGCGTAAAGGTCGTGACCTTTGACGCAATGCCCTGAGCGACCGTTTCGTCATAAAAAGCTTTGACCGCCTGACTGACCTGAGTAAGCAGACTATTATGCGGTGTTATCTGGCTGCTGTGGTGGTCAAAACCGCCGAGTTCGACATAAAAGATCTGACGGCGCATATTCAGGCCGGTTCGAAATTTGAGCAGCTTGGCGACCTGCTTGAGCTGATTACCGAGCGGTGTCGCCGGAAAGGTGACGGTCAGGACCGGATCGGTGCTGAGTTGTGCCGCGGCGTTGACTGCCTGTTGGGTAAGCTGGCTCGCTTGCTGGACCATCGTGAAATTTTGGTCGAAGCCACGGACGTTGTCCATTGCCGCCCGCCGGGCGAGCTCATCCGCCGCGGTGCCAAATCCGGTGAGTGACAGCACTTCGTTCAGCGGCGTCGGCGACGCGGTAACGACCAGTGGAGCGGTATTCGCGCCGATATTAAAAAGCGTTGCTCCCGCGACCGAGGTGACCATCGGGATGCCGGCACCGGGATTTAGTGTTCCGGTCCTGTCCGCTGTCCGTCCGCCCCAGCCGGTCGTCGACTTAAAGCTCGAGATCGCGGTGCGGGCCTGCTCAACCTGGTCCGGATGTGAAAAGAGCTGGTACGGCCGCGGTGCACCGCCAATGTATGTGTCGCGTGTCAGCGGCTGGACGAGACAGCCGACGTTACAGACGACCGCCATTTTGCCCTGAGCAAACAGCGGATGCAGGGCGCTCATCGCCGGATGCAGGCCATAGACCTGACCGCCCATGCTCGGCGGCGAGATCGGCAGCAAACTGGCCTGAGCGAGTGCGAGGCCCTGAGCCTGACGGGCAGCCGCATACTGTGCGTAACCGGCGGTGTAGTTCGGCACAACGGAATTATTTCCGTCGTTCCCGCCATTCAGGAACAGGCAAACCAGGGCTTTATAGTCTTCGCTGCCGTCGTCCGCGATCTCGCGGTTTTGCTGAGCCAGTACATCGACCAGGCCGAAATGCCGCATCTGTGTCGCCATCGCCGTCATCGACAGGGCCGCGCATGATCGTTTTAGAAAGTCTCGTCGGTCTTGGTTCATAACGTAGTCGGTACTATCTCTGCACCTGATACTGCGGCGACGTTGCCACGATATATAAAGCGGTCCGGGCCCGCTTCAAAGTGTTTGCCGATGCAACGGCGGTGACGGCGTTGAGAACTTGCTGCCGCATCTGCGAGCTCATCGAGCCGTTCATCAGTTCACGGTTGAGTGCGTCGGCGACCGTTCCGCCCGTTGTGTCGGCGGCCGCCAGATTTTGAAGCCGCGTCAGGTCGATCCGCGTTCCGCAAGGCACGCTCGAGGCGGCACCGGCGATCGCGTTGACGCCGCCCGATGCCGTCGAGTTGGCCGGTGCGAATTGATTGACCAGATTGGGCCGCTTCAGCGCCGTTCCGGTCGAGAATATCTGAAATTCCGGCCCGGCGAGCGGCGTATTCGGAATGATGTAGTCCATCGAATAGTAATTGAATACCGTCGGCGGATTCCATACGTCCTGATCGAGCGGTTGGGTTACCACGTTGAGGGCACCGTCGCTGACGCCGTTGCATGTACCCGGAATACTGATGTTGTTATTCGCAGTCGGGCTAAAGGGCCTGAGCAGACTCGTCAGATACACGGCAGGTTCACGCAAATGGCCGTAATTCGGGTCGGTCTTAACGTTCCCGCGTGCCTCCGGGTCGAGCAATATCGCTCGTACGACGGCACGCAGGTCGCCGCGAACGCCGAGGCCGTTATTGCGAAAGACGGCGGAAACGCGTCCGACATACGCCGGTGTCGGATTGCTGGTGATCATTTGCTGGATCAGCAATTTACTTATGAACGGAGCCGTATTCGGATGATAAAAGATGTTATCGAGCGCCGCGTCCAGATCGTCGTCCGGGTCGAGCCCGGCGGGCACGACCGGCGTGGCTCCCGGATAGTTGAGCAGCGTTTTGCCCGTAAAATCGTGATTTGCCGCGTTCACGATCATCTGGTCGCGATAGTTGACGATGCCGGGCTGCGAATTGCCGCAGGTCTGGTTACAGAACGACCAGCCGGTAAACACCTTAGCGAAATTGACGATCGTTTCCTGATTGTAAGTTGGTACGCGGTTGCCCTGGCCGTTGAGCATCGGCGTACCGTCCTGATTGAGCATGTCGAGGCCGATGCTGAAAAGCTGCAATATCTCGCGGGCGTAGTTCTCGTTCGGATCCTGCTGGGTGCTGATCGCCATATCCAGATAGTTGCCCATTGCGGGATTGAGCGTCATATCCTTGAGCAGCGTGCGGAAATTCCCGAACGCGTTCCGGTCGAGTATCTGAATGTAGGGCAGCATCCGGCTCGGCTGTATTGTGGTCCGGCCCGAGACGACCAATATCTGGTGCAGCGACCACGAAACGCGTCGGCGAAGCTGCTGATCTTCGTTATAGAGTGCCTCTTTATAGAACCAATTCTGGAGCGGATACATCGTGTACCGGTCACGGAAGCAGGTTATCGGCACATCGGTCGGCTGAGTGTCACCATCGCAAGTCGGCGGCGGTGTCGTGCTCTGCAGCGGCAGATCCGGATAGGTGAACGAGAGAAATGTCCGTTCGTCCATCTGCTGTTCGAGCCACGTGCTGTAACCGAGGCGTCTGATCTTAAGTTCCGTCGCCGCGTTTGCACCAAATGTCGCCTGCGACATAAATCGAACGCGGTCGCCGATCCATGGCAGCACGCCTCGAGATGCGACACGCCGTTTTGCCTGCGGCTCGGTTCCGGGCATCGGCGTTGGGGTCGCACCGGGGTCGTCGGCGATCTTGCCGCCTCGATACCCGATCGAGAGACGAACGCGGTTGCTCGTCATACCGCGCCACGTGACGCGGACCAGAACGTCGCCGACTTCGCCGATCGCCCCGAGCCTTACGCTCAATGCGTAAAGCTGCTTGCGGTCTGCGGTTCTTTCGAATGCGACGATCTCAAGCGGATATCGAAAACCGCGTGCATCCTGCAGCTCTGCGCGAAACGCACTGGCGCCTTCGCCCTCGAGCAGTTCCAGATTTGTTAGGTAAAACGTTATGACATTGCGCGCAGATGGATCGATAACACCGTTCGGACTGCCATCCACGGTTATGAGAGCGCGTGTTGAGCCCGGTTCACTGATCAATATTGGAGCATCCTCGGGCAGATCGAGTGCGGCAGAAAAGCTTGCGAGACATATGATCGCAATAACGAGACATGACGTTCGAACAACCAACGATCGAAGCGACCGGCTCATAGCGTACGGTTTTTTCAGCATAGCCAATTAGTGATTACAGATAGGGCCGAATGTCATTGCGATCTACGATCATTTGAATATACAAGATAATGCCGGCATTTGGAAAGAATAAATTCTTGCGAAATATGGGGATAAATATGATAATTCGGGAGCACCTAAGTATATTTCGCGGCTCGTTGGTCTCGCTCTCGATGAAAGCTCAAAAGTTTATTAGATTCGGCATCACATTAGCGATCGCGATGATCTTCGCATTAATGTGTGTCTCGGTCGGCTCGAACCCGACACATCCGATGGTTCTTGCACAGGACGTACGCGCGGACGACCTTTCGCCGTCAGTCGTCATCTTTAACGAATCCTTTGACTCAGTGACCGCACCAAATCTGCCCGCCGGATGGACGACGACCTCCAGCGGGGCCAGCTTGCCGTTTGCAACCGTCAACACGATCCCGGATAGTTCGCCGAACGCGGTTTTTACCAATGACCCGTTCCAGGGCGGTGACGCGTCGCTGACAACGCCGAGCATCGCTCTCGGCAATATTCGCCACAAATTGATCTTTCGCCAGCGTTATCAGCTCGATTACGAGTTTGATGGCGGTGTGCTCGAGATCAGCATAGGTGCCGGGGCGTTTACTGACATCATCACTGCCGGCGGGTCATTTGTTTCGGGCGGTTATGACACGCCGCTGGTTTCCGGATCGCTCAACGGCCGGCAAGCATGGACCGGCGATTCGGTCACGTATGTGACAACCGAGGTCAACCTGCCGGCAAACACCTCGAACCAGAGCATTCGGCTGCGATGGCGCTTTGGGTCAGACGCGATGGAAGGCGGAAACGGCTGGCGGATCGACAACGTCCAGATCACAAATGCCATCTCCGGGCTGAATACGAGCTCGATCACGATCCCGGCTAGCGGCCCTGCGTCGACGTACCCGTCAGAGATCACGGTCGCCGGCCAAACCGGCCTGATCAGCGGCGTTCAGGTCAATCTGACAAACTTCACACACACGGCACCGGACGATGTCGACCTGGTACTCGAAGGGCCGAACGGTAACAAGGTCGTGTTGATGTCGGATGTCGGCGGCACGAATGCTGTCACAAATCTGAATCTGGTTTTTGACGATACGGCGGCGGCGTCCTTGCCCGACTCGACAGCGATCACGAGCGGCACATATAAGCCGACCGATTTTGAGACAGGAGACATCTATCCTGCACCCGCACCGGCCGGGCCGCCGATCGGGCGAATGCTGGCGGCATTTAGCGGTGCATTGCCCAACGGAGCCTGGCGGCTGTATCTCGTCGACGATAACGGTTCGAATGCGGGCAGTATTTCCGGCGGCTGGAGTATTTCGGTTCAAAGCAGTCCGGACGCCATCGGTCTCCAGACGACTGGTACTGCCGACCCGTATCCGTCGCAAAAGCTCATTTCCGGACTATTAGGAACGGTCACCAAGGCGGTCGTTACGCTCTCAAATTTCAGCCATACGTCACCGGATGATGTTGACGTTGTGCTAGTTGCGCCAAATGGAAGGCAGGTCGTACTGATATCCGATGCGGGCGGAGCGAACGAGGCCGGCAATCTCAATCTGACATTCGATGATGCGGCGGTAAACAGTTTGTCCGATTCGGGCCAGCTTGTCTCGGGCACGTTCAAACCGACCAATTTCGAACCCGGCGATGTGTTTCCGGCACCCGCGCCGCAATCTGCCCCAACCGGCCCAACTCTCGGGGCTTTCTATGGAAGCGCACCGAACGGTACATGGAAACTCTTTGCCGTCGATGATGCCGGAAATAACGTCGGCAGCATCGCCGGCGGTTGGAATCTGGCACTGACCACTTCGACGACCGCATGTGATTTTGCACTCAGCCCGACTGCCCAATCATTCCCTGCGGCGGGCGGCAGCGGTTCATTTGCGATCAGCATGCCGGCGGCATGCTCTTGGACCGCGGTTTCGTCGTCTAGCTTTCTGACTGTCACGTCAGCAGCGTCCGGAAATGGTGATGCGGGCGTCCAGTTCACCGTATCACCCAACTTCGGCGGCCCACGATCCGGTTCGATCGAGGTATCCAACGGTGTCGTTATGCGGACATTTCAGGTTCAGCAAACCTCCGGATGCCCAACCTCGATCGGGCAAACGACGCTCAATTTTGGCCCGGCGGGCGGCAGCGGAAACGTTGCGGTCATTGCGGGTGGAGCGTGCAGCTATTTGGCGTCAAGCAGTGCCGCGTGGGTTCAGGTCACTTCGCCGACGCAGAGCGGTAACGGGACCGTGACATTCAACGTGCTGCCTAATCCGTCGTCGAGCGGCCGTTCGACGACGGTCTCGATCAGCGGCCAAACGCTGACCGTCAATCAAGCCGGAGCCGCGGGCCGCCGCTTCGATTTTGACGGTGACGGAAAGGCCGACCTTTCGGTTTTCAGGCCGTCGAGCGGTGTCTGGTGGGTCCTGAATTCGGGCACAGCGGCGTCGTATTCGGCGGTAGCATTTGGCATCTCGACCGACAAACTCACGCCCGCGGATTACGACGGCGACCGCAAGACGGATTTCTCGGTTTACCGAGGCGGCATCTGGTACGTTTTCCAAAGCCAGACCAATACCGTGCGGATCGAAAACTGGGGCGTCACGACCGACATTCCTATGCCTGGCGACGTCGACGGCGACGGACGTGCCGACCTGACGGTGTATCGCCCGGCCGAGGGCAACTGGTATGTTAACCGCTCGGCGACCTCGACCTATCAGACGGTGAACTTTGGCCTCGCGACCGACAAGCCGCTCTCCGGAGATTTTGACGGCGACGGCCGTATGGATTTTGCGGTTTACCGTCCGGGAGCAAACTCCGCATCGGTGAGTTTTTGGGCGGTACTCAAAAGCGGGGACGGCAGTGCTCTCGTTCAGCAATTTGGTAACGGCGGTGACATCGCTATCCCGGCAGATTTTGACGGCGACGGTAGGGACAACATTGCTGTTTTTCGTCCTTCTACGGGTACTTGGTACACGTCGACCGATCCGGCGACGAATTACGGTGCTATCCAGTTTGGCGCGGCCGGTGATGTAGCTGCCGCGGCCGATTATGACGGCGACGGCAAGGCAGACGTTGCGGTGTTCAGACAGGGCGTCTGGTACATTCGCAACTCATCGAATGGTGCGGTTGGGACAGATTTTTGGGGCTCGAGCGGCGACTTCGTCGTACCGGCGGCATTTGTCGGGCAGTAACGACTTTTAGCCGACAGTGTGTTCGATATCGACAGTGATATTCCGCCACTTGCCCTGCATAAAGCGAACGACGCTGAGCACACATCGCGTAGCATGGCCGGCAAGGATCGCGAGCCATATGTGGATCGGTTCGAGATGACTGAACTCGCGGATCAGGAAGCAGATGCCGAGCGGGATAACGACCTGCGAGATTATTGAAATATAGAGCGGGCTCTTGGTGTCGCCGCTGCCCTGCAGGCCGCCGGTATAGGTCAATGCGACCGAGATGAACAGGCCCGAAAAGGCGAGCACCCGCAGCAGTTGAACACCGATTGCCACGGCCTCAGGGTCGGTCATGCCGAACAAAGCAAGCAATTGCTGCGGCAGGAAAAAGTAGAAGATGCCGAGCACCGCCGAACCGGCCATGCCGTAGCGGGCCGCGACGCCGACCGCCTTATTTGCACGGTCAGGGTGGCCGGCACCGATATTTTGACCGACGACCGCCGCCGCCGCACCCATCAGTCCGACCGATGTCCATGTGACAAGCGAGAAAAGCTGTGTGTATGAGACGGCAAAAGCCGCCTGCGCCGCCGCACTCTCAGCCAGCGAGCCGATAAATGCCAGCATCAGTACGCCGCCGACATTCATCGCAATACCCTGAATTCCGGCCGGCAGGCCGAATTTGAATAATGACCTGATAACCTTCCAGTCCGGGCCCCAGCCTTGGCCGCGAGGAAAGCCGACGACCCAGCCGCCGCTCCAGAGCTTGTAGATCGCATAAGCTCCGACAATGCCGGTCGCCAGGCTCGTTCCCATCGCCGCACCCATCGTGCCGTACGCGGGTATAGGCCCGAGGCCGCGGATCAGGATCAGGTTGAAAATGAGATTGAGCAGCGTCATGGCGATGCCGAGAGCCATCGGCGTGCGGGCATCACCGGCCGAGCGCAGAGCTCCGCTCGTCATAAAATAGATGAGCAAACCGATGCTGAATACGAACGTAACGCGTATAAAAGGCAGGGCCTCGGCCTTGACGCCGGGGTCGGCGTTGACCAGATCGAGCAAATACGGCGAAGCAAAATACCCGACCGGTGCCATTATCCCGACTGCGATAAATACCGCGGTCAGGAACGCCTGATAGACCGTGCGATTGACGCGGGCTTCGTCGTGGGCACCCGCAAATCGCGCAACAAGCACCGCCATTCCGGTAAAGAGCGATGAGATGAAAACTATGACGACGAGGAATAACTGAAAACTGACACCGATCGCCGCATTTGCCTTGTATCCGACCAGATTTCCGACCAGAACGTGATCGACCATGCCCTGCATTCCCGCAAACGCATTCGTCAGCATTGTGGGCCAGGCGATCTTCCAAACGGCGCGACCGAGCGGCCCTTCGACGATCGAGCGGTCGTATTTCGAGCTCTTTTTGGTTTCGGTAGGTTCCGGACCGTCTCCGGGAACGTCATTTGCGTCCGGGTCAGTACTTTCTGTCATGTGCCGTTAATTCCAGACTACAGAGTACAATACGCGGCCTGTTTATGCACCGGACCTGCGGCCCCATGCGACAAACAGGCAAAGAGCGCCGACTACGGCAGGAACGACAGCCATCGCCGGTGAGCCCAAAACTGTTATCACGACGGCTCCGATCATGATGATCATCAGCAGAAAAGCCGCAAGCGGCGTCAGTCCCGGTTTGATCTTTAGTGCCCAGGGCAGCACAAGTCCCAGACCACCCAGTATCTCGCAGACAGCAATAAAGTAAATAAACGGGATCGGCAGGAAAGGCGGTGTATTTTTCACCATTTCCTCAGCCGGCATAATGAATTTTGAAACACCTGCGAAGAAGAACAGTAACGCGAGTATGACCTGAACGATCCAAAGAACGATATTCATTTTGACTCCTTATCTGATTATTTGGCGGCAGTTTCCACTGCGGTCTTCATCTGCGCAAGGCCCTTTTCAAAATCTCCGCCGACGAGTTTGTCCATGTTGATGAAGAGGCCGAACATCTTTGCGACAAAGTTGTTCGTACCCACCATCGACCACGTCACATGGGTCTTATCACCGTCGGGTTTAAATGAAAAATCAGTCATATTCTTTGCCGCAAAAGGCGATATGAATTCCAGTTCGATACGTATATGCTCGGGTGGACGACTCTCCAAAATGGTCATTTTACCCTCGCCGACATCGCTGTTCCCAGCCCATGCGTACGACGAACCGACGCCCGCTGAGGGTCCGGAATATGTTGTCTTCATTGCCGGATCAAGTTTCGCCCATGGTGACCAGGCGTCCCACTTATGGAAATCGTTGACCTGTTCGAAGACACGATCCGCCGAAGCATTGATCGTAACCGAGCGTGTGATCTTAAAATCCGCCGGCTGCATCGCCGCCGCGATGCAAATTACCGCAATCGCAATAACGATGGCCGCCAATATTGCGAGTATTGCTTTTCTCAACATAAGTTATCTCCCGTAGAAAGCGACTTTAACTGATTATGGGCGGCTTGCCAAGACTTTTTTTAGCCAAGGCGTTGATCACTATGGAATTTCCGTAACGGGTGTAAAATATTATCAGGCGATTGACATCGGGTTTCCGAGCCGATCTCAAAGGAAGGTTCTATGCATCAATGCCCTAAATGCGGGACGACCTATACTGACGACTCTCTAAGGTTTTGTTTGACGGATGGATCAGTGCTCGAAAGTGTCGGGGAACAGGTCACCGTCATCCATTCAGCCGGTCAAACTGCACCATACGCGAAGGGCGGCCAGATGCGGGTCGAAATACCGCAGACCGCACCGCCGCCGAGCTACGTTCAGCCGTCTGCCGCACCTGCAAAGGGTGCGAATACGTTGAAGATCGTGCTCGTTGTTGGTTTGTTGGGAATTATGGCCCTTCTCGCGATTGGCGGTGCTGGCGCTCTGATCTACTTTAATAAAGACACCAGAACCGCCGAACCTGTGGTTAGCAACAAGGGAACACCAACGCCGACTGCAACCGCAACACCGGACAACACCGACGAACTTCGCGACCAGATCGCCAATCTCGAAAAGCGGCTGAACGAGCAGAAGATCGCGAACAAGACGGCCGCAACGCCGCCGCTTGTAATGCCAAGCCCGCCAACCACGCTGAGAACCGCTCGAGCGAATTCACCGGCGGACGGCTTTCTGGCTCTTCGGTCGCTGCCGAACAGCGAGGCCGGAACACGTATATTGAAAATTCCGCACGGTGCGACCGTTTCGATCGGAGCCTGCGGGCCGGTTGTTCGCCCCGTTAGCCGGAGCGGACGCTGGTGTCAGGCAAGTTATAACGGATATTCAGGCTGGGTCTTTGATGCGTTCCTGACCTACTAAAGTGAAAGAGGACGGGCTTTTGTGTAAGCCCGTCCCCGGTAGGTTTGATTGGTAGGTATAATTGACAGGAATTATGAATTCGCTCTGTTACGGTCGAACGCCACCGACGGGGGATAGTAGAACGTCCCCAATGTCTTAAAACTTTTAGTGTCAAACTCCTTTCGTGCACCGCAGTCTAGGCATGCACGATACGAACCTTTCTTACTGGTAAACGGGCGGCTTAACTCTTTATGCCAGCAACCGAATATCTTGCCGAACAATCCGATCTTCGATCCGAATGAACCTTCCGTCCTTTCTATAACACGCTCGGCGATCATGTTTTGTTCCAATACTGATTGCATAACTCTCTATTTATTTCCAGCGTACCTTTCAGACGCCCTCAACTCCCTAATTTAGAACGTTCCGGCGGAGAGGTTTTGCACAAGTTAAGATGATCTCACCGCAAAAAAGGTTTGACACATTCTTTACTGCTTACGACCGGCTTTCGCTTATCACGTTATTTCGATAGAATCGACGGAAAAGATTCAGGAGATTTATTAAATGTTGATGAAATTTATGCGGGTCGCGGTATTGATGTTGTTAGTAGCCGGAATTGCGGGTTCCGCGTTCGGTTGGGACGAGACCGGGCATAAGATCACAGCATATATCGCCTGGCAGCGAATGACGCCGGAGGTCCGCGAAAAGGTAGTCAAGATCCTGCTCTCAGCTCCTGAGGACTCTGACATTTCGACTTTTTATCTGCCCTACGGATCGCGGAGCGAGGAGTCGCG
Source organism: Pyrinomonadaceae bacterium (assembly GCA_017983495.1). Classification (GTDB taxonomy): domain Bacteria; phylum Acidobacteriota; class Blastocatellia; order Pyrinomonadales; family Pyrinomonadaceae; genus OLB17. The sequence continues at coordinate 400,011 of JAGOBH010000001.1, read as the reverse complement.
AAAACGTGAGTACTTTATGCTGATGGCGACATGGGCCGATATTATTCGCGATAAAGCATTTCCGGTCAGGGCAAAAAATTACGATCGCGGTGACTGGCATTACAACAATACGTTCTGGAAGTTTGAGAACGGCGGCGTCGTGATGATCGACAATATGCCGAAGACCGGCTTTGCGATGGATAAGATCGCCGAATTTTCGACCTTGATACGCGGCTCGGCACCCGACGCCGAAAAAGCCGTGGCGATCGCCTGGCTTGAACACCTCATCGGCGATATGCATCAGCCGCTGCATGCATCGGGCAAGGTCGCCCCGAGCACGCCTGATGGCGACCGTGGCGGCAACAGCTTCCTGCTGACGCCCAAAGGTACACCTCGTGACAAGCAGGAGAACCTGCATTGGTTTTGGGATTCGATCATCGGCCGCAATATTCCAAACAACGATAAATGCGATGCCGACTACATCGACCCGATCGCTCAGGACATAATGCGTCTTTTCCCGGCGGAGAAATTCAAGGACAGGATGCTGCCCGGAGATTTTGAGGCGTGGAAGAAAGAAAGTGTTAAATTTGCGACCACAGAGGTATATTGGGGTGTCGAATTTTTCCAGTCGCCCTCGGAAAAATATAAGAAGAAAGCTCTCGAGATCGCCCAGGAGCGATTGGCTCTCGCGGGTTACCGGATAGGCGACCTGTTTAACGAAGTTTTCGGGTCGAAAAAGGCCGCTGCCGCAAGTGACGCGATACCGTGTAAGATCATCCGAAAGGTGATGTACCCGATCACCAAGACAAGCTCGGTAAAGCAGACGCTTGAGATCGCGTTGCTCGATCTCTGTCCGACGCAGGTCGCGTCGCGGCCGATGTACAGCTTTTTTATCAACGGCAACATGGTGATGAAGGAATACGATGTGATCAAAACCTTTAAGACCGAGGCCGAGGCACGGAAATACGCTGCTGATAATAAAATTACAGACGTAAATTTCTAGGCTCCCTAACAAATGACACCACACGAGACACTCCAATATTTTCGGACGCGCCAATCGGCAATTGTCGATGCGATCCGTGAGATAGTCGATATCGAATCGCCGTCCCACGATGCGGTCCGCAGCCGCGAGGTGGTCGATTGGGTCGAGGCCAAGATGCGTTCAGCCGGGATTGAGGCAGCATTCGAGCGTATCAAGGTTGACGACGGCGAACACCTGATCATCAGGGCATTTCCGTCCGCAGAACCGCACACGTTCATCCTTGGCCACACGGACACGGTCCATCCGGTCGGCACGCACCTGCAAAATCCGACGCGGATCGAAGGCGACAAATTTTACGGCTGCGGCATTTTTGATATGAAGGCGAACATCGTGCTGATGTTCGAGGCGTTGCGGTTTTGTGCCGTCAATGGCGTGCGGCCGAGATCGCCGATCACGATACTGCTCTCGTGCGACGAAGAGGTCGGCAGCCACACGGGCCGTGAGTTTGTCGAACGAGAAGCTCGCGGGGCGGAGCGGTGTCTCGTATTCGAACCGTCTGCCGAAGGCAGGATCAAATCCGGCCGCAAAGGAACCGGTCAATACACGCTGCGGGCTCGCGGCATACCGGCACACGCGGGACTCGAACCCGAGAAAGGAGCAAATGCCGTCGCCGAGATCGCTCGTCATATAGACGCGATCCACGCTATCCAAAACGCCGATCTCGGCACGACCGTCAACGTCTGCACGATCAAAGGCGGCACGACCTCAAACGTCATACCCGAACACGCCGAATGTGAGATCGACGTCAGGTTCAGCAAAATGAGCGAAGGCGAGCGCGTCGATGCGGCGTTGCATTCGATACGCTCGATCGACGAACGCGTCTCTCTCGAAATGATCGGAGCCGTCAACCGCCCGCCGCTCGAACGAACCGCAGCCGTCGCCGCGTTATTCGAAACCGCCCGCTCGCTCGGTGCGAGTTTCGGCTACGAGGTCGGCGAAACCCAGGTCGGCGGTGCGTCCGACGGCAATTTTGTCGCCGCTCTCGGCGTTCCGGTTTTGGATGGTTTGGGAATCGCGGGCAGCGGAGCCCACCGGCTCGATGAGCATATTTTGGTGAGCGATATAACAAACCGGGCGACGTTGGTTACTATGTTATTGATAAGTTAAAGAACATTCGGAGGCGCAACTTGTCCGGTGATGGGCGCGGTCTTCAAAACCGTTGTGAGGGTGCGAGAGTATTCTCAAGTGGGTTCGACTCCCACACGCCTCCGCCACAAAATAGTGGTCGGTTGTCAGTGGTCAGTGGTCAGTAAGAAGATGAAGGATGATTGAGTGGATCGCACTTAATATGACTCCGGGAGTTGGGCCGCGGGCGGCGACGAAGTTGCTCGAGCGGTTTGGGTCGCCGGACGCTGTGTTTCATGCCCGGCGGACCGAACTCGAATCGCTGCGGCTGAAGCCCGAGACGATCGAGAGCATTATGAAGCGTGAGTTTCACGACCGTGCGGTTCTCGAACTCGAACGCGTCAAGGCTCTCGGCGGCGACGTACTGATCCTCGACGACGGCAGCTATCCGGCCCTCTTGCGTGAGATCGACGATCCGCCGATAGTTTTGTATGTAAAGGGCGACTGGCAGGCGTGTTTTGATCAGCCGGGCGTTGGCGTGATCGGTTCGCGAATGTGTTCAACGTATGGCGAGAATGCGGCCGAGATGCTCGCTCGCGATCTGGCTTCACGCGGCCTGACGGTAGTTTCGGGCCTTGCCCGCGGTATCGATACCGCGGCCCACCGCGGTGCGATCCGCGGACAGGGCAAGACCGTCGCCGTGATCGGCACGGGCATCGACAATGTCTATCCGCGTGAGAACAACGGGCTCGTCCGCGAGATACTCGCCTCCGGCGGGTGCATCGCCTCACAGTTTCCGCTTGGCACTCCGCCGCTTGCCGAAAACTTTCCCTATCGCAACCGCATCATCAGCGGCCTTAGTCACGGCGTCCTGATCATCGAGGCGTCGGAACGCAGCGGTTCTCTGATCACAGCCCGTCTCGCTATGGAGCAGAACCGCGAGGTGATGGCGGTTCCCGGCAACATCACCTCGAGCAACTCGTTTGGTACCAACTACCTGATAAAGAGCGGAGCCAAACTCGTTCAGCAATGGCAGGATGTCGTCGCCGAACTGCCGAGCGAGATATCGGCACGGATCTTGCCGCCAAAGGTCGAAGATCGAAATGTCGAAGATGCCGTCATGCAGCCCGAACTGATTCCGGCGGATATGACCGACAACGAGCGAAAGATCTGGGAGCTGCTCGCGGCCGACGAACCGACCCATATCGACGTCCTGCTCGAATCGAGCAGCCTCTCATTCGGCGACCTCAACACCGCACTTGTCGCCCTTGATATCCGCGACCTGATCCGTGTTTTACCCGGAAAGCACTACGCCCGGCGCATCTGATCCGAAGCTGTTTTGACATAGGTTCAATTTTCGATAAGGTACGGCCTCGAATTGACAGGCCAGTAAACAAGGTGTTAGTAATCAGAACGTCAGCACGAGTTTAGTGTCTGACTTATTTTTTTCTTGAGCGGTAGATGCCGGTGAGTGAACTTGTTCAGATCACGCGATATAGCAAGTCCGATTACTATGAGTTGATCGGCGATCTCGACCGCCGCAAGAAAGCCACGATCTTTGAACCGCAATTTCCGCTCGAACGTCTTTCCAAGTTTGTCGCGGACAGCGTAACGGCCTCGGCAAAAGGGCCGACGCCTGAGTGCGTGACGTGCGGAGTGTGCTGTGCATTTGCGTTGATCGTGCCCGTTCGGCTCGATGATACGCCGCCGCTCAAAGCGTATTGGGACATTACCCTGGACGGGGCGGACGAGGACATCGTCATTGAGCGTGTGTTGCCGCGTGATGTCGAGACTGGATATTGCTCGCATCTCGAGGGCGAACTAACACGGTCGATCGGTTGCCGAATTTATCCCGAACGGCCGTTCTTGTGTCACGAGTTTGAAGCCGGCAGCGATCGCTGTCACGAATATCGCCGAATGTACGGCGTTGAGGCGAGGCTTACCGAACAGGAACTTGCGTCAGATCTCGCGAATCTGTTAAATATTGACGCCGAAAAAAGTGTCATTACATTTGCAGCGATCGCGGTCGATTCCGTCTCATGGAAAGCGTCATACTCGATCGAAGAGCCCGGACGGATGGTGTCGGCAAAAGTAACTTATTTAAGGATAGTTGCGATCGTCGATGACGATCTTGAAAAAGAATACGAAGTTCACTCGTATGACGCATCTGAAGAGACGTGGTTCGAAAGTGATCTGATAGGAATGACACTGCCGGAAGCAAGGCAGTTTATCGAAACAAGGGTTAACCGGTGTTAACCATTTAATATGTCAAAAAATCTGTTAATAGTAGAAAGCCCGGCAAAAGCCAAGACCATTGAAAAGATCCTCGGAGAAGATTTTCAGGTAAACAGCTGCTATGGCCATATCCGCGACCTTGAAAAAGCCAGCATGGGTATCGATATCGAGAATGATTTTGAACCCCGATATATTGTTCCCGATGAAAAGAAAAAGGTCGTTAGCGAACTGAGGTCGTTGGCAAAAAGATCCGATGAAGTATGGCTGGCAACAGACGAAGACCGTGAGGGAGAAGCCATCAGCTGGCATCTGTGCGAAGTGCTGGGCCTGGATCCAAAATCGACAAAACGGATCGTGTTTCATGAGATCACAAAGCCTGCGATCGAAGCGGCCGTAAAGAATCCACGCACCGTAAATATGAACCTGGTGATGGCGCAGCAGGCTCGCCGGGTGCTGGATCGGATCGTCGGATTTGAATTGAGCCCTGTACTATGGCGCAAGATCAGCACCAGCAATAAAAACCTGAGTGCGGGTCGAGTGCAGAGTGTCGCGGTACGCCTTATCGCCGACCGGGAACGCGAGATCAATGCCTTTCTGCAGGAAAGTCATTTCAAGATTGAAGGGTTGTTTTTTGCCGATGACATTACGGGAAAGCAAGTAACTTTTAAAGCCGAGGGCAGAAAGCAAAACAGTGCTCAAGACGCGGAAACGTTTCTGAAAAGTTGTACCGGTGCCGACTATAAGGTCACCGATATAAGAGTTAAACCAGGCAAACGTTCGCCTGCACCACCATTTACTACCTCGACGCTCCAGCAGGAAGCATCAAGAAAACTTGGCTACGGCGTGGCAAGAACCATGCAGATCGCACAGAGGCTTTATGAAAACGGGCATATTACTTATATGCGTACGGACAGCGTAAGCCTCAGCGAGACAGCGCAGGCCGATATCAAGTCTGCGATCAGCTCCATCTTTGGTGACAAATATCATCAGGCGCGCAAATTCAAGAACAAAAACGAATCTGCCCAGGAAGCCCACGAAGCCATTCGCCCAACCTCCGCCGCCGCCCCGTCCATTAGGGACGAGGACGGGCAGAGGCTGTATGAACTGATCTGGAAGCGGACCATCGCCTCGCAAATGGCCGAGGCGGAACTGGAAAAAACCACGGTCAAGATCGAAATTTCCACCAACAAGGAAGAACTCACGGCTACGGGCGAAGTTCTGAAATTTGACGGGTTTCTGAAAGTGTATCGGGAGGATAAGGATGACGACGAGCCGGAAGAATCGTCCGAGGGACTTTTGCCGCCGATGAAGGTGGGGCAGTTATTGCCGCTTTCTGAACTAAGAGCCACGGAACGTTTCAGCCGAGCTAATCCACGATATACGGAAGCATCGCTGGTAAAAAAATTAGAAGAACTCGGCATCGGCCGCCCGTCCACATACGCGCCGACGATCTCGACGATCCTGAAACGAGGTTACGTCGAAAAGAGAGATAAAGAAGGCACGCCAAGAGCTTACAGGATCCTGGTTTTAAAGAACGATACGATCAGTAAACGCGAAGATTCTGAAAATACAGGTGCTGAAAAAGCAAAGCTGTTTCCGACAGATCTGGGGCTTGTGGTGACTGATTTTCTGAAACAGTATTTTGACGCCATCATGGACTATGGCTTCACAGCCAAGATCGAGGCTGAGTTTGATGAAGTGGCCGGCGGAAAGCTGGAATGGAATGTAATGCTCGAGGAGTTTTACGGCCCGTTCAAGAAAGATGTCGACAACACCATCGAAATGGCGGAACGCGTAAAAGCCGAGCGAGAACTGGGCATCGATCCCGAATCCGGAAAACCGGTGGTCGCTCGTATGGCCCGCTACGGCCCGATCATCCAGATCGGCAGCGCCACCGAAGAGGAAAAGCCGAGATTCGCCAAAGTCCCGACAGGACAGAGCATCGAAACCATCACGTTTGAGGAAGCTCTGGCTCTCTTCAAACTGCAAGCGGCGATGGGCACCTATGAGGGCAAAGAACTCTCTGCCGGCATTGGCCGCTTCGGGCCGTATGTGAAGTGGGGCGACGAATTTGTCTCAATACCTCGCGGCACAGACCTCGGCACTGTGGATACGGAAAAAGCGATCAGCTACATCAAAGCCAAACAGGAGGCCGATGCTCCGGTTGGTGAGTATGACGGTAAACCTATCACAAAAGGTGCGGGACGCTTCGGGCCATTTATTAAATGGGACGGAATGTTCATCAACGTGCCGCGTCGATATGATCTCGTGAACCTGACCCAAGCCGAGATGAATGAACTCATCGAGGCAAAGGTCAGCAAAGAAGCAAACCGTTACATACAACGCTGGGAAGATGAAAAAATATCGCTTGAGAATGCCCGTTGGGGCCCCGTAATAAAATTCGGTAAAAAGATCATTTCACTTCCAAAAAAGGTCGATGGCACCCGCTCTACAGCGGACGAGGCAGCAGTTCTGACACTGGAACAGGTAAAAAACCTCATTGAAGCTGAACTGCCGGGAGCGTTTGCAAAGAAGACAAAGCCTAAAGCTAAAAAGGCGCAGCCCAAGAAATCTGCGAAGAAGAATGGTAGATGAGGGAAACGTTCGGACACCCGAACCACCCAAAATGCGACGTAGTGTTTTGGGATAAACTGGTCAAAGAAGGACGGCGCTGTCCGGTATTGCCAAAACGAAGACTGTGATTATAAAATGGCAGTCGATAAGACGGATGTAACACCGCAAGGCAAGGCTGACAATGCCGTTAGGGCTTGATCATTACCGATGAAAGAAAATCTCCAATTTCTGCAGGCATTTCTAAAAAATCCTTTCAAGGTTGGTGCTGTCGCCCCGAGTTCACCGGAACTTGCCGCTGAAATGCTACACGGAATTAAGCCGGACGAGAACAATATCGTTCTCGAATTGGGTGTCGGAACCGGAGCGATCACCAAATACCTGCAAGAGGTAATCCCCAATCGTGAATCGTACCTCGGGATCGAGATCGACCCTGAACTTGTGAAAACACTCGGATCAAAATTCGACTCTTTTAACATCATTTGCGGCAATGCGGCAGAGGCGTATTCGATCCATCAGCGGTCGGGGCTTGGCAAAGTGCGTTACCTGGTCTGCTGTCTTCCGTTTGTCTCTCTGCCCAAAGAGGTGAGCGAGAGCGTACTGCTCGAGATCGAAAAATTCATGGACGAAGGCTGCGAACTTCGCATTTTCCAGTACGCACACGGCTATTACCTTCCGCCCGCGATCAAGCTCCGCGAATTCCTTCGCAACCGTTACGGCCGATCAAAGCGCAGCCCGCTTGTACTAAAAAATGTACCGCCGGCATTTACGCTTACATGGACGACTGTATAAACGTCTCGAAGGTAATTCTGAAACTTTTCCCTCGTTAGTGTGGTATAAGTAATCAAATACCGTCCAACGGAATCATTTAAGCTATCAGGAGATCTAAATAATGTTACGACGCAAGTTGTTAGGCGCATTCGTTCTTTACGCGTTTTTGTTGCCGACGCTCACCTTTGCCCAGACGGCATCGGTGGGTTCGGCATCGGCCGCTTCGGCTCCGGCTAAGTCTGTATATACAGCACCGAAGGCAGAGATCGATAAAATTCGCGACGAGGGCATGAACCGTTCGCAGGTCATGCAGCACCTCAGCTATCTGACAGACGTGATCGGAGGCAGGCTGACCAATTCGCCGAGCATGAAGCGAGCCAACGAATGGACCCGCGATACGATGGCGAAATGGGGTATGAAGAACGCCAAGCTTGAGTCGTGGGGGCCGTTTGGCCGCGGTTGGGAGCTGAAGAGCTTTTCGGCTCAGGTCATCGAACCGCACGCTGTTCCGGTCATTGCGTTCCCGAAAGCATGGTCGCCGTCGACCAGCGGGATGGTAACAGCAGAGATCGTTCTGCTCGATATCAAGACCGACGAAGATTTCGCCAAGTACAAAGGCCAACTTCGCGGCAAGATCGTTATGACGTCCGGAATTCGTGAAACCAAGGCTGATTTTGCCGGAATGGGAACCCGTCACACCGACGATGAACTCGCCAAAATGGCAAATGCACCCGACCCGAGTGCCCCGCGTCCGGCTCAGCCGGCCCCCGGTGCTCAACCCAATCCGCAAATGGCGGATAGAATGCGTCAGATGGCTCTTCAGGGCAAGGTCATGAGTTTCCTCATCGAAGAAGGTGCGGCCGTCATGGTCGACAACAGCCGCAACGGAAGCGGCGGAACCTTGTTCGTACAGGGCGCCGGAGTCGCCCAGGAAGTTCCGGCAGCGGGCCAACCGGCACGCCGCCTGACGCCGTACATGAAAGAAGCCGAATCAAGGATGTTGCCGCAGATGACGATGGCGACTGAGGATTACAACCGTTTGGCTCGTATGATCCAGCAGGGCGTCAAGCCGAAAATGGCGGTCGAGATCAAGGGTCAGTATTATGACGAAGACCTGATGGGTTACAACACGGTTGCCGAAATACCGGGCACCGACCCGACGCTGAAAGAGGAGTTGGTCATGCTCGGCGGCCATATGGATTCCTGGCACGGTTCGACCGGTGCGACCGACAACGCGGCCGGCTGTGCCGTCGCGATGGAAGCCGTTCGCATCCTGCTCGCTACAGGCCTCAAGCCGAGACGCACCATTCGCGTTGCTCTCTGGAGCGGTGAGGAGCAGGGGTTGCACGGTTCGCGTGAATACGTAAAACAACAGTTTGGTGAAATGAAAGGCGGCGGAAACCAGTTTGGCCCGCCTGCTCCGAATGCTCCGAAACCGGAACTGGTCAAGGCAGCTAATTACGACAAGCTTTCGGCTTATTTCAACCTCGACAACGGTACCGGCAAGATCCGCGGCGTTTACATGCAGGGCAATTCTGCGGTTCGTCCGTATTTCGAAGCCTGGCTTGCCCCGTTCAGCGATCTCGGAGCCAAGACGCTCACGCTGTCGAACACCGGCGGAACGGACCATCTTTCGTATGACCGTATCGGCCTGCCCGGTTTCCAGTTCATCCAGGACGAGATCGAGTACGACACGCGTACGCACCACTCGAACCAGGACAATTACGACCGCATCCAGGCGGACGATATGAAACAGGCCGCAACCATTATGGCCGCGTTCGTTTATCAGACAGCGATGATGGACGAGAAAATGCCCAGAAAACCAATGAACTAACCCGCGTTTCTTCATAGAGAACCGCTCGAATTTGCCAGAGATCTTTTGGTAAATTCGAGCGGTTTTTTGTTTGCAAAAAATGCGGAATGCGGTAACATCAATCAACAAAAATCCACTTCTACGCAAAATAATGGAAAACATTCAATTCTTACGCGGTGCGATCGACGCCGGAGACTGTATCGGCAACGGATGGGAATTAGTAAAGCGTAATCCCGGGCTTTACATAGGCGCAGGCCTTGTAACGCTGATCATGATCAGTTGCATTCCATTTGTAAACTTTGTCTTGATCGGCCCGGCTATGGGAGGGTTCGCCTACATTGTCCTGCGGGATATGCGTGATGAACCGGTCGATTTCGGAATGCTCTTTAAGGGCTTCGAAAAGTTTCTTCCGCTGATGCTGCTCGGGTTGATACAGGCGATCCCGGGAATTATCTTTCAGGTCGTTCAGTGGACGATCGACCTTTCAAAGATCGCTTTGAGCTCCCGCGGATCAGATAGTACCTTCTATCAAGCTGACGGACTTGAGCCGTTGCAGACGGGCTTGGCTCTGGGCGTCATCGTGGTATTTTTGGTTTACTTTGTATTTCAGCTGATCTGGAACGCAGCACTATTATTTGCGATCCCGCTGATCATCGAGCACGATCTGGGTGTCATCGAATCAATAAAGCTCAGTCTTTCAGCGGTGTTTGGAAACATCGGAGGCCTGATCGTCCTATCGATATTGGGCGGCCTTGTTGGATTATTGGGCATTCTCGCTTTTTGTTTGGGGATAGTGGTGGCGATGCCTGTCGTTTGGGCGGCAAACGTTTTTGCTTACAGGCAGGTGTTTCCGCTCATCGAGCGGAATTTTAATATCGAACCGCCGCCGCCGACCGTTTACGGCAGCAGTTTTGGCCAGGGAATGTAGTTCACAGGGCGAGTTCCATAAACAGAACGTCGCTGTGCGGATTGTCGTAATAGGGTTCGATTTTGCGAAAGCCGTGACTCTCATAGAGACGCACGGCTTTTCCCATTTTGGGCGGATACGTGTCGAGCCGTATTGCCGAATACCCGATCTCTCGTGCATCGGCGATCACACGCTCGATCAACTGCACTCCGATCCGCTGGCCGCGAAACCCATCACGAACAAACAACCGCTTCATCTCGCAGATGCCGTCTTCGAGCTTTCTGAGCGCAATACAGCCCGCGAGCTTGTCATCCGAATATGCGAGCAGAAGCCGTCCGTCAGGCATCGCGTATTTACCCGGCAAGGCCGCAAGCTCCGCCTCGAAGCCCTGAAAGCAAAGATCCAGTCCAAGCCACGCCTCGTATTCGCGAAACATCGCGCGAGTCGCTTCAATTTGTTCGGGGCCGTCAACCTGGATGATCTTTAGCATAGAAGATATTTTACGTTACCTTTACCGCGGATGACGCAGATGAAGCAGATAAGAGATCTGACCGGAGTTTTATCTGCCCGATCCGCGTCATCTGCGGTTAACGCATTTTGCGTCTACCCAACTAGAATTTACTATAGAACTAACATGGAATTAGCAGTCGAAAAGTATAAGGTCGAAAAGGAACCGTTTTATTTACCCATCGGACAGGAGATCGAGCTATTCGAGGCGGCCTACGCGGCGAAGCTGCCGGCGATGCTCAAGGGCCCGACAGGCTGCGGCAAGACGCGATTTGTCGAATATATGGCGCATCGGCTCAACCGCCCGCTCATCACCGTCGCCTGTCATGAGGATTTGAGCTCGACCGATCTCGTCGGCCGCTTTTTGCTCGAGGGCGAAGAGACCGTCTGGCACGACGGCCCTTTGACCGCAGCGGTGCGTGCCGGTGCGATCTGCTACCTCGACGAGGTCGTTGAGGCTCGCAAGGACACGGTCGTCATCATCCACCCGCTCACCGATGACCGCCGCCGTCTGCCGATCGAAAAACGCGGCACAGTGATCGAAGCTCCGCCCGAGTTCATGCTCGTCGTTTCGTACAATCCGGGCTACCAATCGGTCCTCAAGGATCTGAAACAATCGACCAGACAGCGTTTCGTCGCAATGGAATTCGACTACCCGGAGCCCGAGGCCGAAACTCAGATCGTCGCCAAAGAAGGCGGCATCGACGAAGACACGGCCGCCGACCTCGTGAAGATCGGCCAGAAGGTCCGAAACCTCCGCGGCCACGGCCTCGAAGAAGGCGTCTCGACCAGACTCCTGATCTACGCCGCCCAAATGATCGCCAAAGGCATCTCCCCCATCGCTGCCGCCGAAGTTGCCATCTGCTCGCCAATAACGGACGACCGCGAGCTACAGCGAAGCATCAGAGAGATCGTCACGACTATCATCTGAGGAATATGAAAAACACGGATCGCCGAGAGTTTTTAAAGATACTAGGTCTTACTACTGCGGGAATCGCAGTGGGTTCGCACAATGTTTTTGGACAATCGCCTCGTAAAAGGTCGTGCGTTATCATCGGCTCAGGCCTGGCGGGGCTGTCGGCGGCGTTTAAGCTCAAGACCGCGGGTTGGAGTGTTACGGTTTTGGAAGCACGAAGCCGAACAGGCGGACGCGTGTTCTCACATTCGATGCCCGAGAACAGAGAGCTTGTCTGCGAGCTCGGTGCCGAATGGATCGGCGAAGACCACGAGCGGATCAAGGCTCTGTGTGCTGACTTTAAGATCGCCATTCAGCGCCATCAGTTCGACGACCGTCTGCAGCAGAACGGCAAGGTCTCGCGTCCGGGCGAATGGGGCTTTTCGCCGACGGCCGACGCGGCGTTCAAAAAGATGGTCGCGGGCTATGAGAAATTGACGCAGCCGCAAAAAGAGCGTCTCGACCGCAAAGATTGGTGGACGCATCTCTCGGACATCGGCTTTTCACGCGAAGATCTGATACTCCGCGACCTTGCGGACAGCACTGATTTTGGCGAATCGATCCGTCACGTCTCCGCCTTTGGTGCCCTCGCCGAATACGCCGAAAACGACGAGACACGCACGAAAAACCAGATGGATTACAAGATGACCGGCGGCAACTCGCGGCTCATCGGGGAATTTACAAAGCGCGTAGGCCTTGAGAACATCCGCACCGGGATCAAGGTGACCGACATTGTTCAGCGCGGCGGCTTTGTTACGATCAAGGCCGGGACCGAGAGCTTTCGGGCGGACGCATGTATTTGCACCGCTCCGGTCGCCAGTCTTCGCAAGATCAAATTCGACCCGCCGCTGCCTGCCGTTCAGGCCGCAGCCGCTGAAAAACTGATCTACGCCCGTATCATTAAAAACTCCGTTCTTTACGACCAACGTTTTTGGAAAGATGAGAAATTCTCACTCGTTTCCGACACGACATCGCATTACTATTTTCACTCGACCCAAAATCAGCCCGGCAAACAGGGCATCCTGACGGCGTACGCGGTCGGCGAAAAGGCCGATGTGCTTGCCTCGCACGACGATTGCCGCCGAATGAACATCATCACGCGCGACCTCGTCGATCTCGAACCCGAGGCACCAAGCCTCGCACGCGGCATTGCGTCATACGCCTGGCAGCGTGACGAATTTACCGAAGGCGCCTACGCCCTCTACCGCCCGGGCCAGTGGTTTGGCATTCGCCCGGTCCTCGCTCGTCCGCACGGCAAGGTCCTATTCGCCGGCGAACACCTCGCCGACTGGCAAGGCTTTATGGAAGGTGCCATCAACACCGGCGAAGAAGCCGCCGCATCGCTGATCCGCTAAACTCGATCAAAGAAGCCGCGCCCACAAAGATTCAGTGCGTCGCCCTTTTCCCGGGCACGTTCGTGAACCACCATCATTTATTAACATCCATTTAAGGTAGTTGTAACCCCGATATTCACGGACTTCGATATCCTTCTCAATTCAGCTAACAATTCGAAACATCTCGTTTCGGGCCGTAAATCGGTTAATTAACACAAGTCCTACACTATGGAGAAGTCTATTATGAGATCGAATATTGCGCATAAATTTGGTGCGCTCACACTTTTGCTTTTTATCAGTGCGACAGCGTTTGGGGCTAAACCGTCCGTCGAACTTCGCCTTCTCGGTTCGCGCACGACTGGTTTGTTTGACAAGGGAGCTGCCGAGATCGTCGCTCATGATCCGGTAACGCAGCGGCTGTTTGTTGTCAACGCTTTTGATTCAGAAACTGTTAATCCGGGGATAGATGTCCTTGATGCATCAGATCCATCAAACCCGACATTCCTTTTCAGTATTGACCTTTCTCCTTACGGCCGAGCAGCCAATTCAGTAGATGTTAAAAATGGCATAGTCGCTGCCGCCGTTGAGGCAAATGTTAAAACTGATAACGGAAAGGTCGTATTCTTCGACACAAGCGGAAATTACCTGAACGATGTGCCGGCCGGTGCTCTTCCTGACATGCTGACCTTTACTCCAAACGGCGATCGCATTTTGGTTGCGAACGAAGGCGAACCTAGCGGTTACGGAGCCGGTTTTGTCGATCCGATCGGCTCGATCACGATCGTCGACATGAGAGATGGTGTTGCTAACGCCGCCGCCCAGAACGTCGATTTTACTCAGTTCAATGGCACAGCGATCGATCCCCGGATTCGCATTTACGGTCCCGGCTCGAGCATTTCGCAAGACCTTGAACCCGAGTACATTGCTGTAGATCATAACTCAAAAACGGCTTACATTACGCTTCAGGAGAACAATGCTCTTGCTGTTCTGGATATTAAGTCAGCAACCATCACCAAGCTTGTTAGTCTTGGGTTCAAAGATTATAGTTCGGGCGAAAATAAACTGGATGCAAGCGATAGCTCAGCGGGCTCGCCGCGAATAGACATTAGAAACTGGCCCGTGTTTGGAATGTATCAGCCGGATTCGATCTCGACCTTAAAGTATAAGAATCGGACATTTCTGGTTACGGCTAACGAGGGTGATGCACGTGAATATTCGGGCCTAGTTGAAGAGGTTCGGCTCGGAAGCAGTTCATATATGCTTGACCCGATCATCTTTCCAAGTGCAGTAACTCTAAAATTGCCTGGAAACCTCGGTCGGCTAAACGTTACCAACAAAACCGGCGATATTGATGGCGACGGTGATTTTGACGAGATCTATACGCTCGGCGGACGTTCGTTCTCGATTTGGACTGAAGACGGTGAGTTGGTTTATGACAGCGGAGACCATATCGAACAAGAGACAGCTGCCCGATACCCTTTATTTTTCAACGCCAGCAATACAGACAATTCTCTGGATAGCCGTAGCGATAACAAAGGTCCTGAGCCAGAAGCGGTTACGATCGGCAAGGCGTACGGCAGAACCTATGCTTTTGTTGGCTTAGAGCGAATCGGCGGAATTATGGTCTATGATGTCTCTGATCCATATGACGTTAAATATATTCAGTACATCAACAACCGAAACTTTGGGGTTAGCCCGGGGCCGGGAACTGTCAATGGCACCGTCGGTGACCTCGGCCCGGAAGGTATAAAGTTCATTTCCGGAGATGACAGCCCGACCGGTGTTCCGCTCATTGCTGTTGCAAACGAAATAAGCGGCACGACGACGCTTTATCAGTTTGTGAAGGTTAGATAATCAGTCTGCAAATAAATAAGGGACAGGACGGCCAATAGCTGTTCTGTCCTTTTTTGCTTTATAACAATATCTCTAACGGAAGGCGGTCGTCGCCCTGAGTTCATCCTGATTTCGCCAACGGTGCTTTCCAGCGGATGTCTGCCTTGATCAGCAACGCGTCTGAGCTCGACCCGGTTCTGCGATTGCGACCACATGCAAGAGCCTCTCTCCTCGGAGACGAAAATTTACTTATTTAACACATTCTTAATACGAGGTTCACTTCACTGTAACTTCGCCGACATATCCTCTCCATTGCTACAAAGAATTTATTAACTTTAGGATTCCGATGACTGTTTGACGGCAGAAGCTGCGAGCGGTTGTTGTGCTAGTACTTTTAAGATGTATCAAAAAGGAGTGAATATGCAATCGAAGCTTTTCGTGGTGCTTCTCACATTAGTTATCACAGCCGTTTTATCGACGTCGGCCCTTGCTCAATCGACCGGCGGACTTGCCGGAACGATCACCGATACCAATGGCGCCGTGATTCAGGGTGCCAACGTCACGGTCAAAAACATATCAACGAACGCAGTCCGCAATACGACGACGAATGCGGAGGGTCGTTGGACTATGACCGTACTACCGGTCGGTGTCTATTCTGTCTCTTACGAAAAGGACGGTTTCAAAAAATCGGTAAGTGAGCGTGTCGATGTCGAAGCTTCGGTTGTGCGACCCGTCGACGTAACTCTGGAAGTCGGATCTTCCGACGTGTTTGTAGACGTTACGGCCGATCAGCCGCTTGTCCAGTCAGAGTCCGCCGCCGTATCGCGGCAGATCACAGGCGAACAGCTGACCCGAGTGCCGACGTCGACCCGGAGCTTTACCGGACTTCTCGGCTCCGAGGCAGGTGTGTCGTCTGAGCTGTCACCCGTCGGTGTTAACGGAAACGGAAACGTTTCGCCATCGGTCAACGGTACACGCACCACGTCGACAAGCCTGTTCTTTAACGGCATCGACGCGACAAACATCACCAGCAACGAAGGTTCGCTCAGTGACAACATCTCGCCGGCACCTGAGACGCTGCAAGAGGTCAAGCTCCAGACCTCGCTCTACGACGCCTCGACCGGACGCAGCGGCGGCGGCAACTTTCAGCTTGTCACCAAGTCGGGCGGAAACCAGTTTAGAGGGTCGGCTTACTATTACCTTCAGAACAAGGCCTTCAATTCGAACGAGTATTTTCTTAAAGAAAGCGGAAATGAAAAACCCAAGGCTGATCGTACCGAGACAGGATTTACGATCGGCGGACCGATCGTTAAAGACAAGTTCTTTTTCTTCGGCGGCTATCAGTACACCGACGCCAACACTGGCCTCGTGCCTACCGCCAGAACCCGCACGGTTCTGCCGCTCGCTTTCAGCGCTCTAGGTACCGACCGCTCAAAGGCATCGATCGCCGCGGCATTCAACCAGTTCAACGGTTGTACCGTTGGAACTAACTGTCTGCTCGCCAGCGACATCAGTGATGTTGCATTCCGGATCCTGAACCTGAGGAATCCAGTCACCGGCGGATTTTATCTGCCGAGCATCTCAAATTACCGTGCTCTCGGCATCGTCGATCAGACCGGGACCGGTAGTTTTCAGGCCGGTTTTTTCCCGACGGTTACGAGCGTCACCCGGCAGCGTAACAACCCGCTTGTTGAGGTCATCAGCGTTGAGCCGTCGACATTCAAACAGCATCAGTTTACGAGCCGTATTGACGGACAGCTGAGCACGCACAATTCGATCAGCGGAACATTATTCTTTGCCAATTTCCCGGGTCTCGATTCGTTCCCGGATCCGAACAGCCTTGCGTCGCCGACTACGCTTCGACGTAATGACCGCAACCGAACGCTGTCGATCGGCAACACGCATATCTTCTCGCCGAATTTTGTTAACGAAGTTCGTTTTGGTTATTTTTACCTTAATAACACCAGAGCACTGACCGAAGATTTTTCGACCGGCGATTTCACCAATTCATTTGTCGGTGTGAATAACCCGGCTTCGACCTTCGATCCGAGTGTTTCGACCACACGACTCGGGCATTACATCGGCCGCAACAACATCGCCAACTTCTCATTCGGCGGGCCAAATGATTCGTTCAACAAACGTAAGCAGGTTACCTACAGCATCGGCGACAACGCCAGCTGGACAACCGGCAGCCACAGCATCAAGTTTGGCGGCGAATTCAAGAGTCATCAGTACGATACAAATCTTCCCGAAGAACAGGCGACCGAATTTGAGAAATTCGATTCATTCACCCAGTTTCTGACCGGCAACGCTACCGAAGCCGACACTCAGTACGGGATCACGGACAAGAGCTTTCGCTTTAAGGACTTCGGATTCTATGTCGCTGATGATTGGAAGATCACCCGCAAGCTCAACCTGAATCTCGGACTGCGATACGAGCTGTTCATGTGGCCGACCGAAAAGAACGGTCGCATCGGCAACTTTGATCTAGAGCCGTACAAGCCGTGTTTTGCTACAACCGGCGGCACGAATGCACTCTGTGACAATCCGACGGCGGGCTTTATCGTCCCGAGCAATGTCCGTGACACCTCGGTTTCGATCGTCGATTCGGCGATCGCTGCAACTGTTAAGGCCGGAAGCAAACACACGCTGAACGGCCAGGACGTGAACAACTTCGCACCGCGTGTCGGCCTTGCTTACTCCGTCAGCGACAAACTCGTGTTCCGTGGCGGTTACGGCCTGTTCTATGACCGTCCGTCGGCCGCGTTTATTAATACGATCTTCTCGAACTACCCGTTCTTACGCGAAGTCGAGATAACCGTGCCGAGCGGAAACGTGGCGATCCAGTCGGCGTTCTCGGGCGTTCCGACAAACATTCCGCTTAATCAGTGGCTGCCGTTCCGTATCGTCCGCAGTTCAGGAGCTACGGGCAGCTACAGTATTCGCGATAACACACCCGTCTTCGTCGATTCACGCGGCACACCGCAGGGAACGGGTTGCGTACCCTCGACCGGTTTGAATTGTACACGCGGAAACATCGCCGAAACATTCGAGTTTCGTGCTATCGACCGCAATCTCAAAACGCCGTATGTTCACCAGTGGAATGTAGGCGCTCAGTACGAGATCATGAAGGACCTGATGTTTGAGGCACGTTATGTCGGTACGTCGGGCAAGAACCTGCTGATCGCTAACGCACTCAATCAGGGTTTTGACCTCAACGATCCGAATACGCCCGACCATATCTACGAGCGTTTCAATCTGGCGTATGTCGCCGCCGGTTCGCCGAACGGTCCGTTAAACGTAGGTTCGACCGCCCGTGCACGCGGCACCGGCGTGGCATTCGGCTTTCTGAACACCGTCACCGGACGTCAGGATCTAAACCTGTCGGCGGCGAACGGAACGTTCATTAACTTCGAAGCACGCGTTCCGATCCTTGGTTTCAACGTTCCTGAGGCACTGCTACTCCAGTCAAAGGGCCACTCGAATTACCACGGCGGACAGTTCAGTCTGACCAAGCGTCTGTCGAGAGGGCTCCAGTTCAACGTCGCCTATACCTTCTCAAAATCGATCGATATCATGTCGACCGATCCGGGAAGTACCGCGGGCGGCGGCAAACCTGACGTTCCGAATAGCGGATTTATCGCTCAGGGCGATGCAAGAAACCTCGAGAATAACCGTGCGGTTTCGGATTTTGACCGTACCCATCGCTTTAGCACGAATTTCGTCTGGGAAATCCCGACGGGCGGATCCAAGAACCGATTCCTGACAGGCTGGTCGGTCTCCGGATTCTTCCAGGCACAGTCGGGCTCACCGTTTACGGTATTTGCGTCTGAACCCGAGATCGCCAACGCTAGTCAGTTGACGTCTCTGACCCGCGGATCAGGCGGTATTTACCGTCTTGGTTTCGGCCGTCCGAACATCAACTGCACCGCGGCCGATGCCATCTCAGGCTACTCCGCAGGCAACGTACCGGTCATCAACACGTCATGCTTCAGCTCGCCGCTGGGCGGGTTCGGCAACCTCGGACGCAACACGTTCCGCGGACCGATGCAAAAGCGTTTTGACCTGAGCTTTGCCAAGAGCACGAAGATCAATGAGCGAATGAGCTTCGAATTGGGCTTTGATCTGTTCAACGTCTTCGACACGGTCAACTTCCAGAGTCCGAACTCGGATCTTCAGGATTCGGTCGATTTTGGTGTGATAACAAACACCACCGGCGGCCCGCGAGTCGGGCAGTTCAGAGCCAAGTTCCGTTTCTAATTCAAGCGGGAACAAGGGGTAAAAAAGGGGCGGGAGAATATGTTTCTCCTGCCCCTTTTCTTTTAGTTTATATTCGAGTCAAAACTACTTGACCGCCGACGTGCTCTGCTTTTCTTTCGGATCAAACGGCGAAGCCTGATACTTTTTCACGGCTTCCTGGGCGTTGTCGTAGTTGTCGCCGAGCGTTTCTGCACGCTTGTACGCACCGACGGCACGGGTGCGGTCACCTTTGGCATCGTAGGCGTTGCCCATTTTGATCTCAGCCCAGACGTGCAGCCACGTCGGCCGGGCGGCACCCTGGTTGCCCAGATCGCGGGCTGCTTTGAAATTGTCTATCGCCAGGTCGTAATTACGCTGTTCGAGATAGAGCAGGCCGAGGTGGTAATAGATCCACGCATTTGAGCGGTCCAATTTGAGAGCTGCTTCAAACTGCGTTTGAGCCTCGACGTAATTGCCTTCCTTAAACTGCTCGATGCCGCGGCGGGCGATCGACGAAACTCGCAGGTCGGACGAAATACGCAGCAACTTGTAGTTTGGGTCAAGGATGACACCGAGCGGTTTTCCGGTCGATTCGATGTTAAAGTCGGCACTTGAGTCGTCGACCATCACGGTCACGTTCTGCGACTGCGGTTCGCCCTCGGATTTGAGCTGTATTTCGATCGGCAGACGCAAATTGTCGTAATTTTGCTTGACGGTTCCGCGGGTGACAAACTTGCCGCCTTTGGTTCGGATGATCAGATAATCAGCATTAAATTCCGGCACGCCCGTTCCCTCGACCCAGCGGGCGAAGAAATACCGCATTGGCTGGCCGGCAACGCGTGTCGCGAGTTTTTCAAAATCGTCGATCGAGGCGCTCTTGCCGCGATATTCCTGAAGATAGGCCTTCAGTAACTGATCGAACTTGTCCGCCCCGAGCGTGTCGCGAAGCAGCTTGAAGACAAAGGCACCTTTGCCGTACATCAGATATTGATAGGCGACCGACTGGTCGTCGAGATTTGCCGGAGCACGCACAAGCGACGCGGTCTGTTCGAACGTGAGCGATTTTTCCAAAAGCTCACGCCTCAGGTCCTCGAGCCGTGCGGCGTCCGTCTCGCTTTCACGCAGTGAAACGGCACTGTATTCGGCAAGCCCCTGCGACAGCCATACGTCATCAAACGATTTCAGCCCGACCGCGAGTCCCCACCACTGATATGCCGCTTCACGCTGCAAACGCGAGAACGTGACATCCCGAGCCTCTTCGAACTGCCGGTTAGCAATAAACAGCATTCCCTGAGCCGAGTAAAAATCGAGACTCTCGTCGTCGATCTGAACAATGTTCAGCCGTCGTGCCGTGTCGGCCGGACCGAACTGTTTGGTGTAGTACTGAAGAGCCTTGCCGATCGTTTCGCCGTACTTTGATATAAGCTCGGTGTTGCCGGTTCGCGTGTAGAAGTTCAACTCGTATTCGCCAAACCGTAGAGCCTTGGTCTGGTACTTTCCATACGCAAAATTGCCGACCAATGAGGGTCTGGACTGAACGAAACGGTATTTTCCACCCGAAGCGGCCACCGGCGAATCGCTGTGACCGATCATCGTCTGCCCGCCGGGCAGAGTGATCGAGATATCCGACGTTGCCAGATCGGCTGCATAGTCGTGAAACGGGAACCAGCGGGCGGCGTACATCAGATAACCCTGATCGTTTCCGATGTAAGCAAGCCGCTTGCTGAGCAGCGGGCCGCCGGCGGGAAGTTCCAGAATGCCGCTGTACTTAAAGCGTAAAACGACGGGCGTGCCCTTAACGACGGTGTCGCCGAGATCGACGCGGACGTTGGGCCCGATATCCGCGACACCGGCCTGATCCTGGACAAAGGTCAATCCCGGAGCCGACGGCGTCGATTTGGCGGTAGGTCTTCCAGCAGGAACAACCGCCGGACCTGCGCCTTGCCGCGTGACCGAATCGACCTTAAGCGAACCGTTTAGTTCGAAGGTGATACTGCGCGTGTCTTCGAGCGGCGTGAACGTGACATCCACCGTCGCGTTTATCTTCCGCTCGGCGGGAACGAGAGCGACATCCATCTGATAGTTCGTCACGTCAAACGGAGTCCGCTTGACCTGCTGAGCCACCGACGGCAACGAAAGGACCGACAAAACTGCTGCCGCTATTAGGACATTTCTGAGTAACTTTTTCATTCTATAGATCGCGAAAATCCGCCATGTTAAATATGCTTTCTTATGATGTTCGCAAAACGGAAATCGTTTGCTTATCTGACGTATATCGGGTTTGAGAGTATCCACGGCATCTTAGTTCCCGTCTCGCCGATCGCGTCCAGATAGATCTCGACTCGATAGACGCCCGGCCCGTCAGGCTTGACCGCCAGTTCGAGAACATCGCTTTCTTCGCGAAACTTCTCGCCATTTTTCAGGACTATTATACGAGCCTTGACCGGCGACGTCGCTTTTAATTCAAGGTCCGTCGAGTAGTTCGTCTCGCCGCCCGATATCACCGACGCGGCCGGCGACGTGCCCGCAAACCAAAATCCCGACGTGTCGCCAAAAGCGTCGACCCCGGTAAAGAAATTGCCTTGCCGGATCGCTTCGATCAGCGTCTCTTTAGAAAACGCCTTGTCCTTTGCCACCCAGGCATGCATTCGAGCAATGCCGAAAACGGTTTCATACGGATCGAGCTTAATGTTCAAAAGCTTGCCGCCCGTGTCTACCCCAAACATGTGCAGGCCGATGTTCGAGTGGCCGTCCGTTCCGGCGAAAAGGCTGATGCGGCGGCTCGCCGAGATCTCGTCAAACTGCTTGAGATTAACGTCAGGCCGTTTGAATTGACCCGCAAAGGTCAGCTGCGGATACGACGAACCCGACCAGATCATGTCAAAGACCAACATGAACGGATTCATCTTTTTTGCTGCAGTATTAAGGCTAAATACCTCGATACCGTCAAAAGCCGAATCCCACGTTTTGAATTTCTCGGGATAGGTGATCAACGCAATTCGGTTCTCGGCATGTATCTTCGCGAGGAACGCACTCGTCGGTCCATGGCGAAATCCCGCCGCATCCGCACTGCCCGGGATCATCAGGAAGCGATCCGAATCCGCCGTGTCGACCTCATTACCGCCGATGAAGAGGGTCTTGCCGTACGTTCCGTTCAGCGTCAGCGCCGACGTGTCGTATTTGTCGGTGTAATGTTCGGTCATTACGACAAAATCGAGCGCATTGCTGTTCGACGCGTCGATCAGCTCGTCAAATCCGCCGGTGCTGTGGCCGCCCAAGCTGGTATGCGCATGGATGATGCCCTTATACTCAACAAAATTTGCGTCTGTTCCGGCCTGCCGCTGGCCCTGCATCGCGGCGATCAGCTCCGCCCGCTTACCGGTCTGATACCGCCGGTAAATGAACGGGATCTGCACGATCGCCACGATGGCGATCAGCACGATCAGTATTTTCGTGAGCTTTTTCACTTAATCTTTAACAAAGTCCACCGAAACGACCCGTTCCGCGATCTCCTTTCCCAAAGCCGCGACCTTAAGATGTTCGGGGTGCGCCGTGTAACGCTCCAGCGCGTCACGGTCGGCAAACGTCGAGACCAGCCCTGTGTCGAACGAACGGTCGAGGTGGAGTATATCTTCGCCGACATCAAATCCGACGATCTCCGGGATCACGCCGACCAGGGCTCGCAGCTGTGAGCGATGATGTTCCCTCGCAGTGGCATCCGTCTCGGCCTTATATTTCCAACAAACTATATGTACAAGCATTCCTGTTTACAGACACTGAAACCACCTTTGCTCCCGAAGCGAACTACTTAACTTATAATATCATCGCAAACTGATTGATGATCATACTATCGACAGCGAAGTCACGAGTTTTTGCCCGAGCACCTAAAAGTTGTATGAAAGAGAATTTTATTAAACCTATCGAGTCTTTTGCCTCGTCCGTTATGGACGGATTGACCGGATTTTTTGGAAACGGCGGCAGCGAGCTGCGTGACCCGCCTACGGACGGACGCGTGACGCTGCCCGCCGACCTGTTTGCCCAACCGGACGTCCAGACGGAGTGGTGGTATTACACCGGACATTGCACGACCCGGACCGGACGCAAGTTTGGCTTTGAACTCGTGTTTTTCAAGCGGCGGACCGACCGCGATAAGATCGGCGTGGTCCCGATGAATATGGTCGCAAACCCGATGTACTTTGCCCATTTTGCGATATCGGACGTGACCGTGGGGCAGTTCAAATACGAACACATTCGGAGCTTTGGCAATCCGTTGGAGCTGCCGGTGGTAATGAGCCCGACGGCGTGCGACGTTCAACTTGGCCCATGGTCGCTGCGCGAGATCGCGGGAAAGCACGTTCTCCACGCAACGCTCGAGGACGGCCTGACATTCGACGCCATCCTCGAACCGGCAAAACCGATCGTGCTCAACGGCGACGGCGGCATCACCAGAAAAAAAGACGGCGCGTCAAAGCATTTTTCCTACACCCGCATGAACGTGTCCGGCCAACTCAACGAAGGCGGTGCGGTCGAAACGTTCAGCGGTTCGGCGTGGATGGACCGCGAATTCGGCAGCTGGGAACAAGGCAACTGGGATTGGTTCAGCATCCAGTTTGACGACGAGACCGAACTGATGATCTACACGTTTACCGACGATTCGGGTGAGTTTAACGGCGAAACCACCGGAACCTACGTCGATCGTGACGGTAACTGTAGGTACCTTAAGCGGAGCGATTTCAACATCGAGATCACCGATAAATGGCTGAGCCCAAATACCGGAGCCGAATACCCTGCCAAATGGCTGGTAAGCGTACCAACGCTCGGGATCGAGGCCGAGATCGTTCCGCTGATCGTCGATCAGGAACTGGACACACGCGGTTCGACAATGATCGTCTATTGGGAAGGTGCTTGCAGCGTAAAGGGCACTAAAGCCGGGACAGCGGTCGGCGGCAATGCCTATGTCGAACTCGTCGGTTACGACCGTTCGCACGAAACGGCAGGTATCGGAGATTTTCTATTCGGCCACCGTATCCGGCAGGCAATTGAGATGTTTAGCTAGCCTCGCACCACTTGCGCGTGACCTCGTGGCGGTAGGCGAACATCTTTTCGAGCTTTGGCACGACCGCAAACGGTGCGGCCAGAGCACCCAAAAACCAAAACGGCGGCTCGTATTCGATCTCGTCCCTGAGCGTCGCACCGTCCGGGTGAGGTTCGATGATGTGGCGGTGACGCCACGAGCTGAACGGGCCCGAGACCTGCACGTCCTCAAACATCCGCGGCGGATCGTACGCCGTGTGTTCGGCGACCCAGCGGGCCGGAATAATGCCGAATATCTTTTGTTCAATGATCGCCTGCGACCCGATCACCGAGATATCGGCTTTCTGAACGATCTTGGCGTCTTCCCACGGCGGCACGAGCTGCTCGAAGGCGTCCGGCAGCTCGTGAAACGCGAAGACCCGCTCCGGCGACGCTCTGATCACACTTTCTTTTACAAATTTCATCATCATCAACGATAGCACGGTCTTCTGCTTTGCGTTCTGCGGCGGCTTGGGTGACAATCACTAAAATCCAAACCAAGGTAGCGATCAATGTTGCAAGACGAACAAGTCGCCGGTTCGACCGGAGACGACCAAATATCAAAGTATAGAATTTGGAAGGTCATCGGTGCGTCGGCCGTCGGCACGATGATCGAATGGTACGATTTCTATATTTTCGGCAGCCTTGCCGTGATCATCGCACCGCTCTTTTACCCGCCGGGAAACGACACGTTTGCCTACATTGCGTATCTCGCGACATTTGCGGTCGGCTTTGTCGTGCGGCCTTTTGGGGCACTATTTTTCGGCCGGATCGGTGATGTCGTTGGCCGCAAATACGCGTTTCTGGTCACCCTGCTGATCATGGGCGGAGCTACCGCTGTCATCGGGTTTTTGCCGACATACTCGCAGATCGGCATCCCCGCACCGATCATACTGTTATTGATCCGCGTACTTCAGGGCCTCGCTCTCGGCGGCGAATACGGCGGTGCGGCCGTCTACGTTGCCGAACACGTTCCCGATCACCGACGCGGATTTTACACGTCGTTTATCCAGATCACCGCGACGTTGGGGCTGTTTCTTTCGCTTGCTGTCATTTTGACGGTGCAGAACATGATGTCGCCCGAGCAATTTGCCGGCAAGGCCGATGGTTTGAGCGGCTGGCGAATTCCCTTTCTCATCTCGATCGTGCTGGTGGGCGTGTCGCTCTACATTCGCCTGCGAATGAAGGAATCGCCGATATTCGAGCAAGTCAAGAGTGCTGGTATGACCTCGGCAAATCCGCTCGTCGAGGCGTTTACCAAGTGGAGCAATCTCAAGATCGTGTTGATCTCGCTGTTCGGAGCGACCGCCGGCCAGGGCGTGGTTTGGTATACGGGGCAGTTTTACGCGTTGTTTTATTTGCAATCAATACTCAACGTAGATGCGACATCGGCAAACTATATTATTGCGATAGCTCT
This sequence comes from Pyrinomonadaceae bacterium, assembly GCA_017983495.1. Classification (GTDB taxonomy): domain Bacteria; phylum Acidobacteriota; class Blastocatellia; order Pyrinomonadales; family Pyrinomonadaceae; genus OLB17. The sequence goes on along the minus strand of JAGOBH010000001.1, from coordinate 374,270 downwards.
GGTGCTTGGGATGCCGTTTTTCGTTTTCTTTGGATGGCTAAGTGACCGTTGGGGCCGAAAATGGATCATGATGGCCGGATTGTTGCTCGCAGTTTTTAGTTATCTGCCGATATATAGAGCAATGCAGTTTGCGGCGGGTTCTGAAGTTATTACGGCCAGTTCGAAAAAAAACCCGGTAACAGGAGCCATTACACTTACGCCGCTTGCCCACGAATCGGGAAATCCTGAGCTGGTCGTTGCGAGAAAAGTTATCCCTTACACTTCATTCGGCGACCTCATTTCGAAAGCCCAAGTTTGGATTCTAATTTTACTAGTATTTATCCAGGTCATCTGGGTGACGATGGTCTACGGCCCGATCGCGGCTTACCTGGTCGAGGCGTTTCCGGCCAAGATACGCTATACGGCGCTGTCGCTGCCGTATCATATCGGCAACGGCGTCTTCGGCGGCCTGCTGCCGCTGATCGGCGTTTCGGTCATTGCGCAGACCGGTAATATCTACGCCGGGCTCTATTATCCGATGGCCATCGCCGCGATCACGCTGATAGTCGGCACCATCTTTTTGAAAGAAACTCACGGACACAAGATCTGGGCCGAGGTGAACAAGAATTGATATGAACCGGCAAGTAAATGGCTTTTAGATGGAGGCGGGTGATGACATCCTTCAAGAATGATATCCAACATTTTTTTCCGTATCTATTTGAAAAATGGGGATTTGAATTTGTGGATATTACAAATGACCATGGTGGAAATGTTGTTGTAGTTCAATCTAGTACGATGAGCATTCGGTTCGTTCATGATCGAGCAGATTTCTTTCTCGATTTCGGACGCATTGGAGAACCAGATAGGTGGATAGAATTCTACAAGATTATGGACCAGCTAAAAGCGGAGGGACACGTACATGCTGGGTATAAGTACAGTAATAAAATAAAGCATGCGAGTCGACTACTTGAACTGCATTTTCCTGAGATCTTAACTTCCCTTTTAAAATAGCTTTAGTGTGAGGCCGTCGGCGAGATGCACAAATATTAATATTTAATATTTCTTGTTATTCTGCTACTATCGAAACCGAGGTACTTTTACGCAATGGCTACATCCACGCTCAATATTTCGCTCCCTGATTCGATGCGGCAGTATGTCACGAAAAAGATCGAGACAGAGGGTTATGGGACGATCAGCGAATATATACGCGAACTAATCCGGGCGGATCAGCGTGCGGAAAATTCAAGGTTCGAATCCTTGATTGCCGAAGCCTACGCCAGCGGCGAACCGACCCCGCTGACCAAAAGCGACATCGACGAAGCCCGACGAGTTGTCAAAGATCGTATCGCAGCCCGAAATTTGCAAAGATGAAGATCGTCAAACTCCCGCAGGCAATCACCGACCTGGTCGAAACGGCTGAATACATCGCCGAGAACGATCCTGACATTGCCGACCGCTTTTTCGACGCCTTTGAGGCGACAGTTCAAGACATTTGCCGGACGCCAAAGATCGGACCTGCCAAAAGATACAGAGACACTAAAGATATTCGGATGTGGTTTATTGCCGGATTTGAAAAGAGTCTGATCTTTTACACGGAGAATACCGATGAGATTGTCATCTTGCGTGTAATCCATTCCGCACGTGACTATACGAGATTTTTTGACGAAGACTAGTTGATTCGATCTGAATTCAACAAAAACACCCAACGAACCCAATTCAGATCAGAAGACAGCTCAACTTTACGTAACACACTGTCACGGTTGACACCGATGATACAATAATTGTTACAGACTGTGATCTTTGACAACGAAAACGGAAAAAGGAGAAATGTGAAAAGCCGGATCGACTCTCCGCGCGCCTCTGCGAGGAATTGGTCTATAACGCAGAGATCGCAGAGAAGTGTAAAGGTGAAAAAGTGAAAGAGTGAAAAAGTGAAAAAGTAAAAGGCCAACTTAATCCTTCCCGACTTTCAAGACTTCCTCGACTCCCGACATGTGGGAACTTGTTGGGACAAGCGGGACAAAAAGCGCGAAATCGCTGTAAACAATGTATTAACAACAGATAGCGTCTAACTGCTTTAATAAATATTCCCACTATTTCCTACTAAGTAGGAATATTTCCTACCGGTTGCGCCGGAAAACGATGAGGGTAGGCGGCAAAACAGACTCCCTGCGGCCGTTTCGATGTACCCGAAGAGCCAACTAAATTTGGTACCCCAAGCTTCCTCGACTCACGCCGCGTGTCGTCTATGACAGGCGTGCATTCAGGAGATCCCAGACCTTTTGCAGGTGCCGCTCTTCGACGCGGATGCTGCCGACCGATAGCCGCAGCGTAAAACGGCCATTAAGTTTGGTGTGCGACAGATAGGCGTCGCCTGAGGCGTTGATGTCGTTCATGATTCGTTCGTTTAGGGCGTTGAGTTCGTCGTCGGAACGCAGGCTGCCAGCCTGCGAGTCTTTGACGCGGTCTGGCAGAGCGTGCTCCGACACCCGAAAACAGACGAGAGCAAAAGGCACCGGTGCCATCAACTCAAAATCCGGCGACGCCTCGACCCACGAGGCAAATAGCCGTGCGAGGCGGCAATGTTCGCGAAGTCGTGCGATCAGGCCTTCGCGGCCGAAATAACGGATGACAAACCATAGTTTCAACGCGCGGAATCGCCGCCCCAACTGGATGCCGTAATCCATACCGTTCTTAACGGATTGCTCATCGCTGGTCTTTAGATACTCCGCCACGAGCGAAAACGCCCCTTTCAGCTCGCTGAGGTCTTTGCAATAGAGCACCGACAGGTCGAACGGCGTAAAGAGCCACTTGTGCGGATTGACCACGATCGAATCGGCACGTTCCCATCCCCTCAAGTCAGAACCGGGAGCGGTAGCGACTGGGTCGAACGGGCGCCCGGTAAAGTGATGTTGAAACTCCGGAATGATTGCGGTCGAGCCCGCGTAGGCCGTATCGACGTGCAGCCAGATGCCGTATTTTTGGCAGATATCGGCGATCTCGTTTACCGGATCGACGCTGGACGTCGACGTCGTACCGATGGTCGGGATGACGCAGATCGGCTTGAAGCCCGCGGCGATGTCCTCTTCGATCGCAAGGCCAAGCTTTTCGGGGATCATCTCAAACCGTTCGTTACACTCGATCTTTCGCAAACTGCGTAAGCCCAGCCCGAGCGTGATGACGCCCTTATCGATCGACGAATGAACGTGCTCACTGGCGTAAACACGCAGTAGCGGCAGATCGTCGCGGCCGGTCATTCCCTGCTCGCGGATGTGCAGGCCCGCACGTTCACGGGCGGCGGCAATAGCGTGCATCGTCGAGACCGATGCCGTGTCGTAGATGATGCCTTCGAAATGTGCGGGCAGGGCCATCATCTGCCGCAGCCAGTCGAGGACGACGTCCTCAAGTTCGGTCGACGCCGGCGACGTCCGCCAGAGCATCGCTTTCATGTCGAAGGCCGCGGCAAACATCTCGCCGAAAACACCGACGGACGAGGTCGATGTCGAGAACAGCCCGTGAAAATTCGGGTGGTTCCAATGCGTGACCGCCGGCATTATCAGCCGGTCGACGTCGCCGAGGATCTCGCCAAAATCTTCGCCCGCTTCGGGTGCAGACCCAGGGAGACTGCTCTTTAGCCAATCTGGCTGGACCTGCGAAAGAACCGGATATTTCTCCATTTCGTCGAAATAATCCGCAAGCTGGTCGATGATCTGGTAGCCAAAACGACGAAAGTCTGAGGTGGGCATATCGCCGAATTTATCTGTTTTTTCGCTCATGATTGCTCTAAATTAGCACAGGCGAAAAATAAGCTGAAACCTTGGGTCAATTGCGATTTGAAAGAGCGGGAGCAGAGCTACCTTTCCTCACTGTGAGATAGGAAATGCTGATTTGGTTCTTCCAACCCGAACATTAATGAACATAAATGGAAGGAATAAAGATAAGTAAGATCTCAGGTCAGGAAGGGCGGCTCTGCCCCCGCTTTCTTTCTTCTGACCATTCTTTCATCGACTTGTCGAGTTTTTCGGCATCTTCCGGCCAGTGCCAGTCTTTGTCGGTTTGTAGCAACGGATCTTCGGTGCCGCCGTAGATAGAATGAAAGCTCGACCAGCGATAGTCCTTGGTCGAGCCGACGAGTTTGGCACGGAGCGGATTGGCGTGGATGTAGTTGACCTTTTGCCAGATCATCCAATTGCTCCAAAGCGGAAACGCCTTAAAGCTCTCCTGCCAGACCTGATTTTCACCGCTTGGCTGTGAGAACTGATATGTCGGATGTATTTGATTGAGCCTTTTGGCAGAGAGACTCTTAAGTGCACCGGTCCATTCGCGGATCTTGCCGTCGCGAGGGTTCGACACCAGGTGGAAATGGTCGGGCATCAGAACAAACGCGCAGAGCTTGGTTTCCATTTTCTCGCGCAGTTCCTGTAGCACGGTTAGAAATACCTCGCAGGACTTGTCCATGCGAAATATCGGCCGTCGATCGAGAACATTGCCGGTTACAAAGTGCAAGGCACCGGGAAGATCACGATTTGACCATTTTTGTGTCACGGCGTTTAAGAGCGGGAGCAGAGCTGCCCTTCCTGACCTGAAATCTTGATTGACTTGATTTTGTAGCTCAAGTTGGGTTTGAGTTCAAGTTTGGCGATAGCAGGGTTGCCATTTCTGACGTGAAATGTAGGGCTGGTTGCGGATTAATTTGCCAGTTTTATGGGAAAACAGCAAAAGGTACTCGACAGTTTTTGGAATAAAAGTATAATATCAGCTACGAATATCTCGCCAACGACTTAAGAACTGAAGAAAAAAAATTGCCGACAACCTCTCCCGGTTAACGGGCAAGCGACGATCATTTTTCGCACTTGTAAAAGCTTATGGCATCTTCGCCGGTAGAGACCGAACAAACTAACGAAGGGTTTATCCGCGGGCTCGGGCTGCTTGATTCGACGATGATCGTTGCCGGATCGATGATCGGTTCGGGCATATTTATTGTGTCTGCCGATATCGCCCGTCAGGTCGGCTCGCCCGGTTGGCTGCTGGTCGTTTGGCTCGTGACCGGACTTTTGACGATCGGAGCGGCACTTTCCTACGGCGAACTCGCCGCCATGATGCCGAGGGCCGGCGGTATGTATGTCTATCTTAAAGAGGCATATTCGCCGTTTTGGGGATTCTTGTACGGCTGGACGCATTTTCTGGTGATCGGCACGGCGACGATTGCGGCGGTCTCGGTCGCATTTGCACGATTTACCGGCATATTGATTCCTCAGATCTCGGAGACAAGTTACTTGATCGAGCCGATCCGTGTCGGATCGTCAAGCTACGCTTTTTCGCTTTCGACAGCACAACTCGTCGGCATAGTGATGATCGCCCTGCTGACGTGGATGAACACTCGCGGGCTAAAGCTCGGCAAATTGGTGCAAAACACCTTTACTTTCGCCAAGACCGGTTCGCTGATCGCGTTGATCGTGCTCGGGCTGATCGTCGGGCTCTACTCGTATCCCGAGATCGCGGCGGCAAATTTCGGCGATCTGTGGACAGTTCGCGGCGAGTTGCAGAGCGTCGGGGCGACCCCCGCCGGAGACAAAGGCTCGGCGTTGGTCTCGTTGCTTACTGCATTCGGAATGCTGGTCGCTATCTGCGTGGCGCAAACAAATTCGCTGTTTTCGGCTGACGCCTGGCATAACATCACGTTCACTGCCGGCGAGGTCAAGAACCCGAAGCGAAACCTGCCTCTTTCACTTTTGTTAGGCACTGGCGGCGTGATCTTGTTGTACATGCTGGCAAATTTCGCCTACCTCGTGACGCTGCGGTTCGAGGATATTCAAAAGGTCGCGAGCGACCGCGTCGGTTCGGCCACGGCCGAAGTGATATTTCCCGGAGCCGGTGCGGCGATCATGGCGGTCGCCATCATGATCTCGACATTCGGCTGCAACAACGGCCTGATCTTTTCCGGTGCCCGTGCGTACTACGCGATGGCGAAGGACGGTTTGTTCTTCAAATCCGCGGGCGACCTTAACAAGGCACACGTTCCAGCGTGGGGACTGATAATTCAAGGAATTTGGGCCGCGTTCTACGTTCTGCCCCGAACTGTGACGACGGCGGCCGATGGCAAAGTAAGCTACGGCAATCTCTACGGCGACCTGCTGACCTACGTGATCTCAGCAGCACTGATCTTTTATATCCTTGCGATCGCGGCGATCTTTGTGCTCAGGGTGAAACAACCTGATGCCGAACGTCCGTATAAAGCACTCGGATACCCGATCATCCCTGCACTTTACTGTATAGGTGCGGCCGTAATTTTGGCGGTTTTGTTCTTGTATCAGACCACGGCAACATGGCCCGGCCTGATCATCGTGTTGACGGGAGTGCCGGTTTATTTCATTTGGAGAGCTGTTTCGGGTAAGACCGAGGTGGTTAAGGATTAATGATCGACGATAAAATTCATTATAAGGGCTGCGTTGGGAGCGTCCGCTATAGTGAGGACGACAAAGTATTTTTTGGCAAGATCGATGGTATAAACGACCTTGTAACATTTGAAGGTCGAAGTATTCCGCAGTTAAAGCAGGCTTTCCATGAGGCTTTTCACGATTATACTGAAATTACGAATGCTAGCGGCAGAGACGACAGGGTCTGCTAAGCAAAAACAGAATCATAGTTAAATCAACCTTAGGAGGTTTTCATGTCACTTTTTGCGACTAAACCAATTTCAAAGATCATCGCCGAGGCTCAGGAGACCGGTGAACATACTCTAAAGAAAACATTGAGTTCGTTGGATCTGACGATGCTTGGTGTTGGAGCGATCATTGGAACCGGTATCTTTGTTTTGACCGGACAGGCCGCCGGAAAACACGCCGGCCCGGCCGTGATCATTTCGATGGTCATCGCGGGTATCGTCAGTGCTTTCGCCGCTCTCTGTTACTCGGAATTTGCGGCGAGTGTGCCGATCTCGGGTTCCGCTTATGCTTATGGCTACGGAACGCTGGGGGAATTTATCGCCTGGATCATCGGTTGGGACCTTATTCTCGAATACGCATTCGGTGCGGCCACTGTGGCAGTTGGTTGGTCGGGATATGTGGTTAGTCTTTTTAGAGACACCTTAGGGATAAATTTCCCATTAAGTTTGAGTGCTCCGCCCGGAATGGAAATAAAAGCCGCGGACGGTACTCTGATAGGAACCGGTATATTTAACCTGCCGGCGGCTTTGATCGCGGTTGCCGTCACTATGCTGCTTATTCGCGGTATTAAGGAATCGGCCAGCTTCAACTCGATCATCGTGATCGTCAAGGTTGTCGTTGTCGTGCTCTTTATCGTGGCAGGTATCGGATACGTGAATACAGACAATATCGGCATCGGCTGTACTGTCGGTGCACCGGGTTGTGCGGAATTCATGCCATTCGGATTTAGCGGAGTGGTGACTGGTGCGGCGGTTATCTTCTTTGCCTACATCGGATTTGACGCTGTTTCGACCGCGGCTCAAGAAGCAAAGAACCCGCAGCGTGACATGCCGATCGGTATCATGGGCTCGCTGGCGATTTGTACGGTCCTGTACATCTTGGTTGCGGGAATCATGGTCGGCCTGGTCGATTACAAGCTTTTGACCAATGCCGCTGCTCCGATCGCTGTCGCTATCGATGCGGCCCTTCAGAAGGCAGAAGGAACCACAATGGGAACGATCCTAGCGGTGTTTCCGACGATCATTAAGGTAGGTGCGGTACTCGGCCTGAGTTCGACAATGGTCGTTATGACGATGGGCCAGCCGCGTGTGTTCTACTCGATGTCGAAAGATGGTTTGTTGCCGGCATGGGCGGCAAAGATCCATCCCAAATTTCAGACACCGCATATCACCACAGCTATCACTGGAGTGATCGTCGCAACACTCGCTGGTTTTGTGCCGATCAGTCTGCTTGGTGAATTGGTCAGTATCGGAACGCTCTTTGCGTTTGTGATCGTCGGTGTCGGTATCATCATTTTGAGATCGTCAAATCCGGCTCTGCATCGCCCGTTCAAGGTGCCGCTTTCGCCGTTTATCCCGATCGCCACCGTTCTGTCGGCAGCATACCTGATGAACAGCCTTCCGCTAGATACGTGGATCCGGCTGATCGTCTGGATGTCGATCGGGCTTGTTATCTACTTCGCATACAGCTATACCCACAGCAAGATCGGATTAGAAGAACACCGTGAAGGAGACGAAGGCGAATCCAATTACAAACCACCGATTGCGGCGGCCATCGCTATCGTGCTCGCAATGGCGTTGACCGTTTGGCAGGTCTCACACCTGGTGTGGATCGAGATGGCGGTGCGACTGTTTGCATGGGGCGTGACCGGAGTTCTGGTCATTGTGCTGATGTATGGAAAAGGCGACCGCAGCGCGGTCCGGACCTCGACAACGAGAAATATCGGACTGGCCGCTACGCTTATTAACCTAGCGATCTGGATCGGGATCACATACTGGTTCTTTGTCCATTATGCCGAGTTACACGTAGCCAAATAAGCAGGCTGCTATTAGCTGCCGCAGAGATCAAGGAGATTTTAGTAACTTCTTTTTGATCTCTGCGGCATTTTTATTGCTGTGAAATGCAAAGCAAATTGGTCAAATGGCTGATCGTTATCGGCGTCGGATTTGGGATCGCGGTCATCACTCCGCCCGACGGTGTTCCGCGCGAGGCATGGACGCTGCTGGCGATCTTTGTCGCAACCGTTGTCGGGTCGATCGTCCAACCGATGAGCGGCAGCGCAATGGTGCTGCTCGGCGTGATCGCCACTGCCGTTTTCGGGGCCCTGAAGATCGAAAGGTCATTGAGCGGTTATGCCGACAAGTATGTTTGGCTCGTCCTGGCAGCATTCTTTATCTCACGTGCGATGATCAAGACCGGCTTGGGGCATCGCATCGCTCTGATCCTGATTCGGCTGATCGGCCGCAAAACAATTGGCCTTGGCTATTCGCTGGTAGTAACAGATTTTATTCTGGCGTCATTTGTGCCATCGACCGGGGCTCGCTCGGGCGGCATTATTTTGCCGATTGCCCGAAGCGTTTCGGAAACGTATGATTCGCGGCCCGATGATGGTACGGCCGGCAAACTGGGCACGTTTCTGATGAACATGCTTTACCAATGCGAGGTCATTCTCTGCGCGACGTTCCTGACCGGCCAGGCTTCCAACCTGATGATCCGCAGTTTTGCCAAAGAGCATGCACAGATCGATCTGAGCTACTCGCTGTGGTTCATATCGTCGATCGTCCCGGCGATGGTTTCATTAACAGTGATACCGCTGATGATCTATAAGTTCTTTCCACCCGAGATCAAAGAAACACCTGACGCTGTTGTTTTTGCCCAAAACAAGCTGGAGAAACTCGGACCGCTCTCTCGTCCCGAAAAGATATTGTTGGCCGTCTTTGTCCTCGTTGTCAGTTTATGGATATCAACTCCGTGGCATGGTATCGATGCGACGGTGATCGCTCTATTCGGCATCGCGTTCTTGCTTATAACGCAGGTTCTGGATTGGAGCGATGTGATAAACGAAACCCACGCCTGGGAGGTCTTTATCTGGTACGGCGGCCTCGTCATGATGGCAACCGCGCTCGGTGAGACCAATCTCACCAAACTTTTTGCCGAGAGCGTGGCGGGTGTGATGACAGGTTGGTCCTGGCCTCTGGCTCTGATCGTCCTCGCACTCGTCTATTTTTACGCCCATTACGGCTTTGCCAGTATCACCGCACATGTCACGGCGATGTTTATCCCGTTCCTTGCTGTCACCATCGCCGTCGGAGCTCCGGCCGGGCTTACCGTTCTGGTCCTTACGTATTTTTCTAACCTGAGTGCCGGTTTGACCCACTATGGCACAACGCCGGCACCGGTCTATTTCGGAACAGGCTATGTTAAGCAGGGTCAATGGTGGACCATCGGACTCATCGCTTCGATATTGAATATTCTCATATGGTCGACAGTCGGGCTCGGTTGGTGGAAGGTACTTGGAAGGTGGTAAGTTACCGCAATAAAAAAGGGCGTCGCCGATTTGGCAACGCCCATTTTTCTGTAAGTGATCCTACTGAAGCGGAATGTCGCCAGGTGTCAGGCCCGGGATCGGCTCATCGACCTTTGCGAGAACATCCTTGTAGATAATGATCTTGCCGCTTTCCTGCATACGCTTTTTCGTCGCTGCGAGATAATCCGAAAACACGGCTGCTCGTTTTCTCGAAAGCATTTGTTCCATCAGGCCGCTACGCTGTGTGGCAAAATCGGCCGAGCTGGCATCTTCACGCCTTGTCACGCCGACCACATACCAATTATCACCGATCTTGATCGGCGGCCGGGTAACGTTACCGGCTTTCATTGCGAAGATCGCGTCTTCTAGAGCTTCATTGGTCGAGGCAGTTGCTCCTTCACCTAAGGGCGAACCAATGATGAAGTTCTTCTGATCCCTGGCCTTCAATCCCTTTGCACTTGCCGCTGCGCTCAGTGCATCGACGCTGCCCGCCGCAGCTGCGATCTGCTTTGCGATCTCCTCGACCTGAGCACGTGCCTTTTCAAGCTTAACAATGTCGAGGATCTGTGCCTTGACCTCGTCAAACTCAGCATCTCGCGGCTCCTTTCGGTCAACAAGCATCGGTATCGCAAATCCGTTCTGGATCGGCGTTTTGCCGCCGACGTCATTGACCGCTTCGAGAGTTGAGATTCCCTCTTCGAACTGCGGCGACGTGCCGATATTCGGAACGTCATCGCCCGGTTTCACGAAACCGGTTTCCTTGATCATGTCGGCTACGCTCATATTTGCCTCAGCGGCAAACTGCTGTGCAACCTTCTGGATGTCCTTGTTCTGTTTAAGTGCGTCAGCAACCTTTTGTGCAAGTTCTGCCGCGACCGCATATGCTCGGCGGTTACGGAGACTGACCTCAAGCTCCTTTTTGGCATCTTCGAACGATTTCGGAACGTCTTCGCCGCGACGGAGAATGAAGTAACGGCTCTGGTAGCTGATCGGCTCAGAGATCTCGCCCGGCTTCATTTTCAGCAAACGCTGATATGGATCATCGGGCTTGTTGAGATTTTCGCGAACAGGCCCGCGTAGCTTACCACCCGTTTGGGCTGACGCCGGATCTTCCGAAAAGCCCTTGGCGACCTCAGCAAATGTCGCTTCGGAAACAACGTCACCGTCCTTCTTGAGTCTGGTGATCAATTCGGACGCCTTTTCCTGTACCTTCGCTTCAAATTCGGGCTTTGCTACACGCAGGACGATCTCCTGGCCGTTTACTCCGCCGATCTTTTTATCAGCGGGCAATTTGTCGTATTCCGCACGCAGATCAGCATCTGAGATCGGGAGCTTTTCGCCGATTTTCGTGGTGTTGATGAAGATGTACTTGATCTTTTTCTGCGGAACACTGATAAAGTACGCTTGTTTGTTAGCTTCAAAATACTGCTTTAGCTCATCGTCAGTCGGCTTCAACGTCTGCGAGAGTTCCGCAGCACTTACCCCAACATACAATAGGTCAAATTTTGTATTCTTACGCTGAAACTCGCTGAGCACTTCCTCTTCGGAAACCGTAACTCCTGAGGTAATGAATGCATCCAGCTTTCGCGAGCTTATGTCATCGCGAACGCTCTGCTCGTAGGCTGTAATGCTGCCAAACTGGTCGATGACGTTCTGTTCATAGATCTTCTGATCGAACGGCTTGCCGTCTTCCGGCTTGAACTGGCTGCGGATCTCAGCGGCAACCTCGGCATCACTGGCGGTCAGCCCAAGACGTTCGGCTTCGACGCGCGCAATGCGACTGCCGATCAGCCCCTCAAGGATCATTTTCGACGGAAAACTGCGGCCTTGAGAAAAGCGGCTGTAGCTCTCTTTCTGACGGATCAACTCAGCAACGGATATCTTCTCGCCGGATACGCTGGCAACCGTTTCCTGGCTGCGGCCCAGATTTGACTGCACGCCGCTCTGCGTCGGAGCGTAAAAGAAAACAAGACTGGCCACCATCAGAATGGCGAAGATCAGAATAAAGAAGTTACGTGTCTTCTCAAGACGAGTGAAAAACTTTAACATCGGTTAGTACCTACAAACTCAGGATTAGAAAAAGATTATCTTCAGAGATAAACCGCAATTCTAGCAAAATTGCGCTCGAAAACCAACGCAAAAGTCGCGCAAGTGTAATGTTTTTCGGTGTTTTGGGGAGCAAATTGCTTGAACTTTGGCTCCAATTCGCCGATGATTGAGACGTTGCGTGAGAGCCAAATGGAAAACAAGCAGATCAAGTCAGTTGGAATCGTCGTCAAACCGAACCACGTTGAGGCGACCGCGACCGCTAAAGAGATATCGTCCTGGCTAAGTGATCGCGGCATCGAGCAGCTCGGTGACCCGATCTCTGCCGATACGATAAGGCCCGAGAATGATCTTGTGCTCGACGTCGATCTTATCGTCGTACTCGGTGGTGACGGGACCATGATCTCGGCCGCTCGCTTGGTCGATGGCCAGGATGTACTCGTGCTCGGCATCAATTACGGCAGCCTCGGGTACCTGACCGATTTTCGGATCGAAGAGATGTTTCCCGCTCTCGAAGCGATCGTCGCCGGACAGTACGAGATCGACCGGCGTGAAATGCTCACTGTGGAGCACTGGCGTGGTAATGAGAAACTGATATCGGGCCGCGTTCTCAATGACGTGGTCATAAACAAGTCTGCGTTGGCTCGAATTATCAATATCGATGTAAAGCTGAACAAGCTTTTTGTTAATACATTTCGCGCTGACGGTCTGATCGTATCGACGCCGACTGGTTCGACCGCTTACAACCTTTCAGCCGGCGGCCCGATCATTTATCCTTCGATGAATGCGGTCGTAATGACCCCGATCTGCCCGTTCACACTGACCAACCGCCCGATCGTCGTTCCCGACGATGCGCTGATCGAACTGACGCTTGATAACGAGAACGAAGGCGTCGTCCTGAGTCTGGACGGACAAACCGGCTATCCAATGCTTGCGGGTGACCGTGTCGTGATCCGCAAGAGCTCGACCACATTCAACCTGGTCCAACCGGCAAATCGAAACTACTTTGATGTTTTGAGAGACAAGTTGAAGTGGGGAAGGTGAGCATTGTCACCGCCGAGACGTTGCGAATGAGAATTAACAGGATAGACAGGATGTACAAGATAGGTCTTGCCGATCCTATTGTTCATCAAACCAAATCCTGCATATCTTGTCCATCCTGTTTGAGTTGCCGCTGAGTATCTACGATCAATCATTTTCGAACAAGCTCGTCTGCTCGTCGTCTTTTGGTTCAAACCCTTCCGGAAACCAGCGGTATTTTGTCAGATCGCATTTTCCGCTTGCGTTGAACGTGACGCCCTCGGCTTCGAGCAGTTCCTGCTGCAGATTCAGCGGTATGGTCAGCCGTCCTGTCGAACATTTTCCCTGCGAATTGATGACCCGCTGCCACGGCACACCGTCGTCCGCTCCGTGCATGACGTAGCCGACCGTCCGAGCGGTGTAACCTTCGCCCAGGATGATCGCGAGCTGGCCGTACGTCATCACGCGGCCGGCCGGAATTTGGCGGACGATCGCAAAGACGCGTTCGCGGTAGGTTTTGTCGTTGACGATCATCGTAGACCAAATTCAAACAGGATAGACAGGATGAACAAGATCGATTCCCAGACAGTGATCCTGATCATACTGTGCATCCTGTTAAAGTTCCCGCAAAAACGTCCTCGCCGGAGATCCGTCGCCGGTGGCGCCGTCGTATTTCAAAGGCATGCAGATAAGCTCGTAATCGCCGGCGGAAACTTCGCGCAGGTCGATGCCTTCGAGAATGACGACCTCGTTCTCAAGCAGCGTTACGTGCACCGGATGGCCGGGCGAGCCGCTTTTTTCGATCGACAGGTAATCGATGCCGACGAGAACAACGCCGCTGTCCACGAGCAAGCGGGCCGTTTCCACAGTGATGTAGGTGAAATCGGTTCGAAATCCATCCTCAGGCGTATTCCAAAACGCCGAGTTTCGCGATTTGAACAAAATACGGGTCATGCCGCCTAAATCGCCGACATGCTCCGGGCCGATAGCGACTACATCTTCGGGAACCTCGACAACTCGACAAGGGCCGACGAGCTTTTCAGGGTCGATCTCGTGGATGCGTTTTGCACCGTCGATAAAATGGTTGGGAGCATCGACGTGCGTCGCCGTGTGGACGCCGATCGATATCTGAGAGACATTCGCCGTCGAACCGTCGGCGATCGATTTGAACGAGCTGATCTCGACGCCCGGGTCGCCTGCGTAAACCGGGGTTTCGGCGCTGATCGGGACGGTAATGTCGTATATTTTCACTATTTGATCACCTCAAATTTGCCGTACGCCTTGGTCAGCTTAAATGCTGCATTGGCACCTGAGCGGCGGTATTTCTCTTCGCCCAGCAAGACGAATTTCTGCCTATAGTAAACCGGCACTTTGCCCGCCCTCGCGGTTACTTTCCAAACATTAGTGGGCTCGCCATCCATCATTTCCTCGGACTTGAACCATCCGAGGCCCTTCGGTACGCCGCCAGCAAATTCCATCACATCGACGCCGATCCCGCCCTGGCCTTGGTGCATGCCGCCACCAAACGATAGCGTAAATTCGTCAAGGCCGTTGCCATTGATGTCGGGCAGAGCACCGATGTCGAACGCCCAGCCGCTGTCCGAGCCGAATGTGCCGACCACGTTACCGTTCTCGGTGACTACAACAGCGACTACGCCCAGACCGTTGCCCGTCTGGCACACCTGAAAGAAGGCGATCGTCTGTGCTGCTCCCTTTTTTGTGAACGAGCCGGTCGCTTCACCGGTGAACTCGAGGTCCACGGCGCAGCTGTCGCTTCGGTATCTGGCCTTTAGTTTCGGCAGGGCGACGCGGTCGATCTCTTCCTGATCCGTGGCCGTCGTGAACTCCTGACTGTCCGTAACCGGTTTGGTTGGATCAACGACCACGACGGTCTTTTGTGCGTGTGCCGCCGCGGCGAGCAAGACCGCAAAAATCAACAATGTAACGAGGCGAAGTTTCATATTGCACAAGAATAATGTAATTGCGTGTGCCATACAAGATTTGCATTCGCAGGCCCTTTGTATTTACGCTAGGTCAATGGAAATAAGACACGTGGACAATGGCAAGAAAGGTGCGTTCGTCATCGACGTTGACGGCGAGCAGATGGGCGAGATCGAGTATTTCGTCTCGGCACCGGGCGTTATCACCATCTTTCACACCGGCGTCAACGAAAAGCTCCGCGGCCAGCGTGCCGGCGACAAGCTCGTCGCAGCCGCAATAGAATACGCTCGCTCCAATGGGCTAAAGGTCATCACGACCTGCACGTTCGCCAAAAAGGTCATCGACCGCACGCCGGAGTTTCAGGACGTTCTGGCCGAACAATAATGGACACTCCGCGAATATCCGCCTCGAGCTACTCGAACACCGCACCGCTCGTGTGGTCGTTTCTCTACGGGCAAAATCAGGGCAAGGTCGAACTGATCATGGACACTGCACCCGCGCGTTCCGCCGAACTGCTAATGCAGGACCGCGTGGACGCGGCACTTGTGCCGGTTATCGCTTATCAGATGATCGAGGGCGTGCGGCTCGTTCCCGACGTCTGCGTCGGCGCCCGTGAGCGCGTCCGGAGCGTATGTCTTGTTACGAAGGGCGAAGATCTGGCGAACGTTCGATCCGTCGCTCTCGACACGTCGTCGCGGACGTCCGCGGCACTTACCAGGATCATATTTCGTGAGTTTCTCGGTTTCGAGCCTGCGTGGAGCGACGCGTCGCCCGACATCGACGCGATGCTTGCCACCTCCGACGCGGCTCTGCTCATCGGCGATCCTGCACTGCGTCTATCGGAGAATCAAGACGGTTCTCCTTACCGCACTTTCGATCTCGCCGAACTTTGGCATGCATATACAGGCTTTGGTTTTGTCTTCGCTATGTGGATGACGCGGCGCGGTAACGTGTCGATCGACTTCGCCGCGGCACGCGACGAGGGCCTCGAGCACATTGATGAGATCGTCGCCAACTACGAATCCGAGATCAGTATCGGAAAAGGCGAGATGATAGAGTATCTCGCCGAAAACATCTCCTACTCGATCGACGACACGATGATGAGCGGGCTCGAACTCTATTTCGAACTTGCGGCAAAAAACGGCCTTATCGCGGGGAATGACGAGCTGCGATTTATTTGATCATGAGTGCAAGACGTACCGATCGCGGGCGTTCAAAAGACGTTGTACAAATCAATTTATTTTGGAGCGTTTAATAATGAAGAACTTTCTTGTCCTGGTCGTAAATCTAGGTGTGGTCGCATTCGCACTTGCCGCCCTCGGCACATTTCTTAACTACCTTTTTGGCCTGAGCATTGGTTTCAAGGGCTCAACGTTGCCCAACGACCCCGTGATCGGAATAGTCTTCGTGGTAATGGCGGGTATATTTGGAGCGGTCGCTTGGTTCGTAAACCGAAAGTCCGCTGCCACCCGATCCGATCAGGCGTGATCGCTAAACGGATTTTCCGCCAATATCCTGGCAATATCATCCTCGAGCCGGTCAGCCATCCTCTGATCGGCCTTTTTCATTTGTTCCAGCCAGTAGGCGAACATCATCCGCCGACCGTCGGGCCCTTCGACGCGGTTCTTGAATTCGTACGCCACGCCCATCCAGAACGTGAGATCGTAGAGCATCCAATAAAGTATTTCGTTCGCGTCGTTGGTCGACCTTCTTGATAGATCGAGCCCGCGTTCAGTCACGATATAGTGGTACTCACCATTAGTGAACTCGACATGCGGCACACCGACATCCTCCCGCTCCGTTAGCAATGTGTATTGGCCATCGATCGGTTTGATCCGTTGGCATAGAGCGTTGTATTCGTCTTGGAGTTGCTGGAGTTCGTTGATCATTGTTGCCTAGAACATTGGGCGTTTCAGCTCCTCATTGAGCTTTGGCCCGACGATCTTGCCGTCATTTTCTTTGAGGTGGTCAATGATTATCAGGGCCTGGTGGATGCGTTTATCGATATCGTTGACCTTGCCAACAAAATAGAGCAGCGAACGCTGTTTCCCTGCCGTCAGGCCGTGAAACAGCCGGTCACCCTCAGGGTCCTGATTGAGCACCTCCTGCATTTCCTCGGGCATCGGCAGGCCGTATTTGCTCTCGTCACGGACAAGCTCGACGCTGACCGTGTCGTCGGCAACAATGCCGAGGGCGTCACGCTTTTTCTTGTTGACGATGATGTAAAAAATGTCGCCCGACGGCAGCAGAGCACACTGAAAACCGTCGCTGCCGTTGATCGAGCAAACGACGCGTTTCGATTTACCCTCAAACCCGAATTTCGCGACTATCTCCTTCGACACGACGAGAAAATGCCAGCCTGAGTCCATTGGTGACCGGGTCAGCGTCGTTTCAAATTCGATATGGTCGAGCAATTTTGGCATCTTTGATAACGCAAAAAGCAAATTTCTGCTTTTGGGTTGTTGGTCCGCGTCCTATTCTTACTTTCCCTGCGATTTTGTTAAGATTATACCTAAGTTAAAGCAATGGAAACATCTATTCAGCCAATTCTCGACAAAGCTCTCGACGGGACACGTTTGACCGCCGAAGACTGTACCGCATTACTCGAATCGAATGATATAGCCCGCATCGGCGTCGCTGCCGATGAGATCCGCAAACGCAAGAATCCGGGCGATGTCGTCACGTACATCATCGACCGCAACATCAATTATACCAACGTTTGCAACGTCGTCTGCACATTCTGCGCATTCTATCGACGGCCGGGCAAGCCCGAGACGTATGTCCACTCGATGGACGAGATCTGCACACGCATCGATGAGACGATCGACCTCGGCGGCACCGGCGTGTTGATGCAGGGCGGGCTGCACCCGGACTTTAACATCGAGTGGTACGAAGATCTGCTCTCGACGTTGCACGCAAAATATCCGACATTTCAACTGCATTGCTTTTCGCCGCCTGAGATCCACAACATCTCGCTGATCTCAAAGCTCGATTACAAAACGATCATGCAGCGGCTCAAGGACGCCGGCCTCAACTCGATGCCCGGCGGCGGCGCCGAGATTCTCGATGACGAGGTCAGAAAGCGCGTCTCGACCAAGTGCACGTCGCAGGAGTGGCTTGACGTAATGGAGGCCGCCCACGAGGTCGGCCTGCGGACGACGGCGACGATGATGTTCGGCATTGGCGATAAGGTCGAACACCGCGTCAATCACCTTCAAAAGATCCGCGATCTACAGGACAAGACCGGCGGATTTACCGCGTTTATCTCGTGGACATTCCAGCGTGAGAACACCGCCCTTGGGCGCAAGATCACCGACGAACCGACCGGTATCGATTACCTCAAGATGCTCTCTGTCGGCCGGCTTTTCCTCGATAACGTCCAGCACATCCAGGCGTCGTGGCTGACCCAGGGCCTCAAGATCGGCCAGGTCGCCCTACGTTTTGGCGCCGACGATATGGGCTCGATCATGATCGAGGAAAACGTCGTCTCCGCCGCCGGTGCCGACAACGAAGCCAGTGAACGAGACCTCCGTTACCAGATCGCCGAAGCCGGCTTTCGCCCGCAGCAGCGTGACATCCTCTACAACTACGTCGACCGCGACGGCATGGACGACCTCGACCAGAAGAAATCCATGCCGCTAAAACAGTTGACCGTCGCGTTTGCGGATTAATGTCCCGCAGATCGCTTGGAGAATCCAATATGCAATTTAATCCTTGGTCGATTTTTGTCTTCATAGGATTAGCATTGAGTGGTCTTCTGCAAGTTCTTATTCTCGTTGCAGTTTTCGTTAAAGGTGGTGGAACAACAGGTGCTGATCCTGTTGTTCCGACTTTCCCGTTCATGATTTTAGTTCTTATTACCGCTGCTGTATCTATTTGGAAGCGTAACTCAGTGCCCAAAGTCATTTATGCGTCGGCCTTAATTTCGGGAATTTTTGGCTCTTTGTTGCCGTATTGGCTGGAGCGTACTGGCGCTTTGGTTAATTACGAAAGAGCCATTCTGGGTGGCTTTAATGTTCTGGCAAAAGAGCAAATTGTCTTTCCAATCCTGATATTTGCACTTCTTGAAACTGCAGTGATGATTTTCAGTTGGCATTTCACGAGAACTGCGAAACCACCCAGTTAAATCATTGTTCCGGTCCGAGAGGAGTTAGTTCTCGATTTACCACAATTGGTGACGTTATGTCGCTCCAACAACTGAACATGGCGTCAGATAATTGATTTCTGTATCCTATATGCTACACTGATACTATGTTCGAGATTCGCCAAACCGAACAATACGCTAAGTGGTTTAGATCTCTTCGCGATCACACGGCTCGAATGAGGATCAACATTCGCATTCGACGATTGTCGTTGGGCAACGCGGGCGATGTTAAGCCGGTCGGCGACGGAATATCCGAGCTCAGAATAGACTATGGTCCCGGCTACCGGATTTACTTTCTTCAACGGAAGAATGAGTACATCCTTTTGCTGACTGGTTGTGACAAATCGTCACAGGCCAAGGATATAACCAAGGCCAAAGAACTAGCCGAGAGTTTATGATTGGAGAAAACAGTTATGGCTAAAACAAAAACAATGCTTTGGGATGCAGCCGAATATCTGAATTCCGAAAAAGAAATGGCAGCTTATCTTGAGGCCGCTTTGGAGGAGGGCGACGCGTCGCTTGTCGCTGCTGCGCTTGGCGACATTGCTCGAGCGCGCGGGATGACGCAATTGGCACGCGAGACCGGTCTTGGCCGCGAGAGTCTCTATAAAGCACTTTCACCCACCGGCAATCCTGAATTCTCCACAATTATGAAGGTGATCGAATGCCTCGGACTTCGGCTTCATGCATCGGCTCTTAAATAGTCGCCAAGTGCCGGCGCCGACCCCACGAAATCCATGCCGCTCAAACAGCTGAGCGTGGCGTTTGCGGATTGAATACCTAATATGAGCAGTGAGGAACCATTTAGGAGTAGCTATAGTATTGAAAAGATCGTGATTGCGGGGTCTGGTGCTGCAGTTGGGCTGCTCCTTCCGTTGGTGACCTTACTTTTCTTGAGTTCCAGATTAACTTCCCACCATCCTCCATTCACGGCAGATACGATCGGTGAGATGGTCGGATACGCTGAACTATTCTTGTTTATTATTGGTGCTTATTTTGGAAGTGCTATCGGTATTTGGTCGACCCGACGGCTATGGTCGAAGTTCTTCCCTTCGTGGCTTCCTATTTCCATTGTAGGGTCTTTTATCTTTAGTTTTTCCTTTTTCATTAGGGTTTGGGTAGAAGCAATTGCGACATACCAACCCGGGACGGGTGAAAACACGCCGCCGGGCACATTCGGGGCGTTACTTGTTTTCTCCGGCATAGCTAGTATTATCCTCTCTATATCTTCTTGTATTTTTGCCTTCACGGCCGGATCCATATCGTCAATGTGGCGAACCGACACAGACCCAACGATCTTATGAAAGCCTGTTTTGTTCTCACCTTAAGAAACAGATCAAGAACACTGAGCCCGAGGAATTACACGATTGGCTAGTTAGACCGGCCGCGGCTGCTATCAATTAGTTTGCGAACGGGATCTTGGCGACTTCGTCGGTTCTCGTGGCTGCATTAACTACCAAATCGAACATCACTGAATTAATACCAAATACGCAGATCTCTGGAGTCCTGTTTCTGGATAGCATTTTTCTTGTCAACTTGTCATAAACCGCATATAATCGATCGTATGAAAAGTCTATCGGTCGGAGAATTTAAAGCTCATTTTTCCGAAGTGCTTGAAAAGGTGCAGCAGGGCGAGAGCATTGGTGTTCTTTATGGCAAGAACAAGAAGCCGGTGGCTAAACTCGTTCCGATGACCGATTCATCTTCGAAAAAAGCTGGTAAGCGAAAGCTGGGACTTCTCGATGGCAAGATGAAAGTAGTCTTTGCTCCGGATTTTAAGATGACCGAGGAAGAATTTATCAGTCTTGGTAAAAAATGAGGCTTCTTCTCGATACCCACGCATTTCTTTGGACCATTTCCGAAGTTTCTAGGCTTCCACCTCTTGCTCGCCGAACGATCGAGGACAAATCGAATCAAGTATTTGTCAGCGCGGTCAGTCTGTGGGAAATAAGCATAAAAGTTCGGATCGGCAAGCTCCGCCTCGGCTGGGATGACGATCTTGTTACGGCGGCGACGAATGCGGGGATCGAAACACTTCCGTTAACCCCTGAAGAGGCTGCGAGTTACGGCGATCTCGCCGAACCGTCCCATAAAGACCCGTTCGACCGAATGTTGATATGGCAGGCGATCAATCGAAAGCTGGTGCTTGTGAGTGGAGATTCGACCTTTAAGCGGTTTGAATCCGATGGATTGGCGTTGCTTTGGGATTAGAAAAAACCGTTGTAAATATCATGACCAAAAAAAAACAGAACCGCCGCGAATTTTTGAAGGTCGGTGCCGCGGGCCTGGCTACGCTTGCGTTGTTTGGCAGCGCAAAGGGTGAATTGCCCGGCATGATGGCTTACGATCCGTACCCGGAGCTTGTCGAGATCACGATCCCGCAGCTGCAGGCTAAGCTGAAGTCGGGACAGCTGACGTCACGCCGTTTGGTTGAGATGTACATCGAGCGGATCAAGATGATCGACACCAAGACGCGTTCCGTGCTCGAGTTGAACCCCGACGCGCTGGCGATTGCCGACCAGATGGATAAGGAGCGTAAAAAGGGCCGCGTTCGTTCGATGCTCCACGGCATTCCGATCCTGATCAAAGACAATATCGATACAGCGGACAAGATGAAAACGACCGCAGGCTCGCTCGCTCTGGTCGACGCTCCGACACCGAAAGAGGACGCGTTTGTTGCTCAGAGGCTTCGCAAAGCGGGTGCCATTATCCTTGGCAAAACGAATCTGAGCGAATGGGCAAATTTTCGCGGTAACCGCTCGATCAGCGGATGGTCGGGTCGCGGGTTGCAGACGAATAACCCGTATTTTCTCGATCAGAACCCATGCGGCTCAAGCTCAGGTTCGGGCGTATCCGTTTCCGCAAACCTGGCCGCCGCCGCCGTCGGCACCGAGACCAACGGTTCGATCATCTGCCCGGCCGTCTCGAACGGCGTCGTCGGCCTCAAGCCGACGCTTGGCCTTATCTCACGCAGCGGCATTATCCCGATCGCCCACACACAGGACACCGCCGGACCGATGACGCGGACCGTGACGGACGCCGCCATTATGCTCGGTGCGATGGTCGGCCGCGATAAGCACGATCCGGAAACCGCCAATGCAGACGAACGGGCGGCGAAGGACTATACCAAGTTCCTCGACGCCGACGGCCTCAAGGGGGCTCGTCTTGGGCTCGTGATGCAGTACACGACACGGCCGGAGGTCAAGGCGTTTAACGAACCGTTTATCGAATCGCTGCGTGCCGCCGGGGCGACCTTGATCGACGTCACATTCACGCCTGACTACAGCAAGATCTCGACCGAGCGGACCGACGTGTTGCTATACGAGTTCAAAGCCGACCTGAACAAATACCTCGCCAGCCGCGGCTCTAAATACAAGACGCTCGAGGATCTGATCAAATTTAACGACGAGAACAAGGAACTTGAACTTAAACTATTTGGCCAGGAGCTCTTTCTCGATGCGCAAAAGAAAGGCGACCTCAACGACAAGGCATATCTTGACGCCCTTGCAAAGATCAAAAAGGCCACACGCGAAGACGGCATTGACGCGGTAATGGCAAAGGACAAGCTTGACGCTCTTGTCGCACCGACCAGCGGTGCGACCTGGTCGATCGCCGCGGTTGCCGGGTACCCTTACATCACCGTGCCGGTGGGCCTGCGTGAGAATACCGTCGCGGGATTTGCGTTCTTTGGGCGAGCATTTAGCGAACCGACTCTGCTGAAGTACGCATACGCCTTTGAACAACGAACAAAGGGCCGCGTCGTTCCGCAGTTCTTACCAACTTATCCCAAAACGAAGTAAAATATATGGTTAACGGGGTTCGAGCTCCTCTGTTAACTCGGTCTAAAAGCTATGGCGTCCAAACTCGTCGCATTAACTGCGACCCTGATCGTCAACATCATCGCCGCGATCATCATCCTTTTCGGCATGCTGATCGCCATGAACGGTTTCAGCGAGAGCGATGCAACCTGGGGATTGGCAGCTTTCGTGCTGCTGGCACTGCTCGTTACGCTCGTGACGAGCATCGGAGCCTTTTTTCTCGCCGGCATCCTCATTAAGAGGAACTTCAGCCCGGTCACCTCAGCACTTATCGCCGTTCCCGTATTTTCGATCGTCGGCATCGGGCTCGAGATAGTCTGCAGCCTGATCGGCGTCGGTGTGGCTGAGTTTGTGCGGGTAAATTACTGATCTATCTCTTCAGAATATCGTTCCAACCATACTGAACATGCCTCGATAAAACAATTATGCTTTAGCATAATTGTCGCTTGACATCTGTTGCGGTGGGGGTGTAAGTTTGAATTATCATTTATGTCTAAGCATAAATGTTGTGTAATGGTTTGATACAATATTCAGTTTGCGAGGTAATTATATGTCAGAGAAATTAACAGATGCGGTAAAGAGCAGATACGGAGCGGTGGCGGTGAGCAATTTATCGTCCGAACACGAAGGCGTAAAGGCAGTCGCTGAGGCGTTCGGCTATACGCCGGATGAACTGGCGTCCATTCCGGCCGAGGCTAACATGGGTTTGTCGTGCGGCAATCCGACGGCGACCGCACACCTTAAACCGGGCCAGACGGTCGTCGATCTCGGCAGCGGAGGCGGCCTTGACGTGTTTCTGGCGGCCCAAAAAGTCGGCTCGACCGGCAAGGCGATCGGCATCGATATGACGCCGGAAATGATCGATCTTGCCAGGCGTAACGCGGCAAAGGCAAATGACGGTGCAGGATACACAAACGTTGAATTTCACCTATCCACGATCGACGAGCTCCCGCTCGCGGATTCGTCCGTCGATATCGTGATCAGCAATTGCGTCATCAATCTCGCTCCCGATAAATCGGCGGTCTTTCATGAGATCGCACGTGTTCTCAAACCGGGCGGCGGCTTAGCCGTAAGCGATATCGTTCTCAAAAAGCCGCTTCCGGCGGAACTCGGCGACAGCGTAATGGCGTACGTCGGCTGCATCGCCGGTGCGATCACTATCGATGAGTATAAGAGCGGGCTGAAAGAAGCCGGGCTTTCTCACGTCGAGGTGATCGATTCGGGAGCAGACCTCAACGCCTACGCCAAGGCCGAAAACACGTCAACATGCTGCGGGCCGGCCCCGGCACAGGTGACGCCCGTGTCCATTTCGGGCCGCGGTGCGGCTGCCGTGTCGACAAGCTGCTGCTCGCCCGCAGAGGCGGCACCGCTACACGACGAGTTATCAGAATTGCTGCGAAAATACGACGTCAACGACTACGCTGCGAGCGTTAAGATCTTTGCCGCGAAACCGCAGTAGTTCGAGAGCCGGCGTTCGGCTTCGTGGTTGGGGTTTGTCCAACTATACTATTTTCCACGATGCCTGAAATCGTTCTCGAGACAAACATAAACGCTCCCACAGAAACCTGTTTCGGCCTGTTGCGGGATCCGCGCATACAGGCCGGACCTGAGCCGGTCATTACAGGCGAATTCGGCGTGGGGCAGACGGTTACGTTCGTTAGCTCAAAGTTCGGCTTGACGCAGAAGCTGACGGTCGGGGTCATCGAATTCGATCGGCCGCGGCTGCTCGTAGACGAGATGACCGAGGGCAATTTCAAGTCGTTCAAACACATCCACGAATTTCTCCCGAACGACGGCGGTACGCTGATGCGGGACACGCTTGTTTGGGTCTCGCCGTTCGCCATCATCGGACGTATCGTCGACAAGTTTGTGATCGAGGGCCAGCTTCGGCAACTTGTCTCCGGCCGCAACGCGAGGCTCAAGACACTTGCCGAAAGCTCAAACGCCTAACTTTTACACAGCTATTACAATCAGCCCCTCACGAAACTGGTACTCTAATAATGTCTTAATTTAGCAGTTGTCTTTATTTCTTAATGCAAAACGTCCTTGAGTTCGAAAAACCCCGTACAGGTTTCAATTGGAAAAACGTCGCGATCGTCACATCGTTCCATCTGCTTGCGATCCCGGTTTTGTGGACATTCAGCTGGCCAAATCTGGCCGCTCTGCTGATCGGAAACTGGATCGTCGGCAGCCTCGGCGTTGGCCTCGGCTGGCACCGCTTGCTCACGCACCGCAGCTTTAAGGCTCCGAAGTGGATCGAGTACATCACCAGCATTTTCGCGACAATGTCGATGCAGGATCCGCCTGACAAGTGGATCGCGACCCACCGCATGCACCATGCGTTTACCGATACTGAGAAAGATCCACACTCGATCCGCCCCGGTTTTTGGTGGGCACAGATCGGCTGGGTCATCTGGGGAACGGCCCAGGACCACGACGCCGCGACGATGAAAAAGTACGTTCCCGACCTGCTCAAGGACCGCGGCCACGTGCTCATCTCCAAATATTTCTACTTGCCGATCATCATTTCTGCCGTCATCCTGTTTGCGATCGGCGGTTGGACGATGGTCATCTGGGGCGTATTTGGCCGTGTCGTGTTCGGTTGGCACACGACGTGGTTCGTCAATTCGCTCGCTCATATCTACGGCAAACGGCCTAACGACACCGGCGACTTGTCGACCAACAACTGGTTCGTCGCAATCCTAACTTTCGGCGAAGGCTGGCACAATAATCACCACATGTGGCCGACCTCGGCTCGTCACGGCACTGAATGGTATCAGTTCGACATGAACTGGATCACGATCCGCTTACTCGAACGCCTCGGCTGGGCCAAAGATATCAAACTCGCCGCCGGTACATCGCCCATCGAATTGAAACAGGCGGCATAATTCAGATCGCTCCACGGTCGTGGTTTATCTGAACAAAAATAAATCAGTTAAAAAGGGCCGCCGGAATCCTCCGGTGGCCCTTTCTCACCATGCTGCTTATCACAGCCGTTCGAGGGGCTGTTTAATTAGATGTCACCCCGAACATTAAGGTATCCACGCCGACGGCACGGGCTTATCTCCCGCTGCCCCGAAGGTAACGGTCGCCACGCCCGAGGTCGATCGATTTAGGTACCAGGTATTGTTCGTTGGCCTAAAGACGCTGACGTCCCATCTGCCATCGCCGTCATAATCTCCGGCAACCGGAATATCCGAACTTATGCCGAACGGTACTGAGTAATACGACAGATCTTCGCTTCGCAGGATAAACCATTGGCCCGTTGACGGTCGCCAAAATGCCAGGTCTGTCTTGCCGTCACCGGTGTAGTCTCCCGGCACACGCTTGTCCGTAGATGTTCCGAAGATAGTCGCAAAGGTGGAACCATTCGAGGACCGCTGTATCCACCACGACCCGTCCGATGGCCGGAAAATCGCCAGGTCTGACTTTGCATCGCCGTCGAAATCTCCATGAACCGGAATATCCGTCGAAGCACCGAAATTCTGGATCGTAATGCCGCCGGACGAACGTGCGATGTACCAAATAGCGGTTGATGGACGAAATACCGCAGCATCTCCCTTGCCATCGCCGTCGTAGTCGGCCGGAACTGGTACGTCACCCATCGCACCAAACGGGAACGCATAGAATGTACTGTCCTCTGATCGCAGCACGTACCATTCGCCGGTCGAGGGCCGCCAGAATGCGATGTCCGTTTTTCCGTCTCCTGTGAAGTCAACAGGAGCGAGTTTGTCGGTTGATTCCCCGAAGGTAAACGCTCGGTTGCCACCGTCGACGCTTCGCATATACCACCATTGTCCGAGGTTCGGTCTGAAAATGGAGACGTCCGTCTTGCCGTCACCATCGAAATCAAACGGCGCTTTCAGCGCACTACCAAATTGATTGACCGTAAATGTTTGACCGCTGACCGTAATGGTTCCTGTTCGAGCACTTCCGGTCGAATTTGTCGCAACCGTATAACTAACCGTTCCGTTTCCATTTCCGATGCCGCCGCCGGTTATATTTATCCACGATTCATTACTGGTCGCGGTCCAACTGCAACTGCTGTTTGAAGTCGTCAGGTTGAATGTTCCGTTGCCGCCGCTGCCTGTAAGGTTTTGACTCGACGGATTGAGTGAATACGTGCAGCCGGAAGCCTGATCTATCGTGAATGTCTGTCCGCCTGCGGTGATCGTTGCGCTTCTTGCCGGACCGGTGTTTGCTTGAACGGAGTAGCTGACTGTCCCGCTTCCGGTGCCGCTAGAGCCGCCCGTTACGATTAGCCACGATGCATTGCTGACCGCCGTCCAGGTACATCCTGCGGTTGTCGACAAACTGAAGGAACCCGGCCCACCAGCCGAGCCAATATTCGCATTAGTCGGGCTCATGTTGTATGCACAACCACCTGTGGCAAGTTGAGTAATATTGAAATTCACGAAAGTGAAGAATTGACCGTTGTTGAAGTTTACCGAGATGGTCCCGTTTCGCTGCGCTCCGGAGTTAGCCGCGAATGTAAAACTGACCGTTCCGCCCGCCGAACCCGTTACAGTGACCCAAGCAGAATTCGATACAGGTGTATATCCGCCGCAGCCGACCGATTGATTAACGGTAAAACTGCTTGCACCGCCGCTTGCCGTCGCCAAGAGGGCTGCCGGTGTCAAGCGGACCAGAGAGCAGATGTTTCGACCCTGGGAAAATTCAGATGTATTATTATTCGAATCGGTCGCTGTCGCCGTCACCCAGGTTCCGGTATTGGAAATATTTGCTGCAAATTCGACGTTGAAATTCGCGTTGCCGACGCCATTGGTCGTGATGACTGTCTGTCCCAGAAAGTTCCGGCCCTCGCCCGAGCCTGTCGGATCAATTGCCGTATTCCCAAAAAACTCAATTGTGTAGGTTTGATTTGGCGAGCTGCTGAATGTTCCTTCAATGCCAACAAAGCTGTTTTGCGCATTGACATAGGTGATGACCGGATAGTTAAGCAACCCGTTCGGTCCGGTGTCACCGTCGCCCGCGTCATTTGCGGTTACGCCGACAGGTGCGAGGTCTATGCCGAGTTCGTCATTGGAAAAGAGCCGGTTGCGTCGAAATGCATTCCTTTCACCGCCGTCGGCGAATATACCGCGCCGGTTGAACGCGATCAGATTTCCTTCGCCCGTTCCCGTCCCGCCTATGCGGTTGTCTGATGTTCCTCCGCCGACCAGTATTCCGTCGAGGGTGTTGCCGAGGTCGCTGTTACCGCCCACGTTCGTGCCGATCAAGTTACTCTGGATCCAATTTTTGGAAGTGTTGTTATCGGCGATGAATATTCCGTAGTTATTCGAACTTATTATATTTCCTAAGCCGGGTTTGCCGATAAGATTTGGGGTTTTCGAGACAAAATCTACTGCAGACCCAGCAGCGGACAGCAGGGCAATTCCACTGGCAGAATTTCCGAGAGCTCCGCCACCTGTGGAATCGGTGCCGATGAAGTTACCGAAAACCTCGTTCGCGTAAGCCTGTGAACCTTCGATCTTGATGCCATCATTGTTGTTGCCGCTGATGATATTTCGCGTGGCGCCCGCAGCATCGCCGATAACTACTCCAAAAGTGTTTTCCAGGTAAATTCCATTGCCGCTATTTCCGTTGTCGGTCGTGCCGTTGCTTGTGCCGATGTAGTTGTTAAGGATCCCGATGTTCTGGGGCAGGGCACGGTCGGTTGAAGGACTTGCAATAATCGAGATCCCATTCAGGCCATTTCCATAGATCAGATTTCTTTGGTCGATCTGCGTGCCGCCGATGCGGACGGTACGAGGGTTGGCCTCGGCAGTTCCGAGCAGAACTATCCCGTGGCTGCCATTGCCGTAGATCTCAAGCCCTTCGAAAACCGATCCGCGAGCGTATCCTGCCGAGATCCCACTTCTCTGAAAATTTCTGATAATAAGATGAGCAACCTGGGAACTCGTGGTGTTCTGGATCAAATCATCGAACGACATAAATGTGATCCCGTCGATATTCCCCACTCCCGTACCGTCGAGTATTACCTTAGAGCCATTTGGCTTGAGTCCGTTGATGCGATCATCCCGACCGAGAAGCACGTAGTCGTTGATCTGATTTACCCCATTCGTAAAGAAAATAAAGTCGGTTGCGAACTTTCCAACGCCCCCATTTACCGCCGCTCGCCAAATGGCTCCCGCGCAGTTCAGGTCCGGCGGTAAAGCAACCCACGTAACGCCAGAGATCTGGTTCTTCTCGCCGTCCGTCAGATTCCGCATCGCGCTGCCGTCCCACGCAAATTGTGCCGCTTCTTTCAAGCTCAATGTTTGATTGCAGACGATCCCCGCCGAACTATCATTGACCGTTAACACTCCGGCAAAGACCGGGCAGGCCAGTATGATCATTGAAAGCAAAAGGTTAGCGAGTGGTAGATATGACTTTTTCATTTTCTCTCCCGTAGATCTGAAATATCCGACCGGCCTTACCATGGCCGCTTTTGATAGTAAGTAACGAATGCATCGCCATCGACCATTAACATCGGGTCGCCTGTTTTAGGGTGGTTTCGACGTTCGAGTGTATATGTGGTGGTTTTCCCGCTATTTGACCGGGCGGTCAGCGTTGTGGCGGTTGCGCTCCATCGGCCATAGTCCCAATTTTGCGAGTTCGAACCACCGTAGACGTTCGAGTTACTGGCTTCACCGTAATATTCATAGGTGCCGTCGGCCTTGAGCGTAAAGCAAATGTCTGATTGCCGTCCGCCGCCTTGGGCCTGTACGTTTGCCTGATAACACCACTTGCCGACCAGTTCCTGCGGATTAGACCCGCCGCCCGAGTTGGCCCCGCCGCTGTCGCGGTCGCCGCGGTTTGGCATGGCGAGAGCGTCTTCGTATTCGTCTTTATCTGCTCTTTGGTATACGACCTTCCGCCCGTCAGACCAGACGCTCAGCGTGTCACCTTTGAGCTGAAACGGCAGGTCGAGCGAACCTTCGCTCGAGGTGAGTATCAATGACTTGCCAAGGATCGACCATTGATAGCGCTCGCCGCTGATCACTATCACTCCTTTTGGCTTAAATTCGACAGCCGCCTCATTGCTTATCCAATACCCTATTAACGCCGCCTCTATTTCCTTTTTGGTTTGGCCAAGGGCTGTAGAAGCAAGACCTGCGGTCACAAAAAGCGCGATGAGAGCCGTGATCACCCGTGTCCGGATCCTCTTCTTTTCCCGGTTCGTTATTGTATGTGCTCGTATATCTGCAATTGCTGATCTGCCCTTCATTTGATATCTCCTTCGGTTTTTTTCTCTTCGTTCTTGGTATCTGCAGGTAAATTCTCTGCCGCCGCTAATTCCGCCACCGAGAGGCGGCCCGGCGACCCTTCTGTGGCGTCGTTCCGTTTCTCCCTGGAGTTGTAAGCTATCCTCTCGGTAAAACGCTCGATAGTGATTCGGGTTGTGGTAATTTTCATGTCGAAAGCACCGGACGAAATTTTATTGATTACGATCTCGGTTTTAGCGTATTATCAACAGCAAAAGCCTTTAACGTAGCTTTAATTTGCCTTAAATTTAACTATCTATGGGCCACCGCAACTACATTGACTACGAGTTTGGTGAATTTCGCCTGATCGCTGAAGACGGATCGCTATGGAGCGGGTCTGAACGTATCGCCATAACTCAGAAAGCTGTTGAGTTGCTCACACTCTTGCTTGAGAATCGGGGCCGTGTCGTCTCCCGCGAAGAGATCTTGGAGTGCCTTTGGCTGGATACCTTTGTTGACGAAAACAATCTTTCTGTCACGGTCTCGATGCTGCGAAAGGCTTTTGGCGAAAAGGCCGACGATCCTAAATTGATCGAGACTATTCCAAGAAAAGGCTACCGGTTCATTGGTGATGTAAAGATCTCGACCAACGATCTGGTCATCGCCGAACGTGAGTACACACGAGCCGTCATCGAGCACATAGAGATCGACGATGAGAATGCTGGCCTTGCAATTGCTCAGTTGCAAAGGCGCACTCGCCATCAGCGTTTGGCACTCGCATTTGTTGCTTTCGGTATCCTACTGCTCGCTGGTTTGATCGGCGGGAGCTACTTAAAAGGAATGGGGCCATTTTCCGCACCGACGGTTTACTCAGTGGCAGTAATGCCCCTAAAAGACCTCTCGTCGGACGAAAACGGACGCCAAATGTCGTATGGACTCACTGACTCTTTGATCACAAAGCTCTCGGCGATCCGCGGGTTGTCGGTGCGTCCGATGAGCGCGGTGATGCCATTGGCCGAAAAGGAGCTGCCGGCAACTGCGATCGGTCAAGAGCTAAAAGTTGACGCCGTTTTGGAGGGTACGATACAACGCGGCGGTGACAAATACCGCGTCTCGGTACAGATCGTAAACGCCAGAGACAATCAGGTTCTGTGGGCAAATGTGGTCGAGCAGCGGTTAACGGAGCCGTTCGATCTACAACGTTTACTAGCGGCCCAAGTCGCAAATGCTATTGCATTCAGGCTATCTGATGAGGATCGTAAGCGTTTGTCCAGGCAGCCAACTAGAAATGCAGAGGCCTACAGCGAACACTTGCTCGCCCGGTTCTTTCTCAATAAGCGCACTCTCGAGGATCTCAACAAGGCTCTTCCTCACTTTGAGAGATCCATCGAGCTCGACCCGGCATTTGCCGAACCGTACGCCGGTATAGCATCGGCATATATGCTGCTCAGCGATTCTGGTTTTGCTGGTATTCCGCCCGATCAGGGCTATCCAAAGGCAAAGACCTTTGCAGCAAAAGCACTTGAGCTGGATGAAACTATTGCCGAGGCTCACGCAGTGCTCGGCAATGTTGAGCTAGCCTATGCCTGGAATGTGGTCGAGGGCGAACGACAGCTTCGCCGTGCTATCGAACTGAATCCATCGCTTTCAACTGCCCACTTATGGCTTGGATGGAACCTGATCGTTCAGCAACGGTTCTTTGAAGCTGACGAGGCGATCGCCCGTGCGGCCGAACTCGATCCAACGTCAATGGTGATCGCCGCTGATCTTGGCTATCCGGCATTCTTTTCGGGCGATTATGACCGGGCCACGGAGCGTTTTCGGATCGCCCTGGAACGAGACCGGAATTTTTCTGCCGCCCGATTCAATATATGGCGATCGCTATTTTATGGGGGCCGGTATGACGAAGCGTCGGCGGAGCTTGATGATCTGGAGGCACTGGTTCCTAAAGATCTGCCGGTATTGGTAATGGCCCGCGGATGCACGCTCGCTCGCCAGGGAAGGTCCGCGGAGGCTAAAGGTCTGTATGACAGCTTGCGCGAACGGCAGCGTTCGGGTGAATTCATTACACCCAATTTAACTGCCACTCTTGCTGCCGAACTCGATGACAAGGACGGTTTTTTCAGCGACCTCGAGACATTCCTGAGCGAGCGGATCGACTACACACTTTATATAAAATTTGCGCCGGAGTTCAAACAATATCATGCAGATCCACGCTTTCAGAGCATTTTGGAACGTGCGGGTCTAGGAGGCTAAATTGACGACCGACCCTAAAAACTACACTGAATTTTGGGATTTTTATGTTGCGGAACACAGCCTGCCGCTGACGCGTCTGCTGCATCTGATCGGCACCTCGTTGGGGATCGCTCTTCTCATTTTCTTTGTCGCTCGCGGACAGTGGTATTTCTTCCCGGTCTTTTTTGTCGTTGGGTACGGCTTTGCATGGTACTCGCATTTCTTTATCGAAAAGAATAAGCCGGCGAGCTTCCGTTTTCCTTTTTGGTCATTCATCAGCGATTTCAAAATGATCGGCTTTATGCTCGCCGGCCGGATGACGGCCGAGGTCGAACGCGTTCGCGGCAACGCTGACCCGGCCGGGGCTCAAACTGCCGGAAGCTAAGCAAAGATAACGGGAAACCCCGCGACGTTGCATTTTGTTGTCTATTCACCCGCCGATTGCGATAGAATTAGAACTCTATGGCAGCCGGTGAATTCGTAAATCCAAATGCACTAAATTCGACCATCGAGTTTCTAACGGCGATGGTCACGCCCGCCTTGCTGATTTCGGCCACGGGTTCGCTCGTGCTATCGACGTCAACGCGGCTCGGGCGCGTGATCGACCGCGTCCGTCAGCTTGAGGAGCGTCTGACCGAACTGATCTATAGCGAAGATAAATCGGAAATACCGCTCTACGATCAACGCGTCGAGGTTATCGTCGATCTTTTGGACAAGGTGACGAGCCGTTCGCGCATCCTGCAGCGGGCAATGGCGACATTTTATTACGGACTCGGGTGCTTTATCCTGACCAGCGTCACGATCGCGATCGCAGCGTTTTTTAGCACCTATCGTTGGGTGCCGATCCCGATCGGGATCATCGGGATCATGTTCCTGTTTTGGGGCAGCATCTATATGCTTCGCGAAACTCGCATGGCGACCGCGACGATCAACGCCGAAATGGACTTTACATGGGAACTGGCACGTAAGGTCGCCCCCAAGAGCGTGATCAGCAAGTACAAGCCAAAGGGCGGACACAAAGGGTTGAGCCCCGCCAAGATCAAACAGAATGACCGCAAGATACCTGACACTCTTGTCGGCGAATGAGCTTGAGTCAAGGGTTGAAAAACTCGAGGCTTTGCTCTCAGCCTGCAACATCTGCCCAAAGGACTGCGGTAACGACCGTCTCAAGGACGAGATAGCTGCGTGCTATTCGGGCCGTCTGCCGATCGTCTCGAGCTACACCGCGCACTTTGGCGAAGAGCCGTGCCTGTCGGGCACACGCGGTGCCGGTAACATCTTTTTCGGCAACTGCAATCTCCGCTGCGTTTATTGCCAAAATTATCAGATCTCACAAACCTGGAAAACACAGAGAAAGAACGAGATCACCCACGAACGCCTGGCCGAGATGATGCTTGAGCTGCAAGAACGCGGCTGTCACAACATCGGATTTGTCTCGCCCACGCATTTTGCACCGCAGATGGCCCGGGCGATCCTGATCGCTGCCCGACAGGGGCTCACTTTGCCGATCGTTTACAATACCAACGCCTACGATTCGGTCGAGGTTCTAAGACTGCTCGACGGCATCGTGGATGTTTATTTGCCTGATCTGAAATACGCCGACTCGGACGCCGGATTTCAATATTCAAAGGTTCGCGATTACCGGGAGCACGCACGTGCCGCAATCGCGGAGATGCATAGGCAGATGGGCGACCAACTTGTTTTTGGCGATGACGGCTTGTTAAAACGCGGCCTCATGATCCGGCTGCTCGTTCTGCCAAACGACATTGCCGGCGTCGCAGATAACCTGACCTGGATCAGGGACGAGTTGTCGCCAAAGACCGCCATTTCGCTAATGGCCCAATATTACGCAACCAACAAGGCGGCGACGGACGACCGGTATATCCTGCTGTCGCGACGCATCTCAGAGGGCGAGTGGTTTGAAGCGGTCAGCCTGCTCCACGATCTCGGCATTGACGAAGGCTTTATGCAGGAATACGAATCGGCGTCGCACTATTACCGTCCGGATTTTGCCGACGCGGAAATGCCGTTCAAGGACATTCGGGATTTCAAATAGCGTAACCCGCTAGTGTTTGCCAGATATTATGAAGAAGATACTCACGGCCATTTTTATCGCACTGGGCCTTATCGGCGTGTCAGCGGCGCAGCCCAAAGACCTTACCCGCTGGGTCAATCCATTCATCGGCACCGGCGGCCACGGGCATACATTTCCCGGAGCGACGATGCCGTTCGGCATGGTGCAGCTATCGCCCGACACGCGCATCGACAACTGGGACGGCTCCAGCGGTTATCACTACTCCGACGACACGATCTACGGCTTTTCGCACACGCACCTCAGCGGCACCGGCATTCCCGATTATTGCGATATTTTGTTCATGCCGACGGTAGGGTCCCCGGGATCCCCGATAGTCCGGTCGCACGGCGAAAAGGGCATTGGATCGAAGTTTTCGCACACAAATGAAAGGGCCGCGCCGGGTTACTATTCGGTCAAGCTTGATGACTACGGTATTCTTGCTGAACTTACCGCAACGAAACGCGTCGGTCTGCACAGATATACCTTCGGGACATCAGGTGAAGCGACCATTTCTCTCGACCTCAAATGGCGAGACAAAGTGCTCGATTCCGAGTTGAAAATAGTAGGCAGAAACCGGATTGAAGGGTACCGGCGATCGACTTCATGGGCGAAAGATCAAATCGTGTATTTTGTCGCTGAGTTTTCTAAACCGTTCTCCGTGGAAAGGATCGGGACTGGATATGATGACGAAAGGTCTTTTTCATTTCTCAACAACCGAGGCAACAGCATTGTCGCCAGGTTTGGGTTTAACACGATTCCCGGCGATCAAATATTGCTCAAAGTCGCTCTCTCACCTGTCTCCATCGAAGGTGCCCGCAAGAATCTTGCTGCAGAGCTTCCCGGTTGGGATTTTGACAAGGTTCGTGCCGACGCAAAAGCGGCATGGAACAAAGAGCTGTCAAAGATCGAGGTTTCGGGCGGGACGGATGCTCAGACGACGACGTTTTACACGGCGCTGTATCACACGATGATCCAGCCCAATATCTTTAACGATGTCGATGGCAAGTATCTGGGCATGGACAAGAAGGTGCACTCGGTGCGGAGTGCGGACACTCCTGTCCGCATGAGTGCCGCTTCGGCACGAAAAAAAACTCTCGCCGGAGGAACCGGCGATGCGGACAAGAGTGTCCGCACTCCGTCCGAGCAGTACACCGTTTTCTCGCTCTGGGACACATTCCGGGCGGCGCATCCGCTATATACGATCATAGACCAGAAACGCACCGTCGATTTTATTAATACGTTTATACGTCAGTATGAACAGGGCGGGCGTTTGCCGGTTTGGGAACTGGCTGGCGAAGAAACCGACACGATGATCGGCTATCACGCAGTCTCGGTCATCGCGGACGCGATGGCAAAGGGAATAAAGGGTTTTGACTACGAAAAAGCCTACGCCGCCGCCAAGCACTCAGCCGAACTCGATCACTTCGGCCTAGCCGCCTACAAAAAACGTGGCTACATCTCGATGGAGGACGAAAACGAATCGGTCTCAAAAACGCTTGAATATGCTTATGACGATTGGTGCATCGCGCAAATAGCAATGAATCTGATTACTGAAAGATACCGTGAAGTCAAGAGAGATCCGGCGTTGAGAACGGAAAGCAGGGATGCGGACGACCGGAGAATCTCGCAAGAAATGAGTGGATATCGGCGGCGTTCCACCAATTATCAAAATCTTTTCGATCAGCGGATTGGATTCATGCGGCCAAAGAAGAATGGCGGCTTTGTTGAACCGTTTGCTCCGAACGAGGTTACGTTCGGCTTTACCGAAGGAAATTCATGGCAATATTCTTTTTTCGTCCCGCATGACATAGACAAGCTAAGCCGTTTGTATCGCGGACGCGGACATTTGTTTGTCGATAAGCTCGACGAGCTTTTTACAACGAATCAAAAACTGGCCGGACGTGAGCAGGCTGACCTTACAGGACTGATTGGTCAGTATGCCCACGGCAATGAACCGTCCCATCACATCCCATATCTTTTCAATTATGTACGGGAACCATGGAAAACTCAGAAGTACGTCCGTCAGATAATGGACGAGTTCTACAAGAACTCGCCCGACGGTCTGATCGGCAACGAAGACTGCGGTCAAATGTCGGCGTGGTATGTATTGAGCGCCTCAGGGTTCTATCCAGTGACGCCGGGGTCGCCTGTTTACGACATTGGAACACCGCTTTTCAAAGAAATAAGATTCAACCTCGAAAACGGAAATACGTTCACCGTCAAAGCACCTGGCGTCTCAGACAAAAATATCTACGTCAAATCGGTAAAGATCGACGGAAAACCTGCTTATGGACTCTACCATGGTTCGATAATGAAAGGCGGTACGCTGGAATTTGAGATGTCGCCGGTAGCTGTGGAGTCAACACTTGTCGGGTTTTCTATACCAACCACGCCGGACGTCCCTGCGGTCCCGCTGATCCAAGCGCAGGAAACAGGTACCACTAGTCGAGGCACTCAAACATTGAATTCTGTTGAGAAAACCTTCAATACGCAGGTCACTGTGTTTCTGAAAGCGATCAGGGAAGATTCACAAATCAAGTACACGCTCGATGGCACAGATCCGAGCGATGGGTCGCCAGTCTATTCGAAACCTATAACGCTCGATAAAGCGACTATTCTCAAAGCCGTTACTGTCACCCCAAAAGGCGAGAAGTCTCTGGTAGCAGAGGCTGAATTTCGAAAACGTCCAAACGACTGGACCGTCAAGATCATCTCGCCTTACAGCACGCAATACACCGGCGGCGGTGACAACGCGATCGTTGACGGCATTCGCGGGACCGTGAATTTTGCCTCGGGCGAATGGCAGGGCGTGCAGGGCAAGACGTATGAGGCCGTGATCGATCTGCAGCGTGAGACGCCGATCACGGAGCTAGGCGGCAGCTTTTTGCAGGTTGCCGGGCCGTGGATATGGATGCCCGACCGCATCGAGTTTGAGACGTCGTCGGACGGCATTACGTTCACGAAGGCCACCGAGATCAAAACGGGCTTTCCGCAAACCGAGATGACCCCGACGCTGCGCGAATACCGCCAAAAGATCACGCCGTCACGCGCCCGCTACGTCCGCGTGCGTGCATTCAACGTCGGCAAGATCCCGTCCTGGCACCCCGGTGCCGGCGGCGACCCATGGATCTTTGTCGATGAGATATTGGTCAATTAATATGCGGGCTTGCGCATTAACTAGGCCAAAGCGGTGAGTCACGCGTCTAAGTGTTTGACGACCTGGTTTCGACAAGAGGTATTTATGGACAGACGTTTTTTTCTTAAGACTAGCGGGATCGGTTTGGCGAGCTTTGGCGTGATGGCGGCTGCGCCGGGATTTTTGCATCAGTTTGCGGCGGCCCAGACGTCGGCGAAAGGGTACGGCAAGAAAAAGGTACTTGTAACGATATTTCAGCGGGGAGCCGTCGATGGCCTTAATATGATCGTGCCCCACGGCGAAGATCAGTATTACGGCCTCAGGCCGACGATAGCGATACCCGGGCCCAACAAAACCGACGGTGCTGTTGACCTCGATGGATTCTTTGGCCTGCACCCAAGCATGAAACCGCTCGAGACATTTTGGCGGTCCAAACAACTCGCGGTCATCCATTCGGTCGGGTCACCGGACAACACACGGTCGCATTTTGACGCTCAGGACTATATGGAATCGGGCACGCCCGGCAACAAAGGCACTCGTGACGGTTGGCTCAACCGCGTGCTCCAGTCGAACACGAAAAAAGACGATTCGCCGTTTCGTGCGGTCTCATTTACCCAACAGCTCCCGCGTTCGCTATATGGCCGTTCGCCGTCGGTCGCAATGACGAGCCTTGGCGATTTTGCCATCAAGGCCGGCATATATACGCAGAATATGAAAGGCGGCTTTGAGGGCCTCTACGAGCAAAATGCCAAAGATAGCCTGGGCGAAACCGGTAAGGAAACGTTCGAAGCGGTAAATTACCTAAAGCAGGCAAACCCGGCCCAATATACGCCTGAGAACGGAGCGGTCTATCCAAATTCGGCACTCGGCCGTTCGCTGAAACAGATCGCTCAGTTGATCAAGGCCGGCGTCGGTCTCGAGGTTGCCTTTGCCGAAATGAACGGTTGGGATACACACTCAAATGAGGGTGGGTCACGTGGCCAGCTTGCCAATCTGCTCCGTGATTTTGCGTCATCGATCGCGGCATTCGGAACGGATCTGGGCAAACTAATGGATGACGTCGTACTTATCACGATGTCCGAATTTGGCAGAACCGCGAAAGAGAATGGTTCACGCGGCACCGATCACGGCCACGCCAATTCGATGCTGATATTGGGCAACTCGGTAAAGGGCGGTAAGGTCTACGGCGATTGGAAAGGGCTCAAGAACGACAAACTCTACGAGGGTCGCGACCTAGACGTTACCACCGATTTTCGCGACGTATTTGCTGAGGCCGCTCAAAAGCATCTTGGTACCAGAGATATCGCAAAGATATTTCCAAACTACACCATCACCAAAGAAAAATTCCGCGGGTATCTTGGTTAATACCTGCGGAACGATCTAACTCTTCGACCCTGATCAGTTTTTGCTCTTTATTGCATCGTTAATGACCGATTGTGACTGGACCGCCGGAATGCCGCCGCGCTGCTGGACGACATGAGCGAGTTCGTGTCCGATCAGTTCGCGGCCTGCATTCGAAAATGGATCGAACGCTCCCGGGGCAAAGTGAATGTTGTTTCCATCCACAAAGCTCTTTGCACCCTGCAGCGTCGGGGCGTGGCTCTGGTAGATCTTGACGTCTGAAAAATCCGTGGCAAACGCCTTTTCCATTTCCTGCCGCATCGGTTTGGGCAGCCGCGTTTCCACTGCGTCCTTTACAAGTTGTTTAGGTGTATCGATCAGTCCAAAGTTGTTTTCTGGCATCTGCGTTCTCCTGTTGGCTTTTTCTAGTACAACCTTGATAACACAAACTGAACGGAAGATTCAAGAAAAATCTCGTACGAGGTCGAGATCGGCCTCTGTGCCTCCTCACGCAAAACGCAAAAATGGCGGGAACACATGATCGTGCCCCGCCATCTTGATCTGACGCGAACAATTTACTTAACTCGGCTTACCGCGGTCTCTTTTCCGGTCCCGTCAATGTACTTATTGATCGAGCCGTCCCCCGCGAGAACAAATTTGCCGCGGCGACCCTTTTCGGCTTTGTTAAATGTCCCAAAGGTCATTGTTTCGGTATCGATGATCTGTACGTTTTCCTGATCGTCACATTTGACGCGGGCCCAATAGCCGCTTAGGTTTGATGTGACATTGCATTTCACGCTGCCGACCAAATAATCGCCCTCAAACGCAACTTTTTCGACCGGTTTCCCGTCATCGTTAACGGACGCACTCAGGATCGATTCCAGATCCTCAGCATCGCTGTAGACGATCGAGTCGATCTTATAGATCTTTGATGAGGTGTTCGCCGTCGTGAGGCTAAAGCTGATCTCCTCGTCCTTGCCCATGTTCTTGAATCGCACCTTTACGACGCCGTTCTCATCGGCCTTGGCTATAACAAAGTTCGTTATCTGCGTATCCTGAGCGTAATAGAGCGGATCAAAATCGAGACCGCCGACCTCGCCCTTTTTTGTTCCGACCGCGTCTTTCCAGATCAGGTCGGCAAGGTCGCCGATAAAGTACTTATCTACCAGGGCACGGCTTTTCTTCTGAAAGAAAGGGCCTCGGTTTGCCTTTTGCGACGCGTAAAGATCCTTGACGACCGCATCCGGGGTCAACGTTTTGGTTTTAGATTGACCGAAGCCAACCGCCGAGACCGCGAAAATGATCGCAGCCAAAATAACGAATTTAAATTTCATAAATGGTTCTCAATGAATGAGCAGGAGTTTATACAATGATACTTGATGCAGGATTAACCGCCTATGGTGGTCCAATGATTTGGATCCGGGCAAATGGGCCTTCGGTTTCTGCGATTTGGTGCAGCTCGACCGCTTTCTCACGCCGCTTTAAGTTCAATCCTGTCGATGTCGTCCAGCTTAACCATCCGTTTTGCATGCCACAGGTCGTAATTAGACTGCATCGCAAGCCAGCTTTCAGGTGATCGGCCAAGTGCTTTTGCGAGTCGGAGTGCCATTGACGGGCTGATGCCGCTCGTTCCGTTGAGGACGCGGCTCAGGGTGGATGGTGAAACGGCGAGTGCCGCCGCAAGTTCACGCCCGCTGATATGGTTCGGCTCAAGATAGACTTCGGTTATAAACTCACCGGGATGAGGAGGGTTGTGCATTTCCATTAGTGATAGTCCTCGTAATCCAAAACTCAAATCGGCCTATCGCAATTCAGCGGAAAGCCTTCGGAATTTGATACTTTGCAGTTGTATGCGACTGCCCCTTCAAACGTGCAATCACCATCAAGATTGTCCTTTATAAACCGGCAGCCTTGAATTTCACACGCTACGAACTTGCAGTCGGGAAATGATGTTCCTCGGAAAACGCAGTTTACGAAAATACAATCGACGAAATTGACGATGTTGAAAATTCCCCAATACCACTCGACGTTTCTGAAAGTGCAGTTGGCAAAATCAGAGGTTATATGTCCGCCGGCCGTAGAGATATCGACAA
The DNA here is from genome assembly GCA_017983495.1 of Pyrinomonadaceae bacterium. Classification (GTDB taxonomy): domain Bacteria; phylum Acidobacteriota; class Blastocatellia; order Pyrinomonadales; family Pyrinomonadaceae; genus OLB17. The sequence goes on along the minus strand of JAGOBH010000001.1, from coordinate 333,263 downwards.
ATTCACAATATTTGTAGTAATCGTCTTCCCAGTTGATAGACGCGAAATTTTGTTCGTTAACTTCCAGCGATTGCATTTGAATCCCAGTACTAACCTCTAGGTTACTCCATATTCCGCAGCCGCAGCCTCAGCGCCTGCAGTTTGATGAACCCTCCGGCGTCGTGATTGAGTGACTCAGCGTCCCGCAGGTTCGGCGTGAAGTTTTAGTCCCATCGCCTTACAGACCTTTATAATGGTTGCAAAACTGGGATTGCCTTCTGGCGAGAGAGCTTTATATAGTCCTTCGCGGGTAAGTCCGGTTTCCCGAGCGAGAGTCATCATTCCGCGAGCCCGAGCTATGTCACCCAAGCCCGCAACAATTAATGCCGGATCGCCGTCTGATTCATCAATGATAGCTTGAAGATAAAGTGAGCAATCCTCCTCGGTCTTTAGATATGTGGCAGCGTCATACGGACGAGTCTTCGTTTTAGTATTTGCCATTGTACCTCTTATAAATTGTTCGCCAGCTCGAGTGCTTTCTGTATGTCCCGTTGCTGTGTTCTCTTGTCGCCGCCGGCAAGCAAGATCACGAACTCCTGACCTTTTTGGATAAAATAGACCCGATAGCCGGGACCATGATCGATGCGAATCTCGGAAATGCCATGTCCAACGGGCTTCACGTCTCCCGGATTTCCGTGTCTTAACCGAAGGATCCTCGCCTGAACTCGTGCGCGAGCGGTTGAATCACGCAGAGACTCAAGCCATTTGGAAAAGACAACGGTCTCACGAATTTCTATCATAGCACAAATGTAAACTGTAGTTTACAGAATTTCCTGACGCGGGCCCATAGCGATGTTTGAAATTGGCATCGGAGCCACCCCCGATGGTGCGTGAGGAACCGACTCGAGTGACACCCAATTCGTCAAGGGTTTCGCGAAGGCAGTTCGCTTGGCCAGTCGGGAATCTTTCGACCAACGTAACTTTTGTTATTTTTTGTAAGTGTCCAACGCTTCCAATGTTTTGAGGAAAGGCGCGCGGGAAAGTGCGTCTGGATCCGCGTTACCAACGATCGGGCCTCGTCATTAGCTTCTTCGAAGGGCAAGGAAAGAAAAAGATGAGCAGTCGACGTTTCTGAAATTCGAGCGTACACAAACGATTCACCGAGATATCTCTGAAAGTCGACTCCAAATTGCAGGTACTCGTTTCGAGATTGAAACGGAAGTTGATGTCCATTGGGGTCGGCAAAAACGAGATTCCAGAATACGTTTACGACTAGAGATCTTCCCGCGTATCCCGCGTTCGGAATTGGCCGCAAACGCTCGATGTCGTAAATCAATGGCTCAAGTTGTGTCGGACTAACCTCCCATTGACTTCCGGTGTATTCCCCAATTTGCCTGCTCTGTTTTCGATCGAACTTTTTGTCGAGTTCGGCTTCAAGGGATAAAAAGTGTGTGAATCCACCTTCACCTAAATCGAAAAGTTCAAGGACGACTGAAGTAGGAACCGGCTCGAGTGACACCGCATTTACAAATCTCTTTAGGGCCTCAAACGCACTCACAAGACCCTTTAGACGAAGCGAATGCGCTCCACCACTAGAGATTGGCAACCCTTCATAGGTAATCGCGCCTCGACGAACCATCGCACTACTCCATATTCCGTAGCCGCAGCCTCAACGCCTGTAGCTTGATGAACCCTTCGGCGTCGTGCTGGTCGTAAGCTCCGGCGTCGTCTTCGAAGGTGACAACGCGTTCCCTGTAGAGCGAGTTTGGCGATTTACGGCCGTTGACGATGACGTTGCCCTTATAGAGTTTGAGGCGGACCTCGCCGTTGACGACCTCTTGGGTCTGGTTGACCATCGATTTGAGGATCTCGAATTCCGGTGCGAACCAGAAGCCGTAATAGACCGACTCGGCGAACTTGGTGCCCAGGCTGTCGCGCAAGCGGGTGACTTCACGATCCATTGTGATCGATTCGAGAGCACGGTGAGCGGTTTGGAGAATTGTGACGCCGGGCGTTTCGTACACGCCGCGTGATTTCATACCGACAAATCGGTTCTCGACCAGGTCGACGCGGCCGATGCCGTGTTCGCCGCCGAGGAAATTGAGCTTGGTCAGCAGGTCGACGGCTCCGTATTTGACACCGTCGATGGCGACCGGCTCGCCCTTTTCAAACGTGATCATGATCTCCTGAGCCGTATCGGACGCCTTTTCGGGCGACTTCGAGAGCAGAAAAATGTCGTCCGGCGGAGCTGCCCAAGGATCTTCGAGAATGCCGCCTTCGTACGAGATGTGCATTAGGTTGCGGTCCATCGAGTACGGCTTGGCGGCCGTGGCGGTGACCGGAATGCCGTGTTTGGTGCAATACGCGATCAGGTCGGCGCGACCCTTAAATTCCCACGTTCGCCAAGGGGCGATGACCTTGATATCGGGTTTGAGCGAATAGTACGTCAGCTCAAAACGCACCTGGTCGTTGCCCTTGCCGGTCGCACCATGGGCGACGGCGTCGGCTCCTTCCATCTGGGCGATCTCGATCTGGCGTTTGGCGATGACCGGACGCGCGAGCGATGTGCCGAGCAGGTAAACGCCCTCGTACAGGGCATTTGCCTTGACGGCCATCCAGACGAAATCCTTGACGAACTCTTCGCGCAGGTCCTCGACATACAGTTTTGACGCACCGGTCGCCAGAGCCTTTTCTTCTAATCCGCTCAGCTCTTCGCCCTGGCCGACATCGGCGCAATAGCAAACGACTTCGCAGTCGTACGTTTCTTTCAGCCACAGCAGCATTGCCGAGGTATCGAGGCCGCCGGAATATGCGAGAACTACTTTGTTGATCTTTTCGGTCATTTCATCTAGTAGTTTATTGTATTCGGGCGAGCAATCAAGTTACCGCGTCTTGGCGCGTTTGGCAGAACGAAACTACAATAAGCTGTCATGACAAAAACAGGCCAACTTTGGGGCGGTAGATTTACCGAAAAGCCGGACGAGACGTTCGCGGAGTTTAACGATTCGTTCAGGTTCGATCGGCGGCTGTTCGTCGCCGACGTTAGCGCGAGCATTGCCCATGCAAACGGACTTGCCGATGCCGGCGTCATCACTGCCGACGAATGCAGTGCAATGGTCAAAGGCCTCGGCGATCTGCTCGAGCAGGATGCACTGAACGACGCATTCTTTGACGGTTCGGCTGCCGAGGATGTTCACTCGTTCATCGAGGGGAAACTGATCGAAGTTATCGGCGACACCGGCCGCAAACTTCACACGGGCCGCAGCCGAAACGATCAGGTCGCGACCGCGTTTCGGCTTTGGTTGAGATACGAGATCGACGCCATTGACGCGCACCTTCGCGGGGTTCAGAGCTCGCTGCTCGACGCTGCCGAAAGACACAAACTGGCCGTTCTGCCCGGTTACACACATCTGCAGCGTGCGCAGCCCGTGATGTGGGCACATTGGTGTCTCGCGTATTTCGAAATGCTCAAGCGCGACCGCGAACGTCTCGCCGACGCACGAAAACGCGTTAATATTATGCCGCTCGGGGCCGGTGCACTGGCAGGAACGGGATTCCCGATCGATCGTGAATCGGTCGCACGTGAACTCGGGTTTGACAGCATCTCAGCAAACAGCCTCGACGCCGTGTCGGACCGGGATTTCGCGGTCGAATTTACGTCCGCGTGCTCGCTTGTCATGGTACACCTGTCCCGGCTGGCCGAAGACCTGATCATCTATTGCTCGACCGAGTTTGGATTTGTTACGCTAAGCGATTCCGTTTCCTCGGGTTCGAGCCTGATGCCGCAAAAGAAAAATCCCGACGCTCTCGAGCTCCTGCGCGGCAAATCGGGCCGCGTTTTCGGCAACAACATGGCATTACTCGCGACGCTCAAGGGCTTGCCGCTCGCCTATAACAAGGATATGCAGGAAGACAAAGAGGGAGTTTTCGACACGGTGGACACGGTGAACATCTCGCTCCGTGCGGCTGCGATCGTCCTCGATAATCTGACCGTTAACGAGGCCCGCACACTCGACGCCGCTGCCAAGGGTTATCTTAACGCCACCGAGCTCGCCGATTATCTCGTCAAAAAAGGCGTGCCATTTCGGACCGCTCACGAGGCCGTCGGCCGTGCTGTGCTGTTTGCGATCGGTGAGGGCCGGGAATTGAACGAACTAACGGTCGAACAGCTTCAGCAATTTTCAAGCGATATCGGACCGGACGTTGCCGGGGCACTGACCCTCGACGCAACGCTTGCCTCCAAGGGCACGATCGGCGGAACGTCACCTGCACGCGTCGCCGATGCTTTCGCCAAAGCGAGGAATTATCTGAATGGATAGATCAGAACTATTAGAGCAAACCGCCCGCGGCGAGCTGATGCAGTTTCTCGGCGTCAAGATCGTGGTAGCCGAACCTGACCGCGTCGTTCTGACGATGGAGGTCACGCCGAAGGTGCACCAATACGTAGGCATTATGAATGGCGGCGTGTCGCTATATCTTGCCGAGACGGCCGCGTCGATCGGCGTTGTTGTCGGCGCCGATCTGACAAAATACACACCTGTCGGCATCGAGATCAACGCCAATCACCTCCGGGCCGTAAGCAAAGGCATCATAACCGTTGAAGCCAAACCGATCTATCCCGGCCGGACAATGAGCGTTTGGGGCATCGAGATCACCAATGACAAAGGCAAGCTCGTCTGCATCGCCCGGATCACGCTCTTAAATCAAAAACGCCCGGCGTCTTAGAAGAACCTGACAAACGGTCTGGCAAACAACGGTATTTAGCCAATCATCTCGAAAAAGAGGCTATAATTGTGGGTATGCACGGCTTCGTAAGATCTCTGGTTACCGAATGGCGACGCCTCGAGTTGCCGTTTGAGCAGGAGACCATCGTGGTCGGCGTTTCGGGCGGAGCGGACTCGATCAGTCTGCTGATGGCGATGCACGAACTGCGGCGGACGGACAAGCTAAAATTGCGGCTCGTCGCGGCACATTTCAACCACGGCATTCGCGGGAGTGAGAGCGACGGCGATGAAGAACACGTCCGGCAACTGGCGTCGAAACACGGTATTGAGCTTGCGGTCCGCAAAGGTGCGATCGAGACAGACGGCAACCTCGAACAAAACGCACGACGGGCGCGTTACAAGTTTCTTAAAGACACCGCGGAGAACCTTCACGCTTTTGCGGTGCTCACCGGACACACGATCAACGATCAAGCCGAGACATTCCTGATCAACCTGATCCGCGGCAGCGGCGTCGAAGGCCTAAGTGCGATGCGTTCCGTTCGTGGTTTCGGAACCGACGGCGAATCGGATGAACCAAATTCACAACTGCTGCTTGTACGTCCGCTGCTCTCCTGGGCAAAACGCGGCGACACTGAGGCATATTGTCACGAGATCGGCGTCGCTTACCGCTCGGACACGATGAATGACGATATGGCATTCAAACGGGTCAGGATCCGCAAGGTGCTGCTGCCTCTGCTAGAGGATATGAATCCCAAGATCGTCGAGACTCTGGCCGGCACGGCCGGCCTGATGCAGCACGTCTGTGACAGCCAGCCCGTCGTCGAGATGCCAAACGAAGGCGGAACTTTGCTGCTGGATCACCTTAGATCGCTCTCCGACGCGGATCTTTATTCGACGCTACGTAGGTGGTTAAAGGAACGACGGGGAAACTCGAGGCGATTAGAACTGAAACATATAAAGGCGATCGAGCGTTTGGTTTTTAGCCCAAAGAGCGGCCGTGTGGCCGAGTTGCCGGATGGCGGCCGTGTTGTGCGATCGGGTGGAAAGCTCACGTATGAAGAAAATAAGGTTGAAAATTGACGTCGCGCCAACTAGAATCAAAGGTTGGCGTTTGTTTTGGAAGTTGCTGTTGTAATGAGAACAACGAAAGCACGATCGACTTCATCAAACTGTGTTCGTAAGACTCCGGAATGAGAGTCGATTTGGAGGCAATATTTTGAGTTCTAAAGGTAAACAAGTCTTTTTGTGGTTGATGATAATTTCGAGTGCGCTTGTCTTTGTCTGGTTTTTGCAATCCAGACAGACCAAACCGGCACAGGAGTTGTCGTTTGACGCTGCTCTGACACAGATAAGAAACAAGGACATAAAGGAAATAAACGTCGGATCGGACTCATTGGAGTTGGTCAGTAAAACCGATGTTAAGTCAGTAACCAAGCTCGACACGAGCGAAGCTACTCGAAACCAGATCTTCGCGGCCGCCAACGAGACCGAAACTAAGGTCAATCTTGTGCCGGCCTCAAGCGGACTCGGGTGGCTGGTGTTGATCCAGGCGCTGCCTTTCATCCTTTTGATCGGCTTTCTCGCGTTCACCTTGCGACAAATGCAGGCAGGCGGCAACAAGGCCCTGAGCTTTGGCAAGTCGAAGGCGAAGCTGCTCAACAATCAGCAGAAACGGGTGACCTTTAAGGAGGTCGCCGGCGTCGAAGAAGCCAAAGAAGAGCTGCAGGAGATCATCGAATTTCTTAAGGATCCGCAAAAGTTTCAGAAGCTTGGCGGCAAGATCCCCAAGGGCGTTCTGATGGTGGGCCCTCCGGGAACGGGTAAGACCTTGCTCGCCAAGGCCGTTGCCGGCGAAGCGAACGTACCTTTCTTTTCAATTTCAGGTTCTGATTTCGTCGAGATGTTTGTCGGCGTCGGCGCGAGCCGCGTCCGCGACCTCTTCGAACAGGGTAAGAAAAATGCGCCGTGCATCATCTTTATTGATGAGATCGATGCCGTCGGGCGTCATCGCGGTGCAGGCCTCGGCGGCGGCCACGATGAGCGTGAGCAAACGCTGAACCAGCTTCTCGTCGAAATGGACGGTTTTGAGTCGAATGACGGCGTCATCCTTATGGCCTCGACCAATCGTCCTGACGTTCTCGATCCTGCTCTTCTGAGGCCCGGCCGCTTTGATCGCCGCGTCGTGGTCGGACGTCCTGACGTTCGCGGCCGCGAAGGCATCCTGAAGGTTCACACCCGAAAGATCCCTCTTGACGAAGGTGTGGATGTCAACGTCATCGCACGCGGAACGCCCGGATTTACCGGTGCCGACCTTGCCAATATTGTTAACGAAGCGGCGCTCAACGCGGCTCGGTATAACAAAAAGGTCGTTGGCATGGTCGACTTTGAAATTGCCAAGGATAAGGTCATGATGGGCGCCGAGCGCCGCAGCATGGTCATCTCTGACGAGGAAAAACGCATCACGGCATATCACGAGGCCGGTCATACCCTGGTCGGCATCAAGATACCTAACTGCGACCCTGTCCATAAGGTGACCATCATTCCGCGCGGAATGGCACTGGGCGTTACGATGTATTTGCCCGAAAAAGACCGTCTGAGCGCAACCAAGGAGTTTTTGCTTGGTCAGATCGCGATGGCAATGGGCGGACGAATTGCTGAGGACGTCTTCATCGGCAGCATTACGACCGGAGCGTCAAACGATATCGAAAAGGCGACCGAGATCGCTCGTTCGATGGTCTGCGAATACGGCATGTCCGAGCTTGGGCCGCTGACCTTTGGTAAGAAAGAAGAGCAGATATTTCTCGGACGTGAGATCTCGCAGCACCGCGACTATTCTGAAGATACGGCTATCAAGATCGACAACGAAGTTCGCCGCATCGTCGATGAACAGTATAAGTTGGCAGAAAAGGTCATCCGCGAAAACAAGGATGCCATGATCCGCCTTGCTGAGGCACTGCTTGAATTTGAGACGCTTGATGCAGTCCAGATCCGGCGTGTGGTAGCCGGATTGCCGCTCGATAGCAACGATTCAAAACCCGCACCCGACACGGATGGCGGGACCGAGGCAGAGGAAACGTCGGCAAGTTCATTCAAAAAGCCGATATTGCCGCCAATTACCGGAAACAATCCGGCGACGGCCTAGAACGGGTCAAAGGTGAAAAGGTAAGAAAGTGAAAAGGTGTGAGGTCTTGCGACTTCGGCTTTTTCACTTTTTCACTTTTTACGCATATTCACTTTATGTACTGGCAAACATCGCGTCGACAAATTCCGCTCGACCGTCCTTTGGTGATGGGCATTTTGAATGTCACGCCGGACAGTTTCTCAGACGGGGGCAAATTTGCTTCGGTCGATGCGGCTCTCAGTCAGGCCGAACTGATGATCGCCGAGGGCGTGGATATCATCGACATCGGCGGCGAATCAACCCGCCCCGGCAGTCTTGGTGTAACGACAGAAGTGGAGATTCGCCGTACTGCACCCGTGATCGAGGCAATCTCGAAACGGTTTGACGTCGCTATTTCTATCGACACGAGCAAATCACCGGTCGCTGCGGCGGCGATGGATGTTGGTGCCGAGATCATCAATGATATTTCGGGATTGCGGTTCGACGCGGCGATCGCGGATATTGCGGCGGCAACCAATGCAGGACTCGTGCTGATGCATTCACGCGGGGATTTTGAATCGATGCATTCGCAACCGCCGGTAGATGACATCTTTGCCGAGGTCGCTGCCGATCTGAAACGGTCCGTTGGTGCGGCAAAGACTCGGGGCGTCGCGGACGCGAATATCGCACTCGACATCGGCATCGGGTTTGGCAAAACACTCGGACAAAACTTAGATTTGCTCGCGAAACTTGATAGACTGGTAAGCGAATTTGCATCTTATCCGATACTTGTCGGAACATCGCGTAAGTCGTTTATCGGCAAAATATTGGGCGGTGCGCCGCCGCTGGAGCGATTGGGCGGAAGCATCGCATCGGCACTGATCGCCATTCAAAACGGTGCTAAGATCGTCCGGGTGCATGATGTTAAGGAGACTGTCGCGGCCATCAACGTCGCCGGTGCGATCGCAGGAGAAATAAAGATATGAAGTCACTGCGGCCGTTGCTTGTCCTGGTAATTGTCTGTGCAGCATTTTCGTCGGCGGCCGCAGATGTTCCACCTGATCCCGGCTATAAGCGCGTCACTCTAAACATAGTTGTTGATCCTACCGATGATTTTGCCGACTACCGGTTCTTTCTCAAGAGCGGTTTTGATCTGAAAGAATATACCCTTAAAAAGGGCGAAAGGATCACGGTCGCGTCCATGGGCGGCGGAGCACTATACCGCAATGGAAAATTTCTCGCTGTTCCGAAAAAGGCTCTCGTCGGTTTAAGCGAATCGCCGTCAGGCGAGAGGCTGAATCCGATGCAAAAGGCGATCGCCGATGAAAATGTGCCCGGGACGATAGTCCTTATCGACCACGGCTTTATACGCGATGTGCGTTTAGCCGAAGCTTCGGGCGTGAAAGACCCGATCTATCGAATAGAAAAAGTCCCGGAAACGGGCGTCAAAGCCGTACTGGTCTCGGGCGGGGCGATCGAGAATAAAACAAGCAGTAATACTGGTGGTTTTTATTCGACCGATCCTAAATCACCGGCATTTTGGGCGACGGTCGCCGGCGGTCTGCTTTTTACCTTTGCGTTCATTTTGTTTGGTGCCTGGATCGTACGCAAAAAAAGGAGCGGTTCATCGGCTATAGGTTCAAAGTTATGAAGTACTTTCGGTTGATACCATTGATCTCGATCTTACTGCTCGTCTCCGGCTTTACTGAATGCTACAAGCCGGTTACGAATTCGGGTTTACCAAAGGGCGTTAAAAGGATTGCCGTGCCCGCTTTTCAGTTCGAAGCTAAAGGCATGCGGTACCGCGTCGAGTCGAGGTTTACCGAAGCTGTTAGCCGCGAGATCATCAAACGGGGCAACGGTCTTAGCGTTCAGGGTGCGACAAAGGGCGCCGATGCTGTTATCGAGGGAACGATTCGCGATTTCACATTTTCGGGCGTTTTGCTTGATCGCGAAGGTCGTGCACGCGTCTACGAGGTCACTATCGTCGGAGCGGTTACGGTTCGTGGGTTGCCGGACAACAAGATCCTCTACGACAATCAAAATTTCGTCTTCCGCGATTCGTATGAGTTTTCAGAAGATCCCCGTTCATTTTTCAATGAGGAAGATCCGGCCGTCGAGCGCATGGCACGGTCATTTGCCGAGTCGGTCGTGTCCGCTATCGTTAACGGTATCGGCGTGACGGAAGAGAAGAAATAGAACCGGGTTCACGGCACATTTGCAATGGCGTCACTTAAGCGAGAGGATCTGCGAAATCAACTGCGGCGGCATGAGCTGTCGCCGGTTTACGTACTTTTTGGCTCGGAGACGCATCTGCGCGATCTGGCGGCACGGACGATCGCGGACCGCTCATTTGAGGCCGGCGAACTCCGCGACTTTAACGAAAGTGAATTCAGCCTTGGTCAGGAAGGCAGCCTCCAGCAAGCGATCGCAGCGGCGAACCAGTTGCCGATGATGGCAAAACGCAGGGTCGTTCGCGTCACTGATGTTCGGATCACAGCCGGCGGCCAACGTGACACTATTCGAGAAGAGCACGAAGCGATCCTAACAAGTTACTTCCGCGACCCAAACCCATCAACCGTGATGATATTTGTTGCTGATGACCTCAACGGCGTCCGCAAAATGGGCAAGTTGATGCGGGCTGAAACGACAGCCATCGAATTTGAACCGCTCGCAGACGGCGAACTATACAGGTGGGCAAGCGATAAGTTCCGCGATAGTAAAACTACGATCGACGAACCGGCACTTCGTCATCTTGTCGCAATGGTCGGCAATGACGTCGCGCGGATCGAGAATGAAGTCGCCAAGCTTTCGACGGCGGCTTTGCCCGAGAGCCGGGTGACGATCGAACTGATCGACGCACTTGTCCCCAATTCGCGTGAGTTGACCAATTTTGAACTTACCGACAACCTTGTGGCCGGCAACAAGAAAAAGGCGCTCATGGTGCTCAAAAAGATACTTGACGACGGTGCTGAGCCGCTGATGATCCTCGGTTTGATCTCCTACAACTATCGTCGGTTGCTTATGGCGAAAGAAATGATGGACCGCGGTGCAGATCGCGGCGATATTTCACGTATTCTCAAATTACGCTATAACGATCAGGCTGATTTTTTGGCGACCGCCAGGCGCACCGAAATTGCCAAACTGAAGCACGTGCTTGACCGTTTGGCTCAGACAGATCTTGCGATCAAAACATCGAGCGGCGGGGGCGGCCCGCAGGGATCGCGTATGCAGATCGAAATGCTGGTTTGCGAACTTGCGGTGAACTAGTGTCCGATCAGATCGGCATTAGGCCGTTAGCTCGGTTGAAATAATTGTAAAGCTCATTAAAATCGTGAAGCGAACGGTTGAGAATCAACGGCAACTGAGCAATATCGTTCTCGTTTACCACAAGGTTTAGATTCCTCAAAAACGCATCATGGGCGTTCATCGTTTGACCGTTGTCTTCCAACGAGATCAGGTACAACCGTCGGCGTTCGGACGAGTACATTGAATTCGCCTTTTGCTGCAGGACGGCGGCACCGCCGAGCTCGGGGGCAAAATCCGGCGAGAATATCAGTATCTCTGTTTTACCTTCCCTCAGGCGTTCATTCGCCTGTGCCGGAGTCTGAGCGATGTACACTTTATACCCGGAACCGGCGAGGACTTTCGCAGTATCGTCCAGTTTCGCTCCCAAACACAACAAGATTCGCCGCGGCTTGGTAGATTCCTCAGCATCCTTGTCGAGAGCACCTTTCTCCGTCTGCAGCGCTGACATCAGCGATTTCAAGGCACTGTTGATCTGAAAGCCTGATTCCTTTGCGTTAAAATCTGCAAGACCGTCCGGCGAAGGCGGTGCCGGTTGATTGGCTTCCAGTTGCTGAACCGTCGACGGACCCTTGCCGGTGGCATCTTTCTGAACGCGAAGCAGATTTTGGCAACGCGGACAGCGAACCGTGAAATTGCCACTCGGTATTTTGGATTCGTCTAACTGTAATGAAACAGAGCAGTTATCGCAGCGTATTATCATAATAGTTCAAACCTATTCGATCATGTTCAGGACTGAGTCGGGATTATCGACCGGCGGCGGAGGCGTAGCAGCAGCTGGTTTGATCATCGGATTTGGCCGATTTACGTTGACATAATCTTCGGTCGACGACAAACCCTTCAGCTGCAGCAGCAGGTTGTTCTGGTTTGTGGCAAACGAGAGTCCATCGTCCATTGAGATGTCGCCCCGGCCGATCATATCGCGAATAACCGAATCGAAATCCTGCATTCCGTCGATCTCGCCGTCGCGAATGGCGTCAAGCAGCGATTTTCCTTCGCTTTCGCCCTTCTCGATATATTCGCGCGTTCGCGGATTTGATTTTAGGATCTCAACCGCGGCCAAACGGCCCTTGCCGTCTGCACGTGGGATCAGTCGCTGAGAAACGATATAGCGAAATGTCTGAGCAAGACGAGTGCGGATGATCCGCTCTTCGTTCTTTGGGTAAAGACCGACGATACGGTCGATGGTCTTTGACGCGTCGATCGTGTGCAGCGTTGAAAGAACGAGGTGGCCTGTCTCCGCGGCCTCGAGAGCGATCTCGGCCGTTTCCAGATCTCGCATCTCGCCCACCAGAATGACTTTCGGGGCCTGTCGAAGTGCGGCTCTGAGTGCTGAAGCAAAGTCCTTGGTATCGGCGCCGACCTCACGTTGGTTGATCGTCGATTTCTTATGGTTATGTAAAAATTCGATCGGGTCTTCGATCGTGACGATGTGGTAGGCCTTTATCTCGTTAATGCGGTCGATGATCGCGGCCAATGTTGAGCTTTTTCCCGAACCGGTCGGGCCCGTGAGCAGGACGATCCCGTTGCGGATCTCGGCGATATCGGCAAGCGTTTTCGGCAGATGCAGTGAATCAAAACTCGGGATCTCGTGCGGGATAACACGCATTACGATCGAATACGAATTTCGCTGCTGAAAGATATTCACGCGAAATCGGCACTTGCCCGGCAGAGCGTAGCTCAGATCGGCTGTTCGAAACTTCGCCAACTGATGGGCTGCATCAGGGTTATCACGGATCAGCGACATCGCTATCGTCTCGGTCTGATATGCCGAGAGTTTGCCGAGGCCGATCGGGGCTGCGGGATAAAGAACGCCGTTGATCTCAACCTGCGGCTTTTGATTGGCCGAAAAATTAAGATCGCTGACGTTGTCAGAGATGAGCAGCATTTGCTCAATAATGGGCGCTATATCTAACAAACTCATTGTTTGGATCTACTCCCGGAAGAATATCTAAAAGGGCGGGAATTCGATGGGAATTCTGGCATTGTCGCGCTTGGCAGGCAAGCCGACACCATCTATTATGAACCACCGGCCCTAGAAAATGCAAGAGAAAAATCAACATGGTTGTGTTGTGTTAAACACCCAGGTTTGAAAGTTCCAGGTAATTTGCCGTGATCGAGTCGGCGTCGGCTAAGACCTCACTGATCATCGCCGCCGAATCGGCTCCGGCCGAGAAAACGGCGGCAAGATCGCTGCGTTTGATGCCGCCTATAGCAACGAGCGGGATATCACCGATCGCTTGACGCACCGCATGCAACAGATCAAGCCCCACGACCGGGTTTGTATCGGCTTTCGTCGTGGTGCCGAAGATCGGGCCAAAGGCGATATAGTCGACCGGCTCGAGGGCTGCAGCCGCGGCCTGTTCGAGCGTGTGTGTCGAATATCCGATGATCGCTTTTGCCCCTAGCAATCGTCTCGCTTCGGCGGGCGGCAGATCGTCTTGCCCGAGGTGGACGCCGTCCGCCCCGATGGCGATAGCCATATCGACACGGTCATTGATAATGATCGCGGCACCTGCTTTGTGGACTGCGTCTACTGCGCCAATTGCGTCAGCCAGCCACTCAGATGGCCGCAGTCGTTTCTCCCGCAACTGAATAAAACGAGCGCCGCCCGCGGTCAGGCGTCGGACCTGTTCGGTGTGCGAAATACCGCTCAACACGGTGTCGGTGATCGGGTAAATTGTGGGCAGTTTAGGTTGCAATATCGTTTTCCGAGGTTCAAACCAGCGATTTCATCATCAAAAAGCAATCTTCGCCGTTGTTGTAATATTTGTTGATCCGTTGGACTGCCGTGTAACCTGCGTTTCGATAAAGCGTCTGAGCTTCGGTATTGCCGACACGGACCTCGAGCAGGATCGTGGCAACATCACGGGCCCTGATCGCGTCCTCAACGTGCTGCAGCAGTTTTACGGCAATGCGGCGGCGGCGATGTTCGGGTGCGACCCCGATCGTGGTCAGGTGTGCGGCGCCATTTTCGTTGATCATGACAAACGCAAACGCCACCATTTCGTCTTTTTCGGTCATCACACGATAACTGAGTGTCTTTGGCTCGTTGAGCAAATACTCAAACGTGTGTTTGGTGTAGTTATCGCCGTTGCGAAAACATCTGATATTGAGCCTCAACGTTTCCTTCAGGTGGTCGCTCGTCAGCGGTCTGATCGAATACACCGATGGCGGAGCCGGCACGACGACCTCGGGCTCGGCAAATATTGCCGGCGTCAGAAAATTGCGAATTGTCTCAAGCACGGCCATCGGGGTCTGTTTCGCTTATACGATCAGCATACAGTCGCCATAACTATAAAACCTATATTCGCCGGCGACTGCATGACGATAAGCATTCATTATAAGTTCGTGTCCGCCAAAGACGGAAGTAAGCAAGAGCAGCGAACTCTGCGGCAGATGAAAATTTGTCAGCAGTGCGTCGACCGCGCCAAACGTGTAGCCCGGCGTGATCGTCAGATCTGCCAGCGAACTGACCGCCTCGAAACGCCCGAGTCGGCCAAAGTTCGATTCGAGTGCACGCGTCGTGGTCGTACCGACGGCAACTATCCGGCGGCCATCAGCCTTGGCACGGTTTAGCTTCTCCGCCGTTTCGGCGTCTATTTCGTAACGTTCGGGCATCACACGATGTTCGGCCAGATCGTCGACCCTGACAGGTTCGAACGTGCCGTAGCCGACATGGAGTGTGATCTCGGCCCGTTCAACGCCGCGTGCCGCGATCTCGGCAAACACCTCAGGAGTAAAGTGCAGCCCGGCGGTCGGAGCGGCTATCGCGCCGCGATTTTTTGCATAGACCGTCTGGTAACGTTCGCGGTCACGGTCGATGGCATCCTGTTCGCGTTTGATATAAGGCGGCAGAGGTGTCCGCCCAAGTTCGTCGATCACGGCGTCGAGCGGGCCGACAGATTCGAATGCGATCACGATCTTACCGTCGTCGAGCTTTTCGATAACGGTGGCCGACAGGTTCTCGCCAAACAGCACACGTTTGCCTACCTTCAGACGGCGTGCGGGGCGGGCCAGAGCTTCCCAGCGGACTTCTCCGACCTCACGAACCAAAAATATCTCGATCCGCGCACCTGTTTCACTGTGGCCGAAGAGCCTTGCCGGAAAGACCTTGGTATTGTTGACGACCAACAGATCGCCATCTCGCAGGAAATCGGGAAATTCGACAAATCGGTGGTCAGAGACCTCGCCTGCTTTGCGGTCGACGACCAGCATTCGCGAGCCCTCGCGTTGGGTTTGCGGTTCCTGGGCGATCAGGCGCTCCGGTAGGTCAAAATCTAGTTCGGCTAATCTCATCAATGGTGCAATTTCCGGCGAACTCAACATTCGATTGTAACAATCAAACAGAAGGCATATAATTGTGTCAAAACGATTGCCTTCAACCTGCTTTTTTAGGCTATTTACTTGACCATTGTATCAATAAACTTAGTGCACGGGCGCTCACCCTTGACACATGTCGATCGTGGCCACGGCCGTTGACGTTAATTACGAGAGAGGACTACCACTATGAACAAGAAACTTTTAGTAACTCTATTAATGAGTACATTCCTTGGCATTGCGGCGATCATATTGCCGTCGGCGGCCGACGCTCAGGTGCTTCGCAACCAAAATCGATATTCAAAGGCTGATGTCAGCCGCATTATTGCCAGACTCGAATCAAGCAGCAATACGTTTCGGAGCGATTTCGACCGGGCAATGGATAACAGCAATCTCAACGGTACGAGCGCCGAAGATCGTTTCAACGGCAACGTTCGCGATTTCGAGAATGCCTTGGATCGACTCCGCCGCGAATTTGACCGTCGAAACTCCTGGTGGGAAAACCGAAACGAGGTTTCGAACGTTATTCGTCAGGCTCAGCCGGTCAACACTATGATGACCACCATTTCGTTCCGCCGCAGTCTTGAACGTCAGTGGAACAATATGCGAAACGACGTAAATTCCCTCGCTGACGCGTTTGACCTGCCCGGCATTAATGGCGGCGGCTGGAATGGCGGTGGCGGTTGGAACGGCGGCGGCCAGACCAGCACACCTCCGAGCTGGGCACAGGGCACGTTTTACGGAACAGCTCCTGATGGCTCGCAGATCATGCTGACGATCGCCCGAAACGGTCAGGTGACGGCAAACGTCAACGGGTCGATGTCATACGGCACGTATAATCGCGGCACCCTCAATATTAACGGTGCTCAGTCAAACGTCTCACAGTCGGGCAACGGGATTCGGACGCGTCGCAACGACAACGGCGAGACGATCAACTATTCACGCAACAGTTGGGGCGGCGGAGGCGGCGGTTGGAACGGCAGCGGCCAGACCAGCACACCTCCGAGCTGGGCACAGGGCACGTTTTACGGAACAGCTCCGGACGGTTCGCAGATCACGTTGACGATAGCTCGAAACGGCCAGGTCACGGCAAATGTCAACGGGTCGGTTTCCTACGGAACCTACAATCGCGGGACGCTCAATATCAACGGTGCACAGTCGAACGTCTCACAGTCGGGCAATGGCATCCGCACCCGACGCAACGATAACGGCGAGACCATCAACTATTCACGAAATGGTTGGGGTAACTCCGGAAATAACGGCGGCTGGACCGGCGGCAATAACCCGATCAGTTGGGCGGTCGGTTCGTTCAATGCCCGAAACCCGCAGAACGGTGGTACGATCTACCTCACCATTACTCGTGATGGCCAGGTGACCGTGAATATGGACGGCAATATGTCCTACGGTACGCTCAACGGCACGACGCTCACCATCAACGGTGCGACCGCGACCGTTCAGAAAAACGGCAGCGGCATCCGAACTGTTCGCAATGACAACGGCGAACGCATTAACTATCGACGTAACTAGTCGGTAAGCAACAACGCAAAAAAAGACGGCTCTGGTCACCTATATGGACCAGAGCCGTTTTTGTATTGTGGTACCGAGGGTCGGAGTCGAACCGACATGGGCGTTAAGCCCGCTAGATTTTGAGTCTAGTGCGTATACCAATTTCGCCACCCCGGCAGCGAACTTACGATAATACGGCTCTTGACGCCCAACGTCAAGACCCAACAGGCCTATCAGTCCCAAGTCGTGAAACGGAGACCTTGGATCGCCAACCGTTGATCACGCGACACACTCAATCCCACGTCCGATACACGTCGTCACAGTTGACACGAATGATATAATAAATGTTACAGTTTTAGATCTTTGACAACAAGATCGAATGAGACGGCGCCGTGGACCGTGCGAGTTGGGACCTCGGAAAAGGGATTTGAGATTTGGGATTCGTGACATGTGGGAACTTGCCGGGACAAGCGGGACGGCGGACAAATGATGAATGTCTAACAATGAATGCTGAGTAACTGTCTGCGATTTCTATCTCACCTAAGGGCCAACTAAAGTTGGAACTCAAAACTCCGCGGGCTCTGCGAAAATCTCTCCGGCCTCGGCGTGGAGTTGGTCTTTAACCCAGAGATCGCTGAGGTCGCAGAGTAGTGAAAAAGGGAAAAGGGATGAACGAACTACTCAACATTCAATGCCTTCTTGGACTTTCCAGACTTTCTCGACTTCCCCGACTCCCCACATGTGGGAACTTGTTGGGACAAGCGGGACAGCCGACAAATGATGAATATCGAATAATGAATGATGAATGAAAAGGCACTTGGATGGCGGTGGTCCACTCGTGACATGTGGGAACTTGCTGGGACAAGCGGGACAGCGGGCCTGATTGCTCTAACCACAATTATGACAACAGTTAGCGTTTTCGCTCTTATTAAGGATTCCTACTATTTCCCACTAAGTAGGAATATTTCATACCGTTTTATTCAACAAGTTCGCGAAAAAAAAGGGGATATAGTGGCACTCTGCAACTGTTAGATGTCACGGAAGAGCCAACTAAAGTTGGAACTCAAAACTGCCGGCGTGGACTTGTTCTCAAACGCAAAGACCGCAGAGTAGGGACAGGGAAGAATGATGAATGACTTACCTTACTTTCGGGCGTGACCAGACGAGGTTCCGTCAGTTAGAGCATCCACAGACGAAGCCGTCGGTGACCTGGAGATCGTCGATGTACTGGCCTTCGCGAAACGTGCCGATGTCGGTGCCGACACGCCAGCGGAGTTGGACAAGCTGGCCGGCGGCTGTCGCCGGTAGCTTGACACGTGTGGTGATGAATTCGGAGACGGGATTGATGCCGCTGCGGCCCGACCAGCCCTGTCGTCCGGCAAGCGGATTCTGACAGCAGCCATCGATCGCACCATCATAACCGCCCGAGATAAACTGTCCGCCGGCCGCCACGATGTCCTGCCAGTCGCCGCTGCCGATCCTGATCTCGAGCACCGATCCGTCGAAAAGACGGTTTCGTAAAAACGTGGTCTCAAGCTCGTACCAGTTCTGAAATGTCAGCTCGGCGTTGGTCGTTCCGACCCGAAAAACGGGCGATATCAGTTCGTTCAGTCCGATCTGATTTGGGTCCGGCGAAAAGAGCGATTTTGGCCCTGACACCGAACGTGCACGCGACGCCCGCCAGCTGGTCTGTGCACCCGAGGCCGACGTCATCCAACGCTGCGGCAAGCCCGGGCCCGTGAGCCGGTCAAAGTCGCCTCGAAAGGCGATCTTCGGTACGCCGGCAGTTAGACGGACGACGAGCGTGCCGAGGTCTTCGGAACCGTCGCGGAGTTGGAACGACAATGTCAGAGGGCTTCCGCATGTGACGCCGGACGCGACGGTAAACGTAAATGGCCGCGTCACCGTCGGGCCGTTGACCGTGAGTGCACCGTAATTTTGCGGACTGCTCGGGCCGGTCACACCGCCCGTTGGCAACAGAGTCATGACTAGATCTTGTGTGTTCAGCGAACCGGTATTTTTGAGTGCGAACGAATATGTGACCGTCTCGCCGGGTTCGGGCGTTCCGTTGGTCCCGCAGCTCTCAGCGGTCGGCTGAATGCCGCCATTTTCGATCTCCGCGACGGGCTGGAGTGCAAAGTTCTGCGTCACAGTCTGACCATTTGCGGGCGATACCGTAACCGTCTGCGAACGGTAGCCCTTGGCTGACGCGGTCAGGCTGTAAGTGCCCGGCAGCACCGCCATATTGCCGTATGAACCGTTCGCCGAGGTGGTTCGCGAATACGCACTCGCGGTAAGTTTTGCACCCGCCAGCGGCAGTCCGGACACGGCGTTCGTGACCGTTCCGGTGATCAGCGAACGCGGTGCAGGCGTGCACTCGTCAAACTTGAAACGGCCGATTCGCGTGAGCCAGGTAAAGTCGCTGAAATCCTGACTTTCCTGCGTGAAATACTCGCCGGTCGTCCAGAATGTACAGTCGTCGACGGGGTCGACAGTCATGCCGCCATAGTCGCCCCAACGCCAGCCGAACGCTTTCTGTACTCCGGTTCCCTCGACCAGCGAACCTTCGGTGCGGAATGTGCCCGCCGGCTCGGTCGCAAGGCGTCCGGTGTATTTTATCGACGGCTGTTTTACGTCGCTGACTAGATTGTAACTGACCGCGAGATTGCCCTGATGGTCCTGAGCCGAGTTGCCGATCCAGCGTGATGCCCCGGAATCGCCGATCGTCGATTGTTCGATCGCGGAAAAGGCTCCGCCGCCCGAGCGGCGAAGTTCGTACATTCGGACACCGGCCCGGTACGGCG
Organism: Pyrinomonadaceae bacterium; assembly: GCA_017983495.1. GTDB lineage: Bacteria > Acidobacteriota > Blastocatellia > Pyrinomonadales > Pyrinomonadaceae > OLB17. The sequence continues at coordinate 313,524 of JAGOBH010000001.1, read as the reverse complement.
TCTGCGACAGGCGGACGGTCTGGTTGAAAACGAGCGATTCGTGGCCCCCGAAATTGCGGTACGCTACGCGGAAATTGACGCGATCGCTATTGGAATCAAGAAATTCGCCGGGTGCCGGCTGGGCAATGTCCGTGCGGCCGTCAGGACTGGTCGGGTCGAATGCCGCAACCGCGAGCGGGCTCTCTTGACGCTCGGTCAGCGTCGATTTAAGCGGATCTGCAAAGTCGGCGTGAAGATCAAAGAGCCTGATCGCGTCCGCGGCGTCGCCGTATTCGTCGGCCGCGTAGCTGATGAATGTGTTTGGTGCCCCAACAGCCGGAGGCCGCAGTCCATCGAGGTCAGAGGGCACAAAATTACTGCGGCGATTGAGCGAATTTGACGGCCGGTTGAAGTAGATATAGCTGGCATTCGGGTCGCCAACGAGCAGTTTGGCACGGTCGAAGGCGAACAACCCGGAACCCGCGAAATCCGAACCGAGATACTCCTCGGTAGACATGTAATAGCCGTCGGGCCAGATGCCGAATTTGCTGAAATCGTTGATCCGGACATTCGGCATCGCAAATTCGTAGACGTAGTACTCGCCGGTCGGGTCGCCGGTCTTCGAGACCGCTACCATCTGCCGAAACGGCGGCACGTTGTAGCAATACTGGCTGATCAGCCAGCGGTCGGCGAGCGTGTCATACAAAACGACCGGCAGGCCGTCATTTCGCGTCGAACATGGCCCTCCGATCGGCGCGAAAAGGTCGCTGAACTTGAACGGAGCGATCAGCGGAGAGCCATTTTTGTCGTAAACGCGGACGAGTGCGTTGACCGTCTGCACGTAATGATCGGGGCCGACATCACCCGACATATCGGGCGGCAGGATAACCAGATTGTAAGCGGCGATATTGTCGTAATTCGACAGGCCGTCAAACGACAGCGACGTTGCGGGCATCGGCACCAGCGACGTCCGTGCCGGCGAACCGTCGGCACTGCCGGTGCTAATTACGCTGTTCGACGGCGCGGGTGTGTGGTCGTCCCTGAGTTTGAGTGGTGCACCTTTTATGGGTTTGTTTAGATGGATCTTTGCAGCGATGTCGCGTGCGGCGGGCGAGACGGCAAAGGCCGCAGCGGTTCGCGTCTCCGGAATCGCGAACGGCTCACGGCCGACCGATCTTTGCTCAGCAGTGCTCCATTTGATCGATAACGCCAGCACGCCGATCACAGCAAAGATCAATACAGCACGGTTGAGCATAAAAAAAATGAATAAATTTGGCGAAGACGGTAAATTAAAACGGTTCCGAAAGTATCTCGATATCGGCCCTACGCTTTACATCGTCGAGAAAACTCTCGAGCCTGAGGGCGATTCGCTCTTCGGTCAAGATACTGCTCATCTCAGCTCGTTTTTCGTCAAGCGTCGGCATCAGCAGGCCGGGATACCGTTTTCTAAAGTCGGGGGCGTAAACCTCGCGGAAATAAACGGCCGCATCCTCAGGCGTGACCACAATAAAAGAGCGAAATCGGAACTCAATATAATTCTCGATCGACAGCCGCTGGGCGATCAGCCGTTCGAAATTCTCGTCCTTGACCGAATCAAATCCGACCCCTTTCAGCCGCGATTCAAATACCGCCGGCGACGGAAAATACCTGACTATCTTATCGATCTCTCGTTTGATCTCGGCGTCAGTCGGAGCCGGACGAGGCAGACGGTCGGCCTCGAGCGAGAACAGACGCTGGTCTATCAACCGTCGCAGTGCCGCGTTAAGGTCATCAGCACGGGGCGGATCGATCGGCACGTTAGGCTGCAACGCGAGCTGCCACATCAGTTCGGAGTAAGTGACCAACTCGGTCCGCGTACCGTCACTGATCGATGCGACGGTCTTATCGACGACCTCTTGAGCATGCGTGAATGCAGCAAGCACGACCATTACCGCAGTCAATGCAAGTGTCCGCATCCCGGGCCGGAGCAATACCTTTTTGGAGTCGAACATAGCGTTACATAACCATTCTTGCCCGAATAAATTCGGGTGTCAATAATATTCCTAAACTGTTAAAACTATTGACAAAATGTTTAAAATCGTTTTTAATCAGAAAGAGAGTTTCTTTACCTCTCAATTCAACGTTTCCCCTCGCCTGTGTCTTTGCCCCTACGCAATCTACGGGCACAGACCACCCAACATGCTGTTACCTTATTCGCAAAACAAGGATGCGAGCCCGAATTCTGCCGTTTCGCAGACGGCTGATCCGGCCAGAGACCTGAAGTTCATTTCAGACCTCGGCCGCAGTTTGCTCGTGACCGTGCACCCGAAAAAGGTAGCGAGCCGTGTCGCCGAGGCTCTTCGGCAATCATTGGATGCGGAATTTTGCCTCTTTGCTGCCGAGCTAAAGAACATAGGGCTTGTAAGCTGCGCGATCGACAGAAAAGGAAAGGTCAACGCTGATTTTTTGGAGCGTGCCAAATTCGACAAATGGCTGCAGTTCATGCCGCCGCAGATCGGCTATATCGAGAACGACCGGGTCGAGTTTATGTTCGGTCAGGGACAGCATGCGTGCGAGTATGTTTCGCCGTTACAGATCGACGGCGAGATCAAAGGCGTGATCGTCACCGGATTTGCCAACGCGGCAGACGGAAATGAGCACAAAGCTAAGATCATCGAGGCCGCCACCCAAATGGCCGCGATGAGCATAAATCTGTCGGCTCATTACGAAGCGGCTCTGAACAACTCGATAAATCAGGCACGCGAGGAGCATCGGAAATTTACCGAAGCCGTGCTCGATGCTCTGCCGGTTTCGCTCTACGTTGTTGACCGCGATTATAAGATCGTCACCTGGAATAGGCACCGCGAGGTCGGTGTGCAGGGAATACCGCGTGATTCCGCGCTGGGCAGGGATGTCTTTAACGTATTGGCGAAATACCCGCAAGGCCGTTTGCGGCAGGAATTTGAACGGGCATTTCGAACCGGTGAGATCGAGCGCATAGAGCAGCAAACAGTTGCCGACGACGGTTCGACTCGGCATTGGATGGTAAGCAAGGTTCCAATGCGCAACGCGGAAACCGGCGAGGTAACCCATGTGATCACGGTCGGCGAGGACGTGACCGTCCGCGTCGAAGCAATACACGCGATCGGACGCGCAGAAAAGCTCGCTGCGGTCGGCCGTCTTGCGGCAGGCGTTGTCCACGAGATCAATAACCCTCTGGCGACCATCGCGGCCTGTGCGGAGGCGTTGGAACAAAGGATCGATGAAGGCGCATTTTCGGGCTCCAATTCCGAGGCCGACCTGACCGAATATCTCGGGCTGATCAAAAGCGAGGCGTTTCGATGTAAATCTATCACGACCGGGCTTTTAGATTTCAGCCGCATTCGAACCGGCGACCGTCTGCCGACCGACATCGGCGAAGTCGTGCGTTCGGCGGCAAACCTGGTCTCGCATCAAAAGCGAGGCGACAAGATCGCGATCAAGTTGGAGATCGCTGACGAGCTGCCGCCGGTTAATGCTGACGGCGGACAGATCCAGCAAGCGATAATCGTGCTGGCTACAAACGCAATTGACGCGATGCCGGATGGCGGCGAGTTGACATTTATGGCAGACCATCAGGGCAATCGAATTGTGATCAGCGTGGCCGACACAGGGACGGGCATTCCACCCGAAAACATGTCGAAGATCTACGAACCGTTTTTCACGACCAAAGAGGTCGGTCGAGGAACGGGTCTGGGCCTTGCGGTTTGTTACGGTATCATCTCCGAACACGGCGGCCGTCTCAGCGTACGTTCAAGCGTGGGCAAGGGCACGACGTTCAGTATTTTTCTTCCGATGGCTAATTAGCCGCAGTTTCACCTCAACCCCCGATCATGGCAAAACTATTAGTAGTTGACGACGAAAAGAATTTAAGGCTTGTGGTCCAGAAAGAGATGACCCGACAGGGCCACGAAACGCATGAGGCCGCCGACGGCGAAGCAGCCTGGGAAATGCTCGAACACCAGGATTATGACGTGATACTGTGCGACATAAATATGCCGCGTCTCGACGGCATCAGTTTGCTCCGACGCACCCGCGAACGCTGTCAGAACCCGCCCGAGGTCATCATGCTGACCGGCCAGGCGACGGTCGAATCGGCGATCGAGGCAATGAAGCTCGGGGCGTATGATTATCTGACAAAGCCTTATCGCATTGCTGAACTGTCCGCTTTGGTTACACAGGCGGCTGAAAAGCAACAGCTAAAGATCGACAATCAACGGCTCCGAGCGCAGATCGCACGATCGACCAGTTCATTGCCCGACATAATTGCCGAATCGCCTCAGATGAAAGAAGCTCTGCGTTTGGTCAATCGTGTCGCACCGTCGGACACGTCCGTGCTTATTACCGGCGAATCCGGCGTCGGCAAGGAGTTGGTCGCACAAGCGATACACCGCCTCAGCCGCCGCAGCGACAAACCGTTCATCGATCTCAACTGTGCCGCTCTGCAGGATACGCTACTAGAAAGTGAGCTGTTTGGCTACGAAGCCGGGGCTTTTTCAGGAGCACGTTCACGCAAACTTGGCCTGTTTGAGATAGCCGACGGCGGCACGCTTTTCCTCGACGAGATCATGGAAATGCCGATGCAGCTGCAGTCGAAATTACTTCGTGCACTTGAGACGCGTTCATTTTTCCGTGTTGGCGGAGTGAAGAAGGTCGAGGTTGACGTTCGTCTGATCTCGGCGACCAACCGTGACCGTGATACAGCCGTAGCAGACGGAATATTTCGTGCCGATCTGATGTATCGCATCAATAGCTTTGAGGTAAATATTCCACCGCTTAGAGAGCGCCGGGAGGATATCGAACCGCTTGCCCGTCACCTATTGCACAAGCTTGCCGGCCATAACGAACCCGAAATGTCGCCCTCCGCGATCGAGGCACTGTGCGCTTTTGACTGGAATGGCAACGTTCGCCAACTCCGAAACTGCCTTGAGCGAGCTATTTTGCTTTCCGACAACGGCATGATCACACCGCGGGAATTGCCGCCGGAGGTCGCGTTTAGGACTGAGAAGCCGGTGGTGTCAGTGAGTTACAACGTACCGCACACTAATGGCGGCAGCACGTTCCACAACGCCTCGCCGACCAATCTGCGCGATGCCGAGCGTCAACAGATCATCGGAGCATTAGAGAAGACCGGCTGGCATCGCGGCAAGACCGCCGAACTGCTCGGCATCTCGCCATCGACACTCTATCGCCGGTTGCGAGAATATGATCTCGACGTCAGGTAACTGTATTAGCGATTCAAAACGAAGAGGTACCGCTGTTCGGACATCGGCATTAGCTTCTCGACAAATGTTGCTTTTTGGTTATTTAGCTCATCGCGAAGATTGGGCCCGCCGAAAAGAAGCATTTGTCGCCGTTTTCGCCATTTGAGCAGACGCGGAAGTTTTTCGGTAAATTTATCAAGGGCCCGGCAGGTGATAGATTCGCAATTGCCCGGATCGACTTCCTGAAACTGTTTATTTACGATCGCTGCCCTTTCACTGATCTTGAGCGACATCGTTGCGATCTCGAGGAACTTGGTCTTTTTTTCCTTAGATTCGATCAGAACCGCCTTCAGGTCACCGCGAACCAATAAGCATGGGATCGACGGCAGCCCGCCGCCGGTACCGATGTCCGCGAAACGAGATCCTCTCGGCAGATATTCCAGCAGGGTCAAAGATTCGAGTATGTGCCGCATCGCAAACTCCTCAGCCGTACATGGCCCGACGAGATGCAGGATCGGGTTGTGTTCGAGTATGAGTTCGTAATAATCAGCGAGCCGCTCGATCGCGTCGTCAGCTAATTTTAGCCCAAATGCTCCCTCGTGCGCTTTTATCGCATTCGTAAATTCATTTCGCATTAGTCTGAGTCTCACGCAAAGCTGCCAAGAAGGCAAAACCTTGACATCGGTTAAAGCTGAAATATCAAAAGGGACAAGGCACCTAGATACCTTGTCCCTTGAAGATGGTGCGGACGAGAAGAATCGAACTTCCACTGCCTTGCGGCAACAGGCTTCTGAGACCTGCGCGTCTACCAGTTCCGCCACGTCCGCATACGGCGAACCTTGATAATACGAATTCGAGCGGGGAAATTCAAGAATGGCAGACGCGTTTGCTATATTTGATTTAAGTGACGACCGACATTAAACAAAACTTGGAGCACATCCGAACCATGATCGCGGCGGCGGCAAAGCGTGCAGGCCGTAATCCGGACAGCGTAAAGCTGGTCGCAGTCAGCAAGACGCATCCTGTGCCGGTGCTCCGTGAGGCGATAGCTGCCGGAGCCGTTTCACTGGGCGAAAACAAGGTGCAGGAGGCCGAATCGAAGATTCGCGAGATCGGTCGTGATGCCGCTGAGTGGCACCTGATCGGGCGACTGCAGTCCAACAAGGCACGAAAGGCCGTTCAGCTTTTCGACGTCATACACTCGGTCGATTCGCTCGAACTAGCGGAGCGGCTCGAGCGTATATGTCTCGAAGAGGGACGCGATGCACTAAGCGTATTTGTTCACGTCGATCTCGCAGGTGAAGAGACCAAGTCCGGAATTGATGCGACCGAGCTACCGGCATTGGCTGAGTTTTTGAAGCGCTGTAAGTGCCTGCGATTTAACGGCTTGATGATATTGCCGCCTTATTTCGAAGATCCCGAAATGACGCGTCCGTACTTTCGTCGCCTGCGTGAGATCCGCGACGGCCTTGCTGAGTCGGGTGCATTCGCGAGAGGACACGGTGAACTTTCGATGGGAATGAGCCACGATTTTGAGGTCGCCGTCGAAGAGGGAGCGACAGTAGTACGCGTCGGCACGGCTATTTTTGGTGAAAGAGAATATTCGCAGTAGATGTATATGAATCTTTACTTATCGACCAACGTTTTCCCGATAATTAGCCTCGTTGTGTGGTGCATTTTCGGCATATTTCTTGGGGTGATGCTTTTGCGGCTGATTTTCAACTATTCGGACCCGAACCCATTCGGGAAGGTCGGCAGGTTTGGCTTTAAGGTGCGAAAGGCAACCGAAAAGTGGGTCTATCCCGCGTCGCGTTTTCTGGCAATGTATCGTGTCGACACGCGGCTTGCCCCGCTACTGACACTATTTATCGGACTCGTGCTGACTTATTTCTCGATGCAGATCGTTGGTAACACGTTCTTTGTCATCGATGGACTGTCCGCAGGTGTGGCTACCGGAAACCCCAAGGTCTTTGTCGGATTTGTGATCTACGGTCTGCTCAGCCTGCTGGTGCTGTTCATTTTTATCCGCTTTATTTCGAGTTGGTTCGTCTTTACACAAAAGACGTTTCTCGGTTTTGTCAGACGCGTTACCGACCCGATTCTGCTGCCGGTCCAGCGGCTGATACCGCCGATCGGGATGTTCGACATTTCGGCAATGATCGTCTTGCTGCTGATCGGCTTTTTGCAATCGATCGTGCTGCGAGTATTTGTAACGAACTAATCCTCGTCGGCTTCGTCATCATCGTCATCCTCGAGCCTAACTCCGGCGGTCATAAGATCAAATGCGGGCATCCGTAGAGCCGTGGGCATTTTCGTGTCGCCCTTGACCGAGAACCAGATGATCTCGTTAAGCTCACGCGGATTGGCCATGTCTTGATGCTCCAGGTCCTGACGATCGGTCAGATCCATATAGTAGGCCATTGCCGCATTCGGCCTTTCCGGAGGATAAAGGTTGTCGAGGGCGACGATCGGCATCTCAGCTTCGTACGGTCGCAGGTCAGCCTTTGCCGTGAAAATGTCGATCGGTGTGGCGTTGGCATCGAGGAAGTTCATCGGCGGCAGTCCGAGACACAACTCCATCGTACGGATCAGGCTGACGGTGTTGTGAAACTCGTGCACGAGAGCACCTGGCCGATTGTAGGCGGAGATGACCAAACCAGGAGAACGATGAGCGTCCACGTGGTCAGGGCCGTCCTGAGCGTCGTCCTCAACGACGAAGATCGCAGTGTCTGCCCAGTACGGGCTTTTCGACACGTCCTCGACCAACCGGCCAAGAGCATAATCATTTTCCGCGACGTAAAACTGAGGCGTCGGAGTTCCCCGCCGCAGACCGCTCGTATGGTCGTTCGACAGGCGGACGATCGAGAGATTCGGCATGCGGTCGCCCTTGCCTGCATTTAGATCTTTGACAAATCCGCGAAACTCCTGAGACCACGCTCCGTAACGTGAATTTCCACGAAATGCCGGATTCGCATTATCTTCGGTGATGGCCGCGTCGATCGGCTCAGACGACGTGCGGGCAACACGGTACGATTCGGTCGTAAAACTGTCGGGCGTCATTTGGTCGAAGTTACGCACAGTGGGCGAAATGTTGCCCTCGAGCGATCTCTTGGTCGCAAACGCGGTTACGGTCGGTGAAATATCCGGATAACGTTTTGGTTTTCGCGTATTCAATTCCCTTACATCGTCAGCGGAGACTGTTCCGACAAACTCACCGTAGTTGCGGTATGAAAGCCCGGCACGCTTCGCTGCGTCCCACAAATAGAGCGATTCGGGCTCGGCAATATCACGGGCGCCGTGCAGGTACGGGACGTAGCGTTTCAGGAAATTGGCGACGTCATCGCCTGTCGCCGGGACGTCGAAGACCGGAGCGAGAGCGACGGGCGGTTGGCCTCCCGGCGGATTGTACGAGGGCAGACGGTTAAATCCCTCATAGTCGTACGTGCGGCCACGGCCTGAATATTCCCAGCGGAACGCCTTATCGACGTAATCGTTTGAAAAGGCGGCGGTCGACCAATTGTGGCCGTCGGGGCTCGCCTCAGCGTTGACGAAGAAGCGATCGAGCAGGCCAAAGCGTAGAGCGATCGACCGGGCATTCGGCGTAATGTTCTGCTTGTCGCCATTTGGCGAACGTGCACTGTCACATGCACCAAAGATCGCGACCGACGGGTCACCGTCAGCCATTTTGCCGTCGCCGCTGTTTGTCACGTCGCCAAAGACTTGATCGTACGTGCGGTTTTCGCGAATGACATAGATCACGTGCTTGAACGGTGACTTTCCGCCCGGGAAGATGTTTCGCTTTTCTCGACCGAGCAGGCCTTCGTTACGCATTACCGTCTGCGTATAAGCGAAGAGCTGTTTCTCATCAGGCACGTCGACCAAGCTAATACTCCCAGTCACCGCAGCCGCACTGTAGATGCCGCGTTTATTGTAGGTACTGCCCGGAAACGCTGTGTTCGGCATGTTCGGATACAAGCCCGATTCGTTGATGATCTGCGATGAATTGTCCATGCCCGTACCCTTGCCGTTGGCGAAGAACAACCTGTTTCCAACTACGGCGACGGCCGAGGCATATTTGCCGGTGGGGATAAAACCGAGCAGCTTCGAACGGTCTTTCGGAGTCGGGTTTGCGGCCAGACGCACAACCGCCACAGCGTTAACGTGGGCATTAGCTACGTAAAGCGTTGTTTCGTCATCGTTCAACGCGATGCCCTCCGGGCTGGCACCATTTTTAGCTGTTTCGGCGAGTCGGACATCAATGGTCTCGATCACGCGGTTAGTGCGAGTGTCGATCACTGAGACCGTATCGGCATCCGAGTTTACGACCATTAGACGCGATTGTGACCTGTTCAAAAGCATAGCGGTCGGATGCCGACCAACCGTGATATGGGCCACACGGTTCTTCATTGCCGGATCGACGACGGCTATCGTGCCGTCGCCCCATAGCGAGACATAGGCCTTGGACACACGTTTGCCTGCCGTCAACAGTTTCACGTCGTAGGGATAGAGGAATTGCTCAGAACCGGGCCGTTGGAGAGCAACGCGCCCGATTTTTCGCCGATCCCTAAGGTCACTGACAATGCCGAGAGTGTCACCAAGATTATTGGCAGAGTAGAGGGTTTCGCCATCCGGGCTTAGAGCAATGCCAGTCGGATAAACGCCGGCCGTGCTGTCGTTGTAGTGCGGAGAAGGAGCGTTTTCAGCAAAGGCGGTGACGTCGATAAATGGAGCGTTAACTTTTTCATCAGGCTTGTTCGAAGGCGAGACAGGTATTGCGGCCTTCGGGTCGTAACCAAACATCCATATCCTATTCTCAAAACCTCCCGCAACGTAAAACCTGTATTTGCCGTCGGGCTGCAAGACCGGGTTGAATACGAGTCCGACATTCGCGCTTTGAGGGGCGGGAAAATAAATGCTCTGAATGACGCTAGGTTCTTTTGCAGCAAGATCTATAACAGAAAGCGTCTGTTGCGGCTTACTTTTCGAATCCACCATTGTTCCGTAACCGCTGTTGACGGCAATCAGGTAGCGGCCCTTGCCGTCGTGACCGAGTGTGTCGGGCGTACGGACAAAGTTCATCGTCATCGGCGCGACGGCCGGCAATCCAGTGGCCGCATCGATCAGGAGCCGCCCGGCCGGCTTCGAGCTGAATGCATCCGGCGGACTCAACGCCAAAGCCTCAGGTTCGGCCGATGCTTGACGCAATGCCGCCACGTATACACACGGCAATATTATCGAAATGACGGCAACTAAAAGCAGAAAATGACGGCGGTTACGAATCGGGTTCATGTTAATCGCTCCTGAGGAAGGCTCTTGTCAGCTATAATAACCCCATTCGCATAAAAATAGGCATGACGAAGGTGTTACGTAAATGAATTTGACGCAAAAAGATGGAACGGTCGTTTTTGACGTGCGGGTAGTCCCACGAGCGTCGAAGAGCGAGATCATTGGCGAACACGACGGAGCGCTGAAGATACGCATTGCGTCTCCGCCGGTCGATGGTGCGGCGAATACGGAATTGATCAGGCTGCTGGCAAAGAAGTTGGGAGTCTCCAGGGGCGATATAGAGATCGTCGGGGGCACCACGTCAAAAAATAAGCGAATAAAGATCACGAACCTGTCACAATCAAAGCTAGAGGAAATGATCAAATGAAAAATCAGATATCGTTTACGACCGGACTCTTTGATAGCGGACAGATCAAACAGGGCTCTGAGAATAAGGCAAGGCTCGGCGAGGACCTTGCACGTTGGCTGAATACAAAATCAGGGCATGACGAATTTACCTTTGGCGAACCGAAGCCATCGGGCAGCGACGGGTGGACTGAATCAGTTACCGCCGCCGGCGAATCATTTACACTCGGTTTCGGGCTGATGCCGGGAACCCGTGCGGCCGATCATGCCGAATGGCTGATCACGATCAAAAAGGAACGCGGGTGGAATCCCTTCGGATCACAAGATTCTGAACTGCGTGGAAGATTGTGCGACCTCATCCACAACGTTCTACGCGATGAGGGCCAGATTCGCGAGGTCCATTGGGGCTAATACGCCATTTTGAAAGCGAAATGCGGCGTGTTATATTCGTTTATTCGAATTTAATTCAATAAAATTAAGGGTTTCATCAAATGTCAGGACACTCCAAGTGGCACACAATCAAGCACAAGAAAGGTGCTTTGGACGCAAAACGCGGTAAGATCTTTACCAAGCTGATCAAAGAGATCACGGTCGCTGCTCGCACCGGCGGCAGCGGCGATGTCGACTCGAACGCTCGACTCCGCAAAGCCGTCACCGATGCCAAAGGGCTGAACATGCCCAACGACACTATCGACCGCGCGATTAAGCGTGGTACCGGCCAACTTGAGGGCGTCGCGTATGACGAGATAACCTACGAAGGCTATGGCATCGGCGGCGTCGCCGTTCTGGTCGAGACGATGACCGATAATCGTAATCGCACGGTCGCCGAGATCCGACACATCTTCTCGAAGAATGGCGGCAATATGGGCGAAGCCGGTTCGGTAGCTTGGATGTTCGACAAAAAGGGCTACATTGTCGTCGACAAAACGGCGATGGGCGAGGACGCACTATTTGAGATCGTCATCGAGGCAGGTGCCGATGATATGCAGGACGAAGGCGACGTTTACGAGATATTCAGTACACCCGATAACTTTGAAGCGGTTACTGATGCCCTAAAAACCGCCGGCGTTGAAACCCAAGCGGCAGAGATCTCAATGATCCCGCAAAACTATATCGCCCTCGCCGGCGACGATGCCCGCAAGATGATGAAACTCTACGACGCCCTCGACGATAACGACGACGTCCAGAAGGTGTATGCCAACTTCGACATAGACGAGAGCGAGATGGAGTAGAAAATACTTGACTTGGCCGTCCCCGGTTATGAGATACTGTCGCCACAGGGGGTGATATTATGAAAATTAATAAAACTGGAGACAGTCTAACTTAACAGGATCGCTCGTGATCCAAGATCGGACGGCGTGTTCTGCGGAGCACGCCGTTTTTGTGTTTTCGTGTTTTATTCGTCGATCAGTTGGCCGTACGTCAAGCGGTGTCCGCCAGGCGTGCGGACACTGAATTCGCGCAGGCCCCAAGGCTTGTTGGCGACGTGCTGAGCAAAGTCGGCCCCGTTTTCCATGAATTCCATGAATACATCGTCTATATTTTCGACTAGTACATGTGCGAAGTACGAATGATCACCCGACTCCTGTGCCGACATCGCGTCCGGGCATTCGCCAAGCATCAGCTTGAATATTCCAAACGACAGGAACTCCCAACCCGGAGCCGAGAAGTCGTGCTCAAAGCCAAGTTTGTCGAGATAATAAGCCGTTTCGACCGCAAGGTCCTTTACAGCTAATACATGTCTTGTATGAACTACGCGCCGCGTATCACTCATCGTTAACTCCTTTTGAAAAACCACTACTTATCGAGCGGCCAAAGGCCTGAGATCGGGCCGCCTGCAAATACCGTGACGGGCCGATACGGTCAACGGTTCAAAGACAAGGCCTGTGCATCCGCCACCAATGCGATCATGTATCGTTCCTCATCTATAACTAGCTGGTATGGAACCTTAGAGCCGAGCGTTCACGCGCTTGTAGAGCCTCGATCTGCCGATCGCGCGGCGGGGCGTTGGTAACGAGCGAATTGAGCATTTCCTGAGCCGCGGTAGCGATGCGTTCTACGGCGAGTTCAAATGCCGCTTCGTTCGATTTTGACGGTTTGTTAAACCCCGATAGTTTTCGTATAAACTGCAACGCCGATGCGTTGACCTCGTCTGTCGTCGCGGGCGGGTCGAAATTGAAAAGTGTTTTGATATTTCGGCACATAACTATTGGATAAGGGCCGTGACCGTGCCGCTGCCAATCGTGCGGATTGATTCGTTAATGCCGAATATCTGGCCGTTTTCGATTGGCACAGGTTTATCGAATACGATCTCAACCGCCGTTCCTTTCTTACCGGGCGCGACAGATGTTACTCCTCCGAGCAAAGTAACGACACCCGAAAAGCCAACGCCGCGGAAATAGAACTGTCCGCGATATTTGTCGCTGATCGGTGTTGAGCGGCCACGCTCATGAGATTCGAGCAGGTCGATCGTGGCTTTGATCTTGGCGGATGTTTTCACCGTCCCTGGTTTTGCGAGCACCTGGCCGCGCTCAATGTCAGATTTTTCGACGCCCCGAAGCAAGATCCCGACGTTATCGCCGGCCTTTGCGTCTGATACCATCTTTCGAGATAGCTCGATTCCCGCGACGGCCGTGGTTTTGGTGGCCTTTAGTCCAATGATCTCAATAGTGTCCCCAGTTTTAATGACACCACGTTCGATCTTGCCAGTTGCCACAACACCCCGTCCGTTTATGTAGAACGTATCCTCGACTGCCATCAGAAAAGGCTGCGGTGTGGGCGTCGGTGTCTGAGCGTGTGCAGAAACGGTAAAAATGAGAAATGCGAATATCGGCAGTATCAACTTCATGCGGAATACTATAACCCAAAATCACCTGTCCAATCATTCATAATTCGCGCCATTTCAGCGAAAATATCTTCGGCCGAGGTTCGCGACTTCTTGAGGATCTTGTAACTGTGATTTGCCGTATCAAGCAAATGGAGCGCGGCACGTTTGCCAAGCTTTTTGATCGTTGGCTTGAGCAGATCGAGCGTTGCAAGTTCGTCGCGTGTTCCGGAAAGGAAGAGCATCGGAACCTTGATATTCGCCAGATGCTCGGCTCGCTTTGTGTCAGGCCGTCCGGGCAGATGCAGCGGATAAGAGAAAAAGACAAGCCCGGCTACGCCGTCCAGCGGCTCTTCCGCCTGCGCCGTCGACGTCATTCGCCCACCAAACGAATGCCCGCCCGCCAATATCGGCAGATCGGGAGCTGCCTTTCCAGCCGCCGCGACGGCGTTCCTGACCGTCTCAATACAAACCGCCGCCGAATCCCGCCCGCGACCGTTTTCAGTATAAGGAAAGTTATACCGAAACGTCGCGATGCCTTGCACAGCAAGAGCGTCAGCGATCGCCTGCATCGTCGCACGCCGCATGTTTGTGCTCGCTCCGTGGCTTAGAACGAGAAGATGTGTAGCATTCTCGGGCCGTATCAGAATGGCCGAGACCTCGCCTTTTTCGGGTGTGGCGAAAAATACTAATTCCTTCATTTCTAGTGCCATTTCTATTGGTCCAGTACCGCGATCGGCAAACGTCCAAAGGCGGCTTTGAGCGCTTCGTAAACGTTTGGCCACACAGCATTGCCCATTTTATCCACACTCTTACTGACCATCGGATATTCGTCAATAAACTCAAGAGTTTGACACTTCGGAATCCCGGCAACTTCTAGCACTTGAGTTACAATCTCAGGTTGATTTGTCCAGATAGTGAAATACTTTGGAGACTTCACGAATATTTCCTCGATCTTTCCATTATTCTGAAAAGTGATGCCGAACTCCAGGAATCCATCATTTTGGAGTAAATCTTCAAATGGTCTGAAAACGCCGATTGCAGATGCAAGGTCAGTATAAATGCCAAATGTCGGTTCTTCGTCTTTAAGGCCTATAATAGGTGCGGCAATGTCGGGAAGAAGCGATTCGGCTAACTCGGTAAAAACTGCAAATACATTGGGTGCATGGATATTCGCTTCGAAGTACGAGGAAAATGTCGGACCTCCGTCATCGTTGCGAATATACCCAGTCGTAACGTTTGCCCGTGCGATTCGCGCGAGGTCTTTGTCATTGCCTTGGGGCATTTCGTTTTTTCGCGCAAAGCGAACCCCACTAGGAAAGATCAGAGGCTCTGGTTTGGGAGTTGTCATATTAATTCTAAAAATTCTTTTTCAACCGCTGCCAAACCTCAAAATACTCGTTCTGCAATTGCGAGCATTCCATGGCGAATTTTGTCGGGCGGATGATGTATCGCGACTCGAACATGAACGCCATCGTGCCCTCTAGCTTTTGCGGTGCAAGATCGGCGTTCGACGCTTTTTCAAAGGCGTCGAGGTCGGGGCCGTGGGCGGACATCTGGTTGTGGAGCGAGCCGCCGCCGGGCAGGAAGCCTTCTTCTTTGGCGTCGTACTGGCCGTAAACGAGGCCCATGTATTCGGACATGTAATTGCGGTGGTACCACGGCGGCCGGAATGTGTTTTCGGCGACGAGCCAGCGTTCGGGGAAGATGGCAAAATCGCAATTCGCGACGCCTGCTTCGCCCGAGGGCGACGTGAGCACGGTAAAAATGCTTGGGTCCGGATGGTCGTACGAGATCGAGCCGATCGTGTTAAATCGACGCAGGTCGTAGCGGTACGGGGCATAGTTGCCGTGCCAGCCGACGACGTCGAGCGGCGAGTGGGTCATCGGGGCGGACCACAGATTTCCGGCGAATTTGGCGACCTGTTCGAATTCGCCCTCGCGGTCCTCGTACCAGGCGACCGGCGTTTCGAAATCACGCGGATTGGCCAGGCCGTTGGCGCCGATCGGGCCAAGATCGGGAATGCGGAAAAGGGCACCGTAATTTTCGCAAATATAGCCGCGGCACTGCTTGTCGTCAGGATGCGGCTCGACCTTAAATCGCACACCGCGCGGTATCACGACAATCGATCCTGAACCGGCCTGTATCGCTCCAAGTTCGGTCAAAAAGCCGAGGCGTCCCATCTCGGGCACGATCAGCATCTCGGCGTCGGCGTTGTAGAAATAGCGGTCGCCCATGCCCTTGTTGCACGTGTAAATGTGAATGCCGATGCCGGCCTGCGACATCAGGTCGCCGTTGAGTGCGATGGTCGTGATGCCGTCGATGAAATCGGTCGGTTCGGCCGGAACGGGAAGCGGGTCCCAGCGAAGCTGGTTCGGCGTGATGTCGATATCGTCGGGCTTGCTCTGCCAACGCTTGTTGTCGATCCGCTCGAACGGCTTATGCATCACCGACGGCCTGATCCGATAAGTCCACGTACGCTTATTGCCCGAGCGAGGCACAGTAAACGCCGAGCCTGATAACTGTTCGGCATACAGCCCGAGCGGAGCCCGCTGCGGCGAGTTCATCCCGATGGGCAAAGCCCCTTCGACCGCCTCGGTTGCAAATTCGTTTCCAAAACCGGTTTGATATTCTAGTTTCATAAAAAGAGATCTTGCCCACGAAATACACGAAAGAGAAAAGGTCTTTTGTTTCGTGTATTTCGTGTATTTCGCAGGCAAATATTCTTATAGATTTCCACGTCGCCGCTGCTCTTCTTCAATCGAGACAAACAGAGCCTTGAAGTTGCCTTTGCCAAATCCCTTGCAACCCTTTCGCTGGAGGATCTCGTAGAAAACGGTCGGGCGGTCTTCGACCGGTTTGGTAAAAATCTGGAGCAAGTAGCCTTCGTCGTCGCGGTCGACGAGTAGGCCGAGGCGTTTGAGCTCGCTGATGTCCTCGTCGATCTCACCCACGCGTTCGGGTATCTCGTCGTAGTAGGTGTCAGGCACACGGAGGAATTCGACGCCGTTCGCCTGCAGCTTTTCGACCGTGTGGAGTATGTCCTTACAGAGCAGAGCAACGTGCTGGGCACCGGCCGAGCGGTAAAAATCGATGTATTCCTGGATCTGCGATTTGCCGCCCTTGCCCTCAGCAGGTTCGTTGATCGGGAACTTGATATTGTGCCCGCCGTCCGACATAACGATCGACATGAGAGCGGAATATTCGGTCGAGATGTCCTTGTCGTCAAACGTGATGTAGCGGAAAAAGCCGAGCACGTCGCGGTAAAAATCGCACCAGTGCGTCATCTTGCCGAGCTCGACGTTGCCGACAATATGGTCGACGAGCTGGATGCCGACATCCTCGCCCACTACCTCCTGCGCGATAAAGCCGGGCAGGAATGGGCCGCTGTAATTGTGGCCGTTGTTATTGTTGTACGAAATGAATGAGTGGATCGTGTCGCCGTATGTCGCGATCGCGGCGTGACGGACGGTACCATTTTCGTCCGTCAGATCGTGCGGCTGCGTGACCGCGGTCGCTCCGCGTCGTACTGCCTCGTTAAAAGCGTGATCGGCGTCCTCGACCTGAAACGCGATATCCCGAACACCGTCTCCGTGCATCTTGATGTGCTCAGCCGCCGGATGGTCAGGCGAAAGCGGCGTTGTCAGCACAAAATTGACGCGATTTTGCCGAACGACATAGCTCGTCACCTCGCGGTCACCCGTCTCTAACCCGCGATACGCCGCCCGCGAAAACCCGAACGCCTTGCGGTAATAAAACTCCGCCTGCTTGGCGTTACCAACGTAAAACTCAACGTGATGTATCTTTTTTAGTCCTAATGGATTTTGTGTAGTCATGATTGTCTATTACATTACTTCGTATCAAAATATTTAATTTTACGATAGCCGATTTCCACCAGAACCCACTCGGGTTTACCATTCTCAGTTTTCCAGGAAAAATCCGACTGCTCGGTCCAGTTATTGTATTTGTCGTACTTATATTCATATTTACGCTTGGCTAAAATTGTTCCGTCGCTTGAATATGAAATGATTGAACTCGGATTATCGAAGCTGTCAAAGTTGATCACACTTCTACCTGCGACGTTTCCGTTATCGCCATACCCAAAGGCTTCAGCAAATCGACATTTTTCATCCTGCCTAAAACCGACCCTAATCGTTGGAGATTTATACGACGTAGTTTCTTCAAACTCGAAATAGTTCTTGTTAGAGTCGTAAGTAAACACCTTCTTGCTCAAGAAACCACCATCCTCAATATTCCGTCCTATGGATTCTTTCAGAAAACCATTTTCGTAGATATAGTTTGTTTCGAGATGCGGCTTGTTCGTTATCGCACTAAAGTAATTCTCTTTAACAAGGTCGCCAGCAGCATTGTAGTCAAAGGTTGATTTAGGTAAGGCCACGCCATCAACTCGGTAGAAATTTTTTTCTATCAACCGTCCGCTACGATCATATTTGTAAGTTGCAAACACATATGGCTTACCCTTATTAGTAAATAATGTATGTCCTTCGGAAACCAAGGTTTCTCGTTCTATGTTTGCAGTTTCTACCGGGCCTAAAATTCGTTCATAGCCTATGTAGTCAACTTCGAATTGGTTTTTGCACAAATACGGTTTTCCATTTTGCTTTTCTTGTGCATTAACCAAAGAAACACACGAAACTGTCATACAAACCGCAACCAAAATTGTTCGTGTTAGGTCGATCATAAATTCCTAAGCTTCGTTCGCCGAGGCTCAGTTCTTCAAAGCCAATTCTGGCACGTTCACATTCTCGTAATCTTCAATTAGAGCCGACAAAACACCCATCATCGAAGCAAGCGTATGCGACTCGGCCTCACCGACTTGATCGACGAGGTCGTCGAGCTTGGCAACTAGTTTTTCGTATTCGGCTTCACCAATCATGACTAAATTCTAACGCTCAAAGAACCCAGTCGCTATAGCTCCCGGTTCTGACATTTATTTTCCGAAGCTTTCGATATACTTCCGTGTTACCTCTTTTAGTTCAGCATAAGACGGGATCACGTATAGGACCGGTTGCATGTCGCTGTAGGTGTACTCGTGGTTGATGACGGTTTCTAGGTCGAATGGGCGACGTTCCACCTTGGCTGAGAAAGCGTGTTCGAGTTCACCGAAACTGGAGAGCAGGCCGGCTCCGTAAGCCTTGATATCGCCTTCGTGTTCGACCAGGCCGAATTCGACGGTGAACCAGTAGAGGCGGCCGAGCTGCTCGAGCTGTTCGTCGGTGGCGATGCGTGCACCGTGGCCGATGAACTGCGAAAAGTCTGCAAAATTCGGGTTCGTGAACATCGGGATGTGGCCGATCGCTTCGTGGACGATGTCCGGTTCGGGCGTGTACGCAGGCTGCGAATGATGCCGTATGTACTGCGTACAGAGCATAACGCGGTACGAGAGCCACGACAGAAAGCCGCGTGTTTCGACCAGCCCTTCGATCGGGGCGAGCCGAAATCCGGTCAGCTCTTTCAGGCGGCGGTTCATCTCCGACAGTTGCGGTATCTGGTCCGTACGGATGCCGAGATCTTTCTTTGCACGCAGGTAAAAGGGCGACGCGTATTTCTGCTGCAGTTCCTCGAGTTCCTCGGCGACGTAACGCCAGACGCGTTGCTCGCGGGCGTTGTACTCGACGTCGGTGATCACGCCGGTTTCGCGAAAGCTCTTGGCGCAGCTCGCGATGTAATCGCGGCGGGCACGATATCCCGCGTCATTCGCTCCCGAATGGTCGATGTGAAGCTCGTTGATGTTCTCGAACTTCAGGTCCTTAAATTCCGGCAGGTCTTCGTCCGAGACACGGTAATTCCCGATCTCAAAATCGGCCTCTGCCGCGGATAAAGCAGTATCAGTCAGCATCGTTAGGGTAGCTCCTTGCATACTTTAGATGAGCAACTATCGGTCAGGGTTAACTTGAAATAACTAATTGTAATGAAATCCATAGAATGTTTGAATAAGAATGTTTAGTTAATCTGGTCATATTGCTTTAGAATATTAGTTTCTTTGCGAGCCGAACTTTATAATGTGTTGTGCCCGATCTCGGGTTCCAGCAGGATCAGAATATGTTAGACGAAATTGACCGCAAAATTCTCAAAGAGCTTCAGACTGATGCCCGTACGAGCTATGCCGAACTCGGGCGGCGGGTCGGGCTGACGACACCGGCCGTGATCGAGCGTGTCCACAAGCTACAGGACGCCAAGATCATCACTGGCTATCGGGCCGAGATCGACACCGCCAAGGTCGGGTTGCCGATCACCGCATTTGTCCGAATGAGCATCACCGGTGTCGATTACAGTCACATAATCGAGGTCGCCGAAGAGTCGAACGAGGTTCTCGAATGTCACCGCGGTACAGGCGGCGACTCGTTTATCATGAAGGTCGCGGTCGCTTCGGTCGGACACCTTCAGCAAGTCATCGATCGGTTAACGCCATATGGCATTACGACCACCACCATTGTCCTGTCGTCACCAGTCGAGCGCCGCGTTATCGAGGTCTAACGCCAGTTTCCGATCAATACAAATCCTGACCAATAGTAAGGATGGGAAAATTCGGTTTCCGAGATCAAAAACTTCTGCGCCTTTTGGAGGGCATCAGCCTTGGTTGTTATCGGAGCCTCATTTCGCATGCGATAAAAGTTGGTCATCAATAACGCCGTACTTTCGTCGTAGACTTCCCAAAGCGTGGCAAGCACGGCCTTGCCGCTTTTCGATTGAATCGCTCCGGCCAGCGAATCGACCTCTTTTCCGTTGAAACCGGCAGCCGAGGCCGTATTGCAGGCCGAAAGCGTTACGAGTTCGACATCGCCAAAACTGATCTCGGGCGAATTGATCAGCTTTTCGAGCGTCAACAGGCTGCCGTCACCCAATATCAGATACGAAGATTCCCAGTCATTTCCGAGCTGAAAGTGACTGGCCAGATGAATGACGGTAAATTTTCGCTTTCCATCAGAATTTTCCGCCGTTAGCGAATTGGTGAAATTCTTTAACGTAAACTCCTTGTCGAGAAATCGTCTGCCGCTCAAAATGCCTTTTTCATTCGGGTTGTTGTCATCGCGTACGATCGCGGTCAATTCTGCCTTGGTTCCGGGTAACGCGCTCAGTTTACGCTTTTGATCAGGATTTTCCGGGTCCGTGATCGTCTGTTCTTCGGACACGCCCATCCCGAGTGCCTTCCAATCCGGTCTTGTATCATCCAGCGACTCGCGCGTTTTCGCCGTGATTATCGCATTTTGATATTTCTCGACGAGATATGATTTGCCGTCGGGCGAAAGGGCTCCGAGCGGAACATAGCGGAGCGTTCCGTCGAGCGACCAAACCAAGGTCTTTGCCCCGGCCGCCTGCAGCTGCTTCTCTATCGGTTTGATCAGAATGTCATAGATCTCTTTTCCCAATAGCCGCGGATCAACTTTCGGATCTTCGACGGCTTTGCGAAAGGCAAAGATCTTTTTGTTGAGCACAGCCGCATTTATCTCGGTCTTTCCGTCGACCTGCACGGTCGGCGTGGTCAGGATCACGCGATACCGGTTTTCGGTAATGACCGTGTAAAGTGCCACGGTACCGTTGCCCCATTTACGCAGTTTGTCCTGCAGCCCGCGGTCCTGTTCGACCGTTTTCGCATTCTCAGTGCCGAGCTCGTTTATCAGTTCTTTCTCGAGGAACAAGCGAAACGCTGTATTTGCATCGGCAATTTGGACAGTTAAGATCTGATACCGCTTTTCCTCTTCGGCAGAGAGAGCTTGCTCGCGTCGGGAAAGCAATCGCTTACGTTCATCCAGCTTGTTGAACTGTTCGCCCAATTCGGCAGCACGGTTTGCCAGCAATGTGTAACGAGCGACCAGCCGTCTTTCCTTTTCGGTCAACTTCACACGGCGATCGAGGCTTTTGATCTCATCGGCATCGCGCTCGACAAATTCGGAAAACTCCTCTTCTTTGAGCATTTGCAGGACATCTTCGGCCTCAGCAAAGCGTCCGAGCTCGATCAGCAGATCAGCGAGGGAACGGTAATTATCCGCAACTGTTTTTAGGTAAGTAGCCTGTACAGACCGGTCGAGGCCGCCTATTGCACGCCGTAATTCCTGATAGGTGCCGGTGCACTGCTTACCGTAGATCACCGCGACGGCCAGACGATCAACCTGTTTTGAAACTAGCATCAGGTTGCCCAGAATTATTGCCTCGAGTCGACGAGACCTCACGGAACGGGCGATAACGAGTGCGTTATTCAGGTTGTCGAAAGCCGCAGTCGTGTTGCCGATCCGGGCGCTGGCTAATCCGATATTGTTGAGTGCAGTCGCCTCGCCGTCCTTTTCAGACATTGCCCGGTAAAGCGGCAGAGCCCGGCGATAATAGGCCAGAGCCTTTTCAAATTCGTTAAGTTCTGAGTAAACCGTGCCGATGTTGTCCAAAACGGTCGCTTTTCGATTCTCGAGTCCAAGCTCTGTCAGGATCGCGAGCGACTGTTCAAAATACTCGATAGCTTTCTTCTCATTTCCCGGGCCGGATGTCGCCATTCCGATGTTATTCAGAACGGTTGCGACACCTCCACGGTCGCCAACTTCCTTTCGCAAAGCCAAGGCACGTTCGAGATATTCGAGAGCCTTTTCCCTTTCACCCAATTCTTCGTAGGTTCTGCCGAGATTTGAAAGCGTGATGGATTGGGCTTTCTTATTGTCGATCTCGATCCGGATCGCCAATGCACGGTTAAAATAGTCGATCGCCTTTGACCGTTCACCCAGATCCAAATATACCGATCCGATACTGTTAAGCGAGTTTGATTCGCCGTACCTGTCGCCGGCGATCTTTCTCAACGGCAGAGCCAGTTCGTGATATTCGAGAGCTTTTTGCTTGTCGCCTCGACGTTCGTATTGCACGCCTAGATTGTTCAGCGTTCTTGCTTCAAGCAGTTTGTGCCCGACCTCACGAAACATTGCCAATGCTCGGAGATAGGCGTCCAACGCAGCATCCGTTTCATCGAGATGTTCGAGCATTGCTCCGACACCCAACAAGGAGCTGGCGTAATTGCCGATGTCGCCGATCTCTTTGTAAAGGTCCGCAGACAGCCGGTATTGTTCGAGAGCTACCTGATAGGATCGGTAGGTATTTTGTTCATTGTACCGGCCGCCTTCGTCATACGCAGCCTTGGCGGCGGCACGTTTTTGCTCGATATCGGTCTGCGCCAGAGCTCCGATCACGCTCAAGAACAAGATCAAGAGAGCAAATAGCGGCGTGGTTTTTGATGGTGCTCGATTCATACGCGGTTCACGTAGAATTAGAACGGCTAAAGACCAAATTAATGCAGCGAATTTGCTAAATATTCCAAACGACCTGACTGCGCAGCCGGAGAATAGTCTTATCTTTGCCGAGTGTCTCGAAAACCGAGAGCATCGACGGGCCGACGGCTACACCTGTCAGGAGCGTGCGAGCACCGTTCATGATGACGCCGAGTTTGGTGCCTTTTTCTTCGGTGAAGGCTTTGACGACGGTTTCGATGTTTTCCTCGGTAAACACTCGCAGGCTGGCAGCCTGCGTTCCGTCATCGGTGAATTCGGCTTCGAACCGGTCGGCGAGTTCGGGCAGCCACGTTTTCAGATCGGGAAACTTGTTGAGATTCTTCTCGATCGCGGCCGAGTCGAAATCGTAGTCTTCGCTGAAGTAAGCTCGGCCTTGTTTTGAAAAATCCTTGAGCGTAAAGAAACGCTGGCGAATCAGGTTTATCGTGTTTTCAAACCACGCCTTGTCGTCGTCCTCGTACTCGTCACGCCAGAGCTTTGCAGCTTTTAGTTCGGGCTTAACGAAGGGCATAAGTTCATCGACTGGCATGGTACGAATGTATTCGGCATTCATCCATTGAGCTTTATCGTCTGTCCATTTTCGCGGATCGTTTTCGGTAAAATTGAACACCGCATTGGAGCGATGAATGCCCTCGAGCGTGAATTTTTCGACCAGTTCGTCGAGCGTATAGATCTCTTTTTCCTCGCCTGCGGACCAACCGAGCAACGCAAGAAAATTGCGAAAAGCCGCTGCCAGAAATCCGGCATCACGGTATGTGGTCATCGAGACGACCTCGCCATGCTTGCGTTTGGACAACTTGCCTTTGTTCGGAGCCATGATCAGCGGCAGATGGGCAAATGTCGGCGGCGTGATGCCGAGAGCCTCATAAATGAGCACTTGTTTGTGCGTGTTGGTCAGGTGATCCTGCCCACGGATGACATGGGTGATCGCCATCTCGATGTCGTCGCAAACGACCGCCAGGTTGTACAGCGGATGGCCGTCCGAGCGGAGCAAGACGAGATCTTCGGTCTCGGCGTAATCGCGTTCCTGCAGTCCGTAAACGGCATCGTTAAACGACGTCTTGCCGCTTTCAGCTACAAGCAGACGGATCGCAAACGGTTCGCCGGCGGCGGCACGGGCGTCAGATTCGGCACGCGAGAGCACACGATACGGATTGTTCCGCATGTTCTTTTCGGCCTGTCCGGCACGAGCACGCTCCTTAATTGCGTCTTTAACGTTGGCATCGCTCGGTTCGGCCTTTGGCGTGAAATCACGATACGCCCTGCCCGCTTCGAGCAGTTGCAACGCGGTCGCACGGTGCTTGTCGGCGTTGTCCGACTGGAAAACGATCTCTTCGTCGTGGTCAAGTTCGAGCCACGCAAGTCCGTCAAG
This sequence comes from Pyrinomonadaceae bacterium, assembly GCA_017983495.1. Taxonomy (GTDB): domain Bacteria; phylum Acidobacteriota; class Blastocatellia; order Pyrinomonadales; family Pyrinomonadaceae; genus OLB17. The sequence goes on along the minus strand of JAGOBH010000001.1, from coordinate 289,209 downwards.
GATCGAACGGGTCGATTCTTCGGTCGAGCGTGCAATATCAGTATCCTCTATCCGCAGCAGGAATTTTCCGCCCACGTGCCGGGCGTACAGATAATTGAACAAAGCTGTCCGTGCGGAACCAATATGGAGATAGCCGGTCGGACTCGGGGCAAAACGAACTCGTACAGTCATAAGAACCTTGAAATGAAGAAAGGCCGTCCACAAAATCGTGGCGGCCAATCCAAAATCACAGATATAAAATCTAAAATTTAGATGGCGGAGACGACAGGATTCGAACCTGTGGTAGTTTTTAAGACTACAACGATTTAGCAAACCGCCGCTTTCAGCCGCTCAGCCACGTCTCCGCTTATGCCCGAAAGCACCTTTTTATTCTAGCCTAAGGGCAAACTTTGTCAAGGCAATGCGCATCATACCGTGGTACAACCGGCAATCTCAAAACTTGACAGACTTGCAATTAGCGAACAAAATACCAAAGTTACTGGGAATAGCCATTTTATGGGGTTCGAGAGCAAACTAAAGAGGTTGATAACAACGGCATCGGCTGCGCTGGCGATGATCTTTGCCGTGGTCATTACCGCTAATGCCTCGACCATAACGGTTGTTGTTGAAAACAGCAGCAATCTCGGCATCATTCGCGGCGTTGTCCGCGACGACGGCGGGACGCCGATCTCCGATGCGACGGTAGCGATCTTTCGGCTAGGCACCTCAAAACTTCTCAAACAAGTACGTTCGGCCGGTGACGGCAGTTTTCTGGCTAAGATAATGCCGGGAACCTATACCGTTTTGGCGGTCGCACAGGGTTTTAATCCGGTGACGCTGTCTGACGTTCAGGTCAATAAAACAGCGGATGTCGTTTACGGTTTCCGTCTGGAGCGTTCGGGCGGCGGCAACACGCTTCCGGAAAAGCGGCTCGACCGAAACAGCTCGAAATGGCGTATCCGCGCGGCACAGAGCCAGCGATCGATCTACCAAAATCAGAAAGGTGAAGCTCCGGTCGATGAGAACGCGATCGCTGCTGACGATGTCCTTAATGAACAGACTGACGACGTCGAAAAAAGCGGCCGCCGCGGCCAGGCGGTACTTGAAACTTACTTTGCCGGAACGCGAAGCGGTAACTACGGCGGAGTCAATTTTGCTGCCCTGACGCCGATCAACGAAAGCGCTGAGTTTGTCATTGCGGGCCAATTAGGCAAAGGGCGAAACGCACCGCTGCGGTTTGAGGGTGAATTAAAGTTTCGCCCGAACGATAAGCATCAGATCCGCATTAACTCAGCTTTCGGCAATCTTGGCTCCGTCGCCATCGGCGGCGAAGAACGGGCACTAGGCCAGTTTTCATTTCAAACCTCCGATGAATGGAAGGTTCGCGAAGGCGTTATTTTCGTATACGGCCTCGACTATTCACGCTTTGTCGGTGCGGGCAGCGATTTTTCGCTCAGCCCCCGACTCGGGCTTCAGTTTGACGTCGACGCTAAGACCCGCGTCAGAACCGCGTTTACCAGCCAGACCGATGATCGCACATGGTCAAGGGCGGTCGAGCTTGAAGATGCTGCCGTGATATTTCGCGATCCGGTCTCGGTCGATGACCTTGTGATCGAGAACGGAAAACCACGCATGAACCGCAGCAATCGTCTGGAATTTGGTATCGAGCGAATTCTCGATAGCCGCTCCAGCATTGAGGCGAACGCCTTCGTCGACACTACGTTCGGCCGCGGTGTCGGACTCAACAGTGTTCCCTTCGACACGTTGGTCACGGGTGCCTTTGGCGATTTTGTCGCCGACCAGCAGGGCCGCACACAAGGATTCAGGGTCGTTTACAACCGGCGTCTCAGCGGTATCTTTAGCACGGCGGCCGGATATTCGTTCGGTAACGGCCAGCGAATTTCAGCCTCGGCTATTACCGAGCCGAACGAGATCTTTGAGAACGCGATATTTCAGTCGTTCTTTGCCCAGGTTGCCGCCGATCTGAAAACCGGTACCAGCGTCAAGACCGTGTTCCGCCTGTCGTCACAGGCGACGGTTTTTGCGATCGATCCATTCAAGGGCCGGCTCGCTATATACGATCCGGGCCTGAGCATGCTGGTCACGCAAAATCTGCCGACGCTCGGCTTGCCGTTCAGAGCTGAGGCCGTGGTTGATGCCCGCAATATTTTCGATTCGCAAACTGGTGTTTTTGGCGAATCAGGCAGTTTAAGGATCAATGCTCAGCGTCGCATGCTGCGAGGCGGCATCTTGGTCAGATTCTAATTAGTGCCACCGAGAATCGGAATCTCACAGGGAAGTGTCCAATTCTCTGTGAAAGAAACGTTCTCCGTCGGCATATTTTTTTGTCCAAAATCTCGGATTGTTGAGCAAAAAGATGAATAAGGGCAATGGTTCAGGAGGATCCGGCTACAACACAGACAGCTTGTTTAAATTGGTTTATCCAAAGGAACTTAACGCCGACGAGCGGCAATATTTATTGGTACGAATTTTGCGTTGAATAATTGTTGGTGAAGTCCGCGTTCTTTTGATGAAAGGAAAGTTTCTTACAAGCTGGAGCTTGATATGGCTGTTATCCGCATTTCTGCTGGTGGCCGGCGGAGCGCTTAACCTTTCCCAACGGGGCTTTCAGAAACTGCCTCCGACCGACGGCGTAACGTGGGTCCAGCGTTCTGACGGCATCTTCGCCGAAGCCGTAAAACCGGGTTTCGCCGGTTCACGAGCCGGCATCGCGGTCGGTGACAAGTTGATCGGTATCGGTCTCGACAGCGACGATAAGACCGAAGAGATCACGTCCGTTGCAGATGTTCATATGTACCTTGACGCGGCGGGCGTCGACGGAAATCTCACCTATTTTTATCAAAAGCCATCATACTCATTCGCTGACAATTACTATTTCGCCGATCTTCGCAATATCGACTCAGTGCCGCGATGGACACCGTCGATCGTATTCTTGTCGATAGTCGGCCTCGTTTGGTTTGGCGTCGGCATCTTTGTATTGTTCAAACAGGGCAGCCAGTCGCCGTTCGTGATTCATTTCGCGACGGTCTGTCTGGCGGCGTTTGTATTCCACACGTATCGATCGATCGGGACAGGGCAGGACCTTGATCTGGCGATCGGGCTTGTCGACGATCTTGCCTTTGCATTATTCGTACCGCTATTTCTGCATTTCTGCATAAGATATCCGGTTCGAAATACCGTATTCGACGACCAACGCTGGAAAACTTATGTTCTATACGTTCCGGCGGTGGTGCTTTGGGTCTGGCTTGCCGCCATCTCGCTGATCCCGGCATTGTTTGCCCAAACGGGCATTGCCGAGACGATTTCGTCGTGGACCGACCGGTATAACCTTTTTGGCCTTACGTACCGCGCAATGCTGGCTCATTTCGTCATCGGCGTTTCGATCGGTGCGGGCTTTTTGATCTGGAGGTTCTTTAAGAACAAACAGATAGTTGTTCGCCAACGCCTGAAATGGGCAATGTGGGGAACGATCGCCGCCGTCGTCCCGATCCTGGTGATGCAGGTCGTGACGCGGTTTGGCGTTCAGATAGGCGACGACAATTTTGCCACGGCGATCACGACGCTGCCGCTGGCGCTCATCCCGTTCAGCTTTGGCCATTCGGTCGTACGGTATCGTCTGATGGACGTTGATGTCGTCGTCCGACGTGCACTGGTTTACGCGATGACGACCGTGGCGATCGCCATGATGATCGGTGCGGTTGCACTCGGCCTCGTCTTTTTGGCGGTCGGCAATAATCTGTCGACGACCGAGATCACCCTGCGGGCCCTAATCGCGATAGTTGCGATGGGTGCGATCGTTTTGCTCAGCGAACCGCTAAAACGATATCTGCAGGAAAGGGCCGATCGATTCTTTTACGGCGAACGCTACGACCTTCGCCAGGGCCTCCTGGATTTCGGCAAAACGCTGTCGGCAACTACGGCACTCGATCCGCTGCTTGAGGCATTGATCGAACGGTTGAAACAGGTTCTCGATGTTCAGAAGGTTGCGGTTTTTCTCGAGGATGCCGGACATGAATCGATGTATCGTGTCGCAAAATCCGTCGGGCTAAGCGAAGAGTTCAAAATACCGTCAGATTTCCGTACGATGATCCGGCAAAAATCCGCCGGAAAAGGCATCGTGCGGGCTGACGAGATGGATCCGCAGGATAATGACCTGTTTGCACCGAATGGCAATGGTACGACGATCGTTCGTCAGGAACTGCACTATTTCGTTCCGTGCGTCGCCCGCGGCAAGATGGTCGCAGTCATCGGTCTCGGCCGGGCAAGCGACGGTTCGCTGTTGTCGTCCGAGGATCTCGAGATCCTTCGCACAGTTTCGGGCTATATAGCTGTTGCGGTCGATAACAGCCGCCTTTACGAGGAGCAGCATCAGCACGCCGAAGAGCTCGCATTGCTCAAAGAGTTTAACGAATCGATCGTTGAGAGCGTCAACGTCGGGCTTCTTGCCGTTGATGAGGACGGCCGTATCATCAGGTGCAATTCGACGTTCGAACAAATGATCGGGCTTGACCGCGAGGACGTGGTCGGCAAGGTCGTCGAGGACATCTTCGACCACAGCTTTGCACTCAATCTCGAAAATATTCTCGGCAAAACGCGTTGGCATCTGACCGAGATCCGCAACGCCTACAAGCTGCACACCTATGATGCCGCCGGGCGTTCGCTGATACTGAATGTTGCGGTCGCACCGCTCCGGTCGGTTTCAAATCAGCAAACCGGAGCGATCATCGTGCTCGAAAACGTTTCGTCCCGCGTCAAGCTCGAGGAAACGCTGCAGCAGAGCGAAAAACTCTCGAGCATCGGCCTGTTGGCGGCGGGTGTCGCCCACGAGGTCAACACGCCGTTGACCGGCGTTTCGAGCTATACGCAGATGCTGCTCGGCATGATCCCCGAGACCGACCCCAAACACGCCCTGCTGCAAAAGATGCAGCGTCAGACCGATCGTGCCAGCAATATCGTCGGCAACCTGCTCAATTTCTCACGTGCCGGCAGCACGACTGAGTTTACCGATCTCGACATCAACAAATTGTTGAATGACACCCTGCAGCTGCTCGAACCGCAGCTCCGCAAATCGAGCGTCGAGATCGTTAAGGATTACGACGAACAGATACCCGCTATCACTGGCAGCGGCGGCAAATTGCAGCAGGTATTTACGAACCTGATATTAAATGCACGCGACGCGATGATCAGCGGCGGCACCATTACGCTCAAGACATTTTTTGAGAATGACGATCGCGTGATCGTACAGGTCATCGATACCGGTGAGGGAATTCCGGCCGAAAATCTCAAAAAGGTCTTTGACCCGTTCTTTACGACCAAGGGCGTCGGCAACGGAACGGGCCTCGGGTTGGCTGTGTCTTACGGAATTATTCAGGAGCACGCAGGTTCGATCGAGGCACGAAGCCAGAATGGCGACGGCACTACGTTCCAGCTAACATTTCCGGTATCGCTGCTCCAGGACAAGCGTGCCGTCAGCTAACTTACCACCTCAAGCTTCAAAAACCGCTTAAAATAGAGTGCAGCGATAAACGCGACCAGCATGATCGCCGAAGCCGTTCCGAATGTGCGGAAGATGGTGGCATTGTCGACCTTGTTGAGCGAGTTGTTGAGCAAGACGCCGCCGATGGTCGGCCCGATCGCTCTGGCCAGGCTTGCGCCCGACTGGAGTATCCCGAGAGCCTTGCCCTGTTCGCTTTCAGACGAGATCTTTGAGGCAAGGCTGGTCAACGACGGTGACGCCATTGCATTACCGAGCGACAAAATGGCCGTTGTGATGAGTAACAGTGTAACGCCGCCAAATTCCGGTGTAATAAAAGGATAGGTCGCGAGACTTGCGACCATCGCAATGCAGCCGACGGTGACGAGCCTTCCCTCGCCAAACTGCTTGACCGACCGGCCGAAAAGAAAGCCCTGACCGACGATCGAGACCACGCCGACGTACGCAAAGAGGTAACCGTTATCCTCGGCGTTGAAACCGAAGCGGAACGCGGTAAACAGCACAAACGCATAGGTCAGGATCGAGAACGCCGTGACGAGCAGAAAGTAGGTCAGGTTAATGAGCCCGAACTTGCGATCCTTGAATGACTCAAAAACGCCGACGAATCTGTTCGTCCTTTCCCGCACGACCCGTTCGGCGCCGACCTTGATCGACTCGGGCAACAGGAAGTAAAGAGCGATGGCGTTCGCAAGCGACAGCCCGGCGGCGAAGTAAAACGGTACCGCGACGCCGTATTTGCTGAGTATGCCGGCGATCGCGGGCCCAAGAATGAATCCAAGTCCGAACGCGGCACCAAAGAGGCCCATGCCTTTTGCACGGTTTTCCTTTGATGTAACGTCAGCGATGTATGCCTGTGCGGTCGAGATGTTGCCGCCGGTGATGCCGCCGATAATGCGGCCGACAAATACGAGCGTCAACGTACCGGCAATACCTATTACGTAATAGCCAACCGCGGAACCGAGCAAACTAATGAACAAAATCGGCCGCCGTCCGTATCTATCCGATAGCCGGCCGAGCACGGGTGCAAAAAAGAACTGCATCCACGAGTAGATCGAGAACAACATCCCGATCTCGAACGGAGTAGCGTTGAACGGCGGCGTTTCCGCGTAGAACGGCAGTGTCGGGATCACCATGCCGAAACCGATCAGATCGATAAAGATGGTGATGAAGATGATGATCAGCGGCGGAGTGAAAAATCGCTCCTTCGCGACCGGCTCAGTGTTTTTGATTGCGGGCTCCTGCTCCATGCGGCCTGTAGAAACGGCAGATGCTAACTGCCCAAATCCTGAAATTATTGTAAGATAACTAGAAAAACAACCTTAACATCTCACGGGAGTTTGCCAAAGTAATGCAAAAAAAATTGACCTCAAAAGCTATAATACTGTTGATCGTCTCGGCGGTCCTGTTTATGTACCAAGAATCGCCAGCACAGAAAAAGGCTCCGAAACCGGCCAAACCGGCGACCGTTGAGGTCAAACCGGTGATGCCCGACATCGCTTTTAAGGTCTCGATGACCAAGCCGTCGACCCACTATCTCGAGGTCGAAATGACGCTCAATTGGACGCAGATGCCCAAGAGCGTCGAGCTGAAGATGCCGGTCTGGACGCCGGGCAGCTACCTTGTTCGCGAATATGCCCGCCATTTGCAGGATTTCCAAGCTCGTGACGCCAGCGGCGGCGAATTAGCGTGGACAAAGACCAGTAAGAACACGTGGCAGGTCGAGACAAAGGGGAACGGCCAGATCGTCGTGAGCTACAGGGTATACGCCAACGAACTGACCGTCCGAACCAACGAGCTCAATGACGAGCACGCATTCTGGAATAATTCGGCACTGTTACTATTTGTCAAAGATCAGCTTGCTGCCCCGGCGACCGTGACGGTCATGCGGTACGGCGACTGGAAGGTCGCGACCGGCTTGCCGCGTGTCGCGGGCCAGACGAATACGTTTCGTGCGCCGAATTTCGACGTGCTCTACGATTCGCCGTTCGAGGTCAGCAATTTCAAAGAGATCAATTTCACGGTCCAGGGTAAACCGCACCGTTACGTCATCACCGGCGAAGGCAACTACGACCCCAAAAAGCTTGTTGCCGACACGACCAAGATCATCGAAGAGACTTACAAAATATTTGGCGAACTGCCCTATGACGATTACACATTCATCCTAAACTTGCGCGGCGGCGGCGGCCTTGAGCACGTCAATTCGACCGCTCTGCAATTCAACCGCTTTGGCTTTAAGCCCAAGGCCCGTTACGACGGATTTCTCGGGCTTGTCGCTCACGAGTATTTTCACGCATTCAACGTCAAGCGTATCAAGCCGGACGCGCTCGGCCCGTTCGACTATGAGAACGAGAATTACACCAAGCTGCTCTGGGTCGCCGAGGGCGGCACCGAGTATTACTCGAACATCCTGCTCCGCCGCGCCGGTATCATCAGCGAAAACGATTTTCTGAGCGGCCGTGCGTCAGGAATACAGCAGCTGCAGGAAAGGCCGGGTCGACTTGAGCAGAGCCTCGAATACTCGAGCTTTGACGCCTGGATCAAGTACTATCGCCCGGACGAGAACGCGATCAACAATCAGATCTCGTACTACGACAAGGGCGAGATCGTGAACATGATGCTCGACATCACGATCCGCACGGCGTCCGGCGGTACCAAGTCGCTCGACGACGTCCTGCGTCATCTCTACAACGAATTCTACAAAAAGGGCAAAAACTACACGCCGACAGATTTTCAAAAGATCGCCGAGATGATGGCCGGCAAATCGCTCGACGATTTCTTCGCAAAATACGTCCGCGGTACGGCTGAGATCGACTACAGCTCGATCGTCAGCGGCATCGGCCTCAAGATGAACGAGCGGCAGACCGGTTCGGGCCGTGCGTACATCGGTGCCGACACCGCAGAAGAGAATGGCCGCGTGACGGTCCGCTCGATACCGGCAGGTTCGCCCGCCTACGAACAGGGCCTCAACACCGGCGACCAGATCATCGCGATCGACGGCTATCGTGCAACGCAAAACTTTATCCAGAGCTACATCGGCGATAAAAAGCCGGGCGACAAGGTGACGTTCACGATCTTTCGCTTTGACAAGCTGCGCGAGGTGCCGTTCACGCTCGGCGGCAACATGCGTAAGGACTACAGTTTTGCTAGTGTCGATGCGCCGACCGACCTGCAAAAGCAGCTTTATCGCGACTATCTGAATGCCGAACTTAAGTAAAATGCCTTTCAAACAACTATTTGCTGCGTTGGCCATTGGCGTCACCGCCGCATCTTTCGGCTGCGAGCAAAAACTGTTTCAGGGTACGCCCGAGACGGCCACGGCAATGCGCAATGTTCCGGCCGTGCGGCTCAACTACCGCTACGAGGCGGACGTTCCGGCTCCGGCGGCGAATCCGGCAACGCAGGCCAACGATGAGCGAAATGCCGCCGTTCAGGCCGATTTTGACGCGACCCGCACTCAGGAACAGCTCGACCGGACGATCACATCGCCGGACAAAAAGCGTGTTTTGGCCGTTTATCGCAACGTGATGGACCAGATGTCCGAATCGCGGCTCGATATGTACACGACCGACGGAAAACTGCTGAAAAAGATCACGCCGGATACGATGGCCGTCCACTTTCCGGACACTATCGTCTGGTCGCCCGATTCGATGTCGGTCGCCTTTGTGGCAATGCTCAGGGCAACCGGCCCGATGCCGCTGAATCCGGAAATTGCACCGACGCCTGCGGCAGTCACCGATCCCGCCAATACCGACCCCGAGGCAACGCCCGTTCCGGTCCAGACCGCAGCACCGACGCCGGCGTCACCGACCGGGATACTGACGTTTCGCACCGAGCAGATCTACATCTGCGACGCCGAAGGCGGCAACCTCAAGCCGATCACGCAGAACGAAGGGCTGATCTATTTCTACTACGTCTGGTCGCCGGACAGCTCGGCACTGGCCGCCCTTGCCGCGACAAAACGCGACTGGCAGTATCTCGAGATCGTCTCCGAGGGCAAGGGCGAGATGCTCGTGCCGCAGGGACGGCTCCGCGTGATCGAAAAGAACGGCCGCGAACGACGGCTCGACGATAATCTGACCGCAGTGCGTCCGGTCTGGTCGCCTGACTCGGCAAAGATCGCCATCTCGTTCGACACACAGATACGCATCTATGACGCTTCGGGAACGGCACCGACGCAGGCGGCGATATCGCTTCGCAATCAGCTGCTTATTTCGGCACAGGCATACGACCGCGAACAGCAGCGTGTCTCCCAGGCGGCAAACGCCAACGCGGATGCCAATGCCGCTCCGCCGCCGCCCGCGACGGACCAGCCGCTGACGACGCTGCCGGACGAAAAGCTGCTCGTTTCGTACAACCCGATCGTCGAGGTCGAATGGCCGTCCGACGAACTGCTATACCTCAAGACCGCATATGTGCGGCGGATGAAGAACGAGGCCGACAATGTCACGAGCTTTTCGCGTTGGCACCGTCTGGCACTATCGCCGCAGGCCGCAGCGGCACCAAAATGATCTATGCAATATAATTCGATAGCCGAGATCTACTCGGGAAACGAGAATATCCGAACAAGGTTTCTGGCCGCCGTGGCGAGCGTTTCGCCGGACGAGGCATCGGCCTTGCCCGAGGGCGAAAAATGGACGATCGAGCAGATCGTCGAGCACGTCGCTCTGGTCAATGGTTCGATGTCAAAGATCTGTTCACGCCTGTTATCTAAAGCGCAAGCCGAGGGCAAGACCTCCGGCGGTTTGGTCGCGGTAAGCGACGATTTTATGACCAAGTCGTCGGCGATCGTCGGCGTCAAGGTCGAAGCACCCGAATTTGTCCGACCCGAAGGCGGCAAGCCGATCGGCGATTCGCTGGCGGAAATCGAGGCCGTCACGGCAAAATTCAACGAGATCCGCGAGTTGTTTGAGACGTTTGACGGGAATACGCACAAGTTTCCGCATCCATTCTTTGGTGATATGTCGGCGATCGAATGGCTGGTGCTTGTCGGCGGACACGAGATGCGTCACGCGGTCCAGATCGAAAAATTGGCGGCTAAGCTCAGAGACTAAAAGGCCCCGGCTGGAAGGAGGGGAATCCAGCCGGGGTAAAACGAACAGGAACAAATTATCATTGCTATCGGATGTATTTCTGTCCCTATCCACTCTTTTTGATGTAGCCGTCATTCAGTTAGTTGTAATCAAAAAGGCAGGTGCCGTCACCTGCCTTTTTCCGTGTTGATCAACGAGTCGTCGGGATGTCGCCGGTCAGACCGAAGTGTCTGAATTCGTACGAGTTATCGACGCTTCTCCAAATGTACCAGTCGCCTGTCGACGGTCGGAATACCGCGAGATCGGTAACATTGTCGCCATCGTAGTTTCCGGCAACCGGGATATCCTCGGCGATGCCAAACTGGCGGATGTCGAACGAACCGTTGGTCGATCTCCAGATGTACCAGACACCTGTCGAGGGTCGGTACACAGCCAGGTCGTCGCGTCCGTCGCCGTCAAAGTCGCCCTTGATCGGCTTATCGCCGCTCTGGCCGAATTTGGTGATGGCGATGCTGCCGTTCGAGCTGTTGATCGAGTACCAGACGCCTGTCGAGGGACGGAAAACCGTCACATCCGAGCGGCCGTCGCCGTCCATGTCGGTCGATAGCGGGATGTCCTCGCCGGTGCCGAACTGAACGATCTGGAATCCCGTTCCGTTGCTCTTCTGGACATACCAGACGCCCGTTTCCGGTCGGTACACGCCGATGTCGTTGCGTCCGTCGCCGTCAAAATCGCCGCGGACCGGTGTATCGGTCGCAAAACCGAACTGGGTCGAGGTGACGCCGCCATCTGCACTGCGGTTGATCTCCCAGATCGCGTTGCCGCCGACGTTGCGGAACACAGCACGGTCGGTCTTGCCGTCGCCGTCATAGTCGGCCGAGACAGGAACGTCCGAAGCCGTACCGAAATTTTGTGCGGTAAAGCCCTGGCTGTTCTGCGAGTACCACGTGCCGGTCGACGGACGGAACACTGAGAAATCGTTGCTGCCGTCGCCGTCAAAGTCGGAGTGGTGCGAATCGTTGCGGATAATCCCTGCGATCTCGCCCGCCGGGTTATTGGCACTGCCGATGACCGCGACCCACGAACCCATACGGAGCAATTGGACCTGCATCGCCGTGACATTGATCGTGATCGGGCCAAAGTGAGCCTCGCCCTCGCTCATCGTAAAGGTGCCGAGGTCGGCAACCGTCGTGGTCGTTCCGGCTACGGTCGTCCGGATCAGAGCCGATGTCTGAGCACTCGAAAAGCGGTTGATCTCACCGGTGATGGTCGCCGTGCTCTCGTCGGTGCTCAGCAGGACCTTGATCTCGCCGATCGCAACTGTCGTCACGGGCGGCGTTACGCCTGCACCATTCAAGCGGCCTTCGAAATTGCGTCCCTGCGGTGTACCGGTCGGTGTCGGCGTCGGGCCGCCCGAGATAGCAAAGGTGCCGCTGAGGACAGTCGTGTCGCCGTTTTTGAGGACGATCGTCGAGCCTGCCGTAACGACCGGGACGGTCTGTCCGTTGTCGCTGCGAAGCCGCAATCTGCCTTCGCCGCCGCTCTCCATTGCGAGGTTGCCGGCAACCGTGCCGTTGACCGAAACGCTCAGTGACGTGCCGGCCGGAAGGCTGACCTGATAAAGGCGAACCTCAAGCTCGGTGCGGCTGCTGTGAATTTCATACTCGGCATAGCCGCGGGGCAATGCACCATTGATGGTCGGGCCGCTGAGGATCGCGTAGATCTCATTGGCGTTCGGCGTGCCGGTCGGTGACGGGCTCGGGCTGGGTGTGCCGGTCGGTGTGCCGGTCGGCGTCGGGCTCGGGGTTCCGGTCGGGGTTCCTGTCGGCGAAGGGCTCGGGGTACCCGTCGGCGTTCCTGTCGGAGTTGCCGTCGGTGTCGGTGTCGGGCCGCCGCCGCCGAATACGCCTGCGACAAGGACGGTCGTGCCCATACGGACCGAGACGGTCGAACCGTCATTGGTCGTCGGAACTGTCTGTCCGTCCTCGGTTCTCAGTTTGATCCTGCCCTTTTGACGATCGTCGATCGTCATCGGGCCGATCACCGCTCCATCGACGACCGCTTCAACTACGGTTCCCTGCGTAAGATTGACATCCTCGATCTCGACCTCGATCTCGCGGTTGCCGCTCTGGTAAAGCTGCCATGCGGCCGCTCCGTGCGGGTTGATGCTGCCGGTCGACGACGCCAAAATTGCGTTGCGAAGCACGATAACCGGCGTCGAGTCCGCCTTGACACCGCTCGTAAGCATTGGGATCGACACCCACGCTGCGATCATCGCGATCACCGCGGCAAACTGGATAAGCCTTTTATTTTTTCGAAGTGTTTCTGTCATTTTCATCTATTTAACCTGCCTGTAATTTTTTCGTTTACCTCGATGCAAGAGGTGTCGTCAGAAACACAGTGGCCGGCAGGCCAGGAAAAAGACATATTCTGGAAAAAAGTTTTTATCAGTCATGGAAGTCGGGAAAGTCTTGGAAGTCATTCATCATTCATAATTTCGTAGCTTGTCCCGTTGTCCCATCAAGTTCCCACATGTTCCGAGTGAGGAAAGTCTAGGAAGTCTGGAAAGTCTTGGAAGTCATTGATCGTGGCTAGTGGCCGGTGGTCAGTAGTTCATCCATCTTTCACCATTCCCCTTTTCCCCTTTTTCACTCTTTCACTTCTCTGCGACCTCGGCGATCTCGGCGTTAAAGAACGGTTCCACGCGGAGAGCGGAGAGTTTTTTCGCGGAGGCCGCAGAAAGTGAGACGCGTTGGCTTTTTACTTTTCCTCAAGCTTGTCCCGTTGTCCCCGCAAGTTCCCACATGTCGTTTTCGCAATCTCTGCGACCTCGGCGATCTCCGCGTTAAAGACCGGTTCCACGCGGAGAGCGGAGAGTTTTTTCGCGGAGGCCGCAGAAAGTGAGACGCGTTGGGCTTTTACCTTTTACTTTTGCCTTTTTGCATACCTCCTCTTGTTTCAAGGATAGCACACTTTACACGTGTTGCAACATCTGTTACTATTTGTCTCACAAAAAGATCAGATACACGAGAGATAAGGTATGCATAGTGAGAGAGAGGCGGAATCGGGGTTGTTTGCGGACGGATTGTTCGATCTGCGAGGGGCGGACGAGTGGTTGGCGGATACGCGTTCGTTGCCGACGCCCCGGAAGCTGTGCGGCGGGCTGTGGCGTGAGGGCGAGATGGCGATACTCTTTGGAGCCAAGGGCATGGGCAAGAGCCTGCTGGCGACGCAGATCGCCGAGGCGGTGTCACTCGGCGAGGGCGTCGGGCCCATGATGTGCGAAACTGACCCGCAGACCGTGCTGTATCTCGACCTCAAGCTGACGGCGATACAGTTTGCGTCGCGTTACCGTGCGGACGCAGACGCTCCGTTTGCCGAGGAATACGAGTTTTCCAAGGGGCTCAAACGGGTCGCTGTCGATATTCACGCAGACGTCCCCGAGGGCTGCCGCAGCTTTTCCGAATACTTTTGCCGCTCCGTCTCCCAGCTCGTCGAAACCACCGGTGCAAAGGTGCTGGTGATCGACAACATCACGCATCTCAAACACTCGAACGACGTCGTCCGCGACACGCTGCCGCTGATGCGTGAACTGAACCGTCTGAAAAAGGAGACGGGCCTGTCGGTACTGGTCGTCGCACAGTCACAGAGGCGTATCAGCCGCAACCGTCTGACGATCGACGATCTGCAGAGTGCCAAGATGCTGGGGACCTTTGCCGACAGCGTCTTTGCGATCGGCGACGGCGGCCGCGGCGGTGACCAGCGGTACATCAAGCACCTCAATTCACGCAGCGGCGAGGTGCTCTACGACCACACGCTCGTGCCGGCGTGCCGGATAGAGAAGATCGACGGCAACTTTCTGGGGATGGTGTTCGGCTCGCTCGTGCCCGAGGCGTATATGTACGGCGACTATCGCGAAACACGCGACTGGCAGCTGATCGACCGTATCAAACAAATGCACGATGACGAGGACAAGACGATACGCGAGATCGCCGAAGAGCTGGAGATGTCGAAGACGACCGTTCACCGCCTGCTCAATATGTGGTGCGAACCGCAAAAGGCAGAGCCGCCCGCACCCGAGGCCGACCCGAACTATTTCCCGGGCCAGGCGGAATACGACCTTGCACTCGAAGACCCGCGTTTCGATGGGATATTCAGAGAGGATACATACGAGAACAGGCTCCTCAGACGCGAATCGTACCTGATCGAAGCCGCCCGCGGCAACGCCCGTCGTGCATACAAAGAGACCGGCATCGCCCCGCCCCTCGCCAGCGACCCGACCTACTCCGCTTTTATCCAACAAGTAAAAGACTCAACAGACTCAACAGACTCAACAGACTCGACAGACTCGATCGACGCGACCGACTCGACCGACTCGACAGACCCGCTCGACTCAACAGACTCGATCGACTTCGAGACCGACTACTCCGACCCGGAGAACATGCCCGAACGGCTCAAGGCACTGCACATTCACCGCCTGATCTATCGGGGCGACGGCCTGACCCACGAGATCGACGCGTACGGCCGCAACCGCTGGGTGGACGAATACGACGAACGCGGCAAACCCCGTTCCTGGTACGCCTTCGACAACAAAGACAACCTCTATCACTCAGAAAAACGCCCCGAAGGGAGATTTGTCACCATCGTCGATAAACGCAATAAACTAGTCCCGGAGATACCGCTGGATTGAGAGAGTTTTTGTCAGTACCGCCTGCGTCAGGGGGCTGCTGGGAGGCGGCCTTTGACGTCCTGCCGATCAAAGGCCGCAATTTACCGATCGAGAGCGGGCATTAAAGCTAAAACTCTGAGTCCGCAGCTCGTCATTGTTTTCTATATTCACTCATCTCCGGCAAAAGGCAGGAGAATGTCAGGAATGAAAAGTAAAGCGCGGACAAGAATCCCAGGGTGGGCACCAAACATGAATTCAGACCAATTCGTGCCGAGTGCTTCCGCACGTCTCAGGTAGTTTCAACGGGCGGTACGGGTCTTAAAATGAATACGTCGTCCTGATACACACCGCGAAACCCTCCATCACCAACCGGCTCGACGTCGATCTCGCTCTCATTTATATTTTCGAGAGTTGTCATTCGTAGAAAGTGACAGAATGCCGCCTGAGGACTGTTCCCGGATGTCGTTCCGACGTATTGATTGTCTGATTTGTGAAAGTTGTATTCCGTCATATTTCCGTAATTCGTAACCGAGTTAATATCTAGGTCGCTTAAAAAATAACCTATAGATGCCTTCCGAAAACACAACTGCTACAAGTTCCCATCCGGACGCTCCAAGTCTGCTTAGGTCATCCTCTGGATTGTAACTGGTTTCCTCAACCCAATATTCCCATTCTTGCATATCTATTCTCCCTTAAAGTTAAACAAAGAGCCTGATCCAAAGTCGCACCGACCGACCTATTTATTCAAACCCGAATGCCGGCTGAGTATCACTTTCCTTGTCTATCTTTCCGGCTTGCTTAAAAGTCTGCAAATTCGGCGGGAGATCGACGGTTTTGCCGTTTAGTAGGTCTTCGACGGTTAAGATCTGCAATCTTGGATAATCTTTTTTCCGGCCGGGCGAGTGGTAAAAGCCTTTTTCTACTGCTTCTTCGATCATCGGTTTGGTTGGGGGGGGCAGCGTGAGGAAGACACCGATTGCGGCGTTTTCGCGGTCGATGACGTGGCCGAGGTCGCGGGTTTGGGCGACGCTAACGATCTGCCCGCCTTTTATTGAGACCATTACACGCTTTGCTTTGCCCGAAATATCTAATTTAGGGAAAAGGCGCCAAGATGTTCTTGCCGATGGCTCCATGGGATTGGCTCGATATCGTAATTTACCATTGCATTGATAACGTCGCCAGAAACATTTCTTTCACTATCGTTGTAAATAACAAACTGCTTAGTTGGAGTTTCCCTTGCTTGCTCGATATCGGTAAACGCCATGATCGCCGACATTATCGGGTCTTTCTTCGGTGTGTTTACCGCTTTAATCAATCGCTCCCGGTAAGTTGCAGACTGGGGAATCAAAAAATCGATATTGTGGTCGAAACCGCTCTTGCCAGTTAGCTTGATATCTTTGGAAAAGACGACATTATTCGCCCGCAAATAAGCCTCAACGTCTTCTTTGAAGAGCGAATAGACAGTTTCCTGCGCCAGGTTGAACATGTCGTTAACCGCGATAATTGCCTGAAGCAAATAGTGCTTTTTTTGCCCAACACTATGTTGATTGGCGTCGACATAGAGTTCATTCTGTTCGCCGATGTGAACGCCAAAACCATTTAGTGTGGTCTTGAGTATCTGCTCCCGCTTCGGAGTGCTTACCTCGAAGCCAGACATCTTAAGATCCGCTATAGTGTATCCTTGATCCGAAATTCGAATATTGCCGTTACTTTTAGTCAGATAGACTTCGACGTGATCATTGTGGCGATCAAGGAATGGCGTCGAAACAGCGCACGCATTCCCATCCGACATCGATCTAAGGATGGTATTGTCTCTTATCCAACTAAGATAATCGCTAATTATTTTTTCGCAATCCATGGCCTAATAAAGGGGCGGTGTGACTATCGGTCTCGATGTAACATTACAATATGCCAATAATTTCTCAAGAACAACATTCATTCTATCATTCTGATCGACACCCAACTCAGAAATGGGAAACGCAAATTTGTCATTAAATCCTTCGCGATATAAATGAACGTGCGACCCGGTAAATGTCACGCCGTCAGGGTTTGTGTGGCGCCCAGTGCTGTCGTACCTAACAAGGATTACAGTTTGTCGAAACCGCTTATTGTACGTGTACTTGGTCAATTCAAAACCTGAACGAAAGAAATCAAGTAGGAATTTCTCCTTTGTTTCAGGTGCGGTGAGTGAGCGCGTCCATTCCATCGGAGCAGGGGCTAATTCAATCGGATCAAGATCATCGAAGACCTTCTCCTGTTTGATCAAATAATCAAATTCCTCTTGTGTGATGGACATAGGCTTTTGCTATTTTACATTACATCACGAAACCCATATTAAAGTGACGGCGGACGGCCATCATGAAGAGATAGGCCATCATCTGGTTGTTGCCGATGAACTGGCGAAAGGCTTCGACCATGCGGCCGACCTGATCGGGTTCGTTTATCAGTTCGCTGTATGTATGCTCGGCGGCGAGATTCCAGTGCCATGTGTCTTCGAACGCCGTGATCTGCGATTCGCTGTCGGTGCCGGTCTCGTTGCGAAACAGTACGTTGTAATTGCGGTTGCTGTTAAAGGGCGGGTCAAGATAGATGAGATCGACGGACTCGTCTTTGATGTAGTCCCGCAAGATCTTTAGGTTGTCGCCGTAGTAAAGAGTGTTCATCGGATCAAAGTTACGGGCTATAACACTTTCGAGCTCTTGCTAAGTCGACTATTTTTCTGGCGAAGGCACAACTTTCCATGAGATCGTAACTTCGTCGCTTGGCACCAGTTTGTCCACACGAAACAGCGTGTAGAAATCGGAATCGGAATCTTTGGAATGCACAACGTAGATATGCCCGACAACAACTTTGGTGACTTGGCCACCGGAGGATTCTTCAAACGTCTCTGTCTTCGACGGCATGCGAACACCATGTCGCGGCTCAGGGCTTGCTGGCAAATAAGGAACATCGAAAATGCCTGACCAATTCAACTCGCCTAAGTCTTTAATTCGGCTGCAATCGTCTGTCCCCATACTAACCTTGAACCAATCGCTATCGTGGTCCAAATTGATACTGCCATATTGGAGTTCGTAATTGTTGCCCGTAATTTTCTGCCCAACGTCGCTCCGTACGTCGTTCTTAAAGCTAAACGCCGATTTACCATACCCCTTGTACTCATCAATATACTTGATCCGCGAATACAGCGTTACCGTTTTTGGTTCAACGTCGCGCCAATTTGTTTCGGGTCGCGATTGGGCTTTGACAGTTAGGCCGATCACGCAAATTGTAAAGATCAACACTAGAATGGAATATCTCATAGTCATAAATTCCCTCGGCTAAATCGTATTCGCCTCGGAACCGGGCTCGACTTCGAAGATCACTTTGTAATTGAGGTTCGAATTAAACGGCGGTTCAAGATAAACGAGATCGACGGTCTCGTCCCTGATATCGTCCCGTAAGATCTTTAGGCTGTCGTCGTAGTTAAGAGTGTTCATGGGAAGTTCTGACGGAAAATGTAGCACTATTCAGTAAAAATTGGCAAGAGGAAAATCGGTGCGGCCGGAGCTGTCATAACCGCCAACGTCAGCGACGGTTGAATTCGGATCAAGCAATGTTCACCCGTCGCTGACGCGACGGGGTTCGTTCGTTCGCTCGACCGTGGGTTTTCACCCACGGCTACATTCACGGCGTCGCGACGCGACGAAGAACCTGGAGACTCAAATTACCGCGCCTATTAGGAAAATGCAGCGGTCGATCGAATTTAGGCGGCTTTAGCCGCCTTACCGCGTCCTCGCGACAAATAGCCACGCTCGTTCTGGCCTCAAGGATCGGCCAGTGCTATTGCCGTAGGGCGTGGTTATTGCGTGCTCAATGATCCCTAGCCCGTTTCAAAGGGCTTACTCCGTTCGCGGCAAAAGCTTGCTGAGTGGTTCCTTAGTTTTTTCACCTAGCCGGATGACGTTTTTTAACGACGCGGAATGCAAAAGGCTTTCGGGCTTCTTCTGCCCATTTTTCCTTGTAGAGTCGTTTGTTTAGGCCGTGGCGGCAGATCTCGCGAACGACGGAGGCTCTTGGGATGCCGAGATTTTCGGCAATCTCCCGGGCCGAAAGTTTCTGTTCGTGATACATGTACTTCAGCGGTTCTGCATCCAAATAGACCTTTGCTCTCGGGGTGAATTTTCGTTTTGTAGAGTACTGGCTACGAGGTATTTTTAACCCCCATTCGTTGAGCGATCGGTAGATAAGGCCGTCGCCGACGCCGAGTATTTTCGAGATAGCCTCGGGCGAGCGTCTTTCGATAACGTGAAGTTGATAAATAGTATCGCGGTTGATTCCGGGCGGAAGCTTTATCGGGCGGCGCGGGCGTTTAGGAAGATATTCGCTTTGCGGCAGCTTAATGCCGCATTTGTGCAACCGGCGATATACGGCGGACCTGCCGACGCCGAGGATCTCTGCGATCTGGAAAGGCGAGCGTTTTTCGGTTACGTGAAGCTGATAGAGAATGTCGGGGTCGATAAACTGAGGTCGTGGGCCCTTCGGTTTATGCGGCCTGCCGCTGTCAAAGTAGCCGGGCCGCCGGCTTAACCCAAGTTCCTTGAGTAGGCCATACATTTTGTTTCTGCCGATCCCGAAAGCCTTGGCGAGGTCTTCGCCCGAAAGTCCTTCGGAGATATAAAGTCGGGCAAGGGTTTCGCGGTCGATCGTCGGCCCCTTATAGTCGGGCTTTCGGATCTCGATCCCGATCCGCTTAAACTCCCGCTTCACTACGGTGACAGAAACCCCAAATCTCAAAGCAGTTTTGCCAACTGATAAGCCTTCGGTCACGTAAGCCTGACGGAGCGATTCGTCATCAAGGATGATCTTAGACCAGCGAGGCTTCGGAATCTTGATCCCATAGGATACGAGTCGGCGGGATACGGTTTTCGGCGAGACACCAACGACCTGGGCGATCTTCTCGTTTGACAAGCCTTCGGTCGTGCTCAGTCTATAAAGCAACTCTCGGGATAAATGCGGTACGCTCCTCGGCATTAGGCCTCCATTTCAAATATTAACGATCCTTGATCATCGTTCTCAAACGCAATCTTTTCCGCCTTTTTATAGATTAGCAAATTCGGAAGCAGATCAACCGTTTTGCAGTTCAGCAAATCTTCGACGGTTAGTATCCGCAAGCGTGGATAATCCTTGTTCCAGCCGGGGCGAGCGGTAGGAGGCTTTTCTAGTCATCCGCGTTGACCTGCGGTTAAAATTTCTTTTGTTTCTCTTCAGCATTGCCGATACCAAAATTTCTTTCGCGGTTCGGGATCGATTTCGGACGGAGACGTACGGTCGTTTTGGAAAAGCGGTTCGGAGCGTGTAAAATCGGCTTGATAATTGGCTGAAAATACACTTATGGCTCTGCTTGAAATGCGGGAGATCGTCAAGGAGTTTCCTGGGGTCAAGGCCCTTGACGGGGTGAGTTTTACGCTCGATCCGGGTGAGTTTCACTCGCTGGTCGGTGAGAACGGTGCCGGCAAATCGACGTTGATGAAGGTGCTGTCGGGCGTCTATCCGCACGGCACGTATCACGGCGACATCGTCATCGACGGTGAGGTGCGCGATTTTAAGACGATCCGCGATTCGGAAAACGCGGGCGTCTCGATCATTTTTCAGGAGCTGTCGCTGGTCAAGGAGCTGACGGTCGGCGAGAACATCTTTTTGGGCAAAGAGCCCGCGACGTTTGGCGTTATCAATTGGTCCGAGCTTTATCACAAGGCGTCGAACCTGCTCCGCGACCTCAATCTGGACATCGACCCGCGAGTCCAGGTCGGCAGCCTCGGCATCGGCCAGCAGCAGCTCGTCGAGATCGCCAAGGCTCTCTCGAAAGACGCACGCCTCCTAGTGCTCGACGAACCGACGGCCGCACTGACGGAATCAGAGGTCGAAACTCTCTTCAACATTCTCGCCGAGCTCAGAACCCGCGGCGTCGGGATGATCTATATCTCGCACAAGCTCGACGAGGTCTTTAAGATGAGTGACACCATCACGGTGCTGCGCGACGGCAAGACGGTCGGGACGCACGCCGCCGCCGAGCTGACCAAAGACAAGGTCATCGCGGCAATGGTCGGACGCGAGGTCGGCGATATTTTCCCAAAGCCGGAGCACGAATTTGGCGAAACGGCGTTTGAGGTGACCGGATTGACAGCGCTTTCGGTGGACGTGCCGGACAAGGCTCTGGTCGCGGACGTCGGGTTTTCGGTACGGCAGGGTGAGGTGCTCGGGATCGCGGGGCTGATGGGCGCCGGACGCTCGGAGCTGCTGATGGCGATATTCGGCGCGTGGCCTGGCAGATGTTGGCGAAAGATAAAGGTGCTCGGGCGTGAGACGACGATCGCTTCGCCGGCGGACGCCATCGCCAGCGGCATCGGGTTCGTCACCGAGGACCGCAAGCGGTTCGGGCTGATACTCGAACAAACGATATTGGATAATATGACGCTAGCCGGGCTGAGGCACATCTCGGGGCGATTTTTGACCAACCGGACACGCGAAACGATAGCCGCGGGTGGGCCGATGAAAAGCCTTCGGATCAAGGCAAATTCGCCGCTGACCGTCGCCGGCACTCTCTCGGGCGGCAATCAGCAAAAGGTCGTGCTCGGTAAATGGCTGCTGACCAACCCGAAAGTGCTGTTTCTGGACGAACCGACCCGCGGCATCGACGTCGGGGCAAAACAGGAGATCTATGCCGAGATCAACCGTCTGGCCAAAGCGGGCATGGCGATCGTGCTTGTCTCGTCGGAGCTGCCCGAGGTTTTGGGGCTCTCGGACCGCGTCATCGTCCTTCACGAAGGCCGCGTTACAGGCGAATTCACACGCAGCACGGCCACACCCGAAAAAGTAATGTCGGCGGCGACGGGGCTGAGCTCGGAGGTTAGTTGAGATAGTTTTCCCCGAAAAGTACTTAAAACATGGAAGAAGCGACAAGATCACGGATTAATGCGACATCGCTGCGGGCGTATGTGATGATCGCGGTGCTGGCGTTGATATGGATATTTTTTCATTGGGCGACGCCGGGCAATACGTTTTTGACGGCGAGAAACCTGTCTAATCTGATGACGCAGATGTCGGTGACCGGCATTTTGGCGGTCGGGATGCTGATGGTCATCGTCTCGGGGAACATCGATCTGTCGGTCGGCTCGGTGCTCGGGTTTGCGGGCGGCGTCGCGGCATTTGCTCTCGCGGCAGGTTACGGGCTGCCGGCGGCGATCATTTTGGCGATCGTGGTCGGTGTGGCCGTCGGTTTATTCCAGGGGACGCTGACGGCATATCTGAATATCCCGGCCTTTATCGTGACGCTCGGCGGCCTGCTCGCCTGGCGGGGTGCGGTCAAATGGCTGCTCGGCAGCGGCACGATACCGATCTCGGACAACACGTTCAAGTTTATCGGCCAAGGCAATCTGCCGGCGATCGTCGGCTGGGCACTCGCGGTTGCGGCGGTCGTTTTTGTGGTCTTTATGGCCGTCCGCAAAGCCCGCTCGGTCAAAACGTACGGTTTGGGCGAAGCGAATTACACAGCCGAACTGCTCAAAACTCTGATCCCGATCGGTGCGATCATCGCGTTCATTCTCGTGATGAACGCCGAACGCGGCGGCGAGATCGCTGAAAGCGGTGTCCCGGTCCCGGTCCTTATTCTGCTTGCGGTCGCCCTGCTCGGCGGCTTTCTGACGACATCAACGACGTTTGGCAGATATCTGTACGCGATCGGTGGCAACGCGGACGCGGCACGCCTGTCAGGCATTAATAATAAACGCAACGTGCTAAAGGTCTACGCAATTCTCGGGGCGTTGACGGGCGTCGCGGCGCTGATCTTTGCCGGACGCGTCGGCAGTGCGACGCCGGACGCCGGCACGCTCAAAGAACTCGATGCCATCGCCGCCTGCGTCATCGGCGGTGCCTCGCTGGTCGGCGGCCGCGGCACCATCTTCGGCGCATGTCTCGGAGCCCTGATCATGGCCAGTCTCGACAACGGCATGTCCCTGCTCGGCGTTAAAGACTTTATGCAGGACATCATCAAAGGCTCGATCCTCGTCGCCGCCGTCGGCCTCGACATGGCGGGACGAAAGCAGGGATAACGGAGAGAGCGAGAAGGGGAGAAAAGGGGAAGAGGAGAGGAGGAGAAGGGGAGTCGGTCTTTCTTCCAGCGCCATCAAAAAGTTGTTTGGCTCGCTTATTTTGCGTGTATAATCAGATTTGCTATGGATACGAATCTGATCAAATCTGACCCGGCGATCATGATGGGCAAACCTGTAATTGCCGGAACAAGGATAACCGTCGAGTTGATCCTCGAAAAGCTCGCGGCCGGCGAGACGGTCGAGCAGATCCTCGACGCCTACCCGCGTCTTACACGCGAATCCATCTCGGCGGCGATCGCTCACTAGGGCAGAAGAAATTTTGACCGCGGATATACGCAGATTGACACAGATAAGAATGGAGGACGAGTTTCTCCGATTCTCCTCATCTCCTCCTCATCTTCGCGCCGCGGTTGTGTCGCAGGTCACTTTTTAATTTGCGATTTAGACATATAATCTACCCGAATAGCGGCGCGGCTGACAGACGGTCGATGGTTTTTCGCGAGGTCGGACCGAACTCCGGTTCCATTTCATCACGGGCCCTTCACACGGCATACATCCGACACGTCTCACATGCCGCCTGCCGGCAAGAGAGGAGATCGGGGATATGTCACCAAATACACTTTTAACAATCGGACAACAATTTAGCCGCCGTTCGTGGGCTGAGCCGTGGAAGATCAAGATGGTCGAGCCGCTCAACATGAACACGCGCGAGGACCGCGAACAGGCACTGACGGACGCCGGATTTAACACATTTCTGCTGCGTTCGGATGACGTTTACATCGATCTGCTGACCGACAGCGGCACCGGTGCGATGAGCGACCGGCAGTGGGCCGGGATGATGCTCGGCGACGAAGCATACGCCGGCAGCCGCAATTTTTACCACCTTGAGTCGGCGGTCCAGAAATTTTACGGCTACAAGTACATCGTCCCGACGCATCAGGGCCGCGGAGCCGAGCACCTAATCAGTCAGGTCGCGATCAAGCCGGGCCAGTACGTGCCGGGCAATATGTACTTTACGACGACGCGTCTCCATCAGGAGCTGGCGGGCGGAATATTCGTCGACGTTATCATCGACGAGGCACACGACCCGCAAATACTGCACCCGTTCAAGGGCAATATCGACCTCGATAAGCTCGAATCGCTGATCAAGCGTGAGGGTGCAGGTAACATCGCATACGTCAGCGTCGCCGGAACGGTCAACATGGCCGGCGGCCAGCCCGTCAGTATGAAGAACATACGCGACCTGCGGCATCTGACCGACTGGTACGGCATCAGGCTCTATCTGGACGCAACGCGGATGGTCGAGAACGCGTTCTTTATACAGGAACGCGAGGCCGGCTATGCCGATATGTCGATCGCAGAGATCTTACTTGAATTTTGCAGTTACACGGACGGCGCTTGGATGAGCGCGAAAAAGGACAGCCTCGTCAATATCGGCGGTTGGCTGGCGGTCAACGACGAAGACATCTTTGAGGAACTGCGCAATCTCGTTGTGGTTTACGAGGGCCTGCACACCTACGGCGGCCTGGCCGGACGCGACCTCGAGGCAATGGCCATCGGCATCGCCGAAAGCGTTCAGGACGAGCATATCCATTCGCGGATCGGGCAGGTCCGCTATCTCGGCGAACTGCTGACAACGTGGAATATCCCGATCGTGCATCCGGTCGGCGGCCACGCCATCTTTCTCGACGCCAAGGCGTTCTATCCGCAGCTCGAGCAGATCAAATTTCCAGCCCAGACACTGGCGGCCGAGCTGTATCTCGATTCGGGCATTCGTTCGATGGAACGCGGCATCGCGTCGGCCGGACGCAACGCCGAGACCGGCGACCACAATTACCCGAAACTCGAACTAACGCGCCTGACCATCCCGCGGCGCGTCTACACGCAGGCACACATGGACGTCGTCGCCGAATCGGTACGCGCCGTATACGAGAACCGCGACCAAACCCGCGGCCTGAAAATGGTCCACGAGCCAAAATACCTGCGATTTTTCCAAGCGAGGTTTGAGCGGTTGTAAAAGCAACGTCGCTAAAAAAATCTTTGATTCCGAACGTCGTGCTGTTAAGATGTTGTTGTTTAGACCACGCAATTAACTATGCTGACTGAGGCAATTACATTAGAGGTCGAATCAGACGCTGCTCGTGTCTTTAACCAGGCAGATCGAACTGACAGGGAAAAGCTGCAGGCTCTGTTTGAAAGCTCATTACGGCGATACGCGACAAGCGATGTCGGTGAGCTAAAACGGACGATGGACGAGATCCGGCAGAATGCGACGGCCCGTGGATTGACGCCGGAGATCCTCGAGACGATCCTGAAAACCGACTGATGGTCGTTCGGGGAGTCCTAGACACAAATGTACTCGTGAGCGCTCTGCTTATGGGCGGTGCTCCCCGGAGTGCCTTGGATACGGTTCTCGATAATGGGGTGGTCCTTGTCTCAACTGCTACCCTACTTGAATTAGCTGATGTGCTAGGCCGTCCAAAATTTGACAAATATCTGACTGAAGACGAGCGAATGCGCTTTTTGGTAGGTTTACTCAAGCAGGCTGAAATGGTCGACATCACCGAGGCGATCGAAGCCTGCCGAGACCCGAGAGACAACAAATTTCTCGAATTGGCGGTCTGCGGCAGAGCTGATGTCCTGATCTCGGGTGACGAAGATCTTCTTGTCCTTGATCCTTTCCGCAACGTGACCATTGTTACACCGCAAGAATTTTCCGCTAACGCAAATAGCTAGTCGCCATCACGTGTTGACATTGCAATGACACGGTACCAGTCCTCAAGTGATCATGGCCATCTGGATCCAGCCAAAGCCCGAAAACATATTCGTCGCACTCGGTGAAAGCTCTACATAACGATCAATAGAACTCATCGTTCTTGAAGTGGTATCGCGAGAGGCTAACTGAACGCAAATATTTTAATTGACGCTGATGTGGTGATGCGATAGCATCAGATGTATGAGGACGACCCTTGATATCGAAGATGACGTTTTGCAGGCTGCCAAGGAACTAGCACGCCGCAGCGGTGGTACGGCAGGGCAGGTCATATCCAAACTTGCACGTCGCGGCCTGTCGATGCCGAATGGCGAACGTAAAGCGACTAAGCAATTGCGTAACGGCGTGCCTCAATTGCCTTCGCGGGGCGAGATCGTCACGCTCGAGCATATTCAGAATCTGATGGATGTGGAAGGCATCTGACGCGGATGAGGGCTCTTTTCGACGTCAATTTCATCATCGCATTGCTCGATCCTGATCACGTGCACAACTCGACGGCGCATGACTGGTGGTCCGCAAATCGTGAGCATGGTTGGGCGAGCTGCCCGATCACGGAAAACGGCGTAATCCGAATTCTCTCACATCCAAATTACAGTCCGGGACTGAGATTAACGCCGGGTGACCTGATCGAGAGCTTACGGAGTTTTGGGGCAGACAGCGACCATGAGTTTTGGCCGGACGATATTTCGCTATGCGATGAAACCCTGTTTGTAACCGAACGCATTCACGGAACCAGGCAACTTACGGACATCTATCTATTAGCACTTGCGATAAAAAATGGCGGTCGGTTGGTGACATTCGACGAGAGCATTCCGCTGTCAGCGGCAAAGCGTGCCGAAAGCCGGCATCTGATCGTCGTGTAGACTGACGCATGGGAATCAACCCCCAATAAAACTCATTGTCCGCGAGGGTTGGAGGAAGTCCGCGTCATTTATGTGGTGACGCGGTTCTTTTTTTAGGACGACGGATTAAATGAATTCGGCTATCTGAGCGTATGATTGGGAACAATTGGTTTTAGTGAGGACTGGCGACGATGCAGGCTGATTTGGTAAAGACGGTACTCCGCTCGGCAAAACGGATCGCTGTTTCGGTTTTGGTGATCGTCGCTATGCTCTACGTGGCGGCCTGCGTGCTATTGTTCTTCTATCAAAGATCGCTGCTCTACTTCCCAACTCCGGAATCACGGCTATCAGATGAGCCAAGTATTACTGTCGAGTCAGGCGGCGAGTCGCTGCGGGTATTGACAAGGCAACACGACGGCCCGGATGCGGTCATCTATTTTGGTGGTAATGCGGAGGATGTCTCCACGAGCCTTTTTAGATTTTCAACAGTGCTTCCAAATCAAAGCCTGTATTTCGTCAATTATCGAGGCTACAGCGGCAGCACGGGAACGCCAACGGAGGCCGCACTTTTTGCCGACGCTCTCGCGGTCTACGATCGTATACGTGACAAGTATCGGACAATTTCCGTCATCGGTCGCAGCCTCGGCAGCGGAGTCGCGGTCTACCTTGCAGCCAATCGAAAAGTAGATAAGCTGGTTTTGGTGACGCCGTACGACAGCATCGAAAACGTCGCGAAAAAGAGTTTTCCGATCTTTCCCGTTTCATTGATATTGCAGGATCGATTCGATTCAGCTCAAATGATCCCGAATGTTGACGCAAGTTCGCTCGTGATCTTAGCTGAAAATGACCAAGTTATCCCTCGAGCCAATTCAGACGCCCTGATCGCGCGATTCCCGAGTGATCAGGTCACTGTCAAAGTTATCGATCGGACCGATCATAATTCTATAGGTTTGTCACAGTTTTATTTTGATGAGGTTGTCCGGTTTCTGAAATAATACCCAATAAAATCTTGATCGAATTCCGTGATTTTGAGTTAAACCAAGAATTAAAGTGCGAAAGGTGATTGAGTCCGTCGAGCGAGACTGTGGCTTGACTCAGGAGTAGGTTGAGGAGCGGTTGAGTTGATTTTTCTTTATTTTAGCTGAGCGTACTGCTAAAATTGCGCTGATCGTTAAAATGAGGTTTTATGAACGCAACATTAACGCTTGAACTGCCATCTGACGTAAAAACAAAGCTTGGCGAAGCCGCTCGGGAAGAAGGCGTTACCGAGCCGGTTTTTGCTGCAAGAGCTTTGAAGGACTATCTGTTCTTACGGCGGTTCCGGACTTTGCGTGAGCGAATGATTGCCGAATCAGATAAATCATACACAGACGAAGAGATATTTGAACTTGTTTCGTGAGAATCGTACTCGATACAAATGTTTTGATCGCTGCCCTGATCTCTCGCGGATTTTGTCACGAGTTATTTGAATACTGTGCTTTAACTCATGAACTTTTTACTTCGGATTTTATCCTGAACGAAGTTAGGGAAAAGCTGGTCACCAAATTCGAATACACAGAAGAGATCGCAAACGAAGCGACTCAGTTGCTTCATTCACAAATGATATCGGTGAGGCCGATCGTCCTGTCGGCGCCAGTCAGCCGTGATTCGGATGACGATAATATTTTGGCGACCGCCGCAGCCGGAAATTGCGATTACATCATTACCGGAGATAAGGATCTGCTCGTTTTGAGGGAGTTTGAAGAAATCTTGATCGTTACGCCACGAGAATTTATCGATTCTGAGAAGATTTCTTGATTACGGAGCTGCTCAACTGCATGGATCTGTCGAAAACTGACCAAGTTTGGAATAGGGCTGCAATGGAGTCCGGCGGCGACGATCCTCTCGAAGGC
The DNA here is from genome assembly GCA_017983495.1 of Pyrinomonadaceae bacterium. Classification (GTDB taxonomy): domain Bacteria; phylum Acidobacteriota; class Blastocatellia; order Pyrinomonadales; family Pyrinomonadaceae; genus OLB17. Next base: position 260,422 of record JAGOBH010000001.1, on the reverse strand, counting down.
GACCGTGCATTGTCTGACCTGTTGCTTTTTCACGGAATGGTGATGAATGGAGGGCTTGGCCACGCCTTTGATGTTCTATCAGATCGAGAAGTTTCTGCAGCGATTGACGGCTTCAAATTTTTTGGCTTTTTCGAAATCGCGCAATTCCTTGAGCGAGTTGGAACATTTTCTGAAGAAGAGCAGGAGCGATTGAGCACAGAGTACGAGTTGGCGTCTGACGCTCAACTGATTGACGCCTTCAACGCCGTCTTGAGGAAGTCTCCCGAGGCCTTCGCAGAGATTTAGGATTACCCCCCAATAAAACTCATTGTCCGCGAGGGCTGGACGAAGTCCGCGTCATTTATGTGGTGACGCGGTTCTTTTTTTAGGACGACGGATTCGATGAATTCGGCGATCTCGGTGCGGGTGGCGCCGCTGCGGACGACGTCGCGGAGGTTGTGTTCGGTGGTGGAAAAAAGGCACGTGCGGATCTGGCCGTCGGCGGTCAGGCGGATGCGTGAGCATGCTCCGCAAAACATCTCGGTGACGGGTGCGATGATGCCGATCTCGCCGGGTGCGCCGTCAGCGAATTTGTATTTCCAGGCGGTCTCGCTGCCGCGGGAGGCGTCTCGCAGCACGAGCGGATATGCGGCGTTGATCGTCTCATAGATCTCGCGGCCGGGGACGACCATCTCGCGGCTCCATTCGTGGCCGCTGTCGAGCGGCATAAACTCGATAAAACGCATCGCCACGCCATATTCGCGTGCAAAACGCGCGAACGCGACAAACTCATCATCATTATGGCCGCGGATGACGGCGGCGTTGATCTTGATCGGGTCAAAGCCCGCCGCTTTGGCCGCTTCGATCGCGGCAAAGACCTTGTCGAGGCCATCGACGCCGGTCATCTTTGCAAATTTGTCGCGGTCTAGGCTGTCGAGGCTGATGGTGACGCGGTCGACGCCGGCGGTCTTGAGGCGTTCGGCAAGATCGGGAAAGATAAAGCCGTTGGTCGTCAGGGCAAGGTCCTTGAGCGCGGGCTTGAGCCGCGAGATCTCGGCCGCAAGCTTGGCGATATCCTTGCGAAGTAGCGGTTCGCCGCCGGTCAGGCGTATCTTTTCGATGCCGAGGCTGACAAAAATGTCGGCGATATACGCCATCTCTTCAAACGTCAGGATCGTATCTTTGCGGGCCATCGGCGGTTCGCCGTTCGGGAGACAGTAGAAACAGCGAAAGTTGCAGCGGTCTGTCACCGAGATGCGAAGGTCGCGGATCGTTCGGTTGTGGGCGTCGCGTAGCATAACCTAAATGATACAGGAATCCGATCTGAATTTCGTGCTACTTAAAACCTTCTTCGATCGCCTTTAGCTGCGACAGTGCCTTTGCGGTCTCCGGATGCGAAACCTTTGCCAAAATGCTCCTGAATTCATTGATCGTTTTCGCAAGTTCGGCACGGTCCGAAGCGTCTACCGGGCCATCATAGTTTTTCTGAGCGGACGCGGCGTCATCGGCCATGTACGCCAGAAACTCGACCATCTTTTGAACGGCCTGTTTGCTGTACGTGCCGTTTGGGTAGAGCTTCAGATATTCGCCGAGGGTCGAGCGGATATTGAAAAGATGGCAATTTAGATAGCCTTCGCATTCGCCGGGCAGCGGATTATCGGCGGCGGTCCAGGCGATCTGGTCGGCTATAGCCAGCGTCTTGTACTTTTTGTGAAGATCCCAAAAACGCTCAGACCGAACGAACCATTCACCGGCCGGTTCGCTGTAAACGATGTCCTTGTCGTTACGTTTCAGAAATGAACGGTGCGGTTCCTTGTTTTGTTTTTCGACGGGTATCTTACGCAGAGCAGCACTCAAATTCACCAGACGTTTGTATTCCTTAGTCGCGGCGGCCTGGGCGGCTGTCTGCGCAATGCCAATGCTGGTGAACAGCATTAACAATGCTGAGAGCAATACGCCTTTAGCCAAAATTGTCGTAGATCCAACTGATTTCATTTTATCTCTCCTCAGAGGTCGTTATTTGATGTATTTCGCATTTCGCTTGAGCCCGCCGAGCTTTGCACGCTTCATGGCCGAGCGGCGAAATCTCTCGACATATTCGTCGTGCGTCAGCGCGGCGACGGCGTCTGGGTCGAGCGAGGTTTCGCCGAGCCGCGGTTCGAAACGCGTCTCGATGGTCGGCGTTTCAAATCGGTTCCACGGGCAAACGTCCTGACAGATGTCGCAGCCGTAGAGCCAGCCATCGAGGTTTTCGGCGATCTCGCGGGGCAACTCGTCGCCGCGAAGCTCTATTGTCGCGTATGAGATGCACTTGCGCGAATCGACGATGTACGGCTCGACGATCGCTCCGGTCGGGCAGGCGTCGAGACAGGCGGTGCAGGTGCCGCAGTGGTCATCGACGGTGTCGGTGTCGGCATCGAGCTCGATATTGAGCAGGATCGAGCCAATGAATATCCACGATCCGATCTCGGTCGTGATGACGTTCGAGTGTTTTCCGATCCACCCGAGTCCGGCGCGGACGGCCCATGCCTTATCCATCATCGGTGCGGTGTCGACGCAGGCTTTGCCTTCGGCGGCGGGTTCGACGGACTTGATCCAGGCGAGCAGGTCTTTTAGCTTGTCGCGAACGACGTCGTGATAATCGTCGCCCCAGGCGTAGCGAGAGATCTTGCCGGCAGCGGTGTGTTCGTGCGGCGTGTAATAGTTGTGGGCGACAACGATGACCGACCTGGCTCCGGGAAAGAGCAGACGCGGGTCGGTGCGTTTTTCGAGATGCTGCTCCATCCATGCCATCTCGCCGTGATAGCCGCGGCCGAGCCACGCGTCGAGGCGTTCACCCTCAACGGTCAGCGGTACGGCCGCCGCGATGCCGACCTTTTCAAAGCCGATCTCGCTTGCACGCGTGCGTATCTGATCCGAAAGAGATGTCATACAACGATTATCTATCAAAACCGGCGGGCGTGAAAAAAGGCGGCCGGAGATCTTGTTACAAATCTCCGGCCGCCGTCGATGTTCTGATCCCTTTGCGGGGATTAGAAGTTAAGTTTCAGTCCGAACTGGAACTGTCTCGGGTCAAACGCTGAGGTCGAACGGCTGTAGTACTTGCCGCCACTGCGTTCGTTGACCTGGTTGACGACCTGGTAGAACGGATTCGCAGCCGCCTCATTAAAGCGGTTAAAGAGGTTAAAGCCCTCTGCGATCAGGTCCAGGCTGTAGCGTTCGCCAAAGCGGATCTTTTTGGTCAAACGGGCATCAACCGAGAAATAGTTGTGTGTGATACCCATGTTGCGTCCGAGATTGCCGCTCAGCGGGAACACGTTCTGGAAGCAGTTCGTGTCGACGCCGGTTGCACAGAGTGAACCGTCAGACCGGACGGTCGGACGCTCGTTCGTGCTCTGGAAATCGCCATTGCTGTCGCCGACGGCCAGAATGTTGAACGGACGGCCCGAGCCGTACTCGACGATCGGCGAGAGCGAGAATCCATGCATGAACTGCTGGAAGCCCGAACCCGATTTCCAACGATCCGGAGCACTGATGATACCGCTGATAACGAAACGATGACGCTGGTCGAACAGCGAATCCGAACGCTCCGCACGGAAATTGTTATTATCCTGCGGTTTCAGCAATGTCTGCAGATCTGACGAATCGTCGATCGAGTGTGACCAGGTGTAGGTCGCATAGAACTGGAAGCTGTTCGAGAACCGCTTTTTAAGTTCGATGTTGAGTGCGTTGTACGACGAGTTGCCGTCCGACAGCTGAGCGTTTACGTCAGCGTACGGATTGATCGGGCCGGTCGTACGAAGCGAGCCGGCGAGCTGAGCGTCAAGTACCGCTTTGTTAACCGCACCGCCGGTGACGGCGGACGCAAAGAAGTAGTTCGGGCCGAGACGACGGAAGTAGTTAGCAACGATCGGGCTGACGATCCTGAGGCCGGTCGTGTTGTTAACAGCGATAAGGCCGGGGATGACAACCGTGTAAAGTGCGTTGCTGACCGTCGGCATCGAGAAGAACGCGGCTTCCGACAAGTTTGACGGAGCACGTCCATTCGGGCCGCACGGGCCGCCGCAGGCAAGCGGGTTATTCGCGGTGTAGCGGCGGAAATTATCCGTCAGAGCAGTGAGATTGACCTGATTGACGTCCTGCGGGTGTGCCAGGTGGCGGGCGTTGACCGTGATGTAGCTGGCTGACAGCGACATATCTTTGCCGATCATCTGCTCGATCGCCAGATTGCCCTGCATCGCATACGGATACTGGAAATCTTTCGAAACGTGCAGTGTGAACGGCAGAATCGGGCCAAAGCCGGTGAAGTTGCTCGAATTGAAACGCATCTGGCCGAACAGGTACTGTGCGCTCGACGCAACGCCGGGCGTGACAGCGGCACCGCAGATAGCGGCAGCCGAACCCTGAACGCCGCAGACCGTCCCGTGCATTACCTGAAATGCGTTGAACAAGCCTGTCGGTGACGGGCCGCCGATCGGCAGCAGGGTCGCCTGCTGCTGCTGCGAACCGTCAGCAACGTTCGAGTTGAACGAGACGGTGAGCAGCGGGTGATCGTAGAACATACCGCCGGCTGCACGGATGACCGTTTTACCGTTGCCGCCGATGTCCCATGCAAAACCGACGCGGGGTGCAATGTTGTTGCGGTCACGCGGGAATCCCTGCGTGATATTCAATGCGTCCTGTGCGGTCTGGACGTCCTGCTGCGACAGCGTGATGCCGGTCAGCGGGTCGCGGAACGACGTCGGGGCAAACTCGTCGGTCAACTCGATGTCGTAACGGACGCCGTAGTTGAACGTAAAGTGATGACTGATCTTCCAGGTGTCCTGCGCGAAAAATGCGATCGGTTTGTTTTTGATCGTACTGTTCGGGTCGCCAAAACCCTGGATAAAGACGCTCGGGAATCCGAGACCGTATGACTGGATGGCCGTCAGAGCCGGGCCGGTACATCCGGCGATCAGCGAACTGCACGACTGCTGGCCGAAATTGAACAACGCCGGGAAGTTAAGCTCAAAGCTTGCACGTCCGAGAATGTAGTTCATATCAAAGCCGAATTTGACGATATGATTCTTGGTCGCCCAAGTCATATTGTCGCGGACCTGATAGCGGTTCTCACGACGGTTGACCGGCGAGAACGGATTGGATCCGATAAAGCCGGTACCGGCGATCTGAAGCGCAACGCTCGGGATCTGCGAGTCAAATTTGGCGTCGCGGCGTCCGAAGTTGAAGTAAAACTCATTGATCAGGTTACGCGGCAGGATGCTGGTGACCGAAAAGCCGGCCGAGACGTCCTTGAGATCCTGGATACCGGTTCGCGAATAGTCGTTCTGTCCGAGCGTCTGATTCTGCGATTCGTCCTGGATGCCGTTAATGCGGCTCGGGTTAAAACCGAGTCGAACCGACAGCTGATCGGTTTCGGTCAGAGCCTGATCGTAACGAGCCGAATAGTAGGTTGTTGATTCCGAGATCGGGAAGATGCGTGCGAGCTGCGACAACGGGCGGAAGGCAATATACTGTCCGGCCGCGTTGCGGGTCAGCGGCACCGGCGTTCCCGAAAGGAAAAATCGGTTACCGACGGTCTGTCCGGCCGGGATCGCACCGCCGGCACTGATCAGCGTACTGCCGCCGTTAAGTGCCGTCTGGGTGCCTGCCGATGTCAAATAGGCATAGGATACGGCCTGGCTGATATTTGCCGGAACGCCTGAAGCGATTAGGCCCTGAACATATCCAACCTGAGCCGGGGTCATACCCGTAAAGGTCTGAGTGAACGGCAGGATCGGAGCACCGATGGTTATGCTCGAAGTTGCACCACCGACGATGTCGCCGGTGAAAAAGCCTGATTCCTGACGGCGACGCTGTTCGAAAGCGATGAAGAAGAACGCTTTTTCCTTAGCGATCGGGCCACCGAGCGTCGCGCCGTACTGGGCACGCGTGTAGCCGGGCTTTTTGTTCGGGTCATTGTCGATGATCGGAGCAAAGGCGTTCTTAGCCTGAAAGCTCTTGTCACGCAAAAAGCCGAAAACGTTGCCGGTGAAGGCGTTGGTTCCGCGTTTGGTGACGACGTTGACGATACCGCCGGTCGCACGTCCAAACTCAGGCATGTACGAGTTGGTCGTAACCTGATATTCCTGTACGGCTTCCTGCGACACGGTCGAACGTGCGGCGTTGATCGAGTTATCCGTAAAGTCGGCTCCATCGACCTGGACGAGCGTCGAACGGCCACGCTGGCCGCCGATGTTAAGTCCTGAGGTCGGTGCCGGTCCGACCGGGCGTCCGTTGTCACGGCCGACCGTCGAGATCGTAAGGGCAAAACCCGTCGCACTGCGTTCGTTGATCGGCAGGTTGTTGATACGAGCCTGATCGATGGTGTTCGAAACCGTCGTACGTGTTGTTTCGATTAGCTGGATGTCATCGCCCGATACGTTGACGACGATGTCCTGGCCGCCGACCTCCATCTTGATCTGGAGCGATGCACTCTGTCCGACGGTAAGTTTGACGGGCGAGATGACAACGCGTTTGAATGAGGACGCCTGGGCCGTTATCTCATATTCGCCTGGCGGCAGGCCGATGAACTGGTAATCGCCATCGGGGCCTGACACCACCGTGCGTGTGGTGTTTGTGCCGACGTTCTTTGCCGAAACGGTTGCACCCGCGACGACTGCGCCTGACGGGTCAACTACGGTTCCCGACAGATCGGCTGCGGTCGCCTGTGCCTGTGCCATAGCAGCTACGGAAAACACCATAATTGCTGCCATAAACAGCAGAATATGTGTCACCGCCGCCGAAGCTTTAGACGGGTAAACTCTCATTTATTTATTCTCCTTAAACTCTTGATGCATCTGAATCTCTGTCGGATTAGGCCAGGGCTTTTCGGCGAAGGATACCGAAGATGGTTACCCCAATGGCTCAGGCCGGTAACCGGATCGGACCAAAACCCCTTAAAACTTTCGCGGACAGATAATTACAAAGAAAAGATTAGCTTTGAAATTTTTACCCCAAAAACCGATTTTAGGCAAGCAAAAACGTAACTTTTCTGTAATTTTTATAGCGTTAAAAATTGGTCAGACCAATAATCCGGCCCGCGATATCGGTTTTCGCGTCGAAATATAGTAACTACTTACGGTTCAAGGGCTTTTCGGGCATTTTGGCAGGCCGCGAAAATTGTCGTGCATTACTAACTGTATTTTCGCCCGAAATAGTGTTATTCGTGTTAATCGCGAAGTAATTGTTATGAAGATAATTCCGCTGTCGATACCTACACCGTTCTATGTCGGCGACGTCAATGTTTACCTGATCAAGGAAGATCCGTTGACGCTGATCGATGTCGGGCCGAAGACGCCGGCGGCGGCAAAGGCTTTGCGGGAAAAGCTGGGCCAGCACGGCGTTCAGTTTTCGGACGTGCGACGGATCGTCCTGACGCATGCCCACGAGGATCACTGCGGTCTGACCAAACAGGTCCGTGACGAATCGAAGAACGCCGAGGTGCTGATCCACGAGTGGGAGACCGGACATCTGGTCGGGCGGCTCGCACACGAAGAACACCGCACGCTGATGCTGCGCTCAGGCGTGCCGGGCGAGGTCTTTGAGGACATGCGCAGCCTTTACGAAGAGATCAGCCTGCTGACGGATTCGCTTGCCGAGGGCGAATATTCGCCGCTCAAGGACGAAGCCGAGCTCGAATTCGACGGCGGAGCACTGCGCGTGCTCCACACGCCCGGGCACACGCCGGGATCGTGTTCATTTGTCCGCGAAGCTGACCGGACGCTGATCTGCGGCGATTGCGTTATCAAACGCATCACGCCGAACCCGATATTTTCGCCCGACCCGCTAGACCCGACCAAGCGGTTTCGGTCATTGGCCGAATATCTCGTTTCGCTCGCACGTCTGCGGAGCTATTCGCCGACGCTGGCCTACGGCGGGCACGGCGAACCGGTCACGGATTTTGATGAGATCTTTAACCGATACGTGCGTGCGATCGACGACCGTCAGCGAAAGGTCATCGGGCTGCTCGGCAGCGACAGCTCGACCGCATATTCCGTCGCACAGCGTCTGTTTCCCGATTCGTTCGACCACGACGTTCACCGATTTCTCGCCATCTCCGAGGCGATCGCCCATCTCGACTACGCCGCCGCCGAAGGCAAGATCGGCGTCGAACTAAGCAGCGGCGTCGAGCATTACCGGAAATAGCGAACGACGATTATTTATTTTGCTTGAATCGGCGGCCCTGTCAGAGTAATATAGTAAAAGCGGTCTTCCATCCGCACACCTTGATCAACGGCCTGATCAAAAGCAATAAGTGAACAGCACTATCACACAAACCCCGGAAAGGACTACGCTTACACCGCGGCCAGTGTTGCTGCGCATCCGCAATATTGCGATCCGAGCTATCTTTACCGCCATCGGGACGCTTCTGATCTTTTACTTTTCGCTTGTGCTGACCTCGCGTCAATTAGAGCCGAAAGATCAGCAAGCGGTCGATCGTGCGATCGCTCTGCTCGGTGAAAGAGGATTTGCCGGCGACGCCGCCGTACTCAGGAATTTCGCGACCTTTCGAAGCAGCGACAATTGGCTGAACCGTGCATTTACGACCGAAAACGCCTTCGCCGCGACGAATTTTCCCTTCGGCGTCGTTACGCTCTATCCCGATTTCTTTGAACGGGCAGACGACGACCTCGAGCGGGCGATGATCCTGCTCCACGAGGCCCGGCATCTTCAGGGCCGCGATGAACGTTCGGCATATACATACGTCTGGAATGGCCGGAATCAGTTGGGCTGGACACAACAAGCGTACGGCACGACGCCGGCATATATTTCGATCGAACTGCAGACAAGGGAGACCGTACCGGAGCTATTTTCCTGTTCGGCAAATCTCTGGCACGATTGCACAGAAGGGTTGCGCGCCAAACGCTGACATCAAAAAACAGAATTGAATAATGAGACTTTTTCTTACCTGATGTGAGAAAAAGTCTCATATTTTTACGTCCGGCAGGTGCTGCGGCCAAACAAGTCGCTACTTCTAAATAACTGATGTTAATAGACTTAACCCTGTACGTCGCCGCCGCGACAGGCTGTGGTACGCCTGTTGCGTTTGGATATAGGCAGACACCATCTTAGAGACTGAAGGGCACGCGATCCGTGAACGTGCGGGGCGGGGCTTCGCAGCCGATCCAAGAGAGTGGACTACTGATCCAGTTAACAGGAGAGACTACAATGAGACACGAACAAAAGGGATTTTCACTAGTGGAACTGCTGGTAGTGGTGATAATCATCGCTATCGTCGCAGCGATCGCAATTCCAAATCTGCTTGCATCACGCCGTGCGGCGAACGAGGCAAGCGCGATCTCGTCACTACGTACGTATCACAGTGCGGAGGCCACCTATCAGGCCACCACGGGCAACAGCGTTTCATATGCGACGGCTCCGAACCTGACAGGCCTGGTCGACGCCGTTTTGGCGGTCGCCGCTCCGGCTAAGAGCGGCTACACGTTTACCGTAACCATCGGCGGCACAAACAACTCGACCTATTGTGCAACCGCCGCACCGACAACAGCCGGAACAACGGGAACAAACTACTTCGGTGTGGGTGTTGACGGTGTCATTTACAAGGGCACCGTGGCATTGGGTTGTGCCGATGGTGTATTGGCACTTAACGGAGCACTACCTATCCAATAGGTGTTTGCTGACTTGTAGGACCTAAGCAATCAGTACTGGCAGGTATTGAGCTAATTGAGAACGGGAGAGATCCCGTTCTCAATTTTTATTTGAGTTGGTGTTTTTCAAGCAGATGCCTGAGTGAGTGGACAGGGATATGCAGCAGGCCGGCGGCCCGCGTCTGGTTTCGGCCCGTTCGGTTGAGTGCCTCATTAACATACTCATATTCGAGGCCGTTCAGCACCGTCGGCAAATGAATGCCGTCGGACGGAAGGTCGATCCGGCGAAAATGGGCGGCAGCCGAATCTTCGGCACATTGTTCCATGCTGATCTGTCCGCCGTCGTTGGTCAGCGCAACGGCACGCTCGATGGCGTGCTCGAGCTCGCGAACGTTTCCATGCCACGGACGCGACTTTAACATTTCAAGGCCCGCTTCGGATATCGTAACTGACTTGCCGGAACGATGCGAAAATTTGCGGATAAAATGTTCGACCAGCAACTGGATGTCGTCACGGCGCTCGGCTAGCGACGGCACATGCAGCGGGATAACAGAGATGCGGTAATAGAGATCCCGGCGAAACTCCCCGCTTTCGACCATCGGGGCGATGTCGCGGTTGGTCGCGGCTATCACACGTGTATCGACCGGTGTTTCATTACGGGCTCCGATGCGTCTGACGCGCTGTTCCTGCAGCACACGCAGTATCTTGACCTGCATCGCCTGTGACATATCGCCGATCTCATCCAAAAAGATCGTGCCGTTATTTGCCGCCTCGAACATCCCCGGACGGCTCTCACCGGCTCCGGTAAAGGCTCCCTTGATAAATCCGAACAGCTCGGATTCGAGCAGCGTTTCGGTCAGGGCTCCGCAATTGATCGGGATAAACGGTTTGTCGGCACGGTCCGACAGGTCGTGGATCGCACGTGCGACAAGTTCCTTGCCGGTTCCGGAATCGCCGGTTATCAAGATCGTGGCATGTTCGCGGGCGACCATTTCGATCACATGAAACAACTCAAGCATCTTCGGCGACTTTCCGACAATGCCGGCGAGATTTCCCATGTTTCGCTGCGCAAGGCGAAACGCACGATTTTCCTTAATGATGGATTGCTTTTCGAGCGTGCGCTTTACGATCGTTTTGAGCTCTTCGTTGTTGAAAGGCTTTTGAATAAAATCATCCGCCCCAAGCCGAAATGCCTCGCGGGCGACCTCGATCGTGCCAAACGCGGTCATTAGTACGACACCGATGTCCGGGTCGGTATTGCGGGCCCGACGGAGCAGTTCGATGCCGTCGACATCGGGCATTCGGACGTCGGAAATGATCAGGTCACAATGCTCTTTTTTGAGATCTTCGAGAGCGGTACGACCATCTGGAAATGTAATTACATTGTAATTCTCAGCTTCAAAAACAGTTTGCAATACCTGTCTGTAGCCGTCCTCGTCATCGACTATCATTAGCTTTGCCATAGTTGATCTCCCGGTCAGTGCTACCATGCTAACGGCAGATCGACCGAAAATTTTGTCCCGACCCCGACCTCACTTTCAACGTCGATCTCACCGCCGAGATCGGTAACGATACGATGTACGATCGAGAGGCCGAGGCCCGATCCATCAGAACCGGTAAAGAACGGTTCGAATATATGCCCGAGATCCGCCGCGTCGATACCTGTACCGCTGTCCTCGATCACGATTCGGGCAGTTCGTGCATCGGGCTCGAGTACGCGGACGTATAAACGGCCGCCTTCCGGCATTGCGTGGATCGAATTTTGCAGCAGATTCCAGCAGACCTGTTTTATCCGAGCCTCATCGGCATGGACCATCACCGGAGCATCAGGCGGTTCGAACTCGAACACATGCGACGCGTTCACCCTTGGGTCATGTTTCAGAAGGGCGAGACAGTCGACGACCGCCGCGACAATGTCGGTCGGGACCGCCGAGCCACCATTTGTCTGGCCGGACCGCGTCGGAGCAAAAGCCAGGAAATCCGTAATTATTCGATCGAGCCGGTCCGATTCGCGCAGGACGACGCCCATCAGGGCGGCCTCGGCGGACTTGGGGTCGGCGGTTTGTGAAAGGAACTGAATTGCCGAACTCATCGAGCCGAGCGGGTTTCGGATCTCATGTGCAAGCCCGGCCGACAGGCGGCCGACAGCCGCAAGACGGTCAGAACGCCGCAGCGATTCTTCCATCTCATGGAAAACGGACGTGTCCTGACACGAGATTATCAGACCGGCGGCGGCCGTCGAATTGCCTCCGAGCGGCGACACCGAGCAGGCTGCGGTAAGCGGCGGATCGGTTGATCGGCTCTCGTCCATGGACTTGAGTCTCGCTTCGAAATTGACCGGCTCGGGCTCGCCGTCGGCGACCCGCCGCAGACATTTCTCGATCATCGGGCCGGCCGTGTCGCTAAAGATCCCGGTCACCCGCCGTCCGACCGCGTCAGCCGCGCTCATCCCGGTCATCCTCTCGGCGGCAGGATTAAATGCGCGGATGACGAAGTCGAGGTCGGTGGTTATCACGCCCGAGCTGATCGACCCGAGGATGCGTTCGTGGAGGACGTTGAGGTCTGCAAAATTAGCTTCGGCCCGTTTAAGGTCTTCGCCGATACGCCTGCGTTCGGCCAGGGCTGCCGCCATCAGGCCGACGAAAATGAACGCGGCATTGTTAAAGGCAATGATCGGGGCTGCACGCGAAAGCGGCATATCGACCGAGAGCGAATGAATGAAAGAGCCTGCACTCAGCAGCGACAGCGTCGTAAAGCAAACCGAGCATGCCGCCGTGACGATATAGGCGTCGCGTTTGCCCAGAAAAAAGCCGGCGACGCTGATCAGGAAAATATAGAGCGTAATGTATGGCGAAATAAGGTCGCCCGTCTCCCAGACCAGCCATGTGATCAGGAGTGTATCGACCAGGAATTGGGTCCGGATCTGCCAGAGCAGCTTTCGGCTGAGCCGCAGCCAGAGCTGATATACGGCGGTAAGAAGGATCGTGATCAACAGGAGCATGACCATCCCGTTTGGGATCGTGATCAAGGTCATGCGGGCGTCGCTGTAGATCCACCACCACGCGGCCAGAACGATCAGTATGACAATTGCGAGACGACAGAGCGTTAATATCCAAACCCGCGATGCCAGGGCGGCGTCGATCGAATTTGAGTGGGTGGCCGGATTCAGCATAACGTGTCAGCCGAGACATCACTGTCCTGCTCAACTGCCAAAAACTGGTGCGGCGTCATCCGAAACGCGAGACGGCGGTGAATGTCACCGCACTCAATTATTGGTATAGACCCAATCGATGGGAAAACGCAAGGGCATTGGGCGGGACCCGAGCGGTCGGACAAAGAACTTTAACCGATGTTGCAAGAAAAAAACGTCTCGTTTTAAAAGAGATGGTAAAAAAAATGGCTTAAAAAGCGGCATATTTTGATGGATATACACAAGATATTGTGGTTCGGAGGAACGCGGGCAGACGGTGAATCGTGCATGTGAATCTGCCCTTGACACAACATTTAAATGGGAGTAGAACGAGGGTAGAACAACTACATACGGCTTCCTAAAGGCGACGTCCCTGTTGTGGTTCGATGATTTGGATGAGAATTTATTCACCAATGCGGCGCGCTCGAATGGTTGTTTTTTTCGGGGATTAGAGTTTACGTTTAGGATTGCTGATGGCAGGTTAAAAGGTGGCCTGGCAATGGTATGAATAACACGAATGACTCTCCGGCATCTCTCTTTGAACTTCTTACCCAAACAATTGAGGCAGGTGGATCAGATCTGCATTTAAGGGTCGGCAGCCCTCCGCAGATCAGGCTTCATGGCCAACTAATGCCGCTGAAGGGCATGGCGCCGCTCACTTCCGAACAGACCCGGGCACTGTGCTATTCGACGATCTCAGATAAACAGAAAGAACAGTTTGAGGCCAAAAGACAGCTCGATTTTTCGATCGGGCTCGAGACCTTGTCGCGGTTTCGCGTGAACATTTTTTATCAAAAGGAAACGGTCGGCGGGGCGTTTCGAGCGATCCCGTACGCGATCAGTTCGTTCGAAGAGCTTGGTCTGCCGAACATCGTGTCGGAGCTCTGCCGCAAACCGCGCGGCCTGGTGCTGGTCACCGGACCGACCGGATCGGGCAAATCGACGACGCTCGCGGCAATGATCGAACGGATCAACGTTACACGGCACCAGCACATCATTACGATCGAAGACCCGATCGAGTTTATTCACGAACACAAAAACTGTGTGATCAGTCAGCGCGAACTTGGTTCTGACACATTTTCGTTCGCCGATGCGTTGCGGTCCGGCCTGCGTCAGGACCCGGACGTCGTTTTGGTGGGTGAGATGCGCGATCTGGAAACGATCGAAATGGCGCTGCGCGTTGCCGAGACCGGACATCTGACCTTTGCCACGCTGCACACCAATACGGCACCGTCGACGATCACCAGGATCATCGACGTTTTTCCGGCGTCGCAGCAGTCCGAGATCCGAACGCAGTTGTCCAATGTCCTCGAGGGGATCATGTGTCAGGCTCTGTTGCCTAACGCGACGGGCGACGGGCGGGCAATGGCGATGGAAATTCTGATCCCGAATTCCGCAATTCGAAATCTCATACGCGAAGATAAGATCCATCAGATCTACTCCGTGATGCAGACGGGTGCCGATAAATACGGGATGCAGACGCTGAATCAATCATTGGCCGAGCTTTACCGCCGGCGGCAGATAACGCTGGAGACGGCACTTTCCGTCTCGTCGAACGTCGAGGAATTAAAGGATCTATGCGGTCGGCGGATGGACTAACCGGTCCATTGCGTACCCGACCGACTTTTGTATTATCAGTTTTGCTAATGATCGGGACAGGGAAAAAAGTAGCGGGAGTTTTTTATGAGAAACGCAAATCCCAATGAACGAGCGACCGAGGTCAGATTTGACCGCGAGACTGCGATGAGCGGCGATTCGCCAAATCAGCTGGCGGTCGTGTGGACGGCTGCGGGCGAACTTGTCGCCGCATCGCCTGTTTTGGACGGTACGGCGGACGATCTCAAGATAGATCTGGCCAGATTTCGTGCCGATCTGAACCTATCTTCGTCGCTCGACCAGCACCGAACGCTGAAGTTGGGATTGCCGTCGATCTCCGGCAATACGCACATTCTTACCACCGTCAGCGACTACTCAGAACGCACGCGGATGCTCGCTCTCGACGGCGAAAAGCTCGCCCTCGACGACCATCAATTGCTCGACTGGCTGATCAAAGCCGAAAAGCAGATGCTGCTCGGTACCGATAATCACCCGATCTTTGAAACATCGCTCGAAAACACGGCGTGCACGATCCAGCGACTGGCAAACGGCCAGGTCTCGATGACCGAAGTGCCGAGAAACTATGTCGATTCTCTGATCACGAGGGTGCGGGTCTTGAACGGCGGCCGGTCGTTCACCGCCGACAATCTAACGATCGAGACACCCCTGCGTGCGATCGCACGGTATTTTCTGACCGCGACCAGAGCGGGAAAAGACACGCTGCATCCGGGAAAGAATGCGGAGGTAACGGCATTTTTGATGATCAATCGCTCGGGCTACAGTTTTGGATTATGGAGTCCGAAATGCGGGCTGTTCAGCGAAGACGCATTTCTCGCCCCGGATGAGATCAGCCGCCGCAGGCGAACGGCTAAACGGGAACGAGCGGTCGATAAAGACATGACCGACCGCGGCCATGTAGTTGAAAGTCAGAGCGTCGAAATGTATGTACGACAGGCTTTTGACCAACTCTCGTTGCAAATGTCACCGGACAAGCTGACCAAACTACAGCTATCGACCTACGCTCAGATCGTCTGGTCGTGTGAAAGCGGACTGGCGGACGAAGCCAGGGCGATAAGCGAGGAGTGGGAGGCCAAGTCGGGGATTGAGCACGTCCCGCTCGACATGCCGGTCGATGAGGCGGTCGCCAAGGGGCTGATGCTCGGGGCTTATTCGTTTGGCGAAGAGCGGGTCGCCGGCGCGGACATCGTGCCGACGATAGATCTCGCTCACGACATTCTTGTATTAGCGAGTTCGGAAGAAAGCGGCCGCATGCGCGAAGAAGAAGCCCGTCTGGCGCTTCGACGCGATCATGCGGCGGTGATGGTATTTGCCGCACCGCTGATCGTCGCCGGCCTGCTGCTGGCGCTGGCCGCGAGCCTGGTCGTTTCATTTTTTGTCGATTCGTGGCGTGATGCACGGGCCGAGGCGAAAACGCTCGAACTAAGGCCTGCCGTTGAACGCAGACGAGCTTATGAGGCGAGCCTCAAGTGGTATAAGGAATTCATAATCGAGGTGAGCCAACTGCGGCGTCAGCAACCGGTCGGTATCGGGCTCTTGCGCGAGTTGGACGGTAATTATCCGATGAGCCTCGACCCGTCGTTTTTCGTTTCCGACCTCAAGTTAACACCGACAGGCGATGTTGAGATCAAGGGGTTGGCCCGAAACAAGGACGCGATCGCGACGTTCCTGAAATCGCTCGAGTTCGCCAGCGGACCGACGAGCGGAACCAGATCATTCAGCAATCTGACGTACGAGGTCCAGGAAGTACTGCCGGCGTCGAGCATGACGAGCGGGGTCAGAGTGCCCGGCCTTACAGGTACAAATCTCGGCACTAACGGAACGGCCGCTCCGGGCGTTGTCGTCTGGAGCATCAAGGGCAATTATCAGCCAATGGCCGAATTTGCCCCTAAACCGAAGCCCGCTAATCAGCCCGGAACGCCGCCGAAGAACGGCGTTGATCCGACAGCTGAGGGACGAAAGCCGACAAGTTAGAGTTTTTGAGTACGGGAAGGTGCAAGGCGATGAAAAAACAGAGAAACCAGAGCGGTCTTCAGCGAACACTCGATAGCATCTACGTCGAATCAATGCGGCACGGCATCTTTCTCACGTTCGTGGTGATGGCCGTCATTTCGGCCGGGGTCGGTTATCTGATCTACGGCTATCTGATGACGGGATGGATCGCGTCGACGCGGGAATTTCGCCAACAGGTTGCCGCCAAAGAGCTTGAAAATCGAAAGACCGAGGCGATGCTGGCGGGCGAGAGCAAATTTCGGGCGCAGTTTACAAAGGTCAGCGAACTCTACGAGGACGCCAAGCCGCTGCTGCCGAAAGAGACCGAGGTCTCGGACGTCCTCGGCCAGGTCGAATCCGCCGCTCGCCGCAACGGTGTGACGCTGACTGGCCTGCTGGCCGTCAAGGATTCGGTAAAATCGCCGCGAGCCGCAAAACTCTATGAGCGTGAGATACCGGCGGTCGTCACCGGGCCGTACCCCAATGTCGTACGGTTTTTCTCCGATATATCACGAATGCCAAGGATCTTGCTGGTACGCGATTACTCGATCGTTTCACTCAAGACCTCCGTTTCGGCTGGATTTACGCTGGTAGCGTTTCACGCGCCGCCGCCGGCCGAGGTGCCCGGCCAGCCAAAGGATATAGCGTTTACGCAAGGGGGCGAACAGAAATGATGAATACGACCAGATCATTGACCGAAAATGAGCAGGGTACCGATCGACTGGCTCTAAAGCTGTTCGGGATATTTGCCCTTTCATTCATTATTTTCGCGTTGATCTTTGTCGCCTGGGACGTCTTTTCCTTGATCGGCCGCGAAGGAGTCGCCGATCAGCCGATCGATGACCAGGCGACAAGATTGGAGATCGATCCAAAGATCGAAGCTGACCTGGCCAAGGTGCTTGCCGAAGATGTGGCTCCTGAAACGGGCGAGATCATCGACGCATTTGCCGATCGCGGAGGCCTTAGTTCAAAGTCGGCTGCCGCACAGGCGACGACAGTGGGCACAGGTTCGACCGGTTCAGGAAGCGGAGCACCAGGCAGCACGGCATCTACGGGGACAGGAGCTCCCACCAAACCAGGAGCCTCGACAACAGCGACGGCGGCACCGCAAATGACAGCAGCAGCGGCGACAAAGGCACGATACGAGGCGTGGCTCGAAAGGGCCGCAATCGACGGCGAGATGCCGCTCGATCCGCGCGTATTCGCGATCGAGGACCTATTGCCGGTTGGGATAGTAGATGGCGGCGACGGTCAGCAGGAAGTTATGTTCTATTCAGAAGCCGCAGGGAAAACACTGAGTTTTCCGCTCGGTACCTTATTTTTTGACGGATGGTTGACTGAGCTCCGGCCCGAGGGCGTGGTTTTCAGCTCCATCGATGATCGGCGAAAGATTCGGACGCGTTCATGGGCCCGTTCGATCAGGAACGCCGAATAAGCATTTTGGGGAAACCGAACGAATTTGAAAATCCGGTTTTCGTTTGTGGGGTGAATGGCAATGAAAAGAATATTTTTGACGATTTTCGCATTGTTTGTAACGCTCGCGTCGTTCAGTGTGCTGGCCGGCAATATGGCTCCGCTCACGGCTCCGGCGTTATTTGGCGGACTTGTCGCCTCTAGGGCACGTCAGGCAGCGGCTCCGGGAGCCGCAAGTACCGATCCGCAGGCATTCGTCGGAGTCGAGACGGTTGCCAAGGCTGACGCGATACCCGTCGTAGCTGAAACAGTTACGGAGACACGATCTTTTCAGGCCGCAGGGCCGCTGCCGGATCATGGTTCGGGAATCGCCGCTGCCTGGGCGAGAATGACAGATGCCGTTTCAGACCGCATGACCATTGCCGCCATGCCGTCATCGAGAACTATTGCCGCCTTGATCGATCTCCCGAAAAATAAGGCAGTTGAGGCAGTTTCGGCGGTCATTCAACCGCTTTTGCCCGACAAACGTCTGCATCTTTCGAATGCGAATCAACAGCCGTTAGCTTTTGGAACACTGCCGCTTGAGGCCCCAAAGACCGCGGCCATGACAGCAGTTAAGACAATCCCGGAAACAGTTCAACCGCAGTTGATCGACAAACGTCTGCATCTTTCGAATTCGAATCAACAGCCGTTAGCTTTTGGAACACTGCCGCTTGAGGCCCCAAAGACCGCGGCCATGACAGCAGTTAAGACAATCCCGGAAACAGTTCAACCGCAGTTGATCGACAAACGTCTGCATTTTTCGAATTCGAATCAACAGCCGTTAGCTTTTGGAACATTGCCGCTTGAGGCTCCAGTGACCATGGCCAATGCGCCAGCCAAGATAGTAACGACGCTGGTTCAAACGCTGGTGATGGAAAACCGTCTGCATCTTTCGAATGCGAATCGTCGGCCGCTGGCTTATGGAACATTGTCGCTTGAGGCTCCAGTGACCATGGCCAATGCGCCAGCCAAGACAGTAACGACGCTGGTTCAACCGCTTTTGCCCGACAAACGTCTGCATCTTTCGAATGCGAATCGTCGGCCGCTGGCTTATGGAATATTGTCGCCTGAGGCCCCAATGACCATGGCCATCGGGCAAGTCAAGGGATTTCCGGAAGTCGTTCAACCGCTATTGATCGACAAACGCCTACATCTTTTCAGTGCGAATCTAATGCCCGTCGCATTCGGTACATTAACAATGGAGGCCCCAAAGACTATGGCCAGGACGGCAGTTAATACCGTCCCGCCGCCAATGGGTCAGCCGACACCGCTCCTGATCGGACGCAATCCGGGATTTTCGCTCGAGATGCTCAAGCCGCTGGGCTCGACCAACGGGCTGTCGCCTAAAATAGGTCAGTTACCGGCCGTCGGAACGGTCGAGGGCAGTTTCTGCGACCCAAATTTCATTGGGCCGCCGATACGCTTTTCGCAAACGATCGAGTTAAAGCTCGATGATCTTCTGAGCCAGCTTCACGGCCGTTTCGGCATAAATTTCATTGTCGGAACAAATATCGGCGATCTTCCAATGAATATCAAAGCGGGCAGCATACCGTGGAACATTTTACTCAGGTCTCAACTTTATATTTCAGGTGTTCGGGCCGTATGTATCGACAGCAATACGATCGAGTTGATACTCAACGACAAGGTAGCCGACCTCGAAAAAAGCCGGGTCGACGCCGAACGGCTCGAATCGCGTTACATTAAGTTGAAGTATCTCCAGCCGTCGAGCAGCGGCAACAGGAATATCGCCGGCCAGAGTACGTCAAGCGGTTTTGGACAAGGCGGTCTTAACCAGAATCAATGCCAGTCCGGCACCACGGGCATCGGTGGCGTGGGCCAAATGGGCGGACAGAACACTATCCCGCAGCGATGTAAATTTGAAAGACTGATGAATGAGATCCGACAGATCCTCGGGCTCGATGAGCAGGGAACGGTCAACGGGTCGGAAGCGATCAAATATGTAACACCGACAAAAACCCCGGGCGATGCGGGCTACGGCCCGACGGTCGAAGCGTCAAAGAGACCATATGTCGGCCAGGTACCGGGACGCAACATGCTGATTGTAAACGCGAGTGCGAGCCAGCTTAGAGACATCGAAGAGTTGATCAAACATGCCGATGTTCCTCCATTTCAGGTCATTATTAAAGGGCTGATCTATACGGCGAACGAAGATAAGCTGCGGGACATCGGCGTGCAGACAACCATTGCCGATACAGGCAGTGGCCGAACCACCGGCGGCGTCTTTGGACACACACTGGGTAGTCTCGGAACGCTGTTCGATTTTTCGACGCTGGTCGGAACGATCGACTTTAACGTTCAGGCTAACGCATTGCAGCGGGACGGCGTTATATCGATCAAGGCTCGGCCGTTTGCGACCGTTTTGGATGGCGACACAACCGACCTGACCGTCGGCCGGCAGGTTCCGGTGGTGATACAGGGCACAAATCTTGTGGGCGGAGCACCGGGCACGCTGGAGATACTTCAGGCCGCGAATCTATTGTCTGTCACACCCCATGTGATCGATGACGAAAACGGAAAGCCGGTCGCGGTAAATCTAGAACTGCAGCTTGAATCGAACGAAGTGGACGCTACTGTCGACAGTCAGGGCGTACCAGCCGTTTCAGTGCGGTCGATTCAATCCAATTTCATCATAAATCTGGAACAGACGGCGATATTGGGCGGCTTCACGGTAGATTCGGACAACCGGACGGTGTCGAAAACACCGGGTTTGGGCGATATTCCGATATTGGGTGAGCTTTTTAAGCGAAGAGTCCGGTCGTCGCAGATAAACAGATTGTATTTTGCGATATCGGTCGTGGTGATACCGTACGGAGGCACGATCGAGCCTGTCAGCGTTCCGGGAGCCGGAACCGATCCGCCGACGATCACGCCGGCGATGCTAAAGCGGGCTGAGATGGGAGAACCAAAAGCGGTTCCGACACCGACACCGAAGCCGACGCCAAACTAGAGCCGGGTTGGGCTGAAAACGGGAAGCGAGCTATGTCAGCAGATACGGTGAAAAACAATAATGGCATACCGGTCACCGCCGGCGAGACAGATCCGCAGGCAAACGCCGGAGCGGACATCCTGTCGCCTGACGAACTTCGTGAATACGTCTCGCTGGTGGTCAAAGGGCCCGACAAAACATACACGGTCGAGAGTTCGCAACAGTTTTCGCAGTATCTCAACAAAGAGGCAGCGAGCCGATACAAGGCGATCGTGCTCGACGCCTGGAACGGAGACTACGATTCGCTGCATTTTGAGGTCGGCCTGGTCAACGTCAATAACTCGGATCATCGAAACGGCGTCGTTCACGCCCTCCACGTGAGCCCGTTTCACGTGAATTTTGTTGCGATCAACGACGCATTTTTCGAGTACATGCACAACCGCATCTATGATGCGCAGGCACAGGTTCAGGTTCTGGAGTATCAGCATAAGAAACAGTCCCAAAAGACCAAGAATTGGGGCGAGGGACAGAGCATATTGACCGAGGAGCAGGCCCATACGGCGCAGGCTGCATCCGATGCCGATTTTGAAAGCGAAGCCGAAGAGTGGATCGATCTGACGAATCAGGCCGAGTACGAACAGAATATCCGTCGAAATGAGGCGGAACTGACAACGCAGGAATTCATTCGGCTGATCTTGATGGAGTTTTTGCGTTCGGGTTCGAGCGATATGCATATCGAGGCCGGCCAGCCGACCGGGCGGATCAGGTTCAGATATGACAGCGAGATGTTTGTCCGCTGGGACAATATTCCGTTCATCAAGATTAAACAGATATGTATGGGAATGGCGGAAACCTCGGGCAAGGACGCCACCCAGATGAAATTCAAGGATATCGATTCGACCGTCAAGGTGCGTGCTTTGCGGGACGGGCGGACCGCTGAGGTCGAACTAAGATTTGTCTCGCAGCCGACACTTTATGCACC
The DNA here is from genome assembly GCA_017983495.1 of Pyrinomonadaceae bacterium. GTDB lineage: Bacteria > Acidobacteriota > Blastocatellia > Pyrinomonadales > Pyrinomonadaceae > OLB17. Next base: position 238,616 of record JAGOBH010000001.1, on the reverse strand, counting down.
GTCGATCGTGCTGCGTTCGCAGCTCAAGCCGATACGAGAAATCAATGCCGTCGGTCTTTTGCCGCAGCAGATCGCTGATCTGAAGGCTGCCTACTCGCAAAAGCGCGGCATCCTGATCGTGACGGGTGCGACCGGTTCCGGTAAGACAAACACTCTCGAGGCGATCTTTGCCGCACTCGAGGCTCCCGATACGTCAAAGATCATCGAGATCGGCGAACCGATCGAGATCCGGTCGCCGCGGCGAACGCAGATGAGCCTCAGGCCAAACACACCGTTTACGTGGTGGGACGCATTCTATTCATGTCTGCGGGCTGACCCGGACATCATCGGCATCGGCGAATTGCGATCGGGCGAGCACGCCTCGGTCGCCATCAACGCGGCCCTGACCGGACACCTGGTCTTATCGACGTTTCACGCGGCCAATGTCGAGGACACGCTGACGCGGCTGTTCTCGCTCGGATTGCCTCGCGAAAATCTGTCGACCGGCCTCAATCTCATCCTGGCACAGTCGCTGATCAAAAAGCTCTGCGAAAAATGTAAGGTGATCGATCCGCGGCCATCGGAGGCATACGACCGGCCGGTCTACAAGAGCGTCGGCTGTCCCGAGTGTTTTAACAAAGGTACGCGGGGCCGCACGGCAATGGCGGAACTGCTCTATTTTAACGACGAAGTGAAAGAGTGGGTCGAGGACCGGACGATGACCGCCCGCGATGTAGTTCAAAATGCCATCGACAGAGGTTTCTTGATCCCGATGAAGGTAGTTGCGCGTGAAAAGGTGCTCGCCGGGATCACATCGGAACTCGAGGTCGCCGCGGTTCTGGGTCTGGTCGAAAGCAAGCGTCAGGTGACAAATCGGATGTACGAAGATGCGGCCGCGGCCTCGGCCGCGGCATCGGCGCAACGGAGTATTGATCGGCACACGACGATCATTGAGAGTGGGCCGTGACATAGGGCCCGATAGACGCGGATCGATTGGGAGGTACCGAAAATGCGAGAGTCTGGTCGTTCTATCACCACCGAAGGAAATTTTCCCGGAAACCGCGGGGCACTTAATTACCGAAGCGGGAGCGAGGCTTACGAATATTCAAACTCGTTTAACCCTGACCACTCGGAGGATGGATTTAACTATGTCGGGGAAGATTCGCTGGGCCAGGATATCCGCGGATTTGTTCAGACAAAGGACATAAAGCTCGCAGAAAAGGAGCTGGAACGGGCCGGTATCACTGTCCTCTCGATCTCGCCGCGAAGAACCGCGAAAAAGAAGAGGCGGCGTCCGACCGGCGTCGAATTTGCGACGTTGGCGGAACAGTTTGGCGACCTGATGGAGATCGGTGAAAGTCCGACTCAGGTTTGCCGTCTGCTGGCCTACGCCCAGACGAACACGGTCCTGACCGAGGCACTTTTGAACGCCGGCGACCTGATCATCAACGGCCGCTCGCTGTCCGAAGCATTTGCCGCACAACTCGATCAAAACGGCGACGCTCTGTTTCCGATCACATTTATCTGCGCGCTACGGATCGGCGAAGAGGTCGGAACGGCCGCAGATTTTGACAACGGAACGGTCAAGAGTGCGTTTTTGCTCACGCTTCACCGATTTGCCGAGTCGCAGAAAAAAGCCGACGCGATATGGGCGAGCATCCGTGCCGCCCTGATGTATCCGGTCGCGGTCGTTGTGTTTTGTATCGTCGCGGTCGCCATCGTTCTCTACTACGTGATGCCGAAAATGGTCGAACTCTACGAATCGCTGCTTACCGGTGAGGACGCCAAACTGCCGCTTATCACCCGGATCATGATCGGGGCCTCGGACTTTCTGACGAGCTGGACGGGCATCGTGTCGATGATCGTCGTCGTCGTCGTACTGATCATCTTCTCGCAATGGGCCCGATCGGGGCCGGGCCGCGACAGGCTCAAGGTACTCTCCTTGCGCATTCCGGTCTTCGGGTCATTTTTCCGGCACTTTTACGCGGCCCAGACGCTGCGGACGCTCGCGATGCTCTCGGCCGGCATTCCGTCGATGACCGAACGGTTTCAGGTTGCGGCTGAGACGGCGACCAATCCGGAATACGCCAAGATGCTGCTGCACGTCAGGCATCGTTTTATGACCGAATCGACGGATCTGTACAAGCTGTTCCTACCGTACCCGTTTCTGATGGGAAAGGAATTTGCCGGCGTTCTGCTGACCTTTGAGCGAACGGCTGATATGCAGGGGACGTTTCATAACTACGCCAATGTCGTCGAGGTCCGGGCCGAACGCGAATTGGCAAACGTGTTGTTCTGGTTTCAGAATTTCGCGATCGTGCCGGTCGGCCTGCTAGTCGGGTTTATCGTCGCGGCTCTATACAGCCCGATGTTTGAACTCGCCGGACGCATCGGCGGTAATTAGCGTTCTTGATAGGTTTGTGATGGGACACGAACGGCTAAAACTCGAAACTGAAAGCGGCGTCTCGCTCGTCGAGACGCTCATCGTGGTCGTCATAATCGCGATCGTAGCGGGACTGGCGCTAATGCAGAGCAATGTCCCAAACACACAGCTAAAGCGACAGAATGTCGCACGTGAGTTAAAGGTCGCGATGGAGCGGGCGAGATTCGATTCGGTCAAACGCCGCGGCGATAGCTCGTCGACGCAGGCAAAATTATACGTAACCGGAACGTCGTTTACGCTGACGACCGACAACGACCTCAGCGGAACGATCACGTCGGCGGATGATGTGACGACGAATTTTGCCGCACAGAATATCGTCATTGCCGGACACTCCGGCACAAGCGTACCGATGACCATTTGGTTCAATCAGCGCGGCGAACCGGTCAGTTCCGGCGGTGGTCTGATCAGTCCCGTTTTTCTGGTGTGCAACGTCTCATGTTCGTCGCCGTCGGCGGCAAACGCGAACATCATTGTCCTGACGCCGACCGGGACGGTAAATATGCTGCCTGGTGGAGCTACAGTTCCCAGTTTTCCGGTGCCGAACGTCACGAGCGTGCCACCCGGAAGCGGCATCAGCAACATTGTCACGGTGCCTTGAGACAGGCGAGGCAAGGAGTTGGAATGGTATGAGGACGACAAGCAGATATGTAAACCAAAGCGGATTTACTCTGGTCGAGGTGATAATCGCCTCGGTGATCATGATCATATTGTGCGTCGGCACCCTGACCGTCTTTAGCTACGCCGTTCGGATCAATCGCGGTAATAATCTCCGCGCTCAGGCGATGTCCATACTCCAGAAGGAAGTCGAATATTATCGCAGTCTCAAATATGTGCCAGTCGGTTCTGATACGGCACTGAACGCGGGAACGTATGTGAATATACGAACAAGGACGAGCCCGGACGGACGCGTATTCAATATCTCGGTCACGATCGATAACGACCCGTACACGGCGGGCGTACAGACGACGCCGAGCAATGCCACGTGCAAATTCAAGGAGATCACGATCACGGCGGTGCCGCAGATCGCAGAGACGTCATGGCTCGCCGACCTGAAGACCAACGTCGCGATCCAACGGGTCCGGGCAAATTGAACCAGAATTAAGGCAGGATGAAATGAACGACTATCTTAAAAGCGAATCGAACCTGATGCGAGGCGGACACCGCACACGGGCGGCGGGCTTTTCGCTGGTCGAACTGCTTGTTTCGATGGTGATCACGCTGGTCATTCTGGGAATTGCGGTAATTTCCTTCTCGACCACGCTCGGCCGCCGCGAACGCGAGACCAGCCGCACCGATGCACTGACGTCGGCGCAGGCCGCGCTCAATATTATGTCGCGAGAGATCGGCAATTCGGGCTATGGACTGACGTCCAACGGTCTTGTTCTGGCTGATTGTAATGAAAAGCGGCTGCATTTTCGGGCGAATACCGTGAACAGCGGCAACAGTATGGCGACAAACAGTCAGGGTGAGGACGTGACATTTTACTATGATTCCGAATCACAGTCGGTCGTGCGGTACGACGCGGTCTCGGGGACCTCGGGCGTGATCAATCGGGTCAGCGACGTGGATTTTCTCTATTACAACTACGTTTCCGGCGCCGCTCCTACACAAGGTGCGGCGGCTGGCAATACGGGACGTGTGAACATTACGTTGAAAGTGATACTGGCCGACGTCCGGGGCCAGCCGGCCGGCCAGACCCTGACGATCAGCTCAGATGTAACGCTTCGCAATTCGCCGTATATGCTTGGGCAGTATTGACGATCGTCCGGCGGCTATACCGTTTCCGGCGATGCTGCACAACGGGAGGTTTGAAATGAATAACACAATAAGCGTCATCAAAAACATCAGGACGGCCGAGCGGGGTGCCGCGATGGTCACAGTGATTTTGATCTCTGTGCTATTGATAACGGCCTCGGTGGCGATGCTGATCGCCCTCGGTGCAAACTCGCGAAATACGACCGACATTCTGGCGGAGACAAAAGCATATTATGCGGCCGAGAGCGGTCTGCAATCGACGATAAATGTGCTGAGAAACAACGGCACGGTCAACTACGCGGCTGCGGCCACCGACCCCGACCTCTCGACCTGGCTGCCTTACAATTGGCCAACGACCGGTGCCGCAAACCGTGTCGTGGTCGGGCAAGACCCGGCAGCATACACACCAAACCTTGGATCGGCGTACTTCATCAACGTCACCGACCCGGACAACATGGCGGCTTCGCTGACCTTTTACACAACAGGCGTCTTTCTCACGGGCGGCACGATCTCGGCAAACGGCAGGACGATCTATTATCCGAGCGACACGGCTTCGCCGCGAACGGAGATCACCTTCACCGATGCGGCGAACACGGTTCACACATTTTCTGGCAATCCGCCGCTTGGCAGCTTTAGCATCGTTAATATAGGTACCGGTGTGACGATCCCGACGTCTGTCGCGCTAAAGTTCAGGATCGATTATCGGCTGACGGCTCCGCGCAGCGGTGTCAGGTCGATGTGGGGATCGATCACCCAAGCGTCATCGACATCCCCGAAGGTCGTGCGTTTTCAGACCCAGGATTACAATCTGCTTGGCAGCCACATCGAGCTGTGTTCGGCCCCGACGGGCGGCCCGGGCTGCAGCGACGTGACATTTGATCTCGGTTCGACGCCTTCGACGCTGTACGCAAACATCACTCCGCTGGTGCCATATCGTCTAAAGGTGCTATCGACCGGATACGGCCCGCACGGTGCGCTAAAACGGCTCGAAGCGATTGTCCAAAAAAACCTCTTTGACGGACTGGGAGCTCCGGCGGCGACAACTATGATCGGCCCGAGCACGCCACCGCCGGGCGGCCTGCCGTTCTATTTCGCTCCGGGCACTTCGAACGGCGTGACATACTCCGGCGGCGATTGTTCGTCGTCGACCGGGTGCGTGCCGTCATTCGGGGTGACCGATCCGGCGAATCTGGCGTACATCAATGCCCATCCGCCGAGCGGTAATCCGGCTCAGATGCAGCCGCCGCCGCAATTGCTCGGCGGCGATCTGCCCGCTTGGCAGCAGTCTCCGCAGGCACTGGATGCGCTGGTCGATCAGCTGCGCAATACGGCGCAAAATTCGGGCCGGTATTTCGGCTCCGGTAGCCGCATTTCCAACCCCGGCAGCTTTGACACCGGAACCGGGATCACGTTTTGCGAAGGCAGTTGTCAGGTCAGCGGTGACGGAGGCGGCATACTGGTTGTGACGGGAATGCTCACTAATCTGGGCGGATTCAGCTTTAAGGGGCTGATAATCGTGACCGGCGAAGAAGGCTGGGATCGAAATGGCGGCGGCAACGGCCAGGTAATCGGGAACGTCGTGATCGCACCTTATAATCGTATGCCGTACGTGCCGGAGAACCTTTATCCGACGTTTCTATCGCCGCGGTACGGGATCAGCGGCGGCGGCGGTTCTGATGTGATCTACGGTGATATCGCGTCGACCATCGATAATACGTCCGCCGTCAGCGACCTGGTCGGCGGCGTCGCGGAAAAATAGTCGGCGATCTGCCGCCAAATGAGATCCGGCCGTTACCAGGTCTTCCGTACTGTGTCAGGCTACGCCGCAGATAAATTAGGGCGTCAGTTGCATATGTTGATGCTCGTGCCACTCCAATACTTCCCTATTTGATTCGATTGCCTTCGATTGTCTCCGTAGCGCTCAAGACCGAATTCAGGTTTCCCTAAGGGTTGCGGTGCGGCAATTCTCTTTAATGGTTTTAGCAATTTGACGCCTGAGAGATGCGCAAAAATCGCTTTTGAATGATATATTTAAGACCTATGATGAAGACATTGTTTTATGGCGTTTTTGTAATTATAGCGTTATCTGTCAATACCTTTGCCCAGCAAAAGCCGCTGGAGGTGGCAGGCGAAAAGTACCTGAAGAATATCAAGCAGCTGACGTTTGGCGGAGAGAATGCTGAGGCTTACTTTTCGTTTGACGGCAAGAGCCTGATCTTTCAGTCGAAGCGGGACAATCTCGGCTGCGACCAGATCTTTACGATGAAGGCCGACGGCTCGAACGTAAAGATGGTGTCAAACGGCGAGGGTCGGACGACATGCTCGTACTATTTGAAGGGTAATAAAAAGATCGTTTACGCCTCGACGCACGGCGGAAAGAAAGAGTGTCCGCCAAATCCCGATTTTTCACAGGGCTATGTCTGGGCGATCTATCCGGAATACGACATTTACACGTCGACGGCAGACGGCAAAAAGATCAAGCCGCTGACATCGACGCCGGGCTACGATGCCGAAGCGACCGTTTCGCCCGACGGCAAAAAGATCGTGTTCACGTCAGAGCGTGACGGCGATCTCGAACTATATTCGATGGATGTCGACGGCACGAACGTCAAACGCCTGACCAACGAGGTCGGCTATGACGGCGGTGCATTCTACTCGCCCGATTCGAAAATGATCGTCTATCGAGCGTCGCACCCGAAAACAGCGGCTGAGACAGCACGGTACAAAGATCTGCTGGCAAAGCACCTGATCGTCCCGACGACCTTCGAGCTGTGGGTGATGAATGCCGACGGTACCGGCAAGCGTAAGGTCACGGACCTCAAAACCGCGTCATTTGCACCGTTCTTTACGCCCGACGGCAAGAAGATCATCTTTTGCACGAACCACTTTGCCACCGATCAGCGTAAACGCAACTTCGACCTCGCGCTGATCAACGTCGACGGCACTGGCCTCGAGCGCGTCACGTTCAACGAGACGTTCGACGGTTTCCCGATGTTCTCGCCGGACGGCAAAAAGCTCGTCTTTGCGTCAAACCGCAACGCCGCGAAAGAAGGCGACACGAACGTGTTCATCGCGGATTGGGTGAACTAGCTTCGGCGGTTTCATTTAGCGCACTTTGCGGCTTTGCGGGCTAATTTCTCCCGCGAAGCCGCAATGGCCGCTGAACACAACAAGAAATATCAATGCTATGCGTTCATGCTATATGAAAAAGCAAATAACCGGCATTATATTTCTGTTGCTCCTCAGCCTCAGCATCCCCGCGCAGACAGCCGACCGTTCGGTCGAGAAAATCCGCAAAATCTATACTGACGTCGCCGAAAAGGCACGTTTGGCTGAGAACGACGACGAGCAGGGCCAATTTGGCGAGTTGGTGATGAGCGAGCTTGTCATCAATAAACGCAGCCGGCAATGGCGGGCGGTCGGCATCTACGGGCAGACGTTTCGGTTCTTTTACAAGGGCGGTAACAGCGAGGCGCACCTGTATCCGGACGAACTTGTGTTGGTCAAGGCAGAGCGACGCGTCTCAAACCGCAAATACGCGGAAGAATACCTATTCGACGGCAGCGGCCGTCTCATCTTCTATTTTCAGCGATCAGAGAACGACGACCAGGGACCGGCGGAACGCCGCATCTACTTTGACGCCGCACGTGCGGTCAGGGTGACAGAGGACGGCAAGTCGCGGGACAAGCTGACGGCCGCGGACCTCGCAACGGCGCGCGAGGCGACGGCGGCGGCAGCCAGGATCAGGGACGTTTTCGCACGGTCAATTAAGTTATGAAAAGGCAGTTATACGGTTATCTATTAATTTTAGCGTTCGTATTCAGCGCCGCCGCACAAAAGGCACAGGTCGCAAAACCCGACCCAACCGAAGCCAACCTACGCAAACACGTCAATTATCTAGCCTCGGACAAACTCGAGGGCCGACGCACGGGCGAACCCGGAGCGACAGCCGCAGCGGGCTATGTGACCAACCAGTTTGCGGCGTTAAAGCTCAGGCCGGGATTCAAAACGGCGGCAGGCAAGGCGAGCTTTTTGCAGCCGTTTCAGTACATTACTGGCGTCGAGATGGGCAAAACGGGTAACGAATTTTCGCTTGAATTGACGCAGGGCGACGGAAAGCGGATCAAGGTCCAGAACATGGTGCCGGTCAGGCCGGTCGGGTTTTCGCCAAACGGAAAGGCGTTGAACGCACCGGTCGTTTTTGCCGGATACGGCATCACGTCCGCTGAGCTGAAATACGACGATTACACGGTCAACGGAACCCCGCTGGACGTCAAGGGCAAGGTCGTTCTCGTTTTTGACGGCAACCCCGACAACGACAATCCGCAGAGCGCCTTCGGCCGTTTTGACCCGCGGAACAAGGCCCTGATCGCCAAGGACAAAGGCGCTACGGGCATGCTCATCATCTCACGCGAGACAAATCTCGACGACGACAAGCTGGCGCTGATGAAATACGACCAGACGACGGGCGAATCGGCATTGCCGACCTTTGTCATCTCGCGAAACACCGCGCAAAACATACTGGGAGTTTCGGGAAACGAACTGACGAAGGTCGAGGGCATGACCGCGATGAGAAAGGACCCGGCTGTCAAGGTGACGGTCGGTTTTCGCGATACGCAGCCCATCGTCAGCTACAAGATCAATCTCGTCAAGAAAACGTCCGCGGCGTATAACGTCATCGGCATCCTGCCGGGCACCGACCCGCTGCTCAAGGACGAAGCGATCGTCATCGGGGCACACTACGACCATCTCGGCCGCGGCGGCCAGGGCAGCCTCGCACCAAATTCCCAAGAGGTCCATCACGGTGCCGACGATAACGCCTCGGGCACGTCGGCGGTGATCGAGCTTGCACGCAAATTTGCGTCGGAAAAGAAGAACCGCCGGACGATGATCTTCGTCAGCTTTAGCGGCGAAGAAGAGGGCCTGCTCGGTTCAAAATATTACGTCAATAACCCGGTCTATCCGCTCGAAAAAACGGTCGCGATGCTAAATCTCGACATGGTCGGGCGATTGAACGAAAGCAAGCTGAACGTCGGCGGCATCGGGTCGGCGAGCGAGTGGAAAACACTGGTCGAAGCCAAGAATCCGCGACAGGTAACTGACACAAGCAACTCCGGCAATGTTTCGATGTCGCTCGCACCGACCTTCAAATTGCAACTTAGCGAAGACGGTTACGGCCCGTCGGACCATGCCTCGTTCTACGGTAAACAGGTGCCGGTGCTATTCTTTTTTACGGGCACGCATCTCGACTATCACAAACCGTCGGACACGGCCGAAAAGATCAATTTTGAGGGGCTGAAAAATATCAACGCGTACGTCACCGAGATCGCCAGGGCGATCGACGCGGGTGCCAAGCGGCCGACGTACACGGTTGCCAAATCGGCTCCGGCTCCGGGCGGCGGCCGCGGCGGCATCAGCATTACGCTCGGCACAATTCCGGGTTTCGGCGACAGCGCCGATGGGATGGTGGTGGACGGTATTCGCGACAATTCGCCGGCATCCGCCGCGGGCATCAAGGCGGGCGATAAGATCGTCAAGCTCAATGGCCGCGATGTTCGCAATACGCAGGACTATATGTTCGTGATGGGCACGATGAAGGCGGGCGAACAGTACGATGTAGTCGTAAAACGCGGGGCGGAGACGATACCGCTCAAGATCACGCCCGTCAAACGGCAGTAACGCAGACGATATGAAACTTTCACTTATTCTGACGGCCGTAATGGTGGTCGTGCTTACGGCGTGCGGCGGCGATAAGGCGGGCAATATCGCTCCGGTCGCGGCGCCAAACACGGCGGTGACGCCGACGCCCGCACCGACCGTTTCGATACCCAAGGACGGCGACTATCCGGGCCGCGGCAAGGTCACCAAGATCAACGGGCAAGCCGGCTCGGTCGAGCTCGACCACGAAGAGATCAAGGGCGTCATGCCGGCGATGATAATGGAAATATTTGTCAGCGACAAGGCGATGCTCAGCGGCCTCAAGGAAGGCGACCGCGTCGATTTTATCCTGAGATATAAGCACCCGACCGAGACGATCGTAAAGATAACCAAGACCCCATGAACGAACTAAACTTTGCAAAATTTCACGGCTTTGGCAACGACTATATCGTCATAGAGCAGGCACGCGTGCCGGCCGGCACTGACCTGACCGAGCTTGCCATCGCGATCTGTAACCGGCATACGGGTGCGGGTTCGGACGGCATCGCCGTGCTCGAGCGGCTCGACGGCGACGAGGCCGCCGACTATAACTGCGAGATCGTCAATCCGGACGGTTCGGTCGCCGGATTTTCCGGCAACGGCACACGCTGTGCGGTCGCGTATCTGCACCACACAGGGCTCTGGTCTGAGCCGGACCTGCGGCTGCGGACGCGGAGCGGCGTCAAAAATTACCATCTGCTCGAGTCCGCGGGCGGTCATTACGAATTTCAGGCAGAGATCGGCAAACCGCATTTTGCGAGCGCCGATGTGCCGTTTGCCACGGAAACACCGCTCCATTCCGTCATCGACCGCGAGGTGGTCGTCGGCGACCAGGCGATACTCGTCTCGTGCGTCAACGTCGGCAATCCGGTGGCGTGCATTTTTACCGAGAGCTTTGATTTTGACTGGCGCTATGTCGGCCGCGAGATGGAATCGCACGCGGCATTTCCCGAGCGGGCAAATATCGTCTTCGTTAAGGTCCACGACCGCCAGAACATCGAGCTGCGGATATGGGAACGCGGTGCCGGCGAAACCTCGGCTTCGGGAACCTGTTCGGCCGGAGCTGCCGTGCTCTGCGCCTTTACGGGCCGCACCGGTCACAACGTCTCGGTCCATAGCCCCGGCGGCATCTCAGGCTTTATCTGGCGCGAAGACAACGAAATGGTCCTGACCGGCTCCGCCGACCTAGCGTACACCGGCACCTGGCCGCTTCAGTAATAATTTTTCAGAAAGTTCATCAAAGAGCGCCGAGGCCGGTGGCGGCGTTGTCGGCGATGTTTGGGTGGTCGGCATTGATGCGGATGCAGGCGGCGTAATGGCGCGGCTTGATCTCGACCAGTTGTGGCGACACGGTGGAGCATTCCCGGATCGCGAACTGGCAACGCGTGTGAAAATGACACCCCTTTGGCGGATCGATCGGCGAAGGGACATCGCCCTTGAGGATGATCCGCTCGCGTTTCGCCTCGATCTCTGGGTCGGGAACCGGGACTGCTGAGATCAGTGCCTGGGTGTACGGCATCAGCGGATCGCGGTAGATCTCCTTGCCGTCGGCAAGCTCGACGATGCGGCCGAGGTACATCACCGCGACGCGGTCCGACAGGTGGCGGACGGCACGCAGGTCGTGCGAGATAAACAGATAAGTCAGACTCTTTTCAGCCTGCAAACGCTCCATCAGGTTCATTATCTGAGCCTGAATTGAAACATCGAGAGCAGAGATCGGTTCGTCGGCAACGATAAACTCGGGGTCGACCGCGAGAGCCCGTGCGATGCCGATGCGCTGACGCTGGCCGCCCGAGAATTCGTGCGGGTAACGCTTAACAAACCGCCGGCTCAGGCCGACCGTCTCCATCAGATCCTGCACACGCGTTTCCACCGAACCGCCTCCGATGCCGAACGTGCGTATCGGTTCGCCGATGATGTTGCCGACCGTCATTCGCGGATTGAGCGATGCGTACGGGTCTTGAAAGATCATCTGCAGGTGCTTGCGCTGATCGCGCATTGCCGATTTTGAGAGTGAACGAAGGTTCTTGCCGTTATACATCACGCCGCCGCCGGTCGGTTCGGTCAGCCGCAATATCGCCTTGCCTAACGTCGATTTACCGCAACCCGATTCGCCGACGAGGCCCAGAGTCTCGCCCCGTTTGATATCGAGCGAAACGCCGTCCACCGCCTTGACGATCTTTGACGGACTAAACAGCCCGCCGCCGGAGCGGTAGTGAACCTTAAGGTCCTGCAGCGAGATAAGATTGTGATCGTTTGGTTCCGTCATTCTATTTGATCGGTGGTTCGATCGTTATTGGCGATTCGGTATCGTATTTCACCGTCATATTTTTAAGCACACCATTAGGATACTCGACATAGATCTTCATCGGGAGACCCGAACTCTTGTCGATCCAGATCTTTGAAGTGAACGGATTATTTCCGACCGGGGTGACATTCTTATACGAATAGACCATGGCGGCTTTGCCATCCGTCGTTTCTTCACCATCGAATTTCACGTCCGTGAGTGTCTTCAGTCCTTCTTCCGTGAATGAATCGCGTAGCGTCGGGATCGATTTCGCGTCACCGGGCACCTTGTTCCATGAGCCGCCGCCGGGTTTCATGTAGGATTGGCTTCCGATAATTATCATTTCCATTCCGGCACCAGTACCGCCGAGATATGTGACGTGATAACGGTCAGGTGCGACATAATCGACCTGCGATTTGATCTCGGTCTGACCCATTCCTTCCATTTTTGCGGAAAATGCAGGCAGTGCGATGAACTTTTTTGCGGCCTGCGTGATGTCCTCTTTCGGATCGGTACCCGCGGTCGCCGTGCCGCCGCCGGAACCGCCCGCCGATCCGCCCGCCAACTCACGGATCTTCGAGCAGCCAAGTACAGCAAAGAGAAGGATGAAGAGCGGCAGCAGTATCTTTTTCATAGTTTTAAGTGGCGGCCTTTTCGGCAGCTTCGGTTTTCGATTCCCTATAAACATCTCCTGCAAAATGACAAAGTGAGTGGTGTCCGGGACCTATCTCGACGAACGGCGGAAATTCGCGGCGGCAGATGTCGGCCGCACGGTCACAGCGTTCGGCAAACGGACATCCCGGCGGCAAGTGTGCGACGTCGGGCGGCAGGCCGGGGATCTGGTACAGCGGGTTTCCTTGCTCATGCGCCGGATCGGGGACGCTTTTCAATAAGCCTTTTGTATACGGATTTGCGGGCGTCGCAAACAGGACCCGCGTCGGAGCCTGCTCAAAAACCTTGCCCGCGTACATCACGATGATCTTGTCCGTCATGCCGGCAACGACGCCGAGGTCGTGCGTGATGAGGATGACGCTCGTACCCATTCGTGACTTGAGATCTTTGATAAGTTCGAGGATCTGGGCCTGAATGGTCACGTCGAGAGCGGTCGTCGGCTCATCGGCGATCAGCAGCTCAGGGTCGCAGCTCAGTGCCATCGCGATCATCACACGCTGGCGCATGCCGCCCGAAAACTCGTGCGGATAGCTGTCGATCCGCTGTTCGGCGTCCGAGATGCCGACCATTTTGAGCATCTTGATGGCGTGTTCGCGGGCCTGCTGTTTTGTATGTCCGAGGTGAAGCTGCGTCACCTCCATCAACTGCTTTGATATCTTGAGGAACGGGTTTAGCGACGTCATCGGGTCCTGAAAGATCATCGCTATCCGCCGCCCTCGGATCTTGCGGACCTCGTCGATCGGCAGTTCCAGCACGTCGATGCCGTCAAATATGACCTTACCGCCCGCGATCTTGCCCGGAGGCTCTTGGATCAGCCGCATTACCGACAGATTGGTCACCGACTTGCCCGAACCGGACTCGCCAACGATGCCAAGAGTCTCGCCCCTTTTCAGCTCGAACGAGATGCCGTCGACGGCCTTGACCACGCCGTCCTCGGTCGTGAAATAGGTCTTGAGGCCATCGACCGATAAAATTGTGCCGTTAATATTGCTCATCTGCAGCTTCTTTCTTATAGGTCGAATGCCACGACCGCTCGAGGCAATTCGGACATTTTCTCAAGTTCCTCGAATTACCCTTTGCTTTCCAACGAATTCCTCCCATATCCCAGATCGACTCCTCGAAATCGCATTTCAGGCACTTCATAAACCAACGACGCGAATCCGACTCCATTGACCGGGACCACGAAGCCGGCAGCAGCGAAGTAAATATTTTCTGAATAAAGCTCATAGCCTGGAAAAACTATCTAGCTACGGTTCAAAATTTCCTCGTCTGCGGATCGAGGGCATCGCGGATGCCGTCGCCCAAAAAGTTCAATGAAAAGAGCGTCAATGCCATTGTGATACCCGGAAAGATGAGCTGCCACGGGAAGATGGCGAGATTCTTGATGCCGGCGTCGGCCAGGCTGCCCCAAGACGCGTATGGTGCCTGGACGCCGAGGCCGAGGAACGACAGAAACGCCTCGGTCAGCATGACGCTCGGCACGGTCAGTGTCGCGTATACGATAACGGGGCCGAGGGCGTTTGGCACCAGATGGCGAAATATAATGCCGAATGTCGATACGCCCGTCGCCCGTGCGGCGAGCACAAATTCCTGATTCTTGAGCGACAGTATCTGGCCGCGGACGACGCGTGCCATCGTCAGCCATGACACGAGCCCGAGTGCGAAAAACAGCAGGAATATCTGGCTCAACGCCTGATTGCCCGCACCGCCGATGCTAGTCGAGAGCCACTTGATCCACTCAGGCGTCGACGGCCCGCCAAAGACCGACAGCAGCACGATGACGATCAAAATATACGGAATGGCGTAGATGATATCGACGATGCGCATCATCAGATTGTCGATGCGGCCGCCCATAAAGCCGGCTATCGCACCGTAGCTGACACCGACAAAGAGCGACACGATCGTCGAGATTATACCGACCATCAGTGAAATTCGTCCGCCCTGCAGCACGCGCGCCAGCAGGTCGCGGCCCGCGTCGTCCGTTCCCATCGGGTGCCGCAGCGAAGGCGGCAGCGAACGTGCAAGCTCGGCCTCGCCAGGTATCATGTCGTACGTATAGCCCGACGTCCACGCGACGATCGACGGCCCGGCCACGACGGCGATGACCATGAACGTGATAAATATCAATCCGGCCAGAGCAAGTCGATTACGCCTCAAGCGCTTCCATGCATCCCGCCAAAGCGATGTACCTTTTATTATCTCTCCGTTCTCAGACATAAACTCTCTGACCACCGACGACTAACTACTCATACCTGATCCGCGGATCTAGGTATCCGTATGCGATATCGACCGCGAGGTTAAAGACCATGATCAGTATCGACAAAAATGCGACGATGCCGAGGATGAGCGGCTCGTCGCGGTTCAAAACCGATTTGATAAATATGTCGCCGAGGCCGGGCAGGGCAAAGACCTTTTCGACCACGACTGTACCTGCAAGCAGCGCGGCGAGAGCCGGGCCGGTGAATGACAGGACCGGAACGATACCGCCGCGAAGCGCGTGACGCAGCAGAACGGTCTTTTCATCGAGCCCCTTGGCTCGTGCCGTGCGGATATAATCGGATCGCATCACCTCGAGCATACCGGCACGCGTCAGGCGTGCGATGTATGCCGCGTAAATCGCCGCAAGCGTGATGACCGGCAGCACGATGCTCGACACGCCGCCCCAGCGTGCGGGCGGAAACCAGTACAGCCCGAACGAAAACACGATTACGAGCAGCGGGCCGAGTACGAAATTAGGCACCGAAAGGCCCAGCATCGCCAGCGACATCGAGCCGTAATCGAACGCCGAGTTTTGCTTGAGCGCCGCGACCGTTCCGGCCGTCAGCCCGACCATGAGGGCGAGCAGATAAGCCAGTATCCCGATCGTTGCCGAATATGGCAGGTGGCGACGTATGATCTCATTGACCGACTGGCCCTGATACTTGAGCGAATCGCCAAAATCGCCGCGGACGATATTGGACATCATCATTCCGTACTGCGTGTACCACGGCTGGTCGAGCCCGTATTTCTTGCGGATATTCGCCTCGACCGCCGCCGGCAGTTTCTTTTCGCCCGAATAGAAATTGCCCGGCGCCACACGGATCAGCCCCCACGTCAGCGTTACGACGAGTAGCGCCATCGGGATGATTATCAGCAATCTGCGAATGATGAAACTTAGCATCTTGGTTTCGTTGACTATTTCGCGGACGTCTTTTGCGTTGCCGTCAGGTCGGCAAGCTGTTTCTCGACCTGCGGGTCGAGGGTCATCATGATATTGTCGACGTCACGGTCCCATTTGGACTCGTCGCGTTCGATGTAGACAAATTTCCATGCGATCAGCGTTCCCGGATTTGGGTACATGCCCTTGATGTACGGCTTTTTCACCCAGTTGGTCGCGTTGATCGTCAGCGGAACGACCGGCACCTGATCCATCAGATAGATCTCGGCACGTGCCAACATATCGTACCGTTTGTCCGGGTCGAGTTCGGCGTTGGCTTCGTCGAGCATCTTGTCGTATTTCGGATCGTAAAATCCTGTTCCGCCCTCGTTATCTTTACCGTAGTGAAGGCTCAGGAAGGTGTACGGGTCCATGTAATCGCCCGACCACAAGAACTGCGAAAAACCGTCGTACTGCAGCGACTTAAAGAACGGCAGGAACGTCTTGAATTCCATCGTCTTGAGCGGGACAGTCACGCCAAGATTCTGTTTCCACTGTGCCTGTACATACTCGGCAACCGAGCGGTTATTCTCGTTGGTATTGAAGTTGATCCAAACCTTGTCGGTCGGGAATGTCGGGCACGAGTACGAATCACCGTTCTTTTGCACGGGAAATCCCGCCTCGGTCAGCAGCTTGCGGGCCGCTTCGCCGTCAAAGGCGTTTCGTTTTGCCCACGCCTCGGCCGTCAGGCCGCGTTCCTTGCGAGTCGATTCGCCAACACGCTCCATCGCTTTGTCGTATGCCGGATAAATGCCCGATGGCGTCTTGTCGTAGAGCGGTTTGGTGATCTTACGGTAGCTGGACAACGCCTCGCGGTCGAGCCCGAGCATGAAAGCCCGCCGCACCTTGACGTTGTCAAACGGCGGCTTGGTCATGTTCATCGAATAATACGCGGTCGATGCCTCGGGAAAATTGAGGTATTCGTCCTTGAACGGCCGCACCTCGTCGATCCACGAGGTCGGGATCGAGTGATTTAATTCAGCGTCGATCGAGCCCGCTTTATACAGGTTCATGATCGTCGAAAGCTCTTCGACGGGGTAAAATTCGATACGGTCGAGATGGACGTTTGCCGCGTCCCAATAGTTCGGATCGCGTTCGACTACGAGCTGGTCGTAGGGCTTGTATTCCTTGATGCGAAACGCACCATTCGTGACGATATTGGCCGGACGCGTCCATTCCTTGCCGTGTTTTTCTATCGCCTGTCGCGGGACAAGACGGAAAAACTGATGGGCGAGCAGCCCCAGGAAATACGGTGCGCTCTGCCGCAGCGTGATCCGGAGTGTGTAGTCATCGATCGCCTCAACGCCGATGTCCTCGGCCTTGATCGGGACAAACTCCGCTCCGGCGACGGCCGCCTTGAGTTTCGGGTCGGCGTCGAGCTCCTTAGCACGCTTTTTCTCGTCGCCCTCGAGCGTGACGCGGTCGGGCGAACGCATTACCTTATTAAATTCTGTCTCGGGGCCAAAGATGTCTACGGGTTTTGCCGGCGTGCCTTCGACATCGGCAACGGTCACAAATTTATCGCCCTTTTTCGCAAAGACCTTTTCGCCGTTGTATTCGGCCGAGTATTTGATCGCGTACCCGAGGCCTGCCGTCCGCGAGATCGTCTCGGGAGCAAAGCCGCGGTGCAGGCTGTAAACAAAATCGCGTGCGGTGATCGGCGTTCCGTCGCTCCACTTGGCGTTGTCACGCAGATGAAAGACAAATTCGTCGACGTTCGGGCTGATCTCCCAGCTTTTTGCGATCGACGGTATCGGCTGCTGATCTTTCGGGCCGTATTCGACCAGGCCTTCGTAGAGAGCCATAAAGATACGGGCTTCGGGTTGGCCGTCGGGGAGCTGCGGGTCGAGAGTCTCGGGTTCGGACCCCGAGATATACCTCAGAACATTATCTTTTGGAGGGACGGTTTTGCCGAAATATTTGCCCTTTTCGGATGAAACGCACGACGCCAGCATGCTCGCGGCCAATAGCACTACGGCCGCGGCTTTCGCTCGGCGAAAACTGATCTTTGCCTTTTTGAGATCGATCATAAGGTGCAGAGTTGCCCTATTTGATTACTTGGCTCCGGCTTTCGGTTGCCACGTGCTGTCTATACTTACTTCTTTTAACGACGGAGCGTCGAGGCCGTTCATCTCAAATCCGCGAACATACGGTTTGACCAGCGAGTAAGATTTTGGAAAGTACAGCGGTATCGCACGCACCTCGAACAACGCTTCGATCTCGGTAAACGTTACCTCAAGGGCACGTTCTTCTTCCGCCCGTTCTAAGGTCAGCGGGTCGTCCGATTCGGACGGCCCGCCTAGTGGCGTCGGCGACTTTAACGGTTCGCGTTCAGTTCTCTCTGCGGCCTTCAAAGCCTTGGCAGCCTCGATCTCGGCATTTCGCTGGTCTAAATCAAAGATCGCCGCGAGACTAACCGATTCGTCCGCTGAAGGCAGCACCATTCCGCGGCGTATCAGGTCATATTCGCCCGAAGTTTTGACCGCGTCAAATTCGGCTGCGGCTTTTACGATGATCTCGGTCTCAAGGTTTAGGTTTTGCTTCCACATTCGGGCGACCGAACGGGCGATCCGCTGCTGTGTGTCGTTGCGGTTGATCAGCAGACGTATGACCGGAAACCCCGTGCCGCCCGGATAGCCGGCAGCGACAAGATTGGCTTTGGCGTGCTCGATGTCGAAGGGCAGCGGCGTGTTCTTTTTATCGCCAAGCGGTAGAAAGCTGGCCGCCGGCTCGACCGAACCCGCGAGTTCACCTTCGGTCAGCCGCTCGCGGTCGATGGCTATCGCCAAGGCCTCGCGAACGCGCCGGTCCGAAAAAGGGGCGTTCTTGAGGTTAAATTCGTAATAGTTGAGCGCACTATGCGTCGTCCGTCGAAAATCCTCGTAAGGCGACAGCAGCTTGAGGGCAAGCGGTTCGAAATTGGCATTCGTTATCGCGTCGATATTGCCGGCACGATAGGCGACCAGTGCCTTTTCGGCCGTGTCCATCGGGACAAAGCGTACACGTTCGAGCCCGATAGCCTTGCGGTTCCAATAGTGGTCGGCACGTTCGAGCACAATGCCGTCAGCACCGGTTTCGGCAATGCGAAAGGCACCGTTGGTGACAAAACTGCGGTCCACCGCCGCTTTTTCAAACACCGATCCGTCGCCGTAAACGGGACGAAAGACCGTGTTGGCGACAAGCCTTGGAAAATCCTTGTCCGGAACAACAAGCGAAACTCGCAGCGTCTGGTCGTCAACGGCCTCGACACCAAATTTCGCCACCGCCGGCGTGAGCTTTTTTGCAGGGTCAGCTATCGGGGGCGCGGTATTTGCTTGTGCGGTAACGGCCGGGCGTTCCTGCGTTGCGGTATTCGCGGCCATTTGCTGCTGTAAATGCAGATCGCTCTCGACGCCGGGATTACCGAGAAAATCGACCGGCTCGCCGTTCGGTCCCGTTGCCGCGGCAGCACCCATTCCGACGATATTTTTGAAAAGATAGCTGTTCGCCGCCTTGTCCCGCAGTTCTGCAAGTCGACGCCAGGAACGAACGAAATCGCGGGCGGTGACCGGTTCCCCGTTTGACCACACGGCGTCCTTACGCAGGTAAAATGTCCATGTTTTTTGATCGGGCGACGCTGTCCAGCGTTCGGCCACTCCGGGTATCTCACGCAGAGAATTGGCATCGAGATCGGTCAACCCTTCGAACAACGCGCGGACGATATCGGTCTCGGGTGCGGCAGCGGCCTTTGCGGGATCCAGCGACTTTGGCGTTTTGCCGTTGCTCCAGCGAAACTCCTGCCGCGGCGGCGGAGCGGTCTGGGCGTAAAATGGTTCGGTTTTGGGAAGTTCAAGCTGGCTGCATCCGCCTGTAAGGAGCGTAACGGCGGCCAAAACGAACGCGCAGAGTCGCGGAAGCCGTGTGTTTCCGTGTTTTCGCATCCGTACTTTCATCAATGTAGTTAGCCCGACGTGCGGAGTTTTTCGAGTATCTCGAGCGTCTGCCCGCGCGTGTCTTCAAAGCCGTGTGAGGTGTCGATCAGATGATCGGCGAAACGCTTTTTCTCGTCCTGCGGCATCTGAGCAGCAATGCGTTTTGCGGCTTCGGTCTCGGTCAAATTATCGCGTAACATCAACCGTTGCAATTGTATCGCAGGTTCGCACCATACGACAACGAGTTTGTTAAACCTCCTGTAACCTCCCGACTCGATCATCAGCGCGGCATCGACAAAAGCGATGCCATCGGGATCGGCCGCCTCGGCCGCGGCGAGCCATGCATTTTGCGATTCGAATACACGCGGATGAACGATCGAATTGAGCAGTTCACGCTTTTCGGCATCATCAAAAACGATCGCCCCGAGCCGTTTGCGGTCAAGTTCGCCGTCCGCGGTCAGCATCTCCGGGCCAAAATGCCGGACGATCTCCGCAAGGCCCTCGGTTCCGCGTGCGACCACCTCGCGTGCCGTCAGATCAGCGTCGAGCACCGCACAACCGGCCTCACGCAAGACGCTGCAGACATACGATTTACCGACCGCGATCGAACCTGTCAGGCCAACTCGTAGCATTTTCCGAAGGTGTTATTTCGCGTGCCGTTTGGCGAGTTTATCGACGTTGTATTCGGCGATCTCGGTCAGTGTCAGGTCGAGTTCGTCGGCGCATGCCGAGATGTACCAGAGCACGTCGCCGAGTTCGTCCTTGAGTTTTCCGCGAAGCTCTTCGTTTAGAATTCCGTCATGGTCACGCTGGACCTTTTTGACGATATTGGCTACCTCGCCCGCCTCGCCGGCGAGCCCGAGCGTCGGGTATTCGAGATTTTCGAGCCGCCGCGGATACAACGCCGTCTTACGGGCCGCCGATTGGTATTCTTCAAAGTTCATATATTTGGTTCACACCGCTGAGATGCGTCTCGGCGGTTAGAGTTTTCTCCTTGATCTTGCGGCATCGACCGTGTTTTTCATCAGCATCGCGACCGTAAGCAGGCCGATGCCGCCGGGAACGGGCGTAAAATGTGCAGCCTTCGCAACTGCCTCTTTCGGGTTGACGTCGCCGACGAGCGTAAAGCCGCGTTTCTCGATCGTCGCCAGTCGTTTCTCTATGTCATCATCCGAAAAGAGCTCTCTTGCCTGTGCCGGATCGGACACGTTGTTGATCCCTACGTCGATGACCGTCGCCCCTTCGCGAATGTGTTCGCTGCGGATAAATCCCGCACGGCCGATCGCCGCGACGAGGATGTCGGCACCTGAGCAGACCGCGGCCAGATCGCGCGTTCGCGAATGACATATCGTCACCGTCGCACTTTCCTTGAGCAGCAGCATCGCCATCGGTTTGCCGACGATATTGCTGCGCCCGACGACGACCGCGTTCTTGCCGGAGATCTCGATGCCCGAGCGCTTTAGCACCTCGATCACGCCCGCTGGCGTGCACGGAGCTAATGCCGGATAGCCCTGCATCAAACGCCCCGCGTTGATCGGATGAAAACCGTCAACGTCCTTTTCGTGATCGATCAGCTCGAGCACCGAGCGTTCGTCAATGTGTTTCGGCAACGGCAACTGGACCAGGATGCCGTCGACATCGGCGCGTGCGTTCAGCTCGGTGACGGCGGCGATGACCTCGTCCTGCGTCGCGTCGGCCGGAAAATGAACGTGCTCAGATATGATGCCGAGTTCCTCGGCCGTACGGACCTTGCTGCCGACATAAACGGCCGACGCCGGATCTTCGCCAACGCGTACGACGACGAGGCACGGCGAAAAACCGTGTACCTCGTGCATGTCCGCGACCTCAGCGGCCACCTCAGCCTTGATGGCGTCCGCAAATGCTTTACCACTCAAAATTTGTGCACTCATATTAGTCTCAATCTTACCCGACATTGAGACGGTTTGTCAGTTTTGCAAGCCCCGCGGCGATAGCGATATACTCAGTTTGATGTCGCATCGAAAGCTGATCCTGCTTGTTTTCCTGACGGTAGTTGCGTTTGTGCTATCAGTTACTGCCCAGGCCGACCCGCTTTCGCAGCCCGGCAGCTTTCGCCCGGGATGGAGAAGTATAACCGTGACGAGGGCAAACAATACGACGTTTACCGCAAGACTCTATTATCCGGCGACGGCGTCGGGGCAAAATGCTCCATACGACGCGGCCGGAGCGCCGTATCCCGCGATCACGTTCGGACACGGTTTCTTTCAGGCCGTTTCGTCGTACCAATCGACGCTTGAGCATCTCGCAACTCACGGTTATTTCGTTATCGCCAGTGACTCTGAGAGCGGACTTTTCCCAAGTCACCAGAATTTCGCCGATGACATCAAGCGTTGCCTGACCTATCTGGAACAAGAGAACGCAAATTCCGCGTCTACGCTCTTCGCGCAGGTTGTAACATCAAAATTCGGCGCAAGCGGCCACTCGATGGGCGGCGGAGCAAGCATCCTCGCTACCGCACAAGACAGCCGGATCAAGGCTCTGGCCAATCTTGCGGCGGCCGAGACCAATCCCTCGGCAACAGCTGTAATGCCGGCCATCAACGTGCCGGTAAACCTTTTATCGGGAAGTGCCGACACGATCGTGCCTGTGGCGAGCAATGGCCAACTCATGTATAACGGCGGAAATACGCCGAAGATCCTGCCTGTGATCCAAGGCGGGTGGCATTGCGGTTTTCAGGATGCCAACGGATTCGGCTGCGACACGGGCACAATTACCCGCGGACAGCAGCTTGCCGAAACGCGGCGAATGCTGACGGCATTTTTCAATCTTTACCTCAAGTCGGACGAGACGGCCGCAAAAAAGGTCTGGGGCAGCGAATTAGAGAACACACTCGTCCAGGCACAGCGAAACTCGGGAATCGAGATCTCACCGCAAACGCAGAATGTGAACGCACCGGTCGGCGTTCCAACTACGTTCTCCGTTACGATCACAAATCGCGGTTCGGCTGCGGCCAGCTATAGCGTTTTTGTCGAACAACGGCGTTGGATCGTGATCACCAGTCCTCAGCAGAGCGCCGTGTTAAACCCTGATCAGTCAGCCATTATTACATTTCGGGTGCGGCGGCTATGGAAGAACTCGTCGCTATTAAACGGACATGTCGTCTCAATACGGAGTAACACAGACAACCTAACCCGAAGCTATGCGAACGTCACGCTTCGATGATCATTCTTATATTTTGGAAAGTTATATGCGCACACTTACATTTACATTGATCCTATTAGTAGCTTTCGTATTTTCAGCCTGCCAAAAAGGCACGGTCGGCAACAACGCTTCGACAACCGCAAAACGCTATCCGCTCAAGGGCAAGGTCATCTCGGTTGATAAGGCCGCCAAAAAGGCCAAGGTCGCACATGAAAAGATCGACGGCTATATGGAACCGATGGAGATGGACTTTCCGATCCATGCCGACTGGGTTTGGGAGGATCTGCTGCCCGGTGTCGAGATACGCGCCGAACTGGTAGTCGATAACACCGCCAAAGATCCGTACTGGCTTGAGAATATCGGCATTGTCGCGTCCCCGGCCCCGGGGCAGAACGCTCCGCCTATTAACGAAAATTTTGCTCAGATCGGCAAGCCCGTACCCGATTTCACGCTGACCAATCAGGACGGCAAACCCGTCTCGTTCAAAAGTTTTAAGGGCAAGGCACTCGCCATCACCTTTATCTACGCCCAGTGTCCGCTGCCCGACTTTTGCATCAAGATGTCGACCAATTTCAGCGACGCTGCCAAGCTGATAATGGCCGATCCGGCGGCGAAGGAAAATATCCGCCTACTCAGCATCTCTTTCGACCCGGCACGCGACACGCCCGAAAAACTGCGTTCGTACGGGCTCGGCTATATGGGCAAGGACGCCAAACCGGACTTCAGCGTGTGGCAGCTTGCCGTCGGTAAGGACGCCGAGGTCCGCAAGATCGCCGACTTTTTCGGCCTGCAATACCAGGTCGATGAGAACGACAAGACCCAGTTCAACCACTCACTCCGCACCGCCATCATCGGCCCCGACGGCAACGTCACCAAGATCATCCCCGGCAACGAATGGAAGGCCGGCGACCTGATCCGCGAGCTGAACGCGGCGTTGGATCCGAAGCCTTGAGAACATCAAATGATGAATTGACTCGCACACAACAAATCGAAGTCGGATAGCGAATAATGAAAAGCTGAAAGCCAGTTTTTAAGCGAAATGATCAAGCGTCATTCGAGAAATCAAATCATGTTTCCAGCAATCGCAGCGTGCGGCAGCGTTTTCGAGTTAGGCGGCGGGTGCCACCGCTGAGGTCAATTTCCTGACTGACGTTTTATTTTCTTGCAATTTGGCGGCATTTTGACCGATAATTCGCCTATGGATTACCGCGATATTATTACGATTGAGCCGGGAAAACGCAGCGGACAGCCATGCATTCGTGGAATGCGGATGACCGTTTATGACGTTCTTGATTATCTTGCATCGGGAATGACCGAAGTCGAGATTCTTGAAGATTTTCCATATTTGACTCACAACGATATTCTCGCCTGCCTTGCTTTCGCGGCTGACCGTGAGAAGAACCTGTTTGCGATGCAGTCATGACCGCTCGCCTTTTATTCGATCAAAATCTTTCTCCAAAACTTGTCAAGCTTCTCGCGGACATCTTCCCGAATTCGAATCATCTTTATTTCCTTGAACTGGCTACTTCCCAAGATCTCGAAGTTTGGAATTATGCAAAGCAAAATGGCTTTGTCATAGTGACAAAAGATGTCGATTTTGCGGACATGAGTATTCTATACGGCTTTCCGCCAAAGGTTTTGTGGATGTGCCGAGGCAATTGTTCGACCACTGAAATTGAGAAAATTCTTCGCGACCATCAGGACGCGATTAACGGGCTGTCTTCAAACCTAACCTTTGGTATCTATTCGCTTTTTTAGGTGTTATCTCTTAACGGATTGTCGAAACACATCATTTCCCGCGACCATCGTCATTACCACATCCCGTGCGTTCGATGAGAAAACTAGGGCGGCGTGGATGTCGGTGACGGGTTGTTGGGCAAGACTCGTGAGCGAGACGACGGCGATGTCGGCTTGTTTGCCGGGTTCGAGCGTGCCGATCTGATCGTCGAGGCCGAGGGCACGGGCGCCGCCGAGCGTGGCGGCGGTCAGGGCTTCGCGGGCAGAGACAAAACGCTGCGAATCGGGGCGGTTTCGTGCCGCGAGTGCGGCAAAACGCGACTCTTCGAGCAGGTCGCAGACGTTATTGCTCGCAACCGAATCGCTGCCGAGCCCGACCGCGATCCCAGCGTCGAGAAATGCCTCGAACGGTGCGTAGCCGTGGCCGAATTTTGCGTTCGATTTCGGGCAATGGGCGACGCGTGCACCGTACCCGTCGATCCGCCTGATGT
Source organism: Pyrinomonadaceae bacterium (assembly GCA_017983495.1). Classification (GTDB taxonomy): domain Bacteria; phylum Acidobacteriota; class Blastocatellia; order Pyrinomonadales; family Pyrinomonadaceae; genus OLB17. Next base: position 213,268 of record JAGOBH010000001.1, on the reverse strand, counting down.
CGTCGGCCGAGGCGTGGACGCAGTGGGCGAGCAGCGGCCGTGCCGAGAGCACGCCGAGACGTTCGAGATACTCGATCGGCGTCGAATGCGGGCTGTACCACTCGACATCAAACCGCTCGTAAACCTCTGTAAAAAAGCCGGTTCCGCGTGTCAACAGTTCCATCTCGCTGGCCGATTCGGCGGCGTGGATGGTCAGCGGAATGCGGTTGATGATCGAATATTGGGCGATCATTTCGAACAGCTGCGAGCTGACAGTGTACGGCGAGTGCGGCGACAGTCCGACGCGTACAAGCGTGGTCTCTTCCTGTTTGAGCCGCTCAAATTTAGCCCCGAGAGCCTCAAAATCCACCTGAGCCGTCCGGTTGTCCGGCGAAAACTCGGTCTCCTGAAAAACGATGCCGCGCAAGCCCGCACGCTTTAGAGCGTTCAGCCCGGCCGAGCCCATCCGGCCGATGTCGCCGAAACACGTCACACCGGCCCGGACGCCTTCGAGAGCGCCGTCGTAAGCGGCCGCTTCGATATCGTCGGGCGACATCTTTTCGCGGATCGCATTGAGCCGCAGCAGCCAGCTGCGAAAATCATGTTCGACCTCGTCCAGGCTGCCGCGCATCGCCGTTATCTCGAGGTGCGAATGGCAATTTACAAACCCCGGCACGATCGCCGCTTGCCCGAGATCGGTAATTTCGGCTTGAGGAAACTGTGCCGCGACTGCGTCGAGCTCACCGACCGCCGCGATCTGCTCGCCGTCGATGGCGACCGCACCGCCCAATATCGGATCGGACGAGATCGGCAAAACGTGGGCGGCGGCAAGGATCTTCATCGTTATTTTTGCTGGGGCTGGGCCCTGTACCGTGCGAGTATCGAGGAAACATAGGCACGCGTCGACGGGATGCCGATCCGCGATATAAAATCACTTTCGGACATCGTCATCACGTCCGCACCGCTCGTCCACTCTTCGACGCGGCTCGGGCCGGCATTGTAAGCGGCCAGCGTCATCGCCGTCTCGGCCGTCCGTTCGCGATAGCGTTCGCGGAGCTTTTCGAGATACCAGGAACCGACCTGGATATTGCGTTCAGGGTCGGCGAGCAGCTGATTGACGTTTGACGCCGCCTGTCGCTCGATCTCTTTCAGGCCCGTCTCTTTCGCCCATTCGCGTGCTACCGCCGGCGTCACCTGCATCAGCCCGACCTCGTCATCGGCTCCTATCTTCCACGCGCGAAAATAGGTTTCCTCGTAGATCACGCTCCAGACCAGCTTTTCGTCGAGACGGTAAACACGTGCGTGCCGGGCGATCAGATCGTCGTAGCGGTGGACCCAGTAATCAGGAAAAAAGATCGCCGCCGAACCGGCAAGGACGAGCAGAATAAACGTGATCGATATCAGGTAGCGGAACATCGGCGGCCTGTCGGCTATTTAATCAGGTAAAGGTCTCTATCACAAGCCTCGTGCCAGCGGTTCGGCATCGGCCGGCTCTGCCGTCTTGGCCGCAGCGGAACGCTCATTCTTGAGCTTTTTCAGCCCGCCGCCCGCGTGGCTGCCCGAACGCACATTCTCGGCAAACAGCACCACGTCATAATCCGCCTCCGCCGCCATCTCCTGACGGATCTCGTGCAATATCTCAATAAACTTAGTGCGGCGGTACATAATACTCAAGAGCCGTTTTGATTTTATCAGACTATTCCCGATTGCCTGAACATCAATTGCCGCGAGCAAAAAAGACGAAGGCTGTCGCAGCCAACCTATGTTACAATCATCGCGATAAGAGGTTGTTATGGATACCTATCAGATCGAGATAATCGAACCGGGAGCCAAGAAGCTGCTTGACGATATGGCTAATATGAACCTGATAACGGTTCGGCCGCTCGGTCAAAAAAATGCGTTCAAAAAGCTCCTCGATAAGATGCGCTCGTCAAACGCAACTTCGCCGACGCTTGACGAAATAACCGCCGAAGTCGAATCTGTCCGCCAATCAAGATACGAGCGCAAGTCCGATGATCAGAGTAATACTGGACACAAATCTCTGGATTAGCTTTCTCATTTCCAAACGTCTCGGTAAGATCGACGAACTGTTTGAACGAGATGATCTCGTTTTGGTCTTTTCCGAGGAGTTGCTGGAAGAGTTTCTCGAAGTAGCCAACCGCCCAAAATTCAGGACCTATTTTCCCGACGACACTGTAGACGAATTGATGACGCTATTCGAAGAGATAGGCGTTGTTGTCGACGTAACATCAGACGTTGACCTTTGCCGCGACCCGAAAGATAACTTTTTACTCGCCCTCGCGAAGGACGGAAACGCCGACTTTCTAGTCACGGGCGACGCAGATCTACTGGTTATCGGAAAATTCGAAAATACTGAAATTCTCACCTACTCCGCATTCGAAGAAACGATCGACAGTCCTGCGGCTTAGACCTTTTTCGTCATTCGCCCACTCCCGGCTTTCAGCAATTCTTAACTCTCAATCTACATGTCTACTCATCCCGGAATTCCGAATTGGTAGGAAATATTCCTACTTAGTCGGAAATAGCAGGAAACTTTCCTACCACCTCAAAATGTTAACTGTTGTTATAACTGCAGTTACAGTAATTTCACGTTTCTGTCCCACTTGTCCCAGCAAGTTCCCACATGTCATAGTCGGGGAAGTCCCATCTCCCAAGTCCCAAGAGTCCCAAGTTTGTGTAAGCAATCTTGGCTTTTTACTTTTTACCTTTTACTTGTCTTTTCCTTTTCGATTGTCAAAGATCCTTGTCCGTAACAACCATTGTATCATCGGTGTCAACTGTGGCGGTGAGACCAACGTGCCGAGATTGTTCGACGCCTTCAGCGTCGGTAATTTTGAGATCGCGTGACCTAGGGTTCCGTTCGCTGAGCTCACTCTACCCTAGGCTATAATGTTCGTCACCTTTGGCGACAAGAACCGACGCCGGCGGCGTCGAATGCTTATAGGACGCGATGCAGGATAAAGAGAACATACGACCCCGGCCGGGGTCGAACGTTATCGGGTGGTGATCGATGCTCTATAAACGTGCGATCCCTCCGGGATCGAAATGCAAACCGCGTCTTCGCGGCACATAGCCGCGCTCCTTTAGGGCGTGGTCAAGTTCGCCGGATGATCGCCAGCCCGGTTTAACGGGCTTGAATTTCTGTGGCTTAAGCCGCCTTAGGTAAGGACGTTACGGTTGCCGGCTTCCGCAACATCAGGCCTGACTCCGATTGCTATTTGACCCCGATTGCTATTTCTGATAATCGCGAATTGAAGGCCAGACCCCATTCCTCACTCTACTTTTCTGCTTTCCGCTAATCTGGAAAGCCCAAACTACCATTCTCATCTCCGTCCCAAATAATCTTCTCCGTAAGTGGCTCATTGATCACCCAAAGTTCGCTCCCTATTATTTTCATGACCAATTGCAAGCATTGGACTGCATCAATTCCCCCAGCGAACTTTATCTGTTCATCGCCGATTCCTTTAATCTGGTATGGCACATAGTAGTCATCGGAATCTGGAAACGGCATCGGTTTACCGATAGCGACGATGATTTCGCTTTTTAGTTTGGATTCGAACTTAAAACGCCTTTCCGCAATTACGTCGCCTAAATCTTTGATTTTCATATATTCTTACCAAGTGACAAGTGGCGGGATCCATGGAAGATTCCTATTACACGCTGATAGACGTTCGGCGGCGCTTTCCCAACACCTGCCTCTTGCCCCTTTGGTAGGCACTTATCAGCGAAATCGGATACCTAGTTCCGATTCTGTATCTTCTGTCATCGAAGCACCACTGGAAGCCGCAAAAGAATCAAGCTCGATCTCGATCATCTTCATTGCGAGTTGGATGGCTTGAAATCCATCAATGCCAATTGCTCTAAATGTCCGCGTCCTTTCTTCAAATGCGATCTGGTAAGGTGCGGCCACACTTGATCCAGACATTGAATCAATCGGAACCGGAAGACCGAGTTTTACTGTGATAACAGTGTCACGTCCGCTCAATAGCCTGACACCAATAACACGTTCAGCAACTATTAATCCCATGTCCATTTTCATAAAGCCACTCATCGTCAATCACAAGAATAACCCGGCCAAGAAAGAATGGGATCATGTATGACGTTGCCCCATGATGTGAAGCGCACTTCGATCGGCACACGGATGAGGGTGTGACATTGGGTTGCGTAACTGGGTTTCTGACAATAGAACATACCTGCCTCCTTTTGTTAATTGGTTAAAGTTCCTTCAATCATCCTAGAGATCTGTAGCCGCCGCCGCTCGGCGATAGGGGCCGCAAACGAACGACGATCCGCGAACAAAAATCTGTTGACACCGGGAGCCTTCTCTTCCACAATAGCCACATCACCCCCAACGCCGCCCAGCGATATTCAGCAGTTTCTCTCCAAGTTCCTTTAAGGTCTTTGCTCGGGCACTTTATTGAAGGAATGGAACAATGTCATAGTTTGCAATGTTCTTTGCCGAATCTAATGCGCTAATTCCACTTCTATTTTTTAGATTTACGTCAGCACCGTATTCGCAGAGCAATTGGATGACATCGCCGCGCCCACGGCTATTCATAACGGCCCGTGAGACGACGCTATTTCCGTAGTCGTCTTGCGCGTTGACGTCAGCTCCTTTTTTTAATAGCAATTTTGTCGAGAAAGGATTGTACTCCTGAACAGCAAAATGTAACGCGGTCCAATGCCTTTCTTCTCGAATATTTGGATCCGCTCCATGATCTAACAGGATTTTCACCAATTCGTGATTATTGTCAATTGCAGCCTGCATTAGTAACGTCCGACCGCCCGAATCGATTGCGTTGACATCAAATCCTTCACTTAGTTTTCTTACGATTGATTCGGTTTCATTTAAGTTTTTGATTCCAAACACAGTAAAAATCGTTTGTCTTATTTTTTTCACAATACTTACCTCGGCTTTTCAAATTTATGGCTCCAATTGTTTATGGGGCGATCGATTTGATAAAGGCTCGGATCAGAGGCCATCGGGGTCGTGCCTGATGTTATAAAGACGGTTGCTCGAGGCATCGAGTTAGAATTGATGTTGAAAGACAAGAACCCGCTCTTTGACAGGAGAAACCGTTATGACATTGTACATCGGGGTTGATCTACATTCACATCATCAGACGGCTGCCTGGTGTGATACGAGGACAGGGGACGAGAAACGAGTTATAAGTATTGGGTGCAAGATAAAAGCTCCCTTCCTCGGCGGAGGTTGGGAGCTTTTTTGTATCAGGCTTTTTTGGTTAGTTCTTTGTCGCTGGTGGCGACGTGGCGAAAGCCTAGTTTGTCTTGGTCGCAGTAGACCTCGATGGTGCCGGAGCCGTCCATTTGGCCCTGGATGAGGGCTTCGGAAAGCTCGTCTTCGACGTATTTTTGCAGGGCTCGTTTGAGCGGGCGGGCGCCGTATTTGCGGTCGCCGCACGTTTTTTGGATGAGCCACGTTTTGGCCTCGGGCGACAGTTCGATGGTCATGCTGCGGTCGCGCAGAATGGTGTCGAGTTTGCCAACCTGCAGATCGACGATCTGCGCGAGGTCTTCGTCGCCGAGTTCGTCAAAGACGACGATCTCGTCGAGACGATTGATAAATTCGGGTGCGAACGTCTGTTTGACGACCGCCATGACCTGATCTTCGACCTGTTCGCGTGAGACGGCGGCGTCCGCGGTGCGAAATCCGAACGCGGCATTTTTATGGATAATGCGTGCGCCGAGGTTGGACGTCATTATAAATATCGCGTGTTTACAGTCGACCGCCTGCCCGAGAGCGTCGGTCAGAACGCCGTCCTCAAACACCTGCAGCAGCACGTTAAAGAGATCGGGATGAGCCTTTTCGATCTCGTCAAAGAGCACGACCGCGTACGGCGTACGCCGCAGACGCTCGGTCAGCTGTCCGCCCTCTTCGTGGCCGACGTATCCCGGAGGCGAGCCGATAAATTTGGACACCGAGTGTTTTTCCATGAATTCGCTCATGTCAAAACGGATCAGCGCACGCTCGGAGCCAAAGAGATATTCGGCCAGCGTTCGGGCGACCTCGGTCTTGCCGACGCCCGTCGGCCCGAGGAACAAGAACGACCCGACCGGACGGCTCGGATTTTTCAGGCCCGCACGCGAACGGCGGATGGCACGCGCCAGAGCCGATATCGCCGGCCGCTGCGAGACGATGCGTTCGTGCAGGGCCTTTTCGATATTGAGCAGCTTTTGAGCCTCTTCGAGCTTGATCGACGCAACCGGAATGCCGGTCCAGCGGGCGATCACGTCCTCGACGTCGTCACGCGTCACCTCGACGGCAAAGAACGAATCTTCGAGCGTTCGCAGTTCGTACGAGATCAGCTGATCTTCGTTGGCGGCGGCGCGTTTCCAGTTTTCGACGGTCTCTTTCCACGACGGTTCGCCGCGATTCTCGTGCTGATACCGCAATTTCGCACGGGCTCCGGCCTCGTCCAAAACGTCGATCGCCTTGTCCGGCAAAAACCGGTCCGAGATGTAGCGGTTAGATTGCTGAACGGCGGCGGCGAGTGCGTCTCTGGTATAACGGATCTGGTGAAACGCCTCATAGCGTTCGACGATGCCCTCGATGATCTGCAGAGCCTCGGCCTCGCTCGCGGGCTCGACCTTGACCGATTGAAATCGGCGCTCAAGCGCGCGGTCCTTTTCGATCGTTTTGCGATATTCGCCCGGCGTCGTCGCACCGATACACTGTATCTCGCCGCGTGACAGCGACGGTTTCAGGATGTTTGCGGCGTCGAGCGTGCCCTCGGCCGAACCGGCACCGACCAGCGTGTGCAGTTCGTCGATAAAGACGATGTGCTCGGGGTTTTCTTTCAGCTCGCCCATGATCTTTTTCAGACGCTCCTCAAACTGGCCGCGGTATTTCGTACCGGCGACAACGAGCGAAAGGTCGAGCGAGAGGATGCGTTTGTTTTCCAAAAATGTCGGCACGTTGCGGTCGACGATGCGTTGGGCGAGCCCCTCGATGATAGCCGTTTTGCCGACGCCCGATTCGCCGATCAGCACGGGATTATTTTTGGTGCGGCGGCAGAGTATTTCGATCAGACGCTGGATCTCGTGTTCGCGGCCGATCAGCGGATCGAGCCGCCCGTCGGCAGCGTCAGCCGTCAGGTCGCGTGTAAATTCGGTCAGGCTCGGCGTCTTGGTCGCGTCCTTCGCCGGAGCAAAAACGGACGGTACGGCGCTCTGCCGCGACATCTCTTCGCGAACGTCCTGCAGCCGCAGGCCGTAACCAAACAGTATCTCGGCCGCGATCGATTTCTCTTCGCGGACCAGTCCGAGCAGCAGATGCTCGGGCCCGATGTGGCGGTTTTTGAGTTGGCGGCTTTCTTCGTTCGCGTAGAACAGGATCCGCTTTGTCACCGGCGACAGGTGCAGCTCAGCCGATTGCGGAATGCGGTCGCGGACGACGATGCGTTCCTCGACATCGCGCCGTATGACATCGACGGTCAGTGAATTGCGAAAGGGAAAGAACCGCGCCGAAATGGTCTTATCCTCACGCATCAGGCCGAGCAGAATGTGTTCGGGGGCAATTACGGGCGAACCGTATTGTAGGGCTTCATAGCGAGCGAAGAATATCACACGACGTGATCTCTCCGTATAGCGTTCGAACATAAAATAATAATCGTTCGGCTTTTCGGTTAACGTCTAATAGTATACCCAAAATGCCGTGCGGACGCGTCAATTTTCTGTCAAGTTTTAGTTCCTTCGAGCTTGTCGCTAATAAAGACGCAAAAGCCGCCCGAATCCAGAGTTTTCGGGCGGCAAATGCTTGAAAGGAAAGATTTTCGCTGATTTTAGACCGATCGAAGCTAATTCGGAAGAGCGGAACGCGAATCGAGATCGAGGTCTTCGCTGTGAATTTCGGTGACGATCGCCTCGTCCTTGTTCGTAATTCCGCGCAGGATCTTGCCCGCCGGAGCGAGTTCGACGCGCGCCGTCAGTACACGCGCAACGCGTTTCGGGAGCAGCCTGGGAGCGAGGCCCGCGATCGAATCGGCCAGTGCGACGATGTCGCCGCCGCCGGCCCAATGTTCGCGCACGACCGTTTCGTCCGTCCGGTTGACCAAACGCAGCAGCGTCAGTGCGACGACGTAGATGTCATCGACCTGGCCGATAAAGGGAAAGACGTCCGGAATAAAATCGAGCGGCGAGATGACGTAAACGATGGCCGCGACGAACAGAGCCTTTTCCGCCGTGGGGACACGCATGTCCTTGAGCAGGCGGCCCATCAGCATGACCATGTTCGGCAAGAACATCAAAAAGCTGTGCATGCGGCCTTTTAGCTCGGACTTTTCGCGGCGTTTCAGTTTTGTCTTAGGCTCTTTCATAGTATTACCTCTGTCGCTTTCCCAAAGTGTAGTGAATAGCCGATATTTGAGCAAGTTTCACGTAGATTAGTTGTATGGTAAATTCATTGAACAGAGGTCAGTGGTCGGTGGTCAGTGGTTCGCTCCGAGGGCTCATAACTGATACCCGACAACCGGATACCGGCAACTAATATTATGATCCTCGAAACGATCCGCCAGCGTGCCGCGGCCGACATCCAACACATCATCCTGCCCGAGGGCGAGGATATACGCACCGTCGAGGCGGCCGCCATCTGCGCCCGCGACCGCGTGGCAAAGATCACCGTCATCGGCAACGAGGAAAAGGTCCGCGAACTGGCCGCTCAGGCCGGAGCCAATCTGAACGGCGTCGCGATTCTCGATCATCGCAGCGACAGACACGCTTTCGGCAAGATCGCCGAGCTTTATCACCAGCTCCGCCGGGCCAAGGGCGTCACGCTTGAGGAGGCCGAAGCTGTCGTTAAGGATCCGCTTTATTTCGGCAACCTATTGGTACGCGAGGGCAAAGCCGACGGTTCGGTCGCCGGTGCGACGAATACCACCGCCCACACCGTCGCCGCCGCGCTCAGGTGCATCGGCGTACGTGAGGGCTACAAGATCGTGTCGAGCTTTTTCCTGATGGTCGTGCCGGCGGTCAGTAGCCCGCACGTTAGTAAGGGCCAGGTATTCGGTGAAAACGGGGCAATGATCTACGCCGATTGCGGCGTTGTCATCGATCCGGACGCCGTCGAGCTAGCGGAGATCGCCATCGCCTCGGCCGATTCGTGCCGGGCTCTGCTAAATACGGAACCGCGTGTTGCGATGCTGTCATTTTCGACCAAGGGCAGTGCGACACACGCGCTCGTCGACAAGGTCATCGAGGCGACCAAAACCGTCCGAATCCGCATGCCCGAACTCGCCATCGACGGCGAACTCCAGGCCGACGCCGCTCTCATCCAGTCCGTCGCCAATTCAAAAGCACCCGGTTCGCCCGTCGCAGGCCATGCGAACGTGCTCATATTCCCCGACCTCAACGCCGGCAACATCGCCTACAAACTAACAGAACGCCTCACCGGCGGCACCGCCATCGGCCCCATCCTCCAAGGCCTCGACCGCCCCTGCAACGACCTCTCACGAGGCTGCAAGGCCGAGGATATAGTGGATGCGGTCGCGATCACCGCGGTTCAGTCGCAGGCGAGAAAGGCCTAACAAAACTCGAGAAGCCACTCCGCGTTTTTCTGAAATATTGGATTTGGCGAATTCTTAAGCTCTAGGAGCTTCTCTCGAGAGCTACCGGGATGAAGTTCCACAAGCCCGATCAATGCCGCCGAAAAGCCATCATTGTCCAACCCTTCGTCAAAACCGCGCTGAAAGGCGATGAACATTTCGGGCAGCACCGCTGATCCCCCGACAATCGCCAGCGGCCAAGATGCGGCTTCCCTGACAACAAAGCTCTCGTGTTGAAGTAGCTCTAACAATTTGGGGACATCAGTAACCTCCGCTTCATTTCGCAGATGTTCGCCTGCCTCGACCATCAATTCGACATCATAACCTTCAATATCGGTCACAAGTTGATTCCAGCGATTGTCGTTCATGAGTTAATTTAGAGTTTATTGATGAAATCTGAAAGATGGGTGATCAAATCTGGCAGAAAGTTCTGAATTATATTCCAGACGATCGAATGATCGATACCAAAATAATCATGAACGATACGGTTGCGAAATCCTCGTATTCTGCCCCAGTCGATAGTTGAATACTGAGCCTTGAAATCGTCCGGCAATCGATTTGTGGCTTCGCCGATTATCTCGAAATTCCGCGCGACGGCATCGACCGTTTTTTCGTCCGAAACAAACCCCTCAAAGCTCAGTCCAGCAGTATATCGCTGGATCTTTTTTGCAGAATCCAAAATGTCCTCGATCAGCAGTTCAGGGCTTCGATTAGACATATTTGAGATCGTCTCGAATTTGATCAAGGTACTTCGGTTTAATGCCGTTCCTGGAAACAAGGTCGACGCGAAGACCTAAGATGCGTTCGAGGTAGTTGCCGAGGTCGATGAACTCGATGCCCACCGGTGCGTTGAATTCGACGAGTATGTCTACATCGCTGTCGCTTCGCTGCTCGTTACGCGCGTACGAACCGAACACGGCGAGATTTTTGACACTGAAACGGTCATAGAATTCTGCCTTGTGCAAGGCGAGAGTTGATCGTATCTGACTCAGACTAGTCATAGGCTTTCCAACGAAACTTTAACAATAACCGGCGTTAACTTCAATCAAAATCTCATTGGGGCCAACAATTGCGATCTCTCTGTTATTCTACTCACAGGCACCAAGATGGATCGCAAAGACAACCCGATAAAACGACTGCTCGACCGGCTTGGGCCGGGGCTGATCACGGGTGCGTCGGATGACGATCCTTCGGGGATCGGGACGTATTCGCAGGCGGGTGCGGCGCTTGGGTTTGCGACGTTGTGGACGGCGATCGTGACGCTGCCGCTGATGGTCGTGGTCCAGCATATCTGCGCCAAGATCGGGATGGTCTCGGGCCGCGGTTTGGCGGGCGTGCTGCAGCGTTATTATTCGCGAAAGCTGCTCTATCCGGTCGTAATCGGGCTGGTCGTGGCGAATACGATCAACGCCGGTGCGGACATATCGGCGATCGCGGCGGCGATCAATATGTTCGTCCCCATACCGATCTCGGTAATGGTCGTGCCGATCGCTGTGGCGATAGTGGTGCTGCAGGTGTGGGGTTCGTACCGGCTGATCGTAAAGGTCTTTAAGTGGCTGACCATGTCGCTCTTTGCCTATGTGATCGCGGCGTTTTTGGCCAAGCCCGACTGGTACGAGGTCGCCCGTGCGACGTTCCTGCCGCAGATCACGCTGAGCAGCGAGTACATTACGACCATCGTCGCGATATTGGGCACGACCATCTCGCCGTATCTTTTCTTTTGGGAGGCGAGCGAAGAGGTCGAAGAGGAAAAGAGCGAGGGCCGCACGCACCTAGCCGAACGTAAAGGTGCGACCGACGCCGAGATCAAAAAAGAGAAGATCGACACCATCGTCGGGATGCTCTTTTGCAACGTGGTCTTTTATTTTGTGATACTTGCGGCCGGTGCGACGCTGCATGTGTCGGGCAAGACCGACATCCAATCGGCGACCGACGCGGCTCAGGCTCTGCGGCCGCTGGCGGGAGATCTGGCGACCGTTCTGTTTGCCATCGGGCTGATCGGAGCCGGCCTGCTCGCCGTGCCGGTGCTGACGGGTTCGGCGGCGTACGCGGTGGCCGAGACGTTCGGCTGGCCGTCGGGCCTTGACGAAAAGCCGCGTCACGCCAAAAAATTCTACGCCGTCATCGCCGCATCGACGCTCATCGGCGTCGCCATCGATTTTCTCGGCATCAATCCGATCAAGGCCTTGTTTTGGACGGCCGTCATCAACGGTGTCGTCGCTCCGCCGCTGCTGGTCGTCGTGATGCTGGTCGCCAACAATAAGCGCGTCATGGGCGCACGCACCAACGGAATGTTCACCAATATCGTCGGCTGGCTGGCGGCCGCCGTAATGTTCGGTGCGGCGATCGCGATGTTTGTCACTTGGGGAAACTAGTTGGCCGCCCCAAATTTCTCCTCGTACCGGCTCGCTTTCAGAAACGCCGCAAAATCCTTGATCTCGAGTATGTCCCTGACCGCCTGCTTTTTGTTAGCGGCGTTCTTGTAATACGCCTCGGCGATCTTGTAGCCCATGTAATAACCGAGATCGGCCGGCCGGTCCTTGATGTTGTTACCGTTATAGAGCCACAGCGCAGCTTCGTTTGACTTCATCGACTGTTTGAATTCGAGCCACAATTCGCGTTCCTTGGGGTTGCCGTATGTGTGCAGGTGCTGATTAATATGTTTGCCGGCGATAAGCTCAGCGATAAAGTCCGCACTGCCTTCGCCAATGACTGAACCGAGCAGCGGCCTGTCACCCTTCGGGTATTTCTGCTGATAATGTATCAGCTCATGAGCGACGATGTACGGTATCTCATCGATCGGCTTGAGCACCTTTTTGTGCCAGTCGCTGAGCTCGTCGGTCGGCGTGTTCGGGGTCATACCGTACATATCGACGCCGATCAGCAGAGCGTTCTCGGTGAACGTCCCGCCCGAGTTCATCCTGCCGATCATCAGGTAAACGTCCGGGAAAACGGCGTCCGGGTAGATGCCCTTAAGCTTGCGAAAAGCGGCACGCATCGGTTCCTGGAACGTGCCTGCCTTGAGCGAGACCTCACGTAGTGAAGCGTAGTATTTCGGCCGTGCCTCGATGACCTCAACGAGGCCGCAAGCCGAACCGATGCGTGTCGTAGTGAAATCCTTGAGCCCGATGCTGCCTTTGCGGATATACTCGTCGCGAAAGATGTTGATATTGTTTTCGGGCCGGGCTTTGTCGTAGGCTTTCCAGAAAAGGTCGATGTCGGATGAGACGATATTCACCTTTTCAGGGTCGGAATTGAGAGTTTTCGGGGCCGACTGTTGGGCCGCGGCCGGCAGTACGCCGGCGGCACTCAGCCAGAACAGAACCAACATCACACGGATCTTTTTCATTACACACCTCCAAAATTATAAATAGCGGTACCTAAATATAAAGGCGTAAATGGACCTCGAATTGTATCTATTTTGCCATCGTCTTACGCTTGCGTATGTCAAAAACGTCGCCGGCCTTCAAGAAATAGACGGCCATTCCGCCCTTTACCTTTTTCGGATCGACGAACATCACCTGCGTCGGCCCGACGATCTCTAGCCGCCGGCCATCGGTGATGAGCACGGCCATGTCTTCGTCAATGCCGATGCCGAGCATTGCCGGATTGACCATCATCAGGCCGAACAGGCGGTTGTGACGCTGGCGGACGAGAAAATGCTGATCGAAGATGATGTTTGCCTCGAGCCCGAGCCCGGTGCGGACGCCGACCTTGGTGCCGTCCAGCTTTTTCAGGTCGGCATCGCCGGTCATCATCGGGTCGGACATCACGGCCGCACCCGCACTGGTGCCGCTCATCACGACGCCCGCGGCGTAACGCTCGCGGATCATCTTGAGCAACTCTTCGTCCTTGAGCACGTCCATGATCCGGTTTTGGTCGCCGCCGGTGAAAAATACGCCCGTCGCCGCCGCAAGCTGTGTGACGAACTGTTTTCGCTTTTCGGCATCGAGTGGCTTCGACGGCGAGATCTCGACCGACGCGGGTTTGTATTCGACGATGCTGTCCTTAAGCGCCTTAAAGCTCGCTTCGGGGTCGCCGCTGGCCCACGTGACGACCAGAATGCGTGCCTTTTCACCGCCCGACCATTCGACAAAACGCTTCATCGCCTCGGCCGGCCGCTTGCCGCCGCCGATCACGATCATACGTTTCTGGCCAAATGCCGACGCCGCAAAAATGACGACAACCGCAATGCAAATTGCCGCTCTAAACTGCCTAAATCGATCTTTTCTTAACATCTTCATTTTGTTTATCCAGACATTTCGGACAAAGACAATCGCTGTACGATGATTTCAGGGCCGCCGCCGCGTCCGCCGTCAGTTCGACCGACGTACACCAGCACCTATCAGCATTCGCCCCGCACCCGAACCGCTCACCGCATGCTTCGCATTGCTTTTGTTCGACCTTAGTTTCAGCGTTTTCTGCCATAAATATCGCCCTCGCCCGGCGGTCTGGTTTTCCAGCGTTTGTGTATCCACATCCATTGTTCGGGATATTGGCGAATGACCTTTTCGATCTCGGCGGTGTATTCGGCGGTCGTGGTGACGATGTCGGCTTTGCGGTCGCCGGTGTTGGCCGGTTCGATCAGTTTGCCGTGGACCAGCTTGTACTTTCCGGCCGCCTTGTCCCATGCGCAAAACGTCGGGTAGATCCACGCGTTCGACCTGATCGCGATCATCGCCGCACCGCTGGTCGTGCACGCCGGGACGCCAAAGAACGGCACGAATACGCCCTCTTTCGGGTGAGCGTTGACGTCGGCAAGAATGCCGAGGATGCCGCCTTCGCGAAGTTCGCGGATGCAGATCATCGCCGAGTTTGTCTTATTGATCGGGCGGTTACCGTACCGCGTACGCATCCTTACGGTAAGATCTTCGATCAGCGGGTTGTCGAGCGGACGTGCGAGATAAGCCATCGGTTCGTGGATCGCCGCGAAGCCCAATACCATCAGTTCCCAGTTGCCAAAATGCCCCGTCACGATCAGCACGCCTCGGCCCGTCGCCTTGTTCTTGGCGTACAGGTCGAGCGACTGGGCGTCGAGATTGAAATCGACGATCTTCGCCAGCCGCTCGGGCGTCATTTTGTGCATCTGGCTGACCTCGCCGAGCACACGGCCGATGTTTTCGAACGTGCCCTTGAGTATGCGCCGCCGTTCGTCGTCCGGCATCTCTGGAAAGGCGATCTCGAGGTTGCGCATCCCGACGCGTCGCAGCCCGCCGATCGCGTAATACCCGAGCCGCGTCAGCACAAAGCACACCGCCAGGCTCACACGCCGCGGCAGCAGCCCGAGAGCCCCGAGCACCGCCCGCACCGCCGCATATTCCGCCCTGATCTGAAATTTACCTTTTTTGGCCATCGCGCCGCTCGAAATGAATCTTTACTTTAGATATATTGCCGCACAAATTCAACACGCGGCCGTCGATGTTAAACCTTACAAAACTCTTAAAAACCTAAAATTCGTGTATTCTGTTTCTCGCTGAAATAATGAACAGCGGTCATCCATCATAGAAGTTGCTAAAAGTTACCGGCATTCCTATTCTGAGGAAGTCATTTTGCGAAAAATACCCGAGGCATTGATCGGGCGAAGAACATAATAGATGACTTCGAAAGCAGTACAGGTCTCTAATCTCGCCGGAGTGTGGAACCAACGAAGTACATTTATCAGTACACAATTGATTTTTCACGATTCAGAGCGTATTTTGGGTTTACTCGAACACGATAGGAATTAGACAGTGTCTAAATATCCCATAAGTCCTAGCAAGGAGTAAGTCATAGTGAGTCCCATTACGCGAAGCGAAAGAGTTGTTACGACGGTCAATGCTTGGAAAAACAAATTGCTTGATTTAACTAAGCGGAATCGAGCACTGAATTTCAAAGTAAATAAGGTTTCCACGGTCACGATTATTGATGAACTTCCGTCCGAGATTTTCAGACTGCTCTGTCTGGAAAAAAAGTTACTTAGATTTGGACCTAGTGATACGCCTGAAAATATAGTTGACGATATCGAGGTGGAGGAAGGCACTCTTTTTGGAGAGGATGACGGAGATTTAGAATCACAAGTTCAAAGTAACCTATTTGTTTCGTATGATTTAGGCACTCTCAGATCAAACCACACCGACGAAGTACTTCAAACTAACGCATCTTCTGAAACCCTGGACAAATCGCTTCGCCGAATCGATGATCAGGCCCGATTGATTGTCGAGGAACAAGGCATTAATGCTCTCTACCTTGCTATTGGTATGTTGCATTATATTGAAAGTAAGGATTCAAGTGTCATATTCAAAGCACCATTGATTTTGGTTCCCGTGGAACTGGAACGTGTCTCGGCAAAAGAGGGATTTCGAGTGAAAGCCACGGATGAAGAGGTGATAGTAAATCCCTCATTGGTAGAGTATTTGCAGCAGTCGTACGGCATTTCACTTCCCGAATTACCCGACTCATCGTCAATTTCGGATAGTTATAATCTGCAGGACTTTTTGGGACAATCCAAGGAGTGCATCTCAAATCAAACGAACTGGAAGATAACAGACGAAATCTATCTCGGCTTGTTTTCTTTTCAAAAGCTTGTAATGTACAAGGATCTTGAAAAGAACATTGATTTGGTAGAAGAGCACAGGATATTCCAACAGATAATTAACAAGGAAGGAGACACATTCATTGAGTTACCGGTTGGAATCCGTGAGCTTCCGTTAGACAAGCACTTCGCTCCGGAAGATTGCGTTCAAGTTGTAGATGCTGACTCAAGTCAACTTCGGGCGATAGCAACGGTATCCCAAAATTATGATCTTGTTCTGGAGGGACCGCCGGGAACAGGAAAATCCCAGACTATTACAAATCTAATTGCGCAAGCTCTATCGGCTGGTAAAACTGTCTTATTTGTTGCAGAAAAGATGGCTGCCTTGGATGTTGTACATCGCAGGCTTTGTGAAGTGGGACTTGGCGAATTTTGTTTGGAACTTCACTCAACAAAAGCAAACAAGCGGACTGTCATGCAGGAATTAAGAAATTCCTTGGAGGCGTCTTTACATCGAGTGCCCGAAAATGTGAGCGGAACCCAGCGATTGGCAGAAGTGCGAGCTCAGTTAACGAACTACGTGGCTGCAGTTCACGAACCCTTTGGAAATCTGAATGTTTCGCCATTCAAGATTTACGGTGAATTCAACAAAGTCCTAAATTCGCCCAGAATCTTATTAAATGCTGACATCACGCATGTTTCAGCCGCAGACTTCGCGGATGTTCTGAGGGAGATCAACGATTTAGCTCTAGCGGCGGAATTTGTTGGGTCACCGCAAAAGCATGCTTGGCGGGAAACCACCAAGACCTATTATTCTCAGTTCGCTTTGGACGAAATTGAACAGAAGGGAATCGAAATAATCTCGAAAATTGACGACCTTTTGATAGAGGCTGAAAAGTTGGAGAGTGTCTTAGGCCTTCCTCATTTGAAAAATCTAGCTGACATTGAGACGGCAAGTGCCGTTGCCACAACAATTGCCCGTTCGCCCGGCGCCCCTTTCGCTGTTCTGGTAAGTGAAGCGTGGAATAATCCACCTCCGGAAGCATCAGAATTGATTAAGACAGGGCGCGAGACATTTAACCTTCGGAAGCGTATTGAGCAGAATTTTTCCCAAGATGTATTTGATCGCGACCCAACGGAGGAAATTGACTTCGTTCAGACAAAGCTGTCTGGCACATTTAGTTTCCTTGCAATTTTCTCTAGCCGGTATCGCTCAATTAGGAAGAAATGGCTTGGGTTAAGACACTCATCCTACAATGCAACAATTGCGGATCAGGCGGAAGAAATGAGATTCGTTTCGGATTATCTGCGTCATAGTGAAATCTTGGTTTCAAAAAACCAGCTCGGAACAGATCTTTTTGGTGACATCTGGAAAGGCGAATCATCCGATTGGGGCGCTCTCGACCACTACGTTGAATGGGTCTTGGAATTTCGCCAATTGTACATCAATCAGGGATTGAAGGAACAGGCCATTGCTACTGCAACCACTAGCTCACCAAATCTTGGTTTCGTACAGATACTTCGGCGCAAAACTGCCGATCTTAAAGACGAGCTAATGAAGTTTTCGAACTTGGTAGGTTGGTTGGATGACTACCTGTTCGGATGGGACGTTGCAAAAATTTCATCTCGTATTGCGGAAATCACATCTAATCTTTCCTTAGCTCAACGGTGGGCTGCTTTCGAACTCGTTAAGCAGAAAATTGAAAGTGGCTTTGCAAAAGAAATAATCGGCTGGATATGGGACGAAAGTGTTCCAATTTCTGAATTATCCAGTTCATTTCGCCGCGCGTTTTATCAGAGATGGTTATCCACGGCCGTAGAACAACGGCCCGAACTTAGGTATTTCAGCTCGATAAGTCATGAGCAGAGAATTAAAGAGTTTCGAGAACTAGACGAACAAGTTTTACGTCAGAATCAAACGAACCTGATTGGGAAAATGCGAGACAGACTCCAAGAGAACTTGCAAGTTGAGTTGATTAAGCAACAAATGCTCACATTACGTCGCGAGTTAAACAAGCAACGCAGGATAATGCCTCTCCGCGTTCTGATGAAAAACTGTCTCGATATTATTCGCACAATCAAGCCGTGCTTTATGATGAGTCCACAAACAGTTGCCCAGTTACTTGATGCTCAGAAAGCACACTTTGATCTGATTCTTTTCGACGAAGCATCCCAGTTGCCAACTGAGGACGCCGTTGGAGCGATAATGCGTGGGACTCAACTTGTAGTTGTTGGCGATCCCAAACAACTTCCCCCTACAAATTTCTTCGCGGTCACCAGTGGGCAAGTGAATTATGAAAAGGATGAAGACGGACAGCCGATATTTCAAGATTCGGAAAGTATTTTAGAAGAAGTTCAAAGCAGTGGCGTACCGAGCAGTCGGCTCAAATGGCATTATCGTAGTGCACATGAGTCATTGATTACCTTTTCAAATGTAAATTTTTACGACTCGGACTTATACACTTTTCCAAGCAATGATACGGAAGCCTATGACTCGGGTTTACAATTTCAATTTGTTGAAAACGGAATTTACGAGGGTAAAGGGTTGAATAAAGTAGAGGCACGGAAAGTGGCCGACGCAGTAGTTGAACATGCGAGACGAAATCCCGAAGTTTCGTTAGGAGTTGGGACATTTAATTTACGTCAACAAATCGCGATTCAAGACGAACTTGAACTTCGTAGACGTGCCGATTCTAGTCTTGAGTCATTCTTTGATCGAAACAGAAGTGAGCCATTTTTTGTGAAGAACCTAGAGAACATTCAAGGGGATGAACGGGACGTGATTTTCTTGAGCGTAACGTATGCAAAGGCAAATGATGGAAGACTTCGCTATAATTTCGGACCGCTAAACAGTGAGAATGGCGGACGCAGGATGAATGTGTTAACAACCCGCGCCCGAAAGTTAATGAGAGTATTTTCATCAATAAGATCTTCCGACATTCATATTGAGGATACCGTTTCAAAAGGTGCTAGGTTATTACGCGACTATTTGCTGTATGCAGAACACAGGCGACTCGATAGTCCGACCCTTGAGAGTGTAAGCGACACGGAGTCACCGTTTGAACGCGAAGTCCTATTAGAACTAACTCAACGCGGAATCTCTCTAAAGCCTCAAATTGGGGTTTCCGGCTACAAAATAGACTTCGGCGTGTATGATAGCGAGATTACAAAGAAGTTTATTTGTGGAATCGAATGTGATGGGGTCGCTTATCATTCCTCGGAGACTGCGCGTGACCGAGATCGATTGAGACAGCAAGTTCTCGAACGCAGAGGTTGGGAAATTCATCGTATTTGGTCTACCGACTGGTTCAAAGATCGTGAGGGACAGATTGAACGGATTATCGGACTAATTGAACAATCTCGAATTAATTCAAGGCAGGAAGCTTTGGAGGAAGTGGAAAGGAATTTAAGTTTTGAGAATCAAGAAATTGATTCAACAAATAGACTGCACCACCTCGAACCAATGATAAGTGATTGGCAGGAGAATCAACCGATCAGTAAGGGCCATTATGTTCGCCCGCAAATTGAGCAGTACGAACTTACACAATTGAAAACTCCGTCAATGTTTGGTCTATTTCTTTATGCTCGCAAGTATGAAGTGACACGGGCAATAATTGACATTCTTGAACAGGAAGCTCCAATCCATAAAAAGGACTTGTTTTTAAGAGTCGCGTCGACATGGGGGCAAAAGGCGGGAAAGAACATCTCACTTCGAATCGAACGTGAACTACTTTCAATTCCGATAGTTGAAATTCGAGGTGACTTTGTTTTCATTCAAGAAAGGGAGATCAAAGCCCGTTGTCGGAGCGGCACAGGCATTCCGGCTGATCGAATAGCATCCGAGGAGATACGCGATGGGATACTAGTAATTCTCGCCACGGGTCATAAGTTTGGAAAGAAGGATCTCATAAATGAAGTTCGGTCAATCTTTGGCTTTGATCGAACTGGTACTAGCCTTCAACAAGTCATTGAACGCCAAATTGAGGCCCTGGTCACGGAGGGTGTAATTGGCGAAGGTAGCACTGGAATTGGATTGCGCAAACTTGTTCAGTCATGACTCTACTCTCATTAAAAATATCGACTTCTTTCGCAAAAGTTTTCGCCGATGTTAAACCTTACAAAACTCTTACAATTACCGCTTGCGAAAGCTGTTACCGTTATAGTTGGGCACAAATTGTGTCCGTAATTATTTTTCGTAAAGGGGTTTAATAATAAGTGCAAAACGTAGTAGATTTCGCTCCGTCGCGGGCAACTAAGTGGAACTGGAACACGATATTCTTTGTCGGCACGTTTCATCTGGCGGCGATCGGGGCATTTTTTACATTTAGCTGGGCCAATCTCGCGGCAACATTGATCATCTGGTGGTTTGCCAATAGCTGGGGCGTCGGCATCGGTTACCACCGCCTGCTGTCGCACCGCGGATTTACGACATCCAAATGGATGATCCGCTTTCTGTCGACACTGGCGACCTTAGGGCTCCAGTCGGGTCCGATATCGTGGACGACGACACACCGTCTGCACCACGCCTTTACCGATCAGGAAAAAGATCCGCACAGCCCGCGTAAGGGCGTCTGGTGGTCGCACATCGGCTGGATCTTTCAGGGAACGGCACAAAATCAGCCGCTGTCCGCACGTCAGCGATATTCGCCCGACCTGATGAAAGACCCGTATCTGGTCTTTATCGACAAATATTATTACATCACGACTCTCATCCTGGCTGCTGGCCTGCTGGCGATCGGCGGTTGGACGATGGTGCTCTGGGCGGTCATTCTGCGTGTGACGGTCAGCTGGCACTTTACGTGGCTGGTCAACTCGGCAACGCACCTGTGGGGCTACCGACGGTTTGATACGCGTGACGATTCGCGAAACAACATCCTCGTCGCCGCCGTCACGTTTGGCGAAGGCTGGCATAATAACCACCACCAATTCGCACGCTCGGCCAAGCACGGCTTTACTTGGAAAGAATTTGACATCAATTGGTACCAGATCCGCCTGTTCGAAATGCTCGGGCTGATCAATAACGTCTACGCCTACGACCTCGCCACCGAGTCGGAATCACCCAAAGAAATGCGGAAAGCAGCGTAATTTTAGAGCGGAAAATTGAGAACGGAAAACGGAAAATGAACCTGAGGGTTTCAATTTTCCGTTTTCCGTTCTACATTTTCAATTACAAATGCGCCGCCGTAAGACTGCAATCTTCTTTCTCGTACTCGGCATCGTCCTGTCGGTGCTGGCGGTCGCGCTCAATATCGGCTGGATAATATTGAATGTCCGCGAGGTCGTGCTGCTCGTGCTCGGCATCGTGTTTTTCGCGCTGATCATCACCGGGCTGATACTCAACACGATCTTTCTGGTTCGCGAGATACGGCGCAACGAACAGCACGACGCCTTTCTCAACGCCGTCACGCACGAATTGAAAACCCCGATCGCCTCGATCAAGCTCTATCTCGAAACGCTAAAATCGCGTGATCTGACGCCCGAAAAACGCGGCGAATTTTACGACATCATGCTGGCCGACAATAAGCGTCTGCTTGGCACCGTCGAACAGGTGCTGCAGGCGAGCCGGACGCGTGAAAAGGGCCGCCCGATGAATCTCGCCGAGGTCGACCTGGCTGCCCTCATTGCGGATTCGATCGCGACCATCCGCGACCAGCGTCACCTCGCCGAAGGCGTCATCCGCTACACCGGTCCGAACGAGCCCGTCCGGACGATGGGCGACCGTGAAGAGCTCCGCACCGTCATCGACAACCTGCTCGAAAACGCGCTCAAATACTCCGGCGACGAACCGCGGATATCGGTCCGTCTCAAATCTGCCGGTAAGAACAAGGCCGAGATCTATGTCCGCGACAACGGCATCGGCATCGCCCGCAGCGACCTCAAACGCATCTTCAAACGCTTTTACCGCGTCCCAAATGCATCCACCGACGCCGTCAAAGGCACCGGCCTCGGCCTCGCCATAGTCCGCTCGATCGTCGAAAAACACGGCGGCCGCATCACCGCCGAAAGCAAAGGCGAAGCCAAAGGCTCAACCTTCCGCATCCAACTCCCCCGTATCGTTTGACCGATAAGATCAGGGTAGCCGTCCAGATCGATTCGCTAACCACAGCGATCGCCGAACCGGACACGCTTTTAAACAACAAAAGAGGTCCATTGGCGAACCTCTTTTGTTGAGTAGCAAGCTTTGCCGATCTTTCGATCAGGCGCCGCTTGATGCAACCTTGTGGCTTTCGACATCGCGGAGCTCCTTGATGCGGTTGTGAGCTGCGGCGATGGCGTGCGACTGTTGAGCGACGATATCGGCGACGTTAGCCGGCAGATAGGCCGCGGCTGCGTCGGCGTACGCCTCTTTGGCGTAATCTTCGCCGCGTTCGCATTCGTTAAGTATGGCTCCCTCGTCCTTGCCGGTCACAGCAGATTTGATATCCATCCAACCGCGATGCAGAGCACCCGCGTACGAACCTTCCTTTTCCGGGTCGCCACCGAGCGAACGGACTAGTTCCTGCAAAATGCCGGTAAATTCGCCACGCTGCTGTGAAAATGAATAGAACAGGGTCTTCAGATCCGAGCTCTCGATGCCCTCAGCGGCGTCCTTAAAACCTGCCTGGCCGTCCTGACATGTTTGGATAAGGCCGTTCAGCTTCGAGATAACGGCGTCATTTGTCTCGATCGCGGATTCGACCGGGACCGCGTCTTCGATCATAGGTTTTGTTGCTTCGTAATCGTTGATCATAATAATTTTCCTCCAGTTTCGATGTCGAAATCAAAGCATATCGCTATTCCCGCCGCCAGACTGTTTGCTACCGCACACTGGGCGAAAAGAGACGAGAAAATTTGAATCCTCAATTTTCTTAAGTTTCTTGAAATAAAGGTTCTATTAGCTGTTTTAGCTGGTACATATTAAATTGTGATCGTGCCGCAGAGCTCGTGAGGCGCCGTCGGCGTGGGTCATTGTTATACTTAAAAGAATGGGTTCGCAGAAGGAAATTCCCGGGAAACAGATCCTTGATCAGATCGCTGATGAGAGCGGTACCGCCATTGCGGTCGTTGACCGCAGCGAGATCGAGATAGCTGTTTCGAATAACAATTCGATCTGCCGCAACCTCAATTCCGAGGGTGAATTTTCGCGCGAGTGTGCCGCCTTTTGCGGTAAAGCTCTCGAAGAGGTCGCCGAGATCGGCGGACCTGTGTCGTTTACCTGCCACGCCGGGCTCGAATGCCGCGTGACGCCGATGATGTTCGACGGGAAGACGGTTGCGGTGATCGCGGGCCGTGCCTTTGCAAGGGCCGAAAACTATCGCAAGGCGACCGAACGTGCCATCTCGGGCGACTGGCACACGTACGCACCGTCACAGTTTTTCGACAACATTTTGCTGGTCGGTTCGATCAGCGAGATCGAACAGGTGTCCGCACGGATCGAGGCCGCGGGCGTCGAGACCGTGCCGGAACCCGAACCGCCGGCGATGATCGAACAGGTCGCGGATACAGCCGAGGCCGACGCAGTTGCGCAGGACGACGATGTGCTTGAGCTCGACGAACCGATGCACGCACCTGAGCCGGAACCGATCCGGGAGCTAATACCCGAACCAACGCCCGAGCCGAAACCCAAAGGCGAATCGACAGCACCGCCTCCGATCCCACGTGTGGCGATCGACCCGCGCAAGTGGCGTTCGTTCTTTTCGACGCTGCTCACACGCGATTACGCATCGGCGTGCGAGGCGTTGCTCGAATTTCTGTCACGTCAATACGCACTCGAATCGCTCGCGTGGCTCGAACGCCGCGACAATCGCCTGATCGGCATCGCCGCGACCGGAACACTCAAAAACCGCAAACTCAGATTTGGTTTGCCGGCCGACGACCCGCGTCTTGCCGAGGCCGTTCGCAGCGAAATGCCGGTCGAGCTGTCCGAAAGGGCAAAAGGCAACCTTTCTGTTATCCGCACGATGTACGTTTTCCCGGTGCCCGTGGGCACAGACGTGCCGTCGGCGTTTGGCGTGCTCGACCCGATCGATGACGAAGGCAAACGGCGACAGATCGCACGACTCTGCCAGTGGGTCGGCCCGCAGCTCGAGATCTTAAGATTGCGCAGCGAGGTCGCTCGACGCGAAACGATGTCGGTCGCGGTTCGTAAATTTGGCGAAGGGCTGAAGCACGTCGATTCGGTTGATTTCTGGCTGCACCTGACACAGGTCGCGGCCGAACTGATGCAGGCCGAACGCGGTTCGCTGCTGGTGGTCGACGCCCTGACCGGCGAACTCAAGATCAAGGCCTCGGTCGGAGCCGTACGCGACATCGCCCACGCCGCCGAACCCGGCGGACGCGTCGCCCGCACCATACTTGAACGCGGTACACCGCTGGTCGTCGCCGACGTATCCAAGACCGGCTTGCCGGCAAATGTCTCCGAACGCGGTTACAAGACGGGCTCATTCCTGAGCGCCCCGATCACGCTCGGCGGCCGCAATATTGCCATCATCAATTTTACGGACAAGGCGTCGGGAGCACCGTTTGACCGGGCGGACCTCGACCTGCTGCAGGAGATCTCGCCGCAGATCGCCGTGGCCGTCGATCGTGCGTTATTAAAGGAAAAAGCGGGCGAATTTCAGCAACTGTCGGTGACGGACGCCCTGACCGGGCTGCTCAACCGGCGATACATCGAGGAACGCCTGATCGAGGAGGTCAAGCGGTCAAACCGTCACGGCTACCCGATGAGCTTTATCCTGCTCGATGTCGACAACTTCAAATCATATAATGATACATACGGCCATCCGGCCGGCGACGAAGCTCTGAAGATCGTCGGTGCGATATTGCGTGACACGCTCCGCGGCGCGGACGTGGCGGCACGCTTTGGCGGCGAGGAATTTTCGATCCTGCTGCCGCAGACGACGATCGATGAGGCCGTCGCCATTGCCGAACGCATCAGGGCAAATGTCGAGGCGGCCCAATTTCCGTGCCGAAAGGTGACGGTCAGCTTGGGCGTGGCGACGTGCACGAGCGAATTGTGTACGACCTCAGGCATCGTCAAAGCTGCCGACAAGGCTCTCTATGCCGCCAAACACGCCGGGCGAAATAGCGTTCGGGTTGCCGAAGAGGTTATGGCCACCTAAAGCGGCGAAACAATGAAAATGTCGTTAGAAAAGAACATCCTGGGTACACACGTACCGGCCGAGATCATCGGACGCGGCGGCGAACTCCAACGTCTGCACGCCTTTGCCGTATCGGGCCGTGCGGCCGGCTTGAGTGTGCTCGCGGCTCCGGGTGCGGGCTCTTCCGAGCTGCTGCGGCAGACATACGACCGCCTGTTTCGCGAGCAGACGGACGTCATTCCATTCTACTTTGCGATGCGTGCGACCGACCGCGGGCCGCACGACGCGGCACTTAGATTTGTCCGCGACCTGATCACACAGACCGTTGCGTTTCGCCGCCGCGACCCGTCGATCATCGCGGCGTCGCCCGAGATACACGAGCTGTCGGAGCTGGCCGTGCCCGAAGACGGTTACTGGATCGACCGTCTCGTCGAGGCATTTTTTGCAGACGCGGACGGTGCTGACGAGCCCTCGGCAATACGCTCGATGCTCAGCGGACCGCTGCGTGCAGCCGGACAGGGAGCTAAGCTATTTGTAATGATCGACGACGTTCACCACGCGGCCGAGATGCCGTCGGGCATGTCGTTCTTCGACGAGATCCGCGACATCTATCGCCGCTCCGAACAGCCGTACGTCCTATGCGGAGCCAGGCGTTTTCTCTACGGTATCGGCCCTGCCGAGACTCTGCGGATCGACGCTCTCGGGATGGAACCCGCGGGTAAGCTGGTCGAATCTTTGTCCGCGAAACACGGCGTTGCGATCAATGACCAGACGCGCGACCTGATCGCGGTCCAGTTTGGCGGCAATACGGCACGCATCACCTCATTTATCGCATCCGTCGCCGAACGGGGCGATAGTCTTGAGGATTTTCGCCGTGCAGAACGTGCTTATACCGACGAGATCTTTGGCGGCCGCATCAGCCGCGGCCTCGACGCTCTGATCGAACGGCTTGTGCCGGCGGAAGTTCGTCCGCAGGTGATATCGCTCATTTGCGAAGGTGTCGATGCCGCAAACGGCAAAATGCCGTTGTCTTACTGGCGACGAAACCTCGAGATGCCCGGACGCGATTTTCGCACGATGATCGGGCTGCTCAATATCAACGAGATCGTCAGCTTCCGTTCGGGCAGCGTCTTTGCCGAACTCGGCAATCAAACGTTGGTCGATTACATCTGCGGACGGGCTCGGCTCGAGGCCGGTGAGAATCGGGCACTGGTGGTCGGCGAGGCGACGACGGCGTACCTGAAACGGGCTCCGCAATTGCTGGCACGTGTTTACCGTCGAAACGCGACCCTCGGCCTGCGCGATCTGCTCGGTGCATTTGACTGTCAGGAGATACCCGTTGCGGCGATCGACTACACGGATTTTAAGGCCGGCCTCAAGGGCCTGACCGACGCTGAGATCAAAGCCAAACTGGCCGAATCGACCGAAAAGATCAGGCTGCCGCAGATCGTCTACACGGCTCACACGGCCGCGTTTTACTCAAAGATCGGTGAGCTGATCGAGAACGAACGATCGACGATCGCGCTCGGATTTGAGGAAAACAGCTTTCGCGACGAAACCGTCTGGATCGCCGCCGAGATCGACTCAAAGCTCGAGGCCCCATGCGACCTGACCGAATTTTGGCTCGACCGGCTCGAGATGGTGGCCGTTTCGTGCAATTTTCTCAACTACAAGATGTGGCTCGTATCGCCCGAGGGCTTTACCGACGAGGCGGCCGAGATGCTCCGCAGCCGCGGGGCGTACGGTTCGAGCCGTAAGCAGGCCGAAATGCTGATCGGCGAGATCGTCAGCGGCGGCCGCAAAGAGGCCGAACCGCGAGCGGACGTTTACGAGATCGTCATCCCGATGGGCGACGACACCGAGATGATCGCCGCACATGCCGTCGAGGAGATCGCAAAAAGACACAATTTTACGCCAAAAGCGATCAATCAGATCAAGACGGCACTGGTCGAGGCCTGTATCAACGCCACCGAACACAGCCTGAGCCCGGACCGGCGGATCTATCAGAAATTTGCCGTCGACAGCGAAAAGATGACGATCACCGTCGCCAATCGCGGCCTCAGGCTCGCTGACAAACCCGCTCCCGAGATCACACCTGACGAAGGCAGACGCGGCTGGGGCCTAAAACTGATGAAAGGCCTGATGGACGAGGTCCGCATCGAGCAGTCCGACGACGGCACACGCGTCACCATGATCAAACGCCGAACCGCAGTCGCCGCAGCCAAGGCCTAGGCACACTAAATCGATGCAAAATTCGTCCCGGCATAGTCCGCACTGTATTCGATTTGTGTTGTATTTGGCGGGGCACTGTGGTAAAAACTAACCTCAAGTAGAGTCTTCGCAAAATCAGGTTAAGTTAAACAAGGATAAAACATTAGTGATCACTGAAAACGGTGCGGAAACGGCATTTATCGGGGCCGATGACAAGGCGGTCGTGCTTGCGGGTGACTATCTGAACAAGCTCTCGGGCGAGACGATCGAACGCGAGTGTAAACAGCGGCTCGACGCGGGCGTCAAAGAGCTGGTCGTCGATTTTTCGCAGACCGAGATCATTAACAGCATCGGCATCTCGATCCTACTCGGCGTCATCGACACAGCCGCAAACTCAGGAGCAAAGGTGGTATTCTCGGACCTTAACGAAGAATCCGCCGAACTCTTTGAAATGCTCGGCCTGACCAAGCACGTTACTATTGCGTGAACCACGACACAATGATCGAACAAAGAACAAAACTGATCCACGCATTTGGGGCGTTGGCGGACCTGGGGCAAGAGGTCGCGAACAAGAACAATTTTCAGGAGACGATACGCACATCGCTGCACCTGATATCGGGTTCGCTGGCGATCATGCGCGGCGGCGTCGCACGGTATTCGCGTTTTGGCCATGAGCTGAATATGCTGGCGGTCCGGGGCCTCGGCGACGATTTTCCGCTCAGCCTGTCGCTGTGCATGGAGGACGAACGTCAGTTTTTGGCGAACGGACTAAACCCGATCGAGACGTCGCAGGCGAAGGTGCTGCCGTTCTTTCAGGTGTACGACCGAAGTTTTGACAGCCGCCGGATCGAGCTGCTGCTGCCGCTAATTATCCGCGACGAGATCGTCGGGGCGGTATTCTTGGGCGAAAAGGCGACGGGCGAACCGTACACGTCGTACGAAAAAGAGATCATCTGCGCGATGGGCCGCCACATCGGCGTCGCCATCGCCCAGCGCAATCTGATGGCCGAGGTCGAGCGTCAGTCCGAGGAGAACCGCAGACTGTTCGAAGGGCTGCGAACGACATATAACGACACGGTCAAGGCGTTTGCCGCCGCGATCGACTGTAAAGATAAGTACACCGAGGGACACTCGGTCCGCGTCGGGCGTTACTCTGAGATCATCGCGGCCGAACTGGATTGGGCGGCCGAGGAGGTCGAGGGAGCCGCGACCGCCGGTTATCTGCACGACGTCGGCAAGCTGACCGTCGAACGCAAGATCATCAACGCTCCGTACCGCATCAACGCTAAAGAATCGGCAGAGCTGAACAAGCATCCGGCCGTCGGTTACGAGATACTGCAGCCGATCCATCACCCGTACACGGACGTGCCGCTGGCGGCAAAATACCACCACGAACGCCTCGACGGCCGCGGTTATCCTGACGGGCTGTATGACCGCGAGATACCGTATATTGCGAAAATAGTGAACTTAGCGGATTCGTTCGACGCGATGACGACCGACCGCCCGTACAAGGCACGGCGTCCGGCCAAAGAGGTGATCGAAGATCTACAGCGAAACGCGGGCAAACAGTTTGCACCCGAATTGGTCACGGCATTTTTAAGAGGAATGCTGAAGGAACTGACCGGCGAATCGAAAGAAAAGAGTTTCCGGCGGCAGCTTGGACGCGAATATATGGAAGCCGAGGGCCTCGCGACGATCGTCAAGACCGCTCTCAACGAAATGCGGCCGACCACGCCGCTGACTTACATCGCGACCAATTAATTATAAGGTCAATCTAACAACCACGCCTCGGCCTCATCGACGGATCGAAAGATCTTTGCGTTGAGGCCGCGGTTATTTGCGACGAGCTCGCCAAACTGATTGATGTTGTGTTGAGTTTCGACCAGGTCCACGAAGGCGATCTTGATCCCGACCAGCCCGAATTCCGGCAGTTCTGTTGTGACGCGATAGGTCTCGTTTATCGAGCTCGGGCTGCCGAGGTTTTCGACGACCAGCACACGTGTCGCCCCGGTACGCCGGCATTCGGCAGCGACCTTCGTCCATAGATATCGCGAGACCGCGTAGCTGTCTTCCGAGCCCTCAACAAAGGCGCGCAAGTGCGTGTCGCTCAGTTCGAACGTGATCTTACATGGGTCTGCTGAGAAATTTTCTGTCATTGTTCAACTGGTGCGGCAGACTGAGTCTACTACAAATGCCGGTCAAATTCCTATACTTTTTCGGCAGTTCGGTCAGCGATCAGCTCGACAAATTTTCGTGCCGCCAGCGATAGGGCTCGGTCGCTGCGGTAGATGACGCCGACGGTGCGGACCCAGTATTTTTCCGCAAGCTCGATAACGGCCAGCTTGTCGCTCTGCGAGGCACCGGAAACAGTCGGTTCCGGTACGATCGCCAAGCCGAATCCGACCTCGACGGCGCGTTTGATGGTCTCGATATTGTCAAACTCCGCGACCTTGCTTACCTCGACGCCGTGCTCTTTCAGTATCTTGTCGGTCGCCTTACGGGTCGGCACGTCGCGTTCGAAAAGCACAAAATCCTGCCCGTCGAGATCGCTCGTTTTGACCCTCTTTTTAGCCGCGAGCTTGTGATCCGGCGGAGCGATGAGCACGAGGCGGTTGTTGGCCATTTCGACTATCGTCAGGCCGCGTCGCGGTTCGGGAAAGGCGATGATGCCGAGTTCGACGGTGCCGTTAAGAACGTCGCGGACGACACGCGTGGTGCGCGAATATTCGAGATCGATCTTGGCGGACGGAAACTTGGTCATAAATTCGCGAACCTTTGGGGGCAGCTCGTGCAGCCCGACGCTGTAAACGGTTGCGATCTTGACCGTGCCGCCGATCTTGCCGACGACGCCGCGGAGCGATTCCTGCAGCTGATCAAAGCTGTCGAGGACCTTTTTTGATTCGCGGTAAAAGACCTCGCCCGTCGAGGTCAGTTTGACATCGCGCCGACCGCGGACACGCTCGAGCAGACGGCGTTTGAATTTGTCCTCAAGTGTCCGTATTTGCTGGCTTACGGCAGACTGGGTGATGAAATTGCGTTCGGCGGCCAATGAGAAACTCTCGAGGTCGACGAGGTCGCAAAAAACTTTCAAAGTTTCGATGTGCATAATACCTTTACTGCAGGCAGATTAGCAGAGCTGCTTAATCCTGCCAAAAGAATTCATTTTATCTTATCTAATTCCGTGCCTATCATAGAAACCATCCTGAATACTTTGCCGAAACACGTATTTAGAATAGAATTCATTAAAATTAGATTTTTGGATTCAATTTACACGGCATTTATAGAATGGCGATCAAATTCTCAAACACGTTCCTCTTGAGAAAACTGCACCAGATCACGGGCATCGTTCCGCTGGGGGCATTTTTCTTTGTTCACATGTTCACAAACTCGGCGGCCCTCAACGGGTCGGCGGCATTCAATAAAAAGGTGCAGGAGATACAAGATATCCCGTACCTTATTTTTATTGAGATATTTGGTATCTTTGTGCCGCTTATTTTTCACTCCGTCTACGGGATACTGATCTCGTCGGAGGCCAAGAATAACGTCCTGACGTACGGCCACGCGCGCAACTGGTTTTACGTCTTGCAGCGTGTGACGGGTATATTCCTGTTCGTTTTCATACTGTTTCACGTACTCAACCTGAGGTTTGGGCTGATACCGGGGCTGAACATCGATCCGGTCGCGACCAACGCCGGCAAAGCATTTGCGATCGTCGCCACCGAATTTAAGATCACGTGGGTCCTGGTCCTATACATCCTCGGCGTCATAGCGACGGCGTGGCATCTGGCGTACGGACTGTTTCTGTTCGCGGTCGATTGGGGCATCGTGATCGGGCAAAGGGCTCAGAAGGTAACGCTGACGGCGAGCCTCGGGCTGGCGGTATTTTTGTCGGCGGTCGGCATCAACGCGGCGTTCGCATTCGTGCGGCCGTGCGGCCTGCTTCCGCAGGCACTTTGCGAAGAATCGCATAAAGCAGCTCCGAGCGGGGCGACCAAGTTTTAACAAATTAGTTATGGCATCAAGCGGATTAAAAATTGCGATCGTTGGCGGCGGCCTTGCGGGCCTGGCTGCGGCGATGAAAATAGCCGAAGCCGGGCACGACGTAGATCTGATCTCGGTCGTACCGGTCAAACGGTCACACTCAGTATGCGCTCAGGGCGGCATCAACGGTGCGGTCAATACCAAGGGCGAGGGCGACTCGCCGGCCAAGCACCTCGACGATACGGTCTATGGCGGCGATTTTCTGGCGAACCAGCCGCCGGTCAAGCGAATGACCGACATGGCGCCGGAGATCATATATTTATTCGACCGGATGGGCGTGCCTTTTTCGCGAACGCAGGAAGGGCTCCTGGATTTCCGACGTTTTGGCGGAACGCTCCACCACCGAACGGCGTTTGCCGGAGCCTCGACCGGACAGCAGCTGCTGTACGCGCTCGATGAGCAGGTGCGTAAGTTTGAATCAGAAGGCAAGGTCACGAAATACGAGGGCTGGGAGATGCTCTCGCTCGTGATGGACGACCATCAGGTCTGCCGCGGTTTGATCGCGATGAACCTGCAGTCGCTCGAGCTGAAATCGTTTGCCGCCGACGCCGTGATCATGGCGACGGGCGGCCCGGGCATGGTCTTTGGCAAATCGACCAACTCGCAGACCTGTACCGGCAGTGCGGTGGCGGCGTGCTATCAGCAGGGGGCCAAGTACGCGAACGGTGAATTTATACAGGTCCATCCGACCTCGATCCCCGGCGAAGACAAACTTCGTCTAATGAGCGAATCGGCCCGCGGCGAAGGCGGCCGTGTGTGGGTTCCGCGTGACGCACAGGACGCACGCAAACCCAAGGACATCCCAGATGCCGAGCGTTGGTATTTTCTCGAAGAAAAATATCCGGCGTACGGCAACCTCGTTCCGCGTGACATCGCGACGCGAGAGATCTTTCAGGTTTGTCTCGACGGCCACGGCGTCGGCGGAGAAAATCAGGTCTATCTCGATCTGACGCACATTCCGGCTGAAACGCTGACGCGAAAGCTCGGCGCGATCCTCGAGATCTACGAGATGTTCGTCGGTGACGATCCGCGTTACGTGCCGATGCGTATTTTCCCGGGCGTCCATTATTCGATGGGCGGCCTCTGGGTGGATTTTGAACAACGGACGAATATTCCGGGATTGTTTGCTGCTGGCGAATGCGACTATTCGATCCACGGTGCCAATCGCCTCGGGGCAAACTCATTGTTGTCATGCGTTTACGGCGGTTTCGTCGCGGCTCCGGCGGCTCTCGATTACGCCAAGAACGTCGAACGCGGCAGCACCGAAACCAACGGCATACACGCCGCCGAACTCAAAAAGCAGCAGGACATCAACGATCAGATCGCCCGTAACGAGGGCGGCGAGAATCAGTATAAGCTGCACGAGGAAATGGGCAAGATCATGACGGATAACGTCACGGTCGTCCGCTATAACGACCGGCTCAAGGCGACGGATGAGAAGTTGCTCGAGCTGAAAGACAGGTTCAAGAATATCTCGATCAACGATTCGAACCTGTGGGCGACGCAGGCGATACCGCATGCCCGCCAGCTGGACAACATGCTCGACCTGGCACGCGTCATCACGCTCGGAGCGCTAAACCGCGACGAATCGCGAGGTGCCCATTACAAACCGGATTTTCCGGAACGCGATGACGAGAATTTCATGAAGTCGACGATCGCCGAATACTCGGCCGAGGCGCCGGTTTTCAGCTACGAAGCGATCGACGTATCGCTGGTCGAACCGCGAAAACGCGACTATTCGGCAAACAAGAAAAAGCCGGCATAAACGCCAGGCTTGTCCTTGGGTGACAGAAAATGATCAAGATCGAGCAGTACCAGGAGAGCATACAAGCGGTTTGCCGTGACCTCTCGCTCAGGCGTTTGGACATTGTCGGTTCTGCTGCCCGTGATGACTTTGGTTCGAAGAGCGACGTTGATGTCTTGGTCAGTTTTGACAATGACGAGAGGCTGTTTGGGCGTTATTTCGAGCTCAAGGAGCGTCTTGAAGCAATTTTCGACCGCCCGGTAGATGTGATCGAAGAACGAGCTGTAAAGAATCCATATTTCAAAAGGGCGATCGAAAAAGACCGCATCAGGATCTATGGAACGTGACGCGAACACGCATCTTTTCGATGTGGTAGAGAATTGCAAGCTGATCAGCGGCTTTGTCGGCTCGATGGATTTCGATTCGTATGCGTCTAACGAACTTGTCAGGTCGGCAGTTGAGAGGCGGTTTATTAACATTGGTGAGTCGTTAAGCCGGCTGAAGCAGATCGACGCCGAGGTGTTTTCTACGATAGCTAATGCTCAGCGAATTATAGGTTTCAGAAATGTGCTGGTACACGGCTATGAGTCCATTTCCGATCGGCTGGTTTGGGGAATAATCGAAGAGTACTTGCCGGAACTTAGGGCGAACTGTGAAAAGCTTTTGAATTGAATTGTTTATGACCACGAACGCACATATTGAGAAAAAGAGGCTGGATAATCCGCCGACTAGCATTAAGGTAAAGATCCAGCGTCGGGAAAAGGAAGGCGCGTCGGCGTCCTGGGAGACGTTTGAGATACCGTATCGCCGCAATCTGAACGTGATCTCGGTGCTGATGGATATCCGCAAAAATCCCATCACGATCGAGGGCCGTCAGACCACGCCGCCGGTTTGGGACATGTCGTGTCTCGAACAGGTGTGCGGCATCTGCACGATGGTCATCAACGGCAAGGCACGGCAATCGTGTTCGGCTCTGGTCGACGATCTTTTGCTGGCGACCGGCAACGACACGATCACGCTGGCGCCGATGTCCAAGTTTCCGAATGTTCGCGATCTGCGTGTGGACCGTTCGAAGATGTTCGAACATCTCAAAAAGGTCGAGGCATGGATCGAACTTGACGGTTCGTACGATCTCGGGCCTGGCCCGCAGATCCCGAACGAACTCGCGCAGGAACGCTACGCCCTGTCACGCTGTATGACCTGCGGCTGCTGTCTCGAGGCATGCCCGCAGTATGGCGATGACAATTACATCGGGCCGCAGGCGATCGCTCAGGCACGGCTGTTCAATATGCACCCGGTCGGCAAGAACACGGCCGAGGAGCGTCTGAGCGGGCTGATGGGCGACGACGGCATCACCAATTGCGGCAACGCGCAGAATTGCATTCAGGCATGTCCGATGTCTCTGCCGCTGACCAAGGCAATTTACGAGACCAATCGTGATATCACGGTCAATGCGCTTTTTGGCTGGTTGAAAAAATAGCTGTAACTTCAATCTATGGTGGCCGCGTCCGTGACATGCACAATATGTCCGTATGCGGCCTTCATTTTGGCGTGGGCAAAAGGCGTTAGCGTGCGTGAGCTTTTTATTTTTCGGCCTTTTGCCTGTATAATTCGTAAGTTTGTTGGATAGTCGCAAAAGGGCAACCTGACGCAGTTAGTGCGAATCATAGATTGAGTAAAATCCGACATTGAAATGCCGGGTTTGTTCGATCAGCTTTGGGGTCTGAACAGATCAATACGGCATTGTCTGAGCTGATAGGGCTTAATATTTTGCACTTATAAAAAGGATACTCGGTTTTATGTACAAATTTCGCGCACTCGGGCTCGTATTACTGGCTTTGGCCGCAATGGCATTTCCTGCCGCTGCTAAAACCAACGAAAGTGCGAATAATACCCCAGCGATCAAGGCTCCGGCCGCACAGCAGGTAGTCGAAACTGTCGATATTCAGGGCAACAGACGTCTTCGCGACGAGGATCTGCTCTACTACATCAAAACGCGTCCCGGCGACATTTACGACCCGGCAGCACTCGAACGTGACCTCAAAGAACTGCTCTCGCTCAACTTTTTCGACAAGACCGCGACCCGCGTTTTGACCGAAGAAGGCGTCCGCGGCGGCGTCAACGTTATCTTTGAGGTGCGTGAGTTAGCTATTATCCGCGATCTGCAGTTCAAGGGATCAAAGGCGATACAGGAATCGGATATTCTCAAGGAATTTCGCGAAAAACGCGTCGGTATCTCGAAAGAGGCGGTGTACGATCCGGTCAAGTCCCGTACGGCAACCCGAATCCTGCGTGAAATGCTCGCGTCCAAGGGTTATCCGAACGCGAAGGTGACCGTTCAGGAAGACGAGGTCTCGGCAACTTCGATCGCCCTTACGTTCAACATCGATCAGGGCAACCGTTCGCGAATCGTCGAAATAGATTTCGAGGGCAACGAGAAATTTAAGGACAGCGAGCTGCGTAAGGCTCTAGTGCTGGTTCAGGAATCCGGCATCATCACCAGATTTAAGGGCCAGGATATTCTCGATCTGAAAAAACTGCAGTACGACCTGCAGAAAAATGTTCGGGCGTATATGTTCTCGAAGGGCTATTTTCAGGCCCGCATCGGCGAACCTGAGGTTGTCGGGCTCGGATACAAACGCACCGGGCTACCGATCATTAA
The DNA here is from genome assembly GCA_017983495.1 of Pyrinomonadaceae bacterium. Taxonomy (GTDB): domain Bacteria; phylum Acidobacteriota; class Blastocatellia; order Pyrinomonadales; family Pyrinomonadaceae; genus OLB17. The sequence goes on along the minus strand of JAGOBH010000001.1, from coordinate 177,459 downwards.
GAATTTCCCGATCCCGCTTTTGACCTCCAAGGACGATACGCTCAAGATCATTGTTCCCGTGACTGAAGGCCGCGTTTTTCGCGTCGGCGATCTCAAGGTCGAGGGCAACTCGATCTTTTCCGAGGCTCAGATCCTAAGCTACGTCGGCCTCAAGAAAGGTGAGATCGCTGACGGTAAACGTCTGCAGGACGCCGTTTACGAGGACCTCAAGAAAGTTTACGGCGGACAGGGCTTTGTTCAGTACAACGCCGAGTTTGAGCCGGATTTCAAAGACAATCCGACAAACCCGAACGAGGGCATCGTTGATATCGTCATCTCGATCGACGAAGGCAAACAGTTTACCTTGCGCAGGCTCGAATTTACGGGTAACACGTTTACCCGTGACCGCGTGATGCGTCGCGAGTTCCTGATCAACGAAGGCGATATCTACAATCAGAATTACCTCGACATATCGGTCGCACGTATCAACCAGACCCAGTATTTCGATCCGGTCGATAAGGACCAGGACGTCGAGATCCGAACCGACGAAGAGAACGGCAACGTCGATCTGATCGTCAAGGTCAAGGAAAAAGGCCGTCAGCAGATCTCGTTCAACGGCGGTATCTCGGGTATCGGCGGTTCGTACTTCGGACTTGAATATTCGACGAACAACCTTGCCGGTCGCGGTGAGATCCTGTCATTCAACGCCGGAGTCGGCAACCGTCAGCAGAGCCTGCAGTTTACCTATCAGCAGCCTTATTTCCGCAACAGGCCGATCTCGGCCGGGATATCGGTGTTTGCCAGCCGTTATAAATTCTTCGGCGAGGGCACCTACCTGACGCAGAACGAGGACATCCTCAACGATCTCTACAATCCTAACGGCAGTGTGATCACCGATTCGGCGAATCTGTTCACTCAGAGCACCTACGGCGGAACATTGTTTGTAACTGCACCGCTTTCTGAGCTTTTCTTTAAGAAACGACGGTTTACGCAGTTTTCGCGTGTCGGATTGAATTATCAACTGTCGGCGACCAGCATCACCGACCCCGAGGTGAATCAGTCGACCGATCCGTCTGCGGTCATCCCGATCATCTATACTCAGCCGAATATTTTGACAAGCCGCATAACGGGAACCTTTGTTTATGACACCCGTCAGCCGGCGAAGAACGGTATCGACACGCTCAGCGGGAGCCAGCTATCGCTGTCGATCGGATTTTCCGGGCTCGGCGGCGACGTCCGAACATATCAGCCGTCGGTCAGCTATTCTAAGTTCATCCCGGTCCGCAAAAAGAAATCGCAGAATCCTGACGTATTTGCATTCCGCGTCATTGCCGGCACGATCGGTACCTGGGCACTGACCGATAAGGTTAAGAATGCAAATTCGATCGCCTTTGTCGGCGGCGTACCGGCGTACGAACGCTACTTTTTGGGCAGTGAGAACGACCTCCGTGGATACTCTTCGCGTTCGATCGGGCCGGTCGCTCCGTTCGACACATATGTGACGAGCCGCAACGTGACACTGGCGACAAACGCGTTTGGCACAGCCGAAACGAATCATCTGCTTGACCCACGCACCCGCGACGAACTGATCACCATAGGTCAGTTGACCGGTGCGAGCGGAGCGAACCCGGCACTGTTCAGCCGCAATTTCCGCTTCATCGGCGGCGACACACAGCTGCTGGCAAACGTTGAATACCGCATTCCGATCTTTGGCCCGGCGACGCTGGCGTTGTTCGCCGATATCGGTTCGGTCTTTAATCTACGAAATGCGGGCACGCAGACCATCAACAGCGAATTTCTCGAGGACGAGAAATTGCTCGGCGGCGGACGCCTGACGGCCCTCGGCCTGATAAATACGCCGGTGCTTGAGCCGAGTTTCGGAAGTCTTTTGTTCTACCGCGGACGCGTGATGACGCGGACCGACTTTCTCAGCGAGTTTTGCCGAGGCAACCGTTTTTCGTGCCCGACCAGTCTGTCACCGCAGATCCAACAGCTTTATCTGCGTGGCGAAGTGCAGCAAAATTCGCTGCTCAAGGTCGGTGAAGCGGCGTTCTCGAAGATCTCGGATTACAAGACAAGTGTTGGCGTTGAGCTTCGTGTTCAGGTGCCGATCGTCAATGTCCCGTTCCGATTGATCTACTATTACAACCCGAACGCCAAACTTGGTTACACCGAGGAATTGCCGAACATCTTTTTGCCGGGCAAACGCAGCGGTTTCAGGTTCACGGTTGGACGAACGTTCTAGGTTGAGCGTTTACGGTCAAAAATTGACAAGTATTTTTCGATAAATTACTATTGCTTTTCTTTTTTTGAAACGACAAGCAACAGTTTACGTAAAATAAGGTTCAAATAGATTGTCGCAATTGCGAAGGCATTGGACCTTTCTAAGAGTTTAAGGAGTATCAGATAATAATGAGAAGATTTAGTTTAGCTGCCGTCAGCCTTATTTTCGCCGTGACGTTCGCGGTATCAGCAAGTGCTCAGACAGGCGCGGCACAGACCGGGACCGGCAAAGTCGGACTGGTAAATTCGATTATGTTTGGCGAAGACAAAGCCGGCGCGGGTATTACCAAGTATAAGAACGCGATCGGCGCGCTCGAGGCCGAGTTCAAGCCGACGTTTGATGAGCTGAAAACGATGCAGACCAGGTACGCGAGTCTTGCAGCCGAGATCCAGAAACTGCAGGCCGTGCCGCAGGCTGATCCGAAAGCAATTCAGACCAAGGCTGATGAGTATCAGCAGCTTGAGATCTCGATGAAGCGTAAGCAGGAAGATGCTAAGGTCCGCTATGAGCGCCGCTCAGGCGAGGTCATCGGCCCTGTTTACAACGACATCATTAAAGCAATGAACGATTATGCAAAGGCTAAGGGTTTCGCCGTTATTCTTGACGGCCCGAAACTCGAAGAAGCCGGGATCCTGATGGGTTTTGACGACAAGTTCGACATTACCAAGGATTTCATCACGTTCTACAACGCACGCCCGGCCGGTGCCGCAACAGCGACACCTAGATAAGCCGGACGTTGTCCAGCTGAATCAGCAAGTAAGCCGGTAAATACGCTTTGCCGGCTTCTTGCTTTTTGTAATTTTGGTATCATTTCCGAGTATGGTCATCCTAGATTCTGTCGCAATCCAAAAGATACTGCCGCACCGCTATCCGTTTTTGCTGGTGGACAGGATAATCGAGCTCGACCCGCGGGTGCGGATCGTCGGCATCAAACAGGTCACGATCAACGAACCTTTCTTTGCCGGACACTTTCCGGGGGCACCGGTCATGCCCGGCGTGCTGCAGATCGAGGCACTTGCACAGGTCGGGGCGATACTTGCCCTTCGTGAATTTGAAGACCGCGACAGCAAGATACCATTCTTTACAGGCATCGAAGAAGCCAAGTTTCGACGGCCCGTCGTGCCCGGAGACACGCTGACGCTGGAGGTGACCGCACTGCGTATCGGTAGTAAGGTGCAACGAATGCGTGGCGTCGCAATGGTCGATGGCCAAGTGACAGCCGAGGCGACCATTATGTCGATAATCGCCGACCGCCCTAAGGAGCAATAATATGGAGCCCTATCAGATCTCAACCCGCGAAGCTATAGTCTGGGTCATGCTGATCAATGCGGTGATCGGCCTCGTACTCGGGCTGATCCCGTTGCTGTTCGGCTATTTCAATAAGCAGCTCAAGCTCGGTGTGGCGGGAATCGCTGTCGCGACCCTTGGCGGTGCGGTGCTCGGCATTTTTGCGTCGATCCCTGCGACCATCATTTTTACCTGGCTCGTAGCCCGCCAGGCAAAAGCGGCGTTGGCTGAAACCGCGTCGGCGGCCGCTCCGGAGGACGATCAGCCCGTCGTATGAAGACAAATATCCATCCAACGGCCATCGTTGGCGACGGAGCCGTGATCGGCGACGATTGCCACATCGGCCCGTTTTGCACAGTCGGCGAAGGTGTAACGCTCGGTGACGGCGTGCGGCTCGATTCGCATGTGGTCGTCGACGGCACGACGTCCATCGGTGACGGCACGCGGGTCTATCCGTTCGTTTCGATCGGGCTGGCACCGCAGGACCTGAAATACGCCGGCGAACCGACGCGGACCGAGATCGGCAAACGCAACCACATACGCGAATTCGTCACCATCCACCGCGGAACGGTCGGCGGCGGCGGCATTACGCGGATCGGCGATGACAATTTGCTGATGGCCCAGGCGCACGTCGCCCATGATTGTCAGGTCGGCAGCAGCGTCATAATGGCAAACGCGGCCACGCTCGCGGGCCACGTCGAGATCGACGACCGGGCGAGCGTCGGGGCATATTCTGGCATCCATCAATTTTGCCGCGTAGGCGTCGAGGCGTTTATCGGCGGATATTCGGTGGTCGTAAAGGACGCTCTGCCGTACGCGATCATCCAGGGAAATCACGCCAAATGTTACGGCCTGAACCGTGTCGGTGCAAAACGCCGCGGATATCCGAAAGAGACGATCGAAAAGCTGAACCACGCGTTTCGCCTGCTGCTCTCGGCAAAAATGAACACAACGCAGGCTCTCGAAAAGATCCGTGAAGACATCAGCGGCTGCAAAGAGGTCGATCTGCTCGTCGATTTCATCGAAAATTCGAAACGCGGCGTCGTCAAATGATCACCGCCTACGGGATCTAAGCGTGGTCACCACGTCACTGATCGATACATCTTTTGCTCTTAACAAAACCAGATAGTGAAACAGCAGATCAGCGGCCTCGGACGTAAAGCGTTCGAGGTCGTTGTCCTTTGCCTCAATGATCAATTCGACAGCTTCCTCGCCAACCTTTTGGGCGATCTTGTTGATGCCGTCTTTGAAAAGCGAGGCGACGTACGAATCTTCGGACATTCTGTGCCGGCGATCGTCGATGGTTTTCTCTAGTTCCCGGAGGGCGTCGAGCGGGTTAGGATCCGATTCATCGACGTTGCCGAAGCAAGTGTCGTTTCCCGTGTGACAGACCGGGCCGGCCGGCGTCGCTTGGATAAGCACGGTGTCCTGATCGCAGTCGGCGGTGATCGAGACCAGCTCGAGGAAATTGCCGCTTGTCTCGCCCTTTGTCCAAAGCTGCCGCCGGGAACGGGAATAGAATGTGACGCGACGAGTTTCGTGCGTTTTCGCGACCGCCTCAGCGTTCATAAAGCCGAGCATCAAAACTGACCCGGTCTTTGCGTCCTGGACGATCGCCGGGATGAGGCCGTCAGCGTATTTTTCGTAATTCAGATTCATAACCTTACCTCGATCCCGCGCATCGCGAGAAAAGCTTTCAGATCCGGGATCGCTATTTCGCCGTAGTGAAAAACGCTTGCCGCGAGAGCCGCATCGGCCCGGCCCAGTGCAAAAGCGTCGGCAAAATCGTCCATACTTCCGGCACCGCCCGAGGCAATGACCGGCACCTTCAGGTTCGTCGAGATCTCTCGGGTCAAGCCGATCTCGAAACCGTCCTTCGTACCATCGGCGTTCATCGACGTCAGCAATATCTCGCCCGCACCGAGTTCAACGCCGCGCTTTGCCCATTCGGCCGCATCCAGATCGGTCGCGACCCGGCCGCCGTTCAGATAGACGCGCCACCCGTCCGGCGTCATTCGGGCGTCGATCGCAAGAACGATACATTGCGAACCAAAATTAGCCGCGGCTGCAGTTAGAAGTTCCGGTTCTTTTACCGCCGCGGTATTTATCGAAACCTTGTCTGCACCCGAATCGAGCAAAGCACCAATATCGTCGACAGTCGAGATGCCGCCGCCGACAGTAAATGGGATATTGATCTCGGCAGCGACATCCCGCACGAGTGCGGTTAGCGTCTTGCGGCGTTCATTTGTCGCCGAGATATCAAGCAAGACCAGCTCGTCTGCGCCCTCGGCACAATATCGGGCCGCCAGCTCGACCGGGTCGCCGGCGTCGCGAAGGCCGACAAAATTTGTGCCCTTGACGGTCCGGCCGTCTTTGACGTCGAGGCATGGAATGATTCGTTTAGCCAACATACTTTGCCAGATCCTCCAAATTGATGGTCTGCTCGTAGAGAGCCTTTCCGATAATGACGCCCTTGCACCCAATGCTCTCAAGTTCGTCGATGTCGGCGGTCGAACGAACGCCGCCGCTGGCTATCAGGCCGATCGCCGGCACAGCGGCCGTGATCTCGCGGTAGAGCTTTACCGACGGTCCCGCCATCGCTCCGTCGCTCGCGATGTCGGTGACGAAGGCCCTCGTTACGCCACGATCAGCAAACTTACGGAGATATGCCAGGATCTGTTCCGTGGTCTCAGTCTGCCATCCGTCTATCGCCACCATTCCATTTTTGGCGTCGGCGCCGAGCAATATCTTGTCGCCGCCGAATTTTTCGACCCAACCAAGAAACATCTCAGGCTGACGAACCGCAAGGCTGCCGATATTTACGATCGAGGCTCCGGCATCGAACACGGCGGCGACGTCCGCCTCTGACTTGATCCCGCCGCCGTAGTCGACAATCAGCGACGTGCCCGAGGCGATGCGGCTTAGCACATGAAGATTTGCCGGTGCACCCGAACGGGCGCCGTCGAGGTCAACCATATGAAGACGCGAAAGTCCGGCCGCCTCAAACCGTTTTGCTGTCTCAAGCGGATCGTCGGCGTAGGCCGTCTCACGCGAAAAATCGCCCTGGGTCAAACGCACGCATTTGCCGCCGATGAGGTCCATTGCGGGAATAATTTCGATCATATTTTTAGGAAATTCGCTAAGATCCGAGCCCCTGCATCGCCCGATTTTTCGGGGTGAAACTGTATCGCGTGAAAATTGCCCCGACCCACGCCCGCACTAAAGTCAAGGCCGTAATCTGTAACTGCGGTGGTGTCTGCACCGGTCTCGACATAGTAGCCGTGAACAAAATAGACTCGTTCGCCCTCGCCTACGCCGTCAAACAGCGGCGACCGCAGTTGCCCGATCCGGTTCCAACCGGTGTGCGGGATCTTGAGTCTGTCAGATACGAATCGCCTCACACGATGCGGCAAAATTCCAAGACAAGCGGTTTCGTTCTCCTCGGAAAACGCACACATCAGCTGCATACCCAAACAGATGCCGAGAACGGGCTGCGTCAGTGACGGTATGACGATATCGAGGCCGCGCATCCGGAGATATCGCATCGCGGTCGAGGCTTCGCCAACGCCGGGAAAGATCACCTTATCGGCCGACCGGAGCGTTTCAGCGTCATCCGTGACGACCGGGTCGATGCCCTGGCGTTTCAGGGCGTTGATCACCGAAACGGTGTTACCGGCGTTGTATTTTACGATTCCTACTTTCACAGGACTCCCTTTGTGGACGGCAACTCGCTTCCCTCGCGGCGGACGGCCATTTTTATCGACTTGGCAAACGCCTTAAATATCGCCTCGATCTTATGGTGCTCGATGGTACCCTCCGCTTTGATATTCAGATTGCATAACGCTTTGTCGCTAAACGACTTAAAGAAATGAAAGAACATTTCGGTCGGCATCTCGCCGATCTTCTCACGTTTGAATTCGGCGTCCCACACGATCCAGTTTCGCCCACCAAAATCGATCGCGACCTGCGCCAGGCAGTCATCCATCGGCAGACAAAACCCGTAACGCTCCATCCCGCGTTTGTCGGTCAACGCCATCGAAAAAGCCTCGCCCAGTGTGATCGCGACATCTTCGATAGTGTGGTGTTCGTCGACCTCAAGATCGCCCTTTACGGCGATCGTCAGATCGAGGCCGCCGTGCCGCGAAATCTGTTCGAGCATATGATCAAAGAACGAAATGCCGGTTGCGATCTCGGACTTTCCTGTTCCGTCAAGAACGAGATCTATCGCAACGTCGGTCTCTTTGGTCGTCCGGCGATGTTCGACCCGGCGTGGACGGTACCGCAAAAGCTCATAGATGTCGGTCCAACTATCGACTGCAACGACCCCATCATTGTCCGCCGTATCGACCGGAAACTGCGGATTGCGCAGATAGATGGCGTTTGCCCCGAGATTTGCGGCAAGCTGGATATCGGTCTCCCGGTCGCCGATGACATACGAATTGGCGAGGTCGTAATCGCCTGTCAGATACCGGGACAGCATTCCGACATCCGGTTTGCGTGTCGGTGCATTTTCGGCCGGAAGTGTGCGGTCGATAAATACATCGGCAAACTCGATGCCTTCGTCGAGCAGCGTCTGCATCATCAGATCATGCGCCGGATGAAACGTCTCCTCCGGAAAGCTTGCCGTGCCCAGCCCGTCCTGATTTGTGACCATCGCCAACACGAAATCGGTTTCACGGGCGATCTTAGCAAGAGCGGTGATCACGCCGGGTATGAACCGTAATTTTTCGAGACTATCGACCTGGAAATCATCAGGTTCACGGATCAGAGTTCCGTCTCTATCGATGAATAGTACTTTCTTCATAATTTCTCTCATTCGGCTGCGAGTTGCCGCTCGATCTTCGTAAGGGCCTCGATAAGCCGTCGATTTTCGTTCGGTGTTCCGACCGTTATGCGGAGGCAGCCTCCGCAAAGCTCAACATTACTTCGATTGCGGACAACGATGCCCTCAGCAACCAGATAGCGATAAATGGCCTCGGCGTCCGCGACCTTGACCAAAAGAAAATTTGCGTCCGAGGGATAGATCGTCTCGACAAGATCGAATCCGGTGAGCGATTCGCTCAAAGCGGCTCGTTGCTCAAGCACCATTGCCGTCCATTCGCGAACAGACCGTTCATCGTCGAGAGCATCAATAACGGCACGCTGTGCAATGCCGCTGACGTTGTAGGGCGGCTTTACGCGATTCATTAGATCGATGATCTCTTTGCCGGCAAAAGCCAGACCGACGCGAAGGCCGGCCATTCCCCACGCTTTCGAGAACGTTTGCAGAACGACGAGGTTGGGCAAAGACGCGAGTTCCGCGGTGATCGACGGCGCAGCCGCAAAGTCAATATATGCCTCGTCGACCACGCATGGGCCAGGGAATCTCGAGGCTATCTCCGCGATGGACTCGCGATTCATCAGATTGCCCGTCGGATTATTAGGCGAGCAGATAAAGATCAGTTTCGTGTGATCGCTGATGCCGTTGAGGATCGACGGCACATCGAGCTGAAAATCCTTGGTCAGCGGAATATTCTTGGTCGTTACGTCATTGATGTCAGCCGACACGCGGTACATTCCGTAAGTCGGCGGGCATACGATCACCTCGTCCCGAGCCGGCTCGCAAAAAATGCGAAACAGCAGATCGATAGCCTCGTCACTGCCGTTCCCGACGAATATCTGCGACGAGTCGACGCCTTTCATCGGAGCGATACGGCCTTTCAACTCGGCCTGGAGCGGGTCGGGATAACGATTAAATCCGCCGCCTGCCGGTGAACCGAAGGCGTTCTCATTGGCGTCAAGAAACACCTCAGCCGTTCCCACAAACTCCGAACGGGCCGACGAATACGGCTTCAGATTTCTGATGTTTCTGCGGACAAGCCGTTCGAGCTCAAATGTCATCGCGGCCTCCGATCCATTCGCGTCGCATTGCGACCGCGTTCCTGTGCGCATCAAGCCCCTCGGCGGCGGCCATTGTCTCGATCGTCGGGCCGAGGTTGCGGATGCCGTCGGGGGTCAGCCGCTGAAACGTGATCGTCTTGGTAAAACTCGCGACGGAAACGCCGCTGTAAGCCCGTGCCGCACCGCCCGTCGGCAATGTGTGATTGGTGCCCGAGGCATAATCACCGGCACTCTCGCACGAGTAATTGCCGATGAAAACCGACCCCGCATTAACGATCTGTTCGGCGACCGTTTCAGCGTTGTCCGTTGCGATAATGAGGTGCTCGGGTGCGTAGTCGTTTATTATCTCGACACCGTCGGCGATCGTTTTGACAAGAATCGCCGTCGAATTTTGGATCGCGGCGGCGGCGATTGCTTTTCGCGGCAGCAATTCGATCTGCCGCTCGACCTCAGCGAGGGTTTCGTTGATGACGGTCTCGGACGTCGACACTAACACTACCTGGCTGTCCGGGCCGTGTTCGGCTTGCGACAAAAGATCGGCCGCAACAAATGCCGGGACGCAGCTTTCGTCCGCTAATACCGCAACCTCCGACGGCCCGGCGGGCATATCGATCGCCACGCCGGAACGCAGGACCTGCAGCTTTGCCTCTGTCACAAACTGATTGCCCGGACCAAATATCTTGTAAACGCTCGGGACCGTCTCGGTGCCGTAGGCGAGTGCACCGATCGCCTGTGCTCCACCTATCTTGTACACGCTGGTCGCACCGCATAGCTTTGCGGCATAGAGCGTTATCGGATCGATCTTTCCCTCGGTATTTGGAGGTGAGACGACGACGATCTCGCGGCAACCTGCGATCTTTGCGGGAACAACAAGCATCAGGACCGTGGAAAACAGTGGAGCACTGCCCGCGGGAATATAAAGGCCGACCTTTTCGATCGCGACGGTCTTTTTCCAGCAAAAAACTCCGGCGGTGGTTTCGATAACGTTTGATCGTTCGTCGGGTACCGCGTGAAACTTCTCAATATTGGCCTTTGCTACCGCGATGGCCTCCTTGATGTCCACTGAGACGAGAGATTCGGCTTCGAGAAATTCGTCCCCGGTCACGAGAAATTCGTCCAGTTCGACCTTGTCGAAATGGCGGGCACAATGACGCAGGGCCTTGTCGCCGTTGTCGCGAATGTCGGCGAGGATATTGGCGACGGTTCGTTCGAGAAATCGTGTGTCGAGGGCCGGTCGCTTAAGCTGTGCTCCCCATGTTTCTTTTGACGGATATTTAACTATTTTCATTTGTGTTTACCTGATCATCTGGTCTATCGACAATACTAGAATGCCCTCGGCACCGGCCCTTTTGAGGGAATCCACGACCTCCCAAAAGTCTGTCTCACCGACAACCGAATGCATCGAAACCCAACCGGGCGTTGCGAGCGGGATCATCGACGGGCTGCGCATGCCGGGCAGAAGCCGTGTGATCTCATCGACCTTGTCGGTCGGGGCGTTGAGAAGAATGTATTTATTTTGGGCTGCGGCCTTGACGCTGCGGATGCGAAAAAGGAGTTTGTCGAGGATCGCCGAGGCGTCCGCACTGAGATCTCTGCGAGCGATAAGCACCGCTTCGGAATTCATCACGGTTTCGACCTCGCGGAGCCCGTTTGAAAAAAGCGTGCTGCCCGAGCTTACGAGGTCACAAACCGCATCCGCAAGGCCGATCGACGGAGCAATCTCGACCGAACCGCTGATCTCGTGAATATCGGCGGAGATCCCGCGTGCGGCAAAAAACGTGCCCAGAATATTTGGATAGCTAGTTGCGATCCGCTTTCCGGCAAGTTCGGTCAACGTCGAGTAACTTTCGCCTTTGGGTATCGCCAGCGAGAGCCGGCAATTTCCGAAACCGAGTTTTTCGATCACGTCGACGGGCTTTCCGCCCTCCGCGACGATGTTTTCGCCGACGATGCCGACATCGGCTACGCCGTCAGCGACGTAATCGGGTATGTCGTCATCGCGTAGAAAGAATATCTCGAGCGGAAAGTCCGCAGCTTCGGTCCTGAGCTTTCCGTGGCCGTTTGAGAATCCGATGCCGCATTTTCGGAGCATTGCCGTCGAATTATCGGCCAGTCTTCCTGATTTTTGTATAGCTATTTTTAATTTCATGATCAAAAAACAACAAAGCGACGCCCTCGAGACTTTTTCAAGTTTCGCGGCGTTTGTATTAAAACTAATTTACGAGTTGGTTAGAACAACGAGATCAGTTCACGCGCGAATGTGTCGCGTGATGATGGTGGAGATGATGGATTTGAGAAATTCCCTGATACATCGTTACTAGTATTAAAAACACATAGGAAATGGTTTTGCAAGCGGAGTCCAAAAAATGAATGTGGTAAAATCGCGGACAGTTTATGACAGATCACGTTTCAGAAGAAGTTATTGCCGAATTCGGCAAACGCATTCAGCGATGTTACGGCTGCTTCATCGCATATCATCTTAAGGATATGTATCTCGGCGAAGATGTGACGTTCTTTTGCGATTATTGTAAGGACGAGACGATGTTCCATTTCGATGAATTTGCTCGTCTGCTCGACATCTCAAAGCTGAAAGAAGTAGCCGATGATGACCATCATCATTGATGAATAAAGCCGTTTTAAAGATCCAGGCCCCGGACGGTGACCGCTCGGTTTCGCTCGATAACGAGCTGACCATCGGGCGGACCGATTCGTCACAGCTTGTTATCGGCGACTCGGGGCTCTCCCGCAGGAACACAACATTTTTCTGGGACGAAGACGAGCTGCTGGTCGTTGACGAAGATTCGCTCAACGGCACGTTTCTGAATGGGAACAAGGTCTCGGGCGGCCCGCGTTTGCTCAAGAACGGCGACGTGCTCAAGATCGGCAGCGACACGACCATAACGGTCGAGATGGAAGCCGCGTCATATGTCCAGCCGACCGCGGTTCCCGAGCCGGCTGCGGCACCGAAGATAGTTCCGCAGACTGCTGCGGCAGCCCCGTCGGAAAAGGTCGGCGGTTATCCGATGATGCTCATCGCGGCGGCGGCAATGACGTTCGTGATAATTTTCGGCGCCGTGATCGCTCTACTCTTTGCTTCGCGAAACGGCGGCGGAACGGTTGGCCCGGGCGGCAAGACTCCACCGCCGATCCTCGCGTCAAAGGTGATACCGATGCGTGTCATCGATCCGCTCGGCGGTGAGGACGAAGAGGATCTTGACGACCTGATATCATCGTGGGAAACCGAGGAAAAAGAGATCGACGCAAAGACGGTTAGCGACGTAAAGGTCGAATCTGACAACACCGACGAGGCCGATCTGAACGTTTCGGCCGCACTGCTCGCCGACCGGCAGGCAAAATCGCTCGAAGCGCGAAGCGGCGAAACGGGCATCCGCCCTGCGGGCCTGAATGTTCCTAAAGAGCTATTCGGCGACGGCGTGGTCAAACAAAAGAGAAAGCTCGCTGAGATGAAAACAACAGGCTACCGTCAGCCGCTGGATTTTGGTGAGCTTGCCGAAAAACGGCTCAACAAGGAATTGATCGAGATGCCGATGGCGACCAGAAGCTACTATCTCAGCGTCGGCGGCAGTGCCGGTGACGGGCCGTTCATGACGTTCGCATTTCCTGATGTTCGGGATGAAATAGTGCCGGGACATCCGAAGTACACTTTCCTGTCAACGCTTGCCAGCAATTTCGCCGGGCAAAAGTACGACCTGAACAACCCGAGCGACCGCAAACAAATGCGCGTCCGTCTGCTGCGAATGTTCAATAAGCGGGCAAAACCGATCCTGATCGAACTCGCCGAGCACTATTACGCCAAATACAATCGGCCGCTGCGTGTGACGTCGCTGACTCGTTCGATGGACTATCAGATCAGCCTCAACGCGACCAACGCCAATTCGTTCAAGGTTCGCGGCGAGGGCAGCTTGCCGCCGCACACGTCGGGCTGCGCGTTTGACCTCGCCCGCAAGCACATGACGGCCGAAGAGCAGAATTACGTGATGGATAAACTCGCGGAGATGGAAAACGACAATAAGCTTGACGCCCTGATCGAATACGGTACCAACGCGTGCTGGCACGTCTTTATCTACTCGGACGGCTTGCCGCCGAAAGGCTGATCAGAATTGCGAGGCGATGAACTGCTGCCAGCCGGCGGCGGTCATCGTTTCTTTTTTTAGGAGCTTTAGCTTAAATGTCTTCCAGTCCGGATTATTGGCGACGTCAAACTCCATATCCTCGATATAACCGCCCTTTTTGTTGACCCAAACGGTACCTTTGCCGCCGATGCCGTCGCCCGCGGCCGAGTAGCGGCGGCATTTGACGCCGTTTCGCTCTTCGTCCTTCTCAAACGTAAAGGTGAGGCCGCCGCGATAGGCGAACATCGGGCCGTCGGGTTTGAACGTCGGGTCGGCAATGCCGACGGTGAATGAGCGTTTCGGGTCGATCAGATGCGGCAGCGAGACGTTCAGGCTGGCGAGATCAAAATTGTATAAATGGAAAGGCAGCAGCCCGATCCTGGCAAATTCGCTCGTCGGTTTCATCGCCGGTATCGAGACCTCGACGCTTTGGTCAGCCGGTTTATAGGTCAATGTCGCAAAGAGTTTGCGGTCGGTCTTTGAGCTGACCTGCCACGATTCGATCTTGGCCGGAATGAACGTCGTCCAATCCATTTCGGCGGTTACGAGACCGGCACGAGTGCCTTTTTCGTGAAATTTGAACGACTCGATACGCGTCGAATTGGCGATATAGAGCGATATGTTCTCGGGCTGGGTGCCGTCGACGTTGGTCTTGAGATAATGATAGACCGTACCGACTGCGACGCGTCCCGGCCGCAAACGAAAATCCGGGGTTTGGGCTGCCGCCAAACCAACGCCAACCAAAATGGCGGAAGCTAGAACCAATATCGACGAGATCTTGCTCATATAAACTGTTCCTCCGGGCAGAGTAATTAAGATAGAACGCCCCGGCGGACGGATATGTTCCGTGGTTTTGGACAATACGCCTCACACTTCATAGACTTGAAATATAAATGGAAGATGGGTCAAAGCACAAGAATTCGCTGACCGGGCTGGCCGCACGGCTTGGCCGGCTGCCGAGTGACAAGAAGCGTGCGGCTCTGGAGATGAGCGCCGCACTTGCCGGCGTCAGCCTCAGGGCAAGCCGCGAATTTGTCGAGGCGGTGCCGCGTGCCGCGAAGATATTGTCGGCGGATGACCTGCGACAGTGGGGTGAGATGGGCCGTCGGCTGGCGATGGGAAACGCCGAATCGGGTGCCAAATTTTTCATCGACGGCGTTGCCGGACTCAAGGCAATACCCGAACCCGGACGCGCCGCTGTCTTTCAGATCTGCACAAGGCAACTGGTTCTGTCGAGTTCGATCGCGCTCGAAACGTTTCGCTCCGTACCCGAGATCGCGAGTGAGATCGAGGATAAAAAGCTGCTCGTGGATATCCTCGTGCTCGCCGTCGAAATCGCCCAGCGTTCTGCCAAGCATAGTGCCGAGTTTTTGCAGCACACCCCCGAAGTTGCACGTGCGATCGCCCGATTTGAGGGCGAACAGGCAGCGGTCGCGGCCGCGATACTCGAACTCGCAGGCCATTTTGCCGATCGCACCGGCGGAATGACGGCTGACCTGTGGGCGAATCTGCCTGAGGCCCTCGAAAAGCTTTCGGCCGCAAACGCGATCGTGCTGATGCGGCGGGCGACCGATTTTCTCGAGTTTGGCGGCAGCGTGACACTGCATTTTGTCACGTCCGGCAGCGGCGTACTACAGAGCGCCGAAAAGGCGTTTGAGGACTGGAGCATCGTTTCCCGAACGATTGCCCGGCACGGCAACGCAGTGCTCATCTCGTTTCTACGTTCGACGCCCAAGGTGCTCGCTTCGCTTACCCGAAGTAAACGCGAGGACCACTCGGAGGCGATCCGGCGTGTGCTGCAGCTGACGGCACAGATCGCCGAAAAGGACGCCGAGAGCGCTCTGGCGGCGTTCAAATCGAGTGCTGCCGCGTTGCGTACGGTTTCCCTGGAGCAGTTCGTCGAGTGGGCCGAAACCGGCATCAACGAACGCGCATCCGAATCTTCGAAATCGCGACGCAGCTATTTTGCTCTTGAGACGCGCGAATCGAACTCGCGGCTCCAGCGAACACGGCTCGGGCTGCCGCTGGAACGCGTTCAGAGCATTTTGCGGATGTACGTCGAGGCTCTGACCGGAAAAGAGGTCGAGATCGCCCCGATCACTGAGGTGCCGCAGGAATCGCGGATCGGCGACGGCAAGACGATCTATTTGCCGGCGTCGGTGGCTGAGTTTGACGAGGACGAGATGGACTTTCGTCTGTACAAAGTGCTGGCCGCACATGGTGCGGGACAGATCGAATTTGGTACGTTCGAACGCGATACAGCCGGGCTCAAGGCGGCATATACCGAACTGACCGAACTTTATTCGGCAACGGCAGACGAGACGGACGCGTTTTCTCTCGCGGGTTATATCGAGGATGTGCAGAAGGGCGAAAAGGCACTGCCGGAAAAAGAGATCCGCGAAGAGGCGAAGCGGCGGCGGAAAAAGCTGCCTAAAGATTCGGATTATCGTGCGGTGCTGACGGCGTTTCCAGAACCGCGTCTGGCACGAAAGATCTTCGGCACGATGGAAAACGCACGGATCGATAACCATCTGCGGCAGACCTATCGCGGCCTGCGTAAGGACCTCGATCTGATGAAGGAATTTCTGCGGGCGAACAGGCCGTACATATTTGATCTGCCGATGTATCAGGTGCCGTTCGAACTGCTGTTTCAGATCACGATGTGCGGCGGTGCGACCGATGACGCACGCAGATTCTATGGCCAGATCGTC
This sequence comes from Pyrinomonadaceae bacterium, assembly GCA_017983495.1. GTDB lineage: Bacteria > Acidobacteriota > Blastocatellia > Pyrinomonadales > Pyrinomonadaceae > OLB17. Next base: position 161,185 of record JAGOBH010000001.1, on the reverse strand, counting down.
TCCGAGGTCGAGACGGTCGTCGAAAAGTATCTGCAGATGAACGAGGCGTCGGTCGCCGATTCACTAATGGCGACGAGCCGCGTCTATACGCTGTTTCAAACGATCTCGCCCGAGGAGACGCAGGAGACGGAGCCGGAAAATTCGGACGACAAGAGCGAGTTTGCATACGACGACAAGGACGCCGCCGAGGCCGTGACCGAGGATCAGGTCAAACGCGAAAAGCCCAAGGATGCACGCGACGTCTCGGACCTCTTTAACGCCTGGAACAGCCTCGACGACGAGGGTGAACCCGACGATCTGCAGGGCTCGGAGGCGTGGTCGCAGAGCGAAATGCCCGAGCAGGCTCTCGAAGCGGGCGACGAGGCGTTTGCCTATGACGAATGGGACCGCGAGCTGAACGATTACCGCGTCGGCTGGAGCCGTGTCATCGAGAAAAAGGTCAAGCAGGGTGACCGGACGTTTGTCGAGCTGACGCGGACGCGTTACCGCGGCGTGATATCTTCGATCAGACATCAATTTCAGTTGATGAAGCCCGAAAATCTGACACGTGTGAACCGCGAGATCGACGGCGAGGATTACGACCTCAACGCCCTGGTCGATTACGTTGTCGACCGACGTGCCGACGGCCAGCAATCGGAGAATATCTATACCAAGCGCCTCAGGCGGCAGCGTGACGTGGCCGTTTCGTTGCTGCTGGACCAAAGCTCATCGACCGCACGCACGATCACGCGCAATCCGCTGCAGCCGTACACGCATCCGGGCCGCCGGATAATCGAGATCGAGAAAGAAGGCCTGGTGCTGATGAGCGAAGCCCTCGAGGCGGTCGGCGATGTTTATTCGATCAACGGTTTTACGAGCGAAGGGCGGCGAAATGTGAAATTTTACGTCGTCAAGGATTTTGCCGAAAAATACTCCGAGGAGATCGAACGGCGGATCGGCGGTATTACGTTTCAAAACAACACGCGGCTCGGGGCAGCCATCCGACATGCTGCCCATAAGTTACTGCGACAAGAGTCGCGAACCAAGCTGCTTATCATCCTGACCGACGGCCGGCCGTACGATCACGATTACGGCGACGCACGTTACGCCCGCGAGGACGTCCGCGAAGCCCTGACCGAGGCCAAAATGATGGGCATTACACCATTTTGCATCACCATCGATCGCGAATCCGAAAGCGAACTCCGCGACCTCTACGGCGACGTTGGCTACACGATCATCGACGACGTGCTAAGCCTGCCGGAGCGGATGCCGAATATTTACCGGCGATTGACAAGTTGACCTGTGATAAAATCAGAAAATGATGAGCAAGACAATAGAGATCAACCCTGAAAAGCTTAGCGGTGTTCCGGTTTTTGCCGGAACCCGCGTGCCGATACAAAATCTCTTCGACTACATTGAGGGTGGTGATACGCTTGAGGATTTTCTAGACGGGTTTCCACCGGTCACCCGAGAACAAGCCATCGATGTTTTGGAACTGGCCAAACAATCGTTGCTGAAGGAAACTGCGAAAAAGTGAAGATCCTGCTTGACCACAATTTAGATCGCCGACTTAAGGCTCACTTTTCCAAACACGACACCGCTACTACGCAAGAGCAAGGATGGGCCGATGTGGTCAATGGAAAATTACTTGATCTTGCCGAACTAAATGGTTTTGGTGTAATTCTAACCGCAGACGCAAATATAAAGAATCAGCAAAATTTATCAAATCGTAATATAGCGATTCTCATTTTTCGTGCGTTTAATAATCGCCTCGTAACCCACGTTGAGATGATCCAGTCCGTAGAGAGTGCGTTAAATGAGATTCATCCAGGCGAAGTTGTTGAGATCTTCCATCCGGATCTTGCTAAAAAGAACTGACCATTTCGAGTAAACCAAATGAATATCCTTTCGCTCGAAAATGTCTCGAAGAATTATGGGTTCAGGCCGCTGTTTGAGGGGGTGACGCTCGGGCTTGAGGACCGCGACAAGATCGGGATCATTGGGGCGAATGGGTCCGGAAAGACAACATTGCTTCGGATAATCGCCGGGCTTGAAGAGCCGGATACGGGCCGTGTAGTGCGTGCAAAGGGCAAAACGCTCGCGTACCTGTCGCAAAATCCGCCGTTCGACGACAAGCTGACCGTGCTCGAGACGATATTTGCGTCGAGCAAGGGCGTAATGCAGACGATCCGCGATTACGAGGCGGCATGTCACGATCTGGCGGCCGGTGCTCACGATGCGGCTCTGCTCGAACGCGTCTCCGAGCTGCAGCACGAGCTCGACATCAATGGCGGCTGGGAGATCGAGGCAAACGCACGTGCCGTTCTGACGCGGCTCGACATTACGGACACGCATGCCCTGATGGGAACGCTCTCGGGCGGACAGCGAAAGCGCGTCGCCCTTGCACACGAGTTGATCTTCAAACCCGACATCCTGATCTTAGACGAGCCGACCAACCACCTCGACGCCGACACTATCGAGTGGCTCGAGGATTATCTGCGGCGTTACACAGGCGTTTTGCTGCTGGTGACGCACGACCGCTATTTTCTGGACCGCGTGACGGACCGGATATTCGAAGTCGATCGAGGCGACGTGCAGAGTTTTAATGGGAATTATGCGTATTACCTAGAGAAAAAGGCCGAGCAGGACGAGCTGCGTGCGGTCGAGGGACACAAGCGCGAGCAATTGATAAAGAAGGAGCTTGCCTGGCTTCGCCGCGGAGCCAAGGCACGAACCCGCAAATCGAAACACCGCATCGAGGCCGCTCACACGCTGATGGCACAGCCCAAAGAGCAGGCAAAGGGCGAGGTCGATATCGCGATCGGGTCAAAACGACTCGGGTCAAAGGTCATCGAGATGCTGGGCGTTTCGAAATCGTACGACACGGCAAAACTGATCGACAATTTCACGTACCTGCTCAAACGTGACGACCGCATCGGCATAATCGGTGCCAACGGTTCGGGCAAGACGACGCTGCTCGACATGATCACCGGCCGTGTTGCCCCGGACGAAGGCGAGATCGACATAGGGCAGACCGTACATGTCGGCTATTACGATCAGGAAAGCCGTGAGCTCAACGACGACCAGCGTGTCATCGATTATATCCGTGATGTCGCCGAATACGTCACCACGAATGAAGGAGTGCAGATCACCGCGGGCAAGATGCTCGAGCGATTTTTATTTACGCCGGCCGCGCAGTACGCGGTCATCGGCAATCTGTCGGGCGGCGAACGACGGCGATTGTACTTGCTGCGGATTCTGATGGGCTCGCCGAACGTTCTGCTGCTAGATGAGCCGACTAATGACCTCGACATCCCGACGCTGATCGCTCTCGAAGAATACCTCGACGATTTCGCCGGTGCGCTGATCGTCGTCAGCCATGACCGCTATTTTCTGGACCGGACGATCGAGAACGTATTTCGATTCGAGCCCGGCGGACACGTCCGCGAATACGCAGGCGACTACACCGCCTATCTCGAAGCCCGCGAACGCGAGGAAAGCGAATCAAAGGAGCCGGAGCCAACGGTCAAAAAGGCTGAGCCAAAATCGGAAGCCGCGGCTGACAAACCGAAACCAAAGAAGCTTAGCTTTAAGGAAACACGCGAACTCGAAGCCCTCGAAACAAGCATCGCCGCAGCAGAAGCCCGCCTGCCCGAGATAGACCGCGAGCTCACGCTCGCCGCCAGCGATGCCGGAAAAGTTCACGAACTTTTTGTCGAGCAGCAGAAACTCAGTGAGCAGCTGGAAACAGACATGATGCGCTGGGCTGAGTTGGCGGACAGGGTTGAGTAGGATTGAATCGAGCCGAGTCACCACAGAAGCTTAACGTCGTAATCGGTAAACGCACGATCCGCCGTCACGATCGTCATATCCTCGACCATAGCTTGAGAAATCAGCATACGGTCGAATGGGTCGCCATGAATGCGTTTTAGGTTTTCGATATTTAATGCGTGGTTGAGATCGACTGCAAGTAAATGAAATCCGTTGGCATTTCGTTCAACTTCGATCAAATGTTCCAACGACTCTTTTGTCTCGATCTTTCTTAAGGCGCGTTTTATTTGAATTTCCCAAACGACTACCGTACTAATATAGACATTGTTTTCAAGTGTCGATATCTCATCGTAAGCTGTGGAGGAGAGTTTCTCAGGGCTGTCACGCCACCAAATAAACGTGTGAGTGTCGAGCAAAAGCTTCATAGTTCTTTATCAAAGCCCCAAAACTCATCGGGGAGTTCGTCGTTGAAATCGTCGCTCATCCAAATGGTTCCGCGTCCGAGACCCGGCACACGCCGTGCGGGCTTCGTAGTTTTATAAATCGGCAATACCGATGCTACCGGTTCGCCGTTCTCTTCGATAATTATCTCGTCACCTTCTTTTGCAAGTGCAAGGAGCGCGGGCAAAAGGCTTGGGACCTCATTTATACTAAGCGTCTTCGTCATATCACGACCTCTGAACCGGAATTATAACACCAATTGTTGAAGTGCAACTTAACTTTCTTATTGACGCAACTAATGACAAACGGGTCGATAGTAGGGTAAAAGAATAGTGGACGGCGAGGTGAATATGACGCAATTCTCGGCAATTATCAGTTTTTTCGCGATCTGCATATTTTCGGCCGGGTGCTCGGCTCCGAGCGGTGTTGCCGAAAGCCAGGTTTTCGAGACGCGGGCTAAGGACGCGCGGTTTCGGGTCGAGACGGTGGCGACGGGGCTCGAGGTGCCGTGGGGATTTGCGTGGCTGCCGAATAAAGATCTGCTGTTTACCGAGCGGCCCGGACGCGTACGGATCATCGAGGGCGGTAAGTTGCGGCCCGAGCCGGTATTCATCGTACCGGACGTCGAACCGTCGAGCGAGAGCGGACTGATGGACATCTCGCTCCACCCGGATTTTGCCAAGAACGGCTTTATCTACCTCGCCTACGCCTATAACAAAGAGGGTAAACGAGTTAAGGTGATGCGGTATAAATACGCGGGCGGCAAATTTACCGAGCCGAAGGCGATCATCGAAGACGTGCCCGGAGCGCCTAATCATGCGGGCATGCGGTGCCGGTTTGGGCCGGACGGGAAACTCTACGTGACAACCGGTGATTCGACCGACTGGAATCTGGCACAAAAGCTCGACTCGCTTGCCGGCAAGACGCTGCGGCTCAATGACGACGGGACGGTGCCTTCGGACAACCCATTCTCGAAAACGGCGGGAGCACGGCCGGAGATCTGGAGCTACGGCCACCGTAATGCGCAGGGCCTGGCGTGGCAGCCGGGATCGGGGTTGATGTTTCAGACCGAGCACGGACCGAGCTTTTTCGAAGGCAAAGGGTCGGGTGGTGATGAAGTGAATATCGTCGAAGCCGGCAAGAATCTGGGTTGGGCCGAGATCCACCACACCGAGAAACGCGACGGCATGGTCTCGCCGCTGCTCGAATACAGTCCGGCGTGTGCGCCGGGCAGCGGGATGTTCTATAACGGTGCCGCCTTTCCGGCGTTCAAGGGAAACTTCTTTTTCGGGTGTCTGCGCGGAGCACGCATTATCAGGGTAACCCTCAATGGCCGAACCGTCACGTCTCAGGAAAATCTGCTTGAGGGCACCGTCGGCCGCATTCGCGAAATGGCCGAGGGGCCTGACGGCTATATCTACTTTTCGACCTCAAACCGCGATGGCCGGGCGTCGCCGTCGAAGGACGACGACCGGATCATGCGGCTCGTTCCTGAAAAATAGAAATTTCTATTTCTTTGCTTTATTAGCTTTCGGCTTCTTTACGGTTTTCGGCTTCGCCTGCAGATCTTTCTGGATCAACAGGTGCGGGGCGATCTCGCCCTCGAGCATCTTTTTGGCTTCATGCAGCTCGGCCATTCGCTCCGGGCCGACCGTCGGATAGTGCATTTTTAACGACTCGAGCTTTTTGACGATGATCTCCGAAATGGCCAACCGCGTAAACCATTTCTTATCAGCCGGGACGATGTACCACGGTGCGTGATCGGTTGAGGTTGCCTCGATCGCATCCTCGTAGGCGTTCATATAGTCGAACCAAAAGCCACGTTCCTTGGCGTCGCCGGCCGAAAATTTCCAGTTCTTATCCGGGATGTCGATGCGTTCGAGAAAGCGTTTTTTCTGCTCGTCCTTTGAAACGTTGAGAAAGAACTTCAGCACGTGGGTGCCGTTCTCGACGAGGTGCTGTTCCCAATCGCGGATCTGCTTGTAACGCTTTTTCCAGATGAACTTATCACTCTTGATATCGTCGGGCAGCTGTTGCAGCTGCAGGATGCCGGAATGGACGCGGACGACGAGCACCTCTTCGTAATGCGAACGGTTAAAGATGCCGATGCGGCCGCGTTCGGGCAGCGATTTCTGGCATCGCCACAGAAAATCGTGATCGACCTCTTCAGCGGACGGAGCCTTGAACGAAACGACGTGGCAGCCCTGCGGATTGAGTCCGCTCATCACGTGTTTGATGGCACCGTCCTTGCCGGCGGCGTCCATCGCTTGAAAAATGATCAGAAGTGAGTGAACATTCTGTGCGTACAGCACGTCCTGCAGCTCGGCGAGCCGCTCGATGTTTTTTGCAAGATCGGCGACAGCCTGTTTCTTATCTTTATACTCGCCAGAATAATCGGTCGGGTAATCTTTTAGATCGACTTTGGAACCTTCGGGAACGCGTAATTTATCGAGTTTCATAATGGTTTTTGCCGCTAATAACACGAATATCACGAATCAAATGAAAATACTATCTATATTTGCCACTCTGTTAATTACGGCGTCGGTTTACGGACAGCCGCGGCTGGTTCCGAACAAGGTGACGCTGAAAAGCGGAAAGACCTTCACGCTCAGACTTGCTGAGGATTTTGAGATAATCCCGGCGGCCGAGGGGCTGAAACGAGTAAGATTTTTCGCCAAGGCTCCGGACGGCCGCATCTTCGTCACCGACATGTACAACCTGACCGACAATAAACGCGGCACGGTTTACATACTCGACGGCTGGGACGCTGTGAAAGGTAAATTTTCGAAGGTCATACCGTATATGACCAACCTGCATAATCCGAACAGCGTCCAGTTTTACCGCGACGCCGACGGCCAGGACTGGCTCTATCTGGCGGAGACGGAAAAGCTGACACGGCGCAAATTCACCCACGGCGAAACCAAACCGACCGACACGCGGCCGCAGACACTGGCGACATTTCCCGACTACGGGCTGAGTTACAAATACGGCGGTTGGCACCTGACGCGAACGATCTCGTTTTCGCCCGACGGCAAACTTTACGTTTCGGTCGGTTCGAGCTGCAACGCCTGCGTCGAAAAGGAGAAGATCCGTGCCAGCATTATCTCGATGAATCCCGATGGGACTGATCAGAGAGAGTTTGCCAGAGGTTTGCGCAATGCCGTCGGGCTGCGTGCGATCGGCAAATTTGTCTTTGCGACCAATCAGGGCTCGGACCATCTGGGCCTGCAAAAGCCTGACGAGACATTTTACGCGCTCAAACAGGGAGCCGATTACGGCTGGCCGTACTGCCACTCGTCAAACGGCAGGATCTTTGCTGATCCGAAATTCAAGCGGCCGGGCCAATGTGCGAACGTGACGGCACCGTATGCCTATTTCCCCGCACGCTCGTCGGCGCTTGGCTTTGATTATTTTGACGATGCCGACGCGGATGCCGCGATCAAGGACGCGTTCCTAGTGTCGCTCCACGGTTCGACCAACAAGGCCATCGGCCACGGTTACAAGGTCGTCATTATGCGAAAGGGCGAGAAGCTGCAGGATTTTATGACCGGATTTCTCGAGCGCGGCACCGTCCACGGACGCCCGTGTGACATCATGAAACTCGACGCCAATTCATTCCTGATGACTGACGATTTCACCGGCGTCGTTTACCTTGTTCGTCGAAAAGCCGGGCGAGGATAGACGTTTCGGCCGCGATCGCATTCTCTACGGACTTGCGCGTCTCTCAGGACTCGATAGACTAGAGAGAGATGAATATAGGGATCACGGTCTATCCAACTTACGGCGGGAGCGGCATAGTCGGCTCAGAGCTTGGGCTCGAGCTGGCGAGACGCGGACATAACGTCCATTTTATCTCGTCGATCATGCCGATGCGGCTGACCGAGAGCCACGAACGGATCCATTTTCACGAGGTCGAGATGATGTCGTATCCGTTGTTCGAACATCAGCCGTACGACCTCGCACTCGCGACCAAGATGGCAACCGTGGCCCGTGCGGAAAAGCTCGATCTGCTGCACGTTCATTACGCCATACCGCATTCGATCTCGGCTATACTGGCCCGCGAATCGATCAAACAAAAACGCTACGTGCCGGTAATCACAACGCTCCATGGCACCGATATCACACTCGTCGGAGCCGACCGCAGCTATCTGCCGATCACGCGGTACGGCCTGCAGCAATCGGACGGTGTGACGGCCGTGTCGAAGTTTCTTAAGCAAGCGACGATCGAGACGTTTGATTTTGACGAGATCGAAGTCATACCCAATTTCATTTGCCCGAAACACTATCTGCGTTTGCCGGATTCGCACTTGCGAACCGAATTAGCGCCAAACGGCGAACGTCTGCTGACGCATGTGTCGAATTTTCGTGCGGTCAAGCGTCCGCTCGATTGCGTCGAGATACTGGCAAAGGTGCGTGCGGCGGGACAGGACGCGAGGCTCGTGCTGGTCGGCGACGGCCCTGAGCTTTCGGCGGTTCGCTATCGTGCCGAACAACTAGGCGTGATCGACAACGTTTCGTTCGTCGGAAAACAGGCGAATATCGCCGATTATCTCGGCGTCGCGGATATTTTCCTGCTGCCGTCAGAGCTCGAATCGTTTGGCCTTGCGGCCCTCGAAGCTCAGGCGTGTGAGGTGCCGGTCATCGCAACGCGGATCGGCGGCATTCCCGAGGTGGTCAATGACGGCGAAAGCGGCTATCTGAGCGAGATCGGCGATGTCGATAAGATGGCTGCGGACACGCTGAAACTGCTTGTTGACGAAGAAAAACGACGTTCATTTGGCGAACGCGGCCGCGAACTAGCCGTCACGCGTTACTCGACGGAAAACATCATTCCGCAATATATCGCCTTTTACGAAAAGATCGTGCAGAAGGCGAAGGCCGCCGCCGTATAATTGCCGGAACGCAGGCTGCCAGCCTGCGTTTGAAAGTCGCAGGCGGGCAGCCTGCATTCCAAATATGCTCAGACGTTACATGCACAAGCGGGAACGGTACCATGCGTTTCTCGAAGACAATCGCACCGTCCATCCGTTCGACTGGGGCACCGAGTATATTACCGATGACGCGGCGGGCCGCGATCCGCGTGAGCTGTTCAGCGAATATTCCAAACACACCATCGAGCACAGCGACGAATTTTTCTGCTCGCCCGAGATCGCCGATTTCCGTCTCGACGGCGACGACCTGACCTGGACGAGCGGCATCGAAACGCCGTCGGTCGAGAATAATACGGTTTACGCCAAATATTTCCCTCACGAATCAAACAGCAAAAAGGCCGCCGTGCTCGTGCTGCCCCACTGGAACGCCAAGGCCGGAACGTACTTCGACCTCTGTAAAGTGTTCAACCGCGTCGGGTTTTCGGCGCTCAGAATGACGCTGCCGTATCACGAGGAGCGTATGCCGCCCGAGCTTGAACGCGCCGACTATCTGGTAGCGCCGAATGTCGGCCGCACGCTGCAATCGCTGAGGCAATCGGTCGTCGATACGCGTTCGGCGGTTCGGTGGCTAAAGCAGCAGGGTTATGAAAAGGTCGGGATCGTCGGAACGAGTATCGGTTCTTGCGTCGGCTTTTTTGCGTTTGCGCACGATATGCAGATCGACACGGCCGTTTTTAACCACGTCTCCGGCTATGTCGCCGACGTCGTCTGGGAAGGCCTGTCGACCTATCACGTCAAAGAGGGCATCGGGGACAACGTCGGCCTCGACGAGCTGCGCGAATACTGGCTGCCGATCTCGCCGATGGCATACATGGAACGCCTCGCCAAGCTGCCGCCGCGTCCGCAGCGTTACATCTACACGCTCTACGACCTCAGCTTCCCCGTCGACCTATCACGCGACACGATGAACGCGCTCCGCCGCCACAAGATCAAACACAGCAAAGCCGCCATCCCCTGCGGCCACTACACATTAGGCGAAAAACCGTGGGTCTATTACGACGGGTATAAGATCGTGTCTTTCCTGCGAAGGTACCTTAAATAGTATTTATTGTTTCGTTTTCGGTCGGCGTTTCTGCCGAATCGGAGCTGCGGAACTTTTCGCACCCGTACTGGTATTTGTATTTGCTCTTGGCGAATTCGCGGAGGCTCCGTCAGCCATTGGAACGTTTCCGATCGCACTTTGTCTGTTGCCGCCGGTGGTCGTTGGCGTGGCAGTATTCGTATTCGCCGGGACTCGTGTTCCGCCCGCCCGGTTCGTATTTACCTGCCGATTGGAGTTTCCCCGGCGGCGGCGAATGCTCGAGCCGTCTTCGGTGCCACCGATATATCCGCTACTTGAATTGGAGTTGGCCGGCTGTGTCGGGGTGTTGGAACGTGGCGGGGAAATCGAGCCGCCCGGTGTGGGTTGCGGAACGACCCCAGCAGAACTCCCAACGTTCTCCCGATTACCGTTACGCCGTGTTCGGACACCTCCTGCATCTTCAAGTTCTTCAGGAAGTTCTACCTTAAAACGTTTCGGAGGCGTCGGTTGGACAGCCGAGGTTGTCGGTTTTGTCTTCGTCTTACGTGATTTGGGTGTCGCGGACGGTTTGATACCGAATCCAGTGCTCGTAACAGCGGGCTGAAATGCAAGGCCCCCCGCAATAAGGACGCCAGAAATACAGGAGAGACATATTACCTTTATTTTCATCGATATTCCTCGGAATTGGTGTTTTGATGCAACGGTAACCCATTTTGGCGAAATTTGCTAGAACTTTTCTTGATTGACGCCCTCCCCATATTAACCCCCCAAGCCACAGAGTCGTGTACTTTCAATATCTTCAGAAAGTCGAGAAACACGCGGTGAACAACTCCAAACACTAAAACATTCATCAAAAGAGTGCTAAAATCTTGTCAACTTTTGAATGAGCCCGATCGCCGAGAAGCACAAAAATACGGTCAATGAAGCGATAGAGCACCTGATATCGCGCGCTGTTAATGCGCGCGGGCTAAGTGGTGCCGACGTTTCGGCACGCGTCTGTGCGACGGTCGAAAAATATCTGCTGCGGGATACGCCTGGAGCGGCACATACCGAGATACTCGATTTTGTCGAGGAGATACGAGCCGACGACCTGTGCCTGATCGTGGCGTGCGAACGCGGTGATGAAAAGGCGTGGGAAGATCTGGTCGCAAATTTTGACTCGACCGTAAAGTCGGCGGCCCGCAAGATATCGTCAAATAACGAGGACGCCGAGGATCTGGCGAGTTCCATCTGGGCCGAGCTTTACGGGCTGCGGGTGGACGCGGACGGCAATAAAAAGAGCAAGCTCGCGTACTATTCCGGCCGCGGCAGCCTGGCTGGATGGCTGCGGGCTGTCGTGTCGCAACTGGCGGTCGATCAGTTCAGAAAGCAGTCGAAATTTGTTCAGATCGAAGAAGACCGCGAATTTGAAAATCTGGCAAATGAGGCGGCGGGGAACGATAACAATCATTTTGCGTCGCACGGACAAAACCCCGAGGTGATCTTTAGCGAGGGCCAGGCCACGGCAGACGTTTCGACCGCACTCGCGGCCGCGATCGCCGGTCTCGAGGCCGAGGATCGGTTGATCCTGAAGATGTATTATTTTGACGATCTGAAATTAAAGGACATCGCCGCGACCTTTGGCTACCACGAAGCTACGGCGAGCCGAAAACTGACGCGCGTTCAGGCGGACATCCGCAAGGGCGTCGAAAAGGAGCTGAAATCGAGGCACGGCTGGACCGATGGCGAGGTAAAAAGGCATCTTTCCGACACCGCCGCCGGCCTCGGGCTAAACCTCGAGACGATGATCGCGATACTGCTGGTGATGGCGTTTGTGCAAGATTTGTGGACGGGCGGCGTTCTTTAGTTGGGTTACGAAAACCATGGAAGGTGAAAGAGTGAAAAAGGAAAAAAGTGAAAAGGCGATCCATCGCGTTCGCGTGACCCTTTTTCACCTTTTCACTCTTCGCCTTTTGAACATTAATTGATGGAACTTGAATTCGACAAAGAGATCGATGCGATCCTGCGGAAAGCGCGGGTGAATCGGGGTGTGCTCGTCGGCGATGAACCGCCGGAGCCTAAAAAGCACCTCGACGCCGACACGATCGCCGCGTTTGCCGAAAACGCACTGCCGCAAAAGGCCAAGATGCTCTATATGGAGCATTTCGCCGACTGTGACAGGTGCCGGCGAATGCTCTCGCAGTCGATAATGCTGAATTCTGAGGCGGTTACGGCAGATGTTGGGGCCGCTTCAATTGCTCCGACGGAAACGACCGAGGCGACGATACCGTGGTATCAGCGGATTTTCAAAACGCCAAACCTTGCCCTCGCGATGGGAGCGGCCGTGCTCGCATTTTCGGGCATTCTCGGTTATCTTGCGATCCAAAATCGACAAGAGACCGCTGCTCCGGAAGTTTCCAAGGCGGTCGAACAGCCGCAGACCCAGGGCGGTCCGTTCTACGGCGGCGAGGCGGACTACTCCGCAAATTCAGCTACAACAGCAAATAAACCCGCAAGCGTGATGTCGGCGAATACCGCAGCGAACACCGCGATGCCGGCGTCCAACACGACATCGAACGCACCTGTGCGGCCTGAAGCCGTTACTCCTGGCGGCACCTTAGTGGGCCGGACAGATGCGGTCCCAGCCAAGGACGACGACGAAAAAGAATCAAAGCCTGCCGCTCAGCCGCCGCCCGCACCTGTCGGCGGAGCACCGGCATCGACGGCCGGCGAGGCCTTAAAGGTCGAGGATAAGCGCAAACTCGAAGACCGAGGTCTGATCGCCTCCGAACGCTCAAGATCTACCGACGACGCGATGGCTCGTGATTCGGCACCGGCCGCAGCGAAAAAGGCTACCGGGCCGACACGCTCGGGGCCGGCGAACAACCAGGTACAATTGCAGACGCAGAATGTCTTTAACGAAAACCTTGCCCGCTCGGTAAACGGCAAGACCTTCGACAGGCGTGACGGCGTCTGGTACGACATCGCCTACCGCAATCAGGCGACGACCAACGTCAAACGCGGCACCGACGCTTACAAAAAACTGGACAGCGGTCTCCGCAGCATCGCCGACAACCTCGGCGGCACCGTCGTCGTGATCTGGAAAGACAAGGCGTACCGGATCCAATAATTTCTTCAACATTCACACCGATGGCGGTAGAATAGACGCATGAGAGTATTTGCATTGCTTTTGTGCGTTTTTTGCATTGCCGGTGTCGCTGCGGCCCAGCCTAATTGGCAATCAAATCTCGATTCGCGGATACGGTTTTATCAGACGACGGATCTTGGCATCATTTTGGCGGGGACGGAGAAGAGCCTTTATGCCATTGACGGGCAGACGGGCGAGCGTTTGTGGCGGCGTTCGACTGGCAAGATCGGCGAGACGGCGGTGACACCGGTGCCGGACACGGACGTCGTTTTGTTTACGCAGGATGTCGGAAGTAAGTCGCGGCTCGAGGCGGTCGATATCGTCACGGGTGCACGTCTGTGGCAGAGCGACAAGGTCAAGGGCGACGTGATGCAGCTAGCGGTCGACCCTGAGAACGATCTGATCGCCGTCGTGATGGTCAAAGACGCTACCGGAAAGGGCGGCGAGACGCTCAAACGCAAACCGGTCGTTCACGTAATGCAGCTTTCGACCGGCGAGGAAGTCTGGAAACGCGACCTCGAAGACTCGATAGAGATGATGCCGGCACGGTTTGGCGAGAATCTCGGCGAGATCGCCTTTACGCTCGATAATTATCGTGCTCCGCTACTGCTCGACGGACGGCTATACCTCTTTTACGACGGGGCGACATCTTACGACGCACGCACGGGCAAAGAAAAAGAACGTGAAAGTTTCAGGATCAACGAGGACGGACTCGCTCTGACCGAGGCCGACCCGATCGTTGACGCCAAGCACGTATATGTCTCGGGACGCGGCCGCATCCGCGCGGTCAACCGCCAAACGGGCAATGTCGACTGGAAAGCCGACGACCTCGGCATCAGTGCCGAAATGGCTCAGGTCGGCAGCGTGCTGTATGTCCGCACGGGCGGCCAGTTTACACGGCTCAAGGACGGCGAAATTCAGGAAAAAGGTCCGTACGGAGTTTCCGCGATCGATACCTCAAACGGCAAAACGCTTTGGCGTTATAAGGGTGCCGATAAGGGGCTGACCAATTTCGCCTTTGCCGACGCCGGCACGATCATGATCGCCGATAAAGACGATCTGATAGCGATCGACGCCAAAACCGGAAAAGTTCGCTCAAAGCGAGAACATAAGATCGACAAAGCTCAGTTCGTGCTGATAAACGAGAACGGCCAGGCAGTGGTCGGCGGACGCGAGGAGATCGCAGCCTTCCAAAATCCGCAATCCGCGATCCGCAATCCGCAATCGGAAGTTTGGCGTGTTCGTCACAAGTCTCCGGACCGCGGTGCTTTTCGGATCGTCGCGGGCATCGCCCTGCGTGCGGCTGCGATATATTTCCGTTACGGCGGGCTGGCTACATCGGCGATCGGGTTCGCTCGCGGCGGCCTGAGCCTGATGACGGCCGTCAATTCGTTTCGCGTTTCGGGGCTGAAGACGCGGTTCGGCTCGTTTGACCTCTCAACGCTCGCGGGCAACTCGATCAGAAACGTGGTCACGCGGCGCATCTACGCATACGGCTCGCTCGGCCGAACGCCCGGGCTGCTGACCAGACTTTCGGGCCTGCAGGTGACGATACCAAATGCCACCGACCTCCGCGGTAAGATCACCGGCCGTGCCATCGACCGCGTGACGCCTTCGCGAGCGGACGTGCAAGAAAGCATCTTTGACCGCATCGATCCGATCCGCCAAATGGAGCGTTTTTCGGACTTTCTGCTTCGCCGCAAACGTCTGGCTGAGCTGCGTTCAAACCACATGTATTTCTACACCGACCTGCCCAAACCCTTTGACAAAAAAGGCCTCGTCGGTGTAAATATCCATACCGGCCGCGACGCGCGATACGCACTCGTTTCGGACCCAGATCCGCAGTTCGTGACGGACGAAACGTCGAACATGCTGTATTCGGCGGACGGCAGTAGATTGCAGGCGTTCGGTATCTTGAACCGATAAGAAATCGACCGCAGATGGACGCGGATAGACGCAGATGTTCTCTGTTGATATATCTGTGCGAATTCGTGTTAATCTGTGGTTAATTTTCCGCTCATCTTAAATTGAAATATGAAATTTCGAATATTTGTTATCGCTTCTGTTTGTCTCGTTGTGTCCGTTCTTCAAATCACGGCTCAAAAACCGGCTAAACCGAATCCTGAGATCGCCAAGATGGTGAAAGAGGTTTCGGCGAAGAATATCGAGGCGACGATCCGTAAGCTCGTGTCGTTTGGGACTCGTAACACGCTCTCGGAACAGGACAATCCGACCCGCGGCATCGGGGCGGCGCGCGATTGGATCTATTCGGAGTTTCAGAAGATCAGTGCGGATTGTGGTGGTTGCCTCGACGTGCAAAAACAGTCTTTCGTTCAGCCAAAGGCCAACCGCATTCCGGAACCGACGACGTTGACCAACGTTTTTGCCGTGCTAAAGGGCACGACCGACCCGACACGCGTCTATGTCGTCTCGGGGCATTACGATTCGATGTGTACGAGCCCGACGGACGCGAAATGCGATGCTCCGGGCGCAAATGACGATGCATCGGGCACGGCGGTTTCGCTCGAGCTCGCCCGTGTGATGTCGAAGCAGAAATACGACGCCACGATCGTCTTTATTACAGTTCCGGGCGAAGAGCAGGGATTGCTCGGTGCGGCGTACTACGCCGAACAGGCAAAGCTCGCGAAAACCAACATCGAGGCGATGATCACCAACGACATCGTCGGCGGCGTGACGACCCAAAAGGGCTCGATCAACCGCAATAAGGTCCGCGTTTTTAGCGAAGGTGTTCCGTCGAACGAAAACGAACAGCAGGCAAATACGCGTCGCAGCGTCGGCGGCGAGAACGATTCGGCGTCGCGTCAGCTTGCCCGTTACATCAAGGAACAGGCCGCCCGATATCTCAAGAATTTTGGTGTGATGATGATCTATCGCCGCGACCGGTTCGGGCGAGGGGGCGACCATATTCCATTTGTCGAACGCGGATTTACCGCCGTACGCATTACCGAATCGGACGAGGACTACACCCATCAGCATCAGAACGTTCGGACCGAGGGCGGCGTGTTTTACGGCGATACGCCCGAATTTGTTGACTTTGAGTACACGGCAAATGTCGGCCGCGTTAATCTGATCGCACTTGCGAGCATGGCCAACGCACCCGCCAAACCGCAGAATGTCGGCATCGTGACAGCTCGTCTGACCAACGATACCGACCTCAAGTGGGACGCCGGAACAGATGCCGATCTTGCCGGCTACGAGGTCGTCTGGCGCGATACGACATCGGCCGAGTGGACCAACTCGCAGTTCGTCGGCAACGTAACGACCTACACCGTTAAGGCTATGTCGAAGGACAATTACTTCTTCGGCGTGCGTTCGGTCGATAAGGCAGGCAACAAGAGTCCGGTGGTCTATCCGCGGCCGATGCGGCAATAGCGTAAAAGAAGTAAGCCCGAATTAATATTCCCCGCAACCTGCACGGTTCGTTTGAGCGTCAAACTGTGTTACTAATGTAGTTTGCTTAAAATTCAGCCGTTCCCGCCCGGTGTAACAATTAGGATCGATCAATGAAGAAGTTTTTGTTTAGTTTTCTCGTGTTGTCACTAGCTGCGGCTGGTCTGGTGACGTCGTTCAAGGCTACCGCTCAGGCGGACAAGGAGGCGGCAACGCTGCTGCCTTCGCCCAATCTCGTTATCAGTCAGATCCAACCGGGGACGACGGCTAATCCAAATGACGAATTTATCGAACTGCACAATATCGGTGCGGCTCCGGTCGATCTGAATGGGCACATACTTGTTTACCGTTCTTCGAGCGGCGTCAATGACGTCGGGCCGATGGCCACGTGGTCGACCTCGACCATCGTTCTGCCGGGACAGTATTATCTGATCGCGTCGACATCGTATTCCGGTACAGCAACCCCGGATGTGACGTATAACCCGACGACCTGTTCGTGCTCGCTGTCGGCAACGGCAGGCGGCATGGCCATTCGTCAGGGTGCTGTAAATGCAGGTACAATTATTGACGCGATCGGCTGGGGTGCGGCGACCAACATCTTTTTCGAGGGGACACGCGTTATCGCACCGGGCAGCGGCAACAGCCAGGCCCGTTTGAATCAGGGCTGTCAGGACACTGACAATAACCTCAACGATTTTGCGGTACTGACGCCGTTTTCCGCACGAAACACGGCGACACCGGTGTTTGCCTGCAGCGGAGGCGGCACGACACTTTTTGCAGCCATCGCGGCTAATCCGTCGACGGTCATTCCGGGCGGATCGACGCTGCTGACGGTGACGGTCATTCCGGCAACGACACCGCCAAGTACCGGCATTACAGTCGTCGGCAATCTGACTCAGATCGGCGGTTCGGCGACGCAGACATTCTTTGACGACGGTACGAACGGCGACGAGACGATAGGCGATAACGTCTTTTCGGTCTTCGCGCCGATCCCGGCAAATGCGACTGGCGGAACCAAATTGGTCACTGCGGTCGCCACCGACGCACAGGCTCGCTCGGTAAATCTCAATCAAAACATTACCGTCAGTGCGCCGCTGCCGGACGAAGATCCGCTCATTCTCGGTAACCCGAGCAATGCTACGGTTAATATTGCCGACGAGACCAACTATCTCATGCAAAAGCCGCAGTATTCTCTCTCGTATCACCGCACGAACGGCCGTCCGAACTGGGTCGCGTGGCGTCTGGATAGTTCGTGGATCGGCGGTGCTCCGCGACAGGACGACTATCGCGGCGACACCACGCTGCCGGCGGGTTGGTATCAGGTCCAGGACAACGACTATTCGGGTTCGGGCTACGACCGCGGGCATATGTGTCCGTCTGGCGACCGCACACGGTCGATACCGGACAATTCGTCGACGTTCCTGATGACCAATTTTGTGCCGCAGCTCGGTGCAAACAACCAGGGCCCGTGGAACGATTTCGAAAATTATTGCCGTTCCCTAGCCGGCCAGGGAAATGAGGTTTACATCATAACCGGCCCGTCAGGCACGATCGGCACGATAGCCGCCGGCCGTGTGGCGATCCCGGCGGTGACGTGGAAAGTGGTCCTCGTCCTGCCCAACGGCACAAACGACCTGTCACGGATCACGCGAGCGACGCGTGCCTTTGGCATCATCGTCTCTAATCAGCCGCCGATCAATACCACCGCGTGGCGCAATTACCGGGTCACGGTGGATCAGGTCGAGAACCTGACGGGATACAATTTCTTTTCAAGCATCCCAAAGAATACTCAGGAGATCATCGAACGCAGACGGGATAAGCAGTAATGAATACAAGATCTACGGGTTCGCCCCGCTTTAGTTTGGTCCTCGGCGCCGCCATTGTTTTGGCAGGCGCCTTTTCCGCTTTCGGACAAAAGGAAATTGCGATCTCGCTCATTCAGGGCGAAAAGAATATGTCGCCCTACGAGCGGCAGGTCGTCAAGGCATCGGGCATCGTCACCGCCAGAACCAAGAGCGGTTTCTTTATCCAGACGCCCGACGATAAGGTCGACAGCAATCCGAATACGTCCGAGGGCATATTTGTATTCACCAAGACCGAACCGCCTAGCGACGCCGCGGTCGGTAATTTGGTCGTAGTTTCGGGTTCGGTCGAGGAATTTCGCCCGCGTGCCGAGCAGGCGAGCCTGCCGATCACCGAACTGTCGATGTTCAAGGGCCGCGACCTGATCCAGGTGCTTTCGAAGGCAAACCCGCTGCCCAAACCGATCACGTTGACGATAGATAATTTTAAGCTCAACACCATCGATCAGCTTGAAAAATACGAGGGTATGCGTGTCGCTGTGGCCGAAATGACGGTCATCGCCCCGACGGGTGGTCGAGTCGACATTAAAAGCGATCAATCGGAATCTAACGGCACGTTCTACGGCGTGGTCAAAGGATTGGCGAAACCGTTTCGCGAGCCGGGCTACGAACTGTATGATTTTGTCTTTTTGACCGACAAGGAAAAAGACGAATTCAGAAAGGCGTATCCGAAAATGCGGCTCAACGATTCGAACCCCGAGCGGTTGCGTGTCGAGAGTACAGCACAGCTCGGTTCACAGGCGATCGATGTGCCCGCGTTGACGGAACTTAAGAACGTGACCGGCGTGCTCCACTACGGATATCGTACATACACGATACTGACCGATGTCGAAAAACGGCCGTCGGTCTCGAGCTACGTCAAGCAGGTCAATCTGCCGCCGGTCACAGAACGTCAATTTTCAGTCGCAGGTATGAACGTCGAAAATCTCTTTGACGACGAGGACGACCCGAACATCAAAGAGGATATCGCCACGACCGAATCGTTGAAAAAACGTTTCAACAAGATCTCGCTGGCGGTCCGCAACATCATGCAGACGCCCGACGTCATCGGCGTCATCGAGGTAGAGAATCTCGCGGTGCTCAAGCGTCTTGCCGACAAGATCAACGCCGACGCCGAAGCCGCCGGAAAGCCAAACCCGAAATACGAAGCATATCTGATTGACGGCAACGACGGCCGCGGCATCGATTCTGGATTCCTGGTCAAGACTTCAAGGATCAAGGTGATCGAGGTCAAACAGTTGGGGAAAGAGGACAGATTCGATAACAAGAGCACGTCGGACGAGGCTTTTCTCAACGATCGGCCGCCGCTTATGCTGCGGGCTTCGATCCAGGACACCAAGACCAACCAGCCGTTCGAATTTACCGTGATCGTCAATCACCTGAAATCGTTCCTTGGCTACGACGACCCGAAACGCATGGATGGCGTACGGACCAAGAAGCGGCTCCAGGCAGAGTTTTTGGCCAAATTCGTGCAGGAGCGTCAAAAGGCCGACCCGAACGCCAAGATCATCCTCATCGGCGATTTTAACGCTTTCCAATTTAATGACGGCATCGTCGATGTGATCGGAGCGATCAAGGGCAAACCGGCACCGAAAGACGAGGTGATGAATCCGTCGGAAGATCTGGTAAATCCGGACATGATCGACCTCGTCGATCTGATCAACGCCGAGCAAAAATACTCGTACCGGTATGACGGAAACGGCCAGGTGCTCGACCACGTCATCGTCAGCGACGGGCTGAAGAATTACATACACGGATTTGGCTACGCACGCGTCAATGCCGATTTTCCCGCGGTATACCGAAATGACGATGCACGCGCCGAGCGGTTTTCGGACCATGACGTCGCGGTCGCATACTTTACGCTGGATGCGGCGGTGGTCAAACCTTAGCACATCAGCGTTTTTCTAAAATGACTTGAGCAATGGCGTGATCCGCCGTATGCGATAGTGAAATGTGGACGGTATCAGCACCGGCGGCGTCGAGCAATAGCTTGGCTTCGCCGGTGATCTCAATTGTGGGGGCACCGCTTGCGTCTAACACGACCTCGATGTCTTGCCATGAGATCTTGCCCCGCCAACCTGTCTTGAGAGCCTTCAAAAACGCTTCTTTAGCGGCAAATCGGGCGGCGTAGCTCTGGTGGGCGGTGACGCCCTTGCTCTCGCAATAGGTACGTTCACGTTCGGTAAAGACACGTGTCGCGAACCGCGGCGTTCTTTCCAACGTTTCGCGTATACGATAAACTTCCACAATGTCGATGCCAGTAGAAATGATCACAGTTGAAGACACGAGTTTAACCGATAGCGGCTTTGTTTGGCGAGAGCGTGACGGCGTAAAGGTGCTGGTTTGCACGGCGCTCGAGGCAGCGGGCTTTGCCAATGGCTTTTCGACGCGGCTCGGCGGTGTGTCGCCGTTTCCCGAGGGCGACCTAAATTTGGCAGGTTTTGACGAAGATTCGGACGAGAATATATACGAGAATCGAAGGCGTTTCCTGCGTGCTTTTGACGGCGAATGGCAGCTGGCGACCGTCTGGCAAATCCATGGTGACGACATCAAGGACATCAACAAGCTTTCTGATATTGCAGAATCTGATGAACGAGCCGATGCGGTCGCGTCCGATCTCGCGGGCGTTTTGGCTGCCGTCAAGACTGCCGATTGCGTGCCGGTTCTGATCGGCGATCCGAATACCGGAGCATTTGCGGCGGTCCATGCCGGCTGGCGCGGAACCGTCAGTTCGATCGCGGCCAAGGCGGTGAAGAGATTGGTAGATAAATACGGAGCTGACCCGGGAGATATGATCGCAGCCATCGGGCCGGCGGCGTGCGGACGCAATTACGAGATCGGGCAGGACGTGATTGACGCATTTGCAGCCAATTTCGAGGGCAGCGAGCAATACTTTATGCCGACGCGTCCCGGCCACGCACTCGTCGACCTGCATCAGGCAAACCGGGATCAGCTTGTATCAGCGGGAATAAAGAACAATGCGATCCATACCGCACCGTTTTGCACGATGGAACTCGTCGATCTGTTTTTCTCATATCGTTTGGAAAAGCGTACAAACGGTAAGACCGGCCGCCTGCTATCGGTGATCGGACGACGCTAGAGCCGCTATTTGACCTTTGCGGTCAGCGTGATCTCTTTGGTCTTCGGCGGATAGCAAACCTCGTCGGTACACGCCTGATATCTCACAGCGACGCGGATCGAGATGCGGTCGCCGCGAAAGCTGCGGGGCACCGTCACGTTGAAGCGAAACGTGGTCCGGCCGTCGTAAATGTTTATCGTATTCTCAGAAAAAGCGAATTTCTTATTGTGGCCGCGCGGATAGGTGACCGGCCCGATCGTAATGCCCGGCGCAGTGACACGAACGGTCGTCGGTATCTGGTACTCGGTTCCCGGACGATTAGAATTGACGTGCAATTCGCTCGGCAGGCTAAGTGTGACTGTCGCCTTGGCCGCCTTTCCACGCGTGACCGTTCCGCCGGCGATCGAGCCCGTGACAGTCTGGCCGTTTACACCGGTAAGCGCCGCCGCAGCAATAAATAACACAAAAATCGACAGTGTTCTGACAAGGTTAAATTTCATTTCGAATTCTATTTGACCGTAAAGCTCGATAGCATCGCATCGACGCCTGCCGAGATCGCTTCGGGAAGCGTTTCGAGTACGATGAACTTCAATTCAACTACGTTGCCGCCGCTCTCGGCAAGCTTGTAAATTTCGCGAAACCCGATGCCGCGTTCGACCATTTCTGCCTCAAAGACAACGTATTTGCGACCGTCGATGACCTCGGTGGTCTCGGACGTGACCTTGGCGGCCTCGCGGATCGCACCGGCGGCGTATTTGAGCGAACGGTTGCGGTAAATGCGGATCTCAGCCCTCGCCGCCTTAAAATCGGCCGCATCAGCCGAGCCGAAATCTTTCGAATAAGCCTCGAGAGCCAGTCCGTCGTGCGGGCGGATCACGTTGAGAAAGCCCTCGGGCTTTTCGATCGAAAATTCGGCCGTTTCAATGGTTTCAGCCTCAAATGCTTCGGCTGCGACACGCTTGATGCGGGTCGATGCATAAACCATCAGTGCGACGAGAATGAGGCCGGGAATAAGTAGTTCCATATTCTTAAAGGGAAAAAGTGAAAATGTGAAAAAGTCGAAAAGCCCGTCGGGTCCGGCTAATGCTCTTCGGCCGTTTTACTTTCAACCTTTCTCACTGTCCATAGCTGCAAGTTGGCCGCAGGCGGCGTAGATGTCGCGGCCGCGCGGCTGGCGAACGTACGCAGAGACGCCGCGTGATTCCAAAATACTCTTGAACCGTTCGACACGCTCGGGCGGCGACGTTTTGTAGTCGAGCTGCTCGGCACCGTTATGCGGTATCAGGTTGATCTTGACCCGCGAGAGCTGATAGCGGTCGAGCAGACGTGCAAGTTCGCCCGCGTCGGCGTCAGAATCGTTGACGCCGCCGAGCATTACGTACTCGAATGTAAACCGCTCCCCGCGTCTTAAACTTCCCTCAAATTCCTTTGCCGCCGACATCAGATCGTCGAGGCTCCAGCGTTTGTTGATCGGCATCAGCGTGTCGCGCAGCTCGTCGCGAGCCGACGACAGCGAGATCGCCAGATGCGGCCGGTTTTCGAGAGCGGCAAATTCGTAGATCTTCGGCACGATGCCGGCGGTCGAAATGGTGACGCGGTTCGGTACGATGAACAAGCCGTTTTCGTCGGCCATAATGCCGAGTGCGGCGATCAAATTTTCAAAATTGAGGAACGGTTCGCCCGCACCCATTCCGACAAGGTTGGTGCCGTGCGGCGTTTCGGCTCCGATGCCATAAACGTCGTTGAGGACGATAATTATCTGCTCGACGATCTCGCCGACGGTCAGGTTGCGGAGCAGGCCGAGCTTTGCCGTCAGGCAGAAATCGCACTTGAGCGGACAGCCGGACTGTGACGAAAAGCAGACGGTGTCACGCTTTTCGCTCGGGATAAACACGGTTTCGACCGGATAACCATCGGCCGTTTTCATCAGATAGCGCCGCGTGCCGTCGGTCGAGACGTATCGCGCGTCGACCGTCAGACGCGAGATGTCGGCGACGGTCTCGAGCTTTTCACGCAACTTTTTAGGCAGATCGGTAATGTCCTCGAACGAACGAAGCCGCCGCTCATGGACGGCCTTAAAGATCTGATTGGCGCGATAACGCGGTTCGCCAAAATTGGCGGCCATCTCGACGAGCTGTTCGGGCGTGAGGCCCGTAATATGTACCTTTTCAACCACAGACTTGTATTTTACCGTAAATGCCGGGAATCTGCTTATCTCGGATTTTTGGGGCGGGTTTGCTAAACTCACATTCGATGCAGACGACGTGCCATACAACCCACAAGATCAGATCGTTCGTCGTGCTGCTGCTCACCGCCATTATCGCCTTGGCGGCTGCGGGATGTGCCTACGTCGAGCAGCGTCCGGCGCCGTCTGTTGAGCAGCCCGCGGCACCGGCAAGCGTCGGATCCGCCAAATTGCCGTTTGGCAACCCGACGAACGCAACCGCCGACGCGTCTAATGAAGACAATTATCTCGTTGCTCGCGAATCGTCCGTGATCTCGTATAACAATTCACGCGGCACTGCCAACTGGGCGGCGTGGCGGACGCGGGCCGCGGATCTTAGTAATTCAATCGAACGGCCGATGTTCGAGCCCGACCCCGAACTGCCGCGGTCGTTTCGGCGGATCGGTTACTACGATTATGCCGGCAGCGGCTATGACCGCGGGCATCTCGTGCCGGCAGCGGACCGATTCGGCAACCGTGAGCAATTCGGGCAGACGTTCTATATGTCGAATATCGTCCCGCAGACCGCCGACCTCAATCAGTTTCCATGGGAGAAATTTGAGTCTTACGCCCGTACGCTCGTCCGACGCGGCAACGAACTCTACACCCTCGCGGGTGTATACGGCGAAGCGGAACGCCTGAAAAATAAGGTCACGGTGCCCACCAACTGCTGGAAGGTGGTAGTCGTCTTTGGACGCGGGCAGCGTGTCGACACGATCACGAACGTGACCCGAATCATCGCTGTCGATATGCCTAATACTGACGGAATTGCCAATGACAGTTGGGAGAAGTACCGAACAACGGTCAGGGCGATCGAGCAACGGGCGGGCATCGACCTTTTTAGTTCGCTGCCGCGTGAACTTCAGGACCGTATCGAAACGCGTGCAGACGGAAATTGATGTCCGCGGTGGTAAACAAAATCCCCAAAATGAGCGTATGATGTCGGTATGAAAAAGCTCATACTCATATTCGCCGTCACATTGTTCATGTTTCAGACCGCTATGGCACAGACACCGAAAGAGGCTGACCCGAAAGACGTCGCATCGCTCGATGCGATAATGAAGGCAGTATATGACGTGATCTCAGGCGACGCCGGAAAACCCCGCGACTGGGAACGGTTTCAATCGCTCTTTTACAAAGACGCAAAGCTGATACCGGCCGGGAAAAACGCTCAGACTGGAATATTTGGCGCTAATGCGATCTCGCCCGCCGATTACGTGAAGCGTGCCGATCCCGTTTTTGCCAAGGACGGTTTTCATGAACGCGAACTCGCCCGGCATGTCGACATGTACGGCAACATCGCACAGGTCTTTTCGACCTATCACGCATTTCGCAAATCGGACGACAAAACGCCCTTCCTTCGCGGCATCAACAGCTTTCAGCTGCTCAATGACGGCAAACGATGGTGGGTCGTCACGATCTACTGGCAAGCCGAAACGCCCGATAACCCGATACCGAAAAAGTATCTGAAAACAAAAAACTAGGTTCAGGTTTAGTAAAGCACTTGACAGTGCTTTACTGTGTAATGTAACTTAACAGTGTTAAGTATTATGACGATCAGCGAACGACGAAGACGAGAGAAGGAAGATCTGCGCCAAGAGATACTTGACGCCGCCCGAGAGCTGTTCGTCGCCGAGGGCTATGAGAACGTTTCAATGCGAAAGGTCGCAAAACGGATCGACTATTCGCCGACGACGATCTATCTCTACTTCAAGGACAAGAACGAGCTTCTCCACCAGGTGTGTGAAGAAGCATTTACAAAGCTCAGCGAGCAGATCGCTCGGAGTCAGTTGTTGGGAACGACGCCGATCGAGGTGCTGCGTCAGGGCATGTTCGCGTACGTCGCGTTCGGCCTGATAAATCCGCATCATTATGACGTCGTGTTCATCTCGCCGAAGCGCGCAAATTCCGTTGGCGAGGAGTATTCATTTGACGAATCAATGGGAAGACGTGCGTTTGAGTTGCTCTCGGATTCAGTCGCGGAGTGCATGAAAGCCGGGGCTATCCGGGGGTCAGATGTCGCAACAGTCTCGCAAACCCTTTGGGCCGGTATCCACGGTGTCACGTCGCTGCTGATCACCCATGACGGTTTTCCATTTGTCGATAAAGAAACCCTCGTCGCATCGGTCGTCGATACGCTGATCAACGGACTTAGGGATTGAATTTTTTTACTCAGTAACTTAACGGTGATAACTATATCTATTTGGAGAAAGAATGATGTCTAAAAAAGTATTGGTGATCATGGGACATCCGGATACAAAAAGTTTTTGTGCCGGCCTCGCAGAAAGTTACGCAGAAGGAGCACGTCAGGCGGGAGCCGAAGTGCGGGCGATCAGCCTGAGCGAACTCAATTTCGATCCGATCTTGCGTATGGGCTATCACGACGTCCAACAGCTCGAACCGGACCTTTCCGACGCCCAGGAATCGATAAAGTGGGCCGAGCACATCGTTTGGGTCTATCCGATCTGGTGGGGCACGATGCCCGCTTTGTTAAAGGGCTTTCTGGACCGCACCTTTCTTCCCGGATTTGCCTTCAAATACAGAGAAAACTCGGCATTCTGGGACAAATACCTTACGGGGCGGTCGGGTCGCATGATCGTGACCATGGACGCTCCCGTTTGGTACGACCGACTGGTGTACTTCGGCGGCGGCCGACGGACGATGAAAAAGGCGGTGCTCGAGTTTTGCGGGATCAAACCCGTTGGCGTGACGGCATTTGGACAGGTCAAGTCTTCGGACGAAGCAAAACGAAAGAAGTGGATCGGGAAAGTGCGTGAACTAGGGAAAGGGCTTAAGTAGGGAGAACAAAGATGAAAGCTGAACAGATATTTTCTATCGTAAACCTAACGGCAATGGCGGGTTGGCTGCTGATCGCGATCCTGCCGCGTTGGAAATTCACGCGGTTAGTCGTATTGAGCGGTGCGGTACCGCTGCTGCTGTCGGTCGCGTATCTGGCGCTTATCGTGCTGTTTTTTGGTAAGGCCGAGGGCGGATTCGATTCGCTCGCAAACGTGATGAAGCTCTTTACCAACGAATGGGCGGTGCTGGCCGGTTGGATACATTATCTGGCGTTTGACCTCTTTATCGGCAGCTGGGAGGTGCGTGATGCTCAGCGTCGCGGAATATCGCATTTGCTGGTGATCCCGTGTTTGGTGTTGACGTTTCTTTTTGGGCCGATCGGCTTTTTGCTCTATACGGCGATCAAGCTATTCATCCCGCGAAAAGGAGTCGAGAATGATCTCGAAACTGTTTAGCGATCAACGGCCGCTGATGGTCGCCGGCGCGATATCTTTCGTATGCTTCGTCGCAACACTTGGATTGTCGCTTGCCGACAATACTCAGATCCTCGGCACCAACCGCTGGATCAAGCCGATGAAGTTTTACATCTCGATCGCGATATTTGTCTGGACAATCGCCGTTTTGCTGCAATATCTGCCGAATAAAGAACGATTTTCACGAATGACATCGTGGGCCATGATAATCGTCTTCGCCGTCGAGATGGCTGCGGTAACGGGGCAAGCGATTCGCGGTACGACATCGCATTTTAATATCGGAAATCCCATCGACGGGGCGATCTTTGCGGTGATGGGCACGGCGATCGTTATCAACACGATCTTGGTCGGCGTGCTGACATACCATTATTTCCGCTCGAACATCGACCTGCCGCCGGCCGTCGTCTGGGGAATACGGCTCGGGCTGTTATTGTTCATGTTTGGCAGTATTCAGGGCGGTTATATGTCTTCTCGAGTCGGTCACACGGTCGGCGCTGCGGATGGCGGGCCCGGATTGCCTCTGGTTAACTGGTCGACCGTCGCCGGCGACCTTCGCGTCCCACATTTCCTCGGCCTACATTCGCTACAAGTGGTGCCGATCGTCGGTCTCTTGCTTGAAAAGTTCCGCGTTTCCGGACGAACCGCTCTGACCGTCGGTTTTGCGTTTGTCTACCTTGCGGTGTTTATGTTCTTGTTTGCACAAGCCCTTAGCGGACGGCCTTTATTGTCTTTGTAGCTTTTCCGGAATCACCACAGAGTCACAGAGGACACAGAGAAAGACAAACCAGAATCATTTGGGAACTTCATTTTAATCGACACTCGGTACTATGAAGAACCTTCTAAGAATCCTCTGTGCTCTCTGTGACTCTGTGGTGAATTCCCATCTGTGCCATCCGTGCCTCTGTGGTGAATCCCCTTCTTCAATCCCCGTCCCCGAGGAGTTTGCCTTGCCATAG
The DNA here is from genome assembly GCA_017983495.1 of Pyrinomonadaceae bacterium. Taxonomy (GTDB): domain Bacteria; phylum Acidobacteriota; class Blastocatellia; order Pyrinomonadales; family Pyrinomonadaceae; genus OLB17. Next base: position 133,111 of record JAGOBH010000001.1, on the reverse strand, counting down.
TTTTTGTCCGGCGGTCGAGGTGTAAAAACCATAGAATGACGTTGCCAACAGAACGATGACAAAGAGGATGAAATTGCCGGAATACCAGGCAGAAATGTCGGTTGTAAACGGAATGTCGTCTAGAATATTAAAGAACCACAGAGCCATCACCGCCACAACCCCGAACCGCGTCGCTATAAAAACCAAGAGAGTGTTCGCCAGAATTACAGAAACAATTTCAAGGGGGGCAAAACTCGGAGAGAGAGTAACTGCAATTAAGATCAACCAAACCGCCACTGCGCCTAACCATTTGCGACGAAGTATCAAACCAAAGAACAGAATGAAAAACGACAACCCTAACGCCACAATCAGCGCTTGGCTGATACTATCTGAAAAGATCGCCGGAAAAATATTAGACAGTTTCAATGGGTCGATCAAATTGAGGTTCGGTGGTTTGCCTTGCCATCTTGGTATCAAATTTTTCAACAGGAGATTCATAAAAGCTATAAACGAAGTTCCCGCGACACCGATCAAAACGTCACGTCCAACAAGCGGATCGCGCCAGTCACCCGCCAGCAGCCGATTCCACGAGATGACACGCTCCGGGGCGATCTTTCGCAAATAAGGTTCAAACGCCAGATATAACAGACAGCCCAATACCGCCCAGAGCAGCGCGAATGCCAAAGCCGTAATGAAGAGATTGAATTCGCCAAACGAAGCGACGTGATGGGTGGTAAAAAAACCGATCATCATTCGTGCTACGAACAGTAACAAACCAACGCGAAAGGCATTTTTAAGATCGCTCCGTCCGGCGCGGATATTTCTGAGGGCGAGCCACCCGCCACCGAACAACAATCCGAGATATAGTGAAATCCAAACAACAAGTTGCAGAATGCTCAGGGTCACACTCGTCGGTGCACCCGGAGGACGATCCCACGGAGCAACAATTTGAAAATGAACGAGTTTGCCCTGATAGACCGCCGCCTCAACGCGGATCGGGATCTCAGGCCCGTCGGGATATTTACCCGAAAAAGCTCTCTGTTCGTCAAAGGCCTGCGGTGGTGTCAATTGCGGTTCAACCGCTTGAAAGTAAGTGAGGTCAAATCCGGCTTCCTTAAAAACACCCGCCCAATCAAATTCGACGCGCGGCTGATCTGCCTCTTTGACTCGCGGCGGAACACCCTCAAAATAGATCAAACGTCCTGTCGTATCAACCCGCATCAGGGTCATTCCGGGGACGACGTTTGGCGGGTCGTTAGTGTTCGGGGCTCCGCCGGCGAGAGGCACTATCGGCTGAGCGCCAGTGCGAGAATCAAACGACAAAACGGCAGGCTGTCCGGTTGCCAGTTTTTGCCATCGCTCCTGTGTCTGATCATTTTGCTTCAGGTAGTCATAGTAATCGATATCCCGCCCAAAAAAATGATACGCATCAACCGTTGGGTAACCGAATTTCTTAACCAGCTCACGACTGCGCTGACTCAAAACATCGGGCGATTTGTCGAGCGGCACAAAATGCTGAACTGATGTACTTTTTGAGGCTGCCACCAAGACCCCGTAACCAACAATTATGGTCAGGAGCAAAGCCAGAGCAACTATCGGCTTTAACGCCCCTATTTTCGGCGATGCGGCGACCATCTCCGGGCTAGGAGTCTGACCGGCGTCGAGGGCGATCTGCATCGGATTGCCGCCGGGCAGAGCCATCGCGACGTGGAGAGCGGATTGCGGACGATCCTTCGGATCCTTTTCGAGACATTGTGCGATAACGCTCTCGACCAGCGGGTCGATGCCATTGACGTGGGTCGAAGGGTTGGTCGGCGTCGCCGTCTGATGCATTTTTATCAGCTCGGGGACGGTCGCCGCGATGAACGCCTGTTTGCCGGTGAAGATCTCGTAGATCACGAGGCCAAGTGCGTAAATATCACTGCGTGTCGTGACTTCCTTGCCCGTTATCTGCTCAGGCGACATATACGCCGGCGTGCCGGAGCGGATCTCGTCTTTGGAAATGTCGGCCTCAATTCCCGCGATGCCAAAATCGGTAATACGCGCAATGCCCTTTTTGTCGATGATGATATTTGCGGGCTTGAAGTCGCGATGGAGAATTCCGGCCTTATGTATCGCCTCCATCCCAACACAAAGCTGCCGCGAGATCTCAACCGCTCTTTCGTGGGTAAACCGCCCAACCCGCGTCAACAGCTCCGACAGGTCATCGCCATCAACAAACTCCATCGACAAAAAATGCCGCCCGTCGATCTCGCCTATGTCGAACACACGGCAGACATTAACGTGGGACACCTGACGGGCATTGCGCACCTCGGCGTGAAAACGTTCGAGTGCTCCGCTGTCGTTTTGGTAGCTGTCGGGCAGAAATTTGAGCGCGACCATCTGCGAGAGCTTAATGTCCTCAGCCTTATAAACCTCACCCATCCCGCCCTTGCCTACCAGGCCGATGATGCGATAGCGGTCCGCGAGCACCGTACCAGCAACAAAGTCACCCGCTTTGGTGTCGGCGGTAGTGTTGGCCTTGATCGCGGTCTTGTTTTCGTTGCCAGAACTGTCTAGTTTTGTTGGGTCATCCATATGTAGGTTTCTGACATATTAGACGTAAACCCGTTTTTTATACAGCCGGACGACGACTAAATTTTGAGGATTTGGAGGCTTAGTTCGGCCATTCGACCGAGTACGCCAGGTCGGCGCTGCGGATGGCGGGCCCGGATTGCCTCTAGTTAACTGGTCGACCGTCGCCCGCGATCTCCGCGTAGCTCATTTCCTACGGCTATATTCGCTGCAGGCGTTGCCGATCGTTGGTGATCTGGTCGAGCGGTATCGTAGTTCTGGACGAACGGCGCGTACCATTGGCTTTGCGGCGGCGTACTTCGGGTTGTTCATGCTAATGTTCGTACAGGCGTTGCTCGGGCGACCGCTGATAGCGCTATAAAGCCGAACATTTCAGCATCTGATCAGCGGCGGTTGGCGAATCACCTACTTAGGCGATCCACTGACCGCCAACGTCTATGGCTGAACATATTCTTACACGTGAATTGACACTCGACCTGCCGCGGCCCGAGGTCTTTGATTTTTTTGCCGACGCCGGCAACCTCGAGCGAATTACGCCTCCGCAACTCAATTTTCAGATCACGACGCCCCAGCCGATCGACATCATGGAGGGTGCGCTGATCGATTACAAACTGAAAATGCGCGGCCTGCCGATCAAATGGCGGACCGAGATATCGGTCTGGGAACCGCCATTTCGCTTTGTCGATCAACAGCTGATCGGGCCATACACACAGTGGATACACACCCACACTTTTACCGAACTCGGACCCGAACAAACCTTGATCGTCGACGAGGTCCGCTATCGCTTGCCGTTTGAACCGCTCGGGGACATCGCCCATTTTTTCGTCAGAAAGGAGCTGGACCAGATATTCGATTACCGGCAAAAGGCCGTGATGGAGATTCTCGGAGATGTAATTCGGAACTGACATCTCCATCACATATACTTGTGATGAATGACAGGTTATCCGGGAATGAATATTTTGATCGTCGAAGACGAACAGCATCTGGCGGACGGGTTACGGTTTAACCTTGAGGCCGAGGGATTTGAGGCCGAGGTTGCGGCGGACGGCGAACGGGCGATGTCGCGTTTGGCCGAAAAGGCGTTCGACGCCGTCGTGCTCGACGTTATGCTGCCAAAGGCGGACGGTTTTGAGGTCGCCCGGACGATGCGCGGACGCGGCGATTACACGCCGATCCTGATGCTGACGGCTCGGGGGCGACCCGAAGATGTACTGAACGGGTTTGAGGCCGGCACGGACGATTATCTGGCAAAGCCGTTCGATCTCGATATCTTTCTGGCAAGGCTGAAGGCCTTGCTTCGTCGAAGCGTTTGGGGCGGAACTGAGGCCAAGGCTAAAGAGACCGTAAACGTCGTCAGCATCAACGGCCGCACCGTGGATCTCGAAAATCTCGAACTTCGCAACGGCGACGAGCTGATCCACCTGACGCTGATGGAGGCCAATCTGCTGCGGTACCTTTTTGAACACGAGGGACGTGCCGTTTCACGCAAGGTCATTCTCGAAGAGGTCTGGCATCTGCAGGAAGACACCGACACGCGGGCGATCGACAATTTTATCGTCCGCCTTCGCAAACATCTCGAGGACGAACCGAATAACCCGAAGATCGTTCAGACCGTTCGGGGCATCGGTTACAAATTCGTCAACACAAAATCCTAGCGGATGTAGGCATTCGGCAACGGTTTGTCGCCGGCGGCCCCCCAGAAGTAATACAGACCGCCCGAATCCGAACTCTTGCGTATGTACCACGTGGTGTCGCTCTCACGCCAGATGGCCAGATCAAACTTGCCATCGCCGTCGAAGTCGCCGACAACCGGAGTGTCAGCCGACAATCCCCAGGCAATAGCGTTAAAATCGCCGTCAGACGAACGCAGGATATACCATACACCGGTTGATGGTCGCCAAACGGCGATGTCAGCTTTGCCGTCGCCATCATAATCAGCGACGACAGTTTTATCCTCGCTGATGCCGAATTGGCGAATAGTTGCCTGTCCGTCCGAGCTACGCAAAATGTACCAGACGCCGGTCGATGGACGGAAAATTGCAATGTCATCCTTGCCGTCGCCGTCGAAATCAGCCGCCACGGGTTTGTCGCCGCTAGCGCCAAAATGTGTGACTTGCAGCGAATTGTCAGTACTGCGGCGAATGTACCAGTTACCATCCGAAGGCCTAAAGACGGCAAGGTCGGCCTTGCCATCACCGTCATAATCGGCAGGAGTTGGAATGTCCGCCGGTAGGCCGAACTGGAGAAAATATAGCGGCCTGTTAGCAAAATCCAATATGAACCATAAACCGCTTTCAGGGCGGTAATAGGCAAAATCTGTGCGTCGGTCGCCGTCATAATCGGCGGGAACGAGCGTGTCGTTCGGCCTGCCAAAAGTTAGATGCGGTCCCGAATTGTTGAGCGATTGGATATAGTACGACGTCGTTGAAGGCCGGAACACCGAATAGTCGGTTTTTCGATCAGCGTTGTAATCATACAGCAGCCCCTTTGCCGCAAGACAGCTGTTGATCAGGACGGAAACGTCATTCGAACCGGAGTTTGCGGTGACCATATCTGGTTTGCCGTCACCGTTAAAATCAGCTGTTTTGATCGCATTTGGAAACAGGCCGACGGCGATCGGGTTTGCGAATCCACCGACTGCATTCGAACCGCTTAGTGCTGATGCGATCGTACGAACCCCGGTATTGGTATAGTCGCCGGACGTGAGGGCGATCGGGTTTGCTCCACCCGCTGGATTATTAGCTGAGCAGCCGGTGAATGCTCCGTTGCTATTGCCGTAACAGATCGTTACAGAGTCAGAGTTATAGTTTGCCACCGCAAGGTCGAGGAATGCATCACCGTTGAGATTTGTCGTCTCAACGGCAACTGGGCCGGCTCCTGTTGAGATGTTCTGATTCAGCTGAAACGTACCGTTGCCGATACCGGCGAACGTCGAGACGCTGTTCGCCCCAAAACTGGCAATGATCAGATCCTGATTGCCGTCACCATTAAAATTGGTGGCCGCAACGTAAGACGGCTGCGTTCGTGTCCGGACCGGGGTGCCAAGGGCAAAGCCGCCGGTGCCATTTCCGATGAGGATCGTGACCGAACCGTAGAAGAATCCTCCGAAATTCGCCACCGACAGATCGACTTTGCCGTCGCCATTAAAATCCGCAGAGTCGATCGAGATCGGATTAACACCGGCTGCGAAATTCGTCGCCGCAGCGAATGTTCCGTTGCCATTGCCAAGCAGGATCGACACATTACCCGAGCCGGAATTGGCGACGGCAAGATCAAAAATATTGTCCGCGTTGAACTTACCTGCAACGATAGCGTAAGCACCCGAACCGGCAGCGAAAGTAGTTTGTGCGCCAAACGTTCCGTTGCCGTTGCCCAGCAGGATCGAAACGTCGTTTGAAGCTTGGTTCACGACAGCCAGATCCGCCTTGTTGTCATTGTTGTAGTCCGCGACCGCCATGTTCGTCGGATTTGTCCCCGTTGGAAAGTTCGTCGGGCTGAAACTTGGGCCGGAACAGCTAAGCGGTGCGGGCGGGGGCGTCGGAACCATTGTGATCTCGATGCTCCATCCACCGGCGATCGAACCGCTGTTGACCTGGCTATCGTCGACGACAAAGAGCCGCCATTCGCCGTTCGGGCTAAATCCGTTGAAACTATCTAACGAATCGGTAAATGTCAGATGCGGGGGAAGCGGTGCAGGTGGTTGAAAAAGATCACTCTCGCCCGAGGAGAAATCAAACGGCAGGTATGACCCCGAGACCATCGGACTGTTATTTAGGTATGCTGTCGCGGCGCTATCAAATGTTAGATCTATGCTGTTTGCTGTTTGGGTAATGGGAACATCCGACATTATAACTGCGCTCTTCCCGTTCGGGCTGGTCAGCAGAACATCCACATCTGACGGACGAGCGTGCGAAAAGCCCGTGAGCATAACCTTTAGCTTTGATATCACGCCTGTTTGCCCCGAAACATCTATTGTCGAGCCGTACGGTGTTGCCGGAGCAATTATGTCGTTGAAACCAATATAGCCCGGATTTGCGAAGGTCTGAGGTGCCCCGTCGGTCGTGATGTTCATTGACCAGCCGGAAACGATATAGCCGGGCGTAAATAAGGTGTCGTCAACCGCAAAGAGTTGCCAGGTGCCATTCGGCGTCGCGCCGTTAAAGACGGATGCGAAGGTCGCCGCAGGCGGCAGGTTGTACGGGCCGGCAGGTGCCGGAGCGGGAAAGGTGTCGGTACCACTGTTGAGATCCGATGGCAGATAAGTGCCGCCGGAGACGACCGGATTCGGCTGCATCAGCATTGTCGCGCCCGAGTCGGAAAACGTAAAAAACGAGTCCGCGCGAATCGCCGCGTTACTATCAGAAAGGAAGACAAACTTCGCCCCGGTCGGGCTGACCAGCAGCAGATCGATCTGCCCTATGGTGTGCGTCACGCCTTTGATCGACACCTCGACCTTGGTGATATTTCCGGTCATGCCGGAGACACTGATCGATGATGGGTAGACCGACGCGATGGTCGGGGCTGTCAGCCCGGTGTTCGTGTTGATGGTGATGGCTTGGGTGTTGCTGAAAACTGCCGACGGCGATTCGACCGCGCGACCGGGCCGTGCCTGAGCCGGTACCGTCACAGCGATCGAAAAAACGAGTACCCACACCTGAAAAGCCGCTGCTGCAAGACGAACGCCGTGAACTTTCATTGGTAACCTCCGATAATATAGCTGGACCAAGGTCGATAGTAGCACCCAAAGTGTTGGAGCTCAATAATTTGTCGAATGTGACATGCGGGCGATGACCTTAACGGCTGAGCGCCAATGTTCGTGCAGTTCGAACCGCCAGATCTCGATCTCGGGCGAAACGGCAGCGGCAAAATATTCGACGTCGCGGTGAAAGCTAAGCGCCGGTGCGGCGAGGTAGATCAGTGCCGGACGGTCGATGATCTCGAGTCCGCCAAAGAGATTAGCGGCGGCGAGGATGCCGCGACGACGCTGGAGCTCGATCTTTCGCCAATAATCGGCTGCCTGAAAGATCATCTCGCGGTCGGGTTGGGTTTTGAGTTCAATGATGACAAGACGGCCGTCCTTGCGTAGTGCGAGCAGGTCTATCTTGTCATTCGAAGAGCGAAATTGGTTGTAGATCGGGGCCAGTATCAGATTTGCGTCGAGCAGCTTGATATTGCGGCGGAGTATCGACTCGAGCCACGATTCGGGGGCTGTGCGGTAGAGTTCGTGACGTTTATTCGGCGGTTCGGGCGTGCGGTTTAGCTCGAGCTCGGCGAGCAATGTGCTTAGCCGGCCGTCGGTCTCGGGCGTTAGCGGTTGTTTTGCCTTCCCGATGCCGAACCACGCCTTTTCCCTGCCCATCATCGTCCTGACGCGGGCGAACGGCAGGCCGTGAAATCGAACGGTCTCGCCCTGTTTTGAATAGACAATGTCGGTATTTTCGGGCGAGGCAGCGATCAGTTCGCGAGCGATAGAGCTCGGCTGCGGGTCATCGGGAAGCGTCAGCGGGCGCGATTTTTCACGCCACAGATCGCGGATCTGACGTTTTGGCAATTCAACGATCTCTGCCGGATCGGCCTTTCGTGAGATCTCAAAAATGGTGACGATCGCGCGCCAGCGTTCGGACAGCAACGCGTGCAGCTTTTGCAGATTCCTCGCCTGACGCTTTTCGGCGACGATCCAGACATCGAGGACCGGTTTCTTCTTACGCTTTCCGAGCCGTTCGTACCAGAGCATCGCCGAGGTCATGATCGCCTCGGGCGTCATTGCGGCGGTAACGTCGCCGATGGCACCGAATTGGGTTTTGCCGCGGCTGAAGATGATCTGCGCCATGCGGCCGTTTCCGGTGTTAAGTGCGATCCGCTCGAGTCGAGTGTCCGCGTGGCCGTCGGCGATCATTCGACCGATCTCGTTGGCCTTTTTGAGCCGTGCAAGCTCGACCTCGGCGGCCAGCTCGGCAGCGGGCGTCCGCGGGATCAGCCGGAGGGTCTCGCGGTTGCGGCCAAACGCACCAGCGACATCGACAGCCAGATCGGAACCCTCAAGCTCAAAGCCGTTCAGCCGCCACGAATGAAATCCGGCATCGTCCGGAAAGCTGAACATCGTCTTTTCGGCACCGATCTCGATGTCGATCTCGGTGCAATTGAGCGGGAACGAACGGCCGCCCTCACGAACGAGCAGCCACTCGTGGTGGCCGTCGATCAGGGCTCGGAGTTCGTCCGCGTTTACCATTTATGATGTTGGGAAAAGTACTTGATCATCGCCGCGGCCCAGTCGTCATAGCCCTGTTCCGAAGGGTGGATGCCGTCCGCGAAAAAGCCCTCGAGCCGAACCTCGACGGGTTGTGGATAATAAAAAACACGGTCCATATCACGTGTAAATTCCTTGATATTGGCGTCGTGCATCTGCGAAAGCTGCCAAAGCAACTGCTTGGACGGCGGCGGGATCGCACTTGTGTAAATGATCATCGGGCAGTTTGATATAAAGATGACCGCGTCGGGATTTCGCTCACGCATGATCCCGATCAGTTCGGTCATATCCTCGCGCCAGCGTCGGGGGCTCGAGAGTTTCATCACGTCGTTGCCGCCGATGCCTAGCAGGATGTAGTCAAACTGTTTGTCGGGCATCTGCGGGACTAGTTCGTCGATGGTGCGGCGTGCAGTCACACCATTTTTGCCGAGAACGTCCCACTCAACGGGGCGGCCGATATGTGAACTCAGGTGTTTGGCAAACTGTCCGGCGAGGGCGAGTTCGTGCGTGCTGGCACCGAGCCCGGCGACGGTCGATTCGCCCATCACGTAAAGCCGGACGGGATCATTGCCGTCGCCGGCAACGCCGTGTGTCGGGCCGGCGGCGTCCGGCAAAACGCCGACCTTCCAACGCGTAAGGGCACCTTGCAGGAACAAAAACGGCGAGATCGGAGCTATCGCCGCACTGCCGATCAGAAACCGACGCTGCCACGACCTTAAATTGGTGTCATCCTTGTTCATGCCATTCGTTATGTTAGAATTTATATACTCAAATGCAATTGTCAAATTTAACAAAGATCATACTTTTTCTCGCGTTTTCAAGCTTGGTTTTAGTGGGCTGTAATCAAACCAAGACCGATGTGGCGGCGATCGCTCCGCCGGCTGACGCCTTAAGGGCGGAGCCGCCGTTTGCGAACGAAGAACCCGAGAATTACCAAGCCGAGATCAAGGTGACCGCGGGTGCGGTCGTCGAGAGATTTTTTGCCGTCCGCAAGGGTGCAAACTGGCGGATCGACGCCGGTTATGGCGACCCGGGACAGGTGACGACGATGAAAACGGACAAGGATTACGTCCTTTCGATGGCAACCAAGACCTATTCGGACTATGATTCGGGCCACGGTTTTGACGAACGCTCGCGAATGATAGGCGAGCTCAGCCGCGGAATGATCAACAATCGTGCACAGGCCGTTTTCGAGAAGATCGGCACCGAGGGAACGATCACGAAATACCGCAAATGGGGCGAAGCGACCAAAGATCTGACATCCATCATCAGTTTTGACGAAAAGCTCGGCCTGCCCGTCCGGATGGAGATCTTTAAGAACACAAACGGTACCGGCCCGGCCGATGTGACTGTGGAACTGGTGGGATTTAAGGCCGAGCCCGATGAGACATTGCTGGCAATCCCGAAGGATTTCAAGCTGGTGCCGCTCCCGGAAATGAAAAAAGTACTTATCGCGAAGCCGTAATATATGACCGACCATGCTCAGCGGCCGGACATAACGCCCGAACAACGCGCGTTTGCCGAAAATGCCCTTCACAGTTTGCCGTTTTCAAAGCTGATCGGGATGGAGTTGGTCGACCTGCAGCCGGATGTGGCCGTGATCTCGATCGAGATGCGTGACGACCTGCGGCAGCCGAGCGGCGTGCTTCACGGCGGCGTGACCGCGACATTGATCGATACCGCGATGGCATTTGCAGTGCGGACGCGGCTCGGGCTGACCGAGGCAACGGCGACCATCGACCTCACCGTCCACTACCTGAGGCCGCACGTCACGGGCACATTTACCTGCACGGCAAAGATCGTACGCGCGGGCAAACGCATTTTTACCGTGTCTGCCGACGTCGTCAACGACGACGGCAAACACATCGCCACCGCGGTTTCGACATACACCAGGGTGTGAGTCGGTTGGGTCGATCGAGTCTGTCGAGTCTGTTGAGTCCGTCGAGTCTGTTGAGTCAAGGTAAGTGATTCATCGCTCCGCAAATACGAAACACTCGAAGGGCGCGAAAGACTCGACCGACTCGAAAGACTCAAAAGACACGACAGACTCAAAAGGCTCGCCCGATGGAACAGATACGCAAATTCGCACGATATTTCAAGCCATATAAATGGAAGATCCTGGCGGGGATCTTCTTCATTTTGTGCTCGATGTCGTTCGGACTGTTTGTTCCGTATATGGTCGGGCAGGCGATCGATGACCTGACGCTCGGGGTCACACGCGAAAAGATCATTTACTATCCTCTTGTGATCCTCGGCATCAATCTCGTCAGCGGCATTTTTCTGTTCCTGCAGCGGCGCGTACTGATCAATACGTCGCGTCACATTGAGTTTGACATGCGGCAGGATTTTTACGCGTCGCTTGTCGATCAGCCGCTCGAGTATTTTCAAAACAATCGCGTCGGCGATCTGATGGCACGGGCGACCAATGACCTCGGGGCCGTTCGGCAGATCGTGGGGCCGATGATCCTCTATTGCTTTCAAGCCGTATTTGCTTTGGCAATATCGCTGCCGATCATGCTCAATATCTCGGTCAAGCTAACGCTGCTGCTTCTGATCCCGATGCCGCTCGTCAGCCTGACGGTCAAATACTTGGGCGACCAGATCCATCGGCGTTTTGAAAAGATACAGGGCTTTTTCTCGGATATCACGGCACGGGCGCAGGAAAATCTGACCGGCGTCCGCGTCATCCGCGCATACGCACAGGAAGATGCGGAGATCGAGAAATTTCAAAAACTCAATCGAGAATACGCCTTACGCAACCTGCAGCTCGTCAAATATTCGGCGGCGATGCGGCCTTTGCTCTTCTTTTTCATCGGGCTCGGGTTTGTGATCATTGTCGCGGTCGGCGTCCCTATGGCGGTGCGGGGCGAGATCTCGGCCGGCGATTTCACGGCATTTATGCTGTATCTGCAGCGGATGATCTGGTATCTGATCGCTCTCGGGTGGGTAGTCAATCTTTATCAGCGCGGTACCGCGTCGCTCAAGCGTTTTAACGAGATACTCGAGGCCGAACCGGCAATCACGGACGAGCCCGGCGTGACCGAGCAGCCGGCGATCGGCGGCGGCATCGAGTTTCGCGGACTCAATTTTGCGTATAACGGCAAGCCGGTGCTGCGGAACATTGATCTCGACATCGCCCCTGGTACGACCGTCGCTCTCGTCGGCAAGACCGGTAGCGGCAAATCGACCTTGGTAAGCCTGATCCCGCGTCTGCTCGACGCTCCGGACGGCAGCGTGCTCGTCGATGGCATTCCGGTTCGCGACTTTCCGATCAGCCAGCTTCGTAGTGCGATCGGGTTTGTGCCCCAGGAGACGTTTCTGTTCAGCGACACGCTTGCGGCGAACATTGCTTTTGGAGTCCCAAGTCCCAAGTCCCAAGCCCCAAGAGCATCGGACGCGAATACCACGGACAAGGGACATGGGACTTTGGGCTCGGGACTCTCGGTTGAGGACGCGGCTCGTATCGCGGGGCTTACCAGTGATATCGAGGAGTTTCCAGGCGGTTTCGAGCAGCTTGTCGGCGAACGCGGAATCACGCTTTCGGGCGGCCAGAAACAGCGAACCGCCATTGCCCGTGCCGTAATGCGTGAGCCGCGGATATTGATCCTCGACGATTCGCTTTCGGCGGTCGACACCTATACCGAAGAAAAGATACTGCACAATCTGCGCGGTGTTCGCTCCGGCCGCACGACGCTGATCGTTTCGCACCGCGTCTCGACTATTCGCGACGCCGACCTCATCTGCGTCCTCGCCGATGGCCGTATCATCGAACGCGGCACACACGACCAACTCCTCGCCCTCAACGGCGAATACGCCGACCTCTACGAGCGTCAATTGCTTGAAGAAGAGCTTGATGCGACGGAATAGCTGCATCAAAACATAAAAGTTCTGTACGTCATCCCCGTTTTTGGATATAATCATGGGTGGAGGCATTATGGATACGAAAACACTCGTAAATCGCAAAACGCGGCGAACGACCCTGACGCTTGAGGCGGACGTTGCTGACTTTATCTCCGATAAACTGGCTAAGAATCGCGGCATGAAAGAGAAAAATCTCGTCAATGATCTGATTCGAAAAGGAATACGATTCGAATCCGAGGTCAAATCGGAGCCTTTCGTGATCAAGCCGTTTAAGACCAAGCTGGCGAAAGGTGTAACAATTGCCGACATTGAGCGAATGTTGGATGAGATCTAGTGGCTCGATATGTTGTATTTACTGGACAGCAACATTCTTCTCTATTCGAAGATCGAAGATGCCCCGGAAAATCGAGCCGCCTCAGAGTGGTTGATGGCCACAATTGCAGATCCCAACAACTGTGTGCTTTTATGCGAAACTTCGATCCTAGCTTTCATACGTATCGGCACGAATAAACGTCTTTTCGATCCGCCGCTTCCGCTCTCGGAGGCCAGAGCGTATTTAGACACCTTATTGAGCTGTCCGAATGTCCAGTTATATCAGCCGGATTCCATAACCTATTTCGAAATGCTTGATCAAATGGAAAAGAAAGGCCTTTCCGGTGACATCACAATGGACACACATCTTGCGACTATTGCGATGCGTACAGGAGCGACCTTGGTAACGCGCGACGGGGATTTCGGGCGGTTCCGTTATCTTAAACTACTTAACCCGATCGACGATTAGGAACTTTGGTGTGAGTCAGATCTATCTATGCAAAACGAAAAGATCAATCCCGAGCAAGCGCACACGACGTTGATGATCGTCTGGTTTGCGCTCGTAATGTCGCAATTGCTGTTTCTCGTCATTCTTTATTTTATCAAGCCCGGGCTGTTTCGGTTTGATCTTACGCAGCCGCTGTTGGGTGAGAACGCGGTTGTGGTCGGAGCCCTTGCGGCGATCTCGATCGTCAATCTGGTGACCTCATTTACCTTAAGGAAACGCTACATCGGTCAGGCCATTGCTACGGGAAGCATCGCTATGGTGCAGTCCGCATTGATCGTCGGCTGTGCACTTTGCGAATCCATTTCACTTTTCGGCCTCCTTCTCGGCTTCGCCTTCGACTATCCGTACTTTTTTGCGTTCTCGATCGTCGGCATTGCCGGCACTCTGCTGCATTTTCCACGCCGCGGCGATCTTGACGCGGCGAGTTTTAAGCCGGGGCTCTGATCAGGGAGCGCGGGCTAAACAAGATGAACATCAAAGAACTTGGTTACGAAAAGACGCCGCTTGGGGATCTGACGCTACGACGGCGGGTGGAGACGCTTTTGGGCGACCGGGTGGTTTTTGAGGTCAAACTCGGCGACGAATATCTTATGTCGAGCCTCTTTACCGAGGCCGAGCAGCAGCTCGCCACGCTTGGCTTGGCTTCGCTTTCGGGCGAGCTCGATGTTGTGATCGGCGGCCTGGGGCTCGGATATACAGCCGCCGAGGCATTGAAAAACAAGCATGTTTCCAGCTTGCTCGTCATCGATCTTTTTCAGCCCGTCATCGGCTGGCACACGGCCGGACTGGTCCCAAATGGAGACGTGCTCACGAGCGACTCAAGATGCGAGCTCCGGCAAGGTGATTTCTTTGCTCTCGCTCAGACGGGCTTTGACGCAGATGACCCCAACCGCAAATTCGACGCCGTCCTGCTCGACATCGACCATTCGCCAAAGCATTTTCTCGATGACAGCAACGGCTCATTCTACACCGCCGAAGGCCTCGCAGCGGTCCGTGATCAGCTAAAACCCAACGGCACCTTCGCCCTCTGGTCCGACGACCCCACAAGCGAAGATTTTACCGCACATCTCCGATCGATATTCGGCTCCGCCACCGCCCATAACGTCGAGTTTCCGAATCCTTATACGGGTTCGGTATCTGTTAATTGTGTATACGTTGCGCAGAAGTCAGTCAAAGAATAGATGCACTCCAAACTCCCCTCCTTACGAAGGAGGGGTGGCAGTTTCATCGTTTTTTGATGAAACTGACGGGGTGGTTCTCTCGGATGCGTGTGGGGCATGCCCGCTGAATTTAACGGGAGGGCCGAACCGAAAGTTGCTCCGGATCACGTCTGCGACCCATTCACGTTCGTCAAACACCATCTTGTTCTCAAATCGAATCACGCGGATTCCTTGGGATTCCAAAAATGCAGACCTTTCTCGATCGTAGGCCGAGCCTTCGCCCGAATAGTGTCTTGAGCCGTCCAACTCCACAGCCAATTTCTCGGCCGGACAGTAAAAATCGAGAATGTAATTGCCGATACTGTGCTGGCGGCGAAACTTCCGTCCATCAAGCCTGGAATTTTTGACCAAGTTCCAAAACGATGCTTCGGCAGGTGTCAGGCTCTTCCGGAGTTCATCCCTGAACTCCGCGAGGTGAGGAAGTGTGTGAATATCTGACTTGCTTCGACTGTATGGCATCGATCGTCGTAGTTAGGTGTCGAGAGAGTCACCAAGCTAGAGAACCACCCCGTCCGCCCAAAGCGGTGGCCACCACTCCTTCGTAAGGAGGGGAGCCTAAAGAATCGCCTCGGTCTTCCAGATTAGCTACCATTTTTCTTAAGATGCTTCGGAGCCGAGAGAACCACCCCGTCCGCCCAAAGCGGCGGCCACCCCTCCTTCGTAAGGAGGGGAGCCGGTATTGTTACTTGAGATGCTTCTTAAAAAACTCGAGTGTACGCTCCCATGCGAGTTTGGCGGCTTCGGCGTCGTAGCGTGGGGTGGTGTCGTTGTGGAAACCGTGCTGTTTGCCTTCGTAGGTAAAGGTCTCGAACGTCTTCTTGTTCTCTTTCAGTGCGGCTTCGTATGCAGCAATACCGGCGTTTACGCCCTGATCGTTACCGGCGTATTGGAACATCAGCGGTGCCATTATCTTTGGCACATCGGCGACTCCGGCCTGGCGGCCGTAAAATGCTACACCGGCGTTCAGATCCTTGCCGAGACGGACGGCGAGCTGGTTGACCATACCGCCGCCGAAGCAGAATCCGACCGCGCCCAGTTTACCTTTGCTGTCCGGACGTTTCTTTAACCACAGGGAGGCGGCGACAAAATCTTCGGTCATTTTTTTGCCGTCAACCGTGCGAAAGGCGGCCGCACCTTTCTGGTCGTCGCCCGGGTAACCGCCGGCCGAGGTCAACCCGTCCGGAGCAAACGCCATATATCCGGCTTTCGCGAAGCGTCGTGCGACGTCCTCGATATACGGGTTGAGCCCGCGATTTTCGTGAATGACGAGCACCGCCCGAAACTTCTTGCCCTTCGCCGGCTTGGCGAGATAGCCCTTGATCGAGCCGTTGCCGTTGGGCGACTCGACGGTCGCGTATCCTACCTTAATGGCTTTGTCATCCTTCGGTACGGTCTGTGCCCACGCGTAGTTTGGCGTCAGGCTGTCAAAGATCGCCGCGACGGTCAGTCCGCCGACGGCGAACTTGCCAATGCTGCCCAAAAATGACCGCCGGTCCATATCGCCGTGCTGATACTCGTGAAAAAGGTCCAATAACTCCTGCGGATATTCGTCTGCCGTTTTACGTTCCATGTTTTCTCCTCGGTCTGAAAAGAATACCTGAGGACGCACGTGAGTTCAACATCTAATTTCTCCCCTTCGCCCCGATGTGGGGTGAGGAAAACTGATCATTCCGCGAGGTCAGACCGTATGAAGCCAACAAAAAAGCCGCTCCGATCGCTCGGGGCGGCTTTCTTTAATTGTATTTGTCAGTTGTTACTGAGCAGAAAAGACCTGAACGGTGCGACGTCCGAATTTACGAGCTTCGGAACAACCGGGGACCCAAATATCGATCTTTTTTCCTTTGATCGAGCCGCCGGTGTCGGAAACCAGGTAGGTTCCGCTCCACGGGCCGGCACTGATGGTGACCTTGGAACCAAGTTTCAGGACTCTCGGGTCGGCGGCGATGATACCGCGGCGTACGCCGTGGCCCATTGCTGTCTTTCCCGTCAGGCAGTAAGCTGTTGCGGAAAATGCACCGCGGCTTGCTCCTGCACCTGAAACCTTGACCGAACCGGTCGTCTTAACTAACTTCTTACCGTCTTCCTGCTGATTAACTGACTGCTGACTAAAATTATTATCTAAATTATTATTCGAAATATTATTTTCAATGGTCTGCTGCGAATCAGTCGCTATAGCGAGTGTGGATCCTGTCTCTGCCTGTGCGTAGATAAACACCACGAACAGACTTAATAGCGACAGTATCGCAGCTCCTCTAACGAGATTTTTCATTCAGTATTCTCCAATTTTAACGACTCCGCCTAAACGCAAAAATAGTGTCTGAGATTTGGGTCATCAGCCACTATTCGCATTTAACGAAGACTGTTTCGGCGGACTTATTCCCGCCTGTTTTCGTATCACTGAGACCGAAACATAGAGAGAGATTAGCACTTTGGGCCGCGTCTGTCCACCCCACTGAAAACCGCAACCCCTTATGATATATGCAATTGCTGAATTATAAGGCGCTTACGCGTGTCAATTTTTTTTGTTTTTGATAGACTTCCGCTATCAATTTGGCGTATATTTTGTTTCGATATCCGGCGAATTCTGACTTAGCTCCTGAGGTTGAAATATGGACGATAGACGCGGCGGTGGACGGCATGTGATCTCATTTCCGATACGTGTGCGGTGGAAAGATGCGAGCGGAAAAGAGGTGATCCAAGAGGGCCTGACGGAAAACGTCGGCCCGAACGGTACGCTCGTATATCTGCCGCGAAACCTGCCGCTGGTGGGCGGCAAGGTCAGCCTGACCGTGACGGAACACGCGGACGACGAGGTCTCGGTGACCGCCCAGGTCATCAGACTCGAACGCAACGCGGCGCATCCACAGGCAGCTTTGCAGCTTGTGGACGGTATGCGTGTATGGAAAAAGAAGGTCTGGGAATACGCCGGGGCGATAATTGCCGCTCAGGAACCTGAGCCGTTGGACGAGTGGTAAATGGCGGGTCACCGATCTCTATTTGATCCGTTGACCTCTAACAACGAATACACAATATGAAGATATTAGTTTTAGGCGCCGGGCGTATGGGCCACGGCGCCGTTTTTGATCTGATACACAATTCGCCGGACGTAGAGAGCGTAACGGTTGCCGATTTCGATCTGAAAAAGGCCGAGGCGGTCGCCGACGCGGTCGATGCCGGCCGTGTTGTGCCGCATCATATTGACGCGTCAAACCAGTCGGACGCCGCACGGCTGATGCAGGGCCACGATTCAGTCATTTCGTGCGTCAACTATTGGTACAACGCGTCGCTGTCGCGGGCGGCGATCGACACCGGTACAAATTTTTGCGATCTCGGCGGTAATAACTACATCGTCGACGAACAACTTGCGATGAACGACGCCGCTAAGGCCGCGGGCGTCAATATCATCCCTGACTGCGGGCTCGCACCGGGAATGGTGTCGATCCTGGCGATGCACGGTGCGGCGTCATTTGACGCGACGGACGAGATCCACATCCGCGTCGGCGGTTTGCCGCAGGATCCGCAACCGCCGCTCAATTACCAACTGGTGTTTTCGGTCGAGGGCCTGATCAACGAATATCTCGAGGTCGCACGCGTTATCCGTGGCGGCAAGATCATCGAGGTGCCGTCGATGACCGAGATCGAAGAGCTTTCATTCGACGGCTTCCCGCAGCTCGAAGCGTTTCAAACCTCGGGCGGCACATCGACGCTGCCGGACACGTTTCTCGGCAATATCCGCGAGCTCGATTACAAGACGATCCGCTATGCCGGGCACTGTGAAAAGTTTAAGACAATGATGGATCTCGGGCTATGTTCGAGTGATGAGATCGTTGTCGATTTTCAGAAGGTAAAACCGCGAAAGGTCTTTGGCGAACTGCTCCAGCAGCATCTGCCCGCCGACGGACCGGACTATGTGCTTGTGCGGCTCGATTTTGTCGGCACAAAAGATGGCCAGGCGAAGAAGCTCCGGTACGACATCGTTGACAGACTCGACGCCGCGACCGGCATGAGCGCCATGATGCGAACGACCGCATTCCCGGCCTCGATCATCGCCCAGATGATGGCACGCGGCGATGTGCTCATGAGAGGAGCGACTCCGCAGGAAAAGGCGATCGACCCGGTCAAGTTCGTTGCGGAACTGGAACGGCGGAATATCGTCATACAAAAGAGTTGATGCAGACGGTCAGCGGTAAAAGCGCTCCATGGTTCATTTTGACGATGGCCTTTATTGTTTTGGCCGTTTTCTATCCATCTCTGCCCAATGAAATTGTAGTTACCAGAGGCCTTTTCGGCAGCCCGGATACACTCGCACCCAAATCGCTCTTCACAGTTTTTCGCGTACCGCTGATAGATGCGATCTGTGCTGCGGCTCTCGCCATTCTGATTCGGCGGTTTTCACATGCCGGGTCGGATCTAGTGGGGTTTTGGCGGATCCTGCTTTACACCGCAGCTTGTAAAACACTGCTTCAGGCGATCGAAATTGCGTCGCCAGGCCAAATCGCAAATGTATTCTTCGTTTTGACGCTGGCATTGGTCCTGACGGGCATATTCGCTGCTTTTTATTTAGTGAGGCACGACCTGAAAGGGCTCTATAATGGGCTTGGGAAGTTCTCCGTCGGGGAATCACTGGCTCTTGCGGTCCTTTTGATAGCCTATCTCGGCATCGGCATCGTCCCCTTATTTATCTACTGAGGAAGAGAGTTTCAGATATTTATTGGTGTGTCTGGCGGCACTAATGGGACGCAAGATCCAGGCAAATAAAAAGGCCTCCCGTTTCCGAGAGGCCGTTATTAAGTATGATTTCGAGAATAGATTAAGTGGTCAGTCCGACGAGACGCGGATTGGCTTTCTTTTTGAGCAGCTTCTGCAATTTCAGTCTTGCCTTGTGCAGCTGCGATTTTGATGTGCCGACCGAGCATCCGAGGATGCGGGCGACCTCTTCGTGTTCGAAGCCCTCAACGTCATGGAGGACAAATACGTTCTTGTAACCGTTCGGCAACTGCTCGATCGCGTTATCGAGTGCGATCTTGTCGACGATCCGCATACGTTCCGGATTTGCCGTGCCTGAGACGATCTGCTCGGGCGTATCGCCCTCTTCAGTCGTCTTTTCAAACTTCACATTTCGTTTGCGGAAATGCATCAGTACCTGATTGACCGTCATGCGGTGCAGCCATGTCGTGAATGCCGAATCGCCACGGAAACTGCCGATCTTGCGATAAAGCTGGATGAAGACATCCTGCGTCAGATCTTCGGCTTCGGACGCGTTTTGCAGCATTCGCAAGCAGATCGAATAAACCCGTCGATGATGACGCGTGTAGATCTCTTCGAAGGCGGCCATGTCGCCCTTGCCTGCGGAACGTGTCAGTTCGAAATCCGCGGCGGTCTTAAGGTTGCCGATGGCAGTGTCCATCGGAAAGTTAACGGTGTCAGATTCAATACCTTGTTCGCTATGAAAAACCGGAAAATTTAATGCTTCAGTTGTCATTGTATTTCCCCCCTCGCAGATAACTAATCAATTGCCGTGCCAAAACCCCGATGGATGGCGTTATTGCCCGATATGCACGTAAATTTTGGCATTTACATCAATAATCACGGACATATTTTAGTCTTCGAAAAACATCCAAAAATAGATTCGTGCATTTAGGGTGCGACGAGCGCGTTGGTCGGTATACGATTTGGTGCGCTCGGCGCGCCCTATTTGGTGACTAACGCAAAAACGGGACGTTAATGCTAGAATCTAAATTCCGCTCAGGCACTGGCGGAGAGGTGATCAATGAAGTTTAAGTCTTTGACCAAATGGATATTTGCGGCACTTATGATGGCCGCGGCGGTGCCATTTGCATTTGCTCAACAGGCTGCCCAGACACCCTATCAGAGTCAGGAGTTGTCAGACGGCGATGGAATACCGGTGCTGATCAAGCATCTTCCCAATTGGGAAAACCTTCGCGACCGCACGGCGTTCGTTCGCGACACGGCCGCGCTAAAAGCCGCTCTCGGCGAAAGGCCGATATTTGACCTCGTCGATTTTTCCGCCGGGACTGAAGCGGTTACGGCGCCGTATCAGGCAGGAAAGCTGCTGATCATCGAATACACGACGCCGCAAGTCTCGGTCGAATCGGACGCGAAATTCATTGCCCGGTTAGGCGAGTTGGGCGACACCACCACTGTCTACCGGCGCATCGGCAACTACAGCGTGTTTGTATTTGACGGCACGGACACGGCTGCGGCGACCGAACTGCTCGAACAGGTAAAATACGAAAAGAACGTTCAGTGGCTCGGCGATGACCCGTACTATCTCAAACGTGCCGAGCGTGCGTTCATTAATACGACGTCCGGCATTTTTACCTCAACGGTGTTCGTGATCCTTATCGGCATCGGCCTCGCCATCACCGGCGGACTGATCGTCGGCATCACCTACTTCACGCTTCGCGTCCGCCGCCGTGCCGCGATGACCGCATACACAGACGCCGGCGGCATGACCCGCCTCAACCTCGACGGATTCACACCGGACATCGTGCCGGAACGTCTATTAGGGGAGTAACTTTACGTTCCAAAAAGTCGTTGTTTTCCGGATTGCTTGATGCTATCATAACGATAGCATTTGAGGAGGCAATTGAATCATGCCCGATGTATTGGTCAGAGATGTTGATGTTGTAGTTCTTGAACGATTGAAATCGAAAGCAAAGCGGCATAATCGTTCGCTACAGTCCGAATTGAGCGTGCTGCTTCGGCGTGCTTCTGAACAGGAAGAACCGATATCGAGACTCGAACTGGTCCGCAAAATTCGAAGTTCGATCAAGAATGTTCAGACAACAGATTCGACTGAACTCTTGCGTGAGGATCGTGAGCGATGAATGTCGTCGTTGATGCGAGCGTAGCAATCAAGTGGTTCCTCCCAGAGGAACACTCGGCCGAAGCCGAATTATTATTAGCGCCGGCTTGTGAATTGATTGCACCGGAACTCACGATTGCCGAATTTGGAAATATTGTCTGGAAGAAGATTCGTTGCGGTAATCTACGGGACAGTGAAGCAACCGCGATAATCGATAGCTTTCTCAGGCTTGGGATTGAATTTCAGTCAAATGTCGACCTCTTGCATGCTGCGGTGGAAGTAGCAATCGAGACTGGTCAGTCGGCATACGATTGCACATATCTTGCTTTGGCAATAGCAAAGGATTGCCGGTTTGTTACTGCGGATCGAAAGTTTTTCCTTGGTTTAAGAAACACACGCTTTCGAAATTATATTGTTTGGATAGAGAATATTTCCGCTACCATTCGAACATCCTAAGGCATCGCCGCCAGCAGGCGGTCGATATCAAATCCATTATTATAAAAGTGAGGGGCGATACGGAGACGGTCGCCGCGTGGGCTGACGATGACGTTGTTTTCCTGCAGCGTCGTGGCGATCTGGTTCGAGGTCAGGCCGCCGCGGTGTTTGACGCAGACTATCTGCGAACGCTCCCCCGGAGTTCGTGAGCTGACGATCTCGTAGTTTCGGCCTGCTAGCCCATCGCAAATACGGTCGCTAAGAAGCGCAAGGTGAGCCTCGATTCGTTCTGCACCCGTCGAATGGAGCAGCGTCAGGCTTTGTTCGAGGCCGTAGAAAAGCGATGACGGCCCGGTGCCGCTTTCCCAGGCGAGGGCGGTTGGCTTGAACGCCTGTTCGCGGTCGGCGAAATCCCACGGCTCGTCAACGCTGATCCATCCAACCAGCGTCGGTTCGACGCGGTCACGTGCACGGTCCGACAGGTAAATGATGCCGCAACCCTCCGGTGCACACAGCCATTTGTGACTCGCTCCGCACGCCGCATCGACATACTGTGCCGGCAGATCGAACGGCATCGCACCAAAGCCCTGAATGATGTCCACGCAAAAGAGAGCGTCGACGGCGCGTGCGGCACGGCCGACGCGTTCGAGATCGGCTCGGTAGCCCGAAGCGAATTGTACGGCGCTCAGAGCGACGACGCGAGTGTTCTCGTCGATCATTGAGATCAAGGTATCGATGTCTACGCGACCATCGATCTCGCCGCACAAACGCAGTTCGACGCCGTGTGAGTCGCGAATTCGCCGCCACGGATAGAAATTGGCGGGAAATTCGCCGTCAAAGCTGACTATGTTGTCGCCCGCCGTCCATTTTAACCCGTTCGCTATCGAGGCAAAGCCGTCCGACGTGTTTCGCACGAACGCGACTTGGTCGCCCCGTACGTGCAGCATCTCGGCGACGAGGGCACGGCAGCGGTCCTTGGTCGCGACCCACTTAGGATAATGCAGTGACCCGTGCCGCGAAACGTCGTCGAGCTGAGACTTGATCGTTTCGATCGCGGTCGTCGGCAGCGGCGAGACGGCGGCGCTGTTCAGATAGGCGTATTGTTCGAGTGCAGGAAAGAGCGAGCGGATCTCAGGATTCATAAACACAGAGTATCGCCACGCTTTGCCGCAAAGGCAAATCTGCGTGGTCACAGTCCATTAAAATAGACCGTGCTTTTTGCGGCCGCTTCGTGGCAAAATTACATCATATGTGCGGACGAGCATCACAACGCGGAAAGCGCGAAGATTTTAAGAACTATGTTTACGAATTTGACCCGCAGGGCGACCTTTTTCGAGGGAACATCAAACCGACGCAGGACGTGTCGATCGTGATAAACGACCGCGACGCCGTAAGGACGGTCGACGCACGCTGGTGGTGCCAGTTTGACGGTTCACGCGAATGGAGCACGAAATACGCGACGTTCAACGCCAACATCGAACGGCTCGAATCGAGCCCGATGTGGAGCAAACTGCTGACGCGAAAACGCTGTATCATGCCGGTCACGAGCTTTTACGAATGGCCCGAAAAGGGCAAGCCGCCGGTCGAGATCAGGGCAAACGGAGGCAAACCGTTCGCACTCGCGGGGCTCTGGTCAACGTGGTTTGACCAAGGTGACGAACGTCAGTCATTTGCCGTGATAACTACTCAAGCTAATGAATTTATGACAACATATCACCGTGCGATGCCGGTGATACTTGAGCACAAAGACCTTCAAAAACTATGGTTGCTCGAGGGCGGAATGGATGTGCTTCGCAATTTTGAATGCGCCCTGACGGCCGAACCGCTCGCGGACAAGATCGAAAACGTATATTCGGATTAAATGCGGCGGGTTGTTGATTCAAATCTTGTCGGGCATATGTTATGCTTTTGCTCGATCAAAGTACACATTCGATCACGCAATAGCTTAAAAATACAGACAAGTCCGGAGGGTTATATAAAATGGCAGGAAAATTTGAATTAAAGGTATCGAGCAACGGA
Organism: Pyrinomonadaceae bacterium; assembly: GCA_017983495.1. GTDB lineage: Bacteria > Acidobacteriota > Blastocatellia > Pyrinomonadales > Pyrinomonadaceae > OLB17. The sequence goes on along the minus strand of JAGOBH010000001.1, from coordinate 109,127 downwards.
AAATATCATTTCAATCTCAAGGCGGGAAACGGCCAGATCATTCTCTCGAGCGAGATGTATGAATCAAAGTCCGCTGCCGAGAACGGCATCGAGTCGGTCAAGAAAAACTCAGGCGACGACGCCCGCTATGAGCGCAAAGAATCGTCGAACGGCAAACCGTATTTCAACCTGAAAGCGAGCAACGGCCAGGTCATCGGCAAGAGCGAAATGTACGAATCCGCCGCATCGATGGAAAACGGCATCGAGTCCGTCAAAAAGAACGGCCCGGACGCCGAAACTGTCGAAGCCTAGACCTTAAAAAACACCAACCGCGAAACACGCGAAAGAAACTAAAAAGAGCTTTTTCTGTTTTTTAGTATTTTTCGCGTGTTTCGCGGTTAATTTCTATTATGACCAGAACAATCCTCGGTATTGAACGCCTTTTGAATGAAAAGATCGACCTAATTCGCGGCCTGCGGATCGGGCTTGTATGCAATCAGGCGTCCGTCATGCCTGACACTTTTGCCCACGCGGCGGACGTTTTTGGCGAACGCGGTGAATTTGAGTTGACGACGCTCTTTGGCCCGCAGCACGGCATTCGCGGCGACGTTCAGGACAACATGATCGAGACGCCGCATACGGTGGACGAGCGCACCGGCAAGCCCGTGTATTCGCTCTACAGTGAGACGCGCGAGCCGACGGCCGAGATGGTCAAGGACATCGACGCTTTTGTCATCGACCTGCAGGACGTCGGCTGCCGCATCTACACGTTTGTATACACGATGGCGAACTGCATGCGAGCGGCAAAACAGTTTGGCAAAAAGGTGATCGTCTGCGACCGTCCAAATCCGATCAACGGAAACGCGATCGAGGGCAACATCACCGAGCACGAGTTCAAATCGTTCGTCGGCCAGTTCGAGATACCGACGCGGCACGGGATGACCATCGGTGAGCTTGCCAGAATGTTCAACGAGCATTTTGGCATCGGCTGCGACCTCGAGGTAGTCGAGATGACCGGCTGGATACGCGGGATGTGGGGCGACGAGACCGGCTTGCCGTGGATACTGCCATCACCGAACATCCCGACCGTCGACAGCTGTGTCGTTTTCCCCGCGACCGTCCACATCGAAGGCACGGAGATGAGCGAAGGCCGCGGTACGACCAAGCCGTTCGAACTGAACGGAGCACCCTATGTCGATCCGTACAAGTGGGTCGCCGAGCTTGATAAATTTGGCTTTGAGGGCGTGAAGTTTCGCCACGTCTTTTTCCGGCCGACATTCCAAAAGTGCGCCGAGCGAACGTGCGGCGGGGTCCAGATCCACGTCACCGACCGCGAGGCATTTACGCCCGTCATCGTCGGGATCGCCATGATAAAGACGGCCTACGACATGTACACCGAGCATTTCCAGTGGAAACAGGAAGCCTACGAATACGTCTATGACGTTAATCCATTCGACGTAGTCTGCGGCACAGACAAGATCCGCAAACAGATCGAAAGCGGTGTTTCACTTGCCGAGATCGAGGCGGATTGGGCTGGCGGATTGGCGGCTTTCGGCGATGCCAGGAAGTCGTATTTGTTGTACTGAGAGCTAATCGATCTTCGTGATCCAATTTTGTTCAAGTTTGTCAGGTGAAAATTCCTTTTTCGGCACTACCTCGTTACCCTTAAATTCCATATCCGGGAATATGGTGTGTTTGATGTAGAATTTGTCGCCGGCTGCGTTTTTTTGAACAATGAATCTACCGCTTGGTTCACGTTTGTAAAGCTCGTAGGCTACGACTTGCGGAGTGGTGACTCCATGCGGATCACCGTCAAAATTCTTTGCGACATAGTAATAGTCGTTGTCGTTTGTGATTCGAAACAGCCGTATTTCGTCATCTGACCGAAATGTCCCAAAATATGTCTTTTGTTTCGATCGGACGTCATATATCAATTGGGCTGACACTCCGCACATAAGACCTGTGCACATTCTCGGACGCAATGTCAGGCCGATCACGTCGCCTTCAGAGAGTTTGTAGAGCTTTATTTGATCCCATTCACTAACAACATTGAAATCGATCGGCGTGTCGCCATCAGCTTGATTTACGCTATGTTCGTCTTTCAGCACGATCAACTCACCGTCGATCTGCAAGAATGATTCCGACGTGAGTTTTCGAACTTTGTCTATCCATCGGATAGTGTGCGTTCCGATCTTTATCGTTTCGGAGCTCGATTTCCATAACCCTGGATCGTCAGTGTTGTTAATGATCTGGCTTGGCCTGATTTCCTCGCCGTCAAAGTAATTCCGAATTCTTTCGCTGACCGAAGGGCCACAAATTGGGGACAGCTGGGACGTTATTGCTGCATTAGGAGCTTGCGGTTTTGATAGCAAGGCAAAAGCCAGAACCGAAACTATTAATAAAGGCCATTTCATAAATACCCCAACTTCTCAAAGCTCAATACTTCGTCTTTAATACTGTCAGTACGTCATTCCACCCGGCGGCGGTGATGTCCGAGATTATAACTTTCGGTCAGGCCAATTGTGATTCCGGCGTCTGCCAAGGCTTGATCTTTGCGAGTGTTTTCGACAAAAGATCTTTGGCGTTTGCGGCGTCGTAGTCTAGCTGAAGGCCGATCCAAAAGTTCTCCGACATTCCAAAAAAACGCGATAAACGAAGTCCGGTGTCGGGCGTGACCGAGCGGTTACCAGCAACGATCTCTCCAATTCGCCGCTGCGGCACGCCGATCTCCTTTGCCAGGCGGTATTGTGTAATACCCATCGGTTTTAGAAATTCCTCGAGTAAGATCTCGCCGGGATGTGGATAGGGAACTTTACGCGTGTTTTCTCTCCTTAACGCATTATAGCGATTCTTATGGCTATCAATAATTACTTATCTCGAAGTACGCCAGTATTTTCTCTCCTCTCGGAGACAACCGATACCCCGGCGTAAGGCTTTCGTTCAAGCCGAGGGCTTTTAGTCTGCGGATCGGGCGTTTGGCAGCGTTTAGCTACGCTAAGGTAACTGTTCACGAACTATTGATGAGCCTTAAGACGGCTTATAACTGACTACATTTTCAGCCATGCCCTGAAAAACGAAATAGTGGAACGGCAGAACTGAATACCAGTACAAACGGCCGATTAGCCCTTTGGGGCGGAATGTCGCTGTTTGTTTTAGATAGTCCTGCCCGTCCTTGCGAACGATCATAAACTCAAGCCACGCTTCGCCGGGGAGCTTCATTTCAGCGTAAAGCAAGAGTCTCTTTTGCGGCTTGTCGGCAACCAGCACACGCCAGAAATCGAGGGTGTCACCGGCGTTTATGGCGTTGGAGTTTGTCCGGCCGCGGCGGAGCCCGACACCGCCGAACATCTTGTCCATAACGCCCCTGATAGACCATAGCCAGTTGGTGTAGTACCAGCCGCGGCCGCCGCCGATCGACCAGATGTTGTCGAGCACCTGATCGGCATCGGTCGTTATCGGCACAAGCCTTTCGTCGACAAAGCACCCGTTGACGGGCACCTCCAAATGCTCGAGCAGGGAATTATCCCGATAGCTCGAGACAAGCGAATCTTTCCAGCTTGAGATCACACTGTTCTGCCCGATCTTTTGAAAAGCGAGGGTTACCGCTTCTCTGTAGGTCATCGGTACGATACCAAGCCGTTTACCGAGATCATTTGGCTCCGCGATGACCTCGACCTTCATGCTATTGACGAGATTAACGGCGAGCCGATAAGACGTGTTTGTCACGAAATAGAGCCAGTATGACGAGAGCTTTGGCGTCATTATCGGGACCGTAAAGATATATCGTTTCAGTCCGCGGACCTCGGCAAATTGAAGCAGCATTTCCTTGTAGGTCATTACGTCGGGGCCGCCGATATCGTACGATTGGCCGTAGGTGTCCTCACGATGCAGGACGCCGGTGAGATATTCGAGTACGTTGCGGATCGCGATCGGCTGGGTCCTCGTATTCAGCCATTTAGGCGTGATCATTATTGGCAGTTTTTCGGCCAGATCGCGTATGATCTCGAACGACGAACTGCCCGAGCCGACGATTATCGCGGCCTTGAGCGACGTGACCGGCACTTTGCTCGTTCGTAGTATCTCGTCGACCTTTTTCCTAGACGCCAGGTGTTTTGAGAGTTTCTTTTCGTTGGTGATGCCGCCCAGATAGATTATCTGTTTTGCCGATGTTTGGTCGATCAGCGTGACAAAATTCGATGCCGCGGTCTCCTCCAGCTTGTCAAAACCGGACGAATCGTTGTCACTCATCGAATGGATCAAATAATATGCAACGTCGACATCCTGCAGCGTATTCTTTGGTGACGCATCCACTAAGAAGTCAATTTCGAGGACGCTGACGTTTGCGTGTGCATAAAAACCGTCCCGTGGGAATCTGTCCTTATCCCTGACCGCACAGACAACCTCACAACCCCGCTCGATCAGCATTGGCAACAGCCGCTTTCCAATGTAACCATTGGCACCGGTGAGAAGTACTTTCATTAGAGGTAGTTTACTATTTTACTCGCCGCAGCGCGTCGAGTACCTTTTCACCGCGCGGTGACAACCGATATCCCGGCCGCAGGCTTTCGGTCAGGCCGAGGGCTTTTAGTTTGCGAACCCAGGGTTTGAAGTGCGGGATGTCGAGGCCGATCTGTTGGGCGAGAATGGCGGCGTGGGTGTTGGGCTGGTCATGGATCATCTGCAAATACAATTGCGTCCAGTTTCCGCGTTGGCTGCCGGCGTCGAGTTTGCGCAAATGGGCGATGATGTCTTCGATCTCGCCAGCTGACAGATCGGCTTTTTGGCGGAGTTCCTTCCGCGGGTCCTCGCCCACGAAACGCACGGCGATGCGGTAGATCTCGGTCGGCTCGTCGCGTTCGATCAATTGAGCGAGCAGCTCACTTTTCGACGCAAATCCTGCGGCGATCGCATCTTTGTTGGTGATTTTGCGCGTCGTGACGACATCGACCGCGTCGATCGCCAAAACGCCACGCTGCGTCATCTGCGTACCGCCCGCCTTTACGCCCGGCTTTTTCCAACGGCGAAAGATGAGCGAGATCTTGCCGGCCTTAATATCGTCGAGGACTACGTTTTTGATCAGCATTTTCTTCGCGGTTTGCGTTCATACGGACTCAAGTGCCCGTGCATCGTCCGAGGCCGCCAAAGCCGCAAAGAAAAGCAAAGTACCCTTTTCAGCCATAAACCTAACCTCCTCAGGAATTTACAACGTCTTTAATATCGACGTTCCGGTTTCGCAGATCTGGCCCACCCTCAAGGATCGACTTCAGATTTGCGAGAAAGAACGTCCAGCCATATGAGCAATTTACGTAAATGTTGCGGTCTTTGTCGTCGGGAATGTGGCTCTGCGTCAGCTCGACGACGGTCTCACCGGATTCGTCTTTGATAGTGACGGTGACGAGACAGTTTTCGGTAAAGGTAAAGGCAAAACGGTCGAGCCCGTTGGCCTCGGTGATCATTCCGGCTTCACTGACGTCGTCGAGATAGCCGTGCCAACGCCACAGGTACGAGTCGCCCGCCTCGACCTCGCGGTCAACGTTTTTCGCCGTGCCGTCAAATCCGACGTACTCCGCGGAACGCAAAAACCAGCGTGTGATCTGAGATGGAACGGCCCACGCCTCATAGATAGCGCGGGCCGGATAATTTACCGTGATGCGACGTGTAAATGTGCTCCAGTCACGACTCATCACCTATCTCCTAGAACCAACTGGTTTTGCTTTTGCCTCCAAAAATACTGCCGAGCACGCCGCGGACGATCGAATTGCCGATCTGACGGCCGATCGTGGAACTCGCCGAACGGGCTGCGCTTTTTGTGACCGATTCGAGCAAGGAATCGTTGCGGCTGCTGGTCCGCGATGCTCTCGCCTCTTCCTTAGCCGCTTTTTCCGCTTCTTTTGCAGCTGCCTCGGCTTCGGCTAATGCCTGCTGCTCGGCAAATCTTGCTTCGGCTTTTACCTGCAGCAATTCGTACGCAGATTCGCGGTCGTTGGGCGTGTCGTAAATCCCCGCGACGAGCGAATTAGCGATCAATGCGGCACGCTGTTCGGGTGAGATCGGGCCGATGTGGCCGGACGGCGGCACGACGAAGGCACGGTCGACCATCGTCGGAACGCCCTTTTCGTCGAGGGTCGAGATCAGCACTTCGCCGACGCCGAGTTCGGTAATTACGGTCTCAGTGTCGAGTTTCGGGTTGACGCGGAAAGACGACGCGGCAGCCTTTACGCCCTTTTGCTCCTGCGGCGTGTATGCACGCAGGGCGTGCTGGACACGGTTGCCGAGCTGGGCCAACACCTTTTCGGGAATGTCCGCCGGATTTTGCGTCACGAAGTAAACGCCGACACCCTTTGAACGAATCAGCCGGACGACCTGTTCGACCTTGTCGATGAGTGCGGTCGGAGCGTCGGAAAACAGCAGGTGAGCTTCGTCAAAAAAGAAGACGAGCTTTGGCTTATCGAGATCGCCTGCTTCGGGCAGGGACTCGAACAGCTCGGACAGCAGCCAGAGCAGGAAAGTCGAATATAGCTTAGGAGCGTTGATCAACTGGTCGGCCGCGAGCAGGTTGAGGACGCCTTTGCCGCCGACGGTCTGCATAAAATCCTCGAGTTTGACGGCCGGCTCGCCAAAAAACAGGTCGCCGCCCTGTTCGTCGATCTGCAGCAAACCGCGTTGGATCGCCCCGACCGACGCCGCGGAAACGTTGCCGTACTGCAGTGTCAGCTCGTCGGCACTGGTTCCGACAAACTGCATCAACGCTTGCAGGTCCTTGAGGTCGAGCAGCATCAGGCCGTTGTCGTCGGCGTACTTAAATGCGATCGACAATACGCCCTCCTGCGTGTCGTTGAGCTGCAGCAGACGCGAGATGAGCAGCGGGCCCATTTCCGAAACGGTCGCACGCAGCGGGTGGCCTTGCTTGCCGAAAACGTCCCAAACGGTCGCCGGAAATCCCTCGAACACGGGCGTTATGCCGAGCAGTTCATTGCGGGCGTCGATCTTGGCGTTACCGCCACCGGCCTGCGTTACACCGGTCAGGTCGCCTTTGATATCCGCCATAAAGACCGGCACGCCCCGCGAAGCAAACCCCTCGGCCAGCTTTTGCAGTGTCACGGTCTTACCGGTGCCGGTCGCTCCGGTGATAACGCCGTGACGGTTAGCCATCTGCGGCAAAAGAAAAAACTCAGCTTCGGTGTTTTTTGCTATTAGTATTGGGTCAGCCATAATCGGAAATATTTTTTTTTATAATTGAAAAATCTGTCGGGTCAAAAATCTAGTCACTCAAGGGCAATCCGCCCTCGTATAGTGCCTCGGGGTCGAAATCGATGTCACCGTCCCAGGCAACCGTATTAAAAGAAACGTGCGCGGTCCTAAAAACTCGCTCGTCCTTAAGTCGTTTGAATACGCCCGTATCGAGATACGGTTTCATGTCATAACTTTTACGCTCTCCATTTTCAAAGGTAAGTATAAGCGTAAAGTCAGAACTCGCTTCGACATGTTTGATAGAAAAATACATCGTTTTATTTCAATGGATCGATCTTGAACGGTGGCTCACCGCTTTGACAAAGCTCCCAATTTGCAACCAGCTCGTCACGATGGATCTCTATCCAGGCCTGCACAAGCCGAGTTTGCTTTGGCGGAAATTCGCCCTTCGAAACGCCGCCGTCCGAAATACTGAAAACCGCCTCGCTTTCATTGTAGATCGCGTGTATGTGCGCCGGGCCGTGTTCCTTCGGCGCATAGTACATCCGGATAATTATCCCGAAAAACATTGATAGCGTCGGCATATTTAATCATTCTATCGACCTTTTGACCGATCGTTAGCATTTCTCGTACTTCCAGTTCTTTCTTTTGCCCTCGGTCAGCCATTCGATAGTGGTTGCCAGGCGCTTATCGCGTGTGGCGTCGGTCTTGGCCTCGATTATCCATTGGATATATTCTTTACGGCAGCTTGGCGGAAAGTTGCTGAAGGTTTCCGCCGCCTTTTCGTTTTGAGCCAGTGCCTCGAGCAGAACATCAGGGACCTCGATCTCTTTCTTTTCGCCGGACGGCTTTGCCTTGCTGACCTTGACGCCTTCGTCGTTGAGCTTCATCGCCTGTTTGATGAGCTTTTTCATCACCGCGTCACTCGGCAGGTCTTTCAGTGACTTGAGCTTTCCAAAGCTGCCCATCGCCGTCTTTGTCTCCGAAAAAGCGTCCGATTCCATCAGCGTCTGCTTCCAAAATCCAAACGTACAGTGCTCTTTGAATGCCGCAAAGCCGCACAAGATGCCCTTGTATTCAAAGCTCGGCATGCTCCATTTCAACGTCTCCGTCGCCTCGGGGCACGTCGCGTGAACGAGTGCACGGATATGCGTCAGGATCGGCTTGGCAAAATCCTTCGACTTTTCGATGTATGCGTCAACTCTCGGGTCGGTCGTTGGCATAGACTTTGATCCTCCGGGCTTTGATAAGTGAACGGTATTATATACGATTTTCTTTGCGGATAACCAATTTAAGTGCGGACCATCTCTCGTCGACCGCGCAGACCTTGACGTCCACCAGGCCGAGCGGAAAGGCGGCCTCGCGAACGGTGTCTTCGGTGATCTCGGTTGGCAGTTTTGCCGCCTTTTTGTACCAGGATACCCAGATGGAGCCGTCTTGTTTTATCGCACGGACGCAAATGCCAAGTTTTTCGGACAGCTCGTCGCGGCTATTCGTGAATAAATGGATCAGATCGACGCCACTGCGGGCGCCTTCCGACAGCGTCACACCGTCCGGCAATGGAGCGACGAGATCCGCGTAATCGTCGGGAGCGTTGATCGTCAGAACGTCCCAGCCGTCCTTGATCCCCAACTTTTTCGCCAACGGCGTCCCTGAATATCCGACTGTCATGTAAGAAATTTACCACAGAGACATAGTTACGCAGAGAGCATAGAGTAACTGTGCGTTAGCGGGCATCCGGCAGCCTTAATTACCTCCGTGTCCTCTGTGACTCTGTGGTGAACCCTACTTTTTAACGCGCGATATTTGTTAAATGCCAACAAGTATTTGATAATCAGTAGTTTTGGATATTTATTAAACTTTACCTAAGTTTACACCGTGGTTCTGGTCGGCGATCGATATTGGTTTGTGCCGGTCAAGGGTGTGAATAAAGAAAAAGAACAATATGAACGATTACGTAATTTATTTGACGCCCGCTTTAGGGATATTGGGTCTGATCGTGATGGCATTTAAGTCTGCTTGGGTCAGCAAGCAGGATGCCGGCGACGAGACAATGCAGGAGCTCGCACGCCATATTGCCGACGGTGCGATGGCGTTTCTAAAGGCAGAATGGCGAGTCCTCAGCATCTTCGTCGTGCTCTCGGTGATATTTCTTGCCTACTCGGGGACGATCCATTCGATAAATGGCAAAGAGATCCACTCGCATTGGGTGATCTCCGTCGCATTCGTCATTGGAGCCGTGTTTTCAGCTACGGCAGGCTACATCGGGATGAAGGTCGCGACAAAGGCGAATGTTCGCACAACACAGGCGGCGCGTACCAGCCTGAAGCAGGCACTGAAGGTATCCTTCACCGGCGGAACGGTGATGGGACTCGGCGTTGCCGGCCTTGCGGTGCTCGGTTTGGGCGGATTGTTCATTATATTCCTCGCGATGTTTGCCGATCTGGGAGTTCATCAGATCAAGACGACGATCGAAGTATTGACGGGCTTCTCGCTTGGAGCTGAGTCGATCGCACTATTTTCACGCGTCGGCGGCGGTATCTACACCAAGGCTGCTGACGTCGGAGCCGACCTGGTCGGTAAGGTCGAAGCGGGCATTCCCGAAGATGATGTTCGCAACCCGGCCACGATCGCTGACAACGTCGGCGATAACGTCGGCGATGTCGCCGGTATGGGAGCCGATCTTTTCGGTTCATACGTGGCAACGATCCTCGCGACAATGGTCCTCGGACAAGAGATCATCGTCAAGGATCCTTTCGGCAATATGTCGCCGATCCTTTTGCCGATGGTCATCTGCGGCCTCGGAATCGTCTTTTCGATCATCGGTACGATGTTTGTCCGCATCAAGGACGACAAATCGAGCGTTCAGCACGCTCTGAATATCGGAAACTGGATGTCGATGATCCTGACGGTCATCGCATCTTATTTCGTCGTGCAGTGGCTGCTGCCTGACGGCCCGCTCACCTCGCGTGCAAGCACCTTCACCAAAAACGGCGTCTTTATGGCGATCGTGGTCGGTACTATCGTCGGTGCGATCATGAGCTTTGTTACCGAGTATTTTACGGCGATGGGTAAAAAGCCTGTGCTCTCGATCGTCCAGCAATCGTCGACCGGACATGCGACCAACATCATCGGCGGCCTCGCCGTTGGTATGAAATCGACCGTGATCCCGATCCTGACCCTGGCCGCCGGCATCATGGCGTCATACTATTTTGCAGGGTTGTACGGCGTGGCGATCGCCGCTGCGGGTATGATGGCGACGACCGCTATGCAGCTCGCGATCGACGCTTTCGGGCCGATCGCCGATAACGCAGGCGGAATTGCCGAAATGAGCAAGCTGCCGCCCGAAGTTCGCGAGCGTACGGATAATCTCGACGCCGTCGGTAACACGACCGCCGCGACCGGCAAGGGTTTTGCCATAGCATCGGCGGCATTGACGTCGCTGGCATTGTTCGCCGCGTTTGTCGGGATGGCCGGAATCGACCGCATCGACATTTACAAGGCAAACGTTCTCGCCGGCCTGTTCGTCGGCGGTATGATCCCGTTCATCTTCTCGGCATTGTGCATCCAGGCGGTCGGTAAGGCCGCGATGGAAATGGTCGAAGAGGTTCGCCGTCAGTTCCGCGAAATTCCGGGCATCATGGATCATACCGCGGAGCCGGAATATGAGAAGTGCGTTGCCATCTCGACCAACGCGTCGATCAAGCAGATGCTCTTGCCGGGAGCTATCGCTCTGAACGTGCCGGTCATCGTCGGCTTTATCTTCGGCCCTGAGGTTTTGGGCGGATTGCTTGCCGGTGTCACGGTTTCCGGCGTTCTGATGGGTATCTTCCAGTCGAACGCAGGCGGAGCCTGGGACAACGCCAAAAAGTCGTTTGAAAAGGGCGTCATGATCAACGGCGAGATGTATTATAAGGGCTCGGAGCCGCACAAGGCGTCGGTCACCGGCGACACGGTCGGCGATCCTTTCAAGGATACTTCAGGCCCGTCGATGAACATTCTCATCAAGCTGATGTCCATCGTATCGCTCGTCATCGCACCGTTCATTGCCGGTATCGGCACTCGCTAACCGGCGGCAGACGCAAGTAAATGAAAAAGGATCGGCCTCGGCCGGTCCTTTTTCGAAGCCGGATCCCGGCGTTTCAGAGAGTCCACAAATAAGACTGGCAACTGTCCATTCGATGCACGGCATCTTTAGTCTTCGAAGTTTCGATAATCTTAGAAAACCATACAATGACCGACCGAACAAATATGTTTAAGAACCTTATGACTGGTGCGTTTTTATGCACCGCGATCGCGATCTTTGCGGCAATGCCCCAGACCGCATTTGCGCAGGACGAATCGGACGAAGCAAAGACGATCGACAAATCGGCGATTCCCGAAACGGCTGAAAAGATCGAGGGATTTGTGCCCGAGGGATGGAAGATCGAAGAGGATGTTAAGGGCGATGTTAATGGCGACAAGATCGACGACCATGTGCTCAAACTGATCGAAGACAAACCGTCGACCGACAAAGACGACCGCGGCGTCGATCGCAGCCGTGCCCTCGTCATCGTTTTTGCCGATAAAGAAGGCACGTTGACCCTCGCGACGATCGCCGACCGCCTGCTCCAGTGCACTGCGTGCGGCGGCGCGTTTTACGGCGTTTCGGACGCACCGGCAAACGTCACTATCGAAAAGGGCGTGATCGTCGTCAACCAGGACCACGGTTCGCGTTGGGTCACCGATCTGACCTACAAGTTCAGATATGACGAACAGCCCGGGATGTTCCTTCTGATCGGATTTGACTACTCGGGCCGCGACCGTGCCGACGGCAGCGTAACCAGTGAGAGCACAAATTACCTGACCGGAAAGCGTATTACGACCACCGGGAAAGGCAAGAAAACGACGACTAAGAATTCGACCGTTGCCAAGGACAGAATCGCGATCGAGTCGGTCGATACCGAAGATTTCGAAAGCAAAGCAACAAGCCGATTAGGGTTAGATTGATCTAACTTAACCGGAAGCACGAAAAGGATCGGTCTCAGGGCCGGTCCTTTTTTTTCGGCCGAAATTAGGCCACTCCCATGCTATGGTTGACTGTTTAGCCGTCTGGGGGCAAACTTGTTCAAATCACAAAATGGCTAGAGAACTGCCGGCTTCAATTGCTCACTACACAATGATCTCCGCTATCGGTGCGGGCGGGATGGGCGAGGTCTATCTCGCGCAGGACACAAAGCTCGAACGACAGGTCGCTCTAAAGGTCTTGCTCGATGAGGTCGCGGGTGACGAAGAGCGCGTCAGGCGATTCGTTCAGGAAGCCAAAGCTGCGTCGGCGCTCAATCACCCAAACATTCTGACGGTCTACGAGATCGGCGAATTCGAGCATACGCGTTACATCGCGACCGAGCTGATCAAGGGCGAGACGCTTCGCGACCGTTTGCGGCGTGAACCGATGACCTTGCGAGAGGTGCTCGACGTTGCGATGCAGGTCGCCGCGGCGCTCAACGCCGCTCACAGTGCGGGCATCGTCCACCGCGACATCAAGCCGGAAAACATAATGCTCCGCGATGACGGGATCGTAAAGGTCCTTGATTTCGGATTGGCCAAGCTGTCAGAACCGCCTGCGACAGCGGGCGGGCGGGAAGGCGGTTCCGAAGATGCGACCAGAGCACAGGTCAACACGCGGCCGGGTGTGGTGATGGGAACCGTTGCCTATATGTCACCCGAACAAGCGCGGGCCAAGGAAACTGATGCCCGATCCGACGTCTGGAGCCTCGGCATTGTGATTTATGAGATGCTCGCCGGTGCCACACCTTTTGCAGGTGAGACGGCGAACGACTCGATCGCCGCGATCCTGACCAAAGAACCGCCGCCGCTCGCTGACGATACGCCATCGGAATTACGACGAATAATCCGCAAATCGCTGCAAAAGCAAACGGACGAGCGGTATCAGACGGTCAAGGACCTGCTGCTCGACGTAAAGAACCTGAAAAAAGAACTCGAGTTTTCCGAGGAACTCGAACGCTCGAGCGTTCCGCAATCGACCGGCTCATCAAATGTCAGTACGGTGCAGCGGAGCGAAAACGCCACCGCTATCCATACCGGTGTGATCTCGACGCAAAACAGCATGCCGCAGCAGATGTCGAGCGCCGAGTATCTCGTCACACAGGTAAAAAGAGGCAAGTATTGGATCCTCCCGATAGCGATCCTGTTGATCGCGGGGGTCGGTTTCGGTATCTTCAAGTACTCCGCCAGTCAGCCGACAACCCTCTCCTTTGAATCTGCTAAGATCACGAAGGTCACCGACTCCGGCAAAGTAGGCCAGGTTGCTATCTCACCGGACGGTAAATGGCTGATCTATTCGGTCTTTGACGGCGGAAAAACAAGCCTGTGGCTCAAACAGGTTGCTATTCCTGACAGTAACACCCAGATCGTGCCGCCGGCCGATGTCAATTACCGGGGATTAGCGTTTTCTCCGGATGGCAATTATTTGTATTACAATGCGAGCGAAGGGACGATCCTCGGCACCGTGTATCAAGTGCCGGTGCTGGGCGGGACGGCTCGCAAGTTGATCAGCGGTGTTTCGGGCGGGATAAGCTTTTCGCCCGATGGCAAGCAGATCACCTACGGGGTTGAAGATCTGCCGAATGACGAAACCCTCCTGATGATCTCCAACGCGGATGGCACCGAACCTCGTCAACTGTTAAAGCTGAAAGGAAATGATGAGATGGCGAGCAGCCGGGGACGCTGGTCACCCGACGGGAAGACGATCGCACTCTGGACGGGCACAAATAAACCACGCAACTGGGTATTTTCGACAGTCTCTGTCGCCAGTGGCGAGATAACTCAGTTTGAAAAGCGCAAATTTTTTAACTATGCGGTTTGGGAGTGGCTGCCGGATGGCAAAAGCCTTTTGACCCTTGCCACCGAGAAAGCAAATCAACCCTTACAATTTTGGCAAATATCTTATCCTTCCGGCGAAGCCAAAAAGGTATCGAACGATCTGAATGATTATAGTTCGATCGGTCTCACGGCGGACGCTAGTGTTCTGGCAACGGTGCAGTCTGTTTCGACAAGCAACATCTGGACTGCTCCGGTCGCCGATAGTACTCGGGCAACTCAAATCACCTCGGGCAGTAATCAGAATTTTGACCCCGTCTGGACGCCTGACGGCAGATTGGTTTACGGAAGAGGTTCGGGCCTTGATTCGGATATTTACGTTACCGACCTTTCCGGCGGAACCGCAAAGCGGCTGACGTCAAACAACCTTAGCATGAGTCCGAGGGTCTCGCCTGATGGCCGATATGTTGTTTACCTTTCTCTTCAAAGCGGATTTCCTGCGATCTGGCGGATGGGTATCGACGGCAGTGATCCGAAACAGTTGACCACTGGGAACAGTGCTCAGCAAAGCATTTCACCTGATGGTAAGGAAGTCATTTATTCTGAAGGTTTTGATACGTTGAAGATCTGGAAAGTGGGAATAGACGGCGGTACACCTGTTCAACTGACTGATAATGAATCATCTAACCCTGTATTTTCACCGGACGGAAAACAATTCGCTTGTATCTGGTGGGATGACCCAAACTCGCAGCCTAAAATTGCGATCATACCCTCGACTGGTGGCAAGCCTGTTAAAACCCTCACCCTGAGTAGCAGGGGTTACGGGCTGCGTTGGATGCCGGACGGACGCTCGATAGCTTACATCGTCGATAACGGTAATGTCGGAAATATCTGGTCACAACCGATAGACGGCGGCACACCAAAACAGATTACGAATTTCACTAGTGAACGCATGGGGTCATTTGATCTATCTCCCGACGGAAAACAGTTCGTATTTATGCGCGGAACAGAAACCCGGGATGTCGTGCTGATCAGCGGGATCAGTAAATAAGAGCTCGAGGCTCAATAAGATCAGATGAAACGATGCCTTGAATGTAGGCGGGATTATTACGACGATACGCTACCGTGCTCGTTGAAAACTACTATGAACAAACGTGTATTCCTGATCGTCGCAGTCACTTGGTTCTTGCTGAGTTTCATCATTACCGGCTTCGCCCAGGTTAGCGTTCCGATCGATAAGGAACCGATGCACCGGCTCAAATTCGAGAATGAGTTTGTTCGGCTCTTTGATGTTCTCGTTCCGGCTGGCGAGACAACGAAATATCACATACATCTCTATGATGGTGTCAGCGTGCGGGTGAGCAATGCCCAGATAATCGATGAGATAATGGGCGGCGAGAGGACGCCGTTCGAGATCAAGTATGGGGCAGCCACCTTCGGGGTTCGCCCGTCGCCACTGACGCACCGCGTCGTCAATAGCGGCAAGAGCGATTTCCGCAATATTTTTATCGAGATACTGGCGGGCAAAAATACAACGCCCGCGGTGGAGTTTCCCATTCTTTCGGACGGCCACGTGATCCTGATCGACAATGAGCGTGTGCGAGTGAATCGCCTCACACTGAAACCCGGAGAATCGTCGAAACTGCATACGCATCAGATGCGTGGCCTCGGCATTATCCTTTACGACTCAGATATCGAACTCATAGCTCACGACGGAACCAAGCGAAAACTTGAACCAAAGGCCGGTGATCACGTTTGGCAGAATGCCGGAACGACGCACAATATCAAGAACATCGGCTCGACCGTCTTTGAAGCGATCGATATCGAATTGAAGCTATAAGGCAAGCTAACGCAAAGATCCGCCTGAGAAAAGACTTTATGAAACGATGCCCGCAATGCGGCCGCGAGTACGACAATACGATGATGTTCTGTCTTGATGACGGAGCCGCATTGCTTTACGGCCCGGCCAAGTCAGAACCGGGAGCGATAGCGACTGGGTTCTCGGCCGACGAACCTCAGACGGCGATCTTGCACTCGACGGCGTCTACGGGCGAGGCTCCGACTCGCGCGCAGATCCATACTACCGAGCAGACTGCTGTATTGCCTGGTGGAGCGGAGGCGGAGCCTCGGGAGTCTTTGGGTGGGCTTTCGGAAAAGCCGAGCATTTCCGCAAATAGGGCGGCGAAGCCGCTGATCGCGGCCGTGGTTGCTGTCGTTCTTTTGGTCGGCGGATTCTTTGGATACCGATATTTTTCGCCTGCCAAACAGATCAATTCCATCGCCGTGATGCCGTTTGAGAATAGGAATTCGGATGCCGACACGGATTATTTGTCCGATGGTTTGGCAGAATCGGTGATCTTTCGGCTGACGCAGATCCCTGATCTGAGGGTTAGCCCGACGAGTTCGGTGATGCGTTACAAGGGGAAGGAGACCGATGTTGCCAAGATCGCCTCCGAACTTGGCGTTGATGCGGTGATGACCGGACGCCTTACCAAGCGGGGCGACAATCTGAACATCACGGTCGAGCTTGTAGATGCCCGCACCAACAAGTCGCTGTGGGGCGAGCAGTATGAACGGAAACTTTCCGAATTATTGACCACCCAACGCGAGATCGTGACCGAGATCGTGGGCAAACTGCAGATAAAACTGTCAGGCGAAAGCGAGCAAAAGCTGGCGAAGAAATACACCGACAACCCGGAAGCCTATCAGCTTTATCTGCAAGGTCGTTACCATTGGAACAAGCGGCAAATACCTGAATTTGAAAAAGCGATCGTGTTTTTCAAACAAGCCATCGAAAAAGACCCGAACTACGCCCTGGCATACAGCGGATTAGCTGATACTTATGCTGTGTTCCCAATCTACGGTGATTTCAGACCGAAAGACAATATGCCGCAAGCCAAGGCAACGGCACTCAAGGCTCTCGAAATTGATGCGAACTTGGCGGAAGCCCACACCTCACTGGCAAAAGTCCTTTTTGATTACGATTATGACTTTGCAGGTGCGGAGAAATCATTCAAACGGGCGATCGAGCTCAATCCGAATTACGGGACGGCTCATCAATGGTATGCCGAACTTTTATCCGTCTGTAGCCGACACGACGAAGCAATCAGAGAGATAACGAAAGCCGTTGAACTCGACCCGTTTTCGGTTGCTGTCAATGCATGGGTGGTGATTAATCTGCAACGTGCCGGACGATTTGACGAAGCACTTTTACAAAACAGGAAGTTCAATGAGCTATTTCCCAATGAAGCACGTTTTCGTGGTAACAACAGTAATATTTATGCCGATCAAGGCAAATATGATCAGGCTGTCGAAGAACGCCTACTTGCTGCGAAGGCAGATAAAGATTTCAAACCCGAAAATATTGCGAAACTGAAAGAAGCCTATGAAAAAGGCGGCTGGGATGGCTACTGGCGAATGCGTCAGGAAATACGAATCGAAGAGCTGAACGCAAAACAGGTAAAAGACCCCAACGGATATGTGAAAGCCATGGGTTTTGCCATCGCATATGCCTGGGGCAAAGACAAAGATAAGACCATCGAATATCTGAACAAAGCGTATGAGGAGCGTGTTGCAGGAATGCTCGACCTCAAGGTCAGTAAAACTTGGGACTTCGTGCGAGACGACCCGCGATTTAAGGAATTGGTCAAACGAGTCGGGATCCCGGAATAGAGAATGATGGAAATTTCAAAGGGGTCGAATTCGACTCCTTGTCTGTTCAATACAGTAAATTGAGTTATGGCGAAAAATAAAATTATATTGGTTAGCGGAACAGCAATTACTGTTGCCAATCGCGGTGAAAAAGACTTCATCTCGTTAACCGATATTGCCAAATTCCGAAATTCCGTTGAGCCGTTTTCGGTAATTAACAATTGGATGCGGAGCAAAAGCACGATCGATTTTATCGGTTTATGGGAAAAATTAAATAACCCGAGTTTTAAACCTATCGAATTCCAGAGGTTTAGAAATGAAGCGGGAAATAATTACTTTGTGCTTTCTCCGCACAGGTGGATCGAATCGACCAATGCTATCGGCATAATTTCAAAATCAGGACGCTACGGCGGCACTTTTGCCCACAGAGATATTGCATTTGAATTTGCCTCGTGGATCTCGTCGGAATTCAAGTTGTATCTGATAACCGAATTTCAGCGGCTCAAAGACGATGAAAACAGTCGCTTAAATCTCGAATGGAATTTGCAAAGGACACTCGCAAAGATCAACTATCGAATTCACACCGACGCGCTCAAAGAAAATCTGATCCCGGCGGAACTCTCAAGATCGCAGATCAATCTAGTCTATGCCACCGAAGCCGACCTCTTAAATATGGCGTTGTTCGGTAAAACTGCCAAACAGTGGCGAGACGAAAATCCCAAACTGGACGGAAATATTAGGGATCACGCATCCATCGAACAATTAGTAGTTTTATCGAATCTAGAAAGTCTTAACGCAATTCTGATTCAGCAAGGTTTGCCACAGAGCTTTCGTGTGCGCCAACTAAACGCGATCGCAATAGCGCAGATGACTTCTTTGATGAACAATTCAGACATCAAAAAGTTGAAGTAGAAATCTATGAAACGATGCCCTGAATGTAGACGGGATTATTACGACGACACGCTGCTGTATTGTCTCGACGACGGCAATGCGCTGCTCGAAGGCCCGGCGAACGGCTCGCAGTCAGAACCGGGAACGATAGCGACTGGGTTCCCATCTGACGAACCGCAGACCGCGATACTTCACTCGACGGCTGCTCCCGGCGAAGCTCCGACTCGTGCTCAAATCAATACAACGGAACAAACCGCCATTCTAAGCACAGGAGCTGAGGCGGAGCCTCGGGAATCGTTGGGCGGGCTATCGGAGAAGCATAGCTTCTCCGCAAATAGAGCGGCGAAGCCGCTGGTCGTGGTTGCCGTCGCGGCTGTTGTTCTGATCGGCGGATTCTTTGGCTACAAGTATTTCGCCCCAGCCAAACAGATCGAATCGATCGCCGTAATGCCGTTTGTCAATGAGAGCGGCAACGCAGAGATTGAGTATTTGAGCGATGGAATGACTGAATCGCTTATCAGCAGTTTGACTGAGATCCCAAATCTATCCGTCAAGGCGAGGAGCACGGTCTTTTACTACAAAGGTAAAGAAAAGTCGGTCAGGGATATAGGCGGAGAGTTGGGGGTCGAGGCGGTCTTACTAGGCAGAGTCAGTCAACGTGGTGAAGATCTGAAGGTGACTTTGGAGTTGGTAGATACGAAAAAGCTTGATGCTATTTGGAGTCAAACATATAACCGCAAGATGAACGACCTCGTTTCATTGCAGAGCGAAATCGCCAAAACCGTTTCGGATAAGCTTCGTTCAAAACTAACGGCGACCGAACAGGAGCGAGTAAGCAAAACTAACACGGCCAGTTCCGAAGCGCAGCAGCTTTACCTAAAAGGTCGTTTTCATTGGAACAAGAGAACTACCGCAGACTTTCAAAAAGCCAGAGAGTATTTCCAGCAAGCGATCGCAGTTGACCCGAGGTATGCTCTCGCATATGCGGGACTCGCCGACACTTTGGCATTGATGCCCTATTACGGTGCTTTCAGGCCAAGTGAATATATGCCGCTGGCAAAACAGGCGGCACAAAAGGCACTCGAAATTGACCCGAATTTGGCGGAAGCACATGCCTCGCTCGGTCAGACACTAAGCAACTATGATTATGATTTCAAAGGTGCTGAGAAAGAGCTAAAGAGAGCGATCGAACTCGACCCTAAGTACCCGTCTGCTTATCAGTGGCTGTCAGAGGTATATTACTTTCAGGGAAAAAGCGATCAGGCGTTAGCGGAGATAAATAAAGCGTTGGAACTTGACCCGTTGTCGATGGTCATAAACAACCAAAAAGGCAGGGTAATTGATGTTGGAGGTAAGCGGGACGAAGCAATTGCTCAGTTCAAGAAAACCATTGAGTTGTTTCCGGACGCCCCGAGTCCTCGTAATAACCTCGCCGACGTTTATGAAGCCAAGGGTATGTACTCTGAGGCCATCGAGCAACGCCTTATCCAGATCAAATTACTCTTCGGCATTTGCCCGGAGAACATCAAAGACCTCCAACAAGCTTTTGAAAAAGACGGTTATAAGGGTTTTGTGCAAAAGCAGATAGACATTCAGTTGGACAGTCAGAGGTCAAGCGTGGAAAAAGACAAAAATGCTTATCTGCCGGCCTTTCGAATTGCGGAAGTCTATGCCCGACTCGGGGACAAGGATAAAGCGTTTGAATATCTGAACAAAGCGTATGATCAACGCGAACCACAGATCGCAGAACTCAAAATTCGATTACCACTTAATCCTCTGCGAGACGACCCGCGATTTAAGGAATTGGTCAGGAAAGTCGGGATTCCCGAATAGAGATTGGCTCGGGATCTTTCGCCTCGCATAGACACACTAACCCTTCTTTCACGCATCGGGACAACAAGAGGCGTTGTCCTGATCAACGTCTTAAGGCTATGGACACATTCACCAGATCGATGTAGCGTTAAAATACGTATTCGCGAGTATTTGGTTTTTGGCTACCTGGAACCTTCCGGGTTACCACGGAGCAGAGCCGTCTTCAGTGCAGTTTCCACCGCCCTGTCACCCAGCCAGACCTTTAGGAGGGCTTGATAAAATGCCGCATCATTGATGTCATTGCCGACCGCTCGATCATTCCGGGTACATTGAAGACCTTTTCCGGGAACCCAGTCGAGAGTTATAACGTCGCCCTTTTTTAGGACCGGCACAGTCGCAAACAGAGCGTTGAACTGCGTGATCGAAGAGAATATTCTGGTTCGTTCCACACTCGAATTATTGTTATTGAACGCGGTTGTGAAGCCACTCGCAAAGCTATTGCTGTCAAGGTCACGAAGGATCACCATCTTAACTCGCTTTGCTCCCCCCAGAGATAGCACGTCAGCGGTTGTCGTCTTGTTGCTCGTAAGGTAAAGCCCGGCCGCATAGATCTTAAAGAGCTGCTTGGTCCTGACGCCTGCACCATTGAGCACCAACGCCGAACCGCCGACCTTTACCGTGTTGTCGAATGTGACACCCGCTACCGTCATGCTGCCCTGCGAAACGGCGCTCGAAGTAAATAGACAAAATACACAAAATACAAAGGTTAGGATGTTTTTCATATTGCCGAAAGATTAGCATAAGGCTCTTAACCTTATCAATTTTTCGTGAAAGAACGGAATGATTCCGGAGGGCGAAGACCTTTTGTTATCAGCGGCTTACAAGCCCCCCAGAGGATCCGGAATACGAACAGAAAAGCTATTTTTCCATCAGGCCGATGAACCGCTCAAACAGATACTCGCTGTCGTGCGGCCCTGGGGCTGATTCAGGATGATATTGCACCGAGAAAACGGGCAGCGTCTTGTGCCTCAGGCCAGCGACGGTGTGGTCGTTGAGGTTGATGTGCGTGACCTCGACATCGTTAGGAAGGCTGTCGGCGTCGACGGCGAAGCCGTGGTTGTGCGAGGTGATCTCGATCTTGCCGGTGGTCAGGTCCTTGATCGGCTGGTTTCCGCCGCGGTGGCCGAATTTGAGCTTGTACGTCGATCCGCCAAACGCCGAACCGATCAGCTGATGGCCGAGACAGATGCCGAACATCGGCGTATTGGTCGCCGTAAGCTGTTTGATCTCATCAATTACCGCATGCATCGAGGCCGGGTCGCCGGGGCCATTCGATAGAAAAATGCCGTCCGGTTTGAGAGCCATGACGTCCTCGGCCGACGTGTCCGCCGGTACGACCGTGATGCGGCAGCCGAACTTGGCAAATTCGCGAAGACTGTTGGTCTTTACGCCGAAATCGTACGCGACCACGTGAAAACGCTCCTCGCCCGTCGCGGCATAATCGTATTCCTCATCGACGGTGACCGAACTAGCAAGTTCGCGGTCGGTCATCTCGGGCGATGCCAAAACCTTTGCCAACAGGCTCGCGGCGTCGGTATCGATCGTCGAAATGCCGGCGCGCATCGCACCTTTATCGCGAATGTGGCGGACCAGTGCTCGTGTGTCGATGTGCTCGATACCTACGATGTTGTTCGTCTTCAGATAATCCTGCAGCGACATTGTCGAGCGAAAATTTGACGCGATATTGCTCGCCTCACGCACGACAAAGCCCTCAGCCCACGGCCGGCGTGATTCGACGTCTTCTTCGTTCGTGCCGTAGTTGCCGATCTGCGGATACGTCATACAGACGATCTGGCCGGCGTAACTCGGGTCGGTCAGTATCTCCTGATATCCGGACATCGACGTATTAAAGACCATCTCGCCAAACGTCTCGCCATCGGCCCCAAATGACGTCCCTGTAAACGTACGTCCGTCCTCAAGCACCAAAATTGCCTTACTTGCTTTGTCCATCAGAGTTAGATTTTAGCGTATCGCGAGAAAAGCAGGAAGTTTAGCCGCGGATAAACGCCGATGACGCAGATAAGAAGTTTAGAAACCGTTTCTAGATCCCTTCTTGATCCGCGTCATCTGAGTCGATCTACGGTAAACATTTCCGTTCTTATCTCTCGTCGTCGGCCCTCAGGTCTTCGTGGGCGGGCGTTGGGGTCGGGGTCGGGACGCTGCCGTCGTATTCGCCGTGTTCGAGAAAGCCGGCGACCGATGGGCGCCAGTAGCGAAAGAACGCCTTGCCGTAAATATATTTCTCGGGCACCAGGCCCCAGTAACGCGAATCCGACGAATTATCGCGGTTATCGCCCATCACAAAATAATGGTGATTTTCGACCTTGACCGCCGGCCAGCTAGGTAACGAGCGGTTGTGCTCGGCGTCGAGATAGTTTTCCTTGAGCTCGGTGCCATTGACGAAGACGCGGCCATTTCGGACCTCGATCGTTTCGCCCGGCAGGCCGATGACGCGTTTTACGTACGATTTGTCGGGGTCGTTAGGGAACCAGAAAACGACGATATCGCCGCGTTCGATGTGGCCCCACGAGACGCTCTGTATCTTGTAATATACGAGCTTATTGACGAGCAGACGCTCGCCGTCGTGCAGCTGCGGCAGCATCGACGTGCCCTCGACCACCACCGGCTGTACAAAAAACACGCCGAACAGGATAAAGACGACGACGATCAAAAATATGTCGCGGAGCAGCCTGAGGCCCTCGGCCCACAGGCCCTGACGCGATTCGCTTCGAAGCCGTGTGACCTCGATATCGCGATCGTCGCGCGGGCTGACCGGCCCGAATTCATGATTGATCTTTCCGCGAAGGGCAAACATATATCGTGACGCCGCAAATACCAGCGCCATCTACAAGTTAGCCCTCGCGTACCTCTTTGTCAAAGAAAATTACCACGCTGACCGTGTCATCCGGCCAGGCTCTTGACCCATTTGAGGAACGAGTCCTCATAGACCAGCCAACCAAACCGCGTTGCCTGGCCGCCGACAGTCTCAAATGTACCGTTTTCGCAGAGCGCGATCAGCGTCGGTTTGGACGGCACCGGGATGATGATGCGGTGCTTTTTTATAAGTCGCAGGATCTCGGTCAGACGCAGTGTCGGCCGGGGTGATATCTCTAACAAGCGTTGTGTGATGTTCATTGTGTTTCGTGTGTTATCAAGCATATTTGTTGTTGTGTGTGTGCCTTTTGGTTGAGTGTAAATGGTTAATTGCCCGTAAATAGCGTAAATGACATTAATCTTGTAAACATCGTAAATATCGTCAAAAGCATAAATATCATAAAGCGCCATTCGCCGGGCCTGCACTAGTCTGTATCTACCGGACGAAACCGGAAAACGAACCCGCCACCCTCGATCTTCGTTCTTCCTGTATCGTCCAGATGTGAAAGAATATCAAACAAATGGGGCTAAGGCAAGCGCTATTTTTGCCGCCCGTGAAAAGGAGAACAGACGCGATGACATTTACAAAAACCGACAAGCTAAAGGCGTTTGCCATCGTCAAGGTCTTCGAGACCTCGCGGCCGTTCGGCGACTACGCCGCATGCGTCGTTCTCGATGACGGTGCCGGCATTTCGTACGGCGTCAGCCAGTTCACGCACCGTTCCGGTTCGCTGCTGGCGGTCGTCGAACGTTATTTGAAAAATGGCGGCACCGTCGGATCGAATGTACTGACACAAAGTCTGAATGCTCTCAGAGACGTGTCAGGCCGTTCGATCGCCCGGACCTCGGCCAACGAGACCTTGAAGAAGGCACTTCGGGCCGCCGCCGTCACACGCGAGATGAAAGTGGCTCAGATGGCCGTGACGACCGAGCTCTACCTCAACCCGGCGATCGCCGCGTGCAAACGTTACGGATTTACACAGCCGCTGAGTCTGGCGGTGGTGTTCGATTCGGTCGTGCACGGGTCGTTCTATCGGGTCGCCCGCGGCGTCGGTGTCGGTGCCGCCAACGAACGTGCGTGGATCACTGACTATGTTCGCCGCCGTGACACGTGGCTCGCAAGCTATCCGCGGCTTGCGGCGACGCGGTACCGGACGCGATTTTTCCTCGGTCAGATCGCCATTTCCAATTGGGAACTCAAGCTGCCGCTCAACGTTCACGGCGTTCGCCTGACGGACGCGATGTTTCCCGCCGAGGCCGCCGCTCCGAGCGTACCGACAACCTCCACGCTCGAAAAAGCCGGCGAGACGCTCACCCACGCGGCCGAACGCTTTGACCGCGTCGAGCGTGTCGTGACGACCGTCGCGACCCGGACAGACTCTGCGAAATCGCTCTGGACGACGCTTATCGGCACGGTTTGGCAGACGGCGTGGGCAACATTTGCCTTCGTCGCCGGTTTGCCAAGGGAATTTTGGATCACGGTCGCCGTCATCGCCGGCCTGCTGATGCTCGCCTACCTATATCGCCAGATCGCCCTCGGCAAGATCCGCGAGCAACTTGCCACCGGCCACTGACTATTATGAATGACACAAAAAACATACTGCTCGCATGGATCAGCTCGCTGACGTCGGTCTTTGCCGCGATCGAGACGCGAACGTGGATCACGATCATTTCGGCGATCGTGCTGCCGGTCGTTTTCTTCACCATCGGCAAGGCGATCGACGTGTGGCTGCAGATCTATTTCCGTCGGGAGCGGAAATAGAACGCACTGCCGGGGAGAAAACGACGCATGAACATAAACACCAAACTCTACATCGCCGCGGGCGTGCTGGTCGCACTCGTCGTCATTATCGGTGCCGAGTGGTCGGCGGCTAAACTCTCGCGGCTCGAACGCGATGCTGCCGAGGCAAAGCTGCGCTCCGACAATCTGGAAAGAGCGGCTGACGCACGCGAGGCCGAGGCCGCCGAATATAAGCAAAAGATCGCCTATCTCGAACGCCAACTGGCCGAGGCAAGCGACCTATCGAGAAAACAAGATGAAAAACTGGAAAGGAAAACTGCTGATACACGCAATGCTCGTGCTGATGTCGGGCGTATTCGCCGCCAGCGGCCAGACGCCGTCGACGCGGACGAACTCTGCCGGCGGCTCGCCGCCGCGGGCCACGCCTGCCGCGAGTGATCCGCGTGCGATCATCGCCGCGTGTGCGGCCGCCGCTGACGATCTGGTTGCGACAAAAAAGCTAGTCGACGCGCTCGAGGCTGAGAATGCGTCGCTCAACGAGCGGCTCGCGACCGAAAAGCAAACGACGCATCTGCTGACCGAGCTGAACGCGACACGCAAGAGCGAGGCTGACGCCCTGCGTGCCGCGCTCGTCGCTAAAAACGAGACCATTGCGGCAAAGGACGCATCGATCGCCGCCCAGGAAAAGCTGATCGGCGAGCTCCGGCGAAAGCGCGGTTCGCCCTGGCGTCGGCTCGGCGACATCCTCATCGGAGCGGCTGCTGCCGTACTGATCAAATGACATACGGAGAGACGAATATGAAACGACACATCGAAGAGGCGATCGACCACTTTCGCCGACGCTCGGCACTCTACGCCCGTGCCGAACGCTATTACGCCGGCGACCACGACCTGGCATTTGCAACGGACAAATTCAAGAATGCGTTTGGCGCGCTCTTTCGCGAATTTGCGATGAATCTCTGCCCGGCGATCTGTGACGCGGTCCGCGACAAGCTGCGCGTGACGGGTTTTTCGGCCGCGAGTGCGAACGACGCATCGATCCAAACGACGCTTGCGGGCATCTGGAACGCTAACCGCATGCGTCTTCGTGCGGGCGAGGTGCATAAGGAAGCTCTTAAATGCGGTGATGCGTATATGATCGTCTGGCCCGATGCCGCGGGCCGTGCGGTGATGTACCCGAACCGCGCGGCGAGCTGCTCGGTCACCTACGACGAAGAGAGGCCGGGCAAGATCGTCCGTGCGGCGAAATACTGGCAGACGGCCGAGGGCGAGGTTCGCATCAATCTGTTCTACCCCGACCGGATCGAACGCTATGCGGCCGCCGGCTCGAACGCGGCGTCGCCCGACGCCGGTAAATTTACCGCAACGTCCAAGCCCACGCCAAACCCGTTCGGCGTCGTTCCGGTGTTTCACTTTGCCAACAACGGCGATATCGGCACGCTTGGCCGCTCGGAGCTCGAGGCGGCGATGCCGATCCAGGACGGGCTGAACAAATCGATCCTCGACATGCTGGTCGCGATGGAATTTTCCGCCTATCGCCAACGCTGGGCGTCGGGTATCGAGGTCGATTACGACGCCGACGGCAATGCTGTCTCGCCGTTTACGTCCGGCGTCGAACACGTCTGGATCTCGCCCAATGGCGACACGCGATTTGGCGATTTTGAGACAGCAAACCTCGATCAGTTTCTCAAGGTCAAGGACGGCTTTCGCGTCGATATGGCTTCGGTCACGGGCACACCGCTTCATTATTTTACGCCGAGCGGCGAACGCCTCAGCACCGGCGTAGGTATGCGTCGCGGCGAGACGCGGTTTCTGGCAAAGATCCGCGACCGTCAGGAATCGTTCGGCCAGATCTGGTCGGATGTTATGGCGTTCGCACTTCAGATCGAGGGCCGCGAAAGCGACACCCAACTCATTACCCAATGGGAAGATCCCGCACCGATGTCCGAACGCGAAGTGCTCGAAAATATCCTGCTCAAAAAACAGATCGGCCTCCCCGTCGAACGTGCCCTGCTCGAAGCCGGCTACGGCGAGGCTGATGTTAAGCAAATGACATCGAGATAGCTCGAACCTATCGATGTGGGGCGAGAAAATCGCGGATCCGGTGCGACAACAGGAAAAGGGTCATTAATGAGAAAGAAATGAGGGCTTCGAAAATGAAAAGGTATGTAAACGGAGTGATAGAAAGTTCGTGGCCGCGGGTCAAGCCAAACGATGCCGCCATTGCGTTCCATACCGACATTGAGCCAAGAACCGCGAAAGACATGATACCCATCCGACGTGCATTCTCCTTTCGGTTTGCTAAACGAGCGGCGGCGAGAATCGCAAAAAGGACGCAAAGCATGTTGCCGAAAAATATAAAGAGAGGTCTTCTGCGCATTGCAGGTGCGGATTCGAAGGCGAGAAAGAAAAGACCTGAGAGAGATATGAGCCCGCTTGGAATCACGGCAACGGCCAAAAAAATGATGGCTGCACTTACCATGACCGGACGATGGATCTTGATTTCCACTAAGGCTTACACGCGATCCGCCACGGAACGTTGCGAATCTTGTAATGAGTCAATTGTGACAGAAAAGTAAGACGAAACAATATGAAAAAACAAACTGAAAACACTACACAAGCAACGCCGGAAGACAAAACTCTTGCCGATCTTCAGGCGGAGAACGAACAGCTCAAGGCAACGATCCGGCTTAATGCGGCTCAAAGGCTCAGGCTTCGAATGACGGCGGAGGGGGCGGATCGGATTCAACGACTTGTTTTGTGAAGTAAGTGGTTACAGCGGATGAAAGGCTTAGATATAAAACGGATGCGATATTCCAAACCCCGATGCCCGCGAAGAAGAATATAGCTAAGCCTCTCTGATCCGTTTTGCTCGAATAGTAATCAAAAAGTAACAGCCAATACATGCCGTATAGGACGCCGACGATGCTAATGCAGAAACACAATACCGCTAGCCACCGGCCGTAATTTTTCCGGCTCGCAATCCCGCTAACAGCGGCAAAAAGCAAGGACATCAATGCGAGATTATAAACAACCGTAGCCACCGAAGAGAACATACCTTCGGACACATTTCGGGTTATTAAAGCTAAAAGAGAGGAAGAAAAAAGATACAAAACTAGGAAAGCCCAGATAAGAAGATACCACTGAATGATCCCAACGATTCGTGGACGTTTGATCTGATTTTCCATACGAAGAGTTCGGCACTAAAAAGTTACTAACACAGATAACACGAAAAGGAGATTTATGAAAACAAAAACGAACCAGGATAACGAAGCTCCCAAGTCAGTATCGGGAACGACAGTGACAGAGACTTCCACGCCTCCTGTCGCTCACGGTACTGACATCTCCCACGCAGAACTTGCGGCGGAGAACGAACAGCTCAAAGCAACGATCCGGCTCAACGCGGCTCACCGGCAGATAACGGGAGAACTTGCAAGGGCCGGGGCGAGGTCGCCGGAGCTGCTGTTCGACGCAGCGAAGGGCGATCTGCAGTTTGCCGAGGACGGCACGCTGACCAACGCGGCGGCGATCGTCGAGCGATTGGAGGCCGCATTCCCCGAGCAATTTGCCGATGATCCGCCGATCGGTCCGATCGACGGCGGTGCCGGCCGTGCGGCCGTGCCCGCACTGACAAAGGACGCATTGGCAAAGATGTCGCCTGCTGAGATCGCCCGACTCGACTGGGCGGCCGTTCGGCAGGCTCTCACAGAAAAATAGTCCGGCGAGATCGATCTCCGGCTAACTTCAAACAACGAACAAAACACTATGGCAATTGATTTTTTACCCACAGTTTGGGCGGCAAGGCTGCTTGTCGCTTTGGAAAAGGCTCTCGTATACGGACAGGCGAATGTGTCCAACCGTGATTACGAGGGCGAGATCCGCGAGGCCGGTAATACGGTCAAGATCGGTTCGATCGGCGACGTGTCGATCGGCAATTACGTCAAGAATACTGACATTTCAGACCCCGAGGTGCTGACCGATGAGGAACAGTCGCTGCTGATCGACAACGCCAAGTACTTTAACTTTTACGTCGACAGCGTCGACCGTGCTCAGGCGAACGCCAACATCATGGATGAGGCAATGCGTCGTTCGGCGTGGTCGCTGCGTGCCGCCGCCGACTCGTTCCTTGCCACGACGATGGAGGCAGCCGTGCCCGGCGGCAACAAGATCGGTTCCGTCGGCACGCCGATCGTCCCGACCAAAGACGACGCATACGAGTATCTCGTCGATCTCGGAGTCCTGCTCGACGAGGGCAACGTTCCGACCGACGGACGCTTTGTCGTCGTGCCGGCGTGGTTTCACGGCCTGCTGCTCAAGGACGACCGCTTTGTCCGTTCGGGAACCTTTCGCGGCGACGTCCGTCTGGCAAACGGCGAGGTCGGCGAGGCCGCCGGATTTCGTATTCTGAAATCCAATAACGTGCCGAACGACGCAGGCACCAAGTACAAGATCATCGCCGGACACGCGATGGCGACGGCCTTTGCCGAGCAGGTGCTCGACGTCCAGACGTACAAACCGGAAAAGCGCTTCGGCGATGCGGTCAAGGGGCTGCACGTCTACGGCGCCAAGGTCGTCAGGCCCGAGTCGCTGGCGATGATCATCGCTAGCAAGACCTAAAGGTTGCAGACAAGATCCCGGAGCGTCGCCCATCGGAGCTCCGGGATCTTTGATCTAGAGGAAAACGACGCATGGGAACTCCACTTGAAAAACTAAAACTGCTGACGGCGTGGGAAACCGAACCGGTGCTGACCGAGGGCGAGCTTGGCGAGGCTCTCGCCTCATCGGCCCTGACGGACGCCAACGGACTGACGCCCGCGAACGAGGAATGGACGCCGACCTACGACATCAACGCGGCCGCCGCCGAAAGCTGGCTGATCAAAGCCGCTCGGGCAAGTACGCTGACCGAGGTCGAGCCCGGGTCGGGCATCGTCACCGCCAAAGTGTTCGACAATTGCCGTGCGATGGCACGTATGTACCGTTCGAAACGCAACATGACCGTCGCTGCAAAGACATCATATGCGTAAATACGTATATGATGAACAAGCAATTCAAAACGGGCGGAACAAATGCCCAACTACCACGCGGCCGCCGGTTTACAAAAACCTCGCGGCCGCATTTTTCAATTCGTTGATCAAAATGAACAGAACTGCGATAAAATGTCGTTTGGATTGCAAAGGCATAACATCTACAAAAAGCTCGCGTGGCTCAACGGGCTGCCGTCTGACGAAGCGGAATACGTCTTTCGCGAATGCGGCGGTTCCGGGGCGTGGGCGCGCCTGATGGCCGAGCGGCGGCCTTTCCCGATGCTCGAGCAGCTCTTTTTGGATGCCGAGGCCGTTTGGGCCGAAGTTCGCATGGATGGAGATCCCAAGTTCGACGAGATCGAGACCCGTCTGGCCGGGCTGCTCGAGCGATGACCGTGTTTACCTTATATATATGCAGACGACGCTTTCAATTGATACGGTCCAGTCGCTGACTGAGAAACTTCGGGCTTCGCTCGAGCAATTTTCCGCAAGCTATCCCGGCGGCGCTCGGCAGCCGGTCCATGTCGTCTATGGCGGAGCAAATCTCTTTTCGTCGGAAACGCCGGCAAAGCTCGGCCGGCTGGCAGTAAGTGCTTTCGACCAATATGCGCCGAACGACGCATCGTTTGCCTCGATATTCGGACTGACACCGGAGATCGCGTCGGCGGTTCGAACTCGTGTTGCCGCCAAACTGCAGAACGAGCCGATCGAGGATCTGCGGATCGATTTTGAGGACGGCTACGGCGTGCGTTCCGACGACGAAGAGGACGGACACGCCGCGTCAACCGCCCGCGAAACCACCTTGGCGATGGCGAACGACGCATTGCCGCCGTTCTTCGGTATTCGCATCAAGGCACTCTCGCCCGAGGCTCATATGCGTGCGATCCGCACGCTCGATATCTATCTGACGACGCTCGTTGCCGCGGCCGGCGGCCGCCTGCCGGACAATTTTGTCGTGACGCTCCCCAAGACGGTCGTGCCCGAACAGGCAGCGGCTCTCGCCGACGTATTTGACGAACTCGAATCGCGGCTCGGCATTGCCGCCGGCACGTTAAAGTTGGAGCTGATGATCGAAACGACGCATTCGATCGTCGCATCGGACGGGCGTTTCACGATGCCTCTAATGCTTGCCGCCGCTCGCGGACGATGTCGCGGGGCACATTTTGGTGCTTATGATTATACGGCGAGCTGCGGTATTACGTCGGCAAATCAGGACATGCTCCACCAGGCGTGCGACCTTGCACGCAATATGATGCAGGCCGCGTTCGCCGGCACCGGCGTCTGGCTCTCCGACGGCGCGACCAATGTGATGCCGGTCGGGCCGCACCGCGGGGCCGGGCTCACCGATGAGCAGATCGCCGAAAATGGCGAGGTTGTCCGGCGTGCGTGGCGGCTGCATTTCGACCATACCCGCAATTCGCTTGCCAACGGATTTTATCAGGGCTGGGACCTGCATCCCGCCCAGCTTGTCAGCCGGTACGCCGCCGTTTACTCGTTCTTTCTCGAATCGCTGGACGACGCATCGGCACGATTGAGCAACTTTATCGACAAAGCCGCACGCTCGACGATGGTCGGCGATGTCTTTGACGACGCCGCGACCGGCCAGGGGCTGTTGCTGTTCTTTGTGCGTGCCGCCAATTGCGGAGCATTGACCGAATCCGAGGCGACCGCGAGAACCGGACTCACTCTCGCCGAACTGCGATCCGCGTCGTTCGCCGACATCATCGCCAGCCGCCGCAAGTGACCCGAAATGACGCCGATCGCGTTGCCGATATCATCAATTTCGATCAAATTGGTAAAACCCATCTAGGCACGTGATGAAATTGGTAAATGTGATCGTGGGAATAAGATGGCACACACTTTTCACTAAAAGAGGCTTTGAAATCATAAAACTATTGCATTATTGGTAAATTATCTTCACTTTTGTTGAAAAAATTTCAAAAGGAGCTTGCATTAATTGGTAAAACCAATTATGATTTTCGGGAAATTCAATCGAATTCCAAAGATAAATCAAAATGAGGCAGGAAGAAGTAATGAAAATCCATATTATGCTGCACAGGCGTTTCATCGGTTTGATGATAATTCTGATGGTCGGAGCGGCAACTGCTTTCGGGCAGGAGTTTCGCGGAGCCATTAACGGAACCGTTTCCGATCCGAACGGCGCAGCCGTTGCGGGTGCGACCGTGACCGTAAAGAACGTCGAGACCAACATCACGAACACGGTCATGACAAATGACGAGGGTTCGTACACCGTACCGTTCCTTATCCCCGGCACATACACCGTGTCGGCGACCAGCGGCGGATTCAAGACTTCGTCCCGCGACAAGGTGACCGTCAAGGTCGACGACCGCCTTTCGATTGATTTTGTATTGGAGATCGGTGCCTCAGCCGAGGTCAGCGTTATGGCGGACGCCGAGATACTCGAACGCAGCAGCGTGACGGTCGGAACGTCCGTTAGCCAAAGGCAGATCGAGGAGTTGCCGCTTGCAGAAGGTGCTCCATACACGCTTGCCACTCAGGCACCCGGCGTGGTCTATACAGGCGACCCGAATTTCCAGGGCCCGACCGCAAACGGTAACCTTGCCGGCTTTCGCACCAACGGTGCCGGCGGTAACCAGATCAACCTCGACGGCTCACCCAATCTTGCATATAGTGGCCAGGTAGCATTTACGCCGCCTTCGGACGCCGTACAGGAATTTAAGGTCCAGACCAACGCGTTTGACGCGCAAAATGGATTTACCGCCGGTTCGACCGTCAACGTCGCACTTAAGAGCGGCACCAACAAGCTGCACGGTTCTGCAAATTACTTCGACCGCTCCAAGAACCGCACGGCAAACAACTTCTTCAACAATCGCCTCGGCCGTGAGCGGCCAGACCGCAAGTACAACCGTTACGGCTTTATGCTGAACGGCCCGGTCTATATTCCGAAGCTCTATGACGGCAAGGACAAAACGTTCTTCTTATTCTCGTACGAACGCCAGAAGGATAACGTCGCTCAGCCGACGACCTACTCGGTGCCGACGATGAAGATGCGAAACGGTGATTTCACCGAGCTGATCGTTGATCCGACGAACATAGCGTCAACCGCAAACACCGTCATTTACAATCCGTTCTCGGGTGTTCTGAGCGGCAGCAACGTCGTTCGAACTTCTTTCGGATGCCCGACGTCGGGTCCGGTTCCGGCAGGATCGACTTGCAACATCATTCCGGCAGGTTCGATCTACGCTCCGGCACTCGCGTTTCTTAAGCTTTTCCCCGCACCGAATCAGGGCGGCCTGACGAATAACTTCATTACCGACCAGAACCTGATCCGTCCGTATCGGTCATATCTCGTCAAGATCGATCATAATTTTAATGCGAACAATCGCATTTTCGGTAAGTGGTATCACAGCCGCAATACCGAGGACAGATACAATCTCGAAGGCACGCCGGATTCGATCACGCGTGGATTCGAAAATCGCCGCAACAACGGCGGCAACGTCGATTACACGTCGACACTTTCCGGGTCATTCATTCTGGACATACGCGGCAGTTGGAACCAGTTTCGCCTGCTGCGTTACCAGGATGGCCAGCCGACGGCAGCCGAGCTCGGTTTCACCGGCATTCCGTCGAGCCGCCAGGCCAACATTTTTCCGCGATTTGATTTCCGCAACTACATGACGCTCGGTTCGCAGCGTGCGGATTACAACGACGGACAGAATCGGCCGTTCGATATGTTCACTGTTCAGCCGACGCTGACGCAGATCTGGGGCAACCACACGCTGAAGTACGGTTATGATTTTCGCCGCCTGCACGAGAGGTTTAACACGGCTGGCTACGCAGCCGGTCGATTCACGATCGACGGCACATATACCGCACCGGCATCAAACTCGAGTGCTACGCTTCGCAATGCTCCGGGCCGTGACATCGCCGCGTTCATTCTGGGCGTTCCCCCGTCAGGCTCGATCGACAATCCGACCGAATATGACACATCGTCGATCTATCACGGTTTCTTCGTACATGACGACTATCGCTATCGAAGCAATCTGACGTTCAATATCGGTCTCCGATATGAACTGGAAAGCGGAGTTCGTGAAAAAGATGGCCGGATCGTGGTCGACTTTGACCGTGCGGCACCTAGCCCGATCGCGGCGGCCGCACTCGCAAATTTCAATTCGAGCGTACCGGTCAACACGCCGATCGGAGCGTTTCAAGCCCTGACCGGCGGACTATTGTTCGCGGCAGACTCGAGTCAGGCCAATCAGTCAACAGATAAGAATAACTTTCAGCCCCGACTCGGATTTTCGTGGGGCGTCGATAATAAGACGGTCATCCGCGGCGGATTTGGTATTTTTACAGCTCCGTTCCAGATCGGCCCGATCTTTCAGCCGGGATTTTCGACACCGACTTCGTTCACGCCGTCGACCAATAACGGCCTGACGTTTTTGGCGACACTGGCCAATCCGTTCCCGACCGGTGTCGCACCTTCGCCGGGTGCGGCTCAGGGCCTGATGACCTTTACAGGTCGTGACATGACCTCGGCAAACGCAACAGGCCCGACGTCGACCGTACTTACTTTCGATCGTAAAAATGCCAATTACTCGCGGTTCATCATCGGCGTTCAACGTGAACTGCCGTACTCGATCGGCATGGAAGCGACGTATCTCTATTCCCGCGGCAGCGATCTAGCGGTCAGCCGCGAATTGAACGCCATTCCGGTACAGTACCTCAACAACTTTAACGCCTCGACCGATCCGACGACGATTCTGGCGGCGATCACTTCCGTCAACAGTTTCCTGAATGCCAGTGTGTCCAATCCGATGCGCGGGCTGATCCCGGACGGCGGTGCATGGAACGCAACGACGATCCAGCGTCGACGTCTGTTGGTACCGTTCCCGCAGTTTGGTAACCTCGCGGTGACCGAATACAACGGAACGTCTGACTATCAGTCGCTATCGCTCCAATTCGTCAAACGCTTTACGGACGGGTTCTCGCTGAATGGTTCATACACGTTCGCGCGTGAGCACCAGAAAACACAGTACCTCAACCCGCAGGACATCGAGCTGACAGATATCGTGTCGCCGACCGAACGCCCGCACCGCTGGACGGTCTCGAGCATTTACGAACTGCCCTTCGGCAAGAACCGTAAATATGGCAGCGAATGGCACCCGGCGATCGACGCCATCCTCGGCGGTTGGCAGATGCAGGGCGTTTACGAATGGCAGAGTGGTGAACCGCTCCAGTTCGGCAACGTCTATTTCAACGGCGATCCGGCAAGCCTTCGTAACCTGTTGGGCAAAAAAGACCCGAACGGCCTGCGATATGGTATCGACGTCCCGGCATTTGCGCTCTCGGGCTTCTTTATCGGCGGCATTCAATCGTCGGCCAACGTACCGGGATTTGCCAACAACTATACCAGCGGCTCGTCGAACACGCTTCGCACAATGCCACTGACATTGGGCCAGTTCCGCAACCAGCGGTTCCTGAAGTTCGACCTCGGAATGTCGAAGAACTTCCGCATCCGCGAGGGAATGAGGATTCAGATCCGTGTTGAGGCGATCAATTTGCTCAACAACCCGTACTTTTCGGGGCTGAATCTTGACCCGACGAGTGCGTCGTTCGGACTAGCCAACACGCAGCGTCAGCCGCCGCGTGATATTCAGATCGGTGGCCGGTTTACGTTCTAAACACAAAGTTTAGGATCACAAGGGGGCGAAAAAGCCGCGTCACATAAGCGACCACGCATTTTAGGGCCGATTATGTGACGCGTTTTTTCATCAAAGCATCGATGAGAGTTTTGCGGACAATTAGGTTTGTTTTGCTGCTGCTGACATTTTCGTCGGCGGCAATTGCGGCCGACATTACGGTCGCAATGGATGGCAGCGGTGACGTCAAAAGCGTTCAGGCGGCCGTCGATCGTGTTCCGGAGAACAATGCCCGTCGATTTGTCATCGCTATCAAGCCGGGTACGTACACCGAGCAGATCAGGATACCGGCCAGCAAGCCGTATATTTCGCTGATCGGTACAGACGCCTCAAAGACGCTGCTCCGATTCAGCATTTCCAATAAGGAAGCCGGATCGACATCGGCTGCATACGCCGCGTATATCGGCGGGCACGATTTTTACGCCGAGAATGTGACGTTCGAAAACACGTTCGGCACGGGTTCGCAGGCGGTCGCCGTTCTGGTCGAGGCGGATCGGGCGGTATTCAAAAAATGCCGGTTCTTAGGTTGGCAGGATACGCTGTACGCCAAGAACGGACGGCAATATTACAAAGATTGCTATATCGAAGGCCATGTCGATTTTATCTTCGGCCAGGCCGCCGCGGTCTTTGAAAATTGCGAAATTCACAGCAAAGATGACGGCTACATCACGGCACCGATGAGGTTTGCCGCGGACGAGCCCGCCGGATTTGTTTTCAATAAATGCCGTCTGACCAGCAACAAGAAGATCGGCGTTTACCTCGGCCGGCCGTGGCGTGACTACGGCCGGTCCGTTTTTTTAGAGACCGAGATGGGCGGCCACATTCGCCCGGCCGGTTGGCATCACTGGCAGCCGGAACGCGAAAAGACGGCTTTTATGGCCGAATATCGTTCCACCGGACCCGGCGGCAGCGTCGATGCCCGTGTGAAATGGTCACGCCAGTTGACTGAGGCTGAGGCCAAGGAGTTTTCGACCGTCAAATTTCTGAAAGGCAAAGACGGCTGGTATCCGTTGAACGCAAAGGACGAATGGCTGCTGAAAACAAAGCCCGACTGGAAGCTCGTGACGTGGGGCGAGGTTTTCAAGCAAAAGCCGCTCTGGTATCAGACCGATGAGGCGGCCCGCATCGCCGATCAGGTGATTCTATTTCAAAAGGAGAACGGCGGTTGGGAAAAGAACGTCGATATGGCCGTGATGCTCAGTGCCAAAGAGCGTGCCGAGCTCGTTGCCAAACGGGCCGACATCAGCGAGACGACGATCGACAACCGCACGACCTACCCGCAGATCGCCTATCTCGGGCGCGTCATTACGGCGAGCATGCTTAAATCATTGCCGCCGAGCAATTTTCCGAAGTACAAAGAGGCCTTTAACAAGGGGCTCGATTACCTGCTCGCGTCACAGTACGAGAACGGTGGTTTTCCGCAGTTCTTTCCGCTCAAAAAAGGCTATTACACGCACATCACGTTTAATGACGACGCGATGATCGGTGTGCTTCGAGTGCTGCGGCAGATCGCTCAGGCCGAAGAGGATTTCAAATTTGTCGACGCCGAACGCCGCACGCGTGCCGTCCGTGCTGTCGAAAAAGCGTTGCCGCTGATACTCAAACTCCAGATCAGCGTCGGCGGGAAAAAGACCGTTTGGGCGGCTCAATACGACGAGATCACGCTCGAGCCGGCCGCCGCGAGAAAGTTCGAGCCCATATCGCTGACATCGGCCGAAAGCGTCGGGATCGTGCGGTATCTAATGCAGGAACCGGTTCAGACACCCTCGATCGTCGAGGCGGTCGAAGCGGCGATAAAGTGGTTTCGCGACAACCGCATCGACGGATTTCGCTGGGAGCGGCAAAACGGCCACAGCCTGTTAATACCGGACAAGAACGCCGGTCCACTGTGGGCACGCTTTTACGAACTCTCGACAATGAGGCCGATCTTTATCGGCCGCGACGCTGTCATAAAATATGACGTTATGCAGATCGAAGCCGAACGCCGCGACGGTTACGCGTGGTATGTCGATTCGCCGCAAGATCTGCTCGAGAAGGATTATCCTAAGTGGAAAGCACGCCAAAAATAGATATGAGCAACCGAAGAGAATTTTTGAAATTAATGGCCGTCGGCGGTGCCGGGTTAACGTTGTTTCCACGGATGACGTTTGGCCAGGCAGACGGCCCCTGGGAGATAATCTACCCGCAGATACTCGCCCGGATCAAGCCGCCTAAATTTAAGAAAAAGGACTACAGCATTCTTAAGTTCGGGGCTAAGGCAGGCGGGCAGACGGATTGCCGCGTGGCGATAAACAAGGCGATCGACGCCTGCAGCAAAGCGGGCGGCGGACGTGTCGTCGTGCCGGCGGGCGAATTCCTCACGGGTGCGATCAGGCTCAAATCTAACGTCAATCTCCACGTTTCTAAAGGTGCGACCTTAAAGTTTGCGACCGATGCGAACGCCTATCTGCCGATAGTGCATACGCGTTGGGAGGGCATGGAACTGATGCATCTTTCGCCGCTCATCTACGCCTACGAGCAGACCAACATCGCGATCACCGGCGAGGGCACGCTCGACGGCCAGGGCAAGTCGTTTTTTTGGAAATGGCACGGCAACGCCCGCTACGGCGGCGATCCGAACGTCATCAGCCAGCGTGATGCCAGAGCACGTTTATACGAAATGATGGATAAGAATGTGCCGGTCGAGAAGCGTATTTTCGGTGGAGAAAAGGACTTTCTGCGGCCGCAGTTCATCCAGCCCTACAAATGCAAGAACGTACTGATCGAAGGCGTTAAGATCGTCGATTCGCCGATGTGGGAAGTTCATCCTGTCCTTTGCGAAAACGTCACGATACGCAATCTGCATATTGCAACGCATGGCCCCAATAATGATGGCTGCGACCCTGAGTCGTGCAAAGACGTGCTGATCGAAAACTGCTTTTTCGACACAGGCGACGATTGCATCGCGATCAAGTCGGGCCGAAATAACGATGGCCGCAGACTTAATGTACCGACCGAGAACGTCATTATTCGCAATTGCACGATGAAAGACGGCCACGGCGGCATTACCGTCGGCAGCGAGATCTCGGGCGGCGTCCGCAATGTCTTTGCTCACGATAATAAGCTCGATAGCCCTGACCTGTGGACCGCGATCAGATTCAAAAACAACGCGTCACGCGGCGGAAAGCTCGAAAATTTTTACTACAACAACAACACTATCGGAACCGTTTCTCGTGCTGTGATCGAGATCGATTTTAACTACGAAGAAGGAGCCAAGGGCTCGCATATTCCGCTGGTGCGAAACGTACGGATCGATGGGCTGACGTGCGGTTCGGGTAACCGTGCGTTAGATCCGCAGGGGCTCGACAATGCTCCGATCTTTGACGTTTCGCTCAAGAATTGCACCTTTGGAACGATGAAGAACGAGAGCATCATAAAGAATGTTAAGGGTCTCAAACTCGAGGGCGTGACGATCGGCGGCAAGCGAGTCGATTCACTAATTTGAGCATCTTGTGTGGGTAGGTGAATGCTATTTCTCGGATTGGACATCGGAACGGGCGGGTCTCGAGCGGTTGTGATCGACGAGAACGGCGTTGTTTGTGCAAAGGAGACAGTCGAACACGCACCGTTTTCCTCGCCTCAGATCGGCTGGGCCGAACAGGAACCGGACGATTGGTGGCGAGCGGTTCAGATCGCGATCCGCGCAGTGATCGCGGGGATCGACCCGGCTGACGTTGCCGCGATCGGGCTGTCGGGCCAGATGCACGGAGCCGTCGTCCTGGATGAGAACGGCCGGTCGATCAGGCCTTCTATCATCTGGTGCGATCAGCGAACGCAGCAGCAGTGCGACGAGATAACCGCGAAGATCGGCCGCGAACGCCTCATCAGCATCGCCGGCAATCCTGCGGTCACGGGTTTCACGTTGCCAAAGCTGCTTTGGCTTCGCGACAACGAAGCCGAAAATTGGTCGCGTATCCGCACGGTGCTGCTGCCGAAAGATCATATTCGCTTTCGTTTGTCGGGCGACAAAGCGAGCGACGTCGCCGATTCGTCGGGCACATTGTTATTTGATATCGCAAAGCGCAACTGGTCGGACGAGCTGATGTCGGAATTCGAACTCGACGCAGGATGGTTTCCGCAAGTCTTTGAATCCGCCGAAGTTACGGGCGTTGTTTCGGACGACGCTGCCAGGCTTACCGGCCTGAGAGCGGGAACCGCGATCGTCGCCGGTGCAGGCGACAATGCTGCCGGAGCTATCGGTCTCGGACTAGTCAGGCCGGGGATGTTGTCAACAACCATCGGGACGTCGGGCGTCGTTTTTGTCGCGACCGACAACCCTCGGTTCGATCCTGTGGGCCGCATTCATACGCTTTGCCACGCCGTTCCGAACATGTGGCACAACACTGGCGTGACGCAGGCCGCCGGGCTTTCATTGAAATGGTATCGCGATACTTTCGCGAGAGGTGCGAGTTACGAGGACCTGACGGAGCTCGCCAGAGATATCCCGCCGGGGTCGGAAGGTGCGATCTGGTTGCCTTATTTGATGGGCGAACGAACGCCGCATCTCGACCCAAACGCCCGGGCTGCATTGATCGGATTGTCGGCGTCGCACACGGCGGGCCACATTGTGCGAGCCGTGCTCGAAGGTGTCGCGTTCTCGCTCAAGGATGCGATCGAGATCTTTCGCGAGCTTGGAGTAAGCCCTGGCACGATACGTCTCGGGGGCGGCGGAGCAACGTCAAGGCTGTGGCGGCAAATACAGGCTGACGTTTACGGCCAAACTGTCGAGATCGCGTCTGCGGACGAAGGTGCGGCGTTTGGAGCGGCGTTACTCGCCGGCGTCGGAGCCGGCAACTGGCAAACCGTCGCCGAAGCGTGCGAATTGACGATCAACATCGCCGCACGCACTGAGCCTGACAGAGAGTCAGCTCGTATATTGGAACGGAATTACAACGCTTATAGGCGACTTTACAGTGCACTGGCACCGATCAACGAGATCGCAAACGGAAGAGATTAGTTATGCAAGATTCGATCTACACACCACGTCCGGAGCACAAATTTACGTTCGGACTGTGGACCGTCGGTAATCGCGGCGCCGATCCGTTCGGTGCGGCCGTTCGCGACAAATTGCCGCCGACCAAGATCGTCGAGATGCTTGGCGGCATCGGTGCCTACGGCGTCAATTTTCACGATAACGATCTGGTGCCGATCGACGCGACCGCCGCTGAACGCGACGCGATCGTCGCCGAATTCAAACAGGCGTGTTCGGACAATGGCATCAAGGTGCCGATGGCGACTGTCAATCTGTTTTACGAACCGGTGTTTCGCGACGGAGCGTTCACAGCGAACGACTCGCGTGTTCGCGAGTACGCGTTGCAAAAGACAATGCGTGCGATGGACCTAGGTGCTGAGTTTGACGCTGAGATCTTTGTATTATGGGGCGGCCGCGAGGGCGTCGAGACCGATGCCTGCCGAACAGTTCCGGACGCTATCAAGCGCTTCAGAGAGTGTCTGAATTTCCTTTGCGAATATAACCTCGCTCAGGGCTACGGCTATCGTTTTGCTCTCGAGGCAAAGCCGAACGAACCGCGGGCCGACATTTATTTTCCGACGACTGCCGCGTATCTGGCGTTCATCGAAACGCTCGATCATCGCGAAATGGTCGGTGTGAATCCCGAGGTTGCTCACGAACAGATGCCCGGCCTCAGCATGATGCACGCCGTTGCACAGGCGTGGGAAGCCGGCAAGCTCTACCACATTGACCTCAACGATCAGTATCCGGGCCGATATGACCAGGATCTTCGTTTCGGCTCGGTCAGCCCGAAACAGACATTTTGGCTCGTCAAGTTTCTCGAGGATGTCGGCTATCAGGGAATGCGCCACTTTGACGCCCACGCCTATCGCACCGAAGACTATGACGGCGTCGTCGCGTTTGCCCGCGGCTGTATGCGAACGTATTTGATATTGAAAGAAAAAGCTCGTCGCTGGAACGAACACACCGAGATACAGTCGATCATGGGCAATATCGCGGCTAGTGATGCGTCTTCGGTCGGCGAGTTTTCGGCAGAAAAAGCGTCAGCCATTTTGGCAAAGCCGTTCGACCGCCACGAGATCGCCTCGAAAGGTCTCAACTACGAGCGGCTCGACCAGTTGACGATGGAGATCTTGTTTGGAGTCGATGATTAGCCCAATGAGAAAGTATATTTTGAACCTGATCGTGCTTGCTGTTTCGCTCTTCGCATTGGCTTGCGGAAATTCCCCAAAGCCTTCAAATGCGAACCAAACATCAACCGACCCTGACGCTCCAAAAAAGATCAAGATCGGCCTTTCGATGGATACGCTCAAGGAAGAGCGTTGGCAGAAAGACCGCGATATTTTCGTCAGGCGTGCAGAGGAACTCGGCGCCGAGGTCATAGTCCAATCCGCTGACGGCAAAGACGAAACGCAGCTTACGCAGGTCGAAAATATGCTCACCCAGGGCATCGATGTGCTGGTGATCATACCGCACAACGCCGAGGTTGCGGCCAGGATGGTCGAAGCCGCCAACAAGCAAAACGTTCCTGTGGTGTCTTACGACCGATTGATCAAGAACAGCGCAGTTGATCTATATATCTCGTTCGACAATGAAAAAGTAGGCGAAATGCAGGCCAGGTACCTCGTCGAACGTGCGCCAAAGGGCAACTATATTCTTATCGGCGGAGCACCGACCGACAATAACGCAAAGATGTTTCGCGACGGCCAGATGCGCGTTTTGCAGCCTTATGTCGATCGCAACGAGATCAAGATCGTCGCTGACCACTGGGCAAAGGACTGGTTGCCCGACGAAGCTCTGAAACACACCGAGAACGCCCTTACTCAAAACGCAGACAATGTCGTCGCGGTTTTGGCGTCGAACGA
The DNA here is from genome assembly GCA_017983495.1 of Pyrinomonadaceae bacterium. GTDB lineage: Bacteria > Acidobacteriota > Blastocatellia > Pyrinomonadales > Pyrinomonadaceae > OLB17. The sequence goes on along the minus strand of JAGOBH010000001.1, from coordinate 66,522 downwards.
TGCCACGGCCGGTGGCTCGATCCAGGCCCTCGACAAGGTTGGGCTCGCGTCCAAGGTTTTCGTATCAGGGCAGGACGCTGATCTGGCGGCTTTGCAGAGGATCGTCGCCGGGAAACAGTCGATGACGATCTACAAGCCTGTATCGGTCCTTGCCGTTCAGGCAGCGGAGGCCGCTGTCGCACTGGCAAAGCGGCAGAAGGTTGAAACCACTTCAAAGGTAAACAACGGAAAGATCGATGTACCGTCGATCTTGCTGGAACCGATCATGGTCAATCGCGACAATCTCGACGCGACGGTAATCAAAGACGGTTTTCACAAACGCGAAAATGTTTATAAGTAGAGAAGCCAGATCGGCCGCGAGGTGTATTGATGACAAACGAAACGATGAAACGACGTGATTTTGTAAAGGCCGGAACTGCCGCGGCCGTCGGTGCAATGCTCGCCGGATCGACTCTCGCGACCGTGACTCCGCTTGCACGCAAACGCTACGCGATCATCGGGACCGGTCATCGTGCCACCGGAATGTGGGGCAAGGACCTGGCGGATAACTATGCTGACGTGGTCGAATTTGTCGGGCTTTGCGACATCAACCCGAAACGCGTCGAGGCCGGCCGCAAACTGATCGGCGTCGATTGCCCGACGTTTACCGATTTTGACGCGATGTGCGCGCAGGCCAAACCCGAGGTCCTGATGGTCACGACCGTCGATGCAACGCACGTCGAATACATCACGCGGGCACTCGCCAAAGGTATCGACGTCATAACCGAAAAACCGATGGTCACCGACGAACGCCAGTGTCTGGCGGTCATCGATGCCGAAAAACAGCACAAGCGAAATATCACCGTAGCGTTCAATTACCGATACGCTCCAAAGCACCAAAAGATCAAAGAACTCCTCGCGTCCGGCGAGATCGGCAAGGTCACATCGGTAGATTTCAGCTGGTATCTCGATGTCAGACATGGAGCCGACTATTTCCGACGCTGGCATCGGCTTAAATCAAAGGGCGGCAGTCTGTGGGTGCATAAGGCGACACACCATTTTGACCTGATCAACTGGTGGCTCGGTGCTGACCCGGTCGAAGTGTCGGCACTTGGCAGCCTGAATGTTTATGGTAGGAACGGGACATTTCGCGGTACCAATTGCCGTTCGTGTCCGCACAAGGCCAAATGTCCGTTCTATTGGGACGTCACCGCGGACGCGCGTCTGACAAAGCTCTATTCGGAATGTGAAGATGTCGATGGCTATAGCCGCGACGGCTGCGTATTTAAGGAAGATGTCGATATCTATGACTCGATGTCGGCGATCGTCAAATACGCAGATGGCGTCAACATGTCGTATTCACTGAATGCACACGAACCGATCGAAGGCTATCGCCTCGCGTTCAACGGAACTAAAGGCCGCCTCGACATTCGCGACTACGAACGCCAGCCATGGGAGGTCGAGGCTCAGACCGAAATGCATCTGACGCGAAACTTTGGGAAACGCGAGATCATTGCCGTTCCGGATATCAAGGGCGGACATTCCGGTGGTGACGATCGCCTGCGTGACGTGATCTTTCGCAACGCCAAGATGCCTGATTTTCTTGCATTGCCGGGCTCGCGTGCAGGTGCGATGTCGTGCCTGACGGGCATTGCGGCCCGTACCAGCGTCGAACAGGGACGGCCGGTGAAGATCTTGGATTTGATCAAATTATAAAGCGATGAGATTGCTTTCCATCATCATTATTGTGCTAGCCATTCAGACGGCAGCCATTGCCACAGACCCGATCACGATCTATCTGGCAGGCGATTCGACCTGTGCGGCGAAGCTGCCGGAAAAGCGGCCGGAGACCGGTTGGGGCGAGATGCTGCAGCAGTATTTTGATCCGGCAAACGTCCGGATCGAAAATCACGCACAGAACGGCCGCAGTACTAAGACCTTTATTTCCGAGGGCCGCTGGCAGGCGATCGTCGATAAGCTGAAAGCGGGCGATTGGGTCTTTGTTCAGTTTGGCCACAACGATTCGGCCAAGGAGAAAGGTGAGCGATACACACCGCCCGAGGACTACAAAAAGAACCTCGTCAGGTTCATCAATGACGTTTGGGGAAAGAAGGCAAACATCGTCCTGCTGACGCCGGTCGTCAGACGCCGGTTCGACAAAGACGGAGCGTTTTACGATACTCACGGCGAATACCCCGAGATCGTCAGAACCGTGTCAAAGGAGTACAACGTGCCGCTGATCGATATGCACCGCAAAAGCGAAGCGGTGTTAAAGGCATACGGAGCCGAACCGTCGAGATCGCTGTTCCTCCAGCTCAAACCCGGCGAAGATGCCAATTATCCGAATGGCGTGGATGACAACACGCATTTCAACCCAAAGGGTGCCGAAGAAATGGCCAAGCTCGCTGTCGAAGGCATCAGCGAAGACAAGCTAAAATTGCGTAAATATTTGAAAAAATGAGAATGCGAATACTCTGGATATTGTTGATATTGTTTGCTGCGACTGCAGCCGCGGCCGCGCAGACGCGTCCGGTCTCGGAGCAGCTTGCCGATACGGCGATGAACCGTATTTGGGTCGATGCGCGAGATCAGCCCGGTATTCCGCCAAAATGGAATTATGAGCAGGGCGTCATCCTCAAAGCGATCGAGCAGATGTGGTACGCGACCGGCGACCCGAAATATTTTCGGCATATCCAAAAGGGCATGGACCACTGGATCGATGAAAAGGGCAACCACAAAGACTACGATCTCGAAGAATATAACATTGACCACGTAACGCCCGGCACGGCGATGATGACGCTCTACCGCGTCACCGGCAGCGAGAAGTATCGCAAGATGGTCGACCTTTTTCGGTCACAGTTAAGGACCCATCCGCGCACCAATGAGGGCGGATTCTGGCATAAAAAGATCTATCCTTACCAGATGTGGCTCGACGGCCTCTATATGGGCCAGCCGTTTTACGCTGAATATTCGCAGGTTTTCGGTGAGGACAACTGGAACGACATCGCCAATCAGTTCGTCTGGATGGAAAAGCACGGCCGCGACGAAAAGACCGGCCTGCTCTATCACGGCTGGGACGAATCGAAACAGCAGCAATGGGCCGACAAGACAACCGGCAAATCGCCGCATTTCTGGGGCCGTGCGATGGGCTGGTACGCAATGGGGCTCGTCGACACGCTTGAGTTTTTCCCGAAAGATCATCCGCGGCGCGGCGAGCTGATCGCCATTCTCGAACGCGAAGCCGCCGCTATCGAAAAGGTACAGGATAAAAAGACCGGCGTCTGGTACGACATTCTCGACCTGCCGAACCGCAAGCCGAACTATCTCGAATCGTCAGCGTCAGCGATGTTCGTATACGCCATCGCCCGCGGCGTTCGCGAAGGTTATCTGCCCGATCGGTATATGACGGTCGCGGTCCGCGGTTGGAACGGTATCAAAAAGGAATTTATCAAAACAAATGCTCAGGGACAGACCGACTGGGAAGGTACGGTCTCGGTTTCCGGGCTCGGCGGCAAACCGTATCGCGACGGCAGTTTTGACTATTACATGAGCGAAAAGCTGCGAACGAACGACGCCAAGGGCCTCGGCCCGGCGATACGTGCCGCGCTCGAAATTGAATCGTACGAACGCGGTTGGCCGGGTCGCGGCAAACGGGTCGTTCTCGACGATTTTTTCAATCACGAGGTTCGCAAAGGCAAGCTCGGAAAGGACGAGGTCTGGCATTACAAATGGAACGAACGGCCCGATGCCGGATACTACGCCTGGGGCAGCCTGTTCCGCGGAATGGGTGCTCAGATCGACCAGCTTTCATCTGCCCCGACGGCGGCAAACCTCGCGGGTGCAAGTGTCTACATCATCGTCGACCCGGACACGGAAAAGGAGACGGCCGCCCCTAATCTCGTCCAACCGCAGCATGTCAAAGCGATCTCGGAATGGGTGAAAAAGGGCGGTGTTCTCGTGCTCTTTGGCAACGACGCTCAGAACGCGGAGCTCGATAAATTCAACGCTCTTGCCGGTGCATTCGGCATTCGGTTCAACAAGGACCGAAAGTTTGAGGTCATCAATAACGACTACAAAATGGGCGGAATTGATATTGCCCCGGGCAACGAGATCTTTACGACCGCTCGCAAGATCTTTGTAAAAGAGATCGCGTCTTTGTCGCTCAGCGGCAACGCAAGAGCCGTACTGACCGCTCGCGGCGACAATGTAATGGCTGTCGCGAAACACGGCAAAGGCACGGTCTTTGTTCTCGGCGACCCGTGGCTCTACAATGAGTACGTCGACGGGCGGCGGTTGCCGCTCGAATTCGAAAACCACAAAGCGGCACAGGATCTGAGCCGTTGGCTCCTTGCGCGATCAAAAGGAAAATAGGTATTTATGAAATTCGGAATTATCGCCTTAGTTGTTGTTGTTTTTGGCTCGTCATTTGCTTCGAACGCTCAAACGAGGGAACCTTCGACACCAAAGAGCCCGATCGTCGTCAAATCCAGGCAGCAGGTCGCCGACATTCAAAAGCTCCTGGAAAAAAAGCCTGGAAACACAAACGAGGACATCGTCGCTCCGGGCGGCATGCAGACGCGCGTTGCCGTCTTTCACGACGAAAAGCGTGAGAACGACATGAACGAGGTCCACGACGGTTCGGACGATGTTTACTATGTGCTCGACGGAACCGCGACCCTTCTTCTCGGCGGTTCGCTCGTTGACGCCAAAGAGATCTCGCCCGGCGAATGGCGTTCCAAAACGGCGACGGGAGGCCAGCGATACACGATCAGGAAAGGCGATATCGTCTTTGTCCCTCGCGGTACACCGCATCAGCGGACCGTTACGGGTAAAGGATTTTCGATGATCCTGATCAAGATCTTCGCCGCGACACAGCCCGCGAAATAGGCAATAGGACAGTTTTCGACAACTATCGCCCGAGGGGCTATAATTGCGAAACGGAAATACATAAAATGGCACGGTCACAGCCCGAAATATTCAGATCTCTACACTCGCAGGAACGTTCAACTACGGCCGAGGGTGTCGTCGCGCAGCTCAAGGAAATGATCCATCGCGGCGAGTTGAATTTTGGCGACCGTCTCCCGCCCGAGCGCGATCTGGCGAAACTGCTTGGCGTCAGCCGCCCGACATTGCGTGCGGGTATTCGTTCGTTGACGGCGGTCGGGATACTCCAATCGCGGCAGGGTGCCGGGACGTTCGTTGCCGACGCTGAGGATTCGCCGACGCTCGACAGCAGCCCGCTGAGCATGATGGCAGCCCTCCACGGGTTTACCTCGGACGAGATGTTCGAGGCCCGGCTCGCTCTCGAAATGCACATTGCCGGCCTTGCGGCGGAGCGTGCGACGGGCGAACAGATAACGCTGATGAGCGAAGAGATCGCCGGAATGTACGCATCGCTGAACGACCCCGAGCAGTACCTTGTTCACGATATGCGGTTTCACCAAACGGTCGCCGCCGCGTCAAACAACCGCATCCTGACGTCGCTGATGAATATGGTCGCGACTATCCTGTTCGATTCGCGCAGCAAAACGGTTCACCGTGCACTCGACCTCAAACAGTCTGCCGAACAGCACCACAATATTTATCGTGCGATGCGTGAGGGCGACCCTCAGGCCGCTAGTGCCGCGATGCGCGAGCATCTGGTCGAGACGCAAAAGGCACAACGGCTCGAAGAGCAGCAAACGGCCGCCGCCAACCGCAAGAGTCCCAAATAGGAACAACGAGCGACCTCGCTCTTTTAGCTCCGCAGGGAATTATGCCGCACAAGCTAATACTCGTCTTATCACTGCTTTTTGCCGCCGCCGCAAACGCCCAGACCGTATCGAAGGTCTGGGTCGCGGATAACGGCGACGGCACTTATAAGAATCCGGTCATAAATGCCGATTATTCCGATCCGGACGTACTCCGTGTCGGGGGCGATTATTTCATGACGGCATCGAGCTTTAACTCCGTTCCCGGGCTGCCGATACTGCACTCAAAAGACCTGGTAAATTGGCGGATCGTTAATCACGTATTTCGCGAACAAGAACCGCTCGATGTTTTCTCCAAACCTCAGCATGGAGGCGGCGTCTGGGCACCGTCGATCAGATTTCACGCAGGCGAATATTTCATCTACTACGGCGATCCCGATTTTGGCGTCTACATGACCAAGACAAAGGATCCGCTGGCCGAATGGTCCAAACCGGTGCTGGTCAAACAGGCGAAGGGCTGGATAGATCCGTGTCCGCTGTGGGACGATGACGGCAACGCCTATTTGGTGCACGCGTTTGCCGGCAGCCGTGCCGGGATAAAGTCGATTCTTGTCGTAAACAAGATGAATCGCGAAGGTACACGCCTTATCGACGACGGGGTGATCGTTTTTGACGGGCACGACGCCGACCCGACAGTCGAGGGGCCGAAATTCTATAAACTGAACGGCTATTACTACATCCTTGCACCCGCGGGCGGTGTCGCCACGGGCTGGCAGCTTGCTCTACGATCAAAGAACATCTACGGCCCGTACGAGCGAAAGGTCGTGCTCGCACAAGGCAAGACTGCGATAAACGGGCCGCATCAGGGAGCTCTTGTCGACACTCCTACGGGCGAATGGTGGTTCCTGCATTTTCAGGATCGTGGTCCGTACGGCCGCGTCGTGCATTTGCAGCCGACGGCGTGGAAAAACGGTTTTCCGGTCGTCGGGTCGGACACCGATGGTGACGGGACAGGCGAACCCGTGATGACGTTCAAAAAACCGAATGTCGGAGCGACGTTTCCGATAATGACGCCCCAGGACAGCGACGAATTCGACGGCGCGACGGTCGGCAGGCAATGGCAATGGCACGCAAATCCTAATGCCGAATGGGCCTTTCCATTCCCGACAAAAGGTGTTCTGAGAATGAACTCCGTCGAGCGCGAGTTTGGATTTAATAGGCTTTGGGAAGCACCGAACTTATTGCTTCAGAAATTTCCGGCCGAGGAGTTTGTTGCAACCGCGAAAGTGACCCTCAACAGTCGCTTCGCTGGCGAGGTGTTTGGACTGATCGTAATGGGTGCAAATTACTCCCTCATTGGCGTTGAAAAGTCGAGCAATGCCCTCGTCGTTCAACGATCGACTGCGATCGACGCAGACAAAGGAATGTACGGCGATCTCGGTCGGGCCGAGGGTCTTTCACCTGATGCCACTGCTCCATTCTATTTGCGAGTTTCAGTTTCAAAAGGCGCCGTATGCAGCTTTAGCTACAGCTCGGACGGCGTAAATTTCAAGACACTCGGCCAGCCGTTCGTTGCGCGGGAAGGGCGCTGGATCGGAGCGAAGATCGGTTTCTTTTTCACGCGAGGCGGCAAATTCAACGATGCCGGGTCTGCAGATATTGATTGGTTTCGGTTTGAACGTTAAGAGTGACGCCTTTAGGCGTGAGATTTCACGCCTAAAGGCGTCACTCTATACTACTCGTAGTTGATATTCGCCGGCTCGAGCCGCGGGGCTAGCAAGTGAATTATGACTAGAGCCACCAAATAGGCCGATGCGGCGATGATGAAAATTGGCACATAGCTGCCGGTTGTCTGAAGGATGTAACCGACCAGTGGCGAGATCACCATGCCGCCGATCGCACCGAACATACCGCCGATTCCGACCACAGAACCGACAGCCTGTTTCGGAAACATATCCGACGACAGTGTGAAGATGTTTGCCGACCAGCCCTGATGGGCCGCCGCCGCGATGCCGATCAGTATGACCGCCAGCCAGAGATTTGAGGTTGTTGACGCAATCACGATCGGCACGACCGCGAGGGCACATATTAACATCGCCGTTTTCCGCGAGCGGTTGATCGTCCAGCCCATTTTGATCATCTTTGACGACAAATAACCGCCGCCGATACTGCCGACGTCAGCAATGATGTATATAACTGCGATCGGTAGACCGAATGTTTTTAGGTCGAGGCCGTGCTGTTTTTGCAGAAAATCAGGCAGCCAGAACAGATAGACCCACCAGATCGGGTCGGTGAGGAATTTACCAACGGCGAAGGCCCAGGTTTGCCGATGCGGAAACAGGCGTTTCCACGGCACACTGACAGACGGCTCGACCGGATCGCTCTGGATGTACTCAAGTTCGGCTTGGGTCAGTCGCGGGTGTTCCTCGGGTCGTTTGTACATGACCAGCCAAAACGCCAGCCAAAGAAAGCCGATGGCACCGGTGATGATAAATGCTTCCCACCAGCCCCAATAAAGAACGATGATGGGAACCAGCAACGGCGTCGCCAGAGCTCCTACGTTCGTGCCCGAATTGAATATGCCGGTCGCAAGCGCACGCTCCTTTTTCGGGAACCACTCGGCAACGGTCTTGATCGATGCCGGGAAGTTTCCGGCCTCACCGAGCCCGAGTACGAACCTGACGATCATGAATCCGACCACCGACGCAAACGCGGTAGATGTCGATACATAGCCAAAGAAATTGAGCAGTGCCGCAAAGGCGACGCCGATCGGTACAGCCCACGCATGGGCGATCGCCGCGAGGCTCCAGACCGTGATCGAGAAAGCAAATCCCTTTTTGGTCCCGAACCGATCCATCAGCCGACCAACAAAAAGCAGGCCGACGGCATACGCTGTCTGAAACGCAAAGACGATCCAGCCGTAGTCGATCTCGGTCCAGCCAAACTCCTTCTGAAGCGTCGGTTTCAGGATGCCGAGCACCTGACGATCAACATAATTGACCGTTGCCGCGAAAAACAGCAACGTACATATCACCCACCGAAAATGTCCGACCCGCGGAATTGCGGCATTGGATGTATCGATTGTTTCACTCATTAGTTATCGGCTCCTTATAATGACAAGATCCCCGGCGAATAGTAATGTCGACCGTCGATAACGGTCTCGATCTTTGGAAAATCCGGCGAGGCCGTTATGACCTCAACTCCAGAATCGTTCACGATGCAGGTCTCTTCAACCTTGGTTCCGGTGATCGACGGGTTCCACGCAAACGCCTGATCTGGCTTTACCACCTCGTTGCTCGCAGGGTGTGCGACCCATTCGCGTGTTTTGTAACCAGCGGCTCCACCCTGATGATGCAAGTTGATCTCCCCGGCGAAACCTTGTTCCGCGTAAGCGTTCGCCGCTGCGTGGTAAAGCTCCGCGCCCGTCGCACCGGGACGAGTTGCAGCGTACAGAGCCGCATTAACGCACGCGGCAGCAACTGTCCTGCGTTTCAGGTCGTCGGATGCCTCACCGATCGAGATCATCCGGCTGAGACTAACGATCAGTCCGCGACGACGGGCACACGTGACTATCAAAAGTGTCTTCTGCCAACGATTTGTTGTCGGAACCGGATGTCGAAATTTTGAGATCCGTTCGTCTGCTGCGACGAGCGTCACCACCGAATGCAATCCGACGCCGGCTAGTTCATGACGCATCTTTTCGGCGATCTCAGTTTCCAGATCGCCGGGCTTCAGCCGATCTATCGCTCGTCGTAGTGCCTCACCTGCGTCGGTGCCGAGCGTTCGAATTCTTATGAGTTCATCGGCCGTAAGCCGATGGCGGCATGCTGCGATCTTACCCTCGATCGAAGCAATGGACGCGTCGATCGTAACATCCGAAGCTACGGCCCCAAACGGTTCGAGCACCGACCTTGCCATTTCGATAACGAGGCCGGGATCTGCCTTTTCGTCCTGCCACGAAAAGCTCACCGGCTCAAAATCCTCAGCGTTGACTTCGTCGTCAAGCATCCGCTGAACCTCGATATTATTGGCCAAGAGGAACCGTTTGCCGTCTCGAGTGACGAGTAGCGAAGCAACACCGTTTTCACGACTAAGATCTACACCGTTCGACGAACCGCCCGTAAGCCAACTGAAATTATGCTGAGCATTTAGCAGTACCGCATCCAGACCTTCGCGTCCGAGCATGTCGACGAGCCGTTCGGTTTTTTCTTTCAGTTCGATGTTCATTCGTCGAAACTTTTGAAGAAATCGCTTTAAAGCAAAATGTTCGGTGTGGCTATTGATTTACACCACTTGCCAAAAAGCCGCCGTCAACCACTAGCACTTCGCCGGTGACAAAGCTCGCGGCCTCAGATGCAAGAAATATCGCGGCACCAGCAAGCTCTTCGACCCGGCCAAATCGTCCCATCGGTGTACGTGTTAGAAATTCGCGTCCCCGTTCGCTCTCGTCGAGCAGCTTTTCGTTAAGTGCGGTACGGAAAACGCCCGGAGCTATCGCGTTTACATTTACGCCGTTCTTCGCCCATTCGATAGCAAGCGATTTCGTGAGACTCGCGACCGCCGCTTTGCTTGCCGAATAAGCCGCAACCTCAAATAGCGAGACAAAGGTCGACAGCGACGCGATATTGATGATCCGTCCGTATCCATTCGAGATCATATGACGGCCGAAGACCTGACAAGTGCGTAAAGTTCCGGTCAGGTTTGTCTCGAGGATCGCGTTCCATGTTTCATCGTCAAGGTCGAGTGTTGGCTCACGCTTCGTGCGGCCGGCTGAATTGACGAGAATATCTACCTTGCCGAAAGCAGCGGTACATTCGCCTAAAAGATCTTCGATCGATGTCTTATCAGAGACATCCGACGTGACCCGCAATGACCGCCGTCCCATGGCTTCGATCTCTGTTGCGGAAGTATCTACCTGTTCCCGGCGACGCGAAGTGCAGACGACATCGGCACCGGCTTCGGCCATTCCGTGGGCAATAGCCCTGCCAATTCCCGAGGTGCCGCCGATAACTACGGCAACACGGCCACTGAGGTCCATTTTGGAATAACTCATAGTCGTAAATATCGATTTGGTAAAGGTCGTATTATCTTAAAGGTAATACCATTTGGCTTTTGACGAGTTAGTGTGAAATAGAATAATAATGATTGTCAAGCCCGCAAAGTGCCGATGTTTGTTAATTGCAATGCAAATTCCCCAGTGCCTGAAGTGAATTTGGGACGAAAAACCAAAATACCACTTGCTTTTAATTGGTCAAACCAATTATGATAGTCAACACATTTGATAGGAATATTGATCTTGTGAATACATCCGCAAAAAAAACGATCGAGCGAAGACAGGCAGGTGACAACATCTGGCTCGGCCTTAGCGGCAATGTGAATATTGTTCGGCCGGCGTGTGAATTTGCATATAACGTGCTCGATTCCGAGTTGGCTGTCGGTCGTGCAATGTTTGAAGAGCTCAAACAATATGCGTCTGCGAAGTCGGGCGACATCACTATAATCCTGCTCGGCGGCCGTGGAGCTCAGGCAATGTATCGCCTGATCGAACGTCTGGCTGAGACGGATGAGATCGACGAACTGCTCGGGCGGCTGCACGTGTTTACCCAAGATGCTCTTGCTCCGATGCGCATGGCTAACGGCCTGAGTTTTGTGCGCGACTTTGAACGATTGCTAGGACCAAAGTTTTTTGCCAAGATCAAGAGTTTTACGCCGATGATCACCGAGACCGACGATATCGAAGGCGAACTTATCAAATACGTCGAAAGACTCGAGTCACTAGGCGGCATCGACCTGTTCTTCCTGGGGCTTGGCCCTGAGGCAGAGGCGGCGTCGCATCTATGCTATATCAAGCCCGGCTGCGGCGCCGCTTTTGACGATTTTGCGGGGATCATTCCGATCAGCAAGAGCATACTCGAACACCACATATCAAAGTTCAAGGTCGGCGGCAGCGAAGTTTCGCCGGAGGACGAGGCCGAGTGCCGAAACGCGTCCTACATTCTGACGCTTGGGCCGGCGGCGATCCTTGGAGCGAGACGGATCGTCCAGTCGATCGTCGATGCATCGACCGCTCCGGCAAAACGTGAGAGTTTCAAGCGCCTGCTGGAAACTGAGTTTTCAGCAGATTACACCGAGCTTGCCCGCCAGGTTGACGCAAATCCGGGCTTGCTTGTACGGCTGCATAATGATGTGAGGTCATATGTTTTGCCGGACCTGATCGCATGACAAATATGCATGATCTAACCGCAGAAAGGGGCGTCGCTCTAAGTGACTATGCGATCATCGTCAATCCTGACGATAATGTCGCCGTGGTCAAAAACGCGACGACCGACGGCCTGACTGTTATGCTGCCGTCCGGTGAGTCCCTGACGATTGCCAAAGCGGTACCGCCCGGTCATCGATTTGCAACAAGCGATATTCCCGCCGGTGAATTTGTCCGCCAGTATGGCCAACCGATCGGAACAAGCCTCGGGATTGTGAGCGGCGAATGGGTCACGCACGACAACATGACGGACGAAGTTCCCGTTGTAAGAAATCTGCCTGAGGACCTCAGTACCCCGGCTCCTGAGTATTTTGCGCCGGATCAGATCGAGACCTTTATGGGTTTTCGCCGGGCGGATGGCCGCGTCGGGACACGCAATTTTATACTGATCGTCCCGACATCTATGTGTGCCAGCCACGAGGCGACGCAGATCTCGATGATGGCCGAATTCATTCATTATAATCGCGAAAAATACCCGAATGTTGACGGTGTGGTGGCCATTCCGCACAACAAAGGTTGCGGCTGTCAGGACGGGTCGACGCTCGATGTAATGATGCGGACATTGTCCAACTATGCTGACCATCCAAATGTCGGCGGCGTGATCCTGATGGATCTCGGCTGTGAAAAGACCAACCTTACGTTCGTCGAAAAATACCTCACGAACCGTGAAAAGCCGATCATGAAACCGGTCTTCAAGATCGGAATTCAGGATGTTGGCGGCACCCAGGCCGCAATCGACCTGGGAATGTCGGAGGTGGCGAAAATGCTGCCCGAGGTCAACAAGTGCGTTCGTGAGGCATTTCCGGTGAGCGAGCTTGTGCTCGGCGTAAAATGCGGCAGTTCGGACGGCTTTTCGGGGATCTCGGCCAATCCGTCGCTTGGGTATTGCTCTGATCTTCTGGTGAAAAGCGGCGGTACCGTACTGTTGACCGAAGTGCCTGAATTTTGCGGCGCCGAGCATATTCTGGCAAATCGGGCCAAGGATTCAGTGGTCGGACGTAAGATCTATGCGATGGTTGATTGGTACAAAGATTACGCTTCAAAATTTGGGGCCGTATTAAACCAAAACCCGAGCACAGGCAATAAAGCAGGCGGCCTGCTGAATATTACGATAAAATCGCTCGGAGCGATCGTCAAGGCCGGAACGACGCGTATCGAGGACTGTGTGGAGTACGCTGAAACCCCAACCTCACGCGGCATCAATCTGATGCAGGGGCCGGGTTACGATCAGGAATCGACGCCCGGACTCGTCGCCTCCGGTGCCACGGTCGTCGTTTTCACGACCGGCAACGGTACGACGATCGGGAATGCTATCGCTCCGGTGATAAAGCTCGCTTCGAACAACCGCGTGTTTGAAAAAATGCCGCATGATATCGATATTTCCGCCGGAAATGTCATCGAGGGTACCGAGAGTATAGCCGATGTCGGCAAGCGCCTTTTTGAGCACGTGAGGCAGACGGCGAGCGGTGAGATCCAGGCGAAGGCAGAGATCTTGAAACATAGGGAATTTCAGTTTTGGGCAGAAAAGACCGTGTCGCTGTAGTCTGTTATAATAGCGACAAATGAATAACGAGTTGTTATATCAATCGGACCTTTTGGTATCCGGTTCGCAGAATGTTAATCAGACGCCCAAGGGCAATCAATTGTTGCGTCTCATCCGTGCCGCCCAACCTATAACCCGAACCGAGATCGCTGAGCGTATTTCAATAGACAAAAGCACCGTCACGGAGAATGTTAAGCCGCTCGTCACCAGCGGCGTGATCCTTGAAGAATCGATCGTTTCTGAAGCTCTGGGGCGTAAGGCACGAGTACTTTCTTTCGCAGACGACAAGGTCTTTTTTGCCGGGGTGAATTTTGGTGTCCGACATTCGCAGGTGGGAAAGACGACACTGGGCGGTGATATCACGGACGAGATCGATTTTGAAACGCCGACGAGTATCGGATTTGCTCTCCAGCTTGCCCGCCGGCATATCGAAGAACTGGTCAAACAAGATCCGGATCGCGAACTCGCGGTGATCGGTGTAAGTGTTCCGGGAATGACGGACAATGACCGTCAAAAACTAATTTACGCGCCAAATTTGGGGTGGAGAGATGTCGATATCGCGAAGGAACTGCGGGTAAACGACAAAGTCCGGGTCGTCGTCGAAAACGATGCGACCGCGGCGGCGATGTACGAGGCCCGGTTGAAGATAAAGAACTCCGCTGACGGACTAATGACGAATTTTGTTCTTGTCCGGTCCGGAACCGGCATCGGCGTTGGCCTTGTGATCGGTAGCGAGGTATATCGCGGAAGCGGAATGGCTCGCGGCATCGCGGGTGAATTTGGCCACATGACGATCGTTGCGGGCGGTAAACCATGTGTCTGTGGTAATCGGGGATGCTGGGAAAAATATGCGTCCGCCGCATCAGCCGCTTCGCTGTACCTGGGTGATCGGCCGCCCGCACGCGGCGAAAGCGTACCGCGATTTGTCGAGATCGTATCCAAAGCCGAGGTCGGTGACGGACGATCGAGAAAGGTACTTGAGAAGATAGGCGACTACCTCGGTATCGGTATCGCTAACGTAATTATGGGCGTCGGGATACCGCGGGTGATCATCAGCGGCCGGCTTGTTTACGGTTGGAAGTTCATCGAGGAACCGTTGATCGCCGCGGTGAATCGGAGCATCGTCGGACAGCTTGACGGCTGGTCAGTCGAGGCCGGCGAGCCGGTCGGCTCAGCGATCGGCGGAGCTCTCGAGGTTGCTGTTGAAGAGTATTTGAGTAGCCTTTGAATAGCCTTCAAAGATGCGGAGTGAATTATGCAGACACAGACTAAATTAGAGAATATTGATCCCGCGACCTGCGTAGTTAAGGGGACACATCGGGTGAAAGGTCGTACCACGAGCGTCGAGCCGGGCAAGACAGCGTCGCGAAATCTATATTACGGCCGCATTATTATCGAGGCCGGCAATGCACCGATCGCATTCGAAAACGCCGCACATGAGACGGGCCTGATCTGCCTGAACGGCTCCGGGTCAGTCACGACACATGCGCAGACCTTTTCGATGACGCAGTATGACGCATTGTATGTTCCGCGGGATTCGCAGATCGAGATTTCCAGTGAAGGTGCATTTGATCTGGCCGAGCTTTCGTCACCGGTCGAAAACCAGTATCCGCTGCAGTTTGTCGCGTTCAGCGATATCCGACAGGATCCGGCATTGCACTTTATCGCGGGCAATCCACCGACCCGACGCGATCTCAATATTTTGCTTGGCAAGAATGTCGAGGCGGGCCGAATCATGGCCGGAGTGACCTTTTCCGACGAAGGCAATTGGACCTCCTGGCCGCCGCACGAACACAAAAATATGCTTGAAGAAGCCTATCTCTACATCGATATGCCGGCTCCGCAGTGGGGCATACAGATGGTCTATACAAACCTGCAGGAACCAGATCTCGTCCAAGTGGTACATGAGGGAGATGTGGTCATTATGCCTCAAGGCTATCATCCGAACGTTGCGGCACCAGGGGGCTCGATCAACTTCCTATGGATGATGGCCGCGAACCGCGAGGGCGAAGACCGACAATTTGGCGTCGTCAATGTCCAACCCGAATACGCCTCGGGCGGATCCGGACTTGAGGCTTCGCGGAAATGATCAGACAAGGATGCAGGAAAAAAAGGGAATAAAAGCTGTTTGATGTTCTTGTCTTCATCTCCTTGATCCCCTTTAACTCTGTGTATTTTTATGATCTTAGATAAATTCAAACTTGACGAAAAGATCGCCCTTGTGACCGGTGCGTCGGTAGGGCTCGGCCAGGGAATGGCGTTAGCTCTTGCGGAAGCCGGTGCGGATGTTGCATGCCATTGTCTCGCCGACGGACAGGCTGATGAAACAGTTGCTGCGATCAAAAAAATGGGCCGGCGAGCGGTTTCGCTGGCGGGCGATATGTCGGACCGTGAGACTCCGAAACGCGTGATCGCCGATGTTATTGCGGCTTTTGGCCGGATCGATATTTTGATAAACAATGCTGGGATGATCCGTCGCACGCCGGCGGTCGACTTTAGCGAAGAAGACTGGTCAACCGTGATCGAGGTCAACCTGTCTAGTGTTTTTCGTACATCGCAGGCTGCCGGACGACACATGATCGAGCAGGGCGGCGGTAAGATCGTGAATATTGCATCGCTGCTTTCATTTCAAGGCGGTATCACGGTTCCCGCTTACACAGCTTCGAAATCGGGGGTTGCGGGAGTGACAAAGGCCTTGGCGAATGAATGGGCGA
Source organism: Pyrinomonadaceae bacterium (assembly GCA_017983495.1). Taxonomy (GTDB): domain Bacteria; phylum Acidobacteriota; class Blastocatellia; order Pyrinomonadales; family Pyrinomonadaceae; genus OLB17. Next base: position 50,337 of record JAGOBH010000001.1, on the reverse strand, counting down.
AGCATAATGTAAACGTGAACGCCATCGCTCCTGGATATATGGCGACGGACAATACGTCTGCTCTGCGTGCAGACGAGACTCGAAACCGCCAAATACTTGAACGAATTCCAGCAGGTAGATGGGGAACGCCGAACGACCTCGCGGGAACTGCGGTTTTTCTATCGTCCCCGGCTAGTGATTATTTACAGGGACACATTGTCATCGTCGACGGCGGATGGATGGCAAGATGAGAGGTTAGGATTCAGAATAGCGAGGCCGGAAGCTACCAAAGTATCTTGTCGTTCTGAATTCTTACTTCCGGAACTTGCAACTAAATACTTATGTTGAAGATCAAGTCAAAAGATGAATGTAAATGGGACATCGTCAGTCTTGGCGAAGTTATGCTGCGGCTCGATCCGGGCGATAAGAGGATACATACAACTCGTTCGTTCGAGGTTTGGGAAGGCGGTGGTGAATATAATGTCGCCCGCGGGCTCAAACGCTGTTTTGGGCTCGACGCGGCAGTGGTTACCGCACTTGCCGACAATCCGATCGGGCGTTTGGTGCAGGATCTGATGTATCAGGGCGGGGTCGATCAATCACACGTCAAATGGGTCAAATACGACGGCGTCGGTCGTACCGTGCGTAACGGTATGAACTTTACCGAGCGTGGTTTCGGCGTTCGGGCTGCGCTCGGATGCTCGGATCGCGGCAACACCGCCGTTTCACAGCTCAGGAAAGGCGATATCGATTGGGAAAAGATCTTTGGTGAAGAAGGTGCACGTTGGCTTCACACCGGCGGTATTTTCTGCGCATTGAGCGAAACGACACCTCAGGTCGCCAAAGAAGCAATGGAGATCGCCAAAAAGTATGGCACTATCATCTCATATGATCTCAATTACCGCGATTCTCTATGGAAGGCGATCGGCGGCCAGACGAAAGCTCAGGAAGTAAACCGCGATCTCGCTCAATACGTTGATGTGATGATCGGCAACGAAGAAGATTTCACCGCCTGTCTCGGCTACGAGGTCGAGGGCCAGGACGAAAACCACTCAAAGCTCGACATCGCCAATTTCGAGAAGATGATTCGCCGTGCGGTAGCTGATTTTCCAAATTTCGCGGTAGCGGCAACGACGCTTCGCAACGCCAAAACAGCCTCGGTCAATGACTGGGGAGCTGTTTGCTTTACCGAGGGCCAGCTGTTTCAGGCAACGATGCGGCCTGACCTCGACATTTTCGACCGCGTTGGCGGCGGCGATTCGTTCGCTTCGGGACTCATTTACGGTTTTCTTACCGGCGAATCACCCGAATGGGCCGTCAACTGCGGTGCCGCACATGGGGCACTTGCAATGACAACGCCGGGCGACACCACAACAGTCGGATTGTCGGATGTTCTTAGAGTTATGAAAGGCGGCGGAGCCCGCGTCGCACGTTAAGACAGGAGTTAGCCCACGAAACACACGAAAGGCACGAAAAAAGATATGTCCTCTATTTAGTTTGTTTCGTGTATTTCGTGGGCACATAATTTTATGACCAAAGCGGAAATTGTAAAACAGATCGAAGATGTCGGCCTTGTTCCGGTGGTGCGCGCGTCGTCTGCCGACGAGGCGATGCAAGTGATCGAAGCGATCAAGGCCGGCGGCGTAAACGTCCTTGAGATCACGATGACGGTTCCGGGAGCGGTCAGGGTTATCGAAAAGGTCGCCGATAAATACGGCAGCGAAGTGCTTGTCGGTGCCGGTACCGTCCTTGACCCTGAGACAGCTCGTGCCTGTCTGCTTGCCGGTGCTCAGTTCATCGTTAGCCCGGCGTTAAATCTGGATACGATCGCTTTGTGCCATCGATACAGTGCACCGATCGCCCCGGGCGTTCTGACCCCGACCGAGGTCATCACAGCGTGGAGCGCGGGCGTTGATTTTGTAAAGGTCTTCCCGTGCGGATCAGTCGGCGGAGCCAGCTACGTAAAGAACCTTAAGGGCCCGTTCCCGCAGGTAAAGATAATCCCCACGGGCGGAGTGTCGCTGACGACGGCCGCCGATTTTATCAAAGCCGGAGCATCCGCCCTCGGTGTTGGCACTGACCTCGTGGATGTCAAAGCAATTCGCGAAGGCAATGCCCACATCGTCACTGAAAGAGCGAGGCAGTTTATCGAGATAGTCCGCTCCGCACGGGCTGGTTAGTCGGTTGAACTCAATTTTGCAAAAGGCCTGTGAACGTAAATGTTCGCAGGCCTTTTGTATTTGCTGTCATTTCGAAATGTACGGTACCGCACGGTCTCCGGGTCTGTCTTAGTGTCAGAATGAGGTTGTGAGGAAAATACTATGTCGCTATTAAATTGTCCTGAGTGTGGCCACGAAGTCTCGGCCACTGCCATTTCATGTCCGAATTGCGGACGTCAGATCAATGCACCGGTGCCGCCGGTGGTCGAACGCCGCGTGATTGTCGCTCAGACGCCCGCAACTAGTAGTTTTCCGCCGTGGGCTTTCGTTCCGATCGTATTGATCGGCATAATTCTGCTGTTCGTCGGCTACATGGTTTTCAGGTCGAACGATGATCAGGGAAATACGAATGTAAATCTCAGTGTCGCCGAAAGACGCCAGATCGAAACGCCCCGCGAAACACGAACTACGGTACCCTCCACTGTCCCTCAGGCTCCGAGCGCACCGTCGCAAACAACGACCGTACCCGGCACGGCTTCGTCGGTCCCGAACGCCCCACCGCCGGATAAAGGTGTCGTGACCATAAACGCCAAGATCGCACCATTGCGAGGTGAGCCGACTGCCGCCCGCGGAACGAAATTCTATCTGCTGGATAAGGATCTCGAAAGCATACTTTCAGAAGCTCGCATCGAGCCTTTAGAGGGCAATTCGTTGACGTCGAGTCTCGGCCTTGCATCTGTTTTTCCTGAACGTTATGGCGAATTTCAACGTGCAGCGATGAAAGCGATCGCCGGACACGTAAAATACTCGGCAACCAGCAGTGCCAATGGTGTCGCCGGGATCAAAGGTGTGGATCCGAGCGGCTACTATTTGTTCGCGATTGCCCGGGTGGGACGAGGCTTCGCCTTGTGGAACTCGCCGGTTTCAGTCGCTGCGGGAGACAATGTAATGAATCTCAGTCCGCAGAGCGTAACCGAGATACCGGACCCGAACAGCTAAATTGGTCAGCAAACGAAAGGGCAGGAACGTATAAAACGCGATCCTGCCCTTTCTTTAGGTGATTACATTCGGGCGAGCCATGTTCACTGAGTGCTCACGGCCCCGCCATCGGTGAGTTGATTCGGCGGATGCAGGACGACGCGTTCGCCCTCCTCGATGCCGTTGAGCACCTCGGCAAATTCCGAACTCAGGTGCCCGATCTTGACCGCCCGCAGGCGTGCCTTGCCCGAAACGACGACAAAAACATTCCAATCTTCACCACTTCGGAATATCGAGCTTGCAGGGATCATCAGGACTTCGCTCGCTTCCCAAATGACAATGCGGAGGTCGACTCGAAAATTGTCCCCGAACCGCAGTCCTTTAGTTTGAAGATCACCGACGACATTGACCCGCTGTTCCTCGACCCCAAGAGCCGAAACCTTGGTTATTGCTTGTGATTCGATCAAACGTACGCGAGCCTTGATGGGTTCGGCAGTATTTGGGTTATCGATGATCATCCGAGCACCGGGCGGTATCAAAAGAGCCTCGGTCGAAAGTACATCGACGACGATCTCGATATTGTCAGGGTCACCGATCTCGACTATCGGAGCACCGGCGGATACCATTCTCCCGCTTTTTTCATAGATCCGGAGCACCTTGCCGGCGGCTGGAGCATAGACCTTTGCTCCGTAGATGCTTGGTCGATCATCATAGGTGTCCGGAGAACGCTGCAGCGGAGGATTGGGGTCTATGACGGTGATCTCGTAGTCATGCGGGATCATGTCGCCCTCGGCAAGTCGGATCCGGGACATTTTGCCTGCAACAGGGGCGGTCACAATATGCTTTTCACGAACGCGGGTTTTCCCTTCACCGTCGATAGTTACGAGCATGGGCCCGCGTTTGCTAATTGTGGTTTCGACCGATACAGGAGTTTCTCGCAGGAAATACCATAGGATCAAAACTGCGGCCAGACCCGCCACGCCGATGTAGATCGCTTTCTTTTTCTTTGTGTCCATAGTATTACTCCCTGGTTTTAAGTACGGCGATCAGATCAAGACCCCTGAGCCTCCACGTGACCAACATACCCGAAACAATAGCGGCCGCAATGACCGACACTGCCGTTAAAAAATACGTTCGGACGCTGAAAACCAAGGGCAGCCGGAGCATTTCAGTATCGACCAGGTTATTCATCGTTGTGCACAGCAGCAACCCGAAAAGCATGCCGAGCGGGATCGCCAACATGGTAAGTAACGCATGCTCACCGAGCAAGATCATGGCGATCTCTCGCTTGGTAAATCCCAGTACCCTCAGCGATGCTAGTTCGCGACCGCGTTCAGAAAGCGCGATCCGAGCCGCGTTGTAGACCACACCGAATACGATAGCGCTGGAAAATAGGACCAGCACGAAGGTAAAAGTGCCGATCGTCCTGGCAAATGTCTCATTAAAGCTCTTCAGGATCACTCCGGGCAGTCCGACCCCGGCGATGGCGGGCATCCGTTTGAGCCGGGAGTAGATCTCGTCTTCTCGATTCGGATCCATCATCAGATACGCACCGGAAATAACATCATCCTCATTCATAACGCGATTTAGCGCCCGGGAATCCATGTAGGCATTCATTCCCATCAGTTCGTCGACGATAGCCGTAACAGCTATTCGCCTTACAGGCCGAGAGCCCTCAAGTACCTCTACCGTGACCTCGTCGCCGCGACCGACCTCGAGAATGTCCGCCAGCGTTTCCGACAAAACGAGCCCCTCCGGCGGAACGTGAAAGATGGTCGAGTTTCGATCTATGATGCGGTGAAGCGTTGCATCGGGGTCGGCTCCGGTCAGGCCTACCCGCCGCGAGCGGTGCTTGGATATCAGCTTTGCTGGTACGGCTCGAAATGTCTCGACTCGCTGGACTCCAGGCAGGCTTGCGAGCGAAAGCCTTGCGCTTTGCGGCCGCGGGGCGTTGAATGTGATGACCGCATCTTCCCTGATAGCCTGCATGAACTGAACCTCGACGATCCGATTAATTGCGTCGAAAAAATAGAATCCGGTGAACAACAGCGAAGCCGCAGCCGATATGCCAAAGACAGACAATGCCGCCTTCATCGGGCTCCGGGAAAGGTTACGAAAAACAATTCGTTTTGCTGGCGACAGAAAGGTCTTCAATCCGGTTATTTCAAGAAGACCGGCCCGGAATGTCGCCGGGGCCTCGGGCCGCATCGCCTCGGCCGGCGGCAGAAGAATCGCACGCCGAATAGCCGAAACGGCGCCGAGGGCCGCCGACCCAAGAGTTATCAGGATCGAGTAAACGATCAGAACTGGCCTGGCGCGAAATTCGAGCACCGGAAAGCGAAAATAGTCCGCGTACATTGTCGTCATCCCGTTGCCCATCCAGATGCCGAGGACGACTCCGAAAACGATGCCGCCAAAGACCGCCGCGAAAGCCAGACACAGGTAGTGAAGGCCGATCTCAAAATTCGTGTAACCGAACGCCTTGAGCAGTCCGATTTGCTCCCGCTGCGTATTTACCAGCCGCGACAGTACCAGATGCAGCAGAAACGCCGTTACCCCAAGAAAGATTAGTGGCAAAAAAAGCCCGAAAGTTCGAAGCTGTGAAAATTCGTTAGAGATGAACCTGTATGATTGCTGATCGGTCCGGCCGTATGCTCCCGTTCCGCCGTAAGTTTTGAGCACGCGGTCAACGTCGTCGATTACCTGAGCTTCGCTTCCTCCGGGAGCCAAAGTTAGGGAAATATCATTAAACGATCCCTCCATATCGAACGCCGCCCCGGCAGAAGTTCGGTTCATCCAGATAATGCCGAATCGGTTATTGTCCGGAAAGATGTCACCACCACGGATCTCGTAAATGTACTCCGGTGAAAGCCCGACACCGGCAATCGTGAGTCGACGCCACCGGCCATTTATTACAGCCTCGATCTTGTCTCCCGGATCAAATTTATTAGCGTCAGCGAATGCTCCGCTGATTATCACTTCGTCCGTACGACCGGCTGCAATATAGCGGCCGCGCACGAGATGAATGTCATTCAGCATCGCCGCCTGACGTTCGGGAACCGAGACGATTCGCCCCTGTGCAGGCTCGCGCATGTTTGGTAAATTCAATATCGCTTCGTCAACGATTCGCGTCTGCACGACAGCGACACCCGGGATCAAACTTAGTTCTGACCGAACGCTCTCTGGCGCCCGCGTAACATGTGCAAAAACATCACCGAATCGATATTCCGCGTAATAGTTTTCCTGCGTTTTCAATAGTGAATCGTAGGTGCTGCGCATGGAAACGAATGACGCAACGCCGCAAGCCACCACGAGAGCCATGGCGATGATCTGCCCGCGAAGATGCAGGATGTCACGAAGTAGTTTCTTGAGCAGGGCTCGCTGCATATTTCACCAGACGAGGTCGGCCGGCCGGGCTTTGACCGCGTTTCGGTCGATCGTTAGGATCTGTCCACTGCCGATGTGGATGACACGATCAGCCATTCGCCCGATCGAGACATTGTGTGTAATGACCGCAGTCGTCGTACCGAGCCGGCGATTGACCAGCTCCAGAGCCTCAAGCACTATCTTTCCCGTCTGAAAATCCAGAGCTCCGGTCGGTTCATCGCATAACAGTACGTCCGGCTGTTTAGCTATCGCTCGTGCGATAGCGACCCGCTGTTGTTCTCCGCCCGAAAGCTGTGCAGGAAAATGGTTGTTGCGGTCTTCAAGTCCGACGATCTCAAGTGCATCCTCGGCCTTCATCGGATTTGAAGCGATCTCCGTGATGAGCTGAACGTTCTCGAGAGCGGTCAGACTAGGGATAAGGTTGTAAAACTGAAACACGAATCCGACATGGTCGCGGCGGTATTCGGTCAGTTGCCGGTCCGTTGCTCTGGTCAGATCGTGATCGGCATAAATGACCTCGCCGGCCGTTGGAGTGTCGAGGCCGCCGATGATGTTTAGCAACGTCGATTTGCCGCTGCCCGAAGGGCCGAGTAAGACGGCGAGTTCACCCGAATAAAGATCCAGATCAACCGCCCGAAGAGCGTGAACCTCAACGTCGCCCATCTGATATACCTTAGAAACGCCACGGATCCGAAAGACCGGGCTTACGGCTGTCACTTCGGTATTTTGCGGAGATCGAGTCATAAAACTCTCCCTTAAATATTACTGCGCGCAATTGTCGTTCCTCGAAATTAATAATCGATAATACTGGAGAAAAGGCGGCTTAATGGGCATTTCGGCAAGGCATGATAGGGAATCAGTGCGTATTATTTCGCAATCGAAGTTGGTTGTACCGCCACAAAAAGCTCTTAGGATAAATGAGTCACTTGGCGGCTTGATTTCCATGTCCAATAGCGTGCTATAATCCTCGCAGAATTAGCTCGTTACGAATAGGCGCAAACCCATCTGGGGATGCGCCTATTGTTGTTATTCACCGAACTGAAATTCGCATATTTTTATAACTTTTTTGCTTTCACCGACGCTGGTGGATTGCATTTCGAGGCTTGCGGCATCATATTTACTCGATCGTAAAAAACCGGAGGACGAATGAAGAAAACTAATCTATTTTCCACACTGATAGCTTTGATGTTGGTGTGGTTTGCAATGCCGAACGCGGTTTCTGCTCAAAAAGATCCAAAGTTTGACTACCCGACGCTCGAGCGTCAATTAACACAGGAATATCATGGCGAAAAGGTGCAGCCCGAGAGCGAGTTGGCACGACTCATCGCCCGGAACCAGGAATTCGAGATGCTTCGGGCGGATGAATTCAGCGACAAACGCGGTCTGCCCCCGTGGCTGCGGGTCTGGTGGCGCAAAGCACACCCCGAGGCTGTCTACACGGCAGAGGATCCGACGATGGGTTATCCTCTCGTGCTGAAAGAGATCCTCGAATGGATGATGTCTCATCAGGATCTCAAACCCGGTCCGGGAAAATCAAACGACGCCGAGGGCGGTATATCGTTTGTGGATATGCTCGTCGGGACCAACATCCGCACGTCTGGCGCTCAGACAGTGCCCCGCAGCGAATCGTATATCCAGATCAATTTCTTCAACCCCCTTCAGATCCTCGTCGGTTCAAACAACATCGGCGGCAGTGGCCAGCAGGGAATCTATCGTTCAGCAGACGGCGGCGTTACTTGGGCACAGTCAACCCTGCCGTTCGCTCCGGGCGATACCAGCCACTCTGATCCAACCGTAGATTTTACGTCAGACGGGCGCGCATGGTCGTCGACACTTGGTATAGTCGGCGGGACGCTGCGGCTTCGCAATTATTTCTCGACTGACAATGGAGCGACGTGGACGTTTGAAGGAACTCCTTCAGGTTCTCAGACCAGTGTCGATAAGCAGATTGTATGGATCGACAAGAGCGCGACATCACCGTTCTTTGGACAAACATATGCTATCTGGCACAACGGCAATCCCGCTTTTGTTAATCGCCGAACAGCCGGAGCCGGTGGCACCTGGCTGGCGGCACCTATTCAGGTTAGCGGTGCCGAATCGACCGGTACCGCGATCGGTGCTGACATTCGTTCGAACAGCGTCGGCGAGGTCTTCGGTTTTTGGCCGACGACCTCCAACCGCAAAATATTCATGATCAAATCGACCGATGGTGGCAACACCTATGCCGCACCGGTCGAGGTCGCAACGACCTTTGACGGATTTGACATCGGGATTCCATCGTTTAACAGCCGGCGTGCTTTCATCTATGTGTCGGGCGGCGGATATCGCACGATGGCCAAGAATATGGTCTATGCATCATGGACCGACCTCTCGGGCGAAACTGGTTGCACCTCGGCGGCTAACGAACCGGGAACGAATGTCGCGTCGACCTGTAAGATGCGTGTTTGGTTTTCGCGTTCGACCAATGGCGGTGCGACCTGGTCAGCTCCGGTCAAGATCAACAATCCGGCTACAAACAATGACCAGTTCAGCCAATGGCTGGCGATCGACGATACCAACGGTAACCTCGTTATGATCTATAACGACACGGTTGCAGATCCGGGCCGCAAGAAGTCGGACATTTGGTATCAGGCGTCTTATGACGACGGTGCTACGTGGACGACGGCGGAAAAAGTGACGACCGCTATGACCGACGAAACGATCGCCGGAGCCGACAGCGGTAATCAGTACGGCGATTACAACGGCTTGAGCGGATATGCTAATTCGTTCTTTCCGTCGTGGACAGACCGCCGCAATAACGCCCGCGAAGAGATATGGACAGCCTTGATCTCGCTCGGTCCGCCGCCGCCGCCGGCACCGATCATTCAGTCGGCCGGCAACGCGATCGTTTCAGAGAACGGAATTCCGGCCAATAACGCTCCGGATCCGGGCGAAACTCTTTCCGTTTCACTCGCTCTGCAGAATATCGGCAACCTTGACTCAACTACAGTGACGGCAACCCTGCAGCCTACCGGTGGAGTAACAAATCCGGGTGCCCCGCAAAACTACAATGTCCTGACTCAGGGCGGTCCTGCCGTAATTCGTAACCATAACTTCACGGTTGATCCCGGGGCGGCCTGTGGCAGCTCGATCACACTGACATGGGTTGTACAAGACGGTGCTAACCCGTCGTTCAATGTGACTGAGACCTATTCAGTTGGGACGCCCGCGGTCAGCCTGACACAGAATTTTGACGGTGTCACTGCACCGGCTTTGCCGGCAGGCTGGACGCAGAATCAGACTTCGGGCACCGGAATAACCTGGGTGACCAGCACGACCACCCCGAACTCCGCTCCAAATGTTGCCTTTGCCAACGATCCGGCGACGGTGAATGCGACGGCGATCGAATCACCGGTCTTTCCCGTAACGACTGCCAATGCTTCGTTGCTTTTCCAGAAAGCATTTACGACGGAAAGCACCTTTGACGGCGTTGTACTCGAGATCAAGATCGGAGCCGGTACCTGGACCGATATTGTTACCGCTGGCGGCGTGTTTGTGTCCGGCGGATACAATGCCACGATCAGTACCCAATTCAGCAGTCCGATCGGTGGCCGTCAGGCATGGTCGGGAACTTCGGCCTCATTCTCGCCGACACAGGTGACACTGCCCGCGGCTGCAAATGGTCAAAACGTCCAGGTGCGTTGGCTGATGGCCTCCGACTCGTCGGTCGCATCGACCGGATTCCGGCTCGATGATGTTCAGGTTCAGGCCGGCAGCGTGTGTGCGACAGTTCCCGGTTCGGTCAGATCACGTGCCGATTTTGACGGTGACGGCAAGACCGATATTTCTATTTTCCGTCCGTCGGAAGGCAACTGGTACCTCAATCGTTCGACCGCCGGTTTTGGGGTGATCAATTGGGGCGTCGCCACCGACACGACCGTTCCGGGCGATTATGATGGTGACGGCAAGGCTGATACCGCCATTTTCCGTCCGGCCAACGACCCGGCAAGTTCGGATTACTACATCCTGAAGAGCAATGGTTTCGTATACCAAGGCTTCTCCTGGGGAGTTGTCGGCGACGTTCCCGTAACGGGCGACTATGACGGCGACGGCAAGTCCGATCTGGCTATTTTCCGTCCATCGAGCAACACCTGGTACATCCTGAACAGCGGCAACGGATCAAATACTGTGGCACCGTTCGGTTCAACGGGTGATGTGCCGCTTGCGTTCGATCTCGAAAACGACGGCAAGACCAATCTCGCCGTTTATCGAGCAAGCAGCAACACGTGGTATATCGCCCGCAATACCGGTGTGCCGGCTCAGAATTTCGAGGCGGTTCCGTTTGGCTCCGCCGGTGATCTTCTTGTTCCGGCAGACTATGACGGCGATAACAAAGACGACTTCGCGGTCTTCAGGCCTTCGAACGGCACCTGGTATATTCGTAAAAGTTCGGATAGCACCACGACGTTCATCGCATGGGGGTCGAATGGCGATGTTCCGGTACCGGGCGACTATGACGGCGACGGAAAAGACGATGTCGCTGTTTATCGCAACGGCATTTGGTACGTTAGCCGTTCGACGGCAGGTACGTGGATCGCCAGTTTCGGCTTGGCGACCGACCGACCCTTGCCGCGTTCTTACATCCCGTAATAGTCGCGGAATGACAAGGTTAAAGGCCGGCCCCGGTGCCGGCCTTTTCCGTTTCGGGCAAACAATATATATTTGTCAGATAGACATGAACCGACGAGATCTGCTGAAATGTGCTGCTGCACTACCCTTAATGGCCCAGACAATGCTTGGCAAAACCGCTGTGCGACCAAAATTGATAAAACCGAAACGACTTTCCCCCGGCGACAGTGTCGCGATCATCGCACCGGCGAGCGGTGTGTCGCCCGAAACGTGGGACCGCGCTATCAAGAACATCGAATCGCTTGGCTTCAAGCCGGTCGTCGGCAAGTATGCCCGCGGGCGACTGACCTTTTTGTCCGGCACGGACAAAGAACGTCTGCACGACCTTCATTGGGCGTTCGGTGATCCGAAGATCAAGGCCGTCTGGTGTGTTCGAGGCGGCGGCGGAGCGCCGCGTTTGCTGCCCGATATCGACTACGCACTGATCAAAAAGAACCCCAAGATCCTGATCGGATTTTCCGATATCACTGCCCTGCATGTGGCGATCCACCAAAACTGCGGGCTGGTCACTTTTCATGGGCCGGTTGCCTCGTCCGAATACTCCGACTACACGAAAACGCACGTTATGAACGTGCTGACCGGTACCGCGTCACCCTATAAGATCTCAGTGTCCGAGTTTAATAAGACCAAGGAATCTCCGTTCTTTCGCACGCAAACATTGAATAAGGGAAAGGCTCGCGGCCGTCTGATTGGCGGTAATCTGTCGCTGCTCGCCGCGGTTGCCGGGACAAAGTATGCGCTTGGCGATATCAAAGACAAGATCTTGTTTATCGAGGAGGTCAACGAACCGCCATATCGTATCGACAGGATGCTGACCCAGCTTCGTCAGAGCACTGATCTCGGTTCTGTCGCCGGTATCGCCCTCGGTGTTTTCGAAGACACGAGCGTGTCGGCCGGTAGGTCATCGAACGCCATAATGGATGTCATTCGCGACCGTCTCGGCGATCTCGGCGTGCCGCTGGTGTATGGCCTTTCGTTTGGCCATATCCGCGATAATCTTACGCTCCCCTACGGCATCGAAGCCGAACTCGACGCCGACAACGCCGTGCTCACATATCTCGAGTCCGCCGTCATCTAGCCGCAAAGTTTACGGCACGAGGATCGGGTCGGTGATATCGATCTTTTTCAGGATCGTCGCCGATTCTGCCTTGTTGGCCGGCCGCGGGATGCCGAATTTCTCGATGATCACCGGTATTAGTTCGATCCGGTCGACTTTGGTCTTCATCTCCCCTGCGTCAGCTCCGCGTTTGACGTTGATCCGCAGCATCAATCCCTCGACCGTATCCGGCTTACGCTGATCAAAAATGAAGTTTCCGAGCGAGTAGAAAATGTACTTGCCCTGATATTTTTCCAGCGTCTGTATCCAGTGCGGGTGCTGCCCGATCACCATGTCCGCTCCGCCGTCGATCGCCGCACGTGCAAAATCGACCTGCGGCCCGTGCGGCCGCCGTGTGTATTCGACGCCGGCGTGCATTCCCACGATGACAATGTCGCATTCGGTCTTCATCTTTCGGATCGATTCGCGAAGCATGTCCTTCTCTTCGATCCGGGCGACCCACTGATTATATGTCGCGCCGTTGTCGTTGATCGACGCGTAAGACGCCGCGATAAAACCGATCTTGATGCCGTTCGCCGTTATCACCTTGCCCTGCCAAGCACCGTTTTTGTCGTCGCCGACGCCGGCATATTCGATGCCGAGCTGCGTTAAGTAAGCACGCGTGTTCCGTAAGCCGTCGATTAGCTGGTCGAGAGCGTGATTATTAGCCAACTGGACGATCTTGAACTTATATTTGACCAACCCCTCCGCGTCTTTTCGACGCGTGTTAAAGACCAACCCTTTTCCGACACGGGTGTCGTTGCCTGAGATCGGCGTCTCAAGATTGGCGAAGTTAAAATCGGTCGAATTGAGCAGATCGGCGACACCGCTGAACGGCGCCAGCGGACTGCCTTCACGGTCGATCATTCTGGCCACGCCGCGTGACAGCATAATGTCGCCGACGGCGATAAATGATGCCTGCGATGGGGCCGCGGCCTCAGGTTTCCGTGTTCCGGTGTTCGCGTCAGGCGTCGAAACCTGCCGCGGTTGGCCGCCGCAGCCGATAGCGAAAATGGCCGATACGCCAAGGATAAACCCGATCGCCAAGGTTCTTATTTTGGTGAACTTCATTTACTTTTTTAACTGCATTCTGGCTCATTGGCAGCCCGCATTTATCAAATTCCTCAGCGCCGTGCATCGCATTGTAGCGATATCTCGCAGCCATTGCCAAACGCTTGAGCAAAATTGTGCACCGGGCGCGTAGATTCACACGGTTGGACACCAATTTGCGTTCTAAATAGTGCGTCAAACAGCCATATATACTCTGTTTTCCGCTGCCGGCGGCAGGCACACTCTTTGCGTCATTTTTTTATTGAGCGCAAACATTTTTCCCAAGGAGGAAGATCATGAAAGTACTAATAGCTACCGACGGTTCAAAGTTCAGTTTGGCGGCGGTCAAAAAGGCCGCTGGTATGTTGCCTAATACGGCGGAGACCGAGATCAAAATCCTTTCGGTCTATGAGCATGCCGTACTCACAAGCGGCGAGCCTTTCGGCGTTTTGGCCGAATACCATCAGGAAGCCGAAAATCTGTCGCGGAAGGTATCGGAGAACGCGGTTGCTGACGCAGCTGCATTGCTTGCCGAAGCTGTACCCGATGCTAAATTTAGCGTGTCGACCGAGATCGGCCGTGGGAACTCCGCACGCGTAATTCTCGAGTTCGCCGCCGAATGGAATGCCGATGTGATCGTAATGGGCTCGCACGGCTACGGTTTTTGGGAACGAAACCTGCTCGGTTCCGTGTCCGATTCGGTCGTCCATCATGCACCATGTTCGGTCATGATCATCAGGGGCCAAGTCGAGTAGCGGCTTGGTCAACGCGGTTCGTCATCGGCATATGACTGAGACTGTGTGACCGGGCGACCCGCGATCGCGGAGGTGTTCAAGTGAAGAGGAATATCCTGCTTTTGACTGCTCTGTTGCTGACAGCGGCGATCGCCGTTGCCGCGCAGGGAAATTTTTCGCCTCGCGATGCCGATGAGCAGCACGCCTGGCGGCTCTACAACCAATACGTCGCCAGTAAAAAGAAAGAGGCCGAGCTAATACCTCGGATCAGGCAATATAATGGCGATATCGATGACGCATCGCTCAGCTCGCTCGGATTGCTCGGTTCCGACTCGAGCGATGTTTCTGAACGCAACCGCCTGCAGTTGCAGTTGCGTGACGAACGCACAAAACAAAAGAACCTGATCGCGGCCTGGGATAGAAAATTCTATCCGCGTTACGGCGACCTGCGTTGGTCTGGTGAGACGGTCTATGACGCTAAAACGAAACGCGAGATGGACCGGATCGAGTTTGCCCTGGTCTATTTTCCGTTCAACAAGGAAAAGGCCGAAGGGGAAGCAACTCCTTCGCCGGCCGTGTCAGCCGGAACATATACTGCTCAGAAAGGTTCGCCCGAGGCTTGGTCGGACATTCGCGTCACCTTAAGCAACGTTGTCGATTTTAAGTCCGAGGACGCTCCGGGATGGCGAAATAACGGCACCCGATTTAGCGCCAAGACTAATGGCAGCGGCACCGTCGGGATCAAGATCACGCTTACCGGAAAGGCCGGCGTATCATATACCGACTACACAACCGGCATCGCGGTCAAAGCGGACGGCAAAGACCTTGTCGCCGACAAACCGGTGATCTCAAAAGACGGCGGTTCCAGGTCGTACTCTGCGTTTTGGGATCCGGGTTCGTCTCAGGGCGAACTGCAGATCAGCGTATCGATCGCCGGCGGCAATCCGGAGGGGTTTATCTACTACGTCTCGGGTCGTGTCACGCGGGGAACCGGCGTCGCGGTCTCGACGGCGCGGCCCGCCGGCCAAGCATCACCTGCGGCGACCGCACCACCGCCCGAGTCCAGGACCCTATATGCAAGCGGCAACGACTATGGTGTCGCAAATGGCGGAACGCCGCCCTCGTTTACATTTAAGACCCCGACTACCATTACGCAGATCGTCTCATATCACTGGAACGGCGGCCGCGGGGCTCCGGGCGGAACGCTTGCCCTCAGAGATTCGTCGGGCAATATATTTGGCCCGTGGAATGTCACAGTCCGTAACGGTGTCTATTGGGAGGTTAACAGGCAGATCAAACTCCCGCCGGGCACGTACACTGTGATCGACTCCGACCCGTCCACTTGGGCCCAAAACTCCGGCAGCGGCGGTAAGGGAATGGTCACGATCAAAGGATATTAGCAAGGACGCAACCAATTGCGGCCGGGGGTGACATCTGAGTTTCCCGGCCGCAATATTCCGAAAAAGGAGAGTGAAGAGATGAAGAGACTAATAATGATGTTCGCACTTTTGGGCGTTTGCGCGATCGCCGCCGCGGCACAGACCGGCAAGATCACGGGCAAGCTGACATACCCGAGCGACGGCATTCCGCGCGATATGGTTTTGTGCGTTAAGGTCACATCGCTCTACGCCGAGCCGGTCTATTGTTCTAACATGTCGGCGGCGAAGCTTCGCGAAGCCAAGATCGCGTTCAAGCTCAATTATCGGGCCGCGAATTACTCGGTCACGCTGCCAGCCGCGTCGTATTATATCTACGCGACCACGGACGAGATGCCCGGCGTCAAGGCCTATTACAACGAGTTCGTTAAATGCGGAATGAGCATCGAATGTACCTCAAAAAAATGGATCGTCATAAAGGTCAAGGCCGGCCAAACCCGCAGCGGCATTACCGTCGGCGATTTTTGGTAGACCGGCGAACCGAAGTCCGGGAAGGCCGCGGTCAGTGGTCGGTGGTCGGGGTCAATTGTCCCAAGTCCCAGGTCCCAAGAGTCCCAAGTCTGCCGGCTCTAACATGGGTTTTTACCATTTACTTTCTACTTTGCCCGCTTCTCTGCGTCCTTTGTGGTCTCCGCGTTAAAGATCAGGTTCACGCAGAGACCGCGGTTGGCCCGGACTGTCAGGACCGCCTGCGTTAGCGGGCGGCTTTGGCGTCGGAGTTTGGCACATCGTTCCTCACAAATAGCCTGCCTAAATACTAACGTTTGAATTTCAAACCGCACTGATCTGATCCCCGGCTCGGATGCCGCCCCCTGACGGAGGCGGTTCTGACAAGGCAGCCCGTCGAAGTCGTCTTATTAAAGATTCCTACTATTTCCTACTTAGTAGGAATCTTTCCTACCGCCGAAATCGCTAACTGTTGTTAGAACTGTGGTTAAAGCGATCAGGTCCGCTGTCCCGTTGTCCCAACAAGTTCCCACATGTCGCAGGCAGAAGTACCCCGAAGTCGCAAATAGGCTTTTTACTTTTACTTCTCTTTTGTCCCTTGTTGTTGTCAAAGATCGAATCCTGTAACAAATATTGTAGCATCAGTGTCAACTGTGATTTTATATGCCGTAGATAAGATACTCGCTGTGTGGGCGATTTGGGAATCCGCCGGGCTTCGCCGCATTAGTCTATCCAATGGACTGAAAAGTATCGTATTATGAAGATCTGAATGCTTATCTTGGCCCTTATTTTTGCTTGGTCGGGCATGTTTGCCTCGGGGTCGGGGCAGGCGGAGATCGGCTTGCGGGTGGAGCAGGTTTCTCAAACAAAATGGGACGTGAGAACGGGAGTTGCTTATGTCCGTGTGCCCGGAACCAATCTCGGGGCGGTGTCATTTGCGGTGCTCGATGATCGGCGTATCGCGTACCTGAGCAACTCGACAAACGAGGTGATCGTGGTGGACACGACGAGCGGCGAGGCTATGGCGCGTTTTGACGTTGATCCCTCACCGCGAGATCTCGCGTATAGCGACGGCAGCTTTTTTGTCCTTTTGGAAGACAGCGTTGCCCGCTATGACGAGGACGGCAAGCGAGTCGGTACCTTCGCCTTTTCACGATCGTATCGCGGCGTTGAACGCCTGGCCAGGTTTGGCGACGCAACTTATCTGTTGCTGCCGTCCGGTAACAGCGTGAAGATCGAATCCGGCGGACGAGCGGTCACGGCCGTTGAGACCGTTGGCTGGATGACGGAGTCAGGCCGTCGCGTTGAAATTCGGCTCGGAGGAAACGGCGCCTATACCGTCAGGGTCTTTGAAACTGACGGCAGCAGCCGTGAAAGGCAGTTTGTCGTGGACAAAAAGGTCGCCGGCGTGTTCGCCGTCGGTACGACCGATAACCGGCTGGTGCTGGATGTCCAGACATTTCGCTCGGAGGCTCCGGTGTCGGTCGAACGCTCGCTAGTCGTTATCGAGCTAGAAGCTGACGGCATCGGGCCGATAGTAGCCAAAACGCCGCTGCCTGACTGCTATTTTGTTTATTCGAACCGCGACCTCGATCTTCGTGAAAGCGGCGAGTTATATAATATGGTGACGTCGCCGGAAGGTGCGTTCGTATTTGCTCTGACCGAGACCACGGATGTCGCGAACCGCGATTTTCCGCTGCAGATAGCTCAAGCCGGATACCACTATAACGACCATCTTCTAAACGTCGACAGCGACGCCAATACTGCATTGGCCGACGCTCCATCGGATCTAGCCCCGATCACAAGACAGCAGATCATCAGTAATGCCGTGCCGTATACGACCCAGACATGGACGGCGTCCGGCACCAATATATGGGCCGGCGTAAGTTGCGGCGGAAAGACGATCCAGACGCCGGCGTGGGTCCAGGTCGGCACGAATACGTCGATGCCGTATTGCTGGGGTGGTTGGACAACCGTTTCGGCGATCCAGGGCTATCTCGACGCGGGCAGATCAGCCGGCGACAACAATACGGTTACCGCTTTCGGAGCCGAGCCGGCATGCGCCGTCGGACTCGATTGTTCGGGGTTTGTCTCGAGGGCGTGGGCCTTGAGCGCAAAGCAATCGACCTCGTCGCTGCCAAATATCTCGACCTCACGGCCGCTTTCGACCGTTGAGCCCGGCGATATCCTGAATATTGCCGGCGACCACACCAGACTGGTCGAGACCAATTACGGCAACGGCAATTACCGGGTCATCGAATCGTCAGGAGCCGACTGGAAAACGTCATACCGCACATATACGGCGGCCCAACTCGCGTCATACGACCCGCGATATTACAACGACCTTTCGGTCACGGCTCCGGGCTCGTTCACACTAACGCTGACGCCGGAATGCAGCGGAACGTCGAGCCGCGTTCGGCTAAACTGGACGGCCTCGGCCGGTGCCACATCCTATGACGTTTACCGCAACGGAAGTCTGTATTTCAGCGGCATCACCGGCACCCAATTTATCAATAGCGGGAACATTACGGTCGGTACCACCTACAGCTATTTTGTCAGGGCAAGGAACTCGATCGGAACCGCGGACACCGACACACACGCGGCAGTCGCACCAAATTGCAGCCCGCTGCCGGCCGCCCCGCGTGCATTTGATTTTGACGGCGACAACAAGTCGGATCTTTCCATCTTTCGTCCCGGTCCGGGCGAATGGTGGTATCTGAAAAGCAGCAACGGCACGAACTCGGCCGTACAGTTTGGCACATCGACCGACATCATCACGCCGGCCGACCTCACCGGTGACGGCAAGACCGACATGGCGTTTTTCCGGCCCGCGACGGGTTTTTGGTACGTTCTGCGGAGCGAAGATCTCTCGTTCTACGCCTTCCCGTTCGGCACGGCGGGTGACGTGCCGGTGCCGTCTGACTACGATGCGGACGGTAAGGCGGACGCCGCTGTTTTCCGGCCTTCGTCATCGACATGGTACATCAACAACTCGGGCGGCGGCACGACGATCATGGCGTTCGGAGCAGCCGGCGACCTGCCCGTCGCAGCTGATTATGACGGTGACGGCAAAGCAGATGTAGCGGTCTTTCGTCCTGGCTTAGGCGAATGGTGGATCAACCGCAGTACCGCCGGGCTGATCGCATATGGTTTCGGGCAGAACGGCGACAGGACCGTCGCTGCCGACCACACCGGCGACGGCAAAGCGGACATTGCTTTTTGGCGGCCCGCGACCGGCGAGTGGTTCGTCCTCAGAAGCGAAAATTCAACATTCTACGCATTCCCATTTGGCTTTGTCGGTGACGTTCCCGCTCCGGGCGACTACGACGGAGATGGCAAGACAGACGCCGCCGTCTTTCGTCCGTCTAATTCGACCTGGTACGCCAACCGCTCGACCGCCGGCGTGCTGATCCAGCAATTCGGACAAACAGGTGACCTCGCGGTACCCGGCTCGTTCGTCCGCTGATCATTTTCACCCGCGACCCGTGAGTTCGCAACAAAAGAAAAGCGGCCCTCGCGGACCGCTTTGTATTTAAGGTAAGTAATTTATTTAATGCAGTTATATGTGGAGCCGCCCATCGGAGTCGAACCGACGACCTTTCGATTACGAATCGAACGCTCTACCAACTGAGCTAGGGCGGCTTAAAGGTTAGCAAATACCGGCCGCAGCGTTGCTTGAAAATACGGGATCTTCGTGCAATTTTATTGCCTTGACGCACCTGAGAGGTGCGGCGGACACGGTCACTTTCGGCAAAGCCGAATCAAACAATATACTTTTAAGGTCTCACGGATGTCAAGTAAACTGCTTTGTTTACGGTCATACGCCATACATGCGATAGATCTCTGCACGGTCGGCGACCATATCGGCGTCAAACCCTTCGTCTGCGATCAATTCGTCCGCGGTGCGTTTCAATATCCATTCACGCGGGATCAATGAGCACAATGCGAAAGCATCTGCCTCGCGTTCCTTGCGGCTGCGGTGTCCGACGCCGTGAAAATTTGCGGTGGCATTGGTGTCGGGCGAATGGAGCAGAAAGTGGCCGAGTTCGTGAAACATCACCAACAGCTTTTTCAGCGGCGGCAGTTTACTGTCGATCGCGATAAAATGCTGCCCTTTGACGCAGTAGTAAAAGCCGTTCGTCCGCAGCGGCATCTCGGTCACCGTAACCTTGTGCCGCCGGCAAAGTCGGTGAAATGCGGCCTCGGTCAGTGGTTTACGGTTCCAGTCGGGACACGCGGCTATGGCTTTTTCTGCAAGAAAACGCATGATAATGGGAGCGGTGTGCCGCTGATGCAACATCGTAGCACATGCAATAGATTCCTGACAAGCTGCTCGCTATTTCGATTTAAGCGAGCGGTCAAGGACCTTTTTCGCGTCTCTGATCGCCTCGACCTTTTCGCTTGGCGTAAAGCTGGACCAGCCCTGAAAGAACGCGACACCGTAATCTGACGGATATTCGCGGCCCTCGAACGCAAACCAGTCATTCATGATCTGCTGCGGGGCATCGCCCGTGCGAACCGCTTTTCTCACATCAAAAGCCGGCGACGAATCAACGACACCGAGGTCCTGAGCCGCTTCGACGGTTTGGCCGCCGAACCGGCGGTCAATGATCTCGTTGATCCGCTCTTCAAATATCAGCCCGAGATCGAGGTTTGGTGAGACACCGACCAGCATTTCGCCTTTGCCGGTCAGCAGCCAATTGAGCGAGACATCGGTCTGATTGGCGATCTTGATCAGCACATCCGGTGCCGGAAGACGGCCGCCGAAATAGTTTCTTACCGTTGCGTGCGGCACTCCGATCCGGCGGGCGATCTCGGCCATCGACGCGTAATCAAAAGCTCTTTCAAGACGTTTTCTAAATTCTTCGTTCATAAAGTTATCTCAACAGGTGTTGTGTGGTGACAAACAAATATTACTATTAATGCCGCCAATTTCCAAGCCGCGTGACAATTTTTCATAATTTGTATAAAATTTCGCATCCCGATAAAACAAATTCTTTCGTCAGCAGTACTGTATTTTCGGATCTGAAAAAAGGAGATAGAAAAGTGGCAGCAAACCTTGG
This sequence comes from Pyrinomonadaceae bacterium, assembly GCA_017983495.1. Classification (GTDB taxonomy): domain Bacteria; phylum Acidobacteriota; class Blastocatellia; order Pyrinomonadales; family Pyrinomonadaceae; genus OLB17. The sequence continues at coordinate 29,340 of JAGOBH010000001.1, read as the reverse complement.
TGACCTGAGAAAGAGCGAGCACCGTCTTTATTTGGCTCTCGCCGTGCTTTTTCCGTTGGTGGTACTGGCCGGATTCGGCCGCACATATTACCTGAAATTTGCGTTTGAGGCTCCGCCGGTGCCATCGACGCTGGTTCATTTCCACTCGCTGGTGATGACCGCGTGGATAGCATTGTTCATCGCTCAGGTCTATTTCATTTCGTCGAAAAGGATCAAGACACATATGAGTCTCGGCATGTTGGGCATCGCTCTCGCGATCCTGATAGTCGTCATCGGATTTTTCACCGGTGCCGCGGCGGCAAAATTTGGCTCGGCTTCGGCACCGCCCGGCATTTCGCCGCTCTCATTTTTTATCGTTCCGTTTCTGGACCTGATATTCTTCGCGGCATTCTTCGGTGCAGCCATGTACTTTCGCAAGAATGCCGCCAACCACAAGCGGTTGATGCTGTTGACGATGATCAACTTTTTGCCGCCTGCGGTCGCTCGCATTCCGGTTGCAAGCCTTCAGTCGCTCGGGCCGCTGTTCTTTTTCGGCGTTCCGACGCTGGTTGCGATCGGATTTTTGGTATATGACACGGTCAAAACCGGCAAGCTCAACCGCGTTTTTCTGATCGGGGCACTGGCTCTGATCGTCTCGTATCCGCTGAGGCTCGCGGCGTCATCGACCGACGCGTGGATGAACTTCGCCGCGTGGGTTACGACCTGGGCAGCCTGATAGCCTGAAAAAAAATCGTGATATTCGGCGGGACACGGTGCCCGCCGTTTTTTGCGCAAAAAATTTGCACGTAATGATACTTTCCGGTGCTCACATTCGCCTTACCAGACGAAGACGGCTGCGGATAACTTCGGAAAAGGCGATTGTCGGCAGCACTGAACATTATCTGGAGAAAAGGTTATGGCTACCAATTTTGCGACAAATGTTGCTGTGAATGAACTCGCTGCTCGGCGCGGCATAGAACACCGCTTTTTTCTTACAGTTGCGATCTTATTTCCGCTGATCACGATCATCGGATTTGCGCCCTCATATTACTTCAAAACCCTCTTTAACTCACCGCCGCTGCCGAGCGGTTTGGTTCATGCACACGGAATAGTGATGTCGCTTTGGATCATACTGTTTTTGGTCCAGACCTATTTGATCACGTCGAAACAGATCAAGCTGCATATGACGCTCGGGATGTTCGGCGTATTGCTTGCGGCGGCCGTGATCGTGATCGGCACCGCGACGGGCTACGCGGCGTTTGCACGCGGATCGGCATTTCCCGGTTACACGCCGGCAGAGTGGTTTATCGTCCCCATCGGCGACATGCTGACGTTCGCCGTGCTATTTACAGCGGCGATCTATTATCGAAAAAATGCAGCAAACCATAAGCGTTTGATGCTCGTTACGGTACTCAACTTCCTCCCACCCTCAATTGGCCGTTTGCCGCTGCCGTTCATCTTGGACCTCGGTTCGATATGGTTTTTCGGCATCCCATCGCTGATCGGGATACTCTTTCTGGCGGTCGATACGTGGAGAAATGAACGTCTGAACAAGTCATTTGCCGCCGCGATCGGGCTGCTGGTCCTGTCAGGTCCGATCAGGATGTTCGTCGCACGAACCGACGCGTGGACGCAGTTCGCCGCCTGGGTCATCAGCTAAACGGCAGAGGCAATTCAAACGGAAAGAAACGGGTCGTCAAGGCCCGTTTTTTCCGCCGTTGAGCATCAGCACGCGCCGTTCTGTGGATAATCTCGCACGTCGTGCTCAGTAGTTCGGACCAGCCTCTTTCGATATCGACCAAGGTACGTAAATTGGCGGTAATTAGTGATCCATACTTTTATCAACTTCTTATAACAACGGCACATTGTTTGCGTCATTTTTTGGTAGAGCTTTATCTGGATCTTCAACAATTTTCAATATCGGCGCCCGCTAGCGGGACTCCGCCTTCGGGCGAGAGGTTCGTTATGAGAAATTCGGGTGCGACGCGCGTTTGTTTTTCATTCTTCGTGATCTTCATATTTACTTCGGCGATCTTTGCCGGCTCAAATCAAAAATTCTCTTTGGCTTTTGCCGATCTCGGCATTCAAGAGTCCGTTGATTTCGGCATGCCGTCAGTGCTTCGAACGAGTCAATTGCCTCAGGAAGCAACGCGTGCCGCATGGATACATAGAGATCCAGTTCAGGATGACGGGATCAAGGCGGCGGTTATTGCCGGTATCCGTTCGTATCTATCGACGATCGAGGGGACATGTTTCAGTTCGGAATTCAGTATCGGTGACATTTCGAAATTCGAAGCCGCTGTCAATTCCAAAATCAACCGAATTATTGTCGGAACGGAGGGAGCGGCCTGGTTAAAGGCCAATTCGCCGGGAGCCAACTCCTCGCACTATGCATGGCGTGGGATCGGGATGACCGCGGATATTATCTTTCGATTTGATCCGCGGAGCCCAAGCCTGTCGTTCACCCAAAAACAAACGATGATGCACGAAGTGACGCATCATATCGAGTGGCTCAATGGCGTCAAGCAACCATCGAAGTACGTCACGCCAATAACCGGTACCGTCACAAAAAATCCGGCGTCGGAACGCAACACAAATTATCAGGACCGGGCAATAAACGCTATCGCCGCTTGGGCTAAGGTCGATCGCGGCATCAAGGAAAAGAAGATCTCTCTCGGCCAGGGTCTGGCGGTCTGGAAAGACCTGGAGACAGAACTGCTTGCGGCTGAAAAAGGTGACGCAGACACCGGCAACAAGCCGCCGGACGACAATCTTCGCGCGTTGACCGGATTCTACGCTCCGTTCGAGCAAATAAAGCAGTACTACCGCGCCAATAAATGCGGCGATGATTTTCGAATGCTGATGTTCCTTTCAGACGTAGCACCACGGCTCGACTGGCAACTCGACGTCGTCGGCCCGGCCGAAATGGAGCTTGGCGATACGATCACCCTTAAGACCGAACCTTTCGACAGCGTCGGTGGAAAAGTAACTCTTCCGCCGGAGCTCGGTGCTGTGTTGAAATGGCGCGTTCCTCGGCGTGATCCTGTGGTGGGCGGAGAGTTAAAGTTTACGCCGACCGAGGCGATCGGGTATCTGATAACCGTTGATCTTGTCGTTCCCTTTATGGGAAAAGACATCACGATCGCACATGGCGAGCACAATGTAATCGTCAATCCGGGCAAAGATCCCACTCCAAGCCCTACGCCCGAAAGCACACCGGAAGCGACGCCAACGCCTTCGCCAACGCCTTCGCCTGGTACGACGCCGGTCCCGGCCGGAACGCCCCAAGCTGTTTCAGCAGCATTTGCTAATCGGTCGTCCAGGACGATCAACGTTTGGTCGGAGGGCCGTGAGCCCAAAACTATGATGGACGTGCTTGAGTCTCATTTTGAGCCAGGTTGGCCGGGAGCGATCAAGGCGACGATTGCGGCAAACGGCATAGTGACGTTTTACGCAGGCGAAGCGGGAGCCGCGACCGGTGGAACGAACAAGGTCCTGACATCGTGCATCTGGCAGCGTGAGCCCGGAGTTTCGGGTCAAATACCATCGATCACCTACGAAGCGAACGGAACTCTAACCTGCGGAACCAAGGGGGTTGTGTCACGGGTCAAGCTTGTGCCGGCTACGCTGAATGTCCTTAAGATCGGTGATATTGCCTCTGTCGAGGCCGTGGTCGAGGGGCTCAAACCCGAGGAGCGGCCGCTTACATATAGCTGGGGCGGAACGTTCGAGGGAAATGCGGCTGAGCTCAAATCGACGAGCAAGGTGACGGTTCGTGGAAACAAGATCGGTAAGTACAAGCTCTCGGTTTCCGTCGCCGGTAAAAATGGCGACCTCGGCAAGGCAAGCCTTGAATACGAGGTCGGCGATGTCAGCGTCGAGATCAAGCAGGTGAGCCCGGCGACGAAAAAGGTTCCTGTCGGTATGCCGGTCACGTTCTCTGCTAAAGTTCCGGTCGCGGCAGGAGCAACCGCGCCCAAATACATATATCGCTGGCAGCCGCATCCCGAAGTCACCTTTGATCCGTACGAGGGCGAAAAGACCACGACGACTGCTACGTTCCTTCGGCCGGGATTGACGAAAGTGTGGGTTCAGGTGCTTCAGCAAAAGGGTTCGATATTGTCCACCGTCGCCGAATCGAAGCAGATCGAGGTCGAGGTGGTCGAGCCTGAACTGACTATCAAATTTGAACCTGAAGCGGTGCTGATCGGCAACGAAGTAAAGGCCAGGGTCGAGGTCGAACCGGCCGAACTCAAGGAGATCGATTTCCGTTGGGAAATTTCTGCAAACGGGCGACAGACGATGGAATCGCCGGACAAACGCGAGGTGACGCTGGTCCCGCAAAACGCCGAGCCGATAACCGTGACGGTTCGCGGCCGAGTTCCGTTCAAGGGTGATGACCTTGGCGAAGCAACGGCCACGGTCACCGCGAGCAAGTACGATGTCCGCGTGACGGTGCTTGGTGCTGAGGGCCCGAAACCGCAGGTCTGGAAAGAGGGCGTCGGCCTTGTCCCGCTTGAAAAAGGGATAGCGGTTCATCAGTTCGTCGGACTTCGGGCCGATGTAACGCCGATGCCGGCGGGCGTCCGGTACGAATGGCGAGTAAATGAAGACACGCACTTTGCCAGCAACAGCATTACGCAACAGATACGCGTTTCGCGTAGCCAGGTCGGTACCGGCGAGGCGACAGTTATCGTTCGCGACAAGAACGGACTGGAACTTGGCCAGGCGACCGGAACATTTTCGGTCACCGTCTCACAGGCCGATCTGGACGGAGCCAGGAAGAAGGGCGACGTTTCGGCCAAACTGATTCAGGCAAAAGAAATCATAAGGAAAGGCATGCTTGACGAAGCGATCACGCTGGCGGATGAGGTCATCGCCGTTACCCCGAAAAACGCCGAGGCGGTCACGCTTTCAAAGAAATGGAATAAGGAGCGCGTTGCGGTCCAGGCATCAGTTGCCAAGGCCAGAGGATTGCTCGATCAAAACAAATTCGTTGACGCATCGGCCGCACTGAACGCCGCAAAAGGAATGCATCCGCTCTACAAGCCCGTCACCGATCTCGATAAAGAGATCAATGACAAATGGGGCAAGCATGATGCTGCGGTGAAAGAGGCGATCGGTGCCGTTCGGATGGCAAACGAGGCAAAGGACTTCAAAAAAGCTCTCTCACTCGTCCCAGAGGTTCGTTCGAAATATAAGTTGACCGCAGCGAGCGAAGCCGAGCTGAAACGATATGAGGATTGGGCCCGCGAGCACGAAACCGAAAAGGAACGCCGCCGCGGAATTCTCAAACAGGCAGAGGCAAAGCTGAATGCCGGTGATTATGACGGCGTGCTCCGGGATGTCGATGAGATGTGGAAAAATTTCGACGCTTACTGGAGCTTTACGGTCGATCCGGAACCAAAGATCGCTGAGAATCTGAAGAACGAGGCTCTCAAACGGCGGGATCGGATCGCAACCTTGATGATGCAGGTAAAGGCGGCGGCTGAGGCGCCAAAATTTGACAAAAAACAGCTCCAGCTTGGCCTGACGAATGCCGATGAGGTCATCAGGATAGTGCCAGGTAACGCCGACGCACAACGATATAAAGCCATCATCGCCGACCGGCTAGCCCGCGGTGAAAAGGGTGCCAAAGCTGACGATTCGCTTGCAAAGGGCGATGCTCAACAGGCGTCCGGCGACCATAAGGGAGCGATAAAATCGTACGATTCGGCAATCAAGGCCGATCCGAATAACGCTGAGACCTACATAAAACGCGGAAAATCAAAGCTTGCGATAAATGACGTCAAGGGAGCTCTAAAGGATTTTGACAGGGCCATCGAACTCAAATCCGGGGTTGCGTCATGGTACATGATCCGTGCCGGAGCGCGTGACAAAGCCGGAGATACCAACGGAGCGATCAGCGACTATCAAAACGTCGTAATCATCGAACCGCGAAATATGGACGCGCTCACCGCTCTAGCCGCGATCTATATCCGAACTAACAATTACGCCGGCCTGATCGACGTATATACAAAGATCATCAATCTCGAGCCAAAGAATGCGAGAGCGTATCTCGCTCGCGGAATGGCATATCAGTCGAACGGCAGTTGCCAGTTGGCGATATTCGATTACGAAAAGGCATATTCGCTCGATCCGCGCAGTAGTCCGGCGTATAACGGCCACGGCGAATGCCGCGAGCAGGGTAATGACCTGAAGAACGCACTGAAAGATTATGAAAAGGCGGTTCAGCTCGATCCGTCCAACGCACAGGCGGTCGCAAACCGCGATCGGCTCAAATTAAAGACGGCACCGACGCCGAGGCCTACGCCGATCAAGGCACCAAAGCCCACCCCTAAGCCGATACCGACGCCGAAGGCCACTCCGGTCACGGCGAAGCCCAAACCCACTCCGGCACCCTCAGCAACGCCGAAAAAGCCGATCAAGATCCCGGGACTTGGAACGATCAAGGTCGGCCCAAGCTCAACGCCGACTCCGTTACCAAAAGCAACTCCAGGACGCACATCTTCGGGCAAAGAATCGCAGGTGCTGAATAACGGCAACATCGGCGGCGTTAGCAATAACCCGACGTCACCAACCACTTTCAGGGTGACCGGGCCGTGGGTGTTGACCTATATCCAGACATATCACTGGAACAACGGCAGCGGAACATCGCGGCCGGGTTCGATCGGGGTCTATAACGATTCGGGCCAGCGATTTGGCGGTTGGGTCGCGACTGGCTCACCCGGACAAGGCGGCGTTCGCAACGCTTACTGGGAGGTGCGTCCGAACGTCGTCCTGCCTTCCGGCACCTACACTATCGTCGTCTCGTCGCCGGAGACCTGGGCCCACAATTCGACCAGCGGCGGCCGCGGATTTGCCGTTGTAAAGGGTTACCCCGGCGGAACCGGAACGAGTACGTCGCCGCCGGTCACATCGCCCGTAAGGCCGCCACGGACCGACAGTGGAACAGGAGCGGCGTTGATCGCCATCATCGAGAACCGCTCTAATATGCCGACGCACATCTTTGCCGCCGGAGACACGTTCGGGCCGGGCAACAAACTGGCTCCTGGCGAAAAACGCGAAGTCCGCGTCTATATGGGAGCCGACGGCCGCATCAAGTTTACGGCGGGACGCAACGGCGTCGCCATCGTGACCAAGATCTGGTCAGGTGTCGCCGGCGACCTGAATCGTTATCCGAGGGTCATCTTTGACGGGTCGCAGTTACTGATCACGACCGGTCTGCGGTGACGGCCGAATTACTCGGAAGGCATGAATTAACTAAATATCTCAGATTCGCGGAAGATCGAACCGAACGACCCTTATTCACGAGGTGACAAAATGTTGAACCGAATTTTACTAACGACAGCAATACTCGGAGCCGCCTGTGCCAGCTTGTTTGCGCAAGGCACGTTCCAACCGCGTGACTCCGATGAGGAGCAGGCTTGGCGGTTGTATAACCAATATAAAGAAAGCAAACGAATTGAGGCTCCATTAGAGCGGCAGATAAGTCAGTTATTTACGCAATCTCGCGAAGGGGCATACGGGTACGCGGCGGGTATGGGCGTTGATCTCGAGCAAGATGCTCAAGCGCGGACACTTCGCGATAAGTTGAATGCGGAGAGAGCCCGGCAAGACGCAATATTGACAGCATGGGAAAGGAAATTCTATTGGCGTTACGGCGATCTACGCTGGAGCGGCGAAAACATACGTGATGCTAAAACAAATCGCGAAATGGATCGTATCGAATTTGCCCTGACCTATTTTCCTTTCAATTATGCGCCGCCCAAGGGCTCAAGCCCGTTTGACGGCTCTTGGCCTATAACCAAACGCCAACATACCGACTGCGGTTACTCGGCTGAATCTGAAATGGCGATCTCCACCGATGCCGCCGGTGTAACCCGTGTTGTCAATGACGCACTTGGAAACAACAAGGGCAAAGTTGTTGGCAGAACCTTAAGCTTGGAATATGGCATCGTAGATGGAATCGGGACGGGCACCGCAACATTCACCCTAAGCGAGGACGGTAAGAGCTTCACCGGTACATTTTCAAGTAAGGACGGGCATCGGGGCAACTGGAGCGGGAAGCGATGATCCAGGTCAACAACGAAAACTCTTAGACCCGTGAATCGATGCTGTAACTCGCGGAACCAGAAAAGATGATTTTTTCAGTCGGCTCCGACTATGGTGTCTTAAACGGTATCGCCCGCAAGCCGGTCTTTTTTCGAGCGGTGTATAATCAAGGCGTACATAAAGATGGAACGATCGGTCAGTTTGAGAATCGCGGGAACTGAAGACACGGCCTTTTTGCGGCGGGTCTATTTTTCGTCACGTCATGACGAGGTGGCGATGTTTGGGTGGAATGAGGCTCAGGCGACCGCGTTTTTGGAGATGCAGTTTTCGTTGCAGGTGCGGGCGTACGCGATGCAGTTTCCGACGGCGGAGAGCCTTGTGATCCTCTGTGACGGCGAGCGGGCAGGCCGGATGGTGATTGACCGCAGGGCCAGAGAGATATCGCTCGTGGACATAGCTGTGCTGCCGCAGTTCAGGCAAAACGGCATTGCCACCGAACTGATACGCGGGCTTCAGGCCGAGGCGGCGGAAAACGATCAAACGGTCGAACTGCACGTGGCAAAGATCAATCCGAAAGCCTTTGCGTTATATCAAAGGCTTGGTTTTTGCGTAACGGGCGAAACGCCGCTACATTTCGAAATGAGTTGGGACGCAGATAGACAATGACGGATAGTAACAATATTTCACTCAGGCCGATTGCGGACGACGATCGCGAATTTCTACTTCGGACGTACGCGTCATCCCGCGAGATCGAACTTTCGATGGTGCCGTGGGACGATGAGCAGAAGCACGTCTTTGTAGCACATCAGTTCGACGCACAGACCAGCTATTACCGCGAAAAATACCCTGACGCGACGCACGATATCATTCTCTTCAACGGAACCGCCGCAGGCCGAATTTACGTTGACCGAACAGAAAGTGAGATCGCGATCCTGGACTTGAATGTGTTGCCCGAGTTTCGCCGAAACGGGATCGCGACGAGTGTCGTTGGTGACTTAAAAGCAGAGTCTTCGGGCCGGTCGGTGCGGGTCTATGTCGAGACTTTCAACCCATCGCAAAAGCTGTTTGCCGAGCTGGGTTTTGCCGTCGACTCTCAAACGGAAACGCACATTTTGTTCAGATGGTCCGATACCGCCTAGGCTGAGCGTTCGATCATATCCCGCAGCCAGCCATTTACAACGCAATCGACGACCAGGTGAACTCGGTCGGATCGCCCGCCATTGGTCACGCTGTGATGATAATTGACGTTCAGATACCAGGCTTCGCCAGGAGCCATCATCACCGGCGAATCGTCGAGAATAAATTCGACCTGCGGGTTGGTGGTCGCCGGAATATGGATGCGGACAAATCCGTCCTCGAGGCCAAGTGCGTAATCGCGATGCCGCCGGATCAACGCTCCGGCGGCAAGCTTCATCAAGCGGACGGTCTGGAGGTCGCATTCGAATCGGGTCAGTATTTCGGGAACGTATCGGCAGCGTTCCATTTGTTCGGTCTCCACATATCCCGATCTGGCCTCCGGGTCGGGATATATCGACAAATGGCCGTCCTTGACGGCGCGGAGCGGGACGACGCTCCACTCGCCCTGATAATTATGGATGTTAAAATGAGGTTGCCACTCGCCGACGCCAAATAACTCAACGTCCGCCGCAAGCCTGTCGGCGTCGAAGGTTATCGGTAGTTTGCATCTGGAAATTTTCACGGTTTTTGCGGCTGAACTGTTAGCAATTTATCTCTTCACGATATAGTGCATTAATTTTATGTGATGAGTCCAGAATTAGATGGAAACTCATGGCCGGTTTGTGTTAGGATACCCTTCAGTAAATTCACAAAATTATTTTACAGTGGTCGGTTTATCGATCCAGCCATATTTTCCGGCGGCGCAATGGTTGTAGAGCAAGTTACTTTTCCATCCCTGGTTCAGTTTACCGAACATCTTGGTTCGACATTCGCGGCGTCATTAGATGGCGGCGAGTCGTTCAATATAGAACTTGTCGAAACTGAATCGAAGATCTCGAATTCTATTCAGGATTCATTTTCACTTTTATTCAAGGCCCCCGTCGAAGCCCAGCCGCACCAGGCTATCTACGACCTGGAGCATTCCGTGCTGGGCAATCTGCCGTTATTTCTCGTCCCTGTCAGAAAGGATAGTGACGGCCTGTATTTTGAGGCGGTGTTTAATCGTCTGTTAGTTTGAATTTACGCGGCATTTAGTTGACGCGATCTACTCGGAGGTTCGATTTTATGAAGATCACACGTCGCAAGTTTCTATCGGCGGCACCGATAGCAGCCGGAGCGGTACTTTGCCTTGGCGGTACCGGAATAGGGCAGACATTGGCTCGAGGCTCACGTAGCGGCACTGACACATTGTCACAACTTTCGTGGGGATCTTTCTACGCCTATGTCGGCACCACTTTCACATTTCGCGACGATTCCGGAAATTCCGTCGATCTCCGGCTTGCGGAAATGACCGACAATATGGCTGCGGGAAAAGGTAATCTGAATCTTCGCGGCGAGGCTTTTTCGCTTGTTTTTAGCGGCCCGGCTGGCAGCCCTTTAAGGCAGGATGTCTATTCAGTAGAGCATTTCGCACTCGGATCATTCGGTCTTTTGATCACCGAGGGAGCGACGATCAAGCGTCGCAAATCTTATGAGGCAGTTATTAATCGAACGACGATCGCGTAGGGTGTCCTGACTCATTTATCGCACGAAAGTAGGAAGATACAGTTATGTCACAACCATTTGTAGGCACAATAATGATGTTTGCGGGAAATTTTGCTCCCGCCGGATGGGCCGAGTGCAACGGTGCTCTTGTTCCAATAGCTGAAAATGATGTGCTTTTTGCATTGATCGGCACGACGTACGGCGGTGATGGGCAGAATACCTTTGGCTTGCCGGACCTTCGCGGTCGCATTCCGATCCATCAAGGCACCGGTCCAGGCCTTTCGACCTACACAATAGGGCAAATGGCCGGAACGGAGACAGTGACCCTGGTGGCCAATCAGATGGGTGGGCATACGCATCAGCTTCAGAGTAGTAGTAGCCCGAGCAACACAAATTCGCCGGCAGGAGCCATCGTTGCGGGTTCGGCAACGACACCGTATACAACCGCCGCCGCCGGCACGTCGTTTGGGTCGTCGATGATCGGAACTACAGGCGGCAGTCAGCCACATGAGAATATGATGCCGTTTCTGACCCTTACTTTTGTGATCTCACTCTTTGGAATCTTTCCGACGCAGAATTGATAGAAGGGAATAAGGGAGTTTTTATTATGTCTCAACCATTTATAGCCGAGATCCAGATCTACGCCTTTGCGTTCCCGCCGCGAGGTTGGGCGCAGTGCAACGGCCAATTGCTGTCGATCGCTCAAAACACAGCCGTATTCTCGCTGCTGGGAACCACCTACGGCGGTAACGGCACGACGACCTTTGGATTGCCGGACATGCGATCCAGGACACCGGTCCATTGGGGTAATACAGTGACATTGGGCGAAGTTTCCGGAACAGAAAGCGTGACCCTTACCGCAAACCAGATACCGGCTCACAATCACCAGGTGCTGGCGTCAAGCGGAGCGGTCAGTAGCGGTTCGCCGGGAGGGAACTATCTTACGACCCAACCGAGTGAGGCGCTTTACACAGCTCCGGCAAATGCGAATGGGGCGATGGCGAGCCAAGCAGCCAGCCTCGGGACACAACCGCACACAAATATACAGCCGTATCTCGTTGTCAATTTTTGTATTGCTCTGCAGGGCATCTTTCCATCGAGGAATTAAGGAGAAAATCTTATGTCAGATCCATTCGTCGCCGAGATTCGCATGTTTGCGGGCAATTTCGCTCCGCGAAATTGGTCGTTCTGTAATGGACAACTACTGCCGATCGCTCAGAATACAGCACTCTTCTCGCTCCTCGGGGTAAACTATGGCGGAAACGGGCAAACTACATTTGGACTACCTGATCTTCAGGGAAGAACTCCAATGGGACGAGGTCAGGGGCCAGGTTTGACGGACCGCGTTATCGGTGAGCAAGGCGGAACGGCAAACGTATCGCTGATCGTTTCGGAAATACCCTTCCACAGCCACACGATGCCGGCTTCGACATCCGCCGGGGCGGACGTTTCGCCAAACAATGAAACATTTGGCGTTATGGGTCGCGGGCGCGCCCAGATCTATTCGAATGTGGCTCCAACTGTTCCAATGGCTCCGACAGCTATCGGCGGCGGCGGCCAGCCTCACCCAAATCGGCAGCCCTACCTCGCGGTGACTTTTATTATTGCGTTATTTGGCGTTTTCCCGGCTCGAAACTAGCCGAATTGCAATCCAGAAATTGTTTGAAATGGCCGTAAAGCCAAGCGGAGTAAAGACTATGAGACTGAAAGGATCCGACCTGTTTTCCACGAAGCTAGCCCTTATCGTTTTTTTGGTAGGAACTGCCGTTTTCGGCTTTGGCTATTTTAAACAGATCTCCGTGCGTCCGGCTGCCGCCAGAACAGAAGCGGCGTCGCCGGTGCGATTTGAGGTCAAGGCAACCGAATCAGCTCCGGTAAATGTGGCGGATAACGGCTCGCCGTGGCTCAATCTAAAGCAAGGCAAGCCGATCGGCTCGGAATACGTCGGAGCCGGATCAGCGATTGCGCAATTTGAGAGCGGGCAACTCCGCCCGACGGCACTTATCTCGGCCGACACAAACTCTGACGGACTTGCCGACGCGATCAGCGGATTTGCGGGAGCAGATGGCGGGGTCATTACTATTCACACCGCTTCCCGCGAGGCATTTGCCCCTGAAAGCGAAGCGACGCTTGCCGGCCTGAGGCGAGGTGAGTTTCCGGTCGCCTTCGATCGCGAAGCACGCGTTATCGAATTGCCTATCGCTCCGGAGTTCATCGTATCGGGTAAATTCACCGGCTCCGACCTCGATATCATCGTCGGTTCACGAACCAGCAGCTCGATTTACATCATTTCGTCCGATGGAAAAGGCGGTTTCGGCTCGCCGGTAGCTTTGAATATGGGCGGAAACGTCACCGCACTCGCGGCTGACAGTTTTGCTCCGTCGATGGCCCGCACAGGTCTGGTAGTCGCGGTCAACGGCGATAACGAATCATCGATCATCGTTTTTGATGGTCAAGGAACGCTCGGCGAGTCCAAGCTCAGGAGCCTGGCCGTGGATCGTCAGATCGACACGCTCGTTTTGACGTCACCCGACGGCACGACGCTCGAAAAGGACCTCTTTTTGCTTGGCGGCGGAACGCTTTCGCGGATCAACGCGATCAGCAAGGGTGACGGGACGCCGGCAAATATAGAACTGCCGTTTCGTGCGGCCGCGTTTGCCGCGGGCGAATTTGTCCGCGACCGACGTGCCAAAACCGAACTCGCCGTGCTTGGTGAAAATGGCGTCGTCTATTACTTAAAGAACGGGCAGCTCGACACCAGGCCGATCACCGAGAGCGAGATGCGTGCCGAATTTGCCAAAAACGGCCGCGGCCGAACCAACGTTATTAACTCAGAGGACACCGGCGACGCACTTGCCAACGACTGGTCAGTCGCCGGAGAGAGCGATCTCGGCATTATCAATACGTCCCGGCAGAGCGCCGGTTCATTGCTGATGCGTTCGCGTGTGACCGGCAATGAGACTGACGATCTGGTCGTCATCAACCCGGCTGACAACAAGGTCAGCGTACTTTTCAAAGAACCAAATTACGAGACAAACCGCTCGTCCTTTACGGGCGAGACAAAGACCGCCGATCTCGGGTTTGCGTCCGAGATCGCAGCGGTGTTGCCGATGCGGCTCAACGTAATGGGCCAGCAGGGGATCGCGGTCCTTGAGGGCGGCAAACTCGAGCCAACACCGATAATGTTCGCTCCCGAGGCGACATTTGTGGTCAGTAAGACCGCTGACACCGCCGACGGAACATGTAACGCCGACTGTAGTCTTCGCGAGGCGGTCGTTGCCGCCAACGGATCCGCCGGAGCGGATCTTATCTCGTTTGGAGTCAGTGGTAATCATCAGCTGACGGTTGGAGCGGCAGGCGAGAATGGTGCCGGCGGCGGCGACCTCGACATTACGCAATCAACGACCATTACCGGAAACGGTTCGGCCAGCACTATCCTTCAGGGCGGTGCGAGCGTCGGAACGGGACTCGACAAGGTACTCTCGATCAACCCGACATTCTCATCGGCATTTGCCACCAGTATTACAGGCGTGACCGTTCGATTTGGCCGTAACCCGAGCAGCTTTGCGACGGACGGATTCGGCGGCGCCTTTGACTGGGAAGGCAGTGGAACCGGCACACTTTCGGTTACCAACTCGATAGTTACGGACAACCGTACCGTCGATGGCGACGGCGGCGGCATCGTCGCAACAAATTCGGTTGCCGGAAACGGTGCCTTTACGATGAGCGGTTCGACAGTTTCCAATAATATACCGGCTCGTGCCGCAGCTTCGTCACCGTTCGGCGGCGGCGTATTTGTCGGTACCGCCACGCCGTACTTCGTCACCAGCTCGACGATCAGCGGCAATAGCACGGCTGGTTCCGGCGGTCAGGGACAGGGCGGCGGGCTCTTCGCGTTTGGTCCGGGCGGCGTTGGCGGCAATTCATTTTTGACGGCTGTAAGCGTCGCGACGAATGCTGCTCCAAGCGACGCGGGCGGTATTTACACTACACAGCGCGTCGACATCAATCCGGGCTCGTCGATCACGGGCAACACGTCCGGGCGATTTGGCGGCGGACTGTTTGTAAACCATTCGGGAGCGACCTCGACCATTAGCAAAGCAACGATCACCGGCAACTCGGCGACTACGACCGGCAGCGGTATCTATCTCGGATCATCGACTGCGAACTTCCTCAACATGAGCTTTTCGCGGATCGTCGGCAATACCGGAGCTGGGCTCAAGGGACTTGCGACCGCGGGCGGCACGGCGAATGCGGAAAATAACTGGTGGGGCTGCAATACGATCTCGACCGCCGGCCCGTGCGATACGACCGGAAATACCGGTTCAGGGACGGTTGACGCAGACCCGTGGCTGCAACTTCGCATATCGGCGGCCTCGAGCCCGATCAATGTCGGCCAAACGTCGGCACTGACCGCATCTTTCCTTCTTAACTCATCAAATAATGCGATCGCGGCGTCAAATCTCGACGTCCTGATCGGACGGACCGTAAGCTGGGGTTCGACGTTTGGCTCGATCTCCGGTGCTCAGACGACTATTCAGTCAAGCGGTACGGCGACCGCGACCTACACCGGCACCTCCGCCGGAGCGGGAACAGCGACGGCCACTGTTGATAGCGGAACGGCGACAGCCAACATCACGGTCAATAATACGAGTGCCGACCTTTCGATCACAAAGACCGACGGATCTGCGACCGAGATTCCGGGCACACCGGTGACCTACACGATCACAGCGTCGAACGCGGGCCCGAGTCCGGTTACCGGAGCGACCGTTGCCGACACGTTCCCGGCGACCATCACCGGCGTGACCTGGACATGCGTCGGAGCTGGCGGCGGCACTTGCACCGCGGCGGGTTCGGGAAACATCAATGACACGGTCAACCTTCCGTCCGGAGGTTCGGTGACATATACCGCGACGGGAACGATATCAGCGTCTGCAACAGGAACGCTCGTCAATACGGCAACCGTTTCGAGTTCAGTTACTGACCCGACACCGGGCAACAACTCAGCGACCGATACCGACACCCTCGTGCCGACCGCCGACCTGTCAATCACCAAGACCGACGGCACATCGACCGAGGTTCCCGGCACCGCGGTCACTTACACGATCGTTGCCTCCAATTCCGGACCGAGTAACGCACCCGGAACGACCGTTGCGGATACATTCCCAGCGACTATCACGGGCGTGACATGGACATGCGTCGGAGCCGGTGGCGGAACGTGCACCGCGGCGGGTTCGGGCAATATTAACGACACGGTCAATCTTCCGTCGGGCGGTTCGGTGACATACACGGCAACCGGAACCATCTCAGCCTCTGCAACAGGAACGCTCGTCAATACGGCAAGTGTTACAGCGGCGGGCGGCATCACGGATCCGTCGCCGGGTAACAATTCAGCGACAGATTCCGACACGCTCGTGCCGACAGCAAACCTCGGCATTACCAAGACCGACGGCGTCACGACGGTAACCGCGGGCGGTTCGACGACGTACACGATCACGGCTTCGAACGCCGGCCCAAGCAACGCTCCGGGTTCGACGGTCGCCGACACATTCCCGGCAACTTTGACCGGAACCTGGACATGCGTAGGAGCGGGCGGCGGCACTTGTACCGCGGCGGGTTCGGGCAACATCAACGACACCGTAAATCTGCCCTCGGGCGGTTCGGTGACGTACACTGTCTCGGCTACCATTTCTGCCTCCGCGACCGGATCTATCGCAAACACGGCGACCGTTACGGCGGCGGGCGGTGTGACTGACCCGACACCGGGCAACAACTCGGCAACGGATACCAACACCGTGACGGTGATGGCTGATCTCGCGATCACCAAGACCAATGGCGTTTCCACGGTTACGGCAGGCGGTTCGACGACTTATACGATCACGGCTTCGAACGCCGGCCCGAGCAACGCTCCGGGTTCGACGGTCGCCGACACATTCCCGGCAACTTTGACTGGAGCCTGGACATGCGTCGGAGCGGGCGGAGGCACTTGTACCGCGGCGGGCTCGGGCAACATCAACGACACCGTCAATCTGCCGTCAGGCGGTTCGGTGACCTATACGGTCTTTGCGGCCATCTCGGCAGCAGCGACCGGCTCGCTTTCCAATACCGCGACGGTGACGGCGGCGGGCGGAGTCACTGACCCGACACCTGGTAATAATTCGGCAACGGATACAGACACGGTCGCCCAGTCGGCTGACCTTGCGATCACCAAGACCGACGGTGTTACGACTGTCACGGCCGGCACCGCGACGACCTACACGATCGTCGCCTCGAATGCCGGGCCGAGTAACGCAACGGGTTCGACCGTCACAGATACATTCCCGGCCGCGATCGCATCGGCGACATGGACTTGTGTCGGTGCCGGCGGCGGCACTTGTACCGCATCGGGCTCAGGAAATATCAGCGACACGGTTAATCTGCCGGCGGGCGGTTCGGTGACATATACGGTGACGGCTAACATTGCGGTGTCTGCTACCGGAACCCTGGTCAATACGGCGACGGTCGCAGCGGCCGGCGGCATAACCGATCCGACACCGGGCAACAACTCGGCGACCGATACGAATACGATCATTCCGTCCGACACGGTCGCACCAACAGCACTTGCGACTGCGTCCAACGTCAACGCGGCGGGCGGTACGACTTACACATTTACCGTCACATACTCGGATAATATCGCCATCAACGTCTCGACGCTCGACAGCAACGATATCGTTGTTTCGGGCCCGGGCGGATTCAACGCTCCGGCGACGTTCGTCGGTGTCGATGTAAATACGAACGGCACGCCGCGTGTGGCAACATACTCGATCACACCTCCGGGAGGATCGTGGGATCCGGCTGACACAGGCGTCTATCTGGTCGTGGCTCAGGCTTCGCAGGTATCGGACGCGGTCGGAAACTTCGTTGCCGCGGGCCAGGTCGGCCGCTTTGAGGCTTTCCAACTCAATCTGGTCGTTGACCGGACCGACGATTTGGCGGCGGCAAACGCATGTACCGCAGCTGCGAATGACTGCAGCTTGCGGGGAGCCTTGCTGTCGGCAAACACAGCGTTGACCGGCGACACGATCACTTTCGACCCTGTCGTCTTTGCGACGCCGCAGACGATCCTGCTGGCGAATGGCGAACTCGTCATCAACAACAGCGGCACGCTCAACATCGTCGGTCCGGGAGCGGGCAAGCTCACGATCAACGGTAACGCCGCGTCGAGGATCCTGGCGACCAGCCCGGGTGTCGTCGCGGTCGTCAGCGGTATGCGTTTGACCAATGGTAACGGCGTAGGAACCGTTAATACCGGCCGCGGCGGAGCGGTTTACAACACCGGCGGTAATCTGACGCTCAACAACATGATCATCACCGGTAACACCGCAAATAACGGTGGCGGCCTTAACAATGCGACGACGGCGACGTTGACGCTCAATAACTGTTGGGTGCATGCCAATTCTTCCACCAGCTCGGGCGGTGCGTTGCAAAATTTCTCCGGAAACACGACGAATATCAACAATTCGTCGATCACCGGAAATACAAGCGGCGGAACCACGGGCGGCGGCGCAATGCAGGCTAACGGTACCGTTAATATCACCAATACCACGATCGCCGGCAATAACGCGCCGGGCGGCAGCGGCGGCGGAATATCGTTTAACGGAACGGCGATAACATTTACCAACGTCACCATGACCGGTAACACCGCGACGACGAACGGCGGAGCATTCCACCGAACAGGTGCAAACCCGGTCAATTTCCGAAACTCGATCATTGCCGGAAACAACGGTGCGGCCGGAACGGTCGATATCACCGGAGCGATCACCTCGCACGGCAACAACGTGATCGGCGTTGTCGGCACTTCGACCGGCTGGGTCGGCAGCGATCTGCAGAATACCGATCCGCTGCTTGCACCGACCGGTTTCTACGGTGGTAACGGCCTGACGGCGGCATTGACGAGTACCTCACCGGCTCTTAATGCCGGTCAGAATTGCGTCACCGACCTGACCTGCACCGGCCCGAATCCGGCCGCGGCACTTACCTCGGATCAACGCGGAGCCGGACGCATCGGCGTCGTCGACATCGGAGCGTTCGAACTCAATAATTCGGCAAATGGCGGCTCGTACGTAGCCGTATTGCCGTCGGGACTGCAAAATTCGGCGTACAGCTTCCAGCTTGCGGCGAATAACGGTACGTTCACACAGGCGGTGACATCCGGTGCGTTGCCGGCCGGCATCTTGCTGACGACGGCGTTGGTACCGCAAACGACGACGTCGCTGGCGGGTACACCGACGGTCTACGGCGTGTTTGCGTTTGGCATTACAGCGACCAGCGGGGCAAACTCAAACCTGACCGACTACAGCCTGACGGTCTTTGCCGCTCCGGGGACTCTGCTATCGGTCGGCGGACGTATAACTGACACGAACGGCCAGCCGATCAAGAACGCGCTGGTAATAATTACCGATAGCGGCAGTTTCAAGCGGGGAACTCTGACTTCACCGCTCGGATATTATCGCTTTGACGGAATTCCGGCCGGGCCCGGCTATACGCTCAGCGTTTCATCAAAACGTTACACCTTTACGCCTGTCAACTTTGACGCCAATCTTGACGTCACCGGACTCGACCTCGTCGGCACACCGATCCCGTAAGGGCCGGTTCCGTTAAAACAACCTTGAGAGGCCGACCGCGGCCTCTCTTTTTTGTGCTCCGATCACCTACCTAAAACCAACTCGCCGGCCGAAAACCACCATCACCCGCTTGACAACCACCCCTCCAATTCAATAAATTGAAAATGAAAATCGTTTTCAATAAGAAGAAAGCGATGGACGAGTCAGCAGGTCAAATCTCCCGTTTGAGCGATGTATCGACATCCCAGGCGGGAAGCTGCGATCGGGGAGACAGTGATAGTTGATGTTGAAAAAAGTGATCACGGCAATGGCGATCGGTTCGTCTGAAATTGATACTAGTGCGAACTCGTCGTTTCGCTTGCGGTTGGTAATATCGAGACTTTTGGTCGCCTGCCTTTTGGTAATCGGCATCGCGTCGGCGGTTGCCAGCGGTCAGACACCGAATGCGGATCGCCGTGTCGCCGGCGTGGTCGTGGATCAAACCGGTGCAGCGGTCTCAGGTGCCAAGGTTGTCGTTATGCGAGGGGCAAACGCAGTCGGACAGACCGAGTCTGGTACAGACGGATCGTTTTCATTCACTCTGCCTGCGGACAGATACACGCTGTCGATCTCGGCTCCGGGCTTCAATACCTCGACCGAGTTGGTCGATATTTCCGATGGTGACCGCGAATACGCGGCGCTCATTCTCAGTATTTCAGCATCCGCGGCAGATGTGACGATCAGCGGCGACCAGCCGTACTCACCGGCGTCGATCACGAGCGCTACCAGGACGAGCATGCCACTGCTCGATGTGCCGCAGTCGGTAAGTGTGATCAAGCGCGAGCAGATCGCCGATCAGATGATGACAAGTATCGCGGATGTGGTCCGATATGTTCCGGGCGTTACGGCCCATCAGGGCGAGAATAACCGCGACGACGTCGTGATCCGCGGCAATCGGAGCAGTGCCGACTTTTACCGTGACGGCGTCCGCGACGATGTTCAGTATTATCGCGATCTATACAATCTCGAGAGCGTTGAGGCTCTCAAGGGCCCGAACGCGATGGCATTTGGCCGCGGCGGCGGAGGCGGCGTTATCAATCGCGTGACGAAAGAGGCTGGCTTTGCTCCGCACCGGGCGTTTTCGGTTAATGGCGGTTCGAACTACAACCGTCGGGTAACGGGCGATATCGGCCAACCGCTCGGAAAACGCTCGGCGTTCCGGTTGAATGGTGTTTACGAAAATTCCGACAGTTTCCGCAAATTCGTGAGCTTGAACCGCGTCGGGCTCAATCCGACTTTTACGTTCCTGCCGGACGCAAAGACCCGCGTGACCGTGTCGTACGAGTTTTTTCGCGACCGGCGAACAGCCGACCGCGGCATCACGTCGTTTCAGGGCCGACCGGCGGATGTGCCCATTTCGACATTCTACGGCGACCCCGAAAAGAGCCGCGTAGCGGCGAACGTCAACATCGTGTCGGGTTCGATCGACCGCGTAATTGGCAACCTGATATTCCGCAACCGCACGAACTACGGCGACTATGACCGCTTTTATCAAAACTATGTCCCCGGCACGGTCAATGCCGCAAAGACCCTGGTCACTCTGACGGCGTACAATAACGCGACCCGCCGCCGCAATTTTTTCAACCAGACCGACCTTATCTATTCGCTAAATACCGGGCGGATCAAACACACCATCGTCGGCGGCACCGAATTTGGCGATCAGCGGACCACAAACTTCCGCATGACAGGCTATTTCAACAACGTCGCCACGTCATACCTCGCGCCGTACAGCAACCCCGAGATCAATGTTCCGATCACGTTTCGACAAAGCGCAACCGATGCAAATAACCATCTGAAACTGGGGCTCGGAGCGGCTTATATTCAGGACCAGATCGAGATCTCACGCTATATTCAGGTCACGGCCGGCGTGCGGTTCGACTATTTTGACCTCAAATATTTCAACGACCGCACCGGCGACCATCTTCGCCGCATCGATCGTCTTGTCAGCCCGCGTTTCGGCCTAGTGCTAAAGCCATTTGCGGCGATGTCGATCTACGGCAGCTACAGCATGTCGCATTTGCCGAGCTCGGGCGACCAGTTTGCGTCTCTGACCACGGTCACCCAACAGGTAAAGCCCGAGCGATTTACGAATTACGAAGCCGGTGCCAAATGGGATCTTCGGCGTGGGCTGTCGATGACCGCCGCGGTCTATCGTCTCGATCGTACCAATACGCGTTCGACGGACCCGAATAACCCGTTGGCGATCATCCAGACCGGCAAACAGCGCAGCGAGGGGTTTGAGGCCGGATTGACCGGCAGCCTGACCCGCAAATGGATCGTTTCCGGCGGTTATGCTTACCAGAATGCGCGGATCACATCCGCAACGGCCGCCGCACTTGCCGGCAAGCAAGTCGGGCAGGTTCCGCACAACACCCTATCGCTGTGGAATAAGTACGCCGTGACCAATAAGCTGAGTGCGGGGCTCGGGCTTGTTTACCGTTCGGATATGTTTGCCGCGGTCGATAACACGGTCACTCTTCCAGCTTACGTCAAAGCCGACGCCGCCCTGTTCTATAACATCAGCGAAAACTGGCGTTTGCAGGCACACTTCGAAAACATCACAAACGTTCGCTACTACGCCAACGCCGACAGCAATACCAACATCACCCCCGGCACCCCGCGTGGAGTCAAAGTCGGACTCACCGCCCGATTCTGAAACCGCTCACTATCACCGAACAAACGCATTCGGCACGGGTACGTCCCCCGTAGCTCCGAACTGCTGGATCAGCACACCGGCTGTCGAGCGTTGGGCGTACCAGGTCGAGTTCGACGGGCGGAATACGGCCGCGTCCATCTTGCCGTCGCCGTCGTAGTCGCCGGGGGTCGGAATGTCGGTCGATGATCCGAACGGGAACCCGAAGTACGAATAATCCTCGCTCCTCAGCACAAACCAGTTCCCGCTCGACGGCGTCCAGAACGCAATATCCGCCTTGCCGTCGCCAGTGTAGTCTCCCGGCACAGCCTTGTCGGTCGCGTTGCCAAATTGTGTGGCAAATACCGTCCCGTTCGAACTGCGTCTGATCCACCACTCGGCACCGTTTGCACCGTTCGGCCTGAATATCGCAACGTCGGCCTTGCCGTCGCCGTCATAGTCAGCATTCACAGGCTTGTCTCCAGCCGCCCCAAACCCAACAATATCCGTCCCGCCCGAAGACTTCGAAATAAACCAAGTCAACGAACTCTCCCTAAACACCGCCGCATCCGCTTTCCCGTCCCCATCATAATCCCCCGGAACCGGAACGTCGCCGCTGGAGCCAAATGGAAACGCATAGTACGTAAAATTCTCGCTCCGCAGTACAAACCAGCTTCCGTTTGCAGGAAGAAAATACGCGATGTCGGTTTTGCCGTCTCCAGTAAAATCAGCCGGCGTCAGGCTGTCGGCAATGCCCCCGAAATTAAACGCCCGGTTGCCACCATCCGAACTTCGCAGATACCACCAATCACCCGTTGTCGGACGATATATCGAAAGATCGGTTTTCCTGTCACCGTCAAAATCAAACGGCGTAGCCGGTGGCCTTACGAGAAAAAGATATGCGTTGATGCCGCCAGTAACCGGCGAAGACTCAGGAGCAATGCCCTCAACTTTGGCCTTGCCCTTGCCGTCCGATAAATCGCCCACCAGCGGGTTGATCGACGTCGCATCCGTACCGTCTGTGGCGAAAAAATAGATCGTGTGAATCCCCGGCTGAAGTGCTGCGGTCGTGGCCGTTGCCGTCAAAGTCGTTGCCGTACTACCTGTATTCGCTGCCCGCGTCCACTGACCATTTGTTGTATCCATCTGGAAATAGATATTTCGTGGTGGTGGTGCTGTCGGCGTATACGTCGATGTTGCCGATAACGGGAATGTTGGGGTTGAACTAAAAGTCGTATTGTTCAAAAGCGGTGCCACCGACGTATTCAGCGGAATCGAATTAGAAGGAGCTGGCGTAACTACTGTGAAACTACTACTGCTATCATGGCCAACATATACCTTATTCGTCGCAGAGTTGATAGCAACCGATTGCGACCCTGAAGCAATCGGAACAAAAATCCTCGAATCGTTAGTGCCATCAAACACTGCTAAACTTGTACCCCCGGCAACATAAATCTTGTTGGTCGCCGGATTGACAGTAACGGCTATCGGCCCACCTGATGAAGAAATATTTCTTTTCGAAAGACTCGTTCCATCAATTACTGTCACGAGATTACTCGCCGGGTTCGCTACATAGATTTTATTCGTTACAGGATTGACGGCAACATCAGAGGGCTGATCGGCAACTGTAACCGTCGCTGTCGAGTTGTTGGTTCCGTCGATCACAGTCACGTCGTCACCATCTCGATTAGCAACATAGACCTTATTCGTCACCGGATTGAGAGCAATCGCAATAGGAAATGAACCTGCTGGAATAGTGGTAGCCGCATTCGTAGCTCCGTCTATTACAGTTACCGTCCCATTCGGGTTTCCCGAGACATTCGAGTTCGCCACATAGATCCTATTTGTTACTGTGTTCACCGCAAGAGCGACTGGATAAATACCGACAGGAATGCGTTCAGTTGTGTGAGTGGCCCCATCTATGACGGTCACAGTATCGCCACCGCTCCCCGGAGTGCTGCTTCCTCCGCACGCAGGTCCGCAGTTTGCGACATATATCTTATTAGTTACGGGATTTACGGCAATATCGTTTGAACCCGAACCGGCTAGAACAGTTGACGTTGAGTTATTACTCCCGTCGATCACAGTAACCGCTCCCATCCCAGTGCCGTCACAAGACGGAGTACAGCTTAAGACATAGGTCCTGTTCGTAATTGGATTTACCGCGACAGCAATTGGCCCAGCCGATGTTGCGATACTAGACGTTTGGTTGGTCAAGCCGTCGATTACCGTCACACGCGAATTAAACAATTCTGCCGCGTAAATCTTATTTGTAACTGGATTGACCGCCACCGAACGTTTATAGAATAGCTGAGAAATGCCCGAAATCGTGACCGTCGTGTTGTACGAGCCATCGATCACCGTAACGTTGTCGCTATCCTGATTAGCAACATAGACCTTATTCGTCAACGGATTAACGGCCAATGCTTCGGGAGTGGTGCCGACTGTTAGTGCGGTCGACGAGTTATTCGCTCCGTCGATTACTGTGACCATATTCGTACTAGTGCGAACATAAATCTTATTTGTCTGTGGATTGACTGCGACCGTTGTCCGGGCAGCTACTGAGATTGATGATGTCGAGTTGTTGGTGCCGTCAATCACGGTTAGGTTCGTGGTATTCACACTAACGACGTAGACTTTGTTTGTCACTGGATTGATTGCCACGGCCCCAGGCGACGATCCACCCGGCACCGTCGTCGTGGCACTGTTTGAACCGTCAATTATCGTTACATTGTTACTTCCAGTATTAGCGACGTAGACCTTATTCGTTACCGGATTTAACGCGATGCCGTATGGATTTGTACCGACCGGCACCGTGGACGTCGAGTTATCCGTACCGTCAATTACAGTAACAGTTCCGCTGATGTTATTAGCGACATATATCTTGTTCGTTACCGGATTAACCGCAACGGAACTGGGTAAAGAGCCAACTTGAACGGTTACAGTCGAATTGTTCGAACCGTCAATGACTGTTACGTTGGAACTGCCCTGATTAGCAATGTAGATCTTGTTAGTTACCGGATTGGCCGCAACGGCAAACGGAGTTGCACCGGCCGTTATGGTGGTCGTCGAATTATCTGTTCCGTCAATTACGGTCACGTTTGAAGTGTTCTTGCTAGCTACGTAGATCTTATTAGTCACCGGATTCACGGCCAAGGAAGCGGGATATGCTCCGGTCAAGACGGTTGAGGTCGAGTTGTTTATACCATCAATCACAGTTACCGAGCCGACGTTGCTGACATTCGCATTAGCGACATAGATCTTATTCGTCACCGGATTGACCGCAACTGCCACCGGCTGG
Source organism: Pyrinomonadaceae bacterium (assembly GCA_017983495.1). Lineage (GTDB taxonomy): Bacteria > Acidobacteriota > Blastocatellia > Pyrinomonadales > Pyrinomonadaceae > OLB17. Next base: position 4,070 of record JAGOBH010000001.1, on the reverse strand, counting down.
TTGCCGACCGGGACATTACCAATACTAGTGTCCGCAAGTACGACTCGATCACCGTTTTGGAACAGCGTGAATATCACCAGTGCCAAAAAAGCCGAGCCTGTAATGATCGACCGAAAATTGAAATGTTGAAAAGAAGGTACGCAACGCGAAAGACTAATATTTTTCATGGGATCTGAGAGAAACACCTAATTTGCCGCTAGCATACGCCTGTCAGGATCTTTTTTCAAGGACTTTTGTTCGTGGGGCTGAGTGTTGGCAAAATTGAGAGGCGAGCATTAATGGATAATTCAGGCGGCTTCAGCCGTCTTTCCGCGCCCAATCGGCAAATAGGCATGCTCCAATAGGGCGTGGTTAGGTTATCCAAATGATCGTAAAGTCAATCCTTCGGTGGGTCAATTGCTATCTTTCCTGAACGACTGAACCTTATTTTTTGAAACAATGTGTATACAGGTATACTCGTGCTTATGCGAAAAAACGGTAAGGCTAGAACGATGAGTTATTATGAGAAGTGGAGTTTGGCGATCAGCATAATTGCGATAATTGCCGCAATAGCCGGACCGATATTGACCTATTTCATACTCGATCCGCAAGTTCAAGCTTTTCGTAACAGAGCTCAATTGAAGGTAGCGTCAAGCTCGTTCATGAAAACTACCATGATGAGCAATAATGGCAAACCGGTTGGTGTGCCGATTCCAGCGTGGGAACTTGAAATTCGTAATACGGGATCATTGCCGGCAAGAGATGTAACGGCGATTCTGCGGTACCAGCGTTACAAGGATCCGGAAACTGGACTCGAGGAGACATCTAGGTTACCGTCGTCGTCGGACGAAATTCAACTTTCACTCAGTCCGCCAAGTCGATACGAAATTGAAATTTTGAATAATGAGTTTGTTGTTAGTCTCAAAACTCCGATAGCCCCAGGAGACGCAGTTCGCTTGAATGCCGTTGAACCAGATTCGGTCTGGGTTTCCAACGATTCCGGCGAGTTTATCATGACACAAACCGCCGCCGGACTGCGCAGACAAATGGATCATATGCCATTGTTTCCATTAGGTCACAGGGTGCGGTGACCTCGCAATCGTCCAGCACAAAGCACTTATAAAGATCGAAGTCGCTTCGGCATTTTTGGTTTCTAGTTCGTGATCTGCCCAATGGAAATTCGTTGTTCTTAAACCAAAGGTCTTGGATCGCCATTTGTGAACGCAGCGGCGGGTCTGAATTGGGATTTGAGAGCTGACAGTCGAGAATCTGATCCACGGCCAGATCGGGCGTTTTTGACTGGAACGCAGGCGGCTTCAGCCGTCTTTCCGCGTCCTCGCGGCAAATAGCCACGCTCGTTTACGGCGTGGTTTAGATTCCCCGGCGATCGACAGCCCGTTTCAACGGGCTTACCGTTCAGAGTTACGCCTTAAGGCGTGAAGGACCTCGCGGCTAAAGCCGCAACTCTGAACCAAGGACGGTGAACCGCCCTTCTCGAATCATTTCCCATACTGACCACGCCCTAAAGTAGCGTGGCTATCTGCCCTGCGGGAAAGCCGCGTCAACGCGGCTTGCAAAACTAAGACGCTTGCAGGCGAGGTAGCCTGCGTTCCCGGCGGGGCTGTTTGTGAACCCTCAGAGAAATTAACCACCGATGAACAAAGATAAACACGGATCGGAATCAAAGACGCGGTTTCCGATCATCGCATCCTATAAACATACGAAGCTGCCGGCGTCGGCTCTTGTCGCGAGCGGCGGCGACTATTAAAACTCTGCGCTAAGTTAGCTAATGCCGGACACTGATTTGCCGGGCGACAATTCTACAAGTTACGCTCCGATTTCGGTGTTTCCGTCGATGTGCGGAGCACATCAAACAACTTTAGCTACACATGCAGCGAAGCGGAATGTGTAGATGACCGAGCGAAAACAAACAAGCGTGTGAAACACGCGGCACATATCGGCGAGGTTGACGTTTCCCGTGTAACACGCGCTGAACATTGCGGGGCGTTCATTCTACAGGTTACGCTTCCGCTTCACCCGTAGCTAAAGTTTTTCGGGAGCATTCGCACGCGAGAAGACAAGACGCAAGAAGGAGAACAAAACATGTCACATACTCGATTCCTATACCACGTAGTTTTCAGGACAAAGGGCGGCCAGCCTTTGATCGGTGCGGCGTGGGAAAGCGAGCTGCACAGATATCTCGGCGGCATTGTGAAAGGCTGGAAAGGGATCCCGATAGAGATCAATGGGATGCAGGATCATGTGCATCTGCTGATATTACTCGTGCCGTGCGATTTTCCCTCGTTCATGCGCGAGCTAAAGGCAAGTTCCTCGAAATGGGCAAAACAACATGATCGGAATTTTGCGTGGCAGCGTCGTTACGGCGCATTCACCGTCAGTTCGTCCGTAGCTGAAAAGGTACGTGCCTATATCAAAGATCAGAAAAGTCATCACGCTAAACAATCTTTTGAAGATGAGTATCTGGCATTGCTCGTAAAGCACGAGGTTGAATTCGACCGTCAATATCTGTGGGATTGATGCCGCGTGTTACACACGCTGATGTTTGTTTGGTTCGCGTTCTACAGGTTACGCTTCCGCTTCACCCGTAGCTAAAGTTATGCTGCGTGCTCCGCACGCTAGGAACAAAACGCGAATTCGTATTCTACGGGTTACGCTACCGCTTCACCTGTAGCTAAAGTTATTATGCGTGCTTCGCACGCACGACCGTTCTGACACTCGCCACCGCTTCGAATTAATTCTTGATATATGCGTGCCATCTGTGCGACAATATTCCGTTTATGGATGAGCTGCGAGGGGTGAGTAAAAGTGAAAAAGTGAAAAAGTGAAAGAGTGGAAAAGTGAAAGAGTGGAAAAGTGAAAGAGTGGAAAAGTGAAAGAGTGGAAAAGTGGAAAAGGGAAAGAGTGAAAAAGGGGAAGAGTGGAAATGTGAAAAAGGATTCACAAACGACGAACCACGAACCACGAGCTACGAGGTACGAGCGACGAGCGACGAGCGACGAGCGACGAATGAACGACGATCACCGATCAAAGCCTTGTATTTACAGCATTTACACCGATCGCGACATTTTTCCGCGTTCTCGCGCGAGCAAATGGGACAAAATCGGGGTTAAGTCGAATAGCTACAATGGTTTACCCTGTCCCATTTTGCCGAAAAAATGGGACAGGCGAGATATCGGTAACAAACCCGACACCTCGCCTGTGAACCACGGCTTACCGCACAAACGCATTTGGCACGGGCACGTCGCCTGTTTGGCCGAACTGCTGGATGAGGATGCCGGCGGTCGAGCGGTTGAGGTACCAGTTCGAGTTCGATGGACGGTATACGCCGGGGTCGGCCTTGGAATCACCGTCGTAATCAGCCGGAACCGGCAGGTCGCCCGAGCCGCCGAACGGGAACGCGTAGTAAGAGTAATCGTCGCTGCGAAGGATGTACCAATAGCCGTTCGAAGGTGTCCAGAACGCGATGTCCGCTTTGCCGTCGCCGGTGTAATCGGCCGGCACTGCCTTATCGGTCGGTTGCCCGAACTGCGTGGCAAAGACACCGCCCGAACTCAGTGTGATCCACCATTCGGCACCGCCCGTACCGTTGGGGCGGAACACCGCGATGTCGGCCTTGCCGTCACCGTCGTAGTCCTCGGGAACAGGCTTGTCGCCCGCCGCACCGAAGACCGCTATTCCGGCTCCGCCGGTACTCTTGTTGATGTACCAGGTCGTCGTCGAAGGCCTGTAGACGGTCGGGTCGGCCTTGCCGTCGCCGTCGAAATCGGCAGCGACGGGAATGTCACCGGTCGATCCGAACGGGAACGCATAGAACGAATAGTCCTCGCTGCGCAGGATGTACCACTGGCCCGTTGAAGGCCGCCAGAACGCCACATCAGTCCTGCCGTCACCCGTAAAGTCGGAACTCATGATCGTGTCTGTCGCCACGCCAAACTGCACGGCACCATTACCGCCAGTGCTCTTCAGCCACCACCACTCGGAACCGTTTGCTCCGACCGGCCTGAAGATCGACAGATCGGACCACATATCACCGTCCATATCGGCCATCGTCTGCGAGCCCACGCACTTGC
>JAGOBH010000008.1 GCA_017983495.1 Pyrinomonadaceae bacterium | reverse complement strand
ATCTAAGCAGCTCGTTTAAGCCTGTCGTGGCAAAACTGATCAGGCTGATTGAAAAAGAAGACCTACATACAGCGTACGGTGATGGGTACGGTCGGTTTAAGAACTTTCTGAACCTGTCCGTTCCAGACGCCAAGAACTGACGGTTCAACAGAACAGGAAAGCTATCTAGAACAGTCGTCGATGAGTGACGGCGGCATTAGTGGTTAATGAAGCCAGGCAATTCCAAAACGAATATATGCAGGTGAATTCTAATTCAAATTTCGTTTCCTTTGTCCAACATTTCTTGCTGGGAATGCGGAATCGCACTAGATCGGATTTAATCTCACAATATCTGTGTGGTCTGATTTTCGCCTACATGCCGGAGTTTATTAGTATTAGCGGTGAAACGAGCATATTGAGATTTATCATTTGCCTATTAGCATGGATATTCGCACTGAACGTAGCTCATGCAATTTCGAATAGATTCCGGGCACCGTACTGTTCGTGGACCTTAACTATCGGTCTAGGTGTATTCATTTACCAGATTTTAGTAACAATGACATTTGCTGGCTTTAGCATAAGTGACTGGACGATTGAGCCGAACCCGACCTTTGGACACGCTTATACTGAAAGCATTGTGAGGTTTTCTTTTTTCGTGATGGTACCCATCTTCTTTGTAGTAACTTTGGTATTATCGGATGCCTTGCTCGTTGTTATGTCGTTGCTGAGGATATTGTTCGCAACTCGAGATCATCATTCCGCGTCTTCGTGAACAGGTTTAGAAGCGAATCGTTCGGGAAGCTCTGTCGCCCGCTCTCGCTGGCTCCTTGGGGCTTGGGGGAGACTGACGGCGAGGCGTAGCCATCGCCGCTCTGCAATTTGGGCAAAGCCCGTCCGGCAGATCACGGTTCGCGGTTCACGAACAACGATCCACGAACACAAAATTTATTGACTTAGATAACGATCTCTTCCACAATAGCCACATCATGCCATACGCCTCCCAGCGATATTCAGCAGACACGATCATCTCTAACCGCGCCGCATTGGGAGACGCGGCATTTGGCGGGTTTTCGAGAATGCCCAACGGGCAGGCCTCGACAAAGCATTGCACTATTGCAAGTTTGACTCCGTCCTTCCTGACCCCGTTCCTCTCAAAAAGCCAAGTCTTCGTCTTGTTAATCATCGCAGTGATTCAGTTGATAGCTTCGGGCTGTTCGAACGGCGACCGCGCTTACATTCCACCCATAACAGGGGCAGTTTTCACGAGTCCTGACGAGGCGTGGGTGCTCAAACACAAAGGTGTGTTAAAGCGGCTCTCGATCGATGGCCGGTCGATCAACATTTCAGATGCCCAGCAGCGAGTACAAGGCATGAGCTTTATCAGCCCTACACAGGCATGGACGGTGGATGCGGACTGGAATATACGGCATTTCGACGGCGTTAATTGGGAGTTCGTCGGACATAATAATGACAACAAATTTCCATTGGTGTGGCCTTCAAGCGTCAGCTTTGCCGACGAGAATGTCGGCTGGGCGCGGACCTATAATGAGTTGTTTGTTACTGATGATGGGGGCAGAACCTGGAAGAGGGTACTCGTTACCGAATTGGGAGGAGAGCCTCTTCGTTTATTCGTTGTCGACAGAGACAATGGATATTTACATGGAGTACGAGGTTCTGTTAAACGAACTACGGATCGAGGCAAAACCTGGAAAAGCATCGAACTTGGACCTGCGGGCGATGTGACCGCGTTTGCTTGTCGTGATGGCGGTCGGGAGTGTTGGGCGGGCACCGCTAGAGGCGAGATCTTTGCTATCTCTGGCGATGCGTCTCCGAAACGAATTCCATTTCCGACACCGAAGGAGATGACGATCACCGATATTTATCTCTCCGGCGCAGACAGCTTACTCGTCAGCGGATTTACCCTTGTTAGAGATGGAAATCCCAGCCCCTACGGCGTGCTTCTCACGACTAGTAACGATGGAGCAGCGTGGAAAAAGATAGACGTCCCGCAAGATGACGGTTTCGAACAGGTTGCGAGCTTTGGCAATACGATCTGGCTTGCGAGCCATACCGCAATCTATAGAAGTTCGGACACTGGACAGAGTTGGACGAAAGTGTTCAGCGCAGAAAACGATAAGTGAACCGGAAAGACGAGGATAAACTTGACGTTATCAAGACGGTTCGAGGCGACGCGTTAGGATTGATTTTGACGGTCAAGGAAGTCGCTTACTGACAGCCAAAGTCGTTATGGCAACGCACATCAGCCGGGAACAGTGGTCGGTGGTCAGTGGTCGGGATTGCAGATCGGGAATCGCAGATCGGAAATCTAAGGACCTACCGCGAAATTGGCGAAAGGGACTAAATAGAGAGGTTGAGCAAACGCTCGCCTCTCTTTCGTTTTCTTGGCGTTGTTTCGCGGTTTAGAAGCGAATCGTTCGGGAAGCTCTGTCGCCCGCTCTCGCGGGCTCCTTGGGGCTTGGGGGCGACTGTCGGCGAGGCGTAGCCATCGCCGCTCTGCGATAAGGGCATAGCCCGTCCGGCAGATCACGGTTTGCGGTTCACGAACAACGATCAACGAACCACGATCCGCGAACAGAAATCCGTTGACACTGATAGCGATATCTTCCACAATAGCCTCATCATGCCCTACGCCTCCCAGCGATATTCAGCAGACACGATCATCTCGAACCGCGCCGCATTGGGAGACGGGGGATTTGAAGGTTTTTCAAGATCACTGAATGGTCAGGCCCGGACCGAGAATCGCAATTTTGCAAGTTTGACCCCATGCTTCCACCCTAAGGGAGATCAAATGAGAAACATTAAACGAAATCTTGGTGTGTTTTGTATACTTGTAATATTTTTCGGCGGTTGCGGTATTCGAGATCGGTGGCAATTTGAACCGGGACTAATCTTGGCCGATGGTTTTAATGAGCACACATTTTCGAATTCCTCAGGGGTATTGTTTACACAAAACGGGCATCGTCGCATACGAACAGAAGAGTTGCGTGACATCTCTGTCTATCACGTTGTAATTTTTATTTCTGACAACACGCTTGAGCCCGGTGCCTCCGAAACATCGAGAAGTTTTGCTAAGACGGTAAGTACCCTTAAATGGCGTTCAGTGGGGTTTGACCCTCGGATTTCTAAATCTCTCGAATTTAACTATGATGGCCAATCGAAAAAGATCGTGATTGGTAAGCATGAGTTTTCAACTGTAGAGCAGAACATGTTCGCTGTTTATGTTGACTCAGATTGGACAATCTCCGCGATCCAACTAGGCGGAAAGGTTGAAGATCGAGTTGATTCAAAGGCGGTTTTACAAAAATTCAAAGAGGTCTCTGATCTCGCTGAAATCCGAAATCTGGAACTTGCGGAATAGGTAAGCGCCTAAATTGTTTTGATCCGCGCGGGCATGGAAGTTGGAGATGAGAAAATCGGATCATCGATGAAGTTACCCCATGATGTCAAGCGCACTTCGATCGGCACTCGGTTGCAAGTGTGAGATTGGGTTGCTGACTGGAATCGCAATTTGAGGCACCTACCGCGAAACTGGCGAAAGGGACTAAATAGAGAGGTTGAGCGGGCGTTCACCTCTTTTTCGTTTTTTTGGCGTTGTTTCGCGGTTTAGAAGCGAATCGTTCGGGAAACTCTGTCGCCCGCTCTCGCGGGCTCCTTGGGGCTTGGGGGCGACTGACGGCGAGGCGTAGCCGTCGCCGCTCTGCGATACGGGCATAGCCCATCCGGCAGATCACGGTTCGCGGTTCACGAACGACGATCCACGAACGACGATCCACGAAAACAAAATTTATTGACTTCGATAACGATCTCTTCCACAATAGCCACATCATGCCATACGCCTCCCAGCGATATTCAGCAGACGCGATCATCTCTAACCGCGCCGCATTGGGATACGGGGCAATTGTCGGTTTTTCAAGAACACTGAATGGTCAGGCCCGGACAGAGAATTGCAATATTGCAAGTCGGATCCCGTCCTTCACTCCTAATAACGGTAAATGGTGGTAGGAATGGAATTAAATATGACGAAAAAATTGACCTGGGCTACGGTCTGGCTTCTTGCTACGCTTCTCGTTACAATCGCACAGACCCCGCAATCATCTAATGCTGTGACAAAGCAGCTGAATAAAAATCGCCCTTCCATATACCTAACGTTCGAGAAAGCAGGGGGTCGAAAGGAGCGCGTCAAAACCAAATGGGACAAGGCTGAAAGGCTTTCGATACGCCTCCATAATAATTCTCAATGGCCCATAATTGTTGAGGCCGATGGTGAATTCACGATGGCTACTCTTGAAGAAATTATCCTCGCGGACGGTGGAAAAGGTTACGCATTGCCCGAAAATTCGGAAGTAGAACTGTGCTACGACTCGGAGTTGATTACACAGAGTCTGTCCGAGATGGGTTCAGTTATGAAAGTCCCAGACCAGACTTTTCATTTTTACAGCTGTAAGAATCGGGCGAAACGGCGTGGACGGGGAAACGTTTGGATTCGATCCGGAAATTCGCTTGTTTTTAGTGTCCCGAGAGACTTTTTGGCCGAGAATCTCAAGATATCCACGGTTTTTAACTATGAATGGGAAAGCGAGCTTGGTCAGATAAAGGCGGACGAACCTAGTCACCATGTCTATTTTTATTCGACGGATTTGCCTAATAGGTCCAGATTATCCAAGTGGTAATTGCATGGAGAATCTGTGAGCGATCAGGGCTTACACCGATTGCTCTAACGGAAGTCTTTACGAGGGTACAATGAACAGCGAAATCAAATTTCCAAGACGTAATCAAGATGGTTCCTTTTGCGTCATAGCTTCTTTTGCTGTCGATACAACCGATCCCGACGGTTTGTTTTCAAGGGTAAAAGCTTGGCTTATTGAATGGGCGGAAAATAATCAAGCGTGGGTCTGGAAATATGACTCTGGCCGGGAGGATACCTTCGTTTTTTCCGACGATTTCAAAGGTGTTCCCACACCGATCTCGTGCGATTTTAAAGAACTGAAGATACGGCTCGAAGGACAGCCAAGGTCTCAGAAGTTCTGGAGAGATTGGCTTGCTTTAAGAATTGTTCCAGAACTACAGGCCGGTTTTGTAGAAATTGAAAATATGGTTGGCGCCAATGATTGTATTCCACTTACACAGAATAATGAACTTTTGGAGGATGACACGGTAGGTCCCTAGAATCTACGGTTGAACCTCAATCCGCCTTCGAAAAACGGCGGCATAGCCGCATGAGTTAAGGAGGAGACAATCGGAAAAGCACAGCTTTTCCGCAAATAGAGCGGCACAGCCGCCAAAGCAATTGATATTTCTACAACACAAATATGACGATCAAAGAACTTGACCATTATATTTCAAAGTACACTCGAACGAAGAGCCCAATTCCAACGAACGATCCACGAACAAGAATCTCTTGACTCACGGCGACGAATTCGCACACAATAGCCTCATCATGCCATACGCCTCCCAGCGATATTCAGCGGACACGGTCATCGCTAACCGCGCGGTGACGGGCGAACGGGCATTTGACGAATATTCAAGAACTCTCAGCGGTCTGGTACGGGGCATAGAATCGGAGAATCGCAGGCCAAACCCCATTTCTTCAGCTGAAGTACTGAAGGCTCTTGGATTATTATCGTAAGCATGAAAGTAGTACATGACATTGGAGAACGATGGAAACCGGAGCAGGTCAAGGCCTTGGAAACTTTTGGAATCTCTGTCAGCGAGGATGTTTTCTCATACGTGAGGGTCGATAGTGCTCAGTTTGAACTCATCAATGAGATACTTATGTCATACCACCCAGTGCATGCGTTAGGAGCCGAGTTTGACAGAATCGATCTGGATCGAGCAAATTGGCTTGGATTGACTGCTCTTGCTCCATTTGGCTATCCACAACCTCAAGAAACCTTTGATTTTGTTGACGTTTATGATACGTTGCATCGCTGTTTGAAATGTGGGATGAATCGTGGAGGGCAGAAGAGTCCGTTCCGCATCAAGTCCGATAAGACCAGGTTTCAGGCTTTTCAGTTGGGGTGGATTTTTGATGAGATCTTCGTAAAGCGGGAGCTTTACGAGGAGGTGTTCTTGCCATTGGGGATCAAATTCTTACCCGTTGTCATCCATCGATCCGGCGAAATGTCTGAACTCGTCGTGCAGCTTGACCTGCCGATGTCCTCTTGGCTCTTTGACATGTCTGGTATGCGGTTCGAATTATGCAGCCAATGCGGACAAAAGAAATACGTGGTGTTGCCCCTTGATTTCTTGCCGCCGCTAAAAGGCGAACCGCCCAACCAGATCTTCCGCGGTCAGGAGTACTTTGGGTCCGACGCCAGCGCGAATAGGCGGATTTATCTAACGCAGGATTTACGACAGGAGCTTTTGAGACGTAAGATTGCAAAGTGGTTTCAATTTTATCCACTCGAGAACCCAGGGCCATATATCGAAAGTTGTATATAAGGGCAAAGAAAGTTACGTTCCTCTCTCAGACGTGAGGGTCTTTTATGAAGTTACCCCATGATGTTAAGCACACTTCGATCGGCAAATGATTGAGGCTGCGGGCGGCAATTTAGTGGGTCCAGGCGACGGAGCAGCCTCGGGATTCTAGTTCGCGTTGGAGGGCACGGCTGCCTTCGACGCGGGTGCCGGGGGCGTGGACCTTGACGAGCGTGTCGTCGGCCGGGAGATCGATGAAAACCTCACAGCGGCCGTGGTATGAGCCGAGCAGCACGAAGATCTGCTCGAGCGACGCCTGATCGCTGAGAGCGGGCGGGATCGTGATATTGATCGAACGGGCGGCGGCGGCGACCGATTCGTCCAGCGAACGCACCTCGTTGATGATCAGCGTCGGTTCCTGTCCGTCGGCTGCCTCGATGCGGCCGTCGATGATGACCATCTCGTCGTCCTTGAGAAACGCCGAAAATTTCTGGTACGCCTCGCCCCAGGCGATAGATTTGATACCGCCCGAACGGTCCTCGAGCCTGAACATACAAAACCGGTTGCCTTTTTTGCTCTGCCGCACCTGCAGGCCCGAGATAATGCCCGCCATCGTGACGACGTCGCCGCCCTTGAGCGTGTCAAATTCGGCAATGTTGCGCAGGTTCATACCGCCGAGCAGACCGTTGTAATTGTCGAGCGGGTGTGCCGACAGGTAAAACCCGATCGACGCTTTTTCGTGCTGCGAAACCTCGGTCTGCGTCCACGCGACCGCATAGGGAAGTGCGTCGTCCGATGTCATCTCCTCGGCCTCGGCCGCTCCGAAGAGGGCATTTTGACCGCGTACACGGTCCTCAGCCATACGCTGGCCGTGCTGCAACGCCGGTTCGATCGCCGCCGTCAGACGTGCGCGCCATTCGCCCGAGGTCGTGCCTTCGGGCATCATTGTGTCGAACGCACCGGCCGCGATCAGGCTCTCGAGCCCGCGTTTATTGACCGCACCAGCCCCGAGCCGCGAACAGAAATCGTACAGCGAGGTAAATTTACCACTCTTGCGTGCCTCGACCACCGCCTGAACGCTGGTCGTGCCCATGCCCTTGATCGCCGTCAGGCCGTAGCGGACGGCACCGTCGCCGGGCGTAAAGCCTTCGTCGCTCTCGTTGATGTCCGGCGGCAGCAGCTCGAGGCCGAGCGAACGCAGCTCGGTCGAATATTTATAGACCTTGGCGCTGTCCTGGGCTTCGTGCGATAGCACGGCGGCGTAGAAATGTGCCGGATAGTGTGCCTTGAGGTACGCCGTCTGGAACGCGAGCACCGCGTACGCCATCGAGTGGCTGCGGTTAAAGCCGTAATCGGCAAACTTCGCCATCAGATCGAATATCTCTTTAGCGGTCTTTTTCTTAATGCCGCGTTCGACGGCACCGTCAACGAATTTTTCTTCGTGAACGGCCATTTCTTCGATCTTTTTCTTACCCATCGCCCGCCGCATCAGATCGGCTTCGCCGAGACTGTAGCCCGCCAGCTTTTGCGCCAGCTGCATGATCTGTTCCTGATAGACGAGAACGCCGAAAGTGTTGCCGAGAATGTCCTCCATCTCGGGGACGATGTATTCGACCGGCTTGATGCCCCGATGACGATCGATAAAATCGTCGATCATACCGCCGTCGAGCGGGCCGGGACGATAGAGTGCGTTGAGGGCAGACAGGTCTTCGAGCTCTTTTGGCTTGAGCCGGCGGCACATGTCGGCCATGCCCGAGGATTCAAACTGGAAGATAGCCTCGGTGCGGCCTTCGCCAAAGAGCTGCATCGTTTTCTCTTCGTTGTTCGGGATTTTGGTCCAGTCGATCGTGTCGCCGAGCTTTTCCTTGATCGACGCGAGACAGTCGGCGATGACCGTCAGCGTCGTCAGCCCGAGAAAATCCATCTTGAGCATCCCGACCTTTTCGAGGTCGTTCATCGGATACTGAGATGTCAATTCGTCCTTGTCGTTGATCTTGACCGGAACAAGCTCGTGCAGCGGCCGCGGGCTGATGACGACGCCGGCCGCGTGGACCGACGTGTGGCGTGCGCAGCCTTCGATGCGGAGTGCGAGGTCGACAAGTTCCTTGACCTTTGGGTCGGATTTCATCGCGGCCGCAAGCTCCGGAACCTCTTTGATCGCCTGTGAAATGCTGACGTTGCGGCCGCGGACCGGCGGCGGGATCATTTTCGCGATCCGCTCGACGTCGCCATACGACATGCTGAGCACACGGCCGACGTCCTTGATAGCCGCACGCGACGCCATCGTTCCAAACGTAACGATCTGACAAACCGAATCGCGGCCGTAAAGCTCGGTCACGTGGTCGATAACGTCGCCGCGGCCGCGGATGCAGAAATCGATGTCGATATCGGGCATCGAGATACGTTCGGGATTGAGAAAACGTTCGAAGAGCAGTTCGTGCTGGAGCGGATCGACATCGGTGATCCGCATAACATAAGCCGCCAGCGACCCGGCCGCCGAACCGCGGCCGGGGCCGACCGGAATGCCTTGTTCGCGTGCGTACCGGATGAAATCCCAGACGATAAGAAAGTAACCGGCAAAGCCCATCCGCCGGATCGTCGCGATCTCGATATCGAGACGGTCTTTGTATTCGCCGATATTATGTTTGAGCCGGCCGTCCGCCTCGAGAACGTCCCACTCCGACTGTTTTCGCTCCTCGAAACCGTCATTGAGGACCTTGACGAAATAATCGTCCTCGGTCATCGAGCTAAACTCCGGCGGTATCGGGAAACTCGGCAGCTGCCGGTGTTCGTCGCCCTGCGGCATGACGAACTGGCACATGTCGGCGATCCTGAGCGTGTTTGTAAGCGATTCCGGCAGTTCCTCGCCAAAAATATCCCACATTTCCGCGGCCGAACGCAGGTAACGGAGCGATGTTTCGGGCGAGGTAGACGCGTTATCGCCCAACGTGCGGCCGTCGTTGAGTGCGATCAGAGCCTCGCGGGCCCGGGCATCGTCGCGATTCAGGTAGTGAACATCGTTTGTCGCCACGAGCGGAAGCCCAGAAACCTTGGAAAACTCAACTATTTTGCGGGTCGCATCAGCCGCCATGCCGTCGGCATGATCCTGTATCTCAAGAAAGAAGTTCCCGACACCAAACACATCCTCAAACTGCTTTGCCGCCTCGATCGCACGCGATTCGTCGCCGTTATTGAGATAATGGCCGATCACCTCGTCAAATCCGGACGAAAGCCCGATCAAACCGGCACTATGCTCGGCGAGGATCTCCATATCGATCCTCGGACGGTGTAGAAAGCCCTCGGTAAATGCCTTAGAGGCGAGAAAAGCGAGATTTCGGTAGCCGTCGAGATTGCTCGCAAGCAAAACAAGCCGGTAATAGGGCTTTTCGCCCGGACGAAGCACCGAACTTGGGTCCAAACGGCTGCCCGTCGTGAGGTAAGCTTCGTAACCGATGATCGGCTTGATGTTCTTTTCGATCAGCGTATTGTAAAACGAAACCGCACCATACATATTGCCGTAATCCGTAAGAGCACAGGCCTTTAGATCAAACTCGTCGAGCCGTTTGGCGAGAGGCTTTAGTTGGATTGTGCTTTGCAACAGGCTATAATCTGAATGCAAATGAAGGTGCACGAAATCGCGGTCTGAAAATGGCTTGTATTCGGGTTCTTTCGGCATTTATGAAAAAAGTTTATCTCGAAACCTACGGCTGTCAAATGAATGTCTCAGATTCGGAACGGATCTCGACGACGCTTGCCAGCCGTGGTTATCAGATGACCGACGACGAGGCATCGGCTGACGTTGTAATATTCAATACTTGCTCAGTTCGGGAAAAGGCTGAACACAAATTATACACCCGAGTCGGCCATATCCGACACTCCGACAGGCCGAAACCTGTCGTCGGTGTCATGGGCTGTGTCGCACAGCTTGAAGGCGAGACTTTGTTCAAAAAGATCGAGGGTGTGGATTTTGTTCTCGGGACGCAGGCGGTCGGCCGAGTGGCCGATGCAATAGCGAAAACGCTGGCTTTTGAGGAGCCGGTGGTCGATCTCGGCGACCGTGAAGCGGATTACGACTGGACCGTCGCCGACAATCACCGCCATTCGCCGTATATCGCGTTTTTGCCGATAATTGAGGGCTGCAATAAGTTTTGCACGTACTGTATCGTGCCGTTTTCACGCGGCAGGGAACGCAGCCTGCTCGCGTCCGACATCATTCGTCAGGTGCTCGAACTACGCCGAAAAGGCGTCAAAGAAGTCCACCTGATCGGGCAAAACGTCAATAGTTATAAGCCCGAGAGCGAATCGGGGCTCGAAGGATTTGCAGGGAAGTCGGCGTTCTCCAGGCTTTTGCGGGCAGTCGCCGCGACCGGCATGGAGCGGATCAAGTTTGCGACCTCATTTCCCCGTGATTTTAACGAAGACATCGTCGAAGCCCTCGAAACGCACGAAAATTTGTGCAATTGGGTGCATTTGCCGGTCCAATCCGGCAGCAGCAAGGTCCTTGCGGCAATGAAACGCGGCCATACGATCGAAAAATACCTGGCAAAGATCGACCGGATCAAGGCTTCGCCGATCGATATCGCGTTGACGACCGACATTATTGTAGGATTTCCGGGCGAGACCGAAGAAGATTTTCAGCAGACCGTCAAAATGGTCGAGTACTGCGAGTTTGATAGTGCGTATATTTTCAGGTACTCGCCGCGGCCCGGCACGCCGGCCTATGAGATGGAAGATGATGTACCTGTTGAGGAGAAAACACGTCGATTTATCGAGGTCGAGGCCGCCCAGAAACGCAGTCAGAACAACAGGTTACAAAGATATCTTAATAAAGTGCTTAAAGTTCTTGTCGAGCGTCCGTCGAGCCGTACAAACGGCGGACTCACGGGACATTCGACCTGTCAGAAACTAGTTAATTTCGTTGGTTCAGAGGATCTGCTCGGACAGATCGTCGACGTAAAGATCACGGATATCAGGGCAAATTCATTGTTTGGGGAGATCGCTTAAGATTATGGACGCAGATCCGTCATTAGTAGAAGTCAAAATTGGTGCCTTGATAATGGACCCGAACACGAACACTCCGATCGTGGTGCTTAAGGGCGTAGAGACCGAGGTCGTTCTGCCTATATGGGTCGGTGCTTTTGAGGCCAACGCTATCGCTCTGGAGATCGAAAAGATCGTCCCGCAGCGGCCGATGACGCACGATCTGCTTAGAAACGTCATTATTGAGTGCGGGTTGCTCGCCTCGGGCGTCGTCGTAACCGATCTCTCGGAAAATACATTTTACGCTCGTATCGAGTTGCTTGATAAAAAGGGTGACGCCGTATTTCTGGACGCACGCCCCTCAGACGCGATCGCTCTGGCTCTGCGGCTTGATTGTCCGATATTTGTTGAGCAAAGGGTACTCGACCTTTCTTCGGCCGCGAGCCCACCGGTTGCTGACATTGATGACGATAATCCGCCGCCGGAAGAGTGGCCGGAACTGATCGGCTAAATGCCGGCTTAAGCGCTATCCAGATATTACATAATCTCTATTATCAGACGCAGACTATATGCGACGATTTCACGGGAAAGTGCTTAAGCACTGCAATTAATGCACTTATTGGGCTTCCCTTCGATCGTTGTTGGTTGGGCCGAACTAATCGAATCGGTAACCTCACGACAATCTCGTCGCTTCATCCTGTTAGACGATCACCACCTAGTTTCGATTCCGCCCTTGTTGCCGCCTGTGCGGAGCCCACAGCTTTGACACTTTGACTGTTAAAGGCTATGATTATCGTTTTGTTATCTATAGCAGATTCCAATTAATACAACCCTAGATAAGGAGTTACGTAAACAATTGAGTAACGGAAATTTTCTATTCACATCCGAATCGGTCACCGAAGGCCACCCGGATAAGATCGCCGATCATATATCGGACGCTATTTTGGACGCGATCCTGGCTCAGGATCCGAAGGCTCGTGTTGCCTGTGAGACACTTGTGACGACCGGTTTGGCGGTCGTTGCGGGTGAGATCACGACGACGGCGAAGGTCAACTATAAGCAGATCATTCGCGAAACGATCGAGGAGATCGGCTATAACAACGCCGAGTTTGGCTACGATTCGAACACCTGCAGCGTCATCGACGCTATCGGTACTCAGTCGCCGGACATTTCACAGGGTGTGGACACCGGCGGTGCCGGTGACCAGGGCCTGATGTTCGGATACGCCTGTAATGAGACGCCCGAGCTGATGCCGATGCCGATCCAGATGGCACACAATCTGACGCGTCGCCTGTCGCAAGTGCGTCGTGACGGCACGATTCCCTATCTGCGTCCCGACGGCAAATCGCAGGTTTCGATCGAATACCGAGACGGCAAACCGTTTCGCGTCGAAGCAGTCGTTATTTCGTCGCAGACGGCTGATCTCGATATCGAAGACATCCGTGCCGACATCATGGAGCACGTCATCGTACCGGTGATCCCGGCGGACCTGCTCGACGATCAGACCAAATATCACATCAATCCTACCGGCAAATTCGTCATCGGCGGCCCGATGGGCGATGCCGGCGTGACCGGACGCAAGATCATCGTTGACACGTACGGCGGCTATGCCCCGCACGGCGGCGGTGCTTTTTCGGGCAAAGATCCGACAAAGGTCGACCGTTCGGCAGCATACATGGCACGCTATATTGCTAAGAACGTCGTCGCTGCCGGCCTGGCCGATAAGTGTACTGTTCAGTTAGCTTACGCCATCGGAGTTGCGGAACCGGTTTCAGTTCTGATCGACTCGCACGGCACCGGAACGATCGATGACGAGCAGATCGCCGACATCGTTCGTGAGAATTTCACGCTAACGCCGGCTGCGATCATCGAGACGCTTGACCTGCGTCGCCCGATCTATAAGGAAACGGCACGTTTTGGTCATTTTGGCCGTAGAAACGGTGAATTTACGTGGGAAGTAACAGACAAGGCTGAGGCTTTAAGGACCGCGGCTGATAATCACAGAGGTATCGGTACCAATGGCTAACGCAGGAACATCAATGGAATACGACATCAAAGACATCAATCTTGCCCCCGAGGGCAAGCAGCGCATCGAGTGGGCCGACCGCGAAATGCCGGTTCTGCGGCTGATCCGCGAACGTTTTGAGGCTGAAAAGCCCTTAACAGGCGTCAAACTTATCGCTTGTGCACACATCACGACCGAGACGGCAAATCTGGCCCGCACACTGCAGGCCGGCGGAGCCGAATCGCTGTTGATCGCGTCAAACCCGCTTTCGACGCAGGACGACGTTGCGGCTTCGCTCGTAGCTGACTGGGGCATCCCGGTCATGGCTCACAAGGGCGAATCGACCGAAACATACGTCCGCCACGTAAAAGCCGCTCTCGACACCAACCCGAATCTCATCATTGATGACGGTTCGGACGTCGTCGCGACAATGATCAAGGAAAAGCCGGAATTGATCGGCAACCTTATCGGCACGACGGAAGAGACGACGACCGGAATTGTCCGCCTTCAGGCGATGGTCAAAGCCGGCGTGCTCACCTTCCCTTCGATCGCGGTCAACGATGCTCAGACCAAGCATTTCTTCGATAATCGCTATGGTACAGGCCAATCGACGCTTGACGGCATCATCCGTGCGACCAACATTCTGCTCGCCGGTAAAACGCTCGTCGTCGTCGGCTACGGCTGGTGCGGTAAGGGCGTTGCGATGCGTGCACGCGGTATGGGTGCTAACGTCGTTGTCACCGAGATCGATCCGATCAAGGCGATCGAGGCGGTTATGGACGGCATGCGTGTGATGCCGATGAAGGAAGCTGCCAAGGTTGGCGATTTTTTCGTCACGGTCACCGGAAACCGCCATGTTATTGACGCTGAGCACTTTGCGGTGATGAAGGACGGAGCGATCGTTTGCAACAGCGGCCACTTCGACCTCGAACTCAACCTCGACGCTCTGCGTGAGATGTCGGCTGAGGCCGTCAAACGCCGTCCGTTTGTCGAAGAGTACATCACTCATAAGGGCAAGAGCGTGATCGTTCTCGGCGAAGGCCGTCTGATCAACCTTGCTGCTGCCGAAGGCCACCCGGCATCGGTCATGGATATGTCATTCGCCAACCAGGCGTTGTCAGCCGAGTTCCTGGTCAAAAACCACGGAAAACTCGCGGCTGGCGTACACGTCCTTCCCAAGGAAGTCGATCAGGAGATCGCTTCGCTCAAACTCCGTGCGATGGGCGTCAATATCGACGAACTCACCCCGGAAATGCTCGAATACATGGGCAGCTGGGAAACAGGAACGTAAGGAAAGTGGTCGGATGCCGGTGGTCAGTGACCAGCGGCCCGAATACAACTCAAATGAGAAAGCCCGGCGTTTTGCCGGGCTTTTCTTATATTGGTTACGTACTATTGGATGAACTTCCCTATTCAACTGTGCGACGCCGTCGCCGGTGAGTTTCGCGTCCACCGCCAAAGTAGGCCAGGATTATGACGACCAGGTGAGCGATGAACCAAACGTTATCGGCACCCATATTCTGATAAATATAGAGGAGTATCAAGACCCGCGGCATAAAGACACCGAGCAGGATGTCTGCCCATTGCGGTACCGTGTTTACCGGAAATGACGCCGGATACAAGAACAGCGTAACGAGCAGGACAATACGCGGGAAGAACAACGAGAATATCAGAAAGTATATGTCCATGCGCACCTAGGATATTTCATATCCAAAAGGAAAGCAATAGTACCGGCTTCGCAGGCAGCTACGACATATATCGCCACTACTTTCCCGGAACGTAACTTCGTTCGGTATTCCCGCGGAGCTGAGCCGGGTAGAAATAAACTTCCCTAAGGTCGCCCTTTGAGTACCGCTCGGCCTGGTCGTTGAAGTGCTTAGACGCTACATCGCCGCTCTGGCCGCCGGCCGTTATGGCTCGTGCCCGGACAGTTTTGCCAAACTCGACAACAGCGACAAAGCTATTGCCGTAGGTTCCGTAGATCTTCTTCGATCCCTTATACGACCTCGCCCCAAACGAGGCGAGCGAACCGAAATTTCCCGACGCAAATCCGACGGGAATGCTCGGTTTCGAATCGTCGAATGGATGAATAATTTCGTTGGTCAGCCGCTGAAAACGGTTTATCTCACCCCAGGGCGTCTTCCATGTGCCAAAATCGGCAGCGAGTTTATCGGAAACCTCAGCGAGCGTTTCGAGCATCTGTCGAGCGGGCATCTTGGTACCGATATACTCCTCGAGCGCTATGCCGTCGCGGCGGGCATCTGAGGCTATCCTTCGCACAGAAGCTTCGCCCCAAAAAACGGCCAGCGATGTCGGCACCGACGCGGTCGACCAGCGCATATCCCAGTTGCGCAATTGAGCTATTTGTCCCGAGAGTTTTTCTTTCAGAGGATCGCCGGCCGGCAGTTGGTCCCACGCCTTTATAAGCGCCGGGATCGGCTTTTCGAACCACGGCATTAGGCTGTCGTAAGCGGTGGTATTCAGCGATTCGAGCGTAAAATCGCGTCGGTTTTCGAGCAAACGAATGGCGTGAATGCCGCGGGCATTTTCGACGCCGTTGTCAACATATTTTGGATAATCGCTTTGTTTAAGGCTGCTCGGCCCGGCCGCGGACCAGGGCCAATTGTTGGTGTTAAAAAGCCAGCCGCTCGCCGGATTGAATAGGTTCGGAGATTCGTCGAAAGTGTGCAGGCCTTTCCAGTCCGAAGCCGGATCGCTGCCGTCGACGGGCTTTTTCCAGTCGAATGTGGTGTCGCGACGCGGGATAAAGTTCGGGTGAATGTAGGCGATGTTGCCGTCCGCGTCAGCGTAGATCGTCGCGTTGGACGAATTGGCCTGGAGCTGCATCACTTGCTTGAATTCCTTGTAGTTCTTAGCCTTTGTCCGCCCGTACGATTGCATCAGAGCCTTGACCGGTTCGTTCATCAGCCCGATGCTTACCCATTTTCCGCCCTCGGCACGAATGACCGGCCCGTGGTGCGTGCTGTAGGTCGTAAACGTACGGTTCGCCAATCCCTTTTCGGTTCTGTATGGAACTGAGATCATTTTGACGCTCATCGGGCGTTCGGCAGAGCCGTGTTTGTAAAGGACTTTTCCGTCCTTTTTAACGATCGTCTCAAGCCATTCGTCGATCGCGTCAACATCGCTGGACGTGTGCATCCAGCCGAGACGCTCGTTAAACCCCTGATAGATAAAGAACTGGCCCCAGGTCGAGGCACCATAAGCATTCAGCCCTTCGTCACTGGTCATCTGCAGCTCGGACCGAAAGAAAAATGACGTGTGCGGATTGACCAGAAGTAATGCCTTGCCGTCTTTTGCATTTTTTGGCGAGATTGCAAAGCCGTTCGAACCGAGCGGTTCGGGAAACGGATCGGATTCCTGGCGAGCGACAGTTGCGGCCATCCCGCCGTCATAAAACGCCCGAAGCTGGGCAAGGTCGATGCTCTCGATGTCGCCGCCGATACTTCCCTCGCTGAACGAAAGCGGCATCCACGGCTCGAATTTTGTGATCACCCGCGGCTTGACGTTGGGGTGAGTCGCGAGGTAGTAATTAAGGCCGTCAGCCCAGGCATTCATCAGTTTGCGAAGCCATGCCGGACTCGATAAGTACTGCACCTTAAGCTCGCCCGCATCGATGAAGAGCCGCTGGCGAAGGTCACTCCAGATCGCCTTTTCCCCCTCGGCCTCGGCAAGACGTCCAAGTGAATTAAGGTAATTCGTCTCAATGCGGTTAAAATCGTCTTCAGCCTGTGCGTACATCGCCCCAAAGACCGCGTCTGCGTCGGTCTTACCTTTCACGTGAGCAATTCCCCAGGTGTCGCGGGTGATCGTGACCCGGGCCGCAAGCTTTTCGAGACGGCGAATGGCAGGATCCTGAGCGGAAACCGAAATCTGTAAAACAACCAACGCAACGATCAATAAGACGAACTTTTTCATGTAATGAACACCTCAAAAAGACATATTTTCGTACGACTGCGATGCCTACGTGCGCACCTTTGAGAGCAAATAAACGCCAAGCATTGAAAATATCGCGACCGGACTCCAAACCGCCAGCGACGGCGTCAGGAATCCGCTCATTCCCAACTGTTCGAAAACGTTGGTCACGCCAGTATAGACCAGCCAAAGTCCAACGGCGTATCCAAGAGTGACAACCCTTCCCTTTCGGCCAAGCGAGAGGGAAAATGGTGCGGTGAAGAGGCCAATTACGAGCGGCAGAAAAAGCGTTACGTATCGCTTTTGCAAAGCCACCGAAAAACTGCGACGCTCGATCTCTGATTCGCTCGAGTCGATACGGTTGCGAATGTCTGAGATCGTCATATGACTCGGCTTCGTCAACGTCTCCAAAAATGGATTGCCGTTTTCGGCTAATGAGATCGAGTCTGATGTGCTGCGAATAATACCACTATTTCGCAAGTCCATTTGGTCGACCTTTCCAACGAGGACGACATTTCCAGTCGTATACCGCCCGCTATTTGCCTGGTACACGGTTTGCAGCTTTTGATAATCACCCTCAAATTCAAAAACGGTAATATTTCGGACGCAGCCGGATGCGAGACCGCATGGAGTCGCATCTTTCTCGTTATCAGACGCAAATAAAAATGCGAACGCCGGTGTCGCGATCCCGTAGAACGAACCAAAGGCCAACGGCGACGACGCTAAACTTACGCTAACATTCAACCTACTCTCCGCCATCACGTTATCAGACGCAGGCATCCTTATGTCTCCGGTTCCCTTCTCTGCGACGCTCCCGGCATCGAAATTACGCCAGTTCCCTGACGACGATCCTCGTTCGTCCGGGGTTTCCGACATCGAATCGGCAACAGGCATGTCGATCATAAACCGGCTAGTCGTAGCCAGCCTCTTCGCGGCCAATTGCGAAGCGTCACGATCTGCAACGCCTCCCTGCCCTAAATTATGTACATCTCGCTTCTCGTTATCAGACGCAGAATTATATCCACCGTTTGCGGCCTTCCCCGCATTTGGCCCGGAGCCAAAAGCCGCCAACGGCTCTAACTCAAATGAGTAGATCCGCTTACTGGTCGCGACCCATAGTTTGCCTGATTGATTTGGTGCTACTCCGCCCTTTCTGATCTGGTTACGCAATCCGTCCTGGATCACGTTGCTGTGCGGTGCGACGCGTTCCTGAACGGCAAAATTAATGACACCAAGTATCACCATCAGCACAAAACACGGCACCAGCAGGCGGTAGACGCTTTTGCCGGCCGATATCCATGTGACGATCTCGTTTTGCCTGGATTTGATTACGTAGGTAGCGAGCGTGCCGATCATCGCGGCGGACGGAGCGAAAAACAGATAAAGGAAAGGAACAAGATAGAGAAGATACTTGGTCAGCAGCCAGACACCGCCATCGATCGCACCGGCAAAGCGCCAGAGTTCGAATCCCGTAAAGATCGCCGATATCGCGAGCAGAAACACTACCGTCAGCAAGAAAAACCGCAGAAGGCCCGTGATCAGGTCGAAATCGCCCAGGCCCGTGGTTAGATCGACAAACAGATTACGGGATTGAAGTTTCTCTTTCGGCTCATGGATCCGTTTCCACATACCGGCGAGGTATTCGCCCCAGCCGCTCAGGAATTCGATTCGGCGTGAAAGACTCAGCCAAGCTATTGCCGCGATGCTGCCCGCGATGGGCAAAAGGCCGCTGACGATTACCGAGATGCGGCCCGTCCGTGCCAGTTGCTCCCCTAAGAACGCCAGTAGATAGTAACCGATCAATCCGACGAGCGAAAGAAATATGCCGAAACCGCGGCCGCTGCGGTTAAATCTGAGCACCATCGCGGTCCCTAGCAGACAGAATATAAGCGGCGAGATCGAAAGGATTATCCGTCGTTGCCAGAGCAACTCGGCCTCGATGCGGTCCTTGCCTTCTTTGCCTTTTGCGTAGGTCGACAGATCGCTGAGCCCGAGCTCTTCGGGTGTACTTTCATTACCGCTCAGCCGTTGGATCAACTCGGCACGTTTTGTCTTGATCGCAAGGCGCACTTCACCTATATTCTCGGAGGCGAATTTACCATCGATAGTGTCGGCCGGTATTGTTGTGACCGTAGCGTTCTCAAGCACGAGCTCCGAAGCCTGGCCGGAAACGTCGATGCGGCCTTCGCCTGACGTTATCAGACGCATGTCCGCCGCTCCGGGCACCTGCTGGTAAATAAAGATGTTCTTCCAACGGCCCGTCGCAACATCGCCGCCTTTGACAAAGATCGTGTAGCCGGCGACCTCGGAATTGAAAATGCCAGGTTCGATCGGCGATTCGAGCTTTCGGATCGCAGTTTGAAGAGCGACGCTTCTAACGAGCGCCGCGGCCAACGGGACACCGCGAAGGTTAACCAGGAATGCAAAACCTGAAAGCAGAACGCCAAGTACGATGATCGGCACCGCAATCTGCAGATTGCCGACGCCGGCCGCCCGTATCGCGACCAGTTCGCTGTCGCCCTGCATTTTCGAGAGCCCGATGATCGTGCCGACGAGCATCGCCATCGGGCATGTAAATGCGATCACGTTTGGAATTAAGGCAATGGTCAGCTGCCAGACGAGATTTGCGGGAATATTGACGCTAAAAAAGATGTCGGAAAATCGGCCGGCTTGTTGAACAAACAGAATAACGCTAAGTATCAACCATGCAAATACGAAATACGGCAAGATCGCCTGTACCAAGTATCTTGAGATCAACCAGCTTATCTGCTTCATTTATAGAGGGTTACCGTACACGAAAGTCCGCTCCGCGGCGATCTCACGCCCAATGGCATGCGACAGCAGCCGCTTGAGGACGATGGACAGATCGTCCAACTCTTTTTTCGATCCGGCAAATTTTTTGGCAAAATCCGCCGGCGAAGTGCGTTGGACGGCGGATATTATCTCCCGATGACGGCCGTCGAACGCGATAGGCGATGCCGAGCGTCTGCAATTTACGCAGAGCAAATGATAATTCGCGGTCAGATCCGCCGACTCAGCTTCGTCAAATGTTCGCCGGCATTCCCCGCAGTGAGCCCAATCAGGCATCAGTCCGTTCAGACGAAGCAGCCACATTTCGAAATAAACTCCGACTGCTAATAAACTCGAGAGATCGTTGTCCGCAGTCTCGAGGCACGCCTTGACCATGCGGTAGAGCGTTTCGTTCGGGTCATGAGGCGGCGACAGAGCCAGAAGTATGTCGCTCAGATATGAAAATTTGTGCAGAAAGTCCGGATCGCTGGCCGCACGAAAATACGACTTGACGAGTTCGACCTTCTGTATCGAAACAAGTTCGACGACCTCTTTTTCAAAATAGGTGACCTTGATTATCGAAAACGGCTCTAAGCCACTGCCAAATTTACTCTTAAGCCGCTTTGCCCCTTTGGCAACTCCGCGAACAACACCATGATCGTGGGTGAAGAGCACGACGATCTTGTCCGCTTCGGCCAGATTGTAGCTTTTCAAGATCAGGCTTTCAGTTTCGATCAGGGACATCGATCTACCAAGGGATAAAGTACAGTATCCACGCGAGCACAAGGCTAACTACGACAAACTGAGCAAACGTCTTCGCCGCGTAGATGATCCGCTCACGATTGGTCCCGTCGGAAAATGTGCCGAATGCGACTGAGACCAGAAAAGCAAACCCAATCAGATAAAGGAAATGAATCATTTCTTCCTCCCGACAGCGATATCGACGGCATCCAGCACTGCGAGAAAATTGAGCAGTCCGGCGACCTCCAAAAATCTGCCGCCGTATTCGAATGTGGCTAGTGCGGCAACGTTCGGTGCGGGACGTGACGCGATTATCCAACTGATGACGGCACCAACGCCGTTACCGAGCCGGGCAAATGAATTCAGGACGTAGAGCAGTGCTCCGTCCTTGAAATCAAAACCCGGATAGTGCGAACCGCCGCTGAGAACGGCGACGATGAAAAGTGTCCATACCACAGCTGCGATCACTAGTCCGCGCTTCAAACGGCGTTGGACCAGATGCCCGCTGCCGGGGATCAACCAGGAAAGTACTCCGATAACAATAGGATTATCCATCAATTTTACTTCAGAAACCTCTTTCACAGAGGTTCAACTATTACTTTAACCCGCAGCTTCCCTGCCACCATAACTTATATGATTGCTTAATTTACAGGCATATCTTAAACCTAATGCAGCCTTTTAGGTCTTACTCCGGGCATACCTCTTCAAGCTTCGCCGACCGCTTTCGATGCTGCTGAACGACATCTCGAAACAAACTCTTCGAAAAGTCCACGCGATAACGGATCACTGTGCCATGACAACTCCGGGTGCCATTGCACGCCGAGTATGAAGCGGCCTTCGCGAATGTCCTGAATACTCTCGACGATGCCGTCGGCAGCGAATGCGACAGCTTCGAGCCCGTCGCCGACACGGCCGATCGCTTGGTGGTGGTGCGAATTTACACGCACACCTTTCGGATCCGTACGTGCGTGTTCCGCAGCGACCCAATCATCCGAAAACGACAAATTGTGCGAACCGCGTGCGAGCGGAACGCCCTGCTCGTGCTGTATCGCTCCCTCGATCTGCGACTCAATATCCTGTATCAGGCTACCGCCGCGTGCCACGTTAAGTGCCTGCATTCCGTAGCAGATAGCCAGTATTGGTAAACCTAATCTCTCAGCTTCTTCGATAACGAGCCGGTCGGTTTCATCCTTTTCCGGCACAACCCGCTTTAGGTTCGGATGCGGCTCCTCGCCGTAAAGATGCGGATCAACATCTGTATCGCTTCCCGGCAGCAGCACGCCGTCCAAACCGGCAAGCACGGAGCTAATGTATTCCCGTCTCGGGATCAAGCCGATATGAACCGGATCGCCGCCCGCAGCCTCGACCGCCTCAGAATAGTCGCGCCCGAGATAGAACCTCCGGGTTTCGATCTCAAGACGCATTGTAATACCTATCTTCGGACGAACGTTCATAAACTCTACAATGTTCATTCAATTGCACCAATGATGTCAATTTGAGCAAATGAATTCAAAGCCGTATCCTAAACGGAGGAAAAGAGATTCACCGCGGTGACGGGTAGACGCAGAGATACTTAAACAGGATGGACAGGATAAGCAGGATGTTAGGAAATGGCTTTGAGACGGGACGATAATCATCTTGTCCATCCTGCCTATCCTGTTAAAATTTCTTCCGTGCGTCTCTGGGGTTTGTTTCCCGATAAATATATGAAGATACGATCAACGACGGTTTTGCTTGTAAAACGCGATGGTAAGACGGCGATGGCTGCTGACGGGCAGGTGACGCTTGGGGACACCGTCATCAAGGGCACCGCGAAGAAGATCCGCCGAATATCCGGCGGAAAGATAATCGCGGGCTTTGCGGGATCAACTGCGGACGCGTTTTCGCTGCTCGGGCGGTTTGAACAGAAGTTGGAGCAGCATCAGGGGCAACTCGAGCGGGCAGCGTTCGAACTGAGCAAAGACTGGCGCACTGACAAATACCTTCGCAATCTCGAAGCCCTGCTCATCGTCGCCGACGCGTCGGACGCCTTCCTCATCTCCGGCAAAGGCGACGTCATCGCCTCCGACGACGGCCTCCTCTCCGTCGGCTCCGGCAGCATGTACGCCCTAGCCTCTGCCCGTGCCTTGCTGAGACACACGGATCTGAGTGCCCGCGATATCGCCGAAGAATCCCTAAAGATCGCCGCCGACATCTGCATCTATACGAATAACGATATTACCGTGGAGGAGATATAGCGGAGTGCGGACACTCTTGTCCGCATCGCCGGTTCCTCCGGCGAGACAATGCTGAAGACCAGCGAGTTTTCGTGCCGAAGCGGCACTCATGCGGACAAGAGTGTCCGCACTCCGCTCTTTTACGTCACCAATGTGACAACATCATCCTGAGATATTAGAATCAGGTAAATGGCCATTTATTTAGGCGGTGAGACCGCTCCTGCAAAACGTAATCTTGACGACCTGACTCCTCGCGAAATTGTTGCGGAACTCGATAAGTATGTTGTCGGGCAGACTGCGGCGAAGAAGGCGGTGGCTGTTGCCCTGCGAAACCGCATCCGCCGGCAAAAGCTCGCTCCTGAGATGGCGGCTGACGTGTTGCCAAAGAATATTCTGATGATCGGTTCGACCGGCGTCGGTAAGACCGAGATCGCACGGCGGCTGGCACGGCTCGCCAATTCCCCGTTCATCAAGATCGAAGCGTCGAAATTCACCGAGGTCGGCTACATGGGCCGCGACGTCGAATCGATGGTCCGCGAACTCGCTGACGTCGCCGTCGATATGGCCAAGCAAACCGCATTTGAGGACGTTATTACGCGCGCGGAGCAGAACGTTGAGGAAAGATTGCTCGATATCCTCTTGCCGCCGGTGCATAGTTTCGACGATTTTTCGGACGAGAACTCCGACGAAACAGAACGGCCGCAGGCACGTACACGCGAAAAACTCCGTGAACAGCTCAAAAGAGGGGATCTGGACGACCGTTTGATCGATTTTGAGACGCAGGACCGTTCGAACGCCTCGATCGATTTCATCGGCGGCCAGGGAATGGAGGAAATGGGCGTCAATATGCGTGACATGCTCGGCAACCTGTTTCCGGCCAAGACCGTCAGCAAGAAAATGCCTTTAGCCGATGCCCGCGAATATATGCTCCGCGACGAGCAGGAAAATCTGGTTGATATGGACCAGATCACGCGTCAGGCTCTCGATCGTGCACAACAGTCGGGAATCATCTTCCTCGACGAAATAGACAAGATCGCCGGTAGGGAATCGGGCGGTAATCCGGCGGTGTCGCGCGAAGGCGTCCAACGCGACCTGCTGCCGATCGTCGAGGGAACAAACGTCAACACAAAGTACGGTATGGTCTCGACCGAGCATATCCTGTTTATCGCGGCCGGTGCGTTTCACGTCGCGAAGCCTTCGGATCTCATTCCTGAACTCCAAGGCCGTTTTCCGATCCGCGTCGAGCTCGAATCGCTGACCATCGACGACCTTAAGCGGATACTTGTACAGCCGAAAAATTCTTTGATTAAGCAGTATCAGGCACTCTTAAGCACCGAGGGAATTGAGCTTACTTTCACCCCGGATGCGATCGACCGGCTCGCGGAAATGACCGAAGAGATCAACAAAAACACTGAAAACATAGGTGCCAGACGATTGCATACGCTCGTCGAGAAACTTCTCGAAGAGATCAGTTTCCTCGGCGGCGAATTAGAACAAAAGCAGCAGGAGATCGACGCCGCTTATGTCAATGACAGATTAAATGTCCTTATCGAAGACCAAAACTTGCGCCAATATATTTTGTAGTTTAAGCAGATGTTAAACACTCGATCGCACATCGGCCGTACGGCCGGAAAGCTACTTAAGCAGTTAGTTTCTAAAGCACCATTAGCACTTATAGCGCTTGTGGTGCTTAGCGGCGTGGGTTGTGGAAAACGAAAGGCCCCTGTGCCGCCCAGGGAGCGCGTCTCGCAGCGTGTCGAGCTGAGCGGCTATCAACGCGGGAGCGTGGTCATTCTGTCATGGAAGATGCCCGCCAGAAATGCCGACCGTGCAAGCGTGTTGAATATCGACCGCATCGACATCTACCGACTTGCCGAACCCGCGAATGCCCCGCTTACTCTTTCCGAAGAGGAATTTGCATCGAAAAGTACCGTGATAGCTTCCCTATCGATCAAGGACACGGATTTCGGCCTGAAAACGCTGCTTCACGCAGATAAACTTGAGTTTGCTGGACAGTCGGCACGACTGCGGTATGCGATGCGGTTCGCCAACGCCTCCGGTCAAAAGGCCGCGTTTTCCAATTTTCTCCTGATCGAACCGACGGCAAAGGTGGCGGCCAGCCCGACTTCCCTGTCTTATCAGCTATCTCAAACCGCCATCGCCCTCAAATGGGACGAACCTGTGGCAAACATCGACGGAACGTCACCTGCGAGCATTCTCGGCTACAACATTTATCGTTCGACGTCAGAAAAAGAGGCCGGAAAACTGCTGAACAAGTCGCCGATCACTTCCAACGAGTTTAATGACGAGTTTTTCGATTTTGGCAAAAATTACTACTATTTCGTCCGTGCCGTTTCAGTTGGACGCGACGCGGTGCCGGTCGAGAGCCTTGAGAGCAACATTCTAAGCCTCAAACCCGTCGACACGTTTGCTCCGACACCGCCCGCGGCGATCACACTGGCGGTCGGACAAAATGTAATGTCGATATTCTTTGCCGTAAATCCCGAAAAAGACATCGCAGGCTATAAGATATATCGTTCCACCGACCGCGAAGCAGATAAAGCAAAGTGGCAGCTTTTGACGCCTGAACTATTGAAAACAAACACGTTCCAGGACACCACGGTCGAATCGGGCAAGACGTATTTTTACTACCTGACCGCTACTGACACCACCGGCAACGTCAGCGAACCGTCCGAGATCGTTTCGGACACGATCCAGTGATTTCTATATGAAGATCTGTCGATTTAGAAGAAACGGAGTGACACATATCGGCGTTGTTGACGGCGACCGCGTGCATCTTTTTGGCGAGGACCTCGATGACCGGTTTGAGAGCTTTGGGTTTGATGAAATCGAATTCTTGCCTCCGGTCGCTCCGTCGAAGATCGTCTGTGTGGGGAGAAATTATTCGGAACATGCAAAGGAACTTGGGAACGAAGTCCCAACCGAGCCGCTACTTTTCTTAAAGGCTCCGTCTTCGATCGTAAACCACGGCGATGACATCATCATTCCGCCGCAGTCCGATCAGGTTGAGCATGAAGGTGAACTCGCAGTCGTTATCTCGAAGAAATGTAAGGGTTTAACGGATGCTGATAACCCATTGGATTATGTCTTTGGCTACACTTGCCTGAATGATGTCACGGCCCGAGACCTGCAGCGAAAAGACGGTCAATTCACACGTGCGAAGTCGTTTGACACATTCTGTCCGGTCGGCCCTTTTATCGAGACAGACCTGGATCCGACTGATCTGCAGGTGACGACGCGAGTAAACAGCGAGATACGGCAGCAGGGACGTACGTCTCAAATGGTCTTCCCTGTCGAATTTCTGATACGATACATCTCAAATATGATGACCCTCAATGCCGGGGACGTGATCGCTACCGGAACGCCCTCAGGCGTGTCTAAGATGAATACGGGCGACGTCTGCGAGGTAGAGATCGAGGGAATAGGCATTTTGCGAAACTCTTTGGCTTGAATTTTACGCTTTTTTTTAACGTGCGGGATTCTGCAATGAAATTATGAAATTTTTTATCGATACAGCAAATTTGGACGAGATCCGCGAGGCTAACGAACTCGGGATGATCGATGGCGTTACCACTAACCCTTCGCTGGTCGCGAAAGAGGGCGATGTTGATTTTAAGGAACATATCGCCAAGATATGCGCCATGGTCGAAGGTGATGTTTCCGCCGAGGTTACGGCTCTTGACACGGCCGGAATGCTAGCGGAGGGCCGCGAGCTGGCGAAGATCGCACCGAACGTTGTGATCAAAGTGCCTTTGACCCTCGATGGGCTCAAAGCATGCCGCACGTTCCGCAGCGAGGGCACCAAGGTCAACGTTACGCTCTGTTTTTCTGCTGCACAGGCCCTGCTTGCCGCGAAAGCGGGTGCGAGCTACATATCCCCGTTTATCGGCCGCCTCGACGACATCGGCCAGGACGGAATGGCCCTGATCCGCGACATCGTCGATATCTACGCGAATTACAATTTCGAGACCGAGGTCCTGGCGGCTTCTATCCGTCACCCGATGCACATCGTCGACTGTGCTCTTTCCGGTGCGGACGTCGCGACGATCCCGTTCAAGGTCATCACTCAGCTTGTAAAGCATCCGCTGACTGACAAGGGGCTCGAAGGCTTCTTAAACGACTGGAAAAAGAGCGGACGAAGCTAAACACGCCGCGAAATAATACTGAAAGGCGGTTCGGATCATTCCGACACCGCCTTTCCCCTTTTCCCTCGATTCGAAAAAAAACGCCGAAACGACAACCTTCACGTTATCAGACGCAATTATTCAAGTATTGCTTTAAGTGCGCTCTGGTGGCCGGCAGCATCAACGCTTTGCTGGATCCCATTCTTGTATTTAGCACGAAAATATTCGTCATCCTCACGCATTTCCACCAGTTCGACGACCTTTGCAAGGCTCGCATCCACCATCTCCTCGGATATCCCGTCCTTAAGGTCAAACATCTCGTCGATCTCGACGATCAGCATCGAAAATTTTCGCAGCCAGCCAAAATCCTCGTTGTCGATCAGTACGTTCAAAAATTGACCGGCTGTGAGTTGCCCGTGCATGCCCTCGTACAATTCCCTTTCGAAATCAATTAGAGATTTATGGAGTTTAAGCAGAGTATTTCGTGCATTTTTGAGTTTTTCGCGATTTCCCATAAATAAATCTTAGCCTACTTCCTAAATTAATCATACCATGCTAATGTTTGATTATTAGCGTGCTAATCAAATAAACTTAGCCCGCTAACTAACTATTAATAGTCCGCTAATCATTGATTATTACCCTGCAAATAGTTTAACTTAAGCAGACTATTCGGGAGTGTAAATATGTCCGACCTGATCAAATTCGAAGAGACGATCAGCTTTCTGCTCGCCAAGGTGTCGACGGCTCACCGCAATTCCCTCGAACGGCGAATGGGCCAGATCGGTCTGCACGGCGGCCAGATATTTGTCCTGTTCGAACTTTGGCAAAAGGACGGTCAGCGCCAGATCGATCTGGCTAAGAAACTCGACATCTCGGCTCCGACGATCAACAAGATGATCAAAGGGTTGATCGATATCAACCTAGTCACGCGTTCAAGGGCGGACGGCGACGGGCGTTCGACCCGGATTTTTCTCGCTCCGAGAGGCTTGTCAATCCGGCCTGAGATCGAAGAACAGTGGCTTGAACTGGAGGAATCGTGTCTGTCGAGCCTCAACAAGACGGAGCGGACCGTGTTGGCATCGATCCTCATCAAGCTTCGTAATCTATTTAACGGACGGCCTAACTCAGAAGAAGACGATGAATAGTGGATTTTCTTTTCTGCGAAAAGCGTCTAAAATGCGTGTAACGGCAAAATTTCGAGATCGCAACAGGGGAACATCATGAAGGTACTTCTAGCTACGGACGGCACGAAACACGGCGAGGCGGCGACGGCAATGATCGGCAAGCTTCGGCTCGGCAACGAGGATTCGGTCAAGGTCATTAGCGTCGTGGATATGGCGGTTCCGCTCGCCGTCGATATTTACGGCGGTTACCTGCCTGATACTGCGGAACTGGAAAAGACTGCACGCGAATCGGCCGGCAAGGTCGTCGAGGACGCGATGGCGACGCTCACGACCATGCTGCAATCAGACGGAGTGACGATCGAGGGTGACGTGCTGTTTGGTTCACCCGATAGCCGTATCGTCGAAACTGCCGAAGACATGCACGCCGACATGATCGTCATCGGCTCGCATGGCTATAAACGATGGGAGCGCCTACTGCTGGGTTCAGTCTCCACCTCGGTCATCCAGCATGCCCACTGCACCGTCATGGTTGTCCGCACCGATCAGCCGGAATAGTGAGTGAACTTACGACGATCAATTCGCGTCGGTATGACGGCAGCTTAAAGCGAACCTGGAACTGTGAACTGATCAGTCGGGACCGTTTGCACCTGACTTTTATTGGTATTTTCGATCTTGATGTCGATCATCCGGATCTCGGCCATATCAAGAAAGGAACCATTTCTTACGAATACTACTGGCTCGACCGATGGTATAACATCTTCCGTTTTTGTGAGCCGGACGGAACCCTTCGCAATTATTACTGCAATATCAACATGCCGCCCGTGTTTGAGAACGGCGTGCTGGATTACGTCGATCTGGATATCGATATCGTGGTCTGGCCGGACGGAACTGTCGTAACGCTTGACGAAGAGGACTATCAAAGAAATTCCGAGAGATTTAGGTATCCGGACTACGTCGTTTCTCTTGTGAACAACGCGATCAACGAGTTGAAGCAGTTGATCGCGGACGATCGATTACCAATTCCGGCGTTGTAGTGGCTCTATTGCGGTTGGATCCGCAGCATATAGCTGCAGATGTTTAGGGCAGCTCCCGGAGCGATAGCAAATCTACGTCCGGCCGGGAGTTCGAAATTGTTTACGGCAGCCGGATTTCGACCTTCGTTTACGGCCCAATAATTCCCCGTTCCATCCGTGATCAGCGTTAAATGCCGCCGGCTGATCTCAACATCACCCGCCAGCGAAATATCGACCGGCTTCGATTTGGATCCTCGACCGACAACTATCTCCTTCTGATAGATCGGGACAACATTCTGTCTCACGCCGCCACGCCAAACCTCGAGCCGGTACAGTTCGATCGCTCGGCTCACGACGTGGGTCATCTCTTCGTTTTCGTCGGCCACGAGCGGAACAGCCTGTTGAATATTCGCATGCGGCACGGTCGCGGGCGGTTGTTGCGGTTGGACGTACGGAGATGAAGCGGCGGTGCGACCCCGAAGATTCGGGTCCGTCGGCGGCACAACCCGCTGTATGGGAGGCGGAGCTATTGCCGGCAGCGATTTAGGGCGAGTTAACACACCGGTCTTATTCCCTGTCGAATCTTCCCAACTGTGCTGCACACGTACGTCGCCTTTCTCAAGCGTTCCGTCGATCCTCAGTTCGATTACGAACGACTTTGTCTCAAGCTTCTTCTTTCCGGCGATCTCTTTCGCCCGCTCGGCAAGTATGTGATACAGCCCCTGTTCCAAGCCCTTTCGCTTAACGCCCTGCCATTCCTTGTCGTCATCATTACTGAGAAAGATGGTGTATTCGCTCGGGATTATGGTCGTTCCCTGCGGTAGTGGGACCATTTCCGATTGCATGACGCCCTCGACCTCGCGGGCGATCTTGACGATAAACTCTTCGGCCTTGCTGCGCGGCTTTACCTGAGCGTCACGAGCCGCCTGTTCGAGCACCAGCTCAGCGGTATCACCGTCGATCCAACGCCTGACTTTATCTAAAACGCTCACGTATATCTCCTCAACTAATTACCATCGAAATCCAGGTACTTTCCGTTCAGCCAACCCCGCGTCGCCGTCAGGTTTGAACCTCGGGCACGTCCCTGCTCGACCACATCAACTTGATACCAATTATTCTGCGAATTTACAATCTTCACCTTAGAGTTTTTTGTGACCAGGCCGATCGGCTCGTTGTCCGTGTTGGGCGATGGCCTGAGATAAATGTCCGTATTCGCGACCGCTGTCTTCGCACTAAATGGATTCTGGATCGCCGGCAGCAACCCGAGTTTGCTCATGTACGCATGTGTACCGTACAAAATGCCGGTAAAGATCACAATGAATATCGCAAACGAGGCGACACGCCTAAATAGTTTGCTGTTCTTCCGCTGAGGTGATGCGAGCTGCTGCTCCGGGCGGCTTGCGGGCGTTCGAGCCGTGGGGTCTGCGACCGGCATATTCACGCCGAAACGCTGCGGTTCGCGATCGGGCATCGCAGGCTTCATGCTTTCGGATCGCGTAGATGCGACAAATGCCGGATCAGACACCGGTTCGAATCGTGGTTGTTCCGGTATGATGGGGTTATAGCCCCGTGAAACGTGCGGCTGCGGACGTTCGGCACGGGTTCGAATAACAGTACTGATCTCGCCGTCTTCGACGATCTGCCGAAATGCGGCCAGGTCATTCCACAATTCCTCGACAGACTGATGCCGTATCAAAGGATCATCGTGGGTTGCCCTGCTAAGCACCCGCAACAGCTCGTCTGACCACTCTTCGTCCCGAAATTCGTCCGGGAGCGAGATAATCGGGGCATTCGCAAATGCCCGCGGAGCCTCACCGGTTATCACTGTATAGGCCGACTTCGCCAGCGAATAGACGTCCGCAGCGGGCGTCAGTCGGGCAACAGTCAGATCATCGG
This sequence comes from Pyrinomonadaceae bacterium, assembly GCA_017983495.1. Lineage (GTDB taxonomy): Bacteria > Acidobacteriota > Blastocatellia > Pyrinomonadales > Pyrinomonadaceae > OLB17. The sequence continues at coordinate 128,933 of JAGOBH010000008.1, read as the reverse complement.
TCTGACCGGCGGACATCGGGCTGTGTTCAGGAGGCGCATAAATATTGGTGCCGACACGAGTGATCGGAGCGTCATTGAGCGTGACGCGTGCGACGCCAAAATCCGCGATCTTGACCGTTTCGTGGTCGGCCGTAAGGAGCAAGTTATGGGGCTTGATGTCCCGATGGATTATCCCTCGGGCGTGTGCGTGGCTGAGTCCGGCACAAACCTGCTCGATGTAATTTATGCAGCGTTTGAGCGGTATACGGCCACGGCGTACGGCATGTTGCAGATCGCCGCCGGGCAGATATTCGAGGACAAGGTAATGAAAAACGGTCCCGCGAAGGTCGCGGGCGGTGCCGTGGCCGATGCGGCTAATGATATTTGGGTGCCGCACACGGTCGAGTGCGATAGCTTCGTTTTGAAAATTCTCAACGAGCGTGCGTTCCAGATCGGCGTCGAGATCGTCCTGAAGAAAGACGTTCAAAGCCTTGATAACGACAGCGCTGTGCGGAGATTGGGGCGAAGCAAGAGTGTCTTTTGCCAAAAATATCTCAGAATAACTTCCCCGCCCCAACCCTTCGCGGATGTCGTAGCGTTTGTCGAGACGGCAATTGTTCAGCGATAACTCTTTCATCGTGTCGCAGGAGCGAATTCGGGCGAAATGATCCCTCGTTTGAAATACGATATCACATCACGGAAGTTCAAAAAACGATGCGTCCTGCGGCAATTTTCCGGACCGATTGGCGGGCCAGGTCATCTAGCCGTGAATGTGCGTCTACCTCAAACCTGTCCAAATGGGCTGAAATGGAACGATCCGCCTCAGGTCTGACTAATGACATGAGCCCACTGCTGAAATTGAATCAGTCCTCTTTTGAGTTATCCCAAAAGCTGGGCTTGCGAGGTTTGATCGGATTACGGCTGCTTTTCTCAAACTGCTTGGCGCGCAGGGCTATTTCCCTTTCCCTCAGTCTGCGGCGTTCGTCTCCTGTCGCAGGTGGCGTGCCGCGTTCGCCCCAATAGTATTTGTTCGTGACAATAAAAAGTGCGGCACTGCCCGCAAGCGTTAGCGTTAGAAACAAGATCAAGAACCACGATAGGTTGGACATTTGTCGATTACGGTCCCGTCGATCCGACCGCCTGATTCAAATATACCCCTGTGGGCCGGAATAAAAAAGCCCGGACTCACAACATATTGTTGTAAGTCCGGGTCAATATATCAGGCTCGTATGCCCTTTAATTTATGCGTTGAAAACCGGTCATCTGGATGTTCTGGAAATACGGCGTGCCTGGCGGCAGGCGGTTTACATCCAGGAAGGACGCATCAAATACCCAGTTACGCTCGGGCGGATCATAGACCTTGCTACAGCACTTGAAGGTTCCGTTGCTATTATGCGAATTGTACAAATTGATGAGTGAACCGGCATAGTTGAACCGTGTTCCCCATTGCTCAAGGAATCGCATAAAATTGTGCACGCCGCCGTTCATCTTTGGGTCGCCGCCGCCCTGATTTGGAGACGAGTTTAGCGATGTGATCGTATCGCCTCCAAGCATCGCAAATCGCTGTGTCGTTTCCGTTGACGTCCGACTGCCAAGACTAAACGGATATACAAAGCTGTTAGAGTCACTCCAGTTATTCGACAGGATAGTTATTGAGTCGCCCGCGATCGACGCCGGGATATGCAGCGAAGTATTCTGCGGCAGGTACAAAGTAGATGCCGTCGGCGTTCCGACCGAGGAAATACCGGTCGAATTGTAGTTTCCCTGCACGTAAACACCGTTCTCCGATGCTGCGGTAAACCCTCTGGTGTTTGACGGAGTTGACGCGTTATAAATGCCCGGCACCGTCGAACCATTCTTCAACCGAACCGCTCGGCGATAGAATTTATGGTCAAAAACTGCGGCGATATCAGGGGAGATATTGCTGCCTGTTCCGGTATAGCGTACGGCTTCATTTGTGTAGTCGGCCTGCAGATTGCCGGTACCATTAACATCTTCGCCGATCTGCAGATTTCCGTCGTTGTTACCAAAGACGTCTTCCATATCGTATTCGCCATCGAAATCAAAGTCGCCTCGGCGATCAGACACATATAGGACCCATCCGTTGTTTTGCGGGATATCGGTGGATCGGAGAACGTGTCCGGTCGCGGTATAGTAAGGCGTACCGGTGGGCATCCTGGTGTCCCAGGTCCCGTTCAGGAATTGTCGAAGGTTACCAACATCGATATCAACGACGCTCATTACGCCTGCCCATGGAACGTTCGAACCATAGGTTGACGTCGGGTTGAATACAGACGAGGTGTCGTTGTAGAGCCCTTCTCGCGTATCGAACATGTTGATCGGAAACGGTACCACGCAACCGTATTTACCTGAAAGACCCGATATCGTAGCAGTTTTCATGTGAGCACGGTTGTCGCCCGAAAAGCCGCCTGGGAAGTAGTTGGTTCCGGACGAGATCGTACCCCGATCGACTGCGGTCAAGGTGATCGTTCCCGTTGTGCATCGATTTGAACTTGTGCTGTTCGGGATCGTTCCCGGCATTACATAATTATAGTTGTTACCGCTAAAGCTTGACGCCGTTATGTAGCCAGTGGTGGACGTTGCACCTGTCGTATTCGGAATAGTCGGACCTGGAATAGCAAAACGTTGAAGTTCGATGATCGACCGTGAATCATACCCATTAGCATTGTAATTGGCGTCCTGAATGACAAAATTCGACGCAAGATTCGGAGCTGCGTCGGTTACGCCGAGGGCAAGAATGTCCTGGGTTACATCCGCCGTGTCGTAGTTAAGCGTCGCCGGATTAAAGACGACCGTTTCGATCTTGATCCATGTTTCCTTATTGCCGGTATTAAACCGGTCCCCATTGACTGCCGTTGCCTGATAAGCTGGCGTTCCCGTCATCGGACGCGGAACATAACCTCGCACACCGGTGATCGCACCGGCCGTTAATCCCGCACTGTCGCCGTCGAGTCTTACGCCACATGGAGTCGTGACCGCGGTACCCATTGTATTTGAGCAAGCGGGCAGCTTTGCCTTGCTATCCGCAAGCGAAACGCGCAGTCCCGTCTTATTGTAGTAGCGCTCGGCCTGCGTCACCTTGTCGTCCATTGTCGTGGCCGTAACCGGAACGATGTTGGGCGAGGACACGGTACCCGTACCGTCGTTATACAAGTCGCCGGGCGTCTTTCCACGCTTTACGACTTCCACTAGGTCAAGTCCCTGTGCCGAAATGTCACTGTTTATCTTGATAGGCAACTGCAATGGCTTAGTGTTTGAAAGCAAATTACCCTGGAAAAGATTCATGTTTGATTTCCAGTTAACGGACTTGTACGCCGTGGGTAGCGGATTGGTCGTCGTCGGAGCACCATTTACCGTATTTGCCAACACGCTTCCCATGTTATATCGCAACTGGGTAAATACGCCCGATGCGTTCTTGATAAAGACATTATCGCCCCACGCAGTATAGGACGTTCCGTTTTTCGCGATATCCGTAAAGACGTGGTTTGCCGCCGACACTTTAGACGAAAAATAAACACCAGTGCCAGCTTGTAGAAAGATCGAACCATTTGAATGCACCCGTCCGCCGAAATCGAAACGCGGCCCCGGGTGAAACTCAAGGTCGTCGTCGTAAAAGATGCCGAACTGGAAAACCGGTATACGATTGTTCAGGAACTTACGGCGAAGTGCGACCTGCACACCATTCGACCGGTCGGTAGCAATTGAGTCGAGTTGCCATTCGTCACGGCGTGCATTGAGGCCCTGAAAGAACTCGCCCGTCATAACGACGTCGCGAGTAGCCTGAGTCTGTGTGACCGTTTGTGAAAAGTTGTAACTCGTATCAAATACCGGCGGATACTGCCCCTGGATCCGCGTGATATCGAACGGCGCGATGGTTAATTTAGTCTCAAAGATCTTGTTAAAGTTTCGAGTAAGTATTTCGAGACTGGCATTTGCCGCTTCGAATGTCTTCGTTTCCGCTTCGTCGTTTGAAGCGGCGATTGTTTCACTGTTTGTGCGTGTAATGGCAAGCGCGACGAAGCTCATCAACAACAGCATCACCATCAGGGCTATGACCATTGCCGAGCCTTCCTGCCTTGAATCGCCTGAAGATGTTGACAATCGCAAATTCCGCAATCTCTTCGTTAGAAAAATACTTGACTGTTTCATGTTGTTACCACCTAATTTTTAGCTTGCGTCGTACCCTAAGTTACGTGTACTGAATGTTGCGTTAAGAGTTATCGAATCAGGGCGGCCTGTTTTCTCATCTGATTCCGTCGATTGCACCTTGATCGTAATCATTACCTGTCGTACATCATTAAAACCCTGCCAGTCGTCATCGGCGGTCCCGACTATGCCGTCTACTCCGACCGACGGATTATCCGATGTTGTGCCGTCTTCGAGAACATACTTTACCTGCAGGTCCTCGACGTTGTACGCAAGAGGCATTTCCTGGATCTGTGCCGATGCCAGAGCTCCACGATTGTTGCCGTAGATCGTTCTGATGAGCGTGCCGTCCTGTTTGACCTTGTAACTGACAACGAAGAACCTTTTTGCAGTGGCCGAGTAGGTCGTACAGTTCTGGTCCGCAGACGAAGTACATAGCCTTAGGACACTGCCGGCTTGCCCCGTGCCGTTTAGAGCCTGATTGATACCCAGCGGATCACCGACCGCGGCGTCGATCGTATTTGATCCGTTAACAGCGGTCGCCATTATCGCGATCTGCGAAGTATCGGATTCGACCAAATAAAGGTCAAAAGGCCGAGCTGCAGCCGCACCAGTTGCCGTTTTTGACGTGAGTCGAGGTGTCGACGGGACACCGGAAACCGCGGCGACTCCCTGTAACTCAATAGTATCTCCGCCGTTAAAATCCATATCCCGATAAGCAAAGGTGATCATATCGGTTCGGACTGCAGTGTTAAGATTTAGGTCGTTCTGGAATAGGTCGTTGCCCACCAGAACGCCGGTCAGCATATCGCGGTTGCCATCGACGTCTGCTGGAACTCCAAATCTTGTGGTATTAAAGTTGTCAGGAACGACCGCTCCGCGACGGTGATAGGCAAGGCCCGCATTTAGCACGTCACGCCCGATCATATGGATCGCGACGCGTGCATTCTTGAGAACGTCTGAACGTCGGCTGGCACGATTACGATCAATATTTCCGATCTGCAAGAGTCCGTAGATCGATGCGGAAATAATAATGAAGATGACCATTGCGATCACCAGTTCGAGCAGACTGAAACCACTTTGACCGGGATCCGGTTGCAGCCTACCCTTTGAAACACTTTTACTATTATTCGATTTCATCGATATCTCCGTTAGTAAGCAGTAATGATGGTCGACGCAGTCTCGTTTCGCGTTGCCTGGTTTACGAAATAGCGAATATTTACATCGATCCTTCGCCTGGTGATCGGGTTCGGAGGTGTCGGCCGTTCAGGATCAGCGATATCTGTAATGACGATCTCACGCTGAAACCCGTATCGGATCGGGCTAACATTCGACGGCCGCCCCGACACTATGCAAGCACCGGAACCCGGACACGCGTCATCAACCGTGCCTGCGACGCCATCCCAACCGAGTTCTTCGCGTACCGGATTGTAACCGGTGACAAAAATGCCATTTATTTCACCGGCCGGTACCGATGTCATAACGTTCTTTAGAGAATCCCAGCCATCGACGACCCCGGGCCGCTCGATCTCTTTTGCGCTGTTTATCGATTCGATCGTGGAAAGAGCGAGTTGTTTGGCAAGCACCCGCTTTTCTGATTCCATCGAACGAACCAAATTGGCCGACAAAGCTCCAACCATTGCCAGGATCCCGACCATCATGATCACGATTGCGATCATCACGTCGATATAGGAAAAGCCGCTCTGATTACTTTTGCGATTTGTCATTTTAATTACACTAAGCTCCGACCTTCAGGATCAGGGATTTGAGTTGCTTGCGGTTCCGTACGAACTGCTTCGTCGGGAATCCTTCCACTTGTTGGTTGCTGTCGAGGTGTGGTCATATTCCCACATTCGAATTACGCCGGTTGCCCCTAAGATCGTAATGCTGCGAGCGATGTCAGATTGACCGGGATTTGATTTATTCGGAGCCCATATGTGCAGCGTCACTCCGGTAGTGACCGCCCCGGAGCCGGTCGCGTTCGTGCCCGCGTCTACCGCTGAACCATTTGCTAAGAACCGTATCGTGGAAACGGTCTGACTAATGCTGGTGGGATAGACACTCGTTTTATACACAGCGTTGGGAACCGGCATAGATTCAGGCGGGTTGAGCGAGATCTCACTCGGGCGGGAATCTACCTTGACGTTAGCACTGGCGAACAAGTTCATAGCCTTGAGCAGCACATCGTCATCCGCCGAGGTACTGATCGTATTCTCGTCATATAGCTTGACCGTATTGTTTGTTAGATTGATCTCGACCCGCATTGGGCGTCGCTGCGTTAGCGATCGCTGTCGAGCCTCCTGGAGAATATCCGCGATCTGTAAAGCTTGGTCATCTGGCTGGTATAGCTTTTTGTGGGCGTTCGCGTAAAATAACACCGCTCCGCTCAGAACCGAGATTATGGCAAGTACCACCAGCAGTTCCACAACTGAGAACCCGCGTTCCAACGATCTACTATTGGACAGCCTGTATTTCATATCTTTTTCTTTTCGCTGGAACGCATGACTTTGTTACAGCTAATTACAACTAGGGGGTTACTATTTAGAAGAAAGTCAGAATGCACAAACATTCCCAAAAAGATTTTACATTGTTTATCAATCGTCCGTCAATAGATTCGTTTATTTTTGTTTGGCGGCAAGTTCGGATAATATTTTAGGAAACTATGAAGATTCTGCAGCGTATTGCGTTTTGGACTAAATGACTGTAAACGACAAAGTTACAAAGCCGAACAACTCGCCGGACCACCTGCTGCGGGGAGTGTTGACGAAAGTCGGCGATACGTTCGACCGATTTACCGGCCGCAGATGGAAACCGTCAAGTTCCCTTGCGGCAAGTGAGCTGATCGAGCGGTTAAAGCGTCTTCTCGATGCCGAAGCTCAGAACATTCCGGGAAAAGGCCTGGTCGTCCCACATATTATTCAGTTAAAAATGCAGTGGGACAAATTCTCGACCGATTCTGAAAATTCGATCAAAACGCTAGAGAATGAGTTATTAACGGCAACTATCGACCATATCAACGATAATCTCTATTACACCTACGCCCCGATCTCGCTTGTCGTGAAGCCTGATTACTTTACCGATGGAGTTGAACTCCTCGTAGGGTTCGAACAGTTTGACGATAATGAGCGGGAGGTCGTCATGAATGTTACTCTCCCGTCTATTAATTTTGGCCGATCGTCACATGAGTCACTGCCAGCAGTACCCAACGTAACTTGTATCGCACGTTATGAGGTCAACGGCGTTCCTAAACAAACGCCCCTCACCGCTTCCGTTAACGGTAGGATCTCAGTCGGGCGAACCTCCGAAAATTCGCTGGTGATCGACGACCGGAGTGTTTCGAAGATCCACGCGTCGTTGCTCGTCGGCGCTGACGGAAAACTATCTATATCGGACATCGGATCAACGAACGGAACATTCATAAATGACGAGCGTATTGCATACGGAACAGTGACCGAACTCGATCCGGCGGATAGGGTGAAGTTCGGCACCGTCGAGGTGCAAATTGAATGCACCCTATTGCCCACGGTCGTGGAAGCCGATGACGTGAGTACGGCAACAAGCGCAGAAACATTCGAGATCGACGGTTTTCAATTCTCCAGTAAAGCCTCGAGCGAGATATTGGAACAGCCAGAGCATCGGGGTGTTGCGAGCGAAAGCGATGACCTGCTTTCTGATCCGGAAGGAACACCTGATAAAGAAGCTTAGATGAACACTTTCTTCACATTTCTTATCGAATGGCCCAAATGGCGTCCCGAAGACCTTTTCGGAAGTCAGGTACTCGAACGCACTCCTGCCGGGCTCTCGATCTTATACATTATCGGCCTCGGGATCCTTGTCGCTTTCCTGATTTTCAGCTTTTTGGACAATATTCGAAGACCCCGCTTTAAGTTCGAGTTGGAATTGCCAAACGATGTAGTAAAGCGAATTAGCCAGGCTGTTGCGAATCGGAGCCTGATCGTCTGGCAAGCACTTTTCGTCGTGCTCGCATTTTCGGTCTTTGGATTTCAGGTGTATTGGACATATTTTGCAGACGATTCGAATGAACAATACCAGGCTTTAAGTTATAAAGACCTACGAAATCGACGGGCCAACGCCGCATCGTTGCGAGGTTGGATGCTGGACAGGACCGGTAATCTCGCTTCGTCGCTGGCGTATTATAAGGTCACAAAAAACGGTGATATCGAGCGAGGATTTGCACTCGAGAAAGAGATGGCTCACCTTCTCGGCACCGAGCGGGGAACGCCCGGACTTGAACGTACGTTATATAAGCGGAGCGCGGACCCAATGCCCGAAGCATGGGAAGTCCTGACAAAATTCAAACGCCCGCAAGACGAGCAAAAAGACGTTCGCGTTACGATCGATCGGGACTTGCAATCGTTTTTAGCCCAGCAGCTTTCCGGCAAGATCGGAGCGATCGTCGTAATCAATCCGCAAACCGGTGATGTGCTTGGAATGTACTCAAATCCATCGTACAGTCTCGCCGAGGCCCAGGATCTGGATGGTTACCTCAAGCTCGAAGCAAACAAGCGTGAAAAGCCGCTCCTGAACCGCGCGACGCGAGAGTTTTACGTTCCAGGGTCGACCTTCAAGACATTTACCGCGATTTCTGCCTTTCGGGCAGGAAAACAAAATTCACAATTCCCGAGCTATGCGGATGGTTTTAAGCCGGTCCGGGGCTCAAGGCCGATCGTTGACGCTACACAGAAATTACTTCCCGATGGCACCGTAGCTGGAGCCTGTGACGGCGGCTGTCAGGAAAAGGACCTCACGTTTGCCTACAAGGTTTCGAGTAATCAATATTTCGCACAGCTAGCGATCGAACTTGGACGAGAGCGAATTCGCGAAACGGCCTTATTGATGGGAATAGCCGGCGTTGACACTCCTGATGACGCCGTCATGGCTCGTTTTTTTCCGAATCTTTGGAACGCAAGTAATCTAAACATCGCTAGTGCCCTTGCACCGGCTCAATCAACAATTGTGACCGGCAGCAAGATCTCGCTTTACGACCTCGGACTCGAAGGTATGGGGCAAGGTTATGCCGGACAGATGACGCCGTTTCAAATGGCACTGATCGCTTCCATTCCGGGAAATATGGAAGGAAAACTGATGAAGCCGAAGATCGAAGCCGATCAGGCTCCACAGGCATTTTCCCAAGTACTCTCTCCGCAACAGGCCGCGGCTATGCGTGGAATTATGTCGACTGTTACAGAGGAGCCGGGCGGAACCGGAACGGTCATATCGGCCAAGCTCGCCGGTACGGGTATCAAAACCGGTGGAAAAACAGGAACGGCTGAGAAGTTGGCTCCCCTTTACGACGAAAAAACAGGGAAACTTCGAACGGTCAAGAAGAAGAGAAAGAATGACAAAGGTGAGTTGGTTGAATATGACGCTCCGGTCATGTACGAGCGCACCGATAGTTGGTTTATTACGATCGCGCCGCTCGAACGTCCCCAAGTTGCAATTGCGGTCGTGGTCGAGGGCGGTGGCTTTGGCGCCAGAACGGCTGCCCCAATAGCGGCAAATGTAATTCTTAAGGCTCGTGAACTCGGACTCTTAGGAGACCAGTACAAGCCCAAAGCTGCTCCGCAAAAGCCGACATCGAAGCCAAAATCTGCCAAGAAAAAGCAGGGATAGCAAAAGGGACGACAAGTTGAAAAACCGGACATCATCACATGTTTTTATTCTGATCCTGATCGTCTTTCTGACGGCGGTATCGCACTACTCTATCTATTATGGGGCGCTGATCCGCGGATATGAGACATCGTGGCTCGTTGCCGGTCGAAACCTCTTACTTCTTTCATTGCTTGCATTTATCCCGATCATCTTAAAGCGATTTGTTAAGTTTGATGGTAATTGGACGCTATACACGTCTGCGATACTTCTTTTTTCGGTCGGACTGACCGTGCAATACCGACTTTTCAGCGACCAGGAATACACATCCAGAAAGGAAAAATCTGAGGCCCGACAGGCAAAACTGCATACCCTGCAGATGCATTATATTCAGGAAAATTATTCAGCCGAGAAAAAGCAGATAATGGGCCTGCCAGCGACGCCACCTTCGCCTGTAGACCTATCGGCCGAAAAGCCGCGGCCCGCCGAAGGAGATATCAAGGATGTTCTGTTGTCGGGAAACACAATAAACCCTCTGCTGGCTATACTGGGGATGCTCGCCGCCTTCATCCTTTTGCGTCGGGACAAGGTCCTCAAATTTCTTCAAGAAAATGGGTTCGTGATCGTTTTGCTAACATTGATCCCTTTGATTTTCGCTGCAATTACGTCTCGGGCCGGCAAGGTCGGTAATATGACTCCTTGGGAGCCATCGAAAGTACCGTTTTTGATCGGATTTGCAGCAATACTCTCTGTACTATATCGAAATCTGGCACGTACTTATTGGGGCATTCCCCGAGCCAAGGATGTCGTCCCGCTTGTATTTATGGCGGCTCTACCATTTGTTCCCTTCTTTGTTTTGAAGGATTTCGGCCAGATGATGGTGTTCAGCTCGGTCTATGCAACTCTTTATCTGGTGGCTGTTCGAAGGTTCTCGCAACGATTTGTTTTGATCGGTAGTGTCGCTCTGGTCATTGCGATACTTGTCGTCGGTGCTTTGCCCGAGAAGACGCAGGAGAAAATTCCACTTCTGCCGTCGATCGCAGCTCCGGTAAAGCTCGCGTTACCTAATCGTATCCAGCAACGTTTTCACTTGTGGCTTGACGGATTCAATCCGCCAACACCGGAAACATCCTGGTGGAAGGAAGATTACGACGATTATTACAAAAGGTTAGTCGAAAAGGATCCGAATCTGCCTGCCATGTTGGCGGAAGACCCCGATCTTCAGCGGACGATCAACGTCGACGCGTGGTTTGATATTCTGGCTTTCCAGCCGGCACAAGCAACATTTGGCCTGGCATCAGGGGGCACAACCGGACGCGGTCTCGGGCTTGGATATCCGGAGCTGATCCCTGTTGCGGATTCAGACTACATCTTCGCCGCGTTGGCCGAAGAACTTGGACTTTTTGGTGGATTGTTGTTAATCTTTGCCCTGATCGTCTTTGTAACTGCCGGCATACGTACAGCTCGCGATTCCCGCGATATGTTCAGCAAATTGTGTGCTGTCGGACTCTCGGCCTTTATTGGTTTCCAAGCGCTCGTGAATATTGGTGGAATAACCCGTGCCTTGCCGATGACCGGCATTACTCTGCCCTTTGTAAGCCATGGCGGCTTTAGCCTGATCACGAGCTTTTTTATGTTGGGCATGTTGATGGCTCTTTCGCATCGAAATTCGCTTGATCTTCGCCGAGACGAATTTGTTGCCAAGAGTTCGCCAGTTGAGTCCAACTCGCAATAGCCGCTAAGTTAAAGAACTCTCAGCTTCTCGGAGAATTATCATGGTTGTGAATACCCGCATTGAATCATCATCGATCTCGGATCGTGGGCTAAGCGAAAAGAGGCCCCAGAACGAAGACTCATTTCTCGAAATACCGGAACGCGGAATCTTTGCGGTTGCTGATGGGGTTGGCGGAGCGCAGGCGGGCGAGGTGGCTTCGCAGATGGCGATGGAGATCCTGGGCGAAGCGTTCATGAACATGAGTGCCGTCCAGGACGCTGAGGAAGTTATGCGGGCGGCACTGGAGAGTGCTAATTCAGCTATTCATCAAATGTCCAACGAGCTGGCACAGCTCTCAAAAATGGCTACGACGGTCGTTGCCCTCCACCTAAACGGCAATATCGCGACAATCGGGCACGTCGGAGACTCGCGTCTTTACAGATTCGATAGCGAAGGAACGCTGTTTCGTGAAACAGACGACCATTCTATGGTTGCGGAAGAGGTTCGGGCTGGTCGGATGACCGAAGAACAGGCAGAGAACCATCCCGGCAAGAACATTATTAGCCGTGCACTCGGGGCGGAGCCGGTGGTGGAACTTGAACTCAAAACTACTCTACTCTCCTCCGATTCTACTTTTCTAATATGTTCCGACGGTGTCACACGACATATTGGCGATGTTGAGATCGCCGAACTGCTGGGTTCCGGCGACGATCTCCAAACGATCTGTTCACGGATCAAAGAGACCTGCTACGATCGGGGGGCCGAAGACAACCTGACCGCGGTGCTTGTGCGAGTGACGATCGAATCACCGGAGCCTTCAATGGCGGTCGATCATGTCAATGCGGCAAGCGATCCTTTGGTGCGAATAGTAGACGAGGAAGAGGCGACCGTCGCGAGCGTCAGACCTATTCAACAAGGACCGGAGTCGCAGGAATCCGACGAAGATGACCTGTTGGAGATCGATACGGCGGAGTTTTCAATTGATGCTGGCCAACGTCCTGAACCTGACGTCTTTTTCATTAGCGAAGCACCGTCGGATTCCGATATCGCTCAAATAACTGAGGTGGGCGACGACGCCGAACCTGAATCGCCATTCCATTTGGACCGCGAATCTCCGGGCGTAGACGATAGTGACCACGGTGCTACGGTTGAATTGGATCCGGAAGATGTTGAATTACATCAAAACTTGTTACCTACCGAATCTGTATTGCCGGAACCAGCGTTTTCGAATGAGCCACAGTACCCGGCTGACGAGCCGGTCGAGTCTTTTTCGATGTTTGGAAACTCCGGCGACGCGTCAAGGGATGATCTGACTGAATCTGCCGGTACTGCTGGAAAGATCTTGAAAACGGTCGGTATGTTATTGATCGGAGGAATTATCGGACTAGCTGCATATCATTTCCTGTTTGTACCAGCGAAAGGCCCTGAGAATCCGCCGATCACGGAGATGAAGGTAGCAAACATCCCTTTGAGCGCATTTGAAGAAAACCGTCGTGAAGTCGATAAGGATCCGGCCGGATTTCTTGCGAAATTTGGAGCGAACCCGCAGGATTGCGAGGACCATTATTTGGTCGGGCGTGCTCATTTGCTTATCGGCGATTATGTAAAGGCTCGTTCGTCGATGACCGAAGCCAGAAATCGCCTTAGCGAAGCGGACCCCGCAAACGCTAAGACTATTGCCGTAGACATCGCGATGGCGATCGCTGTATTGAACGATACGACCATTCAGACAAACCTTAGAAAGGAGTTTGAAGCGATCAAGGCACCGTCAACGACTAACTCAAATGCTAATCGGTAGATGATCTGGACTGTATCTGCCGCTTCGCCTCGAAGAGAATGATACCGGTCGCAACCGCCAGGTTGAGGCTTTCCACCTGGTTATCCATCGGTATCCGAATCCGCTCGGGGACGAACTCAAGTTGCGATTCGTTCAGTCCGTGAGCCTCCGATCCGAAAATTAGCAATCGCGGCTTGAGCCAATCAATTTCGGTATGAGAGGCGGTGGATTGCGCACCGGTAGCAGTTGCTTCTAGTCCAAACTCCCCGGCCCAGGCAATAGCTGCATCCAGTGTTATATCCGTCCAAACCGGTAAACGAAGAGCCGCTCCCATCGACGCTCTTAGGGACTTTGGCGAATACACATCCGTCGAACTTTCAGTAACAATAATACCGGCGATCCCGGCCGCTTCGGCGGTTCTGAGGACAGCTCCCAAATTCGCGGGATTGTTGATCTGAAAAAGTACCAGGACTATAGGCAGAGACGAACCCGTTGAAATGCTATTCTCGATCGTCTCTTTAGTATGCTCAGGTCGTTCAGCTATCAGGACCACGCCTTGGGAGTGATCTGTTGCCGCTATCGTGTGAAACACTCTATCCGGCAGTTCGAATACGAACCGGGAGGTTTCCGCCAGCCTTTTCAAAATATCGGCATTATCAACCGAATTCACGAACTTCTCAGAGACAAAACACTCCTCGATCGCTAGATCAGACCTTAGTGCCTCTTCCGAAAGCCGCTTTCCTTCCAAGAATATCTTTCCGGAAATATGCCTATCTCGGACTTTGCGTGCTCTGACCAACCTCTGATTGTCACGACTCGAAATGATTGGCAAGTTGTTCATTTGTCAGTCTATTTGTAACAGATTAGGCGAGATTTGAAAACAGTGGCGGCATGACTATTAGGTTGCCTTTGGCCGTTCTGTAGATGCCGGCATTGATCGATAGAAAAATACTCCGATCTTCTTGGCAGTCGATAGTTAAACGGCTTTGAGAATCAACCTAAAAATCGCTACACTAATCGCTTATGAAGCCTGAAACAAAGACCTCAAATAGAGTCGAGCTTTTGCGAGAACGATCGATAGCCGCCGAGCAGGGCGGCGGAGCAAAACGCCTGGAAAAACAAAAAGCCAGCGGAAAAATGACCGCGCGTGAACGGATCGAGTTTTTCCTCGATGATGGGACTTTCGAGGAATTCGATAAATTCGTAGTACATCGATCAAAGGATTTTGGACTCGACGAACAGCATTATCTTGGCGACGGTGTGATCACCGGACACGGTCTTGTTGACGGCCGGGCGGTATTTGTTTTTGCCCAGGATTTTACCGTGTTCGGCGGCTCTCTATCGGAAACGCACGCGAAAAAGATCTGTAAGGTTATGGATCTCGCAATGAAAACGGGGGCTCCGGTGGTGGGGCTGAATGATTCGGGTGGAGCTCGCATTCAGGAAGGTGTCGTCAGCCTGGGCGGCTACGCGGATATCTTTTTGCGAAATACGCTCGCCAGCGGTGTCGTGCCGCAGATCAGCTGCATTATGGGTCCTTGTGCGGGCGGAGCGGTGTATTCACCGGCAATCACCGATTTCAATGTAATGGTCAAGGAAACATCGTACATGTTCATCACAGGCCCTGATGTTATAAAAACGGTTACACATGAGGATGTCACCAAGGATGAACTTGGCGGTGCGATGACACACAACGTCAAATCGGGCGTGGCTCATTTTGCCGCGGATTCCGATGAAGATGCTTTGAGAATTACCCGGCAATTGTTGTCATTCATGCCCTCCAATAACGTCGATGATCCTCCATTCGTTCCGACTACTGACCCCGTCGACCGTGCTGATGAGAAACTAGATTCGATGGTCCCCGAATCATCAAATCAGCCGTATGACATTCGCGATATCATAAATAACGTCGTCGATGAGAATTACTTTTTCGAGGTTCAGGAACATCACGCACCAAATATCGTGATCGGTTTTGCAAGGCTCGGCGGTATGTCTGTCGGGATCGTGGCGAATCAACCGGCTTTTCTGGCCGGCGTTTTGGACATCGACGCATCGGTCAAAGCGGCTCGATTTGTGCGTTTTTGTGATTGTTTTAATATTCCGTTGATCACGTTTGAGGACGTACCCGGTTTCTTGCCGGGCGTGAACCAGGAGCATTTCGGCATCATTCGCCACGGAGCAAAACTGCTCTATGCATTTGCAGAGGCAACTGTTCCAAAGATAACTGTCATTACCCGCAAGGCCTATGGCGGTGCCTATTGCGTTATGGCTTCCAAACATATTCGGACCGACATAAACTTTGCCTACCCAACTGCGGAGATCGCGGTGATGGGAGCCGAAGGTGCCGTAGGCGTGCTTTTCAAACGTGAGATTGCCGACAACGACGAGGCTTACCGAAAGGGTAAGATCGCTGAATTTGAGGATAAATTTGCAAATCCATATGTAGCTGCTGAACACGGCTTCATCGATGAGGTCATAGAACCTAGATTCACAAGGCCAAAGCTGATCCGGGCACTGACATTACTGAGAGGAAAACGCGATAGCAATCCGCCAAGGAAGCACGGCAATATTCCGTTGTAAGCGACCAACTTGTTTTTGCTCTATCGATGATAACGTGGTCGTCTCGATTCTGTGACGACGACCTTACTATTGCGACCCTAGCGTGCAGTCGATCCAACAATGACCAAGAACAGGCAACATCGCCCCACTTTCGCTCAGATCGACCTCAATGCCCTGGCGGATAATTTTACTTCCGTAAAGGCTTTCGTCGGAGATTCTGTAAAATATCTGGCGGTTGTTAAGGCCAATGCCTACGGGCATGGAGCCGTCGAGTGCTCCAGGGTCCTTGCAGGACTGGGTGCCGATTGGCTTGGCGTCGCGATCGTTGAAGAGGCAATTGAGCTAAGGAACGCGGGCATCACGCTTCCGATCCTAATACTTGGCAGTTTTTGGCCCGGACAGGAAGCTGAATTACTCGAGCACGATCTGACGCCGGTAATATTCCGACTGGATCAGGCTACTTTGCTTGAGCACGCGGCAAGTAAGCTGAGCGTTACTCATCCTTACCATCTGAAGATCGACACGGGGATGGGGCGTCTAGGAGTCCGGCCTGAAGACGTGGAGATATTCGCTCGTAAACTTGCGCAGTTTACACATATCCGACTCGCGGGCGTAATGACGCATTTTGCGGCCGCCGACGATCTTGAGCAGGGCGATTTTACCGACCATCAGAAGACCGCCCTATATAGCGCTCTCGAGGCACTTCGTCGGCATGGACACTCACCAGACTTGATCGATCTTGCCAATTCTCCGGCATCGATAGCATATCCCGAAACACGGGGTAATATGGTGAGACTTGGCGGAGTCCTTTACGGCTTGGGTGGAGACGTTCTTCCTAAGGGCATCCCGACTCCGGAATTGAAACCTGTGATCTCACTTTTCTCCGAAATATCCCACCTCAAGTCAGTAGATCCTGGCGAGACGATCGGATATGGTCGATCTTTTACCGCGGAGCGAAAGTCATTGATCGCCTCGATCCCAATTGGATATGCAGACGGCTATTCGCGAAAGTTATCAAACGTTGGGGCTGTTATCGTAAATGATCGCTACGCGCCGATCATCGGCAAGATCTCGATGGATTGGACGATAATCGATGTGACCGACATCCCGGAGGTCGAAGTTGGTAGCAAAGTGGTCCTAATTGGAAAATCTGATAATTGTGCTATTCTCGCTGAAGACTTGGCGGGAATTGTCGATACGATATCCTATGAGATCACATGCGGGATCGGTCCTCGTGTCGAACGAAGATTCGTGGATGTGTCCTAGGTTGATCCCGACCTCATTTGTCGGGATCGATATAAAGAATTACGGAGGCGAGTGGAATGAATTATCCGATAAAACTGTCATTTAAGCTGTTGGCCATCGCCAGCCAGATCTACGTTCGCGACGCCAATGGCCATCTCATCGGCTACGTCAAGCAGAAACTGTTCAAGCTCAAAGAGGACATTAACGTTTTCGCAGACGAACAACAGACGCAGCACCTTTACAAGATCAAGGCAGACCGGATCATTGATTTTTCAGCCAAATACACTTTCACCGATGCTCAGGGCCGCGGCGTTGGGTCGATTAGTAGAAAAGGTATGCGGTCGATATTTAAAGCTCATTATCTTATCTTCGATGAGAACGAAAATCAGATCATGGAGATACGAGAGGAGAACGGCTGGGTAAAGGTCGTCGATACCGTGGTAGGTGAAGTACCGATACTTGGTATGTTTACCGGCTACTTTTTTAATCCTGCGTATATCGTCTCGCGAGTGGATGGCACCCATGTGGCCCGACTTGCCAAACAGCCAGCTTTCATGGAAGGCATCTTTGAGCTCGAACCGGTGGTGCAAATTCCGGCCGAAGAAGAAGCCATAGTCCTGCTGTCCGTCCTGACAATGACCTTGCTTGAACGAAGTCGCGGGTAAAACAAGATGCTTGCGGCAATAGAATTCGATTGGGTCGCTTTTTCGAAACGGCTTTATAAAAAGGCCGACGATTCGGACCTGTTCAATAGGGCGGCACAGGCCGCCTTCTATTTTTCGTTCGCCCTCTTCCCTTTCATATTCTTCCTGGTCAGTTTGTTCGGCCTCGTCCTTGAGACCACCGATGCACTGAAGAGCGAACTCTATAATTATTTGCAGCAGATAATGCCGACGTCGGTGTTCGTACTGGTCCGAAATACGGTCGAAGAGGTCGCCGCGAACAGTTCGAGTGGCAAACTAACGCTCGGCCTCATCGCAACACTGTGGTCGGCATCATCGGGCGTTGACGCGATCCGCGGGGCATTAAATTCAGTATATGAACTGCGCGAACGCCGCAACTGGTTTTGGACGAAGGCACAGTCCATTGTCCTTACTCTAGTCGTCACCGTGCTTGCGGCTATCGGCCTTGCCATTATGTTTTATGGTTGGCAACTAGTGCAGGCCGGCACTAATTGGGTCGGAATGCCGATCACATCACCACTTGTTTTGGTCGGGATCCAGTGGATCTCGATCCTGTTAGTTATGCTTTTGGCATGCGAGGTGATCTATAATTTTCTACCAGACTTTCGCAGATTCAAATGGATATGGATCACCGCAGGCTCCCTGGTGGCGATCGTTCTCTGGCTCCTGCTGACCGGCGGTTTTAGGCTTTATCTAAACTATTTCAACAGTTACGACAGAACCTATGGCTCGCTCGGTGCCGTGATCATTCTCCTTCTCTGGTTATATCTGACCGCGGTGGTCCTCATGATCGGCGGCGCGATAAACGCAGTACTGCATGACCTGCGTAACGAGGCAGAAGACACCAGCGAGATCATCGCGGAATAAAATTTGATTTTCCGCTTGACTCGGCATCCGTTTAAATATAAAAATACGGTCGTTCGTTTTTATTTATGCCTAAACTTAGCAAGGCCGTCATTCAGGAACGAAAGGAGACGATCGAAGACGCCGCTCGCGAATTGTTTATTAGGCAAGGTTTTCACGCTACCTCAATGCGTGACATATCGAAGCACGCTGAAGTATCTCTGGGTAATCTCTACAATTATTACCCGACAAAAGAGTCTATCTTTGAGTCGATCATCGATAAGTATCAGACCGTCATTGATGAAAAGCTTCGTGCCATGTTTAGCGAGATCGACGAGCCGCTCGAGCCCGGCAATATGCGCAAGCTTGGTGAACTAGTGGGTCAATTGGTTAACCAACACTCCGATTTTTGGCTTTTGATGTACATAGACGTTTTGGAATTTCAGAACCGTCACTTTCGCGAAATGTTTGACGGCATCACCGACAGGTTTCGCACCGTATTTGCTGAAAAGTTTATTGAAGCCGAAAAACGTGGTGATCTCAGAACCGGCGTCGACGCTGCCCTGGTCTTTACCGCGGCATACATGCAATTTTTTAATTACTTTCTGGTCGAAAAACTCTTTGGCGGAAATCGCCACCTCGGCCTCGACGACGATCAGGCACTCAATTGCCTAACCAAGATCTTTGCATATGGCACGTTGAGCGACGATAAGCTTTTGGAGTTCAAACGGTCGGTAAATAGAAACGCAATAAGGTGAATTGAAGCTGAATGATTCACCTTTTAAGTTTAGACAAATAAAAAACGGACGTTCATTTTCTTTCTGGAGGTTTACATGAATCAAATGACACTTTTGAAGATCACAATAACGATCATCTTCTTTACAGCCGCCGTCTTCGGTCAGGGCGGAACTGGCCAACTGAGCGGCACGGTAACTGACCCTAACGGCGCTGTTGTCGCCGGGGCGACCGTGCAGGTAAAGGATCTAAATACCGGATTCACTCGCGGAGCAACTACTGACGGCGAAGGAAACTACTCGCTTCAGTTGCTCCCGGCCGGCAACTACTCGATCGAGATCACGGGCCAGGGATTTCAAAAGTATCGAGCTGAGACAACCGTCAATATAGCCCAAACTACGGTAATTGACTCACAGCTTTCTATTAGCGGCGGCGAGAACGTCGTAAATGTCGAGGCTCCGGTCGCTCAGGTTGAGTCCTCACAAAATGGCAGGACCGTTTCGGGTGAAACGCTTCGCCAGATTCCCTTACCTACCAGAAACTTTCAGCAGCTTTTGACGCTTTCTCCTGGAGCTCAGAGTTCGTTGTCCAATAGTACGGATCTTGGCCGCGGCGATGCGACCATTACCGTCAACGGACAAAGAACGACGAGCAACAGTGTTCGCATTAACGGCGTCGACGCGAATTCGATCGGTACTAATTCGACCCCAAATATTGCCGTTCCCGCGACTGACAGCATTCAGGAGTTTATTGTTCAAACCTCAATGTATGACGCGGCGTCCGGCCGTAATTCAGGCGGCAATATCGAGGCGATCACACGCGGCGGTTCGAACGTCCTTCACGGAAACGCCTACTATTTCCTTCGGAATAAGGCCCTTAACGCCAACGAAGCATTCATTAAGGCTCGTGGACTTGAACGTCCGGTGGCAACGCGCAATCAGTTTGGCGGAACGATCGGCGGCCCGGTGGTGAAAGATCGAGTCTTCTTTTTTGGATCGTATCAAGGAACTCGCGAAACGAATGGCGTAAGTCTGGTCAACAGCCTTACTTCACCCGCGGTACCTGCAGGTCTTCGTGATGACAATCGCACGGCAGCCGGCCTTGCCGCTACATTCGGTATCCCGGTCGCAAATATCAATCCCGTCGCGGTGAATATATTGAATGCCCGTCTGGCCGGCGGAGCATATGCGATCCCATCATCCGGATTCGCCTCGACCTCCACACCGTTTGCTGCCACTACGGTGCCGCAGTCGGGAGTATCGCGTTTTCGTGAAAATCAATTCAACATCAATGGCGACTTTGTGTTCACTGATAATCACAATCTTTCAGCTAAATTCTTCGTCGCGGACAACCCGACATTTCAGGCAAATTATAATTTCGCCGGTCTCGGAAACGGCGACCGACAGTTGATAGGATTCGGCGGCGACCTCACGATAAAGCAGAAACTCTATTCAATAACTGACACCTACATTTTCTCGCCGAACGTCGTTAATCAGGCTCGATTCGGGTTTAACCGATTACGCGTGACCAGCGTGCCTGAGGAACCATTTACAGCAGCTTCGCTCGGCATCACCAGCCCGCTTGCGAGTCAGTTTCCGGGAGCACCGACGATCCGCGTGCTGGGCCTCGACTCGGCTTTCTTTTTTGGATCGGGTACACTTGCCGACCAGTCTTCGCGTATCAACGGCTATACCTTCGGCGACACGCTTTCGTGGACCACCGGCAAGCACCGACTTCGTTTCGGTGCTGAGTACCGTAGATCGACCGTCAAGTTTTACTTCAATGCGTTCTCACGCGGACAACTATTATTCGCAAGTTTCTCAGACTTCCTGACCGGCGGAAGCCTTTCCTTTGCAACCTTGACCAACGGCCTTTCGCTGATCGGATCGGGCGAGTTTGACCGCTCATTCCGCGTTACTGATGCGAGTGGCTTCGTTCAGGACGATTGGAGGATCAGCGACCGTCTTACAGTAAATCTTGGAGTGAGATACGACTTTTACGGCCTGCCGGTGGATACCGAAGGGCGGCTTGTAAATATTGATCCGACGCAACTGAGGATCGGAACGACCGCGTCGCCGGCCGCTCCACCCAACGGCTTAGTACAGGCCGAAGGTGGACGAATTCCCGGAGTGCCCACTGTGACGAAAACGCTTGTGCCGGTCGACAAGAACAACATTGCACCTCGCGTCGGTTTTGCATACATGCTCGATGAGGACCTAAACCTTGTCGTACGTGGTGGTTATGGCGTTTACTACGACCGTATCTCAACGAGATATGCGAATACTCAGCTGTTTAACTATCCGTACTTCACACTGCCCGTTTCGGTCGTGTCACCGATCGCGTTTCCCGGCCTCAGAACTTTCGCAAATCCGTTCTTCCCGGTTCCGCCGACCTCGGCTTTTCCGTTGAACGGAAACATTCCGACACCAACGGGAGCGGCAGTAAGCGGCGTGTTTGTTGATCCGGAACTTCAGACACCGTATGTCCAGCAGTTCAACATCGGCGTCCAATGGCAGTTGTTCAAGAATTACCTGCTTGACGTAGGCTACGTCGGCAATAAGGGCACACACCTCATGCAGGTGATCACGCTCAATCAGCCGACCTACAACAGCACGACAAACTCATTCTTTTACCCGCTCGGGCCCAGCTCCATTATCAGCGGCAACAAGAATGTTACAGGCGGCATCCAGCAGGTGCAGACAACGTCGCTCTCGACTTATCATTCGCTGCAGGCATCGCTTACTCGGCGTTTTTCAAATGGCCTTCAGTTCCTGGCTGCCTACACATTCGGTAAAAGTATCGACTATTACTCGGGGGCCGCCCTCAACGAATTGACCAACGTACCGGGCGATCAGTACGACTGGCGGACCAATCGCGGCCGCTCGGATTTCAACCGCGAACAGAGAATCGTCATCAGCGGCGTTTATGATTTGCCTTTTAAGTTCAAGTCCGGTGCGGCAAAGGCGATCTTGGGTGATTGGCAGGTTGCGGGTGTTGCGGTTTTCCAGACCGGACTTCCCTTCTCTATCGAAAACTCGAACGGAACAGGCCTGATCAGCCGGGCAAACTACAACCAGGCATTCAACGGAGACCTGTACACGACCGGGAGCACAGCCACGCGTTTGAACGGCTATTTCAACACCAGCGCATTCGTGCCGTCTTGCCCGCAGGTTGTCGCTTCGACGTCGATCTGCACCGGTGCATATACCTCGATCAACAATCCGCGTTTCGACCCGAACCGCCCATTCGGCAATTCGCTCAGAAACGTGATGACCGGCCCGGGACAGAAGAATGTCGATATCTCGTTCATCAAGATGATGCCGTTTGGCGAACGATATCGCGGTGAACTCAGAGCCGAGTTCTTCAACGTTTTCAACTGGGTGAATTACGCAAATCCGAACAATAACATTTCGGGCGCGAATTTCGGCCGGATCGAACGAGCAAGTGCCGGTCCGCGCGTCATACAGTTGGCGTTCAAGTTCAGCTTCTGATGATATTGCGGCGGCGGGTATGACTCGCCGCCGCACTTTACTTTTCTCCGAACATAACTAGAAATTAAGATGAACTGGACGATCGAAACGGAAGGCTTGCAGCTATATTGCGAATCAACCGGCAGTGGTATTCCGTTGCTTCTTATCCCCGGATTCGCGTCCGGGATGTGGACTTGGGAATGGCAGATAGATGAGCTTTCTACGTCATTTCAGGTCATTACATTCGACCCCCGGGGTGTTTCGCGATCAAAGGCTCCGCCGGGAGTTCAGATGTCAATTGAGTTGATCGCCGACGATGCCGCTCGGGTGCTGGATTCGATCGGTATCGACGCCGCCCACATTCTCGGAGTTTCATTCGGCGGTTTCGTAGCTCAGGAATTTGCAATGATGTTCCCGAAACGAACTCGCAAGCTCGTGCTCGCTTCAACAAGTTTCGGCGGTGCAAATCACGTATCTCCGTCAATGAAAGTTCTGGGAGCATTTGCTGCGACCAATGGCCTGAATTCGCCCGAGCGGATACGACAGTATCTAACGATCGCCTTTTCACCTGACTATGTCGACCGGCACGCGGACGTGGTCGAGAGGTTCTGTCAGCTTCGCGAGGAAAACGTTGTTCCTGAGGACGTATATCTCGGTCAACTCCAGTCCGCAATTGCATTTGATGCCGAGTCGCGACTTGGAACGCTAGTGGTCCCGGCCTTGGTGATCACCGGCGACGAGGACACGGTTGTGCCGACCGCAAATGCTCATAATTTGGCCGATGCCATTCCGAATGCTCAATTGGCTCTGATCGCCGGCAGCGGCCACATGGCATTCGTTGAAAAGGCAGGCGAATTTAATCAGATCGTTACAAAATTTCTTGAGGCTTGAAATGACAGATGCACGAATAATTGGCACCGGTATTTATGTGCCGGAAAAAGTACTGACGAACGCTGATCTCAGCCGAAATCTTGGCGTCGATATTGACGAATTTGTAACAAACATCGTCGGCATAAAGGAACGTCACATCGCCGCACCGGATGAAAGTGCAGCAGATCTTGCAACTCAGGCTGCGATCGCAGCGATTCGGGACGCGGGCATAGACGCGGCTGAGATCGATCTTATTCTTCTTGCGACCGATACGCCCGAGTATATCTCGCCGGCGACATCAGTCGTTGTACAGGAACGTATCGGGGCAATAAATGCAGGTACCTTCGACATTAACTGTGCGTGTGCAGGATTCGTGACAACCCTGGACGCAGCATATAAGTACATCATCGCAGACCCGAGTTATAAGACGGTGCTGGTCATCGGCTGCTACGCGATGAGCAAGTTCGTCGACTGGTCGGATAAAAAGACATCGACCTTATTTGCGGACGGTGCCGGAGCCTTTGTCTTGGGTGCGGTCGAGAATGAAAAGCACTTTCTGGCCTCAAAACTCTTTGCGGACGGTAGCTACAATACCTTCATGGGCATTTTTGCCGGCGGCACTAAAACGCCTATCACTCAGGAAGTACTTGACGAAAATAACACTAACCGACTTCGTTTTGCCCAGAAATACCCGCCGGAGGTAAACATGATCGGCTGGCCGAAGATCGTCAATGAGGTCGTCGGTAAGGCAGGGCTCACGCTCGAACAGATCGACGTATTTCTTTGGACTCAGGTCAATCTGTCGACGATCAAATACGTCATGGAGGACATGAACATCCCGTATGAAAAGACCCACACTATAATGGACAAATGGGGCTATACCGGCTCAGCGTGTATTCCGATGGTGTTTCACGATGCTCTCGCTCATGGAAAGATCAAACGCGGCGACACGATCGTCTTTTGTGCATCGGGCGGTGGCCTTAACATGGCTTCGCTCGCTATGAAGTATTAGTATTCATTGAATGCAGTTTTCAAACATCTACAGTCTTTTCCGTGCCCAATGCGATAAATATCGCGAGCGTGATGTGTTCTATACTCGCGACGGTGACGGCTGGAAGCCTCAGACCTGGGGCGAATTTGAAGACAAGGTTCACGATCTGGCCTGTGCATTGCTCGCCAAGGGCCTGACAAAACGTGCGAGCGTTGCGATCCTCGCCGGAAATGTGCCGGAATGGACGATTTGCGATATTGCGGCGATCGCGGCGGGCGGTGTCGGTGTTGGCATATATCCGACAAGTTCGACCGAACAGTGCGAATTTATCGTTCGCCACTCCGACGCAGAGTTTCTATTTGTCGATACCCTAAAACAATACGAGAAGCTGCGTGGTACCAACGGTTCTGCTTCGAATCTGAAACAGATCATCTGCATCGAAGATGGCGGATTGGCTGCGTTCCTGGACTTTGGCAGAACGAACCGCGAACGCTACCTCGGTGCCGTCGAATCTATCGGATATACTGCCGACGCCGCGGATACCGCGATCATGGTTTACACTTCGGGCACAACCGGCAACCCGAAGGGGGCGATGCTCTCGCACAAATATATTCTCAACAGTGTCGAATCGCTGCGGCGATCGGTGCCGATCTTCGATTCTGACGTCTCGCTTTCGTATCTACCGGGTTGCCATGTTGCCGAACGCATTTCCGGGATCTATAACCGCCTCTACAACGGAGCTCCGGCGTATTTTGTTGATGACCTAAGTCGGCTTTACGAATACATGATCGAGGTCAAACCGACGGTTTTTGCCTCGCTTCCCCGCTTCTTTGAGAAGATCCACGCCAAGACCGTCGCAACAGGCGGCGCCTCGACCGATGATCCTCAGCTACTGAAAGATGCTCTCGGCGGCCGTGTTCGCCTGCTAACGTCCGGAGGTGCACCGCTGCCGCTTGAGATCGCCGACTATTTTTCGCGAAACGGTTTGCCGATCCTTCAGGCGTACGGCCTGACCGAGAATATCTGCGTTGCGTTCAACACCGTATCTGAGCACCGATTCGGCACTGTCGGAAAGCCGATGCCGATGTGCTTGGTCTGCCTCGCGGGCGATGGCGAGATACTCGTTAAGAGCGAAATGATGTTCTCCGGATACTACAAGGAACCGGAAAGGTCCGCCGAGATGTTTGACGCTAATGGCTGGCTCAAGACCGGTGACCTTGGATCGATTGACGAAGATGGTTTCCTGCGGATCACCGGGCGGAAGAAAGAAATAATCGTGCTTTCCACCGGAAAGAACATCGCTCCCGCACTTGTTGAAAACTACGTCAAAGAATCTCATCTTATCAGCCATTGCTTTCTCTTTGGCGATGGCCGCAGCTACTGCGTTGCGTTGATAACGCTTAACGAGGCAGAACTCACGGCATTTGCCCGATCGAACGGGATCGCCGCAGCGAATATTTCCGTTCTGATCCGGCACGAGACAGTTCAAGCCGCCGTTGACCAAACTGTCGCGGCCGCGAACGAACGTGTTTCCCGTTCGGAACAGATCAAAAAATACACGATACTTGAACATGACTTCTCGCCAGCTGCCGACGAGGTCACGCCGACGATGAAGCTGAAACGAAGCATCGTCGCCGCCAATTACAAGAAGATCCTGGAGAAAATGTATGAATAGACGAATCAGCACAAATATCTTTGCAGCAACACTTACACTGCTCTTCGCGGTTACGGCATTCTCACAAGCCCAGCAAGAGAAATCGGTAACTGTTTTCGGTGCCAAGATCAACTACATTGAGGCGGGTGATCCGGGAAAGCCCAAGATCATTTTGCTCCACGGCCTCGGAGGCAGTTCCGCAAACTGGATGACAAACACCGCGGCGCTGGCACAAAACTACCACGTCATAGTCCTCGATCAGCTCGGATTTGGTAAGTCAGATAAACCGTCGCTCAAGTACCGCGTCGCAACCTTCGCCGACTTCCTGGACAAATTCATGTCCGAACTGAAGATCGACAAGGCATCACTCGTCGGAAACTCAATGGGCGGTTGGGTCGCCGGTCTGATGGCAATAAAATACTCGAGCCGAGTTGAAAAGATAGTCCTCGCCGATGCTGCCGGCGTCGTTCCGGCAAATTATAGCGAAGCCGATCTCTACCAACTCAACAATTCGACCCGCGACGAGATCAGGGCCAACATGAAACGGATATTCGCGAATCCGCTGTTTCAAAATAACGAGGCTCTTGTCGATCAATTTATGACTGCCCGCGTTACCGCAAACGACGGCGGTACGATCAACAGCGTTATCGAATCGATCAAGCGAAAGGAAGATTTCTTGAATGATCGCCTCGGCGAGATCAAAAAGCCCACTCTTATTATTTGGGGCAAACAGGACGGGCTGCTACCTGTCGCAGACGCGTATACATTTAACAAAGGTATCGCGGGCTCGGAGCTTGTAATATTTGACGGGTGCGGCCATTTACCACAGTTTGAAAAAGCTGCTGAGTTTAACAAAGCAGTTCTGGCGTTCATAGCCAAATAGGAGCAAATCTATGGAAATCAATATCGGGCAACAATTCTCAACGTCGCGTGAGGTAACGGATGAATTGGTTCGTAAATTTGCCGAGGTTTCGGGGGACTATAACCCGATACACCTGGACGAAGAGTTTGCCAAAACCACACGATTTGGCAGACGTATCGCTCACGGAATGCTGAGCGGAGCGTTTATCTCGGCTGTACTCGGCAACGAATTCAAGGACATGAAGATCGTCTATCTATCGCAAACCATGAAGTTCACTGCCCCGGTCTTTCTCGGCGATACGGTTACCGCAACCGCTACGATCACTAATATTCGCACTGACAAAAATATCGTCACACTTGAGACGATCTGCACCAATCAGAATGGTGACGTTTTGGTAAAAGGCGAATCGGCTGTGATGATCTTGCCCGAATAATCTACTATTTATATGACGGATACGACCGAAAAGACGCCGATATATTCGTGGTATGCGCTCGGCCTGCTGATGGTCGTGTACGTGCTTAATTTCCTCGACCGCTCGATCATATACATCCTTTTCCCGCTGATCAAGAAGGAAATGGCGTTCTCCGACACGCAGCTTGCGTTGCTCGGAACCACGTCATTTGTCATCTTTTACACCGTTCTCGGCATTCCGTTCGGTCGCATTGCCGACCGTGGTTCACGAACGAGAATTATCGCAATCGGCGTAGCAGTTTGGAGCCTTTTTTCCGGCCTGACGGCTTTTGCCGGCGATTTTTGGACGCTATTTGCCTGCCGCGTAATGGTCGGTGTCGGAGAGGCCACGCTTGGCCCGGCGGCGATCTCACTACTTTCCGACTATTTCCCGGCTTCACGCCGAGCGACCGTCACGAGCATCTATTCAATGGGCATTGCGATCGGAGCAGGTTTGGCCGCACTCTTAGGCGGCTCGCTCAGTTCGTACGGTTGGCGAACGGCATTTATGATCGTCGGTTTTCCGGGAATTCTGTTTGCGGTCATGGTATTTCTGTTACGCGAACCCGCGAGAACAGCCGATGTGGCCGGCGACAAGAACTACAGCTCAACCGATTGGCGTAAATTGCTTTCTAACCGCGCCTTTATCTTTCTATGTTTGGGATACGCTTTGCTTGGCCTGGCGACGAACAACCTGTCGATCTGGGGAGCCACATTTTATTCGCGTTTGCACAAATTTGACCTGGCGACAATTGGTTTCTGGGGCGGAACCCTGACGCTGCTTGCGGGTATTCCGGCGACGCTTTTTGGCGGTGCCGCGGCCGATTGGTTTAAGCTACGAGGATATGGTCGTATGTTCTACGGAGCGATGCTATCGCTTATATCAGTTCCGTTTTGGCTCTTGCTGATCGTCACCGACAATGTCTATCTGATCCTGCTCGCAAACGGCGTACTGCTCGCAGCTGCCTTGGGCTGGCTTGGTGCCGCCGCTGCAGATGTTACCGAGATAACCGGCGTCAACCTGCGCGGACTTGGCATTGCCATCTACTTTTTCTCGGTCAATATTGCCGCCTATCTGATTGGATCTAACCTGATCGGCTATTTAAGCGACCGGTTCGGGGCGACCGCCGATCCGACGATGCTGCGTTACGCACTTCTCGTTTGCCCGATAGCCTGTTTGCTGAGCGCGATCATGCTACTCACGGGCAACGCGTATATGAAGCGAGCGGCCTGATCCATCATCACAAAACCTTATCGACTTTCGAGAGCGGACGGACAAATGTTATGATTTTGTTCGTCCCTTATATTTTCAAAGATCATATGTCACTAATGCTGAAGGAGATCGCGGAACAGCCCGCGGTCTTGGAACGAACGATCAAAGCCGAAAGCTCAAAGATAGAACGATTGGGCACCTTTCTTCGATCTCGTGAGATCAACCTTATCGTCCTTGTCGCCCGCGGCAGTTCCGATAACGCATCGCTTTTTGGGCGATACCTGCTCGAAGTAACGACTGGCATCCCCGTTTCGCTGTCCGCACCGTCCGTCGTGACGCTTTATAACGCCAAACTTAACCTCAGTCGGGCCCTTGTCGTTGGCGTATCGCAATCTGGCGAAGGCACCGACATTAATGCGGTTCTGCAGTCGGCTAAAGATTCCGGTGCATTCACACTCGGCATCACAAACGAAGCCGATTCGACGATGGCCAAGATCGCCGACGAGACGCTGCTGATCCACGCCGGCCGCGAAAAATCAGTTGCTGCGACAAAAACGTATACCGGCCAGATGCTGCATTTTTATCTGTTGGCGTCGATCCTTGGACAGCGGAAGATCGATTTCGAGCTTATCCCGGAGTATACTCAGCAGGCTTTATCGCTGACGTCTCAGGTCGAAACGCTCGTTGAACGATACGTTTTCATGGAAAACTGCGTCGTCGTTGGCCGAGGTATGAACTATGGCAATTCGTACGAACTTGCTCTAAAGCTGATGGAAACCTGCTACGTGGTCGCCGAACGCTTTTCATCAGCGGACTTTTTCCATGGACCGCTCGCGATCGTCGAACGCCGTTTTCCGGTCATAATGTTTGCTCCGTCAGGCGTCACCAAAAAGAGCAATCTCGACCTGCTCAATAATTTACACGGCCTGCACGCCGATTGTCTGCCGATCACGAACGACCCCGAGATCGCTAGGATATCGCGAAAAAGCCTGATACTACCGGCTGAGATCGACGAATTTCTGACTCCGATCCCGTTTATCGTGCCGGCTCAGCTATTCGCAGCGTATCTCTCGACCGCCAAAGGGCTCGATCCCGACGCTCCGCGATCGCTGTCAAAAGTAACGAAGACGATCTGATCGCCCGTTTGTAGTACAAATGAGAAAACTGCGACACATATTGCCGTTAATGCTGCTCATTTCGACATTTGTCGCCGCCGACCAAGTTTTTGGCCAGAATGCAGCCTGTAAATTCGACGATCGAACACTGCAATTTATCGGAACGCCGGTCGAGCAAGCCCGCTGTTTGCTTCGGCCCAACAGGATCGGCGGTGTACTCGGAACAACACTAATTAAGTTGCCGAAACCTCTCGAGAGCCTGATCGGAAAGCCATCACATCTCGATAGGACAAAACTGCGAAAGTACCTCACCACGCGCTCTATCAGCGAATCCGACATCGGCGGTTCGCTCGATCTGCCGCTTTCGACCGCGACATTGCCTAACGGAGACCGGATCGAGGCTCTGTATTTCATCATTCACGATACTTCGACGCCATATCTCAAGGATGAACCGTTTCCGGCTGAAATGGACAACGACCCGCTTTGGAAAGGCAACAAGATCGAGATCTGGCTTAAGAACCCTGTTGCTCACGTATTCGTAAACCGTTTAGGCCGTTCAGTTACGACGACGCCGTTCAACGAGAACGTTAAGAACGGTTTCGGGACGAAATTTGCCCGCGACTTTCTAAAAGCAGACGCCAAAGGGCTGCAGATCCATATCGAACTCGTCCAACCCCGGCGTCGAGACCCAGAGGCCCGCGGTGCCGAAAATGACCGTATTGCTCCAACGCCTGGTTTTAGTGATGCACAATACGAGCGACTGGCGTTGCTCTATATTACGGCAAGTGCTCGACGGGGTTCATGGCTGATCCCGGCGTATCACTCAGCAATCGATGCCGGCATCCCCGATGCTCATGACGACCCGCAGAACTTTGATCTGGACAGGTTTGCGTCCGTACTCGACAAAATGATCAAAAAGCTCAGATGACCGAAACGATGGCCGCCGAAACTACCACTGCCAAAGTATCGCTGACGTTTTCCGGCGTGGCTTGGTTCGTAGTGCTTTTGCTCATAGTGTCGCTCGGGACAATGCAGCCGTTCGTATTTGTTGCGTTGCAAAAGCTATCGCCAACCGACCTGATATTCCCTTTTGCATTAATGCTCTGGGTTGGCGGCCTCGTTTTTCAGCGAATACGTCTTCGCATCGACCATTCTTACTGGTTTCTCGCCGCATACTTCGCCGCAATGGCCCTTTCGAGTATTTTCTCGGTCAACCCTGCGTCAAGCTATATCAAACTCCTTGGCGAAGTTTATTTGATCGGGATCGCCGTGCTCATATTCAATCAGCTAACAAGCGACACTAGGCTCAAACACGCCGTATTTGCGTGGCTTGCCGGGACCGTGATCTCGCTAATCGTTGCGGCTATCACCATTGCTCTTTTCTATATTCAGCCCGACCATTGGCTGCTTGGATACACGACCTATCATTTCGGCGCAGTGCCGGTCATCAACTTCCCGCGTGTCAGTTCGACATTCGTTTCGGCGAGCAT
The DNA here is from genome assembly GCA_017983495.1 of Pyrinomonadaceae bacterium. Classification (GTDB taxonomy): domain Bacteria; phylum Acidobacteriota; class Blastocatellia; order Pyrinomonadales; family Pyrinomonadaceae; genus OLB17. Next base: position 97,506 of record JAGOBH010000008.1, on the reverse strand, counting down.
GTTTTGCGACTATCTCAACGTCTCGGTCGTCCTGGTTTTCGTCGCACGTGAAAAGAACTGGATCGGTCGCAAAACCCTGTACGGACTGGTTCTTGCAATCACACTCGCCGCGTTGTCGACCATCTCGATCGGGATCGGTGGCGTCTTTTTGGCCATCGGTGCAGCGATATGGCTGACCAAGGGCAAAGATGCAGGCAAACTGCCGCTCGCCGCTCTGTTAGCAGGGATCGCGTTCGCCGTTGTATTCGCCGTATCCAGCTTCGTCGCACTAAAACCGCACGCGACCGCACCATATTCGTGGGAAATTCCAATTATCGGGACCGTTTCCCCTTCACCGCGAACGCTCGTTTGGACCGAATCACTCAAAACATTTGCCGCCGACCCGATTTTTGGCAAAGGTCTGAACCAACCAGTTTGTGCGGTTCCCTTTCAGAATACCGACGGTAGCTACAGCATGCTTACCGATGCTCACAATATCTATCTGAGTATTGCCGCTCAAAACGGCACATTCGGGCTGGTTTCGATGCTTGCGATCTGCATTTTTATCTTAAGGTTGGGATTTCGAAGCCAAGACACGTCTGTTCGTCTGCTGTGCGTCGCGTTTGCCACGGCATTCGTATATCAGGGCCTAACGGGTGCTTATGAAGATGCGAGACATCTATGGGCGTTGATCGGCGTCACGATCGCCGCATCAAAACTCGGACGCGGCACGGAGCAGAGCCTCACGCATGGCACCGGCGTTTGACCAACGCAGTTCCACCTGTTTGGCAAGTGCCGTTTCGATCACCGCCGCAACCTTGAGCGGGATGTCGGGAATCCGATGAGAGATCGGGATTATGGGCTTTTCAAAGATCGCTTTGACGGTCTCTGAGATTCCCGCTTTAGGGCCAATGTCGAGAGCGTGGGCACCGGTCAACAGGCTATATGCGGTCATCCCAACCGCATAAAGATCAGACGGAGGCCTTACTTCCTTAAAATCGCGAACTTGTTCAGGCGGCATATATGCAATGGTCCCTGCAACATCGCCTACCATCGTCACGCCGCTCATTCCGGTTTGTTTATAGCTTTTCGATAGACCAAAATCAGTAAGTTTAGCCATCGAACGCGGAAATTCACCCTCGATCAGGATGTTCTGCTCTTTGATATCGCGGTGCACAAACCCGAGCGAATGGGCAAAATCGAGAGCTGCCAGTGTTTGCTCGATGATCCGTACCACCTCCTTGTAATTGAGCTTTCCGCCACGGTGTTTAGCCAGTCGGGCAGCGTCCATTCCTGCTATATATTCGGTGACGAGGTAAACGATCCCATTGTGCGTGCCGTGTTCGATATAACTGACAATATTCGGGTGGACAAGCGACGCCGAGACCTCGATCTCGCGCATAAATCGTTTGAGCGACTGTTCGCTGACCGCAACTTCCGGCAAAAGCGTTTTGATCGCGACTGCTCGGCCGTCCTTTTCAGCACGTGCAAGCATAACGCTGCCCATACCGCCCTGACCGATGATGCGGATCATCTGGTAATTGGGGATCGGCTGAGGATTTGCCCGGAGTTTGTCGCGGCAATCGTCGCAAACGAACGTCAGCTTTGCGTCCGGGTGCGAAGCTTCGACATTCGACGGCATGCCGCAATTAAGGCAAGCGACGGTGACAAGAGAAAGGTGGGTGTGTCCAAACGCATCAGCGCTGACGCCTATTTCAGACGGATCGGACGTAACCTCCACCTCCAGAACGGTCTCGCCACCCTGAATGCGGTCACCGCTTTTGAGGTGGGCCGTATCAATGCGAAGGCCATTAACGAAGGTGCCGTTGGTCGAGCCCAGATCGCGCAGGAACGCCTGCGGAGGAGCAATCTCGATGAGACAATGATGGCGCGAAAAAAAACGATCCTGAGGCAGGCAGAACTGAGCATCCTCGCTCCTGCCGATCATAAAGGTGTCGTGTTGGTCGAATGTAAATGTCCGTCCCGTTTGTGGTCCCGCGACGACGTTCAGATTGACTCGCATTAGCTAAATTATATGAGATCAGAGCTTAACTGGCTAATATCCCGAGAATGATGAATACGAACGATGCTAAAAAGCTGATCACACCGAGCACCATCCCGCCGATCGCCAAGCCGCGTCCGCCGTATCGCGACGGATCGCCGTCAGCATTTTTCATGCCCATAAACCCAACGATCGCCGCCGGCAGGCCAAGCCAGATGCCGCCGTAGCAACAGATCATCAGAAATCCCAAAATGCCAAGCACCAGTGAGATCGTCGGCAGCGTCTGATCGCGTGACTGAACGAAAGCCGGTGCATTGTATTGCGGCACCTGCATATTCGACTGGTCCTGCCACATCACGGGCGGAGCCGGCTGGGCCCAGTTGGTCGGATTCGTCGCGCGCGGGTCGTTCATCACGATCGTCGGCGGCGAATCGTCATACGGGCGGCGTGCGGGTTCGTCGACCAACTGCATCAGCAGTTCGCCGTCATTTAGACAAAAATTTAACTGGTCGTCGACGTAAGACTGGTTACATCGCGGGCATTGCTTCATCTTGTGATAAACCTATTTACGCAGTTCCATATTCTTGAACGCGACCTTGACCGCGTCGCCCGAGTATAGACCGACCACACCGCCCTTATAGCCGTAAACGTTCTTGATCGACGTCACCATTGAGCCGTTAATGTAAAGCTCGATCTTATCGGCTAGATCGCGAACCTCGAGGATATTGTCCTGTGAACCGTCTTTGATAAGATCCGATTTGGTCCAGGTGACCACTGTGTCCTCTTTCGAAGGCGAATGATGCACGACGCGGTATTTCTTCTTTTTACTGTCAATAAGGAACGCATATCCCTGCTGGAGAGGCGTAGGGTTGCTATGGAATACGATGCCGTAGCCGAGACGCGAATCAGCGTTATCGACATTGCTCAGCGTCACGCTAGTGTTGGCTCCTTCTGTCTGATATGTATCTGCCGGAGCTGCAAGCACGTAATAATAACCCTTCTGCTTTGCCGCCATCAGGAAACTATCGCCCGACATTTCGGTCGTTCCAAATGCGGAAAAGTCTTTGACCCACTCTGAGAGATCGACCTTTTCGACATCCGTGCGGTCCGTGCTGGTGGAGGTCGTCGTGGTCGATGAGCTATTGCTGGGCGAACTCGACGGCGTGGTCTTTGAAGGAGACGACGACGGCGTGGTTTTGTTATTCGCGGGGGTTGTCGTCGAATTGTTTTCCGAATTCATCCCGATCAGAACAAGTCCGGCGAAACCCCCGCCGCAGACCAAGACAACGACACCGAGTATCAGCACCACCCAGATCCATGTTTTCGACGATTTTTTGGCCGGCTGCATCGAATACTGTTGCTGAGGCTGAGCCTGCTGTCCGGTATTCCAGCCTGCCTGCGGCACCTGCTGTGACGGCATTGTCGGGTTCGGCTGTGTCGGCCGTACCTGATTCATCATCACGGTCGCGGGCATGCTTTCGGCTGTGGCCTGGGTCAGCACACTTCCGTCATCGAGACAAAAATTAAGATTTTCGTCGGTATAGGTCTTCTGGCAACGCGGGCAAATTTTCATCACTTTTTCCTCAAGGTATGGTTCATTCTGGGATCAGAATGGAATCATTATACGCATAGACGGCCAAAAACGCGACTTAATTCCATACGCTAACACAGTTTATAGTGTTCGATATTTGTTTCAGGATATTTGGAGTTCGAAACTCCGGCGATCAAACCGCCCGATTTGATACCGACTGATTCTCATTTGTTCTATATGTGATGCATTCATAGAGTGATGCCGCAGCGGCCGCAGAATTTGATATGCGCGGTATATACACTGCCGCACCGCCGACACAGGCGTTCGGCCTGAGGAGGAGCGGGATTCTGGTAACCCGACGTAAATCCGACAGCCTGCCGAACCGTAGACTGTGGAGCCGGAGCGATATTGAGGCCGCAGCGGCCGCAGAATCGCGAGTTTTGGGGCAATATGTTTGCACAACGCGGACACGGAAATGACGTCACGACCTCGCCCGGACTGATCATCACAAATTTGCCGCTGCCGCAACGGCCGCAAAACTTCACTCCCTCGGCAAACCGTGAATTGCAGTTTGAACAGGCCACGATACCTGGCATGACGCTCGACTGCGGCGAGCCGCCGGTGCTTGAACCCTGTGACGGTGAAGGCTGACTTGGAGTGCCGTGCGTCGGCCGCAGTTGGGCCTGTATCACTTGCTCATTGGCACCATCGCGGACCTCGATGACGCGTTCGTCATCGCGTTCACCGGGCTTTGAAACCCGCAGAATGTGCTGACCCGCAGGAATGTCGGTCAATACAACGCGGCCTGAACTACCTACACTTCCCTTACGCTCGTCGTTGACGTACACCTCGGCGTTGACCGGCGCAAGCACCACGAGCCTCGACACGCCGGCACGGCGCGATTCGTCGACGTCCTCCGCCGCTGACTCAAGATCGGCGATCCACTCTGCCACGCTCATAGGCCGCTGTGCGGGCTCGATCTCGAGAGCGTGCATGATGACGCGCTCGACATCCGACGGAATGTCCGACCTGATCGATGACAGCGGTGCCGGTTTGTGCATGATCTTTTGCATAACGAGCTGCATCAGATCGCCGGTAAATGGCGTTTTGCCGCCGAGCATTAGATATGCGATCGTGCCGAGAGCGTACAGATCCGCACGTTTATCGACGCCAACCTCAGGCTGCATCTGCTCGGGCGACATAAATTCGGGCGTTCCGATTATGCCGCGTGACGAGGGCGTCGCATTTGAGCTCGTGTCAGTGATCGTCTGATTCACGATCTTGGCAAGGCCAAAGTCGCCCACCTTCACAAAACCGTCGCCGCCTTTACCCTTTTGCATGATAAAGATATTGGCGGGTTTGAGGTCGCGATGGAGAATATTGAGGTCGTGGGCGGCATCGACACCGTCTGCGATCTGCCGGAGCAGACGAACAGCACGCTTGACTGGCAATGTCCCCTCGCGGCGGAGCAGACGATGGAGAGTCTCGCCCTCGACATATTCCATCACGAGGTAAAAGATCCCGTCATCCGTCTCGCCAAAATCGGTGACACTGACGGTATTCGGATGCTGGATCGACGCGGCGGCCTGCGCCTCGCGTTCGAATCGGGCGATCGCCTCGCCCTCTTGCAGGTCATCGCTGCTAAGGATATCCTGCCGAACTGTCTTGACCGCGACCATTCGCGTGTCAAACTTCTTATCGCGGGCCAGATAGACCTGTCCCATCGCACCGCGTCCAAGCCGGCTCTCGAGCAGGTAGCGGCTCGCCAACAGCTGCCCTCCGGGCAGAGTGACCTTGGTCTGAGTGCCGTCGGTTGGACAGACCGTCACCTCGTCGGCAAAACACAGCTCACATTTGGGACATTCTCTCATCTATCCAAATATCTTGAATGCACAGCACAAAATATCCAAGTTAAGAACGCCCAATAATAAAACTTTTTGCGTTTTTTGGACTTTCAATTTCTTTTTGCTATAATCCGAGTTTGCTTTGGGTCGATAGCTCAGTCGGTAGAGCAGCGGACTCTTAATCCGCGGGTCACAGGTTCGATCCCTGTTCGGCCTACCAAATCATAGAAAATGCCGTTGGTTATTGCCAACGGCATTTTTGCGTTTTGGGCAGTTCCGCTATTGGGATCACACTTTGTCACGCCACTTGAGGACCTCTTCGCGAAGGATCGGGTTTTGCTGGAAGCTACCGGTCTGGCCCTGAGCAGCGGTCGCACGTTGGATGTGCCAATAGCTCAAACCCAGTTTGCCGACCGAACGCAGATAATTGCTGCGTGCACGGAATTTGCCGTTAAAGAGGCCCGCAATCAGCCATCCCGAACTCTTGAATGCGGACGTCACGGTATCGCCCAATTCGGTCGAGATCAGGCCGCGGGCGATGTCGATCGCGAGCATTTCTCTGAGGATCCTGTTCTGACGCGACATGATGTACAGCGAGAATCCGACAAATATCAGGAAGAAAGGTATCTCAATGATCAGATAGCCGAGCAAAAAGCCCTCAAATCCACCTATAACGGCCATTCCGTTCCAGATAGCGTGCAGGATAACAGCACCGATATAACCGACCAGCGGTAGCAGAATGCGTACAGCTTTGTTGTGAGATTCACGAGCGATTCCGCAGCCGATACCGGTCATCGCGGTAAACGACACGTGTGCAAATGGTGACAAAATACCGCGGAGGAAAAAGATCAGAGCCAACGCTCCAAACCCACCGCCGGCGAGTGCACGGCCGTAATAGAGCACATTCTCAACTGTCGCAAAGCCGAGAGCGATAACGCCCGCGAAAACGATGCCGTCGAGGATATCGTCGAAATACTTGCGAAAGAATATAAGCAAAAGAACCAGGCCGAGTCCCTTGGAACCCTCTTCGAAAATAGGGGCTGACAGTACCGCACCGACCGCTTGTCCGGCCTCAGGTGAAACCGCTATCCCGACCGCGATACCGAAAAACGTATTAATGACAAACGACACCAGGACTGCCACGAGAGCTCCCCAGGCGAACGCAAGAGCAAGTAGCCATAAGGGTTCGGGGTCATAACGGTCGAGCCAGATCAACGGAACCAGATAGAGCATCGCCGGCACGAACGCCACGACCGAAGCGATGACCGCCGCGACGGGCCCGACGCTGAGAAACATGATCGCCGCAACGATCAGCATCATGAATGCGATGGCGAATATCGTAACGCCGATGCCGACATATTTCCCTGTCTTATTCTCCGCGGTGGCCGTGGGTATATGTCCGAGGCCCAGATTTGATATCGAATTCTGAATATTGACGGGGCCGGTCGCCGCAAGTTGGTTAAAATTCTCAACCTGAAGGTCACGATAGCTCTCCCGCGGAATCGCCGAGATCTGGCCTTCCATCTCGATCAAAACGTCACCAAAAACCCCATTTTTACCAAACTGGATACGGTCGCCATTTGAGAGCTTGGACGACGTGATAGGCGTGCCGTTGAGCAGAGTTCCGTTGGTGCTCTGATTATCGGTTACGTAATAGCCATCGGCCTTTGCTTCGATAAATGCATGCTGTTTCGACGCGACCCGTTCGGACATCGGGTCAAAACGAACGCTGCACGTTTCACCGCGTCCGATGGTCAAAAAGCCGCTTTCCAGGTCAAACTTCTGGCCTGCGAGTGATCCGCTCTCGATCGTCAGGTGCAATTTCATAGCATCATAATAAGTGCAAAAAGCCCAAAGTCAAACTATTCGTTCGACTTTGGGCTAAATGAAGTGTTGATTGTCTGTTACGGTTGAACCGAAGCCGCGGTCGGAACGTCAGCAGACTGTCCGAAAACGCGTGCAAAGAAACTGCCGCCGTTGCTGTTCAGACGATACCAAACATTTGTGCTCGGACGGAAAACTGCGATGTCAGCCTTACCATCGCCGTCATAGTCAGCGGGGATCGGCATATCTTCAGCAAGACCGAAATTGTAGGCAGAAAACGCCTGTGTCGCAGGATCGAGTGAATACCAGGTTCCGGTCGACGGACGATACACAGCAAAATCAGAAACACCGTTACCGTTAAAATCGGCACTGACCGGTTTGTCACCGCTCGTTCCAAATGCACTATAGAAGGGTATCGAAGACGAGCTCTGGCTAACGTACCAGACGCCGTTCGAAGGCCGCCATACGGCGATATCGGGCTTGCCGTCACCCTCGAAATCACCGACAACCGGTATGTCAGTGCTGATTCCCCACTGCATCGCCTTGAAGCCTAATGTACTTTGCTGGATGTACCAGACACCTGTCGAAGGACGAAAGACGGCGACGTCGGTTTTACCGTCGGCATCATAATCGGCTTCAACCGGGATATCAGTGCTCACACCAAACTGGATCGCCTGAAAGTTGCCGGGGTTAGTGCTGCGGCGAATCCACCACGTACCTGTTGACGGGCGGTAGATAGCTAGATCGGTCTTACCGTCGCCATCATAATCACCTGGCGTGAGCTTATCGGTGTTAAAACCAAAATTGATCGAAGCAAATGCCGCATTCGAACTATTTTCAATGCCCCAGTTACCCGATGCCGGCGTAAATGTCGCAAGGTCGGTCTTACCGTCACCGTCGAAATCCGAAACGCGGTTCTTAAGCTGTGCAGTCACTGAACTGGCGTCCAAAACAAAAAGTCCAAACTTCAGATCGCCCGCCAGGATCTTGTCCTGACCGAGGAATGGAAAGACCGCCCAATTGCCGTCATAGCTCGTCGGCAGCACGTTCTGTCGGAAATCAGAACCGCAAACAAGATCCCACGGTTCTGCTTCGAGTGCAGCAGCCTTTTCTTCTGCCGGCGGAGCGAACACAGTCGGAAATGTGTCGTATTGGGCGACACGCGTCGGTGTGCTCGGCGTAGAAATATCGAAAACCTGTATTCCGGCCTGATACCACGCGATATAGAGCTTGTTGCCCATAACGACCGGATTGTGCGGCGTTACGGCGTTTAGACCGAGAGCATTCATTCCGATCGAATTGACGAGCAGAGGTACGGCGGGATTCGTAATATTGTATGTTCGCAGATCCCCGTTTCCGTTACTCGTCTCGCGGCAGCTATAGAGAAAATTGCCGTCTTCGCTCGACCAGCTGCTGTGCATGCTGTTCCCGGCGGTGATCGTCGGGCTTGCATCGGTGATAAACCCGAGCAACTGCGGCGGCGTCGAAGCGATGTTAGCTATATTGTAGATCTCAGTGCGGCCCTTATTGGTCGAATTGCCCCAACCGGAGGTAAACATACGGTCGCCTCGGACGTGCATCGCGTGTACCCACTGAGGTTCGGTGGGGCTCAGATCACGGAGGAATACGGCCGCATTCGGAATCGAGACGTCGATGAACTTGATGATCTTGTTTGATGTGCCGTTGAAATTCTCGATCAGGATATCGGAGCCGAACTGGTTAATGACCATCATCTCGTGGATCGAACCGTGGCCGTTGCCGTTCGCCGCATTGACGATGCCGAGGAGTTGCGGGCTGTACGGATTGGCCAGGTCAACGATGTGAACACCACCGCCGTTGCCGCTGCCAAAGTAACCGCGGGTGCCGACTACGATAGCTTCGAGAAACTGCTGATTGGCTCCGGGATTGTACCAGCTTGCCAAAACCGGAGCGTCCGGATTGGTCATATCGTAGATGAAAGCTCCACGGCAATTGTAGCTGCCCTGCACGGCGATGTTGCCGTCCGCGTAGATATCAGCAAACTTAAGGTTTGATGAACTGCCGCAATTTGGCGTGATCTGGGCCCGCAGGCGAACCTTTTGAGCACTGACCCCAGAATACAAAACGCCGACAAAAGCGATGGCAACAATACAACTTGCCCATGCCCTTACGGAAAGAACCTTTGAAAATTTCATTAACGTCTCCGGATTATAATTTGCCGTTGTGAATACAAACCTTATCTTGTACTTCGAATACGCGGAAAAATCAAGCTTAAACAGCCGATTCGGACTGTCCAAATCGGCTGAGGTCAAAACCTTTAATGCTGGAAATTATGATGCGGCACGTTCCGCCTCACGCATCACGAGGTCAAATGTGCCCGGATCGACCTTGCGGAACCGACGATTACGGTTCAGCGAAACGGCGATCGAGATCGTCGGGTTGTTTCCCTTAAAGTTCATACCACCCGCAATTAGAAGGTTGTAGAGTTCGTTCACGTGGAGCGGTTTGCCCGATTCGCGAAGCAAAAGCGTGCAGGCCTGTGTGATCGTCCGATCGCTAAAGCGATGACTGATCGGCTCAGAATTATGATGGATCGAAGGTACGCCGCGATGCTGATTGATATAGCTGACCGAACCGCCATAACGCCGTCCACCAATATCTCCGTTATCGGCACGTCCGTTATCACGATACGCGTCTCTCGATTCGGGCCTGATCTCGTATTCGTCGTCGATCTTGATCGAACGAGACATATTGAGTCCACGGCTGCCGGAACGCATCGTTACAAGCAGGCTGTCGATCGCTGATTCCGTCTGCGAAGCACTGTTTTCAAGCGCTGTGATCTCCTGACGAAGCAATTCAACCTCATTCTCGGCCTCGCGAAGACGAGCCATCAAACGATTTTGTGCGTTACGCGTTTGTCGCAAACTTTGCTCAAGCGTTGCTATAAGATTCTCGTCTAACATATTGTAGCTGTGAAATTTGCAGGTTCCCTTGATCGTTTGGCGAGTGTCCGGTTTACTGAGATCTGGTTTAGCTGTTACGGTCGATCACAAATCCAGGAATTTCTTCCAAAGCAACACGATACTCGGTTTTCGCCAAAACATCAAGATTTTTTCTTGCGGCCTCGGAAAATGAGTTTGCCTTGGCTCGAATGATGTCGATCGTACCGTGTCGTCGGAGCATTTCGCGGATCGTGTCGCGGCCGATCGGGTCGTAGGTGCCGGTCAGCATTACCTGCTCAAGTTTTGGCCGCAGCCCGGGCTCGGCGCCAAGCAAATAGATCAGGGGCAGTGTTATCTTGCCCTCAAGCAAATCGGTACCCGCGGCTTTGCCAAGATCATCAGACTCGGACGTCAGATCGAGAATATCGTCGGCGAGTTGGAACGCGATGCCGAGATTCATTCCAAAATCACGAAGCGCATGCTGCTTTTCGAGCGGTGCTCCGGCCAGTATCGCACCGATCTCGGCACACGCGGCAAAAAGGAATGCGGTTTTTCGTTTGAGAATATCGAAATAGTCGGCTTCGGTAATATCGATGCGGCCGATCATTGTGAGCTGGATCAACTCGCCCTCGGTCATCTTTCGCGTCAGCGTCGTCAGTATATCCAATATCTCGAGCGAGCGTTCCCTGAGTGACGTTTCAAATGCCGACATATACAGCCAATCGCCCATCAAAACGGCCGTTTGATTGCCAAATCGGGCATTGACCGAAGCACGGTTACGGCGAACATCAGCATTGTCAATGATATCGTCGTGGACGAGCGTCGCCGTATGAAGCATCTCCATAACAGTTGCAAGCCGAATGACGTTCTCATCGTTTCCCATACCGCCGGCCGCGTAATTGGAAAGCACCAGCAACGCCGGACGGACACGCTTGCCGCCTGACGCACGGAGATAATCGCCGAGATAATTGACGACCTGAATGTTCGAACGCACCTGCCGCTCAAACTCCGCCTCGACAAGCGCCATCTCACGCTGCACAAGCCCAAATATCCGCCGGGCCGCAGCATTTGGAAGAAGTTCTTTCTTTTGAGTGGCAAAGGTTTGCACAGATTTTTGTCTCGCCCGGAACTTACATTTCAGAAATCAGATTCAATATCACTCCAGGTCAGTTCACAATCCTTCAAAATTTTATGAAAAAGACCTTTGCCTATCGATTCGTTTGAATGAACCGGAACAACCGTCGACCGGCCGTCCGCATGTCGAATAAAGTGATGACTGCCCTTGATCCTAATTTCCTCAAAGCCTCGTTTTCGAAGGATCTTTAGTAGTTGCTTGCCATCAACTGTCGGAATGTTTGTCATACCTCAACCGACATTCTTTGAAATCCAACAAATCTCGCCATCGGAGTTTGGAGTTTCTCAACCTCAAGGCATAACTCGATAGCTTCCTTTATTCGAACCATTAGCTCATCGAGCGATCGGGCCTGTGTATGACAACCGTGAAGCTCCGGCACAGTGGCGACAAGCATGCCGTCTTCGTCTTCCTCAATTAGAATATTGAAATCTCTCGTCATCGCTAATTGCTCCTAAAATTATCAAACGACATATCTATGCCAAAGTCGTGGCCTTTTAACGCGGCGATCACTTCCTGCAGAGTATCGCGGTCTTTGCCAGAAACACGGACGGTTTCGCCCTGGATCGACGGTTGGACCTTGAATTTATTGTCCTTGATATAACGCACGACCTCTTTCGCCTTTTCGATCGGTATTCCCTGCTGGACCTTGACGAGTTGGCGAACCGTGCCGCCGGCGGCCGCTTCGATCGACTGATAATCGAGTGCCTTGAGCGATATTCCGCGTTTTAGCAGCTTGCTTTGGAGAATGTCGTTCATGTTGCGAAGACGTGTTTCGTCCTCGGCGGTCATGATGAGGTCCTTGTCCTTAAGTTCGACAGCCGCCTTGCTGCCCTTGAAATCGAACCGCTGCGAGATCTCCTTAGAGGTCTGATTAAGAGCGTTATTCAGCTCGGCGTAGTCTGTCTTGGAAACAATATCAAATGTATTTTCTTTTGCCATGTTGATATATTGCCACAGAGTTGCCGAGCCTAAAAGGAAAGTTAACCGCAGACAACGCAGATGACGCCGATAAGCAAATAATTTGTTTTGATAATTCCGATCCGCGTTATCTGTGTGATCTGCGGTGAAAATGGTCAGCCCACCATCGACGTTGAGTTTAATTCTAAATTGAAAACTCCAAGAAAGTTTCGGGTCGTCTGCTCGGCGACAGCTTCCACAGTCACACCGTAAAACTCGGCAAGAAACTGAGCCGTGTGAGCGACAAAGCTAGGCTCATTACGCTTGCCGCGAAACGGCACGGGCGTCAGGAACGGGCAGTCGGTCTCGATAAGCAAACGGTCGAGCGGCACGACGCGAGCGGCGTCACGAAGATTATCGGCTTTTTTGAACGTCACATTTCCGGCAAACGAGATCATAAACCCAAGCGGCATCAAGGCCTCTGCCATCGCCGCCGTTCCGCCAAAACAGTGCATAATTCCGGGAGCGCGGACACTCTTGTCCGCATGAGTGTCGCTTCGACGCGAAGAATCCTCTCGGGAGGAACCCTCGATGCGGACAGGAGTGTCCGCCCTCCGCCCAAATTCTTCCGTCAGGACCTCGACCGTCTCTTCGTCGGCGTCGCGGCTGTGAATGATTATCGGCAGATCCAACGATCTCGCCGTGCGTATCTGACGCCGAAAAACGTCACGCTGCACATCTCGAGGCGAATGATCGTAGTAATAATCAAGCCCGATCTCGCCCCAGGCAATGACCTTTGGGTTCGCCGCAAGTTCGATCAGATGCTGTTCCGCCGTGTCGTCGTACAGCTTAGCGTCATGAGGATGAACGCCGACTGAGGCATAGACGTTCTCATACTTCTCCGCCACAGCCACAGCCCGCCGAAAATCATCCGAATGCGGGTCACCCGTACCGATATTCAGCATCGCCACGACCCCAGCATCCCGAGCCCGCTCGACAACCTCGTCGCGGTCCTCGTCAAACGCTTCGCCGTCGATGTGACAGTGTGAATCGATCAGGGTCATTTTCTCACGTAGGCTACCGAACTAACGATCTGCTGGGCGAGTAACCTATCCTTCTCATAGTCTTTCGTAGGGCGAGCTGCGTCGTCTGGAAACGATATTGAGATCGTCAAAGATCCCTTTTCGTTAGTTGTGACAAGGCCGTAGCCAACCTTGCCGTTCCCCTTTATGACATAGCTTTTAGCCGGAAAGCCCCCGATCGACCGCATCTCGCTCATTTCGACATTCAGGGATTTCGTTGCAAATTCAAAATTGCCCGTGGCGTATCCGAATAAGGTTTCGAGAGGAGCCGGGGCGTCGGGATTGTGGTCTAGGAATGACACAAGCAGTCTAAGATCATCTTTCGAGCATCGGTACGAGTAGCTAACCTGTATTCCATTTTTGTAAGCGTCTTCTTCACTTCTTTTTAGCACCGACTCACACGGGACTTTCATCTGAAAGCCAGCTTCGTCGGATCTTAAATCCTTAAGCGAATCGACCTTTTCGGAGTGGTCAATTGCGCAATTACAAAAGACGATCGCGACGGCAACAACAAATAGAGCGGTGTATCTAGTCACTTCAACCTCGCACCGATCTCCACATCCTCCAAAAACGTCGCCAGTGCGGGATTCGGCCCTGAATTGTCTTCGAGCGAGGCCGCGCAGATCATGCCTTGGGATTCCAGGCCTCGCATTTTTCGGGGCTTTAGGTTGGCGACGACAACGACTTTGCGGCCGATGAGGGTTTCGGGGTCATAATACTCGGCAAGGCCGGCGAGGATCTGCCGATGCTCGGGTTCGCCGAGATCGATCTCGAAACGCAGCAGTTTGTCGGCGTTCGGGATGCGTTCCGCAACCTTGATCTCACCGACGCGGAGATCTACTTTTAAGAAATCATCTATGGTAATGAAGTTGTCTGCTTCGGGTTGTTCGGTAGCCGCGGGCAACCCAGTCGCTATCGCTCCCGGTTCTGACACGATCGGCGCCGCTGACGACTCCTGACCACTGACCACTGACAACTGATCACTGTCCTTTATTTCATTCATAACTTTGTTCTTATCGATTCTCGGGAAAACACCGACCGTTTCACCGATCTTGGTTCCGGCGGCGAGTTCGCCCCATTTCAGATCTGCCGGATCGAGCGTCGCGATGTCATCGCTGAGGCCGATCTGGCTGTAAATATTTTTTGAAGCGTCGGGCATGACGGGATACAGCATCACGCATAGCCAACGCAACGTCTCACACGCCCGATACAATACGGCATTTAACGTTTCTGCCTGTGCGTCATCTTTGATCAATTCCCACGGTTTCGAATCCGAGATCAGCTTATCGACTCGGGCGATCGCGGACCATAGCGTCTCGATCGCGAGGCTGAACTCAAAATTGTCGAACCGCCGCAAAAACTCGTCGCGTGCATGCTCGACGACGGATGCAAGTTCCTGTTCGTCAGGCATCACGCCGGCACGTTTTGCGTGAATGTAGTTCTCTTCGGCGATCTTGCCCACAGGGATCAGGCCGTCACGGTATTTCGTGATCATCGAGAATGTGCGGCTCGCCAGATTTCCGAGACCGCTCGCGAGATCCGAATTTGCACGTTCGATCAGATTTTCATAGCCAAATTTACCATCTTGGCCAAAAACCATTTCACGCAACACGAAATATCTGATCGCGTCTACCTGAAAATGGTCGTGCAATACATCGACCTCGATGACATTGCCGATCGTTTTGCCCATTTTACGGCCGTCGGCGTCGAGCCACATGCCGTGAGCATAAACCGTTTTGGGCAGGCTCAAGCACGCAGCGTGCAGGAACGAAAACCAATAGACCGTGTGAAAACGTAAGATGTCCTTACCGACAAGATGAACGACGTTTTGCCAGTATTTATCGAATCCGACAGACGCCTTTTCTGCGTTGCCGTAGCCGATCGCGGTGATGTAATTGGACAGAGCGTCCATCCAGACGTACATCACATGCTCATCGTCGTCAGGCACCGGCACGCCCCACGAAACGGCAGACCGCTGCCGACTGATCGCAAGATCCTGCAAACCGCCGCGGATAAATGACAGAACCTCGTTCTTACGAGCCTCGGGACGAAGCAATCCGGGCGTGTTCTCGATGGCGTCGATCAGGAATTCGTCGTAATCCGACAAACGGAAAAAGTAACCTTCTTCGGCAACCTTATCGAGCGGACGCTCGTGGATCGGGCAATGCGGCACGTCGCTTCCCTCGGGAAGAAAATACTGCTCTTCGGTCTTAAACTCGCCACACGGAGCACAAAACCAACCTTCGTAAAAACCCTTAAAGATCGTCGAATTCCCTTTCGGAGTTTTATTCTTGGCGATCTCACGCCAGAAATGCTGCGAGCCTTCGTAATGAAATGGCTCGGTCGTCCGCATAAAGACGTCGTAGCCACCGTTTTCCGTATCGAGCCGAAAATCGTGAAACATCCGCTTCAATTCGCCCGCGACCAGGTCGACCTGCTCTTTTGGCGTACGGCCGTTCTTTTCGGCGGCACGCTGGATGTTTATCCCGTGCTCGTCAGTTCCCGTCAGAAAATAAGTATCAAATCCACGCTGACGCTTGTGCCGCCGAACCGCGTCGGCAACGATCGTCGTGTACAGATGCCCGAGATGCGGCAGGCTGTTCGCGTAGTAAATAGGAGTGGTTATGTAAAAATTCTTGTCCATTAAAAAAACTAAAGTGTAGCGTGTAAACAGGAAATTATCCACACGCTACACTTTCCTCTTGATCCTGAAGATCTACTTTCTGAACCGCAGTTTGTCCGGTGCCGAAAATTCGTCGGTGTCCTTGTAACGCGGCATATTTGGTGTATTTCCGAGTTTGATGCCGATCGCCAGGGCTAACTCCGAATCCTGGATCATCGCCGACATATCCCACCAATCGAAGTACTCGTCCGTCACCTGATGGTAATAATTTGCGTTATAGCCCTTGAAAAACTTGTCCGCCTCGGCACTCAGCGGGCTCAGGAAAGTGTCGCCGTGTTGGAGCGAAACCGCCGGAACGCCGGCCTTGGCAAACGGAAAGTGATCCGAGCGGAAAAAGAAACCCTGTTCGGGGCTCGTATCCGCCTTTAGTTTCATCTTTCGCTCATTTGCCGCCTCAGTGATCTGGTCCATTATCGACGAACGCTCGGCCCCAAGCGGCATAAAGTCAGACACCTTGCCAAAGAAATTCACGCCGTCAATATTGACGTTTGCCGCGGTCTTGGCCATCGGAACGAGCGGATTGCGGGCATAATACTCGGCGCCAAGCAGGCCTTGCTCCTCGGCTGTGGGAAACAGGAACAGGAATGACCGTTTCGGACGCTCCTTTTTCGGCATTTTTGCCAGAACATCGGCGATACCCAAGATTGACGCTACGCCGGACGCATTGTCATACGCACCGTTGTAGATCTTGTCGCCGGCGGCGTTTGGTTCGCCGATGCCGAGGTGATCCCAATGGCCCGTGTAAATGACATATTCTTTTTTGAGTTTCGCGTCGCTGCCCTCGATGGTGCCGACGACATTGGGCGAATCGAACGTTTTCAACTCGCTCTCAAGGTCAAGTTTGACCTTTAGCCCCGTTTTCACCGGCTTAAATCCGCGGGTCGCGGCACTCTTGCGAAGCTGTTCGATGTTCAGTCCTGCAAGTTTCAATGTTCTCGCCGCGGCATCGCTGGTCATCCACGATTTGACCGTTAAATATGGCGTTTTGTCCGTGGCGGTGCGGGCGATCTCATATCGCCAGTTGCCGTTAGACGTACGAACGACATTCCAACCATAGCCGGCGGATTCGTTGGTGTGTATCAGTATCACTCCGGCCGCACCGCGGCGTGCCGCCTCTTCTAACTTGTATGTCCAGCGGCCGTAATACGTCAGGCCCTTGCCTCCAAATAGGTTAGGTTCGGCGTCGGTCGCGGGCGGATCGTTGACCATGATCATCAGGACCTTGCCCTTATAATCGTCCGGCGAGCCGCTGTAGTCGTTCCAGTTAAAGAGCGGTGCATCAATGCCGTAGCCGACAAAAACCAGTTCTGAATCGATCGACACGTTTGCCGACTGCGCTCCGGTCGTCGCTACAAACTCGTCGGCAAACTTGAATTGTGCGTTTGCCCCGGCACTGGAAACTTCAAGCTTGGTATTCGGGTCGGCCTTGACGCCGACGAGCTTTACGTTTTGAAAGTAGCTGCCCTTATTGGCGGGGGCAACGCCGCTAGCCTTTAACTGATCGGCGATATACTGAGCCGAACGCTTGCCGCCGTCGGTTCCCGGTCCACGGCCTTCGAAATCGTCAGCAGAAAGGCGTTTGACGCGTTCGCGCATTTTATCTGCGTCAAAGCTCGCGGTTCGGTCCTGTGCAAAAGCGGCCGAAAAACAGAAAGTTACCAATAACAAGAACGAAACAACTTTTTTCATAATTTTCTATCCCTTAATTAGCGACATTGCCTCTGCACGCGTTCGCGGATCCGAGCGGAATCCTCCCAATACGGCCGAGGTGATGGTGACGGCACCCGGTTTTTTTACGCCGCGGAGCGTCATGCACGTATGCTCGGCCTCGATGACGACCATGACGCCGATCGGTTCGAGATTGTCGAACAGCGTCTGAGCTATCTGTTGCGTTAGGCGTTCCTGCACTTGCAGTCGATGCGAAAATATCTCGGCAATGCGTGCGAGTTTCGAAAGCCCGACAATGCGGCCGCCCTTTGGAATGTATGCGATGTGGCATTTGCCGACGAATGGAGCAAGGTGGTGTTCGCAGACGGACGCGATCGAGATGTCCTTGACCAGCACCATTTCGTCGTGCGAATCGCCCGGAAGCGGCATGATGTGAGCTTTAGGGTCTTCCCACATACCGGCCGTCAATTCTGCGTAAAAATCGGCGACTCGCTCGGGCGTCGCTTTCAATCCGTCGCGGTCTGGGTCCTCACCCATGCCTTCAAGCATCAGTCTTACGCCGGCAGCGATCTTCGCCAGATCGACATTTTTGGTAGCTATTTCAGTCATAATTTCCCTTTTTTCAGGCGTTTGCTCCAACCCTCTGCGAGAGCTTGGCAAGCACAGCATCCCTGACAACCCTGAGCGGCACGCTGTGCTCGATAGCCGCCTTTCGCAGATCTTCGTATTCCGGCATTGCGTTCATCATACGGCCGCTGTGGCTGGCGACCTTTACCGCGATATTGCCAAACTGAGTTTCGACACTGACCATCTCGCGGTCGAGGCATTCGCGTTCGACCTGGCGGATGCGGACGCCGATTGTCGTCGTTTCGGAATAAAGCAAATGCGTCATCGCCTCCCGCTTTTCGGCGTCACACAGTATCGAGATCATCGTCGCCGGTCGGTTCTTTTTCATCTGGATCGGAGCGAACCAGCAGTCCAGTGCACCGAGTTCAAAGGCTCGTTCCATCACATACCCGAGAATCTGCGGCGAAAGATCGTCAATGTTGGTTTCGATCAGTGTAAGCTGCTCATCGTTCGATGTTCTACGTTCGACATCGGCACTTTCGCCGATCATTACTCTGAGAACGTTCGGAAATCGTTCATATTCACGCGTTCCGGCTCCATAACCTGTAACCTCAACTGTCATCTCAGGTATTTGCCCGTAACTATCACATACCGTTGAGATTATCGCCGCTCCCGTCGGCGTTATCAACTCACCTTCGATCTCAGTTGAGTAGATCGGAGCTCCGCTGAGCAATTCGGCGACGGCGGGCGGCGGTATCGGGAACTTTCCGTGTGCCATTTGAGCAAAACCGCTGCCGACATGGATCTTTGAACACGCGAACCGCTCGATCCCGAGCATTTCAAACCCGATGCACGCTCCGACCACATCAACGATCGCGTCCATCGCCCCCACCTCGTGAAAATGGACCTTCTGGACGTCGATGCCATGGATCTTCGCCTCGGCCTCAGCAAGTCGGGTAAAGATGGAGATAGCACGCTTCTTTATCGACTCGGCTAGCGACGAATCATTGATGATCTTTTCGATGTTATGCAGGTGGCGATGAACGTGTTCGTGCGGCACCTTTACATTCAGGTGAACCGAACTAATGCCGGAACGGTCAACATCGGTAAATTCGAGCCCGAAATCTGATATTTCGAGTTTCCTCAGCTCGTTGGTCAGCGCATCGCGGTCGAGACCGGCGGCGACCAGTGCCCCGAGTATCATGTTACCGCTTGCGCCGGCGAAACAATCGAAATATAGTGTTCGCATAAAGACAAGATTCTAGCGGTTTTGGAGTAAAAGAAAAAGCCGAACCGTCTCGAGGCTTGGTTAGGTGCCTTCTCAATTCCCTTTCAGGAGTATGTTATGCGTAAAAATTGGTTACTCAGATCGGTCGTTTCTTCCCTGCTCGTTTTGATCCTCTTTTCTGACGGTTTTGCCGACATTCGCATCAGGTTTGCACGCGGACGCACATCCGCAACCGTTAGCGGCAGCATAAGTGCCGGCGGGCGGGTTTGCTACGTGGCCGGAGCCCGCAGCGGCCAGACGCTGAATGCCGTTATCAGTTCAACGAGCGGTAAGGCGATGATCTTTGAATCGGGCGAGACAAGCTATTCGCTAAATGTCGAGCGTTCGGGCGACCAATCGGTCTGTGTTGACAACATCGGCAAGGCTACGAGGTACTCTCTGACCGTTTCGATCCTATAACCGATGTCGGGGAAACTCCCGTTTTTGCTAATACTTACCGCAAACCGATATAATTACGGTTTACCCGAGCACGAAGCTCAAGAACCGTAATGACCATAACAGAGATCAATCAACTGCTTCGCGACGCTGTGAGAACGGCGGCACGTGAAGAATTTTCAATCGAACTGGACCAGATCGTTGCCGAAACGCCGCCCAAGACGGAATTGGGCGATCTGGCATTCCCTGTCGCCTTTGAGATGGTCAAACAGATCAAGCAGGCGACTGGCGAAAAACGTAATCCGCGTGAGATCGCTGAGTTGTTAAAGTCACGCCTCGAGTCGTTTGAGATCGTCGGAAAGGTCGAGGTCGCGGGGCCGGGATATCTTAACGTTTTTATCAACCGTTCAGTGTTCCTGGCGGCAAATGCTACGGCTGATCCTTTGCCGGCTCGGGCTTTGGCCGATACTGCCGCCACAAAGGTCTGCGTCGAGCACACATCGGTCAACCCGAATAAGGCCGCACATATCGGCCACGTACGCAATTCCGTCCTCGGCGACACATTTCAGCGAATTCTCCGATCGACCGGAAAACGCGTCGAAGTGCAGAATTACATCGACAATACGGGCGTTCAGGTCGCCGATGTCGTCGTCGGCTTTATCTATCTCGAAAACAAGGATCTGGCGGCGATCAAGCGGCTCGACGCGGAACTGCTGGCGGCCGGAAAGAGCTTTGATTACTACTGTTGGGACCTATACACCAAGGTCGGCGTCGAATACCAAACCAACGAAGAACTAAAGGAAAAACGTGCCGAGGTGCTCCATCTGGTCGAAGCCGGTGGCAATCCGACAGCCGAATTGGCGGATTATGTCGCCACCCGAAACGTCCGGTGCATTCTCGACACAATGGAACGGCTTTCTATCAGGTACGATCTGCTGCCGCGTGAATCCGAGATCCTGCATCTGCATTTTTGGGACAAGGCGTTTGAGCAGATGAAAAAACTCGGCGTGATCCGTTACGAGGACCAGGGCAAGCAATCCGGCTGCTGGGTTATGCCGTTCGAAGAGCATGTCAGCAACGATGACCACGAGACAGACAAGATACTTGTCCGCTCAAACGGAACGGTGACGTACACCGGCAAGGACATCGCCTATCAGATGTGGAAACTAGGCATACTCGGTCTCGACTTTAACTACAAGCATTTCCACACTTACGAAGACGGCCGAAACGTCTGGATCACTACCGCCGACGCCGGATCGCAGGCTGCCAGCCTGCCCGAATTTGGTCATGGCGAGACGATCTACAACGTGATCGATTCGCGTCAATCATACCCTCAGGACATCGTCCGCAAGGGCGTGGCGGCGATCTCGCCCGAACGCGGTGAGCAGGCGAGCATTCACCTTTCGTACGAAATGGTCGCACTTTCGCCGGCGGCGGCTGAAGAATTGGGATTCAAGCTTTCCGAAGACGACCGCAAAAGGCCTTTTATCGAAATGAGCGGCCGCAAAGGCCTCGGGGTCAAAGCCGACGACCTGATCGACCGTCTTGAGGCAAACGCCTACGCCGAGGTCGAGTCTCGTCATCCCGAAACGTCTGAGAACGAAAAACGGCAGATCGCCCACCAACTCGCGGTCGGAGCATTGCGTTATTTTCTGCTCAAATTCACACGCAACACGGTGATCGTTTTCGATTTTAAGGAAGCACTGTCGTTCGAGGGTGAAACGGGCTGTTTCTGTCAGTATTCCGCCGTTCGCGCCAATTCGATCTTCAGAAAGCTCGCGGAAACCGGTGAAACTCTCGACGCCTGCCGCTCTCGGATCGCCGATAAGGAAGGCGTTTCAGCTCTCATTTCCGAAGATCCGGCAAGCGACATCTGGTCAATGATCGTGCTTGCCTCGCGTCTCGAAGAAACAGTTAATCAGGCGGCGGCGGCAAACGAACCGGCGATACTCGCAAAATATACGTTCACATTGGCTAAGGCATTCAACCTGTTTTACCATAACCACAAGATCCTGTCCGAGACGGATGACCTCAAACGTGCGGTGCTCGTCGTGGTCGCGGATATGGCAAAACGGTCGTTGACCGCCGCACTGGATTCGCTCGGCATCGAGGTGCCGGCGAAGATGTAGTTTGACAGGCTCGATCGGCATCTGTTACAAATTTCGTAATGAATTTGTTTTCGACAAAATTCCATCAGACGTCATTCGCACACACCGGTCTCGGTTGGTGGCGAATATCGGCGTCGGTCGGGTTTTGATTCGATTGTAACGAAGATCTCGTTACACTGATAGGAAGAAACCAGCACCAACACGCCGCTTGAATCACAGTTCGGGCGGCGTTTTGCATTTTGCGATTAACAATGGCGATTCAATTACAACATTCTGAGAACCCGGTCGCTACCGCTCCCGGTTCTGACAAAAGATCGGCCAACGTCGTTCCGGTGGTCGAGACAATGTCCGCCGATCTGCTGACACCGTTGAGCGTGTATCTGAAGCTGTCAGCCAATGGAGGCGAATCGTTTCTGCTCGAGTCGGTCGAGGGCGGCAGGCATCTTGCACGCTATTCGTTTATCGGAGCCGTTCCGGAAATGGTCGTTCGCGGCGGCAAGCGTCGATACGCAACTTATAAGGATGGCCTGGTCGAAAACCACGACATGGGCACATTTGACTACCTGAAACAGTACTTTTCTCAGCACATCGCCGCAACTGACCCCGACCTTCCGGCATTTATCGGCGGGGCGATCGGTTATTTCGGATTTGGATGCACCGAGTGGTTCGAACCGACGCTCGATAAGGGCGAATTGAACGGAGACGACCGGGACGATTCGGCACTGATGTTCTTCCGGTCGATCGTAGCTTTTGACCACGCCAAACAGGTCGTCAAGATCATCACGCTCGTATTTACCGACGAGGCTTCGAATGAAAGCGATCTTGATTCACTCTTTGAGAACGCACGCAAAACGAACGCGGCCATCAGGCACACGCTCGAACATGGCGAAGCAATCGTTCCGCCAAATTCGAAGACTTCCGTCAGCGGCGAGGTAACTTCGAACTGGAAACGGGACGATTTTGAGAACGCGGTGCTCCACATCAAAGAGCTTATCCGCGCAGGCGAATGCTATCAGGTCGTGTTATCACAGTGCTTTACGCGTGAAACGAACGCGTCACCGGTTGCTCTGTACCGGGCGATCCGCTCGCTAAACCCATCGCCGTATATGTTTTTGCTCGAGTTTGGCGAACGTTCGGTGATCGGAGCGTCGCCCGAGATGCTGGTCCGCTGCGAACAGGAACGGTTGGAATATCGACCGATCGCCGGCACGCGTCATCGCGGAAAGGACGCGGCCGAGGACGAGGCGTTAGCCGAAGAGATGCGGCTCGACAAGAAGGAAGTTGCCGAACACCTAATGCTTGTCGATCTAGGACGAAACGATATGGGCCGAGTTGCCGAATACGGTAGTGTGCGTGTCGATGCACTGATGAACGTGGAAAAATACTCGCACGTTCAGCATCTTGTCAGTTCCCTGTCTGCTCAATTGCGGAATGGTATCGATCGGTTCGACGCCTTGGCGGCATGCTTTCCCGCAGGAACCGTATCGGGTGCACCAAAGGTGAGAGCGGTCGAGATAATTCGCGACCTCGAGCCGACAAAACGCGGAGTCTATTCGGGAGCGGTCGGCTATTTCGATCATTCGGGAAATATGGACACCTGCATCGCGATCCGTACACTCGTACTTGAAGACGGCGTTGCTCGCATTCAGGCGGGTGCCGGCATCGTCGCAGATTCGGTACCGGCGAGCGAATTTGACGAAACGGTAAACAAGGCAAAGATGCTGCTGCGTGCGATCGAGATCGCCGAGGGCGGAGCAGTTTAGGCGACAATACATGGAGATTCTGAGACATACAATAGACGTGTTTCGGACGGGCCGCGATGTCGATCCGGCGGACGCCGAAGCTGTCTTTGACGCTTTGATCGGATCTGAAGATGAACTGCTGATCACGGCGATGCTCCACGCCTGGAATGAAAAAGGCGTCTCCGAGGATGAACTGTTCCACTTCGCCTCGATAATGCGCAGACGTATGAAGCGGGTAAATTCGCAGCACACGACCTTTGTCGACGCCGTCGGTACCGGCGGCAGTTTGGTCAAAACGTTCAACGTCTCGACCGCCGCGGCATTCGTAATCGCGGGTGCCGGCGTTGCCGTCGCGAAACACGGCAATCGTGCAGCAACGAGCCTTTCCGGCAGTGCCGATGTCATGACACTGCTGGGGATCGATGTCGATATTGACCCGAGCGATGCGGAACGTCACCTCAACGAGATCGGCATCTGTTTTATGTTCGCCCCGCGGTTTCATTCGCTGTCACCGATGCTTGCGGCCGCTCGCAGACGGCTTGGGCAGCCGACGATCTTTAACAATCTCGGCCCCCTGTGCAATCCGGCCGCTGCCCCGCACCATGTCATCGGCGTCGCTGACGGCCGAGCGACATTGAAAACAGCACGAGTTCTGGCCCGGCTCGACGCCGATCGCTCATGGGTCGTCCGCGGCGGCGAAGGGCTCGACGAAATATCGCTCACCGGCAAGACCCACGTTGTTCAGATCGACGGCGGCTCGATCTCCGAGTTTGAGGTTAGCCCTGCGGATTTCGGCATTGATGATGCCGGTCGAGACATCCCGTCCGGCTGCACCGCGACTGAAAGTGCGGCGTTGATACGGCAAATATTCGATAATGAACGATCAGGTAGCGACGCCGAGGCTCTCGTGCTTATTAACGCGGCGGCGGCGATCTATGTCGCCGGCGGAGCTCGGGATCTGAGAGATGCGTATTTGAATGCAAGCGAAAGCGTCAGATCAGGTGCGGCACGCGAGAATTTGACTCGGTTGGCACACGAAACCAGCAAATGAAGAAGACGTTTCTATCGACAATATTGGAAACAAAACGCATTCGTGTCAGCGAGGCGAGATCGGCTGTAGGTATTGACGCGATCCTGGAAAAGGCAGCAATTGTCAGACAGGACGCCGAGCGTCATCGTCTGCGTTCAGCCCTAAGCCGTCACGACCGGGTCAACATCATCGCCGAGATCAAACGAGCATCGCCGTCGAAGGGAGTGATCAACGATGCGATCGACGTTCGGGATCTTTCCAAAAGCTACCAAGCGGGCGGTGCCGCCGCGATATCGGTTTTGACGGAGCAGGATTTTTTCAAAGGTTCCCTGGAAGACCTTGTTGCCGTTAGAGATGCAGTTAGTCTGCCGATACTGAGAAAGGATTTCGTCGTCGATGAATATCAGATCTATGAATCCGCCGCTGCAGGTGCCGACGCCATTCTGCTGATCGTCGCGGCCCTCAACGCGGACCATATCTCGCGATATTTGCGTATTGCCCGCGATGAACTCGGAATGGACGCGATCGTCGAGGTTCACGATCTCGACGAACTCGCTGTGGCTTTGAAAGTCGGTGCCGACATCATCGGCGTCAATAACCGCAACTTGAGCACGTTTGACGTTTCCCTCGATGTGTCGCGGCAGCTGATAAAATGCAGGCCGAAAAGCGCCCTGATGATCGCGGAAAGCGGTATCTCTACCGCAAATGAGATCAGCGAACTGAAAGGCTTAGGCTATGACGGGTTCCTTATCGGCGAGTCTCTAATGCGCTCCGGCAACGATGCCGGCCTTGAGTTGCTAACGCTGATCGGACGTAACGTCAAAGCCTCGGCGGCGGACTTGGCTATCGAGCACACCGAGAGAAAAAAGGTCAAGGTCAAGATATGCGGAATTACTAATATTGATGACGCACGTCACGCGGCCCGTTCAGGAGCGGACGAACTGGGTTTTAACTTCTACGAAAAAAGTCCGCGGTATATCGATCCAAAGGACGCCGCCGATTTGATAAGTCAATTGCCTGCAGAGGTCATAAAGGTCGGCGTATTCGTTAACTCTCCGGTTAAACAGGTAGCCGAGATAGCCGCGTCGGTCGGGCTTGATGTAATTCAGCTTCACGGAGACGAAGACGCTGGCTACATTACCGAGTTAGCTGAATTGACCGATCGTTCAATTATGAAAGCGATCAGATTTCGCCCTGAAATGGAACCGGCCGAATGGGCTGAACTCGATGTTCACGCCATTCTATTAGACAGCTATTCCGCGAGCTATGGCGGAAGCGGAAAGACGATCGATTGGCAACTTTTACTTAGATCCGTTCAACTCTTCGCGTCTCCCATCTATCTGGCAGGCGGGCTGAATCAGGATAACGTTGCCGAAGCGATCAGGATCGTAAAGCCGTACGCGGTAGATGTCGCGAGCGGTGTCGAATCTGCACCCGGGAAAAAAGATCCTGAAAAGGTCGCCGCATTTATCAAAGCGGCCAAGGAAGCAATATGAATTACGAGCCAAACGAACAAGGCTATTGGGGAGAATACGGCGGGCGATTTGTTCCCGAGACGCTCGTCGCACCGCTCGATGAGCTGACGGCGGGATATTTCGGCATTCGCGACGATGCAGAATTCCACGCGGAGTTTTCGCAGCTGCTGCAAAACTATTCGGGCCGCCCGACGTCGCTATATTACGCGAAACGGCTGTCCGAGGAACCTGGCGGTGCCCGCATCTATCTCAAGCGTGAGGACCTGAATCACACCGGTGCCCACAAGATAAACAACTGCATCGGCCAGATCCTGCTTGCCAGGCGAATGGGTAAAAAGCGGATCATTGCCGAAACCGGAGCCGGTCAGCACGGTGTCGCGACGGCAACAGTATGTGCTCTCTTTGGGCTCGAATGCGTAGTCTATATGGGCACCGAGGACATGCGTCGGCAGGAACTGAACGTCTTTCGCATGCGTCTGCTTGGGGCCGAAGTTCGTGGTGTCGATTCTGGTTCGCGAACGCTCAAAGACGCGATCAACGAGGCACTTCGCGATTGGGTGACGAATGTTAGCACAACCTATTATCTGCTCGGCTCGGCGCTCGGCCCACATCCGTATCCGCTGATGGTGCGTGATTTTCAGAGCGTGATCGGCCGCGAGGCCCGCGAGCAATTTTTCAAGATGGAAGGCAGGCTTCCCGACCTGCTCGTTGCATGTGTCGGCGGCGGATCGAATTCTATCGGGCTGTTTCATCCGTTCCTGAATGACGATGTGCGAATGATCGGCGTCGAGGCAGGCGGCCGTGGAGCGACGCTCGGCGAACATGCAGCGAGGTTTATGGACGACGGTCGAGTCGGCGTGCTGCAAGGAACGAAAAGCTATCTTCTGCAGAGTGAGGATGGCCAGATCGCTCTGACACACTCTGTCTCGGCGGGGCTCGATTACGCGTCTATCGGGCCGGAACACGCGTTTTTGCACGACATTGGACGCGTGGAATATGCGTCCGCCAACGACGACGAGGCTCTCGCGGCGTTCAAACGACTGGCGGAAACCGAGGGCATCATTCCGGCTCTCGAATCCGCACACGCCGTCGCCCATGCGATCAAGATCGCACCGGAAATGAGCCCGAACGAGGCAATGATCGTAAATCTATCAGGCCGCGGCGACAAAGATGTTAATACCGTAATGGACGAGTTTGCTGAACAAAAGTTATGAGCCGAATTAAAGAAAAGTTAATCGACGCCAAGCGGCGGGGCGGCGGATTTATTCCCTTTGTGACGGGCGGCGACCCTGATCTTGCGACATCACTCGCGATCGTGCTCAAACTCGCGGAAATGGGTGCCGACGTTATCGAACTCGGCGTACCGTTCACCGACCCGATGGCCGATGGGCCGACGATCCAGCTGTCGTCACAGCGGGCGATCGATGCGGGTGCGACGCTTCAGGGCGTTCTCGATCTGGCGGCCGACTTTCGCAAACAGAGCGATGTGCCGCTTGTGCTTTTTAGCTATTTTAATCCGATCTTGCGATTTGGCTTGAAGCGTTTTGCCGATGCCGCGACTGACGCCGGTATCGACGGGCTTCTTTTGACCGATGTGATCGAGAACGAAGCTGCCACTATCTCGCAGTTGCTCGGTGAGTGGAACATCGACCTGATCTCGCTCGTCGCACCGACCACTAGTGACGAGCGGCTTGAAAAGATCTGCTCCGTCGCACGCGGTTTTATCTATGCGGTATCGCGTGCGGGTGTGACCGGAGCTCGTGACACCACCAGTTCCGCAGCCGAAGAACTTGTCATGCGGACGAGGCGGTTCACCGACCTGCCCGTCGCGGTCGGTTTTGGCATTTCGACCGCGGAGCAGATCGCGGATGTCTGGCGATACGCAGACGCAGCCGTCGTAGGTTCGGCAATCGTAAATGTTATTGGCTCGGCTGCATCGCCCGATTTGGCGGTTTCCGATGTTGGAAGTTTCGTTTGCGGCCTGCTGCCGCAATTTGCAAAAATGGGTCGCGAAAACTAAAGTTAGAGTTTTGCACCCATTGGGGTTAAGGCATTTATGTTGATCGTAATGAAATCGGATGCTGTCGCAGCCGATGTAGAAAAAGTAATTCAGGTGATCGAGGCCCTCGGCTTTCGCGGACACACGCTGCCGGGCGAGAATCGGACGGCGATCGGCGTCACCGGTAACCGCGGTTCGATCGATCCGGCACATTTTGAAAATTTGCCTGGCGTTGCCGACGCAATTCGCGTAACTAAACCCTATAAGCTAATTTCAAAGGACATCCGTCCTGAGAAATCGATCATAAAGGTAGGAAACGCGACGATCGGCGGCAGCGAATTGGCGATCATCGCCGGCCCTTGTGCGATCGAGTCCCGAGAACAACTATTCACAACCGCTCGTTCGGTCGCCGAGAGCGGTGCAAAATTCTTTCGCGGCGGTGCATACAAACCGCGAACTTCACCTTACGCTTTCCAGGGCCTGGGCGAAGAAGGGCTAAAGATGCTCGCCGACGTACGCGACGAATACGGCCTGAACATTGTAACCGAAGCAATGGATGAGCACGGTGTTGACGCGGTCGAACGATATGGTGACTGCATCCAGATCGGTGCCCGCAATATGCAGAATTTCTCCTTGCTCAAATACGTCGGCCAAACGCGAAAGCCCGTGCTGCTCAAACGCGGCCTTTCGGCGACGCTGGACGAGTTCTTGCTTGCCGCAGAGTACATCATGGCCGAGGGCAACTATGACGTGATCCTGTGCGAACGCGGTATCCGTACATTCGCGGCTCACGCACGAAATACGCTCGACCTTTCGATCGTACCGGCAGTTCAACGAGCCACGCACCTTCCGATCATCGTCGACCCTTCACATGGAACCGGACGAAATTACATGGTTGAACCGCTTGCCCGTGCCGCGGTCGCTGTCGGTGCTGACGGCCTTATTATCGAGGTCCATCCGTGCCCGGAAGAGGCGTTGTGCGACGGAGCTCAAGCCCTGACTCCCGCTCAGTACATGAGTTTGGTGACGCAGGTCCAGGCGATCCACGATGTTGTTGCTGACACGACAGCATCTGTTGCAATGCACAGCACCATCGCCTAATAGACAGAAATAGACAAAAAAGATCCGCTCATGTTCCCGAAACATGAGCGGATCTCGTTTTATCTCCGGCCTGACGCCTTTTGCCTATTTGGCCAGGCGGAGTTTCATCAAACCATAAAACTGAAGATAACAGCTGATCATCGCCGAGAAGACAAGCAATGTCATCGGCACGAACTTCAAAGTTTCCGGCAACAGTACTCCGACACTCTGACGAAAAGCCAATCCCGCGACCAAACCGGTAAAGGCGATCGCAATGCGTCCGGCCAACCAACCCGAAAATGCCGGCGGCTCTTCCGTAGACGGCAGAAAATACGGCAGAACGAGAACCATCAACATCGTGATCGCCATTAACAATGAGTCAAAGGCCAGAAATTGAACGCTCTGTCCGAATTCGAGTGCCAGAAAAAACAACACAAACGTCGTGTCGATCGAAAAGTTGCCGCCGAAATTAGTTACGCTGTTTCGTGTCATATCAGTTTCTCTCGTGTGTGTATATTTAGATCGCTGCCAATTATTTCTTCTGCTTGCTGAACTGCGTGTAAGCTACACGAAACAGTTCCGACAACGCCTCGGCCGTTTCGGGCGAAAGCTTGCGGTCAGCACGCAAGTGAGCCTCGACGATCTCGGGCGTAGCTTCGTGCGGATAATAGATCACCGGCTCGACCGATTCGTCAGCGTGACGCATCAGGCGGTCGACAGGCATGTCGAGCCACTGCGTCAGGCGGGCGATGTTGTCCGCATCCGGGCGTCCCGTTCCGTTCTCGATACGCGACAATGTGGAAGCCGATACTCCCGTTACATCGGCAACGTCACGCAGGCTCAGCTTAAGCTCTTCGCGATGACGCTTGATCGCCCGGCCGAGCTCAACAGTGTTAATTAGACTTTCATTTTTGAATCCCATTTTATCTTTATTCCTCCATGAATTAAGTGTGCTATGAACGCACAGGCCATTTCATAGATAAAACATAACACAACTTTTTTTTGATTGCAACACCTCGTTTCACCCTTGCAACATTTAAATTATTCTGGTACATTGTTTCATACATGCAACGTGGATATTCACAATTTGCATCTATTGATAGACAAAACTGAGTCGTGACCGCCTGATCACGGCGAACAGAGGTCGAGCCGACGAGCGTAACGTGACCCGCACTCAGGCAAGCGGGATGAAACAAAATACGATCGACTGCGAGATCTGGGCACACATTAGGAGAAATTATCATGAAACAGAACAGAGTTAATGAAACAGTGGCAGACACCACGATTCCGGTCCCGGCAATTACGGCGGGCGATAACGTACTTGATTTTTCGTCGACCCTTCGCGAACTTAAACGCAGCGTCGACCCCAATCTGGTGCGGCAGCGTGCGGCTCACCGTGACCGCAACGGCCATGTACAAATGGTCGACTATGTTGAATGGCACACGGTCGCCGATATCCTCGACGAAAATGCACCGAACTGGGGACATACAGTTAAGGACATCCGAGCGATCGGCGAGATCGTCACCATAACCGTGGCGATCACGATCGACGGCGTTACCCGCGAAGGCATCGGGACCGGCAAGGCGTTCAGTGAGACCGGTATCAAAAAAGCCGAGCACGACGCCCTCAAGCGTGCCGCCGTGAAATTTGGCATAGCCCGCGAATTGTACAAGCGTGAGTTCGATTCGTTCGCATTTGTCGAAGCGGCCGACAGCTTCGAACCGGCCGAGCCGCAACGCGTCGCTGATCCGGTCGCGAGAAGTCTTGGCGATATGGTCACGGCGAAACAGCTGGGCATGATCCGTGCGATCGCTCGCGAGAGCGGGCTCGACGCCAATGCCGAATGCGGTGCGATGTTCAAATGCAGCGTCGACGAACTTTCCAAGCGTGCCGCCTCGGACCTCATCGATCATCTTCAGGGATTACAGCGAAACGCTGGAGCGGCGGTCGCAGGCGAGATGCGTCGGGCCGGATAAGCGGCGATGTCAACAAGTTGTTTTGAGTTGCGGTTCGACCCGTCCGGCCTTACTCCATGAAGCTGGTGAAAACTCCCAACGCAACTCAAAACTCCAAAAGGCGGCAGCTGCGATCTTTACGCAACTGCCGCTTTTGAACATTTTATTAACACTTCGCGTATATTAGCGAAACACAGTACAAGGGGGCACGTTCGAAGTTCTAACTTTACAGGAGGTTACTTATGTCAGCAGAACCGGGAGAAATGGCCGCAATGGGCATTCCCGCACATGGCGAATTTGTCTGGACCGAGATCGCAACAAATGACGCCGAAAAGTGCATCGATTTTTACAAGAACGTCTTTGGATGGACGTTTCAGGAAAGTGCAGCCGCCACCGATGGTATGGACTATCGCGAATTTGATACCGGCCACGGTCATCCATCCGGCGGCCTTTATCAGATAGACCCCGCGTGGTTTGGCGGAAATCCGCCGCCACCGCATTTCATGATCTACATCGCGGTGGACGACGTCGATGAAGCCGCAGCTCGTGCAACCGAGCTTGGGGCAAAGGTCCACAAAACGATGGACATACCGAATGTTGGTCGCATGAGCATTATCGAAGACCCGACCGGGGCGATGTTTGCGACGTTCAAACCGAACATGTAAGGAGGATTAAGATCATGGCTGAATTCACAATACCTAAGCACGGAGACATATGCTGGCGCGAACTTGCTACAAAAGACCTGCCGGCGGCACTCGACTTTTACTCAAAGATGTTTGGCTGGACGCTTGAGCAGACCAAAGTGACCCAGATGGATCAGATGGATTATAAAGAGATCGTCATTGGCGGAACGGCATACGGCGGAATGATGGCGATCGACGAAAACTGGGGCCCGACGCCGCCTCCGTCGCATTGGAGCACCTATATTGCGGTCGACAATACGGACGAAACCGTGGCTAAGATCACCGAAAATGGTGGCAGCGTTCGCGTTCCGCCGTTTGACGCTCCGGGCGTCGGCCGGATGGCGGTGGTCGCCGATCCGTCGGGAGCCGCCTTTGCGGTCATCCAGTTCTTTCAACCTCAGGCTTAAACCAGTTCACAAGAATCACAAAAGGCACGAAAAGAGAATCCCTCTTATTTCGTGCCTTTAGTGTGTTTCGTGAGCTAACTTCCTACGTCCTGTTGCCGCTGAATGGCAGCGGATCAGGGACGATCGGGGCCGTGAGCGTTCCGCTCATCGAATCTCCGTCAACCTTCCCTGTTATATCAAAATCAAGCGGTTGTCCCTGCATCTCGGCGTTTGCGACAGCTGAGAGCTTACTGCCCGTCACCTTGCCGCCCGAGATCTTACCGTTGCCGAGCATGGTTTCAAGCACGCCGGTGACATCTTCGCCGTTTTGCTCGAGTATCAAGGTCACCGGCAGCTGCTGGCCCTGAAAATCGATATTCAGCTTCCATTTTCCGGCTACGTTGGCAGTCTCGCCAGGATCGGCCGCTGCGTATTTTGCCACATCCTGAGGTTTGCCGTCGGTGTCAAAGACCTCGACGTTCGACGCGTATTCGGTCGCCTGCGGCAGCACATCACCGGCATCGCCCACGATAACGATTGCGACTTCCGACGGACGAACGTGCTTTTGGGCAACGCGCAGAACGTCATCGACCGTGACGGCGTCGATATGATCGCGATAGGTTTGCAGATAATCCGCCGGCAATCCGTACAAATGCTGATTGACGATCAAGTTGGTCAGTCCTTCTTGCGTTTCCGCACGGATCGGAAAAACACCGGTCAGAAAATTCTTGGCATCCGCGAGTTCCTCGTCGCCGACCTTTTCGCTTCGGATCCGGTCGAGTTCGTAGAAAAACTCCTTTAGCGATTCGCCGGTGACCGCGGTGCGGACCTCAGCGGTTGCTTCGAATTCACCGGCAAGCTTCTTGAAATCCAGGCGGGTATACGCTCCGTAGGTATAGCCCTTTTCTTCCCGCAGATTCATGAAAACGCGGGACGACGCTCCGGCTCCGAGCACCTGATTCATTACCAGCAGCGGGAAATAATCTGGGTCCGAGCGTTTTACACCGAGCGTTGTCAGAACAATGTTCGACTGAGCCGATCCGGGCCTGTCGACGATCGTCAGCGACCGCGAAGTGCGGGTCGGAGGCGCCGGAAAATCCGTCGAGGCCGCTTTGCCCATCTGCCAGTCGCCAAACAGTTCGGTGATCTCGGCGATGATCTCGTCACGCTTTACGTCACCGACGACGATGAACATCGCGTTGTTCGGGATAAATCGTGCCGCGTGAAACTCCGTAAGCTGCTCGCGTGTGAGCTTTTCGATATCGGCGGGCTTTGGCGACACCTTCGAATAAGGATGATCTCCGTAAACGATCCGGGCCGCCTGCTCACCTGCGAGAAAGCCCGGCTGCGAGCGTTGAAACCGCAGATTCTCGATCGTATTCCGCCGATACAGGTCCAATTCGTTTTCCGGAAACGTCGGCCGCAGAACGACCTCAGCCATCAGATGGAGAATTTCCGAACTGTATAACGACAAGCTGGACGCCGCAACGATCGTGAAATCGTCCGACGAGCTTGAAGAGATGCTCGCACCCAGCCGTTCGGTCTTTTCGGCGAGTTGCAGACTCGTGTAGCCCTCAGTTCCCTCGGTCAGCATCGAGGTGACGGCCGTCGTCAGGCCGGTCGATTCTGCCGGATCTTCTGCGTCGCCGCTAGAAAATGCCAGCCGATAGCTCACCAGCGGGAGCCGTTCGTGCTCGAATATTACCAGCCGGAGCCCGTTATCGAGCGTCGTCTGAAACGGCTGCGGTATCTCAAATGCGACCGGCTCAAGCGGTCCGGGCGGATTCTTGCGTAATTCTGGGGTCATAAATTTATTTTTACCACAGTGGCACGGAGTACATAGAGATCAGTAAGAAATATCAACAGGATACACAGGATATAAACGATCTACTTATCACTCGACCATCTGAATAAAATCAAAATCCTGCCTATCCTGTCCATCCTGTTTAATAGCTCTATGTTCTCTTTGCCTCCGTGGTGAATTCCTCTTATCCCTTCCCTGCCGGAACGACGTCGAGCAGAGCACGGTTTTCAGTATTCAGATAATGTGCGGCAGCCATACGAATCTGCTCAGCGGTGACTGACAGCAATTCGTTGAGTTCCGTATTGATCAGCGTCGGGTCGCCGTCGTAAAGCGCAAATTCGGCGATCTGCTGGGCACGCGACATTGACGATTGCCGCAGACGCACCGAATCGTTCAATAATTGGTTCTCGATCTTTTCCATCTCTTCGGCCGACGGGCCGTGCGAGGCAAGATCGCGGATCTCGTTCATGATCGTTTCGCGAATCTTGCTCAGATCTTCTTCGGGTTTGGGGATCGCACCGATAAAAATGCTCGACGGGCCGCGGCGTTCGTCGGTAAATCCAAATAGCTGAATGACCGACTCTTCGCCTTTGACCAGCTTTTGATACAAACGCGAGCTCTCGCCGTCGTACAGCACCTTACCGGCGAGATAGAGAGCGTTAAATTCCGGTGTGCGCCGCTGCGGTATCTTCCAGCCGATCAGGAACGCCGGGAACGGTGCGAGTTTGTCTTCCCATTCCTTGTAGGTCGCTGCGACCTCGGGCGGTTCGCTGACGTCGAGCGGCGGCGGCAGCGGCTGCGAAGCGATATCTCCAAAATAGGTCTCGATCAGTTCTTTTGCCTGTGCCGGTTCGAATGCACCCGAGAGCGTGATGACGGCATTATTCGGAGCGTAGTAGAT
Source organism: Pyrinomonadaceae bacterium (assembly GCA_017983495.1). Lineage (GTDB taxonomy): Bacteria > Acidobacteriota > Blastocatellia > Pyrinomonadales > Pyrinomonadaceae > OLB17. The sequence goes on along the minus strand of JAGOBH010000008.1, from coordinate 62,546 downwards.
CCTGAAAAATTCCTGCACGTCCTCGACCGTCGCCGCGTCGAGATGGTCCATCGAACCGATCGTCGAGTGAGAATTGGCAAAATTCTTGTAGATCATCTCGTTGATCAGGTCGAATATCTGCCCGTACGGCTGATTGTCATAACGCAGTCGCTTCTCTTCCTTAACGGCTTCGCGCTGATTGTCGAGATTTTCCTGCGTAACGGCTAAGCTTCGCATCCGGTCCGATTCGAGCCACAGGGCAAGCGGTAATTGGCTTGCGGGCAAGGTCTCGTAGTAATTCGTACGCTCGCTCGACGTTGTGCCGTTCATCGTCCCGCCGGCTTTCATGATGTGCTGGAAATGGCCCGCTTTGGGGACATTCTCAGAACCCTGGAACATCATATGCTCGAACAGATGAGCAAACCCGGTGCGGTCGGCACGCTCATTTCGCGAACCGACGTTGTAATACACGGCAACCGAGACGACCGGGATCGCGTTGTCAGGGTTCAGCACGACCCGCAGGCCGTTCGAAAGGCTGTATTCCTCGATCTCAAGCGGCGGTAAAGTGAAAGTTTCGGTCATAATTTCTTCCGTTCCGAATTTTCGGTATCGAATGCGAAACGCAGCGGATTCGCCCTTCAATATCGAAATTCGGTGCTGTTTCAATGAGAACACTTTGCCCCGCAAAAATCAAAAATGGCGTTACCGGCGTTCATGATGCCCCGGGCAAAAAATCTCGTTCATTTGTGACGTAACGCACTAAACGAATCCTTTTGAAGGAGTAATCTGACAGTAGAGACATCCCCGAAATAAGGAGTAATTATATGAAAGGCTTCAAATCAGCGATCGAAAACGACTCGGTAGAAAATATTAATTTTCGAAAGGTTCTGTACACAGGCGAGCACAGTCAGCTCGTATTGATGAGTCTGTTGCCCAACGAGGAGATCGGACTCGAAACCCATACGGAGAACGACCAGTTCTTTCGGATCGAAAAGGGCGAAGGCAAGTGCATTATAGACGGAAACGAGTATAAGCTCGCCGATGGAGATGCCGTCGTTGTTCCGTCAGGGGCAAAGCACAACATCATCAACACGTCGGCGACCGAACCGCTCAAACTTTACACGATCTATTCGCCGCCGCACCACAAGGACGCGATAATCCGTGCGACAAAGCATGATGCCGAAACGATCGAAGAAGAATTTGACGGCGTGACGACCGAATAGCTATACGTTCACGGAGGGGTGTTTTTCGATCTTTACTAAGGAATAGCGAAATGAGTGAATCTAACGTCCTAAGGTATGAAAATGACAAGGGCGATGAAATAGCGGCCGAGATGAATGAGGCCGCCGAGCTAGGCGACGACGGCTCTCAGATACTGATACACAAACTCAAGAATCACACCGACAGCTCGCCAATGCTGTCCGGAGGCGACGTCGACGCCGCCTGGGACGAGGCGGCCGTCGGCGAAGAGTCGGTCGGCGGTGAAAACCCGACGCCCGACCAGAGCGTCGTATCAGAGTTGGGCGAGGCAATGGGCATAACCTACAACGACAACGAACCCCTGCACACCGAAGAAAAGCTCCTAGAACGCGACCGCCACCGCTGGGAACTAGACCCTGCTTCAGCCGAGGATTTTGGAAAGAAGATATCGTAACTGCTTTGAATTGAGTTCCCTTTCAGCATCGTTCCTGTTCCGAGCGGGCAGGATTTGCATCGGAGTCTTTTTTCTCGACCTCAAGCTCGAAAGCGATACGCTCGTCTTTATCAGATTCCTGAGCCGCAAAGATATCTATCTATAACTTCCCTTAATCTCGCATCGCGACGTCCTGAAGTTAGTCGTGGTGTCATAACCCAAACTCACACGCTTGGAAGGGGCCCGGAACGTTAACTCCACCCGATGCCGCAACACCTTTTTTAAAACGCAACTTTCTTTTTTCGATACCGGCACCAACGAACAACTTCAGTAGGTTTTTACGGTATAATAACAAAATAATCTTCTTTGTTGAAAAAAGGCGTCGTTATTGCTGAATATGTTCGCCTTACGAACGACTATTAGAAGGAAAATGCAAACTATTTGCATTAGAAAGTCCAATATTTTAGAGGTCCAAGTCCGAAAGTATGTCTGTCGCACTCGTTAAAAAGGTAATAAAGAATTTTATCGAGAGCGATAATAGCGATTTTTTGCTTCTAAAAGGTGGATGGGGAGTCGGTAAAACTTACTTCTGGTCAAGCAATATTTCGGAGGCTAGCAAAGCTGCCAAGGTTGGCAAGGAATCTTATGCTTATGTTTCATTGTTTGGTTTGACTGACTTGGAGTCTCTTAAAGGTTCGATTCTGGCGGCAAAGGTTAATTCACACGCGGTTGCAAAAAGCAGCAATGAAAGTTTTAGCCAAGCAGTTTCAGGATTCAAAGAGACTTTTAAGGACTTTGAAAAAATTCCTTGGCTGAGAAACTACACTGGCGGAATGGTCGGGGCCATTGCCTTTCGAGCGATTGAGAAAACGCTGATCTGTTTTGACGACCTAGAACGGAAAAGCGATGAATTCGACATCAAGGAAATTCTTGGGTTGGCATCCTATTTGAAAGAACAAAGGAACTGCAAGATCGTTTTCATATCAAATGAGGGAACTCTTTCCGACGAGGATATTAAGGAGTTCGGACGCCACAGCGAGAAAGTCGTAGATATTCAGGTTACTTTCGCTCCCACCGCTGAAGAGGCGTTTGAAATAGCATTTACTCGAACAGAGGATCAATATGCGCTGGTCAGGGAATATTGTCTTAGGTTAGGTGTGAAGAATATTAGAGTCCTCAAACGCATCAAGCGTTTTCTCCATAATCTGAAGCCACATCTAGAGGGTAGAGAGAAGGCCGTGAAGGTGCACATAATAAGCTCTCTGATACTTGCTGTTTGGTCGTACTATGACAAGGATAGCAATCCTCCGTCGCTCGAAGTAATCGAGAAATTTTCGTTTCCGCTGATCCGAATGAAAAGTGGTCTAACGAAGGAACTTATCGACGAGGACGACCAGCGGACTTGCGACCTGCTTTATGGGACATACGGGTATTATCGGACTGATCCGTTGGACATTGAAGTCTTCAAACTTGTCAGAACAGGGTTTATCGATGAAAACACATTCTTACGGGAATTGGAGAGTGAAAATCAAAAGGCAATAGCACGTAAAGGTAACGAGACATTTTCACAGATATGGAAAATGTTTCATTCATCTTTTGCGGACAACATGGAAGAGTTTGTAAAATCCGCGGCGATCTTATTCGAAGAAAACGTCCCTTTTTTGGCCCTCTCGGACGTTGAATCAATCGTCTCAATATTACGAAGTCTTGGTCGCGACTCTGAAGCAGATACGATGATCGACCGATATCTTGCCACACACAACGATGTCTTTACTTCCGAGTTTCGTGGAACAGTATTTTATCGTCATCTGAAGGATGAATATTTCAAAGAAAAAGTGGATTTGATTATTCCGACCTCGTCAATCACAGGTAATTTTGACGAGGCCATGCAACTTCTCGTTGACAAGCCCGGATATGAATATAGGGTAGTACAATATCTTGCAAGCATCGATGACGACGATTTTTACGAGAAGGTGAAGCTTATCGAATCGGAAAAACTCTACTCAATGGTTCGGGCATGTCTTCAGATGAAAGAGATCGACGACGAAGGCGGGCGTTATAACGAAGTCGCTCGCAAAATGAGCAGTGCATTGGAGCGAATCGCGACTGAGGCTGATATCAACCGCATACGCATTGCCCATATGTTCCAAATTGACATTAGCTCCAAGGCGTAACGCTGACTCGCAAGGAATAAGAAGGACAAAAATGGATAGAATTGAGTATCAACCCACTAAGGTTCAAGACATACTGGATGATTTCGAGGCTGATAAGCTTGATCTAAATCCCTGGTATCAACGCCGTTCCACGTGGAGCAGGCCGCAAAAGGCTTATTTGATTAACACAATTTTCGAAAAGAAGCCGATCCCATCATTATTCATTCGTCATTCGCTTGATCTTGAAAAGGAAAAGAGCATTAAAGAGGTCGTGGACGGACAGCAACGTATCCGCAGTATCCTGGAATATAAAAACGGGGACTTTGCTGCCCGTCACCCTGAACATCCTACTTCCGTCAGATATGCGAAATTATCCCCGAAGCAAAAAGAAGAGTTTCGGATGACTAGTCTCTCAATCGGTTACCTTATTGGGGCCTCCGACCCCGATGTAATTGACATGTTTGGTCGCCTTAACTCCGTAAACAAGACGCTCAATCTTCAAGAAAAACGAAATGCGAAATATAGCGGAGATTTCAAGCAGTTTTGCCTTAAACAAGCTGCACTCCGAGTTCAATTGTGGAGGGACTTAGGATTATTCTCGGCAAACGATATTGCCCGAATGACAGAAGTGCAGTACATGTCGGAAATTGTTCTGAATCTAATGCTTGGTCTTCGTGATTATAATGCGGCGGAAATTGATAGAACCTACAGTAAGTACGAGGAGGATTTTAAAGAATCCCAAGAGATAGAAAAGAGATGTGACGCTGTTTTTGGAAAAGTTGTTTGTCTTCCAGCGGACGATTTTAAGGATACAATTTTTTCTAGGCCGCCGATATTCTTCTCGTTGTTTCTAATTCTTGATTCGTTGAATGCTAAGATATCCGACAAGAATCTGAGTAACGCTCTTCACTCGATAGACGAAAGGTTCAATTCGGACATTCCAGTAAATGATCGATCGCAAGCAGATGCAGAGTTCTATGTTGCTTGCCAGTCGAACCCTCATCGAATTAAATCGCGAGAAATTCGGGATGACTATATCAGATCGTTCGTCAAGTAATTCCCGCGAATGCCGAAGCTAAGCGTAAATTATCGAGATTTCTTTGCCGAAGTTACTAAGCTGGACGATCTTTTGACGAGTATTACAGCACTTGAACCAAGCAGGCAAAGTCTCATTTATGAGTTGACTCACTTGCGCCTTTTTTCCTTAATCGAATTGCACCTTCAGTCGATTACAACAAAATTACTTTGCAACGCTTCCTATGTCGATGGTGTTTCACCGACTCTTTTTCATAAATCCCCTAATGCACGACAAGCAATGTCTAATATGCGATCTTTCGCACGGGCAAAGAGCCTTCCGGCAATAAATATCAGATGGAATGATGTCGTCCGGATCGAAGAAAACGTTCAACACCTACTCGACACGAACGACAATCTGCTCGTTGAATTGAGAAAGTACGTTACCGAAATCGATCATATGCGAAGAATTCGAAACCATATCGCTCATAAAAACCAAGATACTCGAAAGAAGTTCAAGCCTGTAGTCGCTTACCATTATGGAGCTTATGCAAATTCAGTTACACCGGGCCTTCTCCTGATTTCACCTCGCCGTAACCCCTGTTTGATGAGACAGTATTTGGCAACAGCGAGGATCATCATCAAGGACGTCACAAAGAGTTAACGATGTCCGACCACAAAAAACGCGGGTCGCGCGGCCGCTTGAGACCTAGTACGATGGTGATTTTGGTGGCACCATTATCTTTGGTGGTTCTTCTCCGTCGGCCGTGGAGATCCAGACGGGGTTGGCGGATTCGAGGTGGCCGTCGATCATTTCTTGACACCAACGGCGACGGACATATAAAGCCTGGGATGGAGCGAGCACCGAGCGGAACCCTAGGTATTCGCCACCACGATCTCCCGTCCCTGCATGGGACGAACAATGCGGCATTTTTGTTCGACACCGTCGGCGTCGGAGACCGCGTTCGAAACTGACCCAGGGTTCCGGCCTCTCGGCCTGCACCCTGGGCTTTAATATTTGTCACCGTTGGTGACTAAGAGGCTCGGAGTCTGACCTGCGATCTTCTGCATTCAATTCACTCTCCCACGTCCGTCCGACAACTTCGAATTTAGCGGCCGCGTTGGTTGTAGGTGGTGATGCGGTCGGTCGGAGTACGGACACTCTTGTCCGGACGGACGCCGCTTCGGCGTTCGGGGGATCTTGGCGGCAGCGTAAGAGTTTCGCCACGAAATTACACGAAAGGACACGAATAGGAGAGATTATTATTCGTGTCTCTTTTTGTGTTATTTGGTGGTTTCTAAACGTTCGGGATCTCTTGTCGCCAACGGCGACGGATATTAAAGCCTAGGGTGCAACGAGCAGCGAGTGGAACCCTAGGTATTCTGCACCACGATATCCCGTTCCTGCATCCCTATTCGTGTTCATTTGTGTTCATTCGTGGCTAATTATCGTAGAGGTTCTCCCCTTCTGACATGGCGGTTTTGTAATGCTCTATATGAAGGCCACCACCGGTGTCGGTTCTTGTCGCCACAGTTGACACTTATGATACAATGCGTGTTATAGAACTTGATCTTTGACAACCGAACGTGGAAAGGCAAAAAACTGGAAATATAGAAGGCCCATTTCCGGTTTTGGACGCGGTCCGCCCGCAACATGTGGGAACTTGTTGGGACAACGGGACAGAAACGTGAAATTGCTCTAACCAGAGTTATAACACCAGTTAGCGTAATAGGGCGGTAGGAAAGATTCCTACTATTTCCGACTAAGTAGGAAATATTATGAATCTTTAATAAGACGACTTCGACGGGCTGCCTTGTCAGAACCGCCTCCGTCAGGGGGCGGCATCCGAGTTGGGGACGAGATCAGTGCGGTTTGAAATTCAAACGTGCATATCTAACCCGGCAATTAAGATGAACGATGTACCAAACTCCAACGCCCAAGCCGCCCGCTAACGCAGGCGGTTCTGACAGTCCGGGCCAACTGCGGCCTCTGCGAAAAACTCTCCGCTCTCTGCGTGAAACTGAGGTTGCCGAAAAGGTCGCTAAGGTGAACCAAAAAGGGGGGGCAAAGTAAAAAAGGGAAAGAGTGAAAAAGTGGAAATTAAAAAACCAATGTCGAGCCGGCAAACTTGGGACTTGGGACTCATGGGACTTGGGACTCAGTACCTGGGACTTGGGACAAACGATCTTCGAACCACGCTCACGCTTCTGAGTTCTCGCGGGCGATGGCGTAGAGGGCTGATTTGACCTGGAACGGTGTCAGGTTGGGATAGCCTTCGACAAAACGTGCGACGATTCCCGCGATATGCGGGCAGGCAAAGCTATTGCCGGTGAGGTTGCGGTGGCCGCCGCCGAGCCATGCGGTACGGACGTTGACGCCGGGAGCGGTGAGTTCGATCACTTCGCCGTAATGAAAGCCAAATTTCAGAGGGTCTGTCTCTTCGGATTTGATGACCGATATCAATGACGACGAAAAGACTGACGGAAAACTGGGCTGCGGCAGGTTATTGGCAGCCGCGACGACGATGCATCCGGCCTGATAAGCCCGATCGAGCATATCGTGCAGCGGTGCGAAAAACTGCGGCTTGGTCGTACCAAGCGACAGATTGATCACCTTGTAACGCTGCTTGATCGCGTATTCAAGGCCCGCGAGAAATACCTGGCCGTCACCGAGCCCTCCGGCACCGAGGACCTTGATGCTCGCAAACTTAACGTCGGGAGCAATTCGGGCAATGATGCCTGCACACGCCGTTCCGTGTCCGGCGCTGTCACCGGCTGTCGAAGGGTCGAAGACGACGCGGTTCCCCTCGACGCGTGCCTCGACCGTCTCGATGACCTTGCCCGTCAGGTCGGGGTGATCGGTCTCGATCCCGCTGTCGACGATCGCAACCGTGACGCCGCGGCCCGTTGCCTCACGCCAATCGTGCCGGGGCTTGAAATACCCCGACATCGTTGCAAGAAATTGTGATTCGTCCACGGACATATTGTTTTCGGCGATCGCTTTGGGACAACTCAGTAGCTCAGGTAGCTCGTTTCGTTCTTGTCGTTCGAGAAACGAACGATCGACTCGAGAAGTTCGCGGCAGAGCTTGCGTTCAGCATCACCGCGGGCGGCAACATCGCGAAGCAAGACGGCCAGTTCGAGTCGTTCACGATTTTCGGCCGAATCGCGTAATCCGGCGATCCATGCACGAACTGACTCGAGATCGTCGCTGTCAGACCTGAGCACTTTCTCGCTAAGGTCGCTGAACAGCTTTGCCGTTTCATACGCGTTGACCATCGCCGCAATAGCGTCGGCATAGATCGCCGCCAGATCCATCTCGGCGGGCGTGTAGGCTTCGAACGGCGGCTGGCCGCGCCGATTGACGTACTCGAGCACACCGACGATCTCGCCATTGTATCGGAGCGGCGTTGCAAGTATTGTCTGCGTCGAAAAACCCGTATGCCGGTCGATCTCAGCGTAAAACGCGCTGTCTTCGCCGACATCGGTGATCGCCATCGGCTGGCCCGAGGAAAGAACAAAACCGGCAATTCCCTTTCCGGCCGGGACCGTTATACCGACGAGCTGGTCGGCAACCTTCCCGATGGCCGTCAGAAATCGCAGGTCGCCCTCACGCCCGTCGCGGACGAGCACCGAGGCCTCTTCGGAATCCATGCTCGCGGCCGAGACCCTTAGCAGTTCGGTGATCGAATCGGTAAACGGTTCGATCATCATTTTCGCGACGTCGATCGTCTCGATCAGCTGCTGCAATTTTGCGGAAATTCCGCCGTCGTTTACTTCGGACATAGGTGCATTTTGTCTCAAAAGTCCAGTATTTACAAATGCTTCGGCTTGGGCGGAAAATTACTGGAATCAATACCCTTTTCGTTGTTTATGCAAGACAAATAATCAGTTTGCAGGCGGTCGAGACGGATTCCGCTAAAGCCCCGGCAGAGTATGTATCTTTATGAAGCAATTCTTTTGCCTATTGTGCATCGTGTGTCTGGCCGGCTCTGCGGCGGTTCCGGCTCAAACATCTCCTAAGCAACTGAGATCACGCTTGCCCGAGGGAGATCCGTTTGTTGTCGGCTCGGGCTCTACATTTTCAGCATCAGCGCCGGGAAGTTCGACGACGATCACCGAAACCAAAGCTCAGGCCGATCGTGCACGAATTCTTACCGAGTTTCGCGAAGCTCAGTCGCTGATCGCCGCAAATTACGCCGGATCGCAAACGCCGTCTTTTGAGGATCTCACCCGCTCAGCTATGACGTCGATGCTCCACGAACTCGATCCGCACTCAAACTTCTACGGCCGCAGTCAGTGGAAAGAGCTGCTTGACGAACAACAAAGTGGTTATGCCGGTATCGGATCGTCTCTCGCAGCTTACAGCAACGGAAATCGCGTCGACACGTATATCGTATCAACATTTGACGGCACCCCAGCGAAGCGTGCGCACCTGAGATTTGGCGACCGAATAGTCGCTGTCAACGGAGTCAATGTCGAGGGCCGTTCGATCGACGACGTGCGAGACAACATTCGCGGCCCGATCGGCACGACGGTGAAATTGACCATCGATCGTGCCGGCACAAGCCGTTACGAATCTGTCGACCTGCGCCGCGGGATCGTCCCGCAACCGTCGATCCCCGACAGCTACATCATTAAGCCCGGCATAGGCTATATCGATCTGTCCGAGGGGTTTAACTACACGACCGACAGCGAGTTCGGCACGGCACTTCGCAAGTTGAAACTACAGGGCATGCGTTCCCTTTTACTCGATCTTCGCGGGAATGGCGGCGGTATCGTCGATCAGGCGGTAAAGGTAGCCGAACGATTTCTGCCGCGTGGCACCATGATCGTTTCACAGCGTGGGCGGACGCCGAACGACTATCGCGAATGGGTATCGGCGAACCCTTCGCCCGAGACGATGCCGTTAGTTCTGCTGGTCGACGAAAACACCGCTTCGGCGTCCGAGATCGTCGCAGGAGCGTTTCAGGACAACGACCGTGCCCTGATCGTCGGTGAAAGAACGTTTGGTAAAGGCCTTGTCCAAAACGTCATCGACCTCCCGCTCAAGACCGGCTTGACGCTCACGGCGGCGCGGTATTATACGCCTTCGGGGCGATCGATCCAGCGGGACTATTCGCACATCAGCCGCTACGAATACTTCAGCCATCTCACACCGGCTAGCGAGATCGGTGACGCGTATTTCGAGGCAAAGACCGTGACCAATCGACGTGTTCACGGAGGCGACGGGATCACCCCGGACGAGAAACTGCCGGCAACGGAACTAACGCCCGTCCAGGTCAGTCTGCTCGACCCGATATTTATGTATGCCAGAGAAATAGCGATTCGAAGTGAGCCCCCGTTAGCGTCTGCGTTTCCGAACGCCTCAGTTCTGAATGCCGAAAACCTGACCGCGATCAGCACGCTCGACGAGCTGTTGCCGCAATTTGCGGAGTTCGCCGCCGCCCAAGGCTATCCGCTGAGGCCGGAGACTCTCACGGCCGAGAACGAGTTTATAAAGGATAGACTGCTCCATCATATTGCCACCGCGGCATTTGGATCGGTTCTATCGCTAAGGGTGTTAAAACGAACCGATCCGCAGTTGATCCTCGCGATCAATACACTGCCCAAAGCCGCGGTTCTGAAAGATCTTGCGGCAGCCGCTCGCAGCCGGGCACGAAAATAAAAAACTCTTCTGCTCCGGAGAGCAGAAGAGTAATTGATTTAGTTCAATTAAAGTTGTCTAGAAATTGAACTTTCCTGAAAACTGTATTCTCCGAGCCGAGCTGACAACGCTGTCTCGGATCCTGCCGAATACTGTCGAATTTAATGTCGCCGTTGGCAAGCCAAAGGAAACACTATTGGTGATGTTCTGAGCGTCAACTCTCAGATCGAAACTCATTCTCTCAGTAAAGCGGAATTTCTTCGACAATGAAACATTCGTCTGCCATCTTGACGGGCCGATAAAGTAGTTTCTCGGAGTATCGCCAAGTTCCCCTGGCCTCGGCTGTGAGAACAGCGCCTGAGCGGCCTCGGTAAACCAGTAATTGGTACCGTTCCGCTCGATCAGTTCGCCTAGATCACGCGGGCATGAACTGCAGTTTGCTGTGGTCTGAGTGACATTGCCGAGTGTATAGAGACCCGAATAGACCGTAAAGGGCCGGCCCGAAGACCAGTTAAATGTGCCCGCCACTTGCCAGCCGCCGATCACCCAGTCAAGTGCCGTAGGAATGTCCGAGGCAAACTTGCGGCCCCGGCCAAACGGCAACTCATAAACGTACGTTGCGTTGATAACATGCCGCCTGTCAAAATCCGACCAGGAATAATTCAGATTGCGGTCTCGCAGATCAAAAGGCGTACTCGATGCCGACTGATTATTGTCACGCGACACGATCGTAAAGGTCGGGTCAAATGAACGCGTGTCTTTTGAGATCGACCATGTGTAACCAAGTTGATAACTTAGCCCGTTCTTCATTCGACGTTTCAAGGTAAACTCAAGGCCGTTATACCGCGAATAGTCGACGCTGTCCATGACATTCATCGCACCGGTAAACTGGCTAAACGGCTGGAAGAAGAAAGGATTGCCCATCGTTACCGCGAGCATCTGTGCAGAGCCTGATGTCCGTTGTGACACCAGTCGAGCCGCGGTTGCAACACTGCCGCCAGTGTTGTTCGTTGCTAGCGTAGCCTGAATGGCTGCGATCCCGCGAAATGTCGTAGTACCCGTGTTGTTTAACGGATCGCCCGTAAACATCAGGTTGATAAGACATGAGTTAGCGGTCGTGCTAGCTCGAACTGCATTAAAAGCCTCAAGGAAGTTCTCGCCACAGCGCGGGTCTTTGGCGAAAATATTGACCTGATTGGCGTCATAACCGCCGAACAGATGTAGACCTCGCTTGCCGATATAATTCACCTCAAGCACGTTATCCTTAAAGACCTCATGTTGGACGCCGGCGAACCACGAATGGACCTCGGGATACTGAGTTTCCGGATCCACCAGGGTGATCGAACTGGTCGAAAACGTCGGCGGCGTCCTTAACTGCGCCGGGGTCTGGGTCGGAAACAGATTGGGCAGACCATTTCTGATCAGCAGATTCTGGGTCGCGATGCCCGAAGCAGATGCGTTAAAGACGTTTCCGGGAGTGCCCTGCCAGACGCTGTTGGTGAAGACCTGCGTCGGGAAACGATCAAAAGATAATCGATAATTCGCTCTGATCGACGTCTTGCCTTTCTTGAATGGATCCCATGCGAAACCGACACTCGGTCCCCAGTTGTTAAAGTCATCCGGGAACATCTTACCTTCGACCCAGCTCAGCGAACCTGTAGGTGCCGAGCCGGCAGTGATGCCCTGATTAGGCACGAGGATAGGAAGATCTTTTGAACTCGGACTCGGTTTCATCTCATAACGAAGGCCGAGATCAAGCACTAAATTCTGACGGATCTTCCACGTATCCTGGAAGTAAAAATCATATTCAGGATAATAAGCTCTAAATCCCCAGCGCGTACCGGCCGGAGCCCATGTTGTTGGATTTGCCGGGCTAACAATGAATCCCTGACTGTAGCTTCCGATACGACCGATCAGGTTGTTGATCAATGACCTGAGATTCGTGAGATCGTTGGAATTGATCGAGGTTGCTCCCGCCGTCGGAAGTCCGAATGCCGTAAAGTCACTTGAACCCGCACCAAATCCAACAGTGCCCTCGATATTACCTCCTGCACCGGAGCGGTCGTCGAGGACCCGGCCAAGCCGGATATTGACGCCGGCTTTCAAAATATGCGGCGAAAAATCAAAGGTCATGTTGTCAACGATCTGGAATGTCCTCGCCTGTCGTGCATTTCCCAGACTGTTGCCGTAAGCGTCTGCGACCGTATTCAGGATGAACGGTACGTCAGCACGAACATCCGGATTGAAAAATGTGAAGCGGAACCGGCTCACGCCAATAACCGCTTCATTAGTAAACTTAGCCGTTGGTGACCAGCGGTAATTGAATGCGTAGTTCTTAGGGCGTCTTCCGGTGTCAACTAAATTAGAAAAACCTGGAAATGCCTGCAGTCCGCCATTGACGCTATCGCCAAGTGTGCTCTGTTCGCCTTCGGCATATCTGAAGTAGAATCGGTTCTTGTCGTCAAGATTGTAATCAAACTTCATTACAAGGTCCCACTGTTTTTCAAGCTGCGGGGCATTGAAATTATATCCGGCGGTATTCAATCCATCGCCACGCGAATAGTCATTCGGTGTCGGATAGCTATTAAGAATGCCAGTCACAAAGGGGTCAAAGGTGATCGGTGAGCTTGTCGCGGCATTATAACTGCGAACGCATAATGTCGTGATCGTAACGCTGCAGGTAGGGTATCGCGGACTTCCGTCCGTGTTCACCGATGCCGTGCCGGTGCCAGCAGGTGCATTCTGTTGGCCGACGATGTAACGAAACAATCCTGCTCGAGCCTGCGGAGTATAGACCGTACGGGATGCCAGACGCGTTTCTGTCGCAAACAGCCGCTGGTAGTTAACAAAAAAGAATGCTTTGTCCTTAAGCAATTTGAAACCATCTTCGCCAAAGCCGAAATTTGGTACAGGACCGCCAAATGAAAATCCGTAAATATGCTGAACAAACTGCGGTCTCGCAACGCCCAGCAAATTGCTTTCAAACTGGTTCGCGTTAAAATCGGGGGTCTGATAGTACTCAAAGATGTTTCCGGCGAAACGATTCGTACCGGATCGCGTTACAAGCGTAACCTGAGCACCGCTGTTTCGTCCGAGTTCAGCAGTTGCATTTGCAGTGATCAGCTGGAATTCCTGAATCGAATCAGGATTTGGACGGAGAGGCGTAAAGTTCGAGCCGCCTGCAGTCGTGTCATTTATATCGATACCATCAAGCGTGAAATTGAACGCACGGTCGCGCGAACCGTTGACATGGACGCCGCCGCCGGTATTTGAACCGACAACGATACCGGGTTGATAGTTTAAGAGGTCAAGTGGATTTCGGCCTCTAAGCCCAACGATCGGTACGGCCTCGAGTGTTCGCTGCTCAACAGTGGTTCCGACATTCCCTGATGTCGAGGTCTGTACCTGTTCAGCCGTTCCCTCAACTGTAACTACAGCCGAAACATCGCCCACTTCTAAGGCGACATTAATGGTCGACGGCTAGTTGATGAGCGCCGAGTTTCCGGTTGAAACAAACTTCTTGAAGCCTGCTTTTTCAACCGACACATCGTAGGTTCCGGCCTGAATGAGGTCAAATACATACGTGCCATTGTCATTTGTTTGCGTCGTCAAGGTATTGCCCGATCCGGCACGCTTGATCGTAACGGTAGCTCCGGTGACCGGTGCCCCGGAAGTATCAGTTACACTACCGGTTATTCTCGATGTGGTGCCCTGTGCAAAGGCCGATACCGAAAGCGCAAGAATAACCGCAAACAGCGCGAAGTTCACGAAAAACCGCTCTTTACTCATCTTTTTCCTCCAAAAGAAAGTTGTCGATATAACTAAACCTGATGAATTTCAGATCTGTGATTAGAAATTAGCCTGTAAGATACCACAGGATTAACATTCTGTTAACCCAACGTAGGCTTTCTGACAATTTTTTTTGGAGATTATTTTAAATACTCGACAATTGTACCCGCTGCACCGACCGCACAGCCGTATTTTTTGGTGATAAAGAGGCCGTAAAGGTGTGCCCGAGTGTTGCTTTCCTGTCGGACCCAGGTGCGACCTTTGTCGGGCGAACGCAAGATCGTACCGTTATAGCCGACGATCCAACCGTTCTTGTCATCGGCGAAGTCGACACGTAGAAATGTGTCACGGAAATTAGTCGTCACCCTTTCCCAGTTGGCTCCGCCGTTCTCAGTGCGTAAGATGGTACCGGATTTGCCAACTGCGTAACCCTCATTATCGTCGTGAAAATCGACATTATACAATGGCATCCTCGTTCCGGAAGACTGAGCCCGCCATGTTTTTGCTCCGTCGGTCGTGGCAAAAATGACGCCTTCGTCTCCAACGATCCATCCGTGTGAACTCCCGTTAAAATCGAGGTGTATCAATTCCTTTTTTGACGGTACCGTAATGCGCTGCCAGCTTTCTCCGCCGTCTTCGGTCTTCATCGCAAGCGAATCGATCACATCTCCTTCTTTATTCAGGATCGACCCGACCACGACTCCGCGCTTCTTGTCGGCAAATCTAATGCTCAGAAACTCGGGTGTTCCATTGCTAAACTGGCCGGTTCCGAAGATACGAGTCTCCTGCCAGGTGCGGCCGCCGTCCCGTGTGATGAACATCTTACGCCCGGCAACAAGATAGCCGTTGTTTTCGTTGCGAAAGTAGATCTCGTTGATATCCTCGGGGGTATTTAACGGATACTTTGTCCATGTTTTGCCGCCGTCGTTGGTTGACGCGAGATAACCCGCATCGCCGGCGACAAAACCCCGCGTAGCTGACGTAAAATAAGCAGCTACGAGATCGCCCTTTTCCGGGGTCGAACTCACGACCCATGAGCCCTGTGCCATCATCGAAATGGACAGTAAAAGTGTTGTGACGAAAATATACCCTAAAGATCTCAACTTAGCGCCCTCCGTGAGAAAATCGAAAAAGGTGGCTCGAACAAATAGAATAGACTTCTTACCGCTCGAATTCACCTTCTCCGATGTGAATTTGAGGTTTCGGGTTTACCGAAATCGTCAGTTGGTAATACGATAGACCTTTCCCTTCCAGACTACGACGACCTGCTGACCCAATGAAAGGTACGGCAGCAACTCGCGTTCGGTGCTGATCAGACGAAAATACTCGTCGCTCGCAAATTTGATCAACACCTCAGGCAGCTTCGAGCTTTCAGTAAAATCCGAATCGATCCAGACGTTATTCGAACTGGTAAAATTCTTATTTGCGACAAACTGATTATTGACCGTGTTGCGGATCAATATTTGACCTTCTTCATCCTTGTCTTCGCGAGCAACAGCGATAGTGTTCGCCTGCATTGAGTTTTGCTGAACGCTCAGCTTGACGGCCCCGGCACCGCTCTTTTCCTTCGCCCGGCTCGCTCCGTCCACCATAAAACTGTCGGCCATCGGAGCATCACGGCGAATATTCGCCATCGACCCGTCAGTCGCGAGATACGATGTGTACGGTGTTACCAGGCCATAACGGGTACCGAGTTCGACTACCTCGTCTCTGACCTCTTTGGTCTCGCCGTTATTGCGGATCTGTTCCAGCAGCCAACCGACCCGGCGGCTCGCCCAGAGACGCGGTAGAAAATTGTTGTTGTCTGCCCGATTTGGAAAATCGAGGTTGGAGTAATTAAAGCTGCGAGTTTCCTTGCCGGCCTTTCCGGTTAGTTTGAGCGTGATATTTTTGAGATCGTTCGAGTTTTTGTATCGCCCGATGATCGTCATCTGCATTCCTCGGAAAAGGTCCGGCAGCTTTCTTGGGTAGGTGTATTCGGTCAGTACCGGCCCGAAATCGAGTTCGAGATCGGCCAGAACGGGCGAAGACACGCGTGAAAAGAAATTTGACACCTTGATCTCAAGATCCTCCTTGGGCTGGATGTAATCCGAAATGCCCGAATTTTCCGATCCGATCCGGTCGAGCAACGTCGTATTGACGTCATAACCAAACCCGAATGGGAAAATGCGAATATCGAGATTCTTGGCGTTCTTGAGATTTGCGATGATACGTTCGACCTGCGTTTCGCCCACGGTTGGCAATCCATCGGTCATAAAGACGAGCATCTTCGGTCGATCGCCCTTTTCAAACTGTTTGAGCGAAGCCAGCAACGAATCGTTAATATTCGTGCCGCCCGTCGGCATCAGCTTGCTGACAAAATCTTCGCCCCGCTTTTTGCCGGCCGCATCCGCATTGATCAGGCCGCGTTCCATCAGGTGCTCTTCGCCGGCAAAGTTGAGGACGTTGAATCGATCCCCGTCACGCAGCGTTCGAATACCAAACAGCAGAGCCTTGCGGGCCTTGTCCATCTTGCCCTCGTCCGCCATCGAACCCGAAGTATCAAGCACGAAAACAATGTCCTTATTAACGAGTTCCCGCTCGGAAATATCGTCCTTTGGCGAGAGCATCAAAAGGAAATATCCGTCCTTGCCAGGTTCGCGGTAAGTGACGAGCGACATTCCAAAATCATTATTAGATAAACCGAAAAAAAGCTGAAAATCAGAATCGTTGTTCTTAGTCTCAAACGAAATCGTCGCTCCCGTCTCGCCTTTTCGCTTGGTATCAATTTGGTGCGACGGCGAGTAAATGTTTCTCAGAGCTTCCTTACCATTGATCTCAATGCGGCCGGAAACGGTGCCGAATTTTTGCTGCACCACTCCACCCTGTCCTCGATAGACGACATCCTCCATCGGCAGAGGCGTGCGATTTGCCCAAACGTTGCGGCCGGTGCCAAGCGGATAGCGATAAGCAACCGTGCCGGATTCGGCCTTAAGTATCTCGGTGTATGTCAGTTCGAGTTTCTTGTCCGAGTTGGGCGGTATCGGAAATATCGATGCCTGAAACAGATCTTTACCGGCGTATTCCAGCAAACCGGGATCACGTTGACGGCGTACGATCTCGTCATAGATTCGTCGAGCCTCTTCACGTGAACGAACCTCGCCCACGAGCTTTTTGCCGTTCTCCCAAATGGCAAATTCGACGACCGAGGCCGTTTCCGGTATCGGGAAAAAGTACGTGCCTTCGAGTGTGTACTGCGTATCGTTGCGAAAGACCTGCACGACGTGCGTGGTCGCCACCTGGCCGACGATCTTGGTATCGAGCTCGATCGACTTTACCGGAAGAGCGTTCGGCAGTGGCCGGGGCAATGGCCGGGGCGTCGGACGGCACGGCCTGATATCGCAAACGATAGGGATTATCACACCCTGGCCGACAACCGAAAGAGCGGAAAAAAGCCCGGCACAGGCAACGCAAAAAACTACGGCAATTGATCTGATCGACATGATTTTATCTCCGGAAAACTTGATTGACGCTATACAAGCGGCGCCGATATGTACGCCTTTAGAACGTCCGGCCACACAGGTTCTTGCACATATTCTCCAATAATTTCCGGTATTTCTCAGTTTTGTCCCGCTTGTCCCAGCAAGTTCCCACATCTCCCGCGGACACTGATTCGGGCACGATCCTCTACTATCAATTTTACCATCTGTGTCAACGATGAATACGCCAGCGACCAGCAAAAAACGAACGGCAGAAGTTCTACACTCTGCCGCTTGCTGATATAAATTTGGTTGTTTTTACTGATCCTTCGGCTCGTCGTTAAGGGCGTCGTCGATCTCTTTTTCGAGCTTGAAACGGAGCTTTTCGACCATAGCGTCGGAACGCTGGACATTTGCGGTGAGGTTTGCACGCGTCAGCTGAATCTCGTTTAACAGAGATTGGAGATTTTGCTTTTCGGCGTCGAGCGATTTTTTACGTTGTTCGCGAACCTCTTCGGGTTTCATCGAACCTGAGAATGTAGCGGAACGATTAATGATCTCCGGACGGCTATCGGTCTCGATCTGGTCGATCCGCGATTTGATCGTGTTCTCTTTCTCGATCATTTCAAAAAGCTGCTTGCGGAGCCCGTCCGCACGCTGTTCGGCACGTGTGAGAATGTCGAGATTGAGCAACAGGCGTTTTTGCTTTTCGTCGTATTCGTTGGTCTTGTTGGATTCAAGCCTTTTGATCCGGGTGTTCAGCTCTTTGATCTTTTGCGCCGAATCGTCCGTCGCGTTCTCCGGCTGTTTAATGACGGTCGAGTCAGTGATCACCGGCGGATTCATCAGGTCATCGGCACGGCTGATGATCTCGGCGTCACCGGCGGGCGGAGTCGGAGTTGTGACAGCGATCGGCTTGACCGCAGGCTTTTTGCGAGTCGACTGAGCATCCGCACTGATCGCCGACGCTCCGGCGGCAACAACGACCGTCAAAACAAGCAAACAATTCCTAACAACTGCAAATGATCGCATTTTATTTTCCTTTCGCTTTCGGCTTCTTATCCGGAATAAAATCTCCACGAAAAAGCTCAACCGCATTCTTTGCCAGACCGATGAACGGAATGGCGTCGATACCCGAATTCAGGACACCATTCACCACGCCTTTTCGGCGTATGTCACCGCCGACCAGCACGATCGCGATCGCCGTACCGCCGAACGGCACCATTTTGGCGGCACGCCTTGCCACCTGCCATCCGCCGGCGTGGACCAACTTTCGTTTCAAAGATTGCTTTTTTTCAGTCATCGAACCCCCAGTTTATACTTGCTTTAATACGATGACAAAAGCATACTTTTCTTTGCACGAAAAAGCCCCGGGAAAGTTCCATTTTCAACAAACAGATGCCGCTGCTTATCAAAGACATCGCTAAACGATACGGTAATAATTGGGCACTTCGCGACGTGACGTTCGATGTCGCGGACGGCGAAATATTTGGTATTTTCGGCGGAACCGCGGCGGGCAAAACCACGCTGCTCCGCTGTTTCGCCGGGACAGAGAGCATCAATGGCGGATCGGTAGATACCGGCGGCAAAGATTTCTACCTAGGCCCCGAACCAAAGACCGGCGGTCTAACGGCGATATTTGGTCGAAAGAACGGTGAATTGTCGGCAGGCGAGGCCAGGGTAGCCGAGATCGAGCGAACGCTTGAGAATGGTGCAGGGATTCTGCTGCTTGACGATCCGTTTGCCGGAGTCGATGCCGCTCACTTCGAACGACTTGCCGACAAGATCAGATCAATTGCCGCGGGCGGACGAATCGTAATATTTGCTTCTACGGAGTTTCGCGAGATCGCGGCACTTTGCGAAAGGGTCGCTGTAATATCGGCGGGATATGTCCGACAGATCGGCTTTACACAAGAGGTTTACGACAACCCGGAATCATCGTCAGTCGCCGCGATCGTTGGACAAAACAACCTTTTTGAAGCACGGCGACTGACCTCGACGAACGCCGACATGCCCGAGTTTTTCACCATTGAGGGCGGCCATCGCCTTTTTGCTCATCCCACCGAAAAGGCAAAGCTCGGTGCGATCAATCAAAACGTCACATTGTCGATCAGGCCTGAGCACGTTTCGATCACGTTCGGAGCATCTTTTCCCGAAGACAACTTGCTCAAGGCGGTCGTAACCCGCATTAGGTTTCTCGGCGAAACGACGCTGGTCGAACTCGACGCCGACGGGCTCAAACTTTCAGCACGTGTCTTTCGCATCGTCGGCCTCAACATCGGCGAAGAATGTATGATCGGCATGCCGCCGCATCGGATATTGGTCCTAAAGGATTGAAGACTCGGTCCAATCGATGAAAATAAACGGGGCCTGATCCTAAGTGGTCAGGCCCCGTCATACTTTGTAGAAATCATCAAACAGCTATCAGAATCGAATCTAATCGGTCGGAAGCGACAGTATAATGTGCATCCGGCGATTCTTTGCCTTGTTCGCTGCGGTTGTATTTGCGACCAATGGGATGGAGGCAGCAAAACCGCGTGAGCGGACGCGGGCCTCGTCGACGCCCATCGCGATGAGTTTGTCCGCGACGATCTTGGCACGAGAATCGGTTAGTGATTGCAACGTCTCAGCGTCACCACCCGAGTCCGTATGCGATTCGATAGCAATGAAATAGTCCGGGTTACTTGCCAGCAGATCGCCGATCGCCGTCAGCTTGCCGTCGGATTGCATCGCCAGCGATGCCGCACGCGTACCGGTCCAGAGATTTTCATTCAGGACCAAAACGATCGAACCATCGACTTTGGCGACCTGGCCGTACCTTTTCAGCGAGTTAATGAGTTCCGGCTCGGCAGCACGGATCTTGGTAAACCGCGTTTCCCTGTCACGCTGTGTCTGTGCGGCTGCCTTTTCGCGTTCAATAGCATCGAGTTTCGCCTTGGCGTTTTCGGCGTCAAGCTTCATCCTTCCGATCTCTTCGCGAAGCCGGCCGTTCTCATCCCTCAGTTCCTTCACCTGTGTCGAATAGGTCATCGCTTCGCGTTCGGCCAGCTCGCGAGCTCGTGTCTCGCGTGCAAGCTCAGTCTTCAGGTCGTCGATCTGACCCTGAGCCCCGACGAACTTTTCCTCGGCACGGCGAGCCTCGGCGTCGGCACGCGATTGCTCGTTACGCTTTTCGCGTGCTTCTTTCCGCACTTGAGCTGTAGTTTCGGCCTTGACCGCCGCACTGATCGATTTTCTTGCGGCAATGTCGACCAATTCGGCGTCACGGCCGGCTTTCCACGAAGCGTCAGCATTCTGCAGCAGCGTTTCCGCCTCGGCAAGCTCGACCGACGCATCGCGTTCGGCACCGGCAAACCGAGCAAGTGCAACAGCTTGCTTGGCCTGTAGAATTGTCGACGGCATTTTGGCGTAATCGATCTCGGCTATCTCAGGAGTTCGGGAATCGCGGAAATAATCGCTCGAATTGCCAAAATACTGCACTGCCGACGTCGTTCCGATTACCTTGCCCGAAAGGGTGTACGGGCTGAGATTCTCCATCATTATCTCCTGGCTCGGTCGGCGAACAAGGAAATGCGGCTCTGCCGTAATAATAAGTGCGAAAGTCTGAAGAGGCGTGGTCACGCTTATCCTGGAGTCAAATTCAAAGAATCCGCGGCGCTTGATCTCACCGAGATTGTCCGCACGGCCATCGGGCGACACCGCCCATACGACATACGTCGCATAACCTGCGCCTAATTCGAATGGCCGCGGCATTTTCGAGACCGAAAGTTCGACCTCCGTACCGTTGCGGCTGGTTCGTTTGACCTTAGCTTCGCCCTTCATTCGCGGAAACCGCGTTGTCCCGCGAAACTGGACCATGACCAATTCATCCAGCGGATAGGTGATCGCAGTCGTCCGGCGTGGAACATCGACCTGGGCGATCAACGTGCCGGCTGACAACACAATCATCAGGAAAAACAGCGTGATTTTCGCAAAAGACCGATTTTTCATAATTTTACTTTTGATTTGGACGAGCCGTACTTAAGAAAAGATGCCACAAACGAATCGTGAGTTGCAACCTTAAGTTCTTGGACAACCAACGCTAAACTAAAGTATATTCAATCCTTTGCACTCGCGCATGAACGATCTAAAGCGATTATTAAGATACCTGCGGCCGCATTGGGTGACGTTTGTTCTGGCGATCGTCGCGATGGTGATGGTGGCTGTTTTTGAGACGGCCACGGGTGCCCTGTTAGTGCCCATATTCGACCAGTTTTTGCCAAATCCCGGGCAGAAATCAAAGACGATTTTCGATCTTCACAGCCTGATCCCGCAAAACGACTGGTTTCGTGCGTGGATGATCATATCCGGACTTCTGTTCGGTTTTACGATCTGTAAAGGTATCGCAGAATATTTTTCGTCGTACCTGATGGCGAAGATCGGCCAATCGGCCATCCTCAATCTGCGTCAAGAGCTTTACGATCATTTGCTTCGGCAATCGGCGTCGTTCTTTGAGAACAACCGAACAAATTTTCTCGTTTCGCGTCTCGTCGTCAACTGTTCGGCGATCGAACTGGCGGTCTCGGCCAACCTTCGCGACGTACTTCGCGAATCGTTCATGTTGATCTTCTTTTTCTCGGCGGCGTTCTATTTCAACTGGCGTTTGATGCTCGGTGCGATCATCGTCGCCCCGATCATCGCGTTTATCACGTCGCAGTTCAGCCGCCGGTTGCGGCATCTGGCGTCGGTCTCGGTCGAGGGAAACAAAGCTTTGACCGACACGGCTCAGGAAGCGATCGCCAACCACCAGATCGTCAAGGCTTATGTCGCTGAAGATCGCGAAAACCGGAGGTTTGGAAAGATCGCACAGTTGATCGCACGGGCGAATTTGCGTTCGTTCCACATTGCCGCCATTTCGCCGCCGACGATCGATATTATCGGAGTCATATCGCTTGTGGTCCTTTTCTATTTCGGCTTGCGTGAGATAAATGCGGCCAGAATGGACTCGGCACAGTTTTTCACCTTTTTGTTCTTTTTGTT
The DNA here is from genome assembly GCA_017983495.1 of Pyrinomonadaceae bacterium. Lineage (GTDB taxonomy): Bacteria > Acidobacteriota > Blastocatellia > Pyrinomonadales > Pyrinomonadaceae > OLB17. The sequence goes on along the minus strand of JAGOBH010000008.1, from coordinate 39,854 downwards.
CCGCAGTTACGACCCGATGCGTAAGATCTCGCGGCAGCATAACGAGATCTCAAAGGCATTTGCCGCGGCTCGCGACGTCTGGGACATCCTTGACGAAAACGACACGATCCCGGAAAAGCCCGATGCCAAAGAACTCGCTCCGCTCGCTAAGGGCATCACGCTAAAGGACGTCTCATTCAATTATCGCAGCAGCGAAACGCAGATACTCAGAGATATCAACCTTTTCATTCCCCGCGGATCGATGGTCGCCCTCGTCGGCGAAAGCGGCGGCGGCAAATCCAGTCTGATCAAGCTGATACAGCGGCTTTACGACCCGAGCACCGGTGCGATCATGTGGGACGACACCGACATTCGTGACGCCGGATTGCACTCGTTAAAACGACAGATCGCGCTGGTGACTCAGGAGACGGTCCTGTTTAACGACACGATCGGCTATAACATCTCGTACGGCGACCCGAACGCCTCGCAGGCGGACATCGAGCGTGCGGCAGAGATCGCGTTTGCCAACGAATTTATCGATCAGCTGCCAGATCGTTACGACACGTTCGTCGGTGAACGTGGCACGATGCTCTCGGGCGGACAGCGACAGCGGATCGCCATTGCCCGTGCCGTTTTGGTAAACGCTCCAGTGCTCATACTTGACGAAGCGACATCGGCACTCGACACTGAAAGCGAAAGCCTGGTGCAAAAGGCTCTGGGCAATCTGACAAAAGACAAGACCTCGATCGTGATCGCACACCGTCTTTCGACGATCCAACGAGCTGACAAGATCGTCGTGATGGAAAAAGGCCGGATAATCGAGACGGGTACGCATGCCGAGTTGCTCGCGGCCGGCGGAAAATACAAGAAGCTTTACGAAATACAATTTGCGACCGAACAGCCGCAAGACGATTCGAACTAAACCAATGAGATCAATGACAGGATTTGGCCGTGCGACGGCCGCGGGCGACAATTTTTCGATCACGGTCGAACTGAAAACGGTAAACAACCGTTTTTTGGACGTAAACCTGCGGCTGCCCGGCGAACTGCAGTCGCTTGAGGCGACTATCAAGCGTACGATCGGCAACCGCCTGTCCCGCGGCCGCGTCGATGTAAATCTGCAGTACGAACGCACAGATGAGACGACGTACGACCTCAACCGTCCGTTGATCGCTGGCTTCCTTACTGCGATGCGGTCGATGAAGGACGAATTCGATCTTGCCGGCGAGCCCGACGTCAATGTCATCGCACGCCTTCCGAATGTCGTGGTCCCGAGCAAGAGCGATGCGGCGCCGGAGTTCTACGCCGCGATCGAACAGACGCTTGCCGACGCTCTCGATGATCTCGAAAACATGCGCACGACCGAGGGCGGACACCTTGCCGACGAACTGAGTTCACGGATCAACGGCATCGAAAGCCGTCTTCCGGCTATCGAGGCTGAAGCTGGCAGGGTGGGCGAGGAGTTTCTCGAACGCCTGACCAAGCGGATCGACGACATGCTATCTAAAACCGGTGCTCAGATCGAGGTTGACCAGGGCCGTTTGACGCAAGAGGTGGCGTTCCTCGCGGATCGTGCCGACATTGCCGAAGAGATCACTCGCTTAAAGGCACACATCGACCATTTCCGCTCGATCATGGCCGAGGACAAGGATGTCGGCAAACGCCTGGATTTTCTGACGCAGGAACTCAACCGCGAGGCAAATACGATCACGTCAAAAACCAACAACATGATCGTCAAAGAAAATGCCCTTGCGATAAAAAGTGAAATTGAGAAAATCCGCGAACAGGTGCAAAATGTTGAATAGTCGGTCGGCGCCGGGAAGATCATCTGATGCTTGGAAAATTCATAATTATTAGTTCGCCGTCCGGCGGCGGGAAAGGAACGCTGATAAAGGAAGTTCGCGGCATGATGCCTGAGCTTGGATATTCGGTGTCATATACCACTCGGGCTCAGCGATTTGGCGAAGAGCACGGCCGTGAGTATTTTTTCGTTTCACGCGAGGAATTTGACGGGCTTATCGAGGACGGTGAGTTTTTAGAATACGCCGAGGTGCACGGCAACCTTTACGGCACTTCGTTGCGGGAAAGCGAGCGGATATTTCAAACCGGCAAAGACCTGATCGTCGAGGTGGACGTGCAGGGTGCGGTGCAGATAATGGAGCGGTTGACGGACGACAATGTCAGCATCTTTATTCTGCCGCCGTCGTTTGAGGTGCTCGAAGCACGCTTGACCGCACGGCGGACCGAGGACGAACAGGAGCTGAGAACACGCTTGAGCAATTCGTTCAACGAGGTTCAGGAGTATTCGAAATTCAAATACGTCATAGTCAATCATGACGTTTCGGCGGCTTCGCGGCAGATAGCCTCGATAATCACTGCCGAACGTCAGCTGCGGGATAGACAAAAGGACGCCATTCGGGGTATCCTTGATAGTTTCGATGCCTCAATGCATCTTTATCGATAACGACGATCATTTATGACTGACGAAAAAGTAATTGAAACCGACGAAATAGCGGACGACGCGGTCGAGACCATCGATCCGCCTGTCATCGATTCGAAATACCGCATGATCATCCTGGCCGCGCAGCGAAGCAAACAGCTGCAGCGTGGTGCCAATTCGCGAACCGACGTCGATATTCGTAAAACGAAGCCGACGCGTGTGGCGATGAAAGAGATCAGCGAGCGAAAGGTGAATTTTACCTTTACCGACCAGAACGACGCACCGACTCAGGGCGAATCGTAAAATACACCATATCTCAAATAAAAAAGCCGTCCGCCTGGACGGCCTTTTTTTGTTTCAGTGCGACTACATTCCCTTGTAATCCGGTCCGCCGCCGCCCTCGGGCGTGACCCAGTTGATGATCTGGTACGGATCGGCAATGTCGCATGTCTTGCAATGGACGCAGTTCGAAAAGTTGACCTTTAGCTCTTTTCGGCCCGTCGCCACATTCTGCTCCATCTCGTAAACCGCCGCCGGGCAAAAACGTTGGCACGGATTGTCATATTCCTCAAGACATCGGGTCGCACAGATCTCGGTGTCGAGCACGTGAAGATGAGCAGGCTGATCTTCGTCGTGGGCGACGCCGGCATGAAAGACATCGGTCGCCTTGTCGAACGTCAAGACCTTATCAAATTTGACATTCGCATAGCGTTCAGCGTCGCCGGCGTTCTCCGACAGCTTTTGCATCCGCTCGTGCCCCGGAACGTGGTGTTCCTTCGGCATAAAGCCCCACGCCAGGCCGCGTGTCAGAAACTGCAGTCCGGTATTAAGGAGTGCCGACCAACGCCCGCGTTGGAACGCCGCGTGAAAATTGCGAACGGGATGCAGTTCGTCGTAGATCCAACTAAGATTTACCTTCTCTTCGAAATGGCGGAGCGTCTTTGATGAAAAATCCTGATGTTCGAGAGCTCCGACGATAGTCTCGGCTGCGAGCATGCCGGATTTCATCGCCGTATGAATACCCTTGATCCGCTGGCCGTTGAGGAACGAAGCGCAGTCGCCGACAAGCAAAACACCGTCGGCATAAAGCTTTGGCATCGTAAAATAACCGCCCGCGTTGATCGTTTTCGCACCGTATTTGATCATTTTGCCGCCCTCGAGCACGGCCGCGACCATCGGGTGCGTCTTGAATTTCTGAAACTCGGCGTGCGGATCGATGGTCGGGTCTTCGTAATCGAGCCCGGTTACGTAGCCGATGCTGACGGCGTTGCCCTTGAGGCCGTAGATCCAACCGCCGCCATATGTCCGCGTGTCGGACGGAAATCCAAGCGTGTGGACAACCTTTCCTTCGGGAAAATTGCCTTCGGGCAGTTCCCATACCTCTTTTACACCGAGTGAAAAGACCTGAGCCTCTTTGCCATCATTCAGTCCCAATTTTGCTGTCAACTGCTTTGCCAGCGAACCGCGTGAGCCTTCGCCAAGCACGGTTACCTTGGCGAGCAGGTCAACGCCGGGCTCGAAGTTTGCTTTCTGCTTTCCGTCCTTATCGATGCCTTTATCGCCGGTGCGAACACCGATCACAGCGTTATTCTCGTCATAAAGCACCTCGGCGGCCGGAAATTCGGGAAAGATGTTGATTCCCTCTTCTTCGCATTTTTCGCCGAGCCATTCACACATTTTGCTGAGGCTGACGATGTATTTGCCCTTATTTTTGAGCGGCGGCGGAATGATCGGTGCGTTGAAACCGCGACTTTCACCCAAATACCAAAAGGCGTCTTCAGTTACCACAGTATCGACCGGACAGCCCTGAGCCAGAAAATCCGGCATCAGTTCGCGGATCGCTATCGGATCCATGACCGCACCAGATAAAATGTGGGCTCCAACAAACGGCCCTTTTTCGACGATGGCGATCTCGATCTCACCGATCGCGGGGCCGTGCTTGATGCCCTTGGCGACGAATTCGTCGTGTTTTTTGATCTCTGCCTTAAGGTGAAGCGCAGCCGCCAGATTTGCCGGCCCGGCCCCGACAAACACCACATCCATCTCGATTTGTTCGCGTTCGATCATATATTTTGGTAAATGAATGGCTATTCAGTTGTCGAAAAGTATATCAAATCGCGGACTGAAAAACGACCTGTACGGCACTGTGCCACAGTCTGTTAGAATCTATTCGCAATGGTCAGGGGAAACACTCGAATTTTGTGGATATTTGGCGCTGCGTTCCTTGCAGTTTTTTCGGCTTGCAGACCGCCGAATCAAGTCAATCCGCAACTGTCGGTCGAAATGCCGCCGAAATTTCTTTGGGCGTGGGAACGGCCGGAGGATCTGCGGTTCCTTGACCCAACGGAATACGGCGTCGCGTTTCTCGCTCAGACGATATTTCTCGAGCAAAACACCGTGACGCCAAAGCCGCGCCGACAGCCGCTCGAGATCGCACCGGGAACCTACCTCATTGCCGTAACGCGGATCGAAACGGCCAAGGACAACGCGAAACGGCCCACGTTCGACGACGAGATGATCGGAAAGACCGTCCGGCTTATAAAAGGAACGCTTGAGCTACCCAATGTGAGAGCAATTCAGATCGATTTTGACGCGGTTGTCTCGGAACGCGATTCCTATCGAAAGATGATGTTCGCTTTGCGTAAAGAACTGGATAAAGACACGGACAGAAGTGTCCGTACTCCGCTGACGATGACCTCGCTTGCCTCGTGGTGCACGGGCGATGCGTGGTTTAACGACTTCCCCGTCGACGAAGCCGTGCCAATGGTCTTTCAGATGGGAGCCGACTCAGACAAGATCAAAACATATCTACGGAACGGCAACGATTGGACCGAACCGCTCTGCCGCGGGAGCTACGGCATCTCCCTGGAAGAGGGCCACCCCAACGGCATGAAAGACTGGCGGCGAACCTACTATTTCAAGAACACTCGATGGGCCGCCACCGATCTAAAATGATCCCACCTAATGGTTTAGGCGAACGCACTCGGACCAATTAGTAAGACACGCTATTCAGAGAATTGCTCAATGTACCGATCGAGGTCGGCCTGAAGGTCTTTTTTTCGGTTATAGCCGCGCGTCATTATGAGACCCAGCAACTCCCTTACGACAATAATCTCGCCTGGGACGGCGCTTTCCAGCAAGTTTTGAAGGTCGATGATGTCCTTAAGTCTGTTATTGGGATTTGCGGAGAGAACCTTTAGAGCGATCAATGATGAGCGAGAAGCGACCTGAAGTGTAAGTCCAGGAAATATTTCGATCGGAGTGGATCTCTCGACGACCTCACGCTCGATTCCCGTCGAGGCAAACAGCAAGTCAATAAAAACTTCCCGCTCACCTGTAGAGATCATTCTGACAGTGGCTATTCGTCCCGACACGTCACTTTCAAGGAGCAGTTCCGCCCGGTATCCTAAACCGATCATTGTTCGAACGATCGTTTCGGCCTCGGCATCGTCATTTACAACAACCGCCAGATCCAGATCGTTAGTGGTCCGTACAACAGACCTGAACGATACAGCTATACCGCCGACAACAGCATATTTTACGCCCAACTTATTTAGGCGTGCGGCAACAGCTTTAGAATGTTCTTCAAGATGTCGAATAAAGCGATTTAATTATTTAAAACGCAAAGGATCCGCAATCCGGCCTTCGCCGTCGCCAAACTCTGCTCCGGGCCGCTCTTTAAGCCATTTGCACACTTCAACTTCAACCTGCTGAGGCGTGATATCTGGATTCTTTTCCTTGAGTCTAAAAATAAAGGCACGCTCCGCGAGATGCTGGAGTTCGCTGATCATTTCGAATGTCGCAATGCCGTTTTCCACAGAATTATTTTAACATAAAATGGGTTCTAATTTTTCTACGTATATTGAATCAAGTGCTCGAAAAATGTGAAATGAAGCAGAGCGAACTCAACAAACTGATCAAGCAAATCGCAAAGCCCCTAGCGAAAACTCAAGGCTGGAAATACAGCGGAGGATTTATCTATAAGCGCACGGATCGCCTTTTCTTTTGTTTAATAATCGGAGGTTACGCCAAGGGAAAAAATCTATATTACCTGTTTTCCTATAAATGGTTCGATTCCGACGACGTTTTCTGGAAAATCGTGGGATTAGAGGAGAACTCACTAAAACCTTTAAGTTTTAGGGCGGCAGGTGCCTGGACAGCTCCAACGACTGTCCTTGGTAACGGCATAATCCCGCTTGCTCGTCTCGAAGAAGACCTGATCAGGCACGAATTAGTCGCGTTGCTGGAAATTACGGACGCCCACGCAACCATGTTAGACGGAAAGCTGCAAACATTAGGGGACGATCTCCTGCACTTGGAGTTGGTCCAGCTTGAACATCTCCAAGTTCATCCCAATTCAGTGCGAACTAATCATGTCCAGATTGTCTTAGACCGGATCATGAATCGCGAATACGACATTGCCCTCCAAGAAATTGACCTGCGAATCGCGGAAGGCGATTTCGGCGGTTTCTTGTTCGGCTCGAAAACCTTCTTTACCGCAGCTAAAGATTGGCTTACAAATACCATGTCCGTCGACAGAACCGACTCACCCGCTAACGTCCAAACTGCGCCTTCAAACTCTCGGTATACGGCGCCCTCGCGACGCCCTTTTCGGTAATGATCGCGGTTACGAGGTCGTTGGGCGTTACGTCGAATGCGTAGTTGGTGATACCGACGCCTTCGGGGGCTAGTTGGATGCCTTTCACATGGGTCACTTCCTCACGGTCGCGTTCCTCGATGGGGATCTCGTCGCCCGTCGGGCAGTTCATATCTACGGTTGAGAGTGGGGCGGCGACGTAGAACGGGATGTTGTGACGTTTTGCCAGAACGGCGACCATGTAAGTGCCGATCTTGTTGGCGACGTCACCGTTAGCGGCGATGCGGTCGCTGCCGACGACGACGGCTTGAATGTCGCCGCGTTTCATAATGTGGCCGCTCATGTTGTCGGTGATAAGCGTGACCGGAATGTCGTCCTGCATCAGTTCCCAGGCGGTCAGACGTGCACCCTGCAAATATGGACGCGTTTCATCGGCTATGACCGAGATATTCTTGCCCTGATCAACGGCTCCGCGAATAACGCCAAGTGCGGTTCCCCATACGCCGCCGGTTGCGAGTGCACCGGCATTGCAATGCGTCAAGACTGTTGAATTGTCGGCGATCAATTCCCCGCCGAACTGAGCGATCAGACGCTGCGATTCGATATCTTCTTCGTGGATCGCCAGAGCATCATCAACGAGGATCTGCTTGATCTCGCTGACCGTTTTGCCGTCGGCTATGGCCGCCTGAAACGTGCGGTTCATTCGGTCGATCGCCCAAAAAAGGTTGACCGCGGTCGGGCGGGTCTTGCCGAGCATTTCGCTGACAAACTCCATCTCGTCCTCGAGATCCGCGACCGTAGTTCCGACAAAATTCTTTGCTCCGAGTGCGACACCGTATGCAGCCGAAACGCCGATCGCCGGTGCTCCGCGAACGACCATGTCCTTGATGCCCGCCGCAACTTCTCCGGCGGTCTTCAGCATCAGCCATTTTTCCTCGGTCGGCAGCAGACGCTGGTCAAGCATATCGACGCCTTCGTCAGTCCATTTTACGGGTATGATATCGAGTTTCATCTTATTTACGTTCTCCGCGAAATTCCCGATTATAGCGAATACCAGAGGCATTGTGAATTTTGGTCCGATATTTATCGCTTTGCGACTTTGCGGGAGATGTTTTCCCGCCAAGCCGCTAGGTTGCAAAGAAAGACCCATGAACGATTCCCGAAAACTTTTTGCCCCCAATTGACGTTCTCATTTTCATGAAGCTCGAAAACATCCTTGATGACATTCATGTAGCGATGACCCGGCGTTGGTGGACACAAGTCTTTACGGCATTTACACGCTGTTTGCTCGCCGTCGGCTTTATTCCGCCGAGCATACCGAAGATCATGCACAAACCGTTCACTTCGCTGCCGGACTCAAATCCGGTCGGGCATTATTTCAATGCCTTGCTGCAGACTGGCTTTTATTACGAATTTCTCGGTTGGGGCCAGATCATCGCCGCGGTTTTGCTCTTGATTCCGCGAACGTCACATATCGGTGCATTACTCTTCCTGCCGATCATCGCAAACATCGCCGTTTTGACGGTCTCGGTCGGCTTTAAGGGAACGTGGGTGATCACAACGCTGATGTGCCTGGCGGCAACGTATCTGGTCGCTTGGGAATATGACCGTCTGAAGCCCATAGTGTTCTACACGCGTAAGGAACGCACTCGAAAATTCGATCTCCAGTTTCTTTCGATACCCACATTTTTCGCGGTGGGCGGTGCGGCGTCCGGTGTGTTTGCATGGTCGATCGGACTAGGCAATTTGCCAAATTATTTGCTTACCGGAGCCATTTTGACCGGCGTCGGGTTTGCTTTCGGGCTCGTCGTGGCGGCACATTACCGGTTTATGCCGGTCGGTCATCTGGTTGATCGCAATGCCTCAGCTATCGAATGAAGCTCCTCAAAATTTGATACTGACGTCTGCATAAGTTATAGTTTTCGGATACTTCGCTCGCTTAGACAACAAAGTTTTGCGTTGAATTTATGAAGGAGTTTTCCGATCTGTTTCCGAGCAATATGCAGCCAGCACCTGGCCTCGAGCCTTTTTCAAGCACAAAAACCAATTTTCAACTCAAGAGACAATTGCCGCCGAGCCTGAAGGCTCTGGACGCAATATCGGCGAATTTTTTTTGGTCGTGGAATCCTGACGGCGTCAGCCTCTTTCGCGACCTCGACGCCACGCTTTGGGACAAATGCGAACAAAATCCGCGTCTGTTTTTGGCAAAGATCAGCGAGCTTCGCTTGTGGCAGCGTGCGGCCGACTGTGCCTACACGGGCCGAGTTGCCGAATTTCACGCAAAATTAGAAGCTTACCTTGCCGAGCCGCGGCGTGAAACGGGAGGCGAATATGCGTATTTTTGTGCCGAGTACGGCGTGCACAATTCCCTGCCAAATTATTCCGGCGGTCTCGGTATTCTTGCCGGCGACCATCTGAAATCAGCGAGCGATCTCAATCTGCCGCTGACAGCCGTCGGGTTGCTATACCGATATGGGTATTTTCGGCAGAACATTCGCCATGACGGCTGGCAGGAAGAAAATTATAATGACATTTTTGAGGGCGAACTCGCTCTGTCGCCGGTCACAAATACCGACGGCACGCGTGTCAACGTATCGGTCCATATTCGCGGGCGAGAGGTTGTATGTCAGGCGTGGCTCGCTCATGTCGGCCGGATCCCGCTATATCTGCTCGACACCAATCTGCCGCAAAATTCCGAGGTCGACCGTCTGATCACCGGCCATCTTTACGGCGGCGATACAGCGACACGCATTGTTCAGGAAAAGGTTCTCGGTATCGGCGGCGTCAGACTGCTGAGAAAACTCGGCATCGAGCCGACCGTTTTCCACTTAAATGAAGGCCACGCGGCATTCTCGACGCTTGAGCTTTCGCATGAGTATCTGCAGGCAAATCCGGACAAAACTTTCGCTGACGCGGTCGAAGTTGTCCGCGAGCAATGCGTTTTCACGACGCATACGCCCGTCGCTGCAGGTAATGACGCCTTTCCTCCGGAACAGATATCCGATAGCTTTAGCGAATCGTACATCGAGGCTCTCAAGCTGACAAACGGCGAGTTTCTCGCCCTCGGACGCTCCAATCTCGCGGACAGTACAGAATATTTCGGGATGACACCGCTGGCGATACGTATGTGCCGCTCAGCCAATGGGGTGAGCGCAAAGCACGGCGAGGTCTCACGCGACCTATGGCTGAAGATGTTCCCCGACCTCAAGGATTCGGGCGCCGTGCCGATCACGTCGGTGACAAACGGCGTGCACGCCCCGACATGGGTCGCACCGGCATTTCAGACCGTGTACGAAAACCTGCTCGGTCCCAATTGGAACGAGGTCGTCCGCAACAGCGACGCCTGGGCGGCAGCGATCAATGCGATTCCTGATGCCGACATCTGGAACGCTCACATGACGCTCAAGAGCCTGCTTGTCTCGTTTATCCGCGAGCGGACGCGTGCCAAAGAGACGGGCGACACGAATACTATCAACGAACACCAGGATACGCGTCAGTTGTTCTCGCCCGAATACCTGACGATCGGGTTTGCCCGCCGCGTGGCTGCCTATAAACGCTGGGACTTGCTTTTCACCGACCTCGAACGACTTCTCAAAATGGTCGATGACGCCGCTCGACCGGTGCAGTTTGTCTTTGCCGGCAAGGCTCATCCGCAGGACCGGACCGCAAAATCGATCTTGCAGGAAATGATGAGCATCAATCACGATTCCGGTTGGCAAAAGCGGGCGGTGTTTGTCGAAGATTACGATCAGGAAGTCGCTCGATACCTCGTCCAAGGCGTCGATGTCTGGATGAACGTGCCGCGCCGCCCGATGGAGGCAAGCGGGACGAGCGGGATGAAAGCCGCAATGAATGGTGCCTTGAATTTCTCGATACTCGACGGGTGGTGGATCGAGGGTTACAACGAGATCAACGGGTTCGCGATCGGCGGCCTCGACGCGGACGAGACCGAGGAAGCGATGGACGCGGCGGACGCCGAAGCAGTATACTCGACGCTCGAAACTCAGGTGATACCGGCCTACTACTCGCTCGATAAGAACGGCTTGCCGTCCGAGTGGATCGCCCGGATGAGAAATTCGATCGCGACGCTTACGCCGCAGTTCTCAACTGATAGAATGGTGACGGACTATTTGAACAACATCTATAACCGTTAACTTGGGCTATGCAGAATACCGATTTTCAAACCGGCGTCATCCAACCGATCGAGTGCGTCAAAGAGGGCTGGGAACTGATCAAGGCTGACTTCTGGATCCTGTTTGCCATTACCCTGCTCGGCGTCCTGATCGGAGGTGCAACAATGTACGTCCTGATCGGGGCGATGATTTGCGGCATCTACCGCGTCTATTTTCGCAAAATGGACGGACACGCCGTGTCGATCGATGATCTGTGGAAGGGGTTTGAGTATTTTAAGCCGAGCCTATTGGCCACCATCATCATCATCGTTCCGGCTGTCATCTGGATGGTCGTTCTTCTTGCCACAATATATACGCCGATCATCCTCTCTGCAATAATGGGCTCAAGGCTCAGTAGCGACGAATTAATCGGGATTTTGGCGGGAGCATTTATTATAGATGTCGTGATCGCATTCATCATGGTGTGTTTTCACACGCTCGTGATGTTCGCTTTTCCTCTGATCGTCGACCGCCAGCTTTCCAGTTGGGACGCCATCAAGACCAGTGCCCGAGCGGTGATGAAAAATCTCGGCGGTGTCACCGGCCTGTTCGTCGTCAGCTTTGTTATATCGCTGGCCGGACAGATGCTGTTTTGTGTCGGCGTTTATCTTGCTATACCGCTGATATTCGCGACAAACGTCGTTGCCTTTCGCAAAGTATTTCCGCGTCTCGATGGCGGACAACATTTTCCGCCGCCGCCAAACGCCTACGAGGGAATCACTTAATGTCTGCAAAATTTAATCAAATAGAATCGATCGAGCAGCTCGACGAGCTTTTCGCACAGTCTTTCGACCATCCGGTCGCGCTTTTCAAACACAGCAACAGTTGCGGCATCAGTTCGCACGTGCTCGAGGATACGGCGGCGGTCGACGGCGAGGTCAACGTCGTTGTAATCCAAGAACACCGCCCGATCTCAAACGAGATCGCCGAACGGACCGGCCATCGGCATCAGTCGCCGCAGGCGTTTGTCATAAAAGACGGCAAAGCTATTTACCACGCCACACATTACGGCATCAACCCGTCGAAGATAACCGAAATGCTGGCTCAGAAGAATTAAGCTCAAAGGACAATTATGTTTCAACCAACACAGATAATCGAAGAATCGGATAGCGAGGTCTCGATCAAATGGTCGGACGATCTGGAAACGCGGTACTCGGCCGCACAGCTTCGCCGATCGTGTCCATGCGCAAGCTGCGTCAATGAATGGACGGGCGAAAAGATGCTGCGGGACGAGAGCGTCGCAGACGACCTGAAATTTGACCATATCTCGATCGTCGGCCGGTACGCGTTGAATTTTCACTTTACCGACGGGCACGACACCGGAATATTCAGTTTTGATTTTTTACGCAAACTGTCCCGCGAGGCGCTACAATAGCTTTATGCATGAACGCGATATATTTGATGAGCGGCAAGAGGTCAAAACGGCGAGCTTTTCGTGTCCGAATTGCCGTGAGCGAGCGGACTATGAGGTGCGCTGGATAAAACGTACGAAAAAGAAACAGGCTCCGCGCAATCTGAATGAACACGAGCGTTCGCAGTTTGCAAAATCGCGTGACTATATGGTCCGCGTCGACGACATGCTGATGTGCAAAAATATGCGTTGCCGTCGGCGTTTTGAGATACCGTCGTCACAGTCAGTAGTGTTTATCTAGGAAGCTTCAAATACAAACGAAAAGCGGGCCGAAGTTAACTCCGGCCCGCTTTTCGTTTTGCCTAACTTCAGGAGTTAGTAGATCGAGAATGTATATTCCACCTGTTTGGTAACCGTCTGGCCCTGGCCGTCCCGCTTTGCCGGTTCGAACCTGATCGAGCGTGCCGCGGCGATTGCCTGTTCGGTTAGACCGTTGGGCAATCCCTTGACCGGCGAAATGCTGCCGATCGCACCCGATGCGAGGAATGTTACGCGAAGGATGACCGTTCCCTGAACCTGATTTTGCCTTGCGGCGTCCGTATAGGACGGTTTCGGCTTGGCAAGGATCTTCATCGCCTGCGTTACACCGACCGGTTTCGGCGGAGGCATATCGCCATCTCCATCGCCCGTTCCGTTTCCGTTGCCATTACCGTTGCCGTTGCCCCAGCCTGAGCCGTTGCCGCTTCCTGCACCGCTGCCGTTACCGCTTCCCTGACCGGTTCCACGACCGCTGCCCATTCCACCGCCTGTCCCAGTACCGTTCGACGACAGACCCGGACCAGCATTCGGGTCACCCCATTTTCCGTAGATCTTCGGGAACTTCATCGTTCCCTCGGTTGTCGGAGTCTCGAGCATCGGGGTGTCCGATTTCATCGTATTGACGTTGGGCGGACGGGTCGGGGTCTTTGACTGGTCAGCGAGATCGCCCTGCGAAGCAGGATCCTTCTCCTCACGGCCACCACCGCCACCGCCGCCGCCATCATCTTTGTCCTTTTTCTGCTGCTCTTCCTCGACCGTCATCGGTTCGAGATCGGTGAGAATAGCCGAAAAGATATCGTCGTTGATCGCGGAGATCTCTACGTCCTTTGTAAATATGTTGTAAACAAGGCCGGTCGTGAGCGCCAGGATCATAAATCCAAGAGCACCGGCAAGCAGCGAATTACGCTGGCCGACGTTCTTTTCCTCGATGACGGTAACGTAAAATCCACCATCGCGGGCATAGCGGCTGTGCTCTTCCTCAAGACTGACAGGCACACGATCGGCGTCAAGCGTTTTTGCCGACGCATATACCACCGGAGCGACCGGGACCGTCACGGGCGGTGCTATCACCGTCTCGATCTCGGGTTCCGTTTCTTCGATCATTTCCTCTGCCGGAGCAACCTCAATGACCGGTTCCGGTTCGATAAAGACCGGTGCCGGCGGTTCGACCGCAATTGGAGCAGTAACCTCCACAGGTGCCGCAACCACTGCCGGAGCCTCTTCCGCCTTTGATTCCGAAACCGGATTCATCTCGAAAGCCTGCAGAGCCGCACCGCAATTTGGACAAAACCCAAACTTCGCGGCAAAATTTTCGTCGCACGAACTGCAATACTTAACAATCTTTCCCATCTTTTCGGCCTCACTTAAAGAACACAGTTTTCCTCATGTGTTCGACAACTACCTAATTATAACGCGTTTTGCGCGTATGTTAAGTGAATTTTCAACAATTTCACGCCAAAACGAATGGCGATAACGCTTCAATTCTGATAGATGCTGCTTTCGTTTGACGCGATGCCTGCACCGAACTAAAATTTCAGTTCGGCTCACGCGGCAATTTGCTCACCGGCGACAACATTATCGCCGAATCGTGCAACTAAAGAAACAGTACGCGTCAACCGTCGGGTTCGTTCCCTGTTCTAATAGGTTATAGTTTCGATATATGAAGATCATCGCGAAATCGCTCTGCATAATGATTTATGCCGCCATGTTACTTACCGCGGCCACAGCCCAAAGCTCGCTGCCGCAGCCGCGTGAAGAGAAATTGCTAAACGGCCTGAAGGTGCTGATGTGGCCGGACGCCAAGGCAGACTCGGTGACCGTCCGCGTACGTGTTCATAGCGGATCGAGCTTTGACCCGCAGGGCAAAGAGGGCGTGATGAAGCTGCTCGCCGAGAATATCTTTCCCGAGCCGGCAGCACGGGAGTTTTTTACCGAAGATCTGGGCGGCGGACTCTCGATCACGACAACTTATGATTTTATCGAGATCAAAGCGAGCGGAAAACCGGACAGTTTTCTCTCGATGCTCGAAACGCTATCAGCAGCGATCGCAAATCCGACGATCGATAAGCCGACGACAGCGAAACTGAAGACCGCTCTTATCGCGAGCGTAAAGGAACGCGAATCGGACACTGCCTATGCGGCCGACCGGGCCGCGGCGGCTCGACTATTCGGCACATTTCCTTATGGCCGGGCCGAGTGGGGTTCGAGCGAATCGATCAAGAAGATCGATTTTGCCGACCTGATCGACGCCAAACAGCGATTTTTGACCGCGGACAATGCGACCGTCATTGTCACTGGCAACTTTGACCGGACGCTCGGGTTTCGGGCGATACGCCGTTTGTTCGGAGCATGGCTCAAATCGGACAGGCGTGTGCCTTCGACATTTCGACAGCCCGATCCGCCGCCGGCGGGCGTTCTGATGATGGCATCGCCGAAAGCCAATTCGCACGCGGTCAGATTCATCACCCGCGGAGCCTCGCGCAACGACAAGAACTTTGCCGCAGCACAGGTTTACGCTTCGATAATCGAAACGCGTCTCAAGGCACGCGTTCCGGCCGAGCATATGGCAGACGTTTTTGTTCGCAGCGAAAGCCACATTCTGCCGGGGTCTTTCGTAATCGGTTTTGGCGGCACGCGTAATGACATCGGCCAGGCAAACGGCAAGGTCGAGGCAACGGACCTCGTACTCAAGGTTCTCGCGGAGCCGGTGACCGAAGCCGAGTTTCAGGCGGCGAGATCGGCGTTTCGCGACGTTTGGTCAAAACGCGATACGTTCACATATTTTCTCGATGCCGACACATTTAAGATCGCGAGCCCTAACGCTGATGTTCAGATCGCCGACACGGTCACACTCAGCGATGTTCGCGGTTTCGCCGCTACGGTCGGAGCCCAGCCGATGGCAACCGTTGTTGTAAGTTCACCGGCGGTCAAATAATCAGTGCATAAAGAACTAAACGCCAAAGAAGCGGCCCACGCAACAGCTGTCCGCGATATGTTCGCAGGCATTGCCGGCCGTTATGATCTGCTCAATCACATCCTTTCGCTAAATATCGATAAACGCTGGCGGCGGCTCGTATCGGAAAAGCTGCGGGACGTTTTGGATCGCCCGGACGCTGTCGTTCTTGACGTAGCGTGCGGCACCGGCGACCTTTCGATCGAGCTTGACCGCTCCGCGAAGGCAAAGGTCATCGGGTCGGATTTTTGCCGGCCGATGTTGACGGTCGCTCAGACAAAACCGTCTCTAGGTGGGCACGTGATCCCATATGTTGAGGGCGACGCGATGCGTCTGCCGTTCGCCGACGAGAGCGTTGATGCGGTGACGATCGCCTTTGGGTTGCGAAATCTGGCAAATGTCGCCGACGGCCTCGCCGAGCTTAGGCGTGTGCTGAAAACCGGCGGACGTCTGGTCGTGCTTGAGTTTTCCGCCCCGATCGTGCCGGGTTTTGGTCAGCTATTCAATTTCTACTTTTCGCACATCTTGCCGCGGATCGGCGGTGCCGTCAGCGGTTCACGCGGTGCTTACGAGTATTTGCCCGACTCGGTCTCGAAGTTTCCCAACCAGAAAAAGCTGGTAGCTTTGATCGAGCAAACCGGATTTGGCGACGTTGCCTATCAGAACCTCACGGGCGGAATCGCTGCAATTCACACCGGCATTCGGGTCTGAAATTTGTGATCTTTTCTGTTAAGTTATAAAATCTGAATGCTCGCCCGCACTTTCGGATGAAATATCGCATTTTAAATATTGCCCGCCAGTTAGCGTTGATGCTGCTCGTGATCTGGACGGTGGTGTCGCTGGTCACGCTGCTCATCGAGCTCGTGCCGGGCGACCCGGCGACTGTCATCCTAGGCGAAACCGCAACGCAGGAGCAGATCGAGAATTTCAATGTCAAACATGGGCTCAACCAGCCGGCATTTTTCTTCAGCTATAGTTCGGAAAAGGGGTTTGCGTGGAATGGTGCCGACAATCGGTACGCCGATTACTGGTTAGGGCTGGTCCAGGGCGACCTGGGCAGATCGTTTCGAACCGATCGTCCTGTCCGCGACATGATCTTTGAGCGATATCCGGCGACGATCAAGCTCGCCATCGCCGCAATGCTGATCGCAGTCGGCATTGCTATTCCGCTCGGCGTCGTGGCGGGCTCCAACAAAAACAAGCTGATCGATAATATTGCATCGTTCGTCGCACTGCTCGGCATTTCGCTGCCGACGTTCGTGGTCGGGCCGTTTCTTGTTTATCTGTTTGCTGTGCAGATGCGGATATTTTCACCGACGGGCAGTGCCAATCCCGAGGACATAATACTCCCGGCCGTCACTCTCGGTGCCGCACTATCGGCGATCTTGACGCGTATGGTCCGCTCCAGTGTCATTGAGGAGCTTGGCGAGGACTACGTTCGCACGGCCCGTGCAAAGGGCCTTAGCGAGCGAGTGGTGATCTATAAGCACGTTCTCAAGAACGGCTTGATACCCGTCGTCACGATCCTCGGGCTGCAGCTGGGCGTTCTTCTTGCCGGTTCGATCATCACCGAACGCATTTTCAGCTGGCAGGGCCTCGGGCTGCTGCTGCTCGAAGACGGCATTGGCAAACGCGATTACCGGCTCGTTCAGGGTTGCGTACTCGTCATCAGCGTTACATTTATCTTGGCAAATTCGTTGACGGATTTTGTCTACCGGCGGCTCGATCCGCGCATCAGGCTCTCGTAAATGAACCGTTTGACCTACATCGGCTTATTCATCGCGTTGGTCGTCGTTCTGGCGGCGATCTTCGCAGGTGTCCTGTCGACGCATGATTTCAACGCGCAGAATCTGATGCTGCGTTACGCTGCCCCGAGCGGCGAGCACTGGTTCGGCACCGATGCCCTCGGACGCGACATCTTTTCACGCGTGCTCTACGGTGCACGCATCTCGCTTCAGGTCGGCATCATCGTCGTAACCGTATCGGCGGTCGTCGGGACCGTTCTCGGGGCGATCGCGGGCTTTTACGGCGGTTTTGTCGACAAATTCCTGTCCGGCTACGTCTTTAACGTCTTTCTCGCGTTTCCGGGCCTGTTGCTCGCTATCGCTCTGGTCGCATTTCTCGGCACCGGCCTCGGCAAGCTGATCCTCGCTCTCTGCGTTATCGGCTGGGTCGGCTATGCACGCGTGATGCGCGGCCAAGTGCTGAAGGTTCGCGAATACGACTATGTCCAGGCTGCCCGTGCCCTCGGGGCGAGCAACATGCGAATACTCTTTACCCATATTCTGCCGAATGCGATACAGCCGCTGATCGTCCAGTCGTCACTCGGCATGGCCGGTGCCGTGCTGTCCGAGGCGTCGCTATCGTTTCTCGGGCTCGGCGTTCCATCGGTCCCTAGCTGGGGAACGATGATCGAAGAGGCACGCGGTTTTGATGTGCTGTACAATTCGCCGCACGTCCTGCTTTTCCCAGGTATTGCTATCGCCCTGACCGTTTTGGCCTTCAATTTTATCGGCGACGGCCTTCGTGAATATCTCGACCCCAAACAGCGAACCCGCTAGACATGGCCGAAAAAAGTTACAGGATCTTTCCGCTAGGCGATTCGGCATTGACCGTTGAGTTTGGCAATGTGATCTCCGAGAACGTCAACCGAACCGCTATCGCGGTAGCTGACGCCGTCAAAAACCTCAATATTACCGGCATTATCGAAACAGTCCCCGCGTACGCGTCGGCGACCGTATATTACGACCCGATCGCGATCAGGCGTGGATTTCCCGATGCGTCAAGTGCGTTCGCGGCGGTTTCTGCGATCGTAGAAAAGACCATCAGATCAAGCTCACATTCCGATAATGAAAGTGCCGAACCGATCGAGATCGTCGTCGATTTCAGCCCGGCGGCGGCACTGGACCTGGAATTTGTTGCCGAACTTAGTGGGCTCTCCACCGTCGACGTGATCGAGATTTTCACAAGACCGGTCTATCGCGTCTTTATGCTCGGCTTTCTGCCCGGATTTGCGTACATGGGCGAGATCGACGAACGCATCGCCACGTCGCGTAAGGACGCACCGCGGCTAAGTGTTCCCGCCGGCAGCGTCGGTATCGCGGGGCGTCAGACGGGCATCTATTCGCTGCCGTCGCCCGGAGGATGGCAGATCTTGGGCCGAACCGATGCCGCGATGTTCGATCCCAAACGCGAAGTGCCGTGTCTATTGAATCCCGGTGACCATGTGAGGTTTATTCCGGCAATATGAGCATTTTGCTAAAGAAAGCAGGGATATTGACGACCATCCAGGATCTTGGACGTCACGGTTATCAGCGTTTCGGGATAAATCCCGGCGGAGCTATGGACCGTACCGCAGCCCGGCTCACCAATCTTCTGCTTAGCAACAATGAAATGGACGCCGTGCTGGAAATGCATTTCCCCGCCGCTGAGATCGAATTTGAAACTCATTGCCGGTTTGCCCTCGGCGGAGCTGACCTCGCGGCTCAACTCGATGGCCATGAGATCGATAATTGGCGTAATTATAATGCCGAAAAAGGCAGTATTCTAAGATTCGCGGAAAAGCGGCTCGGAAACCGTGTTTACCTTGCCGTCGAGGGCGGTTTTGACGTACCGGAATGGCTCGGCAGCCGTGCCACAAATCTTGCGGCGGGGATCGGCGGATTTGACGGCCGAAGGCTCAGGAACGGCGACCGTTTGCCATTTGTTGCTCATTCATTCGAAATTCGCCCGCCCGAACGTATTCGCCGAGTTTCGCCGACGTTGATACCGCTCTACAGCGGTTTTCCGACATTACGTGTCATTCCGGGAGCTGAATTTGATCTATTGGACGAATCGAGCAAAGTGGCTCTCGAGTTGCAAACTTTCGGCCTGTCGCGAAACTCAGACCGAATGGGCTTTCGGCTCAAGAGCGATCCGCTCCGGTTACAAACGCCAATAGAAATGGTGTCATCGGCGGTCAGCTTTGGAACGATCCAGCTTCTTCCCGACGGCCAATTGATCTTGCTGATGGCCGACCATCAGACATCGGGCGGTTATCCGCGGATAGCTCACGTGATAAATCACGATCTGCCTGTCGCGGGGCAGCTTGGCGGACACGACAAGGTCGGTTTTCATTTTGAATCGATCGAGAAGTCCGAGGAATTGAATGCTGCGTTCGAACACGACATGACATTGTTCCGGGTCGGCTGCCAACTTGGCCGCTGAAAGCGTTTCTGATGGCGAGAACTGTGGTAATCTGTGGCGTCAAATGAGATCGATCGACCTTAATTGCGATATGGGCGAAGGCTGTCCGCACGATGCCGAGTTGATGAAGTATGTTTCATCGGCAAACATCGCATGCGGTTTTCACGCCGGCGACGCCGCCACAATGAGCCGAACGGTTGCGGCGGCACTTGAAAACTCGGTCAGCATTGGTGCTCATCCCGGCTATCCTGATCGTGAGAATTTTGGCCGCACGGACATGCTGCTGCCGATTTTCGCGATACAGAGGATGGTGGGCGAACAGATACTGGCTTTGATCGATATCTGTACGGCGCACGGCACAAAGGTTACCCACGTAAAACCGCACGGAGCTCTTTATAACTCATCGGCTCGCGATCCGGAGTTGGCCGCCGCGATCGCTGAATGTATTCGTGATATAGATCCCGGCCTCGTACTTTACGGGCTTTCCGGCAGTGTTTCGATCACCGAGGCAGAGAACGCCGGCCTCAAAACTGCGGCGGAGGTCTTCGCCGATCGAACCTATTCGCCTGACGGCAGCCTGACAAGCCGTTCTATAAGGGGTGCATTGATCACGGACCCCGAGATCGCTGCAAGACAGGCACTGGCTCTGGCAACAAATGGCGAGATCGCGGCGACCAATGGTTCAATATTGAGACTTGCGGCGGACACGATCTGCATTCATGGCGATGGCGAGCACGCACTTCGATTTGCCGCCGCCATACACTCTGGTTTATTAAATCACAACATTAGGATACTGCCGCTAAATGGCTGAAACACGACCACTTAAATCGACGACATCGATCGCGTTCGGAGCAGCCTTCTTGATGGCAACTTCGGCGGTAGGGCCGGGATTTTTGACACAGACGACTGTTTTCACGAAGCAGCTATTGGCAAGTTTCGGCTTTGTCATTCTGTTGTCGGTCGTTCTCGACATCTTCGCTCAGCTAAACATTTGGCGTGTATTGTCCGTGACCGGAAAACGCGGACAGGATATTGCGAATGAAACGATCCCGGGCAGCGGTTATCTTCTCGCCGGACTTGTCGCCTTTGGCGGGCTCGTTTTTAACATCGGAAATATCGCCGGCTGCGGCCTCGGCCTCAATGCCCTTTTTGACGTTCCCGTCGGCTATGGTGCCGCACTCAGTGCATTGGCGGCAATCGCACTTTTTCTATTTAAGGAAGTCGGGCGGGCGATGGACTTTTTTGTAAAAATACTTGGACTGGTGATGATCGCCTTGATCAGCTATGTCGTATATTCGTCGCATCCGCCCCTGATCGAGGCAGCGACGCGGACAATAATGCCGGAGCAGATCGATGCCAAAGCCATTGTCACGCTCGTAGGCGGCACGGTCGGTGGTTATATCACGTTTGCCGGTGCACATCGCCTGATCGACGCGGGTGTGATCGGAACGGAAAATCTCGGGTACGTCACGCGCGGGGCATATTCCGGGATCCTTCTGACGGCGATCTTTCGATTTATGCTATTTTTGGCAGCTTTTGGCGTAATATCGGCCGGGATGATCATCGACGACCAGAATCCGCCGGCATCGGTCTTCCAAAATGCCGCTGGTTCCGTTGGACTGCGAGTTTTTGGAGTGGTAATGTGGGCGGCCGCAATAACATCGGTCGTGGGTGCCGCATATACATCCGTGTCTTTCCTAAAAACGCTAAGCACAAAGGTCGAACGTTCAAACAAATACGTCATTATCTCTTTTATTGCCATCTCCGCAGCGGTCTTTCTTATTGTCGGTCAACCGGTCAAAGTACTCGTTTGGGCCGGCACCTTAAATGGATTCATCTTACCGGTAGGACTTTCGATAGTACTGGTTGCATCACGAAAAAGATCGCTTATGGGTGAATATCGCCATCCAGCATGGCTTCAGCTTGCCGGTTGGTTTGTCGTATTGGTGATGCTCGGGTTCAGTTTTGCTACGATCTTCACTGCTTTTCGATAATTTGTGAAACCTTTCTCTGCGGTTTAGGCATCAAACTCGAAAGTTCGTCATAATAGTTGTATGAAAAGTGTTCTTGGCAGCATTGCGATCTTGTTTTTGGCCGTGGTTTTCACGTCTGGCCAATCCGGCCGACGCGTGGCTGCCAAGCCGACGCCCGAGCCGACTCAAACGGACCGCGCGGAAGTCCCGCTTTACTCAGAATCAAAACCGCTGGCACCTCGCCGCAACCGGGCTCCGATCGGGTTTCCTAAACTTGGACAGGGCTCTGGCTCGACACCGAAAACCGAAGCACCGACGATCGTGGGCGATGATGATATCGTAAAGGTCGAGACCAATTTCATTACCATCCCAGTTTCGGTATTTGACCGCAACGGGCTCTATGTTCCGGGCCTCACCGAGGATAATTTCCGCATCTTCGAAAATGGCAAAGAACAGGAGATCGCGTATTTTGGCACAACTGACAAGCCTTTTACAGTGATCTTGTTGATCGACACCAGCCCGTCGACCGCCTATAAGATCGAAGAGATCCAGGAAGCGGCGATCGCATTTGTCGACCAGCTAAAGCCGCAGGACAGCGTTATGGTGATCGAATTTGACCGCGGCGTTCATGTTTTGACCGAATCGACCAATGAACGGCAAAGGATCTACAAAGCGATCCGAAAGGCAGACTGGGGCGACGGCACATCGATCTACGAAGCTGTCGAATATTCTTTGAAGAAACGTCTGAGCAAGATCGCGGGACGAAAGGCGATTGTTCTCTTTACCGACGGTGTCGATACTACATCGACTCGATCAGACTATGAAAGTTCGTTGGATATTGCCGAGGAGTCTGACTCCCTCATATTCCCAATTTACTACAACACGTTTTTCAACAATCGTGGCGGTAGCGGTTCGCCATATCCCGGCATGGGCGGCCGCATATTGAATCCGCAGGGCACGTCGGCCGCGGATTATCAGCGGGGTCGGCAGTACCTCAACGATCTCGCGGCGTACACCGGCGGACGTGTTTTTCGGCCCGAAGCTACGCCGGGTGGCTTGACCGCTGCGTTTGAGGGCATTGCTGAGGAGTTGCGAAGGCAGTACAACATCGGCTACATTCCAACCGACGAAGGCAAACCGGGCCAGCGAAAGGAGATAAAGGTGCGTGTCGACCGTCCCAATCTTGTGCTTCGTGCCCGCGACAGCTACATCGTTGGCACGACATCGGCCAGTCCGCCGCCCGAGTCTCCAAAGCCTAAGGACTAACGTATTCGAACTCCAGATCAACGACATTCGCCGCAGCACTTGCGGTATATGCTACGATTTATTTAGCTGCTGACCGATGCGGCTTTCCCTAAATGTCGAATCCGGACGAAGTCACCATTTTACTAAATCAGATGACGGCGGGCAGCGACACTGCTCCCGACGAATTGTTGCCGCTCGTCTATGAAGATCTGCGTCGGCTAGCCCGGGCGTATTTTGCTCGCGAAAACAGCGACCACACGCTTCAAGCGACCGCACTCGTTCACGAGGCTTATATTCGGCTTGTAAATTGGGAAAATGTCTCGTGGCAGAACCGGGCTCATTTCTTCGCGGTGGCGGCCGAAGTTATGCGAAAGATCCTGATCGATCATGCCCGCAAGCGAAATGCCCAAAAGCGATCCGGTGGCCAGCGGATAATTTTGGATGACGCGGTCAGCCTGCCCGACTCAAAAGATTTCGATATTCTAAAACTCGAAGAGGCTCTGACCGATCTCGAAAAGGTCGATCCGCGGCAGGCGAAGATTGTCGAACTGAGATTTTTCGGCGGCCTCTCAATTGAAGAGACCGCCTACATTCTCGACATTTCAGAGACCACGGTCCGCCGCGAGTGGACATTCGCCAAGGCATGGTTTCAGCGCGAGCTCACCCGCGACTGATACCCCGTCATTCCAACCCGACAAAATCGGCATCCTCGACCGAATCGGCCACACTTAGCACAAAGCTCGGCCTGACAAATTGTACCGTGCGGTGCTTAGCCCCGATAACATAAGTCCGCCCCGCCTCGACATCGTCAAATCGGTAGTAACCAAACGGATTCGTGATCGCTCGCTGCCTTGCACCAAATTCGTCAGCGAGATAAATGACCGTATTCGGTATTGGCCGCCCCGCCGCCGTCTTTACCATTCCGGACACCGAAACACCAGCAGCAGTTGGCCCAACCATCGGGACGGTAGTAGCCGGAAAGTCCGTGGTCAGTGCGTACGCCGTTCCGTCTACCACTTCACTCGCGACCGGATCACTGCCGAATGTGAACTGCGTCGACGCCGCCAACAGGTCAATGACGTCAAACTCGATCGTCGCGATCAGCCGACCGCCGGCGGCTATCGGCTGATTGGGCAATTTATCGACGATTATGCCGACCTTTCCAGTCTGTGAAGTATTGAACGTAATTGCCCCGCCCGCTGCATCCGGCCCAAGAGCGATGTTCGCTGGGTTGGCCAAGTGAGCCGTATTGTAATTGAGCGTGAATCCAACTCCGGTCTCGTCACCCTGAGCTTCAAGCCCCACGCCGATGATGATCTTGTTCGACGTTCGGTTGATCGTCATCGGATAAAGGCTGCGAGGTAACAGGCCGGCCGTCTTCCCGATCTTTGCCTTGCCAGCCAAAGGTACAGCCGCCATTGGGCCGGCATTTCCACGGACCGCGTCCGTGCCGGCTGCATATCTGCTCACCTGCATCACGTCGGCAACCGACACTGAGCCATCGCCACCGTCCACCAGCGGCGAAACGTCCGCCCGTTGAAACTCGTTATACAGATAGTCAGTATCAAGTTTTGCCGCAAACCGCCGGACCTGTGCAGCGTCCTGCGTGTTTACCGTGCCGTCATTATCGCCGTTTGGACGCGAAGCCACATCGCCCTCGAAAGCACCGCCGTCTATCTTGGTTCCGGCGTCAGCAACTGCGGGTGCCGCTTCGGAATTTCCGGCATTGTCGTGAGCTATCGAATAAAACGTGTAAGTGCGGCCGAAGTTACCTTCAAAGATCGTTGACGTCTGAATGGTGTCGGTCAAAAGTGGCTTATAGGCCCTGCCGTTCTCTGACACAAAAACGTCATAGCTCTTCAATCCCGAGTCCGTCGGATCGTCACTGCCGCTCCAACTTAGCGGCACGCTAACAACGCTTGTTGTCGCCGGGATCGGCGCTATCGAACTTGTCGGCAACGTGCTGTCCAGCAAATTGGTGGTCGTGTTTGTGATGATCGGTTCATTGTCATCAAAAATGATCGTGGCCAAATTCGCGAGATCGGTCCGGGTGGGCTGACCTATTTTTGGCTGGACCGTAAAGATGGCGTAGCCTTCCCCGTCATGATTGGCATTGTTTGGCGGCAAAATGCCGACGTTTGGATCGAGTGGCTGCTCGTTTGTGTTTGGATCGACCGCGGTCAAATTCCACGTGATCGTGCCGTTAACAATATTCAGTCCGGCCGAAATATCCACTTTCAATCCGTTGAGGTCGGCACCGAGCTGAATCCGGCTCTGATAAAATGCCCGGTTCGGCGGAACCTCGAAGCGGTATTGCTTGAATCCGATCTCTATCAGCCTAACGGTCTGCGGGTCGAGGGTCGCGGGCAGTTGGTCGACGATACGAATTCTCTGTGCCGGTGCCGACGCGGTCGCCAAATTCTCGAAATTGATCCTGTACGTTAGTGGCTGATTAACGGGCACGAACTTATCGGCTCCGTATCCCTGCGGACCAATTTTTTCATTCGGGTCTATCGAACCGACGAAATAAACATATAGTCGATAGGGTGCAAAAAATATCCCGTCCTCCTTTGGGCCGCCTTCGCAGGCGACCAGCACACCCATACTCTGGTAGACGTCCCAGGCAAACTCAGCGATAGCCAAAGGTGTCAATTTACCCGCCAGGTCGGTTGCGCAAGCCACCGTGGTCTTAATATATTTAAGCGTAAACCCAACGAACGCATCAAAACCATTAAAAGAGCTTAGAGCTGACGCCACCAAGGTATCATTTACTGTCGACAAGATTGCCTCGATTACAGCCGCCGCACACCGGGCGGGTATGATTCGGCCAAGTGCGATCATCAACGCCTGTCTAAGGAAATTCCAAAGGCACTGTTGCTTTGCAGTAAGTGACGATAAATTTTGAGCGTTGTCTCCCAGCCCTCCAAGTCCCGACGTGGTGTAAGCCTCCGGAATATAAAGCGACGGGAGGGCCGTTGCCTCGATCATGTTCCCGGTTGTCCATTTGAGGTCCACACGGATCTCGATCTTCTGTCCGCTTCTGATTATCGGAGCGATCAAGCTGATCACTCGGCGACCGTCGATATCAAAATGAAGCGGAAGACTCTCTGGTGTGTAACCGTCCGGCAGGTCCGACTGTTGTGACCCAATAAAACTCGCGGTCGAGAGGTTATATTCCGTTCCCTCCGGCAGCATGATCAAAAGCGGAGTGCTGATCGAATCGTTAAGTCCCTCATTCAAAAAAGATACGGTGTAACTGTTCCAGGTCCGGACGCGGGTCGTCGTCGCTCCGATTATGCTCTGGGTTACCCTATAGCCGCCGCCCGGCACAATATTCAGCGGTTCTGGAGCGGTCGAAGTACCGCCTATCGGATCTGTTACTATGACCTGATAACTTCCCGGAGTCTTCTCATTAAGATCGAACAGCCCGGATATCTGAGTATTACCGGTGACGATCGTTTTGATCGGCATGAGTTCGATGCCGCCGCGTACGAGCTTTATAGACGAGTTGGGCTTGAACTTTGCCCCTTCTGCCACAACCATCGAATAACCGGCGTTACCTGCTGTTGTCGGCGAAATGCTTCGCACGCCGAATTGCAGCAATTCCGCCTTGATCGTTATATTCTCTGCAGCTGCGGCCGTGGATCTCGTTCTATCCGTCTTATTTAAGTTTCCGGCGAATGAGGCCGGCACGTAATCGGCTCGAACCATCGTAAAATATGATCCCGGCGCGGTATTGTCGATCAGATTTTCCTGGTTTGCAGCACCCTGCCTTCGGCCCTGATATTGGTAATTTGCTCTTGAAACCATCGATCCGGCTTTCGAGTATAGTTCGTTTTGCGATCCACTCTGCCCGGTCAGAGTGACGAGCATTGTTTCATCGGCCGGAGTGTTGAAAATACTATAGTAACGCTCTTGTCCCGACATAAGTGTCGTAAGCAGAGGCGTACCGATCGTCAGATTTGGCACGACCACAGCAGTCTGGCCGACCGACGTTGCGACGTTATTCGTTTCGTTAGACTCACGGATATTATTGCGGGCATCGGTGCGAACTATCACATAGTAATTGCCGGGCTCAACAGGAGGGATCGTGGTATCTAGAGTTTCCGTGTACGTAGCGAACGCTGCAACCGTGCCGCTGCGGGGTCTCTGGCCGACAAAGGTGTCGCTGCTATCCCAAAACTGGTCAGCTGAAAGATATACCGAATCCTGCCAAACGCCGCTTGCTACATTGTTCGAGGAATTTTGTACGGTCCATTCGATCACAGAGCTTTCACCAAGCGATACCGTCGTAGGCGACGAGATATTCGTAATATTCATCTCAGCCGGAGGTGGCAACTGCAAGTCGACTGTAAAAGGTGCACTAGCGTTGTTTGAATCATTCGATTCGACGACATAATTTCGTATATCAGCAATGACGAATATCTTATATTCGCCCGTGAGTCCTCCCGGAATGGCCAACGAACTGGTTTCGCTATAACTCGCTCCGCCTCCCAGGACACCGTTATGGACTCGATAATCCAGAACACGGTCGCTCGCGTCGACTACCGAGTCGCGCGACAAGATCACGTAATCGGCCCAAGAATTTGTGACGGTCGGGTTCGCTCCGTTATTGGTTATTGTCCAGGATACGTTCGCTAACTGGCCTGAATATAAAATCGGGTTCGCGGACAAAGCCGAAACCGTAAGATCGACATCCGGAACGGTCAGCGTGATCGGGATACCTGTCGAACCATTGTTGCCTTCGTTAACACCTTCTTCGACATTGTTGGCGCTGTCGGCATTCACGACAAGATAGTAGTTTCCGGGAAGAACATTAGGAACCGTAATGCTCGTGTTCGCTCCATACGATTGTCCGTTGATGAGGGTCGCAGACGTAACCTTGCTGCCGACGGGGGTGTCGCCCCCGCTATAGATCGGGTCTGACGAAAGATAGATCGTATCGACCCACGACGTTGATTGGGACATCGCGGCTCCAAAATTGCCGCCGTTCCAACTGACGTTGACCGAACTTCCCAGGGTAGCGGTGCCGGGCCCGTTCAAAGCACCCGACCGCATGTCTGGAAGATCTTGCTGAATGTCGGCCACGCGATAATCATCGTTGTTCAGGTCAAAGGCACATTCCGGTACGAAATTGCTGTCGTCCGTTCGAACGAAGATCTGGAAGCTTCCCTCCAGATAGAGCGGTATGTAAACGATCTGATTCTGTGAGTATTGTCCGTTTATCGCCAAACTGCCCTGATGAGCAAAGGAACCGAGAGTGATGACCTGATTGCCTGTCAGCAAAAAGATCCGGTCATTCCAATTCGACTGCGTCGTCGCAGCCGTTCCAAAATTTTGAACGGTCCAGGAGATCGGCATTGCTCCATTTAGTACCACCGGCGGTATCGTTATGGCCGTAACGCGCAGGTCGGGTGCAAAACTCGAAAGTTCTATCGCCTTTGGGTTGGCAAGATTATTTGATTCCGCATCGCCGCCCGGATTAAATTCAAAGATCGTGTTATTTGAGTCTGTTCGGCCGAGCAGATAGTACGTTCCCTGCAAACACGTCGGTATCGTCACGTCAAAACTCGCGACAAACTGCTGCCCGGCAGGGTTTCCGTTACGTACTTGCGATCCGAGAAGAATGTCAGATTCATCGATCGTTTGGTCCGTTGACAGAAACAGTTCATCACGCCAGTTGCCAACTGCGTCGAACGCCCCCTGGTTTTTTTCGACATAAGAGACGGTGATAGTGTTTCCTGCGAGAGCCGTTGCCGGAGCAGTGATCTGCTGATTCAAAATTACCAGGTCTGGCGGGGTGCCGATCACGTTCATCGGCGACCCATCGCCAATCCGATCGTGATCGGTATTGTTGTTTTCCGATGTGAACTCATATACCTGATCGTAGTGATCGGCCTTTACAAACACGTAATAATTTCCAAATACGTCATTTGGCAGATCGACGCTGAAATTTGCCACGGTATATGAACCATTCACTGCAAGAGCACCTGTCCGCTCACGAAAACCGATGTAACGGTCGTCACCGCTGAACGCAGCGTCTGTGGAAAGGTAGATCGCGTCCCGCCAAGTCGCTTCATTTAATGGCGTGGCAAGCCCACCGCTGTTGGTTACTGTCCAGGAGACGGCGATCGGCTGCCCGCTGAATCCCTCGGCCGGGGCTTGTACATTAGAAACACCTAGGTCCGGCAATAGCGGGACATTGAGTGTGATCGGCTTACTCGTCACATTATTGATTTCGCTTTCTTCGTTTACAGTGCCGTCCTTATCCGTCTTGACGATAATTCCGTATGATCCGTTCAGTCCACGAGGAATCCTGACCGTTGCCGTCGCGATGTAACTCTCTCCAGCGTTCAGGAAGCTGATATTCGACGCAGTAACCAGTCGTGTCGCGCCATTCAGAGACTGATTAAGTCCCAAATACAGATCATCTTGCCAGTTCGCTGCGTTGGTCGGCCCGTTTCCGTTGTTCGCTACTGTCCACTGGATCTGTATCTCCTGGCCAAAGAAGGCTGTCGCCGGTGCCGTAATATTGGTAACCTGGAGATCCGGGCGAAGCAGACGACGTACTCTCAGCGGACTAAATGTCGTGTTGTTGCTTTCATTCGCGCCTTCATCGATAGCGTTAAAGAGGTCGGTCACGACATATACGTAGTAGTTGCCGGTGGTGGCAATTGAATTGGTCGGGATCGTGACGTTCTGACTCCGGTTTACCGATTCGCCCGGAGCCAACGCCTGACTTAGATCAAATGACCCGATTAGCGCGTCGTTTCCGCTAACGACATTGTCAGTCGAAAAATATACACGCTCCGTCATTGCTATCGTCGCCTTGGTGCCGGCATTTTGAGTTGTCCAGTTGAGAGCAAACTCGGTATCGCTCTCGACCTCTGTCGGCGGTGTGACAGATGTTACCTGCAGATCAGGGACGCGGTATTCGAACCGAACCGGCGTTGAGGTGACGTTGTTGATCTCCGCGGGCCCGCCCGGAACGTCTTCGTAGATCTCGTTCGCCTGGTCGACTTTTACATAAAACAGGCCGTCGCTCGACGGTTTGGCCGGAACGGTCGGCAGGGAGAATTGCTGTGAGAACGACTGCGTTTCGTTGATCTCGATCGCACCGAGGCGGCGGAACGTAATGCCGACATCGTCCGCATTTCCGACGATATTATCGTACGAAAAATATACGTAGTGATTGGACCCGGCCGTGATCGCCCGGCTGCCCTGATTCTTGACATCCCAACTGACCGAGAATGTAACATTCGGCTCGATCTCTATGGGCCCTTGGACATTTAGTGCCACCAGATCCGGCAAATTTCGATGAACCGTGATCGGGACGGACATGAAGTTGTCGGCGAAGTTGCCATTTCTTTCCTGCACGGTGCCGGCATCGCCAATAAGGACGAACAAATAATAAGTTCCATCCGTCGGGACGTACGATGCGGGAATATTGACGTTTCCAAACGTCATGCTCTTTGACTGTCCCGGAGCGAGAACGCCGTTGTTATCGTAAGAGCGGCCGACCACCCTGTCATTGGGGTCATTGAACAGCTGATTGTCAGTTGATAGAAAGAATGTGTCCTGGCGATAGCTGTTTGTCGGTGCCTGGCCATTGTTCGTCACGGTCCAGCTAGCCGAAAAGTCGGCGATAATATCTACATCCGTTGGAGCTGCAAGATTTGAAACCGCAACTTCAGGGGCTGCCGGCCAGACCGTAACAGTCACACGTGCGGATTCAGTATTGAGAGTGGCCGTCACGTCGCTGCTTCGAAAATCGGAGCTCAAGGTGGTAGTAATGTCGAAATTCGACTCGTTGTTACCTTCGGGAACGGTTACGCTCAGTGGGCCGGACGCGATGCCGGCATCGGAATACGCAAGGCTGACCGTGGTTCCTCCAGCCGGAGCATAGTCCTTTAGCCGAACATTCACGCTCGTTTGTCGGCCGGCTGCAATCGGATGTGGATAATTGACCCTGAGTTCGACCGCCGGATCAGCGGGTGCCTGACAGACCAGATCCGTCAGGCCCTGCTTGTTGCGGCGGGAGACATCGTAAATAGGAGCGAATCCCGTATCGTTGTAGATCGACATCATCTCTGTACTATCCAGGCCGCGGTTGTATAGGCGAACGTCGTCAATCAGTCCGTCCGTATCGGGCTGAGGCGTCGTTCCATAGATCGGTCCGCCAATGGTGAAATCGTTGGAATTGGGAACCAACGAATCGGTAAATGTCGTGCTAGAGCGCTCCCCGCCGTCAACGTACACCCTGATCATGCCATTGCTGCGTACGCCAGCGACGTGATGCCATGTGTTGAGGGTAACGTCATCGCCGGTATTGATATATTGGTAGTTACCGTCCTTGAGCAGGTAAAAATAGAGTGCCTGGCCCTGGACCTTTAGCGAGTACGAACCGTTATCAAGTTCTTTTCCGGCAATAAAGTGCGTACCATTGGACCTAATGTAGACCCAAGCCGCGACGGTAAAATCACCGGTCTGAACATCCAAAATGTCGTTCCCATTATCCAGCACGCGGACACGGTCACCGCCTCCGTCGAAATCAAACGCATTTCCCTGATGGCCGGCCGAATAATGAGTGTTCCCTTCGAGCATGCCGTGGTTTGTCCCGGACGAATCGGCCGCGCTGTCGTTTGCACGCCAAAAACCGACTAAGCCGCTATTTGTCGGCGTTGGCGTCGGCGTCGCCCCGATGGGAGGCACGTAACCGTTATAGATCGCCCCGATCTCTTGGGTATTCAGGGCCCGGCCAAACAGCAACACCTCGTCAACACCGCCATTTGTCGTAAGTTGCGGCGGCGAGCAGCCGATGCCCTTGCCGAGTGTGAATGGCTGATCGCTGGTGTCCATCGTCCCGCTTTCGGTATGCGATATTGCCAAGACATTATCGACGTAAAGCGTGAATGACGTTCCTTCTTTCTTTAACAACAGGTGATGCCAGACATCCTGGGACAGAGTAAATCCGCCCGAACCGACACGCGAACCGCCGCTCGAATGACTGATGTCGATAAATGGATTGAAACTGGCATCAACACCAATATAGAAATTTGACCCGCCGCCACTGCACGCTCCTTTACCCGCGACATAATGTTCGGCCGAGCTCATGGGAGAGAACCAGGTCGACAGTGTATAGTCGCCGGTCTGCACGTCAAGCGAGTTGCTGTCCGGTACGTTGATGTATCCGCCATTGCCTGGAAAATAGAATCCGAGCCCCCGTTTTCCGGGGTTGATCAAGACCGCGTTGTCGATGAACTGGCCATGGTTTATGCCCTGAGAATCGTCAGCATTTAAGCTATTAGCATTCCATTCGGAGATGAGGCCGGGAATTTGGGTTCCGGTCGGGGTCGGGGTCGGTGTGGGCGTCGCCGAGCCGGGACATTCAGACTGCCACGCAAGATAATTCATCGGCGTGCCGGGATTTTCGAGATACACAAGTTGCGGCTCTCCGCCGATCGTTGCCGTGTAAATGCCGTACGTGTTGGTTGCGTTGTTTCGGGCGATAAATGCGATAGTCGAGCTGTCTGGGCTCCAGGCAGCATATGAACGTTCGAGGATCGATCCACCGAGCGGTGCAAAATTGCCGCCGTCCGCATCCGATGTGCAGTAATTGTGGCCGCCGGATTGGCACGACATCAATAGCTTCGTGCCGTCGGGTGAAAAGTCGGGCTGGTCGAGATAGTACGCGTTGTCGATCAACGTCACCTCGTTCGTCCCGTCGGCGTTCATCGCATAAATGTCGCTATTTGCCGAAAAGACTATCTTGCTTCCGTCAGGCGAGTAGCGAGCCCTTTCTTTACCGCCTGGATTGCCAAGCTCGGCACCATTCTGCCCGTCCGTATCTATCCGCCAGATCGAGCCGTCGTAAATGAAAATTATCTTTGTGCCATCCGGTGAATACTGCGGTTCGGTGATCTGGTTTTCGAAATCGGCTATCAAAACAACTCCGCTGCCGTCGGCATTCATCGTTGAGAGGTTGCCGTTACAAATAAAAGCGATCTTGCTGGAATCAGGTGTGAACGTGTAGTTCGCCAAATTGCAATCACTCGTGGTCAATCGCGTTTGGTCGGATCCATTCGGGTTCATCGAGTAGATCTCTTGGTATCCTGAGCCGAATTCACCATCGCGGTAGCTAGTGAACAGTATCTTATTGCCGTCAGGCGAAAATACTGGATTCCGTTCTATTGAATACGTGAGATTCGTTAGATCATTGGTGGTACCGACGTTTGTTACAGCAAACAGATTGGAGGCATAACCTCCGATGCCGAAAACAAGTTCACCCCGAACAGCGGCCGGCGAGACCTGTTTTGACGTGTTCCCGTCCTTGACGAATGTGCGCGGAACAGTTTGTTTGGCGCGAGGCGTTGCTCCAACGCCCGACGCCGAGGTGCCGCTTCCACTGCTCGAAAATGCGGTTCGGGACACTGCAAATCCGGCGATACAAAATATCGCGACTGCGAACAAAACGGTAAAGTTCCAACGAAAGCGGCTCTTCGATTCTATGGCCATGACGGTCTCTCCCTCTCAAACAAACGCAAGATGTAACGGTTTCTACCCAATAAGGCGTACAAATTGGGTAAAAGCGCCCAAGCATTTCTAATTTTTTCCAATCGGCTGTAATTGCTTGTATAATCCTGAAAACACTCGTCTTTTCCGGATTCGATATTGGGACCAATGAGCGAGCTCGACAGGGAAAAACTAAAAGACATTTTCGCGGAAGCCGTCGAATTGCCGGCATCCGGGCGGTTGTCTTTTGTACGCGATGCATGCGGTGACGATGAGGCCCTCGAACGCGAGGTCATTTCCCTGCTTGCGGCAAATGACGCGACTCGCAATCTTATCGAGGACAACGTGATCGACCTGGGCAAGCAGGTCGCCGAAACGAGCGTCGACCTTACGGGAAAGCGATTTGGAAATTATCGGATCGTCCGTGAGATCGGCCACGGCGGGATGGGCACGGTGTTCTTGGCTCATCGCGATGACGGTGAATTTGACCAGGCTGTCGCATTGAAACTAGTCAGGCAATCGATCGCCGACTCAGCGATCATCGAGCGATTTCGTTCTGAACGCCAGATACTTGCCGGGCTCAATCATCCGAATATCGCGTCTCTTTACGACGGTGGTGTCTCCGACCTCGGTGAGCCCTTCATCGCAATGGAGTTTGTTGACGGGGTACCGTTGACCGAATACGCCGGGTCCGAAAACCTCTCGATAGATCAGCGTTTGAGGTTATTTCTCAAGGTGTGTTCGGCCGTCGCATACGCTCACCGCAATTTGGTTGTCCATCGTGACATCAAGCCGTCAAACATCGTGGTAACCGGCGACGGCGAGCCAAAGCTGCTCGATTTCGGCCTTGCAAAAGCGTTCGAATCGGACGCGTCTAAGACTCAAACAGCAGTTCGGGCTTTTACGCCGGCTTACGCCTCGCCCGAACAGATAACCGGTAGGCACATCACTACTGCCAGCGACATTTACTCTTTAGGTGTTGTTTTTTACGAATTGCTTACCGGATCAAAGCCGCTGGACCTCGAGAACAAGAGCTTTGACGAAGTTCTTCAGACGATAAATACGAGCCAACCGATACCGCCAAGCTTGCTGCCTTCCCATCATGCGAGCGGCCCGGAACCCCGCGGACTAAGGGGCGATCTCGATAATATTGCCTTGATGGCTCTCCGGAAAGAACCAGATCGTCGATATCGCTCGGTCGAGGATCTTGCCGGGGACATCGAACGCCATCTCGACGGCCGCCCGGTGATCGCACGCCCGAACACACTTGGTTATCGGGCCGGCAAATTCCTGAATCGTCATAAGATCGGCGTCGCCGCAGGAACGCTCGTCGTTTTATCGATCATTACAGGCATCGTTTTCACGCTCTGGCAGGCAAATGTCGCCCGCCGCGAACGCGACCGTGCGGAACAGCGATTTCAGGACGTCAGGAAACTCTCAAACTCGCTGCTGTTTGAAATAACGCCAAAGATCGAGCGCCTGATCGGGGCGACCGAGGCCCGCGAGGCGGTCGTCACACGTGCACTCGAATATCTCGATTCGCTCGCCAATGAATCGTCCGGTGATCCGGGATTGCAGGCCGAACTTGCCGCGGCTTATGAAAAGGTCGGCGACCTTCAGGGAAATCCTAACAAACCGAACCTGAGTCAGTTTGCCGGTGCGATCGCGAGTTACCAAAAGGCTCTCGCCATCCGGCATACAATTTCACGATCCACCGATGATCTTCGGTTAGAGGCAAAAAATCTCCAATCGACGAGTCTTATCCGAAGCAAACAAAATGACATTTCCGGTGCGATAACCGATGCCGAAGCGGGGCTCGCGATCTATCGCGACCTGATCGCCGCCAACCCGTCCTCGACCGAACTGAAACTCGCCCAGATCGAAGCCGGGATCGAACACGCTCAGATCTACTCCAATAACAACCAGTACTCGGTTGGCATTCCGCTGTTTCGAGCGGCGGTTGAGAGCCTTTCGGGACTGGATCAGGAATCAGTCGAGGTCAAAAGGCTCCAGACACGAGCATTCTTTTATCTCGGAAACGCTCTGTCTTGGGACGGCAATCAGAGTGAAGCCGAGACCGAAATGCAAAAGGCCGTTATTCTCGCCGAAGCATTATCTTCAAAGTTCCCAAACGACTCAGGGGTGCTTGCCCTCACTTGGCAAACCTATGGTTTGGCCAGCAGTATTTACGAAGAAGCCGATCCAAAGAGGTCGCTCGATTATGCCAGAAAACAGTTGGCGATCGCCGAACGTGCCGTCGAAGCCGATAAGGCTGACGCTCAGGCTCGTCATAATCTGGCAAAATCCGGTTCGCGACTTGGCCTGCTGCTTTCACTTTCCGGTAATTTGGACGACGGTTACCGCCAGCTTACCAGGACCGAATCGATGTTCAATGCGTTGATCGCGGATGACCCCAAAAACGACGCCTACGTACGCGACCTGGCAATGCTCTATGTGCGGATGGGCGACACAAGCGAAAAGCGAGCGAACTTTGCCGACGCGATGCTCAAGTATCAGAATTCTGCGGTGTTGTTTGAAAAGATCGCTCAGCGTGACGATAAAAATACGCTGGCTCGCCGTGATCTGGCACAGTCGCTAAAAAGCGTCGGCGTGATGGCCGCAAAACTCGGAGAAGATCGTACCGCCAAGCAGAGTCTCGAACGTGCACTCTCGATCGTAAACGAACTCCGTCAACAGAATGCTCTCGGAAAATGGGATAACAAGCTTTTAAGTGAGATCGAGGCGGCTCTCGCTCCGCTGTAGGTCGGACTTTTCGCGATTTTCGTTTATAATCATCCCGTCCAATTCCAAGCTTTACTGTTCGGCGCATTTGTACTAATTCACTAAGGAGAAACCGGTACGCGTGCTGCGTGTCGTTCGAGAACAATGAAACTCGTTAATTTTCGGCATCTTTTCATTTTTGCCGCCCTGCTCTGCTGTCTTTCAAACGCAAATTCTCAGGTTCCGGCAAATTCTGCCGATGAGCTCAACAGCTATTTCTCACCCGTAAAGTGGCGTTCGATCGGGCCGTTTCGCGGCGGACGTTCTGTCGCCGGGACCGGCGTTGTCGGCAACTCAAAGACTTATTACATGGGCACCACGGGCGGCGGTCTCTGGAAAACCGACGACATGGGTATCACCTGGCGAAATATCTCGGACGGTTTTTTCAAGACCGGTTCGGTCGGAGCGATCGCTGTTTCTGAGAGCGATCCGAACGTAGTTTACGTCGGGATGGGCGAACACGCCGTTCGCGGAGTTATGACCCATCACGGTGACGGCGTATACAAGTCGACCGACGCCGGAAAGACCTGGAAAAAGATCGGGCTCGAGCTAACCCAGCACATTTCGCGGATTATCATAAATCCAAAGAATCCCGACATCGTTTACGTCGCG
Organism: Pyrinomonadaceae bacterium; assembly: GCA_017983495.1. Taxonomy (GTDB): domain Bacteria; phylum Acidobacteriota; class Blastocatellia; order Pyrinomonadales; family Pyrinomonadaceae; genus OLB17. The sequence continues at coordinate 2,736 of JAGOBH010000008.1, read as the reverse complement.
GCTCAGGGTGCGTTGTACAGCAAATCCCAACAGCGCGGCATCTTCAAATCGATCGACGGCGGAGCAACGTGGAAGAACGTCCTTTACGTCGACGACAAAACAGGTGCCGCCGAGATCTCGATGGATGCCAGCAATCCACGCATTCTCTACGCTGCAATGTGGGAGCACGGCCGTTTGCCGTGGAAAGTGATCAGCGGCGGCCCCGGCAGCGGGCTTTATAAATCGACCGACAGCGGCGAAACCTGGGACCGGATGAAAGAGGGTTTGCCTGAGGAAATGGGCAAGATGTCGATTGCCGTCAGCCGTTCAAATCCGGAAAAGGTTTACGCGTTGATCGAGAGCGATTCGAGCAAGGACGCTCGCGGGCTGTACGTTTCGAACAACGCCGGCAAGAACTGGAGCCAGATCACCGATGAACCGGAGCTGGTTCAGCGTGCGTGGTATTACATCGAACTTTTCATCGACCCGAAAAACGAGAACACTATATACGTCCTAAGTGCTCCTGCACTGCGTTCGAATGACGGCGGCAAGACTTGGGAATCGCTGTCGGGCACACATGGCGATTATCACGATCTGTGGATCAATCCCGACAACTCGAATAATTTCATCATTTCAAACGACGGCGGATCGGCGATCACTTTTGACAAGGGTAAAAGTTGGAGTACGCAGAGCAATATGCCGACTGCCCAAATGTACCGAATAAACGTCGACAATCAGTTTCCGTACAACATTTACGGAGGACAGCAGGACAATTCATCGGTCGCGATCGCCAGCCGTTCTCTTGGCAGCGGCGGGATCGGCACCTCGGATTGGTATGCTTCCGCAGGTGGCGAAAGTGCGTTTTTGGCGTTTGACCCCGATGATCCTCGGTACGTTCTAGGCGGCAGCTATCAGGGCACTATCGAGGTTCTCGATAACAAGGCAAAAGCAAGCACCAACATTATGGCTGCTCCGATCCAATACCTCGGAATGGACGCCAAGGATATCAAATATCGCTACAACTGGAACGCTCCGATCATCTGGAGCAAGCACGAGCCCAACACCTACTACCACGGTTCGCAGTATCTGCTCAAAACGAGCGATATGGGCAAGACTTGGAAAGAAGTTTCGCCCGACCTGACCCGCAATGAGAAGGAAAAGCAGGGTAAAGGCGGCGGCCCGTACACCAACGAAGCCGTCGGAGCCGAGAATTACGGTACGCTTGCCTATGTCATAGAATCGCCGCTTGAAAAAGGCGTGATCTGGACCGGCAGCGATGATGGGCTCGTCCACGTGACACGTGATGGCGGCGCATCATGGAAGAACGTAACGCCGCCCGGATTAGCGGAATGCCTGGTCAACGCGATCGAAGTATCGCCTTATGATAAGGCGACGGCGTATATTGCGACGACGCGTTATAAGTTCAACGACCACACTCCGGGACTATATAAGACGACGGATTACGGAGCGACATGGACGCGGATCGACAACGGCATACCGCGAAACGCGTTTACACGCGTCGTTCGCGAAGACGACGTCCGCCGCGACCTGCTCTTTGCAGGCACCGAGTTAGGCGTATTTATTTCGTGGAACGGCGGTAAAGACTGGACTCCGTTTCAGCTCAATCTGCCGATCACGCCGATCACCGATCTGCGTGTTCATAAAGGCAACCTGATCGCGGCCACATCTGGCCGTTCGTTCTGGATACTCGATGACCTTTCGCTAATTCGTCAATATAAAAGTGAAATGTCCGCGTTTTCGATCTACAAACCCGCCGATGCCTATCTGGTCAACGGCAGTAGCGAATTGAATAGTTCTGACCGCGAGTTTTCCGGCGCGTCGAAGTTTAGCGGCGTAAATCCGGCAAATGGCATAGTCCTGTATTACAACCTGCCGGAATTGAAAAAAACGGATGAGATCACGCTGGAGATATCGGATGCCGAAGGCAAGTTGGTGAGAACTGTCTCGTCGAAATCAGATCCAAAATTCAAGAGATGGGACGGTGGACCTGGCCGCGATCCGGCTCTCTCGAAGTCGAAGGGGCTGAACCGTTTTGTCTGGAATATGCGTTATCCGACGATGCCCGGCGTGCCTGGCGTCTATATTGAGGCCGGTTACAGCGGGCATAAGGCGTCTCCTGGCAAATACCGGTTTACACTGAAAATAGCCGGTCAGACCGTCGCCACCGACGCGGATATTCTGCCAAATCCGCTATATCCGACAACGCCCGCGGCGTACGCCGAATATCACGCTGCGATGTCGGGAATGGAAAGCGAACTTGCCACAATGCACCGCACGGTCAACAATCTTTATGAAAAGCAGAAACAACTAGAAGCTTTGCTCGCTTCCCTGCCGGCCGGCGAAAAATACGCATCGGTAAAACGTAACGGCGAGGCCCTGCTGGCCAAAATGAAGGCGTGGGACGAGGACATGGTCCAGCGCAAATCAAGGGCATATGATGACGTCGAGAACTTTCCGAACAAATTCACGGCAAACTATATGTTCCTGATCAACCAGACCGAGAGTGATATTCCGCGCGTCAATCAACCGTCCGTCGATCTGCTCAAAAAGCTGACCGCCGAATGGGCGACGCTCAAGTCACGTTCGGATGAGATGCTCAGCAAGGACATCCCTGCATTGAATAAACAACTATGGGACCTCGGCATCGGCGCCGTTTGGTCGAACTGACGATCTATTCACGCTTCAACCAAACACAAAATGGCAAGCCGCACGGCTTGCCATTTTCATTTGATCTAA
>JAGOBH010000012.1 GCA_017983495.1 Pyrinomonadaceae bacterium | reverse complement strand
TCCTCGGTCTTGCCGCCCAGCAGCAATACCTTGTCACGCAAAACGTCCAGCTGATCTGTTATCTCCGTTAAACTCATTTTGAAGCGAATATATACTTAAATGGCAACCGCGAACCTGATAAACGGCGGCCGTAAACCAATATTCCGATGTAATCCCAATATCACGATTATAGTTCGGTATCGACCGGAACGAAGGTTACATTATACTTAAAGAATCGTCCGATGAGAGCGGCAAAAAAGAGTTTTGTAACAATTTGTTAACATTTTCGTAATATCGACCCGTCCTGAATGCGGCGAACTCACCCAACGGTTTACAACATCAAAATCGAGCGATCCAAATTATCGAATTATTGGGTCGCACTCTCGCAAATTCAGGGACGCTAATTCGTCCGGAGATCTATATGAAAAAGAACGCGATAATAAAACAACTGACAGTTTCGGCTTTGGTAATGACGATATGGTTGATTCCGATCGCCATACTTGGCCAGACACGTGTAACGCAGCCAAAAAACAAATATAAGGTCCAGGATGACGTCAAGCTCGGTGCACAAGCATCGACCGAGGTCGAAAAGCAGTTCCCGATACTTAACGATGCTGACGCCACGCGCTATGTTGAACGCGTTGGTGCCCGACTGGTCAATGCGATCCCGACGCAATTTCGTCAGACGGCGTTCGTATACCGATTTAAGCTCGTCAATGCCAGCGACATTAACGCGTTCGCATTGCCGGGCGGCCCCATGTACGTTAATCGCGGCATGATCGAGGCGGCAAAGAACGAAGGCGAGATGGCCGGCGTGATGGCTCACGAGATATCGCACGTTGCCTTGCGCCACGCGACCGCGCAGCAAACAAAACAGGGAAGTTTCGGCAACCAACTCGGGATGATCGGGATGATCCTCGGCGGAGCCATTCTCGCCGGTGAGGCCGGAGCCCAACTTGGTGCGATGGGCGCGGCTGCATGGATGACGAAATACAGCCGCGAATATGAGACACAGGCTGACGTCCTCGGCGCCCAGATACTGGCTGACGCCGGATATGACCCGCGCGATCTGGCTAATATGTTTCACACGATCGCCCAGCAAGGTGGCGGCGGAGGTCCGGAATGGTTGAGCAGTCACCCCGATCCGGGCAACCGCTTTGAAAAGATCAATAAGGAATCGACGTTCCTTCGCGTTTCGGACAACCCGATCAAGATCACACGGGATTTCGAACGCGTAAAGGCGCGTCTTCGCGGAATGCCCAGGGCTCGCACTATGGCTGAGATCCAGCAGGATGCCAAGAGCGGCGGCACTACGAGTCAGACCGCCAACGGCAGGTACACAGGCAATGTGCAGTATCCTTCGGCCCGCGTTCGGACATACACGAGCGGCAATTGGATACAGATGAGCGTGCCGCAGAATTGGCGCGAATTTGCGACGGAATCAGATGTGCAGTTTGCTCCCGAGGGTGCATACGGCCCCGAGGGCATTACGCACGGTGTGATGGTCGGGATCTATCGCGGACGGAGCTCGAATATAAACTCGAACTCGCAGGAATACGTTCAGAGCCTTTTACAGGGCAATGATTATCTGCAGCAACGTGGAGGTTTTACCAGGTCAAATGTTGCCGGACGGCAGGGTTATTCGACCGTGTTGTCGGGCCGATCGCCGGTGACCAATCGCAATGAGACCGTCACCATTTATACAGCTCAGTTGAACAGCGGCGGCATGCTGTATGTCGTGACGGTCGTGCCCGAAAGCGAAGCTGCCAATTACTCGAACGCATTTCGCAACATGATCTATTCGATCCGTTTGAGTGAATAAAAGTTCTCGAAACTATACGAAATCCGGGCACGCCTCTCAGGCTTGCCCGGTTTTTGTTTGTGGGCCGGTCTTGACCGTCAAAAGGAATATCGCGGCTGCGATCGATATCATCGAGCTAACAACGAATGCGGTTGACGCCCCGTATTGAGTCCAGATCAGACCGAATATCAACGACGCCGGAAATACCGCGATCCCGAAAGCAAGATTGTAGAGTCCAAAAGCCGTTCCTCGCCGTTCCTCGCCGACGAGATCTGCAACCATTGCCTTTTCGACGCCTTCGGTAAAGCCGAAATAGACCCCATATACGATGAACAAGGTCCACGCCTGCCACGCTGAATCGGCGAACGCGAAACCGAGATAGACGGCCGCGTAAACGATCCAGCCGGCGAATATCAGCTTCTTGCGGCCGACACGATCGGAGAGATCACCGCCGATCAGCGAAAAGCCGACCTTGCTAAAATGGAGTGCCATCCATAACAACGGCAGGACCGCGGGCGAAACACCGGCCTGTTCCGCACGCAACAGCAGGAACGCGTCGGTTGAATTCGACAGCGTAAAGACTGCGATGACCAAGAGTAGGCGTTTGAAATTGTCATCAAATCCCCGAAGGGTTAATTTTACCGGTGCCGCGATCGTGGAGGCTGTGATCTTTTCTTCCTTGACGAAAAAGAAGATGACGAACAGCCCGAAGATAACCGGCAGTGATGCAAACCAGAAGACGGATTGAAATTCGCCGGCCGTCGGGTGCCTAGGGTCGCCTGCAAAATACGACAGCAGCAGGTAGGCGATGACGGGGCCGAGGATCGCGCCGAAATGGTCGGCGGCACGATTAAACCCGAAGGCAAATCCGCGTTCCGATGCCGGAACGCTTGCGGCAAGCAGAGCGTCACGGGGAGCTCCGCGAATGCCCTTGCCGATCCGATCGCCCATTCGCACGACAAGGACTTGCGGCCATGAAGTTACCAGGGCAAGCAGCGGCCGCATAATTGCTGCAAGCGAATAGCCTAGAAAAACGGGCCATTTGCGTGTATTTAGACGGTCGCTGAGGTAGCCGGAAAATAGCTTGAGTATGCTGGCGATCGATTCGGCAAACCCTTCGATCAGCCCGATCGCAAATGGCGAAGCTCCGAGCGTAAGTGCCAGAAATGCCGGCAAGAGCGGATAGATTATCTCACTCGATGTGTCATTCAAGAGAGCGACAAAGCTGAGCGCCAAGACGTTTTGGGGCAGCCGGACATAGCGGGACCAGACCGACGCCTTGGGAGTCTGTTGACTATCTGCCATCTGAGATTTAGTTTGGCTGGAATGGCCTCGTGCGTTGCTGCGGACGGACCGGCTTACTAGTGCCGAGTAGCATGAACGCAGCACTGCCGGCAACGGCGATCGCCAGAATGATCGCGACGATCACAATTCGAAACGCCATTTTGACCGACTTTTTCAGCAGTTTAAAAGCTATGAATGCGACCGCCGCGAAAATTAGGAAAAACGCCACCGACAGGAAAATGCCAATGCCGCCGCTGAAAGGATTCATGTCGAATAGCAGAACGTATGTGTTCATCGGTGCATTTCCTTATTTCTCGCTTCTTCGATCTGGTCGAAGTCCTCCTCGGTCAACTCGGTGCTTTCTGTCGGAAGAGCATATTCCTCATCCGCCCAGGCACCAAAATCGAGGATCTTACATCTGTCAGAGCAAAACGGGCGAAATTCGTTCCCCGTAAACTCAACTTCTTTACCGCAATGTGGACATTTTACTAATGGCATGGCCGCTGATTTGACTCAAAGATTAACACAAACCGGGCGGTAGCGGGAAACCGGACGAGCGGACAAAAAAACGTTCGAAATGCGCGTCAAAAGATGTAACATTGTTGTTTGGCACATTCCCGCAAAACGAGGTCGAACAATCGACGGTTTTGCGACGTATTTAAAGACATGTCGGCTATCACCGGGGTAATAATCTATGAACGATTACAAAGAGAAATTTGACCGTTGGCAAAAGCGTGCGACCGAAAAGCTTGAGGAGATCGATTCTCAGCTTGGGCTTAAGGACAAGATCGAGGGTGGTGCCCGTGTCGTCTATGACACCGCTCAGAAGGGTGCTGAATACGTGAAAACCGAGGCCGAAAAGACCGAGGTCGGCAAACAGGCGGTTAAGGTTGCTGAGGGTGTGATCCATACAGCAACCGACACGGCAAAGACGGCGTGGAATGTAAGCGAACCGGTTCGCGACGCGGCCAGCGGCGTCGGCGGAAAAGCCGGCGAAGTGGTCATCGATGCAGCCGGAAAGGCGGGCGAGATGTTCGACGATGCTCGTGACGCGGTCGGCACTAATGCCAAACGAGTTACAAAGGTCGTCGGATTTGGCGCGAGCCTGACCGGAGCTCTCGATTCGGCGGTCAAGTCATTTCAAAAGGCTGCCGACTGGGCCAAGGACGATCCGATGCGAGCCGCGACGACGGGTGTCTCGATGGCGATCGGAGCCGGGCTCGGCGTTGTGCTGACGGGCATCAGCTCACATTGGCTGCTCAATTCGGCGTTGCCAACCTGGTCGGTCAAAAAGCTCGCCCAGGAATTTGACGGTTATCTCAGCCGCCGCGAAGAACTGATCGCGAACGGCCATCTGACCGAAGCCGATGCCGAGCAAATACGTTTTGAACGTGACATTGCGAAACGCATCGGTGCACCTCTACTCGGTGCCTTTTCGTTCGCGTCCGGAGCGGTGATGATGACCAACATCCTCGATCCGAAAAACATCACGGGCTTCCCGCTCGGGTCGATCATCGGCGGCAATCCGCTGCTTGAGGGCGTCTGGTTCTTCGGCAACGGAATGGTCTGCTTCAAGACGAGTTACGACTTTTTCATGATCGCACTCGACGGCCAGGAAGATGTCGAGAAACTGGTAAGAGAAGTAAAAGGCCTCCTGCCGGCGTCGCCGATCTAGGTGATCTGGATCGGGAACGGCACGAAGCAGAGAATAAATATAATAAGTGTCAGCAATGCGATGACCTTACGCTTGGTGTCAAGCGGCGTCAGGTCGTCGGGTTCGGGGTGTTTGACACGCATCATTACCGCTAAGATGATCGCAAACAAAAATCCGCTCGGGCTGCTGTAGAGGTACATTCCGAGCACCGAGAGTATTGCCATTACAGCGAAGGCAATACGGCCAGTCCAATAGTGGGCCTTTTCGCCGAGCACGGCGAAGATCGCATGCCCGCCGTCGAGTTGGCCGGATGGGATGAGATTCAAAGCAGTGACGAGCAGCCCGACCCACGCGGCAAAATAGAAGGCGTTTCCGATACCAAACTTCAGATCGATCCCAAATAAGTACGCCAGTCCCTTAAATAGAAGCGGGTCCGAAAATACTAGCCCGCCGGTCGAATAGGCGACCTGTTCAGGCGATGCCGTCTGCATTGTGGCCAGCCCCATCAGTGCCACCGGGATCAGAGCGATAAATCCGGCGATGGGCCCGGCGACCCCGATGTCGAAAACGGCCCGACGCGAAGGCATCGGCGACATTATCTTAATGAAGGCGCCAAACGTTCCCGCCGGGCCGATCATCGGCGGCGTCGGGATGAAGTACGGGAGAGTCGCGTCCACCTTATACAGACGGCAGGCGATATAGTGCCCCATCTCGTGCGAAATAAGTATGAACAGCAGCGAGATCGAAAAGCTCAGCCCGTACCGCAGCAAACCGTCGACGACGAACAGATCCTGAACCGTCTTGATCACCATCAAGGCATATTCAATGGGGAGCGTGGCAAAAAATCTTACAACCTCGTCGGTGGTTTGCGGGTCACCGGCGATGAAATTATTGCTGACTCCAAACGGATAGAGCACGCCCGCGACGGTTGCCGTGCAGAGCGTGGCCAGCATCAGCAGAATGTGTTTGATCCACGTTCTGGCGGTCGGACGCATGGCCGTCCGTTCATACACAAATTGGGGTTCGATGCTCTCGGGGTCTGTCATTTACGGGAACGGGCCGCCTGTGGCCGGGCAGTATGCGATGCCCGGGCGCTATGCGGCCCTTTAGAAAATTGTATCAAATGCGGGGGCTAACGAACGGCCTTGGCCGAAAGTTCTTTGCCGGGCTTGAATCTAATGGTCTTGCCCTCGGGGATTGGCACCTCGGTGCCGGTTCGCGGATTTCGTCCGACGCCGCGTTTGCGAGCTTTGACGATAAAAACGCCAAACCCCCGCAGTTCGATCCGGTTACCTTTTGCAAGAGCCTCTTTCATCGCTTCGAATAACGAATCGACGACCTGTTCGGCTTTTTGCTTCGGCACTCCGGTTTTCTCGGCGACCAGGTTGACGATGTCTAGTTTGATCATTATTTCCTCCTAATCTTTGGAAACGCTGGGAGATTAAACCGAAACTAAAACGCCCTAGCATCTTAATCCTCTAAATCCACATCTGTCAAGATTTTAGGAGCTTCGGAGCATTACAATTTTCAGCGCCGAGCGGGTATTTAGCCAGGTCAATGTGCGACTGCGGAAAATACTTCGCTCGAAGCCGGGAAAATGCTAGAATCATGGCAAGTCAGATAGAATTGATCGAAGGTGAGGGCGTCCCCGTATGCGTTGGAGAGATCAGCGTCAAAGCACTAATGTTGAGGACCGCCGCGGCATGGGCGGGCGAAACGTGGCGATCGGCGGCGGCGGGATCGGGGTGGTCGTTTTGGCGATTGCGATCTATCTCTGCGGCGGCGATCCGAGCCAGTTATTGCAAAATGCCCCTACGCAGACGCAGGTTCCGGCTCCCGGCACGGCGGCAAACAAGCAGGTTTCGCAGGATGAGAACCGTCAATTTGTCGGTGCTGTTATGGGCAGTCTCGAGGATGCATGGAAACAGATTCTGCCGGCGCAAGCCCGTGTAAAATATCAGGATCCTAAGCTTGTGCTCTTTACCGGCCAGGTTTCGTCTGCGTGTGGTTATGCGGATGCGGCGACCGGCCCGTTTTATTGTCCGGGCGATAATAAGCTCTACCTCGATTTTGCATTTTTTGACGAACTGCGGCGCGAATTCAAAGCTTCGGGCGATTTTGCTCAGGCATATGTGATCGCTCACGAATTCGGCCATCACATCCAAAATCTGATGGGCACGATGGATAAGGTCCAGCGTGCCGGCAACAACAATCGCCTGTCCGTGGCTCTCGAACTCCAGGCAGATTGTTACGCCGGCATATGGGCAAACTACGCCGCGAAACAGGGACGCGTCGATACTGCGGACCTTGAGGAAGCGGTTCGCGCCGCTCAGGCCGTCGGCGATGACATGATCCAGAAACGGACCCAGGGCTATGTCGTGCCCGATTCGTTCACGCACGGTTCGGCAGCACAGCGGGCACAATATTTCGCCATCGGATTCAAGTCAGGCGATATGAGACAGTGCCAGACGCTCAGATAACTTCGGCCACGATGACAACAATTGCCGGCATCGACCTTGATAAAAACGAAGCCCGATTTGTCGTGCTCACGGGGCACGCACTCAATTTTGACATCGTCCCGACCGCGATCGTGCGGCTTGGGCTCGGCGACCCGAAAGACCAACAGGAAGTACGTGATTTTCTGGCTTCGGTCCAGGCCTTTTTTGATGAACACTCCGTTGATGCAGTCGCAATTCGAGAACGACTCTCAAAAGGCCGTATGAAGGGCGGTACTATCACCTTCAAACTCGAGGGCCTGATCCAAACCTGCCGCCAACCGGTCACGCTCATCTCACCCGCAACCATCAGAAAGTCAATTACCGCCGCCAACATCGACTTTGCCGAACTCCCGATCGCCAAGTTTCAACACGAAGCCTACGGCGCCGCTTATACACTGATCACAACGTCTGAGTAACCGCTATTCGAATTACCGAAATGCCCCCGATTGGTACAACATTTGCGCGCGTATCTCTTAGTGGTTCGCCACGGTAGGAATCGGTTGAGAAGTGCGAGCAATTTCGCAATTCACCGCGAAAATTACCACGTGGCCGAGCCGTAAGAAATAGAGGTAAACGCCATGTGTTCACAGAGGTTCGTGATCGGGTTATCGATTTCGTTGTTAGTGCTTTCAGTAATATTAGCCGGCGATGTGTCGACGCTTGGCCAAACGCGAGACTGTCAAATGGACCTGAAAGGCTGGTCATTGAATCGAAACCCTGAGATTGTCAGGTACATGGCGACACATACTTGCTCTTGTCCGAGTGCAACTGGTGCTCCGGTGTGTGTGCCCAACGATCAACCGAGCGAACCGGCTCCGCGTCCACCTGCTGACCCAGGCTCGGGTGGAAACAACGTCGATACTGCCGCCGCCATTGCCGCAGCCCGTGCCGAGGCCGAACGTCAGCGTCGGCAGGCGGAATTCGAGGCGACGAAACGCGAACTGCTAACCAACCTGAAGCCAGGGCGTGCGGGCACCTCAAACAACCTTGGGCTCAAACCCGGCACAACGACCCCGAAGCAATGTCCGGCGGGCACGACCTTATCCGCCGGGAACTGCGTCCAGGAACCGCCCGTTAAAGCGTCGGATTTTCTTTACGCGCTGCAAACGAGCAGGTTTGAGTCGATGAACAGCGGCGGAAAGATCGTTGACACGAGCCAGCCACCGGCCGACGGCCACGGACTGGTCGGCGGTACGACGTGGACGTACGGTTTCAAGCACCCTATGGGCGATTGCGACGCCGCATGTATGGAGCAGATGAGACGTAAGGTTTACGCACAGCATCTCAAATATTGCTCGGCGCAGTCTGATCCCGAGGCCTGCATAAAGGAAGGGCCGCCGTTCACGCCCGATCTTTATACGTTTGTAACCTCAATGGCGAGCTATAACACCGCGCTTAAGGATCTTTCGGAACGCGTTGTGTTTGACAGCGCTACGTATGGCGAATTTTCGCGGCAGCATCAGGAGATGTTCAGGGACCTCAAGGGCAAGAATTTCGAAACGCTGGATTGCCACAGTAATGGAGCCATGCTCTGCCTGGCTGCACTTCGCAGCGGAGACACTAAGGCTAAAGAGGTCCGCTTGTTCGGGCCGCAAATAAACGCGGCAGCGGCGAAGATCTGGTACGAATACGCCCGAAAGAACAATGTCAAGTTAACTGTGTTTATCAACAACGGCGACCCTGTGCCTGCTGCTTCCTGGGCAATTTCATCTCCGCCGATGTCGCTTGGCGAGAAGGTCGATACAGCATGGGTGAAAAATAGGATAAGGAATCCCGATGTCTGGGCTGACGCTATATATCAGTCAATTATGGACCGAACGACCGGCTCGATGACAGGAGCACTCGGTCAATATGGAATGCAGGTCATCCGTTTTGACTGCAAATGGGAGTTGAATCCTCTCAACTGTCATTCTATGACCCGATATGAGCAAAACGTCAGGGAAAGGGAGTCAATGCAACTGCCGCCGCTGCCGAAAAAGTGAGGTGTGTAATGAACAGGAAATTCTCATTTATGCTTTTTGTCGGGATGGTTGCGATGTATTGCGGCTATGCATCGGGACAGAATATTTCCGATGAGGCCCGCCGCCATTTCGACCGCGGAATGGCAGCCGTTGAGATGGCGAAGGCCCCTGGTGATTTTGAGGTCGCGATCAGCGAGTTCAAACAGGCCACAACCCTGGCACCTGACTGGGCCGACGCGTACTACAATCTAGGAAAAGTTCAGGAAAGGGCCGAGAAGTTCGCGGACGCGATCGCGAGTCTCCGGCAATATCTTAGCCTTAAGCCGAACGCTCAGGACGCGGCGGAGGTCAGGAGTTTGATCAACAAACTTCAGTTCAAGGCAGAAAGTGTAATGAGCACCACCGATATCGTTTCGGTTCTCAGCTCATTTGGTAAGTGGGAAGCTGAGGGAGACTGTTTTAACTCGAGTTTATACCGCGAAATCTCGAAAAAGGAGGATGCGTCGGTCAACGTTCTGATCCAATGGCTTTATTATCGTAAGCCGGACAAAACTTTTAAGGAATTGAAAGTCCGCGGACCGATCATAAAATATCGGCACCTAAACGAAATTTGCGATCCGAAGATCACCGGATTTTATTGCTCAAGATATATCGACAACGAGATCGAGGTTCAATCGCTGGATCGCGTAAAGGTCACGCAAACGATAATTAACTTCGACGAGCCAAATCCCGAAAAATACAGGCCGGGGCAGAAACTGGTTTGTGAATTTGTGAGGCCAAGATCCTAGAGACGGGTCAACTAAGACCAACGGGCCCGACGGGCCGAAAAAACAAAAAGGTGTGATATGAGATCGACCGTACTACTGATGTTGATGACACTGTCCTCAGTGATATCTCTATACCCACAGAACATTTCCGACGAAGCACGCCGTCACTTCGACCGCGGAATGGCGGCTGTCGAGATGGCCAAGACGCCCGACGACCTGAATGTCGCGATCAGTGAATTCAAACAGGCAACCGTTCTCGCACCCGATTGGGCCGACGCACATTTCAATCTTGGCAAGATGCAGGAAGCCACCGAGAAGTTTACGGAGGCGATCGCCAGCTTTCGAAAATATTTGCAGCTTGCTCCAAACGCGGCGGATGCGGGCGAGGTCACCAGCCTAATTAACAAGATCGAATATAAAGCCGAGACCGTGATGACCGTTCAAAAGGTTGTAAACGTTCTCAGTCAGCTGTCGAAATGGAAGGCAAAAGGAGGTGGAGGATTCAACGCTTTCGTCCGCGGGATGGGGCCGACCACCGTCGAAGTGCCTACAAGTGTACTGCGGATGGAGGGTAGAACGGAGCCGGACGTATTTCGCAAGAATCTCACGGTTGAAGGGCCACGTGCTTCTTTTCATTACACCGAAGTGCTGATGGACAAGAAGAAAGTTGGAAATATTACACGAGATTTTGACGTTGAACTTGAGGTTGTTAGCCTCACCAAGGTAAAAGTCCGTGAAGTTTGTGTTTGGAAATACTGGGCATTAGGTGGAGACACCGTCACAAGAATCAGTGTTTATGAAATCGAGCCATAGGCCGGCGACGATTGTTAAATTGTCAAAGATCTACTTCGTCCATTCGTCCGCGATGTGGACGTCGACTTTGATCGGGACTTTGTGGACGAACTGCCCGCCGGCACGGAGCATGGCGGATTCGAGTTTGGCGGAGACCGTTTCGGCCTCGGCGGCGTCGCATTCGACGACGATCTCGTCGTGGACAATGTTGACGAGCTTGCCGCTGGTTCCGCGAAGGTCGTCGTGGAGCAGACGCAGGGCACGCTTGAGAATATCGGCGGACGTTCCCTGGATCGGCATATTTTTGGCGTAACGCTGGGCGGCGGCGACCGACGAGCGGTCACTCTCGTCTACGCGAAACTTGGCCAGCCGGCCCGAAGCGGTCCGCGTTTGCCGCTCGGTCAGCACGTTCTTGGCCTGCATCCGCAGCCATTCATCCATTCGCGGATAGGTCGCGAAATACTTGCGCAGCGTGTTTTCGGCATCGCTCTGCGTCAGCCCTGTCATCATCGCAAAACGCGACGCTCCGATGCCGTAGACCACCCCGAAATTGAGCCTTTTCGCGAACGAACGCTGGTCGGGCGTGACGTCCGCGGCGGCAATGCCGAAAACCTGCGCGGCGGTCGCGGAGTGAAAATCCTGCCCCGATTCGAACGCCTCGATAAAGCTGCGGTCGTCGGAAAAATCAGCCAAGATCCGCAGTTCGATCTGCGAATAATCGGCGATGACGAGCTTGCGGCCGTCGGGAGCACGGAAACAGCGTCGATATTCCTCTTCGTGCGGTATCTGCTGCAGATTTGGCTTAGAGCACGAAAAACGTCCGGTCGGTGCCCCGATCTGGCGAAAATCCGCGTGAATACGGCCCGTTTTTGGTTCGATAAACTCCAAAATGTTCTCGCCAAAGCTCTGCGACGCCTTGGCGACACCGCGATATTCGAGCAGCTTGGCGACGACCGGATATTTTTCGGCCAGCGGCTGCAGCTCCCACGCACGCGTCGTATTCGGCACGGGCACGCCGAGATTGACGAGAGCGTCGGTCACCTGCGCCTGCGAATCGAGATTGATCTCGGTCCTGCCAAATAGCGACGCCTGGGCGACACCGGCGGCAAGCATGTCCTGCAGCTGTTCGGCGGCCTTTCTTTGCAACACCAGCACCTTGTCGAGCTGCTCACGCCAGCGTTCCTCGTCAAGATAAAAGCCGTTCAGCTCCATTTCGGCGATCGGCATGACGCACTCGTTTTCGAGCCTGAGCACGTCGGTCAGACCGTCGGCGACGATGCGTTCCTCAAGCTTTTCGCGGACCTCTGGCATGATCGCGGCGTCCTTGGCGGCGTATTCGATCTGCGAATGGGTCAGCTCGGCGGCTCCCCAGTCGCTGACCTGTTCGCTCTTATCCAGCGTTCGCCCCAGGAAAACCTGGACGACATCGGCCAGGCCATGACGGCGGTCGCCCTCGCCGGCCGAGATCAGCTGGCTGGCAAGATACGTGTCGTAAACGCCGCCGACCTCGACGCCGAGATGGTGTCGCGTCCATTTTGTGTCAAATTTGGCGTTGTGGGCGATCTTGACCTGTTTGTCGGAGGCGAGCAGATCGCGGAGCGGTGCTAGCTCGGGCGAGGTTCGAAGGTCGCCGTGCTGGCCAAAGGGTTTGAGGTCGATGACCTTGGTCTTCGTTCCGTTGCTGAGCTGGACCAGCCGTAGGTCGCCCTTGTACGGGTCAAGCTCGGTCGTCTCGACGTCAAAGCCCAGAAATTTCTCCGTCTGCAGTTCGCTGCATGCGGCCGCGAGAGCCTCAGCGTCGCGTATTAGCTGAAAATAGATCTCCATAAGAGGTTTGTAGTGCTCTCAATTGTATCCGCCTCCGCACCGCTTTACCAACGCCCCGGGACGAGTCTCGAAAGTCCCAGGCCCCAAGCCCCGGAAGTCCCAAGTCTGGCGGCCCGAGACGGGCTTTTACTTTTCTCTGCGGCCCCTGAGCCCTCCGCGTTAAAGAACGGTTCCACGCCGAGACCAGAGAGTTTTTCGCGGAGGCCGCGGATGGCTCCGCGTGTCAGAACCGCCTGCGTAAGCGGGTGGCTTTGGTGTTGGAGTTTGGTACAGCGTTCATTACGAATAGCCGGGTTAGATATGCACGTTTGAATCTCAAGCCGTACTGATCTGACCCACGCGTCGAATGCCGCCCCCTGACGGAGGCGGTTCTGACAAGACAGTCCCGGACCGCCCGTATTATTAAAGATTCATACTATTTCCTACTTAGTCGGAAATAGTGGGAATCTTTCCTACCGCCATATTACGCTAACTGTTGTTATACCTGTGGTTAGAGCAATTTCACATTTCTGTCCCGTTGTCCCAACAAGTTCCCGCATGTCGCGGGCGAACCGCGGCCTAAGTCGTAAATTGGCATTTTACTTTTTACCTTTTACTTCTCTTTTCCTTTTCGGTTGTCAAAGATCTTTGTTCGTAACAACCATTGTATCATCGGTGTCAACTGTGGCGGTAGAGGTGGAGTCAACGTGCCCAGATTGTTCGACGCCTTCAGCGTCGGTACCTTTGAGATCGCGTGACCTAGGGTTCCGTTCGCTGTGCTCACTCTACCCTAGGCTATAATGTTCGTCACCTTTGGCGACAAGAACCGACGCCGGCGGCGTCGAATGTTTATAGAATGCGATGCAGGGTAAAGAGAACATACGACCCCGGCCGGGGTCGAACGTTGTTGGGTGGCAACCGCTCTTCTATAAACGTGCGATCCCTCCGGGATCGAAGAGATGAGTTGTTAACGCTCCACGACCGACGAACAACGAACTACGATCCACGAACAGAAAACCGTTGACACCGATAGCGATATCTTTCAAAATAGCCTCATCATGCCCTACGCCTCCCAGCGATATTCAGCAGACGCGATCATTTCTAACCGCCGCATTGGGAGACAGGGCATTTGACGGTTTTTCAATAACACTGAATGGTCAGGCTCCGGGCATAGAATCGCAATTTCGCATGCTTGACCCTATGCATTTGCATAGTTCATAAATGTTTCGACGGTCCTTGTAAACAACTCTAGAGAATTCAGTTAGATATGAACTTGAACGAACGCATCTACGAATTAAACACTAGGTTCAACGAACTAATTGGGAAATCACCTAAAACGCCAGCGGAAATGGAGGAGAAGGAGTTGGTTCGGGCCGAATTAGAAAAAGCACTGCTGAAACAGTCGCAACCTCTTCACGATGACGTTCTGGCAGTCGGCATTCGAATCAAATCCGTTTCGGATTTCGTTAACACCGCAGATAAATACCCCGAGGCAATTCCGGTACTTGTCAAACACCTGACAAGACCGTACCACCAAAGAACAAGGGCAGGCATAATCCGGGCGTTGACGGTAAAAGAGGCCAAAGGCATCGCCAATAAAGCAATACTTGCGGAGTACCGTAAGGCTCCGAAGGACGACTTTCATTTTGCCTGGTTATTCGGAAATGCCATGAGCGTCATAGTGACGAAGGACGATCTCGATGAATTGATCGAGATAGTCAAGGATGAAGGCAATGGTGAATCGCGTACCGGATTTATCGAGGCATTGGCCAAGATCAGATCGCCCCGAGTTATTGAAGTATTGCATCAACTCGAAAAAGATAAGAATCGGATAGTGGCCGAACGGGCAATGAAAATGCTCGCCCGAAAAGCCAAATCACCAGACCGAAAAACACGTTCACGCTGAGGCCAACCAGAGCCTTTGCCGTGAACTTTACGGCTCCGGAGTCTCAAACGATCTATGATGATACAAACCGGACGGTGAAAGTTCGCAAGCAGCTCGACCAGATCGATTCGGCAACAACGCTCGATGATCTTCGGATACCGCCGGGCAACAGGCTCGAAGCATTAAGGGCCGACAGGGCGGGGCAGTACAGCATTCGAATAAATGACCAGTTCCGTATTTGTTTCGAATGGATCCAGAATAGAGCGGCAAACGTCGAGGTCGTCGATTATCATTAAACGGAGATATGGATCTATGATCAGAATACCGAAAAACCGGCCGGCGACTCATCCGGGAGAAATTCTGTTGGAGGATTTTTTGCGGCTGGGTTTGGCGCAGACGCAGTTGGCTGAAGGCATCCGCGTGCCGTTTCAGCGCGTCAACGAGATCATTTCCGGTAAACGCGGATTGACGCCGAGCACCGCATTAAGGCTGGCTCGATATTTTGGCAATTCGCCCGGTTTTTGGCTCAATCTGCAGATGCGATGCGACCTGCAGAAGGCGGAGAGCAACGAATTCAAGATCCTGAGTGAGATCAAGAGTGCTCCAAAGTTGGCCGCGTGAGAACCGCACGCGCACGGCCGGATATGAGTTTGTTGTGGGACGTTCTGTCGCCCGCTCTCGCGGGCTCCTTGGGGCTTGGGGGACACTGACGGCGAGGCGTAGCCGTCGCCGCACTGCGATACGGGCGAAGCCCAAGAGGCTTTAATCGTCGCTGACGCGACGCGGGGATTCTTCTTTGCTCTTTTCCGTGGGTTACGGTTGTGGGCCTACCACAACACTGGCGAGCCCTTACGCCAGAAACGCCACGGCTACAATCATCCTGCCGCTGACGCGGCGGTTGCGGGGTGGCGGGCTTTGACGGCGAGGCGTAGCCGTCGCCGCACTGCGATACGGGCATATAGCCGGTTTTGTGATCCACGATCTTCTGACCACCGACCACTGGCCACCGACACCGACCACTGCACTGTCCACGAAACGCCGACTATGCACGATTTGTGTTTACCTTTTTATAAGTTTCGATTATACTGAGGGGAGTTTGCCGCGGTTGTGATCTGAGGTTACGACGGAGACAGCAAGCTTAGAGGATTTTTCTTAGAGACTTAAGTCTGACGAGATCGAGATTTTATACGGGTCTGAGCACGATTGCCCAAGTGGAAATTTGGTGCTCCCCGGGACCGACAGAGAGGGCGACGATTGCCTTTTCGTTTAGCGAGATTTCTGCGTGAAAGTTAATTCAATACTTGTCGATCTGGAAAACCATTCCAATCTCAAGCTATAAGACCACAAACGCGCGTGATGCTCACCCTCGACATCCACAGTTAGTCTGTAAGCAAATTCAAACCTCAAAAGCTGCACTCCGTTTTCAGATCGCCGGGCAATAAGTACCCTAGATTTTGAAGATAAGGATTTTTGTATGTCAAAAGAAATGATAGTCAGCGTCAATGGACGCGAAAAGAAGATCGCCATTCTGGAAAACGGAAAGGTGACCGAGTTTTACATCGAGCGCGGCGAAGAGAATGCCGGCGTCGTCGGTAACGTTTATAAGGGCCGCGTAATGCGTGTCCTGCCGGGTATGCAGTCGGCCTTCGTCGACATCGGGCTCGAACGCGATGCGTTCTTGTACGTCTCTGACTTTTTCGACGAGGAAGAAGAGATCGAACGCGTCGTGATGGAAAAGAGCAAAAAGAGCTCGCCTGAGGAAGCCAAACGCGAGGCGAACGACCAGATCGAACGAAGCCGTCTCGAGCGTGAAAAGCAGATGGATTCGGCTCAGGAGATCACGGAACCGCTGGCCGAAAGCGGCGAACCGATCGGCGATGACGTTGCCGGATCGACTTCTGAACCGGAACGCGAACAGGAACAAGATCAGGACCGTGGACGACGCGGCCGTGGACGCGGACGCCGCGGCGGACGCGACAGCCGCGACCAGGAACCGCGATCGGAAGAGCGGCAAGATGAGCGGCAGGAAGAGACGCGTCCGGCCGTGCGTGAACCCGCGATCGAGATCGAATACGACAACTCGGGATTTGAGCGTATCAGCGACGACGAAGAGGACACGGGCGAGATGTTCAAGGACGCCTATATGCAGGAGGCGATCGTCCATAAGGTTCGCACCATCGAGTTTGATATGGAAGGCACGTCGGTCGCCGAGGTCGGGTCGCTGCTCGAGACAGTAACGTCCGGGCCGCACAGCTTTGAGCGGATCGCCGACGAAGAGGACGAAGCTCCGGCACCGGCAAAGGGCCGCGGCAAATCAAAGGCAAAGGCGAAAAAGGCCGAGCCCGTCGTTGAGGAAACGCCCGAGGCCGCAGCCGAGACGGGCGAGGAAGACGCATCAGCATCGAAGCGCAAGCCGGCGGCAAAATCGCCGTCGAAGCGTGCTGCTGCTTCGAAGGGTAAATTCTCCAAGGCAAAGGCCAAAAAGAAAGCCGATGACGACGCTCTGGCTGACGCCGAAGCAAGCCATAAGGAATCAGACGGCAACGCCGAGATGGCCGTTCGCCGCGGTGGACGCGGTCGACGCCGCGGCGGCAAGCCGAAAACAGATGAGAACGGCGAGCTGATACCGGAGAGTCAGGACGGCGAAGAGATCGCCGAGGGCGGCAATGACGCTCCGGTCGAAGCCGTCGAGGCGGTGGAAGCCGCACCGGAACAGGTGCAGGAAGACGCCGTGCAGGAACCGCAGGGTGAACAGGGCGAAGAACGTGAGGGTGCACCGGCCGACGACCGCCCACGCGGACGCGACAACAATCGCGATTCGCGTAGCAAACGCGGCTCAGGCCGCGGCCGCGGCGACCGGCCTACGGGAGATCGTCCAACGGGAGATCGTCCAACGGGAGATCGTCCCGCAAGCGACCGTCCGTCAGGTGACAGGCCGTCAGGCGACCGCCCGTCAGGAGATCGACCGTCAGGCGACCGTCAGTCGGGAAGCGGCAGACGCGACCGCAACGACCGCGGTGACCGCGGCGGTCGTCCGCCACAGCCGTTGATCGCCGATCTTCTACGCGAAGGACAGGAAATTCTGGTCCAGATCGCCAAAGAGCCGATCGCGAAAAAGGGTGCCCGCATCACATCGCACATCGCTCTGCCGGGACGATATTTGGTTTACATGCCGACGATCGAGCACCTCGGCGTTTCGCGTAAGATCGAATCGTCGAGCGAACGCAGCCGTCTGAGAACGCTGATCCAGCGTATTCGTCAGGACGCCGAAATACCGGCGGGCGGATTTATCGTTCGCACGGCCGGCATCGGCATCTCAGAGGAAGATCTGAGAAACGACGCCAAATACCTTGCCCGCATGTGGGCCGAATCGAAGAAGAACTCGGAAAAGAAACGCTCGCCGGCCATCGTGCACGAAGACCTGGACCTCGTTCAGCGAATCCTGCGCGACCAGCTTTCGGACGAATTTACCGCGATCCGCGTCGATAGCGAAGAGGAATATCTGCGAACGGTCGAATTTATCAATCTGATCCAGCCGCGTTCGGTCAACCGCATCAAGCTGTACACACGCGAGGAGCCGATCCTCGAATACTACGGCGTTCAGGAAGAGATCGACAAGGCTCTGAAGCCGCGTGTCTGGCTGAAATCGGGCGGATATCTCGTCATCAATCAGACCGAAGCTCTGGTCGCGATCGACGTCAATACCGGCAAATTTGTCGGCAAGGGCAACGCCCGGCTCGAGGACACGATCACGCGTACCAATATGGAAGCGGTCGACGAGATCGCACGCCAGATCCGTCTGCGTGACCTCGGCGGCATCATCGTGCTCGACCTGATCGATATGGAAGACCGACGAAATCGTCACAAGGTCTCGCAGGCTCTGCAAGAGGCGTTGTCGACCGACCGCTCGCCGACCAAGGTGCTGTCGTTCAACGATTTCGGGCTGATCATCATGACCCGCAAGCGCGTCAAACAGTCGCTCGAACGCACTATGTGCGCACCGTGCGACTATTGCGAAGGTTCGGGTTGGGTCAAATCGGCGTCGACGATCTGCTACGAGATACTTGCCGAAGCACGACGTCTGTCGAAGCATGTCGAAGACGTACGCCGGACGACGCTCCGCGTTCATCCGGAAGTCGCCAAAACGCTCCGCAGCACGGAACGCGAGGTGCTCGAGGAGATCGAAGCGTACCTCGGCCACATCGACGTCACATCGGACAAATCGGTCCATCAGGGCCAGTTCGACTTTGCGTTCGTTTAGGCTTAGATAACAGGGATGAAGGGGATGAAGTGGATAGATCCAGTATCTATTTGTTCATCCCCTTCATCGCTTTCTTTCGTGTGATTTTAGAACTTTACGTCTTTCTTGGCGTCTTTGGCGCTCGAGGGTTTGGCAAAGACCGAGTCGGGGATGGTTTTGTTGAATTCGATCGACGAATAGTTGATGCGTGAGGACTGTTTACCGGCAGTAAAGCGGTCGATGATAAATGGTGTGCGGACGCCGTCGACCTCTATGAACTGGGCGTAGCGGTCCTCTTCGGTCACCTCTTCTTCGCCCTCTTCGCCGGGACGTTTGTAGATCGCCTTGACCGGGACACCGTCGTCGGCCGCAAACTCAAATTCGACCGCGAGGCCATCTTTGTAGGTAAGTTTGACGACGTCGTTGCGTTTACCCAGCGTCGCGGGCCGACGGCCGACGTAGGTAAGTTCGGCCGAACCTTTCCATTTGCCGCGAAGCAGATTGTCGAGCGACACGCGAATGCCGCGTTTGAAATTCTCGACCTGCTCGGCGGACTGGACCTTGACGAGTTCCTGATCGCCGTCGAATACCCAACCCGTGTCGCCGACATTGGTCTGGATCGTCCGCGAACCGCCGCCTTTGAATTCGGTGCGTTCCTTGTCCGGAAAGACGATCACGTCGATAAAAGTCTGAAACGAAACGACCGCACTTTCCTTGATCACGCTGAACTTGCCGCGGCCGATCTGCGACCTGATCTGCAAATACCGTTCGCCCCCGAGGTGCTGCACCGCCTTGGCGATAACGGCTTCGGCTTTTTCGTCCGAAGGAGTCGAGGCTAGAACGGGCCTGTTTTGCGGAAGAGACGTGCCTGCCAAGAGAGTGGCTGTAAGTGCTGTAACCAAAAATAAGAACTTCATAAATTAAATCGCTAGATCAGTGTCTTGACACCGTATTTTGGTATATCGCCGTCCGAAGTCACTACCGTAAGATCGGCAGCCAATGCCTGACTGACCAGGAATCGGTCGAACGGATCGCTGTGTATCCGAGGCAATCCCGCGAGTTTGCCGAGGCTCGATTCATTGATCGGCAGCGATTCGATCAAGTGAGCTTCACGCTGTCTGGGGATATACGTGGTCGGACTTTCCGGAAGAGGCAGTTTTCCCAGATCATATTTGATGATGGTTTCCCAAAGCGAAGCAACGCTTAACAGAACCACGTTTTCCGCATCGACGATCGCTTCGTGAGCCGTCTTAGACAATTTTGTGTCGCCGCTGACGAACCATAGAAAAATGTGGGTATCTAAAAGGAGCCGCATTAGTTTTCAAATTCCGCGATCAGCTCGGGGGGCAGAGGCGCATCGAAATCGTCGGGAACGACAAACTCACCCGCAGCCAGCCCGCTCGGGCGCGAGACCGCAGACGAAGCATTTTTTGGTAATAGTGTGATGAGCACATCGCGCTCGCTTTCCAACTCGGGCTTGCCGGGCGCCTCGCCATTCCAAACGACATGGTCGCCGCGAATCTTAGCTTTATAGGTTTCCATCATAGACCGTCCTCAAAATGCACCAAAGGCTCTGATGATATTATCACCAAAGCCTTTGATGCGAGAAGTAATTCCCGGGTTTAGTTGAGACTGAAAACTTCGCCGGGTTTGACGGTGATTTCGCCGTCTTCGGCATCGACGATGAACTTCATCGCGAGTTTCCATTCGTTGGTGATCGGCAGTTTGACCTTTTGGTCGATGTGCCGTTTCAGGAAACGGGCACCGTAGGCCGAGCTGAAACCCTTTTCCGTAAGCAGCTCAAGAGCCGCGTCGGTGACCTCGACGACCTTGCCTTGACGCTCCATATTACGCTGGATCTTGGCAAGATAGAGCTTGGCTATCTCGCGAACCTCGTCCATGACGAGCGGCGTGAATATCACGATCTCGTCAATGCGGTTGCGAAACTCGGGTGTAAATCGTCCCTCGGCGGCCTTCATCACGTCGGCACGGATCTGCTTCATCTCGCCGGAGCCGTTCTGGCCGAAACCGAGCGGTTTTTCCGACTTTTTGTAGTTTTCCGAACCGAGATTTGAGGTCATGATAACGATCGCGTCCGATAGGTAGACCTTCTTGCCGCGTCCGTCCGTCAGCCAGCCTTCGTCAAACGCCTGTAGAAAGATGTTCATCAGGTACGGCGACGCCTTTTCGACCTCATCGAGCAGCAGAACGGTGTACGGATTGTCGCGGAGCTGTTCCGTGAGAATGCCGCCGCGTTCCGAGCCGACGATGCCGCGGGGCATGCCGATGAGCTTTTCGATACCGACCGTGCCTTCGCCATATTCGCTCATGTCGATGCGGACCATCTTGCTCTCGTCGCCAAACATAAATTCGGCAACGGCCTTGGCAAGTTCGGTCTTTCCGACGCCGGTCGGCCCGAGGAAGAGCAGCACACCGTCGGGCGCGTAGTGGTTTTCCTTAAGCGGCCCTTTGTTGAGCCGCAGGCGTTCGGCAACGGCGCGAACGGCGTCCTTTTGCCCGACGACACGTTTGCCGAGGTCGGCCTCCATCGTCGCAAAACGGTCGGACGTGTCGCGGTAGATCATGTCCTTAGGAATACGCGATTCCTGAGAAATGACGTCGATAATATGTTCGGGCCGGACGATCAGCTCGGTCGGCTGATTGATCTCGACCTTGACCGACGCGGTGTCGAGCCAGCCGATCGCCTTGTCCGGCAGGTGCAGGTTGCGAATGTATTTCGGCGACATCTCGAGAGCCGTATTGATCGCCTCGTCCGAGATCGTGACCGAATAATTTTTCTCAAGCCGCGGGCGAACGCCGAGCAGGATCTGCTTGGTTTCGTCGATGCTCGGCTCGTTGACCTTGACCAGGCGGAAACGCCGTGCAAGAGCCTCGTCCTCGCCGATGTACTCTTTGTACTCGGTCATTGTGGTGGCGCCGATGATCCGCAGTTCGCCTCTGGCCAGAGCCGATTTGAACATATTGGCAGCGTCGGATGTCGTTCCCATCGCCGCACCCGCGCCGATGATCGAGTGAGCTTCGTCGATGAAAAGGATGATGTTGTCCTTTTCTTTGACCTCGTCGATGATGCCCTTGATACGTTCTTCGAACATGCCGCGGAGCATCGTGCCGGCGACCAGGCCGCCCATCTGCAGTTGGACGATATGTGCCTCACGCAGACGCGGCGGAACCTTTTCCGGCTCGAGTTCGATCAGACGCGCGAGGCCCTCGACGACCGCCGTTTTGCCGACGCCGGGTTCGCCGACGAGCATTGGCGAATTCGAGCGTTCGCGGTGCGAGAGTATCTCCATCATCTGCAGGATCTCGCGTTCGCGGCCGATGGTCGGGGCGATCTTGTCCTGACGGGCAAGCTTATTGAGCGAGACGCCAAAATGCCGCAGGAATGAGGGCAGCTCGTATTTTTGGCGAGTGCGTTCCTCGTCTTTTTCGCGTTTGCGGATCTGCGTCCGTGCGGTCGAGGCGACCTCGTCCGACGGTACGCCGAGATTTTGGAGAACGTCGTTGAGCACGCTGCGTTCGTCGTTGGACAGAACGTAGAAAATGTCGCTGCCGTCGATGACGCGGCGGCCCTGCGAACGTGCACGGTCCATCGCCCGCTTAAATAGCTCGGTCGTCTCGGGCGCGATGCGAAATCCCTTGCCGGTATGCTGACGGCCGTCTTCCATCCGTTTTTCGATCAACATCTTGACCGAACGCGGGTCGACCGACAGGTCACGCATCGTTGATGAGAAAAGGTCCTCTTCCTCAAATGCGAGAGCGTGCAGTATGTGCTCGATCGATACATAATTTTGTTCGCGCTTACGAGATTCGCCCATGGCGGTCTCTAAAACACGTCGTCCGCTGTCGCTGAATTTATCTTTGTATGCGTCAATATCTGCCATAAAAATCTCTATCTAACCTGAAGAAGCTGACCGGGCGATCGAAGAGGTTCGGACAATATCTAATGATATCATTTCGCTGCGGACGCTGATAACTATTTTTTCGTGCCGATCATCAATTCAGATGTCGGATGGTCATTATTCGGTTGCCGTACCAGCCATCACCTTGCCGACCTGGACGCGGGCGGGGCGGAGGAGGCGGTCGCCGAAGCGGTAGCCGCGGGCGTATTCGGCGGTGATCTTGCCGTCGCTGTCGGCATCGACCGGTGCCATATCGACGGCTTCGTGAAGTTCGGGGTCAAAGTCGGTTCCGATCGACGCGATCGGTTCGACGCCGACGCTGATCAATGCCTGTTCGAAACTGCGGGCGGTGCCGACGACGCCGTTTCTGAGATGCTCGACCGACGGGTCGGTCTCGCTCGCCGCGACAGCCAGATTGAGGTTGTCGAGTACGGGCAGGAGCGTGGTCAGAAAATTGAACTGAGCCTGTTTTCCACGGTCCTCGAGCGTTTTCATCAAGCGGGCACGCATCTCGGCGGTCTCACGTTCGAGATTTGCCTTGGCCTCTTCGAATTTTGCCTGGACGCCGACCAGCTTGGTCTCGGCCGCCTCGCGGCGTTCGGTCTCGGCCTTAAGACTGGCCTCAAGCACGATCTCGCGGGCCGAAATGACGGGTTCTGCCGGAGCCGGGTCATCGGCGACGCGTTCGCCGTCCGCGTTGAACCGGCGTTTGTCGTTCACAGGTATCTTTTCCTCGCCTGTTTCGGCGTTTTCGTCGATCACAACTTCTTTCTCGTTCATTTTCTTTCTCTTAAACACAATATCTAAATACTAAAGCGTTGTACGCCATTATGAAAGCCTGCGCGTCTTTAAGGGCTCGGTGCGGCGTTGAATGTTACGCCCTTGCTTGCGCGCGGGCTTGAGCAATACGGCTGATGCGCGGGCCTGTGCATTCATGCTCACGCGCGGGCTTTTGCACCGGATTCGGTTGGCGTGAATTTCATCGCGCCGTTTTCCGCCGAAACCTTGACCACGCTGCCGCTGACGATATCGCCCTGGAGCAAGCTGACGGCGAGCGGATTTTGGATCAGCGACTGGATCGCACGCTTGAGCGGGCGGGCACCGTACACCGGATCGTAACCCTCTTCGACGATCAGATCGCGAGCCGAATCTTCGAGTTCGAGCGTGATGCCGCGGTCGTCGAGATTCTTTCGCAGCTTTTCGAGCTGGACGTCGATGATCGCAGCGATCTGAGCTTTACCCAGTTGGCCGAATACGACGATGTCGTCGATGCGATTCAAAAACTCGGGCTTAAAATGGTCGCGGAGCACCTGCAAAACGTCCTTTTTGATGTCGCGATCGGCAAGCGGATTTTCGGTCGCCGACTGGATCTCACGCGAACCGAGATTCGACGTCATGATCAGAACCGTGTTCTTAAAATCGACGACGCGGCCTTTGCTGTCGGTCAGACGGCCGTCATCGAGGATCTGGAGCAGCAGGTTGAAGACGTCCGGATGTGCCTTTTCGATCTCGTCAAAGAGCACGACCGAATACGGACGCCGACGCACGGCCTCAGTTAGCTGGCCGCCTTCTTCGTAGCCGACGTATCCCGGAGGCGCTCCGATCATGCGGGCGACGGCGTGTTTTTCCATATACTCGGACATGTCGAGCCTGACCATCGCACGTTCGTCGTCGAACATAAATTCTGCGAGTGCACGAGCGGTCTCGGTCTTGCCGACGCCGGTCGGGCCGAGGAAGATGAACGAGCCGACGGGCCGATTCGGATCCTGTAATCCGGCACGGGCACGGCGAACGGCGTTGGCGACGGCATTGAGAGCCTCGTCCTGGCCGATCACGCGTTTTCGCAGGTTGTCTTCCATCTGGACGAGCTTTTGCATCTCGCCCTGGAGCATCTTGGTCACCGGCACGCCGGTCCATTTGGCGACGACCTCGGCGACGTCCTCTTCGTCAACCTCTTCTTTTAGGAAAACGCCGTCTTTCTGCAAATCGGCAAGGCGTTCCTGCTCGGATTCGAGCAGCTTCTCAAGGTCCGGAATGCGGCCGTATTGGATCTCGGCGGCCTTGGTCAGATCGCCCGCCTGACGGGCCTGCTCGAGTTCGAGGCGAGCTTGTTCAAGCTGCTCTTTGGCCGAACGCATCTTTTCGATCTCGTCCTTTTCCGATTGCCACTTGGCTTTCATCGCCGACGATTTTTCGTTCAGATCGCCGATGCGTTTCTCGATGTCGTTGAGCCGGGCCTTCGATTTTTCGTCCGTTTCGCGTGTCAGAGCCTGCCGCTCGATCTCGAGCTGCAAGATCTCGCGTTCGAGAACGTCGATCTCCTGCGGCAGGGAATCGATCTCGATGCGGATGCGTGACGCTGCCTCGTCGATCAGGTCGATCGCCTTGTCCGGCAGAAAACGGTCCGTGATGTAGCGGTTCGACAGCGTGGCGGCCGCGACGATGGCGGCGTCCTTGATGCGAACACCGTGGTGAACCTCGTAACGCTCCTTAAGGCCGCGAAGGATGGCGATCGTGTCTTCGACATTCGGTTCGCCGACGTAAACCTGCTGGAAACGGCGTTCGAGAGCCTTGTCCTTTTCAATATATTTCTGATACTCGGCAAGCGTGGTCGCTCCGACCGAACGCAGCGTGCCGCGGGCAAGGGCGGGCTTGAGCATGTTCGACGCGTCGATCGCACCCTCGCTGGCACCGGCACCGACGAGCGTGTGCAGTTCGTCGATAAATAGAATGATCTGCCCCTCGGCCTTTTCGATCTCTTTCAGAACGGCCTTGAGACGGTCTTCGAATTCGCCGCGGTATTTCGCTCCCGCGAGCATTGCCCCCAGGTCGAGCGAGACGAGCTTTTTGTTTTTGAGCGTCTCGGGCACGTCGCCGGAGACGATCCGCTGGGCAAGTCCCTCAACGATCGCGGTCTTGCCGACGCCCGGTTCGCCGATCAGAACCGGATTGTTCTTGGTACGGCGAGACAATATCTGGATCGCCCGTCGGATCTCGTCGTCGCGGCCGATGACCGGATCGAGCTTGCCCTTGCGTGCAAGTTCGGTCAGGTCCTGAGCGTACTTATCGAGAGCCTGAAAATTCTCTTCGGCGTTCTGGTCGGTGATACGCGAACCGCCTCGCATGTCGGTGATGACCTTTTCGAGATCCTCGCGTGTAATGCCGTTGGTGCGAAGGATGCGTCCGGCGTCACCGTCCTTTTCACCGGCGATGGTCATCAGCAGATGCTCGGTCGAGAGGTATTCGTCCTGCATCTTTTCGGCCGCTTTCTGAGCTTCCTGAAAGATGGTGTTCGTCCGCGAGCTAAAATACTGCTGTCCGCCGCTGACCTTTGGAAACTTTTCGATCGCGGCCTGCACCTCGGAGACGATCGCCTGAGCGTTCGCCCCGATCTTGCCCAAAATGGGCTTGACGACGCCCTCCTTTTGCTCAAGCATCGCTGCGAGCAGGTGTTCGGGCTCGACCTGTTGGTTTTGGCCTTTTTCGGCAACGCCGATGGCCTCTTGCACGGCTTCCTGGCCGCGAATCGTAAATCTATCGAATCTCATGACTTTATCTTACCTCAATGGTCTCGCCCTAAAAGCAAACGGAAAATTAGACAGGATGAACAGGATGGTCAGGATCGAGTTTATCCTGTTTATCCTGTCCATCCTGTTTGAATAACAGGCTAACTAGGCACTCGCCTTCTTGGCGGCCTCGATCGTTTTCGGTGCGGCTTTGACGCCGATCACCTCGATCTTGCGTGCCTTGGTCTCTTCGCGTTTCGGCAAGCTGACATGCAGCATGCCATTATCGAATTCAGCCTTGGCTCCCTCAGCCGTAACGGTCTGGGGCAGAGTGAACGAACGAGTGAACGCACCGTACGAACGCTCGACGCGGTGATAATTGTCGTTCTCGGTCTTCTTTTCAAAACGACGCTCACCCTTAAGGGTTAAAACGTTGTTTTCGAACGAAAGTTCAAAATCGTCGCGATCCATGCCCGGCAATTCGGCCTCAAGCACGAGTGAATCTTTATTTTCGAAAATATCGACCTTCGGGCTCCAGGCACCGTTCAGCATATCCTCGCGGCTGGCAGGTGCAACGCCGCTGAAAATGCGGTTCATTTCATCCTGCAGGCTGCGTAACTCACGAAATGGGTCATATTTAACTACGTTCATAATCATGTCCTCCAAAAAATCATAGATTAATGACTAATTACTTAGTCCATAAACATAATAAAATATGAGTGTAGTATTGTCAAGTAATATTCGTTAACTTTTTTCTGCTTTTTCAGATGGGTTTTACTATCTTGCAGGTGACACCTTTGTTAATTGTCGGTTATATTTGTTCTCGCAACTTACCAAAGAATTTTCATTATTCGGAAAGCGCATCGTCGCACCAAATATGCATTTGCAGGAAACCTATCGATGAACAAGGTTTTTCGAGAGATAACATGGCCGGTGATCGCGGTACTTGCGGCGTTTGTCGTCGGCGGCATTATTGTGCTGCTGATCGGCGATAACCCGTTTGTTACGTTTTACCACTTGATCGGTAATTCGTTCGGATCGCTCAATGACATCGGCTACACGCTGTTTATCGCGACACCGCTGATATTTACGGGCCTCGCGGTGGCGGTCGCATTTCGCTGCGGCCTGCTCAATATCGGTGCCGAGGGCCAGCTTTACATTGCCGCGTTTGCGACGGCTTGGGTTGGTATTAAGTTTGGCGGAACGATCGTCAATATTTTCGGCAAACAGGAAGATTGGTCGTGGTTCAGTCTACCGTCGATCCTTTTGATATTGGTTTGCGTCATCACGGCGGTCGTCGCCGGCGGCATC
The DNA here is from genome assembly GCA_017983495.1 of Pyrinomonadaceae bacterium. GTDB lineage: Bacteria > Acidobacteriota > Blastocatellia > Pyrinomonadales > Pyrinomonadaceae > OLB17. The sequence goes on along the minus strand of JAGOBH010000012.1, from coordinate 42,062 downwards.
TGGGGAGCGATACCCGGAATATTGAAGGCAAAGTTTGGCTCGCATGAGGTGATCAATACGATCATGCTCAACTTTATCGGCATCTCTCTGGTCAGCTATTTTACGCAATATTATTTCAAGATACCCGGCGACCCGATCCTGCAGACGGCCGAGATCGGAACCGGCGCGCACATTCCGCGTATCAGCCAGTACATACCCGGAATGCCGGATTTTGTGCCGCTGAGCGTGGCATTTTTGCTGGCGATATTGATGTGCGTGCTCGTTTATATTTTCCTATGGAAAACGAAATGGGGCTACGAACTGCGGGCGGTCGGTGAGAATGCGTCGGCGGCCGAATACGGCGGAATATCGCCGAAAAAGCAGATCATAATCGCGATGACGATCTCGGGCGGCTTGGCCGGAATGGTAGCGATCGGCGAGGTTTTGGGTTACAGATATCGATATTACGACGGGTTTTCGGACGGCTGGGGATTCCTCGGTATCGCCGTCGCATTGCTCGGACGCAATCATCCGCTCGGCATCTTTATCGCCGCAATATTTTTCGCGGTACTAAAACGCGGCGAGATCTTCGTCGATATCGAGACCAAATACGTTTCGAAAGACCTCGTCGAGGTTTTGCAGGCGATCATCATCATTTTTGTAGCGTCACTGCAACGCTATTCGCGAAAGTGAAAAGGTGAAATGGTAAAAAAGTGAAAAAGTGAGGTCCTTGTGGCAACGCGGATACAGTGTTTTGAAGATCTTTTCATCTGGCAGAAGTCGATAGACTTCGTGAAAGAAATCTACATTATTACTGAACGTAACGGATTGAAGATCGACTTTGGATTGAAAAATCAAATGCGCAATTCGGCAGTTTCGATCCCAAGCAATATCGCGGAAGGATTTGAACGAAGATCAAGGAAGGAGTACCTGAATTTCCTTAACATCGCCAAGGCATCGGCAGGTGAGATCAGAAGCCAACTTTACGTTGCCAGAGAGGTTGGGTATTTGGATGACGAAGAGCATCTGAGGTTGCGGGAGATGGCAAAGTTTCTTAGTGGTTCAATTGCGAACCACATGAAGGCAATAAATTCGTCGGAGCGGTGAGGAACTTTTTCACATTTTCACCTTTGAACTTTTAGCTTATGGGAGACCTTTTAACACCGACATTCCTGTTGATCTTGTTGTTTTCGACCATTAGGTTGGCGACGCCGCTGATCTTTGCAGCCTTGGGCGGCATGTTCTCGGAGCGTGCGGGCGTGATCAATATTGCTCTTGAGGGATTGATGCTGACCGGAGCGTTTACGGCGGCGGTCGTGACCTACGAGCTGAGTAATCCGTATGTCGGATTTCTCGCCGGAATGGCGGCCGGGGCGTTTGTCGCGGCGATCTTTGCGGTCGCGGTGATCAAGTTTGAGGCGGACCAGGTCGTCGCGGGATTTGCCGTGAGTCTGCTAATGCTCGGGTTGCCGGCCGTCATCAGCAGCCGCATTTACGACTCGGCTGGTTCGACACAGCAGATCGCTAAAGAGTTTTTGCTCCCGGATTTTTATAATCGGGTTTCCATTGCGTCGATACTGGCGTTGTTGCTGATCCCGGTTTGCTGGTACGTGCTCTATAAAACGCCGTTCGGATTACGCATTCGGGCCGCGGGTGAAAACCCTGAGGCGGCAGACGCGGCGGGCGTAAACGTCATTCGTTTGCGTTATATCGCGGTGATCATGTCGGGCGTGCTGGCGGCCGCGGGCGGAGCCTATCTCTCGATCGGGCAATCTTCGCTGTTCACACGCGGTATGACCGCCGGTCGCGGCTACATTGCTCTGGCCGCTCTGATCCTCGCCAAATGGAAGCCGATCCCGGTGCTTTTCGCGTGTCTTTTCTTCGGGTTTACCGAGGCTCTCGCCATCCAGATGCAGGGCGTCATCAAAATGCCATCGGGCGAAGACGTGCCGGTCCAGTTCATCCAGATGATCCCGTACGTCCTGACGATCATCGTCCTCGCCGGCTTCATCGGCCTGTCACGTGCCCCGAAATCGCTAGGCATTCCGTACCGGAAAGGGAATTGAATCTAGCGGTTTGCTTCTAGTTTGAGATTGAGAAGTTGATTGAGTGAGACGCCTTGCTGAGTAGCCTCGAGGGCAAGTTTACGATGCAAGTATTCGGGCATTCTTAAAACGAGTCGCCCACTGAAAGTTCGCTTACCCAAGGGCTCAGGAATCGGTTCCTTATTTTCTTTCAGATCTGAAAGGACAAATTTCACGACATTTTTTATCTCACGAAGGGCGTCCTCTTGAGTATCGCCATGAGCGGCCAAAGACGGAAACTCAGCAACACGAGCAATAAAGGCCTCGTCTTCCTCAGACCATCCGACACTATATAAATACTGTTCTAACTGTTTGCTCATGCTTGTTCCTCTATTCAATTATTGATCGATCTCAGCTTTTTCAAAGCTCCGAACACCTGCTTGACCTGATATGGTTTCGCCTTATTTCCGGCATTCTGTAAATTGATGCGAGGGTCGCCCGGCCAGGGTGTTTTGAAGATGTGATGCCCGCCGCTTATTCGACATTCCCCAAAGGCGTCCTCGCAGATCTTCAATAATCGTGCGAACCGAACATTCTTTTCATTTCCCGCAAGCTCGGCGATAAATTTATCGACAGTCGGGTTTGTCCGGTCATTGCTCATCAAGCGTTATGATACTACTGATAGTATCATACGTCAAGATAATTGATGATGGAACAGCCTGAACAGGTTGCTTAAACCGTCGCTAGTTAAGTAATCTATTGTGACCTTATATGTCATACGAAAAAGCGGCTGCGGCGGCTGAATTTATCAGATCGAAATACTCGGGCGGGCTGAGCACGGCTATCGTGCTCGGGAGCGGGCTCGGGGCGTTTGCGGATGATCTCGAAGGTGCGGTGCGAATTCCGTACGAGGAGATCCCCGGTTTTGCACGTTCGACGGTCGAGGGGCACGCGGGGCAATTGGTTTTGGGCAAGATCGGCGGCGTCGGCGTCGCGGTTCAGCAGGGACGGTTTCATTATTACGAAGGCTACGACATGGAGCAGGTAATGATGCCCGTTCGCACCTTCGGTTTGCTCGGCATCAAAAATCTGATCCTGACGAACGCGGCGGGCAGCCTCAATTCGGATATGCAGCCGGGCAGCCTGATGCTGATCTCGGACCACCTGAACTGCATGGGAGTGAACCCCTTACGCGGGCCGAACGATGCGCGGTTTGGCACCAGATTTCCGGAAATGGGTGAGGTTTACGACCGAGAATTTCAACAGATCGCATTGACCGAAGCCAAACAGATCGCACAGGAGCGGTTCGACGCCGGCATCGACAGCGAGCTCGTTGACATCATCAACCGCGGTATCTATTGCGCATTGTCGGGCCCGACGTACGAGACGCCGGCTGAGATCCGAATGTACCGCGAATTTGGCGCCGACGCGGTCGGAATGTCCACGGTTCCCGAGGCGATAGCCGCACGTCATCAGGGCACGCGCGTCCTCGGTATTTCATGCATTACCAACCTCGCGGCCGGCATGAGCGACGAGCCGATCAATCACGAAGAGGTGATGGAGACCGGAGCACGCGTCGCGGACGTTTTCAAAGAGCTGCTGCGGCGTATTGTAGCCAAGCTAAATTAAATCAGGATCGACAGGATTGGCAGGATTCGAAAAAGTGATCCCCGATCATCTATTAGATCCTCGATATCCTTTTTATCCTGTTAGAATTCAACCTATGATAATTGGAATTTGCGGCGGAACAGGTTCGGGAAAGACGACGATCGCGAGGGCGATAGTCGAGGCTGTCGGCGCCGATCAGGTGGTGCTGGTCGAACAGGATTCGTATTACCGAAATCTGGCCGATATGCCGCTCGATGAGCGTCATCAGGCAAATTTTGACCATCCGGATTCGATCGACAGCGACATGCTCGTCAATCATTTGCTGCGGCTCAAGCAGGGGCTGCAGGTCGAGATGCCGCTGTACGATTTCAAAACCCATACGCGGAGCAGCCGCATCGAGATCATTGAGCCGAAACCGGTGGTGATAGTCGAGGGAATTTTGATCTTTGCCGAGCCGCGGATCCTGGATCTGCTCGACGTGCGTGTTTACGTGGATACGCCGGACGATATCAGGTTTATCAGGCGTTTGCAGCGTGACATTGCCGAACGCGGACGGACGACCGATTCGGTCATCGGGCAATATTACCGGACGGTGCGCCCGATGCACCACGAGTTTGTCGAACCGTCGAAACGCCACGCCGATATCATTATTCCCGAAGGCGGCCAGACGAACGTCAGTATCGAATTGCTATGCGGAATGGTCCGCGAAAAGCTGAGCGAGCAAACCGCCGCAACGAGGTCATAAGTGCAGGAAAAGGAAACAAAACTGATCGACGCAGCTACTGCGGCCAGAAAGCGAGCGTATGCGCCGTACTCTAATTTTCAGGTCGGTGCCGCGGTCGAAGCGCAAAACGGCGATATCTACATTGGCTGCAACGTCGAATCGGCAAGTTACGGCCTGACCGTCTGCGCCGAGCGCGTCGCCATATGGAAAGGCATTTCGTGTGGCGAAACACGCTTTACGCAGATCGCCGTCGTCGTCGATACCGAAGAGCTAACGCCCCCGTGCGGAGTCTGCCGCCAGATCATCTGGGAATTTTGCGGCGACGTGCCCGTAATACTTTCCAATCTCCAGGGAAAGACCGAAACGATCCAAATGAGCGAACTTCTCCCTAGAGCTTTCGATTCGAAGTTTTTGAAATAGATGACGTTTGGATAAACGATGCGGGACCGGCGGAACAGTGCCGGGCCCGAATCGTTTTTGGGGGGCAGCATTGGCCTTGTTTGCCTTTGACGGCTTACTTGATGTAAATTCAGCTATGGATAAGCTGAAATACTACTTTTCGATCCTTCTACTTTTTACCTCGACAATATCGACATTTGGGCAGACTGTGCCGCATCGGAACAAGGTCGTTCCGGCGTGGACGTGTGACGTTTTGATCGTCGGCGGTACGGTCGTTACGATGGACGGCGACCGGCACGTTTATGAGGACGGTGCGGTCGCGATCAAGGGCGACAAGATCGTCAAGGTCGGGGGACGTCAGTACGTGACGCAGGGCCTGACGGCCAAACGGACGATAAACGCAGCGGGAAAGGTCGTCATTCCCGGTTTGATCAATACGCACACGCACGCTGCGATGTCGCTGTTTCGCGGAGTGTCGGACGATCTTGATCTCAACGACTGGCTAACCAAATTCATCTTTCCGGCTGAGGCTAAGAATGTGGATGAGCCGTTCGTGCGGGCCGGAACGCGTCTCGCGATGGCGGAGATGATCCGCGGCGGTACGACGACGTATTGCGACATGTACTATTACGAGGACGCAGTCGCCGACGAGACCAAAAAGGCCGGCATGCGCGGCGTTCTCGGCGAGACGATCATCAGATTTCCGGTCTCGGACAATAAATCGCCCGAGGCTGCACTCGCCTACACCGAGAAATTCATCAAGAAATGGAAAGGCGACGACCTGATCGTCCCCGCGGCGGCACCGCACGCACCTTATACGCTCGAAACGGCGACGCTCAAAGCGATCAGAGAGCAATCCGACCGATTGAATTCGACGGTCGTCATACACGTTGCAGAGACCAGAAAGGAACGTGACGATATTTTTGCTCAGTTCGGCAAAACGCCGGCGGCTTATCTCGGCAGTATCGGCTTTTTGTCCGATCGTGTGATCGCGGCTCACAGCGTCTGGCTCAGGCCGGACGAGATCGATCTGTATAAACAATACGGCGTCGGAGCGGCTCATTGCCCGACATCGAATATGAAACTTGCGTCCGGCGTCGCACTGATCCCGGAAATGCTCGCCAAGGATGTCGCCGTCGGCCTCGGTACTGACGGAGCGGCGTCGAACAACGACCTCAACATGTGGGAAGAGATGGATCTTGCCGCAAAACTGCACAAACTCTATTCGAACGACCCCAAAACGCTGCCCGCGGAACAGGCGTTTGAGATGGCGACGATCCGCGGAGCCCGTGCACTGCACCTAGACAAGATCACCGGTTCGCTCGAAACCGGTAAACGTGCCGACATCGCGATCGTCGGCCTCGACAGCCTCCATCAGACGCCGTATTTCAACATATATTCGGCGCTCGTATATTCGACCAAAGCAAGCGATGTCCGCACGGTCATCATCAATGGACGTGTGGTCATGCTGGACCGGCGGTTGCTCACGCTTAATGAAAGTGCTATAAAGAAAGACGCAAACTCATACCGCAAAAAAATCATCCTTAGTCTTAAGAACTGATGTTGCGAACTTTACAAAAAGGTCGCCGATGATGCTTTTGGGGCGGCAGTTTGAGGTTGGAATGGGTCGTATAAGTGAGCCTTCGATGGGGTTTTTCGCTTGGCCTTTACGGAGAATTTAAGTCGATAGGAGGACTGAAAATGCCGTTAAATGTCAGAAGGTTTTGCACTTCGGTTTTACTGGTTTTTGTTAGTTTTGTAGTTTTTGCAGAGGCACAGACGGTGCCTGTTCAGACCGTTCCGGTGGTCGCACCGCCGACGTCCGGTGATGTCATGCGCGACCGCATCTCGAAGGCGAAGGCCTTCATCGCCGTTCGTAATTACAACGCCGCGATCTATGATCTGGAGAATATACGCCGTGAGACGGCGGACGTATCGGTGCAGGGCGTCGTCAGCGTTCTGCTTATGAACAGTTACCTCGAACAGGGCGATTTCAAGCGGGCACAGGATTTTCTTACCGAGCTTTACACCGCACAAAAGACAACCAAGCCAAACGCCACGGCATTTTACGTCGCGGTCGCCGGACAAGTAATAAAAGGTGCCCGCAGCCGTGCCGAACGCTATCGGGCACTCGGGCTGAGCATTTCGGACCGCACACTTCCGCTTGAGGCAACAAACGACCTCGAGAAAATGCGCGAGACGCTTGAGCTTGTCATTACGCAGTCGCGAGAGGTCGCCAAAGACCCGAAAAAGACGTCTGACGCGATGGCGATCGTTGAAGAGGCGAGCACATCGCGGAGCATGATCGCACGCGACGATTACGACGCCCGCCGCTGGAAAGACACGGTTGCCGATACGCGTGAGGACCTTGCAAATTCGCGCAGCGTCGTAGTAAGCGCGGTCAATGATGTCCCGACGGAGAATACTCCCGTCACTTCGACGGTCGCAGCAAATACGAAGACTGTTCCGCCCGTGACGCAGCCTGTTGCCGACGTAAAACCGGCGGCGACGCGCGAACGTGAGGTCAGGCCGGCAGATACTACGGTTGCCAGGAACGACAAACCGATCGTCGTGCCTTCAGCCACACCGACCGCAAAAGAAGCTCCGAAACAGGCCGAGCCGCAGCCGGTCAAGTCGGATTCGGGACCGATGGAGGTCGGTTCGCTGGTCCCCTATGCCACCAAACAGACGCCGCCCGTATATCCGCCGGCTGCCAAATCGACCCGCACGAGCGGTGTAGTCAAGGTCGAGGTGACCGTCGATGAGAATGGCGAAGTCACCGACGTCAATAAAACCAGCGGCCCGTCGATGCTGCAGGGAGCGGCTAAGGACGCGATCCGCAAATGGCGCTTCAGGCCCTTTGTTCGCGACGGACAACCGGTCAAGGCATCGGGTTTTGTCAGCTTTAACTTCGCGTTGTAACGGCCAACGACGATTCAGACTTTTCCAGGCGGCGACCTCACGAGAGGCTCGCCGCTTTTTTTGTCATTCGCGTTGTAAAACAAAAGAGCATTTTAGCCGCAGATGAAGCAGATGACGCAGATCGGAAGAAGATCAGAGAGTTCTTTTCTTTTTCTTATCCGCGTTATCCGCGTCTATCTGCGGCCAAACTTCTTTCTTCTCTGTGTTCTCTGTGTCTCAGTGGTCAATCTTCCGTTCACTGAAAGTCGTGTGAAACGATCTTACTGATAAATGCGTTTATGGGCTCGAAGAACAGAGCCTTGATCATGCCGCCCTCTTCGGCGATGCCGCGGATGAGGAGAAAATCGCTCGAGACTATTGTTGAGCGAAACTTGTCAAAAACATCGGGCATGACGATGAAATTCGAATAGCCTGTCTCGTCCTCCATTGTGATGAATACGACGTCGTTCGCGGTGCTCGGACGCTGGCGAACGATGACCGCACCGGCGACGGTGACGACGTCACGCTTTTTGAGATGCGTGGTCTGATACGCCGCGATGACGCCGTGTTTGGTCAACTCTTCGCGAAGGAACGCCATCGGATGTTTGCCGATGGTGATGCCTGTCGTCATCAGATCGGTCTCCATCAGCTGCCATTTGCTCATCTGGTTGATGAAAGACGGGATGGGCTGCTTTTCCTCAATGTTCGCAAACAGTTCACCGGCCGGCTGGATCGCGAGTTCCGATTCCCAAAGAGCTTGACGGCGATGGACTGTCGAGTCGAAATTGAGAGCGCCGGAGAGGCTGAGAGCACGGATCTCTTTTTTGTTGATGGCGGGAACGCGGCGGACGAGATCTTCGACGGACGTGTACGGCACGATCGCAGGAACCCAGTCGCTACCGCTCCCGGTTCTGACAGGATCGGCGGGGACGATGGCAGGCTGGCAGCCTGCGGTCCGGCGGGCGACGATCTCGTTGGCGACATCCTTGCGGAGGCCTTTGACGTATTTTAGGCCGATGAGGACCTTGCCGTCTTCGATAGTGAAGAGCCGCTGCGAGGCGTTGATATTGATCGCGTTAAAGTGCAGGCCGTGCCGCTGGGCGTCCTTGATAAGCGTCGCGGGCGAATAGAAGCCGAGCGGATAATTGTTGAGCATCGCGGTCGTAAATTCCGCGAGGTAATGCACCTTGAGATAGGCGGACGCGTAGGTCAGCAGGGCAAAGCTCGCGGCGTGCGATTCGGGAAAGCCGTAGTTGGCAAAGGCGAGGATGCTCTTGACGATCTTGTCCTGCGTCTCTTGAGTGATGTTTTTATCCGCCATGCCGGAGCGTAGACGCGTTTCGATCTTGGCGAGGCGTTTGTCGGCACGTTTGAATCCGAGTGCACGCCGCAGTTCCTCGGCCTCGCCGCCGGTAAATCCGGCGATCGTCATCGCCATTCGCAGCAGTTGCTCCTGAAAGAGCGGAACGCCGAGCGTGCGCTTTAAGATCGGCTCGAACGACGGGTGCATGTAATCGACCTCTTCTTTGCCCATGCGGCGGGCGATGTAGCCGCTGAGCATCTTGCCGACGATCGGGCCCGGACGGATGATAGCGACCTGGACGACGATGTCGTAAAACGTCTCAGGCCGCGATTTTGGCAAAAAGTTGATCTGGGCACGGCTCTCGACCTGAAACATCCCGATCGTATCGGCCTCCTGCAGCGTTTTGTAAACGAGCGGATCTTTTTTCGATATCTTGCCGAGATCGACCTTTTCGCCGCGGTGCTCTTCGATCAAGGTGAGCGTGTCGCGGATGACGGCCATCATTCCGAGGCCCAAAAGGTCGACCTTGACGATGCCGAGGCGTTCGCAGTCGTCCTTGTCCCACTGGATGATGTTGCGGTTTTCCATCGACGCGGGTTCGAGCGGGACGACGCCGTCCAGGCGCCCCAAAGAGATGACCATGCCGCCGGAATGCTGCCCCAAATGCCGCGGATAATCGAGCACGCGGGCGTACATCTCCATATATTTGGCGATGCGGTAATTTTCTTTCGGGTCGAAGCCGGCCTCGATAAAGCGTGCCATCATCTCGGCCCGCGTGTGCGTGCCGTAGTGCGGGATAATCTTGGACAAACGTTTTAACGCGTCTTCGTCAAAGCCGAAGACCTTGCCGACCTCGCGTGCGGCCGAGCGTCCGCGATAGCTGATGACATTGGCCGTCATGCCGGCACCGCGCTCGCCGTATTTTTGGTAAACGTGCTGGATGACCTTTTCGCGGTCTTCGCCCGAGGGCAGATCGATGTCGATGTCGGGGTATTCGGTCCGCTCTTCGGACAAGAACCGCTCAAATAATAGATCGGCCTCGATCGGGTCGACGGCCGTGATGCCGAGAGCGTAACAGACGACCGAATTTGCGGCGGACCCGCGTCCCTGCGACAGGATGTTGTTCGCACGGCAAAATTGCGAGATGTCCCAGACGAGCAGAAAATAACCGGCGAGCTTGAGCTTGGCGATCATGTTCAGCTCGTAGTCGAGTTTGGCACGCACCTTCGGCGTCAGTGCCCAATAACGCCAGACCGCACCTTTTTCAGCCTGTTTCCGAAGATACGAGTCCATCGTCTCGCCCGTTGGCACCGGATAATCGGGGAACGTGTAGCCGAGCTCGTCCATCGAAAATTTTACGCGTGAGGCGATCTCAGCGGTCGTCGCGACTGCCTGCTGGTAATCGTCAAACTGGTAGAGCATCTGGGCCGCTGATTTGAGATAGCGTTCGCTGTTTTCCGAGATCAGACGACCGGCGTTTTCGATAGTGCAGTGATTTTTTATGCAGGTGAAAACGTCGAACAACTCGCGGTCACGCTGCGCGGCGTAATACGGGCCGTTGCTGGCGAAATACGGAATGCGAAATTTGTGTGCGAGGCCCAGCAGCGATTGGTTGATGTCCTCTTCGTGCGGCAGGTGGTGGCGTTGGAGTTCGACGTAGAGACGGTCGTCGAAGGTGTATTTGAGCCAGGCGAGGTCTTCCTGGCCGCGTCGGTTTTTGATGCTGCGGTGGATAAAACCGTCCGCTCCGCCGGTGAAGCAGAGCAGTCCGGCGGCGTGTTCCTCGATGTCGGCACGCGTCGCAAAATGTTCGCCCTTTTTATGCCGCAATTTGACGGTCGTGATGAGCCGCGACATGTTTTGATAGCCGCGAAGATCGATCGGCATCAGCGGTAAAAGCGTGCCGTCAGCAAGCGTTATCTCGGACCCGATCATCGCCCGAACGCCCTGTTCCTTCGCCTCAAGATGAAACCGCACGGCGCCCGACACCGTGTCGCGGTCCATCATCCCGATCGCCGGCATATCAAGCTCACCGGCGCGCACGGCAATATCCTCGGGCAGCGAGCCGGAGGATAAAAAACTGAACGCCGAACGTGTGTGAAGTTCGATAAAAGACATCGGTTCTTGTCGCCAACGGCGACGTACATTAAAGCCTAGGGTGCAATGAGCGAAGCGAATGTAACCCTAGGTGGTGCAGAGCGAACATCCCGACGCTGAAGGCGTCGAACAACCGCCGTGAATATTGCTCCCCTACAGGGAGCGAAAACTTCCGTCGACGATACCTAGGGCTGCGGCCTGTCGGCTACACCCTAGGCTTTAATATTTGTCGCCGTTGGCGACAGGAAACAAACCTAATCAAACTCTCCAATAACCAACCATTCATTGCCGGTTTTTCGCAGGCGGTAGACGCCGCCGTTTTCGATCTCGACGTGCCATTCCTGTATGTCCCACGCTTTTTCCCACCAACGCGAATTGAGCCGCCAGACGCCGCTGCACGCCGCGACGCGGCCGGCGAAATACGGCGTCCGCAGATAAATGAGCTGTCGTTCACGAACCAGAACCTCGGCCGGGACGGGCGGTTCGTAATATTGGAACGCGATGACCGGTGCCCGTGGTGCAATGTCGATACGCTCCTTGCCAGCGGGCAAGGCAGCGGCGTCAAGAGTGAACGGCCGTTCGACGCGGCTTTCGAGTAATGCGGGTACGCCGACATTGTCGTCGCCGACCAGCTTTTTGATCTTGCCGACCGTCAGCAAAAGGCTCTCGGGCTGCGGCCTTGAGACGGCGTAAAGACCGCTCTGTGCCGGCCGCGGACGCGTAAAATGTGCCGTTACGCCAATAGCCACGATGCCGGCCTCGGGTGGGTCGACCGAGATCCGCAGGTTTATCAATTTCAGCCAAAACACCTTGTCGAGCGTCGGGAACGACGTTTTGATCTCGTACGTTTTCTCAGCCTTTTTATCGACCTTAAACCGGATGTCGATCTGCTCGGTACTATGGCCGTCGCGACCGACGGCGGCGAGCATTTCCTCGAGGCCGCGGTTGACGATAAATATCAATTGCTCAAAATCATCGACCGGAAAATCGAGTTCGTACTTCCAGCGGACCTCAGTTTCGGCAATGTTCGGGACGACGTCGCGTTTGTCCTTTTGGGCGATGACGTCGATGACATCGCGAAAATCGTGGCCGTAACGCGCGGTCAGTTCGTCGGCCGGAATTTGATCGAGATCTTCGATGCGGCTCAGGCCGAGAGCCTCGAAAACGCCGAGCGTGTCGCGGTCGATGGCGAGATTTCGCAATGGTAACTGGCGAAATGTGTCCGTCGACGCGACGGTGTGATTCAGCCCGCGGTTCTCGCGTGCGAGCAGAAGGGCCGTTTCGACCGACGCGGCGACGGCGACATTGCCAGATATCTCGTTGTTTTCCAACTCCTTCACTATTTTTCGGGCGATCTTTTTGTCATCGCCGATGAGTTTTTCTAATCCGCTGACGTCAAACAGGACGCCGTCCGCGAGCATCTCGACGCGGTAGGCAAACCCGTAGGCAATCGCCAACAGTGCGTCGGCGTCCGTCCCGGTATTTTGTGAAATGATGCATGCATAGGCTTTAGACATCGCTGTAGTCGAACCCTATGCGGGCCGAGCCCGGCTGGCCGTAAAAATGCTTGCGTGAGTGAAAATCGAGGTGAAATTCCCGCAGCAGTTTGTAACGGCCGAGACCCGACCAGACCGTGTCCTTGCGTGCGAGTTCGAACGACTGGTGTGACGCCGAACCTGCGACCGGGTCTTCGGCGGTGACGACAAAGAGCGTCGGCGTTTCCTTGATCCGCGTCCGGTAGCGAAACCAATAGGTCCGCGGCACCATCTGCAATTTCTGTTTCGACAGCCCGTCGAGATTGAGCCAGATCGCCCCGAAACCCTTTGCCTGAACGAGGTAATCGGCGGCCGTGAATGAGCGTTCGAGGTCGCCGCCGCAACGCACCCAGAGCAAATTATCGAGCACGACACCGCTCCTCGCGGCCGAGCACGGGTCAAAGCTGTCGGACGAATCGACCACCGCACAGACCTCGCCGCTGGAGGTAAGTTTGGCCAGCAGATTGAGCACAAGGCTCGTCCGTCCCGTGCTCGCGTCGCCGACAAATTCGCTCAGCGTCCCGCGCGTCAGAGCGATCCCGACCGCATCGAGCAGAACCTCCTCGGAATACTTTTGTTCTTCCTGCAGGTGGGATAGACTTTTTACCAGGCTCAGATGTCTCATACAAATACTTGCGGTAATGCAAGTATATTGCATAGATGAAACAAAAGTCAAAGATTTTTGACTCGCATTTCAGATTCTCCCGAAATGAAAGTTAGATCAAAATTAAACGTGATAGGTGGTTGAGTTGGCGGTTATCGTATTGGCCCCGGCGAAGCGGCTTAAGCCGAAACGCCGATCAACTTGCCGCGGAGGTACGTGTCCATATCCTCTTTCGCGAGCGGCTTGGCAAAATGAAATCCCTGGCCGGCTTCGCACCCGAGGCTTTGGAGCGCCGTGATCTGATGGGCGTGCTCGATGCCCTCGGCGATCGTCCGCAGATTGAGCGAATCGCCCATCATTATGATCGCACGGGCGACGGCGTTACCCTCGCTGCCCTGGCCGAGCTTGTCGACGAAGGATTTATCGATCTTCAAAATATCGATCGGGAACCGCTGAAGATAGCTGAGACTCGAATACCCAGTGCCGAAATCGTCGATCGCAAGACGAATGCCCAGATCCTTTAGGTCATGGAGCTTTAAGATCGTTGCTTCGGTATCCTGCATCATAAAGCTCTCGGTGATCTCGAGGATCAATGACCGCGGAGGCAGGCCGCTGGATTCGAGGGCCTTACTGACGATCTCTACCAGTTCTTTCTGCAAAAACTGTCGGATCGAGATATTAACCGTCAACGAGACATCCGTAGCTAAGGCGAATTGCTCTCGCCATGCCTGAACTTGGTGACAGGCCTCTTGCAATATCCACTCGCCAAGCGGGACGATCAAATTCGTCTCTTCGGCAAGCGGAATGAACTTCATCGGCGGCACAAGGCCAAACCTCGGATGCTGCCAGCGGACCAGGGCTTCCATCCCAAGCACTTGTCTCGACTGGAGATCGAATATCGGCTGGTAATGGATCGTGAACTCTTTCTCTTCGATCCCGCGGCGGAGGTCGGCCTCGAGTTCGATGCGTTCCATAAGAGCCTCGTGCATTTTGGGCTCGAAAACAACATGTTTACCTTTCCCGCGGCCTTTTGCGAGATACATAGCGAGATCCGCATTGCGGAGCAGCTCTTCGGAGCCGACGGTGTCGGCTGAGCCCGTGGCGATCCCGATACTTGTGCCGACATGAACCTCATTACCCTCGATCACAAACGGTTGGCGAAATACCTCGAGGATGCGGTCAGCGATATTCGTCGCCTCGTCTGAATGTACGACCGATTCGACCAGCACGGCAAATTCGTCGCCGCCGAGCCGGGCCGCCGTGTCCGAATTGCGCAGGCAGTCCTGCAGACGGCCAGCGACCGCAACAAGCAGCTTGTCGCCAGCGGCGTGGCCAAGCGAATCGTTGATCGATTTGAAATTGTCCAGGTCGAGGAATAGTACAGCGATCGAAACATGGTTTCGGACGAGTTTTGAAAGAGCGTGTTCGACGCGGTTGCGAAACAATATGCGGTTTGCGATCTTGGTCAGCGGATCGTGCAATGCCTGATGAGTAAGCTGATCCTCGAGCGATTTACGCTCAGTGACGTCCATCATTGAGCCGAGCATACGGATCGGCTTCTCGTCCTGATCATAGACCACATAACCGCGGTCGATGACGAAGGCATAGGTTCCGTCTTTTCGTCTGAATCGATATTCGTCCGTCCAGTTGTTCTTGCCGCTCTCAATATGCCGGTGGATATCTGCTGATACTCGTTCGACATCGTCCGGGTGAAGCCGATCTGACCAGGACGTCAGGGTCGTCCCCATTTCATCCGATTGGTAGCCGAAAAGCTTCTGAAGTCCCTCGTTCCACCAAACTTCGTTCGATGACAAGTCCCAGTCCCGGACGGCATCGCTGGTCGCGCGCGTGATCAGGTCAAATCGGTCTTGGCTCAGTTGCAGAGCCTCTTCGGTACGTTTTCGTTCGATCGCCATCGCTATCTGGTCGGCGACCGAGGTCAGCAGTTCTACATCCTGCTGGGTGTATGTGTCTGAGTTTTCGTAGTCCTGCACGACGAGAACGCCGATCGAACCATCGGGCGTTTTGAGCGGCACACCCAACCAGATGGGCGAATCGGTACCGACAGATTCGACCTCGCCCTGTTCGATGAGCCGAAGCGAATCTTCGTGATTTAGCAGCAGCGACCTGCCGGTGCGAAAAACGTACGCGCTCATGCTGCGGCCGACCTTGAGCGGCGGCGGCATGGGGTCGAACTTGTCGACCCAAAACTGCATAGTCAGCAGATCTGTATTCGGATCAAATAAAGCGACAAAGAAGTTCTCCGCGTACACGATCTTTTTGATCGTGCGGTGGATGAGACTGAGAAGCTCATCGAGATTAGCGGTCGTCGTGACGCCGTGGATGATCTTGGATATTGCACGGGCCTCGGCCTCAAGGCGTTTTGGACGCGAAATATCGCGGGCCAGGCAGACTATGTTATACGAGCACGTCTCGGGGTCAAAGATCTTCGATGCCGAGACCGAGACCGGAAAGCGGCTGCCGTTTTTTCGCAGACAATATGTCTCAAGCCGTTTCGAGTTGCCGCTCTTTTGAAAGAGCCGGGCAAATATCTTCTTGAAAACCTTCTCATTTCTGGCGAGGATGCCGACGGGTTGGCCGACCAATTCATCTTCGTTATACCCTGTAAGCTCAAGTGTGGCAGGATTTACCCTGACGATCCGGGCTTCGTCGTCGATCACGAGCACTGCATCGCTGATCGAATTAAAAATGCTGTCGCCAAGGCTCTGAAGCGGGGTGTTTCCGCCATCGGTCACATGCGGATCGGCATATTTCAGCACTTCGAAGGCGGACAATGAGCCGTGCATGGTCGGTAGATGTATCGAGTCAGATGAAGACGTCAGAAAGGTAATTTCAGACTCTTTAGACCGCGTTGATGGTTCCATTTTCTTTTCGTTGAACGACAATAAAAGGCATTGGCGGCGTGGTTTCCTTGGAATGAACGTCCCCAACCATCAAACAAGGTTGGAAACCGAAGTGTGGAAATCGGTCGCTGGTGGGGCCAACGAGACAAAAATGTCCACCCATAATGTTGCATTAAACAATGTTTAATGTCAATAGTTTTGTTTGTTACGTGCGGGTATGTGGGGAAATGCAAGCGAGCCGATCTTTCGGCGTAAAGCGGCCTTTCGTCTCATCTCGCTGACCGGTCGCAGATTTTGCTCTATAATCAGACAGCAATGAATGAAGTAATAAACGTGATCGGCGGCGGCCTTGCTGGAGTTGAAGCCGCATGGCAGGCGGCGGAATTGGGTGCGAAGGTACGCCTTTTTGAGATGCGGCCTGTACAGCAGACGCCGGCGCATAGGACGGATCAGCTGGCAGAGATCGTTTGTTCGAACTCGCTCAAGACCGACGAGCCGGGAAGTGCTCCGTACCTCTTGAAAGAAGAGTTGCGTCGCGGAGGGTCGATGGTTTTGGAAGTCGCCCACGCGACCAAGGTCCCGGCGGGGGCGGCTTTGTCGGTGGATCGCGGGAAGTTTGCGGCGATGATAACCGAACGGATCGAGGCTCATCCGAATATCGAGGTCATTCGTGAAGAAGTGACATCACTCCCTGACGGAACGCAGGCTGCCAGCCTGCGTGTCGGAGAAGACAAGAACGGCAGGCTGGCAGCCTGCGTTCCGACAATTATTGCCACAGGGCCGTTAACAAGCGACGCGCTCACCAAAGAGATAATGAAGCTGACGGGCGACGACCAGCTATATTTTTACGACGCCATTGCGCCGATAATTGCGGCGGACTCGATCGATATGTCGATCGCGTTCAAGGCGGCACGGTACGGCAAGGGAGGAGACGATTACATCAATTGCCCGATGACGCCCGACGAATATGCGGTGTTTTTTGACGCTTTGGTCACGGCTTCGTCGGTGCCGCTGAAACGGTTTGAGGATACGCATTGGTTCGAAAGTTGTCTGCCGATCGAGGAGATCGCTCGCCGCGGGGTCGACACTCTGCGGTTTGGTCCGATGAAGCCCAAGGGTCTGCCTGATCCGCGCACGGGCGAAGAGCCGTATGCCTGTGTGCAGCTTCGCCAGGAAAATATGATGGCCGACGCTTATGGGATGGTCGGGTTTCAAAACCATCTGCGCTACGGCGAACAGGCACGCGTGCTCAAGCTGATACCCGGCCTCGAAAACGCCGAGTTTCTCCAGTACGGACAAATACACCGGAATACGTTTATTAATTCGCCGAAAATATTGAATGAATCCTTAGAGACACGGGCAAACCCGCGACTGTTCTTCGCCGGACAGATCACCGGCGTCGAGGGCTACGTCGAATCGGTCGCCACCGGCTGGCTCGCCGGCATAAACGCCGTCCGCGTCGCCCGCGATCAGCCGATGCTGACCGCTCCGCAAACGTCCGCGATCGGAGCATTATGCCGTTACGTCTCAAACGTCGAGACCAAGAATTTTCAGCCGGTGAATATTACGTTTGGATTGTTACAGGAATTACCTGTCGAATTGCGTAAGAAATATCGGAATAAGCGGGAAAGGCATGGGGTGCAGGTTGATCGGGCTCTCAAGGATTGGGACGAGTGGATAGCGGATTGTGTCGGAACGCGGGCACCCCTGCCCGCATGAGTGCGAAGCACGAATACCAAGTTTATCAGTATTCAAGGTAAAGCAATGAATTTGATCCCAACAACAGATGATCCGATTCGCCGGCATAAGCGTGGCTATCTGCCGCATTTTGATTCGCCAGAGCTGATTCAGTTTGTAACATTCCGTTTGGCTGATTCGCTTCCGACTTCGATCTTCGAGTCCCTTAAGTTCAAACTCGAGGCAAAGCATATAACCGAGATCGAATATCACAGGCAGATTGAAAAAGCACTCGATCTGGGCAGTGGACCGATATTTCTAAAGGACCGGCGGATTGCCCAATTGGTGTCAGAAACTTTGGTCAAATTTGATGGCGAAAAATATGACTTGTTTTCGTGGGTAATTATGCCAAATCATGGACACATCTTGTTGAAAACGCATGCTCCGTTTTCTTTGTCCCAAGTTATGCATTCGATCAAGGGGTTTACCGCGACTGAGGCGAATAAGATCCTACAACGTTCAGGGCGATTTTGGAGTCCAGATTATTTTGATAGATTCATCCGCGACCGCATTCATTTGGCTCGTGTTCGAAAGTATATTGACGAGAATCCGGTGAAAGCTGGTTTGTGTCGAACACCCGAGGAATGGCCATGGAGTAGCGCGGGGTGGAAGGGATGACAACGGGCGGGCAGGGGTGCCCGCGTTCCGACGCGTATGCCGTATTGCCCCAGCTGATTTTATGGAACCAACCACACTTCTGATAATTCTAGCGATTCTCATCGTCGCCGTACTGTATTCCTCGGTCGGGCATGGCGGGGCTTCGGGATATTTGGCGGTGATGGCGTTTTTGGCGGTGGCTCCGGAGGTGACGCGGCCGACGGCCTTGGTGCTGAATCTGTTTGTAGCGTCG
This sequence comes from Pyrinomonadaceae bacterium, assembly GCA_017983495.1. Lineage (GTDB taxonomy): Bacteria > Acidobacteriota > Blastocatellia > Pyrinomonadales > Pyrinomonadaceae > OLB17. Next base: position 23,437 of record JAGOBH010000012.1, on the reverse strand, counting down.
ATCGGGACGGTGCAGTTTTATCGGGCCGGGTATTTTTCGTGGCGGATATTCTTGCCGTTTGCGATCGCGTCGATCCCGATGGCGCTAGTCGGTGGGATGATCCATTTGCCGACGGATATTTATAAACTCGTGCTAGGTGGAGTATTGTGTCTGGCTGCCGTTCGGCTCGCGATCAGGTTGAAGAACGATGACGAGGTCAATGAACCGCCGATCATCGCCTGTTTGTTGATCGGTGCGGTGATCGGACTTTTGTCGGGATTGGTCGGCGTCGGCGGCGGTATATTTCTGACGCCGATATTGTTGCTGATGCGCTGGGCCGAGACGCGTGTGGCGGCAGGCGTTTCGGTGCTGTTCATTCTGGTCAACTCGGCAGCCGGACTCTTTGGGCCATTTCGACGTGGTGAGCTAAGTAGCATGCCGGCTGATGTCTGGTTGTGGGTCGGTGCTGCCGTAATCGGCGGACTCGTGGGGTCAACGCTCGGCAGTAAGAAATTTAATTCGATCACTCTGCGCCGGGTGCTTGCTGTCGTGTTGTTATTTGCGGGCGTTAAGTTAATTTTAGTGTAGGCATATTTTTGCACCGTTCGGTAATCCAATAGTCGGTCAAATGAGGTTTATTTACTCCACAATTATATTGTTTTGCCTGACGGTGGCCGCAAACGCGCAGTCTGGGCGAAACAAGCCTGGCGAAACGCCAAGTCCGACGCCCACGCCGCGCACATCCGTCGGGTATATTCCGACCGAGGCAAAACCCACGGCGGATGCTTCCGCAAAGCCGACCCCGACGCCGAAACCGAAGGACGACCCCGACATTATCCAGGTCGATTCCATGCTCGTGCCGATCCCGATATCCGTGCTCGACCAAAGCGGGCGGGCGGTGACAAATCTAAAAGCGTCGGATTTTGAACTGAGGATCGACGGCAAGGTCGTCGAGATTGGCGACGTGACGCGTTCGGAAACGCCGATACGGCTGGCGATGCTGTTTGATAATTCGTCGAGTGTAATGATCGCCCGGGAATTTGAAAAAGCGGCCGCGATAAAATTTTTTCGCCGCGTGATCAGGCCCGACCGCGATCTGGCGGCGTTATTTTCGCTGTCGGACTACACACGTCTCGAACAGCCGTTGACCCGCGAGATCTCGCAATTGACTCAGGCTATCGAGATGTTTCCCGAACCAAAAGGTGCGACCGCGTTGCTCGACGGCATCGTTGAGGTTGCCGAATATCTAAAAATGTCGATCGGGCGCCGCGTTATCGTGATCGTCTCGGATGGCGAAGACACGTACAGCGATGTCAAGACCACGCTCGAGGTCGTGCTGAAGGCTCTTCAGGTCAGCGATTGTCAGGTATTTGTCGTAAAGACCAAGGATTTTGAAAACTACAAACGGACCGGCATCCGCGGCGGAAATGCGAACATTCGGACACTCACGGCAGAACGCCGCATGATCGAACTCACCAACCAGACTGGCGGAGCGGTGCATTCGCCGATCGACGAAGACGAGGTCAATGAGGCGTTCAAACAGATCTCGGCCGAATTAGCACAGCAATATTTGATCAGCTATTACCCCGATGACGAAGCCGACAAACGCGGCGAATTTCGCAATATTACTGTGACGGTCAAAGGTAAACAAAACTTAACCGTTAGGGCGAGAAAAGGTTATTATGTTCCGAAGAAGTAACGGAACGCAGGCTTCGCTCCGACATGATGCTCAACGACCATCTAAATCAATTTTTCCAGCACCTCAAGTACGAGCGCAATCTGAGCCCGCATACGCTGCGTAATTATTTGAGCGACCTGGAGCAGTTCAAGCTGCACCTTTTTCGTGTCGAAAAGCGTGCGGACATTCCGGTCAGCGAGATCGATCGGCTGACGATCCGCGAGTGGATGGCGAGCCTGCACGGCGACCATAAAAAGACGTCCGTAGCACGAAAACTGGCAAGTCTGCGGACATTCTTCCAGTTTCTGGTTCGCGAGGGTAAGCTCGAATCGAATCCCGCAAAACAGGTCGCGACGCCCAAGATCGAACGCAAATTGCCCAATCATCTTTCGATGGAGGACGCCGTACGCTTTGTCGAAACGCCCGACATCAATACCGACCTCGGCAGACGCGATCGGGCGATACTCGAATTTCTATACGCGACCGGCATCCGCGTCGGCGAACTGGTCAATATCGACCTCAAAGACATCGATTTTCGCGAGCGAAACGTACGCGTCACGGGCAAGCGAAAAAAGCAGCGGATCGTGCCGTTTGGCGAACCGGCGTTGCAGTCGCTTATGCTCTATCTGCAGGAGGCACGCGGCAATTTTCTGGCAGAATGCCCCGAGGCGGCACGCGACCTGAACGCAGTATTTCTGCACCGCCGCGGCGGACGCCTGACCACGCGTTCGGTCGGCAGAATGATCGATAAATACATCAAGCTATGTGCCGACATTCACGACATTTCGCCTCACAGCCTGCGGCACACCTTCGCCACGCATCTGCTCGACAGCGGAGCCGACCTGCGCGACATCCAGGAACTCCTCGGCCACGCACGCCTCTCGACCACCCAGATCTATACGCAAGTCTCGATGGAAAAGATGATCGAGGTTTACGATCGGGCACATCCGAAGGCATAGTAGGTTCGGCGTTATGCGTTTATAATCATCGTTAGAATTCTCGCGTAAAAGAGATCATCACTATGAAAAAGATCCAGTGGTTATTGGTTGTATTTGTTGCATTGTCATCGGTGGCGTTTGCTCAGGACAAGCTGATCACGCTTGACGATATTTTTAGTCCTGACGCGGCCAAGCGGGTGCGGTTTTCGGGGACGCCGACGGGTGTTCAGTGGTCGCCGGACGCTCGTTCGTACAAGCAGGTTGTTGCGGGCAAGCTAATGCGTGTCGATGCGGTGAGCGGGCAAATGGCGCCGTACTTTGATACCGGAGCATTTGCGGCGGCGTTGGTAAAGGCCGGCGTGAAGTCCGATGAGGCAAACGCGATCGCCAATTCGCCGGGCGTTCAGTTTAACGCCGATGAGACCGCGATCCTGGTCGATAATGCCAACGACCTTTGGCACTACAGCGTTTCCGCCGGCACCGTAAAGCGGCTGACCAATAACCGCGACGAGGAAAAAGAGGCTGATTTCAGCCCCGACGGCAAGTGGGTTAGTTTTGTACGCGGCAACAACCTCTATGTGGTCGATGTCGCGAGATCCAATGAACGGCAGTTGACGCGTGACGGCCGCGAGGGCGACAAGGCGATCTATAACGGTTTTCTCGACTGGGTCTATGAAGAAGAGCTCTACGGACGCGGACAGAAACGCGGCTATTGGTGGTCGCCGGATTCGAAAAACATCGCGTTTCTGCGACTGGACGAATCGCCGGTGCCGAAATTTGTGATCACCAATGACGCAACACAGCCGCAGGTCGTCGAGACGATGAGCTATCCAAAGGCAGGGGACCCGAATCCGCTCGTCCGGCTCGGCATCGCGGACGTGACCAAAAACAACTACATGCCAAATGCCGGCAATATACCAAAGATCGGTGTCCGGCTGCCGCCGTCAATGCTGCGGATCGGGGACGCGGTAAAATTTGTCGATATCTCAAAATACAAGCCCGAAGATCTGCTCATCGCCCGCGTTGCGTGGTCGCCGGACAGCAAGGCCGTGATCTTTCAGGCCCTGAATCGCGAACAGACCTATCTCGACGCAAATGCCGCAACGCTCGACGGCAAGGTGCGAAAGCTGATGACCGAGACGACGCCGGCTTGGGTCGAAGTCTATGGCGATCCGGAGTTTTTGCAGGACGGCACGGCCGTTTGGCAGTCGGCGAGAAATGGCTGGAAACACCTCTATTTGTATGACAGCGACGGGAAGATGATCCGCCAATTGACCGGCGGTAAGTGGGAAGTACGGACGGTTCACGGCGTTGATGAAAAGAATGGCTGGGTCTATTTTTCCGCGACCAAAGACAGCCATATAGCTGAAAATATTTATCGCGTCCGGTTGACGGGCGGCGATGTCGAACGCCTGTCGAAGGGCGACGGCACACACTCGGCGTCATTCAACAAGACGTTTTCGCACTATGTCGAAAACTGGAGCGACGCCAGTACTCCGCCCCAGACGCGGCTGTTTCGGGCGGACGGTTCGCTTGAGCGGATCATTAACGAAAATCGTGTCGAGGTATTGGCACAATATCGCTGGAGCCGGCCGGAATTCATGCAGGTCAAAACGCGTGACGGTTTTGAGATGGAGGCGATGATGATAAAGCCGCCCGATTTTGACCCGAACAAGAAATACCCCGTATTCCAATTCACATATTCGGGCCCGCACGCACCGTCGGTCGCAAACCGATGGCTCGGCGGCCGCGGAATGTGGTTCCAGATGCTGGCTCAAAAAGGCTACATCATCTGGGTTTGCGATAACCGTTCGGCGAGCGGCAAGGGCGAAGAATCGGTCTGGCCGATCTACAAGGATATGTACCGGCTCGAGCTCCGCGACCTTGAGGACGGCGTAAATTATCTGAAATCAACCGGTTATGTCGACGGCGACCGGATCGGCCTGCACGGCTGGAGCTACGGCGGTTCGATGACGAGCTATGCTATGAACCACAGCAAAGCGTGGAAACTCGGCATCGCCGGCGGCACGGGAACGGACTGGCGAAATTACGATTCGATCTACACCGAGCGATATATGATGACGCCAAAGAATAACCCCGCAGGTTACGACCGCACGTCGATCGTCAAATCCGCTGCCGGGCTCTCGGGCAAACTAATGCTCATCCACGGGGCGATCGACGATAACGTTCACCTGCAGAATACAACGCAATACGCCTACGAATTGCAAAAAGCCGGCAAACAGTTTGACCTGATGATCTACCCGACGGCCCGCCACGGCATCTCCGATCCGCGTCAGGTCCATCACTGGTACACGATGATGACGGATTATATTTTGAAGAACCTGTGATCTCGTCTGCAACTTTCAACACGGGCTTGTCTGTATTAATGCAGATGAGCCCATTTTTTTGCTCAGCCAAATTTTGCCCAAAAGCAACCAATCAGAAATCTGACGGCATCACACGGGTAAGTTCCTAAAACGGCACACAATTTAACGTTAGTTTGAGGTGAGCGAAATGCGTTCGAAGCTGTTTCTAATCTTCCTGTGGATACTCGTGTATTCGTTTTCATTAACTGCACAAACGGTGGTCGAGGCTGAGTCCCGGGTTACTATCGAAGGTAATTCGGCAAGGGTCAGGATCATCGTTAACGCTGATCGCGACCTTTCAAACATCTCGGCAACGGTCGAACTGTTAGATATTGCGTCAGTCGTTCGTTCGCGAAGTTCGACTTCCATTTTGTCGATCAAGCGAGGAAAGCAGTCGATCGAATTAGATCTGCCACTAGGTGAGATCCTCCGATCTTCCGTCGAAGATATCGCATGGTACCGGCTCCGCTACACTATCGGAAATACGTCCGGGATCATCTCGATGTCTCAATTGATCGGCGATCTTTTTGAGCTGCGCATCATCGCGAGCGAAAATCTCCTCGCGGGAATGACGTATCGTGTACGCGTCAGGGCCGTCAACCAATTTACCGAACAGCCAGCGCAAAATGTACAGATCGAAACCGCAGTCGATCTGGAACTCTCGGATGGCGAAGACAGTAAACTCAGACTGAGCGGTACGGGCGAAACTGACGACAACGGCTTTGCAGTCGTCGATTTTACGATCCCGACCGAAGCAAAATTGGACGGTGATGGCGAGATCAGGGTCGTCGGTCGCAAGAACGGAGTTATTCGTGAAGCAACAGAAGATGTGAACACGTTGAAAGACGACCTGCAGTTTCTATCAATGACCGACAAGCCGATCTATCAGCCGGAACAAATGCTAAATGTTCGGGGCATTTTGCTAAAGGGTGGCGAGGCAAAGACGGTCCTTCCAAACAGCGAGGTGGAATTCCGCATAGTTGATCAGGACGATACAGTGCTGTATCGGCAGAAAGTCCGCTCGTCAGAATATGGGATCGCGTCGATCAGTTGGATGATACCGGCAAATGCGAAGCTTGGGGAGTACATGATCGAGATCCGCGGTGATGACGAAGAACGGATCGGCGGTCAACGCATAAAAGTTTCGAGGTATGACCTGCCGAATTTTGCAGTTGCGGCAAAGGTGGCAAAGCCATACTACCTGCCGGGCGAGAATGAGGCTGAGGTCGAGATCAAGGCTGATTACCTGTTCGGCAAGCCGGTCACGATTGGCACCGTTCGCATCGTGCAGGAAAACAGTCGTGAGTGGGATTGGAAAGAACAAAAGTACATCGTGGACGAAGGCCAGATCCACAACGGCCGCACCGATGAAGCCGGCAAATTCAACGCAAAAGTCGACCTGAAGGAGGAACACGAAGACCTTAAGGACGACGAATGGCGACGGTTCAAAGATGTCCATTTCGCAGTATATTTCACTGATCTTTCGACCAATAGGACCGAGCAGCGACGGTTTGACGTTCGTGTGACGAAAGAGGCGATCCATGTCTATTATGTTGGTGAAACCTATAATTTGAATTCCTCTTTACCAATCGATGCGTATGTTTCTGCCTTTTATGCCGACGGTACACCCGCTGAGTGCGATGTAGAGGTTAAGGCCAGCCCCGAGGACGAGAACAAGTTCAGAAGAGTCGGCAGGCTACGGACAAACTCGTATGGAGCTGGAAAGCTTACGATGACGCGGCCATCGATCGGCGATGATGATGACGACCTCGATTTTTCACTTACGGCGACCGACGGTTCCGGCCGAAAAGGGACTTGGACTGATGATCTGTCATTCGGGGATAGCGATGCGATCCGGATCGAAACCGACAAGTCTATATATAAGCCTGGCGAAACGATGAAGGTAACGGTTGTCTCGACAACCAAAACCGGGCCGGTCTACCTTGATGTAGTCGATGGACTTTCGGTCATCGATTCGAGGTTTGCGGTTTTGAAAGAAGGAAAGGCCCGGATCCAGCTGCCTTATAACGAAGCATATAAGGGGCAACTAACGATCGCCGCGTTTACCGAAGAAGAGTCCGATGAGGTCGTGAAGGCCAGTCGCGGCGTCATCTTTCCGGCCCGGACCGGAATCGAGGTCAATGCGAGTTTTGATAAGGCGACCTACAAGCCCGGAGAAGACGCTACGGTCAAATACAGTGTTGGGGACTCAATTGGTCGTGCTCTCAAAAGCGCGTTGGGTGTTGTGATACTCGACAAAGCGGTAGAGGAACGGGCACGCACCGACGCCGACTTTGGCGGGATGTGGAGCAACTACTCAGGATGGCTCGGATATGGGGGCAATTTTGGCAGTGTGAACGTAAAGGATCTGAACGAACTTGATCTCCGAAAACCGATCTCCGACGACCTTCAGTTGGTTGCCGAATTGATCCTGCATAGCAGCTATTACTATCCGAACATTTTTCATAGCAGCAGTTATGACAAGGAAGCAAAAGCAGTATTCGGGGACGCCGTTACCCGGCAGTTAGAACCTGTTGCCACTGCCCTGAAAGAGTCGTTTGAACAGGGAGACCACGTCCACCCTGTCGACAAAACAAGCCTCGACGCAATTCTTAGCAGACGTAACATTGTTCTAGATCGAATGATGGACCCTTGGGGAGTTGCCTACACGGCAGATTTCCCGATCGTAAAGAGTCAGGATGTTGTCACGATCGCTTCGGCCGGTCCGGACAAAAAGATGGGGACGAGGGATGATTTCACCGCGTTCAGTCGGGGATTTGAGTACTTTACGCAGCAGGGCAAAGCGATCGACACGGCAGTAAAGAATTTTAACGACCGTACCGGAGGGTTTATTCGGGATGAGCAAACGCTATTTGCCGAACTAGGGGTCCGCGAACTCCTCGACAGATTCGGCCGTCCTTATAGAGCTGTCTTCGAAGGCGAACCACGCTTTCTGAAGATACTTATTCGTAGTGTCGGTCCGGACGGCAAAGACGAAGGCAATGACTGGAGAGGTGATGATTTCTACGTTTGGACAAGTCGAATGAATGTGTTTGCGACCATTGAGAATCGTATCACAGACGTTCAACGTAGCCTGAAACGCGTGCCGATGAACGAGGACGAATTCAAGGAATCATTAAGATCTAATGGTGTTGACCTGGACCAACTTCGTGATGGGTTTGGATCGCCCGTGTACGTTTCGGCCGAAACTAAGTCTCGGTATTGGGATAAGGTCGAACTCGAAACTGCACAGGCTTTTGGTGGCGGCAAAAAGACCGAGCGCCGCGTTGTCACACCGGTAACCCAGAAGGTCATCGAGTTTACGATCCGTAGCCGAGGAAAGGACGGATCGAAGGGAACTTATGACGATGCCACGCTGATGCAATATGTTCACGTCCTCGCGGAACAGAAACGCGACGACCCAAACATGGTGCCGGTAATCAGGCCTGTCGCATTCAATTCAAACGGGGCGATCGCGGGCGTTGTCACCGATCCTGTAGGTGCTGTCATTCCCGCGGCTTCTGTCACAGCGACGAATACTCAAACCGCCGTGAGTCGAAAAAGTACAACGAATGACGCCGGAAGCTATCTCATTAGCAACCTTGAGACGGGCACTTATACCATTAAGGTCGAAGCAAGCGCATTTCAGAACACGACGATCTCGGACGTACCGGTCAAGGCGGGCGAAACAACCAGGGTAGATGTCAGCCTAAATGTCGGAAGCACTAACTCCGTGGTCACAGTGTCTGCCGACGTTGCCGTCATAGACACTTCGTCGTCGTCGGTAGCGATGACGATCACGGGCCAACGAATATCTGTCTTGCCGAAAGGGGTGAATTTTTCGTCCATTTTGAAACTGGCCCCCGGAGCGACCGGAACCGGAAAACAAAACTCGACGCCGAAGGTTCGCGAATACTTTCCGGAAACACTTTTATGGCAGCCTGAATTGATCACAGATGCAAACGGAAAGGCTGAGCTTAAATTCAAAATGGCGGATAACATTACGACTTGGAAAATGTATGTTATCGCGTCGAATAAGGACGGAAAGATCGGGGTTGCTGAGAAGGAGATCACGGCGTTTCAGTCATTTTTTGTTGACCTGGATCCGCCAAAATTCCTGACGGTTGGTGACGAGATCTTTTTGCCGACGCAGGTGCGAAACTACACCGATAAGAGGCAGAAGGTCGATGTGACGATGGCGCGTGCAGATTGGTTTTCGGCCCTCGGTGCGGACAAGCAGCAGATCGACGTCGATGCCGGAAACTCGAAAAATGCCGTATTTGGCTTTAAGGCCGCGACTTCGGTCAAGGCCGGAAAGCAGCGTGTCACGGCCATCGCTCAGACGGATTCGGATGCGATCGAAAAGCCCGTCACGGTGCGACCGGACGGTCAAGAGATCGTAAAGACCGAGTCGAAGATCTCCAGCGGCAATACCGCGTTTGAAGTTAATTTTCCCGCTAACGCCCTTGCGAAAACTCAGCGGGCTGAGCTGAAGATCTACCCGAATCTGTATTCGCATGTGGCCGAATCGGTCGAGGGCCTTTTGCAGCGTCCTTACGGCTGCGGTGAACAGACGATCTCGTCCACATACCCGAACCTGATGATATTGAAGTTTGTTAAGCCCGACGCTGTCGAGGCAAGAAAGGCGAAACAATATCTTCAGAAAGGCTACGAACGCCTGATCGGATATCAGGCCGCGGACGGCGGTTTTACGTATTGGGGCGGCAAGGACACGTCAGATGTTGCACTGACCGCGTATGCTCTGCGGTTTCTGAATGATGCAGGTTCGCAAGTTTCGGTCGATGCCGAGGTCATAAAGCGTGCCGAATCGTGGCTGGCTTCGCAACAGCGTCAGGACGGCAGCTGGACAAAGAAATACTACTACGAGACCGCCGAGGATCCGGGCCGGACGAAACTGACTACGACATACGTTGCTCGTTCGATAGCGATGCGAAAAGGTGCCGATAAGGCCGTTCTCGCAAAATCTCTCGAGTACCTCAAAGCACGAAATGCCGAGATCGACGAACCATATGCACTCGCGCTCTATGGCCTGGCTTCGCTAGATGCCGGAAACCCGGCGATCGCTTCCGGAATTGCCAGGCAGCTCGAAAAAATGGCGCTCACCGAGGATGGAACGGCGTATTGGAATCTGGAAACGAACACTCCGTTCTACGGTTGGGGAACCGCCGGGCGGATCGAGACGACTGCGTTAGTTTTGCAGCTGCTGATCCGCGACGCGGCCGGGGATCAACCTAATGCGTCGAGAAGCGATCTGATCTCAAAGGGGACACTCTTTTTGCTCAAAAATAAGGATCGCTATGGCGTGTGGTATTCGACACAGACGACTATCAATGTGCTGGACGCATTTCTGGCGTCGCTTGGCAACCGCCGAGACAGCGGGCCGCAGTCGATAAACTTACAGATAAACGGCCGTCCGCTCGAGCCGATCGTTGTTGCCTCCGACAGGATCGATCCGGTAAGCGTCGACCTTACCGACAAGTTGAACGCCACCGAAAATCGGGTCACGCTTAACGGAACAGCCGACTCACCGCTAATGTCCCAGGTCGTTGCGTCCCACTACATTGACTGGAAAGACGCCGATGTTTCAGCACGCAACGTTAACGGATCGCGGGCATTGCGGCTGGATTACCGTTGCGACAAGACGTCGCCCGCAATTATGGAAGAGGTGACCTGTTCGGTCGATGCCGAGCGGATCGGATTTAAGGGCTATGGCATGTTGCTGGTCGAACTCGGCACACCACCCGGAGCCGAGGTAAGCCGTGAATCGCTACAGGCGGCGATCGATTCGGACTGGACGATCAGCCGTTACGACGTTTTGCCGGATCGGATCGTGCTCTATATGTGGTCCAAGGCCGGCGGCACGAAGTTTGATTTCAAATTCAAACCGCGTTACGGCATCAACGCGCAGACACCGTCCTCTATAGTTTACGATTACTACAATCCGGAAGCTCAGGCGGTCGTCGCCCCGATCAGGTTTGTGGCGAAATAAGGCGGTCTAGATCTTTGGGCTGGTGCACGATGATGACGGATTGTATTTTGAAGAGTCTGTGACGGACTAGAGTTTAAGGCGAAGCATGAGTTCGGCTCTACTTATTCGATGATGATTTGCGACGTCATCTAAGATCGAAGCCAAGGTGCCGAGTTTGATCGGGTTATGTTTGGGAACGGTGATGTGATGGCTGCCGTTTTCTTCGGTCGTCAATCGAATGTGGCTGCCTGACTGTCGGCTCTCCAAATAGCCCAGGGGCCGCAGAGCCTTGACAAGCTCGAGACCCGAAATGTCCCTTGGGAGCCTCATGCAGCCAGAACTTCCTCGCTAACAAAGTGAAGTCTGATAACCTTGGGTTTTCCTTCAGCCTCAAAATGACAATCGACGGCATCACGGATGTTTGCCCGTAATTCGTCGAGGTCGTCGCCCTGCGTGAAGATCGACTCACCCAGAGCACGGGCGGTGTAACCGCCCTCTATGGCGTCTTCGACGAGAAAGATGATCTCACTATTCATGTTCGACATTATACCTATAAATTGTCGTTCAGGGCTAGACTCGATCTGAACAGCTCATTCAACTTATCCGAGCCCGGCCTAACGACATCCTCAACTATCACAGATTCGAGGCGGTTAAGCTCAGATTCGATGAACTCATTAATTGTGTCAATGCGAGATTGACGATCGATTTCATGACCTGGACCACATTTCAGCACGACAATGGATCTTCGGCCGACCTTAGGACTCATTATTGGCGAAAGACATGGCGTCATCGGGAGTGTCGATATCAAAAGCCGCGTTTTCAAGTGAGACAGCAGCGACATCGGGGGTATTTAGTATCAAACTCCTCGCACCTTTATCACCGTGGAGCTTAAAAAGGTCGTCGAACAATTCGCGGGAAAACAGAGCGGGTACGCCGATAGTTTCGCCGTACCGGGCGGCGGCGATCGGTGCGGCGTGGACGCGAAATCCGGCGATGATCCGGTCGATATCATTGGACGTGACGTGCGGTTGGTCGCACAGGGTGATGACGACCGCTTCGAGGTCGGGCTCGATGCCGAGCAGAGCGTTGAGGCCGGTCTTGATCGACGAGCTCATGCCGGTTTGCCAGTTTTCATTTACCGAGGTGTGTAATGCCAGACCTGACAGTTCGGCAGATGAGCGTTCGGTTTCAGCCCCGAGGACGACGACTACGGGGTTGCATTTTGAATTGACGAGTGTTTCGGCCGCACGGCGGATGAGGGTTTTGCCGTCGAATTGGAGCAGCTGTTTTGGACGGCCGAGGCGGCTTGAGCCGCCGGCAGCCAGGAGCAAGCCGCCGACTTTCGTTTGATCATTTTCGGTCATAGATCGAACCCTGACGTTCGCGAAGATGGCCGCCGCCGCGGTTTTTGAGCACGCCCTGGATCTCGGCGGCGATCGAAGCGGCGATCGCTTCAGGGGTGTCCGCTCCGATGTCGAGTCCGACCGGCGCATAGAGACGAGCGAGTTCCGCTTCGGTGAAATTGTCACCGGCGGAGGCAAGTTCGCCGAGAAGCTGTTCCGTGCGGCGTTTGGGACCGAGTGCTCCGACGTAAAAGGCGTCGGATCGCAACAGCAACGGCAAAATGCCGCGGTCGCGTCCGTAATTGTGCGTCATGACGATTGCAGCGGTTCGTCGGTCTGCTGCCGGATCGCCGTACGAGCCGGATTCATCAGGGAATACTAAACGATCGGCAGTGGGAAAACGCTCCGCGGTCAAGAAAGCCGGGCGATGATCAAAAACCGTCAATTCCCAGCCGAGTTCGGCGGTGATGCGTGCCATCGGAACGGCATCGGCTCCGGCCCCGAAGAGCAGCACCGCGACAGGAGGCTCGATCGCCTCAAACGCAAATTCGAACGAGCCCTCAGGAATATCGTACGTCTCGGTTTCGCACGCCGCACCGGAATCAAAAAATCTTGTGCACGATTCGCTTAGTTCGGAAAGGTTTTTAAGAAAGTGCGGCAGTCGGTCAAATTCCACGTCGCCGGCGTCATTCAGGAACATTCGTCCGCCGAGCGAAACGTCGGCCACCGTTTCCGCCGATATCAAAGTCGCCACAGTCTGCCGTTGCCGCTGGTCGACGGTTGAGCGTAGCCGGTCGATCAGCATGTCAGCCGCCCCAACGCTTTCAAGCAATATGCGTATGACGCCGCGGCAACCCATATTGAGGCTGAAAACGGAGCTCTCGTCAGCCGTGGTGTCGTAGGTAAATACCTCGGCCCGGCCTGTTTCTAGGACCTTTTGGGCTCGTTCGAGGACATCGGCTTCGAGACATCCCCCCGAGACCGTGCCGAACGTGCCGCCGTCAGACGTCATCAACATACGTGCTCCGGGCAAGCGATACCCCGAGCCGCGGACGTCGAGGACGGTCGCAAGCACGCCCCGACGGTGGTCACCGAGTGCATCGATACTGGCTAAAATGTCCCGTGTTTCTCTCATTGATAATAGAATCGCGGCCGGTCAACGATATCGTGACGCGAGCCGCGGTCGAGCTTCACATAACCTAACTTCATTCCGGACACGCCGCACCGGCGTCGATCCACTCGTTCAGCTTATTCAGAAAATCCCTTTGGCTGAGCGGCGGCGTCGTTCGGCCGTTTCCGGGTGCCCAAGCCCAGCCGACCAAAGGGTCGGTCTCGATATGATGGATCGATTCCTTCAGCGATTTGCGGCCGCCGTTGCGAGCCGGATCCTTAAGCTGCTGACAGAGCTTGGCGGCGGTCATGCCCTGAAAGACCATTTTGTTGTTCTCGGGCGGCATGTGCCAGTTCGGAGCCCCGGGGGGCAGGCTGTCACCGTCGAGATTTTCTGTCTGATGGCACGTCGCACACTGGAGCCCGGCGGGACCCTTTCCATCGGGGCCGCGGGTAACGCCCTGATCGTGCGGACGGTTCTCGTCACCCTGTGTCGGGGTGTCGCCGGCCGGATGGCAATTAGAGCAGCGAGCGGAAAAGAACACCTTGACGGCTTCGTTGAACGCGGCACGTGCCTTGACGGGGTCCTCCGAGGTCGCGATCATGTCGCTTGTAATTGACGGCGAATCGATCGCTTTCACGGGGTCCGGGCGGCCATACCATGTAAAGCCGGCCGCCAACAGGGCGAGCGATATTACCGCAACAAGTTTTAGTCCATTCTTACTCAATTAAAACGCTCCTCCTTTTCGATGACAAACTTACGCACTCTTCAGATCTTCGGCACGGATCGGCAAACTGCGTACGCGTTTGCCCGTCGCGGCAAAGATCGCGTTGACGACGGCCGGGGCGATCGGCGGTGTGCCGGGTTCGCCGACACCGCCGTGCTTTTCGGTACTCGGCACGATGTAAACCTCGACCTTCGGCATTTCGTTCATCCTGAGTGATTTCTGATCGGTAAAGTTCTTTTGCTGAACACGTCCGCCCTTGAGAGTGATCTCGCCGTAAAGTGCCGCAGACAATCCGTAAACGATACTGCCTTCCATCTGCGCCGCGACCGTGTCGGGGTTTACGACCTGGCCGCAATCCACCGCACAGACCACGCGTTTGACGCTGACCTGACCCGCCTTGCTTACCGAAACCTCGGCAACCTGAGCGACGTAGCTGCCAAAGCTCTCATGCACGGCGATGCCGCGGAAAACACCGGCCTCCGGTTTGGTGGACCAACCGGCTTTTTCAGCAGCTAATTTCACGACGGCCGCATGACGCGGATGCTTGGCAAGCAAAGCGAGCCGGAACGCGACCGGGTCCTTACCGGCAGCGGCGGCAACCTCATCGAGGAAACACTCGGTCGAAAACGCCGTGTGCGAGCTGCCGACGGAACGCCAGAAACCGACCGGGACACCGGTGTCCTTACGCACCCAGTCACATTGAAAATTAGGGAAATCGTACGGCAGATTATGGGCTCCCTCGAATGACGAATCATCCAGCTGATCGGGCTTGAGCACAAAGCCAAATGCCAACCCTGCACGTGCCATGATCGCGTCATTGACCACGCGGTGATGCCAAAAGACGGGTTCGCCCTTGGCGTTGATGCCTGCCGACATCTTGTTGAAAGTCGCGGGACGATAAAAATCGTTCTGCATGTCGTCCTCGCGAGTCCAGACGACCTTGACGGGTTTGCCGACAGTTTTGGAAAGCAGCGTCGCGTCGATGACGTAGTCCATTTCGAATCGTCTGCCAAATCCGCCGCCGAGCAGCGTGGTGTTGACCTTGACCTTTTCGACGGGAACGCCGGCCGTCTTTGCGACCACGCCCTGAACGAGCATCTGGGCCTGAACGCCGCCCCAGACCTCAGCGCCGTCGGCACGGACATCGGCTGTGAAATTCATCGGCTCCATCGTCCCATGGGCGACAAACGGCGACCAATAGACCGCTTCGACGGTCTTGGCGGCACCTGCTTTGTTGGCGGCGACGTCACCTTTCTTGCCGGCAACCAGGCCTTTTTCCTTGTCGGCAGCCTCGGCGAACGACGCAAAGATCGTTTCGCTGGAAACGGCGGCCATTGCTCCCTCGTCCCACGTGACCTTGAGAGCTGTGCGGCCCTGACGGGCAGCGTAATAGCTGTTTGCGACAACGCCGACGCCGTAACCGAGCGGCACAACGTTAGTGACGCCCTTGACGGCTTTGGCAGCGGTATCATCGACTGATTTCACTTTGCCGCCAATAACGGGGCAACGCAAGATGGTCGCGTAGAGCATGCCCGGAACCTTGACGTCGAGCCCGAACACGGCAGAACCGTTGACCTTTGACGGAGAATCGAGCCGTTTCATTCCCTTGCCGATGTACTTAAAGTCTTTAGGATCTTTGAGTTTCGGTTCAGCCGGTGGTGTAAGTTTGGCTGCGGCATCGAGCAGTTCGCCGTATGCTATCGAACGCTTTGACGCTGCGTGAACGACCTTGCCTGACTCGGCCTTGCAAGTGTCGGGTGCGACATTCCAGCCTTGTGCTGCCGCCGCAACGAGCATTTCGCGAACTGCTGCGGACGATTTTCTTAGCGGGTTAAAGAGTCCTTTGACGCTCGAACTGCCGCCCGTGCCCTGCATTCCCATCGCCGGATTGATGAATGCCTTGTCGGCCGGAGCCACGTCGTAGGTCACGTTCGCCCAATCGACCTCGAGTTCGTCAGCCACGATCATGGGCAGCGACGTATAAACGCCCTGGCCCATCTCGACCTGGCCAACGGTGACGGTCACTTTGCCGTCCTTGGTGATCTTGATAAAGGCATTGGGCTTAAAATCAGCGGCCGGTGCGGCTTCGAGGCCGTAACGTTCGGCGGCACGGGCGCCGGATTCCAAATTAAACCCGATGACGAGTGCTCCACCGGCGACGATGGATGCTTTTAGAAATGAGCGTCTGTCCAATTCTTGTTTCGTGTTCATCTCATTTACCTCCATTGATGGCGGCCAATTTGATGGCGGCTCTGATGCGGTTATAGGTGCCGCAGCGGCAGATGATGCCCGACATTGCCTGGTCGATGTCGGCATCGGTCGGGTTCGGCTTTTGTTTGAGCAAAACGGCCGCAGTCATTATCTGGCCGGACTGGCAGTAGCCGCATTGCGGAGCATCTGCCTCGACCCAGGCTTTCTGCAGAGGATGGCTCGACGTTTCTGAAAGGCCTTCGATCGTCGTGATCTCTTTGCCCTCGGCCGAACGTAGCGGCGTGATGCACGAACGTCGTGCCTCGCCGTCAACGTGAATCGTGCAGGAACCGCATTGAGCGATGCCGCAGCCAAATTTCGTGCCTGTCAGCCCGAGCTCGTCGCGCAAAACCCACAGCAGCGGTGTGCTCGGGTCGGCGTCGGTCTCATATTGTTTTTTGTTTACACTGAGTTTCGCCATATAGTTATCCTCAAAAAAAGCCTTGAAAGCCTGATCGAATTAATACGCAAATGTAGAGGTCGCTTTGCCGAAAATTATATCAGAAAAGCGTCGAATTCAATTAATCAGATATGTTACTCGTCGGTGGCGTTTTCGACGACCACCTCGGGAAACTCGGCGGCGAATTGATCCCGCGGTTTCCCGTCGATTTCACCTCGCAACGGGCGTGTGCCGACGTTTGGCTTGAAATTGCCGGATTCGTCGTATAGCCGGCGATATTGAGCCGAATTCCGGATGACGCCCTGGACGTAGCCTTTGGTCTCTTTGAACGGGATCTCCTCGACAAATTCGTCCATTTCGGCGGGCAGAGTCGCACGCCATTGCGGCACGCGTCCCGGACCGGCGTTGTAGGCGACGGCGAGGTATTCGATGCGGCCGAACTTATCCAACTGATCACGCATGTACGCCGTTCCAAGTTCGATATTCAACTGCGGTTGAAAAAGTGCGGTCGAGTTGACCGACGCCGTCTTGGAGATATACTTGCGTGCCATCGACTGAGCCGTCGGAACGAGCAGCTGCATCAGGCCGTAAGCGTTTGCCGGCGATTTTGCTGCAGGCGTAAATACGGATTCCTGCCTGATCAGGCCGGCGACCTGATACGGGTCCAGACGGCGTTCGGTTGCCCAATGTTTGATCTCCGTCCAATGGACGAGCGGATAGAAAATGCTCCATTCCTCACGCCCCATTTCCTCGGGAAACATCTGAGCATAGTCAGGATAGCTTGTTCTCAGGGCGAGAAATGCCGCCGTATTGTCGCCCTTGAAACGATAGTGTCTGGCAAGTGCCATGTTGATCTTCGGACTGCTCGGGGCCGCTTTTTTGGCTTCCTGCAGTTCGTCTATTGCCCAATCGAAAACGCCGATGATGCTCAGTTCCTCAGATCGCTCCGCACGCGCCGTTTCCCTGGCTGTTGCGGTCTCGGCTGCGACGGTGACGGTCTTGAGGTTGGCGACGGCACGGGCAACGAGGTCATTAGGTGCGGCGGTCGAGCGGCAATTTCCCTGATTCTTGAGGGTGGTCATTCTGCCCATCGCCAAATAGCCGTACCAGTTTGCCGAATATCGATAGATCGTGCCTTCATAAAGTGCGCATGCTTCGGCGATCTTTCCGGAGCGTTCCGAATCGCGTGCTGCCCAGTAACCGGCCTTGCCGCGATTGGTCGTGTCTTTGCCGGCAAACCGGGCCAGATGGTCAATGAACATCTGCGACGAAAGTGCGAAATTGCCGCTCTCGTGTTGAAACCAGCCCGCCTCGAACTGGGCCGTGGCGACTTCGATCGCGTTCGGAAAAGCGGCGACGGCGGTGTTGAAAAAATAGCCCTCGTCCGTGCGATTTTTCGCATCGCGGGCGGCGAGACCCGCATCGATCAGCGTCTTAGCGACGAGTTTGCCGTTCGGGTAGTTCTGTCGCATAGCGTCGGCGGTCGAACGGACTTGCGGCCACATTTTGGCCTTGGCATAGCCCAGTACCAACTGTCGATATGCGTCTTCGCGTTCGGTTGCTCCGGCCGGTATCGATGAAAAGGCAAGCTGAGCCTCCGGCATCTTGCCGCCATTTGCGGCGGAGGTAACTCGTCGAAGTTGGACCGCGGGTGTCATCGCTGTAGGGAATCGGGCGGCGAGATC
The DNA here is from genome assembly GCA_017983495.1 of Pyrinomonadaceae bacterium. Classification (GTDB taxonomy): domain Bacteria; phylum Acidobacteriota; class Blastocatellia; order Pyrinomonadales; family Pyrinomonadaceae; genus OLB17. The sequence continues at coordinate 4,971 of JAGOBH010000012.1, read as the reverse complement.
AGCGTAGGCGACGATAGCGTCGGCATTGCTTCTTGCCGCTGCTAGTTTGTCGGCCCGGGCAAGTTGTTCGTCCGAGTTCTGCGGCGTCAGCGGTTGCCCGAGTGAAGTCAGTTTCGCTTCGGCTTCTTTGGCGGCGGCTGAGCCGGCGGCGAAAAAGTAAGTTCGGCGATAGTATCTGAGTGCTTCGGGCTGCGAGCCCTGTGTTTCAAATGCCTTTGCGGTTGTGAGCAAAGCATCGGCATCGTTCTTCTCGGTCAACTCAACAAGAAATCCGGGGACATCAACGGCGCGGCTCGCTTGGATCGCCGAGTTTGCCCATAGCAACTTTACGTCGCGAGTTCGGAGAAAATCAGGATGGTCGCGAAGTAGCTCGGACGCGACATTCATCGCTTCGGCGTGATCGCCGGCCTGTTGCAATGCCCGGGCCCGAAGCCAGAGAGCGTGTTCGGCAAGCTTCGTCCTTTTTTTGAATTCGTCGGTTCGCAACAGCGCGGCGGCACCGGCGAAATCGTTAGCTTCGAATCTGATGCGTGCGTGAAGAAGCTTTGCCAACGCGCCGGTGCGTTTGCCGGCAAAACGCGACTCGATACTAGCGACAAGATCCTCGGGCGGGAGCTTGCCGTTGCTCGTCATCTGCCGTAGAGACTGCAGGGCCTGATCCTCGGTCTGCTGCGCCGAACAGCCGACCGAAAACAACACAAAAACAACCGCACAGCACGCACTAAAATTCAGGTACCTACGTAACATCGATCTGTAATTCTCCCGGGTGATTTGATGCAAAAAACGATAGGGCGGTGTCGCCAAAATATTTCCCACGCAGTCTAATTAGTTATATCATAACAACATTTGGACCACTGTCAGAGAAATTTAGGCTCAAAATCGATACAACTGCCACTATGAGAAGTTTTTTGCTGTTTCTCGCGTTCGCTAATGCTCTCGCGGCCATTGCCATCGGTCAGACAGCGACGCCCACGCCCCGGCCGCTGCCGACAGATGATGGCGACGTGGTCAAAATTTCGACAAGCCTGATTCAGCTCGACGTCACCGTCATTGACCAGAGCGGAAAGGTCGTCGGCGATCTGCGGCCCGACGAGATCGAGATCTACGAAAACGGCGAAAAGCAGAAGATCACAAATTTCTCATTCGTTTCGGCGGTCAAACCGATCACGCTCAATAGCGTCCCCGTAGATAAGGGGGCAATCCCGGTGCCGCAAGCTGTACTGCGGCCCGATAAGGTTCGGCGCACTTTCTCGCTCGTCGTGGACGACCTGTCGCTTTCATTTGAAAGTGCATATCAGACGCGGCGTGCGTTAAAGAAGTTTGTCGACGAGCAGATGCAGGAAGGCGATCTCGTCGCGATCATTCGTACCGGTGCGGGAATCGGAGCCCTGCAGCAATTTACCTCAGACAAACGCATTCTCTACGCCGCGATCGAACGCGTGAAATGGAACCCGATCGGCAACGGCGGCATCAGCGCGTTCGCACCGGTCGATCAGACGTTTTCCGAAATGATCGACGCGGCCGGCGGCGGTTCGCTTGACCAAGATGGTGAACCCGGAACGGTCGCGAATTCGCAGATCGCGTTCGAAAATTTCCGCAGCAGCGTCTTCGCGACCGGAACACTCGGTGCTCTCCGCTACATCGTACAGGGCATGTCCGAACTGCCTGGCCGGAAATCCGTGATCCTTTTTTCGGACGGTTTCAGCATGTTTGAAACGGACGAGCATGGATTTACTCAAAGCGGCCGTGTCGCCGAATTTTTGCGGGAACTCGTAGATGTTGCTAACCGTTCGTCTGTGGTCTTTTACACGATCGATGCCCGCGGGCTGCAGTATACGGGATTTACGGCGGTCGATAAGGTGACGGACACGAGCCCGCAGGCAATGAGTGCTAAACTCTCAGAGCGGCGGGACCAGCTTTTTAACACGCAGGCCGGACTCGCCTTTCTCGCGGAAGAGACGGGCGGTATTGCGATAAAGAACAATAACGATCTGGCTGGCGGTGTTCGGCGGGTGCTCGAGGATCAAAGCTATTATCTGATCGCGTACGAACCTGACACCGAAACGTTCGACGCGGCAAAACGCAAATATAACAAGATCGAGGTCAAGGTCCTCAGAAAGGGACTTGAGGCCCGTTACCGAAGCGGATTTTTCAACGTTGCTGACAAAGTGGTCACCGCAACGCCGACCAAGATGACGCCTATGCAGGAGTTACAGACGGCGTTGACGTCGCCGTTTGCCGTCGACGGAATTCCGCTCAGATTAAATGCTCTGTTTGGAAACGACCCGGTGGCCGGCAGTTACGTCCGCTCGCTGCTGCACGTGTCGGGTAAAGATCTGAAATTTACCGACGAGCCTGACGGGACGAAAAAAGCGGTATTCGACGTGTGGGCCGCGAGCTTTGGCGACAACGGCCAACCCGTCGATCAGATCGGCAAATCGTACACGCTGATCGTCAAACCCGAAGGTTTTAAGAAGTTGATGGCCGACGGGTTTGTTTACCATTTCACGTTTCCGGTCAAAAAGCCCGGCGCGTATCAATATCGCGTCGCCATTCGCGACACTCAGGGCGAACGAGTCGGCTCGGCAAGCCAATTTATCGAAGTTCCTAACCTAAAGAATGAACGACTGACGGGCTCGAGCATCGTTCTCGAAAGCCTTACTCCGGCGCAGTGGCAGGTCCTTTCCGATCCGAATGGTGCCGCGGTCCGTACCGATTCGATGACCGACACGGCCGTCCGTCGTGTCCGGCTCAACACAGTCTTGCGATATGGCTTCGAAATTTATAACGCAAAACTCAATGCGACCAAACAGCCCGATATTCAGACGAGGATACGTGTTTTTCGCGACGGGAAACTTGTTCTTGACGGACAGTCGATTCGTCTCGACATGCAGGGGCAAAGCGATATGCAGCGTCTGAGATCTTCGGGAGCGATCAGCATCGGCGGTAAATTGCTGCCGGGCGACTATATCCTGCAGGTCATAATCACAGACAGTCTGGCTCCGCAAAAGCGGCAGGTCACGACGCAGTTCGTCCAGTTTGAAGTGGTCGAATAGGAGCGGCGCTTTTACGCATTGTCTTTCATTGGCTATAATCGGAGTTTGTTTAACGCTCAGAGGCTTACTCTTACGGACACCCTGCCATGCTCAAAATCAAATCCATCGAACTGACCGAGATCAATCTGCCACTAGTCCATTTTTTTGAGACAAGCTTTGGCCGCACGTACGAACGCCGGATAGTTTTGGTGCGGGTCGAGGATGCGGACGGTGCCGAGGGATGGGGCGAGGTTACGTGCGGCGAAGAGCCGGGCTACTCGGACGAGTGGACGGATTCGGCATGGGTAACGGCCGAGAAGATCCTCGCACCGATGGTCGTCGACCGTGAGGTCGGATCTGCCGCGGACGTTTGGGGCCTGATGAAATGGGCTCGCGGGCACCGCATGGCAAAGTCCGGCATAGAAACGGCATGCTGGGACCTCGAAGCTAAAAAACTCGGCGTGCCGTTGTGGAGACATCTCGGCGGAGTAAATCAGACCATCGAATGCGGTGTTTCGATCGGTATTCAGGATTCGGTCGAACAACTGCTCGAGAAAATTCGGGTCGAGGTCGAGGCCGGATACAAACGAATTAAGATCAAGATCTCGCCTAAGTGGGATTACGACGTTATCAAGGCTGTGCGTGTTGAGTTTGGCGATATCCTGCTGATGGGCGACGCCAATTCGGCGTATACGCTTGCCGACATCGACCTGCTCAAGAGTCTAGACGAATTTAACCTGATGATGCTCGAACAGCCGCTTGGCTACGACGACATCATCGACCACGCCAAACTGCAGGCTCAGCTCAAGACACCGATCTGCCTCGACGAGCCGATCAAATCGCCGGAAGATGCCAGAAAGGCGATCGAATTAAAGTCAGGCAAGATCATCAACCTAAAGAACGGACGCGTCGGCGGCCATACACAATCAAAAATGGTCGAGCAGATCTGCCGCGAAGCCGGAATGCCGGTCTGGTGCGGCGGTATGTTAGAAAGCGGTATCGGCCGCGCCCACAACATCGCCATTTCGACATTGGCGGGCTATACAATGCCCGGCGACGTCTCAGCTTCGAAAAGATATTGGCACGAAGACGTCATCGAGCCAGCGGTCGAAGTTTCAGCAAACGGAACTATCACCGCACCTGATGGGCCTGGGATCGGGTTTGAGGTGAGCAAGGAAAGGATTGAAAAGGCTACAACAAGGAGTACTACTATCAAATGAAGCTCCTTTTATTGTTCATGGGTTGCGTAGCGGTATTTCCCGCTTGTTCGAGCCCGAACGACGATAGGATTGACCAGCCGATAAGCCAAATCGAGATCCAGCCAACGCCGGAACCCACCAAACCGCCGATACCGATACATATTGCTGAACTAACAGCGTCTGAATTATGCGAGCGCGTTGGTCAGATAGAGGTCCTTCCGAATCGCGACCCAACGATCACCGATCCGATATACGAGAGTCTTTTACTTAAGGGTAACGAAGCAATTCCGTGTTTGGTTGAAAAAATAGGGAACGATACTTTAATAAAGGATCCTAGATATTCGGTTCCGACATGGCATAGCTACGCGGTCGGTGATACTGCATTATTCGTGCTCCTCCGTATAGTGAGCAAGGGTGACGGCAAAGAATGGGAGAAGCGATTGCTCGAATCACTTCCGCGGAAATACCAAGAAGAATGGGAAACCAACGGCATCTATGCGTACTTCAACTACGTTTTGGAACCAAAGAATCGGAAGGAGCTACAACGTTGGTGGAAGGCTTGGTTGAGCAAGAATAAATAGTGGGCAATCCAGAACCGCCAAGATCAACATTTCGGTGTAAAAGGCATTCGGCTTGGCAAAGTTTGCCATAACTGTTATTTTCTAACTATGAGCACAATGAACATCTCATTGCCGGAAACTCTTCGAACATTTGTGGATACACAAGTGTCTGATGGC